>NZ_AUDY01000008.1 GCF_000425705.1 Halobacillus kuroshimensis DSM 18393
TTCAGATCAAGGCTTTCATTACACTCACCCTCATTTTCAATCTAGAGTGAAAAAAGCTGGCCTTCTCCAGTCGATGTCCCGCAGAGGAAACTGTTGGGATAACGCCCCAATGGAATCATTCTTTGGTCATTTGAAAGATATGGTGGATCATAAAGCATGTGAGAGCTTTAACCAACTAAAAGAAGAAGTGAACAACTATATAAGTAAATATAATAACGAGAGATATCAGTGGAAGTTAAATAAGATGACCCCGGTACAATACCGAGGCCATCTCTTAGCTGCCTAAGGCTCTTTTTATAAACTGTCCATATTATGGGGTACAGTTCAGTTCTAAACGGCAGGGCTGTTTTTTAATATCCGTATTCTTCCAGTGTGCTTTTCACTTTCGGTGTAAGTTCATCCCAGTCTCCCTGTGGAAGCTTGTTCACAGTGATGAAGTTTTGGAAGCCGAATACGTTATCGACACCGTCCAGCTCCATTAGATCGTTCATGATTTTGTGCTCACTTGTCTGCCCCGGCATCACGGACACACTGCCGTCTCCCTGAAAGATCATGGATTCCGTCGTGAACTTGCGTGCATTCGGATTGGGTGTTTCCTGTACTTGTATAGCCATATGATTATCCTCCTCTGTTCCATCTGCTCCTATTCTATCAAAAAAATCATGTAATCAAAACTCCTAAACGTTATCAGGCGTGGGATGGGAATATCTGTGGTACAATGAGAGCAATGTTTGAGGAGGTGTGGAAGATGGAAACGAAACTAATTGAAGTTCTGCAGCCGATTAAAGAAAACGATTATGCTCTTCCAGAGGGGCAGAACCTGCAGGAATTGACGACGATGATGCTTCAGAAAATCGGAACGGTACATCCTGAGTTGAGAGATAACCTGATCCACTCCATTTTTACAACGTTTATTGAGCGTGGTCATTATTCGAATGACCAGTTGAAAAATATACTTCAGTCCGTCTTAAATAAAAATTATTTGTTTTACAGAATCGGTACGTCCAAGCAGGAGGAAGATGCCGTATTTAAGCGGAGCTTTTCCGTTTTACTGATTCCGCCCATTATGCAGAAGCACAGGGAAGCTCCTTTCCTGAAGGAAGAGGATGTCCACCGGGTGTGGGAGCATTTGAAGAAATACATGCAGCAGGAAAAAGACCACAGAGGTTATGTGGAAGGGAAGGGATGGGCCCACGCCATGGCTCATGCGGCGGATGCGATTTACAGTACAGCCGCCTGTGAGGAAATTACCCGTGAGGAAATTCTCCATATGCTTCCCGTCATCCGGGAACAGTTTCTCATCGACCAGCCTTACCTTTTTGATGAAGAAGAAAGAATGGTCACCGCTGTATTGATGATGTTCCGCAAAATTGACCATGTGGAGCGGATGGAATGGCTGGAGACCCTCCTTTATATAAGAGACGGGTGGCAGGACCCTAAGGAAGACATCATTATCAACAACAGCAAACATTTTATGAGAGCGATGTATTTCCGTATGCTTGAAGGGGATTACCGGGAGCTTCGACAGGTTTTAGAAAATCTTCTGAGGGAACTTAGGAAGCAGGAAGCCTATTAAACCTGGAGGAAGCCTATGATTCGATGGGGACTGTTTATCGGAACGACATCTGGGATTGTCCTTGGCCTGTACATGTGGTTCGTCGAGAAGATTACGGGGGATAAAGTGTATACGCTGTTGATGAACGTAGACTTTATTCCGTGGTTCGGAAGTATTGACTGGCCGGTACTTATGGAGTGGTTTTTTCATATGATCATATCCTGGATCATCGGTCTGGTGTATGTGTGGCTGTTTATGTACCGGGTCAAAAATACGTCCCGGAACCATTGGCGGGCAGCGGCTCTTTTGACAGCGCCTGCCGCCTTAACTTATGTCCCGCTTACCATCCTTGCTCTTAAGGAAACACCACCGGTGACAGATGGATCCGCCGTTCTCTTCTGGCTGATCGGTCATGTCCTTTATGCCGTGACCTTGAAAAAATCCTATGATCGTTTTACGTAAAAGGCGGGGTCTTCCCCGTCTTTTTCTCGTGAATGCGATCCGCCTCAGCGGCCAGGGCGGACAAAACGGCTCCTCCGGCCTGGATCCAGCTGCCGATCAGGTTGAGGGAGGGGGCTTCCTCCCCGCGCCGTTCTTTTCCTGACCCGACGGCCTGCATGGAATTCCCGATGACTTCCATCAGCTGACCGTTCAAAGTATAGACGGAAAAACGACTGGCGGGGCCTTTCAAAGTTTCGGAAAAGGCGATGGTTCCGCCGAGTGCCTGTAAAAGATTTCCCTGGATGACCAGGGTCAGCTCCTCGTTTTCCGGCAGATCCGCGAGCAGGCTGTAGACGATGGCTGTATTTCCTGAGGCCTGGATCAAGCTTCCGGCTGTACGGAGTGTAAAGGTTCCGTCTTCATTGGCAGCAAGCCCGTTTCCGGATGCTTGAAGAACGTTACCGATGAGATCGAGGTCGTCATTATCAATGGTTATGCTGACAGCCGAGGCGATTGTCCCTGCAGCGGTCACCCATAAACCGAAAGTCTGATCCTGTTCCATTTCTCTCCGCCTCCTTACAGCTATTGTATACAGGTGGGGGAGGGGGGGTTTCAGGAAAAGCGCAGAAGTTTTTGGAACCCACTAAAAAGGACTGCCGGAATTCAATCCGGCAGTCCGAAGAAAAAGCCTGTGTTATCCAGTCAGAGTTCGCCGCATGTCGTGTTGAGGGGACACGTTCCGCTTATCGGTGGATGCTTGCCGCGGGCACGGCCTCAACTAACTTGGTCAAGAAAACCATTGGACCAAGTGGATCTTCGGCTCGCGCTGTTCCCGCAGGCGTCACCACCGAACGCTCCTCGTGCCGACGTTAGAATATAGAGGAGAGAGATTGTGCACTAAGCAGGTTCGCAGATTCAAGAAAACGCATGGGCTGCGCTATTACCGCTTTTGTGGAAAACAAAAAGGGAAAGAACAGGCGCTGATAGCGGCTGCCTGCCGGAAAATGAAAAAGATTGTCCTCCATCAAGCAAGGGTGAGCGGGGTGAAGGAGAGTCTTTTTCGATGTTAAAAAACGCCCAAGGAGCGGTGCCCCTTCCACTCCTGCGTAAGAACGAGTGGTCCGAGATCGCCGAGCGTGGGTTTTGCGAGGAAACTCGGGCGCTCGTCCACTCGTCCGCGGAAAGAGAAGGGGCTTTCGCTCCTGGGGGTAAGAAAGAAAAAAGCTTATAAAGAAACAGAGATTTCTCTACAAGCTGAGAAAAACACCCGCAGGACGGGTGTTTTTCTTTTTTATTAAATCATTAGGGGGGCACTTCTGATATACCCCGGACAGACGGAAATCAATCCGATCTGAATAAAAAATTTACTGCAGGTTGTTATGATGGGCTTCCATCTGCTGCTCCAACTGCTGTAGCTGTTGTTTCTCCTGTTGTGAACATTGGCTATAGGCAGATTGGATCGCTTGTCTGGCCGCCTCCATATCCTGCTGGCTCGTAGCATCATGTCTTCCGCCACGCTGGGTGAAACGGTTGACTGCATCGCGCGCATTTTCAAAAAGGTTTTTCTCCATGGTTAAAACCCTCCTACTGTATGCCGGTCGGTTTCCATTTGTTTACGATCTGCATCTGTCAGCCTTTGCGGCTCCATGATGCTTTCGTCAAATGTCTCCACTTCCACCCGGCTGTTGTCTTTGCGGCTGTCCTGCTTACGCTGCTCCATGACAAGACCCTCCTGTCATAAAAAAAGCCTGAACGCTTTCACGTTCAAGCTTAGTATGGCTGAGAGCAGTGGCTTTAACCGAGGAAACCATTTCCTTTAGATCGCACGTTTATTAAGGCTCAAATACTGATCAAGAAAAGCCCCGATGCCGTCTTCTTCGTTCGTGCCGGTGATGTGATTGGCGACGTCCTTCAATTCGTTGATCGCATTTCCCATAGCAACGCCTACTCCGGCATAGTCGATCATTTCAAGATCATTATCCTCATCACCAAAAGCGATAATCCGGTCCTGGGGGATGTGGAAATAACGGGAGATCTTATCCAGGCCGACCGCCTTGTTCAGCCCTGCCCTTACAATTTCGATTACGTGATAGGGAGCGCCCCATTTGCGGTGGTCGATCAGGGCAGCGTGTTCATCCAGTTGCGCGCGGATCGCTTTAATTTTTTCCTCCTCAGGATGAATGAGAATGGAAGTCGGATCATCTTTTAAGTTGGCCTGCAGACGCCCGACCGTAATCGGATCATTTTTCGTCTGGAAAATACTCATGATGTCCTCGTCATATTGGTCAAGGTATACTTGATCCTTTACTTCTGCCAGGATGTTTTTGACGCCCAGTTCCTGGCAGGTATGAATGATTTTATGCGCGGTGCGGATCCCTAAAGGAGAGTGGATCGCATCCCAGCGGTGATCGGAAGGATGATGAATCAGTGCCCCGTTGAAATTGACCATCGGTGTTTCCAGTCCAAGCTCATGATAATAATCAATGCTTGCTCTGTGTGGACGGCCTGTAGCGATGACAACGATGTGTCCCTGATCCATAGCCTTTTGGACGATCCCCTTCGTTTTTTCACTGATTTTTTTCTCATCAGTCAATAGGGTACCGTCTAAATCCAATGCAATTAAATGCTGTTCCATACTATTCACCTCATTTTGTATGTATAGTTTATCGGTCAGGTCATGGATTGTAAAGAATATCCTCCTTGATGACCTAACACTTTCCAATCAAGAACCGCAGTGTTACGATAAATTATAGACCGTTTTTATTAAACATGCCTTAAGGCCAAGTAAAGATTATCAGAAAGGAACCAGCCGCAATGATAGGGATATACCGTAATTCATACAAAAACGTACCAGCACTTACCATTGTAGATACAGAAAAACAGGACCAGCCGCTCCCTGTATTCATTTATTTTCACGGCTTTACAAGTGCGAAGGAGCACAATCTTCCACAGGCTTATATGCTCGCGCAGAAGGGCTACCGTGTAGTTCTGCCGGACAGCGCCTTTCACGGAGAGAGGGAAGAGGATCTTTCAAAAAAGGAACTCGATATGAAGTTCTGGGACATCGTTTATCAAAACCTGAAAGATCTGCAGGATCTAAAGGATGAACTTGACCGCCTTGATCTGATCCTTGACCGTCGTATCGGCGTAGGAGGCACATCCATGGGTGGAATCACGACAAGTGCAGCTTTGACGATGTATCCATGGATCCAGGCGTCAGCGGTCATGATGGGGTCGCCGAAAATTGTGGACTTTGCAGAGCGCACCATCAAAGGAGCTGAAAAGGCAGGTCTTCATGTGCCGCTCAGTCAGGAGGATCTGGATGAGATGTATGATTCCCTGGCAGGCATCGACCTCTCCAGACAGATGGACAAACTGTTTGGACGGCCCTTGTTCTTCTGGCACGGAGATGCCGATCCAGTCGTACCGTTTGAGCATTCGTACGACTTCTATAACGAAGCGATCAAACAGTATAAAAATCCAGAAAACATCCGTTTCTTGAGGGAAGTGGGACGGGACCATAAAGTAAGCCGGTTCGGAATGGTTGAAATGGTAAATTGGCTGGAACTTGTGCTGTAACAGCGGGATTATTTTATTATCTCCAATATTTTGTTTATAATAGAGTTTGAAATACTGTGAAGGGGGAAGTAAATTGAGTACAACTGCATTGGAAGAAAACGCAATGGGCGCCCTTGAGAATGTCATTGACCCGGAACTCGGCATTGATATTGTCAACCTCGGTCTTGTCTATGGTGTTGATATAGAAGACAACGGAGACACAAAGGTGACAATGACCTTGACCGCCATGGGCTGCCCGCTCGCAGGACACATTGAGCAGGACGTTAAGCGCGCACTTGCTGATCTGCCTGAATTGAATGAGATTACCGTAAACATTGTTTGGAATCCACCTTGGACGAAGGACCGCATGAGCCGTTATGCGAAAATCGCTCTTGGAATTCCGGATTGATGAAAGGTGAGCCCCCTGCCGTATGAAATGCGGCAGGGGTTTTTACATAAGTAAAGCATTTGGATTGGGATAAGGAAGCTTGCAGTGCCTGCTCGTGAATACGAGAGGGAGGGAACGATATGAAAGAAGCGCCGGTTTTCCAAATCGTCGGGTATAAAAACAGCGGAAAAACATCCCTGCTCTCCGACTTGATTGCTTTTGGAGCAGAGCGGGAAGAAAAAGTAGCCGCAATCAAACGTCATACCCATGAAGAACCATTGAAGGTGATGCATCATGAAACAGACAGCTACCGCCTTCATGAGGCGGGTTCCTTTATGACAGGGGTCGACAGTCCCGGCCGTTTTCAGCTTGAGCTGTCCCATCAAGAGGACTATACGCTCGACAAGCTTATTTTTTTATACCGCCAGTTTGATCCCGATTTAATTGCTGTAGAAGGGTATAAGAACGAAGCCTACCCGAAAGCTGTCATCATCAAAAGGGAAGAAGATCTGGAACTGCTCGATCAACTGCACAATATCCAGCTGGTCATTACATGGAATGAAGCGATGACCGCGGGCGTTCCTTTTCCAGTGGTTGCACTGAAAGACTGGAGAAAGCGTCTGTCGAAGGTCTATCGTCTGGCGAAAGGGGAGGAGAGCCGTGAACGGTAAACAAGTATGGGTGACCGAAGAACCTTTGTCTCCCGGCGAGATTATTTCCAGGGTGACGCGTAGGGATGCAGGGGCAATCAACACGTTCATTGGTACGGTACGTGAGTTTACAAAAGGAAAAAAAACACTCTATTTACACTATGAGGCTTACCCAGCCATGGCAGAAAAGAAGCTTCAACAGATTGCAGACGAGATAGAGAAGCAGTGGCCGGGCACAACAACGGTGATGGCCCACCGTACCGGCCGCCTTGATATTACGGATATCGCTGTTGTGATTGCTGTTTCCACCCCGCACAGGGACGCGTCCTATGCGGCAAGCCGGTATGCCATCGAACGGATTAAGGAAATTGTCCCGATTTGGAAGAAAGAACACTGGGAAGATGGCGAAGAGTGGATCGGGAATCAGAAGGAAACAAAACCTGGAGTGCCGACGAAGGAGGAAAGCCGATGAATCAGCTGTTGTTTTTTGCCGGATTGAAAGAAGCTGCCGGTACGGAAAACGTTAACATGGATCTTGCCGGATTGACGGTGGAGGAAGTGAAAAAGAAGGTCTTTGAAGTCTACCCAAGTGAACAGCTTCAAACAAGTATGGTCGCGGTCAATGAAGAGTTTGCCGGTCAGGAACATAAAATTGAAGAAGGCGACACGATTGCCTTTCTTCCTCCGGTAAGCGGCGGCTGAAATAAGAAGGGATTCCCGCCCTTCCATATTGAGGTGAGTGGAAAGAGCGGGCTCTTGAACAGCCACCGGATTTTTCTGCAAAATAAAGAGGCGTTTCACACCTGTGTGAAACGCCTCTTTTACACTTATAAGAATAAAACGACAAGTCCGCCGACGATGAAGCAGTAGAAAGCGAAGTATTTTAAGTTTCCCCGCTCCATAATGTTCATGAACCAGCGAAGAGAGTAATAGGAAGCGACTACCGAGCCGGCAAAGGCGAGAACATAGGCAATCCACGTACCTGTAGAACCGCCGGCATCCGCAATGACATCCTCTACCGAAAGCAGCATCGTCCCTAGACTGACAGGGATGAACAGAAGAAAAGAAAAGCGCAGCGCGGTTTCCTGCTTCATGCCAAGGAACATAGCCGCAACAATGGTCGCTCCTGATCGGCTGATGCCTGGGATCAAGGCAACCGCCTGTCCGATACCAACGATGAGCGCATCCTTCCACGTCATCTGCCCGTCACCTTTTCTGCCCTTCATGTTACGGATCAGCCATAAGGCGATTCCTGTAATGATCAGTGTGATTCCAACGGTCTGAACACTGGATAAGGTTTCAATCGCATCCCCGAGTAAAACGCCGAGAACACCTGCAGGAATTGTTCCGATAAACAAGTACAGGATGAAATCAAAATCATCTTTCTGCCTGCTGTCCCTCGTCATGATATAGCCGATGCCGTTTCTGATCAAACGGATCAGATCTTCTCTGTATATGATCAGGACGGCGACAAGAGAGCCGAAGTTTACGAGCACCTCAAAGGTGAGCCCCTTCAGGTTTAAGCCGAGCAGCTCCTGTACGATAACGAGGTGTCCGCTTGATGAAATCGGGATGGGTTCGGTAAACCCCTGGAATATCCCGAGAAATAAGTATTTAATAATCAGCCATATTTCTTCCATGTTTTTCTCCTCCTACACCTAGATCAACCATAGCTTTATCCACTATATCGTTGATTGATTTTTATGTACAATCGGTCTATTTATTCATATCTTCAGCTATTCAGACACATAAAAACGCTGCCATCCGAAGATAGCAGCGTTTTGGCTCAAGCTTCGTCCTTGATCAGACCGTCCCCAAGTACAACAGCGGCTAATGTGAAAAGAATGGTCATCACAATCACCTGACTGAAAGCGAAACTGCCTCCGGCCATGTTGCTGATCACATACGCTGACATAAAACTTAATACAAAAGCCCATAGAATTGTCCATATCATCCGCATCGTTACTCACCTCATTTACGCAATCTATTTCTATAGTAGCAGAATGTCGAAAAAAAAGAAATATGAAATCGCTTCATGAAAAGACATCAGGTGGAATAGGATGTAGGAAGATAAAGAAGGAGTGATTTTCTATGCTTGTAACCGTCCAGCCGTGTTTTCACTGGATTGGATTTCATATCACATCCTATCTTCTTCAGGAAGGCGTGGAAGTGATCGGGGTCGATCCTATTGAAACGAATCAGAGTGATTTCTTATATATGTATGTCGGCCGCAACAGTAATTTTCAACACTTTTTCCAAAAGGAAGATAAGGAAAACCACGTGCAGGGGACAGAGAGGGAAGCCTCTGTGGAATATGTCGATCATCACCTCCTTGTCCGGAAAAACGGGGAAACGCTCTGGGTGAAACTTCCCGCCCTGTACGGTGAATGGATGGACCTTCAGCGGTTTGGTATTCAAGATAAGGACCAGCTGAAATCATGGATTAAGAAAAAAGAAGCGGTGTATATCGGAGACTTTCTGAACGACTTACTTAAGAGCCTTTTACACAATCAGTCTTTTCAGCTTTCCAGCCATGTCGAAGATGAGGAATTAATGGAACAGCGGATCGAAGCCGTCTTCCACAGCCAGCAGCTCCTTTGTTGACCCCCTTCCCTCCCAGCATAGCGTTCTCTTTGAAAAAGATGTAGAATAAAGGGATAGACTAGCCGCAGGGGTTTAGGAGTGCATACCGTTGAAAAATCAAGTCATCATGATTCTGCTTCTGATTCTTTTTCTAGCTGGCTGCCAATGGTTCCCTGGATATGAAAAGGACGCCGATGTCGGCCTTCTCGTGGAAACTTCGATTGACGATCAATCCTGGGGACAGCAGGGGTACCAGGGGCTGAAGGCGATTCAGGAAGAGTATGGGGTGGATATCTATTATAAAGAAGAAATCCGCAGCTACCAGCAATCGGCGGAAGCCGTGGAAGAGCTTGTTCAGCAGGGAGCCGAGGTGATTTTCGGACACAGCAATATCTATGGAAATTACTTCCGTGAGCTGCATCAAGCGTATCCTGATATTGATTTCATATACTTTAACGGTCAGTTTGCCGCTGAAAATGTAACAAGCCTGAACTTTGAGGCGCGGGCAATGGGTTTTTTCGGGGGCATGGTCGCCGGTGAAATGACGAAGGCGGATCAGGTTGGTTTGATTGGTGCCTTTGAATGGCAGCCCGAGGTGGAAGGGTTTTATGAGGGTGTGAAGTATCAGAATCCAGAGGCAGACGTCGATGTGGCTCTTTTGAACAGCTGGGAAAACACAGAACTTGCTCTTATGCAGTATGAAAGAATGAAGGACAAGGGTGCTGACGTTTTTTACCCGGCGGGTGATTTGTTTGCGGTGCCCATTATCGAACAGGCGAGGGAAGATGGGCATCTTGCAGTCGGTTACTTGGAAGACCAGTCCTCCATCGCTGCTCAAACGGTTCTGACGAGCACGGTTCAAAACGTTGATGAAGTATACAAATTGGCTATGGAACGTTATATCAATGGAGACCTTCCTGGAGAAGCACTGACCTTTGATTTCAGCGAAGGAGCGATTACGATGGGGGAATTCAGTCCTGTCGTTCCGGAAGAATTCCAGGAGAATCTGGAAGCGGAAGTGGAAAACTATAAGGAAACGGGCACGCTTCCGCAGTGAAAAAAGACTTTGAGGCTTCTGCCTTCAAAGTCTTTTTTTGTTCATTTCTTAAATTTATCCATAAACGGCTTCATCATCGGAGAAATGGATTTCCATGTTTTCGAAGCTTCCTGAAATAAGTCGGGGAACCGGAGGGAAGATTCCTTTTCTTTTTCCTGCTCTTCACGGTCATCGTCTTTTTTGAACCCCCAGAAATCATCAAAGGGGGAGGAATTGCGCTTGGCCATCAATGATACACCTCCTTATTTCTACAATATGAACAAAAGCCCCGGCCATGTGGGCGGCTTTTTTATAGAAATGGAAGGCACCGCATTTTTTTGAACGGGGAGGAGATGGCGGCGTGCTTGCAGAAATGTTCTGTATGAATTAGAATTAGTACCAAGTCATAAGAATTGATATTAGATATTACCTTTAAGGGGATGAACATATGAAGGCAGGATTCTTAGGAATAGGACACTACACGCCTGAAAAAGTATTGACCAACAAAGATATGGAGAAAATAGTAGATACAAGTGATGAATGGATCCGGACGCGGACAGGAATTGAAGAGCGCCGGATCGCCTCCGATGATATGGACACTTCTGACCTTGCTGTCCGCGCCTCTCAGGAAGCTTTGAAGGATGCCGGTCTGGACATTCAGGACATCGATATGATTCTTGTAGCGACTGTCACTCCGGATACGCCTTTCCCTTCGGTCGCAACCGTACTTCAGGAAAAGCTGGGAGCAAGAAAAGTGGCCGCTATGGACTTGAGTGCCGCCTGTGCAGGATTCATGTACGGGGTGATAACAGCGAAACAATTTATTGAGTCAAACGCCTATCAGAATGTACTCGTTGTCGGTGTTGAGAAACTGTCTAAAATTACGGACTGGAGCGATCGTAATACGTGTGTTCTCTTCGGAGATGGCGCGGGTGCAGCTGTTATCGGTCCTGTCAGTGATGACAAAGGTATCCTTTCCTTCGAACTTGGATCTGACGGATCAGGCGGTAAGCACCTATACCAGAAACCTGAGGAAAAGCTGCAAATGAATGGTCGTGAAGTATTCAAGTTCGCGGTCCGTCAAATGCCGGAATCATCCGTGAACGTAGTTAAAAAGATCGGCTTAAGTGAGCAGGATGTCGATTACCTGGTGCCTCACCAAGCCAACATTCGTATTATGGAAGCGGCCCGCCAGCGTCTTGGAATTCCGGAAGAGAAAATGTCTACAGCCGTTAAACGGTACGGAAATACCTCTTCTGCTTCTATTCCAATCGCTTTGTCAGAGGACGTGAAGGCAGGTAAAATTAAAGATAATGATCTAGTAGTTCTTGTCGGATTCGGCGGCGGTCTCACATGGGGTGCCGTAGCTCTTCGATGGGGTAAGTAACCAAGGAGGAATTTTCATGGATAAACAACGTGTCGTCATTACTGGAATGGGAGCCGTAACTCCTGTCGGTAATACAGTGGAAGAAATGTGGAACAGTATTAAAAACGGCGTGTCCGGTATCGGAGAAATCACAAAAGTGAATAAAGACGATTACCCGGTGCATGTCGCTGCGGAATTGAAGGATTTCGACCCTTCCAAGTGGGTGGATCGTAAAGATGCACGCCGTATGGATCCATTTGTCCAATACGCCATGGCTGCTTCTCATATGGCCGTTGAAGATGCCGGCCTTGAAATTACAGAAGATATTGCGCCGCGTACCGGAGTATGGATCGGATCAGGAATCGGAGGCATGGGAACGTATGAGTCCCAGTTTGAGACCTTCCAGGAGAAAGGATACCGTCGTGTCAGCCCATTCTTCATCCCGATGATGATTCCGGATATGGCTGCAGGACAGGTGTCGATTTCTCTCGGTGCGAAAGGAATCAACTCCTGTACAGTAACGGCCTGTTCTTCAGGTGCCAACTCGATTGGAGATGCCTACAAGGTTATCCAGCGTGGAGACGCGGACATTATGATTGCGGGTGGTACGGAAGCACCGATGAACAAAATGTCCTTCGCAGGGTTCGCATCCGCCCGTGCGCTTTCCTTGAATGAAGATCCAAAGACTGCGAGCCGTCCGTTTGACCAGAACCGTGATGGTTTTGTTATGGGTGAAGGTGCAGGGATTCTCATTCTTGAGACGCTCGAATCTGCGAAAAAACGCGGAGCGAAAATCTACGGTGAAATCACAGGTTACGGATCGACAGGAGATGCGTATCACATTACTTCTCCAGCCCCGGAAGGCGAAGGAGCATCAAGAGCTATGCTTCAAGCCATCGATGATGCCGGCCTGAAACCAGAGAATATCGATTATTTGAACGCTCATGGAACATCTACAGAGCTGAATGATAAATTTGAAACCCATGCGGCGAAGACTGTATTCCAGGATTATGCCGGAAAACTGGCGATTTCTTCTACAAAATCGATGACTGGTCACCTGCTGGGAGCTGCCGGTGCGGTTGAGGCGGTTATTTCATTGAAAGCGATCAATGATGGCATACTGCCTCCAACGATTAATTATGAAACACCGGATCCGGAATGTGATCTGGATTATGTACCGAACGAAGCCCGTCACCAGGACGTGAACACAGTGATGAGTAATTCCCTCGGTTTCGGTGGACACAACGTCAGTCTGATCTTCCAAAAATATCAGGATTAATAGAAAAGAGTCCGGTGTGTCGTTATGACACATCGGACTCTTTTTCTTCTTCGAAAAATTGTTCCAACGTCTGAGCGGTCTCTACAAAATCATGATTCAGCACGAGGCCGACCGGATAGTCCTTCCGTTCATTCCAAACGTTATCATTAGTCGGAACACTCATCATGTCGATGCTCCCGGAAGATTGGAAAAGAATATCCTTCCCGGCATTAAGAATGCTTGTACCACTTAGATTGGTGTCGATGTAGGGCTGAATGGAGCCGACGAGGCGGGGAGCTTTCAAAACACCCTGCACAGACAGCAGTTCGTCCTTCAAAATTTGAATCACCTTCTGCTGGCGGTCCACTCTGCCAAAGTCTCCCGAAGCATCACTACGGAAGCGGACATAACCAAGCAGTTCATCTCCGGATAGAGTCTGGTTTCCCTGCTTGAGGTCAATATTGGTTGAGCCGTCCCCGGACGTATACTGCATATCTTTCTCTACGTCGATTTCTACTCCGTCAGGGGAGAGGGTGTCCACAATTTCGGTAAAACCGTTAAAGTCTATGATCGAATAGTACTCAGCTTCAACACCGAAGTTTTCAGCGATCGTTTCACGGAGGAGTTCAGGTCCGCCGATGGCAAAAGCTGCATTCAATTTGTTTTTGCCGTGACCTGGAATGTCCACATACATATCTCTCATTAATGAAACGATCTTCGTACTCTGCGTCTTTTTATCATACTGAGCCAGCATCATCGTATCCGTTCGGGACACTTCTGAACCTCTCTGGTCAATACCGAGAAGGAGGACCATCATTTGGTCATCCCCATTATCGACTCCTTTAAATTCATCCTTATAGAGGCTTTCCGTCGTTTCTGAGAAGGCATTCTCGGCCGATGCGGTCTGGTTATTGAGAGAACGGTGCTTGCCGGCTAAAAATTCGTAAGCGGTATAACTGCTGAAGGCCAGCAATATAAAAGCGAACAGGGCGATTATCCCCTTGCGTCTGCGGCGTTTATTCCGTCTTTTCCGCAAGGAACGGGAATTACTCAAACCTCATCATCCTTTCAAAGTAGAAACGTACCTGATAAATAATGTACCTGTTAATGGAAGAGTTGTAAAGACTGGGATTTCTCAGTATTTCCGCGCATTTCCAGAAGATTTTCTTCATAAGATAGCTGTAGGAGGACGAGCCGGGAGGAGGCTGCCTGTGTGGTATTGGTTATTGCTGTTAACCGGTTTCGGATTTGCTGTGGCTGGAGGGACGATCACAATCACCTATTTGAACTTTGTTCCCGCAGGTCTCAGCTGGATTGAATTTTTCCTGCTGATCCGGGCCCGCCTGGAATGTTACTTGTTTCCTCTTGGGATTCTACTCATAACAACGGCCCTGATTTTAATGGATGATTAATTTTCTAAAATATGGATTGAAAGAATAAAAAAGCCAGTAATGGTCATAATGTAACCAAAAGAGATCACTGATTGAAAGTGAGGGTCCGTAATGTTATACATGCATGATCTATGGGTGAACTGGTTTGAAGGTGAAGAGAACGGGTACAACGTGTGCCGTTTCCATGAGTGGAGGAAAGAAGACGGCATCGAATTGATCGATCAGATTCCACTTTTGTTTGTGAATGATGAGCTGTTTCATTTTATTGAAAACGACCTTCAGGATCTGCCGCCGGCACTGCTTCAGGATATCCATGGGAAGACGTATATGAAAAAGAACCAGGAGCGGCAGACCGTGGAGTATGCTGCGGTTGTGACGAATGGTAAGGATGTTGTCGTTTTTGACACCATCGGCTATACCCTCCCGGTCAAGAAGAGCCGTCTGATTCCAAGGCAGGAACGTCTTGTTTTTGAAATGGTTCAAGGGAAAACGCCGGAATCCTATTATATGGATAAAAACATTTTGAAAGAGCATCATATTTTATCCCTTGATCCCCGGAAAATGGCCGGCTTAACCCGCAGGGAACGGCAGTTAAAGCAGCTGCTTATGATGGCACTTGATCAGCTGAAGAATTCGGACCATCCTGAGGAAGTACGCTACTGGCTCACAGAATGGGATCCGGGTCAATATGCGTCCATCAAGCAGTTCAGTGTACAGGAAGCCTGGGACCGTTTGTATAAAGGGACATGCAGCGGGTGGTCAATGGTTCATGAAGAATTATGTAAGAAGATGGTTAAAGGACAACCATTCTTTGAAACCATCTGGCAGGGAGAGAATGAACGCGTTTCCCAACATATGAACAGCCGGAATTGAGAAGACTCAATTCCGGCTGTTTTTGATTTATTTCTTTTTCACTCTTCCAAGGCCCATGGCTTTTTTCGCTTTCCGGATCATCTTCCCGGCTTCATAAGAGGCTTTTTCAGCACCTTGATCAAGAATATCATCCAGCTCTTCCGAATCAATCAGGCTTTCATAGCGGTCTTGAATCGGTTTGAGAACGGCAATGACTGCTTCCGCCACTCCCTGCTTGAAGTCGCCGTATCCTTTTCCTTCATATTTCTTTTCCAAATCGCTGATGGAAACACCACTGCAGGCAGATTCAATGGTAAGCAGGTTGGAAACCCCTGGTTTGTTTTCCTTATCGTATTTCACAATTCCGTCCGAATCGGTCACTGCGCTTTTCACTTTCTTCAAGATTTTTTTCTCGTCATCCAGCATTGAAATGAAGCCCTTCTGGTTCTCATCGGATTTACTCATTTTTTTCGTTGGGTCCTGCAGGGACATAATCCGGGCTCCTGCTTTAGGAATGCGCACTTCCGGAATCGTGAAAATGTCATTGAATTTGTTGTTGAAGCGCTGGGCCAGGTTTCGTGTCAGCTCCAAGTGCTGTTTCTGGTCATCGCCAACGGGCACTACATCCGTTTTATAAAGAAGGATGTCAGCAGCCATCAATGGAGGGTACGTCAAGAGACCGGCAGAAACGCCGTCCTTACCACCGGAAGCGGACTTATCCTTAAACTGCGTCATTCTTTCGAGTTCTCCGATATAACTGATGCTCTGGAGCATCCACCCCAGCTGAGTGTGTGCAGGGACTTCAGACTGGATGAACAAGGTTGCTTTGTTCGGATCAATGCCTGAAGCCAGATACAAAGCAGCGAGAGAACGGATGTTCTTTCTAAGCTCCAAACGATCCTGAGGAACGGTAATTGAATGCATATCTACTATACAGAAATAGCAGTTGTTCTCATCCTGAAGCTCTGTAAAGTGTTTCATAGCCCCGATATAGTTACCGAGCGTCAATGTTCCACTCGGCTGAATACCGGAAAAAATCGTTTTTGTCATTTTTTTCACCTCTGGTTTAGTTTATAAGTAAGAAAAGCAGGGATATAAAAAAGCCATTCATCCCTTCCATATGGAAGGGACGAATGACCGTGGTGCCACCCTTATTACTTTCATTTAAACAAACGAAAGTCTCTCGAATCGTTAACGCCGATGCTACGTCTATCAGAAGCTCCGAAGACCCAATTCCCGTTCATGCCCTCAGCTGTTCACAGCAGCCACAGCCTCTCTGGAGAGGGGAGATGAACCGTACTTAATCTTCTTCCCAGCTTTTCATCTTATAGTTTGAAGTAATTTTGTATTATAGCGTACCACGGGTATTTCCGCAAGTATCTATAGAAGATAGTAAATGAGAAGTAAAATCAGTAAACCCATCATTAAGACGAAACCATGGAATAAGAAGAAGCGCGGCCAGGAGCCGCTGATTGTCTTAGAAGGAAGGGGCTTATCCTGCCAGTCGTCCATATAATCCCCGTTTTTACTCATTCTATTGGTGAAGCGCCGGAACCCGTAGGTAATTCCATCAAAAAAACCTCCGCGGGTCACCCACGCCATCAACCCGATCCCTAAATAGAAGAAGGACAGGTAAAAGAGCTGGTTAATGTAATGATTAAGATCGTATACAGGGGCGAGGATGATGAATAATAAAGTAGCGACCGCCAGATTAATACCGGTCATCATCCATTTATTTCTCATGATGCTCACAAGGTCTCCACCTTTCTGACAAACTCACCCATCATTATAGCATGGAGAGCAAGTATGAAGGCAGAGTAAAGTTGTTAATTAAACAGAATATTTAATAAACATAAAATAATGTATAAAACATACATATGCTTTAGCGTAGGACTGCGCTAAACAACACATGCTTATCAAAGAGCCCCTTTTTTTATACAGAAAGGCTAATATTTACTAGAGTTTATTCCAAACTCTTTGTAAAATAAACTAGGTATTTAGTCTTATTTTGTGTTAATGAAACGTAATAATGATGGGAATTTGGGAATTTTCATTAAAAAAAGGTAATGCAAAATAGTTAGAAAACTTGTATAATTCGATATGTGGACAAAATACCACAAATAATTTCTTGAAAATTTTTAGGGGAGGTCATTTTCAAAGATGAAAAAGACAAATTGGCTGCTGCTGGTCCTGGCACTGGCACTAAGCATGTTCCTCGCAGCATGTTCCGGCGGATCGGACGAGTCGTCTGATTCTGCAGACAGCGGGGACTCATCAGACACAGAAGGTTCTTCTGAAGCTTCAGGGGAACAAGTACTTAGCTTGATGGATACAGCGGATATTCCAACAATGGATGCATCGCTTGCAACAGACGCTGTTGCGTTCCAATGGCTGGGATCTACGACAGACGGTCTTTACCGCCTGGGCGAGAATGGTCAACCCGAGCCGGGTATTGCAAAAGAACACGAAGTAAGTGAAGACGGTTTGACTTGGACATTCACTCTTCGTGAAGACGCTGTTTGGTCAAACGGCGATCCTGTAACTGCCAACGATTTCGTGTACGCGTGGCAGCGTGCTGTAAACCCTGATACAGGATCTGAATACGGTCCATATATGATGGGTGGAGTAATTGCTAATGCAACAGCTGTAGCTGACGGAGAAGTTCCTCCGGAAGAGCTAGGCGTTAAAGCTGTAGATGACTACACATTTGAAGTTACACTTGAAAAGCCGATTCCATACTTTGAGTCAATGACGACGTTCGGCACGTTCCTTCCAATGAACGAGAAGTTCGTTGAGGACAAAGGCGAACAGTACGCGCTTGAATCCGAAAACCTTCTTTCCAACGGACCATTTGTAATGACGGAATGGAGTCACGGGGAAGGCTGGAAGCTTGAAAAGAATGAAGACTACTGGGATGCAGAAAATGTGCAGCTTGAAGAAATCAATGTAAAAGTTGTTAAAGAAACAGCTACAGGGGTAAACTTGTATGATACAGGTGAAGTTGACCGCGTTAACTTGACTTCTGAATTTGTTGATCAATACCGTACTTCTGATGAATTCAGTGTGAAGGAAGAGCCTACTCTTTTCTACCTGAAGATGAATCAGGAAAGCGATATGCTGAGCAACGTTAAAGCACGTCAAGCGGTTCAGATGGTCATCGACCGTCAAAGCATGATTGACGTTATCTTGAATAACGGTTCTGTTCCAGCAGGCGGCGATGTTCCTGGAAACTTCGCGAAACACCCTGAAACAGAAGAAGATTTCCGTGAAATCAACGGTGAGCTTGTAGAAACGAACGTTGAAGAAGCGAAGAAACTTTGGAACGAAGCGAAAGAAGAAGAAGGTATGGATTCTGTAGAGCTTGAATACCTTGGCGGTGACACAGAAACGGCCCTTGAAATGGACGCATACCTGAAAGATCAGCTTGAACAGCTTGAAGGACTGACAGTTAAAGTAACGTCTGTACCATTTAAAGAGCGTATCGAGCGCGACAAGAACATGGAATATGACTTCCAGAATGCTGGATGGGGTCCGGACTACATTGACCCGAACACATTCCTGAACATGTGGGTGACAGATGGTGGTAACAACCATACTGGCTACTCCAGTGAAGCTTACGACGGCATGATTGAAAAAGCGAATAACGAACTTGCACAAGAACCAGTTGAGCGCTTCGAAACTTTCCTAGAAGCAGAAAAACTGTTGATTCAAGAGGATGCTGTACTGGCTCCACTTTATCAGCGTGCACAGGCTCAGCTTTGGAAGCCGTATGTTAAAGGTGTCATGGCTCAGCCAATGGGTCCTGACTACACGTACAAATATGCTTATATTGAAGGTAAATAATTGAGGAATTCCAACCACATATAGGCTTGCTTAATAGGGAAGAGAGTATATGTCCAACGAGTTGGCGTATGCTCTCTTTTTCCCTGTCAACCTATTATTCTGATTATAAACAACTTTCAGTTAATTCTGGCAATGAGAATAGACTGTGGTTTATCTAATGGAGGTGTTCAATATGACTCGTTATATTATTCAACGGCTTATTTACTTGGTTATAACGATGATCTTAATTGCTACCTTAACGTTCTTCCTGATGAAGTTTTTACCAGGTACTCCCCTAAGTGCTGCAGATAAATTATCAGAAGAACAACAACAGGTAGTTTTGGAAAAGTATGGCCTGGATGATCCAGTGCCAATTCAGTATTTTAATTATATGGTTAATCTTGTACAGGGAGATCTGGGTATTTCCTTCCAGTTCGATAACCGTGAAGTTTCAACGATCATTATGGAAAGAATCGGCCCGTCGATGCAGCTTGGTGTGCAGGCGATGGTAATTGGAGTCATTCTGGGAATGCTTTTAGGTTTGGTTTCTGCAATCTACCATAACGGATTTATGGATTACACTTCCACCTTTTTAGCTGTGCTGGGTCAGTCCATTCCGTCCTTTGTATTCGCAGGACTTCTACAATTTTATATTGGCGTTAAGTTCGGCTGGTTTCCAGTTGCCTTGTGGGAAGGCTGGGAGTATACCGTTCTACCAACAGCTTCGTTGGCCATCTTCCCAATTGCAATTGCCGCCCGCTTTATGAGAACAGAAATGCTTGAGGTAATGGGTTCCGATTATATCGTGACTGCCCGTGCCAAAGGGGTCAATAAAGTCGGTGTCGTTTTCAAGCACGGTCTTCGTAACGCTTTGATCCCGTTGATTACGGTTTTAGGCCCTTTGGCGATCAGCTTGATGACAGGTTCTTTGGTTATTGAGAACATCTTCGCCGTACCTGGAATCGGTGAACAGTTTGTAAAAGCGATTAATGTGAATGATTACCCAATCATTATGGGTACAACATTGCTGCTATCTTTCATGTTCATCATCATCATCCTGGTCATCGACCTGCTTTATGGAGTCATTGATCCTAGAATCCGACTGGCAGAAGGAGAGTAGTCATTTATGGAAAACCATAAACCAAATAAAGATTTATTTGTTCCTGTGGATACCACAGATACTGAAAGTGAAAAGATTACCCGGCCGAGCCTGTCGTTCTGGCAGGATTCCTTTATCCGCCTTCGTAAAAACGTGGGAGCGATGATTGGCCTTGCTGTGCTGGTTATTTTAGCCCTGCTTGCAATTTTCGGACCGTACTTGAATGATTACGGTGTATACGAACAGGACCTTTCCCGTTCTAAAATGCCTCCGAAGGTAGAGGGGCTTGGATGGCTGGGGATGGATGGTACGCTGTCCGACGTCCAATCAGCCGCTACGCTTGAGCAGGCAGAATCCAAAGCGTTGATGCGCTTTAACAACCAGGAAGATTTCATTGAAACAGAAGTTGTTAACGACGGAAGCAACGGTGAGCCCGCACAGGTAAGGGCGACGTATGATGTTTATGCAGCGAAAGACATTCAGGAAAACTACTGGTTTGGGACAGACGGTCTCGGTCGTGACCAGTGGACACGTACGTGGATGGGAACGCGTGTATCCTTGTACATTGCTTTCCTTGCTGCAGCGATTGATATGCTGATTGGTGTTGCCTACGGTGGTATTTCAGCTTATTACGGCGGCCGTGTGGATAACGTCATGCAGCGGATTATTGAAATTCTCGTAGGTATTCCAAACCTTGTTCTTGTTATCCTGATGATCTTGATTTTAGAACCGGGGATCCTATCGATTACGATTGCCCTTGCGATAGCCGGATGGATATCGATGGCCCGGATTGTCCGTGGACAAATATTGAAATTGAAAAACCAGGAATTCGTGCTTGCTTCACGCACACTCGGTGCTAAAGACAGCCGGATTCTTCAAAGGCACTTGATTCCAAACGTCCTAGGGTTGATCATCATTAACACGATGTTCTCGATCCCGTCAGCGATTTTCTTTGAAGCCTTCTTAAGCTTCATCGGCTTAGGACTGCCGACACCGATGGCTTCATTGGGTACGTTAATCAATGCCGGTTTCCAGTCGCTGCAGATTTATCCGCACATCTTGTTGTTCCCGGCAGTTGTCATTTCCTTAATTATGATTGCCTTTAACGTCTTAGCGGACGGTCTGCGTGATGCGTTTGATCCGAAGATGCGTGAATAGGAGGTAGGTGTAACCAATGGAAAAATTATTAGAAGTAAAAGATTTGCATGTATCCTTTGACACCTACGGCGGTGAAGTAAAAGCTGTACGTGGGGTTAATTTCGATTTGAATAAAGGGGAAACCTTGGCGATTGTGGGAGAATCGGGTTCTGGAAAATCCGTTACGACCAAAGCGCTGATGCAGCTGATTCCAATGCCTCCAGGGCGCATTAAGCAGGGGGAAATCCTTTTTGAAGGACGCGACCTTGCTAAAATGTCGGATAAGCAGATGCAGAAAATCCGCGGGAAGGAAATCTCCATGATCTTTCAGGATCCGATGACTTCCCTGAACCCTACCATGAAGGTTGGAAACCAGATCATGGAAGGATTGATCAAACACCAGAAAATGAGCAAGCCGCAGGCACGTAAACGTGTCGTTGAGCTTCTTGAACTTGTTGGAATTGCAGACGCAGAAAACCGGATGAAGCAGTATCCTCACCAGTTCTCAGGTGGAATGAGGCAGCGTGTGGTTGTAGCGATCGCTCTTGCGTGTAATCCTAAATTATTGATTGCCGATGAGCCGACCACAGCTCTTGATGTAACGATCCAGGCGCAGATTCTTGAATTGATGAAGGATATTCAGAAGAAGACGGATTCAGCTACCATTTTCATTACCCACGATCTCGGTGTTGTAGCCAACGTAGCGGACCGTGTGGCGGTTATGTACGCTGGTAAAATTGTAGAAGTCGGAACGGTGGATGATATTTTTTATAACCCGAAACACCCTTATACATGGGGGCTTCTAGGGTCTATGCCGTCTCTCGATAGTGAAGATGAAGAGCTTTATGCCATTCCAGGTTCTCCACCGGACTTGTTGAATCCTCCGAAAGGGGACGCATTCGCAGCCCGGAATGAATATGCGATGAAAATTGATTTGGAACAGGAGCCGCCAATGTTTAAGGTAAGCGATACGCACTACGCTGCCACGTGGCTGCTTCATGAAAATGCTCCGGATATCGACCCTCCAGCTGCAGTGAAGAAACGCATGGAAGGCATGGCGAAAACATCCGGCGGTTCGGAAGGTGAACAACGATGAGTAAGGAAAAATTAGTAGAAATTAAAAATTTGAAGCAGCACTTTAAAACTGGAAGACACAGTGTTGTAAAAGCTGTGGACGGCTTGAATTTCGATATTTACAAGGGTGAAACCTTCGGCCTTGTAGGAGAGTCGGGCTGTGGGAAATCTACAACCGGCCGGACTATCATCCGTTTGTACGATGCTACCGATGGTGAGGTTCTCTACAACGGCGAAAACGTGCATGGGAAAAAATCCCGTGACCAGTTGAAGAAATTCAACAGGGAAATGCAGATGATTTTCCAGGATCCTTATGCATCCTTGAACCCACGTATGAAGGTCGAGGATATTATCGCAGAGGGCATGGACATCCACGGTCTTTCAAAAGATTCGAATGCAAGAAAAGAGAGGGTTCATGAGCTGCTTGAAACGGTCGGTTTAAATAAGGAACACGCCAACCGTTATCCTCACGAATTCAGTGGCGGACAGCGCCAGCGTATCGGGATTGCCCGGGCGCTGGCTGTGGATCCTTCCTTTATCATTGCGGACGAGCCGATTTCCGCCCTGGACGTTTCCATTCAGGCCCAGGTGGTCAACCTTTTGAAGAAACTGCAGAATGAGAACGGACTGACGTATTTATTCATCGCCCACGACCTGTCCATGGTGAAATACATCAGTGATCGTATCGGTGTGATGTACTTTGGTAAGATGGTGGAACTTGCAGATGCAGAAGAACTGTATAAGCACCCGATCCATCCGTATACACAGTCTCTTCTTTCCGCCATCCCGCTTCCTGATCCGGATTATGAACGTTCCCGTGAACGTTTCACATATGATCCGAGTCAGCATGATACAAGTGAGGAACCGGAATTCCGTGAAGTACGTCCGGGACATTTTGTCCTTTGTACAACGAAGGAATTTGAGCAGTACCAAAGAGAGCATGGTACGGGTAGATAAGAAAGAGAAAGAAGACTCTGTCTCCATAGGCAGAGTCTTTTTCATGCGTGTTTACGCATATAGGAAAAAGGGAGCAATCTTCCAAATTTTTCAGGAAAGTTCATATCATTATTGTTATAATGAAGCTTCCTCTTTTATAATGAATAAGAGACATAATAGGATAGGAGTAGGATGAAATGGGGAAAAGAAGTCTCTGGACCATGATTTTCACAGGTATACTTCTTGTGGGCATGATGATTCCAGTACATAATGCAGAAGCAGCAGATGGAAAAGATGCCGGTACGCTTACGAAAAAGCAGATTGGCTTAAAGGAGCTGGCTGTTCCAAGTCCGGCCGCAAGGTTTACATACAACTCCGGTTTAAGCTTTGAATATCCGGATGCGGTTCGTGGCATTTACGTTACGGGTCCTTCCGCGGGCGGTGCTAAGATGGCAGAGTTGACGCAGCTGGTGGAAGACACGGAACTGAATGCAATGGTCATCGATATCAAAGAGGATAATGGAAACATCACGTTCCAGCCTGAAGAAGGCTCGCCATACGCTGATGTGGCTGAATCTTTTATTGATGATCCTGTGCAGATGCTGAAGGAACTTGAGGAAAAAGGCATTTATCCGATTGCCCGTGTCGTTGTGTTCAAAGACAGTATGCTGGCGGAGAAACGTCCTGATCTGTCCTTTACACAAAATGGTCAGGTGTGGAAAAACGGCAAAGGAGAAGCGTTTGTGAACCCATTTATGGAAGAAGTATGGGAATATAACGTAGAGCTGGCTAAAAAAGCAGCAGAGATGGGCTTTGAAGAGATCCAATATGATTACGTCCGTTTCCCTGAAGGTTTTGGAAGCCGGGATGACCAGCTGGATTACGGGCAGGGGAAATATGCGGATATGGATCTGGATAACGTGCAGAAGCGTGTTCAGGCTGTCACCGACTTTGTAGAATTCGCCCGTGGAGAGCTGGAATATTACGGTGTCGATGTGTCTGTGGATATATTTGGATATTCAGCCACCATCGAAGAAGCTCCAAACATCGGACAGAACTTCTCAAAAATATCTTCCAACGTCGATGTTATTTCATCGATGATCTACCCAAGTCACTGGGGTCCGTACTTTGGTATATCCAAACCGGATGCTGAACCGTATAAGTTGATTAATGAATACGCCAAAGTGGAGAATGAAGTTCTCGGTAAGCTGGATCCAGCTCCGACCTCCCGTCCATGGCTTCAGGATTTTGAAGCCCCTTGGTTGTATTCCGGACCGACGAAACAGTATGGCAAAGCTGAAGTAGAGGCACAGATCAGAGCCTTGAATGAAAACGGCATTGATGAGTTCCTTCTATGGAATGCGGGGAATAACTATACGAAAGGTGTCGACTACACACCGATGAATGAATAAAAAAGACCGGGGTCTCCCCAGTCTTTTTTATTTAAGCAGCAGAAGGCGGCCTGCATTTTCAAGGTTAGTGGCCGTGAACGCCGGGAATAACGTAAGTAATGAAAGTAAAGCCTAAGTGCACCAATGGTTGTACAGCGGGGCATTTAACAAGGTTGGGAATTTTCGCTATAATGAAAGGGACTAATGATAAGGGAGTAGATCAATGAATTGGTATGAAAAGCTGAACGAATATTTCCCGGTTGAGGAAATGAAGTCAAAAGAACACATGGAAGCTTTATTAAAGGAAAAAAGCGATGTCTACTATAAAGATGAGGGGGAATACCATGTCCTGATGTATGCTGAATTCGACAGCTTTCTTTTCATCGATTATGTATACGTTTCCACCGCTGCGCGGGGGCAGGGACTCGGTCATAAGCTCATTGAAAAGATGAAGGCCAAAGGTAAACCCATCATCCTTGAAGTAGAACCTGTGGATTATGAAGACTCTGATACGGAGGCGCGTCTCCGCTTTTATCAAAGGGAAGGTTTTACACATGCCCAATCCATTGGATATACCCGCCGTTCTGTTGTAACGAATGAAATGAACAGTATGGAGATTTTATACTGGTCACCGGATGATGCATCGGAAGAGCAGATTTTCGAGCAGATGAAGAAAATGTACACAGAAATCCATACGTATAAGGATGAACAATTTTATGGAAAGTCGTATCAGCCGGTAGAGGAAGTGCTGACCCACGACGAGAAAAGGGACACCGAGGATATTTTGGACGAACTCGGGAAAACCCGTCAGACATAAGGGAAATACCCGCTGGATTACCGGCGGGTATTTTCAATGACTGCATAGTAGTTGATAAACTAGACGGAAAGAAAAAATGCCGAAATGATGTTTAACCTCTATGTACAAGTGGTATAAGGGTATAAGAACCAGAAAATGATTGCTTTTTCATAACATATGTTCGTATAGATATAGAAAAAACTTGACAACTGTGTTATAGTAGAACCATAGTACAGATTGTACTGATTATAAAAAAAGAAGCAATTGAATCTCTACCATAAAATATTTGAGGAGTGAAGTTTCTGTATGGTTACACTTTATACCTCACCAAGTTGTACATCATGTCGAAAGGCGAAAGCTTGGTTGGAAGAGCATAACATCCCTTATACGGAACGAAATATCTTTTCTGAGCCGCTTACATTGGATGAAATCAAGGAAATCCTCCGTATGACTGAGGATGGAACGGAAGAAATCATCTCTACGCGCTCTAAAGTTTTCCAGAAGTTGAAAGTTGATTTCGATCAGCTCCCAATGCAGGATCTGTTTGATTTGATCCAGGAAAACCCGGGATTACTGCGCCGCCCGATCATCATTGATGATAAGCGTCTGCAGGTCGGTTATAACGAGGACGAAATCCGTCGTTTCCTTCCGCGCAGTGTGCGTACATTCCAGTTGAAAGAAGCTCAACGTCTCGTTAATTAATACAAAATAAAAACTGCGACAGCCTAAGCTGCCGCAGTTTTTATTTTAGGCTTGAATATTGTCAAATCGCCGTTCCTTTTCGTTTATTTATCCAATACCCTAAAGTAATAATGATAATGACCATAATTACAGCAAACCATTGATGGATATATGGAAACTCTTCCATATACTGCATCATGTATCGATCCTCTTTCACCATTTCTGCAGCTGTATAAGCTAAAATTCCGGCCCCGAAATAAATGAGCAGGGGAAACTTGTCCATCATATGAAGAATGATCCGGCTTCCCCACACAATGATAGGAACGGAAACGAGCAGCCCGATAATAACCAGCAGAATATTATTGTGGGAAGCGCCTGCAATGGCCAGGACATTATCAAAGCCCATGACGATATCAGCAAACACAATCGTTTTTACCGCCGCCGCAAGACTGTCACCCGCCTTGATGTGGTCGGTTTCCTCGGTATCCGTCAGCAGTTTGAAGGCAATGTAAAAAAGAAGCAGCCCTCCGATTAATTGAAGAAAGGGAATTTGGAGAAGATAAAGAGCAACCACCGTTAACAGGACCCTTGCAGCAATAGCAAGCCCTGTTCCGAAGAAGATTGCTTTATTCCTTTGTTCCGGAGGCAGGTTCCGGCTGGCCAGAGCGATGACAACCGCATTATCACCGCCGAGAATAATGTCGATGCTGATAATGATGAAGAGTGGTTCAAGTAGGTCCCAGTTCATGAGAAAAATCCTCCTGCTACGTAGTGACAAACCAATGGTAATAAGCTAAAATGAAAAATCAACCCGCTTCACTACAGGCTCTGTTCTAATCTATTCAGAACGCGGACAGCTCTATGCTGAATTCGAGCAATTTGTTTTTCATTTTGCTTCAGCTGTCATACAATAGAATCACATCAACCCTTACATGGCACATTATTACGGTTGAAGTTCAGGCCTGAAGGGTAAGGGTCTAGGAAGAAGCACAAAGGGTGAGTATTCCCTTCCCCCTTAAAACATGTTTAGAAGGGAGAGAAACGTATGGAAATCGAACGCATTAATGAGAATACCGTAAAATTTTACGTAACATATCAGGATGTAGAGCAAAGAGGTTTTGATCGAGAAGAAATCTGGTATAACCGGGAAAGAAGTGAACAGCTTTTCTGGGAAATGATGGATGAAGTGAACGATAAGGAGAACTTTCAGGCGGACGGACCGCTTTGGATCCAAGTCCAGGCTATGGACAAAGGTCTGGAAGTGATTGTTACAAAAGCTCAAGTATCCCAGGATGGTCAAAAGCTTGAACTGCCGAATGATGAAGGTAAGGGTGTCGATGTTCCACTGGATGAAAAACTTGAATCCCTCCTGGATGATAAATACCAGACATCTGGAGATTATAAGCAGTCTGAGGAAGATGGAGAAGAAGAGTCGGAAGGTTCCTTGACTTTCACCTTGAAATTCAATGAGTTTGAAGATATTATCCAGCTCAGCCATTATCTATCTATTCCTGAATCAATGGAACAGCGCTTATTCCACTTCGAAGACCGTTACTATCTGTATATTCAGTTCGATGATGAACGTATGAATGATGACGAACAGGAAAATACGCTGAGCCAGCTGATGGAATATGCTCACGAATCATCCTTGACAGTTTATCGTCTTGAGGAGTATGGGAAAGTCATCTTTGAAGAGCAGGCCCTGCAGCAGATCAGACAATACTTCCCACTTGATTAATATAAACAAGCACACACCATCGTGTGCTTATTTTTTTTGCAGGCAGGAGATAATGACCGGATGTCGAATATTGGGGAGAGGTGATGCTTTATGCTGTATGCTCTTAATGATCAAGAGCAGCTTCAGTCCATCTATCAAAAATCCTTCTCCGATATTTCCCGATTGAAAGAGCGCGCTTATTATTGTCCATCCTGCCGGGAGCCTGTCCGGATCCGGTCGGGACCCAAAGTGATCCCGCACTTTGCTCATCTCCCGGACAGTCGCTGTCCCTCGATAAAAGGCGGGGAATCAGAGGAGCATGAAGCTGGAAAGTGGCTGATATACCAATGGTTCAGAGCCCAGGGTTATCAGGTAGAACTGGAAAGTTACCTTCCCGGTATTCAACAGCAGCCAGATGTCTACATTTACGGTTCTAAGCGGCAGGTCGCCGTAGAGTATCAGTGCTCTACGATACCAGTTACAGACATATGGAAGCGTACAAAAGGGTACGTGGACCATGGGATCTTTCCTTTATGGATCCTTGGACCGAGGCACTGGAAAAAGAAAGGCCCTCATATTCTCCAATTTAATTCCTTTCTTCAATCCTTCTTATACCAATGGTCCTCTTGTTATCAACTCTTCTTCCTTCACCCACGCAAAAAGACGATGACGACAGCATCCGGTCTCCGCTGGTTGTCCCCAGCCTCTGTTACCGGTTCGTTTCACCCCTTTTTCTTACCGCAAAGCACGTTTCCTCAAATTTTCTCCCACGGCCGGAAAGCCGTACTCCCATCCATTTTCCATCACTGGAAAAAATCCTGGCATAATAACCGGTCAACATACCGCCGGGAGCCGGGCAGTAAGGAGAAGCAGTTCCGGCAGTATCTATACTTGAAGGGGTATCACTTTTCCCTCATTCCAAGCGTGTGTTACCTTCCCGTAGAGAGTCAGGTGCAGTTGAGTGTAAAGCCTTACATATGGCAGACAAGGCTTTTATTAGACCATTTTACGCCGGTCCCCATCGGTTCAGTGGTGGAATTCCCGAAAATGGAAGTTCCGGTTACAATTAATCAATACATGCCTGATCCTGTATCGGAGTATGCGGAGCTGCTCAGCCTCTTAAATATCCTGAAAAAAACAGGGAACAATAAGTGGGTGAAAACCAGGGAGGTTGCTTTCCCGGCTACTATGGAGGAAGCCTTTCTGGATGACCGGACCACGCTGGCCAAGCTGAAAAATTTAAAGATCATGTAGCAGCGGGGAGGTATTTTTTCTTTTATCGAGAAGTGAATGAGGATGAGGAATGAAATAAAGGAGGATGCAGATGTCATCTACTAAACAACTGCCAAAACGAGAAGAAGTCCCTGTAGAAAAAACATGGAACCTTGAAGCCATGTATGCTGCAGATGAAGACTGGTATAAAGATCTTGAAGAAACGAAAGCCATGCTTCCTGAAATGGAGAAATATCAGGGCCGCATCGGTGAATCTGCTGAACAATTATATGAGCTTTTATCTTTCCAGGATAAAATATCCAATAAAATCGGGCTGTTGTTCACGTATGCGCATATGCGCAACGATCAGGATACAACGAACGCCTATTATCAGGAAATGAATGCGAAAGCGGAAAATCTCTATACGAAAATCGCTTCCGCAATGAGCTTTATCGTGCCGGAGATTCTAGCCCTGCCGGAAGGAAAGGTGCAGGCCTTTCTTAATGAGCACGAGCCTCTGAAGCTGTATGAGCATACGCTGGATGAGATTACCCGTCAGCGTGCCCATGTTTTAAGTGAGAAGGAAGAGAAACTCCTTGCAGGCTTTTCTGAAATTGGAGCAAGTCCATCCCAGACCTTCGGGGCGTTGAATAATGCGGATCTTACTTTCCCATCCATTAAGAATGAACAAGGGGAAGAGGTGGATCTCACCCACGGCCGTTATATCAACTTCCTGAAATCGGATGACAGGGATGTGCGGAAAGCGGCCTTTGATGCGATGTATGATACGTTCGGAGCATTTAAAAATACATTCGCCTCCACGCTGAGCGGGCATGTGAAAAAGAACAATTTCAATGCCCAGGTCAGGAAATATGACCGTGCAAGACAGGCGAAGCTGGATAACAACAATATTCCGGAATCCGTCTACGATAACCTGATTGAAGCAGTCACGGACCGTCTACCGCTGCTTCACCGCTATGTCGAACTGAGAAAAGAAGTATTGAATCTTGATGAAGTCCATATGTACGACCTTTACACGCCGCTGGTCAAAGAAGCGGAGATGGATATTCCATATGAGGAAGCCAAAGATCTTGTTTTGAAAGGTCTGGAGCCTCTTGGAGAGGAATACGTAAACACTGTGAAGGAAGGGTTTGAAAACCGCTGGATCGATGTCGTCGAAAACAAAGGGAAGCGCAGTGGTGCTTACTCTTCCGGCCATTATGGCACAAATCCGTATATTTTAATGAACTGGCAGGATAACGTAAACAATTTGTTTACACTTGCCCATGAACTCGGACATTCCCTGCACAGCTATTATACGCACGAGAATCAGCCGTACCGTTATGGAAACTATTCCATCTTCGTGGCTGAAGTTGCGTCTACGTGCAATGAGGCTCTTCTGAATGAGTACATGACTAAGCATACGAACAGTGATAAAGAAAAGCTGTATCTGTTGAACAATTTCCTGGAAGGTTTCCGGGGCACAGTTTTCCGTCAGACGATGTTTGCAGAATTTGAGCACACGATTCATATGCAGGCCCAGAATGGGGAAGCGCTGACAGCTGAGAAGCTGACCGAAATCTACTATGATCTGAACAAAAAATACTTCGGAGAAAACATTGTCATTGATGAAAAAATCGGTCTGGAGTGGGCGAGAATCCCACACTTCTATATGGGCTATTACGTCTATCAATATGCGACGGGCTATGCAGCCGCACAGGCTCTGGCTGGACAGATTCTTGAAGAAGGCAGCCCTGCTGTCGAACGTTATAAGAATTTCCTGAAAGCTGGAAGCAGTGATTACCCGATTGAAGTGCTGAAGCAGGCCGGTGTTGATATGACATCGAAAGATCCGATTTCGTCTGCCCTGGATGTCTTTGAGGAAAAACTCAATGAAATGGAGCAGCTTCTCAAAAAATAAGGAAAAAGCTTGTAGAGAAACTTTGTGTTTTTCTACAAGCTTTTTTTTTTCGGAATGCTCATGCCCTTGCGGTAAGGGGAAAAATTTTTTAACCTGCCGACCGTACGAGTGTGAAGCGTGAAACAGGGTTAATGAAAGCCTTTGAATGTTTTTTTGTAGGAGGCTGCCGACACAATGAGGAAAATGGCTGTAAACAAGAGAGGGGAAGTGATGTAGAGAGGGTAGAGATGCATCAGAGCAAACAAGTGGAAAAGTAAGAGCATGAACAGGACAGCCAGCGCAGACAGCGTCAACCATATTTTCATGACCAGTCCCCCTTTATAAAAATGTATGATCAAGGCGAATTCGTCATGATCAGGCCATAAAAAAAGCTCCCTCTCCGGGAGCCTTTTTTATGAACCGATATATTTCCAGAAAGCCCCGTGTTTCACAGGGACTTCGCGTACTTTCTGTTTTAGGACGAGCTTCTTCATTTCGTGTTTAGCTTCTTGTTCCGTCCAGTCATAAACGACGGCAATTTCCTTATTGGCTACAAAGCGATAGTGCTGTAAGAAATCCTCTAAATCGGGTTTGACCCCCGGCTTAGGATCCTTCTGCAGCATTTCTTTCAACACTTTCACATAAACATCGTACGAATACAGGCCGGTCACTTTTAATCCGGCGTCTTCTTCTGATTCATTGAAAATGACGATGGTCGGAGTAGAATCCACTTCCATCTCACCAGCAAGCTTCATGTCGCACTGAAGAGCGCGGCGGGCTGCATCAGAATGAAGATCCCGTTTGAACTCAGCAACATCCAGACGGCTGTTTTCTGCGCATTCAATAAGGACTTCTTCATTGGAAATGTCCTTCTTTTCCAGAAATACGTATTCCTGGATCTTACGAAGGAAGCGCATGCCTGCTTTTTTTCCCTGCAGTTCAGCGGCTTTAACAGCCAATGAAGTCGCAAGCGGGGAGGCAACAGGATTTTCAAGCCATACATCCCCATCACAGCACATGCCTGTTCTGGAACCGGTGTGGTCCCATTCTTTTTTCAGATTTTCGGCTTTTCTGCCGTAACTCTCCTGTAAGGAAGTAAGATTCCCGCTTATGACCGGGCGGATGGTAAAGAAGCGTCCATATTCGATCGTGAGCTTTTTAAGAAAGGGTTCAAGTGACCAGCATTCTGGACAAAGCGGGTCGATGAAGACGTATATCTCTATAGGGCGTTTCAATAAATTAAAAAAGCCGCTTGATGTTCCGTTTGTCTGTAGATCACGATCTAAACTTTTCCAACCCACAACTATTCTCCTTTCTCATCCTCAGGTGTATTCATCATATGGTTGGCCGTTTTCACGAGCCGGTCGAACATGGCAGAGCGGTAAGGCTCCTCCAAATCCACTTCTGTCATAGCTCCGGACATGCAGGACAACCATGCATCTCTCCGGGCAGGAGTGATTTCAAAGGGAAGGTGCCTGGCCCGCAGCATCGGATGGCCGTGCTCTTCCACATAGAGGGGAGGGCCTCCGAAAAACTGTGTTAAAAATTGTTTCTGTTTTCGGATGGTTTCTGTAAAATCATCCGGGAATATCGGAATCAAATCCGGGTGCTGCTGGACTCTCTTGTAGAAGGCTTCCACCAGTTCGTCGATTTTTTCTTTTCCGACGGCATCGTAAAACGATTGATTTCGCTGCATAGCATCCCATCCTTGTCTGTTCAACATTTTAGCAATGAGGGTTGTCTGACAGCAACTATTCTGATTCGAGCTTGGCGTTGTAGAAACGTTTGATCTTATTATCTGTTTCCCGCTCAGGAATATTGCAGGACTCAAGAATTTCCTGTATTACGGCTTTTCCCGACGTTCTGCTTTCTGCTTCTACCTCAAGCTCGTAATCCTCCTTGTCATAATAGAGGCTGTGGTCAAGGACAACAAGGGCGCCGTTATACTCCACTTCTTTCCGCCTTGTCGTCAGCGAACCTAAATAGTGCAGATGGTCCGGATCAATACCGAGATCACGCAGCTGTTTGAACACCCGGCTTTTTTCCACTCGTTTGTTCTGTATCCATAAATTGGCTTCTTCCTCTGTGAGGGAATCATGCGTTTCAAGCAGACCTTCCGGGTGCGGCTGCTTCAAGGTCAGTGTCCACTGATCGGCTTTTTTGCGGATTCTCAAAGCCGCTCCGTGCTGCTTCAGTTTTAGATCTTCTGTTTCAAAATAATAATTGGTTTGTTCGATAAGTTCAACTGATTTGAATGGTAAAAAATGATAAACCCGGTTGTATTCTTCTTCCTTCAGCAGGTTCTTGAATTCAATTTCGATTTCCTGGGTCATGAGAACCCCTCCTGTATTGTAGTTCCTTCGGTCACTCTGCTTCTTCAGCAGGCTAACTTTATGATACAATGAATGAAAGATAAAACGCACATAATTACTATAAAGATTGGTTACATAAAGGTGGACGCTTAATGAATTGGGATATATTTATAGCCCCATATGCTCAGGTAGTTGAGGAGCTGAAAATAAAGCTGAAAGGCATGAGGCGGCAGTTTGAATATGAGGAGGAACAATCTCCGATAGAGTTTGTAACCGGACGCGTTAAGCCGAAAACAAGTATATTGGAAAAAGCGAGACGAAAAGGAATCAATCCTGAAAACATTGAAGAGGAAATCCAGGACATCGCTGGTGTGCGCGTCGTCTGTCAGTTTGTAGACGATATTTACGCCGTTGTAAATATGCTGCGAAACAGGCATGATTTTAGGATTGTTGAGGAAAAGGACTATGTGTCCAGAAAAAAAGACAGCGGGTACCGTTCCTTCCACGTGATTATCGAGTACCCTGTTGAAACCATTCACGGGGAAAAGCGGCTGCTCGCTGAAGTTCAGATCCGGACCCTGGCGATGAATTTCTGGGCGACCAATGAACATTCGTTAAACTACAAATATTCGGGTAAGATACCTGCAGAGATCAAATCCCGTCTGAAGCGCGCAGGCGAAGCTGCCTTTCAATTAGATGAAGAAATGTCCAAGATTAAAAATGAGGTGCAGGAAGCCCAGCGTGCTTTCTTAAGAAAAGAAGAACAGAAGAAAAACCCGAAAAAAATGTAGAGGAGTGGCCGACGATGAAGTTTTCGATCTTATCTAAGGGAGATCAGAAATCCAACGAAATCCGTTCAAAAATTAAGAATTACTTAACTGAATTCCAGCTGGAATATGATGAGGATGAGCCTGAACTGGCCATATCCGTAGGCGGGGACGGGACCCTTCTGGAAGCTTTCCATACGTATGTCCACCGTTTGGATAAAACCGCATTTATCGGTATTCATACCGGGCATCTTGGTTTCTATGCTGACTGGATGCCGGAAGAACTTGAAAAACTGATCATTGAAATAGCGAAAACGCCTTTTCAAGTAGTGGAATATCCGCTCCTTGAGGTGACGATCCGCCCGAAAGATGGCAGTGAAGAAGACCGTTACCTTGCGTTGAATGAATGCACGATCAAAACATCCGAAGGTTCTGTCGTGATGGATATTGAAATTAAGGGCGATCATTTCGAAACCTTCCGTGGAGATGGCTTATGTGTATCCACACCCTCAGGAAGCACGGCTTACAACAAGGCGCTCGGGGGAGCGATTCTGCACCCATCACTGGAGGCCTTCCAGATTGCCGAAATGGCCTCCATCAACAACCGGGTTTTTCGTACGATCGGGTCGCCCCTGATCCTGCCGAGCCATCATACATGTATGTTCAAGCCGCTTCATGACCGCAGCTTCCTGTTCACCATCGATCACATTTCAAGAACGTATAAAGACGTGAAGTCGATTCAGTGCCGGGTGGCTGAAGAAAAAGTACGGTTCGCACGCTTCCGTCCATTCCCATTCTGGAAACGCGTGCATGACTCCTTCGTTGCGGATGAATACTCCGTCTAAAGTGATAAAGCGGTGGACCATCACCGCCGCTTATTCCGGTTGTTCAAGCCGTGATTTCCTGTTTGGAGCGGGAGAATTCTCCCGGCAGCTGATCAAAAAGGTGCGGATCAGCGGCAGCGTTTTTGTCAATGGTGAACGGGTGGAGATGTGGCAGCCGCTGAGAAGCGGCGATCTCCTTGAAGTGGAATTTCCAAAGGAGGAGCGCGGGCACATTGAGCCGATGGAAGGTCCGCTTTCCATTGTGTATGAAGACGAGGATGTACTCGTGATCAATAAACCGGCCGGCCTTTTTTCGGTCCCCGCTTTTGATAAAAACGAACCGTCTGTAGCGGCTTACCTGCTTTACCGATACATCCAGGAAAACTATCCGTGCACGGTTCACATCGTCACACGGCTGGACAAGGACACGAGCGGATTAATGCTGGCCGCTAAACACGCGTACAGCCATCGTCTGCTCACACAGAGCATGAAGAAAATCGACCGCCGGTATAAAGCTGTAGCGGAGGGAAGAGTACAAGCGGATCAAGGCATCGTGAATCAGCCCATTGCACGAGCGGAGGGGTCGATTATCCGCCGTACAACATCACCGGAAGGACGGCCGGCTGAGACGCGTTATGAAGTGGAGAAAAGAACCGGGGCGTATACATGGCTCCGCCTCCAGCTCATGACAGGACGGACGCATCAAATCAGGGTGCACTTGGAACACCTGGGTTATCCGCTTGCCGGGGATACCCTCTATGGTGGAAACGCCTGCCCGTGGATCCCGGGACAGGCGCTGCACTGTTACCAATTGAACTTCCGTCATCCCTGGAGTAAGAAAAGGATGACATTCGTATCGGAAACACCTGGAGAGTGGGATCTATTCGATTGAGGACCTAGGGTTCTCAAGCTTTTTTTACCTTATGATGGATATCATCAATCGTATCGAAATTTCTCTTCTATATAAGGCATCGAGGAGGAGACACTGACCACCTCTTCTTCCGGAAGCCTGAAAGCCGTCAGTTTTCCTCCAAAGACACATCCTGTATCAATATTGACGGTCTTATTGACAAAACGTGGCGTTTTTACAGGGGTATGACCATAAACAATCCATCGGCTTCCCTTGTAGTCCTGAGCCCAGTCTCTCCTTACAGGGCGTCCGTCGGGGAGTTTTTCCCCGGTAATATCTCCATATAAAATGAATGTTTCGATCCGTCTGCTTTGTCTTCCGATATCTTCCTCTTTAATACCGGCATGAGCCACGACAGCTCCTGTATCTTGCAGAATCAGATGCAGCGGAGCTTCTTCGTAAAGCTGAAGAAACTGCTTTTTCACTACTTGCTGCTCCTTCCCGGGCAGGTTTCTGTATTCCGCCGCGGTCGTTTCCAATCCGTGTTTTTCCTGGACCGGGTTTCCAAGAAAGAATCGGTACAATTTGTTACAGTGATTTCCCGGGACATAAAGGGCGTTTTGTTCATAGACAAGTCTGTACACAAGCCGGATGCACCCGAGAGAGTCCGGCCCTCTGTCCGTGATATCTCCGACAAATACCGGTACACGGCCATCCGGGTGGAGGGGAAGTCCGTCGCTCCAGTTGTAACCGAGTTCCTCGAACAGTTGAACAAGCTCTGGGAGACAGCCGTGGACATCTCCGATCACATCATAGGTCATAATAACGCTCCTTTTGTAATTGGAATGAGGGGCTGCAGGAGTTTTAAAAGGGCAGAAATTGCAGCCGCGTGAAGGAATCTGAATGATATTTTTCCCACGGGGATGAATAATAAACATGGCCGCCTGTTATTCCATCCCGGAAGGACCTTTCTGTTACACTACGGATAGGCGTAAAGACGGTACGGAAGCTGAATTTAAAAGTTGCGTGACATTCGTTGACAAACCTATGAATCACAATTAAGATTAAACGGTCAAAAACGAAATAGACACGGGGGAGGGCTGCTTATGGAACACTTAGATGACCACGAGCGGAAAGAAGTCTGGGCAAATATTAAAGATGCCCTGTTCAATGAACATATCGATCAGTTCCGTGCTGAATTTTTGGAGATGCATCCCTATGATCAGGCGCGGATTTTTGAGGATCTGGATGCGGATGTAAGAATGCAGATCTATACCTATTTGTCACCGGAAGAAGTGGCAGATGTGATGGAGCATATCGATTATGAGGAAATTGAACCCTTCTTTTCAGAAATGGATCCAAGATTTGCCGCCCAGGTGTTCGCCGAAATGTCTGCCGATGATGCCGTTGATATATTCAACGAGTTAGATAAAGATAAAGTAGCCAGCTTCTTGACGATCATGGATGATGAAGCTGCGGACGAAATCAAGGACCTGCTCCATTATGAGGAGAAAACCGCAGGGTCTATCATGACGACGGAGTTTGTTGTTGTAAGGGCCGGTATGACGATCAAGGAAGCCATGGTCCATTTGAGAACAGAAGCCCCTGATGCCGAAACGATTTACTATACGTATGTCATAGATGAAGATAAAAGGCTGGTTGGTGTTATTTCGTTGAGGGATTTGATTATTTCTGAAGAAGACTGGCTGATTTCCGATGTCATGAATGAACGAGTGGTATCGGTATCAGTAGGGGAAGATCAGGAAGAGGTAGCCCGGATGGTCAGGGATTATGACTTTCTCGCGCTGCCTGTTGTCGATTTTCAAGATCATCTGCTTGGAATCATTACCGTGGATGATATTATGGACGTCATGGAAGAAGAGGCCAGCGATGATTACTCGAAACTTGCTGCGATTTCTGATGTGGACAGTCCGGATGATAATGCTTTTGCCTCTGCGAAAAAGAGGCTTCCCTGGCTGGTGATCCTGTTATTCTTAGGGAGTTTAACAGCCAGCCTGATCGGGCGGTTTGAGGAAACATTGGATAAAGTTGCCATTCTGGCCATCTTTATTCCGCTGATTGCCGGTATGGGTGGAAACACGGGTACACAGGCGCTTGCTGTTGCTGTCCGTGGAATTGCTACAGGAGAAATTGAGAAACAAGGAAAATGGAAAATGATGATGAGAGAAGCAGGAACAGGTGTGATCACCGGAGTTTCCTGTGGTGTGCTGATTACCCTTATCGTTTATATATGGCAGGGAAACTTTTTCTTAGGATTATTAGTAGGTTTGTCCATTTTATTAACGCTGATTGTTGCAACGCTCGCAGGATCTCTCGTCCCCCTTATCATGCATCGTTTGAACATTGACCCCGCTGTTGCCTCAGGACCATTCATCACAACTGTGAATGACTTGATTTCCATTCTGATTTACTTCGGTATGGCAACAGCCTTTATGAATTTTTTGATATGAAGGAAGGAGGGCGAGTATGGAACATGGTGCTTCAGTAACTTCACTGGTTATTGTCATAATTGCAGCATTTATTACTCCCATCCTACTCCACCGGTTTAAACTGAATATGATTCCGGTGGTAGTAGCAGAAATCATCGTAGGTTTGATTATAGGTCAAAGTGGATTTGACCTTGTTGAACAGGGAAGCTGGCTTGAAATTCTATCGACCCTGGGGTTCATCTTTCTTATGTTCCTGAGTGGTCTGGAAATAGACTTCTCCATTTTTGCAAGTAAGAAAAAACGTGCGAAACCGGTCAACCAGGGAACCGGCGCCCCGAATCCAGTATGGGTGGCGGTCATCGTATTTGTTGGAATATTCATCATTTCCCTGGCGCTGTCCTATATATTCGTGCTGGCTGGATTCATAGACAATGCCTTTCTCATGACGTTGATCATTTCAACGATCTCCCTTGGTGTTGTTGTTCCAACCTTGAAAGATGCGCAGATGATGAAAACGACGATCGGTCAGACCATCCTTCTGATCGCTGTGATCGCCGACCTCGTTACCATGATCCTATTGGCCGTATTCGTCTCCATATATGGAGAGAACGGCGGCAATACGTGGCTTCTGCTCATTTTGTTTGCTGCTGGTGTGCTTTTCTATTACATCGGGAAAAAGTTTCGTCACCAATCCTTTGTGGAGACGATGGCCAAAGGTACCATCCAGATCGATACGCGTGCCGTCTTTACATTGATCCTTCTTCTCGTTGCTTTATCGGAAACTGTGGGTGCGGAAAACATTTTGGGCGCCTTTTTAGCGGGTACCCTTGTTTCTCTGCTTTCACCGAACCCGGAAATGGTCAAAAGGCTCGACAGTTTCGGATATGGCTTCTTAATCCCGATCTTCTTCGTCATGGTCGGTGTAGAAATTGATATTTGGAGTTTGTTTACGGATACACGTGTCCTGTTATTGATTCCGCTGCTGTTTGCAGCCCTGTTGATTTCCAAAATTGTTCCGGCCTTAATCCTTTCGAAGTGGTATGACCGTAAGACGGTGTTCGGATCCGGATTTATTCTGACCTCCACCTTATCTCTCGTTATTGCCGCTGCTGCGATTGGTAAAAGAGAAGGAATGATTGACGATCAGATGGAAGGGGCGCTTATTCTCGTAGCCGTCCTGACCTGCGTTGTCGCACCGATCGTCTTCAAAAAGGTTTATGGACGCTTTGAGGATGAGGACCATAAAACGGTGGTTTCCTTCATCGGATCCAACCGGATGACCCTTCCTGTCGTGCGCGAACTGGATATCAACGCGTATGAAACGCATTTGTATCATACGAAAGTCGATAAAATCGATGAGCGGATCAGCCGGAACTGCTTTGATATCAAAGAGCTGGACGGTTACAACGTGGAGAATATGAAAGAGCTTGGTGTCTTTGATGTGGACCTTGTCGTCGCTTCTACAGGGGACGAAGAAAGAAACGCAGAAATCGCCCGCTATGCAAAAGAACAAGGTGTGGAGCGGATCATTGTCCGTGTCGAATCTCCTGAACTTTCTACAGAGATGAAGGAGCTTGGCATCAGTGTCTTCAGTGTCTTCCTGTCTTCGAAGGCTCTTTTGAAAGCGATGATCGAAGCACCGAACGTGCTTGATATTTTGACTAAGCAGGACAGTGCGCTTTATCAGATCAATATGAACAATTCCATGTATAACGGCGTCCATATCAGGGAGTTCCCTTTTACCGGAGACGTAATCATGGTCCGGATCTTCCGTGGCAAAGATTCCATCGTTCCTCACGGCGATACGGAATTGAAAATCGGGGACCGCTTAATCGTGACAGGTTCCAACGAGTATGTGGATGAACTCAAAATGGAACTGGAATACTGCGAATGGTGCTGATGAAGGAATACCGCTTTTGTTAGAGTGGGAGTTCCCATTGTGGGAACATGCTTTTCAACTTTTGGAGCTGACTCAGGTTAAGGTGGATGATCACGTTCCGCTTATTGGCGGATGCTTGCCCGCGGGCACGGCCTCAGCTAACTTGGTCAAGAAGGTCGCTTGACCAAGTGGATCTTCGGCTCGTATTGTTCCCGCAGGCGTCACCACCGAACACTCCACAGCCCGGACTGATGGATGAGTTGGGAAGGGGGATCTTCTATAAAGTAGAAGATCCCCCTTCCTTTTTTTTACGGTTCAAAAAAGGTGTGAAAGGTTTTCTAAAGCGTAATTTGTTTTTCAAACGTGGATGGTTTAAAATAGGAGCAGGTACTAATAACAAATACTAATTTGTGAGAAAGATTGAGGAGGGAAATCAGCGTGAACTTTTCTTTAGAAGGACGTACGTATGTAGTCATGGGTGTTGCCAACAAGCGGAGTATTGCGTGGGGAATTGCACGTTCTCTGCACGCAGCGGGCGCCCGGTTGATTTTCACCGTGGCATCAGAACGGTTTAAAAAGTCGGTGCAGGACTTGGCCGCGACTCTGGACGGAGTGGAAGAACCTCTGGTGTATGAGTGCGATGTGACCAACGACGAAGCGATTATCCAGACGTTTGAAGAAATCAGCCGGGATGTCGGAACGATTCACGGACTTGCCCATTGTATTGCATTTGCGAACAGGGAAGAGCTTAAGGATGAGTTTTTGAACACGAGCCGTGATGGATTTTTGACAGCCCACAATATCAGCTCCTACTCACTGACGGCTGTTGCGCGCGCTGCCCAGCCATTGATGACCGACGGGGGAAGCATCGTTACGCTGACGTATCTGGGCGGAGAGCAGGTTGTGAAAAACTACAACGTTATGGGTGTAGCGAAAGCAAGCCTTGATGCCAGCGTGAAATACCTGGCTAATGACTTAGGGAAGCACAACATCCGAGTGAACGCGATTTCTGCCGGACCTATCCGGACATTATCTGCCAAAGGTGTCGGTGATTTCAACGAAATTATGAAAGTAATCGAAGAGCGTGCTCCACTGCGTCGACCTGTGACCCAGGAAGAAGTCGGCGACACCGGCTACTACTTGATGAGTGACCTGTCCCGTGGTGTGACAGGAGAAATCATCCACGTTGACTCCGGATTCAGTACTGTCGCTTACTAAAGAAAAAATCCGTCCATTTTGATGAGGCCGCTGAAATACTGCTTCCTATCAAGAGAAGTGGTTAAAGGGTGTTTTTGATTCTCATGAATCGCTTGTCGATGGATGCTTGCCGCGGGCACGGCCTCAGCTAACTTGGTCAAGAAGATTACTTGACCAAGTGGATCTGGCTCGCGCTGTTCCCGCAGGCATCACCATCGAACGCTCATTGTGGAATCAACGGTGTCCCATCTAAAAAGAGTGATGTTCTTTGATTTATTAAAGAACATCACTCTTTTTTCTTGTTCAATAAAAATAAGGGATTCCATGTTAGACCGTCAATGATCCATGTAAATCATTGTCATAACCGCGTCACTCCTCACCGGATGATGATCAAGAGAAAGAATGTGTAAATAATACGGAAACTTCCACGATGATCGTCGAAAATGAACATGGGAGAAAGACAGGGCATATACATAAGATGATGACCGACTGGAAAAGGAGAGATCTAACATGGCCGATGAAAAACGTCTTGCCAAGCAGCCGATGCTTTACATTGTTCAGCCGAAAAATCTAAAGCCTGCCGTTGTTCCTATGCAGACGAGGTTCCATACGGAACGCTCAGTAAGGTCACGCGGTTCCGAACAGCCCGCTGCAAAAGAAACACCACGATATGAAAAAGAAGCACGGATGCGCCGAACCCATGCCGCCCATACAGAGGAAGTAACGAAATTACTTCCGGAGAATACAGACGTGCCAGAGGTGGAAAACGATCAGGATAACGAAGAAAAGCAAGTATCCAGCCGGGAGCGCAGGCAGCGGTTCCACGAGCTCTCCCTTGAGGAGAAAGTGGATTACTTCTTCCAATTATCTCCCCATGTTCCGAAGATGAAATGTGAAGTGACGACAAAGGAAGATCAGCTCAGGGGGTACATTACGGATTATCAGGATGGGAAAGTCCATATGAAGGTGTTTCAGCGGCCATTTCAGAGGGAGATTGACTTTGATACGATTATTGATATTCGTCTACTGGGCTTTTGAAACAGAAAAAACCGCGCCTGTATGCGCGGTTTTTTCCTGTTTTCTTACAGCGTGCTGGCAGCCGGAAGGCAGGTAACGTGGCAGAAGCAGTTCAAGTCCACCGTGATGCAGATTCCTGAAGCGCGAAGATCGCGGCAGCTTTGATCAGCAGGTGATTTCGGATCGTCGTCTCTTGAATCCTCATCGTCTCCGTTGCGGTCAGAGAATAGAAGTTCAAGAATCGCACATCCATCGTCGTCTACGGACTTGACGCGGAAGAAAAAGCTCCCTTTGACATTACAGCGGTCTCCGCTGCGTTTTGAACCGTAACCTTTAAAAGGCTTGCATCCGTCTTTACAGTAAAGAATAACAGGTACTGTATCGAAACCTGATCCTCCGTTACTGTCACCCAGAAGGTCTGCGATTGATTGTTCACAGCTCGTTGTGCAATCGTGCAGGACGTCATTCTGAGCATCCACGATGTCTTTTAAGATATCAATAACACAGGAGCCTGAATCGTATTTTTTACCACAGCTCATTGTTTTTTCCCCTTTCCATACGCATTGACGTATTGTCTTTACTAGAATATGTCTGTCATCGCTGTCGGTGTGGGCATTTGTCCGTATTCAGGCATTCCCAAAGTTTTTCGTGTGGTATGGGCGGACGACTATACCCGGCCAAGCTGAAAACCATAGAGTAACAATGAATTCGATTAAGGAGTGAGGGGAATGTCTGAGAAGAAAAAGGTCATTCATGTGAAAGACCTGGTTATTAAAGCCGATAATGTCATTATTGAGCCGCAGCACCGCGGACGTTATGACCGTGATGAAAGCAGTGATCGTGTGGATCCGTTTTTCGGAAGGAAACGCAGGGAAGCCGGGGCGGACGAAAGCAGTTCAAGTTCTAGAAAACGCCATGATGATGAATCTTCCGACCGTCGTGGAGGATTCCGCTGGTTCTAAACTGAGCAAGCAGCCACTACGATGTATGTAGTGGCTTTTTTCTTCTTTAGAAAGGATGGGATATCAAATGTTATCCATCGCAGAATTTTTGCTGCTTGCCCTGGCGAGTTTCCGTCTGACCCGCCTGATTGTGCGTGATTACATTATGGAGTGGATGAGGCGTCCGTTTTTCAATGTGAAGCTGGTTACGAACGATCAAGGGGTGGAAGAAGAGTGGGTCGAGCCTAAAGGTTTTATCGGTGAAGGTTTGAGCTGTCAGTGGTGTGTCGGTGTCTGGTCCTCCATCATTATGGTCGTATTTTATCTGGCGGTTCCATACGGGGAGTGGCTCGTCTTTGTCTTTGCTCTTGCAGGCCTGCAGTCGGTTTTGTATGCATGGACAGACCGCCTGTGACAGGGAAAGAGGAAAAAAAGAAGGAAAAGACCCTGCTTGAAGTCCTGCAGGAAATTGATGTGGAAACGTCGAAATATAAAGGCATTATCAAACAGCCGGACAAGAAATTCCAGCAGTGGGAAAAGGATTTTGGAGCTTGGGAGAAAAGGTTCACCAAACAGATGACTGATGTAGAAAAATTTCTAAACAAATATGCAGGGAAGATGGAGAAATTCTTTGAAGGATAGGCCTGGTTCAATTCGGTGTTTTTGGGGTAATGGAAGGTAAAGGAGGCGTTCCAGATGGGATATATTCTGCCTGTGAATCATTACCAGTATCAGGATTACCAGACAAGAGTTGTAAATCAGCACCAGCAGTCCTTTGCTGTGGATAAAATTTTCAAGGCAAGCCTCGATACGAAACGACCCGGTCGGCAGCAGAGAGAAGAGGACCGCCTTGTCTATCAGAAAAACAGCCCGTTTATCACGACGCCTGGATTCCATGCGGCAGAGGCTGAAAATCATAGGCAGGCATCTCCCACGCATCAGAACATCGACGGGAAAACCTATGCTGCTGTAACAGGAAAAGGCAGCTACTTCAGCGAAACTGTATAGAAACGCTTGAAGGGGCTGTAACGATGACGTTCAAACAAATCAATGATTGGTGCTTCTATGATCATTCTTCCGTAAATATCGGCTACATTCATAAAGGCAGTACAGGGCTGCTGATTGATTCAGGTATCGACCGGTCATCGGTTAAAAAAGTGCTGAAGGAACTGGAAAAACGGCAGCTTCCTCTCACCCACCTATTTATCACTCATGCCCATGCGGATCATTATGGCGGAGCTTCCTATGTACAGAATGCCTATGACGTTCATACATCTGCCCCCGTTTTGGAAGAGTCGGTCCTTTCCAATCCATCGCTGGAGCCGGTCTATCTGTTCAACGGGGTGGCTCCGCTTAATGAACTCCGTAATAAGTTTCTTGAAGGCCCTCCTGTCCGGATTGACAGGGTTGTCGATGAAGGACAAGTCGATTTCGGCCATATCACAGCCGAACTTTTTCTACTCCCGGGCCATAGTCATCACCAGCTTGCATTGAAAGCCGGGGATATTCTGTATGCCGCGGATAGTTATTTCAGTCTGGAGACGCTCCAGAAGCACCGGATCCCGTTTCTGGTGGATGCCGGAGAAGCCATCCACAGTCTGGAACGTCTTCTGGCTATACCGTCTGCCGGGACAGTGCCCGGCCACGGGTCATTTGAAACGGATCCCTCTGAAACGATCCGTCAGAATATCGTCTACCATCAACGTATCCTCGATGCTGTCCAGTCGGCAGTGGAAGCAGGAGGAGAGGTGACGCACGAAGAGTTGATTTCTATTCTGTGTACGAAGTGGGATGTGCATGCGCCTGCGCTCGGGCAGTGGCTCTTATATCGGACGGCTGTGACTGCTTATGCCGTAACTTTGAAAAAAGCAGAAGTGATTCAAGATCGTCTGGTTGATCATAAGTGGGTATTTTCCGCTATAAGCCGATGACAAACAATGTTTGGTCACCATCCTGGAACTCTGCATACAATACTTCCTCTGGTGTCTCGTAATCCTGGGCTTTCAGCTGATGATGCAGCCATTTCTCATCAAGCCCGGCTTCCTTCAGGTTATCCCAGATGACTTCCCCGTCGCTGATGATGGTGCGGGGAAGCGGGACGGGAAGGGGAGGGAGGTTCAAATCGCTTCGGCTGACATTTTGCGAATGGGAGTTTTTCAACACAGAAATGGTTCCATCCGTTTCCAAAACAGCATACTGCACATCCCTGATCGAGAAGACGTCCTTGGAGCGGAGGAGATGTTGAAGCTGGTTGATATCCAGCTTATTTTTTTTGAGCTGCTCGCGGTCAATCTTTCCCTGATAAATCACGAGGGATGGGCTTCCTTCAAGAAGCTGCCGGGATCCTTTAAACTTTTCTGTGATCATCTCTGTTGTGTAAATGAGGACGCTCCATAATATAATGGCAAAACCGATGTCGAGAATACCGACGTCAGGATCGTAAAGGGCATTTCCCACAAGCTCTCCAAGTACAAGTGCGGAGATGAAATCAAAAGCTGTAATTTGAGTAATCTGGGATTTTCCCAGTACCTTAGTCATCACAAACAGCGCGGCAAACCCGAAAAGAGTTTCCACCGTAATTTGTATATATTCCATTGAAGCGTCACGATCCTTTTTTTTCGATCTTCTATGCTTCATTGTAGACAAAAGGGGTGGAATATAAACGAAAAAACTCCCGCCTTTCCATAGGCGGGAGCCGGTTATTTATTCAATTCTTTGATCATCGTGACATGCGGGATGCCGGCATCCATGAATTTGTCTGAAATCGTGACATAACCGAGGGCCTCATAAAAGGTTTCGGCTTGTGTTTGAGCATTGAGTTTCGCTTTATCATACCCATAGTCACGCACGGCTGCTTCCAGCTTTTCAATCATCTGTCTGCCGTAGGAGTGGCCTCGTTTCTCCTTCAGGACACAGATGCGCTCGAGCTTCCCGTATCCGTGGACAAACCGGAGACGGGCTGCGGCTACCGGTTCATCGTTCTCATAACCGGTGAAGTGAAGGGACGCTTCATCATGCTCATCGATTTCAAGTTCTTCAGGTACCTGCTGTTCTTGTACAAAGACGATTTTTCTCACCGAGTAGGCATCGTCCAGCTGTTGTTTGTTTCTGACCTGACGGATATCCACAGTCTTCACCCTCTGCCAAGGCGGAATGTCTCGTAGACACTCCATGCGCCGTTTTCAAGTTGGTAAAGAAGCTGGAAACGATCGACCTGATCCTGCAGATCGAATTTAAGCATGGTAAGGCTGCCGTATACATCGGAAAATTCCTCGTCTGAAAGCTTCTGAGCAATCGTGATGTGCGGAACGAAGGCGAAATCTTTTTCTTCCGGCAGTACACCAGTGTAAAGTTTATCATTCAAATCAAAAATTTCATCGGATGGTTCAATCTTCAGATAGATGGTGTTGGTTACGGGCGAGAAGGAGCTTACCTTGTACACCCCGTAGGAGAATGGATCTGTGTTCTTGGCAATTTCCCTCAGCTGCGGGATGATTTCACTTTCAATCTGATCTTCCTCCGCTTCAAACGCCTCTTTCATCGTAATGTGAGGAGGAATCAGCGCGTAATGAGGGTCATATCGCTTGCGGTAAGAATTCGCTACATCTTGTACTTTTTTTGATGGAAACACTGCTATTCCGTATTTCATTGAACTAACCTCCTGATTGTCCCATTTTAAAACGTTTATTCACCACTAAATATGTTCAATAAAGCCCGTTCAAAATCCTTCTGCCAGGATCCCCAAGTATGACCGCCATCCAGCTCATGGTACGTATAGGAGACCGGTTTTTCCTGTAGAAGATCCCTAAGCTTTCGGTTTGGTTCAAGAAAGTCCATCCGCTCACCAGTTGTCGTCTCCACGTCCGTTTCCTCCAGACCGATGGTGTGATCGATGGTTAATGAAGAAAGCTGCCGGCCCGTGTTGACGACTTCCAGGACGTGATCATCGACATAAGGACTCTGCATGATGACATTTCCGAAAATATTCGGAAATTTAACAGCTGTCATTAAGGCAAGGGTTCCGGCAAGGGAATCTCCGGCCAGTGTGCGGCCTCTTCCCATATTATACCCGGGAAGCTGTTCATCAAGAAATGGGACGACCTCCCGGATGAGGAAGCTGACGTAGTCTCCCTGTCTCGGGCCGTCAGGATGGTATTTCTCCCTGCGGTCGTATTTATCCTTGTAATGTATACCAATGAAAATCGTCCGTTCCATACGTTCCTCCCTGTGGAGCTTATCGCTCAGAGTGGCGGCACGCCCCATGGAGTAATAATCGTTTCCATCCTGCATGATACAGAAATGGTACTTGTATAGAGGAGAGAAGTTGTTCGGCGTATACACACGAAGGGTCATTTCTTCGTCTAAGTACTGACTGTTTATCGTGTACTCGGTCATGGATCCGTCTCTACCCATAAATAGACCACCTCCTTACAGCACGGAAGTATATGAAAAATTCCCGCTTAAAATTCGATGTAAACGTTGCACTTCTTATTTTATCATAGAATTGTTGAAAAAGTGGAACAGATCAAGAACCCAAATCATGGAGGGGAAGTTGGTTTGTTGAAAAAGTTTGTCGAATCATGTTGACTTCGATTGTCATTCATAGTATATTAATCTTTGTCAGCAAAAAACGACAAATTTCTACATAAGATTCCGTAGCTCAGCTGGGAGAGCGCCACCTTGACAGGGTGGAGGTCGTTGGTTCGAGCCCAATCGGAATCATCATACAAAGTGCCGGAGTGGCGTAGTTTCTCATCCAGGGAGAGGCTGCGTCACTTCTTTTTATTTTCCGGTCATCTTGTCCTCTTCTCCCACATATGCTGTTTCAAACGCCCTGGGCAGGACCGGGCGTGGTAAGAACAGGAGGAATGAACCATGCGGCCGGAAAAAATCATTTCCCCGTGTTATGGAGAAGTGACCGAAATCCTCGTCCAGAACGGGGAGTATGTGTATGAATGGGAACCCCTTTTTGTTATTAAACGGGACGGGACAGAGTCAGAGGTAGCGGTGGGCATCAGCGGCAGCCTGAAAAAGCTTTATATTAAAAAAGGTGATAAAGTGTCACCTGCAACCCTTCTTGCCGAGATGGAAGACGATATGATTATATCCGGCAGCGATTAATACAACAAAGAACCGTCCGGTATGTGGACGGTTCTTTGTTATTTGGCACACTGGTTATGAAGCGTCATTGCTTTTTAAGGAAATGGCTGTACCACACGCATCGGCCAGCTTCTGTGCCTGATGGTTAAACCGCTCAAAATCAAGCTCGTCCATATTCTCTACATCGACGGCCTTGATGATATAACAGCCGAACTGCCACACATCGTCCTGCACCTTCTCTTTTTGTATAAATGCCAGTTTGTACAGTACTTCCATCACCGAGTTCATGACCGACACATCATGATTGCCGTAAATCCGAATTTGATAGAAGCATTTATACAAATATTCACGGAAGGGTACGGGCTCTGCGATAAGACGCAGACTTCCTTCTTCGTCCGGGTAATACCGGATCGGCTCATACACATCAGCGAGCTCAATCAGCAGGGAGCCGATCCGGTTGATGCAGTTGGTAGCGGTGTGAGGGTCATTAAGGCTCGGAGAAATGGCGCGGACGGCTATTTCCACAAGCTTTTGAAGGGAAAATTCGATATCCTGTATGTCGACCCGCTCGTTACCGATGGCCACAAAGTTTCTGGCTTCTTCATAGTTTGAATCCTCTTGATCCGAGGTGCTCCAGTAATAAAACAAAGGCATACCCTTCTGTATATACTCCCCCATGGAAAAAGCGGTTTCCATTAAGAGTTCATTGTTCTCTGCCCATTGAATCAAGGAAGCGTAGTGGACACTTTGTACGTATCCGGATTTCCCTGTAGCAATGATTCCTTTGTCTGTGCTTTTTCGTTTTTCAATATCTTCCTTGTTCCAATCTGTGTAACTGTCATAATTTTTCTGTGAAAAAGTCCGGGTGATCAATGCCGATGTGCTCTTCCGAATGGTTCCGATTAAATTGTTCACTTTAATGAAACGGGAAGAGTGGTGGATGAAAATGATAAAGAAAGCAAGGCAGACGACAGACACGAAAACAGTTAGAAACGGACTGATTAAACCGGATCCGGAATCCTTCCCAAGCAGGAACAACTGCAGCAGGGAAAAAATGAAGCCAAAGGAGAAAACGCCCAACACGTGCTGGGTGATCCGGCTTTTCATAAAGTCCTGCAGTGTCCTGGGAGAGAATTGAGTGGTATAGGTTGTAAGGACAACCATAATGGTGGAAAAACTGATGGTTGTCATCGTTAAGATGGAAGTGACGAGCGATCCGTACAGTGTCTGAGCCACTGAGCTTCCTGTAAGGAGAAAACCGGGAAGGGCGTCCTTCCAATTGGATACAATCCACTCATCAAGAAGTATGGAAAACACAACGCTGAATATGGAAATCACGCTGTAAATGGCGGGAAGAAAAAGAAAACTGTCTCTCAAATCAATCCATCGTTTGCTGTTATTCATGTGAAAAACCTGCCTTCTGTATAATCGTTCTCTTTCTATTATGAACGAAATTTTAAAACCTACAAGAACGAAGGTTCCATGCATCAGCAAACCTCTATATCGTGTTCTACAACATAGAGGTTTTTGATTATTTTCGGAATATCTCTTCGTGAAAACCAAGAGTGGTGGTCAGCACAACATGGGTATTTTTTTAATGGTTTGTGGTCCTGCACGTGTGTCTGTATTAAGAATCCTTCAGGGATTTGAGAAGGTATGCAAAAGAAAAGGGCATAGACCGTTCAACAGTTGTCCGCATCACATAGTAAAATAAGGGAAGGGGGCATTTCCTTCGCGTATTTACAAACCGTTAAAAAATTCTTCACACTATATTGACACTTCGATTTTTCCGTAGTATATTATTACATGTCACCAGGAAAGACCCACTATTATTTTGATTCCGTAGCTCAGCTGGGAGAGCGCCACCTTGACAGGGTGGAGGTCGTTGGTTCGAGCCCAATCGGAATCATACAAACCCACGTGCTGAAATGGTACAGTTTCTCGTCAATGAGAGGCTGTACCATTTCTTTTTTTATTAGAAGAAATTTGGATTCTCTAACGTGGTTCGTTACATATTCTTGTATAATGGGTAATAAATAGAATTCAGCTCCATTTAATAAATCTCTTCAGGAGGTGCGGCAGGCAGGATATGGGGAAAAAGAAAAAAGATGAAGAATTCGATGATTTGCTGGATGCTTTCAGAGAAGCCGTTTCATTGGAGGAAACCCGGTACTATTACATGAAGCTTCAATTGTTTCTGGATCACTATGAGGAGAGCAGAGCCGTATTTCAATCTACAGACAAAGTGGAGAAGAAAGACTATGAACCCTTACTGCAAGGAATGATGGAGGCCACTTCCAAAAAAGAAGTGGATTACTATGAAGGAGAAATCCAGCACTTGCTTGATGTGAAAAAAACTTAAGATTACATTTATTGTTATTTGAAGAACAAAATTGAAAAGAAGTATTTATTTTCTTGTTGGAATATTGTACACTGAAGGTAGCATGTTCATTATAGTAACTTTTCGTTTATACAATAAAAGACTTATCGAGGCGGCCTGCTTTGGTGGATGATTAGTGCATAGTTCTTATGTTTCTAAATATCTTCCAGCGGCCGCCTTTTTAAGTTTAGGGGGATCAATAATGTGGACACGCTCCTGATTGCCGGTTGTATCGGAGGGATGACAGGCGTTGTGGCTCATTTGATGAGAAACGGAAAGGTTTTGGTTTTCCCGAGGAGGCGGAGACGTCCAAAAGGCATTTATCTCGGGTTTTTAGCAGATTTTTTAATTGGCGCCGCAGCGGCGGTTTTTGCTGTCACATACCTTGTACCGGAGCCGGGCATGCTGCGGACTTTGATCGGCATATCGATCCTGGCCGGGATGACGGCAGAGAATGTACTTTTGAAAAGAGAATTGAACGTAGAAAAAGCGAAAGTGGAAGGATTGGACCGGATCAATCAGCGTTTAAAGTGACCGGACCCATCCTTTTTTTGTTTCAATCCACTAGAATCATAAAATGATCATGCTCCGTATCGACAGGCGCTGTTTTAAAGATGCTGGTATACACCGCCTTTAACTCCTCATACAACACCTTCGAATGAACCGTTGTCAGATAAGTATCGGGATTTTTTTGGTAGGCTTTCAGTTTATGTAGATCCAAATTGACGGTATACGAGTAAAAGAGATCCTGTGATCGTAGAAAAGGTTTTTCGCACGGGGTTTGACCGTCATCTGTAAGCGGGGAACGGCTGTGGATCCGCAGCTTTTTTGGTGAGGCATCCTCTTCCCATTCGCTGGACACCCCGTAGAATGTAGCAAAGGGAGGTTCTTTGCTTTGATCGATATATGTCGTCTGAAAGCTGAACTCAATGGCACCTTCCCTGCCGGTTACTACACAGAAGGCAAGGTATGTCCGGTTGGATGCTGTACCTTGAGCGAGGTCTTCTTGATTGCTGAAACAATGACAGAAACTGGTTCGGGCCATAAGCGACACCATCCTTCCCATACAATTATGGATAATTATAACACGTCCACCATTCCGTTAGTCGGTTAAACAGCGTTCGGTGAACGAAAAAAAGCCGCTTCCGCAGCTTTCTTATCCGTTGACGGGTATTCCTCCGTTTACATGCAGCATCTGACCTGTAACATAGCTGGAATCACTGGAGGCCAGATAGACATAGGCAGGGGCCACTTCCCTCGGCTGTCCTGGACGGCCCATGGGATTGTCCGAACCGAATTCAGACACTTTTTTCTTGTCAAAACTAGCTGGAATCAACGGCGTCCAGATCGGCCCGGGGGCCACCCCGTTGACACGTATGCCTTGATCGATCAGTGATCCGGCAAGGGAGCGGGTGAAAGAGGTGATGGCACCTTTCGTTGATGCATAATCAATGAGCTGATCGTTCCCTTTATAAGCTGTCACCGAAGAAGAGTTGATGATACAGGATCCTTTCTTCATATGAGGCAGGAGGGCTTTCGTCATATAAATGTAGGAAAAGAAATTAACGCGGAATGTTTCCAGAAGCTGTTCATTGGAAATGTCGAGCACACTTGTCTGCGGATATTGAACGGCTGCATTGTTGACAAGAATATCTATGGTTTTAAATGTCTTTACAACCTGTTCGGCGATGGTTTCGCAGAACTCCGGTCCTCCGATATCCCCGTGATACAGCTCACAGCGTCTGCCTTCTTTCTCGATTAAGCTCTTCGTGATTGCTGCATCTTCATGCTCATCCAGATAAAGGACAGCTACATCAGCCCCTTCCTTAGCAAAAAGCAGGCTGACCGCTCTGCCGATCCCACTGTCTCCTCCGGTAATGACGGCGGTTTTACCGGCTAGTTTTCCACTTCCTCTATATGTCTCATCTGCATACTCCGGCAGCGGATTCATTTCATACTCGTAACCAGGCTGTCGTTCTTGATGCTGTTCCGGCTGTACGGCATTCTTTTTCTTCATGATACGTAACCCCCTATGTACAAATGGTTAAAATTGGTGCAGACCCGCTCCCGCTAGCTTGCCCTCGGGGCCAGCTTCTTATCCCCCCATTCTTTCAGGGTGTTGGATATAGGATTTACGTGTCATTCTGTTCATTCCAACGGCCATTCATTTAACGTTTCGTCCATTGATGTGTAAAAATTCAGAATTTATACTTATCTTGAGTGAAAAAATATATGAAACCAGAGGTGACATGATGGAGACAACTTTCTCGAAGTCGAATCAGGTGGTTATTGAAAACTTTATCCATGGCGAGTGGGTTCCTTCTGAAGGAGGTCAGGTGGAAGAAGTTCCAAACCCGGCCACTGGACAAACCATTGCACGCGTCCCTATTTCAACTAAAGAAGATGTGGATCAAGCGGTCCGATCAGCGAGAGAGGCTTTTCAGTCCTGGAAGAAGACTCCAGTACCGAAACGAGCGAGAATCATGTTCAAATATCAGCAGCTTCTGATTGAAAACCGTGATCAGCTGGCTGAAGCGTTGACACAGGAAAATGGAAAGACGAAAAAGGATGCAGCAGGGGAAGTGCAGCGCGGCATCGAATGTGTGGAATTTGCGGCAGGGGCACCTAGTCTCATGATGGGGGACGTGCTTCCGGATATCGCCGAAGGGATTGATTCAGGGATGTATCGGTATCCAGTAGGGGTCGTTGGTGGAATCACACCATTTAACTTTCCGATGATGGTTCCGCTCTGGATGTTTCCGCTTGCGCTCGTATGTGGGAATACCTTTGTTCTTAAGCCATCGGAACGGACGCCGATTTTAGCAAAAATGCTGGTAGAGCTCATCCATGAAGCGGGACTGCCGAAAGGCGTGCTTAACCTTGTTAACGGGGCGCATGATGTCGTCAATGGCCTGCTTGAGCATGAAGAGGTCGATGCTGTCTCCTTTGTAGGTTCCCAGCCTGTAGCGGAATATGTGTATAAAACGGCTTCACAACATGGGAAGCGCGTTCAGGCTCTGGCCGGCGCTAAAAACCATTCCATAGTTATGCCGGACTGTAACCTGGATAAATCGGTCGAAGGTATCATCAATGCCGCTTTTGGAAGTGCGGGCGAGCGGTGCATGGCCTGCTCTGTCGTTGTTGCCGTGGGTGATGTAGCGGACAGTCTTGCGGCAAAAATCAAAGATGCAGCGGATCAGTTGAATGTTGGCAATGGTCTCGATGATGAAACAACCCTGGGGCCATTAATCCGTGAAGCTCACCGTGAGCGGGTGCTGAGCTACATTGAAGCCGGGGAAAAAGAGAACGCGGCTTTGATCAGAGACGGCAGGGTAGAGCTTCGGGAGCATGATTCCGGATACTTCCTTGGCGCAACGATTTTCGATCATGTATCCAAGGATATGAAAATATGGAAGGATGAAATTTTTGCTCCTGTCTTAAGCATCGTCCGGGTGAATACTCTTGATGAAGCGATTGCAACGGCGAACGAGTCGGAATTTGCCAATGGTGCCGTCATTTATACGTCCAGCGGAAAAGCGGTTCAGCAGTTCCGGGAAGAAATGGATGCGGGAATGCTCGGAGTGAACGTGAATGTACCTGCACCGATGGCCTTTTTCCCGTTCTCCGGAAATAAAAAGTCGTTTTATGGGGATCTGCATGCCAATGGGAAAGACGGCTTGAACTTTTATACAAAGCGTAAAATGCTGACACAACGCTGGTATTAAGGAAGGAGGAAGGAAGAAGCAGATAGGACGCTTCTTCCTTCTTTGTTTCCGCCATTAACAATGTATCCAGCAGGGTACGGCAAGGTTTTGACACTTTGTATAATGGATTTTCCGACAAAAACCTGTATGGTAAGATTAAATAACTAAATATTATGAATTTTATAAAATTAAAGCGGTATGAGGAGGAGCACTATGTCAGATAAAGTACAGATCGGTTTAATTCAAGCATCACATGATGTGGATGGAAGTGAACCTGTAGAGGTCCACAAGCAGCAGTCCATCGAGAAGCATGTGCTGCTGGTGCGTGAAGCGGCACAAAAAGGAGCGCAGATCATCTGCCTGCAGGAAATTTTCTATGGTCCTTATTTCTGTTCCGAGCAGAACCCGAAATGGTACGACGCTGCAGAGGAAATTCCGAACGGTCCGACGACGAAACTGTTTCAGGACCTGGCTGCAGAACTGGCGGTCGTCATCGTTCTGCCTATCTATGAGCGGGAAGGAATTGCTACGTATTACAACACGGCCGCTGTCATCGATGCTGATGGGTCCTACCTGGGCAAATACAGGAAACATCACATCCCACAGGTGGGCGTTGGGGACAAAGGATATGGATTTTGGGAGAAGTACTACTTCAAACCAGGCAACCTTGGCTATCCGGTTTTTGATACGGCCTATGCCAAAGTAGGGGTCTACATCTGCTATGACCGTCATTTTCCTGAGGGTGCCCGTGTCCTTGGCCTGAACGGTGCAGAAGTCGTCTTCAATCCATCGGCTACCGTAGCCGGGCTTTCAGAATATCTATGGAAGCTGGAGCAGCCGGCCCATGCCGTTGCTAACGGTTACTACCTGGGGGCAATCAACCGAGTCGGCTATGAAGGTCCATGGAATATGGGCGAGTTTTACGGCCAGTCCTACCTGGTTGATCCGCGTGGCAGCTTTGTCGCAGAAGGCAGCCGGGATCAGGATGAGGTCATCCTTGGGGAAATGGACAAAAAATTCATCCGGGAAGTCCGGGATACATGGCAGTTCTACCGTGACCGCCGCCCGGAAACGTATGAAAAAATGGGTGAGCTTCTCCCGTAACTACACATCACGATTTGAACAGAGAGTTCTGCATAGGGCCGGGGGCTGAAAAGAATCTATGCAGGGCTTTTTTTATAAATCCGTATCTTACTGAAAGAGGGGGATCAGCGTGACTCAGTTGAAAAGCAAGGGGATATCACTGGAAAACCTGCAGGTGAATTTTAATGAGGTCCATGATGGATTGAATGCCCAGGAGGCGATGGAGGAGTCCAATCGCTGCCTGTACTGCTATGATGCACCCTGTATTAAGGCCTGCCCGACAAGTATCGATATTCCGAAATTCATTAAAAAGATTGCTTCCGGGAACCTTAAAGGATCTGCGGCAACCATCATGTCCTCCAACCCGGTTGGGGCGACATGTGCACGTGTTTGTCCGACAGAAGAGCTTTGTGAGGGGGCCTGTGTCCTGAACCACTCGACAGAACCGATCTTAATCGGTGATCTGCAGCGGTTTGCCACAGACTGGGCCATTAAAAATGAACAGCTGTTATTCAAACCCGGAGAGAAGAATGGGATGAGTATCGCTGTGATCGGCGGCGGACCTGCCGGCTTGTCTACCGCACGGGAGCTTGCCCGTTTCGGCTATGATGTCACAATTTTTGAAGCGGCAGAGGAGGCTGGTGGCTTGGATACATACGGAATCGTATCGTTCCGGCTGCCGCAGGAAATTTCCCGGTGGGAAGTGGACCAGGTGGAAAAGCTGGACGTGAAGATTAGAACGAATACGGCGGTTGGAGCAGATGTTTCCTTTGAAGAACTGTCTGAGCAGTTTGATGCGATTGCCTTGACGATCGGTATGGGCCACGTACCGATGCTTGGAATCCCCGGAGAGGATCTGACAGGCGTACACGATGCGATTGATTTTGTAAAAGAAACCAAATCTGGTCCGATTACGGATGAACTGCTTGGACGCAGAGTTGTTGTAATCGGCGCTGGAAACACAGCCATTGATGCAGCGACCTGTGCCGCCCGTAAAGGGGCGGAGGATGTGAAAATCGTCTACCGCAGAACAAGAAAAGAAATGACAGCCTATGAGTTTGAGTACGATTTTGCCAAACAGGATGATGTACAGTTCCACTGGCTGACTCAGCCTGTGGAAGTTATTGGTAATGAGACAGGACATGTCACTCATTTGAAATGTGTGGAGATGAAGCTCGGGGCCCCTGATGAAGATGGAAGAAAAAGGCCTGAACCCGTGCCGGAATCCGAATTCCTGATGGAGGCGGATGCGGTGATCAAAGCCATCGGTCAGACGCGCTACACAGATTTAATTGAATCGTTTGGTCTGGACCATGAAGGCGGCGTCGTTAAAGTCGACCCTGTCACTCTAAAAACCTCCCAATCCAACGTCTTTGCTGCCGGCGATGTCATTTTTGCGAAGGGGCAGGGAGAGGCCATGGTCGTAACGGCTGCCCAGCAGGGCAAGGAAGTCGCTATGGCGATTCATAAACAGCTCTCTCCAACGCCTACGGCTGCGGTGTAACTTTACAAAACTACGAGGAGGAATCTTATGGCTGACCTACGATTAAATCTGGCAGGGATCGAATCCCCCAATCCATTCTGGCTGGCTTCCGCTCCCCCGACCAACTCGGGGTACCAGGTGCAGCGTGCGTTTGAGGCGGGGTGGGGAGGAGCTGTTTGGAAAACACTTGGCGATCCAATCTTGAATGTGTCCTCCCGGTTCGCTGCTGTTTCCTATGGCGGAAAGCGTGTGGCGGGATTTAACAATATAGAATTGATTACAGACCGTCCGCTTGAAGTAAACCTGAAGGAAATCTATGAAACGAAGAAAAGATTTCCGGATCATGCGATTATTGCTTCCTTAATGGTCGAACCAACCCAGGAAAAATGGCACGAAATTGTTAAACGCGTGGAAGATGTCGGGGTGGACGGGCTTGAGCTGAACTTCGGATGTCCCCACGGCATGGCGGAACGCGGCATGGGCGCGGCCTCGGGCCAGGTTCCTGAGCTTGTGGAAAAACAGACCGCCTGGGCGAAGGAAGTGGCGCAGACCCCTGTTATTGTGAAATTGACCCCGAACATAACAGACATTACGTTTACAGCGGAAGCAGCCGTCAATGGTGGCGCAGATGCGGTCAGTATGATCAATACGATTAACAGTCTTGCCGGCGTGGACCTGGACTCATGGGATACGGTACCAAACGTAGCCGGCAAAGGAGCGCACGGAGGGTATTGCGGTCCTGCCGTAAAACCGATTGCTTTGAACATGGTGGCGGAATGTGCCCGACATCCGAAAATCAATGTACCGATATCAGGAATGGGCGGCGTTTCCAGCTGGCGGGAAGCGGTCGAGTTCATGCTGATGGGCGCGACAGGCGTGCAGGTGTGTACAGCCGCCATGCACCACGGCTTCAGCATCGTCGAGGATATGATTGACGGGCTGGACAATTATTTGGATGACAAGGGTCTTGATTCGGTCATGGATCTTGTTGGAAAATCTGTCGAAAAGTATTCCGACTGGGGTAATCTTGATCTCAATCATCAGGTCGTTGCCAAAATCAACAACGATGTGTGCATCAACTGTAATAAGTGTCATATTGCCTGTGAAGACACGTCCCACCAGTGTATCGATATGCTCAAGGATGACAAGGGCAGGGACATTTTGAAGGTGCGCGAGGAAGACTGTGTCGGATGTAATTTGTGCAGCATCGTCTGTCCGGTGGACGGAGCCATTGATATGGTGGAGTATGCCAACGGGAAGCCTCCGATGACGTGGAACGAGCGGCAGGCAGCGATTGGAGCCACTCCATCGTGCAACGTTGATTTAATCAAGTAATTTCATGGAGGGATTGGATGAGAAAAATTATAAAGAACGGAACGATTGTCACGGCAGCAGATACGTATCAGGCAGACCTTTTGATCGAAGATGAAAAAATCGCCATGATCGGCCAAGGTTTTGATGAAACTTCGGCCGAAATTGTGGATGCTTCCGGCCGCTACATCTTCCCAGGTGCGATCGACCCGCATACTCACCTGGAGATGCCGTTCGGGGGTACGGTCAGTAAGGATGACTTTGAAACAGGAACCATTGCTGCGGCCTATGGTGGAACGACAACAGTCATTGATTTCTGTTTAACAGATAAAGGAAAACCGCTCCAAAATTCCATCGATCAGTGGCATGCCAAATCTCAGGATAAATCAGTCATCGACTACAGCTTTCACCTGATGATCAGCGAAATGAATGAACGTGTGCTGGATCAGCTTCCTTCTGTCATTGAAGATGAGGGGATCACTTCATTCAAAGTGTTTATGGCGTATAAAAATGTGTTCCAGTCCGATGACGGTACGCTTTTTAAAACGCTGGAACAAGCGAAAAACCTAGGAGCGCTTGTCATGGTACATGCTGAAAACGGGGACGTTATCGATCACTTAGTGAAAAAGGCCCTTGACGCAGGGCAGACCGACCCTATTTACCATGCCTTGACCCGCCCGCCGGAAGTGGAGGGAGAAGCGACCAATCGGGCAGCAGAATTGACAGGACTGGCCGATTCCCAGTTATATGTCGTCCACGTCACCTGTGAGCAGGCCGTATCAGCCATTGCTGCAGCAAGGAAGAAAGGGTACAACGTCATAGGTGAGACGTGTCCGCAGTATTTGGTTCTCGATCAAAGCTACTTGGAAAAACCGGACTTTGAAGGGGCAAAATACGTCTGGTCTCCCCCTCTCAGAGAAAAACACCACCAGGAAGTGTTATGGAATGCATTGAAGACCGGCGATCTGCAGACGCTCGGGTCGGATCAATGCTCATTCGATTTCAAGGGACAGAAGGACCTTGGCAAAGACGACTTTACTAAAATACCAAATGGCGGTCCGATCATTGAAGATCGTGTCAGTATATTATTCTCAGAAGGTGTGAAAAAAGGCCGGATCAGCTTGAATGAATTTGTTGATATTACCTCTACCAAAATAGCGAAAACGTTTGGATTGTTCCCGCAGAAAGGAACGATTTCCGTTGGGGCCGATGCGGATATCGTCATCTTTGATCCGGATGTGGAACGGACGATTTCTGTCGAGACGAGTCACATGGCTGCGGATTACAATCCGTTTGAAGGCATGCAGGTGACCGGACAGACGGTCAGCGTCCTTTCCCGTGGGGAATTCGTCATTAAGGACCAGCAGTTTGTCGGAAAAATCGGCAGCGGCAGGTATGTGAAGCGTTCCAAGTTCGGTAGTCCAACGTCTTCCCAGGAGAAGCTTTACCAAAAGTAACCCGTCCTCGTTACAGAAATAAAAGGCTGTCCGGCACCAGCCGGGCAGCTGAAAAATTTATAGGTAAACTTAGGAGGAGACGGCTTCATGAGTAGGAAAGATAATCATTTAATGTCCCCGGACCTTATGCCCATTCCCCATGATCAGAAGAAAATCGGCACCCTCGGATTTACATTTATGTGGGTCGGGATGGCTGTCGTTTTAGCTGCATTCGCCATCGGCGGAGCAGGGGTCCAGTCCATCTCTCTCATCTGGGTTGTCCTCGGAACACTTCTCGGTACGCTGCTGATCGGTCTAGCCATCACTCTGACTGCTGACATCGGTATTGAGCATGGCTTGTCTTTTCCCGTATACATGCGGGCTCCCTTCGGTATCGTCGGCACGCATTTCCCATCCGTTATCCGCGGTGTGGCTGCATCGATGTGGTTTGGAATCAATACCTACTTCGGATCGACAGCCATTAACGGCATTTTAAACATTTTATTCGGGTTTGATAACTGGTTTGTTTGTTATATTCTGTTTGCTTTATTCCAGCTTTTTAATACCGCACTTGGAATCAAGGCTGTTGAGAAATTTGCGGACCTCGCCGCGCCGATCATTATTCTGATCGGGGTATGGATGTACTTCAACCTTACAGGTACCGCGGCGGAACAGGGCAAAGACATCTGGGCATGGGTGGAAAGCCCGGTGACTGGTGGAGCGGCTTTCACCGCTTTTGTCATCGTTGTGGTCAGTAATATGGGATATTGGGCAACGCTGGCGGCGGATATTTCCTCCATATCCCGGTTCATTAAAGCTCCAAAATATGAGAGGAACTGGTTCAAGCGGAATAAAGGGGCAATGGTCGGAAGTCTTGTCGGTCTGCCTCTAACACAGACGTTTATCGTTGTGCTTGGTGCTGTCTCGTACATTGCGGTTTCCAATTTTGACCCGGTCGTCGCCCTGCAGGAATCAGCAAGCGGACTTGTCCTTGGGATTCTCCTTCTCATGATCGTACTGGCCCAGTGGTCGACGAACGTGAGTGCGAATATTGTTCCGGCTGCAACGATCTTTTCCAACGTCGGCGGCCCGAAACTGCCTTTCTGGGCAGGGGTGTTCATAGCGGGTCTTGTCGGGACGGTCATACAGCCGTGGAGTATTTTTAATCTGCTGATTCCCGTCCTCTTAATAGCGGCGGCGATTCTATCTGTGATTGTCGGGATCATCTTTGCCGATTACTATCTATTAAGAAGACGCCGGATGAATGTTACGGATCTGTATAAGAGCGGCGGTCAGTATACCTACGACGGCGGGATAAACTGGGCTGGTATGATTTCCTGGGTCATTGGCAGTGTATTCGCTTATCTCTTCAGTACATGGTCCTTCTTCGTAGGATTTGGGATCGGAGCGCTTTGTTACTATCTGCTTGCCAAGCACTGGTATTTTAAAAAGCATCCGCAGGCTGAGATCGAGAACCCGAGTGATGATGAGTATTTGGGAATCACAGTTGGACGGGATTGGGTTATCGGTGAAGGATTTGTAGAAGAGAAGCTTGGAAAGCGAACAGGGACAGAGGATTTAACAAAAAAAGCAGATGCTTAAAAGGAGGAGTAACATGTCAGACCATCGTGAATTTCATGCAGAAAGGGAAAAAATCGACTTTTTATTGGAACAGGGGTATGTCATGAAAGCCGTGACTGAAAATTTAAGCGGAGCTTTCCTGGAGTTTGTGTACGAAGGCAGTGATCCGGACCAGCCGGAGGTGGAGAGGCTTCATATTCTTCATCCGGATTCAAGAAAATATTTTTCAACGATATTATTTCAGCAGCAGAAGAAACAGGAAATGAAGTAGGGGGCAGGCTCCCTGCTTTTTTTTCTGTCTTTTTCATCCGTTCCTGTTAAAATAGAAGGAGACGGTTTTTTTTATGAAGAATAATGATAGCGCTTACAGAATCGGTCAAGGGAGATTTTCTGACCGACAGGGGAATATAAGTGTGTTCAAGCCCTTACTTTCCAAGGATTCAGCCTCTGTGTGAGATTATCTTACAAGATGTTCGATTATCACGGCCTTTTGGTATACGTTAAAAAGAGGGGGGCGTTGTATGAAAGATTCCATGTCTATTGAAAACATTCTGAAACGAGACCATTTTTCATCGGCAAAAGTCATATCGGGACACGCCGGACTTTCGAAATCAGTGAAATGGGTGCATGTCTTTGAAATGACGGAAGTGAGAGAAAACCTGAAGGGTGGAGAGCTCATTCTTTCTACAGGGTTTGGATGGAAAAATGATGACCGCCTGCTTCTGGGTCTGCTTCAGCAGCTGGTTGAACGAAACGTCGCAGGCATCTGCATCGAGCTCGGTACGTTTATTCAGGAGTTATCAGAGGATGCTCTGGCTTTTGCAGATGCGCACGACTTCCCGGTCATCGTTTTCGAGAAGGAGGTTTCCTTCATTGAAATCACCCGGGAGATCCATGCCGATTTAATCAACCATCAGTATGAGCGGATTTCCAGCCTGGAGGATTATGCCCAGCGTCTGAATAAACGTCTGTTGTCCATTGATAACTATTTCGATATCCTGAAAAATCTGCAGCAGTATGTGAACTGCCAATTGATATATGTCACGAAAGATCACACGGTGGTTACGGTGCCGCAGCTTAGAAATAAGGAGAGGGAGGAGGCGCTTGCTGAATTGAATGCCCCGCCCGCTCAGCGGAAACGGTGGCTGCTGCAACAGCCTGTCCAAGTGCTGGAACGGGAATTTGCTGTCATTTATTTATTATGTGGAAGACGGGAGCTCGGGGAATTCGAATCTCTTCTTCTCGACCGGACAGCAACCGCTCTCGCCCAGTACCTCCTCCGGGAATTGTATACGGAGGAAAAACGAAAGGCGAAGGAAACCGAATGGCTGATGGGGTGGCTGGAAGGAGAGCATACCACAGAGGAAATCGAAAACCGTCTGCCCCGCTACAAAATCCAGCTGCCTTCATCAGGGGCTGCGGCTGTGACCATAAAAATGAACATGGCCGACGAACGGCGCACCAATCCGGATGTTACGTATTTGAACATGCTTGTGCAGAATATTTTTGATCAGAATGGATTTTACGTTTTTCCAGTACAGCGCCGTCAGCTGGTTACGTACATCCTCTTGAACCGAAAACAGGAGGAGGACTGGAAGAGGCGCATGAAGACGGGTGTGGACAGACTGAAAAAAATCAGCATGCTGAATGATTCGTCGGTGGCTTCTTTCCAAATCGCCGTCGGAAAATATATACGTCGTCTGGATCATATCAGTGAAAGTTACCAGACCGCATTGGAAACGCTGACGCTGCAAAGTAATCTTCCACCTGAACAGCACAGATATTTTTATGATGATATGCACATGTACCGGCTCATCTCCCTTGTACATAAACACAGCAACCTCACCGGGCTGGTCAATGAATATTTAGAGCCGATTATACAGTATGACCAAAAACATAATACGAAGCTTCTGGAAACCTTACGGGTGTATCTTGCCTGTAACGGTTCCAAGAAAGAAACGGCAGACAAGGTTTTTGTTGTCCGGCAGACACTTTATCACCGTCTCGAGAAGCTGGAAATGCTGCTTGGAGCGGACTTCATGGACTGTGAAAAACGACAGGTGATCGAGTTTGCGCTTGTCGCTCATGAATACCAGCAGGCCCTGCATGCCTGACCTCCATACAGCCGTGTTGTCATTATGTGTAAGCGTTCGGAGGACGGTTTAACACAATGTCTAATGAAACCCGTTCTTTAATATTGGATAATTAAGATAATTCAAATAATTATCCAGGAATGGGGAGGTCTTTTCCATGACAAAAGCGGATGTGCAGAATGATATGTTCGTAAAGGACGAAAAGTATGTATGGCACTCCATGAAGCCGTACAAACCCGAAAATACGATGATCGCGAAAAGTGCGAAAGGCTCATGGATTACGGATGTGCAAGGCAATCGTTTTCTGGATGCGATGTCAGGCTTATGGTGTGTAAACATCGGATACGGCCGTGAGGAACTGGCGGAGGCCGCCTATAATCAAATTAAGGAATTGTCCTACATGCCGATGACCGAAAGCCACGAGCCTGCCGTAAATCTGGCTGAAAAGATCAATGACATGCTCGGGGGAGACTATGTCGTCTTCTTTTCCAATAGTGGGTCCGAAGCGAATGAAATGGCGTTCAAAATGACACGGCAGTATCACCAGCAGAAGGGGGATCATTACCGATCCAAATTCATCTCCCGTTACCGCGCGTATCATGGGAATTCGACAAGCTCCCTCTCTGCTACAGGCCAGGCCCAGCGGAAGTATAAATATGAACCACTGGGATCAGGTTTTCTTCATGTAGCTCCGCCTGATGAATACCGCAATCAACATAGTGAAGCTGACCGCTGGGGAGCGGAGGATATCGATAAGGTCATGACCTGGGAATATAACGAAACGATTGCCGGAGTGATTATGGAACCGATTATCACCGGGGGAGGCGTCATTGTTCCGCCGGAAAATTATATGAAGGAAGTTAAGTCCATCTGCGAAAAACACGGAGCTTTAATGATTGTGGATGAAGTCATCTGTGGGTTTGGGCGGACAGGTCAGCCGTTCGGGTTTATGAATTACGGGGTTCAGCCTGATATCGTGACGATGGCCAAGGGCATGACCAGTGCCTATCTGCCCTTGTCAGCGACCGCTGTGAAAAGAGAAATCTATGAAGCCTTCTGTGGAGAAGAGACTTACGATTTCTTCCGGCATATCAATACATTTGGAGGCAGCCCCGCTTCCTGCGCCGTTGCACTGAAAAATATTGAAATTATGGAGAAGGAAAAGCTTTTCCAACGTTCCAGCCAGTTGGGAGATCTTGTGAAAAACGAATTGCATACGCGTCTGCAGGGGCATAAATATGTAGGAGATGTCAGAGGTAAAGGGCTGCTGATTGGAATCGAGCTCGTCTCTGATAAAGAAACGAAAGAACCGCTGGCTGTGGAAAAAGTCAATGCCGTCATCCATCGGTGTAAGGAGAAAGGCATCATTATCGGAAAGAATGGGATGACGGTAGCCGGTTACAATAACATATTAACTCTGGCGCCGCCGTTATCGATTGAAGAGGAGGATGTCACCTTCCTGATCCATACACTGGTCGAGGCTATCTACACCCTTTAGATAATGACAGGAGGTTTTCAGTGTGCGTATTGGAATCCCGAAGGAAATAAAGAATAATGAAAACCGGGTCGCTATGACACCGGCTGGGGCCGTTTACCTGATTCAGCAGGGCCATGAGGTGTTCGTGGAAACCAAAGCCGGGGATAGCTCCGGCTTTTCGGATGACGATTATAAGCAGGTCGGTGCGACGATTGTCGGGTCGGCTTCAGAAGCCTGGGGTCAGCAGATGGTTTTGAAAGTAAAAGAACCGCTGGCGGAGGAGTATGGGTTTTTTTATGAAGGGCTCATTCTTTTTACCTACCTGCACCTGGCTGCGGATGAAGAATTGACAAAAGCGCTGGCCGATAAGAAAGTGACGGCTATCGCCTATGAAACAGTGCAGAGCGATAACGGCTCCCTGCCGCTCTTGACGCCGATGAGTGAAGTGGCAGGGAGGATGGCAGCTCAAAAAGGCGCACAATTTTTAGAGCGCCCGCTCGGGGGGACCGGAATCCTTCTTGGCGGCGTACCCGGGGTGAAACGCGGAAAAGTGACCATTATCGGTGGCGGGGTCGTTGGAACAAATGCGGCTAAAATTGCCGTTGGTCTCGGAGCTGAAGTCACCATCATCGACTTAAGTCCTGAGCGTCTCCGGCAGCTGGATGATATTTTTGGATGGCAGATCAATACACTCGTTTCCAATCCGCTGAATATCAGCGAAGCTGTAAAGGAATCCGATCTTGTGATCGGTGCCGTGCTTATTCCGGGAGCAAAAGCGCCGAAGCTCGTTACTGAAGCAATGGTCAAAACGATGAAGAAAGGCAGCGTGCTCGTGGATGTAGCTGTCGATCAAGGCGGGATCGTCGAAACGGTGGATCATGTGACCACTCATGATGATCCCGTCTATATGAAACATGGCGTCGTCCATTATGCAGTAGGAAACATGCCGGGGGCTGTTCCTCAGACTTCTACTGTCGCGCTTACAAATGTGACGATTCCGTATGCTTTGCAGATCGCTGGTAAAGGGTGGCGGAAAGCCTGTCTTGAAAGTTCTGCTCTACGTAAAGGTTTGAACGTTGTCAATGGACTTGTCACATATAAGCAGGTAGCCGAATCCCATCAAATGGATTATACGGACGTCCAGAAAGTCCTGGGTCGTAAGACGACGCTGCCTAAGTAAGCACTAAAATCTTGTTTCCATCAGGTTGTCGGGAATGGTCTCGACAGCCTTTTTGCTTTCTTCGGGCTTTTTGATTTTCAGCATCCAGGGTATAGTAAGGGGAGAAAATCAAGGAGGTTTTTGTATGAAAGCAGCATGGTTTGAAGCATTCGGTGCACCGGAAGAGGTGCTGCAGACAGGGGAGTATACTGCCCCTGAACCCGGACATGGAGAAGTATTGATACGAATGAAAACTTCAGGAGTGAATCCTTCTGATACAAAAAAACGCCAGGGATCTTTTCAAAATCTGCTGGATGGTGGACCAGTCATTCCTAACAGTGACGGGGCGGGTGTAATCGAAGCTGTCGGTCCCGGCGTCTCCCACGCGAGAATCGGGGAAAGAGTCTGGGTGTATCAGGCCCAGTTTCAACGGCAGCATGGAACTGCAGCGGAATATTGTGCGGTAGAAAGCCGGAGAGCTGTAAAGCTGCCGGAAGAGGTCAGCTTTGAAACAGGGGCCTGCCTCGGTATTCCGGTCATGACCGCCCACCGCAGCGTTTTTGCTGATGGACCGGTAGAAGGGGAAGTACTATTTATTACGGGTGGAGCCGGTCGTGTCGGTTACTATGCGATCCAATGGGCGAAGCTTGCCGGCGCGGTCGTCATTACGACGGCGAGTAATGAAGAATCCAGCCACTACTGCCGTGAAGCAGGAGCGGATTTTGTTGTCAATCATAAATCTGGTGATATGGTTGAACAGGTGCTGGACTTTACCGGAGGCCGGAAAGTGGACCGTGTCATTGATGTGGAATTTGGAGCGAACCTCGAGAGCGTGCTGGACATCATCCGAGTCGGAGGTGTGATTGCCACATATTCCTCAACGGTCGTCCCGGAGCCTGTTCTTCCATTCAAGCGTATGATGTTTATGAACTTAACGATTCGTATGATTATCGTTTATGACATGCCGGAAGAAGCGAAGCAGGAGGCCATCGATGATATTGATGAAGCACTGCGGTCTAATCTGCTTCTCCACCGCATCGATAAGATCTACCCATTGGAAGACATTGCAGAAGCCAATGCGCTCATTGACAGTGGAGAAGGTTACGGCTGTGTCATCGTCAATATAGAAGATTAACGGGTCATGTCTAGCGCTGTTTCTTCGTGAATAGGCTGATAGCAGGAAGGCTTATTTCACTTGAAGGAGACATGCACGATGGAAATCATGATGGATTTCACCCCGTATATCGGTCTGGCCGTTGTTTTGTACGCTATCCGTCAGACCCGACGGGTGTCCAATCGATTTATTCCGATTATTGCCGTCCTTCTCGGTATCGGTTTTTCGCTTTGGGAAAATGGTCTGAATCCTGACGCTGTCATTACAGGGCTGAAGTATGCACTGCTCGGCATTGGTACAGTGGCTGGAATTAAATACTTTCTGGAAAAGAAAGAAAAGGACACGGCGCAGAAATAAGAATGGAAGCAGACGCAGGAGCGAGCGCGTCTGCTTCTTTTTATGGCATAAAAAAGACAGGCAGGAGAGCCTGTCAGCATGAGGGGAGAAGGTGTCATTCATTTTATTGTTCCCTGCGGCGCACGACTAAAGCGGTTCCACCAAGTACAGAAAGAGTCATCCCCAACAACGCATATGTAGCGTACGGTGCTGAAGTGTCAGGCAGTTCGCCGCCTTCCTCTTCACTGGACATCGTTTCTTCTTCTTCGGCTGCATCCTCATCTCCGGAGGACATGTCATCGGAAGATTCCTCTGAACTGTCGGAGGAACTACTGTCTGGGTCCTCACAAGGAATACCGTCTCCATCTCTGTCTAAACGCTCTGGGTCATTTTCGGCGGAGTAGCCTTTTTCATCCCAATATTCTTTTGCTTCTTCTTCAGAAGCAAAATCAGGGCAGTCTTTATCACCGTCATGATTATCGGCACTTACGGCTCCGAAACTACTGAAAATCAAACCAATGGCAAACAGACCTGCAAGCAGCTTTTTCAATAGAAAAACCCCTTTTAGATAGATTCACCATCTCCCTTTAATATAATTCTCTCTATATAGAGGTAATTCCTCAAAAAAACCGAAGGTAAACCAAAAATTTACAATGATGTAGAATAATTTTACAATTATGAAAAAATGAGGGGTGGGAATTAGATAAAGTTACCAGATATGAGTCCTTTGATTGATTGAGGGGTATGATAAACTATACTAAGATTTTAATAGGAATGAGGATTCATTCCTTGGTTAAGGAGAGAAACACCGATGCCCACAAACAGAACGAAGAGAGAAGATATTTTAGACAGCGCCTTGAAATTGTTTGCTGAACGCGGCTTCGATGCTACGACGATTCCGATGATTGCCGGGGATGCCCGTGTAGGCGCAGGAACGATTTACCGTTATTTTGAGAACAAGGAAGTTCTTGTGAATACGCTTTTCCAGCATTATGTCCAGGCATTCAAAGGGATGCTGGAGGAGGAATATCCTCAAGAAAGCTCGAGCAGGGAGCAGTTTCATCATTTGTTTCAACGGATGGTCCAGTTCACAAATGAGCACGAACATGCGCTTTATTTTATTAAGACGCATAACGGGGCTTATTTCCTGAATGAGTCCAGCCGGAAACAGTTCAGCTGTCTTTGGAAGATTCTCAGGGATTTTCTGGACAAGGGAAAAGAGCGGGGAGAAATCCGCCAGCTGCCGTCGCTCGCCTTGATTGCTATTATTTTCGGTGGCTTTTTAGAACTTGAACAATTGATCAGATCCGAAGAGTTGGAAGCCAGCCGGGACTTACTTCATGGAGTTGAAGAAAGCTGCTGGGATGCTGTGCGTCATCATCATTGATGGGGCATTTCTTTTACACAAAACGGAATGAATGTTCATTCCGTAATTTTAACAAGAGGTGAATCATTGTGAATAAAACGAATACAATACCACGTCCGAAGGAATATGGGCCGCTTGGAAACCTGCCATTGCTGAATAAAGACAAACCCATCCAGTCGTTCATGAGTATGGCGGAGGAGTACGGGTCCATTTTTCAGTTTCAATTCCCCGGAAGAGTGAGCACTTTTATCTCCAGTGCGTCTTTAGCGGGTGAAATCCTCGACGAAAACCGGTTCGACAAACATGTGGGTCCTGCGCTGCAAAAGGTGAGGGCTTTTGGCGGGGATGGATTGTTTACGAGTGGAACGGGAGAGCCCAACTGGAAAAAAGCGCATAACATCCTGCTTCCGAGCTTCAGTCAGCAGGCCATGAAAGGTTATCACGATAAAATGGTCGACATCGCCGGTCAACTGGTACAGAAGTGGTCACGGCTCAATGCAGGTGAATCTGTTCAGGTTCCTGATGATATGACGAGGCTGACTCTTGATACGATCGGCCTGTGCGGCTTCAACTTCCGCTTCAACAGCTTCTATAGAGAGGATATGCATCCGTTCGTTGAGAAAATGGTCCGTGCTCTCGATGAATCGATGAGTCAGTCCCAGCGTCTTGGCATTCAGGATAAGCTGATGGTCCGGTCTAAACGCCAGTATAAAGAAGATATTGATTATATGTTTGAGCTTGTGGACGGTTTAATTGCTGAGCGGAAAGAGGCAGGTGACCAGGGAGAAGATGATCTTCTATCCCATATGCTCAAAGGGGTGGATCCTGAAACAGGTGAAGGTCTTTCAGATGAAAACATCCGTTTTCAGATCATTACGTTCCTCATCGCCGGACACGAAACGACGAGCGGCCTTTTGTCGTTTGCTCTTTATTTCTTAATGAAGCATCCGGATAAGCGGAAAAAAGCACAGGCGGAAGTAGATGAAGTCCTGGGCGGTGACACCCCATCCTTTAAACAAGTGAAGCAGTTGAAATATGTAAGGATGGTGTTGAATGAAGCTCTTCGTCTCTGGCCCACCGCGCCCGCATTTTCTGTCTACGCCAAGGAAGATACGACGCTTGGCGGTCAATATGAAGTGGAAAAAGGGGATGCCTTCACTCTGTTGATCCCTGAACTGCACAGAGATAAAGCAGCATGGGGAGAGGATGTGGAAGTCTTTCGACCGGAGCGTTTTGAAGATCCTTCATCCGTACCGTCCAACGCTTTCAAACCGTTCGGGAACGGCCAGAGAGCCTGTATTGGACAACAGTTTGCCCTTCATGAAGCCGTACTTGTTCTCGGCATGGTCCTTCAGCACTTTGATTTAGTGGATGACGAGGACTATGAGCTGGATGTGAAAGAAACGCTGACTTTGAAGCCTGAGGGGTTAACGATGAAAGTGAAGACGAGAAAGGAAGTATCGGTCTTCCAAAAACCGGCGGAAGAACCGGCAGCGTCCAGCATAGAAGAACCAGCGATTGCATCGGATGCTCACGGAACGCCTTTGTATGTACTGTATGGATCCAACCTTGGGACAGCAGAAGGAACGGCAAGGGAAATAGCGGAAAAAGGGTCATCTCTTGGGTTCAAAACCGTTACAGCTCCATTGGATGACTACGTGGGTGCCGTTCCGGAGGACGGGGCAGTATTGTTTGTCTCCGCTTCTTATAACGGCCACCCGCCTGATAATGCCCGTCAGTTCATGGAATGGATTCCAACACTTGAATCAGGGGAGTTGTCCGGTGTCACGTATGCGGTCTTCGGCTGTGGGGATCGAAACTGGGCGGCTACGTATCAGCGGATCCCTCAACGGATCGATGAAGAAATGAAAGCCAAAGGTGCAGGACGACTTCTTTCCCGCGGCGAAGGAGATGCCAGTGAAGATTTTGATGGTGATTTGGAAGCCTGGCAGGAAAACCTCTGGAATGAACTCACTTCCTTCTATGAATTGGAAGTGAAAGAAACGTCCGATCAGTCCAGTTCTATTGCTATGGACTATGTGAGCGGGACGAGTTATACGCCGATTGGTCAGTCTTACGGGGCATTTACGGCGGAAGTATTGGAGAACCGTGAGCTTCATCAGGCTGGGGCACGGAGTACAAGACACGTGGAACTTCTGCTGCCAGAAGGTACTGTGTATCAAGAAGGTGACCACATCGGTGTTGTCCCAGAGAACCATGAAGTCCTCGTGGACAGAGTGGTGGACCGTTTTTCACTGAAAAAAGAAGCCTTTGTCGTTTTGAAGGAAGGGGCAGGAAAAGCGAAGCATCTGCCATCAGGGCAGCCTGTCCAGCTGGGGGAACTGTTATCCTCCTATGTTGAACTTCAGGAACCGGCTACGCGGGCGCAGCTTCGTGCCCTTGCCGTCAGTAATCCCTGTCCTCCCCATAAGCAGGAGCTGGAACGCCTGACAGAAGGCGAAGTTTACAAAAAGGAGATTCTTGCTAAACGACGGACGATGCTCGAATTGCTGGAGGAATATGATTCCTGTCTGATGGAATTTGAGCAGTTCCTTGCACTGCTTCCACCGCTGCGTGTCCGTTACTATTCCATTTCAAGTTCGCCGGCTGCAGGAAAAGAGCGGGTGAGTATCACCGTCAGCGTCGTGAAGGGGAAAGCCTGGAGTGGTCAAGGAGAATACAAAGGCATTGCATCCAATTACCTGGCGCACCTCGACGCAGGAGATAAAATCGCCTGCTTTATCCGGACGCCGGAGACGGACTTCCAGCCGCCGAAGGATCCACAGACACCGGTCATTATGGTTGGACCAGGGACGGGGATTGCTCCATTCCGAGGATTCATCCAGCAGCGGACCCATCTTCGAAATGAAGGAGAAGACCTGGGAGAAGCTTATGTCTATTTCGGATGCCGTCATCCTCAGCAGGATTTCCTGTATGAAGAAGAGTTGAGGGAAGCAGAGGCAGAAGGGTTGATCACGTTGAACACCGCGTTTTCAAGGTGTGAAAATCAACCGAAAACGTATGTCCAGCACATCATGGATCAAGACAAAGACATTCTGGTCCCACTGTTGGAGCAGGGCGCCCATCTTTACATCTGCGGAGATGGAAGCCGGATGGCTCCTGAGGTTCTGGAAACGTTGAAGAGCAGTTATCAGGCAGTCAGAGGGGCAGATGATGAAGCAGCTGCAGCCTGGCTCGATCAATTGGAGAAAGAGGGCAGACTGGCTAAAGACGTATGGTCGGGAACTTGAAAATAAAAAAAGGATGAGGCTGGAAAGCCTCATCCTTTTTAGTTTGTCTGCATCTGTTTCTTTTTACGTGCTTTTTCTTTTTCAATCTGCTTACTGCGGAGCTGACCGCAGGCGGCATCGATATCTGTTCCGTGTTCCGTACGAACCCCGCATTTAATCCCGCGGTCCATCAATGTCTGATAGAACGTCAGAATAGCTTCCTTCTCACTTCGCTCGTAAGGGTGGTCGGCGACCGGGTTGTAAGGGATCAAGTTGACATAGGACAAGTGACGCTTATCCTTCAGCAGAGCTGCAAGTTCTTCGGCTTCTTTTTTATGATCGTTCACATCACGAAGCAGAATATATTCGAACGTAATTCTACGGTTGGTTTTCTCCAGATAGTAGTCAATGGCCGGCATCAGCTTTTCAAGCGGATAGGCCCGGTTGATTTTCATAATCTGAGTCCGCAGCTCATTGTTCGGTGCATGAATGGATAAGGCAAGGTTGACTTGTATGCCTTCATCCGCAAACTCGTACATTTTTGGTGCGATTCCACTGGTGGATACCGTGATATGCCGGGCACCGATGGAAAGACCTTTTTTATCATTCACGACGTTCAGGAAATCCATCAGGTTGTCATAGTTATCAAACGGTTCTCCGATTCCCATGACTACGATGTGGCTGACGCGCTCATCCTTGCCCTGCTTATCCAGATGATGCTGGACCTGCATGATCTGCTCCACGATCTCTCCGCTTGTCAGGTCACGGCTTTTACGAAGAATACCGCTGGCACAGAACGAACAGCCGATGTTACAGCCGACTTGTGTCGTTACACAGACGGATAGGCCGTAGTTGAACCGCATCAATACGGTTTCAATAACGTTTCCATCATCCAGTTTGAATAGGAATTTGATCGTACCGTCCTGAGACTCCTGTTTAATTTCCTCGGTCAATGTTTCTATCGTAAAATGCTCAGCCAGAAGGTCGATACAGGACTGATTGACGTTTTTCATCTGCGAGAATTCTGTTACACGCTTTTGGTACAGCCAGTCCCACACCTGCTTGGAACGGAACTTCTTTTCCCCATGCTCCTCAAGCCAGCTGGTCAGCTGTTCAAACGTCAATCCGTAAATGGATTGTTTCATATATACGCTCCTCTTTAAAAAAAATCACTATTTCTATCATAAGCGATTTTAACAGGAAGGACAACATCCAAGCCAATGTTATAATTTTGCAAAAATCCCGGCTTCTTCAGGTGTACACGCCACAGCTTTTCTGCGGACGTTCATGAGCATCGGTTTATTTTCTTCCGATAGCCGAACGTTTGGAATGCAGGATGGGAAGAAAAGGACCGCTCTTGTTTATTCATCTACGTCGATCAGGAGGGTGCGGTTTTTAAATCCGCCTCTTTCCCTGCTGCGGTGCTGACGGATATGTTCGACCTCTTCGATGGTCGCTCCATGTGAATAGGTTAATTCATGAATGACCTCCATCATGTCCGCGAGTTTCGTGAGGGATTTACGGTTTTCTTTTGCGTGGGCATAGTCATCGACGACTTCGAGAAGCTTCTCTTTCAATGTTTCATTGTATTCTTGACCGGCCAGCTGCCTCGTTCGGATCGTTTTTCCTGAATCCTTCATTTCCTCCGGGGTATGATCGCGGACGAGTCTGTTTTTCTGTTCCACGTATTCCACTCTCCTTTCACCTATACCTGTCCATACCTTTTTTTCTGGACAGAGAAACAATCCTCGCTTCTTTTGATTACGACAGTATGAGGTTGGAGGGGCAGGTTTTCTTCTATAAAAAAAGCATCGTGAGCGTGTGCCGCCCCTTTTTAGAAAAGCTGTGGTAAAGTAGGAGATGATTCTGAGGGAACCCCGTACTGTATAAGGGGAATCAGAAAGTGCATGATAAAACAAACCCTTCCTATCAAAGGAGATGAAGCTGATGGAATTTAAAGTTCAATGGAATGGAGATATGGCGTTCTCAGGAGATACTCCTTCCGGCCACACGGTCGATATGGATGCTGGAGAGGACTCCGGCGGGAAGAACGGCGGTGCCAGACCGACCGAATTATTAATGAACGCAGTCGCTGGCTGCACGGGTATTGATATCATTTCCATCTTAAAGAAAATGCGTCTTCCAATTGAAGATTTCCATATGGATGTCAGTGGTGACAGAGCCGATGAACACCCGCGTAAATTTACGAGCATGCACATCCATTATGATTTGAAAGGCGACCTTCCAGAGGAAAAAGTCGTCCGCGCGATTCAATTGTCCAAAGACAAATACTGTTCAGTTTCCCACTCCATTAGTGCGGAATTGACGGCAAGCTATTCAATTAACGGCGTCAAGGGTACGAAAGAATTATAAAATAGAAAAACCTCTCAGGACAGCTGCCTGAGAGGTTTTTCTATGAGGACGCCCTCAGTAGACGAAGGACGGACTGATGACAGTGGGATTTATAACTGGCGTGCTTGGCATCATCCTGACTCATCAGCCATTGGATAAGGGTTCCGTCAATCATACTGCGGATACTGATGGCGGACTGTTCGACATCCTCGACGTGAAAGACGCCTTCTTTCAGTCCCTGCGTGATGATTTCTCGTCCGATGGACCAGCAGTTTTCATAAAATTGCTGGTTGATCTGCCTGTAGCGTTCCTGGTGCTTCATTTGAGACAGATAATCGAGGTAGACGCTGTAAAACGTTTTATTTTCTTCAGGACTGACAAACACCTGATCTATATAAGCTTCGAGTTTTCCCAAGGCTGTTTCCTTTAATTCAATAGAAGCGGCCTCTTTTTCATAGATGCGTGTGGTAATCCACTCCAACAAGTGGGAAAAGACATCCACTTTATTTTTAAAGTAATAATTGGTGACGCCTTTACTCACTTCCGCATAATCCGCGATATCCTGAAGCGTAACAGAATCATAGCCTTTGGCAGCCACTGCTTCAAAAGCGGCCTTCAAAATCTGTTGTCGTCGCTGCTCTGCTTTCTTAGCCATAAGCTTACCTCCTATACTAACCATCTATTATACAAGAAGAAGAGATGACATGAAAATATTTTTTCTGACCGGATAGAATAATTTGACCAGTCAGTATAAAATGCCTTACGATAGAGTTGGATCTTATGAAAAGGTGAAAGGAGATGTTACACATGAGCGAAGCATTTAAGGCTTTTGTAGTGAATAAAACAGAAGATGATTTTACAGCGGACATTCAGTCTCTGACATTGAATGACCTGCCTGAAGGGGACGTCACCATTCAGGTGCATTACTCAAGCGTCAACTATAAGGACGGGCTGGCAAGTACTCCGAACGGGAAGATCGTCCAGTCTTATCCGTTTGTTCCCGGAATCGACCTGGCCGGGACGGTCGTATCATCTGCTGACTCCCGCTATGAGGAAGGTCAGAAAGTCATCGTAACCAGCTATGAACTTGGAGTGTCTCATTACGGTGGATACAGTGAATATGCGCGTGTTCCTGGAGACTGGATTATACCACTTCCGGAAAACCTGAGTCTGCAGGAAGCGATGATTTTCGGAACGGCTGGTTTTACAGCAGCTTTGTCCGTTCACAAGCTTGAAGAAGCAGGTGTCAAGCCTGACGACGGTTCTATCCTTGTATCTGGAGCGACCGGCGGTGTCGGAAGTATGGCTGTCGCTATGCTGAAAAAGCGCGGTTATCATGTGACAGCAAGCACAGGAAAAGCATCCGAGCATGATTATTTGAAGCATCTCGGTGCAGAGGATATTATTCCACGGGAAGAGCTTTCCCCGGAAAAAGTACGGGCATTGAGCAAACAGCGCTGGGCCGGGGCCGTCGATCCTGTCGGCGGTAAGACGCTTGCGACCATCTTAAGTGAAACAAAATACGGTGGTGCCGTTGCGGTGAGTGGTTTGACAGCGGGTACAAGCGTTCCGACGACCGTATTCCCGTTCATCCTGCGCAGTGTCAATCTTCTGGGTATCGATTCCGTCTACTGCCCGATCGAAACACGGAAAACCATCTGGAACCGGATCGCTGATGATCTGAAGCCGGAGGACCTTGATGAAATGAAGAATGAAATCACATTTGATCAGCTTCCTCAAACCCTTTCAGATATTCTGGAAGGAAAAACACGCGGACGTACGATTGTGAAGGTAACAGAAGAATAAATGAAGGAGAGCCCGGTTTATGAACCGGGCTTTTTTATCTGAAGGAAATGAAAGTATATAGTTCACTTCTTATTAAAAACTACGGGTCCGGGCGTAAAAGTGGCGGGTTTTGTAAGAAACGATGATAGTGGAATGGATGACAGGCGAACCTCAGTAGGATCTGCATACATGTATTGAGCGTCATTTCAGAAAAGGTGGAACCTTTGAATCATAGGGGGAGAGCTGTGCGGCTTATGTAAACTTTCAGTTTGGAGAGACAACCCGGCATTCCTGGATTTGTCACGGGCCGGGACGGGTACAGGATTACAAGTAAACAGCTTACGGAGTGTGCATATCATCAGGATGACTAAGGGCAGACGAAAGGGAGAGAAGCTGTCATGTCTGAACCCGGGTGGGGCGTTGACTATCGGGAAGCTGTAAAGAACGATCCGTATGAAAGGAGGAGGTCGTCTGCTTTTTCTTTTACTTTGTATTTATGCAGCGGTCATATGGATCAGTTTCGAAAAAACAGTGAGAAAAGGGGAAAAGCGCAGGTGGATAGGGGCAGGGGTTGCTCTTCTATCCCTGCTTGTATTTCCTCTTGCTCCACTGTTTGCTGAAGCGCGTGCGTCGGAACATGGGCTCTCGACGGTGTTTATCGTATTCCTCGTCCATCTTGTTCCTGCTGTAGGGGGCACGGCACTCCTGACTGCCGGTTTTTTTACGTCCAACGAAAGATGAGGGGAAATATATGCCTGAAATTATTCATCACCAATTTATTAAAACTCCGGTGCAGCAGGTTTTTGATGCGGCGCGAAGTGTGGAACTCCATACAAAAAGCATGACGCAGACAAAAGAAAAAGCGGTCGGTGGTGTAACCGAAGGCTTGCTGGAGGAAGGAGACACCGTGACATGGGAAGGTGTTCATTTCGGTGTGCGGCAGCGCTTGACGGCACGAATTGTTTCCATGCAGGCGCCCCATCGGTTCGTGGATGTGATGGATAAAGGAGTTTTCCATTCCTTTACTCATACCCATGATTTCATTGAAAAAGCTGAGGGGACGCTGATGGTGGATACGTTTGTTTATCAATCGCCCCTTGGCATCTTGGGACGGCTCGCTGACCGGCTGTTTTTGGAGAAGTATATGACAAGGATGCTGAAAAATCGGGCAGTGGTTTTAAAAAATGAGCTTGAAAAAGACGGATGACATGAGGTCATCCGTCTTTTTCAGGCTGTAGAGAAAGAGAATATATGGTATCTGCTGCGCTTACCGAATGAAAGATTTACGGCCACGTTCCGCTTATCGGCGGGTGCTTGCCGCGGGCACGACCTCAGCTAACTTGAGCAGGAAAACCACCTCCCCAAGTGGATCTTCGGCTCGTGCAGTTCCCGCAGGCGTCACCACCGAACACTCCTCGTGACCTAACCAAATGAAGTTTGAAAAATAGTTCCCAGGGTGTCTGGGTGGAAGGGAGTCTCTTTTTGGTTCCGGAACAAGCGCAGTTCTTTATTCTCCTCGGGTAACGGTCGGCCGAAGCCGCGTAGAGTTTTCCTAAGAAGGCTTGGATTTTCGTCCGCAGAAAGTGAAGGTGCGGACTCCTGCAGATACTGGAAAAACAAAAGGGCTCTCTACCAGCTGAGACGGATGATACCATGTCATCCGTCTTTATTTTGAACAAAACCCCGGGTTGACAGCGGATTGTTGTTAGTAGTTCCTCTTTTCCCATTCTTCGCTGGAAAAGGAGAGGGGAGTTCCATTCATTTCAGCCCCATGGATATACCATCCGCGGTTGTTGACGGAGGTATCCGTTTCGTAGGTGAACCGGACATATTTCGTTTCTGCCGGAATGGTAAGAGATTTTTCCTCCCATGCCTGGCTTCTGCCTGTAAGGGACAACACTTCTTCCCAGCTGCTGCCGTCTGTGGAGGTTTCTATTTTTCCGAAATCGAAACCGCTCTCGATCTGGTGCCATGTGGAGAACGAAAGGGTCCGGTCTTTATAGAGGTTGACTTCAGCGGTCATGGAACGGGATAACTGGTCACCATAGCCGGCGAACCACGTCTCCTTCTTCGATTTTGGTGCCGTTACCGGGATGGCATCAGCAACGGTACGGGCAAAGGCCCGGCGGGTAGGCGAGGTGGAAACAGTCTTCCTCGTCGGATGAACCCGGTTGGTGAGCAATATCGCAATGGTCTCGTTTTCTGGATTCACGACAATCGATGTTCCGGTATATCCGGTGTGTCCATAGCTGGATGGGGAAGAAAGAGCATCCATAAACCATCCCTGCTGGAGCTCCCAGCCAAGGCCGTGATCATCTCCAGGAAACTGCGGGATCCGGTTTTCAGTCAACAGTTCGACTGTTTCAGGTTCAAGGATTCGTGTACTCCCGTACTTTCCATCTTTTAAGAACATGTGGGCAAAAACGGCTAAGTCTGATGCGGTTGAAAAAACGCCGGCATGGCCGGCAACGCCGTCCAGAGACCAGGCACTTTCATCATGGACGTCTCCCCACACCAGTCCACGGTTTGTCCAAGGCTGATATTCCGTTGCAGCGATACGATTCTTCAGCTGTTCCGGCGGGTTGTACATCGTGTCATCCATGCCAAGGGGGGCGGTAATTTCCTGTTGAACGAAAGTATCCAATCTCATGCCGGAGAGCCGCTCCACGAGCGCGCCGAGGGTGATCATGTTGAGGTCGCTGTAGGTGTAGGTAGATCCCGGAGCATGTTCAAGCGGGTATTGAAACACGTGCTGCAGCCGGTCGTTACGGTCACCTTCCACCTGATAGAGAGGGATCCATGGCTTAAAGCCGGAAGTATGGGTCATGAGCTGTTCAATGGTTACGTCTTCTTTTCCATTCCCTGCAAATTCGGGGATGTGTTTGGCTACAGGGTCATCCAGTTTGAATTCACCCTGCTCGTAAAGCTTCATCGCTGCTGTCGTCGTGAATATTTTGCTGATGGAGGCCAGGTCAAAAATAGTGTCTTTGGTCATGGTGATCGGGTGGGGTGTTTCTGTCCGGTCTGCATCTTCATAGCGGACTGCATACCCGTAGGAGTTTTCTTTAACAATGTGTCCGCGCCTGGCAACGAAGGCGACAGCTCCGGGCATGACGTCATTTTCGACAGCGGTCTGCAAAATGTTATCCATATGCTTCAGTGGTTCTGTTCTCATTCCTGCACCTCGAATCGATCCTGGATGTAACACGGGAAGCGTTGGATAGGTACGGTCCCATGCGTGGTTATTGGGAGAGGATGTCCCCTGTTGGTACGGATTGACTTTCGACGGGATTTCAAGACTTGCCTTCGGTGAAGCTTCGACAACCCCTGAACATAACGTAACCCCAAGAGTCGTTGTGAGTATGATTGACAACGCTTTCTTCCTCATCACATTCCTCCTTAATTTTCCATTCTTCTTTCATCTTAAAAGAAGTCCATATAGATGTCTATACCACTTTTGAACGGTCTATTGAAAATACTGGTAATTATCGGGAACCATGGGCCTCGTTTATGCAGCGGGCCTTTTTAACCAATTATCAGAAAAATCGTCATTTTAGCAAAGTTGATAGAAGACCGTCGTGACAGTCTTTAGGAGATGTATATAGGACTAATTGATAATGATAATAGTTATCAATTATTATTGACATTGAAAATCATTATCAACTAAGATGGCATTGGATCAACAACAAGACGATAAAGGAGTTGGAAACATGAGTGTACATACGGAAGTTTCAAATCATCAGCTGCTGGAGCAGCAGGAGAAGAGAGAATCGAACGCCCGGTCCTATCCGCGACGCATTCCACTGGCGATCAAGGAAGCGGAAGGCATTCATATCACAGACGTGGAAGGGCGGAGATACATCGATTGCCTGGCCGGTGCGGGGACGCTTGCTCTCGGTCACAATCATCCTGTTGTGACTGCGGCGATGGAGAAAGTCCTTCATGACCGTCTGCCTTTACATACATTGGACATTACCACCGAAGTTAAAGAAAGCTTTGTCGATGAGCTGTTTATGAGTCTGCCGGAATCTTTCCGTGAAAGGGCGAAAGTGCAGTTCTGCGGTCCGACAGGAGGAGACGCGGTTGAAGCAGCGCTCAAGCTTGCTAAAACCGCGACAGGAAGGCAGAGTATTTTAACCTTCCAGGGAGGATACCATGGCTCCACACACGGGACGATGTCCATCAGCGGCAACCTCGCTCCGAAGCAGCGGGTGCAGGGACTTGTTCCTGATACCCATTTCCTTCCTTATCCCTATGATTACCGCTGTTCATTCGGCAAAGGTGGCGAAGAGGGAGCTGAGCTGAGTGCTGCCTATATCGAACAACTCCTGGATGACCCGGAAAGTGGAATCCTTCCCCCAGCTGCAATGATTTTTGAAACAGTTCAGGGGGAAGGAGGATCGATCCCGGCCCCGGTTGAATGGATCCAGGAGATGCGGAGGATTACGAAGGAACGGGGAATTCCGCTGATTATCGATGAAGTTCAAACAGGCATCGGCCGTACGGGAAAACTGTTCTCGTTTGAACATGCAGGGATTGTTCCGGATGCTTTCGTCCTGTCCAAAGCGATTGGAGGGAGCCTTCCTCTTTCTGTTCTCATCTATGACAGTGATTTGGATGCTTGGGAACCGGGCGCGCACATTGGAACCTTCCGGGGCAACCAAATGGCGATGGCGGCAGGGACCGCAACTTTGAAATATGTGAAAGATCATCGGATTCCAGATCATGCCGAGCAGATGGGAAGGATTTTGATGCAGGCTTTAAATGATATCCAAAAGGAATACCCTCAGCTGGGGGATGTCCGAGGCCGCGGGTTGATGATCGGAGCTGAAATCGTAGACCCAGCAGGTAAGGAATCTAAGCGGGGCAGCTTCCCGGGAGATGGCAGGCTTGCCAGTCGTATTCAAAAGGAATGTTTTGATCGAGGACTCATTTTAGAGGTAGGAGGGCGTCACGGCGCTGTCGTCCGTTTTCTGCCGCCGCTGATTATTACGAAAGAACAGGTGGAGGAAGTTACGGATATCTTCCGTAAAGCTGTTGAAGCAGCAGTGAAAGGATATGTCAATGAGGACTGAATCGAGGAAACAGACTGATCTTTTTGAATCCTTTTTCCTTCACCAGGAGGAAGAGAGTCTCCAGGCATTTCAAAGTCAGGTGGAGGCGGTCATGCAAACATTCACGGAAACATTCAAGCAGGCGGATCATCCCTTCTCCGGCGCACAACCGGAGGAAATCCGCAGGCAGATCGAGGCCGTCATGGATATAACAGAAGAAGCCCGCCCTTTCCAGGATGTGCTGAAGGAAGCAGTTCAGCCTGTCATCCGCGACAGCCTTCATGTCTCCCATGAAAAAAGTATGGCGCACCTTCACTGTCCCCCGCTCCTTACGGGAATTGCCGGTGAACTGCTGATCGGAGCTTTGAATCAATCGATGGACTCGTGGGACCAGAGCCCTGCCGCTACTTATGTGGAGGAGGCCATGATCCGGTATTGGACATCCAGGGCAGGCTACGGCAATCAGGCGGATGGCGTTTTTACCAGTGGAGGAACTCAATCCAATTATATGGGACTCCTGCTTGCGCGTGATGCTTTCTGCCAGAAAAATTGGAACCAGAACGTTCAGAAGCAGGGACTGCCGGAAGGCTTCACAAAGCTGAGGGTCCTTTGTTCAGAGGAAGCTCACTTTTCTGTGAAAAAGGCCGCGGCACAGCTTGGTCTTGGAGAGAAAGCTGTCGTTTCCGTACCGGTCGACGAAGAGCACCGGATGGACTGTTCCGCTCTACGGCAGATTATAATGGAAATGGAAGAACAGGAACTGCTTCCTTTTGCCGTTTTTGCTACTTCCGGAACAACAGATTTTGGAAGCCTAGACCCATTAGAGGAACTGGCAGACATCTGCAGGGAAAATGACATCTGGTTTCACGTTGATGCCGCTTATGGAGGAGGGCTCCTTCTCAGCAGTCACCGTCATAAACTGGCCGGTCTGGAGCAGGCAGATTCCATGACCCTCGATTTTCATAAATGGCTATACCAGCCAATCAGCAGCGGTGTATTTCTACTGAAGGATTCCGATCATTTTAAATGGATTGCCCATCATGCCGATTATTTGAACCCGGAACAGGATGAACAGGAAGGCGTTCTGAACCTCGTCAACAAGAGTGTCCAGACGACCCGGCGTTTTGATGCATTGAAAATTTTCCTGACGTTGAAAACGCTCGGCACAGATTTGATTGGCAGTATGATCGACCAGACGATTGAGACAGCCCGGCTGGCGGCGCAGGAAATGACAAGGCGGTCTGCTTTTTATCCGGCAAATCCAGAACCACAGTTGTCGGCCGTCGTCTTTCAGTACAGACCGGATGATGGTGATGGGGACGTGGATCGCTTGAACCGGAGACTGCAGCAAGCGTTATTTCAGGACGGAAGAGCGGTGGTGGCGAAAACGAAGGTCCATGGAGAAACCCATCTTAAGCTTACAATTTTAAATCCGAGAACGTCGATCGATGATGTGAAGGACGTACTTGATCGTGTCGAACAAACAGCAGTACAGCAGAGGAAAGAAGGAGGCAGCCTTGATGAGAGCTGAAGAAAGAGCCGAAAAGGCTTCGATGCAGAGTTTTCTTAATTGTTATTTAAGAGAAACTCAGGAATTTGAACAAATCGATACAGAAGATCATCCATTCCGGGAGGAGGGGCAGACTGTGCTTCGTCTGCCTCTTGGCAGACAGAACATTCACCTATACGTAAACGTAGACTACTGGTCCTTGACAGGCAGACACCTTTTCCGGTTTCCCGCATATTACAAAACGGGTCGTTCGGGAGATTACCATACCCTGGATTATGTGACGATGACGACGCTGATCGTAAAGGAATGGCTCATCGGCAACGGCCGTGAATGGTCTGAGGACGAACTGGTGCTGAGGGTTCTGCTCAGCTGCAAAAAAGTCAAAGGCTATATCAAAAAGCGTGAGGGTGATCAGGAACAGCTTTCTGATGAGTTCTTTACATTTATAGAAGCTGAACAGTCGCTCCTTTTTGGTCATCTTCTGCACCCTACTCCAAAAAGCAAGCAGGGCCTCACGGATCTTCAGGATGATCTCTATACACCCGAACTGAAAGGGCGCTTCCAGCTTCATTATTTCAGCGCGGATCCGTCCATAGTAGCGCAGGATTCCAGTCTTTCCAAACCGGCTGTCGAATGGATCAAGGAAGAGGCGGTCAAAGGAGATCGGTCCGATAGAATGACAAAAGAATGGGAGAAAGGGAGATATCTGCTGCCGCTTCATCCGCTGCAGGCGGAGAAGGTACTTCAGGAACCAGAGGTTCAGGAACTTCTCACCAAAGGGCTGTTAACAGACCTCGGACCGGCAGGGGAGCCTTTTACGGCTACTTCTTCCTTCAGGACTCTTTACAATGAAACCTCCCGTTTTATGTATAAGTTCTCGGTACCTGTGAAAATTACAAACTCTCTCCGCATCAATCAGCCGAAGGAGCTGGCGCGTGGCGTGGAAGTATCGAGACTGCTGGATACAGAGCTTGGAAGGGAGATGAAGGAGAACCATCCTGATTTTCAAATCATTAAAGATCCGGCTTCTGTAAACGTGAGAACAAATCGAGAGGTGTCCGGTTTCGAAGTGGTCCTCAGGGAAAATCCGTTTTATAACGATGAGACCCAGGTTACGGCAGTCGCTGCCCTCGTTCAAGATCATGCTTATGGGAAAAAGGCGAGACTGGCTTCCATCGTCCACAACCTGGCTGAAAAAGAAAAGCGGACCACCGAAGATGTGAGTCTCGATTGGTTTGACCGCTATTTATCCATCAGCCTGGATCCGATTCTCTGGCTGCTGTCCAACTATGGAATTGCGCTCGAAGCTCATCAGCAGAATTCAGTCGTACGCTTAAAAGAGGGGTATCCGGAAACGTTTTATTACAGAGATAACCAGGGGTATTACTTCAGCCGTTCATCTGCCGAGAAACTATCGGCCCTTCTGCCATCCGTGAATGAGGAAAGTGACACGATCTGTGACGATGTGGTGGCTGAAGAACGGCTCCGCTACTACTTTTTCTTTAATCATCTTTTTGGAATCATCAACGGCTTCGGTGTAAACGGTCTGGTGGAGGAGGAAAAGCTCCTGGACCTGCTTCGTACCCGTTTGGCAGATTGGCTGCCGATGAATGTGGTTCACACACTTCTGGAGGAAGAGAAGCTTCCATGTAAGGCCAACTTGTTAACGCGACTGTATGATATGGATGAACTTGTCGGTCCGATGGAGTCCCAGTCTGTATATACGAACGTGTATAACCCTCTGGCTGCGAAGGTGGGCGCACATCATGAGGTTTGATTATGAAATCTATGATCCTGCCATCGCGCGGACGCTGGCATTCAGAGAGGCGCAGGAAGGGGACGGGCCGCTCGTACATAAGTGGATGAAGGAGGACCATGTCCATCCATACTGGCAGCTGAACCTCCCTTGGCCGGCCTTTCACACCCATTTTCAGAAGGCAGTGAATGATCCTCACCAAACGCTTTATATCGGATGTATACACGGGATGGCTATGAGTTACTGGGAAGCTTACTGGGTGAGGGGGGATGTCATAGAAGACTTCTATCATCCGCATCCTTTCGATCAGGGCATTCACCTGCTGATTGGTGAGAAAGATTTTCTGGGCCGCGGGTACGCCCTGCCGTTATTAAAAGCCATGGTGCAGTTTCAATTCAGGCACGAGGATACATCAAAGGTCGTGGCTGAGCCGGACATCCGCAATGAAAAGATGATTCACGTTTTTCAAGCGTGCGGTTTCAGGCCGGTGGGACCGATCACACTTCCTGATAAAGAAGCACTTTTAATGTTTTGTGAGCGGGAAGAGTTCGAAAGGAGATGGAAAGATGAAGCATTCATCCGTATATGATGTGATTGGAATAGGACTTGGGCCGTTCAACCTCGGGATGGCAGCGCTCCTTGATCCTGTCGAGGACGTCTCTGCGCTCTTTTTCGAAAAGGAAGAGGAATTCAACTGGCATCCGAACATGCTGATTGAAGGAACGACCCTCCAGGTCCCTTTCTTTGCTGACCTTGTCAGCATGGTGGATGTCCGAAGTGAGTACAGCTTCCTTCATTACCTGCAGGAGCATCAGCGGCTCTACCATTTTTATTTTTTGGAAAAGTTCCATATTCCACGAAAAGAATACAATGCCTACTGCCGCTGGGTGAGCGGACGCCTTTCCTCCTGCCGCTTCGGCCGAACCGTAACCCGTGTAGAGGTGGTGGAAAAGGACGCCGGGTCTGTTTATGAAGTGGGGGTCCTTCGTGGATCGTCAGGGGTGGAAGAGGTGTATTACGCAGAGAATGTCGTCCTCGGAATTGGCACACAGCCCTACATACCACCTGCCTTTCAAGAGGCGCTCGGAGATACGGTTTTTCACACCTCTGAGTATTTAAAGAAAAACCTCCATCCTGACCAGTCGATTGCTGTTCTTGGATCCGGCCAGAGCTCTGCGGAAGTCTTCCTCGATCTTGCCCGCAGCCAGCAGGAAACCGGGGGACGTCTTCAGTGGTTCACAAGGTCGAATGGATTCTTTCCTATGGAATATTCAAAACTCGGCCTTGAATATTTTTCGCCGGATTACATCGATTTCTTCTATGAACTGCCGCAGGAAAAGAAGGATGCGCTCCTTAAGAATCAAGGGCTTTTGTATAAAGGGATCAGCGCGGAAACCATTGCGGATATTTATGACCATTTATATGAACGGACCATTGAAGGAGCGTCCCCGGACATCCATCTCCAGGCCATGACGGAACTGACGTCCATCCAATGGGAAAACGGCCGGTGGGCACTGAATGGTGTTCATAGGGTCAAAGAAGACAAGGTGTCGGCAGAAGCGGATGTAGTCATTCTGGGAACGGGCTACCAGCCTGCGGTACCTCTATTTCTACAGCCGCTGACGGACAAGATTTTATGGGATGATCAAGGCCGTTTCCAAGTGGAGAAAACGTATGAACTGAAAACAAACCTGAATACGCGGGGGGATCTTTTTGTTCAGAATGGTGAACTTCACTCCCACGGGGTAGGGGCACCGGATCTGGGCCTTGGTGCACACCGGAATGCGGTCATTATCAACCGGCTTGCCGGCCGGGAGGTATACCCGGTACAGGCGGAAAATGTGTTTCAGACTTTTGGAGCATCCAGGCAGCCGGAACATTCAATCATAAAGAAATGAGGGATGAACATGTATAAACAAGCGGAAGTTTCCAAGCAATTCAACGAAGCGGACTGGAAAGAAGTCAATCGTAAGCTGATGGCGAAAATGCTGGCCGAATATATGTATGAAGATATGATCCACCCAGAGGTGGCTTCGGAGAATGGGAAGAAAAAAACATTCGTCCTCCAGGCCCCGCACGGACGGGTGTATACATTTGAAGCGGTCAGCCGCCTGTTTGACAGCTGGGATGTGGCAGAAGCATCCATAACGGTCACACAGGACGGCGTAGTGAAAGAACCGTATGATGCGGTTCAGCTTCTCATTGATCTTAAAGATAGGATTGGCATGAAACCGGAAACGACGGGACACTTGATCAAAGAGCTTCAGGCAACCTTAACAGCAGACCTTTACTTGAAAAATCAAACAGACCGGACCTCCCGTGATTTGATCGACCTTGATTATGCAGAGCTGGAGGGCTGCATGACCGGACATCCGTGGATCACCTACAACAAAGGCCGGATCGGCTTCGGTTATGATGACTACTTGAAGTACGCGCCGGAACAGCAGGAAGAAATATGTCTTTCCTGGCTGGCCGTTCACCGTAGTCTCGCTGAATTCCAGGCTGTGGAAGGGCTCTCCTACAAGGAACTGTTGGAAAAAGAGCTCAGCCCTGAAGAGAGAGAACAGTTTGCAGACGTTGTGAGAGAAGAAGGAAAAGATCCTGACGACTATTATTTCCTTCCTGTCCATGAATGGCAGTGGAAAAATAAGATTGTGCTGCATTTTCCGGGCGAATTGTCCCGAAAAACAATCATTCCGCTCGGTGATGGTCGGGATAAATATCTGCCGCAGCAGTCCATCCGTACGTTCGTCAACCGAAGTGTACAGGAGAAACACCATGTGAAGCTGCCAATGAGTATTTTGAACACCCTCGTCTACCGTGGTCTTCCCGCTGAACGGACAAGGATCGCTCCGAAAGTGACGGCGCTCATCAAGGGGATGTATGAGAAGGATGATTTTCTTAAACAGGAGTGCCGGGTGATTCTTCCTGGAGAGAACGCCAGCATCAATGTAGATCAGCCTCATTTCACATCCGTAGACCAAACACCGTATCAATACTTGGAAATGCTCGGGACGATCTGGCGGGAAAGTATTTATACATATATAGACGAAGGAGAGCAGCCCATCACTCTTGCCGCACTGCTTCATAAAGACTATGAGGGCACCCCTTACGTACAGGAACTGATGAAAGCGTCAGGCATGGAGCCGGAGGAATGGATGCGCCAATTTTATAAAGTGGTCATGGATCCGCTTCTGCATTTCCTGTACCAATACGGAACCGTATTCAGCCCCCATGGTCAGAACACGATTCTAGTATTGAAAGACTACAAGCCTCACCGCCTGGCAGTCAAAGATTTTGTTGATGATGTCAATGTGACGGATCAGCCGTTCGAAGAGCTGGAAGGTCTCTCTCAGGAAATGAAGGACGTACTCCGCAGTGAACCGCCTGAAGGGTTGACTCAATTTATTTTTACCGGGTTGTTTATCTGCCACCTGCGTTATTTCAGTGATGTACTGGAAACGTATGAGCTGTTGGATGAGGAAACATTCTGGGAACTGCTCGCAGAGGCGATCCACGATTATCAGCAGAGATTCCCTCAGTTGAAGGAAAGATTTGAGTTATTTGATTTCTTTAAGCCGACGATGACCAAGTTGTGTCTGAACCGGAACCGGATGGTTGATTATGGATATGGAGATGGTGATGACCGACCTCATGCATCGGAGCATGGTCAAGTAACGAATGCGCTGGCCGCCTTCAAGAAAAAATTTGAACAGACAACTTGACGAAAAGAGGGATCATGGTGGAACTTGTCGTACAAAAATACGGGGGAACATCCCTGCAGACCGCTGAAAGGATGGCTCAGGCGGCAGATCGGATCATCAAGGAAACAAAGAAAGGGAGGCAGGTCGTTGTTGTTGTTTCTGCCATGGGCTCTACAACTGACGACTTGACGGCCTTGGCCGGACAGGTTACCACACGTCCTGCTGCAAGGGAACTGGATCTTCTCCTATCGACGGGGGAACAGGTGTCCTGTGCGTTGATGGCGATGGCGCTGCAGGCACGGGGAATAGAGGCTGACGCGCTGACCGGGTCCCAGGCTGGTCTTGAAACCGATGCGACTTACGGATCGTCCATTGTGAAAAGCGTCGATCCCCTCCCTATCCGTCAAAGGCTGGAGGAAGGGAAGGTCGTCGTCGTCAGCGGTTTTCAAGGCTGTCCAGGCGGTCATGAGGTGACAACGCTCGGCCGTGGAGGATCGGATACGACGGCGGCGGTACTGGCAGCAGCCCTGAAAGCCGCCCGTTGTGAGATTTTCACTGATGTGGACGGGGTCTATACTGCAGATCCAGGTACAATCAAAGGAGCGCAGAAATATGAGGAGATGGATTTTGAAAGTCTTTCAGCACTCGCAGAACTCGGGGCGTCCGTTGTTCATCCGCGAGCTGCTGAAGCTGCAAAATCTGGTCACATCCCTTTAGTTGTCCGTTCGAGCTTCACGGAACAGGAAGGGACGACCGTGCTTCCTGCCAACGCACGCACCTATGCCTTTCCGGTTATTGGAGTGACTTATGAAACCGGGTTATCCCACCTCTCCATCCATGGAAGTATGGATATGAAGAAACTGGAGGAAGAGTGGAAGGAAACGTTGAACCCTTGGAAGGCCACTCAACATACGGGCGGATGCCAATACCGCGTCATCATCCGTGATGAAGACGTATATGATACGATGTCTTTTCTTACCCGATTCCGTGGTAAACTGGCGTACCGGGTGTCTGAGCATACCACAGGAAGAGCATTGGTGCACGTGGTTTTCAAATCCGGGGAAGAAAAACAAAATGCGGAGGCGTTCCTTCAACAGCTTCCGCTTCCGCCTGGCGTTATCGTACAGAGTCACCCGCATGTCTGGAGCATCGATGTTGCTGAGAATCACGGAGTGGATGTCTGCCAGGTGCTTCACGACTATTGTATGAAAAGAGAGACAGATCCCGTATCAGCCGCTAATTAAAAATCCCTGATCTCAGCAATGAGATCAGGGGTTTTTTTTAGGATAAGCTTTCACAGACGAGCCCATCCTGATCCGAACCATCCAGCCGGTGCGGATCGTCTCCGGGGCCGCCGGCGTCTTCATAAAAAGCCTGAGCTTCTTCTTGAGTATCAAAATCAGAACAGTCCTTGTCAAAGCCTTCGAAGGTGTCTTTCGTATTGTTTGATGAACGTTTTTCTGCTTGTTCCACTTCAAAACCTTCAGCGAATCCGTCCTCGGTCACATAACCTGGAAGACTCCATATCCCTTTTTCACCGTCGGAAGCTTCCTGTTCCGCTTCCTTCAAATCTCCCGCGTGTGTATAGGGAGGGTCATAGACGTAGGCATAGCGGGCAAGGCCTTTTTCCAATAGAAGCTCGTTGAAAGATGTATCACTGATCCATATGTAGGCAAGCAGCCGGCCGTATTTGTCGCGTTCCGGTCCGTCAAACTCCAACTGTACTTCTTTCCCGGTTAATGTATCCTTTGCAAATTGACTTGCCTCCTGCCCGAAAGGCTGCACAGGTTTGTCCGGGTGGACGGTCTCCGGTGTATCCACCAGCAGCAGGCGGACGGTTTCTTCAGCGCCGTTCCACTCCACGCGTATGGTGTCGCCATCAACAACACGGGTCACGACGGCAGTTTCAAGATCTCCTGAAGCCGACTGCTCCAGCTGGCAGCCGGTGATGAGAATGGAAGAAAGAAGGAGAAGGATCACAGGTTTGATCCATGAATGTGTATCAGGCATCTGGTGTACTCCTTTCCCTGTCATACGACGATCTTTATTCTACGTTTCTTTGTCCGCTTCTTCAATGGACGGGAAGACCTGGTTTTGACCGAACGTTTCATTTATAGAAACTTTTTTTCTTTTTTTGAAGAGGTATGATGAAGGGGGATACTATAGACACGTGCGAAAGCGAGGAATGATGATGAAACAGTATGAAGCGGCAACGTTGAAAAAAGGATTGCGCATTCTTGATGCCCTGACAGAGAAGGATATGACACTGACGGACGTCATGCACCACTTTTCCTTCAAAAAATCCACAGCTTTCCGTCTCTTGTACACGCTTGAATCTATGGGATATATAAAAAAGACCGGCCATGTGTATCGTTCTTCTCACAAAACCGGTGCGGGACTGGACCAGTATGAACCTATGTTCAACTGGCTGTCTGTCCCTCCGCTGATTGAAATGAGTGAAGAAGTAGAGGAGACGGCCTATGTCGGCGTGTTGTTTAAGACAGATGTGGTTACAGCCCAGGTCGTCGACGGCCCTCATTCCATCCGGGCGCATTCCCGTGTGGGCGACCGGTCTCCTGTCCATTTGAGCGCCCTCGGAAAAGTGATGCTTGCTTTTCTGGGGGAAGAGCAGCAAAGCCGTGTATTGGAGGAGTTGAAATTGACACCTAATACGGATCGGACGTTTGTGGATTCCCATCTTTTCAAGGAGCATTTAAAAGTTATCCGGAGCCAGGGCTATGCGGTTGACGATGAAGAAACAGAAAAAGGTCTCCGCTGTATAGCTGCTCCTGTCGTACTTCAGGGAAAAGTCATTGCGGCTATTGCGGTTTCCGGACCGGCAGAGCGGCTTCACCGGAAGCGTGATAAAAGCGTTGGAAAGGCATTGACTGCCTGCAGCACCCTCCTCGCACAATTGTTTGAAACAGCAAAATCTTCATAAAGGGAGAAAAGGTGTATGAAGGAAATATCAACAAAAGTTTATATCGCACTGACTGCCCTTGCTGTCAGCGCGTTTGCTATCGGAACCACCGAATTCGTTATCGTCGGGCTCCTGCCGACGGTGGCCTCAGATCTAGGCATCACGGTAACAAAAGCAGGAACGCTTATCTCTGGTTATGCAGTGGCCATTGCCATCGGAACCCCTGTTGTAACAGCAGTAACAAGTAGAATACCAAAAAAATTCTTTCTGCTTTTATTATTGATGGTGTTTTCAGCTGGAAATGCCGCTGCAGCTATCGCCCAAACGTATGAATTACTCCTGGCGGCTCGTGTGGTAACAGCTGTGGCTCATGGAGTGTTCTTTGCGGTTGCTGCCACCGTTGCCGCTGATTTAGTACCGGAGCATAAACGGGGAAGTGCCATTTCCATTATGTTTACAGGTTTAACGGTTGCGACGATCGCCGGCGTCCCTATGGGTACGTACATTGGTCAGAACGCAGGGTGGAGGGTCACCTTCATTGTGGTGGCGGTTCTTGGCCTCCTTGGCCTTGTCACCACATTCTTTGCCGTGGATCGGATAGCAAAGTCAACCACGGGTCCCAAAGTGGGCGACATTATCGTTCTCGTTAAGCATCCGAAAATCGTTTCGTCCTTGATGATGACGGCTCTTGGTTTTGGAGGGACCTTTACCATTTTTACGTATATGACCCCCATTCTTGAAGAAGTGAGTGGTCATCCTTCTGACTGGATTTCCCTTTTACTGCTTATTTACGGAGTGGCTGTAGCGATCGGGAATATTCTTGGAGGGAAATGGGCAGATGGCCATCCGGTCAAGGCACTCCGGTACATCTTCGGAGTACAGGCCGTCGTACTGCTTCTGCAGATGCTCCTTCTTCCAAACAGGATTCTGAGTATAGTATCAATCGTCCTGCTTGGGTTGTTTGCCTTTATGATGTCACCGGGCGTCCAGTCCTATATTGTAACGCTCGCTGAAAAACTGGCCCCCTCTGCAAAAGACCTGGCGTCCGCCTTTAATATCGCTGCTTTTAATGTGGGGATAGCCGCCGGATCTGCTCTCGGGGGAATGGCCGTGAACAGGTTCACGCCTCTTGACGCGGCATGGATGGGAGCCCTCATGGCCGCTGCTGCCTGTGTTTTGGCGGTTTGGAATACGAAGAGTGACCGAAAACAATTTATTTAATGGAGTTGATTTATCATGAAACAACAGTTGGAACAGCTGGAACAAAGGCTGACATTTAAACAATTCACGAATGATGATGCCCTGAAGCTAGGGTTGACCCTTGTGGATTATGCTAAAGAAACAGGGGTATCCATTGCGGTGCACGTGGAGAGAAACCGGGTGCCGCTGTTTACCCATCTCATGGAAGGTACGTCAGAAGAAAATGTCTCCTGGCTTTACCGGAAGAAATCGGTCGTGGACCATTATCATCACAGCACCCAGTTTATTGCAGCAAGGTTTGAGGAGAATGGAACGTCTCACTCGGAAAGCTCTCTCCTTGACCCTGCCCGGTATCAGGCTGTCGGCGGTTCCTTTCCAGTCCGTATCCCACATGTGGGAGTGATCGGGTCGGTGACAGTGGCAGGACTTACTCCACAGCTTGACCACGAATATGTAATCGAAGGTGTGGAACGCTTCCTGGCAGAATAGGAACAGAAAGGAGAGAGCCGTATGAGACCGGCTCTCTCCTTTTATTTGGGCTGCCTTGTATGCTCCTCGTTCATTTCTTTAAGAAGAAATACGATTCGCTCCCGTTCCTTGGGGGAAAGCTCATCATAGCGGTCCAGCTCAGATTGTACATACCGGATTGTCGGATTTCCTTCTTTCGGCTTTTTTACAAAATAGGTCGTAATGGAACCTGTAAGCATCCCGATCAGCCCGATCCCTATGACCATCAGAAAAATGGCGACGAGCCTTCCGGAAAGCGTGGAAGGGGCAATGTCTCCGTAGCCGACTGTGGTGACCGTCACGATCGACCACCACAATCCGTCTGCATAAGAGTAAATATTTTCCTCGGCATGCCGGATAATGACCGACGAGGCAAACAGCATGACGGACGAGAACAGGAGAACACGGTCCAGTCCGTTAGTCCTGAGAATTTTAAGCAGATGGGGGAAGTGACGCCGGACAATGAGCAGCATTCGCAGAAGACGGAACAGCCTGGCCGCACGGGCAAGCTGAAAAATGCTCTCTAAAGGAATGGCGGCAATGACTTCAAGCGGATGCTTTTTTATGTATTGAAGTTTGTCCTTTGAACGGAGGATCCGGATGGTAACGTCGACGAAAAACAGCAGCCAGACAAACCGGTCCAGGAAGATGGCAGCTGGATGATCCGACCATAAATACATGACGGATAATAGTGCAAGTGTGAGTAAAACGGTTTCGTAGATGACGGCCCATTTTTTTACCATCAGTAAAATTCCTCCCTGAATGTGTGTGCGTCCTCTTATCTATTATAAATCGCTCTGCGGAGTTGACAACCTGCCTGTTTCTTCGAGAAACTGGGACTATATGAAAAGAAGGAGAGATACATATGGCATTTGTCATTACACAGCCCTGTGAAGGCGAAAAGGCAGGAGAATGTGTCACTGTCTGCCCGGTCGACTGTATTGAACAGGGGAAGGATCAGTACTATATCAATCCCGATATCTGTATCGACTGCGGAGCCTGCGTGTCGGTGTGCCCGGTGGATGCGATCGTTGAAGAGTATGAGATGAGGCCGGAGGAAGAGCCATATCTTGCAAAGGCCGAAGCCTTCTTCGGGGTCGAATGACGCAGGGAAGCTGGTAAAATAAGTATTGTTAATAAGCAGGAAAACCGGGTAAACAAAGAGAAGTAATGATATAATCTTTTAATCTTTGTACAGGAGTTGATTGGATGCTGATGTCGGCTTATCCGCCCGAAAAATCATTCGAGGACAGGTATGCTTTAATTGACCACCTGAGAAATCTCGGCTACACCGAAGACCTGCTTGGTAAGAAAACGGTGGAGATGACGCTGCCGGAACTGCAGCAGATCTACATCAATCTGGAGTATCAAAGAGAAGAGCGTGCGTAGAAAAAGCTGAAGGAACGGCGTATGTTCTGTCGTGGACTTTTAGGTTCTAAGTTATATTGAAATAGAAAAACCGGAGCGGGGAGCTCCGGTTTCAGGGGAGACATATACAGGTAGAGTTTGTTTCATGCCTCGACGTTCATTATAACCTTTTCTATATTGAAAAAACAAATATCCACTGTCAACCAGTGATGAATGAACCAGAAGGTGGTGAATACCTCTGGTTCTTTTTTGTAGATTGGAGAACAGACGTCCGTCCCCCATCATCGATTAGTAGTAAAACGATGCACCTACGATAATCAACAGGATGAACAATACGACGATCAGGACAAATGAACTTCCATAGCCACAACCACCGTAGCCGCCGTAACCGTAGCCACCATAACCACAGCCCATGCTTTTCACCACCTTTTTTTCTGCTATATCACAAACTATGTAGAAAAGGGGGAGGAGGGCAGGGCGTATGCCCGGGCCAGCCGGGTTAAAGGCTTCCTGCCCTTCCGATGGTCAGATTCATAATCGCAGACAGACGAAATGAAAAGTGAAAAATATCCATACAAACCAAGCAGAAGAAGGTTGGAAACCGTCAGAAGGAACGGGTCCACCTTTTTTCTTTTTTGTGAAGAAAAATCAGAGCGATCCGACAATAAGTGATTAGGAAAAGAAACGCGGGGGCTGTCCCACCGGCGGTCCCGTATTAGGAATTGGATGATCATTCCTGATCCGGGACCGCAAGTCAACTCACCGGTGAGAACCGGAAGATCGATAGAATCCATCATAATAATACAGGAAAAAGGGCTCGGCAATTACAAGTGATCGAAAACGGTTTTGATCGACATGAGTATAGTTGTGCCGCTCCTTTTTTGACAATGAGAAAGAAGGGTTCTCTCTAATTGAACGTTTATTCATTCCAGGAATTCATCTCCCGGCAAAATGACATACATCCATCGTTTACTTTTCTTTTTTCTCTTTTAAAGCCCGTCATGGAGATAAAAAAGAAAAAAAGAAAGTCTTTCCAAACGGAAAAAGTCAACCGTCCCAACGGTGTAAGCGCTTCACGAATTCATTGAATAATTGGAGTGTTCAGAAAATTTACTGAAAAGCTGTTGACCTTCTGTGAAAATCCGTTTAGAGTAGTCCTCAATCAACCACATCGATTACACCCAATCGTCCGGTTGGTTCATGTGGAAGCCCTGAACTTGGACCCTGTATAAGTGGAATACTCACCTTCTATAGAGGGTCCATATTTTCTTTATCATTCTTTAACTATTTTACACATTAAATAATAAAAGAAAGGAGTGCTGAGGATGAGCAGCCAATGGATTTATATGAGCGGCGAGTACGTGAAGAAAGAAGAGGCCGTCGTTTCTGTCTATGATCATGGTTTCTTATATGGAGATGGGGTGTTCGAAGGCATTCGCGTTTATGAAGGCAACATTTTCAAGCTCGATGAGCATTTAAACCGCCTTTATGATTCAGCGAAATCGATCATGCTCCAAATTCCATATGAAAAGGAGGAGCTTGAGGAAATTATCGCAGAGACGGTCCGCCGCAACCAGCTGGAAACGGCATATATCCGGGTTGTCGTTTCAAGAGGATCAGGCAATCTTGGTCTGGACCCATCCAGCTGTGCAAATCCGCGCCTGGTTGTCATTGCTGAAGCACTCGCTTTATTTCCAAAAGAACTTTACGAGCGGGGAGTCCGGCTTGCATCTGTCTCCAGCAGAAGAAACCGGCCGGATGTCCTTCCACCGCAGGTGAAATCTTTAAACTACTTAAATAACATTCTTGTAAAAATGGAAGCCAATCAGGCGGGCGTGGATGAAGCGCTCATGCTGAATGACCAGGGGTATGTAACGGAAGGTTCCGCCGACAACATTTTTATTGTTAAGAACGGGACCATCTTTACACCACCAACCTATCTAGGTGCCCTTGAAGGAATTACAAGAAACGCCATCATGGATCTCGCAGAAGCGAAAGGCTATACCGTCAAGGAACAGCCATTTACACGGCACGATGTGTATGTTGCAGATGAAGTTTTCCTCACTGGAACCGCTGCAGAAGTCATCGCCGTCGTTGAAGTTGATCAGAGGCAGGTAGGAAATGGGAAACCGGGTGTTGTGACCAACCATCTCTTGTCTGAGTTCAGACAGGTAACAACAACAGATGGTTACAAGGTATACGGCAAGGATCAGGCGCACGTAAGCTGATTAGACGCATTTTGACAACTGAATCAACGTAAAACAATGAGAGGAAAAAGGGATAAGGCCTTGTATTCACAGAGAGCCGGGGTTGCTGGAAGCCCGGAAATACATCTTATTCTGACATCATCCTTGAGTGTCCCCGCTGAACGGTATGCTTAGTAGGCCGGACCAGGTGTATCACTGCACCTGTTATCAAAAGGAGTTATGACGACTCCATGAGGTGAAGCTTTTGAGAGCTTCATGAACGAGGGTGGTACCGTGGAAGTAAAGAGAGACCTTTTCACCCCTCACGTTCCTGCATCATTCTGGTGGTGCATGAGAACTTGAGGAGGAGAAGGTCTCTTTTTTATTCGACAAAGAGCAGGTGGAACAGCGGAAAATCCGCTTTATTCTTCACAATTACTGCAGGAGGGATGAAAAAATGAAAGCACAGGCAAGTGCGGAACAAAAGACCGCAGTGAAAACAGGGGCCGATTTACTTGTAGAAGCATTGATTGGCCAGAGTGTTGATACGTTGTTCGGTTATCCAGGAGGAGCTGTGCTGCCGATCTACGATGCCATTTACCGGGCGGAAGGCAGCTTTGACCACGTGCTTCCAAGGCATGAACAAGGAGCCATCCATGCAGCTGAAGGCTATGCCCGTGTTTCCGGCCGTGCTGGAGTTGTTATCGGCACATCAGGACCAGGGGCAACGAACCTTGTGACCGGTATTGCCGATGCCATGATGGATTCGATCCCACTCGTGATCTTCACCGGACAGGTGGCGAAAGGGGTCATTGGTACAGATGCATTCCAGGAATCGGACATCATGGGAATCACTACACCCATCACGAAGCATAACTATCAAGTTCAGAATATTGAAGATCTTCCGAGAATTGTGAATGAAGCTTTCCACATTGCCACGACCGGACGACCGGGCCCTGTCGTCGTGGATATTCCGAAAGACATCAGTTCAACCGTCTTTGAAAAAGACCTCAACAAGGAGTTTCATCTTCCAGGATATCAGCCGACGACGAAACCGAATCCTATGCAGATCAATAAGCTGCATGAGGCCCTTCTTGCAGCTAAAAAGCCTGTCGTTCTGGCCGGATCCGGCGTTATCCATGCCAAGGCTTCTGAAGAACTGAGGACGTTTGTAAGAAATTACGAGCTTCCGGTCACCTCTACTCTTCTGGGTCTGGGAAGTTACCCCGGAAGTGACCGTCTCTCCCTTGGCATGGCCGGGATGCACGGGACCTATGCAGCAAATATGGCCCTGTACGAATGCGATCTGCTCATCAACTTCGGCTCGCGGTTTGATGACAGATTGACAGGCAATTTGAAGCATTTTGCACCACATGCCAAAGTGGCGCATATCGATATCGACCCTGCAGAAATCGGAAAAAACGTGGAAACCCATATCCCAATCGTATCAGATGCGAAAGCGGCTCTTACATCATTGAATGAAAAAGCCGTCCAGAACCTGGATCACCAGGACTGGATGATGAAAGCAGAAAAGAACAAACAGGATTTCCCTTTGTGGCATGACCAGCCGGATGCAGATATCGTCCCCCAGTGGCTTCTCCAGAAAGTCTATGAATATACGAAAGGGGAAGCAGTTGTAACGACAGATGTCGGCCAGCATCAAATGTGGGCGGCCCAGTATTACCAGTTTGATCAGCCGAACCGCTGGGTCACTTCAGGAGGTCTTGGGACGATGGGGTACGGTTTTCCAGCTGCGATTGGTGCTCAGCTGGCAGATCGGAAATCCACCTGTGTGGCGGTCGTCGGCGATGGCGGTTTCCAAATGACGCTGCAGGAACTGTCCGTTCTCCAGGAGCGGCGGCTTCCAGTCAAAGTTCTTATCGTCAACAATCAGGCGCTCGGAATGGTAAGGCAGTGGCAGGAGAAGTTTTACAGCGGACGCTACTCCGAGTCGATCATGGATGTCCAGCCTGATTTTGTGAAGCTGGCGGAGAGCTACCAAGTACCTGGATATAAAATTGAAACCCAGGGACAGCTGGAGGATGTACTTCCTGAAATTCTGAGCAATGATCAGCCGGCCCTTATCGACTGCCGGGTTCTACAGAAAGAGAACGTCTATCCAATGATTGCACCAGGAAAAGGAATCCACGAGATGATTGGGGTGAAACGATGAAACGCATCGTGACAGCAACGGTTCATAACCGGAGCGGTGTCCTGAACCGGGTCACCGGTCTCCTCGCTAAACGACAGTTCAATATTGAAAGCATATCTGTCGGCCGCACAGAAACCGAAGGAGTATCCAAAATGACCTTCGTCGTCGAGGTGGAGGATGAGAGGAAGCTGGAGCAGCTGACGAAACAGCTGAACAAACAAATCGATGTCCTGAAGGTTTCGGACATCACGGACAAAGCCATCGTAGCAAGAGAACTGGCGATGGTGAAGGTCATCAGCAACCCTCAGATCCGCAATGAAATCCAAAGCATTATTGAGCCATTCCGGGCGTCGATCATTGATGTGAGCAAGGAAAGTGTCACGGTTCAGGTGACTGGTAAATCCGACAAGGTTGATGCTCTCATCGATCTGCTCCGCCCTTATGGAATAAAAGAATCAGCAAGAACCGGGCTGACCGCCTTTACGCGCGGCCACCAGCCCCAGGTAGCAGAATTCAAATCTTACTCCCTATTAAAATGATGAAAGGATGGATGAAACATGGCACACGTATACTACCACAATGATATTAAAGATGAGGTTCTAAAAAATAAGAAAGTAGCTGTCATCGGATATGGCTCCCAGGGCCATGCCCACGCATTAAACCTGAAAGAGAGCGGTCATGATGTCGTTGTTGGTCTTCGTAAAGGGAAATCATGGGATAAAGCTGTGGAAGACGGTGTGGAAGTGAAGACGGTTCCGGAGGCTGTAGAAGCTGCCGATGTCGTTATGATCCTTCTTCCGGATGAGTATCAGCCGAAAGTGTACGAAGAACAGATCAAGCCGAATCTGAAATCCGGTGCAGCGCTTGCTTTCGCCCACGGATTCAACGTTCATTTCAATCAGGTTGTACCTCCTTCCGATGTGGATGTGTTCCTAGTCGCTCCAAAAGGGCCGGGACACCTTGTCCGTCGTACATTTGAAGAAGGAGCAGGGGTGCCGGCCCTGATTGGTGTAGAACAGGATGTAACAGGTGAAGCCAAGGAGGTCGCCCTTGCTTACGCGAAGGGAATCGGCGGCGGCCGTGCCGGTGTTCTGGAAACATCCTTCCAGGAAGAAACCGAAACAGATTTGTTCGGTGAGCAGGCTGTTTTATGCGGTGGTTTGACCAGCCTCGTCAAAGCAGGCTTTGAAACATTGACAGAAGCCGGTTATCAGCCGGAAGTTGCTTACTTCGAGTGTCTTCACGAATTGAAACTGATTGTAGACCTTATGTATGAAGGCGGTCTGGAAGGCATGCGTTACTCCATCTCCGATACCGCTCAGTGGGGTGATTTCGTCTCAGGCCCACGCGTCGTTGATGAAACTACGAAAGCCCGCATGAAAGAAGTCCTGACAGATATTCAGACCGGTAAGTTTGCTAAAGGTTGGATTCTTGAAAACCAGGTGAATCGTCCTGAGTTCACAGCAATCAATGCCAAAGAAAGCCAGCATCAAATCGAAAAGGTGGGTAGAGAGCTCCGTGAATTAATGCCGTTCGTCAAGAAGTCCCAATCCAAAGAAAAGGATGTGGTCACTCATGGCTCACGTTAATGTCTTTGACACGACCCTGCGCGATGGAGAGCAGTCCGCCGGGGTCAACTTGAACCGTTTGGAAAAAATGGAAATTGCTAAGCAGCTGGAAAGGCTTGGTGTAGACATTATGGAAGCAGGGTTCCCTGCTTCCTCCCAGGCGGATTTTGATGCAGTCAAAGAGATTGCCGATACGGTGCGCGGCTGTTCAGTGACAGGACTGGCGCGGGCGAACAAGCGCGATATCGATATTGCGTGGGAAGCATTGAAAGGCGGAGCGGAGCCGAGACTTCACGTCTTTCTTGCCACCTCTCCGATTCACATGACGCATAAACTGAAAAAAACGCCGGATGAAGTGGTGGAAACGGCGGTGAATATGGTCCGCTACGCCCGCGAAAAATTCCCTTATGTCCAGTTCTCCGCAGAGGATGCGCTGCGCTCGGACCGGGATTTTCTCGTTCACATCATTGAACAAGTCATTGATGCGGGGGCTTCAGTAATCAATCTGCCGGATACGGTCGGTTTCACGACACCGGATGAAATCGGCAGTCTTTTCCGGTATGTAAGGGAGCAGGTGCCTAACATTGATCAAGCGGTCCTCTCTACGCATAACCACGATGATCTGGGGATGGCCGTCAGCAACTCCCTGGCAGCTGTCGAAAATGGAGCCGGTCAGATTGAAGGGACGATCAATGGAATCGGCGAGCGTGCGGGAAATGCCGCTTTAGAGGAGATTGCTGTTGCCTTTCAGATCAGGCAGGACCGCTACGATTTCCAAACGGGGCTGGTTCTTAAGGAAATTAAGCGGACGAGTGATCTTGTCAGCCGTTTGACCGGGATGCAGGTTCCGGGGAACAAGGCGGTTGTTGGACGCAATGCCTTTGCCCATGAGTCCGGCATTCACCAGGACGGTGTCCTGAAGGAAGCCACGACGTACGAAATCATTACACCGGCTATGGTGGGCATTGATTCCAACCGGATGGTTCTTGGCAAACACTCCGGCCGGCATGCCTTCAAGCAGAAAGCGGAAGAGCTGGGCTTTGAATTGAACGAAACGAAGCTGAAAGAAGCGTTTGCATCTTTCAAAGATTTGACCGGCAAGAAAAAAGAAGTCACCGACGATGATCTTTTTGCGATTCTTACCGATACGCAGACCGAACATGAAGACCAGCCGAAATACGAACTGAAAGCCTTCCAGGTCCAGTACGGCAGCATCAACCGCCCGACCGCTACGGTTCTTTTAACGAAACCGGATGGAGAAGAAGCGGAAAAAGCCAACACCGGCGAAGGAAGTGTCGAAGCGATTTATAACACACTGGATGATTTGATTGATGCGGATGTTCATCTGCAGGATTATCAACTCAGCTCCATTGGAAGAGGACGTGATGCACTGGCAGAGGTTCACGTCCAGCTGACTGTCAACGGGGTAAAGGCCTCCGGCCGTGGATCGGCTCAGGATGTGCTGGAAGCTTCCGCCCACGCATTTTTAAATGCGGTCAATCGTACGCTTTATCAGCATAAACGTCACGAAGGCTACGAAAAAGTGCAGGTATAACAAAGGGGGATGTACATGGAGAAACATATAGTTTTACTGCCGGGCGACGGCATCGGTCCGGAAGTAACGAAAGCAGCCAGACAGGTGCTGCAGGCGGTCGCCGACCGTTACCAGCATACCTTTAAATTTGAAAGTCATGACATTGGCGGAGCAGCCATCGACCAGCACGGGACACCGCTCCCGGATGATACGGTCCAGGCGGCTAAAAAAGCCGACGCCATTTTCCTTGGAGCTGTCGGGGGTCCGAAATGGGATCAGCTGCCCGGTCACATGAGGCCGGAAAAAGGGCTGCTGGGTATCCGCAAGCAGCTTGGATTGTTTGCCAATCTCCGTCCTGTCCAGGCATTTCAACAGCTGCTCCATGCTTCCCCTTTGAAAAAGGAAGTCGTTGAAAACAGTGATCTGTTGATAGTCCGGGAGCTGACCGGGGGTTTATATTTCGGACAGCCGAGTGAGCGTCGCAATAACGGACAGGAAGTCGTGGATACGCTGGCTTATGAGCGCCATGAAATTGAAAGAATCGTCGATCAGGCGTTTCAAAGCGCCCGTGTCAGAAGAAAACACCTGACATCGGTAGATAAAGCCAATGTCCTGGAATCCAGCCGGATGTGGCGGGAAATCGTTGAAGAGAAAAAGGCGGATTATCCGGACGTGACTGTCGAGCATATGCTCGTGGATGCCGCGGCGATGAAGCTTGTAACGAATCCATCGTATTTTGATGTGATAGTTACGGAAAACATGTTCGGCGATATTTTGAGCGACGAAGCCTCTGTCTTAACCGGTTCTCTAGGCATGCTTCCATCAGCAAGCCTGAACGAACAGAGTGTCGGCCTTTACGAACCTGTCCACGGTTCGGCTCCGGACATTGCCGGACAGAATAAAGCCAATCCAATTGCAAGTATTCTCTCCACTGCCATGATGCTGAAGCACTCCTTCGGTATGGAAGAGGAAGCCGAACAAGTGCAAACAGCAGTGACCGGCGTACTGCAGGAAGGGTACCACACCGCAGACATCGATTTGAAAAACGGTGTAAAGGTCAGCGGAAGTGAACTGGCAGCTAAAATCGTTGACCAGATCAGTACGAGTGATGCAACAGAAAACATTATGCGCTGCTATGTATGAGCGGTACAACAGAGAAAAGAAGGGAGCGGAACGGAATGAGTCAACCAAAAACCATTGTTGAAAAAATTTGGGATCAGCATGTCGTCCACGAAGAAGAAGGGAAGCCGAATCTTCTCTACATCGACCTGCATCTGGTTCATGAAGTGACCTCTCCCCAGGCGTTTGAAGGGCTCCGCATGAGCGGAAGGAAAGTGAGGCGGCCGGATCGTACGTTTGCTACGATGGATCACAACGTGCCGACCATCCACCGCAATGTCATCAAGGATGAAGTTTCCAAGAAACAGATGGAAACACTCGAGACAAATTGTAAGGAATTTGGAGTGCGGCTGGCGGATATCAACCACCCGGACCAGGGCATTGTCCATGTCATCGGTCCGGAGCTTGGGTTAACCCAGCCGGGAAAAACAATCGTCTGTGGAGATAGTCATACCTCTACACACGGGGCTTTTGGCGCCCTCGCATTTGGAATCGGCACGAGTGAAGTGGAGCACGTGCTGGCCACTCAATCTCTCTGGCAGGCCAAGCCGAAAACCCTTCAGGTTCATGTGGAGGGAGTTTTGGGCACAGGAGTGACAGCCAAGGACTTGATTCTGGCGATCATCGGTCGATATGGCGTCCGTTTCGGTACCGGCCATGTCATTGAATACACGGGCGAAGCGGTCCGTAATCTGACGATGGAAGAACGAATGACGGTCTGTAACATGTCAATTGAAGCGGGCGCACGTGCCGGTTTGATTTCACCGGATGAGACCACAGTCGAGTATCTCCGCGGGAAGCGTTACGTACCTGAGGGAGAAGATTTTGAAGAAGTCAAGGAGCAGTGGCTGTCACTGGCATCGGATGAAGGGGCAGAATACGACCAGACCCTTACCATCCATGCTGATGAAATTGAGCCCCAGGTTACATGGGGGACCAACCCTTCTCAGTGTGTTCCTGTCGGCGGCCGTGTCCCCGATCCGGAGCAGGTGGAGGATGACCGTGACGGCATTGAGCGGGCAATCGATTATATGGGCCTTGAGGCGAATCAGGCAATCGAATCCATACCTGTTGAACACGTGTTTATCGGATCTTGTACAAACTCCCGTTTGAGCGATCTTCGCCGGGCGGCTGAAATCGTCCGTGGCGGCCGTGTCCACGAAGGGGTCAGGGCTCTTGTTGTCCCTGGCTCCAAATCAGTAAAGGATGCAGCAGAAGCCGAAGGCCTGGACACCATATTCCTCACTGCCGGATTTGAATGGCGCGATGCCGGCTGCAGCATGTGTCTGGCGATGAACGATGATATCGTTCCACCGGGTGAGCGGTGTGCGTCAACATCGAACCGTAACTTTGAAGGCCGTCAGGGGAACGGGGCGCGTACCCATCTTGTCAGCCCGGAAATGGCAGCGGCAGCAGCTCTTGAAGGCCGTTTTGTAGACGTCAGAAAATATGCCAGTACGGTAGGAGGGTGAACAGATGGAACCACTAAAACAGCACAAAGGTCTGGTCTACCCATTGAATCGATCGAATGTCGATACCGATCAGATCATTCCAAAACAGTTTTTAAAACGGATTGAGCGTCAGGGATTTGGTCAGTTCCTCTTCTACAACTGGCGGTTTGATGATGACGGCTCTCCACGCGGGGACTTCTCCCTGAACAGTCCGAAGTATGATGGAGCCTCGGTTTTAGCAGGGGGAGAGAACTTCGGATGCGGGTCCTCCAGGGAACATGCCCCATGGGCGATCCAGGATTATGGTTTCCGTGTCGTCATAGCTCCGAGTTTTGCTGATATCTTTTATAACAACTGCTTCAAAAACGGGATTCTTCCCATTCAACTGCCGAAGCCTGTTGTTGATCAGCTGATGGAAAAGGCGGAAGCGGAGGCTTATGAAGTGGCCGTGGATCTTGAGGCACAGACGATTGATGGCGGCGGTTTCGAAGTGGCATTCGATATCCAGCCCTATCACAAAGAAATGCTTTTGAATGGCTGGGATGAAATTGCCGTTACGCTGACGTACGAAGACAAGATCGACCAATTTGAAGAAAAACAAAAAGGAGTGAAGACGTTGGGGATTTCTTAACGCTGGCTAAAGTAATGGATGCACAGGAACAGCTGCAGGAGGTTGTACACCGCACGCCGCTGCAGACGTCAAAAACCTTTGATGAACGGACAGGGCATCACGTCTATTTGAAGATGGAAAATCAACAGAAAACCGGTGCGTTTAAAGTCAGGGGAGCTTCCTATAAAGTTGCCTGCCTAACGGAAGAGGAAGCCGCCTGTGGAGTCATTGCCGCATCCGCAGGCAACCACGCCCAGGGGGTGGCGGTTGCTGCAGCGAAGCGGGGAATTACGGCAAAAATCTTCATGCCGGAAGGAACACCACAGGCGAAGGTGGAAGCAACGGAAGGCTACGGGGCATCCGTCGTCCTTACCGGGGAATCCTTTCAAGAAGCTTATCAGGCAGCGCGGGTCGAACAGGAACGGTCCGGCGCGACTTTCCTTCATCCCTTTGATGATTATGAAGTCATGGCCGGTCAGGCTACGGTGGCTGTGGAAATGCTTCAGCAGCAGCCGGATCTTGAACGCCTTTTCGTACCAATCGGAGGAGGCGGGCTGATCAGCGGCGTCGCTTTTGCTGCGAAACAGCTGAAACCGGACATTACGGTGATCGGTGTTCAATCAGCTAAAGCACCATCCACCTATAATGCGCTTTATAAGAAAGGACCGGAAAAACTGACGTCTGTTTCCACAATCGCAGACGGCATTGCCGTGAAAGAGCATGGAAGGTTAACGTATACGTGTATCCAGAAATACGTGGACCAGGTCATCACCGTGGAAGAACATGAAATCGCGCAGGCGATGCTTTTGCTGCTTGAACGGGAGAAAACCCTTGTAGAGGGGGCTGGTGCCACAGCGCTTGCCGGCCTTCTCCAAACATGCCACACATTTGAACAGCAGCAGTGCGGCGTTGTTTTGAGCGGCGGGAACATGGATCTCTCCCGGCTGCCACTGGTCCGAAAGCTGGCCAACCCAAAAAAGGTTGTCATCGCATAAGGTGACAGGATTAAACCAGAAGAAAACCGGCAGCGGTTTCTTCTGGTTTTTGTAGGTTGAATAAAGAAGCAAAGGCGGATGGTTCGTCTGAGAGGGGAGGGGATGGTACAATACTCGTGAATCTATTACATAAGAGGTGAAAATGATGAATCAATTTTTACAATATAACCCGACTCGTCTGTACTTCGGCAAAGGCCAGATCGAGCAGATGGGCAAGGAAATCACTACAGGGTCGAAAGTGCTTGTCGTATATGGCGGCGGAAGCATTAAGCGGAACGGTGTGTACGATGAAGCTGTCGGCATGCTGAAATCTCTTGATTCCGACATTTATGAACTTTCCGGTGTGGAGCCCAACCCACGCTTAACGACGGTACAAAAAGGTGTGGAGATCTGTAAGCAGGAAGGGATTGATTTCCTACTGGCTGTCGGCGGAGGGAGTGTGATTGACTGTACAAAAGCAATCGCAGCTGGTGCACAGTACGATGGAGATGCCTGGGATCTCATTACCGGCAGCGCTCCTGTCGAAAAGGCGCTTCCGTTTGGTACCGTCCTTACGCTGGCCGCAACTGGTTCGGAGATGAATGCGGTATCTGTCATCACAAACTGGGAGACAAGAGATAAACTTGGCTGGGGATCGTCGCACGTATTCCCGACGTTCTCGATTCTGGATCCTTCCTATACATTTTCTGTACCGGAACACCAGACAGTGTACGGCATTGTCGATAGTATGTCTCACGCGTTGGAGCACTATTTCCACCGCACTCCGAATACACCAATGATCGACGGGTTTATCGAATCGCTGCTTCGCACAGCTGTTGAATATGGACCTAAACTGATGGAAAACCAACAGTCCTATGAGTACCGCGAAACAATGATGTATATAAGTACGACAGCTTTCAATGGTACGCTGTCCAATGGAACCGATGGAGGCGACTGGGCGACACACCGCATCGAACATGCGCTCTCAGCAGTATATGATATTCCCCATGGCGGCGGTCTGGCCATCTTGTTCCCAAACTGGCTCGAGCACGTGCTCCAAGAAGATCCAAGCCGCGTGAAGCAGCTGGCCGTCAACGTCTTCGGTATCGACCCTGAAGGAAAAGGTGATACCCAGCTGGCTGAAGAAGGGGCGGGAGCCTTAAGGGAGTTCTGGAACTCCCTCGGCGCTCCATCCACTTTAAAAGATTACGATATTGACGATCAAGACTTTGATTCCATCGTTGAGAAAACATTCATCAAGCCGGGGGTCGGCACGTATAAAGAACTGGACAAGGAAAGTGTCCGGGATATCCTGCGCCGTTCCCTGTAAAGTGAAAAGACCTGAGAGGATTGTAGTCCTCCCAGGTCTTTTTTTTAATAGAAAAATGAATTTTTGTAAGTATTTACCTCTTATTCATAGATTAGTTAGAAAATTTACATGGGGGTTACATTTCAATTAAATCTATGTATTTTGTCTGGGTATTCAATGATTTCAAGATATAATTGTAAGCAATTGCAGAAAAATGTCGAAATTAATCAAATGAACAAGGAGACATTCGATTGAAAAAGCTTACAATTATATTGACACTTATCCTTCTAGCTGCCAATTTCTCTATTACCCCCGTGTATGGGGAGACTAAACCTGATTCTCCTGATATTCTTAGTGAATCAGCAATTGTAATGGAAGCAAACACCGGGAAGGTCATTTATGAGAAGGACGCCGACCGTGAGATGTACCCCGCTAGTCTGACTAAAATCGCCACAGCGATTTATGCGTTGGAAAACGGAGACCCGGAAGATCAGGTGACGGTTAGTGAAGAAGCGAGGAATACAGGCGGATCGAGTGTTTTCCTAATGGAAGGGGAGCAGGTTTCTCTGAAAAAGCTTGTCCAGGGACTGCTGATCAACTCAGGGAATGATGCCGGGACGGCTATAGCTGAGCATATGAGCGGCAGTGTAGACAGCTTTTCTGAAGATTTGAGTGTCTTCCTACAAGAAAAAGTCGGAACGGAGAAGACCCATTTTACCAATCCGCACGGTCTCTATGATGGTCAGCATACGACAACAGCAAGAGATCTCGCTTTAATCACCCAGTACGCGATGCAGAATGAAACCTTTATGGAAATCTTTGGAACCAAAACCATGGACTGGACGGGAGAATCATGGGAAACCACGTTATATACCCATCATAAATTGTTCCGTGAAAACCCGTACGAAGGCATCACAGGCGGTAAAACCGGTTTTGTTCCACAGGCCGGCTTTACGCTGGCAACGACAGCATCCCGTGAAGACACAGATTTCATCGCCATCACAATGAAGACACCGTATCAAGATCAAGTGTACACCGATACGGAAAAACTCCTGGACTACGGATTTGAAAATTATGAAACATCCTTCGTCCCAAAAGAGGATCTCCTTGGAGACAAAAAGGACGAATATATTCTACCGGGAGAGATTCCCTATACCTCTTTGAAAGGGGAAGGGGTGGAAGCTTCGGTAGATGACAACGGGAAAGTGACGATCAGCAGTGAAGAAGGCACGCCGTTGACATACTATCAGTTGGAAGAGAAGACGGATTACGTAACGAACGTTCCGGAAACCACTGATGCACAAAAAAAGCAGGACACCTGGACGGATTATCTGAACTATTTGATCATACCTCCAAAGTTCTGGGCGTTGGAAGTCCTTCATTTCTAAGGCTGATGAATACGAAGGATATCCTTTTTCAGAGGATCTTAAAAGAAGGGTGGCAGGATTATTCCTGCCACCCTTCTTTTTATTTTTTATAACGGTCAATCGTTTCTTGAAGACGTCGGGCAACGGTCTGAGGGTGCCCCGTCAGCTCCTCTTTTGTAAGCGTCAGCGACGCACGGCTTTCATCCATTTCAAGCGCTTCAGCGAATAATCCGCCAAGTCCCCGGGCACGGCGGTCTACTTCAAGCATGACTTCGACATGGGTTTCATTAAGGAAGAAAATAGTCTCCAGTTCATCTAGGTAGGAGCGGTAGTTTCCGCCAGGTGCGAATTCGAATTCCTGTACATACCCGTGCCGTTTGGAATATTCCATCTCGACCTTTCTTAATCGGAAGCCGAGCTGGTTTTCCAGCGCCTCCAGAATGGTTTGAATGTATGGATGGGGAGCAATGGTGACCGGATCACGGTCTTCTGGATCAAGGGCTCTCGGAATATCAAGTCCGGTTTCAAACCATATCGGAAGACGTCGTCCAAGAGAAGCCGGAACGTGGAAGGGGATTTGGATGGAAAAAGGAATTTCCTTTGTCTCTCCCTCTTGAACCGTGATTGGTCCGGATAGTGCGTATTTCTGCAGGGACACTTCTTCTTTCACTTTACGGTCATCCACCTCGCGGACAGCTTCAGTCATTAAAAAGATATGAATGGCGTCAATCGACTGTTCCACGTCTCCCCCTTGGATAACGACCTTACCGTGAACGTCTTCACCCGGGATGAATTGATCCTTTTCCAGCTGGGTATCCACCTTGGCGGCTCCGACACCGACACTAGCTAATAATTTTTTGAACATACGATCTCCTCCTTTTTTATTGTATACGGATGAAAAGAAGAATTGGGTTCAAAAAAATTTGTTCAGCTTCTTCATGGGTATAAAGGCTCTATTGCAAGGAAGGTTCAGGGTGTTGGTTTAGGATAAAAGTTTCAGATGAGTGCTGGAAGGGAATGAAGTTCTTTCAGAGGCTGTTATTCTTTACCAAGGTAAAATATTTTGTTCAAAAAAGTGAAAATTTTCTATATTTGGTCGATATTAGAGAATAAGGACCAGGTAGAAAGGAAGAGGCTAGTGTTACATAAAAAAAATCGAACGATGTTGTTGTTTTCAGCGGTGGGATTGGCTTTGATGTTTTTGATTCATCTCATTCACAGAAATAGGATGCACCATTGGTCAGCTGCGGATTTCAGTGCCTACACGCCGTATCTGTACATGTACATGGTGGTGCCGTTGCTGCTGTTTATATTATCTTCCGTATTCTATTACAAAAATAAGACCCATCAGGCGCTGCCGTGGATACACGCGCTTCTTTTTACGTTTATCAGTATCGGCATGATCACGAACGGGGAAGGGATGGTCGTTTACCATTTTTCCATCTTTTTAGTTGTTGCTCTTGCCGCCTTTTATGACCGGGTGGCGCTGCTTGGCTTGATGACGATTGTTTTTGGTTTGTTTCACTTCGGTGCTATGTTTACAGGTACCGAATTTTTCTATGGAACGTCAGATTATACGTGGTTTATGTTCGCGCTGCATGGGGTTTATCTCCTGCTGACAAGTGCAGGGACTACCTATCAGATTGTCTTGAAAAACCGGCACGTCCAGGAATTGAAGGCCCTGTCGGATGAAAAACAGGAAGAAACCAAGCGGTTGATGGAACAGCTTCAAACCGTGGGTGCTGCCCTCAAGGATACGGTCCAGCTGTTAAACCGTTCTTCCCAGAGCTCGAGCCATTCTTTTCAAGAGTTGGAAGATTTAATAGAACGACGTCATGAGAACACGGATCTTCAGGTCAAAGAAGCGGTGAAGAATGCTGACGACCTTTCGCATATGCATGAGGCCGTGGAAAGCATGAATCAAAACCTTCATGGGGTCCTGGACCAGGCGGCACAGACGGCCCGGGTTACCCAGGTAGGGGAAGATTCGCTGCATCAGATTCTGGATCAGTTGAATCAAACTGAATCAAGCATCCAGCAAACGAATGAAACCGTCCAGCTGTTAAGCACGTCGTCGGAAAGTATTTCACAGGTTACGAAAGACATCGCATCCATTACAGAAAATACAAGGATGCTTGCTTTGAATGCTTCCATTGAAGCGGCTCGGGCAGGAGAACATGGCAAGGGATTCAGTGTGGTAGCGGCCGAGGTACAACGGTTGTCTCAACAGTCGGAAGCTTCGACAAGGAAAATCTTTGAGATCGTGGAAACCATCCAGCATTACGTTCATCAGGCTGATCAGCGTTCAAGTGAAGGAATGGAACGTATGACTGCGAGCCAGAAGCATTTAGACGAGATGGAGACGAACTTCAAGGATATTCTCAAGCAGTCACAGCACGTAAAGGGTGAAGCAAAGGAAATCCAAGCGTTTGGCGAAAACCTGACAATAACAGCAGATGGGTTATCCCGTTCGTTTGAACAGCTTTTATCTTTTATAAAAGAGGGGAAAGTCCAGAACGATCATATTCGAGATGTGTCAAAAGGACAGCTGAAAACAATCCAAACGATGGGAGAAGAAGTTCAACAGCTGACAGATATGATCTTGGACATCCAGCAGATTACCGAAGAGATGGATGCCAGCCATTTGGAAGATTACAAAAGGCCTCTGCCTGCGTTGAAAGATGTCAGTTGAACAGTTTAAAAAACCCGGCACATATGGCTGCCGGGTTTTTTCGTCGTTCATCATGTGTGGGGAGGTGGTGAACATGCCTGTCAAAGGGTATTTTTCTGTGCTCTATTTTTGATCTGTAAGCCTCCCCAGAGAAAGAGGGGAAGCAGAAAGCCATGGGTGACTGCATAAGGCAGCCATGTGTCAGCGACAAAGTTTTCATAGTAAGCCATGTCCGGATAGGCGACCAAAGACAGGACAATCATTCCCATGCCCAGTGGAAGGAGGAGGATCCGATGATTGTCGATGTTAAGGAATTGGGCAATACCAACGGAAGAGGCATAATAGAGGACCGTCAGTTTGAAAAAGATCGTAATCATCCAAATAATGGCGATGATGATTTCCAGCCCTTCCATAAAGCCTGCGATGTTTATCTTCTCAGCTACATTATAGGTTGGATAGGCATTCAGTGAGGTTAAGTCACTTCCGAGTACTAAAAGACTCAGAATCGTTATGAGAAACAGAAATCCACCACCAATCATGCTGCCGATGAACCATCCGTGAGCTGTTTTGGGACTTTCTTTGACATAAGGAATCACCATCAGGAGCGCGACCATTTCAAGGTAAGGCGTGCCGATCATCACCGTTGATCCATCGATAATCTCCTTACTGGTACTGTCGAAAAAAGGACGGAGATGATCCATATTCATTTGAGGGGTGATCGAAAATATGAGAAACAAAAAAAGCAGTATCATCCACGGCATAAAGATTTCAGCAGATCGTCCGATGCTTTCTACTCCGAGATAGCAGCCCACAATGACGACGAGTAAAAAGAACAGATGAATAAATGTCAGGGGAGTTTCCGGTATAATCTGGGTCGTCATGAAATCACCGATGTTCCTTAGGACGAGAGCGGATAAAATATAAAGGAAAGCAAGATAAAAGAAACTGAATAATCGACCAAGCCATGCACCGAACACGAAGGTGCAGGCCTGGACAAAAGACTTCCCCTTCAGGCTTTTCCAAACCAAAATGTAGAACAGGACAAGAGAGGCCCCAACCAGGATGGAAAGCAGGACAGAAACCCATGCGTCATGCTTCGCAGCTGACGCAATAGGGGAAGGCACAATCAAAATGGAGCTGCCAATGGTGAAGAAAATGACAATAAACATAAACTGTCTTGGGCTGATGGCTGGCTGATTCAATACGTTCGACCTCCTTTAAAAGTCAAACCAGGAAAAAATCCATGCATAAAAAGCTTTAACATAATCAAGTGGGTTGGGAACATTCATCCCCCTGGCTTCCCATATACTCATGGTCACAGCTGTTAGCAAAGCGATTATGAAGCACGCGATTTCTTTCTTGTTCTGTTTTTTCCAAAGTCCTGGGAATTGGAGTGAAAAAATGACGGAGGCGGCGAAAATGATCCCGATGATTGGCCACATAAGCTTATCCTTTCTTATCGATCTGTCGCGATGAATTTCCTCTTGAGCGAACCTCTGCTTTGACATCCACTTGCACACGGACATCTTTGAATACTTCGTCCCATTCGCTTTCTAAGGTTTTCCAATCATTTTTTTCATACCGGTGAACCGCCTGACCAAATCCGAAGATATCACTTTCAAAATCACTCTGTGCAGCAACAATCGCTGATTGGACGATGGTTTCGATTTCTTCTTCCAGTGCTAGATTGATCTGATCAATGCCTTCGGGCTCCCCAATACTGATATCACAGTTCATTTCACCGATGTTCCCCTCCGCTTCAATCAATACGGAAATGCTCGGAGTATCTCCATCCATCTCTGCTGAAATGGACGATGTTGAACGGAGGAGTTCCACGCTCGATGTTTCACCATTCTCACAAGGGTGGGTCACGATGGTACTGCTCACTTCCCCTGTTATAAAGTTGAATCCTAAGCTTTGTTTTTCTGTTAACCAGCCGGCAAGTCTGTCTTCCTTGAAGACGGCTGTTTCGTCCAGTTCCAGTGTTGTCGGTGCATCCGCTTGTTCAACGTTGGACATCCGGTTACCTACATCCTCCTCCCCGTTTAATAGAAGACCTCCGAGAACAGCTTCCTCACCGGGGCTCCGTATCTTGGAAATCAAGGTATCAATGTGTACGCCTGTCGTGACCCCCCAATGGCTCTCCGCGTTCTCAATCGAATTCATCACTTTGTTTGCAGGGATTTTTTCATAAGGCGTAAGAACACTTAGGATGTTCTCCACCGAGGCATTTTTGGCAACAGTTATATAATAGGATGGGCGAAATTCATGGTCTCTGTATAAAAAATCGAGGGCAGGCATGATCCCGTCTTCTGCCAGTGACTCACCGATGACGACAAGTCTCATTTGAGATAAGTATATTTTCCTTGGTGTTTTAATCGAAAGCTTTCTAAAAGCTTCAAACAGCGTCTCTCCTGTAATGGTATAGGTGGAGACAGGGGGCCGGGTGGTCGGAGCCTCCGTAGCGACTTCGGACGGGTTGATGACCTGGACGGTGATCAAATATTCTCCCTGATCATTTTTGTCAATCCCGGTAGCAACCGCAATCCCCAGCTCATCCAGCTCTCTGCTGTTCCAGCAGCCGGTCAGCATGGCTAGACAGATCATCGCTGATACAACAGCTCTCATCGTTGGAATGTTCATGACTGCTTCTCCTTCGTTCCGCCGTGTTTAGAACCTTTATAGTCTTTCGTCAATGCAGCGGATTTCGTGAACAGCTTCCAATGAGGCAAACGAAGAAGCACATCTTTTTGGTCCTTCGGAATCATTGGAGCAAGCGGGGACATGTAAGGAACCCCGAACGACTGCAAACTGCAGAGGTGAAGAACCATGGCGATTAATCCAAGAATGATTCCGTATAAGCCGAATGTCGCTGCCAGAGTCATAAAAACAAAACGCAGCATTCGTATTGGGATCGCAATATTGTAGGAAGGGAACACAAAGCTGCTGATCGCTGTAATGGCTACGACAATAACCATGGCGGGAGACACGAGCCCGGCCTGTACAGCGGATTGTCCCAATACGAGAGCCCCTACAATGGATACCGCTGAACCTACGGGCTTAGGCAGCCGTACCCCGGCTTCCCGCAAAATCTCAAAGGTCAATTCCATAATGAGCGCTTCAAAGAATGCAGGAAAGGGAACGCCATCGCGCTGGGCTGCTAAGCTGACCAGCAGCGTAGGCGGAATCATTTCCTGGTGGAACGTAATGAATGCGATATACAGGGATGGTGTGAATAAAGCAATGGTGAAACAGACGAGCCGCAGCAACCGAAGGAGGGAGCCGATATCCGCTCGTTGATAATAATCTTCACTGGATTGAAAGAAATGGATAAATAAAGCAGGGACCAAAAGGACATCCGGTGTCCCATCGATGACAATTGCAATCCGGCCTTTCGCTATGCCCTCAGCAATGGCGTCTGGTCTTTCTGAGTAATAGATTGTTGGAAAGGGAGAGTACTGGGCATCCTGAATATATTCTTCGATGTAGCCACTTTCGAAAATGCTGTCGACGTCGATTTGATCCAGACGCTGGTGCACTTCCTTTACCACCTGTTCTTCGGCCAGCCCTTCGATATAAACCACAGCAATGTCCGTTTGTGAAAGTCTGCCGATGGTTTTCCCATCCATCCGGAGCTTTGGATTTTTAATCTTTCTTCTTAACAGAGCCGTATTGGTACGGAGGGTCTCATTAAAAGACTCTTTAGGTCCGCGGATGACCCCTTCAGAGGTTGTCTCCTGGACACCCCGGTCCTGCCATCCTCTCGTATTTGCCATGAGGGCTCTGTTTTCATTTTCAAGAAGAAGGATGGTTTCTCCACTCAACAGGGAAGAAAATAATGGACGGAAGTCATCCGTCTCCAATAACTCACCTACAGGAAGGGAAACCGTTTTGATCCGGTCGTACAACAGGTCGGAACTGGATGCTTTTACAGGCATATCAAGCATGAGGGAGCTCATGATATAATCATGGATCGTATCTTTATCCACAAGACCGTCTATGAAGAGAAAGGCGCATGCTGTCTCATTAATCATCACCCATCGCACAGCCAGGTCCGAGCTGAACCCCAACTGCTCCTGGATATGAGCCACATTTTCACGAAGAGAGAAAAAGAGAGGGTGGGGCTGTTCTTTTGGAGTTGTTAAAGGGGACCGGCTGTTTTCTGAATAATTCTCCATCAAGTCCTCTCCTTTTCTGTCCTATTTTATAAATAGCATGCGCAGGGTCAGAGAGATTATGATTTTTTCCTTTATGTAATCTCAGGCGGGGCTGTGTGATACATAGGGGGACCCGGTAAATTTTTAATGGAAGAAGGAATAGAGAGGATTTGTACACGAAGACGTGGAAATAGGGTTAGAATAGAAACAATAGATCAAGGAGGGGAAATGCATGGGGTATGAATTGAAAACAAAGCAGAATGACCGCAGTGTCATAGAGTTTATTGAAGAGGTGGAATCAGAAAAGAAGAAAGAAGATGCCTACCGTCTCCTCGATATCTTTACAGAAACCAGTGGATATGAGGCGAAAATGTGGGGAGCAAGCATCATCGGTTTTGGATCCTATCATTACAAGTACCCTACCGGCCATGAAGGAGATGCTCCACTCGTCGGTTTTTCTCCCCGAAAAGCCCGGCACAGTCTTTACTTCGCAACAGGGGATGATAAAAGAGCCGAACTTCTGGAGCAGCTGGGGAAGCATAAATCGGGGAAAGCCTGTGTCTATGTCAATAAGCTGGAGGATATTGATACGGATGTTCTGCAGGAGCTGATCAGACAGTCGATCACTTTCCTGAAACAAACATACCCGGACCAATAAAAGAATGCCTCTCCCATGCAAAGGGAGAGGCATTCTTTTATCGCTGCTTATGGTTGAACAGTTCCATGAACGCGTGATACATTTCCGTTCCTTGAACCGTAAATAATGACAGGGCTGTTAAAGAAAACAGGCCGATCATAATCATTCTGAACCAAAACATTGGTGGTCCCCCTTTCCTTTTTTGATATGGGTTCATCAAAAAGGAAAGGGTGATAAGTAATTGGATTGGTAAAAGATCGTCGTCAGCCATGTGGGTCTGCCCGTATTCCACGAAGCATCCATAAGGGAAAGCGGGGCGATCCGGTGATCCGTCCAGGCAGAGCCGGTGAAAAAGATTCCATCCACAGCCGATGGCTCTTCTTCAAACGAAGGCTCCTCCTCCGTCACCGTGGGGCTTTCCTGAAGATCTGCTTTTACAGGGATGTGGGACAGATCCGGATGGGAAAGCATAAGGCCCAGGCCCACCATCCATATCAGCATGAACAACGGCTGTAACTTCTTCAAAAAAGCCCTCCTTTCCGCTTCAGGATAATCCTATTATACAAAAGACGCTTTTATGTGCAACCGATTTGTTTGTTAAGAAAGCTGATCGAGGCTTTCATTCATATCTTCCGCTTCATTTCGGTAATGGAAATAAAAACCGGTCCAGATCACCGCATAAATGACGAGGAACACAGCCGTGAAAATCAGGAAGCTTCCTAAGGTCAGGGTCAGCCATCCGGCATAAATCGCCAGCGGGTAATAGCCGAGAGTTACCGTTAAAAAATGAAGAAGGGTCTGCTGGATAAGGTGGAATGACTGGATTTCGAAGTATAACGGGCTGACAGCAAACAACCAGCCCGCCGCCATGGCCGCCATGGAATTTTTAACGAAGGCACCGCTGTCCAGGACAAGCGTGTCTCCGAAAAAGATCAGCGCGTAAACAATGACGGTGGATAAGAAGGCTCCGAAGAAAATGCCCCCTGCACTTCTGATTAGAAATGTCTTCATCTGCTGTCCCTCCTGTTCATATTCAGCATCTCTTTGATATTTCCCACGTAGTGTCTGGATGCATATTCTTTTTCTCCTGATTTGAAATACACGCAGAGGGTGCCGTTAAATGAAGGCTCAAACCGGCTCATTTCATATAGGTTGGCGAGGACGGACTTGGATATTCTGACAAACCGCTGGGAAGGAAGGGAGCGCTCCAATTCGTAAAGTTTGTCCTTAACCTTGAACGAGGCGTCTCTGGTATAGGCAAACACAGCCTCATCCTCGGATCGGAAAAACTGGATATGCTCCGGCTTTAGAATATGCTGGCTTTCACCGTTTTTTCCGACAACAAAATCCTGTTTTCTTTCATGAAGGAAATCGAGGATTTCCTTCACTGTATCATCGACTTGACTGCAGTGGATTGTAATGCTTGTTTCCGGATGGTTTTCATCCACGTCAATACTCACTTTCATGGCTCACTGCTCCCTCCTGCCGCTTTGGAACTAATTTTAGTATAAGCGTGGTTTGGCTATTCTGTAATCATCATACCGGCGAACCGCTGTTTTGGAAAGGTGAGGGGGGGATAAGAAAAAGTGACCTGCAAAAAGGCCCGCTGTCAGGAGCGGACCGGGCTTTGTATGTACTGCCAGCCGAGTAAAGCCATTTCCAGGGCTACCCGCTGTTCGGAGCGGAGAAAGTGAGGTCCCAGGATTTCCTCCAGTTTCTGTATCCGGTGATAGAGGGTCTGCCGCACAATGAACAGGCGCTCCGCCGTATCTTTTTTAGAACCATAGCTTTCCAGATATGCCCGGAGGGTCTCCAGCAGTTCGGTGTCATGAGATTCATCATAGGAAAGAACATCTCCGAGAGTGTCCTGAATGAAAGATTCAAGGCGTCCCTGCTTATCATCTTCCACGATCAGCCGCCACGGATGGAGTTTTTCATAAAACGGAATTTCAAGCTGAAAAGCGGCTTGGATATGGGCGGCTTCCTGTGTGCACCGCATGGACCTGGGGATTTCTGATAGGTTTGTAAACAATGGTCCATAGCTGATGGTATGATACATACTGCGTACTTTTTCCTTCATCACCTGCAAGGATCTGAACAGTCGTTCTGGAACGTCTTGTTTCCGTTCATCCAGAAGGAGAAGGACGAGTTCGTCCCGATGCTGAAGCGGGAGTGGATGAAAGCCTTCCTTTTGAAAAAAGGATTGGAAAATGTCCCGCTGATAGGGGATGCTGTCATCGTATCCCGTCAACAAGCAGGGGATCCCCCGTGCCTCATTTTTTCCGATGGTCTTCTGGAGGTAGGGCAGCACCTCTTTATCCGTCATTGTGCCCTCCAGCCACCGGCTCACCCAGTTTTCCTGACGGGGCATGAGGCGGGAGGACTGTAGAATCAGCTGGTTGATATCCTTGGATATATCGATGAACCGGACTTCCTTGTCAAAGACGACGACGGGAAGGTCATGGTCATCCGCCAGCTGCAGGAGTGAAGGGGGAAGCTGGTTGATATAATCGCCGAGTTCTATGCAGAGACAGGTGACTTTTTTTTCGATAAGCTGTTCAAGGAAGGAACGGGCATGCTGCAATTCCTTTCCCCATCCGATCCCTGTCGTCATGACACATTCGCTGCCGTGAAGCAGGTGTTTCACTTTCGTCAATTCAAGGATGTGCGCCCAGGAAACAGTCTTCTCCAGACCACCGCGGCCGGCCAGAATGGAAGCATGCTGGAACTGGGGGCGCATCAGCATGTCGTGTACCGTAAACATCATAGGGGACATAGAAAAATCAACCTCCTGTATGTTTTTACATTGTGTACATGGGTTGATGCTGAAAGTGGTCCTGATGTCTAATGTGCATCTCAGCGGTCCATGCTAAGGTTATTAATAATCTCTCAATTCAAATATATCTGAAAATTGTCGATGGGGAAAGGTTTCTTTAGTGAAACAGGATGTCGGTATTAGATAAAGGAGGATCTATATGAAAGAGAAAAAACCCTTCGAGGATGACCCGCGGTACCGGGTGGCCGACAGGGAAGCGCTGATCGGCGTCGGCCTTGTCATCCTTAACTTCCTCATGTGGTTCGGCTCGGCGTACGGGCTCGGATCAAAACCGGTTTCGGAATACAATTATATTTTCGGGCTGCCGGACTGGTTCTTTTACAGTTGTGTGGTAACGACCGTTGTCATCATTCTTCTCGTAATTCTTGCTGTGAAGTATTTTTATAAGGAAGTCCCGCTGGATGAGGAGGATGAATCATGAACTGGGCAGTTGTTGTCCCCCTTTTAGTTTTTCTCGTTATTATTTTCTGTATCGGCTTTTATGCATCGAACCATTTGAAAACTACATCCAATTTCCTGCAGGAGTATTTCCTTGGCAGCCGGCAGCTGGGTGGGTTTATCCTTGCCATGACGATGATTGCTACATACGGCAGCGCGAGCAGCTTTATTGGCGGACCCGGTGTCGCTTATACGATGGGTCTCGGCTGGGTGCTCCTTTCCATGACACAGCTTGCTACAGGATATTTCGTTTTATCGGTACTTGGAAAGAAATTCGCTATTATGGCAAGGAAAATCAAAGCCGTAACGCTGATCGATTTTCTGAAAGAACGCTATCAAAATAAATGGGTCGTCATTTTGTCAGCGCTCAGTATTATCCTGTTTCTGTTTTCGGCTATGGCGGCCCAGTGGGTGGGCGGCGCCCGGCTGATCGAGTCATTAACGGGTCTTTCCTACACAGCGGCGTTATTCATTTTTGCTGTTTCTGTACTCGTCTACGTCATTATCGGCGGCTTCCGCGCGGTAGCGATTACCGATACCGTCCAGGGCGTCGTCATGTTCTTCGGGACGCTCATCATTTTGATCGGGACCATCATTGCAGGCGGTGGAATCGGACCGATCATGTCGGATCTGGCAGCGGAAAATCCGAATTTGATTTCCCCGTATGGCGCGGATCAGTCACTCACACCGCTTTATGTGTCTTCCTTCTGGATTTTAGTCGGTGTCGGTGTCGTTGGTCTGCCGCAGGTGGCGGTGCGCGCAATGTCATATAAAAGTTCGAAAGGAATGCACCGCGCTTTGTTGATTGGTACGGTTGTTGTCGGGTTCATTATGCTCGGCATGCATTTGACGGGTGTCTTTGCCCGCTCTGTCCTTCCAGGTATAGAAGTCGGAGACACGGTCATGCCGAGAATCGCGATGGAAGTGCTGCCGGCCTGGCTCGCCGGAATTGTACTTGCTGCCCCGATGGCAGCGATTATGTCGACGGTGGACTCGCTGCTTTTGCTGGTCAGCTCTGCTGTCGTTAAGGATGTGTATTTGAATTATGTGAAGCCCGAGGCGGACGACCGGACGATCAAAAAAATCAGTATCGGTGTCACGACGGTTATCGGTCTGCTCGTCTTTGCTATGGCGGTCAATCCGCCCGAGCTGCTGATCTGGTTGAATTTATTCTCCTTCGGCGGTTTGGAGGCGGCCTTTATCTGGCCGGTGATTATGGGCCTGTATTGGAAAAAAGGCAATGCAGGCGGAGCAATGGCCTCGATCATCACCGGGGTCGGAAGCTATGTTGTATTCCATTCATTCATGCCGAATGCTTTCGGAATGCATACGGTCGTTATGCCGGTGCTGTTGTCGTTCGCTGCGTACGTTCTTGTCAGTCTCATCACGATGAAACATCATGCCAAGGTTCAGGATGAAGTCATTACCAAACTATGGAGTGCATAGAGGAGTGGATGGAATGATCTTGATTGATGAAAAAGCACGTGTAGAGAGGGATACAAAAGAAGTGGTCGATCTGACGCAGGCGCTCGTCCGGATTCCAAGTGTCTACCGGCCTGGAGTGAAGGATGGAAATGAAGAAAAAACCGCCCATTATGCGGCCGCTTACTTGGAAGAGATGGGGATGGACGTCCATGTGGAGGAAGTCGAACCGGGCCGGCCGAATGTCATTGGAATTTATGATACCAAAAGGCCTGGGAAGACCTTGTTGTTTGAAGGTCATACCGATGTGGTGACAGAAGGAGATCCGGCCCGTTGGACGTATGATCCATTCGGAGCTGAGATTGTCGAAGGACGGATGTACGGCAGGGGCACGAATGATACGAAAGGAAATCTTGCCTGTGCCATTACAGCGGTCCATTCCTTGATCAAGGATGAAGAGGAGCTGAATGGGAAAATCATTCTGTGCATTCCTTGTGATGAAGAAGGGATGATGATCGGCATTAAACATTTTATCCAGCAGGGATGGGCGCGTGATGTAGATGGAGCTGTCATATGTGAACCGGAGGAAAACCAGCTCTGTACCGCTCAAAAAGGGGCGATGAGGATCCAGATTGATGCCTACGGCCGTCAGGCGCATGGGGCAATGCCCCTTTCCGGGCTGAATCCGAATACGAGGATGGCGAAGATCATCACGGCTTTGGATGAACTGGAGCAGAGGGAAAAAGAGAAGACCGGGAAGCATGAGCTGCTTGGGTGGCCGAGCATCACACCGACAATTCTGCAGGCCCCTGTATCCGGTGAACCCCAGATCAATGTAGTGCCGGAACAGTGCCGGACAACGTTGGATATCCGTACAGTTCCAGGCCAGGATCACGAAGCTTTAAAACGGGACATCCAACAGATCCTGGATAGGACGATGGAAGGGGATGCGGGGTTCGATGCGGAAATGATCGTTCTGGAGGAGCGCCCCTGGACGAAAACGGACCGGGAGAACCCAGTGGTAACGGCGGTGGCGGAAGCCTATAAAAAAGTGACGGGCAAAGCGCCGGTATATAACGGTGTCCCCGGAGCCACAGACGGAACATTTCTTCACCTTGCCGGCATCCCCATTTTGACGACGGGTGGAGGAGACCGGGAAGTCCCCCATCAGGTGGATGAATACATCGACATCTGTGATCTTGTGGAAACGACCCAGTTATACAGGCAGACAGCACTCGAATTTCTTCAGGAGCCGAAAGAGTCATGAAGCTCGCGGTCATGGCAGGTGACGGCATCGGCCCCGAGGTAATGAACGAAGCGCTTAAAGTGTTGAACACCCTCTCTTCTCTGGATTCAACACTTCAGCTCGAGATGGAAGAGCTGCCCTGGAGCAGTGCGTATTACATGGAAACCGGCAGGATGATGCCTGCGGACGCTCTCAGTTATCTGCAGCATTTCGATGCCATCCTATTCGGAGCGATCGGAGATGCCCGGGTGCCTGATGAAGTGACCATCTGGGATTTAATCATGCCAATCCGGAAGGAGTTTCAGCAGTATGTGAACGTACGGCCTGTAAAACAGCTGAAGGGCGTCGCCTCCCCGCTGGACACGAAAGCCCCGATTGATTTCGTCGTCTTTCGTGAAAATGCAGAAGGGGAATATTCCCATATGGGCGGGAGGATGTATGGACAAACCAGTCAGGAGATGGCGGTGCAGACGACGGTCATGACGAAGGCAGGCATCCGCCGACTGAGCAGGTATGGTTTTGATTATGCGAGAAAGCATGGTAAAAAGACCGTCACAAGTGCTACAAAATCCAATGCGATCATTCATACGATGAAGCTTTGGGATGATGTGGTCCGGGAAGTTGGGCAGGAGTATCCTGAGATTCGTCTTTCTCCTGTCTATATCGATGCACTGGCCGCCTACTTTATCAACCGGCCGGAATCGTTCGAGGTGGTCATTGCCTCGAACTTATTCGGAGATATACTCACAGACCTCGGGGCCGGGATTGTGGGGGGTCTCGGCTTATCCCCTTCTGCGAATTTAAACCCGGAGGGACAGTTTCCATCCATGTTTGAGCCCATACACGGATCGGCTCCGGATATATCAGGCAAAGGCATCGCCAATCCTGTAGCACAGATCTGGTCTGCGGCATTGATGTTGGAGCATAATGGACGGCCTGATCTGAGTGATTTGGTCATGAACGGTATGGAAGCTGTTCTTGCTGAACAGGAGATCCGCACCCCTGATCTTGGTGGGAAATCCAGCACAGCCGATATGGGCGATGCTATTATCCGTGCCATCCATGCCCAAACGTAAAGGAGGAATCAGAAAGTGAGAGTCAAAGGCAGACATATCATTGTTACAGGGGCTTCTGGAGGAATGGGACAGGCGGTCATTTCCAGACTGTTGGAAGAAGGAGCCTCCGTAACGGCGGTAGACCGGGTCCGCATGCCGGACATAGACCAGCGAATGTATCCATTTGTGGAAGCGGATTTGACGAAGGAAGAAGATGTGGAACGTGTTGTGAAGACTTCCATTGAACAGAATGGACAAATCTACGGCGTCGTCAACGCTGCTGGTATGGCCCAGGCTGCAGCCCCTCTTGAAGAAGTGACAACAGATTTCTGGGATATGGTCATGAATGTCAATGCAAAAGCGGCCTTTCTCATGTGCCGGGCAGCTGTTCCTTATATGAAAAAAGAGCAGTGCGGGGTTATTGTGAATATCGCCTCCATTGCAGTTGAACGGGTGAGGCCGGGCCTCAGTGCGTACATTGCTTCCAAAGGAGCTGTGACTGCTTTTTCGAAAGCGCTTGCGATAGAACTGGCTCCTGACAGCATCCGTGTCAACGTCATTCACCCCGGTCCGTCTGATACCGGCATGCTTGGGGAATTTGTCCGGCCCGGAGAGAATATGGATGATACAAAGAGGGAGGTGTTTCAGAGGTCTGTGCCACTGGGACGGTTGATTGACCCTGATGATATTGCCCATGCCGTCGTATACCTCGTTTCTGATGAAGCACGTATGACGACCGGCAGTGTTTTTTCCATTGATGGCGGCCGCGGATTATAAAGGGGGAAATGAATGTGCGCATACTTAAGAATTTAATTAATGGTGTCTGGTCAGAACCTTCTGCCGGTGCACGGATGGATATACATAATCCTTCGACTGGAGAAGTGATCGCCGATGCTCCCGCAAGCAGCAAAGAGGATATAGACCTGGCCGTATCGGCAGCAAGACACGCTTTTAGTGCAGGAGACTGGCCGTTGGTGAAGCCCTATGAACGTGGACAGATGCTTCTGAGGGTGGCTGAGATGATCAGGGAGAATAAAGAGTCTCTCGCCCTTCTTGAGATGCTTGATACGGGAAAGCCGATTTCACAGGGAAGGGCGGATGTGGAGGCAGCGGCCCGTTATTTCGAATTTTATGGGGGAGCCGCCGATAAAATCCACGGGGAAACCATTCCGATTGAACCGGGGGTGCTCGACTATACCCTTCGGGAACCTGTGGGCGTCACGGCTCACATCATTCCTTGGAACTATCCGCTTCAAGTAGCCTCGAGAAGCTGCGCAGCCGCTTTAGCTACAGGCAATACGGTCGTCATGAAACCGGCGGAACAGACGCCTCTGACTGCCGTGGAGCTGGGGATGATTCTCCAGCAGGCAGGGGTCCCTGATGGAGTCGTCAATCTCGTCCTTGGAGAAGGACATACCGCAGGAGCTCGCCTGGCTGGTCACCCTGATGTGAACCATATAACGTTCACAGGATCTGTGCCGACCGGGACGGAGGTTATGAAAGCCGCTGCTGAAAACATCGTCCCTGTCACTCTGGAGCTTGGGGGGAAATCACCGAACATCGTATTTCCCGATGCATCGCAGGATGAAGCGGTCGAATGGGTGGTCAAATCGATCATTCAAAATGCCGGCCAGACATGCTCCGCAGGTTCCCGCCTGCTCGTTCATGCGGACTGCAAAGCTTCGTTCGTAGAGAAGGTGATTCATCGAATGAACCATTTGAGCATGGGTCCTGGAGAAAGCGACCCGGATATCGGTCCGATTTTATCGGAGCAGCAGTGCCGGCGGATCGAGACCTTTATGAAGAAGGTGGAGGCAGATGGTGGGAAGTTTCTGCTTGGTGGAACACGTGCCTACGTTTCAAATGCACCTGGAGGCTGTTATTTCAAGCCGACGATTATCGACGGGCTGAGGCCTGAAAGTGAGATAGCCCGAGAGGAAGTCTTCGGTCCTGTCCTCTCTGTGTTCGCCTTTGAAACCGATGAGGAAGCGGCTCATCTTGCCAACAGCACCGAGTATGGACTTGTCACAGGTATTTGGACGAAGGACGTGTCACGTGCCCATAAGCTGGCGGAAAAAGTGAAGGCTGGACAGATCTTCATTAACAATTACGGTGCCGGCGGAGGGATACAGATGCCCTTTGGCGGTTACGGCAAGAGTGGGTTTGGCAGAGAGAAGGGGCTTGAAGCTTTAAGAAACTATACACAACTGAAAAACATCGCCTTGAAAATGTAATGTCTCTGTATACGCCGGCTTTCACGCACGCATGCTAACAGAAATGCAGAGGAGGCGTGCCGCATGAAGGATGCACCTTATCATTACGATGGAAGTGTTCAATCAAAGGAAAAATATGAGCAGCCGGAGGAAGTTGTGATTCCAAAGGACATCAGTCGTCATCTGTCTGGTAATCCATATGTGAATCAAGAGGACGACTCGTTGTAAGAAGAAACCACATAAGATTGGACCCAGCCTGTAGAAAACTTCTGTTTTCCTACAGGCTGTTTTCATGCCTTCAGGTGATCATTCCGCTCCTTTTTCCATAATTTATTGCTTTCCTGTTGTAGTAAGTTTCCTTCTTTGCTGCACACTAATGAGCATCAGAGAATGGAAAGGAACGATGAACCGTGGCTGAAGTGCTGTATATCACCGCCCACCCTCATGATGAAACTGCTTCTTACAGCATGAGTGTCGGCAAAGCATTTATTGAGCAGTATAAAACCGCAAACCCAGAGGATACGGTTACGCCGATTGATTTGTATAAGGAGTCCATTCCTCACATCGATGCGGATATTTTCAGTGGCTGGGGGAAACTGCAGTCCGGAGGTGAACTCACCCCGGACGAGGAAAGAAAAGTATCCCGGCTGAAGGAATTAAGTGATCAGTTTACGAGCGCTGATAAATATGTCTTTGTAACACCTATGTGGAATTTCTTTTTTCCACCGGTTATGAAAGCCTATATTGATTCCGTTGCGGTGGCAGGGAAAGCTTTTCAATATACGGAGGAGGGTCCTGTTGGTCTGCTGACGGATAAGAAAGCCTTCCATATCCAGGCGTGCGGCGGCATTTATTCTGAAGGACCGGCCGCAGGAATGGAGATGGGGCATCGGTACCTCAAGACCGTCATGCAGTTTTTCGGTATTCCCTCGATTGAAGGGTTGTTCGTTGAAGGGCATGCGGCTATGCCTGATAAAGCCGGGGAAATAAAGTCGACAGCTGAAGCGAGAGCCAAGGATGCCGCAGAAACGTTTTAAACTTTCAAGATCCGCTGGACAGGCGGGTCTTTTTTTGTGAAAAAATGACAGAATATTGTTTTAATTATGGGATAAATGGGAAAATAATACATGTTATATCTTTAAATCATGTCACGGAATTCAGCAGCCGACGCTTAAGGGAGTCTATTATTTTGAGGAGGAACGAAATGGCTACAAACAACCGGGCGGTAGCGTACACAGGAAATGGCGGCGTAACGGTCAAGGAAATCGAATTCCCCGAACTTGTCCTGAAAGATGGGCCGGGTGTGAATCCGAAGAATGTCGGGCGCAAGTGTGAACATGGAGTCATTTTAAAAGTCGTCTCCACCAACATCTGCGGAAGTGACCAGCATATGGTCCGTGGACGGACGACGGCACCGGAAGGGCTCGTGCTCGGCCACGAAATTACAGGAGAAGTCATTGAAACAGGAAGAGATGTCGAGTTTGTCAAAAAAGGGGATCTGGTGTCTGTACCTTTTAACATTGCGTGCGGAAGGTGCCGCAATTGTATTGAAGGGAAAACCCACATCTGCCTGCATGTGAATCCCGACCGACCTGGTTCAGCGTATGGTTATGTCGACATGGGTGGATGGGTAGGCGGCCAGGCAGAATATGTGATGGTGCCTTACGCAGATTTTCAGGTTCTCAAGTTTCCGGATAAAGACGAAGCGATGGAGAAAATCCTTGATTTAACGATGCTCTCAGACATTTTCCCGACGGGATTTCACGGTGCCTATAAAGCTGGTGTGAAAATGGGTTCCACTGTGTATATCGCCGGCGCGGGTCCTGTCGGGCTTGCTGCTGCTCACTCCGCCCAGCTTCTCGGTGCGTCTGCTGTCATCGTCGGTGACTTGATTGACGAACGGCTGGCGCAGGCGGAGAGCTTCGGCTGTGAAACGATCAACATTGGAAATCATGACAATATCTCTGAACAAATCGAACAGATTCTTGGTGTTCCTGAAGTGGATGCGGCTGTAGACTGTGTCGGTTTTGAAGCTCACGGCCACAACCATCAGGAAGCACCGGCAGCGGTTTTGAACTCCATTATGGACGCAACAAAAGCAGGGGGCGGACTCGGTATTCCCGGGCTTTATGTAACAGAGGATCCCGGTGCATCTGAGGAAGATGCACGGCGTGGACTGCTTAAGCTCGATTTCGGGCTAGGCTGGGCTAAAGCGCAGTCGTTTGCGACCGGGCAGACGCCTGTCATGCAGTATCATCATGGATTGATGATGTCGATATTGAAAGGAAAAGCCGACATTGCGAAAGCGGTCAATGCCACCGTCATCGGTCTTGATGAAGCCCCGCGCGGCTATGAGGAGTTTGATGGGGGAGCCGCTAAGAAATTCGTTTTGGATCCTCACAATCTGATCCGTACGTAAAAATGAAAACGCATCCCTCATTGGAGAGGGATGCATTTTTTTATGAGAGAAAAAGCTGGACATGTGTTCTTCCGCTATCAGGATCCGACTTTGCGGTACTCCTCCGCCATCGGAAGCTCCTTTCCTTGTGTGAATCCGCTGATGATGACGACAAGGCCGATGTTGCAGATCAGGCCGAGAATCCCTGGGTTAATATCCAGCGGTGTAGTCGGTGCAACGAGCTGGAAATAATAGTTCACGACTGTACCGGTGATCAACCCTGTAATGACCGCGGGTTCTGTGACTTTTTTCGAATAGAGCGCTCCGTATACGCCCGGGGCGAACTGGACGATCGATCCGTATGCACCAAGCAGGAGGGCAATCAATCCCTGGCCTCCAAAAACAGTAATCACATAGGCGAGTCCACCAATGACAAACACACCGATCCGCATGATTAAAAGGGTGGTTTTGGAGGAAAGGTCACGCTTGATATTCTTTACAAACCCGTCGGTAAATTCGAGGGAAGCACTGTGAGTAATGGCATCGGCTGTACTCATGGCTGCTGCCAGGGCACCGGCTCCGACAAGACCGTACACCCAGCCTGGCAGTGTAAGGACCGTCGTGATCAAGTAAGGGAGAATCTCGTCAGGTGATCCAATTTGGGACGGATCAATGACATTGACAGCTGAAAATCCGACGAACAACAAGGGGATCAAGAACAGGGCGAATACAGGATAGACGAGAACGGTCTTCTTAATGGTCCGTGCTTTCGTGGCATAGGACTTAGAAAATAAATGAGGCCACATGAGAAAGCCGATGGTGGAAACGAGAATCGTTGTCGTATAAGCCATCGCACTCATCGTCGATCCCTCCGCGCCGATCTGAAGGAAGCCCGGAGCGGTCTCTGTTAAATTCCTGAACATATCTGGAACACTGCTGTGGAGCTGGTTCACAATGGTCAATCCTACCGTCCAGGAGATAATGATCATTAGAATGCCCTGGAAAACATCTGACCATGCGGCTGCCCGCAGACCGCCGGTTGCTACATAGACGACGACAATGCCGTAGGACAATAAGGCACCGAGCCAGAAAGGAATGCGGCCCTCTGTCATAATGCTGAAGATGTAAGCCATTCCTTTCATTTGAGTAGCCAGATACTGGATAGAGGCGAGCAGGGCAATGATTCCGATCATCATGGCCAGCACACGGCTGGAATAACGCAGCTGCATGAAGCCGGCGACGGTATATATGTTATGTTTCCGTCCGATCCGTCCGATTTTCGGACCAATGATGTACCAAGGTAAAATAGCGAAAGCGGTGTATGTGATGATATAAAGCGCTGGAGCACCTCTGGAGAAGGCCCACCCCGGAGCCCCGAGGAAAGAGAAGGCACTGAAGACGGCTCCCCCCATTAAAAACCACATGACGAAGAGACCGAGGTTCCCTTTAGCTGTCGTGAATTCTTCCAGAGACTGCTTATCCTGATTACGGCCGGCAAGTACGCCGATCAATAATGCGATGACAAGATAAGCGATCATCATAATCATTGCAATCTGCCACTGAGCCATTTACTGGACCCCCTTTTCATCTTTGTCCGGATCGAGACGATAAAGAAATAATACAATGACAAAGGTGATCAGGATCCAGAAAATCACCCAGAATACCGAGAAGGGGAGACCCATGATGAAGGGCGTCTCCCGGTTACCAAGGGTGAAAAGCGGGAAAACCATCAACAGGAAAGGGATGGCGAGGGATAGACAGTAGATTTTTATAAAGCGTTGTTTACTCAATAGACGTCCTCCTTTTGTAACGTATACACGGTTTTTCCATCCAGGATAGTCATTTCGACCTGCATATCCGGAAGCGCGGAAGCAGGGCATTTCATAATGGAACGATTCAGTAGGATAAGGTCGGCCGCTTTGCCTGGTTCCAGCGTTCCCTTCCTATGTTCTTCTTGCGAAGCGTAAGCGCCGCCCCACGTATAAGCCCGGATCACCTCCTCTAGTGGAGCCGTCTGGTTTTCTCCTATGATCCGGCCGCTTTTACTGCGCCGGGTGACCGCTGCATACAGGCCGTAAAAAGGATTTGGAGTGGTAATCGGACTGTCTGACCCAATGGCGTAAGGAATGTATGGATCCGAATAGCTTTTTAACGGGAACATATGGTTGATGCGTTCTCCATAATCTTTCTCATAGCCATCACCGAATTCATAAAGGAACGATGGGTTCGGAATAGGAACCGCCCCGGTGTTTCGAATCCGTTCGACGAGGTCGGAAGGTGCGATTCCTGCATGCTCGATCCGGTGGCGGGGAATAGCTGCTGGTGCCTGATCGAGCGCTCGCTCAATGGTGTGCAGCATCATGTCTACGGCTTCATCGCCCATCGCATGAGCGGTTATCTGCCAGCCACGATGGTGGGCCTCCAGAAGTGGTCCGTCGAGTTGATCCTGGGTGATGTATAATATACCTCTGTCTTCGGGGTTGCTGTTATAGGGTTCTCTTGTACGGCAGGTAGGACCGCTGCTGCTCCCATCAATAAAAAGCTTCGCCGGTCCAATTTTGAACCATTCATCACCAAGGCCTGTTGAAATGCCGCTTTCCAGTCCCGCACGAACCATTTCCGGAGCGTTGGACAGGGAACCGTACAGAGCATAGACGCGCTGCTTCACGATGCCTTGTTGGACAGCCTGCTGTAAATAGCGGATATGCTTCGTCCCATAACCGCCGGCATCATGAACACTTGTAATGCCGTAGGATAAGAAGTCCTGAGAAGCAAGTGTTAATCCGTGGAGAACTTCTTCTTCACTGTAGTCCGCGTGCTGGAAGACGATCATATGAGCGGCTTCCAGCAGCAGGCCGCTCAACTGTCCGTTGATTTTGTGATAAGACCCGCCCACCGGGTCTGGAGTGGTTTCCTCGATTCCTGCCATCTCCAAGGCTTTGGTGTTTACGCAGGAGATGTGTCCGCACGTCCGGACAACTATGATCGGATGGGAGGTGGACACTTTGTCCAAGTCCCACCTCGTTAGATGCCGATTCTCGGCCAGTTCGTTTTGATTGTAGCCCCAGCCGCGCACCCATTGGCCTTCAGCAGTTTCCGCAGCCCTTTCTGTCAGTGCCTTCAGAACTTCAGGAATCGTCCGGGGTTTTTTACAGTTGACACCGAGGACATTCGTTCCGTAAAGCTCGAGATGGACATGGGCGTCAATGAATCCGGGCATGAGCGTTCTGCCCTTTAGGTCGACAACCTCTGTGAGGGCGCCGGCGGTTTTCATGATTTCGTAGTTCTTTCCCGCTTTGAGGATGCTTTCCCCCTGGACTGCAAGTGCCTCATACACATGGAAATGTTCGTCCGCTGTGACAATTTCACCGTTTATAAAAATTTTGTCTGCGTGCATACGTTCCCCCTTTCTAAGCTCCGGCAATTTCCATCGCTGTATGATAAAGCAGTTCCACCCCTTTTTGTAGATCTTCCATTTCTGCATATTCCAGCGGGTTATGGCTGATCCCTTTTTCACACCGCACAAAAATCATGCCGTAATCACTGATATAGGACATGAACAGGGCGTCGTGAAACGGACCGCTCATGAGGGTGGGAGATTGATAACCAAGCTGTTCATCGTGCTTCTTCATAATCTCTTTAATCCAGTCCGCGCAGTAGCGGGGATCACTCTTGGTATCTTCTGTAATGGAGTAGTCGAGGTTCAATTCTTTACTTGTTTTTTCTATTAATTGATAGAGTTTTTCTTCCAGGCGGTTTCTCGCGTCCAGGTCGATATCCCTCAAATCAATGGTGAACTCGACCTTTTCAGCAATGATGTTTCTGGAGTTCGGGAAATTTTGGATGCTTCCGACCGTTCCGACGGTATTTGGTGTTCCTTCCCTGCGGACAAGTTCATTGAATTCTTTTGTAATGATGGCAGCACCGAGCATGGCATCCTGTCTTAAATGCATCGGTACAGATCCGGCATGGCCGGCGAAGCCTTCCAGGGTAACCGTAAGCCAGATCGGTCCGGAGATGGCTGAAACGATGCCTACAGGCTTATCTTTTGATTCAAGGACAGGCCCCTGTTCAATATGAAGCTCTAAAAAAGCTTCAATATCACCTGGCTTGTAGACGGGACTTTCCGATAAATCCGGTTCGACACCGAATTCCCTTAAAGCCTCGAGCCGGGTCATCCCGTTTTTATCTTTTCGAAGTATCTCCCCTTCCTCCAGCTGACCGATGAGGCCGCGTACACCAAATACGCCTTTGTTAAATCGGGATCCTTCTTCATCAGCAAAGCAGATCACTTCAATCGTGCGTACCGGCTTTATGTTTTGCTCTTTCATTGTATGTACAACTTCAATCGCTCCAAGAGCTCCGGCGGTTCCATCAAAACGGCCCCCGTACGGCTGGGAATCAATGTGGGACCCCATCATGAGAATAGGTTGATCAGGCTCGGTGCCCTCTGTACGACCGATCAAATTGCCGAAACCATCAATTCTGGTCGTCAGCCCGGCTTCTTCCATCCATCCTTGTACGACATCAACCGCTTTCCGGTCATCCTTGGAATGGGCGAGCCGGTTCACACCCGTTTCTCCAATTTTCCCGATCTCCGCAAGTGTCATGAGATGATCTTTATACCTGTCCTGATTGATCTGCAACAATCATCGCCTCCTTTGTTTTTATCACTATATCAACATCTGAATTGTCTGACAATTAACATAATGTAAAACGCTGTTGGATATTGGTGGAAGGTGTGACTATTCCTTTTGTCAGGCATAAAAAAACCCTCCGGCAGGTCCGGAGGGAAAAGGATCAAAAGGTCAGCGTCTCTCCATCCTCAGGGATGTGAATAGACGGATAACCGCTCGTATAAGACTTCAACTCTTCTCTAGTTAACAGGCAGTGGTTCAGGGATTCCATGTGCACAGCGAGTATCTCGGACTCTGGTGCAGCCTGGGCGGCAGCTGTGACATCTTCTTTCGTCATCGTAATCGGCCCGCCCTCTAAAAATTGAGCGGCCCCCGCGTTCACTACGATGACATCAGGACGGCGGGAGGCCAGCGTCTGTTCGACTTCTTCATACCAAACCGTGTCCCCGGCAATATAAAGACTTTTCTCACCGTCTGCTTCAAAAAGGAGACCGGACACCTTTCCCGTTATAGCTGTCATTTCTTCCGATCCGTGACGTCCCGGGGTGCGGGTAATCCGGATGCCTTCTATATCCACACCATTTTGGAAGGAGTGGACATGGGTGAATCCTGCGTCCTGCACAGCTCTCACGTCTTCCTCATTTTGAGCGAACAGAGGCGTTTCTTTGGCTAGAACAGCCTTCGCTTCGTCATCAAAATGATCAGGATGAAGGTGGGTGATGAAGACAGCGTCCACATCGGTCAGACTTTCGGCATCAACAGGCAGGGGGGCGGTCGGGTTCCTTAAATCCTGATGCGGCGAATTTGGAAAAGCCGGCATCGCTCCCTGTGTGGAAAGGAATGGATCGATTAAGAAGGTTTTTCCTCCATAGTTCAATTGTAATGTTGCATTTCGAATCAGCTTGATTTTCATAAAGCCTTCCTCCTTTTATCTCTGTTGACAATAGCGTACTATGAAGGGAAATAGGAGTACACCACATTAATCAAGTGTTTGGCTGAAAAGAGTTGAAATATGAAAGGAAGGCAGAAATCATGGACAAAACGGATGAGAAAATTATAGAAGAGCTGAAAAAAGATGGCCGGATGACGATGAAGGAGCTGGGCGCTCATGTCCATCTCACAGGACAGGCAGCAGCGGCAAGAGTCTTGAAATTAGAAGACGAAGGGCTGATTGAATCCTATACAGTCCGCGTGAATGAAAAGAAGATGGGCTATCCTGTCCACTGTTTTTTGAATATCTACACAGACAGCCTGAATCATCAACCCTATTTTACATTTCTTGAGAACCATCCATCATTCGTCAGGAATAATTATAAAATCAGCGGGGAGGGGTGCTATTTACTGGAATGCCGTTTTCCTTCCAATGAGGTGCTGGATGAATGGCTGGTAGAGCTTAATCAACGGGTGAGCTATAAATTATCCATTGTCATCCGTAGCTAGAGGAGCATTCAATGGAGAACCCCCTGTCTTTCAACTCTTTACAGATAAGGTAAAGAAAGTCTTGATCCAGACCCATCTCGGCAGCCTGACGGTAGGTCAGTAGGAGAAGGGGGTCCGACAAGGTTTTGATTGACGAAGCTTTCAGGTGAACGATGTGGTTTTTGTTATCGTCACTGCTTTCCATAGGACGCGGGGGTGTTTTACTCATGGTTATGCCTCCTGAGCGGAGCCGGTTGCACTACTCACTCCCTGTGATTCAAGTGCCCACATTAAAAATCACAGTTCATCGTGTCTCGTTTATTTTATTTTGATACGTATACCCTTCCATTCACAAAAGGAAACGACCTGAACATCAGGGGGCTGTTTCTTATAATCGTCGTTGTTTATACTCTATTATTACCACATAATGACTGGTTTTGTAATAGGAAGAAAGACCGTGATACACAGATGTGTATACGTTTTGTACATCTTCTTTTACAAAGGAATGACAATTTTCATAGACAAATCTGTTGGAAGATGTCGATAATAGAACAAATGGGTGCAAGAAGAGAAAGAGGGATGAGGTTGTTTGTGATCATTCAGGAATTTTTTATAAATATCTGCATCGTAATTGCCCTCGTTTTTATGTATCTGCAAGTTCGGTGGACGAAACTGCTGCCTGCGGTTTCTAAACAGAACAGTCAGTGGATCGACGGGGTTGCAGGCGGATTGCTTGGCATTTTGCTGATGTATTTTTCTATACAGGTGACAGAACAGACGATTATTGATCTGCGCCATCTCCCCGTCATGCTTCTGCTCTTATACATAGGGATCCGCCCGGCTTTGTTGAGTGCTGTCATCATTGCTTCCGGACGGCTGTTGTATGGGGTCAATCTTTCTTCGATGGCCGCTGTCATCTTAATGATTTTCTTGTTTATCGGGTATATGTGGCTGTACCGGAAGCTTCATCACAGGGAGAGTCCGCTCAAATCCTCCTTTCAAATGCTGCTCTGGTCGAACATTGTCTTTTCGATTGTCATTTCCTTGGTGATCAGGGACTGGGGCACACTGCAGTTTCTCATTCCCATCTACTGGCTGATTTCATTTATCGGTGGGATGCTGGCTTCCTACCTCGTCCATTACCTGCGGAGGTCTCATTATCTTTTTAAAACGTATGAAGAGCAGTCATCCGTCGATTATTTGACTGGGTTATATAATGTAAGGGAGTTTGACCGCCTCTGGAACCATAGTGTGAGAAACGCCGTGGAAAAAGAAGAAGCGTTGACTCTGCTTGCCATCGACATTGATTTCTTTAAGCGCGTGAACGACACATATGGGCATGCGGCCGGTGATGAAGTACTGCGGCAGCTGGGGAGTACCTTGAATGAGGTAACCCGATCCTTTGATATCGTATCCAGAAACGGTGGAGAAGAGTTCACCGTTATCCTTCTGGACTGCAGCAATGAAGCCGGCAGGGCGAAAGCAGAAAGCATTCGGCGGACGGTGGAACACCAAGAGTTTCTCCTCCCTGATGGAGAAAAGATTTTCATTACGGTCTCTATTGGGGTGAGTACATATCCTGACCATGTGTCAACAGCGAAAGGATTATTGGAAAAAGCAGACGAGTCGTTATATGAGGCGAAACACTCGGGGAGAAATAAAGTTATATCTGCATGAAAAAGGATGCCTGTGAGTCAGGCATCCTTTTTATTTTGTTATTTGTTCTAAACGATTTAACAGGTCATCAAGCTCCTGGGAGATTTTGAGGAGTTCTTCATAGCTGCGTCCATCTTCATAGGCTTCATACATTTTAGCCCGGACGCCTTCGATCTTTTCATTCAAGTTTGACAAAAAAGTTGTATTCAGCATAAGACACCTACCAAAGAGACCTTCCACTATAGTGGAAGGTCTTATTCATAGTGATAGATTATACAGAAGGTTACAAACTTCTACAAATTTTATGCCTTTTTGATCTGCTTTTTATCGGCTTTATATATCAGCCAAAGAGCGGCGAGTAGAAGGATGAACGCTGCGATACGCTCCCCGTCCAGGGGAATTCGGAGCCCTCCGAACCATCCGAAGTGATCGATCAGAATTCCGGCGCCGAGTTGTCCGATGATGGTGGAAATGTTGGTGGCAATGACACCGATTTGCGGAACAGCGAGAACGGTGAGAAACAAGTAGCCGACTCCGAACCATACAGCACTCAACTGCCAGGCAGGAGCCTCCAGAATTTTCATAACGTCGCCACTGCCGAAGAAAAGGACGAGCAGAGCAAGCATGAGTGCTCCTGTTATAAACGTGAAAAAGGTCGTTTCATACGTGCCGGCTTTTCTGCTTAATGCTCCATTGATGGAGCTTTGTGAACTGAGTAGTGTACCCCCTGCCACAGAGGCTGCGATAATCAATAAGCCCATAAGAATCCTCCTTTAATAAATGAGAAACAGTGAAATAGTCATCAGGACAACAGCAAAGATTTTTTCTTTAGGAACAGGAGCGGCCCGGCTTCCAAGCCATCCTCTCGATTCAATCAGCAGACTCATGAGAAGCTGCCCGACAATGACACTGATCATGGCGGCACCTACACCGACCACCGGTATGGCAAAAATTAATATAGTTAAATAAATGATGCCCAGCAGTCCGCCGCTCATCTGCCACCTGGGCGCTTCGGTGGTGGCAGAAAGCTTTCCTTTACCAAAAAAGAGTACAATAAGTCCAAGAATGATGGATCCGGCTGCGAAATTATAAAAGCTGCTTTCAAGTTTTCCAATGGTCTTTCCGAGTTCTCCATAAACAGCTCCTTCGATACTGAGGGAAATGCCTGCCATCAGAGCAATGAAATAAATCCAGATTTTCATATGAAAAGTTCCTCCTTTGAACTCATATCTACATATCTAAAATTATCGATATATCGGTGGTAAAAAAAGAGCTTAAAGCTCTCTTTTTATAAATTCCGCGACTTCCTCAATTTTTTCCTCACGTCTCCGGTAATAGGTCCATTTGCCATGGCGTTCGGATTCCAGCAGTCCGGCATGCTGCATCATCGCCAGGTAATGGGAGACCGTCGACTGGGAAAGGGCGGCTTTTTCCTGAATATCTCCGACACAGACGCCGCCTTTTTCATTGATGTTCTTAGATAGATGAGCGGTCGGCTTATCGAAATGCTTTTCAGGATCTTTCAACCACATAAGCATATCCAATCTTGTCTGGTTGGCTAATACTTTGAAGATATCGATGTAATTTTTCATAGGCCTATATTAATCGAGGATTATCGATATGTCAACGACCGTGCCTTTCAACGGCCCTCTTGTCATAGAGAAGTGGCATGTTTCTATTTCTTCTACATAACCTACTAGTAACAAGACTAGACGAGGAGTGATCCAAAATGGGTTTCACATACGGTAAAACAGAACTGATCCAGGAGCTGCAGGAGCTTTTTGCAAGGCATAACGTTCGTTCCGTTGAGGTGAAAGAACCGGGAACCTTATTTTTAGTAGAGGCCGATGGCTCCCTTTCCATTGGTGTGAGGGCCGCCATCACATCTTTTGAAGAGAAACCAGGCGCCAAAGGCAGTCGGTTTAAAGTGATCCAGGGGAAGAAAAAAACCTGAACCCAGTTATGAAAGGGGTTCAGGTTTCTTTTTATTTGGCTTTTTTCCAATAGGCTGCTTCCTTACTTGAACGGAGAGGTGGGAATGTATCACCGCTGCTGAGTTCAATATGTTTTTCATCTTCCGTAACGTTATTATTCTTGCGGCCATCGGCTAAACCATCAAATTCATAAGTACCTGATTCAGGAGCTTTTTCGCCTGTCTTATAACGATCTGCCATACGTATACATCCTTTCTATTTAATGATTTCCTGTGCGCACATTAGCTCTATAGCCGGGTTTTATTCGTGTTAAACCAATTTGGATAAAAATGGGTATTATGTCGTATGTGCATCCCTGAGTGCGTGATGATTGACATATTCAACGAAGACGATTAGCATGATGATTGTTATATAGTATGTATAGCAACATTATGAATTCGAACTAAATAGGCGGAAGGCCTGAATATATGCTGGAGGGATTTTTTAATGACAAAAGTATTGTTTGTTAAAGCAAATTCTAGACCAATTGAACAATCCGTGAGTGTGAAGCTGTATCACACGTTCCTGGATCATTATAAAGAGAATCATCCGGATCACGAAATTGAAGAGCTGGATCTGTTTGAAGAAAATCTGGGGTACTACAATACCGATAAAATCAACGGCATGTTCAAACTGTCTCAAGGGATGGAACTGACTCCAAACGAAGAAGCAGCCACGAAGACGGTCAATGGATATTTAAACCAGTTCCTGGAAGCGGACAAAGTCGTTTTCGCCTTCCCATTGTGGAACTTTACGATACCGGCAGTTCTTCACACCTACTTTGACTATCTAGCTCAAGCAGGTAAAACATTCCGTTATACGGCGGAAGGACCTGTTGGGCTGCTTCCTGATAAAAAAGTGGCTGTTTTGAACGCCCGAGGCGGTGTTTATTCTGAAGGACCCGCTCAATCTGCTGAGATGGCGGTTAACTACGTGGAAAACATTCTTGGTTTCTGGGGCATATCAGACATTACGACGCTCGTTATTGAGGGGCATAACCAATTCCCAGACCGTGCGGAAAGCATCATTGAAGAAGGTCTGGAAAAAGCAGAAAAAGCGGCCGTTTCCTTCTGACTTTTTCAACGCATCCCATAAATTGGGGTGCGTTTTTTTAAGCATAATGGTTGCTAAAGGTCAGGATAACCCCTACTCTTAGCATAGACTTTTAAAAGGGAGGGTACACCATGAATATCCAGAAGGGAATTCAAATCAGCGGCATTCTTCAATTGAACGAATTTAAGAAATGCCACGCTTTTCATTTTAAACGCATGAAATTATGGACTTTGTTCAGCACAATGGTGCTGTTTACGATATTGTTTTACGGATCTGTGGATGGAGCCTGGTGGCAGAAGGGACTGGTTTCTATAGGATATGCCTTGATCCCGGCTGCTTTTGTCTTCCTGATCATGATGTTTGTCCTCCATCTCCGCTCGACAGGCGTTTACAAAGCCGATTATTATGCCAAAAATGCATGGACGTATACGATTGATGATAAAGGCATTACCGAAAAGATAAAAAAGCAGAGTCACTGCTACTTATGGAAAGAAATTGCGACGTTGAATGAAGTGTCAACGATGTTTGTCCTGTATACGAAGGATAAGCAGACGATCATTCTGCCGAAACGATATTTTGCTTCCGTCGAACAGCAGCAGGAATTCAAGGATTTCGCTGACCGTCATCTCAGAAAACAACCATATAAACGCTGGATTCCAGCTTCCACGTAAACGCAGAGCTTTTTGCTCTGCGTTTTTTTATGGTAATGGATTGCCTGCTTGTTGAAAAACGTGTAAAGGGTGGAAAATCTGTATACATTCGAGGGATATTCCGTAAGAGCTCCAGGTTCCTGTGCTAAACTGGAGAAAGCAGGAAAACAGGGAGGAGTTGAAAGAAGATGGAGGAAATCCGCAACATCTATTGTGTAGGGCGCAATTATAAAAAGCATGCGGAAGAGCTTGGCAATCAGGTGCCGTCAGAGCCGCTCATTTTTATGAAGCCGACCCACGCGTTACATACAACGGAGGGGGAAGTCCACTTACCATTTGAGCAGGGGGAGATCCACTTTGAAGGAGAGTTGGTTGTAAGGATGAGAGAGGACTACCATCCGGATAAATCGCTCGATGCAATGCTCGACGGCATCGCCCTCGGCATCGATTTCACAGCGAGAGATGTACAGTCGAAGCTCAAGGAAAAAGGTCATCCCTGGACAATGGCGAAAGGCTTTCCTGGATCAGCTGTAGTCAGTCGGTTTGTGCCTTTCCCAGGGGAAGAGGCTTTTCGTGAGGGGGCATTTTCCCTTTTTAAAAACGGAAGAATCGTTCAGAATGGGTATCCGGAACGAATGATTTTTTCCCTGCGGGAGCTTATTGACGTGATCGGAGGCCATCTCGGGCTCGGCCGGGGAGATATCATTTTCACGGGTACACCGGAGGGAGTAGGACCTGTTGCGCGTGGGGATGTTTTCACATTCGAGATGGAGTCGGGAAGTCAATCATATACCTTCGGACCTCTTCATATCCAGTAAAGAAAGCAGAGAAAAAGTATAGGTCTTTTCTGGGAGCTACCCCTTTTATATGAAAAGAATCTCTTGGACATGTTCTTACATACATGGGGAACAAGAAGAAAAAGAAACGATCAAAAAAGCTGCCGATAAATTTCTCGACAGCCTGGAAAGCGGAGCCATCAGGCTCCGCTTATTTTTATTCATTCAATGAAGCTGCTTTCCTACCCAACCACTCAGTCGCATTGGATTTGGTTTAGTTTTTCCGTCAACTTCATATTTTCACCGTAATTGACAGGGCAGTCAATCAGTACAGGCCTGTTTAAAGAAATGGCATGTTGAAGGGTTTCTGTAAGAGCATCGCCCTTCTCTACTGATAGAGCCTCAAAACCGAATGCTTCTGCAAGTTTGGGGAAGTCGGGGTTTCCGAAACCGATATGGGAAGAGCGGTCGAATTTCTTCTTTTGATGCCATTCAATCAATCCGTAGCCTTCATCACGCCATAACAGAATGATCAGAGGAAGCTGGAGTCTTACTGCCGTTTCCATTTCTGCTTCTGTCATCAAAAGAGAGCCGTCACCACACACGGCTACAACCGTTTTATCCGGGTGAGCCAGCTTAGCTCCTACAGCGCCGGGTACAGCTACTCCCATGGAAGCAAGCCCGTTGGAAATCAGGCACGTGTTAGGTAGGGCGGCCGGATAGAGGCGGGACATCCACATTTTATGAGCGCCCACGTCGGAAATAACGATGTCCTCATCCTTCAAAGTCAGGCGCAGGTCGGAGATGATTTTCTGCGGTTTCAAAGGAAAGGAGTCATCATCTTTATGGGCGTTCATATCTTCAAGCATCTGACTGCGCACATGTTCCGCCCATGAAAGGTCCCGCTCCTGACTTGAGAGGGATGTATTCAACTGAGCCAGGTTTTTACGAATGTTCCCAATGACATTCACCTTGACAGGATAGTGGGAATCGATTTCAGCTGTTGCCGTATCGATATGGAGGACAGGGGTGCGGCCGGAAGGGTTCCAGCTTTCCGGAGGTGTCTCTGCCATATCAAAGCCGATCGTGATGATTAAATCAGCTTTGCTGAATCCGCAGGTAATGTAATCTGTCCCGCTACCTGCTGCAAACAGATTGTGTTCATGCTTCCAAGAGAGTGCCCCTTTCCCCATGAAGGAATGGACAACAGGAATGGAGGCTTTTTCGGTCAACTCCTTGAGTTCCTCAGAAGCTCCTGCCCTGGTCACTCCATTTCCGGCTAAAATGAGTGGAAACCGTGCTTTCTTTATAATTTCCGCTGCTTCCTGGATCACGGACGTTTCTGCTACCGGCAGAGTGGAGCGGCTGATTGGCAGCGGAGCGCCCTCTACTTTGGTTTCGGCAATATCTTCGGGAAGATCGATGTGCGTCGCCCCCGGTTTTTCCTCCGCGGCAACTTTATATGCTTTCCGTACGGCCTCCGGAATCATTTCACCTGTCTTGATCTGGGCATTCCATTTGGTCACAGGTTCATAAATATCGACAAGGTCATAGTACTGATGGGACTCTTTATGCTGACGATCAAGGCCTGCCTGACCGGTAATCGCAATCAATGGGCAGTGGTCCATGTTTGCGTTGGCCACGCCTGTTAATAGATTGGCAGCACCTGGCCCGAGCGTGGCCAGGCAGACACCGGGTTTTCCGGTCAAACGTCCATACGTACTTGCCATAAAAGCTGCACTCGTTTCGTGTCTTGCTGTGACAAATTGGATGGATGAGTCCAAAACAGCATCCATCACATCAATATTTTCTTCACCCGGCACGCCGAACATGTACTCGACGCCTTCATTTTCCAAGCATTGAATCAGTAGTTGAGCTGCATTCATCGTCCTATTCCTCCTGTCCTTATTATCTTGTGTAAACGTTCCCTGTGAGCAGAAACTCAAACAAAATCTGGGATCGAATTCCAGTTTTGATGATTGTGGAGGGCTTGTAAACCGCGCCATGACAGCTTTTTTAATCCTGTCATGACATCTGTGACAAACATGCGTTTAGATTGTCTTGAGATAAGAGTTGTAACCGCTTTATCATAAGGTTACAGAAGAAACACACGAAAGAGACGAGGAGGAAACATTATGAGTGAAAAGCAGCAAGCTGGTTTTCGTGCCCGGGTACAGAAGTTTGGCAGCTTTTTAAGTAGTATGATCATGCCGAACATCGGCGCATTTATTGCATGGGGACTTATTACCGCCTTATTTATACCAGATGGATGGTTTCCAAATGAAGATTTAGCCGAAATGGTCGGTCCGATGATTACCTATCTCCTTCCATTATTGATTGGTTTTACAGGTGGACGTCTTGTCCACGGTCTGCGAGGAGGAGTGGTTGGTGCGACAGCGACGATGGGGGTTATCGTTGGAGCAGACATTCCGATGTTCCTTGGAGCCATGGTGATTGGTCCATTCAGTGGCCTTGTCATCAAATATGTAGACAAACTGTTTGAAGGTAAAGTGAAATCCGGTTTTGAAATGTTGATCAACAACTTTACGGCCGGTATTGCCGCAGGTATTCTTGCTATCATTGGTTATTATGTGGTCGGACCGGTTATGGCTGGTCTGACGAATATTCTCGGAAGTGCTGTAGAGTTCCTGATCGGTGCCGGACTGCTTCCTCTGGTCAACGTCTTTATTGAACCAGCGAAGATTTTGTTCCTGAACAACGCCATCAACCACGGCATCCTGAGCCCGATTGCAGTGGATCAAACGCAGGATCTTGGAAAATCAATTCTTTTCCTGCTTGAGTCCAACCCAGGACCTGGACTTGGTGTCCTGTTAGCCTTTACGATCTTTGGAAAAGGGGTTTCCCGCCAGACAGCACCTGGTGCTGCAATCATTCATTTCTTCGGTGGGATTCATGAAATCTACTTCCCTTACATTCTATCCAAGCCGGCCCTGCTTCTAGCTGTTATTGCAGGTGGTGTATCAGGGACAGCAACCTTTGCCGCTCTTGGTGTCGGACTGACAGCTACACCGTCTCCGGGTAGTATTATCGCTATCGGGACATTGACAGCACGTGGAGATCTATTGGGAGTCATTGCAGGTGTATTGATTGCCGCCCTCGCTTCCTTCCTTGTCGCTTCCTTGATTCTGAAACTGAGCAAGAAAGAGGACGAAGATGATTTGAACCAGGCGACAGCTCAGATGGAGCAGATGAAAGGGAAGAAGAGTTCTGTTTCCAGTCAGTTGACCAAGGATGAAGGAACACAAGAAGCTTCTAAAGAGCAGGCTTCTTCTGGAAATACAGAAGAAGTTCCGTCTGTACGGGAAGGGGATATTGACCGTATCATCTTCGCCTGTGACGCCGGTATGGGGTCCAGTGCGATGGGAGCATCTCTTCTTAAAAATAAATTCAAGAAAGCAGGAATCAGCATCGATGTGACGAACATGGCGATCAATGACCTGCCATCTGATGTGGACATCGTCATCACGCACAAAGATTTGACAGAGCGTGCCATGCAGCGTGTACCAGGAGCCCATCACATTTCCGTGGACAACTTCCTGAACAGCCCGCGCTATGATGAGCTTGTCAATGAACTGCAGAACAATGAAGGACCTTCAGAAAATGAGCAGCCGGAAACGTCTGGAAACACAGAAGAAGTGCCAGCTGTAAATGAGAAGGAAATCGACCGGATTATCTTCGCCTGTGACGCCGGCATGGGATCCAGTGCGATGGGAGCATCTCTCCTTAAGAACAAATTCAAAAAGGCAGGCATTCATATTGATGTGACGAACATGGCCATCAATGACCTGCCGTCCGATGTGGACATTGTCATCACGCACAAAGATTTGACGGAGCGTGCGATGCAGCGTGTACCAGGAGCCCATCATATTTCCGTGGACAACTTCCTGAACAGCCCGCGCTATGATGAATTGGTCAATGAATTGAAAGAAGACGAATAAGCACAAAAAAAGGAAGCCCGGGCGGCTTCCTTTTTTTGTTTGATCAAAATATATTATATCTCGTGCCTTCACGTGATAAGACCATTTCCGTCCTACCGCAAGCATTCACAGTTATGCGGCACGCGCCTGATCCAACCGTCGGAGTTCTGTTGGAGGATGTTTTCTTTTTTAATTTTGTCACAGCCATCGTGACGATAGTGGGTTTACTTTCTGTTGAAAACCCTTACGAACCGGGCTAAGATGGAAATATAGAAAATAAACTAATTAAATGTTGTCAACGAGGGAGGTGAGGCAGATGTATGTGACAGCCCGCGAAAGAAAGATTTTAGAGCAGCTTTTTTCGAGGGAAGAGACCGTGACGATCAAACAGGTGGCTGAGGATCTCGGTATAAGCACGAGAACCGTCCACCGTGACTTGAAGGGAATTGAAAGTGTTCTTGAGGAGTACGGGCTCCATTTATCCAAACAATCCGGAGGCTGGCTGACTCTGGAGGGCCCCTTTGAAAACCGCCGACAGTTCAAACGGGAGCTTCACCAGCAGGAAACGGTGGATTATACGCCGGAAGAACGCCAGGTGCTTATTTTATCGAAGCTGTTGGAATCGCGTGAGCCCGTGAAATTGTCCGCTTTAGCTGCGGATTTAGGAGTAACGTCAGCGACCGCCAGCAATGATCTTGATAAAGTGGAAATCCATTTGGAGAGTTTTGATCTTACGCTTGTCCGCAGGCGTGGGTACGGTGTGGAAGTCAACGGAGCTGAATCGGGTATCCGTAAGGCGATCAGTTCGCTGATCATGAAACACTTGAATGAACTGGATTTGTTCTCGATTCTTCAGCAGAATATGCAGGCGGAGAAAAAGCCTGTTTCCTCCATTTCCGGTCAGGTGCTTGAATTTGTTCAGCCGGACAAGCTGACGCTTATTGAAACCCATGTTGATCAATTGAGGGACAAACTGCATTATCCACTCGCAGACAGTGCCTATATTGCTCTGGTCATCCATCTTGGGCTTGCGATCGAACGGATTCAATACGGGGAAATCATTCTTATGGAAGAAGAACAGCTGGATAAGCTCCGGCACTCCAAGGAGTTTGAATTTGCCAGGGAGCTGACACGGATGCTGGCGGATGCGTTTCAACTGGACATCCCGGAAGCGGAGACAGGTTTCATTACGATGCACTTGATGGGAGCCAAAGCGCGTTATGACCGTCATTCGGTACTTGAAGATTCAAGTATGAGCGTAGCGTTCAAGACGAAACAGCTGATCACAGAAGTTACGAAACGGACAGGCATCCATTTTCAACAGTCCGACCGCCTGCTCCACGATTTGGTGGCCCACCTGAAGCCGAGTTTATACAGGCTTCAGCACCAGATGGGGATTGAGAACACGTTTACCGATCAGATGATGGTGGATTACCCGGAGCTTTTCGTCCATATCGAAGAAAGTCTTGCTGAAGTTTTTCCTGATCTTTACTTTCCGAAAGAAGAAGTGGCCTTTGTTGTCATGCATTTCGCCTCCGCTCTCTTAAAGCTGGAAGGCAGAAGGGGACTGGATATCCTTGTTGTCTGCTCAAGCGGAATCGGGACAGCTAAGATTCTGGCCGCCAAGCTTCAAAAACGGTTCCATGAGATAGAAACCGTAGAGCACCGTTCTCTTTTTGAGCTGAAGGATATGGTGAAGGAAAATTATGATGTGATCGTTTCTACGATTGAACTCCCGGATATAGAAGACTATGTCAGGGTGAGCCCGGTCCTGCCGCAGAAGGATGTTCATAAGCTGGAGCACACCATCCGGCGTGTCCAGGTGTTTCAGCATTTGAAAGAAGCGAAAAAGGATCCGAAACCCTCGTTGACCCGGGTGGACTTCCGGCAGGTGAAAGACAGGCTGAAAAGCTGGAGGAGCTTTGCTGATGTTATTGATCATCTGCTGAACAGGCTCCGTGTTCTGGAGGCAGATGGTTATGATATACCCAGTGTGTTGACAGCGATGACGGATCGCCTGGCTGCAGACGGTGTCATTCCAAACGGTCCTGCTGTTCTGGAAGCCTTGCTGGAACGGGAGCAGAAAGGCGGGCTCGCCATCCCTGGTACATCCCTTGCGTTGTACCATACACGCAGTGAGGCGGTGAAAGAGCCATCCTTTACAGTTCACTTCACTCATGAGCCGGTGAAGGCTGTCGATATGGGTGGGGAACACGCTGACGTACACACCATTCTGCTTATGCTCGCACCGGCGGATATGAGCAGGGAGGGTCTCGAATCACTGAGTTACTTGAGTTCGCTGATTGTTGAGGAGGAAGAATGTGTGGCTGTTCTGGAATCCAGAGAGGAAGACACCATCGTCAATTACCTCAGCACAAAGCTTTATGAATATTTACAAACTAAACAATAAGAGGAGAATGAATCATGTCTAACAACATTTTGACAAAAGAAAACATTGAACTGAACCAAACCCTGGCGACGAAAGAAGAAGCGATCCGTTATGTAGGCGGTATTTTAAATGGTCAAGGGTATGTAGAGGAGTCCTATATTGATGAAATGCTGAAACGTGAAGAGCTGACTTCCACATACATGGGTAACTTTGTAGCGATCCCTCATGGTACAGAAGGTGCAAAAAAAGCGGTACTTGAAACAGGGATCAGTGTTGTGACGGTACCAGAAGGTGTGGATTTCGGAGGCGGAAACATCGTGAAGCTGTTGATCGGTATTGCTGGTAAAGGCGATGAGCATCTTGAAATTCTTTCTCAAATTGCGATTGTATGTTCGGAAGAAGAAAACGTACAAAAGTTAATTGAAGCGGAAAGCAAGGAAGAAGTCATTCAAATGTTCAGCGAGGTGGAATAACATGAAGGCCGTTCATTTTGGAGCAGGAAATATCGGCAGAGGGTTTATCGGGGCTCTGCTGGACCAGTCAGGATTCGAAACGATTTTCGTCGATGTCAATGAAACGCTGATCAATCAGTTGAATGAACGCCGGAGTTACACGGTGGAGCTTGCCGGCTCAGCTGAATCCCTGGAAGTCCATCACGTTTCCGGTTTGAACAGTATCCAGCAGGAAGCGGCCGTTATTGAAGCGATTGCTGAAGCGGATCTGATTACGACAGCGGTCGGCCCCCACATTCTCTCTGTCATCTCAGGCCTCTTAGCTAAAGGCTTGAAGCAGCGCAGCCAGAACAACGGTGGTTCTGTGAATGTGATCGCCTGTGAGAACATGATTGGTGGTAGTGAATCATTAAAAGCCTCCGTTCTAGAGCATCTTGAGGGCGATGAAGCGGACGCTGTGCTTGCAGAAACAGGTTTCCCGAACGCAGCGGTCGACCGTATTGTTCCTGACCAGTTTAACGAAGATCCGCTGGCCGTCAAGGTAGAACCTTACTATGAGTGGGTTGTGGAAACACCGGCAATTAAAGGAGAGCGCCCGGCTGTCGAAGGGATTACCTATGTCAGTGATCTAACGCCGTATATTGAGCGGAAATTGTTTACCGTGAACACGGGGCATGCGGTTCCTGCTTATCTCGGCTATTATTATGGTCATAAAACGATTATGGAAGCGATGAATGATCCAAAAGTGAAGGATGTTCTTCGTGGTACGCTTGCTGAAACAGGGGCCGTTCTTGTAGAGAAGTACGGCTTTAACAAAGAAACACATCAAGCGTATGCTGATAAAATCATCGAGCGCTTTGAAAACCCGGATCTATCTGATGAAGTGACCCGCGTCGGTCGTGCCCCGAAAAGGAAGCTTGGACCGAAAGACCGTCTGATTCGTCCAGCCTTCGAGTATGCTGAACGTATGAACGAAGAGCCGTCCCACCTGGCAGAAGTTATTGCTGCCGCCCTCTTGTATGATTATAAGGAGGATCCGGAAGCAGCTGAAATCCAGGAAGAATTGAAAAACGAAGGACTTCAATCCACGTTGGCCCGCGTTTCAGGTCTGGACGCCGGTCATCCGCTCGTCCAGCTCGTAGAACAGAAATACAATCAAATGAAAGCATAAAAACAACCCCCGTCCAGTGCGTAAGCCTGGCGGGGGTTTTCCTTATATCCGGTCCCTGCGCTCCTTATCGGATATGAGCGGGCAGGTCGGACAGCATTTGCTTTTATCCGCATCATGGAGCATATATTTCATGCAGCAGTGCCGGCGGACATAAGTTTGTTTTCCCTCTTCAGAGGTGTACCAACGGAATTTGAAGTAGAGCGGATTGCGCTCATTTTCATGGAATAGCTCGTTTGATGTGAACCAGCGGAATACTTTTTCCAGCTGATCCGGATCCACCCCTTCTTTTTCAAGCGCACACATGCGCTGATGCAGGTTGTGGGAAACGATGGAACGCATATGGGCAGCCTTGCATTTGGAGACGTGGGCGGCTGTCTGGAACAACGGCTGGAGATGATGTACGATGAACGTACGAATCTGTGCTTTTACATATTCCTCGGATACATCTTCGACTTTATGGGCGCAACCTTCCGCAAGGATGTAATTCATGACGTTCTTTTCTTTCTGTTGAATCCCATAATGCTCCGGGTGTCCATCAAACAAAATGCCATGACGGACGATGGATTCAAACAGACCCATCGTAAGAACCGAGTACATTTTTCCAAATAACAGCCCGGCAACAGACAGATTCGGGGCTGCAAGATTGTCCGCCTGGGCGGTCAACAGACGTTCAAGGTTTTCTTTGTTTTCAATCAGGTCTGTGACGTTGTGTGAGACATGTCCGGCATGCGGGCTCCCGATGTAGATGCGATGGTTTTTTTGAATGTTTTGGAATGCAGTCTTCATAAATATGACTCCTACATGTGATTTTATAGTGATAATCATTATCAAGTATAAAATATTTTCTGTCTTTGGACAACAGGTAGAGCATAACCAGAGGGGGAAGAAGAGTATTCTAACGTTACAGGCAGTATGGGGAGATTATTCCCTATTGTTTGAGGGAATAGACCCCGGTACATAAAATGAACCCCGGCAAGAGGTGACAGAAATGAAAGAAATAAGTAAACTTCAGCATCAAGAAAAAGCGTCATTGTCTGTGCTCCATCAGCTTCTTCAAGCCATCATACGTGAGCATGTTTTTGCTTATGAATGGAAGAATGGGGACAGAGAAATCCACTTGAAATCCAAAAGAGGAATGATCCATGTAATCGTGGAAAAAACATACATGCTCGGACAAATAGATATCAGCCGTGTCTTTCATATAGACGATAATGGGGTAGAGACTGTGGTCACAACGCCGGAACAGCTGCTGGATTTCCTGTATGCCCCTGATGAAAAAGAGTCCGTCCAGCGGTTTTATGATGAAATGGTCAATAGTGCTTCAAACTATGCCCTGGCCCTTGAGGCGGCATCCATCAGGAAAACGACCGCCGTTAAAGAAGCCCGCAGACGGGGAGCGGAAACGATGCTGTCCTATGTGGAACATAAAAAACGTGAGAATGCTTCTTTCAGTCCACTCGTCTATTTTGAACAGTGGGTCATTCAGGGACATACAATCCATCCCGGATCACGCACGCGAATGGGTTTGAGTACGGAAGACATCCGCACTTTTGCGCCGGAATGGGCGGGGAATCCAGGTGTCATTCCGGCAGCGGTACATAAAGACGTCGTGCGACAGACGACGATGGGGGCGGAAACAGCTTCATCCATTTTATTCAAAGAATATAAAGGGCTGGAGCATGCTTTTGAAGCGGCCTGTAGACAGAAGGAAGTCAACAAGGAGGACTATGAACTTCTTCCTGTCCATCCCTGGCAGTGGGAGCATACGATAAAACCGGACTATAAGGAAGAACTGGACAGCGGTCTGGTATTTCCGGTCCCGGCGTACACCCTTCCAATGACAGCCTTGATTTCTTTTCGTACCCTTGCTCCCGAAGGAAGCGTCACCCGCCATCATATAAAAACGGCTGTGAACGTACAAATGACGAGTGCAGTCAGGACCGTGTCCGCCGCTTCAACAAAGAACGGTCCTGCCTTATCCCGTCTTTTTGAAACCCTGTTAAGTCAGGACCCTGATTTGGCCGGGCGTCTGTCTGCGATGAAGGAATCCGCCGGTCTACACTACGAACCCAAAGGTCCGTTATCTGCTGACGTCAGACATGAAAAGCAGAAGAATCTGGCAGCCATTCTACGTGAAAATCCGGAACAGGATCTGAATGAAGACGAAGTCGCTGTCCCGGCGGCTGCTCTTGTAGCTGACTCCCCAATCAGCGGTCGGTTAATTGCCCGGGAAATGATGGAGTCGATGGAACATTCAACGGCAGCATCTTTTATCAAAGCCTATGCGGAGGCCGTCCTCCCGCCGATTCTGACGCTTTTGACGAAGTATGGTATTGGAATGGAAGCCCATCTGCAGAATTGTGTGGTTGTATTTTCAAAGGGACGGCCTGAGCGTATCATTTTGAGAGATTATGGCGGCATCCGGATGATGAGCGGGCGGCTCGAACGCTTTTTTGATCAGCTGCCGATTGATCCGGCTACGAACCTGCTGACCGAGCAGCCGGAGGATCTTTTGCATGTCTTTTCTCATGCGCTGCTTCATAATCACTTCGGCGAAATCATTACGGCTCTCGCAAGATCCCTTGGCTGTGGAGAGGATGAGATGTGGGAGGAAGTCCGAAAGGTTATTCATGATCAATATGAAGAGTTGAAGAAGCTTCCTTCCATTCAACGAGAGGCGGAAGAAGACGAGAGGGCCTTATGTTCCGGCCCGTCTAAGATGAAAGCCCTCGTTCAAATGAGACTCACAGATCAATATACAGACTATCGTTATGTGGATGCTCCCAATCCACTGACAAAGGAGGTGACGAAGAAATGATTCCTACAGATCTTCACACGATGCCCCGACCGATTTTTGAAGAGGAGAAGTGTCTGGAGTTCCTGACCACTTCGTATCCGGAACTCGTATCCTATTTCCATAAACATAGAGATAACGGGAGAAAGGGAATTCTGCATAAACTGGCCGATTCGATCCTTCGCGAGAACATTCAGGGGATGTATCAAACCGCTCGGAAGGTTGAAGTGGAGCGTGGGACGCTGCTGGCAGATGGAATCCCCGTCTCCGAAGAGCCTCTGTATAAGGGGCTGAAAAACCAGCCTCTCGAAGAAGGCAGGGACTATCTGTTCATCTGCCGGGGGGATTATGGTGTCTTATTTCCGATCCGCCGGGTATCTGCCTTCCAAATGATTGAAACGGCGGAGGGAATCCTGTTTGTCTCCAGCGAAGGCTGCCGGCGTGTGGAATCAGCGGCTGACCTTCTTCATCTATTATTTTCCGTGGAGGATTTTCCGAACCTATTCCCATTTACACGGGAACTGAATAATGGAACGGCGAATTTAACAATGGCACTTGCTTTTGATGAGGTATGGAAGGATGGAGTGAAGAAGGAAGCCCATAATCTTGGAGCGGATACACTGTTTTCTTATCTGGCCTCTAAAAGAGGGTCCGGATTTTCGCCAGGATTGTTTTTCGAACAACTTGTCGTCGAGGGGCATCATTTACACCCGGGAGCTAAGACGAAACTCGGTCTTTCCTATCCAGATGTGTTCCGGTTTTCACCTGAATTTCATCAGCCGTTTACCATCCGGTTTGCGGCTGTGAGGCGGAGTGCGCTTGTTATGACAGAGACCGGCCTGGAGGAGTACTTTACGGATCAGGCAACGGCTGCCCGACGGGAGCTTGCAGATAAAGGGTATGAAGCGGGGGAGTATGAGGTGGTCCCTGTCCATCCGTGGCAGATGGAAAACGCTCTTCCCGTTATTTATGAAAATGAGATAAAAAGCGGGGTGGTTGTTCTATTGGATCAGCCATACTTGGATGCGGAAGCTACCTCATCGTTTCGAACTGTGGCCCCGAGAGGGAATGAACCGGTCATGAAATTGGCGGTCAACAGCCAGATGACATCCACGATCCGGTCGATTTCGATGCAGACGGCTATGAATTCCACTGTCTTTTCCCGTCTGATTCAGGACATCTACGAGAAAGAATCAGATATGAAGAGCTTCGTTCCTCTGATGGAGCTTTCCGGTGCGGCCTTCAAATCGGACGACCGCCTTAAAAGCAGGAATTTAACAATGCTGCTGCGGGAAGACATCGATCATCATTTGGAGGATGAAGAATGGGCGGTGGCTGGAATGGCCCTCTATGCCGAATCTCCGATCAGCGGCCGGACCGTTTTGAGAGATATAATCGAAGAACTGAGCCGCTGTGAAAACCTTACGATAGCAGAAGCATCGGAATCCTTTTTCAAGTCCTATGTTGAGAAGGTTCTTCCTGGTTATTTGAAGCTGATGGTGAAATACGGCATCGCCCTGGAGGGGCATTTGCAGAACAGTATTCCCGTCTTCAAAAACGGCCGTCTTTCCCGTTTCTTCTTTCGTGACTGGGGCGGATCGCGCATTTATACAGACCGTCTCCGCAGCCGCGGTCATACCCCGGCGTTCGCCGCTGATTCTGTCAGTGTGACGAACAACTTGTCCGACATGCACCATAAGCTGTATTACACGGTCTTCCAAAATCACCTCGGGGAAATCATCCGCCAGCTGAGTGAGTGGACAAATGCCGGAGAGACGTGGTTCTGGGACGTGGTGAAACAGCAGTGTGAACAGATACTGGACGAGCTGGCAGTTGATGAAGCATCGGACAAGGCTGTGAAGGAAGACCGTGATTTCCTCTATCAGCCTGTGGTCATGCACAAATCGTTGACAAAAATGCGTCTTACGAACAGTCAGGGGTATGGGTACAATGAAGTGCCGAATCCGTTAGGGCGTCAGGTTGTGGAGGAATAAGGAATGGATATCGAGAAGATCATAAATGAAAAGCATCAAGGAAAAGATCCCGTCTGTGCGTATGTCTATGACCTACAGCAGCTGAAAAGCCATGCGGAATCACTGAAGTCGAGCCTGCCGGATTTTTGTGAATTGTATTATGCTGTAAAAGCAAACCCGGACCCTAATGTTTTAGCGGCGCTTACTCCTATCGTAGATGGTTTTGACACGGCATCAGAGGAGGAGATGAATAAAGCAGGGGGAGAACGGCCGCTTCTTTTCGGTGCGCCTGCTAAGAAAGACAGGGAAATCGCAGCCGCTGTAGAAAAAGGGATTCGGTACATCAATGTGGAGAGCCTTCACGATCTATACCGGATCAATGAAGCGGCTGGGAAATCTGGAAAAGTCATGCCTGTCCTGCTGCGCGTCAACCTTCGGAAGGATGTGCCGGAAAGTCATCATATGATGTCTGGAACACCCACCCAGTTCGGTATTGATGAATATCAGATGCCGGATATTCTGAAGGCTGCGGCCGGACTGGATCATGTTGATGTGAAAGGTTTCCATTTTCACGCCATGTCCAACAACCTCGATGCGGAAAAGCACGTAGCTTTTACCGGTCTCTGCATCCAGAAGGCTAAGGACTGGGCCGGCGCGTTCCACCTGGATCTGGAAACCGTCGATGTCGGGGGAGGCATCGGTATCAATTACTGGGACCCGGACACACCTTTTGACTGGATGACGTTCGTTGAAGGAATTCAAAAATTGGAGAAAGAAGCCGGGGACATGACAGTGATTTTGGAACTGGGACGCTATATGACAGCCGGATGTGGTTATTATGTAACAGAGGTTCTGGATGTGAAGGAAAACCATGAGCAAGCCTTTGCCCTTGTGCGCGGCGGCTCCCACCACCTTCGTCTGCCGGCGGCGTGGAAAATGAGTCAACCGTTCCAGGTCATTCCTGTAGATAGGTGGGAGAAAAACTGGCCGCGTCCGGGTGTTGTAAATCAGGATGTAACAATTACTGGAGAACTATGTACGCCGAATGACGTGCTCGTCCGCGGGGAGAAGGTGGATAAGCTTCGTGCCGGAGATCTTGTTGTTTTTGAATATGCCGGAGCTTATGCCTGGACGATTTCACACCATGACTTTTTAAGTCATCCTAAACCTCAGATGATCTATTTGGATGAGTGATAGAAGCCTCCCGCAAAAGGAGGCTTTAAGGCTGTCGAGAAAGCTTTCGACAGCTTTTTTTAGTTTTGACACTTTTAAAGCTTGTTGTTGATATACGAAGAATGCGAACGATCATTCTATTATGATAATTTTAGATTTTCTACTTTCACGATGTAATCATTGAATTTTTGCCCCGAATTGGATATATACCTTGTAACTGAGTCTTCCAGTAAAGGGCAGATTTGCGGAAGGCTTGAATTCGAGATATTAGGCAGTTTGAAACTCAATTGGGATGGTATCGTATATGTAATAAGAGTTTTTTATAATAGGAGGGGGGATTATGAAAGGCAGGAGGAATACTATCTTAAATATTTTAGGGATTATCCTTTGTTTTGCTATATTTGCTGTCAGCATTTTGTATGTTGAGCAGTACGTCTTGCTTACTTTATCAGGGATATTAGGATTTATTGGAGTAAGTTTCTTTGTATATCTTATCGTAACAAGTAACTTAAAAAGTGATGTGTAGTAATATTTCTTTTTTATACAACGGTTTTCATTTAAAGTCTTATACTAAAATGTCTTGAAAACAATTCTTTCTGTATCGGTGGCGTTTGCGATATAAGCATTCGCTCAATACATAGTTAAGAACCGGATAGGTGCTTAAAGAAGAGTACTTCGGGAGAGGTGGGGGAAGTTGAGAGCTTTAATAAGTTCAATATTAGCCTTTCTAGTAGTCTGGACAGGCTTTGGATTGTTTTTCAATGACTTTGATGAAGGCATACTTATCTTCACTATTGCTGGGATTATTACAGGTTATAACATTGGGAAGAAGAAGAAAAAATAATAATTGGAGTGCAAAGTATGTCATCGATGAAAAGGAAAGCACGAATATCACAATCAACCTCTATTACCCTATTAATAATTGCCCTACTATTAACTATTAATGGGTTGAGAGAGAGTGCTTATTTTGCGATAACTATGATAATTGCGTTGGGAGTTACTTTATATTGGGCAATCATAGAACACAAAATTAAAAAACAAGATAGAAATAAAAGTGAGTGATACAGATACACCAAAGATGATAAATTAATTTTAAATTCAAGAATTCAACTATCGGAGGCTTATCTGCAGTAAAGATGAGTCTCTTTTTAGTGAGAAAGGATTGAGGTCCTTACTCCCATTTGAAATAATTGGAATTATGTAAAGGCTGAATTTATTAATGAACACACTACCATTGATTAAGGAGGTACTATGAAGAAAATATTATTAGCAATATCAGTAATTGTTAACCTGATTTACTTAATTAACGTACTTGTTGGTATCGGAATCAGACTGTCTAATGTAATGAATGTTATCTTGGGATTGATATTTGTAGTAAGTATTTTGGGCGCAATATATTTCTTAGTACGATCAAAACAAGATTCGGGCTATCACCCTTATCTGTCACTTGCTGTGCTTACATTAAGTATAGCTTCCTTGGGATGGTTTGCTTTTATAAATTATTTATCTTTAATAATGGGAGGGTAGGTTTCGTATAATGTCTACATCTCGAAATCGAGTCTTTGGGTAACGGGGGCTTAAGTTGAATAAGTCAAATATAAAAAAGGAACTTTCATAAAATCGGAAGTTCCTTTTTGTAGTAATATCAACAGTAAACTTTAACAATGCCTTCGTTTTAAAGTTAGAGAACATTCCGCTGGTCCGGATGGCTGTGTAGGCCATATGTGGCGGAGGCAGACATCCACCAATAAGCAAGAGTAGCCCCGGAGAAGGCCAGGACTTTTACAATATTTAAAAGCTATTCTGTGGACGGTTTCATGAGCATTTATTCTATCAATCTATTCATCTTATTGTATGATGAAGAGAGAAGAAAAGGAGGAAAGGCAATGGCATCCAGTAAACGAAACACATCCGGTCCGTGGAGACCTTTTCTTTTTCTCCTTTTAGCGGCTGGTCTTGTTTACCTCATCGTACAGGAAGCTGGCGGTGGTGGAGTGATGAGCAGTATCGTTGAGGAACAGACGGACCCGCTATCAAACAATGTCCGGCAGTATGAAGAGGAAGTGGAGAAATACGCAGCCGAAGAGGGGATTGCAGACCAGACGGATGTGCTGCTGGCCCTTATGATGCAGGAATCCGGCGGCCGAGGGGATGACCCGATGCAGGCGTCTGAGTCCTATTGCGGGGAAGTCGGGTGTATAGAAGATCCGGAAGTATCCATCAGGCAGGGTGTGTCCTACTTTGCCACAACGTTGGAAAAGGCAGATGGCGATGTCAAGCTTGCCCTGCAGGCCTACAACTTCGGGGCCGGTTTTATCGATTATGTCATGAACCGTGGCGGCGAATATACACAGGAACTGGCCATTTCTTTTTCAGCAGAAAAATATGAAGAGTTGAAGGGTACGGGGGAATACAGCTGTATCCGGGAAGAAGCTGAGCAGTATGATGCCTGTTACGGGGATATCTATTATGTAGATGCTGTACTCGATTATTATGAAGAAGAAGGGGGCGTATCATGAGGGCTTTTAGAGCGGTTACCTATGATGTCTGTCCGCACGAATCGTTATTTGAAGCCATGAACAGCTATGTAATTGAAAAGGAAGAGGATATAGAAGCCGCTGCAGCCAAAGCGGCCGCGCAGGATGTGGCTCCTGTTGTCCACGTATACCAAACGCCGGTGGAGGATGAATCAGCTCCCCTGTTTTATAAAGAATACACCTTTGACGCCTACACATGCCGCTGCGGAGAACCCCGGGAATGAAAACTCATTCCGGGGTTTTTGTGTGGAAGAAGATTGAAAACCTTCAATTATTTTGAAATAATAAATAAAGATTCATAGAAAGGGTGACGATTGGTGAGGGCAGTTGGATTAAACCATCTTCTTTATTCAGTCTCAGACCTGGAGCGCTCCATCCATTTTTATCAGGACATTTTTGGCGCTCGTCTGCTTGCGAAGGGGAAAACGACCGCTTACTTTGATCTTGCAGGGATATGGCTGGCCCTTAACGAAGAAAAGAATATACCGAGGCCTGAGCAGGCGTCCTACACGCATACCGCTTTTTCCATAGAGGAAAACGAACTCCCATCAATGGTCTTGAAGCTGGAGGACCGGGGTGTAAACATTTTAAGCGGCAGGGAACGGGAGGACGGCGATCGGTCATCGGTCTATTTTACAGATCCTGATGGGCATAAATTCGAGTTTCATACCGGGACATTGGCGGACAGGATGGATCATTACAAAAAGACGAAGCCGCATATGGAATTTTATGATGACTGATCAGGAGGGGCAGGATGGGATACAAAGGTTCATCTATTTATGACAAAAATGAATTTTTTGATGCTTTTTTACACCGGCGCAACCGGCGTGATAGTCCGAATAATGCGATGGAAAAGCCGGCTTTTCTAAACATGATGGGAAAGGTTCATGACCAGCGGGTGCTGGACCTCGGCTGTGGGGATGGCTCCTTTGGGTTGGACCTTTGCAGGGCCGGCTGCCGGATCTATGAGGGAGTAGAAGGATCAGCAAACATGCTTAAGGCCGCACAGGAAAACCTGAAAACCGCCCGTGCCCGTCTTCACCATACAATGGTGGAAGATTTTAGAATGGAACCGGAATCCTATGATCTGATTACTTCAAGGATGGTGCTCCATTATATAGAAGAGGTGTCCGTAGTCTTCCGAAGCGTCTATCAAGGCCTGAAGCCCGGCGGCCGCTTTGTATTCAGTGTGCAGCATCCGCTACTGACATCGACTACAGCGCCGTCTGATCAGCCTGGAGGGCGTACGAACTGGGTGGTGGATGATTATTTTCATAGAGGAGAGCGGAAGGAACATTGGATCGATCATGAGGTCATCAAATATCACCGTCCCGTAGAAGTGTATGTTCAAGAGCTTCTGCAGGCGGGGTTCCGGATAACGGGACTGAAAGAAGGTTGTCCTTCTCCGGATGCATATAAAACGAAAGAGGAATATGAGCGGCGCATGAGAATTCCGCTGTTTTTGATTCTGGGTGGTGAAAAAAGGTGAAGTTCGTCTTACAAGTGATAGCTGTGTTGTCTCATGACGCGATCATCCTTCCTAAAGCGAAATTCTTGAAGAACGTTCCTTAACAAGAAAAGATTTTTTGTCGGATGCCGGCTGGGTACATGTGCATGGATAAGGAGAATCTGCATGCTGATCAAATTAATGAAATGTAAAGTGAGTCCTGAAAAGAAAGAGGCTTTTTCAGAAGCGCAGGCTTCATGGAGTCTCCTCAGAGAAATTCCGGGGTTTTTAGGGCAGGCCGGCGGCTGGAGTAAAAAACATCCCGACCGCGCCTTTATTATCGCCTTCTGGGAGGACCGTCACTTTTATGATGCTTTTATGAAGGACAGCCACGATGAGGTGCTTCATCAATCCGGACAGGAACGAACTTATGAAAGGCTGGACGTCCAACTGTATGAATCACTGTACAACATCACAGGCACCTCCCCCGCAGACGTTTTGGAGAAGGCTGCCTTCCTTCGTCTGGCTTTCACGCAGGTGAAAAAAGACAAACTCGACAGCTTTCTTACCATACAGGAAAACGTTTGGAATCCAGGGATGGCTGCTTCACCCGGCATGACAGGCGGATTTTTTGCGGGACATACGGAAAGTAAGTCCTGTTACCTCATTTTATCGAGCTGGGCCGAAGAGGTGTATCACAGGCAGTATCAATCGGATGTGTTTCCGAAGCTGTTGACAAACGCCAAGCCTGGAAACCTCGTGGTGACACTTACAGGAGATGGATGTGTGCTTGAAGAGAACTGGCGGGTAACCCCTGTTTTAATGGGGCGGCATTCATGAATGGAGGAGGAGAGGGCTTCCAGACAGGAAAGGAAAGATCGTAGGGTTCGAACTGAGCATCCCGCAGCCCGAAACAGCGGCCTCGTTTTATAAAGATGTGTTCGGATGGGACGTTGGGGATCCTTCCCATGGGTATGCACCGGTTTCCACTGAAAAGGAGAACGGCATCTATGGCGGCATTTCCAAAGGCGGTGCTGACTTTCCACATCGCGTCCGTATCCATATGGAAGTCTATTCCATTGATGAAACGCTTGCAGAAGCTGAGAAAAGTGGGGCGCTTGTAGTAAAGGGGAAAATGGAATCGGAGGATTTTTCCCTCGCCTATCTCGTTGATCCGACTGGGATCGGATTTGGACTTATCGAACGAAAGGAGCGTTCCTCATGAATCTGCATGACCATTTGTATCAACAGGAAACGGAACTGTTAACGCTGGAGGTGAGGTCTTCCAAAGAAGAGCTCGACCGGCGGCTTGCTGATGACTTCCAGGAAATATCCAGTACAGGGGCAGTCTTCGGAAAAGAACACGTGATGGAACGTCTGCCGCAGGAAGAGGACCGCGGTCTGACATGTGAGCAGTTTCAAGTACAGCAGCTCGCCGAAGATGCTGCACTGACCACCTTCCTGCTTCATATCAAAGAGACAGGGAAAACGTCATGGCGGAGCTCAATTTGGAAAAAGTACGGAGAAACGTGGAAGATGGTTCATCACCAGGGGACCCCGACTCCGAAATGAACGCACGCACAGGACTGGTTCCTGTGCTTTTTTGTGCGGTTATCTATGAAAATAAGGTTTGATCAATAATTTTCTGGAGATGTCAATTCATTTATGAATCTATCAACGAAATGGCACATCTATCAACGAACAGGCTGATCCAGGCATTTTCAGCGGTTTGCAAAGAGTGTGGAGAGGGGTAAGAGAAGAGTAGTTGACCTTGGGTGAAAGGAGATCATCATTATGCTATTCCGTGGTATTCATCCTTCCGAGCCCTCCAAAGCCTCTGTCGTTACAGTCATCATCGGCTTCTTTTTGATGGGTACGGCGTTTTACGGCTTTATTGAGCTGGCGGAAGATGTGATGGAAGACGAAAAATTTGCGGTCGATCAGGCCGTGTCGAATATAACAGCATCGCTGTCCTCCTCTGGACTTGATCAGTTCATGGGAACGGTGACGGAGCTTGGGTCTGTCTGGTGGATCACGGCCGCTTCTGCTGTGACGCTGATTTATCTCGCTTTCTTTTCTAAAACGAGCCGGTGGCTGTGGGTGTTCTTCCTCGTCAATATGATCGGCATCAGTGCGTTAACAAAAGGGTTAAAGCTGCTGTTTGAGCGGCAACGGCCGGAAGTGCTGGAGCAGTACGACGGTGTGGGCTACAGTTTTCCGAGTGGTCATTCGTCAGGAGCGATGGCGTTTTACGGGTTTTTGATTTATATGATCGTGATCAGTCCCCTTCGCAAAAAATGGAAATGGACGATCAATGTTCTTTTATCAGCGTTAATCGTTCTTATTGCTGTAAGCCGGACGTTTATCGGGGTGCACTATTTCACCGATATCGCAGCAGGTCTCGCGCTTGGTCTCGGCTGGCTGCTGATTTGTATAGCCTCTCTGGAAATGATGATGTGGCGCCGGCGCAAAAACCATCAAGCCTCTGAAAAACAAACGATGTCGTCATGACGGAAACGTCCGGCTCTTCAACAGAAGGGCCGGACGTTTTTTTATTCACGACCCAAATATTGCCAACCGAGTGTTACAATGGATGGGATAGGAGGGAGAGCGATGGGGAAATATGCCGATCAGCTTAAAGATGAATACTTCCACGAGAGGCTGAATCGATTACGAAGCGAAGGCTACATCGATGAAGAGACCTATACTTATATAAAAACACAGGATCAACACTATAAGGAAGCCGTGGCCGCAAGGATCGAGCGGCAGCAGATTTCCGAACCGGCTGAAAAAGAAAGGCCGAAGCCGGCTGAACCGGTAAAGAAGATGAAAAAACAAAAGTCTCCCGAAGAGGTGAGAGAACGGAACATTACGTGGTCCTTGATCCTCGGAGTAGCCCTCCTGCTTATGACGGGGGTGATTCTTGCAACGAGTCAATGGGACCAGATGGGACCAGGAGCAAAGCTCTCAGCCATCATTGGAGTATCTCTCTTCTTCTTTGCGCTCAGTTACGGGACGAAAAGGGTGCTTGGAATTGAAAAGACGGCTTTTGCCTTTTTGACACTCGGCAGTTTATTGATCCCGGTCGCAATACTGGCCGCCGGTTATTTTGAACTGTTTGGCAGCTATTTTTCGTTGGACGGAGAAGGGCGCTACATCCTGGGCGTGTCAGGGACACTGATTCCACTGCCTTTGTATATCCGCCATGCCATAGTTTACCGCTCGCGGCTGTATGTATGGATATCGCTGGTTTTCATGAGCATGACCACGGCATTTGCGGCCGGGGCGCTGCCTGTCGGTACAGATGGGTTTTATCTCATCGTTATGGCCTACAACGCTGCTCTGCTTGGAGGATATATCCGTTTTAGAAAACAAAAGCGCTGGCAGCTGTTTACGAAAGAACTACCATTATATACCCAGCTGCATCTTGTCTTATCGACTCTGTTCATGCTCTTCTTTTTTGAAGAGGAGGTCTTTTACAGCTTTAACCTGCTGCTTACAGCGGCCATGTATATGGCGATGGTATTTATTTACGGGACGAAGGAATATCAATTCGTCTTTTCCGCAATGCTCGCCTATGCTGTCTATCAGCTTGTCGAACACTCGCCGCTGCAGCACATCGAAGAGGTGTTATTTCCCGCGGCAGGTCTGCTTTATTTAGGTTTTGCCTATGCCGTGAAGCAGCAGGGCTTTGTCAAAAAGATGTTCCACTATACGAGTGGTGTCGTTTCTATTTGTGCTTTTATCTATATTACGTTCCAAAGTCTGCAGCTCCGGGCTGAACAGGATTCCTGGCTGCTTCTGGCTGCGTATCTGATCATCATGATCAACTATCTGCTGCTTGCTGTCGTTTCAGGACGCGCCATTTTTAAGTATATGGCCCCGGTTTTTTATATGATCAGTGCCGCACAGATCTGGTCACTGATTGGCATTGGACCGATGTATTTGTTTGTCTATACTGCCGCTGCACTTCTCTGCCTGTACCCGGGTCTTTGGGGAGAAGGCCGCTGGATGAAGCCGGTCAAGTTCAGCAGCTTTTACATAAGTCTGCTGGCAATGGCTGCTTGTATTACGCTGGCTTGGACGATGGAGGCCTATGGGCATCTATCGCTTCAGTTTCTCGTGAGCTCAGCGCTCGCAGTGGCTGTCTACAAAAAGGGAGCTGAACAGGACTGGCGATGGACAGCCCAGTGGTTTCATCCCGCAGCCCTCTTGATTTCCATGATTCTCATCTACCAGCCGATGACAGACCGGCTTCCGGCGTATGGAGATGGTTTTGGATATTCGTTTCATTTGGCCTGTTCCGGGCTGCTCCTGTTAGCGGGGGCAGGCGGTTGGCGGCTCTTAAAGGAAAAACCAATGGAGATAAAGACTTTTTACATCGGGCAGGGCACCTATATCGCAGCCATGGCACTGCTGCTTGTCGATCCGCTCGTGGATCAGATATTTGTCCGTCCCCTGTTATTGTTCATCGGTTTATTCGTCACGTACGGTCTGACGGTCTATGGATCCAAAGCATCCCTTTGGATATTTCCGGCCTTAACGACAGCGGGTTTTTATTTGTCGCTCATCAAACCCCTGCCGCTTCCCGGATTTGACGGAGCGCTCGTATACAGTCTGTTTGCACCGGTATTGCTGCTTGTCCTTGCAGAAAAAGGGAAAGCACTCGGGCTTCGTCCGTCCTTTTACTTGCTGGCTCATGGTATGCTTCCGGTCATCATCGGGTTGATGTGGCTGACGACGCTTGGAACAGAGGGCGTTCATCCCCTGTTTTTCCTTGTACCTCTTGGTGTGTACAGCTGGAGCTCCTGGCGGGAAGAACGAGAGATTGGCCGGCGGTTGATGCTTTATGCCGCTGCCTTCCTTGTATATGTTTTGATTTACACGCTTTCAGAGCAGTGGGGTCTTTGGACGCTGATCCCGGGCGAATATGCGTTTATGATCACCACGGTTATTCTCGGGTTCGTCTGGACCTTTTTGTCTCAGCCTTGGAAAAAACGCCTGGACTGGTTTTTGATTCCATTTTCCATTCTTGGTCTTGGGCTGATCATGAGCCGGAGCGGCCTTATGGCTTCCTGGGAAATTGCACCTATGTGCGCATACGTCATCATCACGCTTGTGTTGATTCATCTCCGCCGCTGGTGGTATGTCCTGTTCCTGCCGCTGCTTCTCACGCTGTTGATGTGGGAGAACATCGGACAGATTTGGGGCAGGGACGTATTGATTCCGGTTCTTGCAGCTGCAGCTGTGCTCGTGTACGGTGCAGGTGGGTACCTGTTCCGTTCCCTCGTCCCTTCCAGACAGAAAGTCGATGCCTATGCGTTCACCGCCCTGCTTTATATCGGTTTTCTTACGATCTATACGGCAGCCTACGGGAACGCATGGGTGGAAGTCCTGCCGCTGCTTCTCACAGGCTCATGGATGATGGTATCCGCTTCAAGATGGAACCGTCCCTTGTTTGATAAGGTGTCCTGTACGATCGGGAGCGGCTGTTTTTACATTGCTTATCTTTGGATCCTTGTTGACTATGAGGCCTACGTTCCAGATCTATTGGAAGCTGAACTGTATACCCTGCCGCTGCTGTTCGTCTTTTATCTGTTACGAAAACGAACGTGGCACGAGTACAGGGGGGTCATGAGTCACGTGCAGTCCGCGCTCCTTCTTTTCATTGCGGCCTACCTTGTGAGCGATGCGATCATCAGTCATACGCTCTGGGATGGGTGGATCATCGGCAGTTTGTCTGTAGTGTCCATGGTGACGGGGATGCAGTTTAAGATTAAATCGTACTTTTTTACAGGAATGAGTGTGCTCATTTTTAATGTCATCTACCAGACGAAGCCATACTGGGGCCGGGCGCCGTGGTGGGTGTACCTGTTGACGGCAGGACTGTTATTGATCGGGACGGCCAGCTACAACGAATGGCAGAAGCAGCAGTCCGGCAAAGGAAAACCTGTGGAACGGAAACTTAAAAAATTGTGGCTTTCCCTTAAACAATGGGATTAGCACGCTTTTAGGCTTCTGTCATAGGATGGGGAGAAAAAGGAGGGTCTCGATGATGAATCATCCGTCTCATATGTCTCCCCGAACCGGAGCACAGCAGCAGGGAGCGAAGGATTTCTGCCATCAGCACCTTTATCAAATGATCCAGATCGAAAATCATGATGGTTCCGTTCATGCCGGCATTCTGCACAGCTTCGACGACGAACAGCTGTATTTGCTCAAGCCTGCCGGTCAGCAGCAGGTGCCGCAGAGCCAGGGCAGTGCTGACAGCCGTTTGTTCTTCCCGTTTTTCGGTCCTTTCGGTTTATTCGGCTTTCCGTTCTGGGGCATCCGCCGTTTTGGTCCCTTTTATCCTTACTACTGGTATTGAACGGGGCCGGCTTGTTTACGTATATCATTTAACCCGTCCCGGGATAAGAGGAGAGGACGGGTTTTTGTGTGAGTGATTCTGGATGCACATCCATCATCCAGCCACTCTCTCTGGTTCATCCCTTGAATAGGTGGCCAGGCGGTTTGTCTGTATGAATCCGCCGATGATCAGGAGGATCCCAAGCGTGGAAAACAACCACCCTCCACCGAAAAAGGAAAGGAAGAGGCCGCCTGTGAACGGACCAGCGGACCGGGAGAAATCCCAGTGCAGGCCGAACAAGGCGAAATATCTTCCTTTATGAGCCTGCGGGGCAATCGCGCTGATGAACGTCTGCATCGGATTGAGCACCAGAACAGCCCCAATACACAACAACAGCTGTGATACAATAAGTCCAACGAAATGAGAGGAAAACGCAAAACCAAATGCAGCCGCTGTATAAAACAGCCATCCGGTCTGTATGACCCGGGTCCGCGGCCATTTTTCCGCCCAATGGGCAAGCAGGACTTCAAAGCAGATGAAGAAGAGCGTGCCGGTCATCTGCAGGACCGAAAATGACCAGAGGTAATGTTCCGTGTTCTCTTTCAAGTAAACCGGCCAGTTGGTTTCCATCTGGGCATGAAACAGACTGATCGGCAGCATGCTGCAGGCAAGGAAGGCTGGTTTTTTATAGGGGACAGGCTTCCGCTCTGAAGCTCCTGTAAGGACACCGGTCCATGACTCCGGCAGCCACAGCCAGACGATCAAGGCATAGATGAAGGTGAGCACAGCCATCAGAGCGAACAATAACGGTGGATGCCAGCTAAAAAGCACCGCTCCAACAGCAGGTCCGGCCAGGGCGCCGATATTCGAACCTGTCTCCAGCAGCGCAAACGTCCGTGTTTGTTTTTCTAAAGGAACCGTTTCTGATATCTGCGCCCTGGCCGCAGGGATGTAGACAAACCGTCCAAGTCCATTCAAGAAAGCACAGGCGGCGAACGTCCAAACATCGGCAGCCACGATAAATCCAACCATCGCCGTTATTTGAAAAAACAGGGAGCCTAATAGAACTGGTCGTCGTCCGAAGCGGTCGATCCACCTGCCAAAAAGCAGTGTGAAAAGAATTTCCGTGAAGGGCTGGATCCCAATGATCAAAGCAGCCAGTCCCAGGTTTTCATCGAATCGGTCATACATATACAAGGTTAAAAACGGAAGTAAAAGGATGGATATAAAGGATATGAGCGCATGACCGCCGGCTTGAATCATTATCGTCCGCTTTACCATCGTCAAGTCCCCTTTCCTTATGAAGTAAACCTATTGTATTGGAAAGAAGGAAGGGTGGACGAGGCGGTTCTTGCGGTTATATAAGCAAATCTTGCTCAAAAAAGGAAGATGCAGCATGGAAATGAGGCTCGATCTCGAGCATACCGGAGTTTTACTATTCGATTTACAGCAGGGGGAGGCGGATGAAGCTCACCCTCACGACCATTACCAGATCAGTATTCCGATGTCCCGGAGCATCGCAGTCCGCCATAACGGTACGCATCTGCATCTGGATGCGGAAAAAGCACTGATTGTGCCTCCTGGTGATGTCCATCAGCATGAAGCTTCCGGGGGAAAAGGGATGATCATGCTGATCAGCTTTAACGAGACTGTTGTCCAGAAGGTCCTGGAGGGGCGGCTTGGACAAGGTGCCTCCCCCGTAGATTTTTCAGCACTCCAGACCGTTCCCGCTGCAGTCGTGAAGGAAGCAGAAAAACAGATACAGACAGCTGCTTTTCGAGGAATCGATCAGGTACTGTCCAACGAGGAAGCTTTTACAGAAACCATCCTCACTCATATAGAGGGCTCTCACACAAACTTATGGCAGCAGGCAGCAGCCGATCATCTTCACAGTCCAGAAGGCATTGCTGCCCAGGTACAGGCCTTTGTAAATGAACATTTCAGGGAGGATCTGACGCTGGATGTGGTCGCCTTTCAAATGAATTTGAGCAAATACCATCTGCACCGGGTGTTCGTGAAACAGACGGGACGGACGCCAAGAGCGTACATTCATGAGATCCGGCTGGAGGAAGCGGCAAGACAGCTGATGAATCCAGGACGTGATATTACGACAACGGCCTTTGATGTGGGGTATCAGTCCCTCAGTACGTTTTCCAGGGCCTTTAAAGCCCGTTTTGGTGTAACGGCAAAGGTGTATGCCGATCAACATCGGTGAAGGGGAGCTGTTCTTTTTCAATGGCGAACGAACGTTTTCCGTCCAAAGTTGTAGAAAAAGTTCCGTCATTTCCCGGAGTCCGATTTTTCCTTTCAGAGATAAGATAAGAGCAAGGAGGAATCGAAATGAACATAACAGTGATCAGTGGAACACCAAGAAAGCAGGGACGGACAAGGCAGGCAGCCACAAAGGTGGCGGAGAAGCTTCAAGCTTCGCTGATTGATTTGAGTGAAGAGCAGCTGCCTTTATTTGATGGTACAAAACAGCAGGAGCATCACCCGGCTGTCATGAAATTCAAAAAAACCGCAGCGGAAACGGACGCGTTTGTCTGGGTATCGCCGGAATATCATAACGGGATGAGCGGAGCCTTGAAAAATGCACTCGAATTTCTGGATGGTTCGCATTTCAAAGGGAAACCAACCCTTCTGTTTTCTGTGTGTGGCGGAGGAAAAGGCGGTATAAATGCGGTCAACCAGATGAGGACGATCGGCCGGGGCCTGTATGCCATGATACTTCCGCAGCAGATGGTCTTCGACCCGGAGGATTTCGATGCGGAGAGCGGATTAAAGAAAGGAACGGAGGACCGGCTGGACAGCGTCCTTGCTGAGTTTCACCAATACCTTCCCGTAACAAACTGATGGAAACGGAGGAAAAGGATGCGTGCGTATGACCGTGTGGAAGAATTAACAATCATGAAAGGGATCGCGGAAACTTTGAATCTTTGTAACGACATGCATGAAATGCTCCAGGCTGTCCTTGAGAAGCTGTTGGAACTGACCCATTTGGAAGCAGGCTGGATCTTTCTCGTTGATGAGGAGCCGCATTATACGATGATCGCCGATTACGGCCTGCCGCCGGCGCTTTCCAGAGAGGAAAAAGCGCCGATGTGTTCGGGTGACTGCCACTGCCTGCACCGGTATTGGAACAACAAACTGACAGAGCCGGTCAATATCATCGAATGCAAGCGGATCACAGAAGCTGTGAAAAACAAACGTGGAGACACGGAGGGAATCTCCCACCATGCGACGATTCCCCTCGGCGATGGGACGGAATTCTTCGGGATATTGAATATCGCAGCCCCTTATAAGGAACATTTTTCAGAAGAAGAACTGACCTTGATGCAGTCTGTCGCCTATCAGATCGGAACCGCCATCAAGCGGACGAGGCTGTATCATGAGGAACAGAAAAGAGCAGAGCTTTATGAAAAGCTGAATAAGGTGGTTCGTTCCATCAACAAGGAAGAAGACATCCCTGGCTTATGTCAGACCACAGTTACGAAAGGAATGGCTCATTTTGGCTGGCAGGCGGCAGCCATGTACGTGAAGAAAAACCATGTGTACATAAAACAAGCGTCAAGCGGCGGGGAATTCTCGGAAGAGATTATGCAGATTCCAGAAAAAAACGGAGAATCAGAGGCCATCCATCACATCACCATAAAGAACGAGACCGTGGGGCTGCTTCATACGGTCTCCGGCAGCAGACACCCTTTTGAGCGCAGAGATACTGAAGTCCAACAGGCCCTCGTCCGGAATATGGCTCTTGCAGCTGAGAGCCTGAACCTTCAGAAAGAACGCCGGGAGCTTTTGCTGCATGAAGAAAGGAAGCGCCTTGCCAGAGATCTGCACGATTCAGTCAACCAAAAGCTTTTTTCCCTTTCTTTAACTGCCCGTGGAGTAAAAGAAATGATTCCAAATGACCAACAGGACCTCCGGGAGATGCTGGAGGACATGCTGCTGCTTTCACAGGAGTCCCAGAAGGAAATGCGGTCGCTGATCTGGCAGCTTCGTCCGGTCGGGATTGAAGAAGGGTTGAGTGCAGCTTTGAAAAAATATGCCGTCCATCTCGGCATCACGCTGGATATCGATATGGAGCAGGTTCCGGACTGGTCGGGAAATGCGGAGGAAACATTATGGCGGATCGGCCAGGAAGCCCTCAATAATATCAAGAAACACACCAACGAGACCACCGCTGCCGTCCACTTTTATGAAACAAAAACAGGGGCAGGTATGGTGCTATCCGATTGTGGTCCTGGAATCGATCATCGTGAAGATGTCGAGGTCCGTACCCTTGGATTGACGAGTATGAGAGAGCGGGCCGAACTGGCCGGCGGTTCTTTTTCCATCCATAGTGTGAAGGGACGGGGCACAGAAGTACGAGTATTTCTCCCTCATAAGGGAAACCGAAAGGAGCGGATGGAATGAGTATACGGGTGATGCTCGTCGATGATCATTTAATCGTTCTGCGCGGACTGAAGTTCTTTTTGAATACCCAGCAGGAGATCGAAGTGGTGGGAGAAGCGGAAAATGGCCGGACGGCATTGGAAAAAATGGAGGAGTGTTCTCCTGATGTCATCCTGATGGATTTGATGATGCCGGTGATGGACGGGGTAGAGGCGTCTAAGGAGATTCTTCAACGGTATCCAGAAGCGAAAATCGTCGTTCTGACCAGTTATTCCGATCAGGACCACGTTATCCCCGCCCTTCAGGCAGGCGCGTCCGGGTATCAGCTGAAGGACGTAGACCCGGATGAGCTCGTCCGGACCATCCGCGCCGCTCACCGAGGTGAAAAACTGCTCCACCCGAAAGCGACCCAGCTGTTATTAACGGAAATGAACCAGGGTCATAAAGGAAAATCGGCGGAGGTCCCGTTCAGATTAACAAAACGGGAAAAGGATGTGCTTTACCAAATTACCCTGGGGAAGAGCAACAAGGAAATTTCTGCGGCTTTGTTTATTACAGAAAAAACGGTCAAAACCCATGTGAGTCATCTATTAAGCAAACTCGACGTCCATGACCGCACACAGGCGGCCATCTTTGCGATGAAGGAAAAAATGTTCGAAGAATCCAGCAGTTGATTCAACTGTCCTCTTTGGAAAGGAGGAATCCTCTTTTGGGTAGTCGAATGTAAATAAATAGAATATCCAAAAGGAGGAGTAGCCTGTGAGCCGTCTGGTACATTTTGAAATTCATGTCGATGATATGGAGAGGGCGAAGGAATTTTACAGCCGCGTGTTCGGATGGACGTATGAGGATTACAGTGAATATGCAGGGATGCCTTATTTCGGAGCTGTGACCGGGGATGCCTCTACACCCGGCATTAACGGCGCCCTGATGCAGCGTCAGGGACCGGCCCCGGAAAAAGGGCAGCCCGTCAACAGCTTTGTCTGTACGATGAGTGTCGAGAATTTCGACCGCACCGAAGGTTTGATCAAAGAGCAGGGGGGCACCGTCGCTATGCCGAAGTATGCGCTGCCCGGTATGGCCTGGCAGGGATATTTCCATGACACGGAAGGCAACCTTATCGGCATTCACGAACCGGACGAACAAGCGCAGTAAGAAAACCCCGCCACTTTCTTATGAAGAAGCGGCGGCCTTCTTTCATGCCTTACCGCTGCGGCTTCACCATTAAAACCAAAGCGGTAAGGATGGGGATGCCGAATTGAAAGGGGATATGTAGAGCATAAGGGACGACCTTCAGTCCGATCTGCAAGTGCTGGATCAGGTTTTCAGAAGCGATCATCGACATGCCGGCAATCAGGAAGATGAGAAGAAAGCTGTGCCAAAGCTTTGTTTTTTTTACAGGAAACGTTTCCTTGAAAAGGTTATAGGCTGCATAGGCAAAGATAAAGACTTTAATAAATACGCCGCTCAGAAGTAAAAGAGTGGTGAAAATTTCAAGGTGTTCAATAAAGGAGAAATAAGTCACAAGCTCCATCGCCTTAGCAAAAGGAAAGAAATACTGTTCTGCCATCGGTGCATGCAGGATGCCGATGACAAGCTCCATCGTGATGATAATGATAAAGCCTGCTGCTGAAATAGGGACCCAGGCGTAGCGTTTCACTGTTTTTTTATTTTTTACCAAGGAAAACAGAACGGTGAATACGATCAACTCTCCATAGGGAAAGCTGATACCCGTAGGGAAAATCATGGAGAGCAGGACAGACCAATCCTGATCAAATAACGGCAGCAGATAGATGGGATCGAATTCTTCGGAAAAGAACCCGAGTCCCCATAACATAACCAAAAGCATAATCGTAAAGAAAACAAGAATTTCTGCACTACGGGCGACAGCTTCGATCCCTAAGACCGTCGAGTAACCGATGATCATCAGAAATGGGATCATAATGACCCACGGAGGAGTGTCCTGAAAAATAATGTGCGTCACGAAAAAGGAAAAGTCTGTGGTTACGCGGCCGGCAATATAGAGAAAGTACAAGCTGTAGAGCAGAATGATTACTTTGGCTGTTGTTTTTCCGTATGCTTGGGTTAAGATTCCATCGAGATTCTGCCACCCTCTTTTTTCAGAGAGGTACATATAAAAATAGAACATGAAAGTACCGGCGGCCATCTCGAAGAGTACAGCAAATCCACTATCCTGCAGCGCTGTGAAGTTCAAGCCTACAATAATGGTGGTTCCTGTCAGGAATAAAAGCATGAGTGAGAAAAACTGAGTGGGGGTAATGATTGTCCGTTCCATGTTATCGTCCTCATCATAAAGGTAATTTAGAGGTTTTCCCTATTTTAGTAAGCACAGCCTGAACATCGATCGTTACAGGGACCTTTGAAAGGTCTTCGTTTTTCTCCTTCTTCATCTTTTTCCAATAGGCAGGTGAATGGCGGTACAAGTGATCTTTTAAACCGAGAAAGTCTGCCCCCTCTTCCTCTTGTTTTTGAACCATGACTGTCAGTTCTTTTTTTATCGTTTCTTCCAGCCATTCCTCAAGCTCTTGAATCCCCCGCTGCCCATTCATTTCCTCTTTACACCCGTATTCCTCTACATAAGCTTTCACGTGAACCTGTATGTTGAAGGATAATGGATCGACCGATGCTTTCGTTGAAGCATTAGTGTTTGTAGTTCTGATGGTCATATAACGGTTGTCATCCTTACATGGGAAGGTGAGGCTCTCTTTTTGATTCACTCCCCGCAGTAAGGCCAGCAGGCGGCTCTCTTCAGAGGTGAAGTAGGTTTTCAGCCTGCCGTTCGATAATAAAGCCAGTCCGGTCAGCGAAAAGTAGGCCGCGGGCGTGAATGTTTCCGTGCTGGTTTTGGAGAGGCCTTCCATTTTATCGCCTTTAAGTTCCAGGTAGGGGATAACGATGTCACTTGTTTTGTCCTCCAAGAGGCTTTTGATACGTTCAGCAGATATGTCTTGAAACGTACCCCACCGCTGTTCTGAATGACTCAGCAATTTTCTTATATGGCTGCTTGTTACTTTATCGTCCGCCGGGAACATTTGAAATACGAATTCGGGCGATGATTCCCTGGCAATCACCATTTGGATGTTTCCCGGAATTTCAGGAGCGCGGACCAAATAGTCAAGAACAGGATCGACCCCTTCCTCTTTGACCATCTGCTCTCCCAGGACAACGATTTGAAGCGTTTCCGTGAAGATGCGTTTGGAAATATCGTTTCTTAAGGCTGCTATGGCATCAGCAATTGTCACACCAGCAGCTGTATAGGTTTTCCCACCAATTTCACTGGAAGATTCTTTAGCATTGGCTTCCGGGTTATAAATTTGGAGCGTAACCGAATAAATGCCTTCTTCTTTTTCAATGCCCATTCCAGTGACAAGCGAAAGCGTGTGCAGCCGGGTGGTTTGAATATAACTGATGAAAAGGGCTCCCATGAAAATAAGTAGAATCAGTAGAAGCCTCAAACGGATTTCTTTCATGCGTACTTCCCTCCACCATCAACGTTTTGAGGATGGATCCTCTTCTTTCGGAAATGTCACTTCTGCCGGGTTAAGTTCAGGCATGGCTTCCCTGATGATGGTATCTTTTTGATCTTTCCACGTAAAAGGGGCGATCGGGGAAAGATAAGGAACTTGGAAACTTTTCAGGGAACATAAATGGATAAGCAGCATCAAAGTAGCCAGAGCCAATCCGTACAGCCCGAGAAGGGCGCTGATTAAGATTAGACTGAGACGTAAAAAACGCGTCGCATAGTTCAGTGCGGCTGCCGGGACGATACTCGATAATATAAACGATCCACTTAGAACGACGAGGGTGATCGGCTGGATCAATTGGGCTTCAACGGCCGACTGCCCGAAAACAATCGCTCCAAATATCGAAATCGTAAGGACAACACTCTGCGGCAGCCGGTTGGAGCCTTCATAAATGGCATCTATCAGCCAGTTGACGATCACCACTTCCAAAAATGTAGGCAGAGGGACCACCTGCCTCTGAGCCACGAACCCGACAAGGAGGTTATCCGGTAGTATCCCGGCATGAAATGTAGTAAAGGCAACATAAAGAGCAGGAATATAAAGCGACAGCCAAAAAAACAGGATGCGCAGCGGCCGGAGTAGGGGATTGAAACGGCTTTGAATATAATAATCCTCGGCTGTATGAAAAAACTGCACCAATTCTGCAGGGGCAATCAGGGCATAGGGAGAACCATCCACGAGAATGCATACTCTTCCCCCGATGATCTGCGCAGCGGCTGCGTCGGGTCTTTCGGTGTTGATGATCAATGGAAAAATTGATTTGGATTCTTTTGTCAGATACTCAGATATGAAGTTCGAGTCCAGGATATAATCCATGGATATGTGGGAGAGTTTTTCCCTGACATCCTTCAGAATCGCTTCATCCACCTTAGATTCAATAAACACAAGGGAAACAGACGTTTGAGTGATGCTTCCATAGGTTTCTGTTTCGACACGCAGCATCGGGTTTTTCACAATGCTTCTCACCAGTGCCACATTACTTTTTCTACTCTCATTAAATCCGATATCCGGCCCCTCGACCGCCCGCTGCCCTTTAGGCGTAGTAAGAGCGCGTTCTTTCCACTTAGCAGTATCTGCCGCAATCACCTGGTCGCGGTCCTTAAGCAGAATAAGGGTCCACCCATTGATCAGCTTTTCCTTATAAGAGGAAAAGGCAACAACTTCCACACCTGCTGTTTCCAATGCTTTTTCTATATCCAAATCCCCTGTTTTCCTGTTTCGATTTCGTTCATCCAACAGAGGATGCAGGATATGTTTTTCAATCACCGACGTATCTACAATCCCATCTATGTATACAAGCACTCCACTGAACGAAAAACGTGGATGTTGAAACGACCGGGTTTTAATGTCCGAGCTGTTTCCAAACGACTGTTGTATTTCAGATATGCGTCCATCTTCTGTAAAATCTTTCATAAGCATCCCCTTCATTCGTAACCTGCCCATAAGTGGAAAAATTATGAATGAAAAAACTAACTGTGAATAAAAGAGGAGGGGTTTCATGTGGTCGAGTTCACGTATACAATTTCGATCTTATAGAAAAGAGGATTTCTCTTTTCTGTTTGGAATGCTGTCAGATTCTGAAATGATGACTTATATCGGTGATGGGGGAGTGAAAACAAAACAGGAAGCCCGTGAATTCCTGCATTGGATCCATACCCATGAGGAATCAGATCCTGATCTCGGCTTAAAGGTTCTGGTAGAAAAGGAGAGTGGGGAACGTATCGGTCATGCCGGCTTGGTCCCCCAACAGGTTGACGGAAAAGAAGAGGTGGAAATCGGTTATTGGATCATCCACGAGTTCCAAGGACGGGGATATGCGAAGGAAGCGGCGGACTTTTTGCTGAGCTATGGCAGGAAGCACAGGAAGGAGGAAAGGTATTTCTCCCTTATCCAGCCGGGCAATACAGCATCCGCTCATGTCGCACGTTCGATCGGCATGCATAAGTCTAAGCGGATGCTTATGAAAGAGAGAGAGGTAGACGTGTATATGATCACTATAAAATAAAGGAGAGTCCCAGTCTCCTTTTTATAATGTCAATACTCGCTCTACTTAAATATAGTATAACTACACTGTCAAAAGTATTTTACATTATGTTTGGGTTATATTACCATTTAAGTGTAAAATACTTTTGACAGTCAGCTGAAGAAAAAAGGTGGGAACGAATTGAAAAACAAGATTAAGCCGTTAAGAGAAAAGCTTGGGGTTTCCCAGGGAAGACTTGCCGATCTGTGTAATGTCAGCCGTCAGACGATCAATGCTATAGAAAATAACAAGTATGACCCCACCTTGAAACTGGCATTTAATATCGCAAAACAGCTAGGAACCACTGTTGATCAAGTATTTAAACCATAACCGTAGAAGGGGACGTGTAAGATGAATGTATTTTTAACAAACTTAGTTATTCCGTTTATCTGGCTTGGTATTGTAGGGGTGTTGTCCGGCAGCCAAGAATTTATCTTCAAGCCTAAAGAAGATGAACGAAAACAGTGGATTAAACAAAAAGCAGTGATACAAAGCTGGTCAACAATCATTCTGTTCATGCTTGCAAATCTTCTCTTTGAATTCTTTAATGGGGGAGATCCCCGCTTGGAGGGCATAAAAACAAATTATCCTGAGTTGTTTTATTTAACGATATTATTCCTGAGTTATTGTGTATTCTATTTTATCAACAGCAGGAAGGTAAGTGTATAGAAGTCTGCCTGCAACGAACGATGTACTTAAATGAGGTGGTTTTATAAAAAACATCATTGAATTATTTTCCAGCTTTTTATTTGTTACAGGATGGTGCATCACAGCTGCTGCTGTCTGTTACCTCATTCCAGCCCTGATGCTAGGAGGGTCTTTCCTGCTCCTCTCTATTTCGAGTATTTTATTGGGAATGCTCTTCGTTTGGGCTTCTAAACAGGTATAGATAATGATCGACACTTACATAAGGTTAAGGAACAAAAGGCTGATGCCGAACAAACCATTTATCGCAACTCCATCAATCCCACTCAATCATCTTACTCCAGCAAAAAAAAGATTGGCGACAGATATATATAGCATTAATCACGGTGACTATGCTGGATTTTTATCCGCTGATCTATCATTGAAAATAACAGCAATAATGGGAAAGAGCCTACATTGGTTTAGTAATTCAAATACATAGGTTTGACTCAAAGGGGGGCGTTTCGTGAAGGGGATCTTTAGAGCATTAGATGGGAATATCGAGCAAGTGGATAAAAGAATGGACAACCTCTTAACTTTTATCGGGATCTTTGTAGTATTTATCGTTTCTAAAGTGTTTGATACATCACTGATTTTCTTCATGTTCCTTATCATGGGTTTACTCTTCCTAAGGCTGGTCTGGGATATCATTCATTTAAATTCAAGAGAACAAAAGCGTTACAGGCAGACATTGAGTATCGCTGTGCTGTTCCTGTTTTTGGCCGTTATTTTATGGTTTGTTGTAAGGATACTACTGCCTTACCCATTGGGAATTCTTTATTCATGAACAAAAAAGGATGTCAGCTCGATCCGTGTTTAACGACTCTCATTATAACGATGACGCTTATTCAATAATTGATGTGATAGAAGAGAGATGTTGTTCCAGATGTTATTATATCCTTCAAATTAGATAAAAACGACAAAGAAGGGCGGCTGGTTAAGGCTGCCCTTCTTTGTCGTTAAATAGTCCAGCTGCGTTCGATTTAATATGTAAATCGCGCTGTGGAAATGGAATTTCAATATTTTCACGGCTGAACGCTGCATAAATGCTGAAGTTCAGGTCACTTTTGATCGGGATCAAGTCCTCCGGTTTGGATATCCAGACAAACAGCTCAAAGTCCAGGGAGGAATCGCCGAAGCCTTTAAAGTTTACGAAAGGCTTTGGATCATTGAGAACATACGTATTCGCTTCGTGAGCGTCCGCGGCTACCTGCAGAAGAGCGTTCTTCACGTTTTCCACATCGGAACCATAAGCGACACCGACCGGAATGGTTAGACGAAGGCGTGGGTCGGAAAAGGAACGGTTGACTACTTTTTCTTCAAGAAAATAAGAGTTCGGAATGATGATGTGCTCATTTTCTAACGTGCGTACGATCGTCGCCCGCATGCTGATCCGCTGAACATCACCAACCACATCATCAATGAGGACCCGGTCTCCTACTTTGATCGGCCGTTCGAAAAGAAGAATCAGTCCGGAAATAAAGTTGGAGGCAATGTTCTGCATCCCGAAACCAATCCCGACGCCGAGCACTCCGGCAAAAACGGCAAGGGCGCTGAGATCAATGCCTACTGTCGTCAAACTGATATAAAACGCGATCACCATGATGACATAATGGATGACACGTTCCATAGTGAAACGGGTCCCTTTATCCAGTTGATGCCGGTCATAAAAGAACGGAAAGATGTACCTGTTCAAAATCCGGGAAATCCGGAAGGCGAACGTCAGAATGAGAAGCGCTACGATAATGAGAAAAAGGGTGACATCCACACTTTCTATAGGGATGAGCTCATAGAACAGCCATTTGGAATCGGCAAAATAAAAAATGATAAAGACGAGAATCCCATTGTAGGAAAACCAATTGATTAAAGATAGAAAAGCTTTTTCTGCCCGTGGACGACTTGAAAACAGGCGTTTCACAAGTCCTGTTAATATCCATCGAAGCAGGATAACGGCGGTCAGGAAAAGGATGACGGCTAAGATATCCTCCCACGACCAGCTTCTCCAAGAGTCCAAAAAACCACCTCACTTGTCACGTTTGTTTGTTCATCCTACTATGTCTTTTACCCTCCGTCAAAAAAGCTAAGCCCAGGCTTGATTCTTTTCCATAATTCTCTCTAATTTGACACCCGGCCGCCGATATAAGAGATAGATGAAAAGAAGAGAGGGAAAAGACGAGTGGAAATGACAGGTTCCTATAATACATGGTTTGTAATTTTATCGATTGTTGCAGCTGTGGCCGCATCATTTGCTTCGTTGACGATGGTGGAACGGTTGAAAAAGGCTTCTGGCCTGACGAAGTGGAAATGGATAGCAGCTGGAGCGCTTACGCTGGGCGGCGGCATCTGGTCGATGCATTTTGTTGCGATGCTCGCCTACGACATGGGCATGCCGGTCCGGTATGATTCATGGCTTCTGACAGTCAGCATCCTTTCCTCAGCGGGTGCGAGCTTTCTTGCATTTTATTTGATGAGTCGTGGATTGAAAAAACGGATTGACGCAGCTGTCGGTTCGATCGTAATCGGCCTCGGCATCATTTCGATGCATTATATCGGCATGGAAGCGATGATTATGGAAGCCGCGATCCGGTATGATGCGCAGCTTGTTGCCGCTTCGGCAGCCATTGCTTTTGCGGCTTCTTTTACCGCTTTGATTGTATTGAAGAGTTTTATGAATTACCCAAGAAGGATGAAGCGCTTTAAAATAGGGGCCTCCTTGGTGCTCGGGGCCGGGATCAGCGGAATGCATTATACTGGAATGGCATCAGCAAGCTTTTATCATGTGGAAACGTCCGCTCACACCGATCCTTTTATAGACCCGACGCCGCTCGGGTACATCGTGACGTTCGGAGTGTTTGTGTTAATCGGCCTGTTTATTTTAGTGAACCGATACGATACGAAAATGGAAGAGCACAGCGATCATATCCTTTTCATGGATACCCTGTACCAGACCATTGTGGAATCGGCGAATGATGCCGTGATCACCATGAACCAGGAAGGGAAGATTCTCGCCTGGAACCAGGCAGCTGTCGATACCTTCGGGTTCAGCCAGAAGGAAGCGGTCGGCCAGCTGATCAATATTGTCGTTCCGCCTTCGTTTTATGAGGCACACCCTGAAGGGGCGGCTCTGTTTTTGAAAAAAGGAGCAGCGCGTGTGATTGGACAGACAGTGGAACTCGAGGGAATGCACGCCACAGGAAGGGTATTCCCCTTGGAATTATCCTTATCCTCGACCTCCAACGACGAGCAGACGTATTATACCGGAATCATCCGTGATATATCGGAGCGTATTCAACAGCAGGAGCGGATCAATGAGCTCGTGTATAAAGATGAACTGACCCATCTTCCGAACCGGAGAATGCTGAACGATCACTTGGAGACCGTGCTTATGCAGGCGCATAAAAACAACGAGGAAGCCGGCGTCTTGTTCTTGGATCTGGATCGATTTAAACAAATCAATGATGTGTATGGACACAAAACAGGGGACGCCTTGCTGAAGCAGGTAACAGAGAGACTGCAGGCAGAGTCAGGAGATCACGATTTTGCTGCCAGGCAGAGCGGGGATGAGTTTATTCTGGTTTTGAGAGAGACAAGTTCCTATAAAGCCGGCATGGCTGCCAGTCAGCTGCTTGATGCTCTGCGGGAGCCTTTTTTCATTGATGAGGTGGAACTGTTCGTGACGCCGTCGATCGGAATCAGTCTTTATCCGCAGGACGGCCTGGAAGCGGATGACCTTATTAAATTTGCAGATACAGCGATGTATCAGGCGAAACAAGAGGGCGGCAACCAGTATCAATTCTTTACGATGGAGATTAATGAAGTGATTTCCAGGAAAATGATGCTGGAAACCGGTCTGAGAAAAGCGGCCGGACGCGGAGAAATCGAGATTTACTATCAACCTCAGGTCGTTATTGGTACGGGGGATGTGAAAAGTTTCGAAGCGCTCGTTCGTTGGAATCACCGTGAACTGGGACTTGTCTCTCCGCTGGATTTCATTCCACTTGCTGAGGAGACAAAGCTGATCATTCCACTAGGGAAATGGATCCTCAAAAAAGCCTGTACTCAGTTCAAAACATGGCTTGATGAAGGTCATGAGCTTTTTCATATCTCTGTCAACATTTCAGCCGTCCAGTTCAACGATCCGGGATTTGTGGATTCCGTTAAGCAGATACTGGACGAAACCGGTCTGGATCCGAAGTACCTTGATCTCGAGTTGACGGAGAGTGTCGTACAAAATCCACAAACAGCGATTCCTTTTATGCATGAGCTGAAAGCGATGGGAATTAAAATTTCCCTCGATGATTTCGGGACCGGATATTCCTCCTTGAATTATTTGAAGGACTTCCCGCTTGATACCCTTAAAATTGATAAATCGTTCATCCAGACAATCCACAAAAGTTCCAAAGACAGGGCTGTTGTAGATACGATCATCCATATGGCTCTCAATTTGAACTTGAACGTCATCGCAGAAGGTGTAGAAACGCCGTCCCAGCTGGATTACTTGATTTCAAGGAAATGCCACCAGTACCAGGGGTATCTGTGCAGTGCCCCGGTGCCTCACGATCAAATCACCACCCGTTTTTTCCAGCCGGTTAAAGGAGCACCTCTGACATAAAAAAGGCTGTCGGGATCATTCCCGACAGCCTGGAACTCTCTTTCCTTTTGGAAAGGGAGTTTTTAGTTTTCTTTTAAAGCTTCAACCATTTTCTCTGCAGCTTTTTCACTGGACATCGGGTTCTGGCCGGTTACCAGATTACCGTCGCGGACCGCGTAGGCGCTCCAGTCATCCCCTTTGGAAAATTCGCCGCCTTTGTTGCGCAGTTCTGTTTCCAGCATGAATGGCATATGCACATCCAGACCCATGCCGATTTCCTCGGAGTCTGTGAATCCGGTCACTTTTTTGCCGCTGACAATCGGTGTGCCGTTTTCATAGGTCGCATGTACAAGACCACTAGGACCGTGGCAGACAGAGCCGATAACGTTGTTCTGTTCCGCATGCTGCTGCAGGACATACTGAAGTGTTTCGTTTTCCGGGAAGTCGAACATTGTCCCGTGTCCGCCTGGAAGGAAAATACCGTCAAATCCGTTGGCATCTTCTTTGGAAAGCTTCGCTGTATCCTTCAGCTGTGCTTGAGCTTCCGCCCATTCTTTCACTTCTTCTTCAGGAATACTGTTGGGGTCGAGGGGAACTTCGCCGCCCTGGATGCTTGTTACTTTTACCTCATAGCCCTGCTCTTTGAAGGCATTATAAGGAACAGCATACTCCTCAAGCCACAGGCCTGTTTTATGATCATCTGTGATTTTAGTGTGATTGGTTACGACCATTAGAACTTTTTTGCTCATGATGGTACCTCCTAAATAAGTGATGTTACACGATAAGTTATACACGATGAAGGACAGGAACGAAAATAGTTTGCTCAAACGGGACACATTTACTCATCTGCTATACTTGAATATGGATATTAAGGAAAATAAAGGGGGATGTCAAGTGAGGAAGGTGGAGGTTGTCTCCTACGATTCAAACTGGTCTTTTTTATTTGAACAGGAAAAGCAGCTGATGGAAAAAATTTTCAGTCCAACACTGGTTGAGGTTCATCATATCGGCAGTACTGCTGTTCCTGGACTTGCGGCCAAGCCGGTGATTGATTTACTTCCTGTCGTCAGTGATTTGATAGCGGTCGATGAAGCTGTCGCTGCAATGGAGGAGGCAGGATATGAAGCGAAAGGTGAGAACGGATTGCCCGGCCGTCGTTTTTTTCAAAAAGGAGGACAGGATAGAACCCATCATGTGCACATATTTGAAGTGGGAAGTCCTGAAATAGAGCGTCATCTCGTATTCCGTGATTATCTTCGGACGCATGAAGCGGAGCGGAACGCTTATGGCCGGTTGAAAAAGCAGCTGGCGCAGGCACACCGTTTTAATATCGACGCGTACATCGAGGGAAAAGGTGGGTTTGTCCAACAACTTCAACAAGCGGCATGGGACTGGTCACGCAGCTGAGAGGATATATAGGTTGAAACTCTATCCAAAGAACTGCTTCCTTGGGGCTGTTTTATGGAAATTATCTGTTAATTATTATAATATTCTGTAATATTTGGTAAGGTGTAGAAGATCCTATATTCGAGGAGGAAGACGTATACATATGCGGAAATTATCCAATGCTGCAGTCCTGACGTTGACGAGTCTTGTTTTGTTTTTTCCTTTTCAGCCTGTCCAGACAGAAGTGACAGCTTCTCTGGAACATGAAGAATTGGTTGATCAACTCAACCTTCTATTAAGTGATGAGAAGCTGGACGGAGCGCTGAGCGGTGTGAGTGTCCGCTCAGCCGACACGGGGGAGGTCTTATATGAACATGATGCCCATGACCGGTTGAAGCCGGCCTCCAACATGAAACTGCTGACGGGAGCGGCTGCCATGGACACGCTGGGACCTGAGTACACGTTTGATACGCAAGTGTTTTCAGAAGGAAAAGTAAAGGGCGGTAAACTCCATGGCAACCTTTACTTAAAAGGGAAGGGAGATCCGACGCTTTTGTACGAGGATTTTCAGGGACTTGCCCAACAGGTGAAGGACCAAGGGGTCAGTTCAGTCAAAGGAAACCTGATTGCAGATGACACATGGTACGATGATATCCGTTTGTCTGAGGATATTTCCTGGAATGATGAAACGCGTTATTACGCCTCTCAGATATCCGCCCTGACGGCTTCCCCAAACAAAGATTATGATGCAGGAACGGTGATCGTCGCTGCCTACCCAGCGGCGGAGGAAGGGGAAGAGGCCGTTGTCGAAGTGACACCGGAAACAGACCACGTGACGATTATCAATCAAACGAAGACGGTTGCTGAAGATGGAGAGAAAGATGTCACGATTGAACGGAAACACGGCACAAACGAAATTATTGTGGAAGGGACTATTCCACTTGAAAGCAGCCGGTCCCGCTCCTGGGTGGCGGTTGATGAGCCGTCTGGACTTGCGCTTGACCTTTTCCAAAGAGCGTTGGAGGAAGCCGGCATAAAGGTAAAAGGAAAGATGACGTACGCACAAACGCCGGAGAAATCCGACCTTGTTGCATCTCATACATCGATGGCGCTTGAGGATTTGTTCATCCCGTTCATGAAGCTGAGTAATAACGGACACGCTGAGGTGTTAATCAAGGAAATGGGGCGGACCGTTTACGATGAGGGCAGCTGGGATAAAGGGTTGGATGTCGTAGAAGAGTATGTGCAGACGATTGATGTGGATGCAGATACGATGCGTCTGCGCGATGGGTCCGGCATGTCGCATGTCAATATGGTTCCGGCCGATGAAATCTCAGAACTCTTATATAAAGTTCGCCAGGAACCGTGGTATGACGCGTTCTACACATCCCTTCCCGTGGCAGGAAAGGAAGAACGTTTTGTTGGTGGTACATTGAGGAACCGGATGCAGGACACAGCAGCTGAAGGGAATATACATGCCAAGACAGGGTCATTGACTGGTGTGACCTCGCTTTCCGGCTATGTTACAGCGAAAAGCGGAGACGAGTTGATTTTCTCCATCCTTTTGAATAACTATTTAGGCTCAGTTCAGGAGATTGAGGATGAGCTGGCAGTAACTCTTGCTGAATATGAGGGATAAGATACTAAAAAGGTGGTCGGGAAAGTTTCCGACCGCCTTTTTGATTGTTGTGGCAGACAGAAAATGATGGCAACGGATGTCTTTTCTCCATCGAAAGACGTAGAAAACATCGGTCTGTCCCCTGATGTGATTTCTTTCCCCTCTCTTTACCATTAAGGTATCGCTGTGAAGGAGGAATAAGAAATGCTTATTGAAAAAGTCATGCTGGATACACGGCCGCTCAAGGATATGAAACATTTTTACGAAGAGGTCCTCGGTTTTAAGGAGAGAGAATCGGGAGAAAATCAACTGACCATTGAAGCTGGGAGAAGCACCATCACTTTTCAAAAAGTAGAGGAGGGAAATCCTTTTTACCATTTCGCCTTTGATATCCCGGCAGACCAGTTTCAGGTGGCGAAAGAGTGGGTGAAGGCACGTACCCCGCTCCTAAAAGAAGAGGATCAGGATGAGGTGGCCTTCGAGCATCTTCAGGCCCGCGCCTTTTACTTTCAAGATCCCGCCGGTAATATTGTCGAGTGTATCGCAAGGCGTACGGCTCCACAGAGTGATGGACAGCCGTTCTCCATAGAGAGCCTGCAGAAGGTCAGTGAAATGAGCTTTGTAGCGGTGGACGCCGGGCAGGGGGGTGAAGTTCTTGAACGGTTGAATCTCATCGAAAGAGAAAAGCGCCCAATCCGGCCGCACGTCCTGAATTTTATGGGGGAAAAGGAAGACGAAAGCTTTCTTTTGCTCCTCGAACCGGGTAGAAAGTGGCTGTTTTCTGATCAGATGGCGGAGGTTTATCCTGTAACGGCTGTCCTAAAGGGGAGAGGGACCGCGTACGTGGGTGAGGGCGGTCTCGTTTCTGTCGAGGAGTGGGAGGGGGGTGTGTAAATGGAAAAGATGCTGGGTTTGTGGCTGGATGAAAAGGGCAGGTACGGGATTGCTAAAATGACTCATCCGGTCTTCGGTGTTTCCTATCATCCGCTCCGCTTTGCAGGTCATGGAACGTATACCATTATCAATCAGCTGTGGTATACGACGTATAACGGAGCAAGGCAGTATTTCCGTCAATTCACAAACAATGATTTTGCATCAGGACGGATGAGGAAAGCAGGTCATGGGAATGTGCAGGTGAATAATGAAAGCATCCGATTTCCTGCCTGATTTTTGAAACGTTTCTCCTTGTTGACCGTACTAAAGGTGAACGTCCCAGCAGAGAAAGGGAGGAATGACTTGTTTACAGGGGAACGCATACGTCTGCGAAAAGTAGAGGGAAAAGACGCAGCCATCTACCATCAATGGAGAAATGATACGGAAGTAATGAAGACGACCCAGCCCCACCTCGATGTCCACACCTATGAAAGCACCGAACAATTCATCAAGATGATCACCACCTCAGACACATCGAAAAGTTACATGATTGAAGAAATTGAAACATCAGAGATCGTTGGGATCACTTCCATGATCGGGATGGATTACAAAAACAGGCATGCGGAAGTGATCCTTGATATCGGCGAGAAGGAGAAGTGGGGAAAAGGGTACGGCCGTGAAGCGCTTGAACGGCTTTTGGATTACAGCTTTCTGGAATTGAACCTCCACAAAGTGTCGCTCAAAGTCTATGCGTTTAATGAACGCGCCGTCCGATTGTATGAGCATACAGGTTTTACAACAGAGGGACGTCTGAAGGAGGAGCTTTTCCGAAACGGTTCATGGCACGACCTGCTTGTCATGGCCCTTTTTCAAACCGATTATCTAAAAAGGAGTTGAACCCGGTGCCGAAACCATGGATTCATCTGGAAGGATTACTCGTCCTCATTTTGTCGTCTTATTTTTACACAACGACCGGCTATTCGCTCTGGTTGTTTCTTCTTCTCCTTCTTGCACCTGATGTATTCATGCTCGGCTATATCATAAATACGAAGGCGGGAGCCGTCCTATACAATATCGGCCACACCTATGTAGTGCCGGGACTTTTTCTCCTCTCCGGTCTATATTACCAGTGGGGGCTTGTAACCGCGTTGGCGCTTATCTGGACGGCTCATATCGGGATGGATCGGACCATCGGCTACGGTTTAAAGTATGGCACAGATTTCAAACATACCCACCAGCAGAGAATATAGGAGGAGAATCGATGATTACAGTTAGAAATGCCGTCATGAGGGATGCTTCCGGCATCCGTGAGGTCTGTATCAAGGGGAATCAGGACACGTACGCAGCGATTTACAGCGAGGAATACTTGCAAAACGTCATCGATGAATTTTATAACCTGGACCGCATCCAAAAAGAGATTGTCCCTGCAGGGAGAGACTGGAGCGGCTACATAACTGCTTTTGAACATGAAAGGATTGTTGGTGCAATTGGCGGCGGAATGATCGATCAGAAGGCCGGTGAAATCTATGTCCTCTATCTCGATCCGGATTACAGAGGCCGGGGAATCGGTACGAAGCTGCTGGAAGCCTTGACGAAGCAGCAGAAGGATCTTTATGGAGCGGAAGAACAATGGGCTTCGGTGCAAAAAGGCAATGATAAGGGCATTCCATTTTACGAAGCCAGAGGTTTTGTTTTTCAAAAGGAGCAGCCGGGTTATGGGGAGAGTAAGGAAGCATCTTCTTACATCTCTCTCCGTTACAGGCGGGGGCTTCTGCCTTAAATAAAAGGTTCTGTTAAAGTTTGGTGTTGATATTTGAATAATCGAGCATGATTTCACAAGGATATTTATCTTGAAGCTGAGTCTTTCGCTAAAGGGCAGCATTCCTGTGAATTAACACGATATATGGTCGAAAAAATGAGGCATCATAAAAAGCCTAAAGTTCATTTTAATTTGCTTCTTTATTTATCGTGTTGTGCGGAAGGTGACAATGAGGGTCGTTTAGAAGGTGATTATCTAAATGAGGTTTTGCATGAGTTATCCCAAAGTTCAAATAAGAATGTAAAAGGATTTGCAATGTATTATTTGGAAAAATTACAAAGTAGACTAAATGGATAACACTCTTCTTCTAGTAAATGGTGTGTACGCTATTGAATCACACAAAATGTCTTGAAATCAAGTCTTTCTGTATCGGGGGCTAATCTTTGATAATGGTTGGTTCCCATATCTAAATATATAGAAGGATATTATTTAATTAGCCAGCCATTTAATTGAATTAGTGGATGGGTCAGTATTATAACACTCGAAATAATTGGCATTGTAAGACGGTCATTAATTATATAGATAGAGGGATATAGAGGGGGGATTATATGTCTAAAATTGATAGTATGTTAGCAATTTTATGGATGCTTCGTACAGGTGAAAAAATTACTGCAAAACAAATTTCGGAAAAGTTAGAGATGAATATAAGGACTGTGTATCGTTATATTGATACAATCTCAACAAGCGGCGTACCTATTATTTCAGAACCAGGACATAACGGTGGTTACACTTTATTAAACAATTTTATTGAGGCTCCTCTTTTTTTTGATTTTGAGGAGCAAACTTCGCTATTTCACGCTGCTGTATTTGCAGAAGAAGCCGGATATTATGGTGGTGAGGCACTAAATAGGGCCATTTCAAAACTAAGTAACTACTCAAATAAAGAGCAGGAAACAAAGGTAAACCAACATTTAACGAGTCTTGAAGTGATCAGTAGATCTAGTTCATTTTCTATGGAACCTCTTTTGAAGGAGTTGGAGCAGGCCGTAGCTGACGGGTATTCAATAAAAATCGTTTACCATAAAAGTGGAGAAAAACAGTTAGATGATAGATTGATCGATCCGTATAGAATGATTTATTGGAATAATAAGTGGTATGTAATTGGGTTTTGTCAGTTTAGAAATGATATCCGTAGTTTTAGAGTAGATCGGATTGAAAGTCTAATGTTAACCGAAAATAAGTTTAACCGGCCCAAGAATTTTTCAGCACGTGACTTTTTCACAAGAAATCTTCTTCCAGCTATTGAAGATAAGGAAGCGGCAATTTCTTTCGTTATTAGTGGGGATAAAAGTGTATTGGATGATATTTGTCATCATTGGTTTTTAGGACATTATTTACAAGAACGGACTTCAAATCGAGCCGTCTTTCTTCTAGAAAAAGATGTGATCCATACATACGTACCCTATTTACTTTTACCGTACAATCAGTCAATTAAAGTTATTGAGCCAATCAGTCTAAAAAAAAGACTTGTTGAAGTTCTGTCGGAATTAATAAAATTTCATGAAGTATAATCACTTCCCTGACGCTAACTGTCAGGGAAGTTTTATTATACTAGCTATATCAAATGTAATTGGGGTGTTATAGGATGCAAACAAAAAAAGTTTTTTTATATGTATTTGATACAATGTCAGACTGGGAATATGGATATTTAATTGCTGAACTAAACTCAGGAAGGTATTTAAAAAAAGATTTAGCACCTTTAAAAGTAATGACAGTAGGAGCTAATAAAGAAATGATTAGAACGATGGGAGGACTGAGCATAAAACCAGATATGTCCCTTGATGAAATTACACTTGAGCGTAAAGATCTTTTAATTTTACCAGGAGGGGCCTCTTGGAGTGAAAACATTCATCAGCCTATCTTGGAAAGAATCGGCCAGGCTTTAAAGCTTGGCACGATTGTTGCTGCAATTTGCGGCGCCATTGAGGCCCTCGCAAATATGGGATACTTAGATACTAGAAAGCATACAAGTAATAACTTAGAATATACTAAAATGGTATGTCCTAACTATAAAGGAGAAAAGTTCTATGAGTTGGGATCTGCGGTATCTGATGCGAATTTAATTACTGCATCAGGGGTAGCTCCTCTGGAATTTGCCCTGGAGGTACTGAAAAAAATAGATGTATTTACACCAGATACATTACATTCATGGTATAACCTAAGTAAGACTCATAAACCTGAATACTTCTTCCTGTTAATGGATTCAATAAATAGATGAGCTAAATAAAGCAAATTTGCAGATTTATATTAGTTTAAATAATTACCATGCTTTTTGGAAGTGAGGGGACGGTTCTAGCGCTTCAGATTAAGGCATAAGAACTCCCTAGCTTTGATTATCTTGAATTCGAGTCTTATAAAAGCGGGGCGACTATTCAATAAGGATCATCGTTTGTCTGAGCATTCAGATATTTTATATTAAACACTAGTGTATGATAATGAAATTTTATAAATCTGCACTTTTTATTAGATGATCAGTCCAATCTATTTCTCTACTTCATCATAAATTATAGTAATGCACTATATCTATTATGAGAGGAAGAGTTATTTTGGCTGAATGTCTTTCAAGTAATATCCCGCGTACGGTTAAAGTTAACAAACAGCAAGCATTCAATGTTTGTGCTTTAACTACAGGTGACCCCGAATTAGAATCCAGAGTTATTGTTACTTTAGGGAACCCGTCACAAAAAGAAGATTTTGATTTAGTTATTTTTATTGGGGGAGCCTTTTTACCAGTAGAGTTTAATGAATATGGAGTTTTTATTTTCGAAGAACCTATGTTAAACAGCTGTGCCTTGTTATTCATCACGTTTAAAGAAAAAGGAGAGTATCTTTTTGAACTAGATTTAGTTCAAGATGAAGGGAATTTACCTCTTGCTCATCTATCTCTGGAAGTTACAGCTGTTAAGGGAGAGTAATATTCTTAGATATATTCAATGATATATTTACAAGCTTTTCAATATCGTGCTAACCAATAGGCATCTTGAATGAGAATTTAAACAAGAGCGATTATTCATAATGAATAATCGCTCTTTTTAGTTGCTGTGTTATTTATTTTATTTTGAGCCAAACGTTCCTACCAAAGAAGAGGATTTGAATACTCCTTCAATCAATCGACAGCACCACCAAAGCTAATGAATACACCAAGTGAGGGGCACAGAGACCTCCGTAAAGATGATGCTGTCACAGGTTACGGTTGGGAATGTTGGAATACCTGGTTTCTCCAACAATCTAGTGACCAGGTATGATTACTCATTTGAATTAAATTCTGTACAGTTGACAGACATTATTGGTATCGAAGTTTTCAAAAACTGAATTTGACTTCTGAATATTATCACTCATTTAACCATAGTCACTGGACATGACGCTACATGTAGGACGTTAAAACTAACACTACCCAGTATCTTACTCTTTATAGCGCCTAAACCTCGTGAACCCATTACGATACTATAAACTTTCGATTCTTTTGCTTCTTTCGCAATTTCATAGTCTGGTGAACCAATTCTTATTTTTGTGTGTACAGTTACCTCTTGATTCTCAATGATATTTAGTGCTTCATCCATTACTTCTTTCGCATTTTCTTGCTGGTACCTACGCACTTGTTCTTTGCTTACAAAGCGGTTAATATTAGGAGAATTGTAATTATATTGAACATTTAAAAGAAGCAGCTCAGCATCGATTGCTTTAGCTATCTCAATTGCATGTTTTAAAGCTCTTAACGAAAAATCTGAACCATCAATCGGAACTAAAATTTTCTGTGACATTAACATTCGCTCCTTTAGAGAAGTATTATTAACGATATCATTTACCAACCCAGAGAAAGCGCTTTCGGTTATTCTGATAAAATAGCTTCATCCATACGGCTATTCGTTGAACCTTTGCCTAATTCGATGTGCTAAGGTATTCCTTAAGTTTATTTTATCAGATTTTTTGTCATGTAATAACTTTTATATTGGAGGGAGCGGGAAACATAACTAAGCTAAAAGGTGCGACAATATATGGTCTAGTGAGTTGCCGAGTTAGGCAGATCAAATTCATGACTTTGACAGCTTTCTCTTCAATATCTCGATTTTAAGTCTATGGAAATGGGGACAACTCCTTAACAAAAGAATTGTCCCTTTATTACGTGTCCCTTTATTACGAGAAAGCTTTTCTCCTAAAAGCATAGAGCTGCATGCACTATTTTTAAATCATTCACGTCATGAGGAGGGGAAAGTGTGAGAAGGAAGTTAGGAATAATTTCTACTGTTTTATTTTTAGTAAGCCTAGCTGCATACATAACGATGCTGTCAGGTAATGACGCTTTTCTTTTTGCTGGTGTAGTGATTGCTGTATTAGGGTTGGTATTTGCCATGTTCTCTGAAAAAGGAACATACAGAAAGATCGGATTCATTGGCAATGGATCGATTATCTTAGTGACAATAATTATCCCCTTTATAGTTACTACATTTTTTTGGAACACACCCTGAACCTGAATGGGAAAAGGAGATTATTTTGAATTCAAGTCTTTTGCTAACGGGAGCGATTAGTCAATAAAAATAATCGCCTTTTCTTTAACTAAATAAAAGGCAGGAATGTGAAAGAATCGACGTGGAAGTGAAAAAATAAGATGAATATGGTTGTTATTTCCACAAAAGTGTTGATTTGATATGATATGTTTGCTTATTATTGATTAATTAGACAAATCTCTTATAGAAAAATGGGATAAAATCATAACAGCTTGGAGAGGGGGGGATGTTATTGAATAGGAAAAGCACAACGGGAAAATGGCTGGCTTATCCAGGGATATGGATTTTTGCTGCAGGATTTTCATTTAGTGAGATCATAGGAATGGAGGGTATGCCAAACTTGCTAGGATCTGCATCCATCCCAATGATAGGAATAGGATTATTGATGTTAATCATATCAAACTTCTTCAAAGAGGAACGTGCAGAAATATAAAAAAGGATAGCAAAAGGTAGGATATTTCAAAAAAGAGTCTATGAGTCTTCAAGAATTATATCGATTGCTCCATAAAGAAATGGGCATCAGATATAAGTTTCTGTGAATCAGCTTTTCTCACTAAGGTGATTAATTTCTCTTTCAATAAGACACACAGAAATTTCAAAGGCTTCTATCCGCCTTTTAGCTAAAGTGATTTGAGATTTATATCTATCAGGATTTTCTTTAGCTTCAAAAGTTTTTACAGTCTCTCTAAGTTTGTTTAGTGTTGAGTCAATTTGACGTTTTGCTTCAATGAAGTCAGATTTTTTAAGATCCATTTAAGTGCCTCCTTTTTTATTGATTAATGATTACAATTTATTTTACTTCCGACAAACAAGATGTTTTAGCATATAGGATTTAAAGAGGACTGTCAAAAACGTTTGTCTAGTCTTTATGGTCTCTTGACGGGGTTTCATAGAATTGGAAGGTTCTATCTTATTAATACATATATACGAATTTTTATCAGAGCCAAACAAAGAAAGCACGCCCGTGAATTCCGGGCGTGCTTTCTTTTATAAGAACATGGACACAAATACAGCGGTGATGAAGCTGGCAAGCGTTCCGCCTATGATGGCTTTCAAGCCTAGGCGGGCAACCTGGGACTGCTTCTCCGGAGCCAGCGATCCAAGACCGACAATCAGCTGGCCGATTGAGGATAAGTTGGCAAAGTTACAGAGTGCCACAGACATGACGGCCATCGTCATCGGAGAAAGATCCCCGGACATCTGCTTCAGGTTGGAATAGGCGAGAAATTCATTCGCCGCAAGCTTCGTCCCAATCAGGGAAGCAGCTTGGAAGGCATCGGAAAAAGGGATGCCGATAATCACGGCAAAGGGATAAAAGAGATAGCCGAAAATGGTGGATAAATCTGTTCCGACCAATCCTAATCCACCATTTACCAACGCAATGACGCTGATAAAAGCGATCATCAATCCACCGATGCTCGCTGCAAGCTTTACTCCATTGACGGCGCCGTCTGAAATCGCTTCAAAGACGTTCGCCTGGCCGGACTTTTCGAGCGACACGGTTTCGTTCAGCTCAGAGGTTTCTGTTTCCGGCTCCAACAGCTTGGCCATGACAAGGGAAACGAAGGGAACGCTGAAGATGGCAATCAATAGATACGTTAAATCAATTCCCATTTCTACATAGCCCACGAGGATCGCCCCGCTGGCAGAGGCTGTTCCACCAACCATAATCGCAAACGTTTCAGACTTTGTCATACGGCTCAAGTACGGTTTCACCAGTAGAGGCGCTTCGGCAACTCCTAAAAAAGTATTCCCAACCGCGCTGAATGATTCGACCTTTGAGGTTTTCAACAGCTTTCCAACGATCGTGCCGAGGAACTTCACTATAACCGGCAGGATACGGAGGTAGTATAATCCGGAAATAAGGGCGGAAATAAAGATAAGGGCCCCTAAGACATGGATGGCAAATACAAAGGTAACGCCTGTTTCTGCAAGCAGTGGTCCAAAGACAAAATCGATGCCGGCCGAGCTGTAATCAATGATGTGCTGGATGAATAGAGCGGCCTTTTTCAAAGCGGCTTGACCGATAGAAATGTTCAGCATCGTATAAACGAACAGCCCTTCAATCAATAAGCCGGTCAGGATGGTCCGCCACTTAATGTTTTTTCTGCTGCTGCTCAACAGCCACCCCAGTCCAATAAGGGCAGCGAGTGAGAGTAGTCCGGTGATGATCTGCATGATGTAGTCCTCCCTGAAAATGACGGATCCCTTAAGGTGATTAGACGTCAGACGACAAAAAGGCCTCTTTCCTTTATACAGAAGGAAAGAGGCCTGGGGATCCAGCTGTGCATAGAAGATCCCCGTCTGTTCTTTCCTTATAGTCCGGCTCTTTACGGCAGCCGGGTAGAAACTTGCGGACCATATTTCCGCATGTATATAAGGAATCCGTTTGAAATGATATGTCTCGCATTCTAGCAGAATCAGAGAATGCGAACAATGGATATCCGGGAAGTTGTAAAATTGGGAACTTTCAATCCGGCATCCTAGAAAAGGAGCGCAGCTACAGGTACAGCCGCGGATGCGAGGACAGGGATGACTGATGTCATAGAAAAGCTCGGACGGGCCGGGGCAAGAAAACCAACCGGGTTTTCCGCTGGTGAGGCGAGATAATGGACGAGCCGGCTCCATCGGCTCTTTTTTCGTGGGATATCCGGTACATCGACATCGTATTCGGCCAGCTTTTGGGCAAGTTCTGTGTGATCATGTGTCTTATTTTTCACAGGTCTTCCACCTCCAGATGCGTTTTTAAAGTTTGAATGGCTTGGTGAAGTCTCGATTTTACAGTCCCTAAGGGGATGTGAAGGATGGCTGCGATCTCTTTTTGAGGAAGGTCATGGTAGTAGTAAAGGAGAATCACAGCCCTCTGCAGATCTGGAAGTTCGCTGACTGCCTGCTGGACCGTAAGCTTTTCTGCAGGGTGCAGTGAACTTTCTTGTGAGGGAACTAAAAAGGGAAGCAGGCTCCGCCACTTTTTTCTCCGGTTCAATTTATTAATCATTAAACGGTACGCGATCTGAAATAAATAGGATTTCAAGGCACCTTTAGACGGATCATATTGGTGCTTGTTTGTCTGCAGGCGGAGAAACGTATCCTGGACGATATCGACACTGAATGGTTCATCTCTCGTATAACGGTAAATAAACGAATACAATGGCCCGTGAAAGGCGGTATAAATCTGTTCAAAAGCCTCTTCATTCCCCAACTGCCAGGCCTCCATAACGGCTTCCGGCTGGTTCACGAAGCTTCACCCATCCGGGCACGGACAGACTTCAACGTCCGGGTGAGGCGGCTGAATAAATAAAGGAAAACGACAATCGTCCACGCCTGTGCCTGATTCGTAAAAAACTGCACATAAGGATTTTCAACGGTCGCGCCTGAACTGATCATCACGTTGAGAACCTGTACGCAGATGATCGTATAAACCGCCAAAACGACAGTTAAGGTATCAAAAACATTCCAGCGTAAAAAGAGCTCTGTTTTCTTGTAATCAATCTTTCCATTGCTGCGGATGATGTACTTTTTCTCCATTGGTATCGTCACGGCCAAAATGACCCCCATCCAGACAAACATGACCCCCATTGAAATGATAAAACCGATGCCCATTCCAAGTCCTCCTTTGATCTCTTCTAACAACTATACCAACCAGGAATAGGAAAAGTTCGCACGAAAAGGAAAAAATTGTTTTATTTTTCTCCTTCTGAAATAATGGAAGAAATATCGAGAGGGGTAAGGAAATGAGAGAATGCAGACAGGCTTTTTTTAAGCAGGACTTTGTGATGTCCTATGAAACAACCAAATCCATGGAATTTGAAAAACGCGGCACAGGTGAAGTCATCTATTTACTGATGAAAAGGGTATCACGATTGTGAGGGACCCGGACTGGGTGGAGGATACAGCGGATTGGCAGCCGGTCCATAATACATCACTCCGCCGGTTCCGTAAAAAAACGAACCAGGGACAGACACCTATATCCTATGGATATCCGATTACGTTCAACAGTGCAGAGGAATTGAGTACATACTTGGAAAAAGAAATTCATCAGCCGGTGCGGTAAAAATCCTTCGATTTAATACTTCCGTAAACCACAAAGGGCCTTCATCCATGTATAATAGAGGAAGAGAGAAAACGGGAACAGTGCCTTTGTTTCCGGTCGTTCTTGGACAATACTGGTGAAGAAAAGGAGGCCCTGCATGCGACACGATATACAACCGAATGAGCGCGCTTTTTCAACGAAGGAAGTGGCTGAAGAAGTAGGGATCGCAACTACTACCGTTCGTCGTTATGGGCAGATTCTTGAACGGAACGGATACGAGTTCTTTAAAGATGGCGACAGGCGGATCTTCGTCGCCTCGGATATAGAAGCCTTAAAGGAAATCCGCGATACGGACCTCCCACAGGATGAACAGGCAAGAATCGTCGTGGAGGAGCAGAAGGAGAAATTGAAGGGGTACACAGAAACGGCGCTGACTGTATCGGATACATATTCCTCTGCTCTTGGAAATCCCGGTCAGACCGAGGAACTCCTCAAACTGCTTGCCGGAGAGCTCGCCGCCTCAAGAGAAATGAATGTCCAGTTGAAGCAGGACATGGCCGAGCTGAAAAACACGGTCTCCCGTCTGCAGCAGGATCACCACGTTATCAGTTCAGGTGTCGGTAACTTTTCACAGAAAACCCATACGAAGCTTGACCGGATGATGGAAGATCAGAAGCAGCAGTATGAAGAGATGCTGGAGAGAGAAAAAGAAAAAAGTGATCTGCTTAAAGAGGAACTTCAGACGATGCGTGCCGAACAAAAGCAGGAATGGCAGGCACAGAATGATTTCAACCGCCGTCTGGAAGTCACCGTAAAAAACACTAAAGGTCCCTGGGAAAAGCTGTTTTCCCTGTTTCGAAAATAAATCGAGCGGGAACGCTCTTTAACGTAAAGAAGGCGCAGCTGTTTTGTGAAGGTAGAAAGGACGGGCTGGACGTAACGGGTTTTGGACAAAAAAGGGGGATCTCATTGATTGAAAATCTTCTTTGGGGCGGTACACTGCTCCTCGTCGTAATGTTGATGGTGTTTGTGGACATTAAAAGGGAAGGGCACCACAGAAGCCATCCGAGCCGCCTGCAGATTCCCGAAGACCAGCCGGACCAGAGTACGATTAGAAAAGGAAGTACCCGGAACTGACAAGAAAACCTGTTGAAAAAAGATGCATCTCCCGCTGAGATGTTTCTTTTTTTATGGTCAAGCCCGGTCGAAAGGTTCGCAGGTCAACACGAAGGATGGTTGTCGAATGGAAGTATTCACGGAGAAAGTGCTTTACATAGCTTTGTTCATTTTAGTCATCCATACCATTGAAACGCTGGCGTATGCGGTGCGGATGTCAGGTGCAAGAGTGGGCCGGATCGCCTCAGCTCTTGCCTTGTTTAATTTGATGGTCATCGTTTCACGGATGGCCAATATGATGCAGCAGCCATTTACCGGAAGTTTGATTGATGCAGCTCCGGTCGAGAACACACTGGCTTTTGTTGAAGATCAATATCGAATCATCATCGGAGCGTCAACGGTGGGGACACTGGCCGGGATTGTCCTCCTGCCCACGTTTATTGCTCTTTTTTCCAGAGCCATCGTCCATTTATCCAACAATGGAGGATCTGTTCCGGTGCTGTTAAAGACGTTTACAACGAAGGATTATTTCAAGAGGGGCCTTCATCTATTCGCGCTTCCAAAACGGAGTTACTTAAAGGGCTTTTCGTTATCTAACATTCCGAAGCGCTTGTTTTTTGTCAATATGTTGGTAACGTCCATTTATACGATTGGAGTCCTCTCGGCACTCTATGCAGCGCTTCTGGCTCCGGACAGAGCTTCAACAGCGATCATGGCATCCGGACTCATCAACGGCGTGGCGACCATTCTGCTTGTCGTATTTGTAGATCCGAAAATTTCAGTGATGGCGGATGATGTCATCCAAAAGCGCGGAAGCTACAGCCAGCTGAAGAACGTATCCCTGCTTATGATTACGTCACGGCTGCTTGGAACACTTCTTGCTCAGCTGCTGTTCATACCGGGAGCTCATTACATCGCCTGGTTTACGAAGTTTATCGTTTAATGAAAAGGAGAGAAGTGGATGATGTTTACGTTTGTTCCTTTGACCATGGACCTGGTGGATGAGATTGGTGCTTGGGATTACGAAGGGTTCGTTGAACAGGTAATCATGACCCCTTATTATGAATCGTACAACGGCGACGGAATACTGAAGGGCCCTGGCGGCTGTGATGGTTATGCCGCTCTTTTCGATGGAAAAACGGTGGGGTTGTTCGAATTTACTAAAAAGAAGGATTTCCTGGAAATCGGACTCGCCCTGAAGCCTGAGTGGATCGGGCGGGGATTCGGAGAGACCTTCATCCGTGAAGGGATCGCTTTTGGTGTTCCACAGTATGAGGGGATTTGTTCAATTATCCTCACTGTTTCCGTGGAAAATGAACCCGCAGTGACGGTCTATAAGAAAGCAGGTTTTTCCATTGTACGTGAAGAGGCCGGGGAAGTGGAGATGGAAAAGTTTATAAAATAAAACCCGCTTGTCGTGTGGGGGATCACGTTCCGCTAATCGGTGGATGCTTGCCGCGGGCACGGCTTCAGCTAACTTGGGCAGGAAAAGCATCTGCCCAAGTGGATCTTCAGCTCGTGTTGGTCCCGCAGGCGTCACCACCGAACGCTCCTCGTGACAGTCACATAGTGAGTTGATAAAAAGGCCGGTCTTCTGTTGAACAGAAGACCGGCCTTTTTATCATGCCCCATAAGGAATGACATTTGCTCCCATAAGAACCTTGTATCACAGGATAACATGCCGGATGTCTCACGATAGGGAATTCAAAAACATTTCGTATAAAGGTATGGTGTACGCATGCCTGCAAGAACGGGAAATGTGCAACCTTCACACAGCCGGAGATGGGCGAAGGAGAGCCTTTTTTGATTCCGGGAGGTGCGAAGACTGTTCCACTCCTGCGGAAAAACGAGCGGCCGAGACCCCACAGGGTGGTTTTCCCGAGGAGGCTCGGACGTTCGTCCGCGGAAAGGGAATGGTCTGCGCGCCTGGAGGCATTAGAAAAACATGAGGCATTTCTATAAGCTGACGCAGTTCATTATGAACCGGGTTTTTTACTGCATCTGTTGTTCGTGCAGGTGGAGCTTGGTTTCTTTCGGTTTCGTTTCGGCGATGATTTTTCCTCTGCGGATCGACCAGCGGACAGCGGCCTGTTGTCGGACGGCTTCATATTCATCAGCCGCATCCAAAACGATCAGGTTGGCAGGTCTTCCTGGGTGAATGCCGTAGTTCTCATCCAGATTGAGAATGTCGGCACTGTTCTGAGTGATGAAATCCATCCCCCGGACAATCTGGTCATAGCCCGTCAGGTGGGAAAGGTGCAGTCCCATATGAAGCACTTGAAGCATATTTCCTGTTCCGAGTGGATACCACGGATCGAAAATATCATCATGTCCGAATCCGACATTGATTCCAGCTTCTTGAAGCTCCTTGACTCTTGTCAGTCCCCGTCGTTTCGGATAGCTGTCAAACCTTCCCTGCAGGTGGATGTTGACGAGCGGATTGGCGATGATATGAATGCCGGAGAGCTTGAGCACACGGAACAACTTCGATGTATAGGCGTCGTTGTAGGAGCCCATCGCTGTCGTATGACTGGCCGTGACTTTATGACCGATGCCGCGCTCAAGGGCTTCAGTCGCCACCACTTCGACAAACCGTGACTGTTCATCGTCGATTTCATCACAGTGGACATCGACGAACCTGTCATATTTTTCTGCGAGATCAAAAGCGATTTTTAACGACTGAACGCCATACTCTCTTGTGAATTCGAAGTGGGGGATGGCTCCGACGCCGTCCGCACCTAACTGCAGCGCTTCTTCAAGGAGTCCGGCTCCGTTTTTATACGAAAGGATGCCTTCCTGTGGAAATGCGACAAGCTGAAGGTCCACAAAAGGCTTCATTTCCTGCTTTACTTCAAGCAGCGCCTTCAAGGCGGTCAGGTCAGGGTCTGTCACATCGACATGTGTTCGTACGTGCTGGATGCCATTGGCGATCTGCATGGAGAGCGCCTGTTCCGCCCTTGATTTGACATCCACATGAGTCAGCTTTTCTTTTCTCTCCGACCAGCGCTGGATGCCCTCAAAAAGGGTGCCGCTGTGGTTCCAGTCCGGATCTCCGGCTGTCATTGTTGTATCCAGGTGGATATGCGGCTCTACAAATGGGGGGAGGACAAGGTTCCCACCTGCATCCAGGGTCTCGCCATCATAGTCATTCCCAGCGTCCTGAGTAACGGATGTAATTCGTTCGTCATCTATTTTTATTGTCCAGCTTCCATCTTTACCCCTTAATCGTGCATTGGTGATGATCATATAACCTCTCCTTTATTCTCTTTCATATCATGTGTGGCGGCTTTCTGTGTCAGTTTTGTTAGGAGGATGTAGACAAGCGCTGCCCCGGCAAGAGCGTTGACAGGTGCCATTCCCGGAACGAACTGGGAGGCAGCCACACCGGCTGCCCAGGCGGCAAGCCCCTGCCAGCGAAAGTTTTTCAATGGTGTATCCTGATACGCCTGCTTCCGGTAGTTCAGGAAGTAATCAGCAAGCAGCACGGCACCAATCGGCGGCAGGGCTGTTCCCAGGACTGTCAGCCAGCTGACGAAGTTGTTATACAGCCACATCGCAAGCAGTGTCCCGACTACTCCGTTGAAAATAACCACTTTGTTTTTCGTGATTTTCGTAATGCTTGAAAAACCGAGTCCAGATGCGTAGAGGGCGTTGTCGTTGGTTGTCCAGATGTTCAAACCGAGAACGAGGATGGCCGGAATGATCAGCCCCTGCGTGAACATCACTTCAGAAATGTCCGCCTTGCCTGTAGCCATCGCTCCGACTGCCCCGAACAGGAACATGAGCGAGTTTCCGATGAAAAAGGCAGCCACAGTACTGATGACGGCCGATTTCTTTGTTTTCGAAAACCGGGTGAAATCTGGTGTCAGCGTCCCGGCGCTGATAAAGGATCCGATGCAGATGGTTAAGGCAGCCGTCAGACCTATCGATTGTTCCGGTGTGTGCTGCCAAAGACTGTCCATCCCTCCCATATCCTTCGTTGCCTGGAACACAGAAAAGCTTCCCAGCACAGTAATCATCGGCACAGCGATAAAGCTGAGCAGCATAAGGGCTTTCATTCCGAAAAAGGCGGTTGCTGTCATAAGAAGGCCGGCACCGGCAATCAACCAGACCATATCAAGGCCTGTTGCCTGATGTACCGGGAGGGCGAACATGACAACACCGACACCGAACCACCCGACCTGTGTTCCTCCAAGGAGAAACGAAGCCAGGTATGAACCTTTTTCTCCAAACGCCCAACGGCTCAACAGGTGTGTGGAAAGCCCGGTTTTGGCGGAAATATAAGCGAGCCCGCCGGTATAGGCTCCTAATATCAGATTTCCAAGCAGAACAATCATTAAAAACTGTGGAAAGGTCAACCCCATTCCGAGCGTCCCTCCGGACCACATGCTCGCCGAAAAGAACGTCAATCCCATCATGACCATCAGCATTTTCCAAAACCCCTGCCGTTCCGACTGCGGGACGGCGGTTAATGCATAATCCTTCATATATCATTCCTCCAGTATCTTTGTGTAAGACACTGGTACCAGGGAGCGGAAGGGTTCAGGAAACGAAAAAAGGCTTCCTGCCGTTTCCGACAAGAAGCCTCCCAAACGCCATCAGAAAGAAGGGGCGTCTGCCGGCTTCTCTGGTGGTCGTTTCCTATACGCGCTGTCCTTGTCAGCCTCACGGGACTGAATTAAAGGTACCAGTATGATATTGCGTTCATTATGCCGCTATCCTTCTGCTTTGTCAACATCATTTTCTTAACTTTTCAACTTCAAGCGCTTTCATGAAAAAAGCAGGTGTGACCTTATGCTAAGATAGTATAAAAGAGTGATAAGGAAGAAAGGAGAAGATCTATGTCATCCATGTCTGAACGTTTCTATAAATTTGCTGATCAGGAGTGTGGCGGGTCAAGCCCTCTTTACCAGCATCTGGCTCAACAGATCGCTGAAGACAAAGAGATCCTTCAGCTTGCCGAACAGGCTGCGGAAGAACAGCCTGTACCCAACCTGCTGTTCGGAGCTGTGCATTACCTTTTAATGGTAGAAAACGAGCATTCACTGCACTCATTTTATCCGACCTTTACGAGTATTCCCAAGCCGGAGGAGCAGGCTTATTCAGCCTTCAAGGACTTTGTCGCTACGTATAAAGATGAGATCCAAACGCTTATGCAGGAAAAACGTGTGCAGACGAATGAAGTACGTCGGTGTGCCTACCTATACCCTGTCTTCTGCCACATCGCAGCCCGTACGAACTGTCCGCTCGGCCTGATTGAAATCGGCACGAGTGCGGGACTGCAGCTACTTGTAGACCGTTATTCTTACAGCTATGGCAGGGATACAATTTATGGTTCCGCCCGGTCCCAGCTGCATCTTTCATCACAGATCCGTCATGGAACGCTCCCGTCTTTCCTACAGCGGCCTCCGTCCATATCAACAAAAATTGGTGTGGATCTCCACATTTGTGATGTGACGAACGAGGAGACGATGATGTGGTTGAAGGCGCTCATCTGGCCGGAACACAAAGAAAGACGTGAAAATCTGGAACAAGCGGTGCAGGAGCTCCGGCTGAATCCGCCGGACTTTTTTGAAGGAGATGGCGTGGATGTCCTTCCGAAGCTTGCCAGGCGTGTTCCAGTAGAGGAGACGCTGTGCATTTTTCATACCCACGTCGCCAATCAGATGCCGGAAGATGGAAAACAGCTTCTTCATAAACGCCTTTTGAATATCAGCAGTACCCGCCCTGTGTTTCATATCTATAACAATATGAGGGATGAAAATCTTCATATGGATGTTTATGAGAACGGGAGAATTGAAACCCATACCATTGGAGCGACAGACGGCCACGGCCGCTGGTTCGACTGGTTTCTTGAAGAACCCGTTCCAGAAAGGACAAAACAATGACGACGACTTTTGATAGGTTAACGGTTCCTACGGAGGAGCACGTCGCGGCCTTCAACCGCTGGAACAATGATGAGGAGCTGATCCCGCTGATTCGTCCCAACAAAAACGCCGAAGAGCTGTCCGGCAGAAGCTCTATGACACTGGCAGATTTAGAAAAACGACTGAGCGACCATACGATTTTTCTGATCTATGAGGATGGAAAGCTTGTCGGCGAGATGAATTACATGATTGATCCACCGCACCTTTTCAACAAAGAACCCCGGTCGGCATGGATTGGCATTACCATTGGTGAACCTGAGGGGCGCGGGAAGGGGATTGGTGCCCTCGCCATGACTTACATCGAGGGGAAAATCAAGGAAGCCGGGTTGAAAAGGATTGAACTTGGTGTATTTGAATACAACACAAGAGCCCGGCGTCTGTATGAAAAAATGGGCTACCGTCAACTGACCCAGAAGGCTGACTTCACGTACTGGCAGGGACGGATGTGGGCAGACGTGCGGATGGAGAAGCAGATCATTCATATATAAGAGAGATGGAGAAAGGAGCGGCCTGTCGGCAGCTCCTTTTCTATATCTCACTCTTCTGTTTCTTTGAAAAAAACGTGTACACAACATAAGCGATAACAGCCACGACCCCGATGTTTTTGAACGTCGTATATCCAATGTCACCTTGAACGATCTCAAACACAATAAACCCAAGTATAACCAAGCCTCCGAGCGCTATAAGGATGGCTTTCGTCTTCTTTTTCATAGCATCCTCCCTTTCCTTTTATTCTCCACTACCCTTTCTGATGAGTGGTAAACAGAAATTGGAAAACGGGGAATATCCGTTCTTATGGAAACCTTCCCTGTCAATTTGTGATTTTTCTGAAAAAAGGATTGCCAGGATGTGCAGAATTTGGCATAATTATTCTCGTCATTACTATTCAGGGGGTGGAAGGATGGAACAGGTAGTAGCCATTTGGAAAGACGAGAAAAATGGGCTCGGCATTATTGAGGTGAAAGATCAAGTGTTTGGTTCATCATTTCACCCGGTCTGTTATCAGAAAGAAAGCGAAGGAAACTACTCCATTATCAATGGGTTGTGGTATACGACCTATCACGGTGCACGCCAGTATTTCCGTGCGAAAACAAACCCTTATAGTGGATACGGGCGTATGCGCAAAATCCAGTAGCTCATCCTTTAGGGAGGCAAAGCTGTGAAGGGTAACACAAGGAAACTTCTGCCCAGCAGGTGGACAAGTTCAGGTGCCTCTAGGGTCCTGCATATCACAAAAGTCCCTTTGAAGAAGTTTTCTTACCTGAATCAGGATATCCATAATCAACGATACAGGCCTCGGCTTTTTTTGCAGATTCATGGAATGATACGTGGCAGCACCCTCATGTATTTGATTTTGAACGAACCCCGGAGACTTCTCCGGGGTTTTTGTTATGAATATAAAGACCTAAGACATTTGTTTTAAATCTATGAAAATAGTTAAAAATGGTAGAAAAAACGATGTATCCATTGATTTTTTGTTCGTTATAAAGGAAAACGCGGCAAAATAAGACTTTTCTATTTGAAAAAAGCATTTTATAATGAACACAATCATTCGTTAAAACGAACAAATAGAACGAGTTGTTCTGCTGAGACTGTCATACAGGACTGCGGAACGAACCAATGGAGGTAATCGAATGGAAAATGTGGTATCCATCCCGTCTGTTCAGGATGACCGGCCGACGCTGAATATCCATGGCGTCAAACATACGTACATGAAACCGAGAATTACAGCATTCATTCCCGCCCACAATGAAGAAAAATCCATCCGCGACTGCCTTGCCGGCCTCGGTGATCAGACGCTCCCAAAGGACGTGGAGCTTGATGTTATTGTCATCGCCGACAACTGCACAGACCGGACAGAAGAAGTTGCTCTCGCTGCAGGAGAAGAATTCAATCTTAATTTGAAAGTGTTGACGACCATCAATAACAAGCAGCGCAAAGTAGGGGCGTTAAACTCTGCCTGGAAGAGCATCTACGGTGATCCTCTGGACCTCTACGATAAGAAACCGAGTGTTTATGAGGAATTTTACAAAACCTCTGTCAAGGCGATCCTCGGGATGGATGCCGACAGCCGCCTCGCCCCGGATGCTCTGACGCAGCTCTGGGAAGGCCTGATGAGCGCCAGAAACATCGGCGGGGTGATGGCGAAGTATACGATGCGCATGCCGAAAAAGAAAAGCCTGATTTCTAAAGATGATGTTCATTATGAAGAAATGATTGCAAGCGGTCAATACGGCGGTCCGATGACGCGATGGTGGACCCATCAGCAGAAGCAGGACATGGCAAGCTGGCTGCTTGATCTGCAGTACCGGGGTGGAAGCACCTATGTTCTTGGTGGGCAGGCAACGTTGTTCCGCCCGGAAGCTCTTCAGGACATTATTGAGGAAAACAAACTCGATGGTCCGTGGCAGGATGAAAGTGATGTAGAGGATATGCTGCTAACCTGGCAGATCCAGAAAAAGTGGAAAACACTCATCAGCCCCAAAGCGCGCTGCTTCGTAGACTCGATGCGTTCCTACCACACCTTTCGTCAGCAGCGGAACAAATGGCAGGGAGGGACCGTCGAGCTCCTCACCAACAGTGACATCGGCGTAAAATCGAAACACCGTTCGAAAATCTGGCGTTCCCAGATCAAAACATTCATCGATTTGATGATCCGCCTGTTGTTCATCAGCCTTCTGACCGTATCGGTGGCAACCGATCAATTCTTCTGGTCGTGGATCTGGCTGACACCGATCATCCTTGCTTCTGTCCTGAATACGATTCTTGCCTTGAAAACACCGATGCACCGACCCATTGACGTCATTCTCGCCGGGTTATTGATCAGTCCTGAGATGTATATGTGGGTAAACTTTGTGACCTTTTCCCACGTCTGGCTCGGCAAGCTTTCCGCCCATAAAAAAGATGGATGGGCGATCCAATACAGTGCGGAGCGTGGAACAACGCGGAGTAAACTGGCGGAAGGTCTGGTCGGAATCGCAGCCGCTGTTGGAGTGCTCGTCTATCTGGCCTTCCATTACCGTGACTTCCTGACAAGTACCCCTGTTCAGGAAGCGGTGTACCCTTATCTCGACACAGGCTGGGTGATGTTAACCGTACTTACCATCTATACCTCATTGTTAATGGCGTACCAAATCTGGACGCTCCGTGGAAGACACACAGCATAACCACTTGAATTAAAGGAGGACATTAGGATGAAAGTGAAAAAAGCGATTATTCCAGCAGCGGGTTTTGGGACGAGGTTTCTTCCAGCAACGAAAGCGCAGCCGAAGGAAATGCTGCCCATTGTTGACAAGCCGACCATCCAGTACATTGTAGAAGAAGCCATCCAAGCGGGTATCGAAGAAATCATCATTGTGACAGGAAAAGGGAAGCGGTCGATCGAGGATCATTTTGACACGGCCTTTGAATTGGAAAAAACGCTGCTGGATAAAGGCAAGCAGAAACTGCTGGACCAAGTCCGTTACACGACCAATCTCGCTGACATCCATTACATTCGGCAGAAAGAGCAGAAGGGACTCGGTCATGCGGTCTGGTGTGCCCGCCACTTCATCGGGGACGAGCCGTTCGCTGTGCTTCTCGGTGACGATATTATGCGGAGTGCGAGACCCGGCATCCGCCAGCTGATGGATATTTATGAAGAAACACAGTCCCCGGTCATCGGTGTGAAAGCAGTACCGATGGAAGAGGCCCATAAATACGGGGTCATCCAGCCGGCTGCCCAGCAGGGACGGTGGTATGATGTGGAAGGCTTTGTTGAAAAACCAAAGCCGGGAACGGCCCCGTCCAATATGGCAATCATCGGCCGCTACGTCCTGACCCCTGAAATATTCGCCTACCTGGACCGCCACGAAATCGGAGCAGGTGGGGAAATCCAACTGACGGACGCGATTGACCGTCTGAACGACATCCATTCTGTCCATGCCTGGGAGATGGAGGGGCGTCGCTATGATGTAGGGGAGAAACTTGGGTTTGTCCAGACCACGATTGATCTTGCTCTCGAACGTGAGGAGCTTCAGGAAGACCTGTATCAGTATATGAAAAAAGTGGTCGAAAACTATGAAATCATGCGGATGAAAACACAGATTTCGTAAATAAGAACCGTTTCTGTCTGTTTACAGACAGAGACGGTTTTTTAGATTGCCGCTTAACAAGCGTATGGAAATGAGGCCCCGGGCCATGGCTGGTCCATGTTACGATGGAAACAGGCTGGAAAATGTAGATGCTTCTTATAAGGAGAGAGGGAACATGGACAACTCCTACGCGGTTGGGTGGGGAACGCTCGCCTTGATCAACGCCGGCCTCGCTCAAGGGAAAAATCGGACAGGATTGTATTGGTTTTTGTTATCGGTCCTGCTTGGTCCGCTGGCGACATTGATTCTTTTATTCGTAGAAAAAAGGGGAGGGTGATCTTAAAAAAGTACGCTGGCTCCCGTTCGAAATGGACGACATACATAAAAAGATAGATAACCTGATGATGAAAAGAAAGAAGGAGGGACATCAATTGTGATTGTCGGTCGGATTGTATTTGTTTTAGGATTGTTTTTTGTGTTTTTTAGTGCGGTCGCTGCGGTTGTGATGCTTTTTACGGGCAGGGGAGGATCTGTCCTTCCGTGGTTTGGTCTGTTGAATGGCTTCATGGCCATGGGCGTCGGCGACCTTGTTATCAAAGCGAATCAGACGGTGGAGTAGGTGATGATGATGGGTGGATTTTTCGTTCTTGTAGGTGTAGGTTTGTTTTTATATGTCGTCTTTACCGTGAGTTACATGGATAAAAAGATGAGAAAGCAGGAAAGGGATATAGAGGAAGTGAAATCTCTTTTAAAAGTAGTGATTAAAGAGCAGGAGCGGCGCAGGGAAGGAACATACTGGAGGGAGTGAATGCTGTGAATCTATGGATACTCATCGGGGGCGGGATTGTGCTCCTCTTTACCCTGGATTTTTTGTTGAAAAAGCTGTTGGGGATAAAGAAGACCCGGTACGTGCAAGAAACATCAGGAAAAAAAGCTTACCAATGGGTGAGAGGTGTGGCCGCCGTTGTCTTTGTAAGTCTTCTCTGGCCTGTCCTTTCTCTGGAGTCTACCTTTTATCTAAGGGTATTCTGGGTCAGCTTTCTTGTCATCATGACAGGCATTGAGGTTTGGTTTGAATACCGATACATCAAAATATCCAGGCAGTTTATCAAAACACTCGCCCTCGGGTCGGTGTTGATCACTTTTGCCCTATTCATCCATTAAATTAGGAAAGGCGGGAAAGAGGATGAAGCTTGAGAATGCCGTTTTTTTGAATGCGGAAGGATGTTTGGAAAGAGGCGGGTTTCGCATAGTGAACGGGAAAATCACCTTTCAACCTGACGCTCAGGAGGAAGAAGTGATGGATTGTGAGGAGTACATCATTGTGCCTGGATTAGTGAATGTCCACTTTCACAGCTATTCCCCTTTAGCAGCCGGGTTGATGAAAGAGATGGCTATTCAGGACTGGGCTGGTGATTCTGACCAGGGCCGCATCCAGCAGCTGTTTTTTGATTATCTCGATCATTATATGTCCCAAGAGCTTTTCTATAAGGTGGCGCAGAAGAGTTACATCGAAATGGTGAAAAGCGGGATAACCTTCGTGAGCGACTCGGATCCCGGCCCATCTCCGTGGCAGCTGAGTGAAGCGGTGAACGAACTGGGAATCCGGGGAATCGTAGATACATATGAAGAAATCGGGGAGTATCATAACAAAATCAACGGACGAGTGATGTTCGGAACGCACTTGCTGGAAGAGGAAGACGTGACCGAAGAGGAACTGCTAAAGCTGCAAAATGAGAAAGAAGCGTACAAGGCGGTCCGGATGACCCACTGCATGGAAAACAAGTGGCGCCACGACCTTGTTTACGAGGCGTTCGGCCGGTCCAGCGTCGAGCTCTATCAGGAGCGCGGCCTGTTGGATGAGGAGACTGTCCTTTTTCACGGTGTCTATCTGTCTGAAAAAGATATCGAAAGGATTGCAGATCATGAAAGCTCCGTTGTGCACTGTCCGTTATCCAACCTCGACACCGGAGCAGGGGTGGCGGATGTTCCTCTTATGATTGAAAAAGGGGTGAACGTCTCTCTCGGCACCGATTTCGTCCACACGAATATGTGGGACCTTATGAAGATGGTGTATTACGGATTGAAAATCCACCAGCCGGTCGACCGCTTTTCCGCCGTAGACGTGTGGAAGATGGCAACAGAGAACGGCGCGGCCGCGTATGGAATGCGGGACAAGCTGGGCCGGATCGCAGAAGGCTTTGAGGCGGATCTTGTGTTCATCAGAAAAAATGAATATACAGGCACTTTCTTTGAGAACGAACGATTTTCCGATGCTCTCCACAACCTGTTATTCCAAACGAGGGACGAGGATGTGGCGCACGTCATGGTCGAGGGGGACTGGGTGATGAAAGATAGAAGGATGACGAACATCGATGAAAAGGAAATCAATGAGGCATTTGTAGAAATACGTCAGGAATTCAGGGAATATGTGGCCCAGCGGGAGCTATCCTGATGCAGGCGGTCCTGTTTGATCTGGATGGCACGCTGCTTGACCGGGACGCTTCTGTACGGATGTTTATTACCAGGCAGTATGAGAGATGGCAGGAGGCGCTCAGCATCATTCCTAAAGAAACATACGTGCAGCGGTTTATCGAACTGGATGACCACGGATACGTTTGGAAAGATGTTGTCTATCAGCAGCTGATTGAGGAATTTGATATCAAAGGTGCAGCGTGGGAAGAACTGCTGGACGACTATTTGAAACATTTTCAAGATTCTTGTGTACCCTTTCCTTTTCTCATCGAAATGGCAGAGGGGCTGCAAAGCAATGGGTGGAAGCTCGGAATCATAACAAATGGACGCGATCCCTTCCAAATGGACAACATGGAGGCGATCGGCATCCATTCTTATATGCAGGAAATTCTTATCTCCGAATCTGAAGGCGTAAAAAAGCCGGATTCAGCCATTTTTAAAAGAGCGGCCCGGCGTCTGGGAGTGCCGGTGGAAGCCTGCGTATTTGTTGGCGACCATCCGGAAAAAGATGTCCAGGCAGCAGCAAAAGCAGGCATGAAAACCGTTTGGAAGAAGAACCCACTTTGGAAAACAGCAGAAGCCGATGCTGTGATCACCGGATTAGAGCAAGTTCCTGTAGTGCTGCGTAACTTACTGAAAAAAGAGAAAGCGGATATCATTCAAGGGCACTGTCCTGGTCTGTCTGTGCATGCTATGGAAAGATATGAGCTTGGTCAGAACAATGACGTCTACCTCATCAATGGGAAGTATGTGTTCCGCTTTCCGAAATACAAGGAAGGGGTTCAGAAGCTCATTCAGGAAACGCGTGTCCTTGATCATATTCAAGGGAAACTCCCTCTTTCTATTCCTGAACCTGCATACAGGTTTTTGGATGATCAGGAGCCGGAGAATGCTTTTGCGGGCGTCCGGTGGATCGAAGGAGAGCCATTGTGGCCTGAGGATATGGAAAGACTGGAGGAGTCCTTGCAGAAACACATCGCAGGACAGTTGTCCTCGTTCCTCTGTAGACTTCACAACATACCGACCGAACGTAGGACAGTAGAGAAGACGACAGCGGAACAGATAAAAGCTGACCTTGAAACGTTATATGCAGACATCCAGCACCGATTGTTTCCTTTCATGTGCGGCCCTTCCACGATAGAGGTGAAAGATACTTTCGAAGCCTTTTTTGAGCAGGAACGGTTTACGTTTTCCACAACGCTCATTCACGGAGATTTTGGTCCGTCCAACCTGCTCTGGGATAAAAAGAGCAGGCAGGTCACAGGTGTGATAGACTTCGGAGAAACAGGCATCGGCGATCCTGCCTATGATTTTGCAGGTCTTCTGTCCGGTTACGGCGAAGCTTTTGTTAAAGAGGCATTGTCTCTGTATCCAGGCGGGGCGCAGATGTTTGAACGTGCCCATTTCTATCAACAGACGTTTGCTTTGCAGGAGGCGCTCTACGGTCTGGATTATGGGGACAGGGCGGCTTTTGAAAGCGGAATGAGCAGGTATCAGTGATGGGAAAAGGAGGGGAATGCATTGGTCAACTATCATAACCGTACGTTTGTATCCGTCGAAAACAGCCCAGGTGGGGAAGTTTCGTCCAAAACACAGTTTACGTATTACCAGGAGGGCCGCATCCTTTATGCGGATTATGCAGGTGGAGATATTATCAAAGGGCGGCTGATTGGAATTGTCCATGAGGATGATACGCTCGAATTCAGATACAATCATATCAACACCGATCATGAAATCAGAGGAGGTAAGTGCCGGTCTGTGCCGCACATCAACGAAGATGGACAGCTGGAGCTGCATGAACAATGGCAGTGGATGGACGAGGAACAGACAACGGGTTCGTCCATCATTAAAGAGGTCGAGTCACGGGAGCTGCACCGTACATTTAAAGAGAAGAACCTGTAAATGCACGATCGAGGGGAAGAAAGAAGGCACGATCACGGACAGCCCGGGATCGTGCCTTCTTTTTATTCCTTTACATACTTTTCAAAATGACGGCCCCAGTGCGGCTGAGTTCCGTCCGCATCCTTAAATCCATAAACGTCGGAAAGTCCCCACGTACTCAGTGCCTGTCCGTTAAACCGGGCGGCATCCGGATCGAGTACGAGGTGTTTCAACGCCTCTCCAATGTAAGCCGGCGATTCAGAGGCGATGAAGTGAGGATCGACCTCGGCGCCCTCCCTCCAGTTTTCCTCTGTCACACCAAAGTGTTCCAGCATCGCTTCGGAACGGAGGAACCCCGGTGTCAACGAAACAGCGGTAATGCCAAAGGCTTTCAAATCCTCCGCCATCGCTGCGGCCATGTGGATGTTCGAGACTTTGGCAAGGCTGTAATAAAAACTGCCGCGGTAATTGTAGTCGGTGCCATCCGTTATTTCTACAATCAAACCGGAGCGGTTCTTTTTCATAAGCGGTACAGCATGATGAGCCGTAATGATATGGCCCTGCACAGCCTGATTCAGGAGCTGCAGCCCTTTAGTCATATCATGATCCGCAATATCTTTTCCCCATTCAGTCAGCGGGTCACCGCCCCAGATATCATTGACGAGGATGTCGAGTTTTCCGTCTTGTTCCTCTTCAATCTTTTGAAAAAGTTTTTGAACATCTTCTTCTTTCGTGTGGTCGACTTTGACCGGAATGCCTGTCCCGCCGGCTTTTGTAACAAGCTCCGCACTTTCTTCAATCGTTTCCTTCCGCCCCATCGGGGATTGTGCTTCTCTTGTTGTCCGTCCGGTGACGTAAACGACAGCTCCGGCTTCTCCAAGCTTGACAGCCATTGCTCTGCCTGCTCCCCGGGTTGCTCCTGCTACTACAGCGATTTTATTGTTCATGGTCATATAATCTTCCTTTCCTTTGCGTTACCTGTATCCTACCTTTAATCTATGACAAAGAGTGTCATACTTGAAAAAGAGGAGGGGTTTTTTTATGAAAGCAGAACGTTTGATAAAAATCCTTCTGCTTCTCCAGCATGGACAGACGATGACAACGCGCCGGATGGCTGAGGAGCTGGAAGTATCAGAACGGACCATCCACCGTGATATGGAATCCCTGAGTGCTGCCGGACTTCCGGTGTATGCAGAGAAAGGAAGAGCAGGGGGATGGAGACTCGTCGATCATTGGAAACAGAAGCTCAGCTGGCTGAAGGAACAGGAGATGCTGGCTTTATTTCTTCCACCAGCAGATAAAATCATACAGGATCTCCACATGGATGATGGCGGGGACGACCGAATGCAGAAGCTGCTTTTATCACTGCCTGAACATTCCAGAGAGGCGGCACGGAATGTATGGTCCCGTATATATGTAGATATGGGCACATGGAAAAAACGGGGGGAGGAAACAGGTCCTTCTCTGGATATTTTGAAAAAAGCGGTCATGGAGGAGAAAAAGGTTCAAATGATTTACGAAAAAGCTGATGGAACGGTGACAGAGGAAACCATCTGCCCGCTCGGTCTGATTGCCAAGTCGAACCAATGGTACGTGGCTGCGCTGAATGATCAGGGAGAGTACCGGAACTATAAACACGCGCGGGTCCAAACAGTAATAGAAACAGACGAAACGTTTGAAAGACCTGCTGACTTTCATCTGGCTTCCTATTGGGAAGCGTCTAAAAAACAGTTCACACGCAATCTCCCAAAGTATCCTGTTACACTCCGCGTTTCACCGGAGGCCTACCGCCGCCTCTTTTTTACTCCGCGTTTTGTCACGCCGGATGGAGAAGGCCGTACAGGGGCTGATGGCTGGGTGGAGCAGCCATTGTTGTTCAACACGGAAGAAGAAGCGGCCGGTTTTGTCACAGGATTCGGCGGACAAGTGAAGGTGTTGAAGCCTGAAGCACTCATTGGAAAAATTAAAGCGAGAGCACAGGGCATTCTGGACCTTTATAAATGAATCTCAGAAAGGCATGAACCCTCCTGTTTTTTTGATATGATATAGAAGAAGGAAATGTCAGGAAAAGGGAGGACGAAAATCATGGGGAAAATAAAAGTAGGACTGTTGTTCGGCGGGAAATCCTCGGAGCATGAAGTGTCGCTTCAGTCTGCGAAAAACATCATGGAAGCGGTGGACCATGAACGGTATGAAGTGACGTTGATCGGTATTGATAAGCAGGGGGGCTGGCATTTAAGCAGCCCGGATGAATACTTAATCCATGAAAATCACCCGGATAAGATCGAACTTTATAAATCCAATAAAAACGTGGCGGTTGTTCCGGGTCGGGTGAAGGATCAAATTGTCCATGTCACAGGATCAGAAGCATTGGATCAGCTCGATGTCATTTTTCCGATCCTCCACGGCCCCTTAGGAGAGGATGGGAGTGTGCAGGGGATGATTCGGATGGCCAATCTTCCTTATGTCGGTCCCAATGTACTAAGCTCCGCGGTGTGCATGGATAAAGACATTACGAAAAAGCTGCTGCAATCAGCCGGGTTTCAAGTTGCTGACTGGTTGACGGTGAAACGGTCGGCATCAAGTGCTCCTTCCTTTGAGGAAGTAGAGAACAACCTTGGTGTTCCTTTCTTCATTAAACCGGCGAATCAAGGGTCCTCCGTCGGTGTCAGCAAAATCAGGACAGAAGCAGAGTATAAAGAAGGCCTGGACAAAGCGCTCCAGTATGACCACAAGGTGATGATCGAAGCGTTCGTGGAAGGCAGGGAAATCGAGTGTGCCGTGCTCGGAAATGATCATCCCGCCGCTTCCACCGCTGGAGAAGTGCTGCCCAACAGTGATTTTTATTCCTATGAGACGAAGTATATAGATGAGAACGGGGCATCACTAAAAATCCCGGCCGACTTGGATGAGACCGTGATGGAAGACATCCGGATCCAGTCCGTACAGGCGTTTGAAGCTCTGGAATGCCAGGGCCTTGCTCGGGTGGACTTCTTCCTGAAAGAGAATGGCGAGCTGATCATCAATGAGGTGAACACGCTGCCCGGTTTTACTAAAATCAGTATGTATCCAAAACTGTGGGAAGCGAGCGGTATTTCTTATCCGAAGCTGATTGAGAAGCTGCTGGATCTCGCCATCGAACGGCATCATCAGGATCAAGCATTGAAGAATACCGTTGACTAATCGGAGGAAGAACGCTTCATAAGCGAGGCTTCCCTTGTAATCAGAATCGCTGCGATAAGATGAAAGAACCAGTCCCATGGTGTGTAGAAAATCATAAGAGAAGCGGCTATCCCGACAAGGTTTCCTGCGATGGGAAGGCCGCTTTTTTTTTGCGAGTAGAAGGACAAGCAAATGAACGGCTGCCATTACCGTGAATGAATAAGGAATGAAGATTAAAACCAATCCGTAAACGGGGACAATGGCCATAAACTCTATACTGCCGGTGATCCATTTTAGGACCTTGATCGTTTTCATAGTCGTGCTCCCCCTTTCTCTTTCATTTAAAAGGGTGGAGGAAAAAGCGTCAAGGGAATGGACTGATATATTGGGGGTTTCATCGATATATTTGGATTTTGATTGATATATCTCAAAAAAAATCGATATATGCCAAAAAAAATTGATATATCCACTATTTAAGTGATATCCGTCCAAAAAGCCATAAAAAAGAAAGTCGTCTTTCAACCGCTTTCTCAGGGAAACCTGCTTTCCTTTACCTTCCACTGCTTATCTGAATCGATGACCCGGTTCAGTTTAGTGCAGAACGTTTCCGCTTCTAAAAGGGTCGCGAATGTTTTAGTCAAATGGCTGCTTGAATCTTTTAATGTTTCCACTTTCCCATTCCGTGTTCGTTCTATAAGGAACATCTTTGCTCAGCCTTTCTATATCAGCAGGTTTATTTACTATATTTATATAGTATTGTCTCACGAATCTGGATAGAAAGGAACAGCTCGATGTGTTTTGACATATTCCTTTAATATTGTAAAGGATCATGTAATAAAAGGCATAAGAAAACCCTCCAGTCAAAGCTGGAGGGTTTTAATATGGGTTACTTGGCTTTCTTCCAATAAGCAGCGTCCTTATTGGAGCGGGTTGGCGGGAATGTATCTCCATTGCTCAGTTCGATATGTTTTTCATCTTCCGTAACGTCCGCATCGTTACCGCCGTTTACCAAACCATCAAATTCGTACGTGCCGTTTTCAGGTGCTTTTTCTCCAGTCTTATAACGATCTGCCATTTAAAAAAACCCCTTTTCATTTATTTTTGTTACATAGAGAATATACCCATATCCATTTCCTATAAACGTAAAAAACACATAGAAATGGTAAAACATTATTATTTAGGAAAAATGATATATGTAATAAAATGTAATGGGTGTAGAAAGAAGGAGGAAAGATCATTCCGACTGTTAAGATTGAGTGTGGGTATTTTATTCATTTTATAGAGTAGAAACAAACGGGCAGCATGGAAGGAGACTTATATAAGAGTCTTTTTTGATGTGGATTGTTTTATCTGTAAATAGGCGACAGAACAAGCGGTATCTCCTCTAGCTAATAAAATAATAATAAAAAGTAATGAGTGAGTGATGATATGTATTACAAATCAGGAGGTTGTATTTATTGCGGGATGCCGGCTCACTACTGTAAGTGCAGAGGCCGACACCGCAGGGCATCGAAATGTTCCGAGTGCTGTAATAACCGCTGTAAGGGCAGTGCGCCGTCCTGCATGTTGTGCAAGAAAAAACCATGCTGCTGCACCTGCTATTTCATAACAAGACCGAAGTCTTTTCCTGTCACCTACAAATGTCCACCTGCCAGTAAGTGTCATAGAAAACCACTGCCTCGTCGGAAAAAGAAGAAGAAGGACTGCGACAAATATTGTCCTCCATCCTATGTCTATAAGAAATTTAAACAGGAAGGGCAGACCCAGGTTCTTGGGGAGCAGGTGCAGAACCAAGCACAGGCCCACGGGGATCAAGGCGGCCAATTCCAAGGCCCTCAGGAGCAGAATCTTGCTCAAGGATATGGAGATCAAGGAGGCCAGGCACAAGGTCCGCAGGAGCAGAGCCAGAGTCAGGGCTACGGAGATATCGGAGGTCAGACGCAGGGGCCGCAGGAGCAGAACCAGAGTCAGGGCTACGGAGATCAGGGAGGTCAGACGCAGGGACCGCAGGAGCAAAATGTATCTCAAGGGTATGGGGATCAGGCTGGTCAGACGCAGGGACCGCAGGACCTTACCCAGAATCAGGGCTACGGAGATCAGGGCGGTCAGACGCAGGGACCGCAGGAACAGAATGTATCTCAAGGGTATGGGGATCAGGCCGGTCAGACGCAGGGGCCGCAGGAACTTACCCAGACCCAGGGCTACGGGGATCAAAGTGGTCAGAACCTGGAAGGTCATACGAATAATTCGCCGCTGAATAATGAGCAGACCATTGACACTTCCGTCAGTGGAGTGACTGTGAATGTCACCACGACTTGTGAGGACGATAAAGATTGTGGATGTTATGACTACGGCTGCCGTGGGAGAAAGAAAGGGAATGGAAAGTCACGCAGTAAAGAATGTGACTGCTGCACAAAGAATTTATCGGACCTGTTGGAAGATATCCGTACAACCCAGCAGACAGACCCAGCCGGCAATCCCATTTCCATTTATTTAACAGCTCCTGAAGGAGATCCGATCGAAAATCAGCAGATTTTTAACGTGAATGGGTGCGCGACGGTTACGTATATTGAAGCTGGACAGACGACCGCTGTACCGAATGCTACATCACAACTGTGTAAAGTGGCTGGAATCCAAGCGGATGACACGTCAGCAGATGTGTTTGCACTCTTAACAACATTGTCCAATTCGTGTGAGGAGGAATACGGGTCTTCCTGTGGATGTGAAAATTGCGCGAATGGTATAGGAGAGGATTTGGCATGTACCACCAGGTTCGGCATACAGATTAATCTAAATGTCGAAGGCCAGGCTGCGCCCATCCCCGATCTATTTGTACAATCCATCTGCGGATGCTTAGGGTTTTTCGTCGACGATTTGATTAATCCAACGGTTATATATGTGTTTACGTTATGTTCAGTAACTGGATATAATGTTCTATCACAAACATTGGGATCATAATAAACAACCACCTCTGATGGAATTCATCAGGTGGTTGTTTTTATAGTCAAGGTGTTTCTGAATCATTATTCTGTTCAGTTTCAGAAGTGAATTTTTCTATTGTGTCATTTAGTCTCTTCACTTGCTCTGACAAATCCTGTATCAGCCGGGCCATTTCCTCATTACTCACCGGATTTTCACTTGTTGACGTTTCCTGGATGGAGTACTCCTTGCCGTTTATGGTGACTTTATTTGATTTTCCCTGTTTCGTTACGTGACCTTTCAAATCGCTTGCTTCTTTAATTTTCTTTTTTAACTCCTCGTTTTTTCCTTTAAGAAGTGCTTTTAAATCTGACTGAAACCCCTTCATCATAGTGTTCATTTCTTTGCTGAGGTTTTTTTGTTTTTCATTAAGAGACTTTTTATCGGACCCATTTTCATTATTCATATGATTTTCACTCATCGTTCCACCCCTAAGCATGTGATATCTACGGTATTGTATGAACCTTACACCTGGATCGTGTGGAAAGTTTCAAGGTATCAAAAAGGATACCATGCCACAAAAATGTGCATACTTACATGGTCTTTGCGGCTGTGCTATGCTATGTCTGCATCACCGAAACAAACCAGATTCGTGCAGGGAAGTGTGCGTTTGAAACCATCATAGGAATGATCGTTAGTCCGCTGAGGGACGGGCAGCGTGGCACCTGTGAATCCTCGATGTTGGAGAACGGTCTGAAGATAGAGAGAAAAGATCATCTGTGACGTGTGGAATGGCGTTGGTGACGTCTTCTACCATTAAACGTGACCAACAGTCGGACGCGGTAAGATTCCTGAATGACTTCAGTCATATCTGGTCAATCGGAGATCATAAAGCTTTTTGGACAGACAAAATAGAGAGAAAAAAATCTACATTTAAAGGAGACAATTGGAATGGAACCGATTCAAGCACTAAATCAACGTTATTCAACAAAGGAATTTGATCAAGAGAAAAAAATCTCTGCAGAAGACATTGAAAAAATCAAAGGGATGCTGCAGCTTGCTCCATCTTCTACAAACGTACAGCCGTGGCATTTCATCCTGGCAACGACAGAAGAAGGGAAGAAACGTGTAGCCAAAGGTGCAGAAGGGACGTTCAGCTTCAACGAACCAAAAGTGCTGGACGCTTCAGCGGTCGTTGTTTTTGCAACGAAAACAGACATCACGGATGAGTTCCTTCATCATATTAGTGAAAAGGAAGACCAGGACGGTCGTTTTGCTGAACAGAAATTCAAAGAGATGAACCATAACGTACGAAAAATGTTTGTGGATACCCATAAATTTGACCTGAAGGATCTATACCACTGGTCTGAAAAGCAGACGTACCTGAATGTAGGAAGCTTCCTGCTTGGTGTGGCTGAACTTGGGATTGATGCTGTCCCAATGGAAGGTATGGATATGAAGGCCTTGGATGAGGAGTTCAACCTCCGCGAAAAAGGATTCACTTCCAGCGTGGTTGTTTCCCTGGGCTACCGTAAGTCAACGGACTTTAACGCGGAGCTGCCAAAATCCAGACTGGATCAGGCGGAAATCATCGAGGAAGTGTAACGGTATAGAGGAACAACGAAAACAGGTGGGGCTGGCAGCCCCGCCTGTTTTTTATTTCCCGCTGTTTCGAATGGCTTTTTCCATCAGAAACTGTACGCCGTATATGATGATGGATAGATGAACGCAGATGAAATACCAGATCGTATGATTGATTTTTTTCAATTTGAATAACCCGAGCCGCTCCCAGACCTCTGCTAATGCATAAGCATTGATGATATTTAAGAGCGCATTCAGCAGTACATACTTTTTGAATGTCCCATAGGTGAATTTGAAAATCCAAATGGTTGCCAGAAAGAACGGTCCGATTTTATACGTGTAATCCACAGGTCCGGGGGAGAGGGGGTTTTTGTTCTCCCACCATTTCCTTTGATTCGAAACAACGCTGAGGACGCTGATAATTAAACTTGTAAAGCTGGCGATCGGTAAATATCTGAAAAAGGTCCGCTTACCGAGGAAGAAAGCTGAAAGCCAGGAGAGGATGAACAAAGTTACCGGGAATATAATCTTCAGCTTAGGTTTAGCCATTTTTTCCGCTCCTTACATGCAATCGTTGCAGTTAGGGTGTCCATAATCCTGCAAAACCATGCCAGACAGAGACGTTACATTAAAAAACGCCAACACCTGACCAGCCATCTTGAGGAGGTAACCAGGCATGACCTCTCACTCTGAGGTTCTGAAGCGTGGTTTTCAAGATGACCAAAGGAAAGTGATTTCTCATCTTACTTTTTATTAGGGGGGGATGGAACACATGCAGGGACCCGCTCAAGGCAGGCTCGGGTAGTTGGTTTAGAGGAATTGTTACAAAAATGCACAAAAAAAGACTTCCCGGAATGGGAAGTCTTTTTCAACGAGTAACGATTACTTTTGAACGTTAGCCGCTTGTGGTCCGCGGTCGCCTTCAACGATTTCAAACGTTACTGTTTGGTTTTCTTCTAGAGTTTTGAAACCTTCGCCTTGAATAGCAGAGAAGTGTACGAATACATCGTCTTGTCCTTCTACTTCAATAAAACCGAAACCTTTGCTTTCGTTAAACCATTTCACATTACCTTGTAACATAAATTGTTACCTCCTGCGTGGATCTGATCCACATTGTATTACTATAATTGCTCTGCATATTCATTCCAGACGAAAGTCACTCAAAAGTTCCTTCTGCTTTCATTCCTAAACGAACAAGAATAATTAATTACTACTATAACAGCAGCTATGGGATAAGTCAACAACACAGAAAAAAATCCCGGCTTTTTTTAATAAATGGTTTGTTCAGGCTGAGGGTTAGACGTTAAAGACTTCTTTTAAGTGCTGACGGAGTTCCGACACATATTTTTCGATATCCGGATTCTTCATAACATCATGCGCACCGAAGCTCTTCAACGGCTCAAGACCTACATATTTGTTCATATTGTGCAGGTGATCGAGAGCTCCTTCAATGTCCTGTCCCTTAAAGAATTTTTCCGTATCGTTGAATGCGTATTCCGGAGCATTCCATGTTGTGGAGAACATATATTTTCCTTCTATTAATCCACCGTGACCGTATTCGCCACCACCGCCGAAGAACACACCGGGTTCATAAACGGCATCAATATAAGTTTTGAAAGCACCTGGAAGGCTGAACCAATTGATTGGTGTTTGGAAAATGATGGTATCAGCCCATTTGAACTTCTCCTGCTCTTCTTTCACGTCGTAGCCGTCTTGAACGACCGTTGTTTTGATATTGTAAGAACCTTCCAGGCTGTTGATGATTTCATCGAACAAAGTTTTATTTAAACGCCCTGGTGAAAAGGACCAGTATTCGTGTCCGTTAATGATCAGTATGTTTTCCATGATGATTCCTCCTAAATAGTTTTATAGTTCGAAAACCGTCGAACTGTTATGTATAGTAGCACCTTTTGTTAGGTTTTGCAACGATTTATAACTTACGGAATAAGTGACCCACGAATACGATTGTAACCATAAAAAAAAGAGCCGCACAGGCTCTTTGATCTCAAATATCTTCTTCTTTGACTACCGTAACAGCCTTTAATAACCCTGGGAATTTTTCGTCAACCTCATCTCTTCGTAGAGAATAGATATGCTCCTTTCCTTCAATTCTTGCTTTAATCAGGCCGGCTTCTCTCAACACTTTTATATGGTGGGAGACCGTTGATTTCGGCAGCATCAATTTCAGGGAATAGGCTGTGCAGTTATTTTCGATGCTTTCATCTAAACAACGAATGATTTTTATTCTATTCGGTTCACTTAATGCGTGAAGGACTTTGGTAAAAGGAATGGTTTCAATAGGTGGTTGATAAGGTAATTTCATACAGGTCATTTTAATGTGTTCATACTCGAAAAGCAAGCGTAGAGGTTTTAGGGGCGGGCTTTATTCGTTTAAGAATGCATACAGGGGATTCATGCTGAACGTTGTACGTCTGGTCAACTCCATTTATTTTATATTTTCAGAATAGGGCTAATATTTACTATTGTTGGAAGCGTCTTCATTTTTAAATACATTACTTATATACTGAAAACGGCAGGAATAAATAAAAACGGCAGAAATATTTCTCGGACGTTTTTTATTTTGCAACAAGAGAGGAGAAATTTATGTTGGAAAACAAACGTAAAGGATTGTTTCAAAAAGGATTGGATGTCATTGAACGCGTGGGGAATAAACTCCCGCATCCAATCACATTGTTTGCTGTCCTGGCTCTGTTGGTTGTTCTTATATCGGCTGTAGTCTCGAGCTTCGGAGTCAGTGTGGAGCATCCCGGTGAAGAAGGGGAAATGGTTGAAGTCAAAAACCTGCTCAGTGCCGATGGCATCGAGTACATTTTTTCCAGTATGACAGACAACTTTATCGGATTCGCGCCGCTTGGGGTTGTCCTCGTGACGATGATCGGAATCGGGCTCGCAGAACGGACAGGGCTGATCAGCGCGTGCCTTCGCGGTTTCGTATTATCTGTTCCTCGAGCGTTGATTACATATGGTCTCGTATTCGCTGGTGTCATGTCCAGTGTAGCCTCTGATGCCGGTTATGTAGTGCTTCCGCCGCTGGGAGCCGTGATTTTTGCCGCTCTCGGACGCCACCCGCTTGCAGGTCTGGCTGCGGCTTTTGCCGGTGTTTCCGCCGGATTCAGTGCCAACTTGTTTTTATCAGCGACCGATCCCCTGCTGGGAGAGCTGACGATTGATGCGGCAGCGATTATTGACCCTGCCTATGCAGATGGCATGAACATTGCGATGAACTATTACTTTATCATTGTATCGGTCTTTCTCCTCACCTTCGTTGGTGGGCTTGTAACTGAAAAAGTTGTGGAACCGCGTCTTGGTGAATACAAGGGGCAGTTCCGCGAAGAGTTAAAAGGGCTTGAGGCCGTAGAAAAGAAAGGGTTGAAATGGGCAGGTATTTCGATAGCCATTGCTGTTGTATTAACGGCATTGTTGATTCTTCCTCCGGGCGCACCGCTGAGAGGGGAAGATGGTGCGATTATCCAGTCGCCATTCATGAGTTCCCTTGTACCAATCATTACGATTCTGTTCTTTATTCCAGGGTTGTTTTACGGCATTGCCACGAAGGAAATTAAAAATGACAAGGATGTGGCCGAACAGCTTTCAGATACGATGGCATCGATGGGGATGTTCATTGTGCTCGCTTTCACGGCTGGTCAGTTTGTCGCTTACTTTTCAGAAACCAATATGGGGCTTGTGATTGGGGTTTATGGTGCTGAACTGCTCGAATCCGCCAATCTTTCGGGCATCCCATTGATTTTAGGATTCATCCTCGTTGCAGCTGTCATCAATCTGTTCATCGGCAGCGCATCCGCAAAATGGGCGATGATGGCCCCGGTGTTCGTACCGATCATGATGCAGCTCGGCTATTCTCCGGAGCTGACACAAATGGCGTACCGGGTGGCCGATTCAACGACGAACATTATTACACCACTGATGACCTACTTTGCGATCATTATCGCCTTCGCTCAGAAGTACGATAAGAAAATGGGAATCGGAACACTGATTTCCGTTATGTTCCCGTACACTGTTTTCTTCCTGATTTCCTGGACGATCATGCTGATCATCTGGATGATGACAGGAGTGGATTTAGGGCCGGGATCACCGATTCATTATTAACAAATCCAAAGGACGTCCGCCAATACGGCGGGCGTCCTATTTTTATGCATCATGTAAAAAAGATTGACAACGGAATGTCAAGGTTGGTAATCTGTCGAATATATAGAGGTCGTTCTATCTAATTTTTAATCTTTGACGCTTCGCCCCATCCAATACTCACAAACCTGCTGCTGGTGATGAATCCAACTTAATATGAGAAGAGGTCAAAAATTTTTGGGATAGAATTATAAAGGTCGTTCTATATAATTTTTAGGAGGATGAGAAATGAAACTTCAGAGGCTTGTTTTACCAGGTGTAACTATGATCGCCATCTGCTATGGGTTTGCGCGTTTTAGTTTTGGTTTACTTCTTCCAGATATAACGAGGGATTTAATAATGTCTGATTCGGTCACTGGCTTGATATCTTCCATCTTTTATATAGCCTATTGTTGTACGATCGTTCTTTCTATTGTTTTCACCACCTCAAATGGCCCGAGGTTGATGATTCTTTCAGCGGGGTTATCTGCTTTTATTGGACTGGTCTTCATGGCTGTATCGACCAACCCCGTTATTCTTTCCATAGGTGTTTTTTTTGCTGGGGCAAGTACAGGTCTGGTTTCTCCGCCCTTTGGAGCGGCCATTTCGCTTTGGATTAATGAAAAGGATCAAGGGAAGGCGAATACATGGATTAATTCCGGCACTAGTTTCGGGATTTCCTTATCTGGGATGGGTGCCCTGTTCCTGACGTCGGACTGGAGGCTTACCTATATGCTATACGCTGTCCTTGCGTTAGGGGTGTTCATATGGAATTTCATATCCATACCGAAAGGGACAGGCACATCCGACACAATCTTAAGAAAAGGAAAACTTTCCATAAAAGGACAAAAAGGTGCCGCGCCTTTGATTTCAGCTTCCCTCATGCTGGGGTTTGCTTCGGCGGCATTTTGGACATTTTCAAGGTCCTTTCTTGAAGCCGCTGGAGGATATGATGACTGGTTCCTGTCAGGGTTCTGGATATTCATTGGGATCATGGGCGTTTTAGGTGGGTTTTCAGCCATTGTGGTTGAGAAGAGGGGGGTATCCTTCGCCTATAAGCTGAGTGGAATTGCGTTATCCGCCTCCCCGGTCATCCTGGTGTATTTCCCATCATCATGGCTGGGGGTTTATGGATCTGCCGGTTTATTTGGATCCTCTTATATTTTTTTAACGGGCGTCCTTTTAATTTGGGGCATTCGTGTCTTCGTATCGAACGCATCCCTTGGTATAGGTGTTCCTTTTCTAACCTTGGCATTAGGGCAGGTTATGGGGTCTACCCTGGCCGGCCTCAGTATTGAAGCATGGGGATACGCAATAACCTTTACTCTTTATGGAGGTATTGGATTCCTCTCATTTTTAATCAGTCCTGGTGAAAGAAAAAGTTCTGATTATCTTGAAAAATGGGGGTGGAAGATCCATGCGGATTATCAAAAGGAATAAAACCTCAGGAGGGATTAAGATGAATAAATTCACAAATATGTTTTGGACTTCTTTAGCCATCGGAGTGTTATTCGTAATATGGGGAGTTCTCTTTCCGGAACATTTACTAAGCGTCATGACTACGACAAAAAATCAGGTGTTGAACACATTTGGCTGGTTTTATCAATTCTGTATAGCCCTATTTTTTATAGGAGCCCTCGTAATAGCATTCAGCAGGTTTGGTCAAATCAAGTTAGGGAAAGAGGGAGAAAAACCTGAATACAGCCGGCCGACCTGGTTTGCGATGCTGTTCAGTGCCGGGATGGGAATCGGACTCATTTTTTATGGGGCTGCAGAGCCAATGACACACTACGAGTCACCCCCTTATGGTGAAAGTGGCACAATTGAAGCTGCTAAATTAGGGCTGAAATACTCCTATCTGCACTGGGGGTTCAGTGCTTGGGCCGTCTATTCTGTTGTAGCGCTTACCCTTGCCTACTATAAATTTAAAAAGGATAAGCCGGGTTTGATGAGCACGACACTGTATCCGGTGATAGGAGATCGTGTAGATGGCCCTATCGGTAAACTCGTCGATATCACAGCTGTTTTTGCGACATTGTTCGGAGTAGCCATCTCCCTTGGAATCGGCTCCTCCCAAATTAACGGCGGGCTTCATTATATGTTTGGAATTCCAAATAATTATGGGGTACAGCTCGTGATTATGCTGGTCACCATGGTGTTGTTTATTACCTCTGCAGCAACAGGTATTTCAAAAGGGATAAAAATTCTCAGCAACACGAACTTGATTTTAGCAGGCTTTTTACTGCTTTCTTTCCTTGTCTTAGGTCAGACACAGTTTGTACTGGAATTGTATTCAGCCACCTTCGGGTCGTACGTTCAGGATTTAATACATATGAGCTTTCGCTTTACACCGTTCCAAGAGGACAGCAATCAATGGATTAAAGATAATACAATCTTTTATTGGTCTTGGTGGGTAGCCTGGTCTCCATTTGTGAGTACATTTATTGCCCGCGTATCAAAAGGCAGGACTGTCCGGGAATTTATCTTAACTGTTGTTATTGCTCCAGCTGTTGTCTGTACCTTATGGTTCGGGGTGTTTGGCGGGAATGCATTATTTCTGGATTATGTACAGGGGCTGGATGTTGCCGGACAAAGCTTGGAAACTTCCTTGTTTTTTGTGATGGAGCAGCTGCCATTCAGCGGTTTATTATCTATCGCCGGCATTTTACTCATATCTACTTTCTTTATTACATCTGCAGATTCTGCGATATTTGTATTAGGCATGCAGACGTCTAATGGGAGTTTGAATCCTCCATTCTTCGTAAAGCTGAGCTGGGGGGTCATTCTTACAGCCATAGCAGCCATTTTGATGTGGACGGGAGGAATCGCAGGTCTTCAGGCGGCCACAATTATAGCGGGCTTACCATTAGCCGTTATTCTGTTAATCATGGGGGCAGGATTAATAAAAGTCTTTAGCACGGATATGATGAAGCGAAAGAAGAAGGATCAACACGCTGCTTAATGATTCCTATGTTTTACATTAAGAACCATTTATGAATATGAATAACGGTCCTTAACAACGGTGTGGAAGGATGGGTTTGCCATTCAAACATCATGTTGATACTATGAGAATGATTAGTTCTATCTAGTAAAAGGAGTCAGAGATGATATGGGCCGTTCAGTAAAAAAAGAAGCAATACTCCAGACAGCCGAACGTTTATTTTATGAGCACGGCTTCAGGGGAGTGGGGTTAAAACAGATTACCAATGAAGCATCAGTAGCTACAATGACGATTTACAATCACTTTTCTTCTAAAGAGAACTTAGTGGAAGAGGTCCTTAAACAAAGGGAAGAACGCTATTGGACTTATTTGGATTCTCATGTAGAAATGAATTCAGACTCTCCTTTTATACTGGCCGTCGAAGCACACGGGCGTTGGCTGAAAGAGCAGTCTTATAAAGGAGACATGTTTTTAAGAGCGATTGAAGATTATGCAGGTGCGAACAATGAGATTGAAAACATTGCGCGTGGTCATAAATCCAGGCTGCTTGAATATTTTCAGCGGCTGGCTCAAAAAAAGGGCAAAGAAAATGAGACAGACCTGGCGAATCAGTTTACACTTCTCCTTGAAGGAACGACATCCATGACGACATTAATCGGTGCTGAAAAGGCCACCGAACATTCGATTAAGATGGCCCGCACAATTGTCCGTCACACTCTTTAGATGTTTGGTGATGCAGGTGAAGCAAAAATGATGCTGGAATTAGTAATGAATCAAAGGACGTCCGCCATTACGGCGGACGTCCTTTTGTATTCATCACGTAGAAATAATTGTGTTACAATACAGATAATTACAAATATGGGAGGTGTCATACCTGAAGGAAGATCGAAAGGATATGAGCGAAAAGGAAAAACTGGAGGAAATTGAACGATTGTATGCGGTAGAAGAACGCCAGAGTGTCATCCTGAAAAAGCTGACAGGCCAGGGGCTTTATGAGCCTGTGGAAACGACGGAAGAGGGGGGCGCTTCTTATCGATTTAGACCATCCCCGACAGCGTGAAATATGGGATATCGATAACGAATAAATCCGTATTAAGAAAGCGAAATAACCGCAGGCAGCAGAATGACATCCTTCATCCACGAGTTTGCTACCTACATAACACCTCTTTAAAACTTCAAAGCTGTACACTAGAGATCTTTCCCACCAGGCTGCGGTCGTCCATTCCAAGTCTTTGTGATTAAAAATATCTAAAGGTGGGGTTGTCGTGAAGCACTATGCTGTCTTTCAAATGCCTGAAATCATCCACTATGGGCGTGGAGCCTTTCAAACGATTGGAAAAGAAGCGTCTCTCAGGGGAAGGAGAGCGTTGATGATCAGCGATCCTGTCATGGACAAGCTGGGATATGTCAACGAAGGCCGAAAGTACTTAACTGAATCTAATATGGAAAGCGTTGTTTATTCAGGAGTTGAATCTGAACCGACAGACGTTTATGTAACCGAAGCTCTCGAATTGTTCCGGACGAAGCAGTGTGATGTTGTGATCTCTCTGGGAGGCGGAAGCTGTATAGATACAGCTAAAGCCGTTGCTGTCCTTGCATCGAATGAAGGGGATATCGGTGATTACCGGGGCGGGAAGAAAACAGTGGATGTAAAGTCGGCTCCCCATCTGGCGGTACCGACAACAGCGGGGACCGGTTCGGAAGCAACGGATGTAACCGTCATTACGAACACCACGGATGATGTGAAAATGATGATCAAACAGCCGGCCTTTTTGCCGGATGTGGCGATTGTTGATCCGGCGCTCACTCTATCTTCACCGAAGCATGTCACAGCAGCTACAGGAATTGATGCCTTAAGCCATGCGATTGAAGCTTATGTATCGAAAAAATCTCATCCAATGGCCGATTCTATGGCTCTCTCCGCTGTGAATTTGATTGTCCAGCATTTGAAAACGGCTTATCATGATGGGGATAACATCGATGCGAGAGAAGCGATGTCCTTGGCTGCGATGCAGGCGGGGATTGCGTTTTCCAATGCCTCTGTCTGCCTGGTTCACGGCATGTCGAGACCGATTGGTGCGCTATTTCATGTTCCCCATGGGTACTCAAATGCGATGCTGCTGCCCGCTGTGCTGGAATTCAGCAGGAATGAGGCGGTGGATCGACTGGCCGACATAGGGAGGATTTTTTCTTCAGGCGGTCTATCTTCCAATGAACAAGCGGCAGATCACGCGGTGTCTTCCGTTAAAGAGTTGTGCCGGGAGCTGCACATCCCCAATTTAAAAGAATGGGGTATTGATAAACAGGATTTTGAAAGCGTTATCAATAAAATGTCTGCGGATGCATGGGACAGTGGAAGTCCAGCCAGTAACCCTAGAGTACCGACGCTTTATGAAATGGAAGAGCTGTACCGCGTCTGCTTTGACTATGATTTTTCACAACTGTCACACGCAGGACGGAACAGGGGATAGCAGGAATCGGAGAAGCTCCCTCACAGGATGTGGGGGAGCTTCTTATGAACACCACTACCTGATCAGAGAAGAGGAACTGTAATGGCATGGTCATTTTTCAGAAAGTCGTTTTTCGAGTTCACTTTGACTTCCATAGGTATACTGCTTATTGGTTCACTGCCGTATTTATTTTTTAACATCCGATCCCAGATGGATGTGCTACTCATGATTGAACGGAACGAGTTGGATAATACACTTTTTCTACATGATACGATTGTCTTGAACTTTCAGGAATACGTCGGGCACATATGGAGTACGGCCCAGCTTCTGCTGGACGGTGGTTCGGCTGTATATTACCATCAAGGCCGCTACTTTCCACTTTTTCCAGAGCTGTTCGACTTGTTCATAAAGTCGATGTTTTATCTAGTATCAGGACTTGCTCTCGGTCTGGTGGCTGCCGTTGGATTTGCGGTTGTGATCATGGTTCAATCCAGTAAACGACGGTCGTTTCCGAAAATGGTTGTGTTCGTCCTGGAATCTCTCCCGGATATCTTCATCATCCTTGTTTTACAATGGTTGATCGTGTGGGTCTATAAGAAGACAAATATTCTGCTGTTTGATATCACCAGTACCTTTGATGGTGATCCTGTCCTGCTGCCGATTCTCGTGTTGTCGATTCTTCCCGGCATTTATATAACCAAATATCTGTTGGTGACTTTTGAGTTGGAGGAGGAACAGCCCTATGTAACGCTGGCCAGAAGTAAAGGGTTGAGCAGGTGGAGGATCCTGATCATACATATGTTTCGAAATGCCTGGCTGACGTTGTTCAATCATTTTAAAAATATATTCACTTTCGCTTTAGCCAATCTTCTGATGCTTGAAATTATCTTTGATATCGATGGATTCATGACATTTTTATACGAGCACAGTGTGCTGAATCCGGAAATTCTGACCTTCAGCTTATTTCTGGTATTTATCCCTTTCTTCTTGGTATTCATTGTCATCCAATGGGGCCTGGAGTCCAGATTTTTGAAGGGGGGAGGCAGCCATGACTAATGCCCGCCGGTGGATGGTGGTGATCGGTTCTGTTTATCTTCTTATTTTATTGGCAGCCAGTTTCAGTTACACGCTTTTGATTGAACCGGGACAGGCCGATCCGAAAAAATTGTGGCTGGACGAAAATGGAGATTTGAAAGCTGTTGCGCCATTTCCTCCATCGTTTTCCTATCCGCTTGGCAGTGATGCGGATGGGAAGAGCTATTTTATTAAAATCATCGAAGGAGCGAAGTATACGATCGGTCTTTCTGTCATCATTGCGATGGGCAGGGTTTGTTTCTCAGTAGCAGGAGGATATCTTCTGTTTCGCCTGCCACCTTCCATCAAACAATGGTTTAAAGGACTATCCAATGCCCTTCATTATGCACCGGCAACCATCTTTACGTATGTGCTCATTACACCGGTCGTCCTAACATTCAGCTGGAGTTATGACCTGACAACGAAGATTGTCTTCCCGTGTTTGGTGATTATCGCAGTGGGGGTACCGGTGATTTCTATCTATGTGCAGAAGGAAATCGACCTCGCCTACCGTCATGAGTATATTGAAAGCGCCAGAATCATGGGTGCGGGGAAATTCCGTATTTTCAGGAAGCATCTATCTCCGTACTTAAAACCGAAGCTTGCCGTTATGTTTGTTCAGCAGATCGGGCAGTCGCTGATTATTTTTGCCCATCTCGGACTTTTAAGTATTTTTATAGGAGGATCGGACACAAGAGTGATGGAGTATGATGTGAAAACGGGGGAAGCTGTGACAAGATCTTTTTCCATGTCGAACGAGTGGGCGGGGATGATCAGCGAGAACTTTCAATACTTCCGTCCGTTTCCATGGATGGTCCTTGCTCCTGTGACTGCTTTTGCCCTGACCATTCTTGCTGTCAATGTGATCGCCTATGGATTGAAAGGGGAGCGGCCGGCGGAAAGGGTGAAGGATCAGGGAATTCATGAGGAACAGGAGAACGCTTCCTTGGATAAGGAGAAGTTCCGGATGGTGAAGTGAAACCACCCCTGTTCTTTAGCGGCTGGCTTGCTCCCCGCCCTTTTGCCAGTCCGATTCCGAATAGCAGGCCGGACTATAACGTTCGCTTTGTGTAATAGTGGCGGTTAGGCTGAATATATTCGGCGCTCATCTATAAGCCTACTGTTCTCATGAATCTTTCCTATTTTGCGCCCTGGCAACCGCTGATACCAACGTATTTACGTGAAAATCTGCGGTCTGATCAGGATAGGTTTGAACGTCCTGGTTTGTGAAAGGTAGATAGAGAAGGGAAAGGATCATCCCGCAGTTTTGAAAAAGGAGGGTGAAGGTATGAGGCGCCGGACAGAAGCGCGAACGAAGAAGGAAAAGAATAGAGACATCGGCGGCTTTGTTTTTATGATTTTATTGATAGCGGCTCTTCCGCATCTGTATGGAACCTTCAGTATTGCTGTGAATCTCGTTCTTGTATCGTTTGTTTATGGACTGTTGATGCTTCTGATTACTCTTTTTTCAAGGAATTGATCTGTCGTGAAAGTCGTAACTGTGTACCCCTTCCATAAAGAGAGGGAGAAACATTGAAACATCTTCCATCATATGGAATGATAGAAGGGTGCTTTTGTAGAGTGGGAAGGAGATGCCATGAATAAAAATTTTTATTTGCTGTTCTTTCCCAAAAGTGGCAAATGGAAGCTTGAAGCCTCGATTGATGATCGACCGCATGGATTTGTCTTCGTCCACGTTTATAAGAGGGATGAATAAGGAGAAGGAGTTTTTTTATTGAGACGTACATACAGTTTATGGTCGGCAGGGTTGAGTGTATCCGCAGTTCTGCTGATTGTTTTATCCTATGGGGCCGCTCCGGCTGATCCTGAGGGCTTTGGGAAAATCATGATACAAATCTGCTTTTTCGGAGCGCTGGCTTCAGCAGTGGCAAGTCTCGCGCTGAGCTTTCTGGCTTGGAAGAACAAAGAGAGGGGTTTCTTAAAATGGACGGCTCCACTTATCCTTTTGGGGACCCTGCTGGTGTTTCTCGCTCTATTCGTTTTCATGGTTATCAGTTTTTTGTAGTCGGAAGGAGCAGGGGAAATGGAAAAAGAAAGGTTATACAGGAGGACAGCTGCGTCCAGTCTGGTCATCAGTCTGCTCATGTGGGTGCCGAATCTCGTTTTTCAGACAGCCAGCCCTTTATGGCTGCTGACTTTTATTATCGCTCCTATCGGGGCTGCCTTTGCTTTACTTGCAAAAAATTACTGGCTCATAGCAGCGAATATAATCATGTTCTTCAGTTTTTTCATCCTGATGTCGGGTGGCTACTGGATTCAGTCTCTTATAGATGGACAGCCTTGAGCAAGGGGATAAGATATTATCGGTCTAATTCTTGAAAGGGAGCGTTTTCGGTCGGATTACCGGTCACAGTGTACATCCGCTCCTGTAGAGAAGTAACAGCAGAAATAAGACCTTGAATAACGCAGGATATAGAAATATTTATCTTTTGTGAAGGTTACATAACAACTACGGGGAGGTGAAAGGATGTTGATGCAGGTCTTTTTTATGTTTGCTGCATTATCCATCCCAGTTTCAATTTTGTTTGACAAAGAGGCGGTGGGAGTACTGGCGTCCTTGTTTTTTATGCTGGTGGCTGCCTTTTTCAGTAAACCGAGGTTCAGCAAGTAGTTCATATGTAAAAAAGTGAAGCGGATAGTTCTTGAAGCACAAGGAAAAGATGGATGACCTAAACACCCTTATGTTCGTAAGGGTGTTTCTTTTTTGATAAAATGATGTAGTTTGAATTAGGACTAGCCATGGGCACGAACCGCAGGCGTCACCACCGAACGCTCCTCGCGCCGACGCCTGCGGGAAAACAGCTTTACCATATTTGAGCAAAGCTTCGCAGACTCAAAAGAACACTACAGGCTGCGTAACTTCCGCTTGCATGGGGAAGAACATATTCGTGACTAAAGGTTGAGGACAACTCCTTTGGAGACACTAGTAAAAACGCGCTTTTTTCTATGAGAAAATCCTGCTCTAATTGATCAGGATTTTTTTGGAAGTGATTTAAAATCAGATTTACCAGACTGTTATACTTATATATCTATTTGCTAGGGGGAAATGGGGAAATATTCTATAAGTCCTTCTTTGATTAATCGTTTGATTTCAATAGAACCCGGGTAATGCTATTCCAGAAAACTAAAAGGAATGCAAAGGATGGTTCTATGACTAAACGAGTGGAAATACCGACAATATCAATGATTGGTTTATTGGCTCTATCCATTATTTTCGGTTGGTTCAGGTACGGATACGGATTGTTGTTCACTGAATTCAGTGCCACATTTGATCTTTCGGCGTCCCTGCTCGGAGTGATTTCCAGTATGACGTTTATTACGTTTATGGCGGGCGCGCTTATGGTGATTCTTCTTGTATCTAAATTCGGAGCCCGGCCGATGATTTTGGGAGGTATCTTTGCTGCTTCAACGGGTCTTTTGATCGCAGCGCTTACGGACAGCTGGCTCATTTTTGCTGCCGCCTGTCTTTTGGCAGGCTTCAGTCCCGGGTTGACCTGGTCGTCTTTTTCAAAAAGTGTGACCCAGCACGTAGAGGAAAGGGTGCAGGAGCGGACGCTTGCCATCATCAGTACAGGTTCTTCTGTTGGCTTGATCTTTATATCTCTTTTATATTTACTTCTGAACGGGGACTGGCGGATCATCTGGGGCGGGGGTGCCGTGTTCGGTTATTTTATTCTTATATGGGCCTGGCGTTCTGTTCCCGAAAAAAATGCAGAAACTATCGGGTCCCCGATTAAGATGGCGGATCTGCGTCCTCTTTTTACAAAAGAAGCCAATCCCTTTTATATCGCTTCGTTTCTATTTGGCGTAACAGAAGCAACGTACTGGACGTATGCGGCAGATTTCGTCCAGGAAAACTTCTCGATCACAAATGCCAATGCCGTCTTCTTTTTGATTACAGGAATCGCCGGTCTTGCCGGTTTGTGTGCGGGTGACATAATCAGCAGACTGGGCATGCGGATGAGCTTTATCGTGACCATCCTTATTTATTCGTTGAGTATTGCCGTTCTGTATTTGTTTCAGGGCTGGATTCTGGTATGCATTTCAGGTGCTCTGTTCGGGGCTTCCTTTATGCTGTATGCAGCCTACCTGCCGATATGGAGTGCGAAAGTTTTCCCGAATATCCCTGCTCAAGGCTTCAGTATCTGTATTGTCATTTTGAATGTCGGAGCGGTTATCGGTCCGGCGGTCTTCGGCTGGATTCTGGCTTATTCACCGTATGAGCTCATTTTCCTGCTGCTTGGAATCGTTGGATGCCTGAAAGTTTTTGCTCTACCTGTCACTGAAAAAGCGTAAGAAAAGCCCGTCCTGCAGACGGGCTTTTTTTTCGTGAAACAACGTGCATGGCCTTCCTGTATGAACAGTCTCTTTCGTGATACAATACAGGTAGTACCAATTATTGGATGTTTTTGAGGTGAAAAAGAGCCTTGAGTGGCTGAGGCGGTAGATATCATACATATAAAAAAGGGAACGTTTAACAATGAGGATTCGTATGGGAAGAGAATGGGGTCTCCTGCTATTAACTAAGGAGGTGGAAGGATCGTGGATTGGATCGATATCATAGGGTTGTCTGTATTAACCGTTTTGTTTTTATCCATCTATAATTATTTGTTCGAATCCAGAAAGTAAATGTGAAAAATACATAAAAAGGCTCCAGACCATCGGCATGGAGCCTTACTGTTATGCCTCTGCTTTTATAAGCTCATAGTATTTGTATAACGCCTGTGTTCCGTTATTTTCACCACCGGCCTCTGCCAGTTGATCATACAGCTGCTTGGCGAGCTTCAGACCCGGAACGGGAATGTCCAGTTTTTCTGCGGACTCGATGGCAATCTGCATATCCTTAATGAAGTGTTTGACGTAAAACCCGGGGTCGAAGTTACCGTCGATCATCCGCGGACCGAGGTTGGAAAGGGACCAGCTGCCGGCAGCACCGAATTCGATGCTTTTGAGAACGGTTTTCGGGTTGAGGCCGGCTTTCTCTGCGTAAAGGATTGCTTCTGTCACACCCATCATGCCTGAAGCGATGGCAATTTGATTGGACATTTTCGTATGCTGTCCGGCACCGGCTTCTCCTTGAAGGACGATGTTTTCCCCCATGGCTTCGAAGACAGGCTTGATTGATTCAAATGCATCCGCCTCTCCGCCGACCATGATGGTCAGCTTTCCGTTACGCGCACCGACATCACCTCCGGACACAGGAGCGTCAAAGGCGTGAATATCCTTTTCCTTGGCTTTGTTAGCGATCGTCTTCGCTAAGTCAGGAGAGGAAGTTGTCATATCGATGACAGTCGAACCTGGTCCGGCATTATGTAAGAGGCCGTTTTCGCCGAAATATACTTCTTCCACATCCTTGGGATAGCCGACAATTGTAATGATGATGTCGGATGCTGCTGCTAGGGAAGGGATGTCCTCACACCAGCGGGCACCGTCCTCAATAAGTTCGACCGCTTTTTCTTTTGTCCGGGTAAAAAGAGAAAGCGGATACCCGGCCTGCATCAAATTGCGGGCCATGCTTTTTCCCATGACTCCTGTACCGATAAATCCTATCATTGGTTTGTTCATGCGTAACCATCCTTTCCAACAGATTTATATGTAGTATAACAATTCTGAAAATGAAGAGATAGGTAAAGGCTTGGAATGTTTGCTCATAAGAAAGAAGGGAGAGAAACAATGAAGAAAATATTTTTTATCAGTTCAGCGGCCATCATTATTTTGGCAGCGACGGCTTTTCTATTTATATACCAAAGTCATGCAGAAGTGACGGAGAAGACGAATGACTGCTATGACATGGGCGGCCTGCCCAAAATGGAAAAGTCCGGATTCATGGAGAAACATTTTGAATGTAAAGTGGAAACAGAATAAACGTCAAGCAGGAATTCCAGCAGGAGAACGGGAAGATAATGAGTGTAGACCATTATGAATGGAGGCTGACCATGAACTCTACTGTCAAAGGGAATAAGCTTGTCTTGGAACGTGTCTTTCAGGCGCCTGTGGAACTTGTTTTTCAAGCCTATTCGGAACCGGATCGTTTGGAAAAATGGTGGGGTCCGGAAGGCTGGGAGACGAAAGTGAAGACGTTCGAGTTTATGCCGAACGGAGTCTGGCATTATGGAATGACGTGTGTGGATGAAGACATGGGAGAGTTTTATGGGATGCAGTCATGGGGGCTTGGAATCTTCCAGTCTATTGAACCGATGAAAAGGATACAGTATAAGGATATGTTTTCAGACGCGGAAGGCATGGTGAATGAACAGCTTCCGATGATCGACATTGATCTTCGGTTTATTCCGGAAGGGAAAGAAACAAGGCTGGTCATTGAAAGCGAGTTTGAATCTGAAGCCGAACTCCAGAAGCTTTTGGAGATGCAGGTCATTGAAGGGATGACATCCCAGTTCACCTGCCTAGACGAGTATTTGTCTAAAGTGAAGATGCATTAATGAAAAGAGCTTGGAGGAAAACATGACGTTTTCCTCCAAGCTTTTCCTTGTTTCTCCATTAAAATTCCTGATAAACAACTGGGTACTGACCCTGCATCACTCCGGATGATCTGAACCCTGTCACAGGAAGGCGCAGTCCGTCATTCAGTACAATTTCCGGGATGGATAATTCCATATATCGTCACTGTTTGAATAAAGTATGGTTCTTTCTCTATCTGCCACTTCCATTTTATAGTAAACTGGATTTGTCAGAAAATATAAGACTTTGTTTGAAAGACGCTAGTCTGAAGACATGTTAGAATATATGAATAGCAGCATCATAGAGACCTCCCATTTTCATCTGGTTGGATCGACAGACAGGAATCTGTCTGACTGCAAGGAGGACGAAACATGGTTGAAAGCATCGTTGATGTGGATTACAAAGAAGTGATGGAGTATTCGCTCGACCCTTTGATCATTCACACAGATTACAAGATTATCTACATAAATAAGGCAGCTGAAAAGCTGTTTCAAACGACGAAAGAGGAAGTAGCGGGAAGCAGTCCGCTGGATATATTCCAGGAAACGTCCAAAGGGGCCATTCAGAACCGGATTCTTTCGGCTTATGAGAAACCAGCGGATGTGATTGAGGAGACGGTGTACCGGATGGACGGAACGCCTGTGCCTGTCGAATTATACTGCCACCCTGTCAAAATGGGAGAACGCAGAGCCATTCAATCCTATATCCGTGATATTACCGAAAAAAAGGCTATTGAGGAAAAGCATCAGGCAGTCGTGAAGGAGATCAACGAATTATCCGCCACCATCGTACCGATAATGAATGAGACAGCTGTGCTTCCCCTGACAGGGAAAATCGATCAGGAAAAAGCAGGGCAGATTCTGGCCGTCATTCCTGAGAAGGTGCAGAAGCAGAAACTGAATCATTTAATCATTGATTTTTCCGGAATTTATACGTTCGATCGTGTTGTCATCGATTCATTGTTTAAAATCAACCGCGTGCTTTCGCTTCTCGGTGTCAAAACGATTGTTACGGGACTGCGCCCCGGAATGGCCATAGAAGCCGCTCACATGCACATGGACTTATCGGAAATTCCGGCCATGGCGGATGTGAAAGAAGCCCTTTCGTATCTTGGTGTCCATTCGACACAGTGATCATGATTGCGATAGAAAAGCAAAGGACCTTGGTACCATCAGGGTCCTTTTTTCATTGTAAGTATGAAAGGAGGACATACAGTGGAAAAACAAAAACGAACGAACCAACCACCTAAAGGAGTCGTGCGTGGCGTGCTTCTGTTAGGCACCGCTCTCCTCTTATCCATGATTCGTGGAGTGACAGACCTGGATTCAGCTGGACTTGGAGAGGCTTACATGCCTTTGCTGATCGGGGGATTCCTTCTGTTTCTATTACTCAGCCTGTTTCTGCTTTGGAAGATCTACCGCGGGAGGGAGTGGGCCAGAATCACTCATCTCGGATTGTTTACCTTCAGTTTAATCAGCAGTATGGGGGAGACCGTTACGTGGTTCGACTCCGCCCCTTCTTTCTTTTGGTTGTATGTTATGGAGACGCTCCTTGTCATCGGGGGCTTTGTGCTGTTATTTCAGCGGAAGTCGTCCCAATGGTTTATGAAGTAGTAAGGTGAGTCCATCGTCTCATGTTTACCGGTCTCAAAACGTATCGCTTTTGTTTGTCCTTTTCCTCTGCAATAATTACTAGCAGAGAAAAAGGAGGAGGAAAGATAATGACAAACAATGTTCCAACATCTGTACAACCATTATTTGAAAAATTCAATAGTGATCAGCTTGAACTTGCAAACCGGACCGTAATGGCGCCGATGACACGTGGTTTTTCCCCGGGCGGTGTACCGAATGAGGAAGTCGCCGCCTATTACCGCCGCCGTGCGGAAAACCATGTCGGTTTGATTGTCACAGAAGGTACAGGGATCGGTCACCCGGCCTCTGTATCAGGAGAAAACATTCCTCTTTTCTACGGCGAAGAAGCGCTGCAAGGATGGGAAAATGTCGTGAAGGAAGTGCACGAGGCCGGTGGTAAAATCGCGCCGCAGCTCTGGCATGTGGGTATGACCCGGAATGAAGGCGACCTCCCAAATCCGGAAGCTGCTGCAGTCGGTCCGTCCGGTCTGAACCTGGATGGGGAGAAAATCAACGAACCGCTCACAACTGAAGAAGTGGAAGATCTTGTAGAATCCTATGCGGCCGCTGCCGGCCACGCGAAACGTATCGGCTTCGATGCGATTGAAATCCACGGCGCCCACGGCTATTTGATTGACCAGTTTTTCTGGGAGCAGACCAATAAACGTTCAGACCGCTTCGGTGGAGATCTTGTGGGACGTACACAGTTCGCGGTGGAAATCGTGGAAGCCTGCCGCCGTGAAGTTGGTCCGGATTTCCCGATCATTTTCCGTTTCTCCCAATGGAAGATGAATGATTTTCAAGCGAAACTTGTTGAAACATCGGAGGAGCTGGAACAGTTCCTGAACCCGCTCGTTGAAGCCGGTGTGGATATTTTCCACTGCTCCACCCGCCGTTTCTGGGAGCCGGAATTTGAAGGCTCTGACTTGAACCTTGCTGGATGGACGAAGAAAATCACAGGCAAACCGGTCATTTCCGTCGGTTCTGTCGGACTTGATGGTGTGTTCACATCCTTCACCAGCACAGAAACATCAAGCCTTGATGGATTGATGGAGAAACTGAAGAACGATGAATTCGATCTTGTAGCGATCGGTCGTTCCCTGCTTCATGACCCGGCATGGGTGAAGAAGGTGGAAGAAGGTCGTTCCGATGAACTGAAGCCGTTCGATAAAGAAGCTCTTGGTAAACTCTATTAATATAGTAGAAAAGCAGGCATGGAATTTCCGTGCCTGCTTTTTTTGGTTGTCTAGGGTAGAGAAGGATAATAGAGGTGAAGGGGCGAATGGTTTGTATAGGAGTTTTCTAAAATTCTCTTTTGAAGGAGGGAAATCAATGGAAGTGAAGACAGCAGATTTATGTGATGACTATCCGGACAAGCTTCGTATAGCCTCCCCTGGATTAAAAAGCTTTGGTGGAGTAAAAAGCTTTCACGGTCCTATATCAACCGTCCAGGTGAAGGATGACAATGTGCTCGTGAGAAAGGCGCTTGAAACCATCCCTCCAGGAAATGTATTGGTCGTCGACGGCATGGGCTCGCAGAACTGCGCTCTTATGGGAGGGAATCTAGCCGCTATCGCTGAGAAGAGGAACCTTGCTGGTGTCATTATCCACGGGTACATAAGGGATTCGCTCGAAGTGGCGGACACAGACGTCGGCGTTCTTGCTCTCGGTACTTTTCCGTTGAAAAGCAAAAAGGAAGGGAAGGGAGAGGAAAGTATTCCTTTAACTTTTGGAAACGTTGTCTGGCATCCGGGGGATTATGCGTACGTGGATGAAGACGGAGTCGTTCTTGCAGAAGAAAAGCTCCATGATTGATTCATAGGATTGTCCATGTATAAAAAGCTATCATTCTGCCTATCCTTCTAGTAGAAAGGGTGATGGTGATGCAATATATGGAGAAAACGAATCAAGTGATGCTCGAACTGATATCCGGGGAACGCCTGTCATTCGGAAATTTTTCCTATGAAGAAGGTGGATTTACAGACGGAAGAAATACAATTCCTGAATGGGAAGTGCGCCAGTTTGTCCTCAACTATTTCCTGACACTGGAAAACTTGAAAATTAACGCTTAAAGCTGCTGATGAGACTAAACGTTTACAGTTGTAGAGGTACTCCGTGTTTTTCCTGTCCAAGGTAGTCTGAGTCCGTATCCGCAGCCTGCATTTTTGTATGAGCGGAATGTGACCATAAATACAACACGCGGGCAGCTATACGTTTAAAAAAGCTTGAAAACTTCTGATAAGATCAGAAGTTTTTTTGTTTTATAAGAGTTTCCATGTTTGGAAGAGAGACAGATGGGTTAATGGTTCCCATAAAAAGGAAGGGGGCTCACTTATGAAAAAAGTGAAGCTTGGCCGAAGTGAAGTGGAAGCTACCCGCATCGCTCTTGGAACATGGGCCATCGGCGGCACCGGATGGGGCGGGACGAACGAGGACGAATCCATCCAGACGATCCAGGCCGCTTTGAGTAAGGGTATCACGACGATAGATACGGCACCTGCTTATGGGAAAGGGTTGGCCGAGGAGCTTGTAGGAAAAGCCATCGCCTGTTCACACGTTCCAAGAGATGAACTGGTCCTTGCTGCGAAAGGCGGGGTGGATTGGACGAGGGAAAGCAGTTGGCGGGATAGCCGGCCGGATCAACTGGAGAAGGAACTTGCAAACAGCATGAAGCGGCTGCAGACGGATTATCTTGATATTTATCAGGTCCACTGGCCGGATCCGGATTTTCCTATCAAAGAAACGGCAGAAAAGATGCGTTCGTTTTATGAATCCGGCCATATCAGAGCGATTGGTGTGTGCAATTTCAGTCCGGAGCAGATGGACGAGTGGCAGAATTACGCTCCCATCCATACCGCCCAGATGCATTTGAATCTGCTGCAGCGCTATCTCATTGACTGGTTCGAATACAGTCACAATCATGAAATCGCCACCCTTTCCTGGGGATCGCTTGCTCATGGTATGCTGACAGGGAAGTTTGATAAAAATGCTTCTTTTCCGCAAAGTGACCTAAGGAGTCATATTGAGCTCTTTCAAGGGGGACGTTTTCCACAGTTGATTGAAGCTGTAGAATCCTTAGAGGAATTCGCATCTAAACGCGGCCACAGCCTCATTTCATTAGCGGTCCGCTGGCTGCTGGATCATAAGCCAGGCGCCGATGTAGCCTTGTGGGGGGCGCGGAAACCGTCCCAGCTGGAAAGAGTGGAAGAGGTGGATGACTTTCAGCTTTCCCGGGAAGAATTATTGATGATAGATGAAATGTTGTACAGCCACACGCAGGATCTGCGAAATGGATCACTGAAAGAGTACGGTCCACTTGTACGGTCTGAAATATAGGTGGCAATGGATAGAGCAGGAATTTTTATAGTTCTTCCTGCTCTTATTTATGTATACCGAACGGTTTAACTGGATAATTTTTTTCAGATTGCTTATCCTGTACATAGAGAAGAAAAGAGTTGAAGGAGGTCATTCATAAATGAAAGCCATGCAGGTCACAGGTTATGGTGGTATCGAAATGCTTGAAGAAAAAGAGGTGCCTGTTCCAGAACCGAAATCTGGTGAAGTTCTTATTAAGGTGAAAGCGTGTGCCATTAACAACACGGAAATCTGGATGAGAGAAGGGGCATACGGACAGGGCAGCCAATCCGGCTGGCGCCCGGAAGGTGTTCAGTTCCCGAGGACTCCAGGATCGGACATTACGGGTACGGTTGTAAAAACGGGTGATCGGGTGGAACCTTCCCTTGAGGGAGAGAAAGTCGTGTTATTCCCGTTCACATCGAGCGGAGAAGAAGGGCAGGAGCACATCTCAGAGGATATGTCCTTTATAGGCTCAGAATATGACGGGGGATATGCCGAGTATGTCGTCTGGCCGGCTGAACTTTGTATGCCGATGCCGTTGGAGGATTTCACGGAGAGTGCGGTCTTCTCCGTCAGTGGATTAACTGCATGGCATATGGTTGAACAGATTCAAATTAAGCCTGGTGAAAAAGTGATGGTGACGGGAGCCAATGGCGGCGTTGGATCTTTGAATGTCCAGATTGCTTCTCAGGTATTTGGAGCAGAGGTGATTGCTGTTGTGGGAAATCTTGATAAAGCAGAGCAGTTGAAAGAACTGGGTGCTTCTCATGTCGTTTCCTATAAATCTGATAGCCTCGATAAAGATATTCTTGAAGCCGCCGGCGGTCCGATTGATGCTGTGCTTGATGTGGTCGGAGATGCTTTATTCCCGACTTCCCTTCAAGTGTTGAAAAAAGGCGGACGCTTCTGCACATCCGGTTCTGCAGGCGGTCAAAAGACAGAGCTCGATTTCCGTACGCTTTATTTGAAACACATTACGATGTATGGCTCTGTGCTCGGAACAAGAGAGGAATTCAAGAAGATGCTGAAAGCTATATCAGAAGGTAAATTAAAACCCGTCATTGAACGCACCTTTCCGCTTACGGGGGCGAGGGAAGCCCAGCAATTCTTTAAAGAAGCTGGAAAGCTCGGAAAAATTGTCCTGCTTCCGGAAGGAGAATAAGAAGAAAGACCGGACCCATCTGCGGTCCGGTTTTTTTGTTTGTCATAAAGGAGGCTGTCCTTCTATGATAAGATGAAACTAAAACAAAAGGAGGGGGCAAAGCAGCATGAAACAGGTGGTCGTCCTGCTTTTCTTTTTTCTTTTTTTCGGATTAGCGTCAGGGTGCAGTCAAGGGGAGAGCGTAGAAAAGGAGGAGGAAATAACTTTTGCCACCGACGCGCAGGCGGAAGCCTATTTTCTTGACGATCATGCAGAGAGTGATGTGGAAGCTATGCTGACAACGAGCGGGGAGAAATTATGGATTGTACGTTCGGGTAATCACACCTACAGCATCTTCGGATTGAAGGAAAGAAAGGAAGAGTATGCGATCGTGAGGGTTTCCGCTCAATTATCCCTTCATAATACCATCGGAGGAGGAATGGAAGTCTCCTCTCCACATGGAACGGACTACACGGTTTTGCTCGTGAAGAAAGAAAGAAGGAAAGACCTGGCAGGACCAGTTACAGTTACGTATCTTCCTATTTTCAATGGGGAGGCAGAAGCCGCTGTACATAACGGACACATCCTGGATGCGGAGGACGCTCATTCTGGTGAGAGCGCTGTGGAGTCCTCGGAGACGATCCAATAAAGAGCATCTGGAAAGGAAGAGGGGCTTCCGGTCAGAGGCTCTTTTTTCAATGGAATAGAAAGGCGGTTCACCTACTCCATCTGCCGATAAATAGTAGAGAATTGTCGAAGGATGTGATCAGATGATAGGTAGAAGGATGCAAAGTTGCTTTAAGGACATGTTCAGGAGTTTGAGAAGCAGACAGAAAGGCAATAGATTCCCAGACCGTAAGTGTGAAAGTTCAGCACCCAGAGAGGAAAGGAGGCATCAGGAACGGTTTCTGCTGATTACTCTATACATCATGACGGACCCCTGTCGAAGTGAGTCGGCACATTTTTAACAGCAGTTTACAAAATCTGCTTCTCTTCAAGGGGGATGCAGGTTTTTTGTATGTAAATATGACTAGTAATTCCTTTTATTTCCTTGAAAGCGTATAACTTGTGTCGATTTATTAACAATGTCTTGACTCTTCTTTGACAAAATCGTGAACGGTTGTTTGCATTTTTGTAATTTCTGATATAATTTATCAAGCGTTATGATCTATAAGAACAATATAGATTCTTAGTTTCATACTTATATAGGTTGGTTGATAGGAGGGTGAAAACTAATGAAAGCTAAGCATCTTCGCAAAAGATGGTTAGGGCTGCTTCCACTTGGATTGATTTTGTTCCTTAGTGGGTGTGGGCAGCTTGAGATGACAGTGCTCGATCCCAAGGGGCCTGCAGCAGAAAGTCAATATGAACTGATAAAATATTCTCTTTGGTTTATGTTAGGCATCATCGTTGTCGTATTCGCTCTTTTTGCGTTCATGGTCATTAAATATCGTGAAAATCGTCCCGGACGTAAAGAAAGCGATTATGCTCCGAATCTGCACGGCAATACCACGATTGAGATTATCTGGACTGTCATTCCGTTAATCATCGTAATTCTACTGTCGATTCCGACAGTGACAACATTGTTTGATCTGGAGAAACCCGCAGAGCCTGCAGAAGGGGAAGAGGCCAAGGAGCCGCTTGTCATTCATGCAACAACAGCCGACTGGAAATGGTTCTTCAGCTACCCTGAAGAAGACATTGAGACAGTCAACTATCTGCACATTCCGGTGGATCGTCCGATCGAATTCCATCTGACATCCGCGGATTCCATGACAGCGTTGTGGATTCCTGCTCTAGGCGGGCAGAAATACAACATGGCTGGAATGATGAACATTCTTTACCTGGAAGCCGACGAAGAAGGCGTTTATGACGGACGTAACTCCAACTTCAACGGCGAAGGGTTCGCTGCTCAGACGTTCAAAGTTCATGCAGAACCTGAAGAAGACTTTAACAGCTGGGTCAGTGACATCCAGAACGAAGCCCCTGAACTTTCGAAAGAACAGTACGAGGAGCTTCTGAAGCCAGGCTTGACGGAAAAGGATGAATATTCGTCCACACACCTGGAGTACTATGATCATGGTACTCATGAGGGAATGGGCTTTGTAGCCGAAAACTATGCAGAACTCTTTAAAGAGAAACTGCACCTGGATGAAATTGAAAAACAAGAAGAATTTCAATAGAACGTTAAGAAAGCAGGTGAAAACATGGGCATTACAGATATATTAGTCACCGGTGAGCCGATTATATATGCCGCCATGGTATCCATAGCGCTTGTATCCATCGCCATTCCTGTCCTATTAACTTACTTTAAGAAGTGGGGCTGGCTCTGGCGTGAATGGCTGACGACCGTTGACCACAAAAAAATCGGTGTCATGTACATTCTCAGTGCATTGCTGATGTTATTCCGCGGCGGCATGGACGCTCTGATGATGCGTGTCCAGCTCGCTTTTCCGGATTTGGGATTCCTGGATTCCCAGCACTATAACGAAATTTTCACAACGCACGGAACGGTCATGATCATCTTCATGGCGATGCCGTTCCTGATCGGATTGATGAACATTATTGTTCCATTGCAGATCGGAGCCCGTGACTTCGCGTTTCCTTGGTTGAACGCCATGAGTTTCTGGTCCTTCTTCATTGGAGCGATGCTTTTCAATATTTCCTTCGTCATCGGTGGATCACCAGATGCCGGATGGACAAGCTACACACCACTTTCCGGTGCTGCCTTAAGCCCTGGACCGGGTCAGAACTTCTACCTGATGGGTCTTCAACTATCCGGTATTGGTACACTGGCAACGGGGATTAACTTGATGGTAACCATCCTTAAGATGCGTGCTCCTGGAATGAAGTTGTTCCATATGCCGATCTTTACATGGTCCACTCTTGTGACATGTTTCATTATCGTATTTGCGTTTCCGATCCTGACCGTTGCGCTTGCACTTCTTACGATCGATCGTATCTTCGGAGCTCACTTCTTCACGCTGACAGCGGAGGGACTTCCGATGATGTGGGCCAACTTGTTCTGGATGTGGGGACACCCTGAGGTTTATATCGTTATCCTTCCGGCTTTCGGTATCTTCTCGGAAATCATTGCCACATTCGCTAAAAAGCGTTTGTTTGGTTATCACGCGATGGTCTGGTCAATGATCATCATTGCTCTGTTAAGTTTCCTTGTATGGGTGCACCACTTCTTTACAATGGGAGCCGGAGCGTTTGTTAACTCTGTATTCTCTATATCTACGATGCTGATCGCAGTGCCGACAGGGGTTAAAATCTTTAACTGGCTTGCGACACTCTATAAATCGAAAATCGAGTTTACGGTTCCGATGCTTTGGTCTCTGGCCTTTATTCCGAGTTTCATTCTCGGCGGGGTTACAGGGGTTATGCTCGGAATGGCCGCAGCGGACTATCAGTTCCATAACTCGTACTTCCTTGTTGCACACTTCCACTATGTGCTGATTGCGGGTACAGTCTTTGCCTGCTTCGCAGGTCTTGTATTCTGGTATCCGAAGATGTTCGGTCACAAGATGAACGAACGACTTGGAAAATGGGCATTCTGGATCTTCTTCTTTGGATTCCACGTCTGCTTCTTCCCGCAGTACTTCCTTGGTCTTGACGGAATGCCGCGCCGCCTGTTCATTACGAACGTCGTCGAGTGGCTGCCGTTGAACGTCATTTCCACAGTTGGAGCATTCGGAATGGGACTTGGTTTCATTGTATTTGTCTACAACGTCTACTACAGCTTCCGTCATGCGGAACGCGAAAAAACAGGAGATTCCTGGAACGGGAACGGCCGTACGCTCGAATGGGCGACAACGACGCCGGTACCATTCTACAACTTCGCTACCGTGCCTTACGTGGATGAAATCGATCCTTACGTACGCATGAAAGAAGAAGGTAAGACAACCTATGACGAATCGCAGCTGAAGCCGATTCACATGCCGAGCTACAAAGCAACGCCGATTATTATGATGGCATTCCTCGGTCTTGCAAGTTTCGGTCTCGTGTTCGAATGGATGCCTGTAGCCATCTTTGGACTGATCGGTGGAGTCGCTGTTATGATTCTCCGTTCCTTCGACTATGATGACGGCTATTACGTATCTGTAGAAGAAATCAAACGCATTGAGCGAAAAGCAAGGGGGTTATGATATGGCTGCTGAAGAACTGAAAACCGGACCATTGGAATACCGGACTCAGGAAGGACGCATGACCATTCTTGGCTTCTGGATATTCCTTGCCGCAGAAGTTGTCCTGTTTGCGACACTTTTTGCGACGTATGCCGTGTTGTACGGCCGCACAGCGGATGCGCCGACACCAATGGAACTATTTGAGCCGGGCATTGTCCTTGTCATGACCTTCCTGCTTCTAACGAGTAGTTTTACGTGCGGTCTGGCCATTCACCAGATGCGCAGAGGGAATGTCAAAGGCCTGATGACGTGGATGATCGTCACACTTGCGCTTGGCTTTGGATTCCTTGGCTTTGAAATTTACGAGTTTGTACACTATGTGCATGAAGGAGCCAGCTTAACGTCCAGTGCTTACTGGTCTGGATTCTTCGTCCTTGCCGGAACGCACGGGCTTCACGTAACGCTCGGTACCGGCTGGGCCATCCTGCTGCTCATCCAGATTGCAAGACGCGGTCTGACGAACGTAACGAGCCGCAAATTCTTTATCATCAGTCTTTACTGGCACTTCCTTGATGTTATCTGGATCTTCATTTTCACATGCGTATACCTCATAGGGATGGTGATCTAAGATGGCAAAAACAGATAAGAAAGTACCTATGAATCACGTTATCGGTTTTGCATTGTCCCTCATTATGACACTGCTTGCTGCCTGGGCGGCCATTCAATCCGACCTGCCTGTCACTTGGGTGATCGTGTTCATCATGGTTCTCGCGTTACTACAAGCGGGCGTCCAGTTGTTCATGTTCATGCACATGACTGAAAAGGAAAGCGGTGGTGGTGCGGTTCCATGGAACATGATGTTCCACGGATTCGCTCTTGCGGCTATCCTTGTAGCCGGTTCACTCTTTACAATGTCATTCGGGTTTGACCACGGCGATCATGGCGATCACGGGGGAGAGCACGAAGAACACATGGAGATGGATGATAGTGAAGGAGACCACAGCGGTCACTAAAATACACGTGCGGGGGTGAGAAGGAATGGAAAAGAGAGATGAGATCAATCAGGAAGAAGCCAGGGTCAGCCATTGGCCCTGGAAGGACCTGGTTGGGTTTATCCTATGTATTGCATTAACAGCATTTTCACTGACAGCGGTTCTGTATTCCTCTTACCAGCCCACCTATGTATTTATGATTCTGACCGGACTGGCGTTTACACAGGCGATGATTCAGCTTGTGAAGCTCCAGCCCGGGCAATAAAAAAAAGACACGCCACTTCCTGACGTATCAGGAAGGGAGCGTGTCTTTTTCTTTGGCGAGATTTGCCTGATATCCGGGGCTTTGTTCAACCGTAGCAATGATGAACAGGATCCAGGCGATTTGTGATCCGATCAGACCCGCGTAAAACATGGACCACGTAACGGAAAAGGCTGCGGGAGCCGTGTATAGGATGATTTGGAAGTAGTACACCCACATCCCGACAAGCAGGACGGATTGGGCAACTGCAAGAGCCGGCTTTTTCAACTGTAAGAATAAAAATGGCGTAACGGTAGACAATAGAAGGAACATGACTAAGACACCCACGATATTCATCTCCTTTTCATTCTGTAAATGTTGAAAACGTTTTCTTTATATTTACATTGTAACAGAAAGTTCTCATTTTGGACACAAAATGTTCGAATTTATTTCAAAAAAAGGCTTGCGCCCTTATTATACGGTGGATGGAAAGGATTTATACATGGAGTATTAGTGACAAAAAGCAGAAAAGCCGCCGGGGATATCCACGGCGGCTTTGTTTTCCGATGGTATCCACCGGAAGGGTTTTATTCAAACAGATCCCAAATATCGTCTTCCACTTTTTCACTGACAGCACCAGGGCCGCCGAGAATGGTGAACATGAATGTTTCATTCTGCTCCACATAAGCTTTGACGGTTGGATCGAGCTTAGTTTTTGGAGTGAGCAGAAGAGGTGTGCCATAAGAAAGGACAGAGCCTGATAATGCATCAGCGAAGTGATCCCCTGTAGCGATGGTCACTTGGAACGGATCAAGGTCAAAATAGTCAGCAATGGCCACCGAAGTATCGTAGCGGTTTTTACCGGATATACGATCAGGATCAGGAAGCTGCTTGAACACTTTTGAACCGACTGCACCTGTGCCGCCGACGACAAAAGAAGTGTCATAAGATTTCAGCGCTTCAGCCGTCGCCATAGGAAGAGTGCCTTTTTCCGTTAATAAAATCGGCATCATGTACATCGAAGCTACCGGTCCCATAGCGAGAGCATCAGGGAAATTACGGCCGTAGGCAACAATGACTTCATCTGTTGGAGGAAGTTCATCAGCGATGGCAGCTGCTGTCGCATACCGGTCTTTGCCCGCAATACGGTCGACTTCAATACCAAGCTGCTTCAAGGATTTTTCTACCTGTGTAGAAACCGCTCCCGTTCCTCCAAGGATGGTCACAGATCTCGCATTCAGCAATTGGAGCGTGGATTTCGAAATGTCAGGAAGGCTGTTCTGCTTTGTTAACAGGATTGGAGCCGCATACATAGATGCCAAAGGTGATCCGGCCAAAGCGTCCGGGAAATCCTGTCCAGTCGCAAGGAAAACGTGCTCGACCGGGTAGCCGCCGCTGCTTCTGGCTGCAATGAACGCAGAGGTTTCATACCGGTCCTTTCCGGCGATGCGCTCGATGTAAGGCTCTTCTTCATACACGTAAGAATAAAGGTAGTACATTTCCCCGCTGTTCACATTTTTCAGGTCGGAAGCCTCCAGGTAATAGGTGCCTGGCTTCAGGTAATAATCTCCGAAGTATCCGAATTCATCAGTCAGTTCATCAAAAACTTCCACTTTCTTTTGTTTTTCATCGTAAACAGTGATGCTCAAATCCATCTTTGTTTCTTCCTCTGTATGAATAGAAATGCCGATGTTTACTTCTTCATCGCCGTCAATAGTCAGCTTATAAAGGTCTTTGTCTTTGTTTGTGAATGTCCCGGTGACAAGATCATCCGTGGAGATCTTATTGGCCTGGGTAAAGGTATTATTGGGTTCCTTTTCTTCGATAAAACCCCAATCCTCATTATTTGTACCAAGAAGCCGGATTTCATTAAGGTTCGGTTTTTCAACCTCCGCCCCCTTCTTCGATGTATCCACCGCTGCTTCTGCTGAAGGAGCGAATAGTGTGGCTGCAAGTAATAGTGCTGCTGACAATCCCCATGTTTTTTTCAATTCGTTCGTTTCTCCTCTGCCCCATTTTATTCGTGCTTTTTGTACAGGTCACTCAAGCTCCATCGTTCCAGGCTTCACCTTCCATTTCTTAACACTAAGAGGATTATATAGGAATAGATAAAAAAAGGGTATCTATTTTATCAGCCAAAATTCGACAAGGACATGAACTTGACAGATCTTTTATTGAACAATGCGGTTTAGTTTGAAATAATAAGAAAGAAGACAATCCTAAGTTAAACAATGGTACGGACATGGAAAGGAAGCGTAATTTTTTGACACAGACAAACGAAGAAACCTTGTATCTCGCTAAAGCAACGAAACAAGATATAGCTGACTTATACTACTGGTCATTCATTGAGGAGCGACAGGAAGCGAAGGAATGGAATGCACCCTATATAGAGGAAAAGAAAATGAACCTGGATGAATATGAAGTGCTCTGGCAGAAAGAGCTTGCTCCAGGAATACCGGACGGCCTCGTTCTAAGGATGGACGACCACGTCATCGGCTATGTGGGGTCCTACTGGCTGGACCGACAGTCCGGCTGGCTGGAGACTGGTATCGTTATCTTTGACTCGCGGTATTGGAACGGAGGGTACGGTTCCTTTGCGTATGAGAAGTGGATCGAATACATCTTTGAAAATACATCCATCCACCGCCTCGGCATGTCAACATGGTCAGGGAATACAAGGATGATCCGGGTGGCTGAGAAAACGGGGATGATTGAGGAAGCCAGAGTGAGACAGGCCCGTCTTGTTGATGGGGAATATTACGATGCGGTGAAAATGGGGATGCTCCGCTCGGAATGGGAAGCCTTCCGCCGTAAGCCGTAAAAAATAAAGGGGGAGACGAATGAAACATCGTATCCATACATGCTTTATTCATCTGGTATATTTTGATCGGACGAAGGAATGGTATAAACGCGTGCTGCCTTTTGACACTCAGGAAGAAGGAGATGGGTACTTGACGTTTGATTTGGAAGGAACCGGCCTTGTCCTGCTCCAGGCACAGACAGACTCGATACGGCCGCTGCCTTATGCCCCTTTTTTTCTGGAAACGGAAAATATTGAAGAGACGTACCGGGAGTTAAAAGCAAAAGGAGTCAAAGTCGATGATGTGGAGTCCTTCGGAGGTTCCATCTATGGTTGTCACTTTTATGATCCTGAAGGGAATCAGCTTTTAACGTGTTCCGTCGAATAAAAAGAACCGTGACTGATAACAGTCACGGTTTATTGGTATCCCTTATACTCAGCTTTCTGCAGGCATTAGAGAATGGTCGTTGTTTCCGCATTCCGGACATTGTGTCCAGACGATGTAGGTTACTTTTTCGTCAAAGTTTTTCGGGACGATTTTAATAACTTTCAGCTGGTGGTGTAAACAGCTTGTACAGCGATCTTTAACCAACTGTCCGACTTCCATTTTCATCATGTGTATCACTCCTGAACTCTTAAAGATTAGTACCGAAGCTTCAAGAGTTATTCCAGTATAACGTATCAGGAAGAGCAGCGTCAAAGAAAGGGCAGTTTATGCTCGTTGGTTTGTACTAAAAGGTCCATAGACTGTGGAGGCTGTCCTGCATTTTTCAAACGTAAAAGACCGCCCTCCTACGGGGGCGGTCTTTTACGTTTGCACTCTTGTCAGTGCGTTCTACCCTTTTTTCAAGGCCAGGGTATATACCTTTTTAGCACGGACAGCTGCATCCGGCTTAAACCCTTCAAACCCGTGACAGGCTATCTGGGAACAAGTGGATTTCTATATTTACACCAGCTTCTGCATACTTTGTCACATTGGCTATCGTTTCTACTTCGGAATGGGTTGAGCTGGCCGACGCAGGTATACGGATTAGGAAGGCGGCTCTAATCCGTTTCTTTTGCAGGGGCGGCATAAGAGGAACGTTTTCTGTTCCATGCAGAGGTCCAAGGTACATCTGCCATGATTTAGTAGTGAAGAAACAAGGAAAAGATTGGTGGGATATGACTGGGTGGATGGCTGAGAGGTTTTTTGTCGAACGAAAGGAGGTATAGAACCGAAGAGTCCGAAAAAATCCTGACAAACGGCATTGACAGGTACGGGGGAGTGGGGTAGCATATGAAATGTAATGAGATTGAGAATCTTTATCATTTAGTTGATTTAAGGGTATAAAGGGAACTGGATGATGGATTCCGAATTGAATAAAAGAGAGGATGCTACATATGAAGAAGTTTTGGCTTTTTGCACTTATACTCGGCCTCGTTCTGCTGGCTGCCTGCGGCGGAGGAGAAGAGGAAGAATCAGCAGAGGATTCCTCCGGAGAGGAAAGCACAGAAGAATCCTCTTCTGATGAGAGTCGTTCTGTAACGATTGAGGATGCTTCAGGAGAAAAGACGATTGAAGGAACACCAGAAAACGTCGTCGTATTGGAGTGGACCTATGCGGAAGATCTGCAGGCGCTTGGCATGGAACCTGTCGGCGTCGCTGATCTGGATGCTTATGGAGACTGGGTGAACGTCGGAATTCCATTCAGTGACTCTGTCGAGGATGTAGGAACGCGTCAGGAGCCGAACCTTGAAGCTATTTCCCGTCTTGAGCCGGATTTGATCATCGGTGTCCAGTTCCGGCATGAAGCGATCAAAGAAGAACTTGAGAAAATCGCTCCTACCGTCATGTTTGCTCCATACTCGGAAGAAGCTGCCGAGGATCAGTTCGCGAGCATGAAGGAAGAATTCAATACAGTCGCGGAAATCGTTGATAAACAGGACAAAGCTGAAGAAGTTCTTACCAATATGGAAGATACGTTCTCCGAGCAGCAGTCCCGTTTAGAGGAAGCTGGCAAAGAGGGCATGAACTACGTGCTCAGCCAGTCCTTCACCCTGCAGGATACGCCGACACTTCGTTTGTTTACGGACAATTCCATGGCCGCTCAAGTGATGAACAACCTGGGTATGACGAATGATCATGAATCCGAAGAACTGGAAGTATACGGGTACACGGAAACAACGGTGGAAACCCTGCAGAACTATCAGGACACGAATTTCTTCTATATCGTACAGGAAGAAGATAATATCTTCGAAAACCAGCTGGCCGGCAACCCGGTTTGGGAAGAACTGGCCTTCGTAAAAGAAGACCGCACTTACCAAATGCCGGGGGATGCCTGGACATTCGGTGGACCGCTGTCTGCGGAAGTGCTGGCTGAACAGGTCGTGAATGCGGCACTGGAAGAAGAATAAAGTGAGTGTGTGCACATGAACACTACCATGAAGAACACAATAATGGCGGTCTCCACCTTCGGGGGTGGAGCCGCATTGTTGTGTCTTTTAACTTTTATACATATCAATCAAGGAAACGTAGACCTTCCGTTTTCCACGGTGATGGATGCGCTTTTCCGTCCGGAGAATACATTGGAGCACCATACGGTTAGGACGCTTCGATTACCCCGGGCCGTTATGGGGATTCTAGCCGGCGGAGCTCTTGCCGTTTCCGGTGTCATCCTGCAGACGGTCACGAAAAACCCGCTTTCTTCATCAAGTACGCTCGGCATCCACTCCGGTACGTACTTCGCTGTTGTCGTCACAACGATTTTTCTGCCGGCTGCATTGGTGGGCAATGGCATTCTCACAGCCTTTCTGGGCGGGATATTGACATTCGGCTTTGTCTACGTTTTATCCGGAGGTGGAGATGCGACTCCGGTGCGTATGGTACTGGCGGGGATGATTGTCACCTTCTTGTTTTCCTCCCTGACATCAGTGCTTCAAATCTTTTATGAGAATGAAACACGTGGTCTCTTCCTGTGGGGATCAGGGACTCTCGTTCAGAACGACTGGGGCGGAGTGGTCTTTTCGCTTCCGCTAATAGCCGTGTGTATGCTGATTGTTCTCGCTTTTTCAGGAAAATTAGACACACTGACTCTCGGAGATGATGTGGCGACGGCTCTAGGGCAGAATGTGAGAAACGTGAAGCTCATCACCATCCTGGCTGCGGTGCTGCTGACGAGTGTGACCGTCAGCATTGTCGGGCCGATTGGATTTGTCGGTCTGATCGCCCCCCATTTAATGAAGCTGATCGGCTACAGGTCACATCTGCTGCTTATTCTCGGCTCCTTTTTGTGGGGAGGAAATGTGCTGCTGCTTGCTGATGTTCTCGCCCGTATCATCGATCCCTCTTTTTCTGAGCTTCCTGTTGGGGCGATCACGGCGCTTGTCGGTTCGCCATGGCTCATCTGGCTTGTCCTGCGGATGAAGCGCAGCAATTCTCAGGAAAGCGGAGCGGTGATGGCTGGCCGGAACTCCATCAGCATGCCTCTAGGAAAAGTGCTTCCTGTTCTGGCGGCAATTATCCTGGTGACTGTCGGCGTCAGTCTCGTATCAGGGAACTACGGATTTGAGCCGCTCGTCGGTTTTCAGGCTTTCTTCGGGGAAGGCAGTACGTTTATGCAGGACATGATCGTAAACTTGAGGCTGCCGCGGGCCCTCGTTGCCTTGTTCAGTGGAGCGGTCCTTGCATTGAGCGGCCTCATTTTTCAGGGGGTGCTGAGAAATCCACTCGCAGACCCGTCCGTCATCGGTATAACCTCCGGGGCCGGAGTAGGGGCGCTTATGACGATGTATTGGTTCAGTGTATCTGCCATCTGGATCCCTGTCGGAGCTATGGCCGGAGCGGTGGTCTTTTTCATCATCGTGATGGTTCTCGGAGCAAAAGCCGAGTTTCAACCGACGGTGCTTGCTCTGCTCGGCATCGGTATTTCTGCTTTCGGGTCTGCGCTTATTCAGATCATGGTCGTGCAGGCTGATCTTGGTGTGGCATCTGCGCTTACGTGGCTGTCCGGAACAACCTATGCAAAAGGGTGGGACGAGCTTATCCAGTATCTGATCTGGCCGATCCTGCTCCTTGTCCCTGTCCTTGCATTTTCGATTAAAACGCTTGATGTGTTAGGTCTTGGGGATGATACAGCCAAAGGGCTGGGCCTGCGTGTAGTGAATGTGAGGTTCCAAATGGCATTGATGGCTACACTTCTCGCAGCTTCCAGCGTGGCGGCTGTGGGTTCCATCGGTTTCGTAGGACTGATCGCCCCGCACCTGGCCCGGCTGCTGGTGGGAAGTGCCAATCAGAAGCTGCTGCCGGTCACCATGCTGATTGGAGGCGTGCTCCTAGTGACGGCGGATTTATTCAGCCGGACGCTTTTGGCACCTAACGAAATTCCATCAGGAATCCTGGTGGCCATCATCGGTGCCCCATACTTCCTTTGGTTGATGAAAAGAAGGGCTTCATGATGGAATCATTTCTTTAACCATTCGTGAAGTGAAGTACGGGTGGTTGAATAGCAGGAAGACAGGGGATCAGCGACCCTGTCTTCTTTTTTTTGTTCACATCGGACTTTTTACAAAATTCAAACGCTCACTCTTCATTTCCGGGTGAAATATGCTAAGATAGGGAGAAAAAGAACGTGAAGGGGAGAGGTTTATGAAGCTGCCATACATCAAATGCCACGGGTCAGGGAACGATTTCATCCTCATCGATGAAATGGAACACGACCTTTCATTTACAGAAGAAGAACGAAGGAACTTGTCGCTGCTTTTATGTGAGAGGGGGACGGGGATCGGATCAGATGGCATTTTATTCGTAATGCCGAGTGAGAAAGCGGAAGGCCGTATGCGGATGTTCAACTCCGACGGATCGGAAGCGGAAATGTGCGGCAACGGGCTACGCTGTGTGGCGCGCCATATGATTGAAAAGCTCGGAAACACATCGATTGCCATCGAAACACAGGAAGCGGTCCTGCCTGTCAGCCAGGTGGCTGAAATTTTTCCGGATATTGATACGTTTTCGGTTCAGATCGAGCCGGTATCGTTTGCACCTGCTTCACTTCCAATGATTCATGATGGAGAGCAGACGGTGGACAGTGCTATCCCTGAACTTTCTGATAAACGGACATTCACTGCCCTCAGCGTGCCGAATCCCCATATCGTCAGCCTGATGGATGACGTGGATCAGGCTGAGCTTGAACAAATCGGCCGCCGCGCCAACGAACTGCCTGAGGTTTTTCCGAACGGAGTGAATGTCAGCTTTGTCCAGGTGCTGGAGAAAAATAAAATCTTCGTCCGCACGTATGAACGAGGCGTAGGGCTGACGAATGCCTGCGGTACAGCCATGTCCGCCTCGTCGCTCGTATCCACCATTCTGGGTCCGAACGACCTTGATACACCGATTGTTGTTATCAATAAAGGCGGTCTCGTCAACTGTGTTGTTGAAAAGAACGACGGACGTTTCTCCATCCAGCTGCGCGGGAATGGAACGAATGTATACGAAGCTGTGGCTGATGTCGATCTTGAAAACAGCCGCTTCGAGGTAACAGGACAGACGTTTTTTGATAAGGAAAACGAAACGTATGAAAAACTGGAAGCCTATGCTGCTTCCGAAATTGGAGGGTAACTGATGTTGAAGACGTTTCATGTACGCACAGATCATCATGACCAAATGATTGATGTGACCAGCCAGGTGCAGGACTGGGTCCGTGAAGAAGGCGTGAAGGACGGCGTCGTCATCGTCTCTTCCATGCACACCACCGCCGGGCTCACGGTAAATGAAAATGCCGATCCCGATGTGAAAACTGATATGCTCCGCCGTTTCCGTGAAGTGTATCCGTGGAATCACACCGAAGATAAACATGCAGAAGGCAACACAGCTGCGCATATGAAAACGAGCACCGTCGGTCATGCTCAGACGTTGATTGTAGAAGACGGCCACCTTGTACTTGGCACGTGGCAGGGGCTGTACTTCTGTGAGTTTGACGGTCCACGCAGTCGTAAATTCGTAGCTAAAGTCTTATAAGGGAAAGAGCAGGCACCCAGCCTGCTCTTTATTTAGGTAGAAAAGCCTGTCACATTCGGGCAGCAGGCCATGCTATAATTTAGTAAGGATAGTGGTTCCTGCCAGTTGAATAGGGTGTCGGCTGATCCCCGTGTCTCAAAGGTGGAGGGGGGTGATGCCTCTGAGTATGTATGAATCGCTGATGGTGATGATCGCGTTCAGTTCCCTGATCGTGTCCTTGCTTGGTTTGATTGTAGCGATTTTACGCATAAAAAAATAGACTCCCTATTCTGACGTGAATGCGGGTGAGTCTATTTTTCATGTAGGCTGCGCCCTTTGGCAGACCAGCTATCCGTAGAGGGGATCACAGTGCCAGCTGTGGTCCCTTTTCTTATGTTTATCCTTTATCTGCTTTTATCATACCACATTTTCCGAAAAAAGAAACCTGAACGAGTGTTTCTGTCCATGGCCCGGCTGCGGGATATCGGTCTTTTTTCGGTTATATCAGCCGAAACGGAGCAGATATCGGTCTTTTTGTGGATATATCGGCCAAATCCTCAGCATATCAGCCAAATCACCGATATATCGATCTTCACCTCCGACGCGGTCATATAAAAATATCCAGCACGCCTGAACAAAGGCATGCTGGATAGTAATCAGCAGATCGAATCTTTCGGGTTCGGGTTTTTCAATCCGAACAATGGCCGCAGGAACAGGGCGAGATACGTTCCGATCAGCGCCATAATCATCCATACCCAGCCGTGCAGGCTGAAGGAGGCAATACCGCCGAAATACGCACCGATGTTACAGCCGAAGGCCAGGCGGGCGCCGTATCCCATAAGGATTCCACCGATGATGGAAGCGAAACCGATGCCGGGCTTGATTTTACCCGGCTTGAAGTTCCCTTGGGCACTGGCAGCGATAAAGGCACCAAGGATGATACCGAAGTTCATGACACTTGTAGAGTCTGCAAGCACCGTCTGATTAAGAGGAGCAGGGTTATCAGACCAGTACTGCCAGCTCGCCACATCGACACCGAACATCTGGATGAACTGGGATCCCCAAAGGGCAAATGCAGATGTAATGCCCCACGGGTTTCCGCGGACAGCAAGGGTGATGGCGTTCAATACACCGAGGGCGACAGCGGCGGCCAGCAGCGGCCACGCGCCACGCCACAGACGTTTAAGTCCGGTGGTCGTTTTTAATGGTTCCATGCGCGGCGGGTTCTTTTTCCTGGCGAACTTCACCGTCACACCGTAAATGCCAAGGAAGATGAGAAGCTGGAGAATCCACCCGCCGAAGTAGCCGAGTCCTGTGGATTCAGCAAGAGAAATTGCCGGAAGGGCCGGAGTTTCCCGCCAGAATCCGATGTGGTAGGCACCGAGGACAGAACCTGCGATAAAGCCGAGCAGAGTCAGAACCATGGAAGACTTTCCTCCACCGACCGTATAAAGGGTACCAGATGCACATCCGGAACCGAGCTGCATGCCGATTCCGAAAATGAAAGAACCGAAAATGACACTCACGCCTACAGGGAAAACGTATCCTTGTGGAGCGGTTCCGGTAAAGCTGAAGCCTGTACCTAAAATGATGGCAAAACCTGTTGTGGCGACAGCAAGCATCAGCATGTGTGACTGCAGTCCCTGGACGTTACCGACAGAAAGCAGTCTTCTGAAGGCTGATGTGAATCCGAAACGGGCATGGAGCAGTACGAGACCGAAGGCGAGTCCGATGATGAAGAGGACGCCCTGCGTGACATTGGTGATGCTGATAATCGTTATAAATAAAAGCAGGGATGCGATGATTCCAACCCACATGAATGGCTTTTGAACCGGATCAAGCGGGGCAGGAATTGTGGACCGGCTGGAAGCCGTCTGATGAACTGCTTGTTGCTGCATGTGCTATTCCTCCTAATTCCGATTTGTTTAATGAGCTTTAAACATTCTAACCGACGAGTCTTCTATTTGTAAACCAGTTTGCATACAATGGTTGTACAAAGAGAACACAGATCAGTCTTTACGGAGATTTAACACTATATGGCAGATACAAGTGGTACACTCAAAGTGTGGACAGGAAGATTGAATACAATTATTGGAGGGATGTCTTATACCTGTCGTTCGCTCATATGTCACTCGCTGGTTTTTCTTTGTTTGTATAAACTCAAACCGAAGAACTTCTTGGCGTACATCAGGCGCACCTCCCCCTACATAAGATATAATGGAAAGCGGCGCGTACGCGTGGCTTTTTTTGCTTGATCTGCATAATTTTCATGCAGGAAAGGGAATTCTACGATTAGCAGACAAAAAAGCCGGGTAAGGGTACAATAATACGTCTACGTAGGAAGGAATGATTGGAATGCCGAAAAAGAAGGAATGGCACGTTATATTCCTCCTCGACAGCAAGCGGGTCGTCACCCATGATCTTGAATTGAGTGAGGAAATGGACGAAAAAGAAACCTCCGAATTTATCGTCAAACAGCTGGACCGTGGCACTTGGTGGTTCCTTGAGGATGGTGTAGCACTTCACACAAGCGGAGTGGAAAGCTTCTACCTTGACCGCTGTGCCCGACGCACACGTTTCAGCAGAGATTGACGCCCACCTTTCTAACTTATGGGGAAGGATTGGGAAGTATGATAAAAAGGACCGGATGATATTCATCCGGTCTTTTTTCATGTCTCCAGAAATGGCTGGGAGTAATGGACTGTGCCGTTAATGCCTTTCAGGGCGCCGGGCTGCAGTTCAAGAGCCATGAAATACTCTCCCGGTACTTCAAAAGGCGCTTCAATACCCCAGTGGGAGGCGGGGTGGAAACCGAATTTAGGATAGTAATCCGGGTGACCGAGTACGATGACGGAAGAAAAGCCGAGCGCACCTGTTTTTTCCAGGCCGTGTTGAATGAGCTTTGACCCGATACCCTGCCGCTGCCTTTCCGGGGCGACGGATACCGGCGCAAGGGCGAGGGATACGTCTTCTCCAATCGTGATTTTGGTGAGCAGGAGATGGCCGATGATTTCACCGTCATCAACGGCTGTCAAGGACAGTTCAGGAATAAAAGCTTCAGTGGTGCGCAGTCTTTCGACCAGCAGGTGCTCGGTCTGATCGCTGTGCTCTTCCAGCGCAAATGCGCGTTGAATAAGCTTTCCGACGGACGTTACGTCAGACGGCTGTTCCTGTTGAATACGTACAGGCATAAAAAAACTCCCTTCATTATCTATAAGGGAGTTTCTCACAATCGGCGCATTCATAAAAGGATTATTCCAGAATTTCTACTTCGATCTGACGTCGGCCGTAATCAAAGGCATCCCTTTCCTCTGCCATAAATAAGTCAATCCGGTGACCTTCGATGTCTCCGCCGATGTCTCCGGCTGTGGCTGTTCCGTAGCCGGGAACCCGGACTGTTGAGCCGAGCGGGATGACGGAAGGATCGACGGCTATGACTTTCTGATCGGGATTGGCGCGCAGGTCGATGCCCGTGTAGGTCGTTCCGCTGCAGCCTTCACAGAAAGCGGTATAGGCTGTCGCTTCAACGGCTACCGTACGCTTCACATCTTCCTTTTTGTCTTGGGACGCAAAGGAGGCCTTTTCATCTTCTTTATCTTCAAAGCGGGTGTGTTGGTCTTCTTTTTCATCAAGGGTGGTTACTTTTTTATCAACAGGCTGGGCCGTCTTATCGGTTTCCTCAGCACTTGAAATATGGTCGATTCCGGAAAACAGGGTAAGTATGACAGCAAAGGATAGGAAAAATTTCATCATGTCATCCACCTCTTTCGCATTAGATCTGAGAGCAGTATAACAGGCATGTCTGTGGATAAACAAATACAAAATACCTACAGAATGATTACATTTCTATGACATTCGACGGGCGCCGATTTGCTTTTGGGAGACGGGACCGGGACGCAGGGAGCATTCGTGAAAAAAACGAAAAAAGGGACGATAGACGTTTACGAATCTATCAATGGTCATGCTATAATAGTTGAGGATTATGTACGATTCTGGATCACAAGAAAGCTGTGAAAAAAGGAGGACCAGACCATGATCACATGTCCTCAATGTAACCATGAAAACGCCGAGGGATCGCGTTACTGTTCCCAGTGTGGAGCATCCTTATCGGAAGAATCCCCGGCTGATGCTGAGCAGAAACGATCGTGGCTGCCCATTCTTACACCTGCGATAGTCCTTGTTGTGGTGGGGGCGGCCCTTTATTTTGTCTATGACCAGGAAGCAGGTATAAATGAAAATGTAGCCTCATGGAAGACGGAAGCGGAGGAAGCTGCGCTTGCCGGGGATTACCGTGAAGCAGAGAAGCTGCTTACGCGTGCCATCCAGGAACGTCCGGATGAAGAGGCGCTGCAGGAGGAGCTGAGCCACGTACAGAGTGTGCTCCGTATGGAAAAGGAACTGGAAGAAGTGTCCAAGCTGCTGGAAGAAGGCAGCCTGTCGAAAGCTGATAAACAGCTGTCTGAAGTCCAAACGGCATTACGACAGGAAAACGGCCGGCTCTATCAGACGCTCGTTCCAACAGTGAATGAGATGGATTCCAGATTTACTCTACAGGAAGTGAATGAGGAACTATCCAAAATTACAGATGTGGATGAACTGGCTGCCAAGCTGAATACCCTTTCTGATTTGAATTTGGAAGAAGCTGCTAAGGTGCGGGAAAAGATATATGAGAAAATCGTCAACCGTTCCACGAAAACGGCAGAGGCAGCGGCTGAGAACAAACGATACACCGAAGCCATCGCTCTGATTGATGAAGGGCTTCAGTACGTCTCGAACGATGAAAAGCTGATCCAGCTGAAAGAACGGGTGCAGCAGGAGAAGCAGGCGTTTGAACAGGCCGCTCAGGAACGTTTGGAAAGTGCGATGCAGCAGGCCGCCAAGGATGAGCTTCGTAATGAGACCGAGGCCTTGGAAGTAGTGGATATCCAAATGGAAAAAGATGAATTCGGTGATTATAAAATCAGTGGCGAATTGAAAAGTCTGGCCACCCAGGTGATCAGCACAGTAAGTGTGAAATATGACATTAAGACACAGGACGGAGAAGTCGTCCGTTCAGAATCCGCCAAGGTGTACCCTAACTATTTGAATCCAGGCAGTACAGGCAAGTTTGAGAAAATGTACTACAACCTGGAAGAAGGGGAATACATGGTGGAAATGACAGAGCTGGAATGGTTAGTAGAATAGGAGGATGCGGCAATGAAACGCTCCTGGATGATCAGCCTGATCGTCTCTTTACTTATCGTCGGAGGCGGTACGGCGGGCGTTTTCTATATTCTGGACACGGTGCCGGAACAACTCGCGGTGTCGGCTGTGCTAAATCAGCCTCCTGAAGAAGATGAGAAAAACGCAGAAGTGCCAAAAGAAACACAGGACATTATCTATGAATCTCAAAAGCTTGTCGTCCAGATTGAACTTCCGGACGGCACAATCGGCTCCGGCTTTTTATACAATGACAAAGGCGACGTAATTACGAATGCCCACGTTGTCGCCAATGCCGAAGAGGTCTCTGTTATTACGACGGACAGTAAAAAGATGCCCGGAGATGTGATCGGGGTCAGCCGAGATACGGATGTTGCGGTTGTCCGTGTACCCGGGCTTGAGGGGCGCGATCCGCTCCCGATCCGGACAGAAGGCTATGCCGAGCTGCTGGACGAAGTACTTGCGCTGGGAAGTCCGCTCGGTCTGCAGAATACGGTGACACGTGGTGAAATCAGCGGCGTGGACCGGACGCTGGATATCGAGCCGTTCCATTACGAAAACATGTATCAGATTTCTGCGCCGATTTCCCCGGGAAACAGCGGAGGTCCGCTGCTTGACCGGAATACGGGCGAAGTGATCGGAATCAATTCAGCCAAGCTGGATGAGGAAACAATCGGTTTCAGTATCCCGATTGCCGATGTGCTGCCGATGGTTGAGCGCTGGAGCGAAACGCCGATGGAGTCGCTGCCTGAATTCCCGGAGCTGAATGAACAGGTGCAGTCTCCGGTTACCGGTACAGATGCAGAACAGGCGACGTACATGGTGCAGTATTTTTATGACAGCATCAACCAAGGCGACTTTGTGACGGCCTATTCCCTGATCAGTTCAAGCTGGCAGGAGAAAACGTCGTTTGAAGAGTTCCGTTCGGGGTATTACAATACGCTGAGTGTATCCGTCGATAACCTTGTCGCTGATCCGAAGGACGATCAGGTTGTCGTGACCGCCTTCATCACCGCTGAAGAAACCGTGGATGGAGAGGTCAAGGTAAAGAAATATAAAGTGGTGTATCCGATTCAGAAGGAAAACCAGTCGGTGAAAATCATGCAGGGATCCGGCGAGGAAATCAGTAACGAATCCAAAGAGGAAGAATAACGACGAAACCACCGCTCATGATGAGAGCGGTGGTTTCTTTATCGGGTATGGATTTCTACAGCGCCCCGGATGCCTGATTCAATGGCCCCTTCAATCCATCCGTGATAGGAGGATGTATGTTCGCCTGCGAAGTGGATGCGGCCTTCCGGCAGAGGGATGATGTCTTCCAAATCCCGGCTCTGTCCCGGAGTGAAAAGGGTGAAACAGCCGGCAGAGTAAGGGTTTCGACTCCAATTGTAGACGATGCTGGTCATGTACGTATCATAGACAACCCGTCCGTACACCTTGGCGAGGTCGCTCATCACTTCCTCTACGGCCTGTTTTTTACTCAGGCTGTTGAATAACAGCGCATTCTGTCCCCAAGTGTAGCTGGCAAGAAGAATACCCGGCCCTGGTTTTCCACCGTCATGGCTCGGCTGGTAAATGAAGCGGGAGGGATAATCGGTAACGATGTTCCCGACCGGGTATTGCTCCCAGAATTTATAAGAAAATTCTATGCCTATTTTCACCGCTGGAACATTGATGATTTCGTGGATGGCCGCCCATTTTTTTATGGAAATCGTGTCATACGGACGGACTTCGATCCATTGGAAAGTCGTAAAAGGTATGGTCGTCAGGACATAATCTCCGGTCCAGGTCGAATAGCCTCCGGTTTTCTCATTTTTTGACACGACCTGCACGCCGTCTTTGTAATGATTGATTGCAACGGCCCGTTCGCAGAAGTGGATGGAGGAGGAGAGGTCCGGGTAAAAGGCCCATGGCAGCCGGTCATTCCCGCCTATGATTTCCCTGAACTTCGTATCCCCTTGGAAAATCGGAAACGTGATGTCGGTGAGGATATTCAGAAATGCGAATTCGGGGAAGCCTTCGATTCCAAGCAGGACCTTGATTTTCCTCACAGCATTTAAGGACATGGAAGGTCCGTAGGGGTTGTTCCGTAAATATTCACTCATGGAAAGGTCCGAATAGCGGTCTCTGAGGTGTTCCTTTTCAGCATCACTGCTGTTGTTATACACATCGAGGAACGGCTGGACGGCCGACAGAAACAGTTCTTTGGCTGTTTTGCCCTCCTCCTCCGCATCTACAGGAAAATCGAGAATGGCGGGGTTTTGTTCATAAATGCGGTGGTACACTTTTTTTCCATTAATCAATAAGAGATCATCTTTCCGCGTGTTTTGAAAAGGATTGGTTTCCAGTCCGAATTTGTCGACATACGCATAAACGAGCTTATGATTGGTCGGTATCCGCATCGCCCCGACATCGAGGTAATTGCCATTCGTGAACGGGGCGCGGACCGTATAGACTCTTCCGCCCAGCCGGCTGTCAGCTTCAAGGATGGTCACCTTATGACCGGCATTGTTTAATAAACTCCCTGCCACCAGTCCTGCCATGCCGGCACCGATAATAATCACCCGCTTCTTTTGAGCAGATGATGTGAGACCATTATGAATGATACGGAGAAAATCATCTGGATATGTAAAGCCCTCGGATTGATAATTCGTCATGGAAAACACCCCCTTTTATGGCTATTCAGTCCAAGGGATGAACAGTACCGTTCTATGGATGTATCTTCCAACCTGCATATTCATGGCGGACGGTACATGAATTAATAAAGGGGGGATGGTCAATGTATCAAACATTCCGACAGGACGGATCTGACAGGCAGATCCGTGTCCAGGGATCAGGAAGTGTTAAGGTGAAGCCGGATACAGCTGTTGTTCAGCTCGGTGTTGTGACGGAAGGGGCCGATCTCACTACGGTTCAGGATGAAAATGCAGCGGTCACCAGTATGGTGAAGAATCAGCTGATGGCTGCAGGTGTGGAAGAGACGGACATTCAAACATCCGATTATTCCGTGTTCCCGCAGTACGATTATGTGGATGGGAAACAGGTGTTCCGCGGATATCAGGTTTCCCATCTGCTGACCGTGACCGTAAATGATATTGAACAGACAGGCGCAGTCATTGATGCATCCGTCCAAAGTGGTGCCAACCGGGTGACGAACATCGAGTTTACGGTGAGTCAGTCCTATTACTATTATCAAAAGGCCCTTCAAATCGCCCTCGGGCAGGCTCTTGCCACTGCACAGACGATCGCGAATACGATGAATGTGAGACTCGAACAGAAGCCGGTCCGCGTTGTAGAGGAAAAGAGTCCGGACGTTTCACCTCTACAGCCTTATGCTAAAACACAGATGCTCAGTGAGAGCGCTGTGCCGATCGAGCCGGGGATGATGGAGATTACAGCCCGGGTGGATGTCTGGTTTCCGTTTTATCCTTAAAACACAGGGGTTGTTCCTGTGTTTTTTTTATATGGAGATAAAGGTCTCGGTTTAAAATGTTGTGCCGAGGAAAAACATCCATTACAATGAGCAGTAAATGATGTTCGTAGTTAAGGAGAGGTCACATGGAAAACTTACTGCTCGCTTTCGGGCTTACCTTGTTTGCAGGGCTTGCCACCGGAGTAGGAAGCATACTTGCATTTTTTACATCGACAACGAATACACGGTTTTTATCCCTGTCGCTCGGTTTTTCGGCTGGAGTGATGATTTACGTATCCATGATCGAAATTTTCTTCAAGGCTCAGGATTCGCTTGTAAGTGCGCTCGGAAATGAGATGGGCCAGTGGATTACAGTGGTGTCCTTTTTCGGAGGTATGCTGCTTATTGCCCTCATCGATAAAGTGATTCCGAAAGCCGGCAATCCTCACGAAGTGAAAAAGGTGGAGGACATGACACAGGACAAGCAGAAGGACCGCGACCTTTTGAAGATGGGAACGTTCACAGCCCTCGCCATCGCGATCCACAACTTTCCAGAAGGGATTGCCACCTTTACCGCAGCGTTGAACGATCCGGCTCTTGGGATTGCTATTGCCACGGCGATTGCCATTCATAATATCCCGGAGGGAATTGCGGTTTCTGTACCGATTTATTTTGCCACAGGAGATAAGAAAAAGGCGTTCAATCTTTCCTTTTTGAGCGGATTATCCGAGCCGATCGGGGCTATTCTTGCCTATCTTGTGCTCATGCCGTTCTTGAATGATATGGTTTTTGGGATTCTTTTCGCCGGTGTCGCGGGCATTATGGTCTTTATTTCGCTTGATGAACTGCTTCCGGCCTCCAGAAGGTATGGGGAGCCTCACTTATCCATTTACGGCGTTGTCGCCGGAATGGCAGTCATGGCGCTGAGCCTGCTGTTGTTTATTTAATGGCTCTGTTATTTCTTGGTGTTGTTATTTAACATGTGAGCTCCTATCCCCCCTTTCTGTCATGGGATTTGTATGAGGCGGCCTTGGGAATGACTCCCTTTCCGTGGGGTACCGTGAGCCTCCTCAGGCTGCGCCTTCCGGGGTCTCACGATGCACCTTCATCCCACAGGAGTCTCGCCATTCCCAAGGCCGCCTCTTCAAAGAAGGGTAGTTAGAAAGGATATAACCGAAGTCCGTTACACCACTACGAAAGGGATGGCAGGGAAAACAGGTAGACTCCTGCGGGAAAAAGGAACAAGGTGAGACCCCGGAGAACGAAGTTCGAGGAGGCTCATCGTTCCCCGCGGAAAGCGGACGGTTTTCCCTGCCATCCCATGCTCTGAGTAAACAACGGACCGGACCCCTACCAGACGGAAACGATTTAGTAATCGTTTAAAATATCAACCACAGACTTTAACAGAGCTTATTTAATAAAAATCCCCCGGCTGCCTGATGGCGCCCGGGGGATTTTTTAATACGTCTTTCCACTGTAAAGATCTTCAATGACACTTTGGATGGCCGCTTTTTTTCGCTGGATCAGCCGCCAGTTGATGGTGATGGATTCCTCCTGTCTGCTTCCAAGACGGGTAAGGTCATCCTCGACTTCGACCGTACGCGTGCTCAGTGCCTTGAATTTTTCAGCGGCTTTATCCTTGAGCCACGCTGTAATGTGCTCGTTCAACTGAGCTGTCTGCTCATCTTTGGAAGCGAGGGAGGTGCGGAATGTAAACTTTCCCTGCTGGAATGAAAAGGTCGTCTCTTCTGAGTCTGCCTGATCAAATAACAGCTTATAGGAGCGGCCGAGATAGGTGATTTTCTGTCCCTCTTCCAATGAAAAAGGTCCAAGGTAGAGGTCCTCGTGTGTTCTCTGCCAATGATTTATGATCCAGTCGGCTTTCTTTTCTACAAACGCATGAATTTTTTCCTCTGATTTTTCCTCAGGCGCCGTTACCTGTATCCCGTTTAGATCATCCAGATATATTTTTGTGAACTGCAGCTGCGGCTGTTTATGGACGGTATATTGGATCGTTGTCTGATTATGCTGTAGGAGCGGCATATCAAGACCTCCTTTACATGTCGGTGTTGTTGTAAAAAAACAGTGCCCCTGAATAGAGGAGCACTGCTTAGAGGTTACAGGGTGATTTTCGCTTCCCGCTTCTGAAAATCGACGTCCTGGTAATACGAGTTCTTCACAAGAACGTTCGGACCGAGGCATTCCACTGCCGGGCAGTGACAGTTGAGGCTTTTCGCTGTATCGGTCTGCATCCACTGGTGGTATGCGTCTTCCAAGGAAGTGTCCTGGATGTTGCCAAGACCGGGCTCGTCCCCGAAGTCGGTGACGATAATGTCGCCGCTGAATATGTTGACATTCAAGCGGGAGCGCCCATCCGGGTCGTTTCTTACCGTCACATTTTTCGCGCTGTACAGGCGCTTCAGCATGTCCAGATCCTCGTCATTGGTGCTGCATGGATAGTAAGGAAGGGTGCCGAACAGCATCCACGTATCTTCATCACGGTGATCAAGCAGGCGGTTGATTCCTTTACGCATATCCTCAAGGCTCAGTGTTTCAAGTGCACTGGCGAAGTCCACTGGATACATCGGGTGGATTTCATGCCTTGCACACTTCATTTCCTTCACATGATCGTGGATCGCTTCCAGGTAAGGGAAGGTGCGGCGGTTCAGCATCGTCTCCGCCGATACCATGACACCCTCATCCGCGAGACGCTGGGAGTTCTCCACCATCCGGTCGAAAAATTTCTTCCGGTTTTCCTCGGAAGGCTTGCGCTCCATCCGGGCAAAGCCGGTGTGGATGAATTCTTCAAGCGTTCCCCAGTTATGCGAAATATGTAAAACATCGAGATAGGGGATGATCGGGATATAGCGCTCATAAGGAAGCGTCAAGTTGGAATTGATCTGTGTGCGTACGCCGCGCTCATGGGCGTATTTTAACAAGGGGAGCACATAGTTTTCGACGGATTTTTTCGACATCATCGGCTCCCCGCCTGTGATGCTCAAAGTCCTCAGGTGAGGAATCTCGTCCAGCCGCTTCCGGATCAAATCCATCGGGAGCGCTTCAGGGTCCCTCTGCTGCAGGGTATATCCGACCGCACAGTGCTCGCAGCGCATATTGCACAGCGTCGTCGTCGTAAATTCAATATTGGATAACGTCATATGCCCGTGTTCCTTCACGTCCATGTAGGCTTCCCACGGGTCAAACTCAGGTGTAAGCTTCTGAAGCTTCATGTTGGTACTCATAAAATATGAAACTTCCTTTCTATTTGATTGATTCGGTCTTAACCTTTCCTATTCTAACATTATTCAAGCTCGAACTATACCATTCCTTCCTGTTGAACGTGAAAAAGCAGCAGGAAACGCTTGCACATCGAAAAAGGAGTTTCCCCGTGTGACAGCGAAAGGAAAAGGGTAGACGAATAGATAAAGGAGGAGACCATTGATGCAGCCAACCGTTATTATTACCGGATCCTCCAGCGGATTCGGACAGCAGACCGCTGTGAAATGTGCAGAAAGAGGCTTCCGTGTGATTGCGACGATGCGGAATATGGAAAAAGCGTCGGTTTTCCAAAATGCAGACCTGGCGGAAGACGTGAAGCAGAAGATTGAAGTGTGGCAGCTGGATGTTACGGATGATCCATCCATTAAACGTTTTAAGGAAAAAGCAGAAAAACTGGAGCGGGTGGATGTTCTCGTGAACAACGCCGGCTATGCGGTAGGAGGGTTCCTCGAACAGGTTCCGCTTGAGGATTACCGCCGGCAGTTTGATACGAACGTCTTCGGTGTTATAGCCGTCACGAAGGCCGTGCTGCCCATCATGCGGCGCCAAGGGTACGGAAAAATACTAAATGTCAGCAGTGTCAGCGGCTTGATTGGTTTTCCCGGTCTATCCGCGTATGTATCGTCCAAACATGCGCTGGAAGGACTTTCTGAAAGCCTGCGCTTTGAGCTGCAGCCGTTCGGCATAGATGTCGCCTTAATCGAACCTGGATCCTTCCAGACGAACATATGGTCTTCCGGAATGGCGCTTCCAGAAGAAGTGCACAATCCTTCATCTCCCTATGCCTCTTACATAAAAGGACTGTGGAGTGCCTTGAACGAAGAGTCACGGGCCCAGCCGGATTCGGTCGCCGACCTCATGACAGGACTGATCCAAAAAGACAAGCTGAAAAAACTGCGTTATCCTGTCGGGGCGGGCGTCCGTACCAACGTGCTTTTGAAACGGCTTCTTCCATGGGCATGGCTCGAGAAAACGGTATTAAAAAGAATCTTAGGTTCCAACAAGGCAGAAGGAGGAAAAACAGATGGCCGAGTACAGCATTCTTGATGGGGCAGAGGAAATCAAATACGAGGGCAATGAGGTGGGGATTCTCGTTTCCCACGGGTTCACAGGGACGACCCAGAGCATGCGTCCGCTCGCTGAAGCCTACGCACGTGAGGGATATACCGTTTACTGTCCGCGGTTGAAAGGACATGGCACAGCACCGGAAGATATGGAGGCGACGTCCTATAAGGACTGGATTGAATCAGTGGAGAGCGCCTACCAATGGCTGAATGAACGGTGCAGCTCTATTTTTGTTGTCGGTTTATCCATGGGAGGAACGCTTGCCCTTTATATGGCCAGTGAGCATAAGAGTGTCCAAGGGGTTATTCCGATTAATGCAGCTATCGATATCCCCGTGATGGAGGAGAGCGCGGCGACAGAAGAACGTTTTCTTGATGCCATCGGATCCGATATTAAAGACCCCGATCAGGATGAACTTGCCTACGACAAAACACCAGTCAAATCCATTACCGAAATCACGGTCTTAATGGATTATGTGAAAAAGCGGCTTGACACGATTCACTGCCCGATTCTGATTTTCGTCTCGGATGAGGATCACGTCGTCCCACCAAATAATTCAGAGGTGATCTTTGATTCGGTCTTTTCGGAGCATAAGGAGCTTGTCCATATGGAAAACAGCTACCATGTCGCAACTCTTGATTATGACCAGGATTTGATTGTCGAGCGCAGTCTGGAATTCTTCCAGATGTATACGAATACAAAATAGACTCTATTGCCCGGGAAATAAGATTTGTCATCGGAGAGAAGTTTGATATAATAGATGCATAGCAAGAAGAGTAATCGGTACAAAGCCTACAAGGGGAGCCTAGCGGCTGAGAGTGAACCTCGTTCAGACCCTTCGAACCTGTCAGTTAGTACTGGCGCAGGGATGGCGGCTTTTTTGATGGTGCAATGCATTCGGGATCCCTCCATCAGGAAGCGTCCCTGTCTGCATTGCTTTTTTTGTGTCTTTTTTTAAAGGAGGAATGCTGGAATGAGAAACCGCAGAGTCCTATTTTTAGTTGAAATTGCGATCTTTTCCGCATTAGCACTGCTACTGGATATCATCCCGTTTCTATCATTTAAATTGTGGGCCCAGGGCGGTTCCGTCTCGTTTGCGATGGTGCCGGTCTTCATTATGGCCTTCCGCTGGGGTGTCAAGGGCGGCGTAGCGACAGGGCTGCTGCTCGGCATCTACCAGATTTTAACGGGTGCCTATATCATCACTCCACTGCAGACGCTGCTCGATTATGTCGTAGCATTTGCCGTGATCGGTGCGGCCGGCATCGTTGCCAAACCGCTTTGGAATGCGATCCGTTCCAAGGAAACGAAAGCCCTCGTCGGCTGGATCATCACAGGCTGCTTTATAGGAAGTGTACTCCGCTTCTTCGGTCACTTTGCTGCGGGGATCATCTTTTACGGTGAATTCGCACCGGAAGGACAGCCGGTCTGGCTGTATTCCCTCGTTTATAACGGCGGATACATGCTGCCAGCGTTTATTTTGAGCGCCATCGTGATCAGCCTCTTGTTCATGCAGCGACCAAAGCTTGTGCTTCATTAAATGGAAAAAAGCCTTCTGCCTGGCGGCGGAAGGCTTTTTTTTCCATGTTTGAAACACCCCAGGGTAGTGAAAAGACAGGCAGAGAGCAGGGGGGATTGTAATGAAAAAAATAAAGAGGTTAGCAGGGAAAAAGTGGGTCTGGCTGCTGCTTTTGATCGTGCTGATCCTTTCTGTCATGATTGCCTACCATACCTCATGGAAAGCGCTCCCGGAAGGCGTTTCCTACGAGGGGGATGTCCATCAGATGGAGGATATCGAGTTTTTCCGGGACCTTTCCTATGAGGATCCGGAAGGAAATACGGTTCATGACCTGCAGGTGTTTGAGGAAATCTATGCCACCATAGGTGAGGCGGATGATTTTATTGTCGCTGATATGTTTCTTTTCAACGGCTACACGAACGGCAAAAATGAATTTCCTGAAATCAGCGGCCGTCTTGTGGATGCTGTATTAGAACGAAAAGAAGAGGTTCCTGACCTTGAGGTCGTGTTTATTACCGATCAGATCAATACTATCTACGGCTCCTATGAATCGGAAACGATCCGGCGGCTGGAAGATGGCGGGGTGAACGTCGTCTTAACCAATCTTGATAAGCTGAGGGATTCCAATCCGTTATACTCGAGTGCGTGGCGTCTGATGTTTTCCTGGATGGGTACCGGAGGAGAAGGGTGGATCGGCAACCCGATTGCCAAGGAAGCGCCTGATGTTACTCTGCGGTCCTACATGAAGCTGTTGAATATTAAGGCGAACCACCGGAAGCTCCTCGTAACTGAGGATTCGGCGGTTGTTTCCACAGCAAACCCTCACGATGCCAGCGGGTATCATGAGAATGTTGCTTTTAAAATGGAAGGGCCGATCATTGAAGATATTCTGGAAGCAGAAGAAGCGGTGGCCCGCTATTCCGGCGGGGAATTCATCGACTACAGCGGCTATGAATGGGAGGAGCAGCAAGGGCCTCTCCAGACACAGTTCGTAACGGAAGGAAAAATCTATGATGCCGTTCTGGAACAGCTGGAAGCGGCCGGTGAAGGGGATGACGTCTGGATCGGGATGTATTACTTAGCCGACAAAAAGGTGACCGCCCGGATCGATGAAGCGGCCAACCGCGGGGCGGAAGTGCGCATCATCATGGACCCCAACAAAACCGCGTTCGGTCATGAAAAGCCCGGCCTTCCTAATCTACCAGTCGCTGCGGAGCTTAAGAATCTCGGGAATGAGAACATCCACCTGCGCTGGTATGATACGGAAGTTGAACAGTACCATACGAAAATGCTGTATGTCGATGGGCCCGATCATGATGCCATCGTCGCCGGTTCCGCCAACTATACGAGAAGAAACCTGTCCAACCTCAACCTGGAAGCGGATGTCGTCATCCAAGGTCCGGGAGAGGAGGAGGTCTTTCAGGAAGTCAACGACTACTTTACACGTATCTGGTCCAATGAAGAAGGCCACTATACGACGGAGTATGAAACCTATCAGGACAACCTGACCTCCATCCGTTATGCGACGTACTATCTGCAGAAGTGGACATGGTTTACCACTTATTAAAAGAAAGCCCCTGCCGCTTGCGGCAGGGGCTTATTCGTTCATGTCAGGACAGCCTGAGCCTTCGCTGGGTTGGTTATGATTAAAAGAACTTTCCCTTCATCCAGATCCTCTTCGTACTGTCCCGCTTCCTCTTTGGAGAATCCAATTTCCTGCATCTTTGTGCGGAGCTCATCGCCTTTTTTACTGAAGATATTCGTAAGGACACTTTTCGCATCCTGCTCGGAAGCACCGATCGTATTCACATTCACACTTTTGGAAATCCGTTCTGTCCGGTCATCATCATGGGAGAGGATGTAAATCTCTTCGTTATCAATGCCTTCGTTCTTCAGCTTCTCTACCATATCCTTCAACTGTTCATCATTTGTGTATTCACGTACAAGTGGTTTCATGTTTTACACCGCTCCTTTGTTTATAGAATGTTCTACAGTGAAATTACCCGTTATTTTCCATCGTTAATCAGAAAATAAGTAGAGAAGGAAATCCAAATGAGTTGTCGAAGGATAAGGATATTGGAGGGAAAAGAGATGAACAATCAAATCATTGCTACATTTTCAATCGCCGCCTGTGAACCCGACCGCGGGGAATGGGGCGTGGCGGTCCAGTCGAAATTTTTAGGCGTCGGCTCCGTCGTACCATGGGCGAAAGCAGGTGTGGGGGCGGTGGCCACCCAGGCTTTTGCCAACCCCGCCTATGGTCCGGAAGGGTTGAAGCTCCTTGAGGAAGGTCTGTCTGCCGAGGAAGTCATCAAAAAATTAACGGACGCTGACCTTCAAAAAGAAGACCGCCAAGTCGGAATCATCGACAGCTCCGGCCGGGCAGCGACGTTTACCGGAAAAGATTGTTATGACTGGGCCGGAGGAGTCACAGGGAAGCATTATACCGCTCAAGGGAACATATTAGTAAATCAAGAAACAGTGACCCAAATGGGAGACACGTTTGAAAAAGCAGAGGGGCCACTGGCTGACCGTCTCATTCAAGCGATCCAAGCCGCGCAGGAAGCGGGCGGAGACAGCCGTGGAAAGCAGTCGGCGGCCGTCCTTGTCGTTCGTGATCAAGCAGGCTACGGCGGACTCAGTGATGTCGCTGTAGACCTCAGAGTAGATGATCATCCTGAGCCGATCAAGGAACTGGAGCGGATTTACCAGCTTCATCAATTGTACTTTGGTGAAACGAAGGATACGGATATCCAGCTGATCGATGAAGATGTAAAAAGGGAAATCGCCGGCCATTTAGTCCGCCTTGGTTACCTCGAGAGTAAGGAAGTTGATGACGAGGTGTTCTATGAATCCTGGACGACGTACCTGCATACCGAAAACTTCGAAGGGCGTGAGCTGGCCCGGGGGAAAGTCGATCGCAAGGTGCTGGATTTCATGAAAAGTCAGCCGGGGGAAATCTGAAGAGATTCGAGAAAGAGGGGGAAGCGTCATGGAAATCGCAGCGATTACAGCAGCCATTCTATTTGGTCTTGTGGCTGTCTTTCAAGTGTTACTCGCATTCGGGTTTCCGCTTGGAGAAGCGGCCATGGGAGGCTCCCACCGCGTCCTGCCGGCGAATTTGAGAGCAGCAAGCGCACTGAATGCCCTGCTGCTGATTTTTATGGCCGGCATCGTTCTCCAGCATGCGTTCCAATTCTCTGATCTGCTCCGTTTTTTACCCACCACGATCCTCATGTGGGTGATCATCATTTTTATGGGCATCAACACGTTAATGAACTTAATATCAAGAAGTAAAAAAGAACGTCTGATTATGACGCCTGTTTCCGGCCTGCTGTTCATCCTTTGTTTATGGGTGGTGTGATTCAAGGCGTCTCTTTGAGATAGGGGGAATGATCAAAATAAGGGTTCCGGCTATACCAGCAGCCGGAACCCTTATTTTAAGAGAAAACATTATACCTATGGTGCAGGGGAACAGAATTAGGACGTCTCTTTGCGGATGTTTACGTATTTTTTTACATAGATCAACAAACTTAAAATAAACAAGGCTTGAATCAACCTAGTCAGCAGCCCGACAGAAATATGGGTGTTTATAGAGAATAGAATGAGTGATTTTTCTATATGAAAGCCTAATAGAATATGGAGAAAGGTGTAGATTCCTGTCAGTGAAATGAATACGATTAGTATTTTTCTCAAGTTTTCACCTTCGATCATGGTTTATAAAAGCAGGGATGAAAAGATTCAGAGCCAATCAAAGTTAGAAAAGAAAGAATTGTAAGTACTGTAAAGAATTTTTCATCTTTATCATATGGTATCATTTACCTTTTTCGTATACTAGAGTATAGATAAGAGGGATCAGGATATATCTTTTTGGAGGTGGCTTGATGGGCTTTTATTATTTCATTTTACTTGTCGTAGGTGTTGTTATAGGAGTAATGGGAGGAAAAAAACTTTTCCATTCTTATACGAACCCTTCTGCATGGGCTCAAATGGTTATTGGAGTTGTGTTCGCTGTTTCGGCCATCGTTTTGTTTCAGCCGGGGAGCTCAGATGTTATTTCACAGGTGCTGCTGAAGCTGCAAGACTTTTTCCTTTGAAATACATGAAAAAAGAGAGATTTTTGTTTTGGAAATCGGTGTAGTTTTAGTAGAGGGGGAGTTTGAAAAACAAGCGCTGGTTTGTCAGAGGGATCGTAGACGGAGGGGCCATTTCTACTTAGTTAGGTAATGAAGGCTTGGAGATCGTGCAGGAAGCGCTCAAATGGTGGTGATTATAGCAAAGAAGAAAAGCAGCGTCTTAAGGACGCTGCTTGTATTTTACTTTTCTTTTATATGAACTTCTTGATTTCTGCACTGAATTCTTTCGGTGCTTCCTGAGGAACCCAGTGGGCGGACTCGTCAAACCTTACTAGTGTACTGTCAGGCAGATCTTTAATGAGTTTTTCTGCTGTTTCCACCGGCTGCCACTCATCTTTTGTTCCCCATAGTAAAAGAACGGGCTGCTTGATGGTGGAAAGCTTCGACGTAATCGCCGTCGTTTCATTTGTATTCAACGCTGCGGCGTTACGTACGAGGCTCAGCTTGCCTTCCTCATGCAGGTAAGGAGCCATGATGCCCTGTAAGAAGGTTTCGGTCAGCTGTTCCGGATGAGCGAACACTTTTTTATACGCTTTGGATAGAAACGCTTCAAATTCCTGCGTGGACTCATTCTTCTTGGAAGGGTGTCCCATCACGAGCATATCTTGAATCGGCCAGGAATCATAAGCGACGGAATTAGAAAGCACGAGCTTGTTAATGCGTTCCGGTGCTTGAAGAGCAAGAAGCAAACCAACGCCTCCGCCTATATCATGGGCAACAAGATTTACTTGTTCTAATTCCAATTCATCCATAAGCTTGAGTACCATATCCGCCTGTACGTGAAGAGAGCGGTCGAACTGGTCACGCTGATCAGACTGTCCATAGCCGAGCAGGTCTGGAGCAATCACGCGGTAGTCTTCCTCCAGTTCAGGAATGACGCTCTGATATAAGTAGGACCAGGTAGGGATGCCGTGTAAAAGCATAACAGGCGTCCCTGAGCCTACATCCGTATAATTGATTTTAACCGGTTCTTCGACGATACCTTCCAACATAACAGATTGTTGTCTTTGTTTAAACGTTTCTTCATTCATAGTTGTCGTTTGGTTCATTCTTATACCTCCTAGGATAAATCGTATGATTGAGTTACTTACGCATGTTTTTCGGCAATACTGACAATTTCTTCTTTCGGTTTGAAACCTACTGATTGATCGACAAGTTCACCATCTTTGAAGAATAAGAGTGTGGGAACGCTCATCACACCATATTTCTGAGCGGTTTCCATATTTTCATCAATATCTACTTTTACAATGTTCATTTGATCTCCTTGTTCTTCATCAATCTCTTCCAGAACAGGAGCGATCATTTTACAAGGACCACACCATGGGGCACCAAGGTCTGCGATAACGAGACCGCTGCTTGTCTCCTGTGCAAATGTTTCGTCTGTGGCGTTTCGAATAGCCATATTCCATTCCTCCTTGCATTTTCAATAACCACTAAATTAATATTTAGTGGTTAGAAGATTACATCATGCTGAAACAGACGTCAACCGATGAGACATGGACAGATTCATAACCGGCGATGTTCCAGAGGAAATCGTTTGAGTGATCATAAAGAAAGAGCCTGTTTCATAAAAGGTGGTATCTTAATGGTTGACCATCCCGAACATTCTCTGAGGCGGCCTTTTCTTTTCACCTAAAATCAATGAGGGTCTCCTCCCACTGGTTTTGATTTTCAATTCACAATAGATATTCACAAGGGAGGACTTAAATAAAACCTATTCAATGAACTTGAATGTTTCATGAAACCCAGAGGATCTCTCATTCATAACAGAGATTAAGGATAGAAGAAGAATTTTTTAGTGGGGTTTGTTACTATGAAACTCTGCCAACAGGGGGAAGAGCGGTCCTCTTCCAGCAAAAGCCTGTAAATTATCCCTTGAGATATATAAGCATTTAATTATATAATGATGCTGTAATCTTTAAATGGTGATACCGAACGGAAGATGGAAGATCAAAAAAGCCGGCATCAGCATGCGTGGTTTAACATTTACGAACATTCCCAAGGAGGTTTTACATATGAGAAAGGTAGAAATTTTCGACCCGGCCATGTGCTGTTCCACAGGCGTCTGCGGACCGAGTGTCGACCCGAACCTGACCCGATTGGCTTCAGCCGTTTATTCATTGGAGCAAAAAGGTGTGAACATTAGAAGATTCAACCTTGGTAATGAACCAGAAGTTTTTGCTGAGAATGGAGCGGTAAACGAGGTACTGCAGGAAAAAGGGGCAGATGCTCTTCCTGTTACTCTTCTGGACGATCAGGTTGTTAAAGTAGGCGAATACCCGACGAATGAGGAGTTCAGTGAATGGCTTGAAATGAAAGGAGAAGAATTGACGCAGAAACCGAAAGTCCGTGTTTCCATCAATATGGACAAATAAAGGAGCTGTAATTATGCATACATCCTACCAACCACGTACACATGTTCAAACGCCGTACTTGTTTTTCACTGGAAAAGGCGGAGTTGGAAAAACATCCGTCGCCTGCGCCACAGCGGTAAGCCTGGCGGATCAGGGGAAGAAGGTTCTGCTGGTGAGCACGGATCCTGCCTCCAATCTGCAGGATGTGTTTAATATGGAACTGACCCGTGAACCTGCAGTTGTTCCCAGTGTGAGCCATCTGTATGCCAGTAATATTGACCCGGAGGAAGCAGCAAGAGCCTACAGGGAAAAGACCGTAGGACCATACCGGGACAAGCTGCCTGAATCGGTCGTCAACCAGATGGAAGAGCAGCTTTCCGGAGCGTGTACCGTTGAAATTGCCGCCTTTGATGAATTTTCCCATCTGCTCGCAGACGATGGCATATTCAAGGACTTTGATCATGTCTTGTTTGATACGGCGCCTACAGGGCACACGTTAAGACTTTTGACCCTTCCAACAGCATGGTCCGGATATTTGGAGGAATCGACGCATGGAGCTTCCTGTCTGGGACCGTTGTCCGGCCTCGGGGACAAAAAGAACATGTACCAGAAAGCAATGGATACTCTCTCCAATGGGGAGAAAACGACATTGGTCATGGTGGCAAGGCCGGAAGAATCCACCCTTCTGGAAGCATACCGGGCATCCGTTGAGCTTGGAAAGATCGGGATTGAACATCAAATGCTGGTGATCAATGGTGTCTTCCAGCCGTACGATGCCGGAGATGAAGTGGCGTCTGTCTTTTACAGTGAGCAGCAGGAAGCCTTAAAAGAGATCCCTGGCGCCCTTCAACAGATCCGCACGTATTCTTTACCTTATGTTCCTTATTCTTTGACGGATATTCAGCACATGCGCCAGATTGTGAGTGAGTCGCCGGTGGCTGAGGTGGAGATTACAGAAGAAAGCGTGGATGTTGAGCCGCTTCCTTCATTAAAAGAGGTCGTGGACGACTTCTCAGCGAAAAACACGCGTGTCATTTTTACGATGGGAAAAGGCGGCGTCGGAAAAACATCGGTGGCTTCGGCAATTGCCGTTGGATTGACTGAAAAAGGTCACCGTGTCCACTTAACCACGACAGATCCTGCTTCTCATGTAGCTGATATGTTCAAGGACAGCCGGGTCCATGAGAACCTTACCATCAGCAGCATCGATCCGGAAGTCGAAGTGGAAAACTACAAAGCCGAGGTCATTGCAAACGCTGGTGAGCTGAATGAAGATGAGCTTGCTTATCTGAAAGAAGACCTGGATTCACCTTGCACCGAAGAGATTGCCGTCTTCCGTGCCTTTGCCGATGTTGTAGATTCTGAGGAGGAAATCGTAGTCATTGATACGGCGCCTACCGGTCATACGCTGCTTTTACTCGACTCTTCTGAAGCCTATCACAAGGAAATGAGCCGCTCCACAGGTGACATACCAGAGAGTGTAACGAAATTACTGCCGAGACTTCGGAACCCGGAAGAGACAGGTGTAGTCGTCGTAACTCTCCCGGAAGCGACTCCCGTATTTGAAGCAGGCCGTCTGCAGGAAGACTTGAAGCGGGCGGAAATTACTCCGAAGTGGTGGGTGATCAACCGTAGTTTATATGCGGCAGGAACGAAGGACCCTGTTTTAGAGGCTCGTGCAGCCACGGAAAAACAATGGATCAGAAAGGTTCAGAACGAATTGTCTGCTCAAAGTGCGCTGATTCCATGGGGCGCAGCAAAAAATGCCGGATATGAACAATGGAAAGTCTACATTCAATCTTAATGATGAGGTGATGAAACATGAAAATTACAGAAAATGCAAAGAGTACATTACAGGGAATGATTGAAGAAAATGGAGCGGAGGGAGTCCGTTTTTATTCCATGGGAGACGGGTGCTGTGGTCCACAACTCGGCATTTCCCTCGACGGACCGGAAGAAAACGACGTTGTGAATGACATGGACGGCCTGAAGGTTTCCATTGATCAGGATGTCAAAGATACAGTGGATGGCTTAACGTTAGATCAGGAAGATACACCGGAAGGAGCACAGTTCGTCCTGCTTGGTATGGACCAGTGCTGCTGAGAAAAACATCAAGATAAAACCTGGAGGGTGACACCGAAATGAAGATCATCATTATTGGGTCCGTTGCAGCAGGTACCTCTGTCGCTGCAAAGGCACGAAGAAACGACGAAAATGCAGACATTACATTATACAATGCGGATTACGATATCTCTTATTCCATCTGCGGGATTCCTTATTTTTTAGGCGGCGAAGTGGACGAATTAGAGACCCTTACACCAAGAAGTTCCGAATGGTTTAAGAAACGCTACAACGTAGACATTCACACCCGTCACGAAGTCGTAGAGATCAATCCGGATCAAAAAGTGGTCACAGTGAAAAATCTGAACACCAATGAAATCATCGAAGATCATTACGATACACTGGTCTTTGCTACAGGAGCGGCTCCAACGACGCCACAGATCGACGGAGTGGAGATGGAGCATGTCTTCCATGTAAGGAACATCCAGAACACCGCTTCCATCCATTCGTATATGCAGGCCGAAAGTCCGGAAAAAGTGACGATTATCGGCGCAGGCTTCATCGGACTAGAGATGGCTGAGCAGTTGAAGCATAGAGGACTGGATGTAACGATTGTCCAGCGCAGCAATCAAATTATGCCGCACTTGGATAAGGATATGGCCTTCCGGGTGGAAGAGCATTTGAGAGCAAACGGGGTCAACCTATTACTCAATGAAGAAGCGGCAGCAATTTCAGAGACTTCCGTAGAAACAACCAAGGGAAGCGTCATCGATGCGGATATGGTCATTTTAGCTACAGGTGTACGCCCGAATACGAAGCTGGCTGAACAGATCGGTGTAGAATTAGGCGTATCCGGGGCCGTCCAGGTCAACGAAAAGATGCAGACGAATCTCCCTGATGTTTATGCCGTTGGAGACGTCGCGGAGAGTTATTCCATCGTTACAGGAAACCCGCTCTATCGTCCGCTTGGGTCGACAGCGAATAAAATGGGCAGGATCGCCGGAGATGTCATCACCGGTGGAGATCTGGCCCACCGCGGTATTTTAGGGACAGGAATATTAAGAGTCTTTGACTTAGCTGTCGGCTATACCGGCTTAAGTGAAAAAGATGCGGTTATGGAAGGCTATGACATTGAAGTTCTTCACAATATTAAGCCGGCAAGAGCGGAATACCTGGGTGGTAAGGAAATGGTCATTAAAGCCATCGCCGATCGTAAAACGGGCCGGATTCTAGGTGTGCAGATTGTCGGGGAAGACGGCGTTGATAAGCGCATCGACGTGTTCGTGACGGCGATTTCCTTAAAAGCGAGTGCCGAAGATCTCTTCCATTTGGACTTAGCTTATGCGCCACCATTCAGTACCACTAAAGATCCGGTCATGTATACAGGTATGGCTCTTCAGAATGCGATGGACAAAAAGAACCGGATCATCACGCCGCAGGAACTGACGAATCGAATCCAGAACGGGGAGAAGATTCAAGTCATTGATACACGAGCGCCGAAGCAGTACGAAGTATCCAATGTGGAGGGAGCGGTCAACATTCCATTGGCTGAATTGCGCGCGGAAGCGAAACAGCTGGACCCTGCCATCCCGACAGTGACCTACTGCAATAAGGGTGTAACGGGAAATGCCGCCCAGAACGTGCTGATCAACATGGGATTTGAGGAAGTTTATAACCTTTCCGGGGGAAATAAGAATTACCAGAGTTTCTCTAAGGCTAACCAGTAAAGGTAAGCGTTGAAAATCAATAGAAGACTGAAAGGTATTCGGTGTCGGTTTTTAAAAAGTGGATGCACGAATGATCTTAAGAAGTTTTCCATAGCAGCAACCCCGGCAGAGTTTGTGAAAAGCTCTGCCGGGGTTGTTTATGTTCAGGAACTGGAAGGGTCTGACTTATTGGTGAAGGCAAGGACCAGCGTCATTGCAATGATACAGAACATGCCGAGCCATTGGAAGGATCCAAATGGCTCTTTTAACCAGATGACCATCGTTAATACAGCAGAGAGGGGCTCCAGGTTACCAATCAGGCTGGTTTCCTTCGGAGAGAGGTGCTGCAGACTCTCAATGTAAAACCAGAAAGCGAACATCGTACCAAATAGGACGACCATCACAAGATAAACATAGATTTCCATTGTAAAAGTGGAGAATGCTGCCTGCCAGGGGGGATGTATGAATCCAAGGGTAAATCCACCAATGACCATCGCCCACCCTACTACATTAAGGGAATCGAACTTTTTGAGCAGGGGAATGGCATAGAGCGTATAAAAGGCTAGAGATGCCCCTGATAAGAGACCCCAAAAGATCGATATACCAGGCACGGATAATTCAGAGAGTGAACCATTGGTCAATAATAAACCGGTGCCGAGTAATGCAAGCGTCACAGTGAATCCATCACGCCTCTCAAAGGTCGTCTGTTTTCGTAAAAGCAGATAAACAATGATCATAACAGGTGCCAGGTATTGGAGTAATGTAGCTACAGCCGCATTCCCGTGGTTGATGGATGCCATATAGGTATACTGGACAGCCAGCATACCCAGTAAGCCGAAAATGATCAGTGGAACAGCCGTCGTTTTATTCTTCCATATGCTGAAGATGGGAGAAAAACCTTTTCGGAAGACTTGTATGGCCAGTAATAGAATGCCGGCAAGGAGTAAACGGACCGTCACCAGCCAATTGACTTGGATGCCAAAATCCTGGAACAGCTTTTGTGAAACGGTACCTCCAACGCCCCAGAAGATGGCCCCTGTTATTACAAGAAACAATCCTTTGCTTTTTTGAATGGTATTCATAGTGTATATCACCTCAATAATAAAACGATAGTGTTATAATAGCTGAGATGAAACCAGTAAAATACACAAATCGACTGAAAAAATATAAGGATATTGAGGTGGAACAATGCAGATCTTTGATTTTGATCTGGACGGGAAATTACAGGAACTTACGGATCACCGGACGATTGAATTACCGGTGGCTTGTTATGAAACGACCATTTCCAAAAACGTGAATGGCTATATCCCTCTTCACTGGCATGAGGAAGTACAGTTTGTCCTCATAACGGAGGGGGAGGGTGTTTTTCAAGTCAATGAAGAAAAAATAGAAATAAAAGAAGGTGAGGGACTGTTTATAAACAGCGGCCGCCTGCATATGGCCGAAGAACAGGCACCATCAACGTGTGTCTATATCTGCTTGAATGTCTCTCCTCATTTCCTTGCCCCTCAGGAACTTTATCCCGCGTATGTCTATCCTTTTGTGAGACAAGCCAATGTGCCTTATATATTCATAGGGAGAGGTAGTGAATGGGGAAGGGATCTTTTGAAAGCCATCCGAGACGTTCACCACGTTATTGAGAGCGAGGCCTTTCATTATGAACTGGAAACATCTCTGTTGATCAATCAGATATGGAAAGCGTTAATCGATCATGCACTGAAACCGGATGCCGCCGAGGGGGAGTCTGTCACACAGCGCAGGATGAAAAAGATGCTGAGCTTTATCCATCAGCATTACAGTGAAAAGATCAGTCTGGATGCTATTGCGAAAGCCGGGCAGTTGAGCCGGTCGGAGTGCTGCCGATACTTCAAAAAGGTATTAAAGAAAACGCCATTAACGTATGTCACAGATTATCGTATTCAGCAAAGTATTCATCTCCTTCAACACCCTGATTCGAATGTAACGGAAGTGGGGTATCAAGTGGGATTTAACAGTTCAAGTTATTTTATTAGTAAGTTCCGGGACCGGATGCTCAAGACTCCTCTGGCTTATAAGAAAGCGGTACTGCAGGAAGAATAGGGTGTGCAAAATAATCTTCTCACACTGGTATTTTCTTTTTCATGAATGAGCAGAGTCAGGAGGCAAGTCCGGGTTTTTGGAAAATCAGTTGATCGTTTTCCCTTATTAAAGAATGAGTGCAAACAGCCGCTCCTTTTGGAGAAATGCAGTAATACGGCGGGGTCAACCTTTGGTTGACTCTATCCTGTTGCTTTTTCACCGGATTTTTGGAATGTTAAGAAGGTAACTTGGACCGGAAAAGGAGCATGGAAATCATGGATAATATTTTTGTGGGTGAGCGATTGACGAATTTACGGAAATTGAAAGGACGCACACAGGCAGATGTGGCAGCTCAATTTGGAGTGAGCAAACAGGCAGTATCCAAATGGGAAAAAGGGTTGTCGATGCCCGATGTTTTAATCCTCCCTGATCTTGCTGCATATTTTGGCGTGGAGATTGGATACTTCTTTGATAAAGCGCATGAAGACTCTACTCGGGTTCCGCTTAAAAAAGAAAAGGTCGCTATTCAAGTACGTGACCTTACGAAAAGGTATAAAGGTGCCGATGCTCCTGTATTGAAGGGAATCAATATAGACATTTACGATGGACTATCAACAGCTATCATGGGGCCTTCCGGCTGTGGTAAGACGACGTTTGTGAATTGTATTTCCGGATTGGAAACCATTACGGGGGGCAGCGTGATCATGTTTGATCAAGACATTGCCAATCTCAAAGAACCTAAGTTGACGGAATTCAGAAGAACTCATACCAATTATATATTTCAGCAATATAACCTTGTAGATGTATTGAATGTTCTGGACAATATCAAGCTGCCTTACAAAACTTCGGGTCAGAAGATCGATCGTGCTCGGTTGAAAGAGCTGATTGAAAGATTGGGGCTGTCCGGCAAAGAGAAGATGATGCCGACGAAATTATCCGGAGGACAGCAGCAGCGGGTGGCTATCGCCCGTGCCTTGCTTGGAAAAGGGAAGCTGATCCTTGCTGATGAGCCTACAGGTGCCCTGGATGTCAACACGGGAAATGACGTACTGGAACTTTTGCTTGCAGGATCCAAGGAATTCGGCTCACCTGCTGTCATTATTACCCACGACAGCAAAGTTGCCGCAAAATGTGATATTGTCCACTTTTTATTAGACGGGAACATTGTAAAAACATTGGAGCGTCCGGATGCGTCTGAAGTATCAAAGGTGATGGTGAGGTTGTCGGAGAATGTTTAAGTTATTAGTACATGACCTTCGTAAAAACCTTCCATTGTTCTTTGGGACTTTCCTTGCAATTATTGTCACGAGTTGTATCATCAGTGCCTGTCTCACCCTTGTATTTTCATCCGTGGCTGGTTGGGATTCGGGTAAACGGTTTGAAGGGATGGATCTTGTCGTAATGGCGGATCAAGACATTACAGTCTCCCACAAGGAAGAGGATGGTGATGTTAAAAAGGAATCAGAAAAATCCAATGGCAGAGTCCCACTAAGTCAAGAGCAGCTATCCTTTTTACAGGAGACCTATGATGCTGTTCCTGATTATACGTTTCATGTCGAAGTGGAAGGTGGAAATGATCTAAAATTGGCCGGGCATAACTTCCGGTCAATGGAGCTGAGTGATTTTCGTTTGAACGGATCCCGCCCAGCGCCTGACCAAGTCGTAGTAGATGAAAATTTTGCGGAGAAACATAACCTCCAGATCGGAGATGACCTTCCGATTACAACGAAAAGTGAATCTAGAGAATTTCAAATTAGTGGGATTGCTCTAAGCGAGGTTCCAGGTATGTATGACCTGCAGAATTACATTTTCTTTGAAGACGCTGCAGCAGAGGAAAAGGCTGTAGGAAGCTTTAGTGCAGGAATTACTACCTCTTCCCCGGATGATGTGGAAACCTCACTCAAAAAAGATAACTATACCGTATTGAGTGGGGCAGATAAATCAGAGGCAGAGCTTCCGAACATCGCAGATGAAAATATATCGTTGATGGTCATTTTTATTACGATGGGTTCCGTCTGCCTTGTGATTAGTTTGTTTGTTATAAGCGGGACCGTCCAATTCTCCATTCAGAACCGCTTTCGAACCCTGGCCCTATTGCGCGTCATCGGGCTGAAAAAGAGCCAGGTCCAAATGGTGCTTGCTGGACAGGCATTGATCATTGGTTTTGCTGCATCCTTGATCGGCATTCTTCTTGGGATTCCTTTAGCAGAATGGATTGTTAAAGCCTATCAACGGCTGGGAATTGTTCAGGAAGGCTTTCAGGTGACGCCTATATGGATATGGGAAGGTGTCGTCCTATCCGGGATTATGGTGCTCTCCCTAATCGTTACACTTCTCACAGCAAAAAGACCTTTATCCGTGTCTCCCATTTCAGCCTTGAAGGAAGAAGGGGACTTTACTCGGAAAACATCCGCTGCCGGCACGATCACCGGTGTGATTTTGATATTAGGTGGAGCCGCCATTCTGATCTTCACACCCATGAGCGGTGGTATCGGTATAGGAATGGCCTTCTGCGCATGCTCCTTATTTCTCGGCGGGATCATGAGTCTGACACCATTGTTGATGAAAGCCTTTAACTGGATTCTTTCCGTGTTTTTCAGACGGCTGGGTAAAAGTTTAGGACAGGTCGCTTATGCAAATATTAAAGAGAAAGCTTCTAAATTTGCTGTTGCTTCTGTCTCGATTTCTATCATGATGACACTGGGTACCGTCATGATGCTGAATAATATCACTTACATGGATGCTGTCACACAGCAGCAATATGATTTTGCAAAGGAGTATTCTTACGTTACAGAAAATATTGCTCCCTCTGAGATCGATGGAGGTGAAAATATTCTGGGGCTGACAAATACCGAAACACTCCTCCATCAAAAAGACGACCTGCTTGATCTGAATATGCTGGTCACTGTGGGGAACGTGCCGGACTTAAACATCATTGAGGGAACGTCCACCATCTCTGGTGATTCGATTCTTCTATCCAACAGATTCAAAGAAGCTCAGCCGGGGGATACCCTATCTGTATTTCTTGAAGATGGCACACAAAAGAACCTGACCGTTAAAGGCATCTTTCAATCAGAGGGACTTAATGATGAAAGCTTTAATAGTGTGACTTCGTTTGAAACGGTGGAGGAAAGCCTCTACGATTATTCTTTAGCCTACGTTTATTCCGACACACCACTCCCGGGATCGGAAAGAAACAATTACGCTTATTATGCAGACGCGCCATCCTATGATTTACAGCTGGGGGCTTCCCTTCTTCTTGGGGTGATCGCATTGATCTTATCTATTGTCGCTTTGTTTAATACGTTTGCGGTGATTATGTCTGTAAGAAAACAGGAGTTTAATGGATTGAAGGTCATTGGCGCAAAGAAAAATCAAATAGTCAAGATGACATTCATTGAAGTCCTTATTGTGACTGTAACCGGTGTGCTTATTGGTTTGGCTGTTTTGGCTGCCTGTGTGGGTGCCTATTCCTATGCAACGACAGGAGTATTTGATTGGATCGTAGATACAAGAATATTTATCGGCGTCATCATTCTGTCTTCTCTATTAGGACTGCTTGCGGGTCTCATCCCATCTTTTACAACAATCGGAAAACTAAAGCGGCAATTCCGTGTCGAGTAATGCTTCCGTGGATAAAAGGAATAGTTAAAAGTCAGGGCCTATGGGTTGTATGAATATATATATGAAATGTCTCGAAAAGAGCGGCTGCTTCCATTAAAGTGGCCGCTATTTTCCATAAAATAGTAATCATTTGAAACCTCCCTTTTCCTTATACGTACATATAAGGTGGAAGGTGAACCTTCTCTGAGATTTGAAGTATAGGAGGAGGTTTTATGGTGAAAAAGATGCTTAGTGTCGGATCCATCCTGATCCCAACCGTTTTAACAATTTTGATTGTAAACTTTTTATTCGGCATCGTTCCTTTGAACATACAGGGACTTCCGATTAACCTGCCGTTTATACTCTGTCCAATAGGAGCAGTCCTTGGTTTGATCGGCTATAAAATGAACCGGGACAACCTGGCACGGGCAGGGATGATTTTTAACATTGGTCTCTTCTTGTTCCCGATTGCTTTTAACATCATCGGGACACTGAGCGGAGGCGTTTGAAGCGAATAATCATAAACCAACATCCAGCAAAGAAAGGAGTTCTTCATGGATCTTATTTTAGGTGCAGTCCTCATCCTTTGGGGTGTCTTTATCCTGTATGCGTCCATATTCAAGATGAAAGGACAGATGGATTATGTAGATGATACCCGACTTGGATCAAGCGGATACCTGGAGTGGGAAAGTGTGGTGAAACTACTGAACAAACTTCCTTATCCTCTGGCAAAGAGTGTTGTCATGACTATAGGAAGTGGATTCATTTTGCTTGGTGCCTGGGTCATTTAGAAAAGTACTTTTCTATTTCAGCAGCACGATAAGATGTTTTGGGTGAATGATCTAAGCATTGATAAAGGAGGATCCTTATGGACGTTAGGGGGTCATTCAAGGAGAAAAGCTGATGTACAATCCGGACTTGCATTTTCACATTGGATATTATGAAGGGTATGACCTGGAGGTTGTCGCATACAAAAGAATCTGGGAACCTCTCTGGGATGTTTATGTTGATGATTCTGGACCTGGCACCTTATATTCTCAGGTAATGAATAAAGGACTTGGGGTTTCTGTTGCCCATTATGGAATCCTCATTTTTTCCATTGATGATACAAAGAACTTTGAAAAGCAAGCTTATCATTCGTTCGAAAAGTGGTTAAGACACTATAAATTGATAGACGTGGATGCTTAAGCAATTTGTTCAGCTTGGAGGTGCGGGAAATGGAAGCGGTCCTTACGTTTACCTCTCTTACCGCAGTCATCATCGCAAAGGTCATAAAAAACAAAAAACGCTTAGCGCAACTGACGGCCTTCCAAATGATCGGTGTGGGTGCAACTTATGTGGTCAGCGTTTTTATCGGATTTATACTCATTTATTACGGAGGGAATTGGATAGCATCAAAGGTGCCGTATAAGATTTTAAGCACACTCGTATTTATTCTGATTGTGATTGCAGCGCTATCAGTATGTGTTTCTCTAATGAATAAGACTATATATAAAATCACGAACGGTCTTCTTCCACGTGAGGAGCATGAATGAACAGGTGAGAGGGGGAACTGGGGTGGAAACAACTGTGCTGTTTTACAAAATAGATAAGGAAGAGGTTGAGTCAGCTGATTACATTCTTTGGGCTTATTCCATGATCGAGGCGGGGGTTTCCTCCCCTTCTCTTTTTATATTGGCTGCCTTTAGGAAAGATGCCAGCATCTTCGAAGTGGAAGACTATTTCAAAAGGGCCTGCCGTGAACTTCATGTGAATAACCGTCCTGATTTTGCTGCATGTGCTCGATCTTTTATGAAGGTGCTGGCCGATGATATAGCCAAGAGTGAGCATCCATCCATTACGTTTGAGCTTGCCTCCCGTATGTTTCACATCGTAAGGGACCTGGAATATCCTAAGGACTTAATGGTCTGGTACGATATCAGCGAAAGCATCGATCTACTCGTATATGATCCTTTCCATTCTGACATGAATGAAGCTGACTTGATTTCACTAATAAAAAGAGAAGCGGCTTCTTATCAAGCGGGCAGCTCCTAATCTAAACTGTTCAAGGGGGTGGTCCCTTTCAAGCATCATTCTGATGAGGGAAAAAGTTTTTCATTCCGTGCAGGTCTCCATGCGCGTTCAGCAAGTTTGTGAATCATTTCAGTGTTTAAAACCTGGGTTTACTAACATTAAATCGATAAGGAAGGGTGGAAGAATGGATCCATTGATGAAAAAGAAAGTGGAGTCATTGAGTGGAGAAGAAGTTCGTTCAATGGTTTTACAATCATGGTTGATGATGGAGTACGTGGACAGTGGCCATCTATCGCCAGATGAATATGTAGAACGGATAAAAGCCGTGAAAAAAAGTGTGGATCAGGTGTATAAACAGCAAATGAACCCTTTATCCAGCGACCAAAAAGATATGACAGAGGTTCATATCGTGTTTGGCCACTCCGCATATGGGGCGCTCAAAAATACGCTTGAAAATCTTAAAAGAGACAATGACATGGTCATCAACCTCCCTTTGATGTTTTCTATCGGGCCGGTCCGGAATCTTGATCAGCCAGAAGGGCTGCAGGAACGCCTGGACTGGCTCTATGACCGCATTCACCTGGATGACGAAGAGATCTTCACTTATGTTCAGCAAAACAAACAGGCCATGGAAGGCATCCGGAACATTCCTGATCATATCCAGACGACCATCTGGGTTGGAAATAATGCCCATGAACAGTTTGGCCTGCGTTTCGTTCTGCAGCTGCTGAAAGCATGGAACGGTCGTGTAAGGACAATCAACGTAAGTGAAAGTCACTTAAAACGTTCGACGGGATATCCCATCCATACGGGTGAAATCTCTCCAGACCGGATCGGGGAAATGATTCATTATGCTTCAAGTGAACCCATTCCTTTTGAAGCGAGGGATCGTTTGGAGAAAGACTGGCTGCGGTTATCCTCAGAAAACAGCGAGTTGAGAATATGGGGTGAAGGGGTCTTTTCAAAAACGGTCGACTACTTTGATCCCATCATTATTCAAACCGTAAGAAGTCTTCATGAAGATGCCGGTTGTGTTGATTTTATTAAAGCAACCAGGATCATAGGAGAAGTGATCGGGCATTCGCGGCAGGTGATCGGTGATGCTTTTATCGAATACCGGTTGATTCAGCTGGTTCTTGAAAACAGATTGGATATCAAGGGGATTCCGAGAGGCATGCGGTACTTTGCCGTGAGAGTCAAAGAGGAAACAGATTGGGGATGTTCATAATTACAAAGATCCTTATTGGAGTCAGCAGCAATTTTGTTAAGGAGAAGGAATTGACCTTATGGAAGAATCAGAGTATATAACTAAATTTTATATATACATAGTCATCGGTGGAGTTTTGGTCGGTTTAATAACATTCCTGACTATCAAAGATATCATTAGAAAAAAACCTTTTGGTATCAGATTTACCCTCTATTTAGTATTTACAATGAACTTCGGAATCTCAGCCATTCTTACGAGCATTTCCAGTATTAAATCCACTAAGGAAATCCTTGAAATCGATGGCAGCGGCGTTTTACTGAATCAGTTAAAGCCTTACAGTGTTAATCTCCCCGTATTTTATCTAATTGTTAGCATCTTAACCCTTTGCGGGTATGCTTTATCTCGCAGGGCGGAAAGTGACAAGGATGATCGGTGATCGTTTTATAGAATACCGGTTGATTCAGTTAGTTCTTGAGTACAAATTGGATATTAAGGGGGTTCCGAGAGGGCTTGAGGTACTCTATCGTGAAAATCCAAGAGGAACCGGGAAGAGAATTTTGGTAATAAATGGATGTAAGGGTATAGAGATAGAAAAGGAGTGTGTGAAAAATGCGTGCGTCTGTATCTTTACTCTGTATTGTAACTGCCTTCATCCTGATGATCATCAATCCTGAAGCTCCCGCCGGGTCTTTCATCGAGGAATACCGTCTGATTTTTATCATGACGATGCTGCTTCCTGTCATCGGGTTGTTGATTGGCCTGAAGGCTCGGCGGTGGAAGACGTTTGTTCTTTTAGCGAACATCCTTGGCATTTTGACGATTACCGTTGTCCATGTCATGGCTGTTCTTTCCTTTGCATGAAAACGATAGAATCAAAAAGTTTCGTATAGAAGGGAAGTATGTGGAACCAAAAGGAGGTGATGATTATCAAAGTTTTCGAGATTGTGCTGCTCCTCTCCGCTATAGCTGCCGTTTGTACATATCTTTTTTATAGAGCAGATTTTCTAGTATACACAGCCCTGGCTGGTGGCATCGGTTATTCGGTCCTTCACCTTATCCGCACCTATGAAAGAAGGAAAAACGCTGTATTAGGACATCCGGACGCCAAATACTACAATACTTTTGATTCCTATGATGACGACTATGTCCCGGGGGATCTTTTTGATGATATCAGCGATTATGACGGTTCTTGATCCTATATACGGAGGTGAGTCTATGTCCAACCATTCCAATGATGACCCGTCTTTTAATGACGGGATCGATCATCAAAAGAAAATCGAAGGGTATCCAAAACCGAGTGAGGGCGGACTGCCCGGCCCGATTAAATGGATTGGGTATGTTTTGTTCGGAAGTATTGCCTTGATGATGCTTTTTGCTCTTATTGGAAATTTCATATGGAATTAAAGGAGTCGGGAACATGTTCAGCTTTACAAAAGTGCAGGAGGCTCATATCCAAAAAGAGTGTAGGCTTCACAACTCAAACCCTGCCTACAATAAAATCGCTTATGATAAGGAACTTCTAACGGTGGATGACATAAGAGAGCAGTGGAAGGAAGCGGATGAACTCGGTAATGAAAGACATTTGGTTGGTTATGGTGAGAGTTTCATAGGCATTATTGAATACGGCATGCAGTCGCCGAACTCCGGAAATCCATGGCTGAGTCTGCTGTTGATGGACAGTACCTATCATGGTCAGGGTTTGGGGAAAAAGGTGTACAGGGTTTATGAGGAACTTATGAAAAAGCGGCAGGCGGACGTGATTGAAATGGCTGTTCATGCGGACAACCTTCCTGCCGTAAAGTTCTGGACTTCTCTTGGTTATCTTAAATACAGAGAACGTTTTTATGAAAACAAACGGATGTATAGTTACTATAAGCTGCTGCATGGGAGAGGGGAGGAAACTGGGGATGAGTGAGGAAAGTAACGCTGTTTTAGAAACTCCGCGCTGTTATGTAAGACCTTTTACTTCCGTGGACATTGAGGCGTTCATGAGCTACCGGAATGATCTGGACTGGATGAAATACCAGGGGTTCAAAGGATTCACCCGTCAGGTCTATGAAACGACCCTGCTGAATCCGCAGAGAGTGGAAGATGGTTCTCAGCTGGCTGTGATAAGAAAAAAAGACCACGTGCTCCTCGGTGATGTATTTCTGCTGAAGAAGGAGGATGACTTCTGGGTGGGCTATACGATTGATCCTTCGTATAAGCGGCAGGGCTATGCGTATGAGATTGTCCAAGCCCTGACTCACTGGATCCAATCAAAAGGGGATTACATGATCAAGGCCGGTGTGGAAAAAGAAAACCTTCCATCGATCAACCTGCTGGAGAAATCAGGATTTCGGAGGATGGAAGAGGAAGACGACGAATTCGTCTATGTATGGAGCGGTGGTTAAGGAGTATCCATCATCATCCAAGCGGCGAAGATAAAGATGATACTGTAGAAAAAGGCCAGTACAGCAAAACCCGTGATAAGCAGATCTTTCTTATTCTGCGATCTCGAAAACGAGATGATGGATAATGTGAGAGCGGCTGCCGGCAGCATCCAGTTGAACAGGAATAATACATTCTCGTGGAAGGAAACAGCATCCATCAGACTGAGATTCTGGACGATCAGAGATAGTATGATACATAGGATGGCCAAGTGTCTGAATCCCTTGTGATTGCCAGTCATGGATATAACCTCCTTTTCTCTATTCATGTTAGCAGTGGGCGTTTGACGAGACAAGAAGGGGGCAGTTCCATTCACCTGTTCATTAACAGTTTCCCTGTCTGTAAAGGAGGCCGCTGTTTTCTTTTCGTAATTCTTATACCAAATTCCTATTCCTGCTAAATCAGTAATGGAAGCGCAGTCTGAGGCATGTTCAAAAACCCCTCTTAGCTTCGAGATGTTTTGTGTAGAGCGTTAGCGGTAATACATGACTAAACAAAGCAAACTACACAACTTTTTATAAAGGAGAATTTGAATATGCGTACTATTTTGAAGCATTACATTAACGGTGAATGGGTGGAATCCACGGGAAATGACACCGAGGACGTCATAAACCCTGCCACGGAAGAAACGATGGGTCAAATTAGTCTGGGAACGAAGGAAGACCTGGATAAAGCTGTTCAAGCCGCCCGCGATGCTTTCCCGGGTTTCTCTCAAACTTCTAAAGAAGAGCGTATTGAAATGCTTGAGAATATAGCCGAAGCCTATGCCCGACGCAAAGATGAATTCATCGACGTGATGACGGATGAGTTAGGTGCACCTCTTGAAATTTCGGAGAAGATTCACTACAGCATGGGCTATAATCATTTTGCCCAAGCGGCCGAATCTCTTAAAAATATTGAATTCATGGAGCATCGCGGCAACCATACGGTAGTCAAGGAATCTGTCGGGGTCAGCGGCTTAATCACCCCATGGAACTTCCCGACAAACCAAGCTTCAACGAAAATTGCCAGCGCATTTGCAGCAGGAAGCCCTGTTGTATTGAAACCTTCGGAAATGACGCCGTTCGCTGCCATTATGTTAGCAGAGATCTTTGATGAAGTGGGCGTGCCTAAGGGAGCGTTCAACCTTGTTAACGGTACAGGCGAAACGATAGGTGATGGCATCAGCTCCCATCCTGATATTGATTTTGTATCCTTCACGGGTTCCGCGGGCGTAGGAACGAAAATTATGCAGAATGCTTCTGAAACGATTAAAAACGTCGCTCTTGAACTCGGAGGTAAATCTCCATTGATTGTTCTGGAAGATGCGGATATGAAAGAGGCGGCCCGGAATGCAGTAAGCAATATCGCCACGAATACCGGGCAGGTTTGTTCTGCTGCGACCCGGATGATTGTTCCAGCTTCCAAGAAGGAAGAATTTGAACAGGCCGTCCTGGACGTTCTTCCTGAATTTCCGGTAGGGCATCCTCGTGAAGGAAATTATGTCGGACCACTTGTATCCAAGAAACAGTGGGACACCGTTCAATCCTATATTGAAAAAGGGATGAACGAAGGTGCAAATCTGATTGCCGGTGGTACAGGACTTCCAGAAGGACTGGAAAAGGGGTATTACGCTAAACCAACGATTTTCACTGATGTAACGAACGATATGGTCATAGCCCAGGAAGAGATTTTTGGACCTGTGATGAGTATTATTACGTATGACACCATCGATCAAGCCATTGAAATAGGTAATGATGTGGTGTATGGATTAGCAGGTTACGTCTATGGTAAAGATCCGGAAACACTTAGAAAAGTTGCCACATCCATTCGTGCCGGCCGTATCAAGATAAATGATGCCTCTCATGATTTCAATGCACCATTTGGTGGTTATAAGCAGTCAGGTATTGGTCGTGAGTGGGGCGATTATGGAATTGAAGAATATCTTGAGAAAAAAGCGATTCTTGGGTTCCCATCTTAATTGGTCGCTGATTTAAGAAGAGCTGTTCTCCTGGAAGGGGAGGACAGCTCTTCTTTTTTTAGTAAGGTCCAACTGAATTTTATCAGAATCTTTATAAAAGAAGTCTTGAGCCATCTGAGCTTAAGGCTTCTTTTTATTTCGGTTCCCGAAAAAAGTCGGAAAAAGTAGTTGCAAAATGGTCATTTTGTGCTAGTATCATTAGTAATCATAAAATTCAGAATATTGGTTCGATTATAGAACCACTTAGAAAGCGGTGAAGCCGAGTGAGTTCAAAAACCGTCGATAAGGCACTTCAGGTCCTTGATATGTTCACGCTGGAACATCCGAAGTGGGGACTCCGGGAATTGTCCCGGGCGCTTGATATGAGTCATACCATTGTCCACCGGATGCTGACCACCCTCGAAGAACGGGGATATGTATACCGCAGCGTGGATACGCAGAAATATGAGCTTGGCATTAAATTCCTTGAGCTCAGCAACATCGTCGAACAACATTTTCAAATCTCTGAGATCATTCATCCCATCATGCATAAGATTGCTTCCGAAACCGGGGAAAGTGTCGTCATGACGCTTCTGGATAACGAGGAAGGGGTCTTCTCCAAGATTGTAGAAAGCAGCCGCCTTGTCCGCTTCGCCGGCTCGGTCGGCCGTCGTTCCCCGCTTTATGTCGGAGCTTCCCACAAAGTCATCCTTTGTCACCTGCCTAAAGAAGTTCAACGAAGAATCGTTCATGAAGGGGCTGTCCAACACCCCGGCCTTATCCCGTCAGAAACTGATATGTTGAAAAAACTTGAGGACATCGAAAGGAAGCGGTGGGCGTATTCCTCCGGCGAAACGATCAGTGATGTAGCCGCGGTTTCCATTCCCTTGTTTGATTACGGCCATATGGTTCTCGGGTCGCTATCGATAGCCGGTCCCAGCTACCGGCTCACTGAAGAAGTAGCGGAACACATTTTACCTGATCTCATCCGACACCGGGGAGAGCTCGATTCTGTTTTAAGCAAAGTTTGTTTTCCGACTAGACGGAACTATCTGCTTGAAAGTCTTCATTAAAGGAGGGGATCACACATGTTGAAGGTGGAAGGCCTCGTGACGGGCTACCAGGGAAAGGACGGGTTTGTCCGGGCGGTCGACGGGGTGAGTTTTGATATTGAAAAAGGAGAAACCGTCTGCATCGTCGGGGAATCCGGCAGTGGTAAAAGTGTCACATCGATGTCTGTGATGAGACTGGTCGAGTTTGAAAATGGGGAAATCATAAGCGGGTCGATCGAGTATATGGGTGAAGAACTGACAACCAAAACGAATGAAGAAATGAGGAAGATCAGAGGAGCAGAGATCTCAATGATTTTCCAGGAGCCGTTGACCGCGCTGAATCCTGTCTTCACCATCGGCCAGCAGATTGTCGAAGCGATCCGTTATCATGAGCCGCTGAAGAAAAAGGAAGCGATGGACAAGGCGGAGGATTTGCTGACCCTTGTCGGGCTTTCTGAACCGAAAACAAGGTTGAAGCAGTATCCTCACGAATTGTCGGGAGGGATGAGGCAGCGGGTCATGATTGCCATTGCACTCGCCTCCAAGCCGAAGCTTCTCATCGCAGATGAACCGACAACAGCGCTTGATGTCACGATTGAAGCGCAGATCCTCGAGCTGCTCCGAAAATTGAGGAACGAAGAGGACATGTCCATCATGCTCATCACCCACGATATTGGTGTAGCGGCAGAGCTTTCCCACAGGATCATCATCATGTATGCCGGGAAGGTGATGGAGATTGCAGAGACGAGCGATTTGTTTGAACTCCCGCATCACCCTTATACAAAAGGACTGCTTGAATCGATTCCGAAAATGAGCGGGGCCAGAGGAGAGCTTCTTCCGACCATTGAAGGAACGATTCCAGGCGTGAACCAGATGCCTGAAGGCTGCCGGTTTGCGCCGCGCTGCAGCTTTGCCACAGAGAAGTGCCATCAGGAAGAACCTCCGCTTCAAAAAGTGGGCCGGCGTGACGTCGCCTGCTGGCATGTGGAAGAGTTCACTGCCTCTCAGGTTGACCCTTTTCACAGAAAGGAGGATCCCGTTGAATCAAATTCATAAAGAAAAGCTGTTGGAAATTCAGCATTTGAAGAAATACTTTGAGATTAAAGGAGGTGGGGCCTTAGGGAAGCGGAAGCAGACGCTGAAGGCGGTGGATGGTGTTTCTTTTGATATTTATAAAGGAGAGACACTCGGGCTTGTCGGGGAATCCGGCTGCGGGAAATCGACGCTCGGCAGGAACATCTTAAGACTTCAGGATCCGACGGACGGCCGGGTGCTTTATGGTGAGAGTAATATTCTTGAATATTCGAAGAAAGACATGCGCAGACTCCGCAAGGACATGCAGATCATTTATCAGGATCCGTTCGGTTCTTTGAACCCGCGTTTCACAATCGGGCAGATTATCGGGGAGATGTATGAGATTCATGGTCTTGCCAAAGGCGCAGAAAAAGAAAGAAAGGTTAAGGAATTGTTGGAGCTCGTAGGATTGGATGCGAGCCGTTATCACAGCTACCCTCATGAATTTTCCGGAGGGCAGAGGCAGCGGGTGGGCATAGCGAGGGCGCTTGCGCTTGAGCCGGAATTCATCGTTGCGGATGAACCGGTGTCCGCTTTGGATGTGTCGGTCCAGTCCCAGGTCATTAACCTGTTGATCCAGTTGAAGCGGGAGATGGGATTGACGCTTTTGTTCATTGCGCACGGACTGAATGTCGTCCGGCATATTTCCGACCGGGTGGGTGTGATGTACTTAGGAAAACTCGTCGAACTGTCGGATACGGATTCGATCTTCAATGATCCTGCACACCCTTATACGGCAGCACTCTTGTCGACTGTACCGGAAGCCGATCCCGAAGCAAGGAAAGAACGTATCGTTCTTAAAGGGGAAGTGCCTTCACCAGCATCTCCACCTTCAGGGTGCAATTTCCGGACGAGGTGTCCACTTGCAACAGAACGATGCAGTCAGGAAGTTCCAGCATGGCAGGAAACGCGAAACGGCCATTTCACGGCCTGTCATTACCCTTTGGAAAAAGGGCAGACGTTAAAAGAAGCTGTCGCTCAACGTCAGAAACCATCTGACAACAAAACTAATAACCTTATTATGGCATAAGAGGTAAATAAAAGGAAGGGGAATATCCTTTGGCTGAACTCATTCAAAAAGGCAACCAAAAAGTCTATGACGGCTATAAGTCTTTTCAATATCTTGAAGCGGGCGTCGATTATAAATCTTACACTCTTGCAAAAGAAGTGGACCGTGTCCCGAGCTTTTCCTATCCTGTGACAAATGAGCAGGAAAATGAGGTCCAGACGATCCTGGAAGAGGATTTGATGATTTCCATGCATGAGCATACGTTCATTGCACCGGAAGATCTTAATCAGTTTTACGAATTCCGCCGGCAGGGCAGGGACTTCACAGCCTTTGAAGCCCTGAGCCGTTCAGGTCTTGATGTCATTTTTGAGAATTTCATGGACGGAACAGCGATGATCACCTCACTCGCAGGGTGGAAATGGTCGGATGTCATTCACGACCTGGGTATCCGCTTCAGCGACATCGCCCATCAGGATATGGTGATTAAAGCTGAGCGTATTGAGGACTTGTCCAGGGCGAAAAGAGAAGGGAAAATCGCTTTTGTCGGAGCCTTGGAATCGGCATCCATGATTGAAAATGAGCTGGACCGTCTTGATGTGTTGTATGGCTTCGGCATCCGGACGATGGGTGTCTGCTACTCTGAATCCAATATGCTGGGCTCGGGCCTCCGTGAACCGAAGGATGCCGGCCTTTCCGTTTTTGGAAAACAGGCGGTTGAACGGATGAACAAGCTCGGCATCACTGTGGATGTTTCTCACGCCGGTGATCAAACGGCACTTGATACGATTGAAACGAGTACAAAGCCGGTCACCATCAACCATGCCGGTGCCCGTGGTGTATGGGATACGAAGCGTATGAAGCCGGACAGTGTCATCCGATCCTGTGCTGAAAAGGGCGGGGTGATAGGAATTGAGGCAGCTCCGCACTCCACCATATCGGAAAATCATCCGCACCACAATATCGATTCGTTCATGGAACACTTCGAATATACGGCGAACCTGGTAGGGATCGAGCATGTAGCCTTTGGGCCGGACACCTTATTCGGTGACCATGTCGGCCTTCATGATACACTAGCCGGTCAATTATCCATCAAAAGTGCTCAGAAATCCTCGATGGAGCGTGTCGATTATGTCAAAGGATTGGAAAACCCGGCGGAATGCTTTCCGAACATCGTCCGCTGGCTTGTCGCTAAAGGATACAGTCGGGAAGACATCCGTAAAGTTACCGGCGGCAACATTATGCGTGTGCTGAAAGAAACGTGGGCGAAATAATAAGAGAGGGACGATGACGATGAATAAAAAATGGTGGGTCTTTTTATCAGCTGCACTTATGGCGTTGTTCCTGGCAGCCTGTTCCTACGGAGGGGAAGAGGAGGCAGAGGGAGAAGCGACAGCGTCTTCTGAAGAGGCCGTCTCCGGCGGAAAGGTATCGATTCCGATTGTCGCTGATCCAACCTTTAATCCGTGGCACCCGAGTGCCTATGCAGAGTCCAATGTCATTAACCGTGTCATATTCGACGGTTTGACGAAGCCGGGGAAAGATCTGGTGCCTGCACCGGATCTGGCTGAATCGTGGGAGACGTCCGAGGATGGCCTGACCTGGACCTTCCAGCTCCGTGATGATGTCACATGGCATGACGGCGAACCGTTTACATCAGAGGACGTTGTGTTTACGTTCAATGATATTACATTGAATGAAGAGCTTGGAGCGAACAGTGCCTCCTATTTCGGACAGGTGGAAAGTGTTGAAGCAGATGGTGATTACACCGTTATGTTCAACTTATCGAGCCCGGTTGCCGCCCTTCCGGCTTACCTGAGTTTTAATACAGAGATTATTCCTGAGCACATTTTCCAAGGAGAAGATCCATGGGATTTGACGAGCTTTAACAAGGAGAACCCTGTTGGAACAGGACCTTTCAAGCTTAAATCCTATACTTCCGGACAGAGCGTCGTGCTGGAGCGGAATGAAGAGTATTTCGGCGATGCTGCGAACCTGGACGAAGTGGAATACAAAATTCTTCCTGATGCCAATACCCACGTGGCGCAGCTGTTGAGCGGCGAACTTTCCATCTTCGCTCTGGATGACACCTCTGCGGTTGAACGTATTGAGAGTGCGGACGGCGTTGATGTGGACGGACGTGATACGAACCGTTTCTTCTGGCTGATCGTCAACCAGCAGGAAGAAAGGTTCCAGGATGTGAAGGTACGCCAGGCGATGGAACATGCGCTTGACCGTCAGAACATCATCGATACCGTCCTTCAAGGGTATGGAACGATTGCAGATGCCGGAATTACGCCGGCGTTGTCGGAGTATTACACCGATGATGTGAAGCAGTATCCATTCGATCCGGAAGAAGCGAAAAAGCTCCTTGCTGAAGCGGGATGGGAGGATACGAACGGTGATGGTTTTGTCGATAAGGATGGAGAAAACTTCGAAATCATCTTTGACATCGGTATTCAGGGGGATTTAGAAGCGATTGCCCAGCTTGTTCAGCAGTACTTGATTGATGTCGGGCTGGATGTGCAGTTGAATACGATGGACTGGAATACGATGATCGACAAAGTCGTCATCCAAAGGGATTATGCGATGACCTTGAACTGGTGGCGCTATCCACCGGATCCGGATTTGAAGGCGTACATGCACTCTGATTTTGCTGAGCAGGGGAACAACATCCCGGCTTATCAAAATGAAGAAATGGACAAGCTTCTGGACGCCGGTGCGGAAACGAGCGATGTAGAGGAGCGGAAGGAAATCTACACAGAAGCCCAGAAGCTGATGGCTGAAGAGCTTCCGTACATGTTCCTCTGGTACCCGCAGGAAGTACAGGTGAAGCGCTCGGATATCGACGGCGTACCTGAACTGGCCTTTGGAGATACGCTTCACTATATCCAGGAATGGTATATGGCGGAGTAAGTCATGGGAGAAGTGCACCACCGCGTGCACTTCTCTTTTATAAAAAGGGGGGACCTGTGTGATTCGATTTTTACTTAACCGCTTTGGACAAAGCATCATTTTATTGTTCATTGTGACTGTCATTACCTTTTTTCTCATCAACCTCGCACCAGGTGGGCCCACAGGGGTCATGCGGATGGATGCATCACCCGATGAGCGTCAGGCGGTAATCGAACGTCTCGGCCTGGACCAGCCGGTGATCGTCCGCTATTTTGAGTGGGTGGGGAATGCAGTCACCGGTGATCTGGGCACATCATTCAACTCTAGTGAAGCGGTCGTGGAAAGGATAGCTGAACGGCTGCCTTACACGATGGAACTTACCGTATTCACGATCATTTTTTCCGTTATTGCAGGCATCATCCTTGGGGTCATCTCCGCCTTGAAACGAGGAAAAGCAGCGGATCATGTGATCAACTTTTCGAGTGTCATCGGTTTGTCGGTTCCTTCCTTCTGGCTCGGGCTCATGCTGATTCTCTTATTTTCTGTTGAACTTGGCTGGCTGCCATCGTCCGGTGTCGGACCCAGGGGCGCGGACTTTGACTTTGGGGGCTGGATGGCTCACTTAGCCATGCCGGTACTGATTTTATCGACGACCGTGCTTCCGAATATCGTCCGCTTCACGAGATCATCGATGCTGGAAGTCATTTCACAGAACTATATCCGTACCGCCCGTTCCAAAGGGGCGAAGGAATTCGTCGTGTTGTATGTGCATGCGCTTCGTAATGCGATGATTCCGATCATCAGCATCATTGGCGTGCTGATTCCGAGACTGCTGAGCGGTGCTGTGATCACCGAAGCGATTTTTGGATGGACAGGAATCGGGACGTTGATTATTGAAGCAGCCAATGGCCGTGACTATCCATTGATCATGGGCATTACCGTTGTCATTACGCTTGTCGTTATCATCAGCAATCTGCTTGTCGACATCATTTATTCTCAAGTCGATCCGCGTGTGAAAAACATGGCATAGGAGGGGACCGAATGTTAGGAGCTTCTATAAAAGAAGATATGGAAGAGCAGCACCGGAAAAAGGAAAAGCGGCGCTTCGTATTACTTACAAGATTGAAGCAGAACAAAGTAGCGTTTTTATCATTATGGTTTTTAGTCGTTGTCCACGCCGTCGTCTTTATCGGTCCTGTCCTGTGGCCGATTACTCCGGATGAACTGACCGATGCAGGGGCCCTTGCCGGCTGGACGCTGCAGCACCCCTTCGGAACAGACGACCTGGGCAGGGATGTTTTCGCACGCATGCTTCACGGCGGGCGGGTGACGCTCTTGGTCGGATTATGTGCGATGCTTTTCTCCTTGATCATCGGGACGATCATAGGCGCCTGCGCCGGATTTTTTGGAAAAGTGGTCGAAGCTGTCCTCATGCGCATTACCGAAGCAATGATGGCGATTCCGAACTTTTTCTTCGTCCTTGTCGCCCTTACGGTGCTTGGGACGACGCCATTCATGGTCGTGCTCGTCATCGCACTGACCGGCTGGGTGGAAATTGCCCGGGTCGTATACGGAGAAACGTTGAAGTGGAAAGAATACGAGTTTGTTGAAGCGGCCAATGCGGCCGGGGCTTCTGCTAAAAGGATTCTCTTAAAATATGTCGTTCCGCAGATTCTTCCCTCGATCATTGTCTCCGGAACACTCGCTATTGCCTGGGCCATTCTCACAGAAAGTGCGATCAGCTATCTGGGATTAGGCATCCAGCCACCCACACCGACATGGGGGAACATGCTACAGAATTCCCAACAGTACATCTGGACAGCTCCAATTTTAGGTGTGCTTCCGGGTGTAGCAATTACCATCGTTGTACTGGCTTATAATTTTCTCGGTGATGGACTGAGAGATGCCCTGGATCCGCGTTTTGCGAAAAAATAAAGAGGAGGAAGCGCCTTGTTCATGAACGTGAATGACAATGAGTTGTATTATGAAGTCCATGGAAATCCCGAGGGAGAGGTGATTTTCTTCATCCACGGAGCTCCGGGTCTGGGAGACTGCCGGGGTGATATCAAAGCCTTTTCCGCCTTGGGAGATACGTACAAGCTCGTTTTTATGGATATGAGAGGTTCAGGAAGATCGGAGGGACGTCCCCCTTTTACTCATGAGCAGTGGACGGCGGATATTGAAGCTGTCCGCCTGGAGCTTGTCGGCGGTCCGATCACCATTTTAGGCGGATCGTACGGCGGATTTCTAACGCTCGAGTACGCCATCCGCTACCCTTACAGTGTCACCCGCGTGCTGTTGAGAGATACCGCAGCAAGCAGTGACTTTGATTACCTCTCCATTGACCGGGCCCTTGAGAGTGGGATTGACGGCATTACCGAAGAAAACATGACCCGCCTCTTTGAAGGGAAGGTACACTCCGACGAAGATTTGAAAGAGCTGTTCACTTTGATCCAGCCGCTGTACACGGTGGAATATGATGAAGAAGCCGTCCGTCAGCGCCTCGACCAGATTTACTACAGGCACGAAACCCATAACTTCGCTTTCCGGCATAATAAACCTGCGTTTAATCTGGTTGATCAATTAGCCGGGATCAACGTACCGACGCTGGTAACAGTCGGAAGGCACGACTGGGTCACTCCTGTGATCTGCTCGGAGACCATTGCGTCGTGTGTTCCGAATGCTGAGCTTGTTATCTTTGAAAACAGCGGTCACTCTCCCCAGCTGGAGGAGAATGAAAAATACGTAGAACTGGTCCGTCGTTTTCTCCAAGAACATAGAGCTGTACAGATTCTTTAAAAAGAAGTATGAGACGACTGTAAAATATAGAGATGAAAGAGTGTCAGATTCTATCTGGCACTCTTTCCTTTTTTTGAAGTCTACAAGCGCTATAATCGGCGGGTGGAAAAAGATAGCGGCAATTTGGAACCAAACTCCAAATCTGTTTATCAATCATGGATCCCGGGTGATTACAGCAAGCTTAGTCATGCGCTGAGTCTAGTATTCCATTTTTCCCTTTATATCATTACAATGAAGAATTCTCTCATGGATGATAGATTTACACTATCATCCCTATCGTGTGAAACTTTCTTGGATAGGCATACGTAAAGGCAGGGGAGGTGAGAAATATGTACTTTCCATCCAAAAGAGACCCGTTGTTTTCATTTATGTACGGAGGAATCATTGGAAGCATTGCTCTACTCTATTTATTTGGGGGAGAAGCGGGTGGTCGGCAGTTGATTACATATAAAAGCGTGCCGGGATACCTTCTCAGTGCAGGTATCATAGAGATCGTTTTATGGATTTGGTTTTCGACCGGATACAAAATTGAAGCGGGCATTCTGCACATCCGATTTGGTCCGATGAGAAAAAAGATCCGCATAGAAGATATTCGTAGGGTGGAGCAGAGATACAGTCCGTTTGCCGCTCCTGCATTGGCAGTGAAGCGTCTGGAGATCTATTGGTCCGAGCATACCATCACACACATTTCCCCAAAAGATGAGAAATCTTTTATCCGCCTTTTATACAAGGAGAATCCAAATATTGAAATTAACCGGACGTTGACGGAGGGTTGTGAATGAGTTTGAAGAAGAGAATCATGGCCGTCCTTCTAATGTGGACGATATTGATCCCTTTTTCTATTTTCCTCGGGTATGCGAATGATAATAGGATTGATTCGAATCATTTAATTGGTATGCTGATTGCAGGTTTTGTCATTGGTTTCTGGTTTGTCCCCCTCAGTTATCGGAACGGGAAAAGAAAGGGGAAAAATGATAAAAAAAGATGCTGCATTTCTGTTTTAAAATCCTCATCGAAAAACAAGGGATGGAGTTAAACCATCTGTCCATAACCTTCATCCTAGTACTTATAGATAGTGCAGAGTGGAGCGAAAAGGATTCTCTCCTGGTACTTGAATAGAAGAAAAAAACGGGTGTCATGATGACAGTCGTTTTTCTCTTAGTGTCCAACGGAATATATGTATTGCATTATGTAACTTATATGTTACATTGATAGGGAAGGGATAGATAATTATGGAAAATAAAGTGAAGGTAGCGCGTGTCAGCTACGATTTAACCCAACAGGAGCTTGCAGAGAGGGTTGGTGTAACGCGTCAGACGATCAGCTTAATTGAAAAAGGCCGTTACAACCCAACGTTGAAGCTGTGTCTGGAGATCTGCTATGCCGTTAATAAAACGTTGGATGAGGTATTCTGGCAGGAACGAAAGGAGTAAAAGAAATGGAAAAAATTAAAGATGAACGTCTGCAGTTGAAAAATTTAAAGAACATCAGAATTACATTTATTGTTCAGACTTTAGGAATTATGGGGGTCCTGCTTTATGATTTGATTAACCATGGGATGGACGGGATGACGGATAACCCTGTCTGGTTTGTTTTCATTATGACAGGAGTGGTCAATGCCTACCTTTCCATGACGATCAGTGTGGAGCATGAGAAAACAAAGGGGTCACCCGTCAAGCGATTGTACATAGCTCTCGGGATAATCACATTGATTTCTCTTTTATTTGTTACTTTCATCGCCTTGACGAATGGGTACAACGTGATGGACGGTTTGCTGGTTGGTGGTATCGTTTTTGTCTGTTCGGTCATTCCCGCTTTTTATATGTACGGTCTTCGGCAGAAAGAGCGTGAGGAATAGTCCTTTCTTGTACGGTTTCTCCAAAAAGGATTGAGGTTCCAGGGGGATTTTGGAATAATAAGGCCGTAAAGGAGGATAGTCATGAAAGAATTAACGACCAACATGTCATTATTAATTGTAGGCGCCTGCATCTTATCAGGAGCGATTATTCTTTCCAACGCCCTCACGCAGAGCTCCCAGGAGTCTGGTGAACAGGTTATAGTCCGCGATCAGCATAAGAATCCTCAGCTGATGAGTTATTTAGAACTTCAGGATTACCTGGGCCTCAGTGACGAGCAGATAGAAAAGGTTCTTCCGAAGAAAGAGGGGGATGTTGTGAAGAGTCAGATCCCTTATGTGAAAATCGGCTACGAATATTATTTCCCTGTCAAAGCTGTCGACAAATGGCTGGCCGAAACCGAAACCGCCACTTTTCGCTGATTGAGATTGAAGTGTTTCATCAGGAAACAAAATGGAGCGGAGGAAACCGATGAGAATACATAAAGAGCTGCCCGAAATGATCCATGATAAAAGTAAGGACATAAACTTTTCCGGAGTCGTCTATGTAAAGGACAGGGAACAAGTGCTTTTGAAGAAGGCCTATGGTTACGCAGACAGAGCAGAGAAAAGGCTGAATACATACAACACCCGTTTCGGAACAGCCTCCGGAAGCAAGCTGTTCACCGCTATGGCCGTGTGCCAGCTTGTGGAAAAAGGACAGCTGGAGTTTGATACACCACTGGCCGACTGTCTGGCGATTGAATTCCCTTATTTTGATAAGGATGTAACCATTCATCACCTGCTGACGCATACGTCCGGCCTGCCGGATTATTTTGATGAAGAAGTGATGAAGAATTACGAGGATTTATGGACGGATGTGCCTGTCTATAAAATCGAAACGCTCAAGGATTTTCTGCCCCTTTTTCAAAAGAAACCGATGAACGGCGGTCCTGGGGAGCGGTTCCACTACAACAATGCGGCCTATATTCTGCTTGGGTTGATCATCGAGCAGCAAACAGGAGAGGCGTATACCGATTATGTACAGTCGGAGATTTTTGAGCGCTGCGGGATGTATGACTCCGGGTATTTTTCTCTCGATCAGCTCCCGGTCAATACAGCCTTTGGCTATATTGATGAAAAGGAAAAGGGCACATGGCGGACGAATGTTTATTCCATTCCAAAGCAAGGAGGATCCGATGGCGGGGCGTTTTTATCTGCTCCGGATATGGGGAAGTTCTGGGAAGCGTTATTCCGATATGAACTGCTGAGCGAAGAGATGACCAGCAGACTTCTGCAGCCTTATGTGCAAGTGAATGAGGCGATTCATTACGGGTACGGGATTTGGATGAATCAAAAAGAGGAGCATATATACAAATACCACGTCATGGGCTATGATCCCGGTGTCAGCTTCCGCTCCTCTTATTATCCGGATGCAGGCCTCATCACAGTTGTTCCTTCCAATCAGGAATCCGGACCGTTCGAAGTCACGAATGTCATCGAGGATTTCCTGCTGGGATGGAATAGCGGAAAGTAAAACCATGCTATAATACAGATACAGATCCTGTGAAAAAGGAAGGTGTCGTGGAATGACCAAACATAAAATCTACAGTATGAGTTTCGCAAGCGTTTATCCTCATTACATCACGAAAGCTGAGAAAAAAGGACGCACCAAGGAGGAAGTGGATGAAATCATCCGCTGGCATACCGGACTGTCTCAGGCACAGCTGGAGGAGCACTTGGAAGAAAAGACGGATTTTGAAACTTTTTTTGAGGAAGCGCCTGAGCTTCATCCGTCACGTAATCTGATCAAAGGGGTCGTCTGCGGTGTCCGGGTGGAAGACATTGAAGAACCGATCATGCAGGAAATCCGCTATCTGGATAAGATGGTGGATGAATTGGCGAAAGGCAAAGCTATGGAAAAAATACTGCGAAACTAAAAAACGCCGCTCTGGAAAGGAGCGGCGTTTTTTGATGAGGCGGGATGTATTGTTATATAAGAGATTGAAGGAGAAATGGGTTATCCATTTTCTTTTATATATTCCTCCGTGAGTGTAATGAAAGCCTGAAGGGCAGGGGACATCCATTTATTTTTATGCCAGAAGAGCTGCTGTTGGATGTTAAAGGCAGGCCCGTTCCAGTTCAGCTTGGAGATGGTTTTATCTGCTATTTCTTTCTGGACGGCGATTTCCGGAAGCACGGCTACACCAAGACCAGCCTTCACACATTCTTTGATTGCAGATATATCCCCGATTTCAAGCTTACTGTTTGGTGCTGTACCAGATTGAATCAGAGCATTTTCGAAAGAAGTCCTGTAATCACATGCTTCTGTCAGCAGGAGCTTCTCCTGCGCCACATCGTAAGGGGTCACTCCACCTTTATCCCTTAAGGGGTGGGCTGGATTGGATATAAGCGCGACTGGTTCTTCTTTCAATTCCTTTACTGTGAAGGAGCTGGATGTCAGAGGATGCATGGATAGCAGACCAACGTCGATCTGCCCCTCGGACAACAAATGCAGAATATCCTTTTCGGCCACGGCCGGCCTGAATATCAGTTCAATGTTCGGGTATTTTTCCTGAAAGGCCTTTAAAATGTGGGGGAGTCTGTACGTGCAGTGGGTTTCGGATGCGCAGATCCGCAGCATTCCTCCTGGGTTTTGATTTTTACCTCCGGTTACATAAACAGCTTCTTCTGTTAAACCAAGGATTTTATCCGCATAATCAAGAAGTTGTTCTCCTGCCTTTGTTAAAAACACCCTCCTGCCCAGCCTTTCAAAAAGTGGGGCGCCGATTTCTTCTTCCAGGGCATAAATATTCCCTGTAATGCTGGATTGGGCATAGCCGAGAATCTGGGCGGTTTTAGTGAAATTCAACTCTATGGCTGCGGTTTGAAACATCTTTAACTGCTTCATTTCCATACGTGTTCGTCCTCTCTCTGATCAATTCTCCCGATCGTTTTGATCATTAATTTTCTGTAGATTGATCATAACAATTTTTATATGATGGAGACAGTCCCAAATAAACGAAAAATTTTGAACTTGCAGCTGGGAAAGACTACCTTATATTTTTAAGGCCAATGAACAAAGAGCTTGAACAGGAGGGATTGGATATGCATTTTGACTACTACTGCCAGACTAAAATTGTGATGGGACCTGGACGTTCCAAGGAAGTACCGGGACTGCTGAAGGAGATGACAGAGCCAGGGGCAACCGTGATGGTCGTGAGCGATCCAGGTGTGAAAAAGGCTGGAATCGTGAAGCCTGTTTTAGATTCTCTTGAAGATGCGGGCTATCGGGTGGTGGATTTTGACCAGGTATCTCCGAATCCGCGCGATACCGAATGCCTGATAGGAGCGGAAGTGTTTCAAAAAGAAAAAGCTTCCGCTGTCCTTGGGATTGGCGGTGGAAGTCCCATCGATACCGCAAAAGCGGTAGCGCTTCTTGGACCGAACGGCGGCCGTCCAGAAGACTATGTAGAAGGGAAAAGGGCTTATACGAATGCAGCACCGATCCTCTGTATTCCAACTACGGCCGGCACCGGATCAGAAGTTACCCGCTCTTCGGTCATTACACTCGCGGACTCGCACCGGAAAATCACGCTGAAGCACGCGATGCTCCGTCCGGTAACAGCCGTACTGGACCCAAAACTGACGTTAACGGTACCAAAGGACGTAACGGCAGCAACAGGAGTCGATGCCCTTGTCCATGCTATCGAGGGATATTCGTGTAAGGTGACGAACCCTGTATCACAGGCGATGGGAGCAAGAGCGATGGAGGTCATTGTCGAGCATCTTCCTCAAGTGTTTGAACACGGAGCAGATCTGGAAGCACGGGCGAAAATGCAGGAGGGAAGCCTGCTTGCGGGTCTATGCTTTGGGTCAGCGGATGTAGCGGCTGTCCACTGCTTGGCGGAAGCGCTTGGAAGCTTCTATGATACTCCGCACGGCGTAGCGAATGCCATATTCCTTCCTCATGTCATGGAGTTCAACGCGCAGGAAAACGTGCCGCTGCACGCGGAAATGGCCCGGCTAATGAAGATGGCAGAAGATAACGATCCGGATGAGGAGGCAGTAGAGAAATTCGTCCGTAAAATCGATGCGTTCACAAAACAGCTGGATATTCCTCTTTTGAGTGAAATACCTTCTGTTCAAGAAGAAGATTTCCAGCGTATGGCTGAACTTGCGGAACGCAACAACTCGACCCCGAGCAATGCCCGGACGATTACGAAAGAAGATTATCTGCAGATATTAACGACGGCCTTTCAATCTCCGATTCTTTGAGAATCAATGCATAGAAGGATAGAATGGGAGAGAAGGGAGTTGTTACCATGAATGAAGAACAGGTATTTCAACAAATTGCACTCGTTAGAAAAGCGACATTGAAAATGCTGGATGGAATTACGGAGGAACAGGCAGACCTCCAGCCGAAAGGATTTGCGAACAATATCCGGTGGAATCTTGGTCATATTGTTGCTGCTCAAAATGGGATGGTGGCTAAGTTTGCCGGTACACCGGTCGAAACACCTCCGCGCTTTTTCCAATTATTCGCTCCAGGAACGAAGCCGGCGGATTGGGAAGGTAACGTCCCCAGCCTTGATGAATTGAAAAAACACCTGGAAGAGCAGCCGGCACTCCTGCAGGAAGCTCTCACGGGCAAACTTGATGACGAAGCAGCAGAAGAGTTTCTATCCATGAAAACCGTTGGTGAAATTCTGAATTTCACGCTGTATCACGAAGGGGTACATACGGGAACAATAAAAGCGATCAAAGCACAGACCGATCAAAAGTAAGAAGCAGACCGGCCGGATTTCCGGCCGGTTTTTGCATAGGATGAGAGGTAGAAGTATGGATGATAACGTATTCGAATAATTAGCGGAAAAGGATGTCAATTTTTTTCCGGATATATCAATTATTTTTGCGATATATCGACTAAATCTGTAATATATCGATTTTTTTCTGATTATATCAGTCAAATCTGGGATATATCGATAAATCGCGTCACCCACCATAAAGAATTATAAGAAATCAGGTTAGCAGCTACCGTTCAAGGGAAGGAATTAGAAGAATTCCAATACTTAAGAACAGAATGGTGTGCCGCGTATGAGTTTCTTCTACTATATAAAAAAGTACTTCAAAATGAGCCGGCGTCAACGCAAGAGTGAGCTGAAATCCACGATCTGGTTTATGCCGTTCTGGTATATTCTCGGGGCTGTCGGATTATCGGCGTTCACCTTTTACCTCGATTATATCGTGGACGTCAGCTTGTACCTGCCGGCGCCCATCGGTTTCAGCGGACAGACGCTGCAGGTGCTGCTGAGTGCGCTCGTCGGAGGCGTTCTTACTTTGAGCGCGTTTACAATCAACTCGCTGCTTGTTGCCTTAACTACGTTCAGCGGGCAGTTTTCATCCAAAATGCTCGTCAACTTTGTCAGTGACCGGGCCACTCAACATGTGCTCGGCATTTTCAACGGAAGCTTCATTTATGTGCTGTTAAACTTCCTGTATGTGACGCATGAGGAAGAGGAGTACATCGCCGCAACGCCGGTTCTGTCAATTCTGACGGCGATTATTGCCGCTGTCACCTTCATCTATTTTATCAACCATACGACGACATGGATGCAGGTGCACAATATCAGCTACAATATGAACGCCAAGTCCCAGTCTGTTCAGACCGCTTTGGAGAAGGAGCTGGCTCCTTTTCATCTCAACAAGGAAATCGAACCGACTTCACTTCCTGCTGATGACGAGGGGAAGGTGCTGAAATCACATCAGTCCGGTTACCTTCAGGTGGCAGATTTTGCAAAGCTCGTCAAGACGGCCTCACGGGAGGATGCTCTCCTGAGGTTTGATGTAAGGATCGGTGAGTTTGTTGTGGAGGGGACCCCGCTTCTCACTTATTGGGAAAAGGGCTCCAAGATTCATCCGGAGCGTTATTTTAAGTCGATTGAAATTGGTGTAAAGCAGACAGAAATTCAGGACCTCGAATACGGGCTGATCAAGCTTGCAGAGGTAGCCATCAAAGCGCTCGGTCATAACGACCCGCTGACGGTGACGAATACCATCCATCAGATTACGGATCTCTTGAAGCGCATCGGCCAGTCCACCAATTTCTCTCCCTACCTTTTTGACCAGGAACAGCAGCTGCGGGTGATTTTGAATCAGAAGGATTTCCGTTATTATCTTCATAAAGGATTCGCGTCGATCCGGGAATACGCCAACCAAAATTCAACGATTATGACGGAACTGCTGACGATGATTTCCCTGCTCAGCAAAACGATGGACGAGGACGTTCACGAGGATCTGTGGGAATTCGCGCGTCAGACGATTCTTGGCTTCGATAATTACAGTCTCTATGAAAATGACTGCCTGTACATTATTGAACAGCTTTCCGAGCTTTCCAAGAATACAGGTCATCAGGAGGATTACCTGTTTCTACTCGAATATATGCTGCAGCGTGTCAGTTCAAAAAGTGCAGCAACGGTACCTCAGAAAGCATCCGGAGAGTATGAGCAGGAGCTTTCTTAACACGAAAAAGGCTTATCCGATTTTGGATAAGCCTTTTTCGTGCTGCGGACCATCTGTCGTTTTGAAATACTTGATATGCAGAGGGTTATCTATTAAAAAGGGAGACGGCCGGAAATCCAAAAGGATTCCCGGCGTGCCCAGGTCATGTAGAAAGGAAATAAGTTTGCGAATGATGTTGGTCTGAACAAATTAAGTACGGATTTCGCTCCATCGGAAAGTACTTCACTGTCGTTGGTTTTAACTCCATAAAGAGTAAAAGCTGCTCGTTAGAGGCGAAAGCCCCCAGATCACAGCAGACAGGTTTGTTATATTCGTTGTGAAAACTTATTCCAGTATACATTTCCCCCCCTAAGGAATTGGAGTAATTCCATTTTAAATTCCCCCTCAGAACATGCATTCCCGTCACTGAGTCTCATAAACATTTTTGAGAAATAATTTTAATTACTATCTTATGATATTTATTGGCTGCTTGTAGGAGCTATTATTTAAGGGAAATCGTGAGAGGCTTTACATTGCTCTGATTTAGGGTGTGTACAAAACTTTTCATGACCGGTATGAGAGAGGGGGACTGTAATGGAGACGGTTATTTTAGCTGTTGTTATAACCATTCTTGTAGTCGCAGGATGGGGAGGAATCATGCTGAAAGATCTGCCTGTGAAGCTGAATGGACAGTGGATGTATGTGGCCACTGCGGTATTGAGTGGATTTCTTTTGATTTTAATCGCTCTCAATTTTTAGAACATTCATTGTTTTTTGAGGAAAATAATTCCAATTTATATTACAATGAAACCAGCTTATTTACATAGGAGGGTTTTTGGATGAGGGTGAAAACAACCCAATGGGATCTGGAATCTGTCCGCCCAGGTGGGCGGGAAGTGGCGCTGGAGGAACAGATGGAGCAAATCGTTCATCAGCTTGAAAGAAGAAAGAGCGAGTTGGAGAAAGGGAATGAAGATACGCTAATAGAGGAAGCTGTTGAAAACATTCTACATGTACAGGAACTTCAAACAAAGATATTCGAATTGGATGAATATATCATCTGCCGGCAGTCCACAAACGTTACAGATGCAAAATGGCGCGATATGGCCGGGCGGTGCAGCTTTTTAAAATCTAAATTTAATACGATGATGGTTTCGTTCCGCCTGTTCCTGGCAAAGGTTTCGATCACTCAATGGGAACAACTCGTAGAACATCCGGAGGTTCGATCCGCCCGATTTTATTTAAATGAAGAAAGAAGAAAAATGGAGGACCAGCTTTCTCCTGAGATGGAAGCACTTATTCATGACCTTGCTGTGGATGGGTTTGATGGGTGGGAAGATCATTACGAGCAGGAATTATCGAACCTCCGCGTAAGGGTGGAAGCGAACGGAGAAGCTCAGAGTATTCCTTTCAGCCAGGCTTTTGTACAAGCGGCCTTTTCTCACGATCGTCGTGTAAGGAAAGCTGTAGGTGAAGAAATCTTAAACACCTGTGAAGCGAATGCCGATCGGTTTGCTTCTATTTTCAATCACTTTGCTGGATTTCGAAACGAGCTTTACCGAATTCGTGACTGGTCTAATCCGTTGAAGGAAATGCTGGATCAAAACCGCATACGTGAAACGACCATCTCGAGTTTGATGAACACTCTGCATGAACATAAACACTTGCTGCATCAATTTTTCCAAAGAAAAGCTGAATTGAGTAAGGTCGATAAGCTGACATGGTATGACACGCAGGCGCCGACGTATACCTCAGAAACATCGCTCACCTATGACGAAGCGGCACAAATTATTATTCGTCAGTTCCACTCTTTCAGTGAAAAACTGGGGGTGTTTGCTGAACGCGCATTCGAACAGGGGTGGATTGATGCAGAGCCTTCTGAACATAAACGTCATGGTGCCTTTTGTGCATCACTTCCGGCGGCTGAAGAAAGCCGCGTGCTTCTGTCGTTTACAGGCAGTTATCAGGATGTGGTCACGCTTGCCCACGAACTGGGGCATGCCTACCATAATTTAATCCTACATGAACAGCCGGGTTTTGCCAGACAGATTGGTACAGGACTTGCAGAAACAGCTTCTACATTCCTTGAAAATCTTGTCCTTGATGCAGCAATTGAACATGCGGAAACAAAAAATGATCAACTCTCTCTTTTGGAGATGAAAATTACTAATGGACTGAAGTATACCGCCTTTATCCCGGCAAAGTTTGAGTTTGAAAGAGCTTTTTATGAACGTCGGAAGCATGGGGCCCTTTCAGCTGATGAACTCGTTCAATTGAATACTGAAAAAGAAGAGGAGTGGTTCAAAGGCACCTTGGCGGATGTAAATGGATATACATGGATGACGATTCCACATTTCTATAGTACAGAAAAGGCCTATTATAACCTTCCGTACACGATAGGTTACTTGTTCAGTAACGGTCTATATTCGATGTACTTAAAGGAACGGGAGGGCTTTCCAATAATGTATGACCAACTGCTTGAGAATTCTGGAAAGCGTACGATGGAAGAACTGGGAAGGGAATTTCTGAATGAGGATTTGACTGGATCAGACTTCTGGGAAGCTTCTTTAGAACCTTTAAAGGATGCAGTAGAAAAGTATATAAAACTTACAAAGTGACTTTTTAGAGTGAATGCCTCATAATTCCGTCGATTTCGTACATCTGCGGAGGATTGTCTATCGATAATTTCATTGATCTTTCTGGACTTATTGTGATGTCTAATCCTAAATTACTTCATGAGGACCATGGATTAATCAGAGGAACCACAAATGACTGAAAAACGGAAGGCAGGGTACTATGACAAAAGCCATCATTTTTGATATGGACGGAACACTATTTCAAACGAATCAAGTCCTGGAAGCCTCTCTTGAAGATACTTTCCAGAAGTTGAGGAAAATCAACAAATGGGAGGGAGATGCCCCGCTGGCTGAATATCAGCAGATTATGGGGGTACCTCTTCCAAAAGTGTGGGAGACACTGCTGCCTGAGTTTACTCCATACGAAAGAAACGAAGTGGACGCGCTCTTTTTAGACAGGCTCATCAGCCATATTCGAAACGGCAGAGGCGCCTTGTACCCCGGTGTGAAAGAGACGATGGGACAACTGACGAATCAGGGCTTTTCTGTATACATAGCCAGTAATGGCCTCAAACGTTACCTGCAGACGATTGTAGAATATTACCGTCTCAATAGCTGGGTAGCGGAGACGTTCAGTATTGAACAGATTGATTCCCTTGATAAATCCAGTCTTGTACAGGAGATCATCCAAAAGCATCATATACAGGAAGGGGCAGTTGTCGGGGACAGACTGTCTGATATCAGGGCGGCCAAGGAAAATGGTCTTACAGCGGTGGGGTGCCGCTTTGATTTTGCGCAGGAGGAAGAACTCGCGCAGGCGGATCATGTCATTGAAGATCTGCGTGAGTTGAAGCACGTCATACCGTTACTGGAAGGAACAACCTATCCATAACAACTTGTAAGCGTAAGGGCTGTACACACATGTGTAGTACAGCCTTTTGATTTCGGAGAGGGGCCCGGGTGCAATGGGCGGTCGGGATGGTATTGATCAGCGCTACGAATGCTGTTGCCATGGTTGTATTTATTGTGGCGGCATCTGCCGGAACGTCATGAGAAAAAAAGATCGTTCTTAAGGAACGATCTTTTTATTATTTTCTGAGCTCTCGCGAGAGAATGATGGAACTGAGAAGAGAGGGTGTGACAAAAACACCCATAACTTATAGAATTTAGGTAGCTGTATAACAAAGGAAGAGGGATTCATCATGAAAACCAATGAAAATAAGACATGGAAAAGGAAGCTGGGTTATGCAGGCTTTGTACTGGCTGCCTTCGGTCTATCCTACTTCCTCGCTTATTCGCTCAGCTATACGCCCCTCGGTTATGATGCTGTCGGATTTAAGATGGTTAATGAGGATTTCACAACGGTCACGGTTGAGAAAAACAATGCATTCGGAATGACAGAGGAAACCGTGATGTATGATCCACCTGAAGAAGATCAATGGAAAGCCAACATGCTCGTAGATCAGCTCAATGACCAGTCCATTCACTACTGGCTGTTTTTCACTTCCATCTTCGCAGCGTTGTACTGGGTTGCCGTTGATGTGAAAAAAGGGGAGAGCGTTCGGAAAACCATTCTATACAGTTCCTTTGGGGTTGTGTTGACGGGTCTTTCTTTAATGGATCAGCTGTATGATATTAAAGACATCCTGTCATGAATGGAAGAGAGGAGGAGAGACGGTGTACGGGTGGCTGACAGGGATATCGATTCTTTTACTTGCTTTCATGCTGTATCTTAATCGCAGGACATTGTTTACAGACGTGGAAAATGTGAAGGTGCTGATCATGATCTTTGTTTTCCTTCCTCTTTTGCTCGTTTTTATCACAGGGGCTGTGTTTTTATAAGAAAACAGAAGGGTGGAAACGGGATGTATCGGTTCAAGAAGACGATTTCGGATGAGCAAGAGCTCCGGAGTCTTGTCGGAGCTCCAAGTGATCTCGTTCGCAACAAGGTGATTGACAGCCTGGATGACAGCTGTATGGATTTTATCTCTAAATCTCCGTTTCTCGTGCTCACGACTTCAGGTGAAAAAGGGCAGCCGGACGCCTCTCCGAGAGGGGACTACCCAGGCTTTGTCCACATCCTAAACGAAAAACAGCTGGTTATACCGGAAAGGCCGGGGAATAAACGGGTGGATTCCCTGCGTAATATTATTGCTAATCCACGTGCCGGTCTGCTTTTTTTCATTCCGGGACTTGGAGAAACGCTCCGTATTAAAGGTCGTGCGGAGATCATACAGGATCCGGATGTGCTGAAGAAAATGGCAGTCAAAAATCGTCTGCCTGAGCTCGGCATTGCTGTGGAGGTAGAGGAGTGTTTTATTCACTGTGCCAAAGCCTTCATCCGCTCGAAGCTCTGGCAGCCGGAAGCATGGATCGCAGAAGGGAAACATCCGAATGCCGCCCGGATGCTTTTTACACATGTCAAGCTCCCTGGTTCCACGATGGACTCCATTCAGGACCGTCTGGATGAGAGTTATCATTACAGACTGTATTAGTTGGAGGTGGGCTTGAGATGGATGTGATTATGAACATCTTAATTGGCGTCGGCCTTGTTTATTTTGTTTTCTTTCTTATCGCTTTCATTTCCGCAGTGAAAAAGTAAAGGGTATTTATAATAGGCGGAGTTAAGTTTTAGTGTTGCTTACCTTTGGAAAATAACTCTCCTATCATTGGAGTTTATAATGGTTATTCAGGGGCTGCTGTTGTACAGATATCTACAGGAGTTAAATTTTCGCAGAAACAAAAGGGGAATTGGGATGAACAAAAAGACTATTTTGATTTCAGCTATCATTTTCGCAGCTGTGACCTTAATCTTAAACAATGTCCTGCAGACGGCTGTTGGGGGATTTTTGATGACTTTAAGTTTTTCAGCATTTGTAGTGCTGATTACTGGGGCTGTTTACTACATTAGTAAGTTCTACATTAATCAAATTCATTACAATCAAAAGAACCGGGAAAACATTAAATAAAATCGTCAACTATCCATATAAACCCTAAAGCCTTATAAAAAGAAAAGCCGTCCAGTAACTGGAACGGCTTTTCTTTTTGGATTCAATCTTGAGCCTGTTTAAAGGATAGCAGGGTGATGGTCACCAGAATAATAACCATGCCGGCACCTTGGATGAGCGATAAACTGTCACTGAGAATAAGGACGCCGAAAATGGAGGCGGTGACCGGTTCCACCATAGCAACAATGGAAGCTGTAGTAGGAGCTGTCCGTTTAATCCCGAATACATAGAGGACGAAGGAAATGCCTGCACCAATCAATCCGAGTACGATGAACAGAGGCAGGTCCTCTGATGTAAGAACGGAAGCCGCTTCCTGAATATCCATATAGAAAAACAACAGGATGCTGAAAACGATGAAGGAAATCGTCAGAGTCGTTGGTGCGCTTCCTTCTGCAGCTGCTTTTTTGAAGGCGAAAATGAACAGAGCGTAGGACAGGCCTGAGCCGAGTCCAGTGAGTGCGCCGGTCAGGTTGACGGATGCCCCGCTGCTGCTATAGGCTCCGGTAAGCAGTACGACCCCGATCAATACGGAAACGATACAGCCCCATTTCAGCCAGGATGACCGTTCGATCCCTAAAAAGAAAGAAGCAAGCAGCACAAACACAGGTGCGGTGTACATGAGGGTCGCCGCTACCGCAATACTGGATGATTCTATACTAAGAAAATAAAGTGTGAAGTTCCCGGCGACGCCGACACCAGCCAGAGCTGCCCATAAAACGAGCGAATACGTGCGCGGCATATGCTGGCGGGGCTTGATGATAAACCAAATGAAAACACAGACGAGACCGACGGCTCCCCTGTAAAAGGAAATGACGCCTGGGCTCCATCCTTTATCCATTAAAATGTCTGCAACACCACCGGTCATCCCCCATAAGATAGCGGCGGTCAAAATGAATGTGACACCGATATATTTCATAAGCTTCCTCCTCTATTTACCATATCTATTTAGGGCATATTCCATCAGGAAACCCTTATTAAACGTAGAATCATCAACAACTATAACAATCGGTATAATGGAGTAGGGACTTTGGGGGATGAAGATATTCTGAGATAACATATTGTGTTGATTTTTAGATTTTTTAATGCGTGCAATACCTGTAACTATTCCTTTCCATGGAGGGGAAGGGTTTCTCCGATATTAAGAAGTCATTAGCGGTACGAAGTTGATAGGAAATCCCTTATGATACGAGAAGAGCTCAGTTTGCCCTGTAAACGGGCAAAAGGATAACTTGGATAATAATGGAGCGTATACATTGCAGAAAATGCGCCCTTGCTGTACATTGGTGCCAAGGTGGTGGAGAATAGATGGATGTGAAACAGCGTTGTGCGGAGAAGGCACTGGAATACATAACCGAGGGCAGCATTATCGGGCTTGGTGGAGGAAGTACAATCAAGCACTTGATTACGTTGATTAATGAAAACAAGATTTATGTGAAAGTAGTGACGCCGTCCTGGGAGACGAAACAGCACTGCATCGACGCCGGCCTGGAGGTCGTTTCCATCACAGACGTTAGTAAGATCGATACAGCATTTGACGGCTGTGACCAGGTCGATGAACAGTTTCACGCCTTGAAAAGCGGGGGAGGCATACATTCGATGGAAAAACTGGTCGCTGAACTTTCAGAAGAATATATTCTGCTTGTCGATAAAACGAAAATCGTCCCGGTATTAACCTATGACCACCCGGTCGCTTTGGAAGTACTACCGCAGGCGCTGCATTTTGTAAATCAAAAGATGAAATCGTTCCCGGCCCGCGCATCTCACGTCCGTCAAAGCAGCGGACAGGATGGACCGGTATATACCGGGAATGGAAACCTCTTAGTAGACGTTTATATGGAAGCGGGGCAGGACGGTGCTGATTTGGAACGCCGGTTCAAAGGGATGACCGGTGTGGTCGATACATCGCTGTTTACGTCTGTCGTTACCAAGGTACTGGTAGCTGGAGAAACAGGAGTACAGGAAATGAAAAAAGGAGGAGATGTAAGATGACACAAGTAGATTGGGGAATTATAGGACCCGGCGGGATTGCCGGAAGCTTTGCCAAAGCGATCCAGGAGGTGAATGGAAGCGTATACGCGGTATGGGGCCGCAACCCTGAGAAGACGCAAGCCTTTGCTGATGAATACCAAGTCGAGCACGTCTATGCAGAAACCGCACAGCTGCTTCAGGATGACAACGTGGATGTGGTATATATAGCTACCCCGCACAGCATTCATTATAACTATATTATGGACGCACTAAAGCACGGCAAGCACGTCTTCTGTGAAAAAGCGATTACGATGAACGGCAAGCAGCTTCAGGAAATTATTGATTTCGCAGAAGCTGAAAACCTCATCGTTGCTGAAGCGATGACGCTGTACCATATGCCTTTGTATCAGAAGCTTGCTGAAATGATACAAACAGGAAAAATCGGAAAGGTGAACATGATCAACGTGACATTCGGAAGCTGTAAGGAGGATGATCCATCCAACCGCTTCTTCAACCCGGATCTGGCCGGCGGCGGAATGCTGGATATCGGCACCTATGCGCTGTCGTTTGTCCGTTTCTTCCTGTCCAGCCAGCCGACAGAGCTTCATACGACAGTGAAAAAATATCAAACGGGCGTCGATGAACAGTCCGGCATTGTCATGAAGAATGAAGATGACGAAATGGGTGTCATCTCCCTTGCGATGCGGGCGAAGATGCCGAAGCGCGGGATTGTTGCCGGTGATGAAGGTTTCATTACTGTGGATGATTTCCCGAGGGCCCAGCAAGCGACGATCACATATACTGCGGATGGCTCTGTTGAAACGATCGAGGCCGGTGATACGAAGAAGGCGCTGCAGTATGAGGTCGAGGCTGTAAACCGTTTGATACTGGAAAAAGGGGAAAACTGGACCCTTCCGCTTTCCCGCCAGGTGATGGAGTTAATGGATGAAGCCCGCCAGCAGTGGGAGTTAACGTACGATTTTGAATAAATGAAAAGGCAGCGCCCGATTTTGGCGCTGCCTTCTTTATATCAATAGCTGGCGAACAAGTCCTGTTGATCGGGAATGTTTTCGAGGTAGGTGATTTCCCCATTCTCATTGAGCATCGCCTTATCAATGCCGGTCTGGGTGTACACTTTGCCGGAAGCAAGCTTCCCGCAGACGGCCCATTTCGTTACATAAAGGTCTGTTCCCTCGTGTTTTCTCCAGCCTTCATACATATGCTTCAAATCCACGTTGTTTTCATAAATGCTGCGTACGAAGGATTTCCAGTTGTCTATTCCTTCATTACGGTCTCCGTTCAGGACAAAAACCATATCTTCACTGAACAGCTGATGAAGCTCTTCTTCCGCTTGTTCACTCGTTCTGGAACGGTCAAATAAGTCGAAATACAGATCTAAGTTTTTCATGATGTCTCTCCTTCAATAGATCCCGTGCAGGATATGTGATACGCGTTTAAACATATAGAATAAGGGGGCCTGTTGTCAAAAAAACGGCCTGACATTAAGATTTTTCCTCTGGATGACTGTGATAAAATAATTGGTATACCGTTTGATCACAAAGGGGACGTACGTATGATTTCATTTCTATTAACATTGAAGCGGCTGTTGACCGCCTTAGTCCGGAGTATGAAGGAGCCCGTCTTCCGCTCGCTGCTGACGACACTAGCTTTCATTCTGCTTTCCGGTACGTTATTTTACAGAGGGGTGGAGGGCTGGACGTATCTGGATGCCTTTTATTATGCCTTCAGCAGTCTGATTCCAACCAGCGGCAATACCGGCCTTGTCCCCCAGGAGGACTTGAGTAAATGGTTTACGATGATCTATCTGTTTGTCGGGATGGGCGTCATGGCTATGGTGTTAATCAAAGTGGGATTGGCGGTTGCGGATTTCGAGAAGCACGAGGGAAACCAAACTCAGCGCAGAAAGACATTATAAAATTTTTGTTGACCGGACAACCGTCTCTGCTTACAATAGAAAACAATATCTTTAAACACAACTTCAGAACGACTCGTATATCGTTGGAAATAAGGTCCAAAAGTCTCTACCAAACTACCGTAAATAGTTTGACTACGAGGAACGAATGAGAGGGGAACGTCTAACTATGGACAGGTTCCCGTTTATTCATTACTCCTTAACGTCAAACTCCAGGTCTGTTTCCTGGAGTTTTTTTATATCGATGACCAGCCGGCGGTACGTGCTTATCTCGTTCAAAGAAAGGGGCAGAAGCATGGATCAACACAAAGAGCAGTTACGAAAACGTATAGAGGTGGCAGCCGGAAAACGACCCGCTGACAAGGTAATCAAGAATGGCCGGGTGATCGACGTCTTTAACCAGCGGGTGATGGAAAAGGATATCGCCATATTGGATGGTCTCATTGTCGGTCTGGGAAGCTATGATTCAGCTGCAGAAATCGTGGATGCCGGTGGAAAGTTCGTAGCTCCCGGCTTCATTGACGGACACGTTCATATGGAATCGTCCATGGTAAGACCGAGTGAATTTGCCAAAGTCGCTCTTTCTTGTGGAGTTACGTCTGTTGTGACGGATCCACATGAAATCGCCAACGTCTGCGGAAAGGAAGGGATCCAGTTCATGATGGATGATGCGGCAGACAGCCTCTTAGATGTTTATTTTATGCTGCCGTCCTGTGTGCCCGCCGCAAGCCTTGAACAGAACGGAGCGCACCTTTTGGCTGATGACCTCGAAGGTTTTTACAAAAATAAACAGGTGCTCGGACTCGCTGAAGTCATGGACTTCCCGGCTGTCGCATCAGGGGCAGAGGATATGGTGGACAAGCTGCTTACCGCGTCCCGTCTCGGTGTTCCGATTGACGGCCATGGTGCAGGATTTGATGAGAGTGCCCTGAACATTTATAAGGCCGCCGGCATCACGACGGATCATGAATGCAATACAGGCGACGAAGCACTGGAGCGCATTGAACGGGGCATGCATGTCCTCATCCGGCAGGGATCGGCTTCCAAGGATCTTGCGTCCATTGTTCCTGTTGTGAACCAGCGCAATGCGCACAGGTTCCTTTTCTGCACCGATGATAAAGGCCTTGACGAATTAATGGAGGAAGGCAGCATCGATGATAACGTCCGGTTAAGCATAAAACATGGGATCGATCCGATTCAGGCCGTGCAGATGGCGACAATCAACGCCGCGGAATGCTACGGTCTGAAGCGGAAGGGAGCAGTCGCCCCGGGGTATGAAGCGGACCTTGTTTTCTATGATGATTTAGAAAACATACAGGTTCAAGCAGTGTATAAAGCAGGAGTGAAGGTGGCGGAGGCAGGGAGCTATGTTAGTGACCAGCGTGAAGCTGATCCTGTTGTTCCATCAGTCTGTGACACCGTTCATATTCCTGAAATGACAGAGGGTTCTCTTGATATCCCTGTCTCCAATCAGCAAGCCACGGTTATTGAAGTTGTTCTTAACCGTCTGCTGACGCACAAACGGAGCGAACGTGTGGATGTCGAAAACGGGTTGTTTGTCCCGTCACAGGAACATGACCAAAGCAAACTCGTCGTGGTCGAGCGTCATAAGAACACCGGGGACAGGGGCCTTGGTATTGTGAAAGGCCTTAAAATTGAGAACGGTGCGATTGCTTCAACAGTCGCCCATGACTCCCACAACCTGGTGGCCGCAGGGACAAGTGACCAGGATATTTTAACAGCGGTCCATCACCTTCACGAGACAGGCGGAGGTCTTGCCGTCGTTCAAAACGGGGAAGTCCTTGCATCCGTGAAGCTGGAAATTGCCGGACTGATGTCTAAACAGGACGCCCCAATGCTTTATCAAGGATTGAAAAAAATCGACGGAGCCTTGGAACGCGTATTAAAAAATGATGTGGATATCCACCCATTTTTGACCTTATCGTTCTTAACGCTCCCGGTCATACCAGAGCTCAAGCTGACAACGAAAGGATTGTTTGATACGACCCAGCAGAAGCATATCCCCGTCAGTTCATCCTGAACACGAAAAGCTGAAGAAGCACGTGTCTTCAGCTTTTTTCTTTTTTCCAGAGAGGATATTGAGGATTGTGAGGGATTCTGAAATAATTGTCATAACCTGGGTTTCATCTGTTGCAGACAGCACATACTCTGCAAACCCTACAGAAAGAAGGGGTGCTATGAAAAAGAAGGGATGGGTCATGACCGCCGTACTCGCTTTACTCATCATGAGCAGCTGTTCCAATCAGGAACGATATATCTATGAAGGGGATAGTGAACATTGGCATGGAGAAATGGAAGTGAATGTCACGGAGAAAGAAACGACTGAAGATTTTGCTTTGATATTCAACGGTGATGTGGAGCAGCTGGGGGAAGCTGGTTATGTAACATACGAATATGAAATGATCACGTCTGGGGGGCGTGGAGAAATCAACTTCGAGAATACACCGGAAAGCAGGACATTTACGCACCATTCCGGCAGTAACTCTTCCGTGTTCACCAGTGATCAGACCATCCTAGTGACCGTCGAATGGGGAGGAAACAAAGAAGAATTTGAGTTGGAGAAGTAACAGTCACGTCATTGCTTATTGGCTGCAAAACAGGTTTATCTATGTACCTCAAAGTGAATCATTTACGGACCTGCCTTTTCTATTCGCTCCCAATATAAGAAGCTGCTAGAAAAGGAAGATGACATTTTTGTTGGAGATGGGAGGAAAATCTATGAAAAACACCTTGTACATTATTATTGGATCTCTTCTATTTGCGCTGGCTGTCACGCAGCTGGCGATGCCGAACTCCATTGCTGAAGGCGGCATTGTCGGTGCTTCTCTTTTGATTTACTACAGCACCGGAGTCTCCCCCGGGATTACCACACCGATCATATTCGTCGCCCTGCTTGGTGTCGGCATCCGGTATCTACCGAAGTCGATGGTAATCAAAACTGTTTTTAATGTGGCCTTATTTTCCTTTTTCCTATGGTTTTTCGAACACATCTGGGCGTATCCGATCGAAGATGCCCTGCTTGCCGCCATTTTTGCCGGGGTTATTACCGGAATCGGTTTCGGTTTCATTTATCAGGCCGGCAGTTCAGTCGGAGGGACCTCTATTATCGCCCGGATGCTCAACCATCAGCTCGGGTGGGATTTGACCGGAGTGACGTTCGCGCTTGATGCGATGGTCGTTGTTGCGGGTATCTTTATCATCGGTCCCATCTCCACCATGTACACGCTGATTACCTTGTACGTTGGAAAGATCGTGACGGACTTTGTGCTCGGTGGCTTTGACTCTAAAAAAGCGATCAATATCATTTCTCCGAAGACGGAGGAAATTTCTCAGCGGATTACAACGGAACTTGCCTCCAGTGCGACGCTGTTTTATGGAACAGGTGAATATTCCAAGGAGGAGCGCCGGGTGCTGTACATCATTGTCCATACCCACCGTCTTCTTAAGCTGAAGCGGGTTGTAAAAGAAACCGACCCTGACGCCTTTATTGTTGTGCACAATGTGAAGGACGTGTCGGGTGGATTTATTTCATAGGTTCTTAGAAAAGCAGTTATTCGTTTTGAATAACTGCTTTTCTTAGCCTTCTTGTAAACCATTCTCATTGATTACGATAGATGGACCGTCTGATAAACACTCTATATTTAAATGGTAATTAAAGGATTGTGACACACTCTCATAGAAATTATTTTATATAATTAATTTCGCATTTGAAAGGAGCGCATCCATTAAATGAAACGTACATTTGATTTTAAATATGGTGGTAAGGTGCATGTTATTGTAGATGATGAATTCGTAACATTTTATAGAAAAAGAAAATCTGCTAAATTTTATAAAAAGAATGGCTTAAATCCTCAAGATTCCATTCGGATTGCTGATATCAACGGTATCCAGTATAAGGAGCCCAAAATGCTTTCCGGTTACATTCGTTTTGTAATTGAAACAGACAACCAAGTTAAAATTCATAAACCATTAACTGATCCCAATACTATTGTTTTTGATAAAAAGGAAGTACGCCAAGCAGAGCAGCTGAAAGCGCTTATGGAAGGGTTGATTCAAAACCATGCTGGTAAACAAGAGGCGGCGTCTTCTATAGGTGCCGCAGGTGAAATTGAAAAACTGTATGAATTAAAAGAAAAGGGCATTATAACTAATAAGCAATTTGAAGAGCGAAAAGAAAAATTACTGCGGTGATTCCCCCATCGATCTTTAATAGTTTATCTATATTGCTCTTGTAGGAGACGAATAATCAGTTATTATAGTACTAAGTCTCATTTGGAGCAATCATCCTTTTTGTATTGCCATTAATCTTCTGTTCTATAAATGAGTTTTTACATCCCCTGGAAAATAAACTGAGAATATATCAGTAACCCAACAGAGTAACTTCCCTCACGTAATGTGGAAGTTACTCTTTTTTCTAATCCAAAAACACGAAGCATTTATTATGTATTTGAATCAGGAAGGTGATTTTAATTCTTTGTCGAAGAGGAGCGTAAGAAGAGAAAGGATATAGGGTAAACAAGGAAGCATGGAAAAAGACCAGATCCAGCTCACGACCATTGGGGACACTGTTAAAAAGGTTTGTGAACAAAGACGGCTGAACGATGCCATATAAGGCCATTCCGGTCCGTTTCTGCAAGCGTACATTTTCCCAGCGATGAGTGGGAGTCAGGAACACGAGTTCCTTATCTTTCTGTCAATACCCGGAAGATCAATGGCAGGAGAGAGTTACCAGTATACGGAGGAATGGTGAGTAAAAACAATTCTACGATTTATTATGAAAATCGTAGAATGAATGGAACAAGCTTATATGTTAGACAACATCCAAAGATAAGGAGAGGGTATCATCGATTTCGCTCTTTTATTTGGTGTGCTGCTGACCTTGTTTTCACTCGTCACCATTGGGAAGGTAAAGGAGAAAATACTTTTCAGCGGATCATTCACATCGGGTGTCTGATCACAGGCATCGTTTTATTAACTGGTTTTATCATTCAGTTTCAATAATTTATTGGAAAATATTAAGAGGAGGCTCATGCTTGATTACCATCGCTTTAGCATTCATCGCTATCGTCCTTATTGTCATTGCCCGTAACCTGCAGTTTATTGGCAAACAGTTGAAAAAGATTGCGGAAAATGATCGTCATGATGGATAAAAGGCTCCGTCCGTGTCTGAGCCTGTGCTGACCATCCAGCGCCCTATTTGGAAAAAAGGGAGCACTATATTTTGGGTTGAGATATGATAGGAACAAAGGAACGGTAAAGGAGGAAAAAGTATGTCTAAGGGAAAGCTTTTATCTCAAGAGGAAAGTGATCAGCTTCTATCTTCATTGAAGCAGCGTTTTAAGAAGCACCCGGAACGTCATCAGGAAATTCAGTGGGGTGATGTAGAAAGAAAGCTGAACGCACATCCTGAGAAAACAGCTGTGCTTTATCGTATGGAAGAGACGGGCGGTGAGCCGGATGTGGTGCTTTACGATGAAGAGAAAGATGAGCTTGTCTTTTTTGACTGTGTGAAGGAAAGTCCAAAAGGGCGGAGAAGCGTCTGCTATGATCGGGAGGCGCTGGATACGAGAAAGAAATACAAACCGGAAACCTCGGCAGTGGATCTGGCCGGGGACATCGGCATCGAAATGCTTTCTGAACAGGAATACCGTTTTCTTCAGGAAACGGGAGAATATGATACGAAAACATCCAGCTGGGTAAAAACGCCGGACGATATCCGCTCCAAAGGTGGGGCCATTTTCTGCGACCTCCGTTACGGACGTGTATTCACCTATCATAACGGTGCGGAATCCTACTATGCCGCCCGCGGATTCAGAGGGTCACTCCGGTTATAAAAAGAGAAAGGGGATTCGATGAAATACGCCGTATCCGTAACCGATACATCCAAAGTACAATCTATTGAAAAAAGCGGAAAGCTGATATTGAAAGAGCTTGAAAGGTTTTCTGAGCAGCTCAGGACAATTTCCTCGTATAATTCACCGCGGGGCATCGTTTTTCATGATGTTCCGTCTGCAACAGAACTTTATTCGACCATTCCGCTTCCGGCGTATACGTCCAGGGATCTGATTCATCTTCATCCTGTGGTAGAGACGTGGAAAGAGCTGTATAGACCAAGTGCTGCAGGAGTACCGGAAGCGGAGAAGTATTATGACAGCCTGACCGTAAAAGATGTGGCTGTGATTGCCGCTCATGAACTCACTCACCACGCCGATGTTTTTCACTCTGAATTTGAAACATGGGATGAAGAAGATGCCCGGGATATGTGGTTTGAAGAGGGGCTCTGCTTTTACATACCGAGAATGCTGATGTTGAGTAAAGACAGGTGCCAAACCATCATGGAAGTGGAACGCTTATTGATCGACAAATATAAGGAAGAATACGGCACATATCCGCTTGATCAATTCGGAGCTGCGGGATACCGGGGAGGAAGCAGTGAGGCGCTATCCGCCGCTTTTTATGATTACTGGAGAAGTACCCACGTCGTCTCCGTACTCGTAGAAAAATACTGCGGAGGAAGTGTCCATTCGCTACTGGGTATCTATCGTGAGTGGGTGGAGGGGACTTCGGATGAAAGTCTGCAGCAGTTTTTTGTGACGTACTTCTCTCTTACAAAAAAAGAGTCGGAAGCGCTGTGGTTGCTGTAGATCGGACTATGTCTCTGATGAAAGTGCCGGCGGCGATGGCTCTGAGAGAGGATGTGACCGCTTTGTACATAGCATGGGAGATCCCCCGGATGGAAGGGCTTCCCGCTCCTGGTGGGTTGCATTTCAATCAATCAACCACTACCCATTTATCTCCATAATCTTCTCTGCTTCTCTCTTGATTTTCTTACTGGTTGGGTACGGTTACTGGTTAGAAAGCTGCCGGTTCGATATGTGGCATTGTTCCTGTATTCATTGTTTTAGAAATGAAGATTGCGCTTATATCAAGGATAGTCTATCAGAGAAAACATCCTTGCATGTAAATAAGAATATCTTGGAGTTAAAAGAAGGCTGGAAAATGGGATGAGGGCAGAAATCATGAATAAATTCATGAGATATTTAATGGAGCATAAAAGGCTTACAATTTTAATAGGGATTATCTGCGTGATAGTAGGTTTTATCCTGCAAGAATTTCTCTTACACTTAGAGTTTTACTTCGTTAATGATACTCTAACTATAATCTTTATGGGAATTGGATTTTGTTTACTCATTATACCTATTCTTAGTGAAAATGTAGATAGAATTAAAGTAGTCGTCATTAAATCATTGTCAATCTTTTTTCTAATAATATTAGTTAGTAGCATTCTTACAAAAATGAATGTGTCTAATGATTCATGGGTTAGAACTATATGTATTGTTTCGACCAGTTTGTTACTGTTAGTGAAAGTTAAGAAATAGCATTCCTGTTCAATTAATTATTATTCCAGTAGGGGTTTTTTCAGCTCTATGAGGTCGATGTAAGTATATTTCGTTGACTTCTTCAGCTATTTTCCTAAATCCAGTTTTAATAAAAAGAAGGATACAACGGCAGACCATAATAATTAAATGGTCTGCCGTTGTATTAGTTTGTTTGTAGAGGACTTAGTTTCGAGGTAACTACAATGAAGAAGACTTCTTTAATCTCAAAAAATTTTGGTCCGTTGAAAAAGTAGATGATAATATGTGTGTGAATATATTTCGAGGAGATGGACAATGAAAAGGTTTATACTGACTTCTTTAATGCTTCCTTGTTTATTTTTAGTAGGTTGCAGTGAAGTAAACCAAAAAGATGAGGTAAATCAATCTCAAAAAGAAGGGGATACGATTCAAGAGCATCAAAAAAAACAAAATGTTGAGAAGGACCATGAAGAAAGTGAAAAAAATACATCTGGTGGGAACTTTGAAGCAGTTGCTCAAAAGGAAGATATAGAAGAAGTTAAAATAGGCCCTTTAACTATAAATGTGGTTGTCTCTAATTTAGTTACAGGTACCATAACAGATCCAATCATACTTAATAAAATAGGAAAAGAAAATATTGACTACATAAACATAGGATTGGACATTGATACAACAGATGAGGATATTAACTTCTCTAGTGAGCACTTAAAGTTAACTACCAATACAGGTGAAACCTTTGAATCCCCTCACGACTTTATGAGTGATCAAGTGGAAATGCAGTATATTAAGGAAAGTTTTACAAGGTCTCGAATGATTGCTTATCTGTTCGAAACTTCGACAGTCGAAGATATTGAAAGTGTTGATTTACTTATAAAGGCTCCTACGGATAGTAATGGTCAACCTCTGGGTGAAGATGCGAATATAAAAATCGATTTTTAGCGGTCTATGGACTATGTCCTTAAGATTTTGAAAAATTGTATTTTCATCTCGATATCATGCTTTACGCGTAAGGGGGCTGTATTGTAATATCGTGAAACGGATGGAAATGATGTCACATTAGAACGTCAACACTGTTCTTTGTAGACACCTTAATGATGTAGATTGATTAAAATCATTAAATTGTTACATTTGGAAGGTAGGAGGTCTATAATGGCGAATAAATACATACATACGATTAATATAATTATAGGCGTATTGGTTGTAGGTTTCAGCGTTTTCTTAGCTTGGGCTGTCGCAGCATTTGCTCCTGAAGAAAATGCTGCAATAATTTTTATTCCAATACTGGTAACGGCCGTTTGGGGTGTAGGTTATTTGGTACAGCTTAAATATAATACATTAAAAAATGTAATGATTATGGTCCCTATTGAAGCCATCATATTTTACCTGATCATAACAAAAACCTCATCACTTATTAATTAAATCTGCACTAAAACCCCATTTTATGAAAAGAGGGGGCTCTTGTTCAATAAAAGCGTTCGCCTTATTAAATAAGTATTGGATTATATGCGTAATCGATCTACTCATCATTCATAATCTATGGGTTTACTGGGGCTTGCTAGCGCTTACCTATTATTTCCGGTTGGATACAGGGATTATTTCAGATATGGGGTGTCTTTTTATGTGAACGATGGCGGTTGCATTTATTTTCATAACAATAATATTGAAACAAGGAAGGAAGAATCTAATGGAAAAGCTTATTGAGCAAAATAATGATGAAATAATCATAAAGTATATGGTAGTTAGTGTTTTCTCCTTGCTGACTTTAAGGAAGTTTAAGAAAGTAGAGAAAATAAGAAAAGATTTAAAAAAACAGCAAAAACTAAACCGTGATTCTCATAGAATGTAAGGAATAACATAAATTGCACTAATAAGGGGCTGTTTCTCGATAGATTTTTTGTTTATATACAAAACATCATGTTTGCAAAGCTGACATGTCAAAGGGAGATTTAAGTAGTCAGAGGTCCTGCAGGATATAAGATAATTGATAATAATGTTCTTCATAATCTTGTAAACGACGGTCTACTTAACTTCTAGTTTAGCAGCTTTGGAAACGCTACCTCCAAACTCTCCATTTTCATCTTCCCATTGTGCTGTTAGAAGAATACTGTACTCTCCTTTACTGCTAATTACGAATGAATTACCATCGACAACCTCATCCGAAATAGATGCTGTATCGTTCTTTAGAGTTTTTGTTATATAACTTATTTTCTTGGGTTGTGGGCCATCAATGTTAATTGTGATTTCTTCATCTTCTTTAACAGAAGTGATACTTACATCTTCAGTCATTTTATATAAGTTAACATTACCTAATTCTCGGTTTACAGTTTCTTCATAGCAACTGTTTGATGGGAAACAATTTAGAACTGATTCAGAGGTAATGTTCTGCTCATTTTGGGACAATGAAACGTTCACATTGTCTAAAGGAATGGATTTCTCTTTATTTTCTTCATATGTTTGTTCATTTTTTGTTGTGTTTTCGGGATTCGTTGAGTTTTGGTTATTTGGTTGGCAGGCTCCGAGTCCAACGATGAGTGATAATAAAGCTATGGTTTTAAGATATGACATATATATACTCCTTATAGTTAAATGGTCATTTATTTGTTATATATGCTTTAAGGAAACGTTACTATTTTATTCCATTAATATTAAACGATAAAACATAAAATTTACCAGTTAGGATTAATAGTAGGCGTTTATTCTGGGAGAAATATAGGATTGTTAGAAGGACGCTGCAGAAATATAGAGGGTGGGCTTAATTATTTCTAAAGTATTGTATGTAATAAAAGTATAGAGTTTTGAATAGAGGTAATGGATAAATCATTGATAATCATCTTAATATCAAGTTTTTCATGCAAAGGAGGTCGTTCTTTCCAAGGAGAATGACCTCCTTCTTAATGCTCTGATAAGGCTTGCGGAAGACTCAGTTTTGATGTACCAGATAAAGTTGGATAATTTTTGAAACTTCAAAGTATGGTGTTCGTAATAAATATTAGGAGGTTCTTAAGTTGAGTAATAAATATGTTTATTATTCAATCCTTGCAGGTTGGGTAACTTTTGTTTTATGTCTAATCATTTTCTTTGGATTTGACTCTCCCTCTCCATATATTGCAGGACTAATTGTAGGCTTTATCATATTTGAAATAAGCTTTCATCACTTGTTCGGAAAGGAAAAGGAGAGACGAAAACTGATGTGACGAGTAATTAGATGCTTTCTTTGGGGATCAAGTTTGCACCTTTTGGATCATTAGTTAAAGGAGTCCAAAAAATTGACCCTCTTAAGATTGAAGATTGTTATTAATACTAAACCTCTAGTATTAAAAGAAATAGAAATGAGGGTTCTGGAAGAAGGGAGGACTGCACGGTATGTCATTTGTAGTTCCTGGTGTTATATCCGCCATCGTCATCGCTGTCTTATCTTCTCGTTACAAAAATAAAGAAAAAACAGACAAAGGCTTTAAATTGAATTACTTTGCTCTTTCATATAGAAGGAAATGGATAAGAACCGCCATTATTGGTCCGTTTATCATTTCCTCCGCGTTTTATCTTTATTACTCTCCGGGATTTACGACGATGGCAAAAATGTTGGTTATCCCAACAATGCTGATTGTTTTCGTTCTTCAACTTATCTATAACTTATATATGTGGAAGAAAAAAGAAGATTAGAAATCCCCATTTAAATAATAGCCTTTGATAAAAGTTTGTTGTTGGTATCTGGACATTGAGCAGGAAGCTGGAGGTGAGTGATGAACTTTTTAAAATGGAAAATACAAATGAATATATTATGTGAAGTCTTCTTGGTATTTCTAATCTCGTTAGTAAGTTATTTTGTTTTAGGTCGTCCTAATACTGTACTTCTTATATTACTCGGTGGGATATCAGGTTGGGCACTTGTTAAGTTAATAAGCAGGGTCTGGAGCCCAAAGAGATAGCGTTTCTTATCGTATCTTGAAAACAATCCTTGTAGTTAAGGAAAAAGTCTATAATAGGATAGTTACAAAAAGAAGGGTGAAATAATGGAAATAGTATTTATTAGACATGGGCAGGGTGAACATACATTAAATGTGCCAAAAACCTTACATATTTCTGACCCATCATTAACAAACGAAGGTATTAACCAAGCAACAGCTCTAAAGAAAGAGCTTTCACTCACTGGTAAAGATGTAATTCTATCTAGTCCTACACAAAGAACGTTGCAAACAGCTTCGATATTGTGTGAAGATATTCCAGTCAGGAAATTGATTAGTCCATTAGTTGCCCCAAGAATGTTCCCACAACTTCCAGAAGGGAAAACTTTACCATGTGATGAAATCCTGTCCAAGGAAGAGGCAGTAGGTAGATTTCCAGATTTTTATCTACATGAAAGCTTACGTGGTGACTTATGGGAATTGGGAATTAATACTATGCCACCAAAAAAGTTCAAAGTGCTGGCAGAAGAATTCCTTAAAGCATGTGAACAGCTTACTATAAATAACAGAATTCATATCGTTTCTCATGATGGCACAATCACCTCTATTAGAGAGGTAATTACAGGTAGAACATTAACTAGAGAGGATTTCCCTAAAGAGACTGGGTGGTTAAGTGTAATTGTTTAGAGAAAGTGTTACTCATTCCTCAATGATTAGAGATAAGATTTATCATAATACTTTCAGGTACTCACAAATTATAAAAAACAAACAGGAGAGATACGAAATGAGTAAAAGAACAAGAAATGGTATTATCGCTGCCCTTGTTTTTGCCATCATTTCTATTCTCTTCGGATATTTTATATACGGGGAAATAGAGTGGTCAATTGTCATAGGATTAATAATAGGAGGTTTTGTTTCTTGGTACTTTATTTTTCCAAAAATTGAAAAGCTGGGGCGTAAAGGTCAATCGTAAAATCCCTTTAATCTTAGTTTCTACGAAAATTAAGATATTACTTGAATAGTTGCTTCCTGAGCTGACATTCAAGAACATATAGGTCGTTCCCGTTGGTGAATGTTCATTGGAGCCGTTTGCTCTCAATAAAGAAATGGGAGGTCAGTTATCGGAAATTTCCGAGCAGAAAACCTCTTTACGCTGGTCATTCTAGTTGGCCCCTTTTAAACCAATAATGATAGATGTTTAGACTCTGGAATACAAAAGCTTGGACATGGACATGTTTCCAAGCTTTTTCAGTTACTTCCGATTCATAACCATGACGCCTGCTAAAATAATGGACATGGCTATCCAATCACTGAGCAGAATCACTTCACCGGCAAGAAAAGCTCCTATAAGCAGTGAGATAACAGGGGGAATATACGTAACTGTAGAGGCTGTCACAGCGCCCAGCTGATTGACAATAACATAGTAAAGGATGTAAGCGAGGCCTGTTCCGATTATCCCGAGACCGATGATGACGCCCGCAAGCGCTGTTGTGTTTGATTGAATACTGCCTAATCCATCAAGATCTCCAAAGATCCAAAGGAAAAGGATGGCAAACAGAATCTGATAACTCGTCAATGCAGCAGGAGCTATGGCCGTTCCGGAGAGGAACTTCTTAGCATAAACGAAAGAGGCTCCAACGCTTAAGGATCCAATCAGCATATACATGACACCTGATACATCAAGGGAGGAAGTTCCACTTTCCCATGGTCTTGCAATGATGAACACCCCGCTCAGCCCGATGCATACCCCTGTTACGCCCCTGATGGTTACTCGTTCATCCTTCAATGCGAAAAAGGTCAATAGTGTGGAAAAGATGGGTATGGCTCCACTCAGCGCGCCTGCTATCCCAGAGTTTAACAAGGCAGTCCCTTTGGCGAAGCAGTAAAAATAAATAACCGTCGCAAGCAGTGACATCACAAAGAAGTGATGAATGAAGGATAGGTGGCTGAACTTCAGCTGCCTTTTTAACAGTGCATAAAGAAACACAGGGATAAAGCCGGCTGACACTCTTAGAAATACGATTTGTAAGGGGCTGATATGGACGGCTGCCCATTTCATAAATAAAAAGTTCGTCCCCCATATGATGCCTAAGGCTGAGTAGGCGATATAATAGGCGTTGAATAATCTGGGTAAGTGTGCGTTCATCCTGGCAGCACTCCTTGTTCAAGGGTTTAACCTATACCTTATACCAGATTTAATCATCGTGAAAACAAATAATTTCGATAATTACAATCGTTTCCTTCGATTGTAGGAAACGATCACAAAGGATTGCCTCCTATACAATAATTTGGAATACTATACCTATAAAGAAGTGGGGAGTATCCCTTCATAAATAGAAAAAGATAAATCATAGACTTGATAGTTTAGGAAGTGATTAAGATTATCCTACATACGATTTTGCTTTTTGTCCTTGCAGGAATAGCGGAGATAGGAGGAGGGTATTTGATTTGGCTGTGGCTGAGAGAAGGGAAACCGCTGTATTGGGGATTGGGCGGAGGAGCAGCTTTAGCTTTGTATGGTGTGATTGCTGCATTTCAAGCTTTTCCGTCCTTCGGGAGAGTTTATGCGGCATATGGGGGAGTGTTTATCATTCTCTCTGTTCTATGGGGATGGGGCGTAGATAAAAAAACACCTGATTTATATGATTGGATTGGTGCAGGAATATGCATGGTCGGTGTAGCTGTCATGCTACTCGCCCCACGTGAGTAGTTACATATATTCTAAAAGAAAAGCGGTTGGTGTTCGTGTGAAACTATTCCGTGTCCATACTTTATATCCGTGTTTAAAAAAGAGGAACGTCCAAAAGTGGAGGTTCCTCTTCTTTAGTAAGACCAACTCTGGTCTTTAACAAAGTCTATCGATTAAAATACATCAAGCACATCAAGCATGACGATGATAATCAGAAGCGGGGCAACATAGCGGAGCAGGATAAACCATGTTTGGAACAAGCCTTTTTTCATCCGGCTGCCGCTTTGCAGTTCTTCATACAGTGCTGACTTTTTCATTTTATTCGGTACATACAAGGCAATCAAAAGCGACCCGATCGGGAACAGGATGTTGCTGACTACATAATCCATGTTGTCAAAGAACGTCCGTCCGAACAGGGTGGCCTCTGCCAGCACACCGTAGGACAACGTCGATGGGATCCCGACAGCGAAGATGGCGAGGCCGATGATCCACGCCCATTTTTTCCTCTTCGCTTTGTCGCCCTTCGAGAGAACGGATACGATGATTTCAAGCATAGAGAAAGCCGAGGTCAACGTCGCAAACAGGAACAGCAGCAGGAAGCCGGCAAAGAAAATCATGCCGCCCGGAAGCTGGCTGAATACGGTCGGAAGAACCTGGAACAACAGGACAGGTCCAGCATCCGCCTGGAGGTCAAATGCGAACACAGCCGGGAAAATGGCCAGTCCCGCAAGCAGAACGATGAAAATGTTCATGCCGCCGATGGATAAGGCAGCGCGGGGCAGGTTTTCTGTTTTAGGCAGGTATGAACTGTACGTTACCATAACGGAAACTCCGACACTCAAGGTGAAGAAGGACTGCCCCATCGCCTCTAGAATCGTCTGCGAGGTTACTTTTGTAAAGTCAGGCATCAACAGGAAGGTAATGCCTTCCATCGCGCCATCAAGAGACACGGCCCGGATGACAAGCAGGATAAACAATACAAACAAGGCAGGCATCATGATTTTACTGGCTTTTTCAATGCCCTGCTGGACACCCCGGGAGACCACAAGAATGGTCATGACCATGAAGATCAGCTGGACAAGCACACTTCCGAACGGATGGGAAATGGTACTTCCGAATATCTCTGCGTAGGATGAGGCATCCACGGACGCCAGCTGCCCGGTCAGTGTTTTATACAAATAAGCGACGATCCAGCCGCCGATCACACTATAGAACGACAAAAGCAGGAAGGATGTGATCATCCCCATGATGCCGATCCAGTGCCACTTCGTTCCAGGTGAGATCGTTTTGTAGGATTCTACTGCGTTTTTTTGTGCGGTGCGTCCGATGGAGAACTCTGCTAACAGCAGGGGTAATCCGAGAAACAATGTAAAGATAATGAATAATAGAAAGAATGCTCCGCCTCCGTTTTGGCCGGCGATATAAGGGAATTTCCAGATGGCGCCGAGTCCGATGGCGGAACCGGCGGCAGCTAATATAAATCCGATCTTGGATGTCCACTGCTCTTGTTGTTTCATAATGACATAAGCTCCTTTACCTTCTTTTTTACTTTGACGCATCTATGCGCCAAAGGGGCGACAAATAAAAAAACCGCCCCTACATGACGTAGGGACGGTTGAACCGCGGTACCACCCTTGTTATGAGCATACACTCATCACTTGTGCGTATAACAGTCGCCACTGTTTTCCACCGCGGTGGAAAAAGCTCCAGAAGTGAAATTCACAGTCAGGATGTGTGCCGGTTTTCACCACGCACCGGCTCTCTGGGACAGGGATCCTGACGGCTACTTGATTTCTCTCTCAGCCGTTCTTTTATTAACAGTTGGATACTATTTTAATCATGGGTCATTCTTCTTGTCAATGTAAAAAATATGAAATTACCCGATTGAACGCTTCTCTTCCGGGTATACCTTTACAAAAGGGGGGAAGTCATATGACGACAGGTGCTGTCATTGTTTTTGCTGCTGCGCTCATTCTGGCCGCGGTCGGATGGAAGAAATGGAAGTCCTTGAAGTACGGACGTTCGGTTATTTTGACGCTGTTGTTTGTTACTTTTGGCATCGGCGGGGCTATCCTGCTTCTGTTCTACCTCGGATCCTCCGGTGTTCCGGGCGCGCTGGTCATCACGATTGCTGTGTTTGCTATTGCGGTGCTTGGGGCCAGTGAATACTTAAGCAGACGTACATGAAGAGGGACAGCCTGAAACCTATGAAACTTTTTCCATTGCAGAACGTATAAATGATTAAAGAGCGTCATCGTTCTAATTTGGCGAAGGGAATGATTGGTTGATCTGGTTTCAGGCTTTTATCCACCTCGTACTGCCCGTACTATTGTTTGTCCATTTATTGAAATCAGCGTATTCGAAACGTACATACCTCTTGATAGACTGGGTTGCGGCTCTTATGTTCATGGCATTTATTTTTATCATCGGGCCGTGGCACATGTTTACCCACTACATGCGCTGGCTTCTGCCTCTTGGTTTTTTGGTAGTCAGCGTTTTTGTCTACAGGCGCTGGCGCAGCCTGCCTGAAAAAGCTGAAGAGAAGAATAAAGGGTCCGTATTTTCCATGGTAATCAGCATTCTTCTTATTCTTTATTTTGGTTCCATTGCGGTTTCAGGGCTGTCAGGATATACCCTGCCGGAAAAAGACAAGATCGTCGACATGGAATTTCCGTTGAAGGATGGGGTCTATGCAATCGGTCATGGGGGAGCCAGTACGTCCATCAACTATCACCATGAATCCAAGACACAGGCTTATGCTTATGACATTCTTAAAGTCAATGCGCTTACCGCCCGTGCTGACGGCATATCCCCTGCCAGACTGGAAGATTATGAAATTTATGGGGAGCCGCTGTACAGTCCGTGCGCAGGTGATGTGACAGCAGTGGTGGACGAATATGAAGACATTCTTCCGCAGGCGGAGCCGGACAAGGAGCAGCACCCCGCCGGAAATCATGTCATTCTTTCCTGTCAGGGCGTGGATGTTCATATCGCTCATATGAAACCGGGCACAGTTCATGTCCAGGAGGGAGATGCGGTTGAGGCGGGTCATCTCTTAGGGGAAGTGGGAAACACAGGAAATACGACAGAGCCGCACCTTCACATTCATGCAGAAAAAGATGGAGAAGGCGTGCCCCTGACGTTTCATGACCGCTTCTTGAAACGAAACAGCCTCGTATTTCAGTGAGGAAACCCGGGGTGGAGTCATCTTTGACGGGCTGCACCGGACTTTTAAGCCTGAGACAGCACACATGTGCTGTCTTTTTTTATTTTTGTAAAACTATTTATGCACCTGTATCGTTTAATGGGGCAGGAGGGGACAACGTGGAACACTCAATGAATACATCTATCGAACATGAAAACAAAGAAGCAATCATCCAGGATCTGATGGAAAACTACGGAACAGCCATCCTCCACCTTGTCTATTCCTACGTCAAGGATGCGGCACTGGCGGAGGATCTAACGCAGGAGATTTTCGTGAAAAGCTATCACCACCTGCATACATACAACGGAACGTCGAAAATGACGACGTGGCTGTGGCGGATTGCCATCAATCACTGTAAGGATCATCTGAAAAGCTGGTATAACCGGAAAGTCACTGTGTCGGAACAGGAACAGCTGGAACAGACGAAAGATGCTTCCACTACGGAAGACGCAGTCATCCAGAACCATATCGATCATGAATTGGCCGGCGCTGTGATGGACCTGCCGGACAAATACAGGGAGGTCATCTATCTTCATTACTACGAAGACTTATCGACGAGAGAGATGGCCGACGTTTTAAAGAAAAATGAAAATACGTTAAAGACACGGTTGAAACGCGCGAGAGTTTTACTTAAACAACGCCTGGGAGGGACGCTTTGATGGAAAATCGATTAAGAAAGTTGAAGCAGGCACTCAATCATACATCATTTAATACGTTGACATTCGATCAGGAGCATCGAAATCAAGTGATGGAGAAAATAGCTGGTCAGGACACGAGACCCGAACAAATCCGTCTGTCTATTTTACAGCTCCTCGTACAGGAGGAGACAGGCTATACGCTGGCTGGTAAAATCCGGTCAAGAGGGATCAAAACGTTTGAAAACGATCAAGGTGCGCTGTATACGACGCTTCACATTCTTGAACAGAAGCGCTGCATCCAGTCGGAGTGGAAAGAGGACGGGCAGAAATTTTATCAACTGACGAGAAAAGGGAGAAAGCTGCTTAAGAAATATGAGTCTTCGCCCGACAAACCCCGGGTGCTGCGTACACTCGTGGAGGCGGGTCAGATTTGATATCACGAAACGATTATCTTCAGACCGTCCAGTCCTATATTAAAAACAAAGAAACAGGTGGTATGATCGCCCGTGAGTTGAACAGCCATATCCAACAGGAAAAAGAAAGCTTGATGAACAAGGGGTACAGTGCAGACGAGGCCGAGGAGGAAGCGGTCCGCCGGATGGGGAGTGCACCGGAAACCGGCCGTCATTTCGAGGACGTGTACAAGGAAAAAATCGACGGATGGCTGGTCTTTCTTCTTGCTGCGTTGATGGGCTGCGGTTTTCTGACGGCCCTGATCTTCAGCGGAGAAAACGGCTATTCATTCAACGGGAAATTCTTCTTCACTGTGGTCGGTATCTTGGTGGCAGGGGCTCTCCTGTTTATCGACTATAGGAAACTCCAGCCATTAGGGTGGCTGTTTTATGGGCTGGGTCTGGCGGGAGCCATGTTTCTGACGTGGGGGCCGATGTCGATGACCACGCTTATTTTGGGGAGCGTGGGTATCCAAGTCGGACCCTTTCATGTGACCAGCATTGACTTCATTCCATTGCTCCTCATTGGTCTTGCTGCTATCGGCAGTAAAGGTCCCGTAAAGGTGTGGAAGGGGATCCTGTTGTATCTGTTTCCCGTCTACTTTTTCATGGAAGCTGCAGATCCGAATGCTGCGTTCATTTATACGCTGCTCTTTACAGCCCTGTTTGTCCATAAGCAGGTGAACAAAAAGATCCTCTGGTCGTTGGTTTCATTAGGAGTCATCGGAGCTGTATCTGTTGGAATGTGGTTCTTTACAGCTGCTGCCATCTATCAAAAAGAGCGGCTGCTGTCGTTCTTTTCTCCTGAGAAATTCTCAAACGGGGGCGGGTACATGTATCTGCGAATGGAGGAAGTCATCAGGGATGCCGCATGGATAGGAGAGGGAGCACAAGCGGAGCCGCTGCCTTCCGGTCACACCGATTTTGTCTTTCTTTCAGTACTGAATCAGCTGGGCTGGGGCGCTGCGCTCCTTCTCCTGATTCTTCTGAGCCTTGTGCTTGGCCGCCTGTTCTGGATGTCAAGGAAGATCAAAGAACCTTTCGGTCAGCTGCTTGTAAGAGGGAGCCTGGTTTTCTATGCTGTTCCAGTTTTTTATCACGTGCTGATGTCTATGGGAATCCTGCCAACCGCTTCCTTCCCGCTTCCGTTTCTCAGCTACGGGATGGACGCTACCGTTCTTCATGCTGTTTTATTCGGGCTGGTGTTGAGTGTATACAGGAAGAAACATCCCGCTTCCTTTGCTGCCCAAGGGAAAACGATGGTTCAATAATCACAGCAGTCAGACGGCTTCCTTGTAGAGGGAGGTCGTCTTTTTTTTAGTCTCAATGGCTCCTGGCCTGAGTAAGGAAAGCAATGAAGATATTACGAAACCGGTTTACTAAAACTATCAGGAAAATAGAAAAAAGATATTGAAAACGGATACATTTGTCGTTATAATCAAGCTAACCTTATAAATCAATTGATTTTTTTTAAGAATTAACGAAACCGGTTTCGTTAATCGAAGGGGAGCATCTAAATTGATGGTTACGAAAGGGATGATCAATGTGAAAAAGAGGTTAACACTCGTTTTATTACTGGTCTTATCTATGTTTCTTGCTGCCTGCAGCAGTGATGAGGAAGCAGCATCTGGAGAAGGGAAAGTGACACTGGACTTCTGGGTGTTCGGGGCGACGAATTATGAGGCGCTTGCTGATGAATATGAAAAAGAAAACCCGGATGTCACGATCAACATTAAAAATTCTGAGCTTGGCGATCACCACGACAGCTTGTTTACAGCCATCTCTGCAGGCACGGGCGCACCGGATCTGACAATGATAGAAGTCGATCAGCTGGACCGCTACCGCGAAGCCCAGGACCGTTTCGTAAACTTGTATGATTTGGGAGCGGACGAAATTCAGGATCAATACTTAGATTGGAAATGGAAAATGGCAGAAAACGGGGAAGGCGATTTCCTCTTTGGTCTTCCGACAGATATCGGACCTAAAGCAATGTATTTCCATACCGACGTTTTTGAAGAGGCCGGCCTTCCGACAGATCCAGATGAAGTGAGTACCATGATTTCTTCTCCGGAAGAATTTGCAGAGGCTGCAGAGACGGTTATGGAGGAAACAGGCAAGCCGATGGTCGACAGCATGGAAATGGCTTTTCGTGCCAATATGGATGCCTTGCAGGTAAGCTATTTCAATCGTGATGGAGAGCTTCTTATCAATGAAGCTGATAACGGAGTCAAAGAAGCTTATGACTATGCGGTGAAGCTCCAGGAGAAAGGTGTTGTCGGATCCTTTGAAATGTGGACACCGGAATGGGCCAACGCCTTGAATAAAGGAGAGTTTGCTGTAGAAATGGCACCGGCCTGGCTGAAAGGCTACATGACGGAAAATGCGCCGGAGGGCGAAGGGAAATGGAAAGTGACGACACTTCCAACGGATTTTGCCGGTAACTGGGGCGGTTCTTATGTGGCCATTCCTTCTGAAACGAAAAACAGTGAAGAAGCCTATGCCTTTGCCCAGTGGATGCTTTCTCCTGAAAACCAGTTGAAGTCCTTCACGGAAAGCGGTTTGTTCCCTTCTGCTCCTGAAGTATATGAAATGGAAGAGTTCGTGAACAATTCCGACGAGTATTTCGGTGGACAGAATACCGCGGCTTATTTCGCAGAGGCGGCCAAGGAAATTCCTGAGGTCTACAAGGGACCGAAATATGTCACCGTGAATAATGAAGTGTTGACGGCGCTGCGCAATGTACAGGAAGGGGCCGATCCTGAGAAGGAATGGGAAGCGGCAGTCAAACGAATCGAAGATCTTATGAACCGCTAAACAGTCACCGGGCTGGGTGGGGAACATCCAGCCCTCCTACATAAAGGAGGGAAAGAAGTGGAGAGTGTACAGAAACGTCAGCATGCATCCAAAGCTGCAGCGAAGACACCATTGTCTGAAAAAAAGAAAGATATGCTGTCCGGTTATTTGTATATGGCACCCTTTTTCATCATATTTGCCATTATCGGTCTTTATCCCGCTGTTTTCAGCATCATTCTTGCCTTTCAGAAATGGACCGGCCTTGGGGCCATGGAGTTTGTCGGGTTCAGCAACTTTGTTGTCGTCCTTCAGGATCCGTTGTTCTGGAAGTCGTTGTATAACACAGTCATCATCGGCTTGATGGGAACGGCTCCTCAGCTGGTTGTCGGCATTATTCTTGCTTATTTTCTTAATATGGCTGTCATCCGCTTTACGAATTTTTTCCGGGTCACCATATTTATGCCTTACATTACATCGATGGTAGCTGTCGCATTAGTATTCGGGGTGTTTTTCAGCAGCAGTGAAACCGCGCTTGCCAACTATGTCATCGGTTTGTTCGGAGTTGATCCAGTCAGCTGGAAAACATCGGAGTGGGGAGCGAAAATTGCTATTTCCCTCATGGTCTTCTGGAGGTGGGTCGGCTATAATACGATCATTTATTTAGCTGGTCTTCAAAGCATACCGAAGGACTTGTACGAAGCGGCTACCATCGATGGTGCCGGGAAAGTACAGCAGTTCCTTCACATCACGATTCCTTTGTTGAAGCCGTTTATCGTCCTTACGGTATTCATGTCGACCGTTGGAGCGCTGCAGTTGTTTGCTGAACCGGCTGTGTTTCTCGGTTCCTCTGCTTTCAACAGGGATGAGGCGATGACCGTGGTCATGTACCTGTATCGTGATGCGTTCAATCTGGGATCTTTCGGAACAGCGTCTGCAACGGCTGTACTGCTGTTAATCATCATCGTGGCCGCTGCCGCAATCAATACGTGGCTCACTTCCGGGTTCGGTCGTAAGCAGAAGAGGAGGGCGTTTACCAAATGAATAACATGAAACGTGCTGCAAAAGGAACGCTCCCTGTTTATATTGCCCTTGGGTTTGCGTCACTCGTCTCGATCTTTCCATTTTACTGGATGTTTGTAATGGCCACACAGCCAAGTGCGGCGTACAATTCCATTCCACCGACGCTTCTTCCCGGTGATCAGCTGGTGGAGAACTTCATGAAAGTGCTGGATACGATTCCATTCTTCCAGGCGATGTGGAATACGATCGTACTGTGCTCGACGGTGACCTTGGCTGTCTTATTTATTAGCTCACTGGCGGGTTTTGCCTTTGCGAAGTTTCAGTTCCCGGGAAAGAACTTCTTTTTCATCCTGATTCTCTTAACGATGGTGATTCCGCCGCAGCTCGGCTTGATTCCTCAGTTTTACCTTGTTTCCCAGCTGGGATGGCTCGATACCCTGTTAGGGGCAGGCGTGCTGTTTTTACTCAACCCGCTCGGGATTTTCCTGATGCGGCAGTACATCAGTGAGTCCGTTCCCGATGAGCTGATGGAAGCAGCAAAGCTGGATGGCTGCTCCAACTTCAGGATCTACAGGAGCATCGTTCTGCCCATCATCAAACCTGCGTTTGCGACGCTCGGCATTATCGTGTTCACGCTTGTCTGGGGTGAATTTTTGTGGCAGTTTACGGTTCTTCGTGATCCGGCTTCCTATACGCTCCAGGTGGCTCTTGCTTCCTTGAACAATGCCTTCCGTGTGGACTTCGGGATGCTGTTGAGCGGTGTCTTCTGGGCAACGGTTCCTCTTATTCTCATTTTCCTGATTTTCAACAAGTGGTTCATCTCAAGTATTACGGAAGGTTCCATTAAGTAAATCTGTCCCGCTTCTCCATATTGTTGATACAATAGATGGTAATGACATGGAGGCTGTATTTGAAGGAGAGAAAGAGATATGGATTTGACAATACGCGACATAGCTAAGATGGCAGGAGTGTCTCCGGCCACTGTTTCCAAAATTATCAACAATTATGGAGGCATCAGTGAATCGACACGAAAGAAAGTCTATAAAATTATCGAAGATACGAAGTACCAGCCGACGTTTTCGGCAAAGTCGCTGGCGACGAAAAAATCAAATTTGATCGGACTTATCTATGCGGGAAAAATCAATGTTGATTTCACCCACCCTTTTTTCAACGAAGTCGTCAATTCGTTCAAAAAAGCGGTCGGGTCGCTCGGGTATGACCTGCTGCTGTTCTCGAATGAAAAGATTTATCAAGGAGAAAGCAAGTATTTGGAAAGGTGCAAGCATTTTCATGTGGACGGGTGTCTGATCATCGCAGGGGATGAAATTGAAGAGGCCGTCCATGACATTGCCCAAAGTGACATTCCAAGCGTCGGCATTGATTTGAAGCTGGAAGGCCCGCGATCCAGCTATATTATGACCGACAACGCAAAGATAGGTGCTAAAGTCGTCGAGCATTTATATTTGAATCAGGTCCGGACTATCGCCTATATCGGAGGGAAACAGGACTCGCTGGTGTCCAGTATCCGGAACATCGGCTTTATTGATGCGATGAATCAGTTCGGCCTTTCTGTGGAAAAGGACTGGCTATATTACGGGGATTTTTTCGAAGAAAGCGGCTATGAAGGAATGAAAGGGATACTGAAAGCCGATCGTCTTCCGGAAGCTGTTTTCGCAGCGTCCGATATGATGGCGCTTGGTGCGCTTAAAGCGATCAAGGAAGAAGGATTATCCGTTCCTGAGGATATCCAGCTGATCGGCTGTGATGACATAGAAGCATGCCGGTACAGCGATCCACCGCTGACAACAGTCAAACAGGACAAACAAAAGCTCGGAAAGCTGGCTGCTTATATGCTGGAGGATTTGATCAAAGAAGATCATGACATACAGGATATGAAAGTAGATCCGGAGCTTGTGCTCAGGGCTTCTACGAAGGAAAGCTGAACGTTCCGGGTGAAAACTGGAGGAATCGCTTATGACAACTATTCAATTTCCAGAACAACTCAAGTGGGGCGCGGCTACCGCGTCCTACCAAATCGAAGGGGCAGCGAAAGAGGGGGGCAGGACCCCGTCGATCTGGGACGTCTTCGCCCATACTCCCGGCAACGTAAAAAACGGGGATCACGGCGATGATGCCTGCAACAGTTATCATATGTACAAGGAAGATGTACAGCATTTGAAGAGCCTGGGAGTCGATATCTACCGCTTCTCGATATCTTGGTCGCGCGTCATTCCTAATGGGACTGGAGAGTTGAATGAAGAAGGAGTGGCCTATTATCGTCATCTGATTGATGATCTGATCGAAAACGGGATCGAGCCGATGATCACCCTTTATCATTGGGATCTTCCCCAGGTGCTTCAGGAAAAGGGCGGATGGGAGAACCGCGACACGACAGACGCGTTCTTATCCTATGCCGAAGCGATGTTTCAGGCGTTCGGTGGACAGGTGAAAAAGTGGCTGACCATCAATGAACCGTGGTGTGCCTCCTTTTTATCCAACTACCTCGGCATTCATGCTCCGGGAAAAACGAGCCTGCAGGCCGCGGTCGATGTTTCCCACCACCTTCTGCTCGCCCACGGAAAAGCGGTCCAATCATTCCGGAGACTCGTGCCGGACGGCGAAATCGGATATGCTCCGAACGTCGGGTGGCTCGAGCCCTTTACTTCGGATGAAAAAGATGTGGAGGCCTGCCGGAGAGGGATGATGTGGCAGAAGGAATGGTTCATGGATCCCGTTTTCAAAGGTACATATCCAGAGACGCTGCAGGACATTTTTGCTGAGCAGGATGCCGTGCTGCGTATGGAAAATGGAGATCTTGATATCATCTCCCAGCCGATCGATCTCATGGGGATCAACTACTACACAGGAAGCATCGGCCGCTACAAGGAAGACGGAGGCATGTTCCAGGTCGAGGAAATCCCCGTCGATGACCGACGCACAGATATTGACTGGCCGATTTATGCAGAAGGCTTCTATAAAACGTTGAAGGATATTCATGAGACTTACGGGAATGTGCAGCTGTACATCACAGAAAACGGAGCCTGCTACAACCACGGCGTGGAAGAGGATGGAAAGGTGCACGACCAGGAGCGAATCGAATACTTGAAGCAGCACCTGACATCGCTGAGCCGGGCGATTGAGGCCGGCGTCCCGATTGCCGGTTACATTGTTTGGTCACTTTTAGATAATTTTGAGTGGGCGGAAGGCTATGACAAGCGCTTCGGAATCATCCACGTTAATTTTGATACGTTTGAGCGGACGCGGAAAGACAGCTATTACTGGTATAAAGATACGGTGGAAAACCACAAGTTTGATCTATGAATCTAAATGAACGATGAGCCGCGCTGTCAAGGGACAGCGTGGTTTGTTTTATGGATAACGCCCAGACCACACCTTCCCGCCCGGCATAGGCTAAGGTTGAAGCAAACGGAAGGGGCGATCGTTGTGGAGCGAATTTATCATCATGGACACGGCACCTACGTACCCGGCGTAGGCTACCATCACGGGCACGGGACTTATATCCCTGGGTATGGCTATCACCATGGACATGGCACCTATGTCCCGGGCTACGGGTATCACCACGGGCAGGGAACGTATGGTGGATACGGCTTCGAGCACGGACACAGCAGCTATGCACCCGGATACGGTTATCATTACGGCCAGGGGAATTATTATCCGTGGGGCGGAGTTCATCACAGCCACGGTGGATGGTACCACCCATAATCACTCACAAAAAGGCCCGCAGGGGTCTTTTTTTCTGACCATAAACAAGAAGAGATGGTGAACGAAAAGGATAAAAAAGGAAAAGTGTAGAACTAATCTTTATAAAGGGGCGGTAAGCAGAAGAGGGGGAGTATAGATGAAAGAACTCAAAACCCATCTTAGAGAATTGGAAGGAGCGCATATCAGTCTGGGCGTCAAGTCTTCCGCTGAAAAGCTGGATCAGATCCTTGCAGATGATTTTTGGGAGATTGGCAGTTCAGGAATCATTTATACGAAAAAAGACTGTCTGAATCTTGGGGTCGTTCTGTCAGAAATGACGCTGCATCATTATGAGATTCAGATTCTGGCAGAGGATACGGTTCTGAGTACATATAAAGTCAAGGATACGACGCGGAAGAGGAACACGTGGAGGAGCTCGATCTGGAAGCAAACCCATGGCAGATGGCAGCTGTATTTCCATCAAGGGACAATCATCCCGGGTCAGTGACAAAGGAGGTGTGCTTGTGGAACCTGTATGGAAAGTCTATGGATATATCACCCGCTTTTATAAAGAAAAGCCGCAGGTGCTTGTTTTTCAACATTCAGTTCCTGAGGCCGGCATTCAAATTCCTAAAGGAACTGTGAACCCGGGGGAAGATCCTCTTCATGCTGTTGTAAGGGAAATGGTGGAGGAGACAGGGCTGACTTCCGTCTATGTAGAAAAATTACTGGCGGTGGATACGGGGATGAATACCGATAGTAAACAGCAAAAGCGTTATTTTTATCAACTCAACACCACGGAATTAAAAGACAACTGGGCACATCACCCAATCGGAGGCGGAGAAGAAAGGGGACTGACTTTTCATTTCTTTTGGATTTCGTCTGAAGAGGAAGTAAGGTTAATTCAGGGACATGGAGACTACCTCCACCTTATATTTGCAAAGTAAACAAAACGGTTTGAAGAGACAGGGGGAACAATAATGAAACAGATCATCGCTGTAGGTGGAGGAGGATTTTCGATGGATCCTGAAAATCCGCTGTTGGATACGTACTTGTTGGAGCAGTCATCGAAAACAAAGCCCCACATCTGTTTTATTCCGACCGCCAGCGGAGATTCTGGCAGTTATATGGCCAGATTTTACAACTTTTTCGAAAACTATGCCTGTCAGCCTTCCCACCTTTCTTTATTTCACCCACCAACAAGAGATCTCAACAGTTTTCTACTGGAAAAGGATATCATTTTCGTCGGTGGTGGAAATACGAGGAATATGCTGGCGTTATGGAGAGAATGGGGAGTGGATGTGATCTTGAAGAAAGCGTGGGAGCAGGGCGTCATCCTTGCAGGTGTCAGTGCCGGATCGATCTGCTGGTTTGAGGAAGGCATCACGGATTCTTTCGGCGGGGAACTGGAACCGCTTCAAGGGCTCGGCTTTCTTCCAGGAAGCCACTGCCCTCATTACGATGGAGAACCGAAAAGAAGACCCGCTTATAAGAAATTAATGGCTGAAGGGAAAATCAAGCCTGGACTGGCCGTTGATGACCACGCCGCTGCCCACTATATTGATCACCATCTGCACAGAGTGGTGAGTTCTAAGCCGAACGCGCGGGTTTACCGGCTTTATCACAACCGTGGTATAGAGGAAGAGGAGCTGGAGACGCTTTACTTAGGAAGGGATGAATGAACATACATCAAAAAAAATTGATGCTTTCAATTGACATCTTTCCTGAGAGGTGAATATAATGCGGTTAGATCAAAAAAAATTGATGCAGAGGTGAAACGATGAAAACAGTAGAAAGTAAAGCAGGAACTGAAGGGGATTTTTCCTTTGACGTGTATGAAAAGAAATTCAAGGCACTCGCAGATGAGCTTCGTCTTAAAATCATGTATGAACTGAATCAGAAGGGACAGCTGTGTGTCTGTGATCTGACAGAGCTTGTCGGACTCCCGCAGTCCAAACTTTCCTACCATTTGAAAATCCTTCACGATGCCGGTTTTATTCAGAGGGAAAAGAAGGGGACCTGGAACTATTACCAGTTGAATGACCCGGAAGTCAAAGCGATCTTGTCGCCGGAACTCTGCTGCATCTTTTACCCTGGTCAGTAAACAGGGTAAATCTACACATTATACATCAAAAAAAGTTGATATATTGTGATTTTTACATCAAAAAAAGTTGATGTAGGGAGGGATCTTATGAATGCTTTTCTCGAGTTTATGAAAACATTCCTTATTTTGTTTGCGGAGTTGACCGCATTGTTTATTTTAATCAGTTTTCTCGTCAGTCTTCTGCAGCAGAAGGTGACAGAGGAGCGGATTAAACGGGTGTTGGAACGACCGAATAAGTGGAGCGGTTACCTGTATGGAACGGTGCTCGGGGCACTGACGCCATTTTGTTCGTGTTCGACGATCCCCATTCTGGCGGGGCTGCTTTCTTCTAAAGCACCGTTTGGACCGTCGATGTCCTTCTTAGTAGCCTCACCATTATTGAACCCTGTCATTGTCCTTCTGCTGTGGACACTGCTCGGGTGGGAGTTGACGTTGTATTATGTTCTGATTGTCGGTGCTTTCTCCCTTCTGATTGGAGTGGTATGGGATCTGCTCGGGCTTGAAAGGTTCGTGAAAAACGTAAGGGTCCGGAAAGGAAACCCGGATGTTGAAGCGGATGAGCCGAAATGGAAGGTGGCCCTCCGGGACGCCTGGGGATTCTTTTATCCTGTCCTGCCGTTCCTTCTTCTCGGCGTATTCATCGGAGCGTTCATCCACGACTTCATTCCTCAAGGGATGATTGCCAGGTTTGCTGGTGGAGATCAACCGTGGGCGATTCCGGTCGCTTCCGTCATTGGTATCCCCATGTACATTCGAGCGGAAGCGATTCTGCCCATTGCCGATGCACTGGTGGGTAAGGGCATGGGGATCGGCGCCATTATCGCATTGGTCATCGGTGGTGCGGGCGCCAGTATTCCCGAGGTGGTTCTGTTGAATAAATTGTTCAAGCCGAAGCTCGTCACTGCTTTTGTTGTCTCCATCCTCGTGGTGGCGGTATCCACAGGGTTTATCGTGCAGGCGGTACTTTAAAGGAGGTGAAATCCATGGCTGAAAAAAAGAAAGGCCTTCGCGGTTTGTTTTCCAAATCTGATAAAAACTGCTGTCATGTAGACATTGAAGAGGTAGAGGAAAAAGAAACAAAGGAAAACGATAGCGAAGAGGACCGGGAAGAAGATCGTCAGGAAAACGCATAGAGTCTGATGGGAGAGTCTTTAAGGAAGGCTCTCCTGCTTTTGTTATGGTAAATGAGGAGGGAAGTATGAATGCTCCATAAATCGGGCGCATTGACGAAGGATTATTTTAAGTCTTATCTAAAGCTCGTTTTAAACAGTGGAGACCTCTCTATCGAGCAAGCGCAGGAAATCGTCCTGCAGCGATTGTTCGGCGGGGACAGGTCTGTTTTAGGAAAAGAATCACTGGAAAACTTCCAACGAGCCTGTGAGGAAATAAAGCAGATAAAGCCTTCTTTATAAAAAAGGAGGCAGCTTGTAGAGAAACCCCTGTTTCTTTACAAGCTTTTTTCTTTCTTACCGCCAGGAGCGAAAGCCCCTTCCCTTTCCGCGGACGAGCGCCCGAGCTTCCTCGCAAAACCCACGCTCGGCGATCTCGGACCACTCGTTCTTCCGCAGGAGTGGAAGGGGCACCGCTCCTTTGGAATTCTTTAAAATCGAAAAAGATTCTCCTTCACCCAGCTCACCCTTATTGGATTTCCATCTTTTTCATATTCCGGCAGGCAGCCGTTATCAGCGCCTGTGCTTTCCCTTTTTCCTTTCCACGCAATCGGCAATCGCGCAGCCCATGCCGTGCTTTTGAATCTGCGAAGTTACGCTCGACTTTTTCTTTTCTCATACGGTATATCTACTTTCCTTCATTTTATCGTAGCGTAAAGTTGTTTTCCACAGGGACCGGCACGAAGAGCGTTCGGTGGTGACGCCTGCGGGAACAGCGCGAGCCGAAGATCCACTTGGTCAAATGGTTTCTTGACCAAGTTAGCTGAGGTCGTGCCCGCGGCAAGCATCCGCCGATAAGCGGAACGTGCCCTCTCAACAAGACATGCGGACAACTCTAATCGGATAGGGCGAACTTTTTCTACAGACTGCCTTCTTTATAAAAAAGAAGTTTTTTTAATGATTGAGTTCAGGGGAATCTTTTGAAATAATTGGAATCGTAGAAGAGGAGGGAAGCGTATGTTTACGATGCATGTGGATGACGAAGTAGAGCTGTCCATTTTTGAACCGAGACACGCGGAGTCCTTGTTCCAGCTGGTCGACAAAAACAGGGACCGCCTCGGGGTGTGGCTTTCCTTCCCCGAAAAGACGAGAGAAAAAGCGGACTCACTAGCTTTCATCAGAAGGTCCCTGACAAGGATGGCCGATGGAGATGGTTTCTGGGCAGGTATCCTGTATAAAGGAGAGCTGGCCGGTTCCACTGGATTTCTATACATAGATCAGGAAGCGGGAAGGACGGAAATCGGCTACTGGATTGGAGCTGACTTTACGGGCAGGGGTCTTGTAACGAAAGCGGTCCGGAAGATGGTCGATTACGCATTTTTTGAGCTTGGGTTAAGAAAAGTGAACATTCAGACATCCGGAGGAAATGGAAAAAGCAGGGCGGTTCCCGAACGGCTCGGATTCACGAAGGAAGGAGTCCTGCGTGAGTATGAATATTTGAACGGGAGCCATCACGACAGGATCGTTTATGGTTTGCTGAAAGAGGAGTGGGGGGGATTTTAACGAACTATTATAGGCTGAAAAAGGTTCTGCGGATTGTCGTTTTAGGTATTGGTCTAATGGTAATAACAGCAGGCATTTATCAAATCATTCATCCAAATTCGTCTTCTCCCTTTCTGTTCCTCCTATCAATTCAAATGACAGCATTGGCTCTTTATTGGAGCGTCCAAAGGAAACTGGAACGGTTGGGAGGTGAGCAGTCATGAGCTATTCCATCAATCCGAAGAGAATCAGGGATACGGTCACAGTTCTCTTTCCCCTTCTGTGGTTACTCCTCTCCAGCGCATTCGGTGCATCGGTTCAACTGTTCCTGGTGATTCTATTATTTTTAGCGATGGGCAGTTTATTTCGATTTCAAATTGATATTCAGGATCAGCGATTGATTTATACCGTTACCTACCTGAAGAAGCGGGTTTTAAATAAAGAACTGGTACCTGAGCATATCCAAACGCTTAAATTCTTCCGGACCGGCTGGAAAAAGAAAGCGGCTGCCATCAAAACCTATAAGGGCTTGAACATCCCGTTAGTGGTGATGACAGAGCCGGAGGGGTATGACGAATTACTGGCTTTTGGCAGGAGAAATCAAATCAATGTAGAAAAAACAAAGGACTACATGCTTTTGGAACGGATGGATTCCTAAAAGGAAATGAAAGAGGAGGAGTTCTATGTATCGATCCTTTGTCGTATGTGTTCTTCTTTCCGTTGTTTTCATTTTTTCTGCCCTCGTTTCCTGGTATGAAGGAAGTGCGCTTCTGGATAAATCATGGGAATGGGCTCATTCCGCCCCTTTTTCCCAAATGATTAACGGGGAGGTCATGGGAGAGGAGCAGATTGTCCAGCTGGATTACTTCGTGTATGCCGCTAAGTTCAGACCGCTGTTTCCGATGCTGATGTTCAGCAGCTTCATTTTACTGCTTTTGGCGGTGGGCTCGATCTTGACGAAAGGCCGGTGGAAAGGGTCGATGGTTTTACTGGCTTTATTAGGGGCGGGACTGTTTGCTTTCAGTTTTCTCAGCTATGCTTCTTCCACAATTGGCGGACATCTCTTTTTTTACTTCGGAATAGCTGCCGGGATGTTTGCCGTGGGAAGTGCCCTGTTGATGTATGTCCGGTTTGGTCGGAGAACAGTATAAAAGTGTGTAAGAAATACGGTCCTTTTCCTTTAACTGGGATTCCGTGCGGGTGTTCTGTTGGCCCCCGCCTTGGGATTTGGGCGTAGGATAGGTAATACGGAGGTGATTAAGTGTTTCTCGCACAGCTAGGTGTATTCCTGGCAGTCGCAGGCATATCAGCTCTAGGAGCGGGACTCTTCGGACCTTATAAGTCATACTTCTACGTAGGTATGATTGCTCTGTCCCTCGTAGGAATCGCTTTTGTAGATAGAGGTCCATGGAACCTTCCGTTTATGTTCGGGATCATTGCATTGTCAGGCATCCTTTATACTATCAAGAGGCTTAGAGTCCGTTAAACAAAAAACTCCAGTTGTGTTTAAATAGTGTTCGAAGTTTTTCGAAGATTTCATTACGGTATAAATCCAGCGCTGTGCCCTGTCTTTTATTTGCGACGGGGCTGTTTGATTTAGAGAACAACAAAGATGAGTAAAGGTTTCGTTTAGGAGGTCCGGACGTATGAAAACGTATGGAGTTTTATTTGCCCTTTTATTAATTACACATACGATGACACTTGTAAACATTACGATTTTTGATGGTCAATGGAACGGCATTGTTCTGTTTTTATCCAGTATCCTTTTTCTTATTGGAGCGGTGTTCTTTGGGACAGAATTCAAAGCTCGCAGAAAAGTGAACACATAAGTCCAGGAAAGGACTCCAGCCCGCCATTATGGCGGGCTTTTTTACGCTTCATCTCTCATGATCTGCTGTTTTTCCCAAGAGCGCTCTGTAATCCTGCCCGCAAAAGGCACCCAACGATAAGCGGAACATTACTATGGACATCTATAGGTGCTTTTTCTAATGGCTGAGACCGTATCGAGTCCAGTACTCTTTTACAGGTATTCACCTGCCTTTCTATCAAGTGGAACGTTGTATCCTTTAGACAGATTAGCATTGAGAAATATGTATATATTTGGAATAATAGATAGAGAGAATAATAGAAAAGGGATGAAGGGGATATGGCAGGAAGAAAACCACTGATCAAAAGGATTAAATGGCCTGGCTGGGTCGTTCTTCTGCTGATTGCCGGTCTAATAGGAACGGGAATGGTGAAATGGCTTACGCCTGTATCTGGTAAAAGCAGCAGCGCCCCCTACCTCTATTTCCAGGAGGAGACGGAGGAAGCGGATACCTACACGCTCTCCATCAGCACCGCCTCTATGGAAGAGGATGAACAGAACGAGGAAATCCAAGCGTGGATTGAACAGGAAAAAGAAAGCTTTTTCAACAAAGTGGAAAAGTATGGCGGGGAGCTCGGCGGCGGCCGCCGTGCGCATTTAACCATTGAGGTTGATGCTCATCAGGGGCGCGGGGGTACATACAGCTTTATTTTCCGCTCCCACAAAAGGGTGGAGGAAAAGCAGTCCGAGTCAAAGGTGCGGGTCTTTACACTGAACAAGGAAAATCAAAGCGTGAAGCTTACGAGCCTGCTGGATAACCCTGAAGCTGTCCGAGGTATTCAGGAGGGCGTGGAGCAGCAGTTGAAAAAGGAAAGCCCTGATGGAGAGGCGCTTGCAGATATTATAAACCGGCCGGATGATTGGAACTGGTCCATACGAGGTAAGAATTTGACCGCTTATTTCAATCCGGAAGACCTCGGAATAGATAAGGAAGATTTTTTTCAAGTGAACATACCTCTGGAACGGATTCTTTCTTTTAAAGACTCCGGACAAAAAGTGGTGGCGCTTACCTTTGATGATGGCCCTAATCGGAATGTGACACCGGAAGTTCTGGATATTTTAAAGCATCACAACGCCAAAGCTACTTTTTTCATGATGGGTGAACAGGTGGATAAATCTCCCGACCTTGCCAAAAGGGTGGCTGATGAGGGGCATGAGATCGGCAATCACACCGATCAGCACAAGGATTTAACGAAGATGGGTATGCCGGCCGTCAAGAATGAAATGCAGGCGTCCCGTAATAAAATTATCGAGGTAACCGGGCAGCAACCGTCTGTTTTTCGCCCTCCTTACGGTGCTGTCAATGATACCGTGGAGGAGGCAGCCCGGCACTTTGGGTCATCGGTCGTATTATGGTCCGTCGATTCCCACGACTGGAAGAGCAGAGATCCGGAGGCCGTGAATAAAGTGATCGAGAAAGAAGTCGTTCCCGGATCGATAGTCCTGCTGCATGATGTGCATAAGGAAACGGCCGAAGCTCTGCCGACGCTGCTGGACTATTTGGAGAAGGAAGGCTATCAGTTCGTGACAGTGTCTGAACTGCTTTCCATCCAAGGGTGAGAAGGAGAATGATATGAAAAAATTATGGTTGGTGATGATGTTTTGTCTTCTGCTGTCCGCCTGTTCAAATGAAGCGGCAGAACAGGATCAGGGTATGACGTCGAAAGATACCTTGAAGATAAAACCGGCGGAATTGTCAGAAAGGGAAGAGACGATCATCTCCCATCTGGGGAATGGTTTTGAATCCTTTTTTACAATGGATGGGAAGATCCCGGAAGGAGAAGGATTAAAGACGACGGTGCTTGTGATAGAAAATGGTAGCGAACCGGAAGAACGGCTGTCATCATTCTCCGGGGAAGAAGGGGAGGAGACCTATAAAAAAGACCTCCTCAGCTTTCACATGGGTGATATGGAAGAACAAACGAACGTCAGCATCGGAACAAGCGGGACGCTGGCAGGAGGAACGGTTCAGGTGCCGGAAGCGTTAACCGGGTATGCGTTTACTGGAATAAATCAAGCATTCAAAATGAAAAAAGGGGTTTCCTATTATCCTGCTTTCATGATTGCTGCCAAAGGGGATATTCTGCGGGATCCTGGAATTGAAGATGCCCGTCAGATTCCGGAGGCTGTAAAAGAGGCGGATTATGCGGTCGTCTTTCAATTGGAATGGACTGAGGATGAAACGTATCATCAGTCTGTGACGGAATAAAAAGGGGGCTTAGTTACAGAAAGAGCATGACTATGCCCCCGATTAGTAAAATGATGGACACGGAGATCAGGGCCATTTTCTTTGGACGGTCGAGTTTGTGGAAGAGCCGGAAGAACATGCTGGTCACCTCCATAAGGAAATCAGTCTTTGTTATACATACGCTGACCAACATGATTGGGTTTCGGAATCATTTGGTTAAGGGAAAATATAGCAGATACTTACATTTGGAGGGGGATTTGATGAATGCCGACGAATGAGGAAGTGAAGGCTGAAGGATGGGACGTTAAACATATCCGGCGTTTGAAAAAGCGACTGCTGCTTCAACAGAATATTGTTATGTTATTCATCGTTATTTTCTTCAGCATATACGCAATTAACGGCTGGCCGGTTGCTCACTTTTTAGTTCTGTGTGCGGTCGTGCTTTCAGGGATCGGGTTTTTTGCTCTTCTTTCTTTATGGAAAGGAGAGCCCCAAGGGACGAAAATGGTCAGAACTATTCAGGCCTACGAAAAAGATGTGAAAGGGACTCAAAGGTGGCGGAGAAAGAAGTGGATGGAGTCCATTTTTATTTTCCTTTTCGTTTCTGCCATCATAGCTTTTCTTATTTTCCTTAATCATGATGCAATTCAACAATCTCAACAGGGTTTTCCAGGTGACGTTATTCCTTTACTGGGAGCTTGGATAGGTATGAATATTGGATCTTTTGTGCGCATCAAAGATTTGCGAGAATGAATATTGAAGAAGTGCTTCGATTCATGAACAAAGGGGAGCGGATCATTTATGACCAAATCCGATAAAGCTTATGATAGAGAGAGGATGAGGCAGAAGGATTTAAAAAGAAACAGCCCCGGCCGTGAACACAGCGGCGGACTGATGGATTTAGCCGGCGGTCTCGGCTGGAAGGGAACGGGGCTGATTCTTGTCGGTTTGATTCTGGCCTTCCTTCTTTTTTCGATTTTTCGCTGATAAAGAGCTGCATTATAATGAAAAGGCTGCCTGGGACATCCCGGGCAGCTTTTTTCATTATTACGAAAACAGAGAAGTGCAAAAGCCTACATGAAAAATAGGGGTCGTTACATGTGCCTGGAGCCCATCTTGTTTGTTCTAGGATGATTCAAGCCACTTCACCAACTCTTTGACAATAATGTCCTGCTGTTCTTGAACAGGAATATCAGCAAGATTGTCCCCCTTTTGCTCTCCATACCAGCCAGATTGGGCGTGGTTGCCACCCTTGATTTCATAGAGGACAGCAGCATTTGAAAGAAGAGGTTTCTTTTCCTCAATGTTTGAAAGCGTAGTCAGTCCATCCTTTTCTCCATAGATGGACAGCATCGGGAAGTCGGAGTCCGAAAAGTCATTTTGATCAGCCGGGTAGGAAGCTAGGAAAAACAAGCCGTCCAGTTGTTCTTGATTGTCATCGGCATAAGAGGCAGCGGCAACACCGCCGAGAGAGTGACCGCCGATGAACCACTCATCAAGGGGATAGCGTTCCAATATGTCATCCACTTTCTGTGCTTCAAGGATCGGGAAATTGAACCTCATGGACGGAATTGCCGTCAGGTATCCTTGTTCCCGCAGTTGGTTTCCGATATAGCTGTACGATTCGGGTTCGACTTTCGCTCCGGGATATAGCACGACCCCGGCCTTCGGCTCCCCGTCCGGTTCAAAGATTACCCAGTCTTCCTGGCGCTCCGGAATGTCTGATAGTTGGTCCGAGGGTTCGTAAGTCTGCTCCGCCCATATATAGAAAGCTCCAAAGGCAAGTAGAGCGAGGGTGAACATACCAGTAAGGATATACAGAAGCCATTTTTTCATAAGCCTTCTCCTTCTCTTTATCTGTTGTTATTCTATTCTACTAAAGACTTTACAAAAAAGCCGCTTTGATGAATGGCGGATCCTGTTTTGTGTGTTTTCTACAAAAGAAGGAAGACCTGCACAAGGCAGGTCTTCCTTTATTTGTGTACTGATTTCATCAGCTCTTCTGTTACGGAAGGGCCGACCGCTCCTGTTCCGCCTAAAATGGTGAAGTGACGGATGCCGAGCTCCTCTGCTGCTTCTGCAATGGAAGCATCAAGGTAATTAGGAGGAACAAGCAGAAACGTGCTGTTTTCTTTAGCAGCCAGGATCGATCCTGTCAAAGCATCGGCGAAATCTGAACCGGTGGCTATAAATGCCCGGTCTGCCGGATTCAACTCCTTAGCGATCAAGGCTGAAGTTTCATAGCGATTTTCGCCGCCGTAACGGACGGCTGAAGGGAGCGCATGAAAAACTTCATCAGAGATTACACGCGTGCCGCCGACCGCTATCGACGCATCCACATCGGTTAGGGCCAGGGCCGTAACGTCGGGGAGTCGGATGTCTTTCGTAAGTAAAACCGGAGATCCTTTTCCTGCAGCGTAGGAGGCGATGGCCAGGGCATCAGGGAAATCCATACCATTCGCTACTACAGCTTGTTGAGGATTCCCGTTTAAGACAGCAGCAATATTAGCTGCTGTTACGAACCGGTCTTTACCACCAATCCGCTGAACGGAAAGGCCCATTCCCTTTAACTGATTTTCAACAAAAGGAGAGACCGCTTCTGTTCCGCCCAGAATGACGGCTTTGTCCGCTCCGAGTCGCTGGATCTCTTCCATGACTTCAGCTGGCAGGCGTTCTTTCGTAAGCAGGATGGGCGCATCCATTTGGTAGGCAAGTGGAGCTCCTGCCAATGCATCTGGAAAATGGTCTCCTCTGGCAAGGACGATGGTGTCTGATTCGTCCCAGCCCTGTTTAGAAATTTCAACAGCTGTTTCATACCGGTTCTCTCCGGCAATCCGGTCTGTGGCAATAGGGAGGAATGGTTTGACCGCTTTCCAGAACTCCTCAGCAATTCGTTCATAGCCCTTTTCACCAGGATGGACGTTCTGCGGGTTCGGGAGGTAGGTGTCATAATTCTCAGCCACTGCCTCGAACGTAGCGACATATTCACTTCCTGATGCAGACGCCACCTTCTGGATGGTTTGATTCAATGCGTTCATCAACTGAATGAACTGCTGCTGGTCTTCTTCAGGGTAGGCAGGAAATGAATTGTAGTAGCCCATAAGGAAGATCTTCGCATCCGGATTGACGGTTCGAATCTGATGGACGACTTTTCCATAATTCTCGCCCACATTCTGCAGGATTGCTTGAACGACTTCCGGATTTTTAAGCTCGTCAGGGTCTTTACTGAATACCTTTAAAAAATCGTTGGCTCCAATACTGATCGTAATCAAGTCGGCTTCAGCGGCTGATTTTACAGCCTCCTCATTCGTCTGCATCTGACTGAGCAGCCCCTCCGAGGTCAGCCCCGGAACAGCGAAGGCCTTCGTGAACTCTTCAAGCCTGTCGACATTTCTTAAATCGTCGGCTAAAAAGTCGGCATAGCTGAGTCCTGCAGAACCGTCGGATTGGATACCGTAGGCGAGGGAATCGCCAAGCGCCGTGTATCTCCATTTTCCGTTATCTGTTGAATCTGCTGCCCATCCATGGGCAGGGAAGACCAACAGGGCCACAAGGAAAAGGATGGGCCATAACCGACGCCGCTTCTGTTTGCTTCTATTCACTTGCTTTCCTCCTTCTCACGTGATCTTTATAGAAAGAACGTGTGGTTTATATATTTGCGCTTTTTTCCTTTATACCTGCAAATCGTCGAAAAGAAAACCTGTTTTTTGTTCTCTCTTGGGATGGAATATACTGGATGATTTATGGTAAGGTGAAAATAATGGAGGGAGGAAGGCCGATGATACCAGCACTCCTGATTATTATTATCTCAGTGGTCGTCGATTATTTCTGGCTTGACGTGGACAGAAAAAGGTGGGGATGGATGAAATCGTGGAGCAGTTCCAAAAAAGCGGTTTTCATCTCAGGGTTCCTGCTCGTTACCATTCTTATCTATACTGGAATGGGATGACCTCAGAAAATGGGATGACAGTCAGCTTTGGAGGGAGGCAGCCGTTCCGGTATCGGGGATGGTGGTTGAAAGATTGATTTTGGAATAAAAGGGGAGGATCCAATGTCTTCTGTTCTTATCCGATGGATGCTTGTCTTTGTCCTTAGTTTATTGGCGACGCTCGGCATCTATTATACGATGAATTTCAGTTATTTGGATTATAGTGTAACAGACAAAGATCAGCTCGTTATCCATGAAGGATGGAGAGAGCCCGGGCCAATCATGAATTCAGACGTTTCCGGTGAAGAGGCTGGTTTAAATAAGCTTGGCACACATATGGAAGCCTTCAACCAATGGGTGCTCGCGGCAGCCGTTCTCCTCCCGGTTTTTATCGCGGCATACGCCGTACTGCTGAGTAAGAAAGCCCTCGGCAGACATCCGAGGAAAAAGGGGCTGTTGTGGTTAACAGTTGTTGTCCATACAGCTGTCTGTGTGTTCTTCCTGGTCCAGTGGATCCGTTACGCGGACCTGATCAATACGACTGTACATAACGTTATGTTCGGATGACCGCACAGAAAAAAGGGCCCATGGGTAAAGAAAGCATCCCAACTATCGGCCGAACCCTTTCATAAGCTGGCAGCTCTCTATATCATGGCAGCGATTTTTTTCGTAATGGGAAGGTCCTGGAAAGGTCATAGAGAGGTCCAGTGCCGTAATCGTTTAGAAAAAAGAGAAAAAGGGGGCGTGAATGATGCCTGTATGCAGAAACTGTGGACATGAATGGCCTTGGAAAGATACCCAGAGGCTGTCCATACGAACACATCGCGGAGCGGTCTGTCAGTTCTGCGGAGAGAAACAGTTCCAATCCCGAAAAAGCATGCGCAAAGTGTCGCTTTTTCATCTGATTCCATTATTGGTTCTGCCGTTTGTCATCGTGATGGATGTCTCGATAGTTTCCGGACTGGCTTTGCTATTTACAGCGGAAGCCGTCTTTTTAACCGCTTTTCCATGGATGGTGGAACTGACGAATAAAGAAGAACCGCTTTGGTAAAGCAAACGTCTGTTGGGAAGATCCCCGGCAGACGTTTCTTTTTCCCTTCCGCTACCAAAAAACTCTCCTTTTTCATCAGATACCTGTTCGAGTGAAGATGAGGTTTTGTATATCCTGATAAATAGACGTCGCTAACGCCAATACTTAAACCTGATCATTAGGTGTGGTTACGAGGAGCGTTCGGTGGTGACGCCTGCGGGAACAGCGCGAGCCGAAGATCCACTTGGGCAGATGTTCTTCCTGCCCAAGTTAGCTGAGGCCGTGCCCGCGGCAAGCACCCACCGATAAGCGGAACGTAACTATCAACACGGTACAGACAGAAATGGTTGTCCCGAGTAGGATTCGACGATCGTATGCGGGAAGGGAATGGTCAATGTTCCGGGAGGTAATGGCATATCAACGTTTTTCAACACATGAAAAGACCTGCCAATATGGCAGGGCTTTGCTTAGTCAGCTTGCTTTCCGGCTGCTGTGATGAGGTTTCATCAAATAATCGTTAAAGAACGAATCGGTCTCTCTGACAATCACTTTATAAAGCAGCAGGAGGGCGATTAAGTTCGGAATCATCATAAGCGCATTAGCCATATTGGCGAAGGCCCAGACAAGATCCAGCTGCATGACAGCCCCCATGAAAGTGGCCCCGACGTAAACAAGACGGTAAGGCACGATATACTTCAATCCAGCCAGGTATTCAAAGCATTTTTCCCCGTACATATACCAGCCTACAATCGTTGAGAATCCGAAAAAGATCACCGAAAAGGCGACGATATATTCTCCGGCAGTTCCCAGCGCATGACCGAAGGCTGCACTGGTAAGCGCACCACCGTCAAGGCCGGCCGCGTGCTGGACGCCTGAAATGTCTCCGCCGGATGGATCCCAGAATCCGGTCATGAGAAGGACAAGTCCTGTCATTGTACAAACGATGATCGTCACAATAAACGTACCGGTCATCGCTACAAGCGCCTGTTTTACTGGGTGGTCGGTTTTGGCATTCCCTGCAATCAAAGCCGCTGTACCCAGCCCTGCTTCGTTGGAAAAGATTCCTCTGGAAACACCGCTTCGGACAGCTTCCATAACAACGACACCAGCGAAACCACCGACGGCAGAAATAGGTTGGAAGGCGTAGGTGAAGATCATCTCAAACGCTGGTATGATCGCATTGTAGTTCATTGTAATAATCAGCAGGGCTCCGCCTATGTACAGAAAAGCCATGACTGGTACAAAAAAGCCGGCCACCGTACTGATCCGCTGAATCCCGCCGAAAATGATCAGGGCCGTAAACAGGACGAGCACTGTACCTGTAATCCAACCGTTAATATGAAAACTTTCGTTCATCACATCCGCAATGGTGTTGGACTGAACACTGTTGCCGATTCCGAGCGCAGCAAAGGCACCGAAGAAGGCGAAAGCGACAGCGAGCCATTTCCACTTGCTTCCAAGACCGCGTTCCACGTAATACATCGGTCCCCCTGAGTATTCGCCATTTTCATTTTTTACGCGGTATTTCATAGCAAGAAGGGCTTCGGCATACTTGGTAGCCATCCCGAGAAGACCGACAATCCACATCCAGAAGATCGCCCCGGGTCCTCCTAGCGTCAATGCTGTTGCCACACCGGCAATGTTTCCATTTCCAATTGTCGCAGATAAAGCCGTCATCAGTGTTTTGAAGTTACTGATATCTCCTTCGGCACTTTCGGTTTTATCCGTTTTTTCCTCTTTTGTGAAGGCGAGCTTGAAGGCATACAACAGTTTTCGGAACTGCAGTCCCCGCAGCATCACCGTTAAAAATAAGCCTGTCCCGAATAATAGTATAAGACTGGGTGTTCCCCATAGGACATCGTTGATTTGATTTAATAGTTCCAGCATGAAATCCCCCCTGAAATCGGTTGCTACATTGTTGTGTGGTGGATGTAAACGGTTTCTCCTTTCACACTTTATCATTCCTGTTTCTATAACTATTTGTGTAGATGTGAAATTCTAAGCGCTTACATTTGTAAAAAAACACAAAAGTTTGTAGAAAAGGCAGAACGGTGGGGAACCAATCTATTGGAATTGAATGAAGTTTAAATATTCTAATAATTGAAACTGGTATAGACAACTATAAGGGGATGGTGGTACGATAGCTTCAATGAAACGTTTTCATATATTAGAGGAGGTACACCATGATGTTGAACTTTTTACAAAGAATCGGAAAGTCGCTCATGTTTCCGATTGCTACGCTGCCGGCTGCTGCACTGCTTGTCAGGCTCGGGATGGAGGATTTTCTCGATCTTCCGTTTATTACAGCAGCGGGAAACGGAATTCTGGGCAACCTTGCCCTTATATTCGCCATCGGTATAGCGATGGGGTTATCCAAGGATGGAAGCGGTGCTGCTGCTTTGGCGGGGGCCGTCGGGTACCTGGTTCTTGATAATGGAATCGGTGCCATAAATGAAGATGTAAAGATGGGTGTCTTTGCCGGGGTGATTGCCGGGATTGCGGCTGGTTTGCTTTACAACCGCTACAATGATGTCAAGTTTCCGGAATTTTTATCCTTCTTCGGAGGAAAGCGATTTGTACCTATCATTACGTCCGCCGTTATGGTTGTCGCCGCTTTTGTTCTTGGTTATGTCTGGGTCTATCCACAGGCACTGTTGGATTCAACAGCGGACTGGATATTAAACGGTGGAGCCGCTGGTGTTGGAATATACGGATTCTTAAACCGTCTGTTGATTCCAGTTGGACTGCACCACGTGATGAATACATTGATCTGGTTCGATTTTGGTACTTTTACAACGACTGGAGGAGAAGTCGTACGCGGGGAAATCAACCGCTTCTTGAACGGCGATCCGTCTGCTGGCAGCTTCCTTGCCGGTTTCTTCCCTGTCATGATGTTCGGTCTGCCGGCGGCATGTCTCGCTATGTACGCTGCTGCGAAAAAAGAACGTAAGGCAGCCGTCGGGGGGATGTTCCTGAGTATCGGTCTTACATCGTTCCTGACCGGTGTAACAGAACCGATCGAATTTTCCTTCATGTTCCTGTCTCCACTCCTTTATGTCGTTCACGCCGCTTTAACAGGAGTATCGATGATTCTGGCCTATCTCTTTGATGTTCGTCACGGTTTTGGATTTTCTGCCGGATTGATCGACTACGTATTGAATTACAATATTGCACAAAACCCGTTCACTCTTGTTTTCATCGGCTTGTTCATGGCTGCTGTCTATTTCTTTGTGTTCTACTTCCTGATCATCAAGCTCAATTTGAAAACGCCGGGTCGTGAAGACGAAGAAGAAGTAGAAACAGAAATAGAAGAAGGTACAGACGAATATGAAGCGAAAGCTTATCATTATTTAGAAGCTCTTGGTGGTAGAGATAATATTGAAACGCTCGACTATTGTACAACCCGTCTCCGTCTTGAAATGAAGGACCGTGACATCGTCAATGAAGCTGCGTTGAAGCGTTCCGGCGCCCGCGGTGTAATGAAGATCGGCCGTAAGAACCTGCAGGTCATCGTTGGAACGACGGTGGAGTTTGTAGCAGAAGCCATTAAAAAACAGATGCAGAACCCAGGAATGACGGCTCCATCTGCTCCAAGGACCGAACAGGAAAAAGCTCCTGGTTCCACCGGAAGAAGATTGAACAAACAAGAGTTCGCCATGCCGGTCAACGGACGGATTCTGCCGCTTGAAGAAGTACCGGATCAAGTCTTCGCAGAAGGTATGATGGGGCCGGGATTTGCGGTGGATCCAGCGGATGGCACGATCGCTTCTCCTGTGAAAGGTAAGGTAGTTCAAGTCTTCCCTACAAAGCATGCGGTTGGTCTGGAAACGGACAAAGGTCTTGAGCTGTTGATTCACGTTGGTCTGGATACGGTGAAGCTGCAAGGTAACGGATTTGAAGCTCTTGTTGAAGCCGGCGATCTTGTCGATCAGGGGACGGCGCTATTACAGGTGGATCTTGATTTCGTGAAGAAAGAAGCTCCCTCTGTCATTACGCCAATCATTTTTACAAACCTGGAAAGTGAAGAGGTTCAACTGCTCCAACAGGGTGAAGCGGTGCGTGGAGACAAAGGTATTATGGAAGTGACAGATAAAAAGGAGGGCGTCAGTGATGAATGAAATGGTCATAATCAATGTGGATATCGTCTCTACTGACTGCACCATCACATCCGGCTCCGTCCGGATCCAAGAGGGGAAAATCGCTGAAGTTTCGACTGGGACACTGAAAAGCTCTGGAACGGTTGTTGATGGGAAGGGCAGGAAGATGATGCCTGGGTTCATCGATGTACACATTCATGGTGCGGCTGGGCATGACGTGATGGATGCTACGCCGGAAGCTCTTCATGGGATGAGTGTACAGCTGCCGGGGGAAGGTACGACGAGCTTCCTTGCAACAACGATGACCCAGTCACGTGAAAACATAACGAATGCTATCAAAAACGCCGGGTCATTCATGGAATCTCAGGTTTCCGGAGAGGGGGCCGAAATGCTCGGCATCCATTTGGAAGGTCCGTTCATTTCTGAGAAAAAGGCTGGCGCCCAGCATCCGGATCACATTATCAAACCATCCGTCGAGTTGTTTCAAGAGTGGCAGCAGGAAAGCCGCGGTCACATCAAGCTTGTTACGGTTGCCCCTGAAACCGAGGGAGCCTCTGCTTTCATTGAAGAAGTAAGTCGGACAGGCGTCGTCTGCTCACTCGGTCACAGTGATGCCCGTTTCGATCAGGTAACAGAAGCCGTCGAAAAAGGAGCGCGTCATGTGACGCATTTGTATAACCAGATGAGTGGCCTGCATCACCGTGAGCCGGGTCTTGTTGGGGCGGCCTTCATGAACGATCATCTCCTTGTAGAAATGATTGTCGATCATATTCATGTCCATCCCGATGCCGTCAAATTGGCTTATCAAAATATCGGAAGCGGACGGTCAATTTTGATCACTGACGCGATGCGTGCCAAATGTCTTCCGCCGGGGACGTATGATCTCGGCGGGCAGGATGTTTTTGTAGAAAACAATGAAGCCAGGTTGTCCGATGGAACCCTTGCCGGCAGCATTTTAACGTTGGAGGAAGCCGCTAAAAAGATGAAACAGGACGCTGGATTGTCATGGCAGGAACTGGTCAGTATCACTTCTTGGAACGCCGCCGTCCAGCTGGGTCTCGAAAACCGTAAGGGGAGCATTGAACAAGGAAAGGATGCGGACCTTGTGCTGGTGGATGAGCAAGGGAATGTCACCCTTACGATGTGCAGAGGAACGATCAGCTACAACGCAGAGGAGGGGCTGTAATGGAAATCATCGTTACGAACAACTATGAGGAACTCAGTAGAAAAGCGGGAGAGATCATCGACAGCCAGCTGAAGAAAGACCCTGCTTCTGTGCTCGGTTTAGCTACAGGCAGCACCCCCCTTGGAACGTACAAGGAGCTTGTAATGAGTTATGAAAAAGGGGAGACGGACTACAGCTTTGTATCTACATTAAATCTGGATGAATATGTCGGCTTGAGTCCGGACCACCATCAAAGCTACCGTCACTTTATGAACGAACATCTCTTTGACCAGATTAACATTCAGATAGGAAATACCTACATTCCTGATGGCAAAGCAGATAACCTGGCTGAGGAATGTGAGCGTTATGAGCAGGTGATTGATGAGATCGGCCCGCCGGACCTGCAGCTGCTTGGTATCGGGGAAAACGGCCATATCGGTTTCAATGAGCCGGGAACGTCATTTGAGAGCGACACCCATGTGGTGGAATTGACTCCTTCTACGCGTCAGGCGAATGCCCGCTTTTTTGATACAATGGAGGAAGTACCGACGCATGCGGTTACGATGGGGATTCAATCCATTCACAAAAGTAAAAAAATCATTCTTCTGGCCTCCGGAAAGCGCAAGGCTGAAGCTACCCGTCAGCTGATTTACGGAGAGAGGGATGAGCAGTTTCCGGCTTCCTCCTTAAAGGAGCACCGGGATTTGACGCTGATCGTCGACCGTGAGGCTTATGCGTTAGTAAACGAGAAAGGGTGAGCGATTGTGCTGAAAAAGAATCATCCGCTCCCGATGTATTATCAAATCGAAGAGTTTTTAAAGCTGGAAATCAATGAAGGAGCGTTCCATCCGGGAGATATGATCCCTTCGGAAAGAGAGTTGTCGGAACGCTTTCAAGTCAGCCGGATGACCGTTAGACAGGCGGTATCCAACATGGTAAATGACGGCATTCTGTATAGGGAAAAAGGAAGAGGAACGTTCGTCGCAGAAAAGAAAATTGAACAGCCTCTGAAAGGGCTGACAAGCTTTACCGAGGATATGAAGCTGCGCGGCATGAGTTCATCCAGCCGTCTTTTATCGTTTGATGTGATGCAGGCCCCTCAGGACATCGCCTCTAAATTGAACCTGGAAGATGACGGGGATGTATATGCCGTCAAACGTATCCGATTCGCTGAAAAGCAGGCGATGGCAGTAGAAACTTCTTTTCTTCCTGTTTCTCTGCTTCCGGATCTTACGGAGGAAATCGTCCATGGATCGATGTATGAGTATTTGGAGAACGTACTTGATCTTAGAATCAGTCATGCGCGTCAGGAGATTGAAGCTCGTGCGGCGGATGAAAAAGAGAGTGAAGATCTTCAAATTGAAGCGCACTCGCCTGTCCTCCATATTGAGCGGTGCAGTTACCTTGATAACAGAGTTCCGTTCGAAGTTGTCAAATCCACCTACAGGGCGGATCGCTATAAGTTCATTAGTGATATTGAGCGGTAAGGAGGATGTCATGAGTTATTTAATGGATGTGACCCGCCGTCTTCAAGCATTGGCAGGGAGCCAGTCAGAGGCTTTTGAGGTCATCAGTCGTCGATATGCGGAAGTAATCAGCAGGGGCGGCGTGATTCATATGTTCGGCTGTGGGCATTCCAGTTTGATTGCCCAGGAAGCGTATTACAGGGCTGGAGGTCTGGTTCCAGTCCGTCCAATCATGATTGAACCTCTTATGCTTCATCAGGGAGCTGCCATGGCCAGTCGCAATGAGAGGACCCCCGGGTTTGTCCATCCTTATTTAGAAAAGGAAGACGTGAAGCCTGAAGATGCGGTACTGGTCATTTCCACCTCAGGCCGAAATCCAGCTCCAGTGGAAGCAGCGGAGTTTTTCAAGGAGATGGGTGTGTATACGACAGCTCTGACATCGCTCCGCTATGCTGACTCCCAGCCTTCCCGGATGGATTCAGGGAAACGGCTGGAAGATGTGGCTGAGAACGTCATTGATATGGAAGTTCCCGTCGGTGACGCAGTCATGAAAGGGAAGGGAACTGATTATTCCCCCGTATCCACGGTACTTGGAACGGCCATCATCCACGAACTTTTGACCCGCACCATTCAGCACTTGGAGAGGAGCGGTAACGAAGTGCCGATATTCAAAAGTGGTAATGTGGATGGCTCTGACGAACATAACCAAAGAATGATGGAGCATTATACACGGATTCGTTTTTAACGTGAAGGCACGTTTTAAGTATGCATGGCGGTTCGTGGAATAGTGAAATCAAAAACCCCGTCCGGTGAACAGGTTTCGTTCACCGGACGGGGTTTTTTGTTCAGTTTTTTAAGTTGCTGCGGATATACTGGATGATTTTTCTCAGTTCTGTCGGTGCCGGGCGGCCGAACGGACTCGTCTGTCTCTGCTGGTACAACACCCGTCCCTCAGCGTCGGTCAGAAAGTAGGCCGGATCTCCGTGCGTGCCGTGATCCTCATAAGGCGCATTTTCATCGTGGAAGTGCACCTGGTAGTCTTTTAAAAACTGGAAGTTCGTATCATTCAGCACAGGAAAACTGAATTGATGTTCCTGCTGCATTTTTTCAAGATCGGCTTGTTCATCGTGGGTAACTGTAATCAGGTGGATCTTTTTATCGTTAAAGTATCCCTGGTCCTTTTCCAGCTGGTCAAGCTCATTCATGCAGGCAGGGCACCACGATCCTCGGAAAAATATAATCAAATGCCAGTGATCCTCTTCATGGCTTTTTAAATCCTCATAAAAACAGAATTCCCCGCCGGTAATTTTCGGAAGGGTAAAATCAGGTGCTTTTTCATTCAATGTAAACATCCAAACACACTCCTTTATCCATACTTCTTTTCTAAAATGCCCACAATCAAATGTAAACATGTGTGAAGTTTTTGTAATTTACCTTACAAATTGGAAAAAGCAGGATTAAAATAAAGTCAGAAGGGAATGAACATTCAATATACTTAAGAGGAGGGTTTGACACGATGACAGGTTTGAAAGCGCTGCTCTTGAACTGTAGTTTAAAGAAAACATCGGAGGAGACATCCCATACCGAAGCACTCGGGCGGGAGGTTCTCGATATCCTGGAAAACGAAGGGGTACATACGGAAACCGTCCGTCTGGCGGATTATCATATTCCAAACGGCGTGGCGAAGGACCTCGGGGACGGAGATGAGTGGCCGGAGATTTTTGAAAAGGTCAAAGAAGCGGACATCCTTCTGATCGGAACACCGCTTTGGCTCGGGGAGAAAAGCAGCATCGCAAGTGTGGCGATGGAACGTTTGTATGGAAGCAGCAGTGAAACGAATGAAAAAGGACAGGCGGTCTACTACAACAAAGTCGGAGGCGTCGTCATTACTGGGAACGAAGATGGAGCCAAGCACGCCGCTGCCTCTATGATTTACGGCCTTTCCCATATAGGTTTCGTCATTCCTCCGAATGTGGATGCCTACTGGGTCGGAGAAGCCGGTCCCGGCGCGTCTTATCTGGATGAAGGCGGCGGACAGGAGAATGAGTTTACAAAAGGTCATGTGAAGATGCTTGCCTACAATACGCTGCACCTGGCCCGTATTTTTAAGAAAAATCCTATCCCTGCTGTTGGCAATACCACAGAGTAAAAGGAGCTGCTATATGGAAACGACCCATCAAAGTGTATTAAGTCTCTATACAGAAACGAGAACATTTACGGAAAAGCTTGTTGAAACGCTGAAGACGGAAGACTTTGTTGTACAGGCGGCCAAGCATGTGAGTCCGACGAAATGGCACCTGGCGCATACAACCTGGTTTTTCGAGAAATTCATTTTGGAAGTGTACATTCCTGATTACCGGCATTATAACGAGGCTTTCTTATTCCTCTTCAACTCCTACTATGAAACCGTCGGAGAATTCCACCCGCAGGAGAGGCGGGGTTTGATTACCCGCCCTACGGTGGAGGAAACGATGGATTACCGCCGTCATGTGGATCAGGAAATGAGCCGCCTGCTTGCTGAACGTGTCGGTGACGCAGATATTGACGGGCTTGTGGAAATTGGTCTGCAGCACGAGCAGCAGCACCAGGAGCTTATCTTAATGGACATCAAATACAACTTTTCCTTTAACCCGCTTTATCCGGTATTCAAGGAGCAGGTGGATGCTTCCTATGGCCGTGCCCCTGAGCTTTCGTTCTTTGAATTCAAAGAAGGGGTAGCGGATATCGGTCATAACGGGGAGGGGTTTGCTTTTGATCATGAAGGGCCGCGGCACAAAACGTATCTTCATCCGTACCGCATTGCCAACAGGCCGGTAACGAACGGGGAGTTCATTCAGTTTATGGAATCGGGTGGCTATGAACAGCCCGAGCACTGGCTTTCAGACGGCTGGGGAACGGTGAAGGAAAATCAGTGGAAACATCCTCAGTACTGGGTGAACAAAGACGGGGAGTGGCACATGTTCACACTTTCCGGTCTGCAGAAAATCGATCTCGATGCTCCGGTCAGCCATGTGAGCTTTTACGAAGCCGACGCGTATGCGAGATGGTCCGGCCGCAGGCTTCCGACTGAACAGGAGTGGGAGCATGCCATGGAAAATCTTGAAGTGGATGGTCACTTTATGGAGCACGAACAGTATCAGCCGCATTCCATTTATAAGGGAGACGGAACGATGGAAAAGGCATACGGCGATGTATGGGAATGGACCCAGAGCCCATACGTTCCCTACCCGGGAAATAAACCACTGGACGGGGCTCTAGGTGAATACAATGCCAAATTCATGGCGAATCAGCTCGTCCTCCGAGGAGGCGCCTGTGTCACGCCGCAGTCCCATATCCGGGCGACGTACCGCAACTTTTTCCATCCGCAGATGCGCTGGCAGTTCAGCGGCTTCCGATTGGCGGAGGATGTATGAAGACGCATTTGAATGTAAAGGCGCCATCCAATATACTCAGCGGTCTTTTTGAAGAAAAGAAATGGATTTCCTCTAAATTTCTATACGATGAGCAGGGATCGCAGCTGTTTGAACAGATTACAGATCTGCCGGAGTATTACCAGACACGGACAGAAGCGCGGATTCTTCTGGAAAACCTGAGCACATGGAAATCAGTTTTCCATGAACCATCCGCCTTGATTGAGCTGGGCAGCGGCAGCAGTAAAAAGACGAAAATTCTGCTGGATCATGTGAAGAACATTGAAAGCTATATCCCGATCGATATTTCTGAAGAATTTCTGGCGGATACGGTGACTCAGCTGCAGACATCCTATCCGGAGATTCACATTCAGGGCGTCAGTGCGGACTATACACAGCCGTTTACACTCCCTGATTTGAAAGGGAAGAAGAAAGTCATATTCTTTCCAGGCTCCACGATCGGAAATTTTGAACCGGGGGAGGCAGAGCGTTTTCTCGGAAATATCCGAAGTCTCCTGGAACCCGGCGATGAGCTGATCCTCGGAGTTGATCGCAAAAAAGATGAAACGGTCATTGAAGCGGCCTATGATGATGCGGCAGGGGTGACCGCCGCGTTTAATAAAAATCTGATCACAAGGATTAATCGTGAGCATGAAGCGTCCATTGATGTGGAGAGTTTTTCCCATGTGGCTTTTTATAATTCAAGTGCCGGAAGGATTGAAATGCATCTGGAAAGCGTCAGGGATCAAGTTCTTTCCGTCGGAGGGCATACCATTGAAGTGAAGAAGCAGGAAAGAATCCATACAGAGAACTCCTATAAATACGATCCAGAAGACATCATCCAGCTGGGCAGATCGAGCGGATTTCTGCTTCAGCGTGTCGTATCAGATGAAAGAGAGTATTTCAGTGTCTGTCTGATGGAAGTGGTTTAGGAGGAAGGCCCGGACTCTTTTTAAGGGTCTGGATTTCCTTTTTCAAATAGAGTTAAGGGAGGAAGAGAAGGGTGATTTTAATCAGTTCCTGTCTGGCTGGTATGAAAGTGCGCTATGATGGCACCGACTGCCTCCAGGAGAAAATTCAAAAGTTAATATTGGAAAAGAAAGCGGTTCCCGCCTGCCCGGAACTGCTGGGAGGGTTCATGGTCCCGCGTCCCCCGGCAGAGATTGTCGGCGGTGATGGGGAGGATGTGCTGAAAGGACGGGCCCGTGTAATGGAAAAGACAGGAAGCGATGTAACAGAGACGTACATAAGAGGCGCTTATTTGACATTGGAAACAGTAAGAGATCTGCAGATTGATACGGTGGTGTTGAAGGAGGGAAGCCCGTCCTGCGGCAGTACCCTCGTCTATGACGGCACGTTCAGCGGCAGGCAGGTTGCCGGAAAAGGGGTCACAGCGGCCCTGCTTGAACGGAACGGCATTCAAGTGATGAGTGAGATCGATTTTATCCATACGTTGGTGTAAAGAGCCCCCTCTTAGGGGGCTCTCCTCATGTAGAAAAAGTATTTCTCCAAGAGTGAGTCTGCGATTGTCACGTTCCGCTTATCGGTGGACCTTCGGCTCGTGCTTTCCCGCAGGCGTAACCACCGAACCCTCCACTTGAACTCCCCTGATCCAATTTAGCTCGTCCACGGGAAGGGAAAGGTCGCAGCTTCTGAAGGCACTGGAATAACAACAGGTCCTTCTAAAAGCTGAGAGCCCTTCTCATGGAACACTTTTTACTGGATGAATCCCGCAATAGAAGTAAACAGACAGAAAACAGAGACGGCATAGTATAATGAGGCGCGTCTTTTGGTTGTTTCTCTCTGTTCTTCAACACCAAGAATAACCATGAGAACGGCTAAACATGCGAGAGTGAAAGACAAAAGGTCTCCTGATGTACCTGACCATAATCCGTAGCCGGACATAAAGACGATTATGACGGACAGGAAGATTCGAATCTTTTTTAACATATGTATCCGCTCCTTATAAGTGGATGGTTCTCTTTCCTTACTGCCTTCCTTTAAAGGACATAAAAAAACAGGGCAAGGCTGACAGCACTCAGGCCCAAGTTCAAGAAGGCATGCTTTTTCTGACGGATTAAATAATACCTCCAGCCGTCCAGCCCACTTTTCACGGCCCAGAACAGGATAAGAAGGGTGGCTGCGGTGTCGTTATTGGCAGAGCTGTCATCCAGCAGGTACCATCCAGCTGTGATCAAAAGCGCAGCGGGAAGGATGTTCCACGCAGAAAGGACCTTCAGTTGTGTCATTGATTTCCTCCTCTCCGAGCCATATTTTACCTGAGATGAGCATAAAAAAACACCCGTCCTGAAAGAACGGGTGTTTTTAGAATGGATAAAATGACCTGCCTTCCGTGCAGATAGCCATTATCAGTGGATAACTGACTTGGAAAGGAAACCCTTTGATCCAGTGGATCTTCGGATTGTGTTTTCCCCGCAGGCGTCACCACCCAATGTTCTTCGTAAGCGAAACAGATTCCGCAGAAAAAGAAGGGCTTCTAGAGAAAACGATCTTTGATTTGCTCTAGAAAGTGTTGCCGCTGTGTCTGGAAGACATTCATGTTACACAGATCGGATGATGCCGCCTTCGACTTTCTGCATTGCTCCATTAATGGCAGAAGCTTTCGGAGAAGCGAGGTAGACAACGACACTTGCCACTTCTTCCACCGTACCAAAGCGCTGGATCAGAGAGGTCGGCTCATTGTTTTTGAAGTAATCCTTCGTAAAGGATTCCAACTCTTCGCCTGCGTTCTCTGCTGCTCCCTTCATGAACCCGGCTACTCCCTCGGTCCATGTCGGTCCAGGAAGGACGGCGTTAACGGTTACGCTGGTGCCTTTTGTACGCTCCGCCAGGCCGCGGGTCAAGGAGTTAATCGCACCTTTTGTTGTGGAATAAGGAATCATTTCCGCCAGCGGTTTCACGCCGGCTTCACTGGAAATGTTCAGGATCCGGCCGGTATCCCGTTCAAGCATTTTGGGAAGGAAATGACGCGACAAACGCACGGCACTCATGATGTTGGTTTCAAAGTAACTCATCCAATCCTCATCGGTTACATCTTCGACATCTTTCACTTCAAACATGGCTGTATTATTCACAAGTACATCCAGGTCACCGATGGCCTCGACTTTTTGGATCAGCGCATCTGCGCCTTCTTTGGTCGACACGTCAGCAGCAAATCCTTGAATATCTCCGTGAGGATTTAATTCGTTTACAATACGATCGAGCTTTTCCTGAGTACGTCCATTAATGACGACGCGTGCACCTTCCTCAAGGAAAGTTTTCGCAATTTCTTTTCCGATTCCTTGTGTAGATCCGGTCACAAGGACAAGTTTATTTCTAAGTTGTAAATCCATGGTTGGAACACCTCTTTATCTTTTATTGCAAAGAGTATCGTACGGCTTTTGAGAAAGATGCACAATGAATATGCTCACCAACCTTTTCTCCGGGAAGGAGAGGAGTTTGGTGTGTCGTGTCGAATTTGGTAAGGATTGGTTAAAAAAGGAGGTTTGTATATGTCGTATTCTTATATCATAAACGTAGAAGCGGCCATTATGAAAAACGGTCAGTTTCTGCTCATTCAGCGGTCACCGGAAGAGCAGCATGCCGGCGGCCTCTATTCGCTGCCTGGAGGGAAAATGGAGTTCAGTCCGGATTCCCTTGATGTGCTGGAAGATAACGTCCGCCGTGAAATCAAAGAGGAAATCGGCCTCATTTTGGATGGGGACCTTACCTATGTGCACAGCAATACTTTTTTAATCGGGGATATCCAGGTTCTGAATGTCGTATTTTTAACTGCCGATTTTAAAGGAGAGCCTTATATAAAGAGTCCGGAAGAAGTGGCGGACATGGTCTGGGTAGAGCCCGATCTGAACGAGAGTCCCGTCCCGATTCCTCCCTGGACAGCCAACAGTATCCAGAAAGCAGTGGAACGGCAGTCGAAAATCTGTTTTTGACAAAAAATTCTAACGTGTTACGATGAAAGAGAATTGAATAGCGAGCGATCCACTAGGGGTGCCTTCTCAAAGGCTGAGATTAAAGTAATGCTTTAAGACTCTTGGAACCTGATCTGGTTTATACCAGCGTAGGGAAGTGGCCGATACCTATACATGTCTATGAAAATAAATGTATATCAGCCACTTTTCCTATGCCGGGGAAAGTGGCTTTTTTAGTGGGAAAAATCAGTGGCGGATCGTTCAACAAAGGAGAGAGTGGACATGAAATTTTCAGAAGAAATTAGAAAAGCCGTAGATGAGATTTGGGAGGGAAGCTTTCAGCATCCTTTTGTAACGGGGATTGGAGAGGGAACGCTTCCTCTCGAAAAGTTCCGCTATTATGTGCTTCAGGATTCCTATTACCTGTCCCATTTTGCCCGTGTCCAGTCATTGGGAGCTGCAAAGTCTGAAGATATGGCTGTCATGGCCAATATGGCGTCTCATGCTCAGAGTACGTACGAAGCAGAGCTTGGGCTTCATGAGAATTTTTCGAAGCAGCTGGGCATTACGCAGGAAGAGCGGGAGCAGTTCAAACCGGCACCAACGGCCTATGCTTATGCGTCCCATATGTACAGAGGAGCGTATAACGGGGACTTAGGGGATGTGATTGCGACGATTCTTCCATGCTACTGGCTGTATTATGAAGTCGGCGAACATTTGAAAGAGTCGTCGCCGGAAGAACCGGTCTACCAGGAATGGATCGCGGCTTACGGCGGGGATTGGTTCCGGACGCTTGTAGAGGAGCAGATCCAGCGCCTCGATGAACTGGCAGAAGCGAAAACAGATGGCGGCAGAGCCAGGATGAAGGAATTGTTTATCATCAGCAGTCAGTATGAATATATGTTCTGGGAAATGGCTTACCGTATGGAGGAATGGCCATTTGATATAAAACAGTCGATCGCAGCCGGACGTGAATGAAACTGCATGTCATATCCACTGGGCGGCAGTCCCGGGAGGAACTGTGCACAAGGGTGGCTGCGATTGAACCAATGATTGATTTCTTCCACCTTCGAGAAAAGCAGTGGTCCGCAAGTGAAATAGCGGGAACTATAGATGCTTTGACAGAGCTCGGGTTTCCGACTGAAAAGCTCGTGATCAATGACAGGGTGGATGTGGCGGTGGCAAAAGCAGTGCCTCACGTGCAGCTGGCCGGGCACAGCCTTCCGGTCGAAGAGGTTAAGCGGGCTTTTCCTTTTTTAAACGTTGGGTGTTCGGTCCATTCCATGGAAGAAGCTATCACCGCGGAAAAGCGGGGAGCAGATTTTATTTTGTTCGGACATGTCTTTGAGACAGCGTCCAAGCCTGGATTGACGGGCCGCGGGCTAGAGGCTCTGCAGAGGGTCACACAGGCAGTATCTCTGCCTGTCACCGCAATAGGAGGATTGAAACCGGAAAATGTCAGCCGCCTTCAGAGGTCTGGAGCATCGGGAGCGGCTGTACTGTCCGGCATTCTCTTAGCAGACGATGCGGAAGAGGCGGTCCGCCGTTATCGATACCGATTAGGAAGGAGATGAAGGGATGTTTTACGATGCAATCGTTGTAGGTGGAGGAGTCATTGGCAGTTCTGTGGCCTATCAGCTTGCCAGGCGGCAGAAAAAAGTGCTCGTCATCGACCGGGGGAAAACCGGACAGAAGGCATCAAGCGCCGCCGCCGGTATGCTCGGTGCTCAGTCCGAACTGAAAGGGGACGATTCACTCTTTCAAATGGCCAGAACGAGCCGGGCGATGTTTCCTTCCTTGGCAGTCGAGTTGAAGGAGCTCAGCGGAATAGACATCGGGCTGCAGCAGAAAGGGCTGTATAAAATCGCCTCCTCCAAAGGGGAAGCGGAATCGCTGCAGCAGCTGGGGCGGTTCCAGGAGACTGCCGGGGAGAAGGCCGAGTGGATGGATGCCGGGGAGATGCGTCAAAAAGAGCCGGCTCTTTCGGACCGTTTTTGGGGAGCTTTATACCTGCCGGAGGACGGTCAGGTGGACGCACCAAAGCTGACGAAAGCGTTTGCCGCTTCGGCCGCAGCACTCGGCGCGGATTTCCTGGAACACACGGACGTCACCGGCTTGGTGGAAGAAAACGGTCGGATCATTGGAGTCAGAACCATCGGAGGCACGTATACAGGGAATGCGGTCATCGCAGCGGCCGGGGCATGGAGTGCTTCACTGCTGAATGCTGAACGCACCATTGTGGAAACGTACCCGGTCAAAGGGGAGTGCTTTTCTGTCTGGACGAAACGCCCGCTCATCACAGGGACCCTTTTCACAAAAGGCTGCTACATCGTTCCGAAGGCCGGAAACCGCCTCGTTATCGGCGCCACTGAACAGGTGGGTTCTTTCGATGAGTCTGTTACCTTAGAGGGCCTTTTTCAATTGATGGAAAAAGCCCGCCGCCTCATTCCTTCACTTCGGGAATCCGAAATGGAAGATACGTGGGCCGGAATCCGGCCGCAGACGAAAAGCGGCATTCCTTATGTCGGCCCTCATCCTGAAAAAGAGGGGTTATGGATGGCGACAGGCCATTATCGGAACGGCATCCTGCTTTCAGCGGTGACAGGAAAGCTGATGGCTGATCAAATCGAGGGGAAGTCGGTGGATCCTGACTGGGTGACGAGTGGACAAAGCTTCATCACGATAGAAGGAGGTTTATCATGAATGTGAAGTTAAATGGCGAGTGGCATGAGATTCCTGACCATCTGGATGATGTCCGTACGCTCCTGAGTCACTTTCAATTGGATAGCCGGGTGGTCATGGTGGAACTGAACGACACCATATTAGAAAAAAGCGAGCACGGAAATTCACAGCTGCATGAAGGTGACCAAATTGAACTGGTCCAATTCGTAGGAGGGGGATAATAATGCTTAAGATTGGAAATTTCACGTTTAACTCACGACTGCTTTTGGGGACAGGGAAATATCCTGATTTTGAAACGCAGAAAAAGGCTGTAGACGTATCGGAAACCGATATCCTCACCTTTACCGTCCGGAGAATGAACATTTTTGAACCGCAGCAGCCGGACCTGCTTCAACAGCTGGACGTCGGCCGTTATACACTCCTGCCTAACACGGCAGGGGCGGAAAATGCAGAAGAGGCAGTGCGGCATGCAAAATTAGCCAAAGCTTCCGGACTTTGCGATATGATTAAGGTAGAAGTGATCGGCTGTAAAAAAACGCTTCTGCCTGATCCTGTCGAAACGTTGAAAGCGACGGAAATGCTGTTGGAGGAAGGCTTTACGGTTCTTCCTTATACGTCCGATGACGTCGTCCTTGCGAAAAGACTGGAAGAAATGGGAGCCCACGCCATAATGCCCGGGGCGTCCCCGATCGGGTCAGGGCAGGGGATTCTCAACCCGCATCAGCTGGATTTAATTATTGAACAGGCAGAAGTGCCGGTCATTGTGGATGCGGGCATCGGTTCACCAGCCGATGCAGCAGCGGCGATGGAGCTTGGTGCTGATGGTGTGCTGTTGAATACTGCTGTATCTGCCGCCGATGATCCTGTGAAAATGGCGGAAGCGATGAAGCTTGCCATACAGGCCGGACGGCTCGGGTTTGAAGCAGGGAGGATCCCGAAAAAGCGTTATGCTGCGGCCAGCAGTCCAATGGAGGGAATGAGCCGAACATGAACGACCGATATTCAAGACAGACTTTGTTCCAGCCCATCGGGGAAAAGGGGCAGGAGAAAATCAGCAGCAAACATGTGCTGATCATCGGGGCAGGTGCCCTCGGAACCGGTGCCGCTGAAAATCTCGTGCGCGCCGGGGTGGGAAAACTGACGATCATTGACCGCGATTATGTGGAATGGAGCAACCTTCAGCGTCAGCAGCTGTATACAGAAAAGGACGCTGAAACCCGGCTTCCGAAAGCGGTCGCTGCCCGGCAGAGGCTGGAGCAGGTAAACAGTGAGGTCATCATTGATGCAAAAGTCATCGATGCGACACCGCTTGAACTGGAGCCACTTCTGGACGGTGTTGATGTCATCATTGATGCCACTGATAATTTTGATATCCGGATGATCATCAATGATCTATCTCAAAAGCATCAGATCCCCTGGATTTACGGGGCCTGCGTCGGAAGCTACGGCATCAGCTATACTATTCTGCCGGGAGATACGCCGTGCCTGCACTGCTTGATGGAGCAGGTGCCGCTTGGAGGATTGACGTGTGACACCGCAGGCATTATCAGTCCAGCGGTCCAAATGGTGACCGCTCATCAGACAGCAGAAGCTATGAAGCTCTTAGTCGAAGACTGGGGCGCTGTCAGGAAGAAACTTGTTTCTTTTGATCTATGGACGAATCAGCATTCAGCCATCGGCGTCTCCAGCGTGAAAAAGGATGACTGTCCGTCATGCGGCCGAGAGGCATCCTATCCATTCTTATCCTATGACCAGCAGATGAAGACAGCAGTCCTCTGCGGGCGTGACTCTGTGCAGATCCGCCCGGCATCGAAGCAGGAATGGAACCTGACCGTTCTCGCGGAGACGCTTGCCGGTCAGGAGGGCAAGGTGGAGAAGAACCCGTACCTGCTATCGTTTACGACAGGGGATAAACGGATGGTGTTCTTTAAGGATGGACGTGCCCTCATTCATGGAACCCAGGATGTAGCTGAAGCCAAAACACTCTATCATCGGTATACAGGATAAAAAAAGCTCAGAGACCCTGTCTCTGAGCTTTTTTCCATTTGTAGAGAGCACGTGTTCTTTTCTAATGCCTCCTGAAGCTACGGCAAACCGCTTTAAGCTGATGAGGGTTCAAGTCAACCCATCCCTATTTTCATCTCGTCATTTAGTAAGGTCTTGTGAAGTGTTTGGTGGTGACGCCTGCGGGAACAGCGCGGACCGAAGAACCACTTGGGCAGGTGATTTTGCTGCCCAAGTTAGCTGAGGCCGTGCCCGCGGCAAGCATCCACCAAAAAGCGGAACGTGACCACTCTGCATAATATAGGGAGCAGTTCTTCCAATAGGTAAGCACATCGTTACCCCAGAGCGACATCGAGCGTCATCATGATGGCGAAACCGATCATGAGACTGATCGAAGCGAGGTTCACGTTCCCTTTTTCATGAGAACCCGGGATGATTTCCTTAGCCACAACAAAAATCATCGCTCCGGCAGCGAAGCTTAAGGCATAAGGGAGAATCGGTTCAATGAAAATGACTGCAACGGCACCGACGACAGCAGAGATCGGTTCGACCATGCCGGAAAACTGCCCGAACATAAAGCTTTTCTTTTTGCCCATCCCATCACGATGGAGAGGCATGGATACGGCGGTTCCTTCCGGGAAGTTCTGAATCCCGATTCCGAGCGCCAGGGCGACCGCACCAGCGAGTGTGGATTCTGTCCCGCTGGAAGCAAGTGCGCCGAAGGCCACACCGACAGCAAGCCCTTCCGGAATGTTGTGCAGCGTCATGGAAAAGACGAGCAGAGCCGTCCGGTTTTTGGCTTTGTTGTCCTTGATATCCCCTAAATATTTATCAGTGTCCATCTGGGGCAGAAGACGGTCGATCCAGAGGAGCATCACCCCTCCAAGAAGGAACCCGACAACGGCCGGTACCCAGTTCGGTACGGGTCCTTCTGCGGACATCTCAATAGCCGGTGCCAGCAGAGACCAGTAACTAGCCGCAATCATGACACCACCCGCAAAAGCCATCATGCTATCAAGAAATTTCTGATTGGCACCCTTGACGAAAAATACAAGAGAAGCGCCTAAGGCCGTCATGCCCCATGTGAATAATGTACCAATAAATGCCTGCATTACAGGATTCATTTCCTTGAATATGTCAATCATGATTCATCACCTTTCTTAAAGTTGCCTTTGTGCAAAATTTATTTATGCGGTCATTTTACATGCGCTTAGTAAAAACGTCAAAAGGACAGCTTGCGGTTCTTTAACCGAACTTTATCCTCAGGAAACCTTCATAATTTTTTGTTAATTTATCGTTAACGCTTTCAAAGATTGGAAGAATAAAGTAAACTTAAAATAAAAGATGGAGCTGGGGGAAATGGCGTGGAGTATAAACCGATTCGGAGAAAGAAAATTTATGAACAGGTTGCGGATTCGTTATTGGAATCTTTAAAGGAAGGTCGGTTGAAGCCGGGGGATAAGCTGGACAGTGTGGAAGCTTTGGCCAAAAGCTTTGATGTCGGCCGATCAGCGATCAGGGAAGCACTTAGTGCGCTGCGGGCCATGGGCATTCTTGAAATGCATCAGGGAGAAGGCACGTATGTCAAAACGTTCGATCCTGCCCGGTTCACTGTTCCAACCTCTGTTGCTTTTCTAATGAAGCCGGAGGATATGAGAGAACTGCTGGAAGTCCGGCAGATCCTTGAGGTTGGTGCGTCAGGAGCGGCGGCTTTATCGCGGACAGAAGAAGACCTTCAGGCCATGGAAGCGGCTCTTTTTGAGATGAAAAGAGCGAAGGGAAATGGTGACATCGGCGAACAGGCGGACCTGGCATTCCATATGGCGCTTGTAAAAGCAGCTCACAATCAAATGCTGTTTCACCTCATGCAGAGCGTGTCGGAAGTTATGATGCAGGGCATGCGGGAGACAAGGAAGCTCCTTCACACCGAAGAAGGTACACGTCAGCTGTTGGACCAGCATCAACGGATTTTTGCTGCCATAAAGGAAGAAAAACACGAGGAAGCACAGGCATTTATGGTGGAACATTTGAATCACGTCAGAGAATCGCTCAGTGGAATCATTTCATAATGAAATGTTTCTGTCTAAGTCATCAGATGACCTTATGATTAAAAGGGAGGATGAATCATGAACGTATCGTTATTTATTACTTGTTTGTGTGATACCTTCACGCCTGATGTAGGGAAAGACACGGTCCAGTTGTTGGAGCGCTGCGGGTGTGAAGTAGATTTTCCAGCCGGTCAGACCTGCTGCGGACAGCCCGCCTATAACAGTGGGTACACAACCCAGTCCAAACAAGCCGTCAAGCAGATGATTACCGCGTTTGAAGCATCCGAGTATGTCGTGGGTCCATCAGGTTCCTGTGTGCAGATGGTGAAAGAATATCCACATATTTTGAGGGACGAACCGGAATGGCGGAAACGCGCAGAACATTTAGCCGGAAGAACTTACGAGCTGACGCAGTTTATCGTAGCCGTTTTAGGCATCGATGACGTTCACTCTACTTTTCAAGGTACAGCTACCTACCACCCCTCCTGTCATATGACGAGGCTGCTGGGAGTAAAAGATGCGCCGCGCCGCCTTTTGGAAAATGTCCAGGGGCTCACCTTGATCAACCTGCCTCAAGGGGAGGACTGCTGCGGGTTCGGCGGGACCTTTGCTGTGAAAAATGCGGCCATATCTGCGCAGATGGTGGAGGAAAAATCGTGCCACGTCACGGAGACAAAAGCGGAATACTTAATCGGCGGCGATATGGGCTGCCTCATGAATATCGGCGGACGCTTATCAAGGAACGAGGAAGACGTGAAAGTGCTGCACATCGCTCAAGTTCTGAACAGCCAATAACGGGGAGGGCGGACAAATGAGTATAAAGATTGGAACGAAAACGTATGCAGACCGGATTCAGGAAGGGATCGACAACACGTTTATGCGCCATGCCGTCAGCTCAGCACAGGGCCGTTTCCGGACAGGGCGGTTAAAAGCGGCGGAAGAGCTCGGAGACTGGGAGGACTGGCGCACGCTTGGAGAGGAGATCCGCACACATACAATGGAAAACCTCGACTACTACCTGTATCAGTTGAGTGAGCAGGTGGAGAAGCGGGGCGGAACGGTATTTTTTGCTGAGACAGCCGAGGAAGCCAACACGTATGTACAGAAGGTCGCTGAAGAAAAACAGGCCCGGAAAGTCGTCAAATCGAAGTCAATGGTAACCGAGGAAATCGGCTTGAATGAAGCGCTTGAGAAAAGTGGGTGTGAAGTTGTGGAATCGGATCTTGGCGAATGGATCCTGCAACTCGATGAAGATCCCCCGTCCCATATCGTTACGCCTGCCCTTCACAAAAATAAGAGCCAGATCAGAGAGACGTTCGTTAAGAAAAAAGGCTATACGAAAACCGATGACCCGGAGGAACTGGCCGCTTTTGCCCGCGAGCAGCTCCGGCAGGATTTTCTGGAAGCGGATATCGGTGTAACCGGTTGTAATTTTGCGGTAGCCGAATCAGGTACCGTGACGCTCGTTACGAATGAAGGAAACGCCCGTATGGTCAGTACACTCCCGGACACACAGATTGCTGTGATGGGGATGGAAAGGATCGTACCGACATGGGAGGAGCTGGAGGTGCTTGTCAGCCTGCTGACCCGCGCGGCGGTGGGGCAGAAGCTGACAAGCTACATTACGTCGCTTACAGGCACCCGTCTGGAAAATGAAGTGGACGGCCCGGAAGATTTTCATCTGGTCATCGTCGATAACGGCCGTTCGAAGATTTTAGGAACGGAATTCCAGTCCGCCCTCCACTGTATCCGGTGCGCGGCATGTATCAACGTCTGTCCGGTCTACCGCCATGTCGGCGGACATTCGTACAATTCCATTTACCCGGGACCGATCGGGGCTGTCCTTACGCCGCTGCTTGATGGGTATGAAGACCATAAGGAGCTGCCCTACGCTTCCAGTCTTTGTGCAGCCTGCACCGAAGCCTGTCCGGTGAAAATCCCGCTTCATGAACATTTGATCCGCCACAGGGAAATCATCGTGGAAAAGGAACAGAAAACGACCAAAGCGGAGCGGCTCGCTATGACCGGTTTTGCACAATGGGCATCGACGCCTGCTGCTTATAAACTCAGTACGAAAATGGCCGGAACGGTATTGAAACCGTGGACAAAGGACGGGTCGATCAAGAATGGGCCCGGTCCGATGAAGGCGTGGACGGCAGCACGGGATTTTCCGGCACCAGCGAAAAAGAGCTTCCGAACGTGGTTTGATGAACGGGAGAAAAGGAGGGAGAAAGATGACCGTCTATAATCGGGAACGCTTCCTGGATCAACTCGCCGGACAACTGGGAAGGGACCGGAGAACAAGCGCCGAACGACCAGCATACTCCGTACAGCCTCAGGAGCGGGTCTTTCAAGGAGCAGACCAGGACCAGCTGCTGGAAAAACTAAAGGAGCAGTGTAAGATTATTCATACGAATTGTCTCGTAACGACGGCTGATGAGCTTGGAGAAACCTTGAGGCATGTATGGGATGAGGATCATATTCAAAACATCGTCAGCGCCGGCGGTCCCCGTCTGGAAGCGTACGGTCTTTCTGATATCTATGAAACAATGAGACAGGATGGTTACCATGTTCATGTGTGGGATGAGCAGGAAGGACGGAAGAACGTAACCACCGCGGAAAAGGCCGGGGCCGGCATCGTGTTCAGCGATGTGACCCTTGCTGAATCAGGGACCGTTACCCTTTTTAACGACCGTTGGAACGGAAGGTCAATCAGCCTGCTGCCGGAAACCTTTGTAGCGGTTATCCCTAAAAGCACGCTCGTCCCAAGGATGACGCAGGCAGCAAGAATCATTCATGAGCAGGAGAAAAAAGGGGTGCCTGTGTCCTCATGCGTGAGCTTTATTACAGGTCCGAGCAACAGCGCAGATATTGAAATGAACCTGATTGTCGGAGTGCACGGTCCCGTGAAGGCGACCTACATCGTCGTCGATGATATGTAAGTGTTGAACAAAAAAAGGCCGTGCACGGAACATGCACGCCCTTTTTCAATCAATCGTGAGTTTTTGCCCGGTAATAGGCGAAGGCACAAACCACGTATAAGACAGGACCAATGGTAAAGAACAGCAGTCCTGAAGTTAAGTAATGGTGATGATGGTAATAATCCCAATTAAAGAAGAAATGAAGCAGTCCGGACGCCAGGGCAACGATGGCGATGATGTAATGGAACCATTCATCCTTTTTCAATTTGTCTTTCATAGCGGCTTCCTCCTGTCAATCACGTTGTCCTGCTGGTTGTCTTGGCAGGGGCTGTTCCTATCTTACCATATCCACTTGACAGGTGATAGAAAACAGAACACTTTACATAAGAATAGACAATGAGTCTGGGGGAATCTTGTATTTTTATTAGAGTTCTGGCCGCCTTTTTAGCTGCCATCAGTTTAAGTATCATTTGGAACATAATAAGCACAGGATATGACTATTCGGTCATGGTTTTTGGCTTTACATTCCCGCTCTTTCTAATCGGAGGAACGCTGGCTGACAAAATCATTACATCTGTTCAAAAAAGCTTTCCGATACGCCCACCGCTTCGTCTTTTTATTTGGATCCTGGCGGGAGGTGCTGTCGGGTGCATGCTGGATGTTTTCTTTGTGAAATCGGAGGAAGTTCTCCTGCTATCAGGATGGGGGGCGGGCAGTGCTCTGCTTTATGCAGTCGTGCTTAAGATGATTAGGTTTCTCAGCTTACTCATGAACGAAAAGGAGGGCAACTATGAAGACAGCCGGATGTAAACTGAAAAGGACCTCCGGAGGTCTGGCGCTGCCCTTGTTTTTATATATCCGTAAGTACATGGGGAGAGGGGGCTCTTTTCCTGCTTTGGTTTTTCCTCGCGGGCGGTGTCATCTGCAATGTGTTCGGCTTTTTTGATCTCTGCTCAGCTATTCATAGAAGGTGATTGTATATGAAGCGGTTTCTGCTGTTAAGCGGGAACTGTTTTCTTTTTGACGATTCTTATTGAAAATGATTCTCACTTTCACTATAATGTGTGTAACAGATCAAAAAAGGGAGCGGATACATATGCACGACGTGACGATTATTGGCGGAGGACCGGCCGGGCTTTTCTCAGCTTTTTACAGCGGTTTACGAAATATGAAAACGAAAATCATAGAAAGCCATCCGTTTCTCGGCGGAAAGGTGCATGTATACCCTGAGAAAATCGTCTGGGATGTCGGGGGTCTTCCGGCTGTCACCGGACAGCAGTTGATCGATCACCTCGTAAAGCAGGGAACGACGTTTGATCCGGATATCGTGCTGGGAGAAAAGGTAACGTCCATCGAGAAGGTCGACGGTACATTTAAACTCACCACCCATAATGGACAAGTGCACTGGTCGCAATCTGTGATTGTCGCTGTCGGCGGCGGCATCATCGAACCGAAGAAACTGGATGTCAAGGGAGCGGAGAAGTTTGAAGTCAGCAACCTTCATTATACCGTGCCGTCCTTTCAGCGCTTTGCAGGCAAGCGTGTAGTCATTTCGGGCGGAAGTCATTCAGCCATCGACTGGGCGAATGAACTGGCTCCCATTGCGGAACGTGTGCATCTCGTCTACCGCCGGGAAGAACTGAAAGGTCATGAAGCGAGTATTGACCTTCTCATCGAGCAGGGCGTGGAGTTGAATGAGCAGTCCGCCATCGAGACGTTGACCGCCAATGAAGCAGGAACGGAGATCAGTCAGGTTACGCTTACCCATCCGGAACATGGGGTAAGAATGCTGGATGTCGATGAAGTCATCATCAGCCATGGCTTCAACCGCGATGCATCCCTTCTTGACCAAAGTCCGATCCCGCTGGAGCGGGTGGATGACTTCTTCATAAAAGGTTCTGCCCAGAGTGCATCCTCAGTCCCGGGCTTATTCGCAGCCGGTGACATTCTTCATCACGAAGGAAAGCTTCACTTGATTGCCGGTGCATTCCAGGATGCAGCCAATGCGGTGAACCTTGCCAAGCAGTACATCGATCCAGAGGCCAGTGCCCGTGCGATGGTCTCCTCACACAATGAGCGTATGGATGAATACAATAAAAAATGGAAGGAAGAACAGCTGGTTTCTTCCTGATTGGAAAGCCTCTGCGTAAAGCAGGGGTTTTTTCTTTTACGAACAGGAAAATCCTTCGTCGACATGGAAGGAAGAAAAGGGAGTGCTATTTTACATCGTTGAAACAAGACAGGAGGAGTAACAAATGAAAACAGTTCGATGGGGCATCATAGGATGCGGCAATGTAACAGAAGTTAAAAGCGGTCCGGCTTTTCAACGGATTGACAACAGCTCGCTCACGGCCGTTATGAGAAGAGACGGGGAAAAGGCCGAAGACTACGCCCGGCGTCACGGTGTTCCGAAATGGTATGACAAAGCAGAAGCACTGATTCATGACCATGAAGTGGATGCTGTCTACATAGCCACACCGCCTTCATCTCATAAGGAATATACGCTCATGGCAGCAGAAGCGGGTAAGCCTGTTTATGTGGAGAAACCGATGGCAGACCGTACCGAGGCTTGTGCCGAGATGGTGGAGATTTGCGAAAAGCACGGCGTGTCCCTGTTTGTTGCCTATTACCGCCGATCGCTTCCGAGGTTTTTAAAGGTAAAAGAGCTGCTCGACTATGGAGCTATCGGCGATGTCCGGTTTGTGTCCATACAACAGACGCAGCGTTTAACGGAAAAAGACGAGCAAGGGAACTGGCCTTGGCGCGTCATGCCGGAAACGAGCGGCGCCGGCTTGATTTATGATGTGGGTGCCCATACCCTCGACCTTTTTGATTTTCTCCTAGGTCCGCTGAAGGACGTGAAAGGCACGGCCTGCAACCTCGCTGACGTGTACCCGGCAGAAGATACGGTCAGCGGGACGTGGCGGTTTGAATCTGGAGCGGTAGGCACAGGCGTGTGGAATTTCTCCTCGTACAAACATGAAGATAACAACCGGATCGTCGGCTCAAAAGGAGAAATCCAGTTTTCCACATTTGATGATAAGCCGGTGAAGCTGATTACAGAAAAGGGAGAAGAAGAGTTTACTATTGAACATCCCAAGCATATCCAGCAGCCGCATATCGAGTCGATTGTTCATGAGCTTACGGGCAAAGGGACGTGTCCGAGTACAGGGGGGGCGGCTCTTCGGACCAACCGTGTTATGGATCAATTGTTAAAAGACTATTATTGATATTGAATGTTTGTACTTCATATCTCGAGGTTGAGTCTTCAAGAAAAGGGCAGGAGACTCAACCTCGAGATGATAGGTGGAATGGGATGATTTTTGAAACTCTATAGTAAGCCGCTCGTAATATATAAATAAGGGTGGTGTGAAATATGTCTCAAGAGGTTCTATTTCTTTTAGTTATCTTATCTATGGCTGTGTGGGTTATAGTGTCTAAAGAGGCTGTAAAACCTTCAAATAAAATAAACCGGTGGAAAATGATAACATTATTGTCTGCTGGTTGTTTATCTAGTTTATTTATAACGATCACTCTTTTCCAAAGCTTGTTGTAGTATCAATAAATGGATTGGAGTAATTGATTCGCACACACACCTCGAAATCAAGTCTTCTATAAGTGGAGGCTGAATTTTAAGAGGTAATGTTCATGCGGTGCTTTCTTTTATAATATACTTGAAAAAAAAAGAAAGGAACATTCTGGTGGAAAAAATTATTGAGCAAAATAAAGACGAAATAATGATAAAGTATATTGTAGTTAGTGTTTTTTCATTGCTGACTGTAAGGAAGTTCGAGAAAGTAGAGAAATTAAGAAAAGATTTAAAAGAACAGAAAGAACTAAGCCCTGATTCTAATAGAATATAAGGGATAACATAATATGGAAGATCTCATTTTCCAAAAATAAAAGACGTCCTATAAAGGACGTCTTTGCGTATTGCGGCGAGTGACAGCACTCCACATTAGTGCCTTACCATAAAGGCGCGTCAATCTCGTCTTATGCAATTCAGCTCATCGCTTGATAAGTATAACATAATGCAGCTTTTATTCCAATAGAAAATCCCCCCTTTTATTTAAAACCTTTGTGGACGACTTATTTGAAAGTACCCCAGGCTTGGGTACCGCCAGTAAAACGCTGATAGCGGAGGCTAAGATAATTCAGCTTTATTGATCCTTACCGTTACTTATTAGAAAAAATAACCATTACTTTAACCTTAGTTACTATCTGAAATTTAAAATAATTAATACTATTATCGTATTTACCAATATCCTATAGTTTTGTACACTTAAATCGAAACGTTTCACCAATCTTTGAAAGGAAGTGTTTTTTTGAAAAAGAAGGTATTCCTTTTGTTTTTTACACTTATCCTAGTGATGAGTGTAACCGTACCAATCACATCTCCAGCTAAACAGGCCCCAAAGGGAAAAGAGGTTGCTTTAACCAAACAATTGAAAGCGATTTCAAAAAAGACGTACCGTTATTTTGAAGATTTTACAGTGGGTGAAACGGGACTCACTTATGATGCTGTCAGATATGATGAAAATGGGGAAATGACGGCACAGAAGCATACTTCACCAACTAATATAGGGATCTATATGATGAGCACGATTGCTGCAGAGGAAGCGGGACACATTTCCCGTGATACAGCCGTTGAAAAAATCAAAACGACACTAACGACCCTTGAAAGTATGGAAACATGGAATGGGCTGTTTTATAACTGGTACAATACGTCCGATGGATCGCTGTATACAGACTGGGGGGAGTTCATTTCAACCGTAGATAACGGCTGGCTTTCTGCAGGGTTGATTGTCGTCGGGCAAGCGTACCCGGAGCTCTATGATCAGTCTGACAAAATCGTAGAGGATATGGATTATTCCACCCTCTATACGCCTGAAGTCGGGCAGATGAGAGGCGGATATGATGTCGCAGCAGAAAGCTATACGTCGCACCATTACGGTGCGTTTTACACGGAACCACGTGTCGCCAGCTACATCGCTATCGGTAAGGGCGATGTTCCAAAAGAACACTGGTGGAAGATGTACCGCACGATGCCGGACAGTTGGGATTGGCAAGCCCAGAAGCCGGAAGGATATTTGACGACGTATGATGGTGTGGACGTGTTTGAGGGCCATTATTCTTACAAGGGTAAAAAGTATGTACCAAGCTGGGGCGGAAGCATGTTCGAAGCTCTAATGCCCCCTCTTGTATTAAAAGAAAAAGACCTGGGTAAAGACGCCCTGGGACTGAACAATAAGCGTCATGCTGACATTCAAATCCAATATGCTAAAGAGGAAGGATACGCAGCATGGGGAATGTCACCTGCCGCAACGCCTGAGGATTATTCGGAATTCGCCGCAACACCGCTTGGCATGGATGGATATAAATCAGATGGCACGGTAACGCCTCACGCTACTTTCTTAGCTCTTGAATATGCACCGATGGAAGCATTCAAAAATATCCAGCAATTGAAACGTTTCAATACTTATAGCAAATATGGCTTCTTAGATTCCGTCAATGTAGAAACAGGGGAAGTGACCAACGCTTATCTCGCTCTCGATCAGGGTATGACAATGGTTTCGATCATCAATTACTTGAAAGATGGGGTAATCAGAGATTATTTCCATGAATCGGATATTGGACACGGTCCTGAAGATTTACTCACCAAAGAAGAATTCTCCATCAAATAATAAATAACCCGGTGATTCTCTCTTGAGAATCACCGGGTTATTTATTTGCTTCTTACAGAAGAGCGTTTCACAAACTCTGTGGAAAGATCAAACGACTGATCCACTTGATCTCCGGCGAGCATTTGGAAAATAGTATGGACTGCTAAAGCGCCTGCTTCATACTTCGGTTGCTTGACGGTCGTTAAAGGGGGGGTTACATATTCCGATAACTGGATGTCATCAAATCCAACGATAGAAACGTCATCCGGAACAGATATACCTTTTTCCGAGAAAGCTTGAAGGCCACCGATGGCCATCTCATCGTTGGCATAAAACACAGCATCTGGCAATTGCTGCTGAGCAATAAGCATTTTGGTTGCCCGGTAACCACCTTCACGAGTGAAATTCCCGCTAATTTTAAAGCGGGATTGAAACGGGAGGTTATTGTCTTTCAAGGCATCTGAAAAGCCTTTAAACCGTTCCTCATTGTCGTGGGAATCGTTGGGGCCGCTAATATAGGCGATCGACCTGTGCCCATTCTTGATCAAATGCTCCGTGGCTTGATTGGCCCCGTGACGGTTATCGACTTTCACATGGATTGCAAACGGATTTTGAACTTCACGATCCAGCACAATGATAGGGAAGTCTTCACGTGCAGACTCCTCAATTAACTGGGTGCTGACATTATTCGCAAGAATGATGGCTCCGTCTACTCGTTTCTCCCGCAGGAATTTCGTGGCGGTGGACCGATCGCCCCCCAGGGAGCTGCAGGCGATCAAATCATACTGGTGGCTGGCGGTCACTTCCTGGACCCCTTTGATCAACTCAGAAAAGTAGGGGCCTGACATATCACTCAATATTAAGGCAATGGTATTCGTTTTGGTCCGTTTCAGATCGGAAGCGAACCCGTTCTTTTGATAATTCAACTCTCTAGCTGCTTTAAGCACCTTTTCGATCGTCGATGCACTCACTTTTTGATTGCCATTTAACGCATAGGAAGCTGTCGAAAGAGCAACCCCTGCGCGCTTAGCCACATCTTTTATTGTAGCCATATTAAATCCTCCATCTGTCCATTCATATACTTAAACTATAACATTTCTCACAAGAAAACCGGCTTATTTGATTCCCGACATGGTAAAACCTTCCACGATATACTTTTGAAAAAAAGAGAAGATGATGATGATGGGTACGACCATGAAAGCAGCCCCTGCCATTTGCAGGGCAAAATTATTCGCATATTGTCCCTGCAGTAAGGAAAGTCCCACGGATAAGGTGTAAAGACTTTCATCGTTGGCGATGATCAACGGCCAAAGGAAGCTGTTCCATCCTGCGATGAAGGTCAGAATCCCTTGAACAGCAAAAATCGGTTTCGCAATCGGAATGACCAGACGGAAAAAGATGTGAAATTCTCCCGCGCCATCCAGCCTCGCTGCTTCAATCAAATCATCAGGGATTGTCGTCATGAACTGACGGAATAAAAAGATGCTGAAGGCCACAGCCAAGCCCGGTAAGATAATACCTGTCATCGTATTCGTAAGTCCCATGGCATTTAACAACAGATACACAGGAATCATGGTGACCTGACCGGGGATCATCATTGTCGCCAATACGATATAGAACACTTTTTCCCGGCCTTTGAAATCATATTTAGCGAAACCATAGCCCGCCATTGCGTTAAATAATAACCCGAGGAAAGAGAAGAACACAATGACGAGTGTATTCCTCAAATAGACGGCAAAATTCATGTTGGTAAAGAGGTTGATGTAATTTTCAAGGGTTGGGTTTTCCGGAATGATGGTCGGTGGGATGGCCAACACTTCACTTTCAGGCTTGAAAGAACTTGAGATCATCCAAATGAATGGAATCGAAACGAGAATGCCTCCCGCTACCATAATAAAGATGACAAGCGCTTGTTCCCACTTATTTTTCTTAGTCGCTGCTGCCATAACTGCTGAAACCCCCTTCGGTTAATATTCCGTATCTGATTTTCTCAATTTGAATTGGATCATCGTTACAACGATGATCATGGCGAAAAGCACAAAAGACCCAGCTGCTGCATAACCGAATTCACTGAATTGAAAACCTTCCTTGTAAATGAAAAGGGCAATGGAAATCGTGCCGTCCAACGGACCGCCATCAGTCATGACGAACGGTTCTTCGAAAAACTGCATCCAACCAATCAGGGTGGTCACGGTAACGAAGAACGTGGCGTAGCGCAGGAGCGGCAACGTCACATGAAAAAGCACCTGCAAACGGTTTGCTCCATCCATTTCGGCTGCTTCATAATAGGATTTAGGGATGCCCTGGAGAGCCGCCAGAAAAATGATCATATTGATACCGATCCCTTTCCAAACCGCTAAGATAATCAATGAAATCTTAGCGATGGTCGGTTCCTGCAGCCATGGGATGTTTTCAACTGTAAGCAGGGAGAGAATATAGTTGAACAAGCCGTATTCCGTGTTGTATAAATAACCCCAGATCACAGCGACAGCAATGATATTTGTGATCGAAGGCATGTAGTACACGGCCCGGAACATCGTGAAAAGCCTGCTGGTTCCATAGTTCAACAGCAAAGCGATGGATAACGAACATATGATGACTAAAGGAACACCAATAACCACGTAAAAGATAGTGTTGAAAATGGACTTGATAAATGTATCATCTGCGAATAGGGTTTGGTAATTTTCAAGTCCGATGAAGGAAATCGAAGACCAATCGGCCAGACCTTTCAAGTTCATATCCGTGAAACTGATAAAAAAGGCAATAAGAATCGGAATCAAACTGAAAAGGGATAACAGGAGAACAGCTGGAGATATGAACAGATAAGGATATCTATTTTTTAATTTCATGAAAACCCACCTACCTTGTTATGACATGGATAAAAGAAGATGGAATGGGGTTCCATTCCATCCTTCCATGGATGTTTTATTCTTCAATCAAGCTTTGAGCTTCCTGGTTGAATTCCTCAAGCTCTTTTTCTACGTCGGCTCCACCTACAGTAATGCGCTCGATATGAGCCAATAGTTCCTGGGCAATGCGTTCAAATTGTTCGGTCTGCAAACCAGGCTTTGTATTCTCCAGCTGCTCTCCGAATGTTGCATACATCGGATCTTCCTGCATCACTGGATCTTCCCACGCTTCCGTCCGGGAGGGGAGAGTGTTGGACTCTTCCAACCAGCTCAATTGTGTATCTACATCTGTCATATAGGAAATGAATTTCAGTGCACCTTCCACGTTGTCGGAACTTTCAAAGATGGATAGGTTCGCGCCACCCATGCTGGACGTATTCGTTTCTTTGGTCGGCATGACAGCGGTCGCCCATTTTCCTTCTAGGTCCGGGGCCTGATCATTGATGATATTGATCATCCAGGGACCACTGAAGAACATCGGTTTCGATCCCTCCTTGAAAGCTTCCACGATGTCTTTGCCTTCCTGTTTCTGACTGATTCCTTCTTCGAAATAACTGGTATAATATTGCATCGCTTCTTTGAATTCCGGAGAATCAAAATTCAAATTCCCTTCTTCAAGGTCCGCCTCATAACCATTCTGCCATGCGAAAATGAAAGGGGTGATCTGATCATTTCGATCGATATCCAGACCATACATATCCTCGCCACGGTCCGCTAACGTTTGAGCGGCTTCCTTCAGCTCGTCCCACGTTTTCGGTGCTTCTTCATAGCCTGATTCTTTCAAGATATCCTTCCGGTAGTAAATAACCCGTGTATCGGCATACCAAGGGATGCCTACGATCTCGTCATCATGTTCCATCGTCGTTACAGAACCATCGAAGTAATTTTCCTTTGCGAAATTCGGATAATCCTGCATATATTCGGATAAATCGAGGAGAGCTCCTGCGTCTGCGAATTCCGGTACCCATGTTGTGCCCAGCTGGACGACATCGGGTCCATTTCCTGAGGCCACCGCTGTTAACAATTTATCATGGGCTGTATCCCATGGAATAGCTTGCACATCGACCGTCAAACCTTCGTTCTTTTCCTCGAAATCTTTACTGAACTGTTTCAGTTTTTTACCTTCTTCTCCCATCGCCCACACCGTTACCGTGTTTTTATCCCCTTCAGAGGATGAGCTGTCCGAGCATCCTGCCAACATCAATGATGTCATAACAACAACGATCAACAACCATAGTTTTCCCTTCACGTAAAGCACCCCTTTTTGAAAAATCAAAGTTTATTGAAACGTTTCGATAAATGAATTATAATTTACTTTGTATCCGCTTTCAACTACTTCTTTGATTTTTTTATAAAATTTAATAAAGGCTTATTTAATAAATAAATAAAGCAGTTGACGGATAATAACGGTGACATTATACTGCGAATATACTTATTCGAAACGTTTCACTAATTCTTAAACTGAGGGGGAACATTCATGGGAGAACATCAACTGAAACACTTATTGGATCAAATGACTGTAGAAGAAAAAGTGGGACAGCTCGTCCAATTGGCCACACCCTTTTTCAAAGGAGCTTCCGATCGAGGGGAAATTACAGGTCCGATGGTTCACATGAATATAGATGAAGAAGATATCAAACGTACAGGTTCAGTACTAGGAGCTTCAGGAGCGAAAGAAACAATCAATATTCAAAAGGTTCATATGGAAGAGAGTCGGTTAGGCATTCCTTTGTTGTTCATGTCGGACATTGTTCATGGGTTCAAGACCATCTTTCCTGTACCCTTAGCAATCGGCTGCTCCTGGGATATGGTGCTGGCTGAAAAGAGTGCTTCCATTGCAGCTAGAGAAGCGGCTGTCGCCGGCGTGCACGTCACTTTCGCTCCGATGGTGGATTTATCACGAGAACCCCGGTGGGGGCGTGTTATGGAAAGCACAGGGGAGGACACCTTCCTGAACAGCCAATTTGCCCGGTCATTCGTCCGAGGTTTTCAAGGAGATCTGGAAAATGATCCTCACAAAGTAGCTTCTTGCGTCAAACACTTTGCTGCCTATGGGGCGCCGGAGGGCGGACGTGATTACAATACCGTCGATATGTCCGAATGGCAGCTGCGTGAAAACTACCTTCCCGCCTACAAGGCTGCGTTAGATGAAGGTGCGCAAATGGTGATGACAGCCTTCAATATTTTAAATGGTATGCCATCGACAGGGAATGAACCGTTAATGAGGGGCCTTCTCCGAGATGAATGGAAGTTTGATGGCGTGCTCATTTCTGATTGGGGAGCGGTGAAGGAATTGATCCCTCACGGCGTCGCAGAAAATGAAAAGCAGGCAGCGGAAAAAACAATGAAGGCAGGTGTCGATGTCGAAATGATGACGTCCTGTTACGTCAATCATGTGGAAGAACTGATCGAGGAGGGTACGTTGGAGGGAAGCACCCTTGATGAAGCTGTCCTGCGCATCCTGCAATTGAAAAAGAAACTCGGATTGTTTGATAATCCTTACCGGGGAGCGAGTGAACAAGAGGAAGACACCCATATTCTCTCCACTGAAAACAGGAAAGCTTCCCGTGAACTGGCCGCTAAATCGATGGTACTCCTGAAAAACGAAGGGACTCTACCTCTGCAGAGGGATCAAAAGGTCGCTTTGATCGGTCCATTCGCCGACAATACCGATATTCTCGGGCCGTGGTCATGGGGAGGTTCAGCTGATGATACCGTTACCGTTGCTTCCGGCTTCTCCCAATACTTATATGTAAACCAGCTCCTAACTTCAGCCGGATGCGGCATTGAAACGGGAACGGACGAACAAATGGAAGCGGCATTGCAAAAAGCAGAACAGGCGGAATCCATCGTTGTAGCGCTAGGGGAGCATTCTGATATGAGCGGGGAGGCTGGATGCCGGGCAGACATCCGCATTCCTGAGGTCCAGCTAGAGCTTCTGAAAAAAACCAAAGCATTAGGGAAACCTGTCACGGCTGTCCTTTTCAATGGCCGTCCCCTGGATCTACGCGAAGTCATTGAAAACGCCGACGCCGTCATTGAAGCCTGGTATCCAGGAACCGAAGGCGGGAACGCGCTCGCAGATCTCCTATTCGGCGAAGTGAACCCTTCGGCTAAACTGACGATGTCGATGCCTTATTCCGTTGGACAAGTTCCGATTTACTATAACCGTTACAACACAGGCCGTCCTAAAGGTGCACCGGATGCTCAGGAGCGCTATGTATCTCAATATCTCGATATCCCAAATGAACCATTATTTCCGTTCGGGTATGGATTGAGTTACAGCCGATTTGAATATGACGAATTTATGATTTCCTCAAAGCGGATCCAACAAGGTGAATCACTGACGGTCTCTATTCAAGTTACCAACACAGGTGACTATGCCGGAGAAGAAATCGTTCAGTTATATGTCAGGGATCTAGTGGGAGAAGTTGTCCGACCGTTGAAAGAGTTGAAGGATTTCAAAAAGGTGTATCTCCATCCTAATGAGAAGAAGGTCGTTCATTTCACTCTTACAGAAGAGCAGCTCAGATATTATCATGCGAACATGGAACATAAAAGTGATGCAGGGGAGTTTGAGGTTTTCGTAGGACCAAACAGTCGGGATGCACAGTCTGTAAGATTTTTTCTTGATTAAATCCATCTTCACTCCAAAACCACATGGAATCTTTCCATGTGGTTTTTTAAGTTGATCTTTATAGAATCATACATGCCTATTGATTTATAGGTAAATTACTGAAGAAGGTTCGCGCAGAGTAATTCCTATCTGCATATTCCTAAGGGGTTGTTTTTGTAGGTGCATATATAAAGGGGGGGTAGAAAAAAACTCCGGTTGGTAATAACCATCGCTGGTTTGCGATTCAAATGCAAAAGCATCAACCTGAAATACTTTAAAGCTGGCTGAATCTTTCTTCATGAATAATAAGTACCATGTTTTTGTTTATTTTTTGTAAAAAAACTAGGTTATTTAGTTTTTATATGTATAATAGGGTTAGTTATCCTTATCAGTAAAATATTACATGATAAGGATAATTTTTTATTTTTGAGAAAGGAGAACAAATCATGAAACGCGCGCTTTTCATATAGCTGTTTTCTGAAGCTTATACCATACATATCAGCAACGCAGTTTCAGGTGAAAAATACTTAAAAAGGGATGATGAGATGAAATGTCCACAATGTAACCATGAACAAATATCCGGGAAGTTCTGCGGAGCCTGTGGTGCTCCGTTGGATCAATCCACTCCGGTAGGAAACGCGGAGCAGGCTGCAACAGCTTCTACCATGGGAAATCAATCAGCCGGATCCGGCAAGGAATCGGTGGAGAAAGTTAAAAAGATGTCGGGAGACTATGGTCAAGGAGCTCTGCGTTTTCTAAAGCAGCCTTCCTTAGCCTTCCATACAGGAGAATCGGCTTTTGCTCAAGGCCTTGTCACGCTGATCATCTATATGGCGGCTTTTTCTATGAGTCTTTATTTCTTAGCTAATTCATTATTCAAGCTTATGGGCATGGGTTTTGGAGAACAGGCTTCTCTCCCGTTCTTCAATATCAGTTCCAGATTATTTTTAGTTTCTTTGATTGGACTGGTTATTTGTTTGGCTTCTCTGTTTATGATGGCAAGGTTTATGGGGCTGTCATTAACGATTAAACAACTAATTGCTCAATATGGCTCCTTAGTCACTCCGTTTGCTGCTATTAACGTGCTGGCCATTGTATTTGGACTTAGCGGGGCCGTGGTTATGACAATGTCGTTATTAGGGGTTTCCACCACGTTCGTGCTTACAGTGGTACCAGCTATATATATTTATCATAAGGGACTTTTGTTGAATGCGGATCGAAATGTGTTTTATTGGAGTACAGGAACCAGCTTATTGATTTTGTTTATTTCCTACTTGATTTGGGATTGGATTATTTCGGATATGTTGGATAAAGTCGATTCATTTCTATCCTTCTTTTAATAGTATACAAACGCAATCTATAGAGTTATAGAATAAAGGAGCGGTACAATTGAAATATTGCACGAAATGCGGGGAGAGTCTTGAAAAGAACCAAACGTTTTGTATTTCCTGTGGATCTAAGCAGATGGAAAATCAACCGGAGGCTCAAGCAAATGTCGGACAGCCTGTTCAGCATCGTCCTCCAAGAAAGCCGATGTCAAAGAAGAAAAGAGTCGGGATTTTCTCAATTATTGCTTTAGTCGTTTTATTAACGAGTGCACATTTTATTATTTCATCGGTAACTGATCCGTTAAAGATCGTTCAGGCAATGGATCGAGCGGTCACTGATCAAGATGCAGAAGCGTTTTTTGATGAGGTGGATGTTAATGAGACCGCATTGATTAATAAAGAGGAATATTTATCTTATATTCATTCTTCTGATTGGGAAAGCATGCGAATCCAGTTGACGGAAGGGTTCGAAAGTGAAGATGGGCAAAAGTTTGATTTCTCCATTTACGAATATGGTGGAGGTAAAGTGTTCACTGTAAAAGAGCATCCTAAGGTGTTCGGCTTGTATTCCACCTATGATATCGAAGCCATCCCCAATCAAGTGGTCGCTTCTGCAAATGTGGAAGATACGAGTGTTTCCATTGAAGGAGAAACTTTGAAAGTGAAGGGCGTTTCTGAATACCAGGATCTTACTCTGGCCTATCCAGGAGAGTATGACGTTAAGGGAGAGGCTGAATCCGAGTTCGGAACTTTTGAGTACAGGGGTACATTGAGTGTTTTTCCCAATGAATTAAACGAGTCTGAGTTAATGATTGATTTTCCAAGTAATTCCTACATCCTGAATACAAATAAAGAAGACGCTATTTTATTTATCAATGGAGAAAGTACGGATAAACCTTTGTCAGCCTACCCGGAACTCGGGCCGTTTCCCGTAGAGGAAGAAGTGACGGTTCACGCTGAGTGGGAAGATGAAGATGGGAAGACTCATACAACTGAAAAGGTGGATACACAATCCAATCTATGGGGGTCAATACCATTATATTTTGAGGAGTTGGAAGCGGAAGAAGTCAATGTAGACAGAGAGCCCGATTCCAATACCTACACAAAAGAGGATGAGGATAATAGCCAGGGGGAGACTATTGAAAAGGCTGAAGTGGAAGACTTCATGCTGCAGTTTTTGGGGCAGAGCATAGATGCTTTAAATTCTAAGGATTTCTCCATTGTGGAACCATATTTCAGTGCAGACGGAACTGGTAAAGCAGAATCACGTGATTTTATAGAATCAGGCCGAGTTGAGAGTGAAACTTTACTAGATGGAAAAATGCTCAATTTGAAAGAAGTGGACGAAGGTGAATATGAGGTAACCATGAGTGAAACTTATGAAATTGATTACTCAGATGGAGACTACAAAGAACCGACTTTTGAAGCGACTTATCTCCTCAAAGAAGAAAATGGTGAATTAAAAGTCGATTCCTTTGTGGAAATCAATTGACTTGTAAACATTAAAGTGGGAGTGTAACCAAACCGATGGGGAAAGGTTCCACGTTAAGACGTGGAACCTTCAACTTGTAGAGGGATTTCTGTTTCTTTACGAGCTTTTTTCTTTCTTACCGCCAGGAGCGAAAGCCCCTTTCCGTGGCCGAGCTTCCTCGCAATACCTACGCTCGGCGATTTCGGACCACTCGTTCTTTAAAATCGAAAAAGACTCTTCTTCACCCGGATCACCCTTGCTGGATGAAGGACAACCTTTTTCATATTCCGGCAGGCAGCCGTCATCAGCGCAGCCCATGCCGTACTTTTGAATCTGCGAACCTGCATATGGTGCAACCTCTCTCCTCTATATTCTAACGTCAGAACGAGGAGCGTTCGGTGGTGATGCCCGCGGCATTCATCCAACGATAAGTGGAATGTGACCCCTTTACACGACAATTGGAAAACTCTACCTGGTTAACACAGGCTTTTCCTACAGCAAAAAGGTCCCACGCTATATCGTGGAACCTTTTGATTTTATTTGGCGTTCGTGAAGCCGCCGTCGATGCGGACCACTTCACCATTGATATACTGTGCTTTCGAAGTCAGCAGAAAGTTGACAAGCTCGGCCACTTCTTCTGGTGTTCCGAGCCGCTTTTGCGGGATGCCTGCTTCTGCACTTTTCTTCATTTCCGGATTCGCCTCAAAGTAAGAAGCGACCATTGGTGTTTCGGTCGGACCTGGGGCTACGGCGTTGATCCGCAGGCCGTCTTTGGCATATTCGGCCGCCATACTCTTCGTAATTCCTACAAGGGCGTGTTTCGTAGCCGAATACGTTACAACCGTTGTCTGTCCGATGACTCCGGCACTGGAAGCGGTGTTTACGATAGCTCCTCCGCCGTTTTTAATCATTACATCGGCAACATAGCGGATGCCGTACATGCTTCCCATTAAGTTAATATTGATAATCTTTTCAATCTCTTCGATATCTGTATCTAAGTAATACTTGCCGCTCCCGGAGATGCCGGCGTTGTTGAAGAAGTAATCGATGGTACCGAACTTCTCGACAGTTTCATCGACATATTTTTTAACTTCCTCCGCTTTGGAAACGTCCGCCTGTACAAAAATCGCGTCAGGACCGATTTCCTTCACCAGTTTGACGGTTTCCTCTCCGGCTTCCTCGTTGACATCAACGACGGAAATGTTGACACCTTCCTCTGCCAGTCTCAGTGCAGCGGAACGGCCTAGACCACTGCCGCCTCCTGTAACAATTGCAACTTTACTCATCATGATAACCTCCTATGTCAATAGTAGAAATGATGTGTTTCCGGTGTTTCATTTTTTATTATAGAAGTCCTTGATGAGAAAAGAGAAGCAAACTGCTCAGAGTGATGTGTGGTTAAATCTTCCTATAGAAATATATGGGTGATTGTTCCTTCATATGTCTCTTTTGTTTTGTAATAAACTCCTTTATTGGTAAACTATGTTATTATTTTTGTAAGAATGATAAAAAAACCATTATTCACTATCGATTGGTATAAGAGAGAGGAGGGGTGCTGTGATATTGCATTCAATCATAGAAGGGGAGGGAGATCCTGCCGTTTTTCTTCACGCAGGGCTTCAGACCGGTGAGCAGGATTTTGTGGAACAGCGGCAATCGCTGAAATCTATCATGTGTGTCATTGCTCTGGATTTAAGAGGCCATGGAAAATCAAAAAGTGATGATCTGGGTCATTATTTTGAAGCATGCGCGGAAGATATCAAGGATACGCTCGATCACTTAAAGCTGAAGCGCGCCCATCTCATCGGTGCCTCTATGGGAGCCTTAGCTTCGGTAGTCTTTGCGAAACGGTTTCCGGAGTATGTGGCTACGTTAACGGTGTCCGGGATCATGGCGGACAAGCCGGATCACTGGCTGGAAATCTATGAAAAAGAAGCGGCTTTTCAAAGACAGCTGCGTAATGATAAAGACATAAATCAACATTTCACAGAACTGCACGGACCAGGTTGGGTGAAGCTGCTGGACCTTGCACAGGATGAGAATTGGTATCCATTTTCTTACACAAAAGACTTGGACGGGGGAAGTATTCCTGTTCTTTGTATCGCCGGTGAAGAAAATGAGTTTGAAACAGCCACTGTTTTGAAATATAAAAGAAATCATAAGCATGTTCACGGAGCGGTGGTCCCATTTGCCTCCCATTTGGTCCATCAGGAGAAGCCGGAGGAATTCAATCGTTTCCTCCATCAGTTTTTAGAAAGCTATCCGTTAAAAAGATTCCAAGAGGTGGATGGTTTAGGTTTATAGATGATCCATCCATGGGAAAGGAAGTCCTTTATGGGTTTAGTGCTTATTTTTATTATTATTGTAACGGCCATATCCATTGAACTGCAGCTGCGGAAATTGAATAAAACCAACGAACAGATTTTGAAACACCTTCAAGAAGGGAATAGAGAAGGAAAAGAACTTACGTAGTCAGGCTTACAGGTAAAACCTATTCACAAAAAGGATGATGAATCATGAGAAGGCTGCAGGCAGCAGCGCTTGTAGGACTGATCATCTGTCTTGTACTTTATCTGACAGGGTATAAGAACACCTTGATATACGAAATGGCTTTCTTCATTACTATCGGACTGACACTATGGTGGACGGTGGTCAAATGGAAGTGGAGACGCAGAGAAGTAGAAAGAAACCGGACTTGATGGGTAATCAAGTCCGGTTTTTTCATGCTGCCTTGTCAGCATTCTTTTCTTTTTTATCAACGACGGCGGATCCGACGATATCACCAAGCACGTTGGAGGCTGTGCCGGCCATGCCGATCAGTACATCCACGCCGGCGATGAGGGCGACAATTTCAAGCGGCAGGTTGAACATCGTCAATACTGCAGACAAGGTGACGAGCCCAGCCGCCGGGATGCCTGCTGTTCCGATGGAAAGCAGCGTGCCGACAGCGACGATCGTAATAAAATCGACCGCAGAGAGATCGAGCCCAGTAATGTTAGCGGCAAAGACGATGGAAACCCCCATGCGCAGTGCGCCTCCATCGGAATTGAATACCGCTCCGATCGGGAGGGAGAAGTGGGCGGTTCGTTCGGATATGCCTGCTTTTTTAGCCGCTTCAACCGCCACCGGCAGGGATGCAATACTGCTGGAAGTGAAAAAGGCGGTCACGTAGGCATCTTTTGTACGGCTGAAAAATTGTCGGATGTTCACTTTGGCATACATCAGAAAACCGGTATAGACGAAAATCCAGAGAAGTGCGACGCCTAAATAGAAAACACCGGTAAAGGCGAACAGAGACTGGAAGGTTTCCCATCCTTGTGTGGCAAATGTAGAAGCTCCAATAGCAAAAATACCGATGGGTGCATAAAGCAGGATTCCTTTTAACAGAAGGAAAAACATTTCATTAGCGGCACGGAAAAAGCGGTATAGAAGATCACCGTATTCCTTATGCTCTTCTGTTCCACGGAAACGCATCATCGACAACGTCAACCCGATGATGACAGCGAGGAAAAGGATGCCCATCAGTTCACCTGAGGAGAACGCCTGGAACAAGTTGTTCGGGACGATATTCAGCAATACATCAGAGAATTCCGGTGTCTCCGGCTTCTCAACATCAGCAGCAGGGAGGGTGAGGCCTGTGCCCGGGTTGATCCAAAGCGCAAGTCCGACCCCGATTAAAACAGCGGCCGCTGTCGTTATGCCGTAATAGCCGAGCAGCTTACCACCAAGCCGGCCGAGGTGTTTCGGACTGATTTCATATATAGCCAGCACGACGGTCAGGAAAATGACGGGAACGGCGATCAGATTGAGCAGATTGATAAGGATGGTTCCCAGCGGCTGGACGATTTCCATCTTCGGTCCGACCACAATACCTGCTGTAATACCAAGGACGAATCCAATGGTCATTTTTAATAGAAAAGAAGAATGTTTGTATAACTGCCAGATTTTTTTCATAGGTTACCCCTTTCTTTCTTGTACAAAAGTACATTATAACAGCAACTCATCCAATCAGGTAATCATTCATCCTTGAAAGACTGAAACCCATATATTTTCTAAGACGTACAAGAAATGGAAAGGGGAGTTTTCATGATTGCTGATATGTATAAAAGAAGAGAGCGGACCGGGTACAGTTTTTTAATCCTGGTGCTGCTTATGATGGCTGGTTGGTTTATTTTTATGAGACCTTCAGGAAAAGAAGAGTGGATGGAAACGGGATTCTTTCTCTTTCCGATCCTCCTCCTGATTTTCATTTCGCTTTCAAGCCGGAGGAAATACAACAAAGTCAAAAATATGGAGATAGAAGATTCCACTCGTTCTTTAAAGGAGCTGGATCATCTTGTTATCCAGCCGGATGCAGGCCTGTACCCGAGGCTTCTCGCTTTTGAGAAAAACGGAGCGTATGTAGGAATGTTGAAAGTGGATAACCTGCCATGGTGGAGCCGCCTGCTCGTTGCCTTCCGTTCCTCTTTCCTGTCTTTTATTCCCTGCACCTTTCGTTTTTACTCCAATGAAGGAATACCGTTGTTTTCCCTGCATAGGAAAGGGTTTAAGGAAACAGTGGTGGAGATTGATAATGAGGGCGAGGAAAAGGTGGGCTCTTACATACAAAAGGAATTCAAAAGCCTTATCCATATGAAGGGGATGGTAAAGAATTCACTGGGGGAGGAGGTCTTACGCGTGCAGGCTTCCGGGTTATCCGGGGATTTCACACTCAAGGATGAGACCGGTCACACCTGGGCCCATTTTTATAACGGACGCTTTCCTGTCGAATATACACGTATATTCCGTGATATAGACAATGATATTGTAGAGTTATCGGATACGCTGACAAAGGAAAACAAGACACTGCTGCTTGGAACAATCGGCTTTTTATTCATCGAGCGCAGTCTTCGTAGATAAAACGCTTTCGTGCTGTAAATTAAGAAAATAGAAGGAGATTCTTTGATTTCTGCCTCCTGCGAATGACTCCTCTGTTCTTTATAACACATCGGGGTTTTTCGTTCCTTAGTCCTGTGGATAGAGGGAAAAAGAAAAGGGTAAGATATTTTAGTTTCTTTTAAATTTTGCAAATATTCATTGGAACTTATATACTATACAACATCCATTTTAGGAAATCTTTACGTTTCATAGGCAGGAAAAAGAAACTATGAATACATATTCAGGAGGATTGTATCGTATATGAGTGTACCAGCAGAGAAGACAGAGATGCAGCATGAGAAAAAACGTCGGTGGGAGATGCCGGATACGTACGTCATTTTATTTGCAGTTCTCCTTGCTGCAGCCATTGCTACCTATTTCGTCCCCGCCGGAACGTTTGAGCGGGAAACGGTCGATGGGGTGGAACGTGTGGTCCCGGGCACCTTTAGTGGCGCTGACGGATCACCCGCCGGATTTATGGACATTTTCATGGCGCTTCAGGAAGGAATGATCCAGTCCGCCGGGATGATCTTTTTAGTCCTGTTTGCCGGTGGAGCCTTTGAAGTTGTTGAACGTTCAGGCGCGGTCAAGGGAGGAATTCTGAGAGCGGTCCATTTGACCCGGGGGAAAGAGTTCTGGCTCATCGCAGTTGTCTCCACATTATTTGCCATCGGTGGAGCGGTCGGTGTGATTGCGAACGCGGTCATACCATTTGTAGCGATCGGAGTCATTATTGCCAGGGCGTTGAAGCTCGATGCGATTGTCGCCGTATCGATTACGTTCGGAGCGACGTTTGCCGGGTTTAACGTAGGTTTCCTCAACCCTTACACCGTCGGTATTGCTCAGTCGATTGCTGAAATTCCGTTGTTTTCCGGCATGGCGCTGAGAATGACTGCGTTCGTCGTGATTGTCGGGGTGACCATTGCTTATACGTGGAGATATGCGAAAAAGTTGCTACAGGATCCGTCGAAAAGCTTGATGGGTGTTTTGGATGAAGGGGAGGAAAACGGAGGATTGAAAGCACCGTTCACCACCCGCCATAAATGGCTGCTTGGTTTTGTCGGGGCTTGCCTTGCCTTTTTCATTTACGCTACGATCCAGTTTTCCTGGACGATCAATCATATGTCCGCCTTCTTTATCGTCATCGGTCTTGGAGCGGGAATCATCGCTGGTATGGATTACAATAAACTGGCGCTGACGTTTCTCGATGGGTGTCAGAAGCTGGTATACGGCGCTCTGATCATCGGTGTCGCCCGGGCCGTCCTCATTGTGATGGAGAACGCGAAGATCCTTGATACAGCCGTACACGCCCTGTCGGTTCCACTGCAGGAACTCACCCCCGTCACAGCTGCGCTCGGCATGTTTGCGGCGAACGGGGTCCTGAACTTTCTTGTCCCATCCGGAAGCGGTCAGGCGATGATTGCCATGCCGATTCTATCCCCGCTTGCGGATATGGTCGGGATTACCCGCCAGGTCGCCGTTCAAGCGTATCAATTTGGAGACGGTTTTACGAACAGTATCTTCCCAACATCCGGTCCGCTGATGGCGAGTCTGGCCGTTGCGGGAGTCCCGTGGATCAAGTGGGCGAAATGGATGCTTCCTCTGATGCTGGTCTGGGTCGTCATTGCTGTCGTGATGCTCTCCATCGGGGTTGTCATCAACTGGGGACCTGTATGATCACGGGATTTTGAAAAGGAATTTCTCTTCTTCATGTCGAATAAATAAAAGAGCAGGACGACCTTGTCCTGCTCTTTTAGAAACTCAAGTATGATGGAGGAGGAATGCATCATGTCCGGCGTATTTTCTATGGAACAGACGGTTGATGTACTAAAAAATAAGGGGCTGTCCAATCGGGATATTCTCTCCAACGTCGACAGCAGTCACTTTCCATTTGAACAGGAAGATATCGTTATGGCCTTCATTGATCTGCAGATTGAGTGCTCTTCAGACGAAGATTATGACAAGCTTGTGAACTACTTATATGGGTTTAAAAACAACGCCTCCTAACTTCAGCCTCCGGCACCTGCTGCCGGGGGTTTTCCTATGCCATTTATGAAAACTCAAGTTGAGGGTGTGGTATTTTTTTGAAATAATGGATAGGTCCGATCCAGGAGGTGTCATCGTGAAGGAATATTTCCGATTCTTTATATGGATGATCGTTGGTCTGACGATCTTCCAGGTTCTTTTTTCAACGTTTGAGGACGGCTGGATGGAGATTGCAGGGACAGCTGTTGCTGCCACCTTCTTCAAGTGGGCCATCGATAATTTCATGAAGGATCGAAAGAAAACATCAGAGAATCATTAAAAGAGAAGGAAAGAAGTGATCATTCAGTGTATACCGTCCACAGCAAACTGGAAGTAAAGCCACAATCTCTCTATAAAAGTCAGAAGCAGCAGTTTTCGATTCGGGCAGGTGGAGCGCTCATCGGTATGATTGAAGAAACAGCTGAGTCGGCGTCCAGCTGGAAGGATCAGCTGCTTCAATGGGTCAGCTTACATTTTCTATCCAGTAAGCATTTTAGTATGACCAATCCTAAAGCTGAGCCTGTGGCTGCCTTTCGTAAAAAAAGAGGACTAAATCAGCAGGTCGATATTTTTGGCCAGGATGGGAAGCGGGTGGCCGTCCTTGAGCAGAAATTAAAATTCAGTTCGCAACGGTTGAGCATCCGGGATACAGCGGGCAGGCTGCTCCTTTCGGCGGAGGGAAAGAATGGATCACTGGATTTTGTGGTATATGAAGAAGATGACCCTTCCTCAAAGCTCTCGACTATCAAAAAGCGGTCGATTCCATATCCGACAACAAAGGAAGCTTTAGCGTCCATGGATCACTATGAGGTTGTCAACCGTAGTGATTTGTCAGAGTTTCAACAGCTGTTGATCCTCATGATCCCTGTTATCGTCTTTGATCAGTTACATAATGCTTGAAAGGTACTTGGAGTCCGAATCTATAAATCTGTCAGGAGGGTGTATATATGTACGGGTTTGAGCATGTCCCTCAATGGTACTATTGGAGTGCGAGCGTTGTCTTCATTCTTTTCTTTTTTATAGCGAAGTGGTGGTTGGATAGAGATTAGAGGTGGGTTTATGACAGAACAACAAGGTGAAGAGAGGCTGACGGGTGGTAATGTAACAAGCGTCTACCGATCTGGAGATACGGTTCGACGGGAAAGAAAGTCTGGGAGCGCCCGAATTCAGCAGCTGTTGAATCACTTAGAAGAGAAAGGCTATTCCTATGCGCCGAAATTTTTAGGAATGGATGAGCAGGGACGTGAAGTTTTATCGTACATATGGGGCGAAGCCGGGAACTATCCGTTGAAAAAATACATGTTGTCGGACAATGTGTTAGCTGATATCGCGAATATGCTCCGTCACTATCATGAAACGGTCAGCGATTTCCCTTTCTCTGATGAATGGGAGTCATTGGATGGTACGCCGGATCAGAGAGAAGTGGTCTGCCATAATGATTTTGCTGTGTACAATATTATTTTTAACGATGAGAAACCGGTGGGGATCATTGATTTTGATGTCGCTGCCCCCGGACCTAAAATATGGGACGTGGCCTATACGCTTTATACGTGCGTTCCTTTAAGCCGATTCTCTTATACGGAAGCCGGGAAGATGATAGCGGATGATGAGCGGATTAAACAGAGAATAGAATTATTCTTTAATGCCTATCATTTAGAGAAATTGGATAAGGACCTAATGAAGCTGGTCGTGTTGCGACTGCAAGCATTATGTGAAACGATGACGCGAAAAGCGTCTGAAGGTGATCGTGCATTCCAAGGAATGATTAAGGAAGGACATCTCGATCATTATCAAAAAGACATCGCATTTATTCAAACATATGGACATGCCTGGGTTTGAAGGGTAAGAAAGGGGGAGAGAGTCATGCTTTCTATAAACGTGGATGAGCAAACCAACCTCAGGCTGCTGCATTCTTTAGATAAGGCTGAGCTCTTCCATCTTGTTGATTCCTCAAGGGGCCATTTGCGGCGGTGGCTCCCATGGGTGGACGCTGTGGAAAACCCTGGGCACTCTCTGGAATTTATCGAAAGCTCGCTTCAACAGTATGCAGAGAACAACGGTTTTCAGGCAGGAATCATCTATAAAGGAGAGCTGGCAGGGGTCATTGGTCTGCATGGCGTCGACTGGCATCACAAATCCACATCCATTGGTTATTGGATGGGCGAGCCTTTTTGTGGGAAGGGTCTGATGACAGCCGCCTGCCGGGAAGTCGTACGTCACTGCTTCCAAACGCTGAGGTTGAACCGTATTGAACTCCGGGTGGCTGTTGGAAATGAAAGCAGTTCAACCATTCCCCGCCGGCTCGGTTTTGCATATGAAGGACGGATCCGGGAGGCAGAGATGCTAGGGAAGACGTACGTGGATCATGATGTATTTGGACTGTTGGAATCAGAGTCTGAGTTTGCATAAATACTGGTATTCATGCAAAGCAAAAGGCGCTCATGGTACGATAGGGGATAGACAGGAGGAAGAACGATGACAAAGAAATTGTATTACGAAGATGCGTATCTTACAAGTTTTCATACATATGTAAAAGAAACCGGAAAGGATGACCGTGGACCGTACGCGGTTCTTGAAGAGACGGCCTTTTATCCGACAGGAGGAGGTCAGCCTCACGATACCGGCACATTGAACGGGACCACTGTTGTTGATGTCGAGGAAATAGATGGGGTGATCCGTCATTACCTGGCTGAAGCTCTGCCACTGGAAGACACAGGTATCCATGGCATTGTGGATGAACAGCGGCGGAATGACCATAGGCAGCAGCACAGCGGACAGCACATCGTATCCGCTATTTTCCATGATGATTATCAGATTCCAACGACAAGCTTTCATTTGGGTGCGGATACGGTTACGATCGACCTGGATACCCCTCAACTTAGTGAAGCCGTCATGAAGGAAGCAGAAGCGAAAATCAATAAGATTATCCGCGCTGATTATCCGATTGATACGAAATGGGTGACGGTGGAAGAAGCAGACGCCTACCCACTTCGCAAATCGTTAAGTGTGGAAGGGGACGTGCGTCTTGTCATTATTCCGGAGATCGATTACAGCGGCTGTGGCGGTACACACCCATCATCGACTGCGGAAGTGGCAATGGTGAAATTCCTCGGCTGGACGAAGAACAAAGGGCAGGTCCGTCTGGAATTTGTCTGCGGCGATCGTGTTTTGAAGCAGCTGGAAGACAAACACCAGATCATCCAAGGGGTCAAGCAGCTGATCTCACGACCGGAAGCGGAGCTTGTTGATGAGGTGAAGTCTCTCATCCAAACTGACAAGGCAAAAGATAAACAAATCGCTGAACTGGAAGAGGAACTGTTATCTTACGAAGCTTCAGAGCTGGCAGCTGCTCATCGGGCGGATAAGATCATCGTGAATGTGTACAAGAATCGTTCCATTAAGGTCCTGCAGTCTCTGGCTCAGGCCGTGCTTAAGCAGACCTCCGACCATCGGGTTGTCTTTGTGAGTGAGCAGGAAGATCAGCTTCAATTTGTTATTGCAAGAGGAGAATCCCTCGATGGTAATATGAATGCTGTCGCCAAACAAGTGATGCCGCTGATTGAAGGCAAGGGAGGCGGCCGGCCTCACTTTGTCCAGGGAGGCGGCCAGAACCTGATGTCCGGTGAAGCATTTGCTGAAAAAGTGAAGGAACAGCTGCTTGCTCCTGCTGAATAAATAAAAAAGAAGCGTACCTGAAAAAGATCAGGTACGCAGTTTGTAGAGAAACCCCTGTTTCTTTACAAGCTTTTTATCTTTCTTACCGCCAGGAGCGAAAGCCCCTTCCCTTTCCGCGGACGCGCGCCCGAGCTTCCTCGCAAAACCCACGCTCGGAGATCTCGGACCACTCGTTCTTCCGCAGGAGTGGAAGGGGCACCGCTCCTTGGAGGTTCTTTAACATCGACAAAGACTCTCCTTCACCCAGCTCACCCTTGCTGGATGGAGGAGAGTCTTTTTTATATTCCGGCAGACAGCCGTATCAGCGGCTGTTCCTTCCCTTTTTCTTTTCCACGCAAGTGCGCAACAGCACAGCCCATGCCGTTCTTTTGAATCTGCGAACCTGCTTCGTGCACAATCTCTACTCTATATTCTAACGTCGCCACGAGAAGCGTTCGGTGGTGATGCCTGCGGGAACAGCACGGTCCGAAGATCCACTTGGGCAGGCGACCTTCCTGACCAAGTTAGCTGAGGGCGTGCCCGCGGCATTCATCCAACGATAAGCGGAAAGTGACCCTTCTTCCCACGACAAATGGATAACTCTACCTGATTAGCACAGGCTTTTTCTACAGCCATCGTACCTGGAAAGGATCAGGTACGCTTCTTTTTATGATTGAATCGTTTCTGTCTGCATAGTCTTGGAAGGCTGGACGTGATGATTCTTCCAAAAATAACCGACCAATCCTCCGATCACGGCCGGCAGTATCCAGCCAAGGCCGATATCGTAAAACGGAAGGTAGGTTGCATAGAGGTTGTTGACCGATTCCAGCCACTCGGTGGCAATTGATGGGATAGTCCCCACAAGGGCGTTGTATCCATCGATGATGCTGACGAAAAAGGTTAGCCCCATGGCTCCAGCATAAACGGTCCGCTTATGGTTGAACATTTTAGAGCTGAGACCGAGCAGAATAAGAACGATGGCCAGCGGATATAAGAACATCAGTACAGGAACCGCATACTCGATGATATTCGTCAGCCCAACGTTTGCCACGATAAAGGAAAACAGGGATAACACAAGGACGAACGTCTTATAGCTGACTTTCGGATAGATCGTATGGAAAAATTCACTGCAGGCAATGATCAGACCAATGCACGTTTTCAAACAGGCCAGGATGATGATCAAGGCAAGCAGGATGGAACCATAGGATCCGAAGTAGAACTGAGAGACCGCTGCAAAGGTCAATCCGCCGTTCTCAAACTGTCCGACGGCTGTTGTACTGGATGCCCCCATATACGTAATCAATCCGTAAATCAGTGCCATCAAACTCATGGCAAACAATCCGGATTTCCACGTTGTACTCGCAATCGCTTTTGAGTCGGTAATCCCAAGACGGCGGATCGCATGAATGACCACAATGCCGAAAGCGAGAGCGCCGAGCGCATCCATCGTATTGTAGCCTTCCTTGAAGCCGGTCATAAACGGCATGGCTTCATAATCTCCTGTTGGGGCACCGAAGCTTCCCATCGGATTGATGATGGCTGTAACGATAAGAATGGATAAGAACAGTAAAAAGGTCGGAGTCAGATACTTCCCGACGATATCCATCACTTTTGCCGAATTCAGAGAAAAGTAGTAGGCCGCCGCAAAAAAGATAAAGGTGAAAACGCCGAGCCAGATAGTCGCTGATCCTTGGTCAAGGAAAGGTTCAAATCCAACGACAAATGGGACGGTAGCTGTTCTTGGAATCGCGAAAAAGGGTCCGATGGTTAAGTATAATAAAAGAGCAAACCCCGTTCCGAATAATGGGTGGACCCGGCTGGCCAAGTCGTGAAGGCCGCTGCTTCCGGATAAGCCGATGGCAAGGATACCCATGAACGGTAGTCCGATGGCTGTGACGAGAAAACCGATCAAAGCCGGCCAGAAGGAAGTTCCAGCAAGCTGTCCAAGCTGAATCGGAAAAATCAAGTTCCCAGCTCCGAAAAATAACCCGAACAGCATCGTTCCAATCATGATGTAGGTGGAAATAGAAGTTCGTTGCTGCATATGCATGTTCCTTTCTTCGATGTAGTCGTCATTCGCTGAACGAATAAAGATTATCCTACCAAGAATCGATGGAAGGAACAATAGCCTTACCGCAATTCGTTGAAATTATTTGTCTTTTTCAAAAATGGCATCGTTTTCTTTGGAATCATCTGGATAGAGACCCGTTTCTGCCCTCGATATTAGATGATTTTTTTGACTTTCGCAGAGTGGTCATGCATGATATTTCCGTAGGAGATTTTTCCGAATGTACGGAAAATATGGGGATCATCCAGGCGGGTCATCGTGGTTGAATGGCAGAAGCCTGAAATCGTACACATGGAGGAAACAAAAATGAAAAAAACGTGGATTTGGATGGCTGTTGCAGCCGCCGTTGTCATTGTGATTGGCGCCATTGCTTTATTAAGCGGAGGCCAGTCAAGTGAAGATACAGCGGATCGTTATGAAAATCAGCCATACTTAGGTGAAGAGAGCGCAGAAGTAAATATTGTAGAATTCGGGGACTATAAGTGTCCGTACTGTAAGGATTTTGAGTCTGGATTCTTTCCATTGATTGATGAGCAGCTGATACAAACCGGTGATGTGAAATTTTACTTTATTCAATATCCATTTATCAACGCTGACTCCGACCGCTCTGCTGAGTTTGCTGAAGTCGTTTATGAGGAGCTTGGAAACGAGACCTTCTGGGAATTTCATGAATTGATGTATGAAAAGCAGGAGCCGGGAACCGAGCAGCAGGAAGTTTACACCGAAGATTACTTATATGACACACTCGCAGAAGTCGTCAGTGAAGAAGAAGCACAGTCTGTTCTTACCGCCTATCAGGATGGGGCCGGAGAAGGAGCGCTTGACCGTGACCTTGACTGGGCTGGTGACTGGGATGTCACTGGCACGCCGACACTCTTCGTTAATGGTGAAAAGTTCGAAGGCAGCTCCATCGATGACCTCGTTCAAATGGTTGAGGAAGCAAAATCGGAATAAAAAGAAAAACCTGCAGCAGGCTAAGTTCAGGCCTTGCTGCAGGTTTTTTTATGGTTCCAAATCTCCATAGGTGGTCCCCCACTTATGCATCTGTTCAAGAATCGGCATCAACGTTTTCCCCATATCTGTTATGGAGTACTCGACTTTTGGAGGGACGGTATCATATTGGAAGCGGATGATGAATCCATCCTCCTCCAGTTCTTTCAGCTGCTGGCTCAGCACCTTATGGGAAATGCCGGGAAGCAGGTTCCTCAAAGCGTTGTAGCGAAGCGTGCCGTCTACGCTCAAGTGCCAGAGAATGACGGTTTTCCACTTGCCGCCGATCTTTTTCAATGTATATTCAATGGAGCATTTAAGCTTTCCATTATCGTCCATCGGTGCCTTCATAAACGGGCTCCTTTCTAACCTTTTGGTAAGCCTCTTACTTTAAAGTGCGTTCTTCTCAAACGTCTAAATCTAACTATAATGGAATTTGTAAAGGAAATAAAACAAGGAGGAATTAACAATGATGACTTTTCCAAGATCTTTTTCCCATATTGGACTTTCTGTCCCGAATTTAGATGAAGCGGTTAAATTTTATACGGAGGTATTTGGCTGGTATGTCATTATGGAGCCTTCAGAAGTGAAAAATGATGACACAGCGATCGGCCAGATGTGCCGTGACGTCTTCGGAAACGACTGGGAGCAGTTCCGCATTGCCCACCTCGCTACAGGTGACCGTATCGGTGTCGAGATGTTCGAATTCCCGGAGAACGAGCAGCCGGAAAATAATTTTGAATACTGGAAGACAGGCATTTTCCATTTCTGCATCCAGGACCCGGATGTGGAAGGCATGGTTGAAAAAATTAAAGCCCACGGCGGAAAGCAGCGCATGCCGATTCGTGAATACTATCCTGGAGATAAGCCGTACCGGATGGTTTATGTTGAAGATCCGTTCGGCAACATTTTTGAAATTTACTCCCACAGCTATGAGCTGACGTATTCTGACGGAGCTTACTAATAAACGAGCGCCCTTGTCCTTGCAGACAGGGGCGTTTCTTTTTATGGTAAGGAGAAGGAGGGAGTCTGATGAATGTGATGGATCTACTAAGAAAGGGGTCTGAGAAGCAGCGGCACGTCCTGCAGCTGTTTCAAGAGCTGAACATCGATGCACAATTCAAGGAAAACCACCCGGTCATTTGTGGAACCATTCCACTCGGGATTGATTTGGAGGATTCCGACGTTGATGTCATCATGCAGGCAAAAGATCTTTCCCTTTTAATAAAGAAATGGAAGTGTCTGTATGGTGATTTTTCCAATTTTAAAACCGCTGAAAAATACATACGAGGCCGTAAGATCGCAAAAGCCAATTTCCGCTATGGGGGATTGGAGTGGGAGCTGTTCGCTCAAAATCAGCCTGTGGCCGAGCAGAATGCCTGGCTTCACATGTTCATTGAATACTGTATCCTCCGTGAGGATCCTTCTCTCAAACTCATCATTCTTCAGAAAAAGAAAGACGGCTTTTCCACGGAAGCAGCATTCTGTGGTCAATTAGAAATAGAAGGAGATCCATATGAAGGGCTGCTTGCGTATGGAAAAAAAAAAGGGGTGGATTTGAAAATATTCTGTTTATTCTGCGGGTGTTCTGTTTTATAATTATATCAAATAGATATATATCATGATGATATAAAAGGAGAAGCCTATGAAGGAAAACCATACCCCTTATGCCTTGCTTGGCTTGATGACAGCAGGATTTCACACAGGCTATGAGATGAAGCGGATGATGGATGGGAGCTTGAATCATTTTTGGAAAATCAGCTACGGGCAGATTTACCCGACGCTTAAGAAACTGGTGGAGGAGGGGCGTGCCGACGTTAAAGTCACCTCACAGGAAGGCCGGCCGGATAAGAAGGAGTACATCATAACTCCGTCCGGTGAAGAAGAGCTCCGCTCCTGGTTGATGAAACCGGTGGAAGATCTTCCAGTGGAGAAAAATGAACTGCTGCTGAAGCTGTTTTTCAGCCGGAATCAGGAGAAATCAGTCATTCTTCATCAGTTGGAAAGCTACAGGGAAAAGCTGTATAAGAAGCAGCATACGTATCAGAGCATCAAAGAAATGCTGCTGAGGGAGGAGTGTCCGTCGGAAGACGCGCCGTTCTGGATCATTACACTGGATTACGGCCTTGCAACGACGGAGGCAGCTGTCGAATGGTGTGAGAAAACGAAATCCCGTATCGATGAAATGAAGGAGGAGTAACGTGGGGAAACAAGTGTTTCAAGGACGTTATACGACAGAAACGGCAGGAGAGGAAGGGTTTGTCGTTTTTCTCATCGGGATGAGGATCAATAAATGGCGGGCGGTACACAAATGGCTCCCTGTGCTCCGGGCGATGCCGCCGATGATCAAGGAGCTGTATACACAAAAAGACATGGGGTTTCTTGATATGGAGAACTTTTTCACAGGCCGAACCGTGCTGATGGTGCAGTATTGGGAATCAGAGGAAGCCTTGATGGACTATGCCCGTGGGAAAAAGCACAGGCAGGTGTGGAAGAAGTTTTACCAACTAGCCGGCGATACAGAAGAAGTCGGCATCTATCACGAAACATATCTTCAGAAACCGGGGCAGTTTGAATCGATCTATGGAAACATGCCGAAATTCGGGCTGGCTAAAGCCATCGGTCATACGGAAATCACCCCACAGACCATTTCAGCGCGCCGGCGCTTAAAAAGTCACGCTGCCGCAAAAGGGTGAAAAACCCTCCTACATGCTTGTAGAGAAATCCAGCGTTTTTAAGTGCCTTCAGCTCAACGCATGGTGAGCTCACGAGGAGAGTTCAGTGATGAGGCCGTGCCCACGGCAGGCATCCACTGATAAGCAGAACGTGACCGCATAGTCTGACCGAAAAGCATGCACAGATAATCAGCTGTGTGTAATGAATATCCAGAAACCCGGATCAGCTGGTCCGGGTTTTTTATTTTGTTCTTGCCTTCTTTGTAAGTTTTATGCTATGTTCTATGTAACCGGTTACACAATGCAGGAGTGAAGCTATGGTAACAATTAAAGATGTAGCGAAACATGCGGGGGTGTCCGTGGCTACGGTATCACGTGTGTTGAATAATAATGGCTATGTAGGAACAGAAACAAGGAAGAACGTGATGGCGGCTATTGAAGAGCTGAATTACAGCCCCAACGAAGTGGCGCGGTCGCTTTATAAGCGGGGCTCCAGATTGATCGGCCTGCTTCTTCCTGATATAACAAACCCATTTTTCCCTCAGCTGGCCAGAGGAGTGGAGGATGAGGCCGGTCGCCAGGGCTTCCGTCTTCTGCTCGGGAACAGTGATGAGGATATCGAAAAGGAAATGGACTACATTCAAACCTTTGTTCAGAATAATGTGGTTGGCATGATTACAGCGACCAACCACGTTGATTATGATATGTACCAGTCGCTGGATCTCCCGCTGGTCCTGCTTGACCGTACGTCAAGCAGTTATCCCGCTGTCTACGCAGACGGCCGGGAAGGAGGAAGGCTCGCAGCAGAGACCCTTATTAAAAAAGGGGCGCAGCGGGTGACGCTCGTCAAAGGCCCTGCCCACGTTAAACCCGCGGTTGACCGCTACCGGGGCGCCATGGAGGTTCTCGGGGAAGCGGACGTGGATTTTTCCGTCATGTCAACAACCTCCTATGCTTTTGAAGAAGCTTTGAACTGGGCTGAGGAGCTGTTTCAGAAATTCCCTGAAACCGACGGCATCATTGCCAGTAATGATATTGTCGCCATCGCCATCGTCCATGAAGCGTTGAAGCGGGGGAAAAACATCCCCGGGGATCTGCAGATCATCGGCTATGACGATATCCCACAAAGCCGTTTGTCCTATCCGCCGCTGACGACCATCCGCCAGCCGGCTTATGAAATGGGTAGAAAAGCGGCTGAACTGTTAATACAAAGAATTGGGCACCCTCAACAAGAGCACCGGTCCATTCAAATGCCGGTAGAATTGATCCAACGACATACAACACGAAAGGATGATCAAGAATGAAAAAGCCGACCATCGCTGTCATTGGCAGCTCTTCCATGGACCTTGTCGTCTCCTCTGACAAACGGCCGGAGGCAGGTGAAACCGTATTAGGTAAAGCATTTGATACCGTGCCCGGGGGCAAGGGAGCGAACCAGGCGGTCGCAGCCGCACGTCTGGGAGCAGATGTCTATATGATCGGATGTGTAGGAGAAGACACCTACGGAGAAGAAATTACAGCCAATCTGAAGAGTAACGGTGTTCACATCGACTATGTGGAACCGGTTACACATGAAAGAAGTGGAACGGCCCACATCATCTTAGCAGAAGGCGATAACAGCATCGTCGTCGTCAAGGGAGCGAACGACCATGTCACTCCGGAGTATATTGAAAAAGCAGAAGAACTTTTGAAGAATAGTGATCTTGTCATGATTCAGCAGGAAGTGCCGGAAGAAACGGTTGTTCATGCCGCAGAGCTGTGCTCGCGTTATGGCGTGCCTTTATTGTTAAATCCAGCTCCGGCAAGACCTGTACCAGAAGTGGTTCTGGATCAAGTCAGCTACGTGACACCGAATGAACATGAAGCCGCTGTATTATTCGGTGGACTGGCTTTATCAGAGGTGCTGCAGGCACACCAGAATAAATTGTTCATCACCGAAGGCGCAGCCGGCGTCCGCTACCACAATGGCAGACAGGAAGTTCTAGTGCCGTCCTTCCCGGTCAAGGCCGTCGATACGACGGGAGCGGGTGATACCTTTAACGCCGCCTTTGCTGTCGCCATTGCCGAAGGAAAAGAGACGGAAGAAAGCCTGCGTTTTGCCAACCGTGCGGCCAGCTTGTCTGTCACCGGCTTCGGAGCCCAGGGCGGAATGCCGTCCCGTCAGAGCGTTGAGGAGGGACTGGAGTCATGAAGAGACATGGCATCTTGAACAGCAGCATTAGTAAAGTGCTCGCCGATCTCGGTCACACCGATCGGATCGCCATCGCTGATGCTGGCCTTCCAGTTCCGCCGGGGACACTTAAGATCGACCTTGCGTTAAAAGAAGGAGTACCGGGGTTTATGGAAGTCGTACAGGTCATGCAGGAAGAGATGAGTGTAGAAAAAGTGACAACAGCGGAGGAGATGGTGTCCAACCCTGCTGTTCATCAGAAAATGAAAGAAATGTTCAAAGGTGTCGAGATGGACGAACGTACCCATGAAGCGTTCAAGCAGGAGCTGACAGATGTCAAAGCAGTGATCCGTACTGGTGAAATGACACCTTATGCCAACTGTATCCTGCATGCCGGGGTCATTTTCTAAAAAGGGGTGAGACGATGCATATTACGATGAATCAGATTCATAAAGCGTTTGGATCGAACAAAGTGCTGGAAGGCGTGGATATCGAAATCAAAGAAGGGGAAGTCCACGCCCTCATGGGAGAGAACGGGGCAGGAAAATCGACGCTCATGAATATTCTGACCGGTCTTCATAAAAAGGATAAAGGAACAATCCAGATTGATGGTCAGGAAAAAACGTTCTCCAACCCAAAAGAAGCGGAAAACTACGGCATCGCTTTTATTCATCAGGAGATGAATGTCTGGCCGGAATTGACCGTACTGGAGAACCTGTTCATTAATCGGGAACCGGTTACATCCTTTGGAATAATCAATACGAGAAAAATGAAAGCGGTTGCGGAAGAGCAGTTTGAAAAGCTCTCCATTTCCATCCCGCTTCATAAGGATGCCGGACAGTGCTCGGTCGGGGAGCAGCAGATGATTGAAATCGCCAAGGCGCTCATGACCGATGCCAAGGTGATTATTATGGACGAACCGACAGCAGCCTTAACAGACAGAGAGATTGAAAAGCTGTTCGGCGTGATCCGTTCCTTAAAAGCCTCCGATGTTTCCATTGTTTACATTTCCCACCGGATGGAGGAAATCTTTGACGTGTGCGATCGTATTACCGTTATGCGGGACGGGCGTACCATTGATACGACACCAATTCCGGATACGAGTTTTGATGAGGTGGTGCGCAAAATGGTGGGGCGTGAACTCACCGACCGTTTTCCTGAAAGGCAGGCCAATCCGGGAGAAACCGTCCTTGAGGTGAAAAAACTGACACGTCCGGGCGTGTTCCAGGACGTCAATTTTCAAGTGAAGTCCGGCGAGATTGTCGGTGTTGCAGGATTGATGGGCGCTGGAAGAACAGAGATCATGCGGACGATTTTCGGACTCGATGGGAAATACGAGGGAGAAATTTATGTGAACGGCCAGCATGCCGTTATGAAAAATCCAGGCCAAGCGATCAAACTCGGACTCGGGTTGATTACAGAAGACAGGAAAGACGAAGGTCTCGTGCTTGATTTTCCTATTAAAGATAATATCGCCCTCCCAAGCCTGAAAAGCTTCACGAAACGGTCTCTTATCCAGGATGGCAGGGAGCTGGAGTTTGTGGAGATGTTAATCAAGCGCCTGACCATTAAAACAGAATCTGCCCATACCGAAGCGAAGAACTTATCCGGCGGGAATCAACAGAAAGTGGTCATTGCTAAATGGATCGGCATCGGACCGAAAGTGCTGATTCTTGATGAACCGACACGCGGGGTGGACGTCGGGGCAAAACGGGAGATTTATCAGTTGATGAACGAGCTGACCGATCGTGGAGTAGCTATCCTTATGGTCTCCTCTGAACTGCCGGAAGTACTCGGCATGAGCGACAGGATTCTCGTCGTCCACGAAGGCACCATTGCCGGTGAACTGGACCGGTCGGAAGCGACACAGGAAAAGATTATGACATTTGCGACAGGAGGGAACGTCCATGATGAACGCCATTAAAAAAACGAACAGCATCGGCCAGTCACTGCAGAAGCTGGGGCCGCTGGTCGGGCTTCTTGTACTTATTACCGTTGTATCCATTATAAACCCCAGCTTTTTGGAACCTTTGAACCTATTAAATCTGCTTCGTCAGGTTGCCATTAACGCCCTGATTGCCTACGGGATGACCTTCGTCATTCTCACCGGCGGCATCGATTTGTCCGTTGGATCGATTCTTGCTTTATCGAGTGCCTTGATGGCCGGGATGATGGTATCCGGCATTGATCCGATATTAGCTATTCTGATCGGCTGCCTGCTTGGTGCGCTGATGGGGGCTGTCAACGGACTGTTGATTACTAAAGGAAAGATGGCTCCGTTTATTGCAACGTTGGCAACGATGACGATGTTCCGTGGTCTGACACTTGTCTATACAGACGGGAACCCGATTACAGGACTTGGCGACAGCTATGCGTTTCAGCTGTTCGGCCGCGGCTATTTCCTTGGTATTCCCGTACCAGCGGTGACGATGCTGCTCGCTTTTGCTGTTCTTTGGGTGATTCTTCATAAAACGCCTTTTGGACGTCGTACGTATGCGATTGGTGGTAACGAAAAAGCAGCGTTTATTTCAGGAATTAACGTTTCCCGTGTAAAGGTCCTTGTCTATTCTTTAGCCGGTCTATTGTCTGCGCTTGCAGGTGCGATTCTTACCTCACGCTTGAATTCAGCACAGCCGACTGCCGGTACCTCTTACGAACTGGATGCGATTGCTGCTGTTGTGCTTGGCGGGACGAGCTTATCCGGAGGCCGTGGATTGATCGTTGGAACACTGATAGGTGCCTTGATAATTGGAACGTTGAACAACGGATTGAACCTGCTCGGGGTATCCTCCTTTTTCCAAATGGTCGTTAAAGGTGTCGTCATTATCATTGCTGTCCTCATGGACCGTAAGAAATCAGCTTAGGAGGGATGAACATGAACAAACGATTCTTACTTATGATCGGTGCAGTCCTGCTTTTTCTAAGTGCCTGTTCCCTGCAGCCGCCGGAATGGGCCAAGCCGAACAATAATAAAAATCCAGAAGATATTAAGGTAGGATTGTCTGTTTCCACCTTGAATAACCCGTTCTTCGTTTCCATGAAAGACGGGGTGGAGAAGGAAGCAGAAGCACAGGGGATGGACGTCGTTGTCGTTGATGCACAGAATGATGCAGCTAAACAGGTCAGCGACGTAGAGGATTTGATCCAGCAGGGGGTCGACGTCCTGCTGATCAACCCGACAGACTCTTCGGCGGTTTCAACGGCTGTCCAGTCTGCCAACAGCCTCGGCATTCCTGTCGTTACACTGGACCGTTCTTCTGAAAAAGGGGAAGTGGCCACTCTCGTCAGTTCGGATAACGCCAAAGGTGGGAGGATGGCCGCCGAATATATTGTGGAACAGCTTGGGGAGGACGCCAAAGTGGCAGAGCTTGAAGGAGTTCCCGGAGCCTCTGCAACGAGGGAGCGCGGAAGCGGCTTCCATACCGTGGCCGATGAGCAGTTGAATGTGACGGCTAAGCAGACCGCGAACTTCGACCGTACAGAAGGGTTGAATACGATGGAGAACATTCTTCAGGGAAATCCGGATTTGGAAGCGGTCTTTGCCCACAATGATGAAATGGCTCTTGGTGCCTATCAGGCTATTCAAAGCTCCGGCCGTGATGTACTTGTAGTTGGATTTGACGGAAACGAAGATGCGATGACGAGTATTCAGAACGGAAATCTTTCCGCAACGGTCGCTCAGCAGCCGGAACAGATCGGCTCGCTGGCTGTCCAGGCAGGAGCCGATGTGCTGCAGGGAGAGGAAGTAGAGGAAACGATTCCGGTTCCTTTGAAACTCGTAACGACAGAGAATATCGACGAATAACTGGAACCCCTGCGTTTGGGATAGTGGAGCTGATCAGAATCAGTGCTCACGTTCCGATTATTCGTGGTGAGTCTGTTCCCGAATGCACCATTGTACACTTTGGATTCACGAAAAATCTGTCAGGAATTTTCGAACCACCTTGAAGAGACAGCCATAAGGCTGTCTCTTTCTGTTTTTACTTGTGTTTTACCATGTGGTTTGTAATACTGACAGGAAATAGGACGAAGGTAGGATTGATGACAACCGGCCTCTGTTTGACGAATAGCCAGATCCTTGAAACCATTGAACCTGGCTTACGAAAGCGGTTGGGGCAGGGCCGTTTTCTTTCCTTCAGCTTGCGAAACGAACGATCTTTTTTTACGCGCGTTTCATTTTTCAATACGAGAAATAATCTATGAAACGATGCACCACAGAGATAGGAGGGAGTCCTTTGCGTAATATTCTAATCAAATTTATCCGACTTGATAAAACGACGCTGCTGATCGGCTCTTTCCTGATCATTTTCGGCAGTACGTTCACAATCATGTGGATCGAGCCTGAAACCTTCACGAGTTTCCATGACAGCCTCTGGTGGGTGATGACGACGATATCGACCGTCGGTTATGGAGACATCTCCCCACAAACAACCGCTGGTAGAAATTTTGCAATGCTGCTTTACCTTGTCGGTATCGGTGTGCTGGGTGTGGTCATCAGCCTGATTGCCAATGCGATGGGGATTTTTAAAAAGCGGAAGGAGGAAGGGAAATTGAGTTATCACGGTAAAGACCACATTGTCATTGTCGGCTGGTCCAAAAAAGCGGCGCTGGCCATTGATGAAATCCTGCTGGCCGATAAAGAGACAGAAATTGTTCTTATCGATGAGGTAGAAAAAGAACCTCTCAACATGAAACGTGTCCATTACATAAACGGCAGCCCGATGAAAAAGGATGTTCTTGACAAAGCCAATCTTGAAAACAGTAAAAGTGCGATCGTTTTTGCGACAGACTGCTCGGACAGTTCGAGGCTTGTCGACGGCAACTCGCTGCTCGTTGCCGCAGCTCTGGAAAAGAATGCTCCTCACGTCCATACAACGGTCGAGGTGCTCGACCGCGACCACGTTCCGATGTTCAAGCACAGCAAAGTAGATGAGGTCGTTTTATCCGATGAGTTTGTCTCCCGTATGCTCGTCCGCTCTTCATTCCAAAAAGGCGTTTCCGGGTTATTCAATCAGCTCATCAGCCGGGAGTCCGGTTATGATCTGCGCCAGATTGAAAGAAAAGAAGAATGGAAGACATACCGAGATGTTGTCGAGGATGTCACGTCCCAAGGGGGCAATGTCATCGCCGTCGGAGAAAACATGGACATTTATAAACATTTGGATGAGCCGCTTCCTGAAGGGGCGCATATCCGTGTCGTCTGTGATAAACAAACGTATGATGCGCTCTGCTGATCCCTTAGAGTATTGAAAAATCCGGCTGGGTACGGGATAATGGTCCGGGTTTTTCCGTAAGAAAGGGGGGGGAGGAATGTTACCTGTATTAAAACATTCCGGTCTGATGGTCATGGTCGTTGTCCATCTGCTGACAGCTGTCATTCTATTTGCTGTGTCGTATACATATGAAAAGTCAATCATTACCGATCGGAAAAACAAATGGCTGTTTTTCATCATCAGTCTGATTTACAGCTGGATTGGGACAATGATTATTGTAGACAGCCTGTTTGATCTGCATAGAGACCATGAACTCTCTGTTTTTATGTACCGTAATAGTCTGGTGGTCTTATGGATCGGCTTTATTCTGGTACAGCTCCTCGTGTACAAATTTTTAAACCAGGTGGAAATCAGAGAGGAATAAATAGAAAAGGAGAGGACCCCGGGGCCCTCTCCTTTTCTATGATTCGGATCCGGTTTTTATAGGAGTGACTGTTCTCTCCAGCTCCTTTGTCACCTGATCCTTATATTTAGATTCCACTAGAATATAAAGGAAGTCTCCAGCTTTGATTTCTGTTTCACCATAAGGGGTGATGACCTGATTATCACGAATGATGGCATTAATGTTCGCATGGTTCGGGAAAGACAAGTCCCGCAGCCGGCTTCCCACCACTGCTGATTCCTGGCTTGTCTGATACTGGATCATTTCCACAGCCACCTTCCCCATGGATATCAGTTCGATGGAATGGTGCGGGGTATCTTTTTTCGGGCCGACAAGGTTTAAGCGGTCCGCCATCCATGAGATCGTCGAGCCTTGAATCAATGCTGATGTCAACACGATAAAGAAGACGATGTTGAATAAGGTCTGACTGTTGTTCAATCCATCTACGACCGGAAAAGTAGCGAGGACGATTGGAACGGCTCCCCGCAGTCCGGCCCATGAAATGAACAGTTTTTCCTTGAACGTATAGTTCAGGCGGATCAAGGAAAGGAAGACAGCCGCCGGCCGCGCAACAAAGATGAGCAGCAGAGACAGGATGATGCCGTCATACATCACTTCGGATGAAAACAGCTGGTCCGGAAAGACGAGCAGCCCGAGGATGATGAACATGAGAATTTGTGCCATCCAGGCAAAGCCTTCATTAAATTGAAATATGGAATACCGGTATGTCAGTTCCCGGTTTCCAATAACAAGCGCGGCAATGTAAACGGCCAGGAAGCCGCTTCCGCCGACGAACGCGGTAATTCCGTAGGTCAAGAGCGCAAATGCAATCGATAAGATTGGATAAAGTGCACTTGATCCGAGTCGGATGCGGTTTATAGAGAAGGAGGCTGTCCAGCCGAACAGGACACCTAATACGAGCCCCAGGCCCATCTGAAGGAAAAATGTGGGGATGAGCATCCAGATGGAGCTGCCTTCATTGGAAATCAACTCGATGAAGGAAAGAGTTAAAAAGACCGCCATCGGGTCGTTGGTTCCGGATTCCGCTTCCAAGGTCGCTCCCATTTTCGCTTTGATGTTCCGTTCTTTTAACACAGAAAATACAGCGGCCGCATCGGTCGAACCGACAATGGCCCCAAGCAGCAGTCCCTCCATCAAGCTTAAGTCAAGCAGAAGAAAAGCAGCCGCCCCAATTAACGTCGATGTAAGGACAACGCCGATGGTAGCGAGAGACAACGAAGGGACGGCGACGGAGCGGACGGTCGCCCATTTCGTATGCAGTCCTCCTTCGAACAAAATCAGGACGAGGGCGAAGACCCCGAACAGCTGGGCCACTCCCGCATCATCGAAATAGATGATTCCAAGTCCGTCACTGCCGATGATCATTCCGACAATCATAAACAGAATCAACGCCGGCAGCCCCCAGCGGCTGGAAAATTTAGCAGCAATGATGCCGCTGAAAAGTAAAAACGCGGTAATAAGTACAAACGCATCCGTTCCAAAAGCTTCAATAAACATTCCATAACTCCCTTATTCAATGTGTAGATCAAGGACCATGCCTGAAACTTCAAGCATGGTCCCGCTTTTACAAACCTATGATCTGCTTCAGCTCTTTCGTATTGACCATGTCCCAGGAAAAACCGACCCACCAGGAGGACCAGTCCGCTCCGTTTAGAGCACCGAAGAGCCAGACAAAACCGAAAAAGCATAGATAAATAAATAGAACGACCACGGCATAAAGCCCTGTGTCTTTAAAATTTTTCAACGCGCTGTCTCCTTTATATGGAATCATGTGCATCCATGAAAAAAGGAGCGCTTATGTATAGGTTGAATTCGTATGCCTGGCAATGAGAAATCCTCTGTTTTCACCCTGCAAACCAAGCACCTGGTGCTCAAAAAGTCCACGGAATTGGACAAATGAGAAAAGGGAAGCGTGTATAAACATAGAAGATCCCAAGTCGTCCAGATCCGGGAGCAGAGGGAAGGATAGAGGCTGGAAAAATACGGCCTCACTGTCCGACAGCTCAACAGATGACGCGATATTCAAATCGTCAGACCAGCTGTAGGCAAGCTCCTGAAATTTCCCATGCGGACTTAAAACCGCTGCAAATAACAGCATGCATCCTAAAATGAAGATGGAAAACAGGCGCATTTTTTCCCTCCTTCCAAACAGGTGATCTTTCTATTATATCAATCGATCCGGTCAAAGTCATGGAAGAAGAAACTGGGAAATTGCTGACATGTTGAAACGTCTTTAACGTTCATTCGTATAGAAAGGCAGAGAAAAAATGTCCGGGGGGATCCGCATGTTAAAATGGATGATTTATTTGTTCCTGTTCGTCTTGAATGGAGCTTTTTTGCTTTCGGTTTTTAACGTATGGACGAACTTCACCGCGTTATGGGTGATGGTAATCTTTACAGGAATCTTTTTGGGAACATTCGAAGTGCTCCACAGGTTAGGGAAATTGACGGATGTGAAAAAGGGAGAGTCTTAAATGCGTCATTTACTGCCGGTGATTTTAGTTATGGTGGCTATAGGTCTTTTGATTAAGGTTATGAATATATTTCCAGCCGGTTATACCGTATTTATTGGAGTGGTTTCAATCTTTCTAATGTATGACGGCGTTAAAGCGTGGAAGGATCGCTCATTCATAAAAGCAGTAAGTAAGATGCTGATGTCTATGCTGCTGTTTATAATGATGGTCACACGTGTTTCTTAAGAACATGGGAGGTGGACGGATGTGGGTTTTACTTCCTGGTTTATATTGTTGTTCACCTTATTTATGGCTGTCAGTGGTTTTAAAAGGAAGGATAAGAAGAGATGAGAAAGCCGCTGATTATGAAGCGGCTTTCTTTTTTTGTGAGCGTCCGAACCACCTGTCTCCGGTTTCATTGACAACGATGGAAAAGAGAATCAGGCCGATGCCTGTCCACTGAAGAATGGTCACCTGTTCCTTCAGCACCACCATAGCCGATACAATGGCCACCGGCAGTTCTACAGAGCTGAGAATGTTGGCCAGCCTTGCAGAAATGTGCGGGGCCCCTCCAGCGAAAAACAATGGGGGAATCACGGCGCCAACCATCGCAATGCCGAGACTGATCAGCCAAAGCTCTCCTTCCAAGACAGGAAACGTTGGAATGTCCCTGGAAAATACAATCAGTACGAGGAGGAGTGAGCCTGTTATCATCCAGGAGCTGCTGAGCACGGAATTCACTTCCGGTGCGGCCTGTCCACTCGTATAAATAAACGCTGCATAGGAGAGTGCTGATAAAAGGCCGAGGATCACGCCGGCAGCAGGGAGCTCACCCATGCCTCCCGAAAGAACCTCGGACGCCAGGATGACCCCGGATAATGTAATCCCAAGGGAGACGAAGTGCACTTTTTCTGGTGATTTTTTTAAGAAGACCCATTCAATCAGCATTCCGATCCATACAAATTGAAAGAGCAGGACGATTGCCATGGAAGCGGGAATGTACTGCATCGCTCCGTAATAAAAAATACTCGTTAAGCCTACGGACGACCCCGCGCCCATCACCTTGAGCCGGTCGGTGTACTTCATATGCCGGATGTCCTTCCAATGCGGGAAAGACAACAGCCACAGTAGAACGAACGCTATGATCATCTGCGCGATGTTCAACTGCCCGAGCGAATACCCCTCAGCAAATCCGTGCTTCACAAAAATCGGTGTAAAACCGAAACTTGCCGCTCCGATAAATACCAACAAGGCTCCTTTCTTTTTCATACCGTCACCTTCTTTCTGTATCCATCCTCCACTTTATCATGAACGAGGTAAGACGGCATCCGGGATAAATAGTTCTGTCCATGAATCTGCTGAATAAGATGAAAATGGGGATTTCTTGAAAGGGGAGTGGCACGATGTATTCAAATGAAAATCCGGATCAGCTGGCGTGGCAAGCAATGAAATATGATATGCTTTCAAATTATTACAAGTATATCGATCCGAACAAGGCTATCCACTATTACCATAAGCACCTGCAGTGCATGCAGCAGTGGGTGATGTGTGAACGTAGTGAAGGGATGGGCATGGGCGGAGGTGGCGGGGGTACAGCAAAAGTAAGAGTTCTTCATGCTTCACCGGATGCACCGAACGTAGATGTATATGTGAACGGTCAGAAAATATTGGAAAACGTCCCTTATAAGCAGCAGAGTGAGTATTTGGAAGTTCCTCAAGGACAGTACCGCATAGATATTTATGCCGCTGGTGACACTACACAGCCTGTTCTGACGCAGAACGTAGCTGTTGAAGCTGATCGTCAATATACGGTTGCTGCAGCTGGAAAAGTCAATCAACTTCAGCTCATCCCGGTCGTCGACAATGATCACACCGCGTACGGCAATGCCAAGGTCCGTTTCTGGCATCTTTCTCCAAACGCACCGGCTGTGGATGTAGCCGTCAAAGGCGGAGATGTCCTGTTTAGAAATGTCCCGTTCGGCCGGGCGACCCGCTATATCACGGTTCCACCGACAACAGCTGATTTAGAGGTCCGGGTAGCTGGAACGAACCAGGTGGTTCTCGAGGTGCCAGGGGTAACCTTGAATCCGAATGAAGCTTATACGGCTGTTGCGGTCGGGTTGGCTGGTGAGCAGCCGCCGCTCGAAGCGATTTTTCTGCAGCCATAAAAAAAGGAAGCGTTCATCAGGAACGCTTCCTTTTTTTATTCAGAAGCCTGGCCGGCTTTTTTCTTGCTGTAATGCTTCCTTGCTTTCATCCGGTTGCCGCACACGTCCATGGAACACCATTTACGCCGCCCTTTTTGATTTACGAACAATGCCAGGCAGTCATCGTTCTGGCATGCGGAAATCTTCTCCCAGATACCGGCTTCCTTATGATGGAGCATTTGATAGGCAAGGAGCGCCAGCAGCCCGTCCGCCCCCCCTTTTAAAGGTACCGGTACAAGCGCACCCTGTTCGAAGATGAACTGCAGCGATCCTTTCGTCCATTCACTCAGCATGTGTGTAAATTCTTCTTCATTTTCTTTACTGTAAAAATATGAACGGCTTTGATCACGGAAATCGCGGATTTTCTTAGTGTGAAAGGCTTCCTGTTTGAGAGCTTTCACCTGCTGATCTAAGAGGAGTCCGTGGTAAGACATGAGATCAAGCCATTGATACACCTCTGCTTCTGTCGTTAAATAATCATTCGCCTGATCCCAGTGGCTGTTTATCGTATTGAAAAAGTTAATAAATACATAAGAGGAAAATTGGGAAAGTGTCATCCGATCCTGCATCATAAAAACCTCCGAATCCTTTCTATTGACTTATAGTTTAACATACCTTAACATTCTAACCGTAATAAAAATATTTACAGGTTATAAAATAACCGGCAAATGGAGGAATATATCATGGCAGTTACAAACGTAACCGATGCAAACTTTGCAAATGAAACCAAAGAAGGCCTTGTCCTTGCGGATCTTGGTGCCCCATGGTGCGGACCATGTAAAATGATCGCCCCTGTTCTTGAGGAACTGGATGCTGAAATGGGCGAACAAGCGAAAATCGTAAAACTGGATGTTGACCAAAACCCTGAAACTGCGCAGGAATATGGAGTAATGAGCATCCCGACACTTCTTTTCTTCAAAGACGGAGAGCTGGTTGACAAAAAAGTCGGCTTCAAATCAAGGGAAGAACTTGCTGAAACATTGAATCAACACCAATAATGAGGAACGGAGGCTTCGGCCTCCGTTTTTTTATAGGAAAAATGGTGAAAAATTGATATATCGTGAAATTAATTGATATAGGCTGGAAAAAATCGATATATCACGAATTTAGTTGATATATTCTAATAAAAATTGATATATCCGGAAAAAGACTGATAGACCCGCCTGATCGACCGATATCGGCTGCACCTACACGTCCGGCAAAAAAGTTTTCGCTTTGACATCTTCCTGACTTATTTCTTTTTTATGATGAACATGTACCAAATACATGAAGTCTACAGGAGGACGTAAAGACATGAAAAACGTACTTTCAAAAAAAGCGCTGACAGGGGCTCTTGCATTGGCGATTGCAATCCCGGGAATTTCTTATGCGGCGACGGATGCAGAAACAGATACTGGTTCAGAAGCCGCGCAGGAATCGGTGGAAAGCGGTGAAACGGAAATCCGCAGCCTGCTGCAGCAGTTCAAAAACGGGGAGCGGAGCGAAGATGAAGTTCTTGAAAAGCTGCAGGAACAGAAACGCTTCTTCTTCCAAAAAGGCGGCCACCACTTTGAGGACTTAGATGATGAAACCAAAGAAAAGCTGGAAGAGATCAAGTCCAAGGTGGAAGCAGGCGAATGGACGAAGGAAGAAGCGAAAGCGGAGCTGGAGGAGCTCGGGATTGAGCAGCCCCGCCATCACGGTGGAAAAGGTCATCGCATAAGCGCAGACCTGACTGAGGAACAGCGCACCCAGCTGGATGAGATTCGTGAGCAGGTCGAAAGCGGTGAACTGACAGAGGAGGAAGCGCAGGCCCAGCTTGAGGAACTAGGCATTGAAATAAAGCCTCGCGGTCAGGCCCCGGATACAGAGGAAAGTGAAGAAGCAGAAACTACGGCTTCCGCTGTATAATCTCTCTTACGAGTAAAGAAGGCTTTTCTCATAAAGCCTTCTTTTTTTTATGATTTTTTCTCACCCGCCCTGGTTACCCTTTATAATGGAAGCAAAGGAGAGCTGAAACGATGAACAAAGTATTGATTGTAGAAGACGAACCGACCATTTCCCGTGTTCTACAAGCCTATTTATCCAAAAATGACATGATCACCGAACAGGCGTGGACGGGAAATGAAGCTATGGATAAATTTACAGCACAGCGCCCGGACCTCGTTCTGCTTGATGTCATGCTTCCGGACAAGGATGGATGGACGGTGCTGAAGGAAATCCGTGAAAAAAGTGCCTGCCCTGTCATCATGCTGACGGCGCTCGGGGAAATCGATCATAAACTGAAGGGATTTGAAACAGGAGCCGACGATTACATAGCTAAACCTTTCATAGGTGAAGAAGTTGTGGCACGAGTGAAAGCGGTCCTGAGCCGTCCTGCGGCAAGAGTGGAGGACCACCTTCTCCGCATAGGATCACTGGTCGTCGATACGGCTGCTCATACCGTCTATAAAAATGGAGAGGCAATTGAACTGTCTCCAAAGGATGGGAAGCTGTTTATTTTTCTTACCCTGCATCCGAACCAGACCTTCACACGGGAGCAGCTGCTCGACCAAATATGGGGTTACGACTATGAGGGGAGTGACCGGGCGGTGGATTTGTCGATCAAGCGGATCCGAAAGGCGCTGGGAAATTCAATGGAAGAGCCGTATGACATTAAAACACTGCGGGGATTGGGGTATCAGTGGAGTGTACAAACCTGAGAAGCGTAAAACGATTTTTCATTACTGGTCCAGAAGGTACTTGGCTACGCTTCTCATCGGCTTGATTCTCATAGCCGCAGGGTCCGTCTGGTGGATCAAGAAGACGACGGTCGACCACAGGCTGAATCTGATGCACATTGTCGGACAGGAAATTGCCGATAGAATTGTGACGACAAACGGCCGTATTCTTTCAGGGCCGTTGTTTGAGGAGATTTTAAGAAACCGCGCAGGAGAATTGGATGTAAATGAAACTCCGGCTGCGCTGATTGTCACCGACCAAGGGGAGATTCTCGTTACGAACCAGCGCGGAGGGCAGATCAGGAATGCCGGGGATTATGTTGATGAATCGTTGTATCAGACGACCGAGTCCGTGGTGTCCCTTGACCGGAATCAAAGGGCTTACGTGATCAGCGAGCCGATTGAAAGCGGAGATGAAACGCTCGGGTATGTCGTATTAGTGAATGATAAGGAAACCCTCAGCCGCCTGAATCAGGAATATGGATTACTGGCCCTGCTGCTCGGTGGTGTTGGTCTGCTCGGGTGGGGAGTCATCTATTATTTAACAAGACAGCTCTCCAAGCCGTTGAAAGAGACAGCCAGTGCAGCCCGAATGGTCAGTGAAGGCAGCTATGATATTCAAATGTCTTCGCCGCCGAAGGAAAAAGAGCTGGCCGAATTGATGGATTCCTTTACCGATATGGCCGCAAAGCTGAAGCAGCTGGAAGAGATGCGCACCGAACTCCTGGCGGGGGTGACTCACGACTTGAAAACCCCGGTCACTTCGATGAGTGGTCTGATCCAGGCGGTCAAGGATGAGATTGTTGAAGGGGAGGAAGCAAAAGAATATCTTGCTTTATCTCTGCAGGAAGTGGAACGCCTTCAAGTTATGATCCAGGATCTATTGAGCTTTAATACGTACGCCGCTGGGGCCCTGCCGATGTACAAAAAGCAACAGCCGCTTCGTCCGATTCTGACCCATTTCCAAAAACAGTGGCAGTCAGACCCGGATCACATACCCTTGGACGTGCAGTTCCCAGCGGAGGCTGTCACTCTTTCTGTTGATGATCACCGGCTGAAGCAGATCTTATTCAATCTTGTTCAAAATGCCGATCAGGCTGTACAGGAAGGAAAGATTATAATCGATGCCAGCCGGGACGAATCCAATCTGATTATGAAAATTTCCGATACCGGAACAGGCATTCCGGAAGACGAACAGGCGCTCATATTCGAACGTTTCTACCGAGGGAAAGACAAAAAATTGAAACAGAGAGGCCTCGGACTCGGTCTTCCTCTCAGCCGCATGCTCGTCGAGGCGCATGGCGGCCGTCTTGAGCTGACTGAATCATCGGAGAACGGTACGATTTTCACGCTGACGCTTCCTCTTTTGGAGGAGTAGGCGTACGATTGTTTCCTATTTATATAAGACCAAGATAAACACCTGACATCCAAATGCTGTCAGGTGTTTGTTTTGTCGAAAGAAAGGGAAAGGATTGGTAACGTTCGAGGGGGGATAATTTTGGAAACCCGTATGTGGAACATTCATCGCTACAAGGAACAGTACGGGCAGGAGGAAGAAGACATCGTAGCTGTCGAATACCCGTTGACCATCGTTGTCAATGGAGAGGAATTCGCTACGATGGTCTGCACACCCATGGATATGGAAGACCTTGTCATTGGTTTTCTTGCTTCGGAAGGTGTCATTCTTACGTATAGGGAATTGACGAGCCTGACAATTGACGAGGAGCGTGGCTTTGCCTATGTGGAAACATCCCGGAGCGTTCCGTTTGTAAAAGAAGGGCAGAAACGCTGGCTTGGAAGCTGCTGTGGAAAAAGCCGCGCCTTTTACTTTCAAAGTGATGCGGCTACCGCCAAGACGGCCGTGGATACGACGTCGTTTTCTCCAGACGAGTGCTATCAGCTGATGGAATCCTTCCACCAGGAAGCAGGCATGTTTAAACAGACCGGAGGCGTCCATCAGGCTGCCATTGCTGGTGTTTCGGGCATTTTGAAGGCGTATACAGATATCGGCCGTCATAATGCTCTCGATAAATTATATGGGTGGATGCTTCGAAAGCAAGTAAGTCCAAAAGAAAAGATCGTTATTTTTAGTGGCCGGATTTCTTCGGAGGTCCTTTTGAAAGTATCCAAAATGCGGTTCGGCCTGCTTTTGTCAAAATCAGCCCCGACAGATCTGGCACTGCAGCTGGCTGATGATCTGAATATTACAGCTGCCGGGTTTGTCAGAGGTAATCGGATGAACGTCTACACCCATCCCGGCCGTGTAAAGGAAGAAAGTAAAGGAGGAGTCATGATTGAATGAACATACCGTCGTAAAAATAAATGGCACAGAATACCTCGCTGATCATCCGGACCAGACACTCATCCAATTAATGAATAAAGTCAATGAACAGGTGCCTCAGATCTGTTACAACGAATCTCTTGGACCGATCCAGACATGTGATTCCTGTATCGTTCAGGTCGACGGAGAGCTTGTCCGGGCGTGCGGGACCAAAGTCAAGGCGGGTATGAAAGTGCAGACGCAGCTTCCACATGTACATAAAGCGCAGAAGGAAGCTCTTGACCGTGTTCTGGAAAAACATGAACTGTACTGCACCGTCTGTGATTATAACAATGGATCGTGTGAAATCCACAATACGATGGCGGAATTCGGCATTGAGCACCAGGAACGTCCATTTCAGCCGACAAGCTATGAAAAGGACTACTCAGGCACGTTTTACCGTTACGATCCTGACCAGTGTATCCTGTGCGGACGCTGTGTGGAAGTGTGTCAGGACGTTCAGGTAAATGAGACGCTGACGATAGACTGGGAGCGTCAGGAGCCGCGGGTCATCTGGGATAACGATGTTCCCATTGATCAGTCTTCCTGTGTCAACTGCGGGCAGTGTTCCACCGTCTGTCCGTGTAACGCCATGATGGAGGTCGGCATGGAGGGAGAGGCCGGATTTTTGACGGACACGGAGCCTGGAATCCTGAAATCGATGATCAATTTAACGAAGAAGGTGGAAACCGGTTACGGTCCATTGTTTGCTGTATCCGATTCTGAGGCAGCGATGCGTGAAGAAACAATCAAGAAGGAAAAAACCGTTTGTACCTACTGCGGTGTCGGGTGTTCCTTTGATGTATGGACGAAGGACCGGCAGATTCTCAAGGTAGAGCCAAGTGCCCAGTCACCGGCCAACGGCATATCCACATGTATCAAAGGGAAATTCGGCTGGGACTACGTGAATAGTGAGGACCGCCTTCAGAAGCCGCTCGTCCGCCGCGGCGATCATTTTGAAGAGGTGGAATGGGACGAGGCGATGCAGTATGTGGTCGATCGTATGAAGAAAATCCTTGCTGAGAAAGGCCCGGATCATCTGGCCTTCATCGCATCCTCCAAAGCGACCAACGAGGAATCCTACCTGATGCAGAAGCTTGCCCGTCAGGTGATCGGGACGAACAACGTGGATAACTGTTCCCGCTACTGCCAGGCACCGGCAACAAAAGGGTTGTTCCGCACGGTGGGGTATGGCGGCGATTCCGGATCCATTGATGATCTGGGAGACAGTAAACTCGTCATTACTATCGGTTCCAACACAGCAGAATCCCACCCTGTTCTTGCTTCGCGCATCAAGCGTTCCCAGAAGCTGTTGGGACATAAGCTGTTCGTCTTTGACTTGAGAAAGCATGAAATGGCGAAGCGTGCCGATCGTTTTTATCAGCCGAAATCAGGCACCGATCTTGTCTGGCTTTCCGCTGTTACGAAATACATTCTTGACCAGGGCTGGGAGGATAAAAACTTCCTGAATGACTGGGTCAATGGCTTTGATGAATATCGGGAAAGCCTCGAGCCGTTTACGATGGCATATGCTTCGGACTTGACCGGCATCCCTCAGGAGGAACTGAAGCAGGTGGCGGAGGAAGTGGCCACATCCGAATCGGTAGCCATCTGCTGGGCGATGGGCGTGACACAGCATATGCTCGGAAGTGATACGAGTACAGCCATCAGTAACCTGCTGCTTATTACCGGAAACTACGGGAAGCCGGGTACAGGCGCTTATCCACTGCGCGGCCACAACAACGTACAGGGATGCAGTGATTTCGGAAGTATGCCGAACTTCTTCCCCGGGTATGAATCGACAGAGGACGATGAGGTCCGGGCCCGTTATGAAAAAGCGTGGGGGACGGAGCTGCCGAAAGAAACCGGCATGGATAACCACGAGATGATTGAAGCCATTCATGATGGCGAACTGTCCATGATGTATGTCATGGGTGAGGACACAGGAATTGTCGATGCCAATATCAATTATGTAACAGCCGCCTTTGAAAAACTCGATTTGTTCATCGTACAAGACTTGTTCCTGACGAAGACCGCTGAATATGCCGACGTTGTGCTTCCGGCCTCCCCGAGCCTTGAAAAGGACGGCACATTTACCAATACAGAGCGCCGGATACAACGTCTTTATAAGAGCTTTGATCCGTTGGAAGGTACAAAGCCGGACTGGGAAATCATTCAGCTGATGGCCGGGTATTTTGGTGTAGACTGGGGCTATGAGCATCCATCTGAAATCATGGCAGAAGCAGCAGGACTTGCTCCGTTGTTTGCAGGTGTTACGTATGAACGTCTGGAAGGGTATAATTCCCTGCAGTGGCCTGTAGCCGAAGACGGAACAGATGAACCACTTCTCTTTACGGAAGGATTCCCGTTTGAGGATAAAAAGGCAAAGCTTTATCCACTGACGTATGAGCTGATGTATGACACCAATGAAGAGTATGACCTTCATGTAAACAATGGCCGGCTGCTGGAGCATTTCCACGAAGGCAACATGACCTACCGAACATCGGGCATCCGGAGGAAAACGCCGAATGCCTTCATAGAAGTTTCTGAAGAGCTCGCCAAAGAGCGGGGGATTGAAGAAGGAGCGGAAGTGAAGCTGATTTCTGAATCAGGAGAAGCGACCGGGCAGGTGACGGTTACCGACCGTGTCCGCGGGAAAGAGATCTTCCTGCCGCTGAACAGCAATGGTAAATCAGCCATCAACTATCTGACTGATAACCGGGTTGATAAAGATACTGACACACCGGCTTATAAGGAAATTGCTGTGAAAATGAAAGTGCTCAAAAAGAAAGGGAAGTCGCCGATTCCGAAAAATAACCACCGGAATGGAAATCCGGTGCCGCAGATCAGTGTGAAGGTCCAGAAAAAATGGCAGCGGGAAGATTATACATTCCCAGGCAAGGGGGCTCATTAATGGCACGGGCGATCACCGATATTAAACGATTTGAGAAATCGAGGGAAGAAGTCATTGAGGAAAATGTCCAGGAAGTAAAAGAGGCGGTGGCAGACAACAAGGAGGCGATCCTGCAAGGCATCGAACTGCTCAGTGCCCTTCAAAAAGAAGGGACGCTTGATACGCTGTCGGCTTTTGTGAAAGCGAAGGATGAAACCCTCGCCAATGTTGTCAGGGAAATAGATAAGGAACAATATACACCCCTGTTGAACAATCTTCCTGAGCTCGTTTTCCTGCTTGGCGATTTGAACGTCAGCGGAATCCGGAACTTGAGCAGCCGCCTGAACAATGGTCTGGAGCGTATGGAGGATGAAGGAACGACGAAAAAAATGAACATGCTTGATTTTGCCAAAGTATTGAAAGATCCGGAGATCAACCGGAGCCTGACGATGCTGATGTCCTTTCTGAAAGGAATGGGACAGAAATAGCAGTACAGACAAAAGCCTGAGCCGGAATCTGGTTCAGGCTTCTTTGTGCAGACTATGCACCAGGAGGATTTTACAAAGCGGAAGTAGAAGAACAGAGAGAGACGCGGAGAGGAGTGAACACTTTGAATTCCAGCATTGCTATTGTTACAGGAGTGGGGAGGGAAAAAGGCATCGGTACAGCGGTATGTCACGCACTGGCATCATCAGGTGCGGATATTTTCTTCACTTATTGGTCGGCTTATGACCGATCGATGCCTTTCTATGACAAAGATAAAGATGAAGGATGGCCGGAAAAACTGGAAGCGCAGATTCAGAAATCCGGCGTCCGTTGTGCGTCACTGGAGCTGGATTTATCGAAAAAAGAAGCCCCGGAAAAATTGCTCGATGTGGTGGAAGAACGCCTTGGTAGTCCTTCCATTCTTATAAACAATGCGACGTATTCGGTTGACGTAGACGTTACATCTATGGATGCGGAAGTTCTTGATGCCCATTACGAGGTGAATGTCAGAGGCACGCTTTTGTTAACGACGGCTTTTGCAAGAAGAATCAAAGGCAGACACGGAGGAAGAGTGATTCATATGGTTTCCGGACAAGACAAATCACCGGAACCGGGAAACCTTGCCTATGTAACTACGAAAGGTGCGGTCTCGGCTTTTACAAAGTCAGCAGCGATTGAATTGGCGTCACTGCATATCACTGTTAATGCTGTCGATCCAGGGCCGACAAACACAGGGTGGATGACCCGGGAGCTGGAAGATGAACTGAAACCGAAATTTCCCATGGGACGGATCGGTGAACCCGAGGACGCTGCCCGCCTGATCTGCTTTCTTGCGGGAGAAGACGCTGGGTGGGTGACGGGTCAGATCATCCATTCAGATGGAGGCTTCCTATCATAAAAAAACTCCATGGCTATCTAATTGGGACTGTCGCTTCTTTTTTAAGAAAGAGGTACCGTTTCTTTTACATAATCCCGTGACATCGAAATGAACTCCCGGGCTGAAAAGGCGAGGTACTTATTCTTTTTCCATACGAGCCCCAATTCCAGACGGAGGTTGGGATGGGAGAGAGGAAGAACAGCGATATTTTTATCAGCCGCTTCCCGAGCAATATGACTCGGAAGCAGAGCTGCGCCGACTTTTGCCTCCACCATCTCAATCATAAAGTCCCTGTGGGAGCTGTGGCAGACGATATTCGGGTGAAATCCTGATGCCCGGCACTCTTCAATGATGCGGTCGTGAAGGGTGAAATCCTCCCGGTATAGAATGAAAGATTCATCCCGGAGTTCACTGAGATGGACGGTTTTCTTATCAGCTGTAGCTGTATCTTTATGGACGAGAAGCATCAAGGGGTCATCCACCACCTTCAACGTATGAAATTGCGACGATTCGACAGGGAGATTGCATACAAGTCCAAAATCCAGAGAACCGTCTTCAACGCCCTGCTTGATCATCTTCGATCCGACTTCACTTAGGAGAATGTCCACTTCGGGATATTTGTCACGGTAATAACGGATGATTTTTGAGAAGAAGGCAGCTCCGGTAATCGGAGGAATACCGATCCGGATCTTTCCTTTTTTTACGTTCGTAATATCATCAAGCTCTGCCGTTAAGTTATGAAAGGCATCCAGGACTTGGATCGCATTAGCGAGGACTGCTTCCCCGGCATCAGTCAGCTGCAGAACCTTGGACCTGTAAAACAGCGGCACACCAAGCTCTGTCTCCATCAGCTTGACCGTTTTGCTTAACGAAGGCTGAGACACGTGCAGGGTAGCAGCGGCTTTCGTAAAGCTCATTTGTTTAGCCACTTCAGCAAAGTATTCCAAATGGCGGATATCCATATCCATCCCCCCTGTAAAAAAATAGGTGCTTCGAATGTCCTGGTATAACTAAATGGAATAATAGTGATTCCAAATATGTATTTTAGATATGTTCATTTCTATTATATGATAGAAAGCAACCAATAGATAGAAATTTCCGACAATTATTGGAAGCGTTTTCCGTCGGATGTTCTTTCAATTTACGAAGGAGGAATAAAGAATGCAGGATTATGTAAAAGTGGGGAACATTCAAGTCGCTCCTGTCCTTTATGAATTTATTAATAAACAAGCGGTGCCGGACAGCGGCATCTCCAGTGATGACTTCTGGGCCGGCCTTGAAGCCATCCTGCACCATCTCGCTCCAAAAAATAAGCAGCTGCTCGAAATCCGTGATGAGATGCAGAAAAAAATTGATGATTGGCATCTCAACCATGATCTGTCCAACAAAGAAGCCTATACGTCGTTTTTAAAGGAATTGGATTACATTGAACCGGAAGTCGAGGACTATTCTATTTCCACAGAAAATATTGATGATGAAATCTCCCGCCAGGCAGGTCCTCAGCTTGTTGTACCTGTGAACAATGCCCGGTATGCCATCAATGCTGCCAATGCCCGGTGGGGAAGCTTGTATGATGCCTTATATGGGACGGATGTGATCAGTGAAGCAGATGGAGCCGAACCTAAAGGAGACTACAATCCCGTCCGCGGCGAAAAGGTCATCACTTATGCGAAATCGTTTCTTGACCGTACGTTCCCTCTTGCTGATGGCTCACATGAAGACGTGGAAGGCTACAGCATTTTTGACGGCCGCTTGAAAGTAAAAACGTCATCGGAGCCGACGGAGTTGAAATATCCGGAGCAGCTGGCCGGATTTACTGGAGGCCCTGATGCACCGGCGGGTGTTCTGCTTGTGAACAATGGTCTACATGTCGAGATACAAATCAACCGTAATGATCCGATCGGTCAGACGGACAAGGCTGGTGTAAAAGATGTGCTTGTCGAATCAGCAGTGACGACAATTATGGATTTTGAAGACTCTGTCACGGCCGTGGACGCGGACGATAAGGTCGAAGTTTATCAAAATTACCTCGGTCTGTTAAAAGGAGATCTTTCTGTCACTTTTCAAAAAGGAGACCGTGAGATCAAGAGGGAACTGAACCCGGACCGGACGTATACGACTCCGGACGGAAGTTCCCTGATCCTATCCGGGCGCTCTCTTATGTTTGCTAGGAATGTCGGACATCTCATGACTACAGATGCGGTTCTTGATCAGAACGGGGAGGAAGTACCCGAGGGAATTCTGGATACCGTTGTCACCGGCCTGCTGGCAAAGCATGATCTGTTAAAAAATGGACCATATCAAAACTCGGCCAAGGGCTCTGTATATATTGTGAAACCGAAGATGCATGGTTCCAAAGAAGTGGCCTTTGCCAACGAGTTATTCAACCGGACAGAACAGCTTCTCGGTTATGAAACGAACACATTGAAAATCGGCGTTATGGATGAAGAACGCCGCACAACTTTGAATTTGAAGGCATGTATAAATGAAGTGAAAGAGCGCATCGCATTTATTAATACCGGATTTCTTGACCGGACCGGCGATGAAATCCACACATCTATGGAAGCGGGGCCGGTCATCCGCAAAAATGATATGAAAGATTCCGCATGGCTTCAAGGTTATGAAAAATCGAACGTCCTTGTCGGTGTCCATGCCGGATTCCGCGGCCGGGCGCAGATTGGAAAAGGAATGTGGGCGATGCCGGATCGTATGGCAGAGATGATTGCTGTGAAGGACGGCCAGTTGAAGGCGGGGGCGAACACAGCTTGGGTCCCTTCCCCGACAGCGGCAACCCTTCATGCCCTTCACTACCATGAAGTGGATACAGCTGATGTTCAAAAAGAAATTTCCGGAGACCCTTCCATTCTTCAGCAGGACATTTTGAAGGTCCCTGTAGCAAAAGACAGAGACTGGAGGGAAGAGGATATCCAGCATGAACTGGATAACAATGCCCAGGGAATTCTCGGCTATGTCGTCCGCTGGGTGGAGCATGGTGTCGGCTGTTCTAAAGTCCCGAACATCGACGACGTTGAATTGATGGAAGACCGGGCGACGCTCCGGATTTCGAGCCAGCATATGGCGAACTGGCTTCATCATGGTATCGTGCAGGAAGAGCAGGTGATGGAAACGTTGAAGCGGATGGCGAAGGTCGTGGATGAACAGAATGCAGACGATCCTGATTACAAAGCGATGTCTCAAAACTTTGAACAAAGTGTGGCTTTCCAGGCTGCCTGTGACCTTGTATTCAAAGGAAAAGAACAGCCGAACGGCTATACCGAACCGATTCTTCACAGGCGCCGGCGTGAAGCGAAACAGAAACAGTATGCCAGCCATTAAGGAAAGGGAGCCGGAATTCCGGCTCCTGTTCTCTTTCTGGAAAGGCATGGGGGAAATCAGAAGGGAGGACCAAGATGGATACACAGGAACATGTAGAGCTTCATGATCTTTATGGGAATAGAGGCAGCGAATGGCACGAACCTGTCAGTGAAGAAGAAATCTGCGAACGGTTGAAGCGGGCCCATGAAGAAGGTCGGAAGGTTGCCATTGAATCGGGAGGGACAAAGCGCGGGTATGGTGGAGCGAGGGGAGAATACGACTGGACACTATCCTTGAAGAAGTATAAAGGAATTGTAGAACATAACGCCGGAGATATGACGATAACGGTGAAGCCCGGGACGACCATAGCTGAACTGCAGCGCTTTTTGCAGGAGTACGGCCAGCAGGTGTCGCTTGATCCGCACTGGCCGGAGCAGGCAACGATCGGCGGGGTGATTTCTGCCAATGAAAGTGGGCCGAAGCGGTTGGCTTACGGGTCTGCCCGTGATCTCGTCATCGGCCTCCGTATCGTCTACCCCGATGGAAGGATCATCCGCACAGGCGGTAAGGTCGTAAAAAATGTTGCCGGGTATGACATGAATAAACTGTTTATTGGTGCAATGGGGACGCTGGGTGTGATCAGTGAAATTACGATGAAACTGCGCCCTGCTCCTAAATATGAAAGCCTCGCCCTCGTGTCTGTACCGGAGGGAGAGGAAGAAAAGCTCCGCCTTCTGGCCGTGGAAATCCAGGATGCCATGATCGAGCCCGTAACACTTGAAATCCTAACCCCGGCGTTGGCGGAAAAGCTTACAGGGACCCGGGCCTTTACCCTCCTTGTCGGTTATGAGGATGTGGAGTGTTCCGTGAAGGAGCAGGAGGGATGGATGATCCATCACAAACCGGAGAATGCGGTTCTGGAGATCCTGCATGAGGAAGAAGCCCGGAAGTTCTGGGAGCGCTTTGCCGTCACCGTGCCTAACACTCACACAAAGGAAAAAGATCTGTGTGCCGTTTTGAAGGCAGGGACAAAGAATATGGATGTGTTCACGATGATGACCACGGCTCTTGACCTCGGTATCAGTCACCTTGTCGATATTGAAGCCCATGGAGGTCTCGGTCATGGAATAAGTGAATATGTTGTCCGAGGTCAGCAAGATAATATAATCGCTGTCATTGAGGGGTTGAGAGCAGCGGCCGAACAAAAAGGGGGGTACATCGTCATTAAACAGCTGCCTTTTCATTTGAGGAAGAAGGTGGATGTTTGGGGGAGAAATCCGGGGCACTTTTCCTTGATGGAAGGAATTAAAAAAGCGGTCGATCCTTATGGTGTGTGTAATCTCCAGCGTTACATAGGAGGGATTTAACTTGCTGAAAGAACTCATGAAAAAGAAAGACGCTTCTCTTCCCTGTGAAGAAAATACGCTCAGTAATTACTTTGCAAAAGACCATCCCGATGAAGCGAAGTGGGCGGATTGTGTGCACTGCGGGATGTGTCTGGAAGCCTGCCCGACGTATTTGGAAACAGGTCAGGAGCAGCATTCTCCCAGGGGACGTGTCCATTTAATCAAGTCTGTAGCAGAAGGGAAATTGAACGTGAACGAAGCTTTTGCTGATCCCGTTTTTCAATGTCTGGACTGCCGGGCATGCACGACAGCCTGTCCGGCTGATGTCGATGTCGGGGGGCTGATTGAGGAAGCACGGGGACAGGTGCGTCAGGCGATGCCGCTTCGTGGATGGAAAGGAGCAGCGGGAAGCTTTTTCCTAAAACGGCTGTTCCCCCATCCGAACCGTATGCAGACGGTGAGCGGATTGTTAAAGCTTTATCAGCAGAGTGGTCTGCAGAAGGTAATGCGCCGTTCCGGGGCGATGAAGGTGATGCCGGATCACCTGGCAGGAATGGAAGCGATTATGCCGGAAATGAAAGCTTCTGTGCAGAAAACGTATAAAAACGTAGACCTCATTCCCGCTAAAGGGGCAGTCAAGGCAAGAGTGGCTATGCTGACCGGTTGTATCATGGATGTCATGTTCGGGGATATCAATGAATCGACCATCCATGTCCTTACTTACAATGGGAATGAAGTGACCCTTCCGAAACAACAGACGTGCTGCGGGGCACTCCACGTGCACGCCGGCGATCGTGATACGGGGCGGAAACTTGCCAAACAAAATATCGAAGCGTTCGAAGATGCCGGCAAAGTGATCGTCAATGCCGCCGGGTGCGGGTGTGCCCTGAAAGAATACCCGGAGCTTTTCAAGGATGATCCGGAGTGGCGCGACCGGGCTGAAAAATTCGCGGCAAAAGTGGAGGACGTTTCCAAGTACTTATGTGACACAGGTTACGTGAAGCCGGAAAGTCGAATCCACAAAAGCATTACCTATCATGATGCCTGCCACCTGGCTCACGGGCAGGGTGTGCGCCACGAACCCAGGCAGATGCTGCAGGATATCCCCGGGGTTGAGTATAAAGAGATGAAAAATGCAGACACCTGTTGTGGAAGTGCCGGAATTTATAACCTGACCAACCCGGAAATGGCGGGTGCCGTGCTCGATCGGAAAATGGCGGACGTCCCAGAAGATGTGGAGATGATTTCGATGGGAAATCCAGGCTGCATGCTGCAAATGGCGATGGGTGTTCAAAAATACGGACGGCGCAGTGAAATCGTCCATACGATCCAGCTGCTGGACTGGGCGTATCAAAAGGATGAGCAGGCGGCCGGAAAGAAAGGGTGAGGACAAATGTTGAAAAGAAAAAAGCAGAACAAAGTGGACCCTCATATCCGCAGCTTGACAAAAATTGTCGGGGAGAGTGAAATTCTTTATAAGCCTGAAGATTTGATTTCTTACGACTGTGATGGATTCACCGTTCATAAAGCTCTTCCAAAAGCGGTCGTGTTTCCGAAAAATACAGAAGAAGTAGCGGCCCTCGTCCAGTACTGCCATATGAATCACCTGCCGTTCCTCGCCCGCGGCGCCGGGACCGGTTTGAGCGGCGGGGCCATTCCGCTGAATGAGGAGATCATTATCAGTCTCGTAAAGATGAAGCAGCTGTTATGTGTGGACTATGAAAACCGTCAGGCGGTTGTGCAGCCGGGCTACGTCAACTTAAAGCTCACCAATTCCATATCGGATAAGGGGTACTATTATGCCCCGGATCCTTCAAGTCAGTATGTGTGTACCATTGGAGGAAACGTAGCGGAAAATGCCGGCGGGGCTCATTGTCTGAAATACGGGGTGACCACCAACCATATTCTCGGACTGGAAGTCGTCCTGCCTCATGGAGAGGTCATCGAAATCGGCGGTGAGGGTGCTCCAGACAGTCCCGGCTATGATCTGATGGGGCTTTTGACCGGTTCTGAAGGTACACTTGGCATTGTTACGAAAATCACTGTCCGGATCCTTAAGAGTCCTCAGGGGAAAAAGACGGTTCTTGCTTATTTCGATGATGTAGAGGAGGGGAGCCGGGCGGTTTCGGATATTATCGCTGCCGGCATTGTCCCTGCAGCCCTTGAAATGATGGACAAAACAGCTATTGAAGGAGTGGAGGCAGGGACATTTCCCGTCGGTCACCCGCCGGATATAGAAGCTTTCCTTCTGATAGAGGTAGATGGAATCATGGCCGGTTTAGAAGAGCAGATCGAACAGATTCTCGAAGTCTGTGAAAGCTGGAATGTACGGGAGGTGAAAGTAGCGAAAAGTGAAGAAGAACGGTCCCGCTGGTGGGCCAACCGCAAAACCGGATTCGGAGCGATGGGGGCGATATCCCCGGATTACCTCGTCCAGGACGGGGTGATTCCTAGAAGCCGTCTTCCGGAGGTGCTGAAGGAAATTGAGAAAATCAGCCGCGAGTCAGGTCTGCGGATCGCTAACATTTTTCATGCTGGAGACGGCAATCTGCACCCGCTGATCCTGTTTGATTCCCGAGTCCCGGGAGAAACCGAAAAAGCCCTTCAGGCAGGAACCGCCTGCTTGAAAGCCTGCGCGGATGTGGGAGGTTCGATTACCGGGGAGCATGGAGTCGGGATTGAGAAAAAAGAAGAGATGCGCTTCATTTTTACAGAAGAAGAAATTGAAGCTCAGTTGGATATCCGTGATGTCTTCAACCCTTATGATCTACTTAACCAGGGCAAGCTGTTCCCTAAGCCGAGCCGGTGTATGGATGTCAAAAAAATCGTCAAAGACACGGTGGCTGTTCAATCTTAAAAAGGAGGGTATCATAATGAAATTTGTGCGCGTATCCTATGCGGGTCAGAATTATGAAGCAACCATACATGGAGATGATGTCAGTTTTATAGAAGGAGATAAATATGGCAGCTGGCGATACACTGGTGAGGTGCGTCCGCTTGATCAAGTACGCCTGCTTGCTCCGGTGGAACCAAAGAAGGTGATCGGTATCGGGGCCAACTATGTAGCGGGAGTAGAAGAACGCCCGGAAAAAATCCCTGATCTTCCTGTTTTTTTTCTGAAGCCTTCTTCTTCTGTCATTGGTCCGGAGCAGGACATAGAAATCCCTGAACCGATCGAAGAAGTGAAATTCGAGTCTGAACTGGCTGTTGTCATTGGGAAGGAAGCAAAGAATATAGCTGAGACGGATGTATATGATTACATTTTCGGCTATACAATCGGTAATGATGTGACCGCTCCACAGTTTTTTCATGAGGATGGACATTGGACCGTTGGAAAAGCTTTTGATACATTCACACCGCTTGGTCCGGTCGTGGAAACCGATATCCGACCCGAGGAAGTTTTCGTCAAAGCGGATATCAATGGGGTGGAGACGCAGAACAGTCCGACAAGCTTGATGATTGTCCCGCTTGCTCCAATGATCGCTTATTTATCAAAGGTGATGACGCTTCATCCCGGAGATGTCATTTTAACAGGAAGTCCGCTTGGAGCCCATTTCGTGAAGGACCAGGATATCATTGAGTGTAGAATCGATGATATAGGGGTGTTAAGAAATAAAGCTGTCCGATCTTCTGTTTCCATCGAATCATAGAGGTGTATTTCTGGGACCTGTCCTGTGAAAAAGAAACGGTATTCATAGGGCAGGTTTTGTCGTTATTTGTATATTTAACAAAATTTTCTAAATTTTATTGAAACTATCATCAGGTGACCTTATAATGTTTAAAGGAAGCGCTTACAGCAAGGGGATTCAACAATGGAATAGGATTAAAAAAGATGGAGGGTGAACAATGAACACCGGAATGTTAGCACTCTTATCACTGCTGCCGATTGTTGCTGTTGGAATATTTCTCGTTGGTCTCCGATGGCCGGCGAGCCGGGCCATGCCGATCTCGTACATAGTTGCTGTTCTGCTCGCTTTATTTGTTTGGAAAGTACCCGGTGCTGTCGTCGCCGCCGCTTCTGTCAATGGTCTTGTCGTCGCCGCTACACTGCTTTACATTATCTTTGGTGCCATCCTACTATTAAATACTCTGCAGGAAAGCGGCGGCTTGAAAACCATCCGGCAGGGGTTTGTCGACATTTCACCCGACCGTAGAATCCAGGTGATCATTATCGCGTGGCTGTTCGGGGCCTTTATCGAAGGATCGGCCGGATTCGGGACGCCGGCGGCTGTGGCCGTTCCGTTACTGGTAGGACTCGGCTTTCCAGCAATGGCTGCTGTTATCGCCGGGATGGTCATTCAAAGCACCCCGGTATCCTTCGGCGCTGTTGGAACGCCTATTCTTGTGGGCGTCCAGACCGGCTTATCTGCAGATGCCTCGATTTCATCCAACTTCCTTTCCATGGTTACGATGATCGGAGGTCGTGCAGCCATCCTTCATGCCGTTGTTGGTACGTTGATTCCTCTTTTTGTGGTCGCATTCATGACTCGGTTCTTTGGGGAAAATAAATCCTTCAGTGAAGGCATCCGTGTCTGGAAGTTTGCATTATTTGCTGCTTTTGCCATGACCATTCCGTATACCATCGTTGCGAACCTTCTCGGACCTGAATTTCCTTCTATGATCGGCGGATTGGTTGGACTGGCCATTGTCGTTCCAGCTGCCAAAAAAGGATTTCTCATTCCTAAGGAAGAAAAGCATTGGGATTTCCCTGAAGCATCCAAATGGGATCCATCCTGGACGGGAAGAATTGAAATTAAGGACATTGCGCATCAAAGTGGGCGGATTTCCATGATCAGGGCCTGGATGCCGTATATCCTAGTCGGTGCCTTTCTCGTACTGACACGTTTGAAATCCCTGCCGGTGCTGGACTGGGTGCAGTCATTGACAGTCACGTTCCCGAATTTATTAGGAACTGACATCTCCTCTAGTTTTCAACCTTTGTACCTGCCTGGAACAATATTCGTTCTTGTCTCTCTGATTACGTTTTTCATTCATCAAATGAATGGATCAGCCTATAAAAAGGCCTGGGCCCATTCGGGTAAAACGATGATCCCAGCATCAGCTGCCCTGCTGTTTACAGTCCCGATGGTACAAGTTTTCTTAAATTCAGGCGGTGGTGCTGCAGGGTTTGGAAGTATGCCGATAGAACTGGCGAACGGTGTGGCTGGTCTCGCCGGGGATTACTGGCCGCTGATGTCCTCTTTCGTTGGTGGTCTAGGGGCGTTTATAGCTGGAAGTAACACCATCAGTAACATGATGTTTTCGCTTTTCCAATACGATGTCGGCTCCCAGATCGGTGTTGATGCTTCCTGGATTGTGGCGCTGCAGGCCGTAGGGGGAGCCGCCGGAAATATGATCTGCGTTCACAACGTTGTCGCGGCCTGTGCGGTCGTCGGCCTGGTTGGTAAAGAAGGGGACATTATCAGAAAAACTATTTTTCCGTTCCTGTATTATGCAGCCTCTGCAGGAGCGCTCGGATATTCCATCGTCTGGACAGCTGAAAAAGGGGTCTTCAATCTCGGCTCTGTTTTAGCTGCCATAATTACGACCGCGGCCGTCTATGTGATCGCCACCAATCATAAACGGCTTCCGGACAGCCGGCTTCGTAACCAGAAAAACGTACGTGCAGCCAAATAAAAACACGCTTGGGACGCAGCCTGCGTCCCAAGCGTGTTTTTTTAAATATCGATGAAGAACCAAATGACCATGATTAATGTGATGACAATTTTAGCGGCGGTACCACTAAGGAAGCCGAATAAAGAGCCTATAGCGGCCTTGAACGCATCCTGGCTTTCCCTCTTTTGAACAAGTTCTACAATGATGACAAGAACAAAAGGGACCACCAAAATCCCGAATGGCGGGATAATAAACGAACCGATAATGACTCCGATGGCCGCTGCCCGCTCACCCCATTTGCTTCCCCCATACCGTTTCACAAAATAACTATTGGCGATGATATCGGATATGATAAGCAGAATCGTAAGCACAACCGCACCGATCCAGAAAAAGACCGACAGTTCGTTCCCATCTACAAAAAAGAAATAGATCAGGAAACCAATCCATAAAACCAATGGTCCCGGAATGATCGGGAATATGACACTGGCAAAACTTGCCACGAAACTTGCAATAATGAATACCCATATTAAAATGTCCATTGTTCCATCCTCCTCATTTACACTACGCTTCTATTACGATTCACAACAAAAAAGGTTTCTAAACTTTTCTTTCTTCCTTAAATGCTTAGAGTTTGCATAAAAGAGAAAAATAGGCACTCGTCACCGTTCACAGATCATTTATTTTGTCCATTGGGGAACTGCCCCCCAATTTTATGTGCAGGTCACGTTCCGCTTATCGGTGGATGCTTGCCGCGGGCACGGCCTAAGCTAACTTGGTCAAGAAGGTCACTTGACCAAGTGGATCTTCGGCTCGCGCTGTTCCCGCAGGCGTCACCACCGAACGCTCCACGATACCTCCTCAAATAACTAACAAAAAGAGGGCACTCCTGGTTTCGAAGAAGTCTGTATTCTTCTAACAGCAGAATCCGCTGAGAGGATTGATTAATCATTGAATTCCCGCCGATTTTTACGGATGTTTTCATTGGAAATGTTCTTTTGTTCATCGAAAGTGATGACCATAGACTGCGTCAATGTGGTTTTTGTAGGGAAGTTTGGAGCTCCAGCAGATATAAAAAGAGCTTGTAGAAAATAGAAACCTCTCTACAAGCTGAAAAGCGAACCCTTTTGAGGGTCCGCTTTTAGGGGTTTTATTTTAGTCCTAATTCCTGGCGGTCGGGTGGAGCCATGAATTCAGGACCAACCGGGTCGTTGACATGCTTCAATAGAATCTCATCAATATCATGCATCGTCTGCTCGTCAATCTGGAAGTCACTGATACCTTGGACAGGATTGAGCTGGTCCGGACGACGTCCGCCCATAAGAGCAATACCGGAGCCGGGCTGGTCAAGCACCCAGCGCACGGCAAGCTGAAGAACCGATTTCCCGAATCGTTTCTCAGCAAGCTGTTCCAGTTCCTGTACAGCGTTTAAATACTGCTTGAACCGCGGCTGGTTGAATTTCGGATCATTGTTTCTCAAATCATCGCCTTCAAATTCCCGATCGGTGGACATTTTCCCGGAAAGGAGTCCGCGGCAAAGGGAACCGTAGGAGATCGTTGTGATTTCATGGTCCTGCACGTATGGCAGTGTTTTGGATTCAATATCCCGTTCAAATAAATTATAAGGTGGCTGGAGCGTGTGAAGCGGTGCAGCTTCACGGAAAATATCCATCTGCTCCGGCGTGAAATTACTCACTCCGATCGCACGGATTTTTCCCTGCTTATGCAGGTAGGCAAGCGCTTCAGCGGTCTCATGGATCGGTGTGACCGGGTCCGGCCAGTGCACCTGATAAATATCGATGTAATCTGTCTGCAGGCGTCGGAGGGAATCTTCCACTTCCTGGTGGATCCGCTCTTTGCTCGCATTACGGAAGACCGTTTCTTCATCTTTCCAGTCCATAGCCACCTTCGTAGCTAAAAGAAGGTCTTCGCGGCGCCCATACTGGCGGACAGCTTCTCCGACAATTTCCTCTGATTTACCAAACCCATATACAGGGGCTGTATCAATTAAGTTAATGCCTTGATCGAGAGCGGCATGAATCGTTTGGATGGATTCCTTTTCATCTGTGCCGCCCCACATCCAGCCGCCGATGGCCCATGTGCCGAGGCCGATGCGGCTGGCTTCCATTGATGTATTACTAATTCTTACTTTTTCCATTATTTCTTCACCTCCACAATCAAACACATTATGGTCTGTACCCGGTTTTTGCAGAAGTTAACCACCCCCGTATGTAACTTTTCCAGACGAACCTACCCACTTCCCAGATGGCAGGTTATAATAATGGTAATGACGAAAGGGGCTGGGGGAGTGGAAACAGCGGGAAAGTTTCATGCAGAAAAACAAAAGCATCGGAAAAAATGGAAGAGGCCTGTATTTTGGACGCTTGGAATTACAATTTTTTTAATGGTTGCTGCAGTTGTTTTTGTAAACGCTTTCACTTTAAGGAGCCTTCCTGAAACAGAAGGCGAAATTCCGCTGCAGGGGTTAACCGGACAAGTTGAGGTGCTGCGTGATGAAAATGGTGTGCCTCATATTGAAGCTGAAAGCCTGGATGATTTATTCATGGCCCAGGGCTATGTTCAGGCGCAGGACCGGATGTTCCAGATGGAGCTGGCCCGCAGGCAGGCGTCCGGCCGGTTGAGTGAAGTGGTTGGGGAAGCAGCCCTTGAACAGGACCGGTATTTCCGGACATTAGGACTTAGACGGGCGGCGGAGAAATCGCTGGCTGTTTATCCAGAGGAGACGATGGAACTGTTGCAGGCTTTCGCAGACGGAGTGAACGCTTATATGGAATCAGAGCCGCTCTCACCTGAATTCGCCATGATGGCCATTGATCCTGAGCCCTGGACACCGCTCGATTCATTAACAATTGGAAAATACATGGCTTTTGACCTGGGCGGACACTGGGAACGCCAGGCGTTCAATTACTATATACTGGATAACTTTCCTGAAGAGGAAGCGTATGAATTGTTTCCCGCTTATCCGGAAGGAGCTCCGACCGTATTAGCGGATGCTGAAGGGCTTGACGTGGAAGAAAGTCTGGCTCATGCGGTTATTCCACACGAATTCAATGGCAGTAATAACTGGGTGGTCAGTGGCAGCCGGACGGCTTCCGGTTCGCCGATGCTGGCTGATGATCCCCATCTCGGGATGGCCACCCCGTCCATCTGGTATCAGATGGATTTGAGGGCGGGGGATTATCAGGTTTCCGGTGTCATTTTTGCCGGCATCCCGGGGATCATCCTCGGCCACAACAAATCGGCAGCCTGGGGGGTGACGAACGTCGGTCCGGATGTGCAGCAGTTGTACATGGAAAAAAGAAACCCGGATAATCCAGAGGAATTCTTATATGAAGGCCGGTGGGAGCAGGCGGATGTTATCGAAGAAACCATTGAGGTGAAAGATGGCAGCGATGTTCAGATGGATGTACTGGAGACAAGGCATGGTCCTGTAATCAGCGAGTTCAGTGAAGGAGCAGAGGGAGATACGGTCTTGTCGCTCCGGTGGACAGCTCTGGATGCAACGACAGAGCTTGATGCGATACTGGAAATCAATCAAGCTGATGACTGGAAATCGTTCGAGAAAGGCCTGGAAAAATTTCTAGCTCCAGCACAGAATTTTGTTTTTGCCGGCAAGGACGGCACAATCGCCTATAAAGCGAACGGCCGTATTCCGATTTATGACAATCCGGAAGATGCACTGCTGCCATTAAGAGGATGGAAAGCAGAGGATGAGTGGCAGGGCTATATTCCTTTTGACGAGCTGCCGACGGTCATCAATCCAGAGGAAGGGTATGTGGCAACAGCCAACAACAAAATCGTTTCCGATGATTACCCTTATCACATCAGTCATAACTGGGCTCAGCCTTACCGGTATACCAGAATTGCTGAGATGCTTGAAAATCATGAAGCGGTGACTTTAGCTGATATGCAGGACATGCAGATGGATGTCAAAAACCTGCAGGCTGAAGAATTTCTGCCTTACCTGTTGGAACATACGGAAGCTGAAGAGGACCTGGAAAAGCAGGCGCTTCTCATGTTGGAAGAATGGAATCTTGAAGATGATCGGAATCTCCCTCAGCCGCTTCTATTCCATCTCTGGATGGCCGGCATCGAAAACGAATTGTATGAATCATCCATTCCAAAGTCCATTCAAAGTCTTTTCCGAGGTTCAGCTCAAACGACAGATGAGCTGTTGAGAATGGACAGGGACGGTGGAGATTCTTTATGGATGGAGAAAGCTGGAGGAAGCTCAAAGGTGATCACCACGGCTTTTGAAACCACTGTTCGGGAATTGGCTGAAGAATATGGTGAAGATCCTTCTACGTGGGAATGGGGAGAGTATCACGCCGTGGAATTTACTCATCCGTTATCCAGTATTGGTTTTCTGGACCGGTTCTTAAATCCAGGCGACCCGTACCCTGTCAGTGGAAGCCGGGTAACCGTCAGAGCAGCAGGTTTTAATGAAAACGGCCTCGTCAATCACGGCGCTTCCTGGCGCTTTGTCATCGATATGGCCGAATCACAGAAGGGATACCATGTCGTTGGTCCCGGTCAGTCCGGGCATTTCCGAAGTGCCTGGTACCATGATCAGCTGGAAGACTGGGTTGAAGGCGGCTATCATGTAACCAGCTTGGATGAACAGGAAGGCGGTGTGCTTACGCTTACCCCGTAACATGAATGCTTAGTCCATCCGGGTTTGGGGAATGACTAAAGATGTCATTTTCTAAAAAGGGGGCGTCCTGTTGTGCATGGGTTTCATGATGTTTTCATCCAGATTTTAATTTTATTAGCGATTTCCATTACTGTCATCGCGATTGCCAAATTATTAAAGGAGCCGGATTCGATCGCGCTCGTCCTCGTCGGTCTTGTGCTGGGAATGACGGAACTTCCGGTCATCGAGGAAGCCGAACGGTACATCACCCAATCGGAAGTGTTCCAAGCGACGATCATCTCTTTGTTTTTGCCGATTTTACTTGGTGATGCAACGTTGAAGCTGCCGTTTCATCATTTGTTTTCCGAAAAGAAAACCGTCATGGGGCTGGCCTTTATGGGAACGTTCATTTCTGCCATATGCATCGGGACTGCCTCCTATTTCTTCCTGGACCTTCCTTTGGCTGTTGCTTTTACGTTTGCGGCACTGATGAGTGCGACAGATCCCATCAGTGTCCTCTCTATTTTTAAGTCGCTCGGAGTACCTCAAAAGATGTCGACGATTATGGAAGGCGAGTCCCTATTCAATGACGGGATTGCGGTGGTATTATTCAAAATCGCGAGCATTTATCTTCTCACTTACATTGAAATGGGATGGACAGGTTTTGGCAGCGGAGTTTTCATGTTCCTGAAATTCGCCATTGGGGGAGCGCTTGTCGGTCTTGTTTTCGGGTTTTTCTTTTCACAAATCATTCGTTTCTTTGATGATTACCCGCTCGAGGTGGCCTTCAGTGCCCTCTTGTTTTTCGGAAGCTACTTCATTGCCGAACATTTCCATACATCCGGAGTCATCGCTGTCGTTGTAGCAGGGTTTGTTTTTGGGGATTACGGTGCGAAAGTCGGCATGTCCAAGCAGACAAAAACGAACATCAACACGTTCTGGGATTCGATCACACTACTTGCGAATGCGTTGATCTTCCTTATGGTCGGTCTGGAAATCCGCAATATCAATCTATCGGAAAACTGGGCCTATATCGCAGGGGCTATCGTGATTGTACTGATCGGCCGCACGATCGCTCTCTATATCAGTACTGGTTGGATCAAGGAGCTGAATGCCAAGGAGCGTCTGCTGATCAACTGGGGTGGTCTGCGGGGGAGTTTATCTGTCGCTCTTGCGCTCAGTCTGCCGATGGATTTTTCCGGAAGGGACCAGGTGCTCCTGTTAACCTTCTCTGTCGTGCTGTTTTCATTGATTGTCCAAGGGCTGACGTTGAAGCCGCTGATCAAAAAGCTTGGTCTTGCCTGAGTCCTGAACAAAGACGCCGCTTGCCGGCGTCTTTTTTATGTTCAAAAGTTATAACGCCATGTCAAATGGGCATTTCCGGAACTGGTCGAACCGGCTTTATACTGAACCTGTACCAAACACATGTCTGAGTCGTTGAAAGGCAGAAGGAGAGGCTGCCGCAAGATACATGTCCCTGAAGAGCGGTCGTCCTTCAATGGGGAGAAAAGTAATGCCTCTGTATTCCATGTGTTTTGCCATCAATTCAGGGAAATAAGCGATCCCCATGCCCTGGGAAACAAAACCGGAGTGGGCATGTTCATGCACCGCAGTGCTTTCGTAAGAGTATCCCATTTCTTCAGCGAGGGACTGGAAACGGCTTGTAAATTGCTGGTTTTCGGCAGAAAGAATCTGATGCTCCTTCAAGCAATCCTCCAAGGAAACGGTCTCCAGATCAGCAAGAGAAGAGTCATTGGAAACCGCAGCGACAAAGTGGTCCCGGAATAGAAACGAAGCGTACAGCTCTTCCCATTCTGCGGGGCCTTCGACAATCGCAGCGTCAATGACGTGGTTTTTTAATAACGGTAGAAGCTCACGGCTGTTTTCCCTGACTGCTGTAACGAATATATCAATGGTATTTAATGACGGCATGTAGTCATTCATGTAATACGTACTGATGTAGGGGGTAGAGCCGAAACGGATGCGCCCATCCGTCTGGTAGTGCTCGATGATGTGACTGATCTGGGTAAAGAGAGGAGCCAGTTCCTCGTGGAGTGCTCTGGATTTCGCAGTCAATTCGATTCCTGAGCGTGATGTCAGGAATAAAGGAAAACCGAGCTCTTCTTCCAGCTTCTTCATCTGTCTGCTTAAGGCTGGCTGGGAGATGAGCAGGGACTGGGCTGCCTTTGTAAAGCTCTGATAACGGGCAATTTCAATGAATGATTGAAGCCGCTGCAAATGCATGGTTGATAACCTCCTGTGATTGGAATAGCAGGGGATGAATGAAAGGGGTGGCAGGAATGAAATGGAACAGGCTGGTTTATTATATCATGGGGATCTTTACGGTGTATTTCGGCACAGCGCTTGTCGTCAAAGCTTCTCTCGGTGCTGGGTTCTGGACGGCTTTGTTTGTCGGGTTCAGTGAACGCTTCGGTATGTCGGCAGGGTTTTGGTTCGGGATCACACAGGTGGTGGTTATTTTTGTCAACGCCCGTCTGAAGAAGACCCACCCGGATATCTTTGCGTTTATTCCTATTCTTCTGGAAAGTGTGATTCTGGATTTCTGGCTCCTCGTCGTGATGGGGGCATGGGATTTCAGTATGCTGCCTCTCTGGGTTAAAATGTTGATTTTTACCGGAGGGCTCCTCGCTGCTACTTTTGGGATATCCCTTTATATTCAAACAGGCTTCCCAAGGGCGCCGGCGGATGATCTATTCGTCTCGATCAGTGAACGGTTCCAAATGAGGCTCGGAAGTGCTCAAGTGGTAGTTGCCGTTATGGCTGCGGTGCTGGCTTATGGGGTCGGCGGACCGGTGGGGATGGGGACGATCCTGTCTGTCCTCCTTGCCGGACCATGTATCGAACTCTGGTCCACCAAGACAGCCGTACTCCTATCTTCATAAAAAACGACCAGTGCAAACTGGTCGTTTTCTTTTCTGCGTTATGCTCAGCAGGATGTATGATTAGGTTCTTTAAGGCAGGTCTTTTTGTTATGTGTATGGGCTGCTTTCACAAGGAGCTTATCGATGGTGACGACTGCGGGGGCATCCACCGATCCTCAGCCCCCCATTTTAAAGAAGCTCTTGAAGCTGTTGGACAGCATGGGAAAGATCATCATGGAAAACGATATCAAACAAATCGTCCTTGTCCGTAGGTTCATTATTGATCAGGATCGACGATGTCCTGCCGTGTTCTCCTGCGTAATAAGGAAGAAGACAGAAAGGCGTAACCTGCAGGGAAGTTCCCATAACAAGAAGCAGGTCAGCTTCCTTGATGATCCGCTCGGCTTCGTCATGAGCTGTAATCAGGTCACCGAACAGCATGACGCCGGGTTTAAGCGTCGTCCCACAGTTACGGCATACAGGAACCATCGTCTCCATCACACTTTCCAGCGGATAAGAGCGTCCGCAGTCCTGGCAGAACGAATGGTTCAATGATCCGTGATACTCCAGAACAGAAGAGCTGCCTGCGAGCTGGTGAAGACCGTCGACATTCTGGGTAATGACAGACACATTGCGGCGATCTGATTCAAGCTCGTGAATAAATTGATGGACGTTGTTTGGACGGTACTCCTGCAAAAGCTTTAAGCGGAAAATGGCTTTGTACTTTTTCCAGAAGTCATCCGGATGCTTTTGGAAATAATCGTTCGACATGTAATATTCACGCGCATGATCTTCTGTCCACAACCCTTCACTGGAGCGGAAATCAGGTATTCCGCTTGCTGTTGATACACCCGCCCCTGTGAGAACGACGATCCGCTCTGCACGCTTTATCCGGCGGGCTGCTGATTCATAGGACATGAGGATCTCTCCTTACTGTTTATTGAATCCTTTTCTCTTCACGATGCCGGTCACATCCATACGCATCGGTTTTGAGAAACGACGCCGCATCTGATCCGTCCATGAGTCGCTTCGGTTGTTCGTCTGCCGGGCCTCGTAATAAGAAGCAATTTCCTTGTCAAAAGCAGCAAGCTCCTCTTTGTGATCACGATTGTAGCTGTTTTCAAAGTAGACAGCCTGTTTTGGCAGGCGTGGTTTAAGATCGGGCTCATGATCCGGAACGCCGATGACCATGCCGAATAATGGCAGGACATGCTTAGGAAGGTGAAGGATTTCATCGACTTTATCCAGTTGATTCCGAAGGCTTCCAATATAACAGATGCCCAGTCCCATCGCTTCAGCGGCAATAGCGGCATTCTGGGACGCAAGCGCAGCATCGATGGCGGACACGAGGAAGTGTTCGCTGTTTTCCAGATTGGAAAGCATCTGCTCATACTCGGATGGTGTCGCGTACAATGTATGGCGGTATAAATCCGCACAAAAAACCAACAGGTGTCCGTTGTTTTTTACATAATCCTGGCCCGAAATTTCGGCCAGCTGGGATTTCTTCTCCTCATCCGTCACACCGATGATGCTGTAAGCCATCATGTAACTGGATGTGGAAGCCTGCTGGGCTGCTTCAATAATGGTGTTCAGCTGTTCGTCTGTCAGCTTTTCATCTTTGAATTTACGGATGGAGCGGTGGTTCAACAAAGTCTCTATCGTCTGGTTCATTTTCCTGCCTCCTCAAAAGTGGTGCACATGGATATTTTTCATTTTCTTCCTTTAAGGTAACAAAATTGCCCGGAGATTGGTAATGATATGGCCGTTTTATTCTTACAGTGTTAGAAGGAATCCGTTAGAGGGGTGCAGAATCTTTACATATAGGAAAAAGACGAGGTGGTAAAAGTGGCGGAACTTTACAGCTTCCATTCTTTTAAAAAAAGAAAGGAAACAACAGAATTGATTCAGGATAAAAGGCTTCCGGTAGCTGTCTATCAGAGTGTGCTTTATTATATTCATCTGGATGTCACGGAACTTCAGCAGCCGGCATTTGAATACATATCCACCCAGGGCAGTCTGCAGGAAATTTATCATGATAACCGCCTGCTATTTCTGCATACCTTTCAATCTCTGCTTGTCCATTGGAAACTTCTCTATACACCGCATGTTCTTCCAGAAAATCCGTTTGCTTTTTTTGGGACCGTCGGAGATTTATGCGCATATATCGAAAAAAGGGTGAAAGCTCTATAAGACGATGATTACTCATGTCTTACAGCTTTCACCCTTTTTACATTGACGACTCCCAAGTATATCTGGGTAAGTCCGACACCGAACAGGACAGGAGCGGCTCCAGTGACAAGGTAGGTGCTGATCATTGTCTGGACGATCCCCATGCTCATCATAAGTAAATATTTCTCCTGTTTGAAACTGATATAGGTCCCGATGAGGGAAAGAATGGCTAATCCAACAAGCAGTGGTGCTGCCCATGGATAAAGATATAAGGCTTCCATAATCATTTGTACCTCCTGATTGTTTTCTGAATTTTATAAAAGTTTATCATCTGAGTGTAAAGGCTTCAACAGTGAAAAACGTCTAGTTTTGACGCTTTTCTGTTGTTTGAGGTATGGATCAATATTCCCTGGCTGCTGTTTATTTAAACTTGTTCGTACGACATTTTTTTACATGGAAAGGGTGTTGGAAGGATGAATGGAAAAATAGTCGTTGATCATTTATCTAAAACGTTTAAAAAAGGCGGGGTGCAGGCGGTCAAGGATGTTTCTTTTAAGGTGGAAGAGGGAGAGTTCTTCGCCTTTCTCGGCCCAAATGGAGCTGGGAAATCAACGATTGTGCAGATTTTGACTACCTTGATGAATGCTACGTCAGGAACAGCTTTTGTTGCAGGCTTTGACGTAATCAAGGAACCCGAAAAGGTGAGGCGCCACATAGGAGCAGCCCTTCAGGAGACAGGGGTGGATCCGGATCTGACCGGCCGGGAAATGCTTGAGCTACAGGCATGGATTTTCGGGTTTGGTAAAAGGGAGGGGCGTCTTCGCGCAGAAGAGCTTCTGGATATTGTGCAGCTGACGGAAGCTGCTGAGCGAAGAATCGGGCGGTATTCCGGAGGCATGCGCCGGCGTCTTGATCTGGCGCTTACCCTTGTGCATGAACCTGCCGTCCTTTTTCTGGATGAGCCGACAACGGGGTTGGATCCATCCAACCGGATGGCCGTGTGGGAGGAGTTGAGGCGGTTGAATAAAGATAAGGGAACGACTATTTTTTTAACCACTCAGTATTTGGAGGAAGCTGACAACCTGGCTGATCGGATCAGCATTATTAATGATGGAGAAATCGTGGCTTCCGGAACACCCAAAGAGCTTAAAGCACGAATCGGGAGCGACCTTATTGCTCTCACTCCTGTGGATGGAGGAGACGAAGACAGGACACTCCATCTGTTGAAATCCGGTCTGATGGATGCGGATGTTATTAGAAAACAGGAAAAGATTCTGATTTACGTTGAGGAAGGGACGAGACAGCTGTTGGAAGTGGCACGTATTCTCGATCGGGAAAATATTGAGGTCGAGGATATCCAATTATCTTCTCCGACCCTGGATGATATTTTCCTTAAGATTACAGGAGAGGGGAAGAGAAGCTATGAGCAGTAATGTTTGGAGAGATACATGGCTGATGACGAGAAGAAACGTGAAAACGACATTAAGAAATCCGTTTTCTTTTATTCCCAATCTGATGATTTCTGCTTTTTTTCTATTGGTCTATGAAGGAGGGTTGAGCGGAATCTCCCAGCTTCCGACGTTTGAGGGAGCCAACTACTTAGCTTTCATTCTGCCTGTATCCATCGTATCGGCGGCCATCGGTGGAGCCGGTGGGGCGGGGCAGAGTATTGTGAAGGACATTGAAAATGGGTTCTTTTCCCGGCTGCTGCTGACGCCTGCTTCGCGTCTTTCGATTGTGCTTGGTCCGATCATTGCGGGGATGCTCCAGCTTTTTGTGCAGACGCTGCTTATTATCGGGATAGCTTTTTTGCTGGGACTTGAAGTCCAGACAGGGATGGGAGGCGTACTGTTTGTTCTCCTGATCGCCATCGGATGGGGACTTGCCTTTGCCGGGTACTCCGCCGGTGTTGCTTTACGGACAGGGAACGCGCAGGCTGCTCAGGCTGGAACGTTTATCTTTTTTCCTCTTATATTTTTAAGCACCACATTCGTCCCCTATGAGCTCATTGATGCGCAGTGGCTTAAGATTGCTGCTGTTATCAATCCGACCACCTATATTTTTGAGAGTATGCGGACTGTTTTGATTGACGGCTGGGTCTTCTGGGATATGATGCAGGGAGTGATCGCCATTACCATCGTCAGTACACTGACCATTACTTTTGCGGCAGTCTCAGCAAAGCGGGCGGTTTCCCGTGGATAATTCCGGAAAAAGGAAGATTTTGGCCTTCCTGGTATGGTAGACTAAGAATATTAATGAAGCAGGGAGTGGTGTTTATGTCAAAAAACAGACGATTTATAACCATTAATATCCAAAAAAACATAGGAGGACACCACTCGTAGCGTCCTCCACATACTCAGGAGGAATGGAATGAAACGGAAGGATTTTACAACCTATTTTAAAGAACAGCTGCAGGATGGAGAAAAGGCCGGCAGGGTGACGACATCCACCCATGGCATTTACACAGTGGCAGACGATGAAACGGAACGCTTCGGTGAAGTGTCCGGACGCTTCCATTATCATACGGTTGAAGACAGCGGTTTTCCTGCTGTAGGGGACTGGGTTGTCATTGAGCCCTATGATGAAGGCAGACGTGTGAAAATTCAGCGAGTATTAAACAGGAATACGGTCTTCTCCCGTAGTGCACCTGGGCAGTCCAACAAAGAGCAAGTGATAGCGGCCAATGTGGATGTTGTCTTTGTCGTCACAGCGTTGACTCAGGAAATGAACCCGAGAAGACTGGAACGGTATATAGAGCAGGTGTATGAGAGCGGCGCTCGTCCAGTTATCGTTTGTACGAAGAAGGATTTATCTACGTCGCTTCATAAACAGCTGTTTCAAATTGAACAAGCAGCCCCCGGAGTCCCTGTGTATCCTGTAAACAGTCTTCATGGAGAAGGGCTGGAGTTATTGAAACATGAATTAACACCTGGACAGACCGTTTCTTTGGTCGGCTCTTCGGGTGTAGGGAAGTCCACATTAATGAACGCCCTGCTTGAAAAAGAAGTGCAGGAGACACAGGCGGTGAGAGAAGAAGATGATCGCGGGCGTCATACGACGACACATCGGGAGTTATTCAGCCTGCCTGACGGCTCCTATATGATGGATACGCCGGGAATGAGGGAGCTTCAGCTCTGGGGAAACGGTGAAGGGAATCTTGATTATACGTTTTCTGATATTGGAGCTTTAAGCGCCGGGTGCAGGTTTCGCGACTGCCGTCATGAAGAGGAACCAGGTTGTGCGGTCCAAGCGGCCATTCAAAGTGGAGAGATGGAAGTGAGCCGGTTGAAAAGCTACAACAAATTGAAGCGTGAACGGAGACGTCTGGAGTTGAAGGATAAGTACGGAACTCATCGGACGAACCGTATGCTGCATGGTCCCAATGCTGTCAAAGAATAACGGCATCGGTATAAACAAAACGCCCTCTGAGATCAACTCGCTGATCTCAGGGGGCGTTTGTTTGATAACGTATAAAAAAGCATCTCCCGATAGGAGATGCTTTTTGTCGTTCTTATTTGTTCATATACTTTTCGATTTCCCATTTGCTGACCTGCAGGGAATATTCTGTCCATTCTTTGCGCTTTTCTTCAATATAAGCACCGGATGTGTGCTCACCAAGGGCAGATAGAAGAAGATCGTCTTTCCCAAGGGCGCCAAGCGCTTCTTTCAAGTTTGTTGGTAGTGTTGGAACACTATCGTCTTCGACTTCATACAGGTTACGGCTTTCTGCTTCGCCGGCGTCCATTTCTTTCTTGATTCCGTCAAGACCTGCCTGGATCAGTACGGCAAGCGTCAAGTAAGGGTTGGCGGTCGGGTCCGGGTTACGGACTTCGAAGCGCGTTCCTTTTCCGCGCGTTGTTGGTACTCGGACCATACAGCTGCGGTTGGAGTGGGACCACGCCACACTTACCGGCGCTTCATAACCTGGTACAAGGCGTTTGTAAGAGTTTACGTTCGGGTTCGTAATCGCAGCGATTCCGCTTGCGTGGTGAAGAATACCCGCAATGAACTGCTTCATTGTTTTGGAAATGCCGTCAGAAGCATCCTCATCATAGAAGGCGCTGTCTCCGTTTTGGAATAAGGATAGGTGACAGTGCATGCCAGAACCGTTTTCACCGGAAATCGGCTTCGGCATGAAGGTTGCATGATAGTCATGGTTGGTGGCGATATCCTTTACAACGTTTTTGAATGTTTGGATGTTATCTGCTGTTTTCACCATGCTGTCAAAACGGAAGTTGATTTCGTGCTGTCCCATAGCCACTTCGTGGTGGGATGCTTCCATTTCGAATCCGTACTTCTTAAGGGTACGCACGATGTCACGGCGCACTTTGTCTCCTTTATCTTTAGGGGAAGCATCGAAGTATCCGCCACGGTCGTTCATTTCGCGGATCGGGTAGCCTGCACTGTCCAGTTTGAATAGGAAGAATTCCGGTTCAGGACCAACGTTAACGGTATAGCCCATATCTTCCGCTTCCTGCATTGCACGCTTAAGAATGAAGCGTGGATCGCCTTCAAACGGAGTACCGTCCGGCTTGTAAATGTCACAGATAAAACGTGCACTGCGATCTTCGTCCACAAGGGATGGAAGCAGGAGGAAGGTGTCGAGATCAGGATAGAGATACATGTCACTTTCCTGAATATCCGAGAATCCGGAAATGGAGGAGCTGTCAAACATCGCTTCGTTCTCAAGAACCATTTCAAGCTCTTCAACTGGAAGTTCTACGTTTTTCGTATCCCCAAGCATGTCTGTGAATTCCAAGATAAGAAATTCAATTTTGTTTTCCTTTACTTCATGAATAATCTGTTCTTTGGTGTATCCCATTGATTTACCCTCTCTCTTTATAATTTGTAAGTTTTGTATCCATTTCACTTTGGATATGTAGCTCTTTTTCTTTATGTAAGGAATTCTAACATAAAGTGTAGAGTAATCTCAAACCCTTTTAGAAAATTCCCCAAAAAAATATTCTGAAACTTGTGTAAAGCAAGAAAATAAGATGGGAATCATAAACATAAAGGGAAGGGGGATGGCCTGTCATGATAAAATTCATCCATTTATGGAAGGTGTTTTTTTGTTTTTTATACTTGTTCCTGCTAAGCGGCATGCAGCCGTGGCTTCAGGAAACGGCATCCGAGGGGCACATTTACAGGTATCTGCTTATTATGCAGACCGCCTATATTCCCGTGGGGATGATCCTTGCCCTTCCGGTGAATTTCTCTTCCTTTCATTTAACAAAGCCGTCCTTTACTCTGCTTACCTTTTATGTCATACCCTGTTTTCTGTTTCTTTATGTACCTTTTTTATTTCCAAGGTTCATGATCTTTCCAGATGTTCTTCATGCTGACCCTTATGCAGGTATGATGGTGCAGGTGCTTCTTGGGTATGGGATGTTCTCCGTCTTGAAGGAGTGTGACCCGTCAAAAAATGGAGACCGTAATGGACGCGGGCGTTAATCTATTTTATAATCGTATCGGACAAGCAAACTTACATAGAAAGGATGATTTTAAATGAGTAAGACATTCATTTTCGGTCATAAAAACCCGGATACCGATACGATTACGTCTGCGCTTGTGTATGCAGATCTGAAAAAGGCCCTTGGCGAGGACGTGGAACCTGTCCGACTTGGCGAAGTGAACGGGGAAACACAATACGCACTGGATCAATTTGACGTAGAGGCGCCGCGTCTTGTCGAGCGTGTATCTGATGAAGTGGAACAAGTAATCCTTGTCGATCACAACGAGCGGCAGCAGAGTGCAGCAGACATTGACGATGTTACGGTTCTTGAAGTCATTGACCACCACCGTATTGCCAACTTCGAAACCAAAGGCCCGCTTTACTACCGTGCAGAACCGGTCGGTTGTACGGCAACGATTCTTCTTAAGCTTTATAAGGAGAAAGGGCAGGAGGTTTCCAAGCCGATGGCAGGGCTGATGCTTTCAGCTATCATCTCGGATTCCCTTCTGTTTAAATCTCCTACATGCACAGGAGAAGACCGTCGTGCAGCGGAAGAGCTTGCTGAAATCGCCGGTGTCGATCCAGAAGAGTACGGCTTGAAAATGTTGAAGGCCGGTGCGGATATCAGTGACAAAACAGCGGAAGAATTGATTTCCCTTGATGCCAAGGAATTCGATATGGGGGGCAGGAAAGTTGAGATCGCCCAGGTGAATACCGTCGATACGAATGATGTCCTTTCCCGTAAAGCAGAGCTTGAAGCAGCCATGGATAAAAACGTGTCTGAAAAAGGACTGGATTTATTCGTGCTTGTCGTTACGGATATTCTTGAAAGTGACTCCACCGTAGTTGCTGTCGGTAGTGAAACAGCAGCTGTCGCCGAAGCTTTTGAGACGTCCCTTGATGGAAACCAGGCGGTCCTGAGCGGCGTTGTTTCCCGTAAGAAACAGATTGTACCACCACTTAATACGTATTTTGGATAAGGAACACAGAACTCCCCTTTCATAAGGGGAGTTTTTTTATGTCATTGACAGCCTTTGGAGAAAACTCTATAATTTGCGATAATGATAATCATTTTCAATAAGGGGATGAACACGTTGACCAGCACGGAAATAGAAATTACCGAACAGGAAAAAACAGAAATCTTTACGTTCCGGCCCTTGAGTGAAAAGGATACCGATACGCTGTTTGAATGGATGCATCAGAGGCACATTGCCCCTTTCTGGAAGCTCGATCTTCCGATGGAGACGTTTGAAGAGTGGGTGCGGGCATCCATCACCGCAGATCACAAAGACTGTTATCTCGTAGACTGGAATGGGGAGCCGGCGGGATATCTTATTGCTTACTGGGCGGGAGAGGATCCTGTGCATCGCCATTATGAGCACGAGGCGGGAGACCTCGGCATGCATGTGCTTGTAGGTCCGGAGAAATTTTTGAACAAGCAGGCAGGACGGCAGCTGCTGCAGTCCATGATTCAGTTTTTGTTCTTTACCTATCATACAGAACGAATCATAGGAGAACCGGATATCCGCAACCGGATCATTATTCCTATCATGAAGGGTCTTGGAGGGAAGGTTCTTCACCGGATTCAACTCCCTCATAAGCGGGCGGCTCTTATTGCAGGAGAGAGGCAGGCAGTTGAACAGGTCCGTAAAAGCCAGGGGATCCAAGTTACCTGCCGGATTACAGAAGAAAAGGAGGGTGTATATGGAAAAGACGCATCAAGTAGATGAACAGGTGCTTGACTTATTACATAAAATCGGCCGGAAAATGGAACAACTCCAGCATCCGTCTTTAGATCTGTTGACGGCCCGCCAGTCGCGCGAGTACTACAAAGTCGCGCGTACGTATTTCCCTGATATCCCTGCACGGGTTGTGAAAACAAGGGAGGATACGGTCCTGTCTTCCGATGGCCATGACATTCCCGTCCGCATCTATACTCCTTCAGATAAAGAGGAACTCCCTGTACTTGTCTATTTCCACGGCGGGGGATGGGTGTTCGGGGATATCGACAGCGCTGATTCCGTCTGCCGTTATCTCTCCTCCCGTTCAGGAGTCATCATCGTTTCTGTCGGATACAGGCTTGCGCCGGAGCACAAGTTCCCTGCAGCTTATAATGATGCATGCGTCTCTGTTTTATGGGCCCGCCGGCAATGGCCCAACGCTCCGATCTATTTAGGGGGAGAAAGTTCGGGCGGTAATCTGGCCGCAGCCACTTCTGGATATTTCAGGGACAATCACGAGGTTTCTATAGAAGGACAGCTGTTGATTACGCCGGTCCTTAATTACGATTTTTCGACGTTCAGCTATCAGGAAGACTTCCGCTATAACTTGACAACGGAAAAGATGAAGTGGTTTTTCAATCATTACTTAAATGTAGAGGAAGAGGGAGAAAAAGAAGAAGTTTCTCCACTCCGCCTGAAGAATAAACGGGGGCTGCCTGAAACCCTTCTGGTAACAGCCCATTTCGATCCCTTGCGTGAGGAGGCCGTTACCTATTACAGACAGCTGCAGGAATCCGGTGTGCCGGCCTCAAGGCTCCATTTCGAAGATCTCGTTCACAGTTTTATCAATATGGCGGGCGCAGTGGAGCGTGCACAAGAAGCCCTTGGAGACATAGCTGCGTCATTTACAACTATGGTTCATCAAAACGAATCATAACAGGAAGGACTGGCGGTACGCGGCACTGTTTCGCACAGCCCATGGAAGGGGCCTCTTTCGATGATCCGAATCGTTTATTCATCACCGGCGGCTTTTTTCATACACTAATAGTCGAGGTGAGGATATGCCGAGAATTCAATATAATAATTCCGATGTTGACTTGATGGCCCGGATGATGCGGGCGGAAGCGGTAGGAGAAGGAAAACAGGGAATGTTGTATGTAGGGAATGTCATTGTAAACAGGGCCAAGGCAGATTGTCTGGATTTTAGAAATGTGCGGAATATCAATGACGTCATTTATCAGGTTCAAGGCGGGAACTTTTCGTTTGAAGCTGTTCAAAAAGGCAACATGTTCTATAACCGTGCACGTTCTACAGAGAAAAGGCTGGCGAAAAAGAATCTGGATTACTGGCGGCAGCATCCAGCTAAATATTCCCTCTGGTATTTCAACCCCTACGCCCCATGCCCTGACACATGGTACGGCCAGCCGTTTGCGGGGCAATACAAGCAGCACTGTTATTATGAGCCGGCTCCAGGGTCCTGTGACAGTGTGTATATCGGAAGTTGAACAGCAAGCATGCAGAGAGGCCCTTGAACGGGTCTCTTTTTTCTATATGAAAGAGGTGGATGGAATTGCCAGTCTCCGGTTTTTTTGAAACAATAGAAGCTGGGTGCAGCCTTACATATACCCTTTAGAGGTCATGATATCAATTGAAGCTGTGGTATTCCTTTTTATTCCATTGTTGATGGATGTTTTATAAGGACTCATTTAGGAAAGACAATCGGAGTGCGCTTCTGCGGGCTTCCGGAATAGGAATCCGGCTTAGACCGTAAGAAACGAGGAGGGGAAGGAATGAATACAATAGAGAGCTTGTACGAGTTTTCCATCGCAGTCCTGCTTCTATGCAGTCTGCTTTCCATCCTGCAGTTGAGAAAAACGAAAAAGCAGAGAAAGCTGTCTCTGTTAGAAACCGGTCTTTATGCGGCTATGCAGGGAGCCGCTGCCTTATGGATCGGAACCTTTCTTTATATCTATTATATCGGGTAAGGCCCGGGATCGTTTCGAAAATCTCAGCGCGCAGTTCATATGAAAACCTGCTATACTTTTTATAAAAGATTTCGAACCTGCCAAACCGGCGGGAGAGGAGGAGCCATCGTGTTAAAGGATAAATACTTAGAACTGCTTGCCAAGGAATACGATAGTGAAGAAAAAGTGATTACCGAACTGATTAATCTGAAAGCTGTCCAGAACCTTCCCAAGGGAACGGAGCACTTCGTCAGTGATCTGCACGGCGAATACCAAGCCTTTCAGCACGTACTCCGGAACGGGTCAGGCAAGGTCCGTGAAAAAATCAGTGATTTGTACAAAGGCATTCTTTCTGAACAGGAATTGAATGAATTCGCTACGCTGATCTATTATCCCGAAGAAAAAATGCAGCGGATTAAAAACTCCTTCGACCGCAGGGAGGATCTTGAGCTGTGGTATGAGGTCATGATTGAGCGGATGATCAAGCTGATTTCGTATGCCTCTTCCAAGTACACCCGCTCCAAGCTCCGCAAAGCCCTTCCGGAGCCTTTTGTTTATATTGTGGAAGAACTGCTGTATAAAACCGAGGACTTTGCGAATAAGGAATCCTACTATAACAAAATCGTCCAGCAGCTGATCTCCCTCAATCAGGCTGATCAGCTGCTTATCGGGCTTTCGTATACAACACAGCGGCTCGTCGTTGATCATCTGCACGTTGTCGGGGATATCTACGACCGTGGCCCTGAGCCGGATAAAATCATGGAAACGTTGATGGACTACCATTCCCTTGATATCCAGTGGGGGAACCATGACGTTCTCTGGATCGGCGCTTATGCCGGCTCACAGGTATGTCTGGCGAACATCATCCGTATTTGTGCGCGCTATAATAACCTCGATATTATTGAAGATATGTACGGCATCAATCTGCGTCCGCTGATGACGCTTGCCGAAAAGTACTATGATGATAATGTGCCTTTTCGACCGAAAATCCAATCCGGTTATCAGCCGTCGGAGGATGAAATTGTCCAAATTTCAAAAATCCATCAGGCCATTGCCATGATCCAGTTCAAACTCGAAAGTCCAATCATCAAACGACGCCCATATTTTAACATGGATGAACGCCTTCTTCTGGAAAAAGTCGACTATGAGCGGCAGGAGATTACGCTAGAGGGAACCACGTATCCGTTGGAAAACACCTGCTTTGCGACCATTGATCCGGAAAACCCGTCCCGGCTCCTTCCAGAAGAGCAGGAAGTCATTGACAAACTGTTATTTTCTGTCCAGCATTCCGAGAAGCTGGCGAGACATATGAAATTCTTAATGAAAAAAGGCAGTCTATATTTGAAATATAATGGCAACCTGCTTATCCACGGGTGTATACCTATCGATGAAGATGGAAATATGGAAGAGATGAAGATTGAAAACCAGACATACGCGGGAAGAGAACTTCTTGACCAATTTGAAAAATTCCTGCGTCAAGCCTTCGCAAATCCGAATACCATCGATGACCTGGCTACAGACATGGTGTGGTATTTATGGACGGGAGAACATTCCTCCTTGTTCGGGAAACGGGCTATGACTACGTTTGAACGCTATTTCATCAGCGACAAGACGACTCATAAAGAGAAGAAAAATCCTTATTATTACCTTCGTGAGGATGAAGAGATCTGCAGGAAAATTTTAAAAGAGTTTGATATGAACCCGGACCAGGGGCATATTATTAACGGCCATACACCAGTGAAGGAGATTGAAGGGGAAAATCCGATCAAGGCGAACGGGAAAATGGTCGTCATCGACGGTGGTTTTTCAAAAGCCTATCAGCCTAAAACCGGAATCGCCGGTTATACGCTCCTTTACAATTCTTACGGGATGCAGCTCGTCGCCCACCAGCACTTCAACTCGAAGGAAGAGGTCCTTCGTGACGGAACCGATGTATTATCCGTGAAACGCCTCGTAGACAAGGAACTGGAACGGAAAAAGGTGATGGAAACGAATGTAGGACAGGAGATTCAGGAAGATATCGATAACCTGAAGCAGCTGTTGAAGGATCGTTATTTGAAGTAAGGGAGAAGATGCAATGAGTGAAACAGGGGTACTCGGGGCAGGAAGTATTCTTATAGGAGACCTGCTTGTCCAGGGCTTGTTTTTTCTGATTCTCGCCGCTGCTGTCGTTGGTGTGGTTTCTTTTGTCATTACATCGAGGAAAAAGAAGGATAGGCTGGACAGGATAGAAGAAAAGCTGGATCTGCTCATCCGTGAATGGAATCACAAAGAATGATAACCAAAGGAAGGCTGGTAAACAGCCTTCCTTTTTTGGCTGTAGAAAAAGTCTGTGGTAACCAGTTAGAGTTTTCCATTTGTCGTGTGAAGGGTCACTTTCCGCATATCGGTGGATGAATGCCGCGGGTACGCCCTCAGCTGACTTGGTCAGGAAGGCCGCCTGCCCAAGTGGATCTTCGGCCCGTGCTGTTCCTGCAGGCATCACCACCGAACGCTCCTCGTGCCGACGTTGGAATATAGAGGAGAGACGCAGGTTCGCAGATTCAAAAGAACGGCTTGGGCTGCACTATGGCCGCTTACGTGGAAAAGAAAAAGAGAAAGAACAGGCGCTGATCACGGCTGCCTGCCGGAATATGAAAAAGATTGTCCTCCATCCAGCAACGATGAGCTGGGTGAAGGAGAGTCTTTTTCATTTTTAAAGAACTTCCAAGGGGCTTTCGCTCCTGGCGGTAAGAAAGAAAAAAGCTTGTAGAAAAAGGACTTGTTTTATCGTGCAGCTTAGCCTTTTCGGTGGGTGCCTGTTGCGGGCGCGGCCTCTAACTTAGTAGTTTTCATTAAACTGCTGGATGATTGTGGTCAACTTGTCGAGCTGCGATGGATTTTGTATGGAAAAAGAAGGATCGTTCACCAACGTTTCGATTTCTTCCTTCAGCGTTCGTAATGAGGACACAAATGCTCTGTTGTCTGCATCTGTCTTCTGTTCGAAGGAATGGTTGGTGATGATTCCATTCAGAGTGAACAGGGCGTTGTTGTACTCGTTGAACCATCCCTTTTCAAGCAGGGCTGAACGTTCGGCCGTATTTAAGAGGCGCTGGTTTCCCGTCAACCGCTGCAGACTTTTGGTCAAAAGGGATGTCCTCGTTTGGGATCCAGCCTCTCCGGAGTCCTGGTTGTGGTAGGATTCAAAGCTGATCGCTACATCTTCCAACATAAAGGGGAGTTCTTTAATGACGGATTCAGCGGCGGCTGCTGAAAATTCATCCACTTCATCCGCCCGGCTGAAATCAAATGCCAGATAGGAAGAGAGGAGTGTTGTGAAAAGGAGAACGGCACTGATCAGTTTCCATCGATTCATGTTTGGGGCTGCCATTCTTCCCGAAGAACTCCCATGCGGATAGAGTCATAATAGTCACCCTGATAGATACGGACTTTCCGCATTCTTCCTTCAATTTTCATCCCCAGCTTCTCCCCGACACGCATCATTCGTTCATTCCGCGACCACGTTGTAAGACCTACCCGGGCCAGTGGGAGGTTCTCGAATAAATGCCCAATCCAAAGCTTGAGCGCTTCTGATCCATAGCCGCCGTTCCAGTAGACAGGGTTGTATATACCGATGCCGACCTCAAGCCACAGCGAAGGCTTGTGCTCCCAGTAATAGGAAACGGTGCCGATGATGACCCCGTTCACTTCAATGATCAATCTGGAATCGGGTTCATCGGGGGCGAGCCTGCGCTTTCTGGCGTACTCATGACTTCTATAGCTGTCCATTGTGTGGGGCTCCAGAGGGTAATAAGGAGCATCCCATTTTTTCCATTCCGCGTTTTTCCCATAAATTAAAGGGTAAAGAATGGGTATATCTTCTTCTTCAATACTTCGAAGTGTAACGAGCTGACTTGTCAGTTTCAGTGCCTTATTCAGTTTTGGCAAGCGTATCCCCCTCCGATCACACTTTTTTCCATCGTACCATAATTGAAGAGAGTTGTTTGAAAAAATGGAAGTGTGGAATTAAAATAAGGAAACGTACATAAGCAGGGCAGGTGAGAAGATGATTCATGTTATGGCCTATTCAAAAGAAAACGGCCTGAAGGAAGGGTTATCGGTGGATGACCTACATCAACAGCAGTGGGATTGGTACTGGGTGGATTTTGAAGCCCCGACGGAAGATGAAGTGAAGCGTTTGGAAACAGATTTCCATTTTCATCCGCTCGCCGTGGAGGACTGCCTCCATGGATTGCAGCGGCCGAAGTTGGATTATTATGATGACCACACCTTTCTCGTCATCCATTCAGTCGACAGCACAACATTGGAACGGAAGGAAGTGGATATCTTTCTCGGGGAATGTTCCATCGTCACCTTTCATAAGGAAAAGAACGGCCCCCTTGATCAAGCGCATAATATCGTAAAACGCACGCGCGATTTCACCCAGGTGGATGAATATTATATCTTTCATCAGATTCTGGATAAAGTGGTCGACAACTATTTCCCGATCATTTACAGAATTGAGGATCATATCAATGATATTGAGGACAACACGAAAAACCTGTCGATGGAAACACTGTTGGAGCAGTTGTTTGACAGGAGGGGGGAGCTGTTGACGTTAAGGCAGACGGTTCACCCGATGCGTGATCTTTTGTACCGGATTTTGAACTCTCATCATTTGGACGGGGTGTTTGAGCGGAGGGAATACTTCGCGGATATCCATGACCACCTGATCAAAGTGGCCGATATGATTTTGTCCAACAGGGAAATGACTCAGGATATCCGGGACAGCTATATGTCATTGAACTCCCATGAGACGAACCGGACGATGCAGATCCTGACTGTCATCAGTGTCATCTTTATGCCTTTGACGTTCATTGTCGGTGTGTATGGCATGAATTTTCAACATATGCCGGAGCTTGGATTTCAATACAGTTACCTGATCGTCTGGATTATTATGATCGGCGTTGCTGCAAGCATGTTCTTCTGGTTCAAAAATAAAGGCTGGTTTGATTAAGAAAAAGGCGGAGGGTGAATCTCCGTCTTTTTTCCGTCTTAAGGAGGAGAAAAGTTCACTCGTCCGGCCGTTAAGGAAATGATGGGGGCGTTCTATACTGGAGATAACCACAAAACAAAGGAGATGAGAGCATGTGGAACCCTTTGGAAATCTCCATTGATATGGAAGAACGCCGGCCTCGATAAACGAAAAAAAGCGCCTGGAGATAATCTCCAGGCGCTTTTGTCTTTAATCTTCCTGATCGAACCAGAGCAGTTCGTCGTCGTCGACGAAACCGTTATAGTTAATAAAGATTTCTTCATCCGCTTTGATATCTGTATGAGCATAAAAGTCAAACGTATGCGTATCAAAATTAATAACATAATTCGCGTTCGGTTTATAAGAATGATTGAACATCATTCCGTATCCAAGGACGAAAGCGGTATGGTTTTCTCCGTATTCAAAGGCATAATCGGCGAGCATCGTTTTTTCAATATGCTCGTGTTCTTCATTCGGGTAGGGGATAACCGGTGCCCTGTGGATCAATTCGTCCTTTTGAATGTTACGGACGGCAAACATTCCGCGTCCCAGTTCGTCGTCTTCCAGTGTGGAAGTCCGTACTTCGATCATTTCGTTCACCTGCACTTTCTGTTGAGCGGTCTTCTTCCTTAGTCTGACAGGTCCAAGGGAAAAATACAACTTTCCCTTTTGAAAGAATAAGAAAATCAAGCGGTTGGATACTATGCGTGACTCATCAAATCAAGGGAGGAGCATTCCCGTTGCTGAAAAAATACAACATGGTGTTCAAAGTATCCGCTGCTATTATGCTTGTGCTGGTCGTGTTCGGAGTCATATGGCCGGACGCGCTTGAGCAGACGACCTCATCCATAAAAACACTCATTGCCGACACCCTCGGGTGGTATTACTTAATTGTTGTCACCTTGTTTCTTCTCGTCTGTCTATCTTTCTTAGTAACACCTCTGGGGAGGATCAAGCTCGGAAAGAGGGACGATAAGCCGGAATTTTCCCGTCCGACCTGGATTGCGATGCTGTTCAGTGCAGGGATGGGAATCGGGCTTGTATTCTGGGGGACTGCTGAGCCGATCAGTCATTATGCCGTCAGTTCGCCGACAGGAGAGACGGGAACCGAGCAGGCTATCAAGGATGCTATGCGCTTTACGTACTTTCACTGGGGCATCCATGCGTGGGCGATTTACGGCATCGTTGCTCTTGTCCTCGCTTATTTTAATTTCCGTCATGAACAGCCGGGGCTGATCAGTGCGACCCTAAAGCCGCTGATCGGCGAGAAAGCAGCGAAGGGGGCTTTCGGTCAGGTCATCGATATTCTGGCTGTCATCGCTACTGTAATCGGGGTTGCAACCACCCTTGGGTTTGGTGCCGTTCAGATAAACGGCGGTCTTTCGTATTTGTTTGATCTTCCATCCGGCATTCTTGTCCAATTCATCATTATTGCTGTCGTGACGGTCTTGTTCATGATTTCCGCCTGGTCAGGACTTGGAAAAGGAATTAAAATTCTCAGTAATGCCAATATGGGACTGGCGAGTCTGTTGTTCCTGCTCGTCTTCATCCTTGGACCGACGATGTTTATTTTGAATTTATTTACGAACTCGATTGGTACGTATGTGCAGAATCTGCCGATGATGAGCTTCCGGATTGCTCCTTTAAATGCCGAGACGAGAGACTGGATTGACGCGTGGACATTGTTCTACTGGGCCTGGTGGATCGCCTGGAGTCCGTTCGTCGGTGTATTCATCGCAAGGGTTTCCCGAGGCCGGACCATCCGGGAATTTGTTTTTACGGTCTTGATTGTTCCATCCATCATTGGGTTTCTTTGGTTTTCTACATTCGGAGGAACAGCCATTGATATGGAGCACAGCGGTCTTCGTATGATATCTGAACTGGCAGCTGAGGAGTCCTTGTTCGGAGTATTTGAAAATCTCCCGCTCAGCTGGATTGCTTCCATTACAGCCATGACGCTTGTGGCAACCTTTTTCATTACCTCTGCGGACTCCGGGACATTTGTACTCGGGATGATGACGACAGGGGGATCGGAGACACCGGGAACTTCCATCAAGCTGACGTGGGGCGTGCTTCTTTCCGCAACAGCGGTTGCTCTTCTATACACGGGAGGCCTGCAGGCTCTGCAGAACACGATGATCATTGCGGCTCTGCCGTTTTCCATAATTATGCTGCTGATGGTTATCAGCTTTATCAAGGCGATTTATAAGGAGGGACGGGAACTGGGCGTCGGCCGGTTCAACCCGCCGCATAAAGATAAATAAAAGAACCCCACGGCCGGTAAAGGGCTGTGGGGTTCCGTCTTTGTTCAGTTCTTTAGAATATCGTGATCGACATACCGTTTTCCGTTCAATTCGCTGATGATATTTACAGCTGTTTCTGCACCGTGGCCGGCCGTAATGATGGTGTGTACACTTTTTCCAGCAACTGTCCCCGCTGCCCATGCTTTCGGGAGGGACGTACGCCCGTGCTGGTCTGTTTCTATAATTTTAGCCACCCGTGGTTCGGTGCCATCCGTTGTTTTTATGCCAAGCTGTTCAGCCGCCTTCACGGACATTCCTGTAGCAAAAAGGATGTGTTCCGCCTGATAGCTGCCTTCCGAGGTTGTGATTTCATAATAAGCGCCATCCTTAAAGAAGAGATCAGTGACTTCTTCAGATTTCAACTCCGCTCCGAATTTTTTCAGCTGCTGATGCCCTGTTTCAAGAAGGGCCGGACCCTCTATTGCGTCCACCCCATAATGATTCTCGACCCAGGCTTTTGCGGTTATGCTCTTTCCGTGGTCGAGGACGAGCGTTTTTTTACCTGCTTTCGCTGTAAATAGACCAGCTCCGGCCCCGGCCGGACCGGCACCAATGATCGCAATATCGTACATGCCTGTCACTCCTTTACAAGAAATTGGTAGACAATTCAATTATATCGGAATGATTGGAAAAAATAAATTTCATATTTTATGAGCAACCCCGTTGCTTTATCCATAGATGTCACGTATGATTCATTTCGGAATGCGAAATAAAAGGAGGAGAGATCATGAGTGAAGAACAAACGGTCCGCAATCCGAGGGGATTACTGATCTCTCTTTGTGCGGTCATGATGATGTCTGTGATGAACGGGACAATGTTCAACATTGCCGTTCCGGATATCGCTAAAACGTACCAGCTGATGCCGTCAGAAGTCAGCTGGGTAATGACTGGATATATTATGGTTTACGCTGTAGGGGCTCTTACTTACGGCAAACTTGCTGACTATTATCCGTACAGGACGCTGATTACGTTCGGACTTACGGTTTTTGCCGTAGGGTCTCTGTTCGGTTTCTTTTCCCAAAACTATGCCATGGTTCTCATGGCCCGTGTCATTCAAGCTCTTGGAGGTGCGATGATTCCGGCGCTTGTCTTTCTGGCTCCCATCCGATATTTTCCGAATGAACGCGGAAAAGTACTCGGGATTGTATCTTCGGTCATGGCTTTTGCATCGGGGATCGGTCCGATTGCCGGAGGATTTATCGCTGGCTTCCTTGATTGGCGCTATTTGTTCCTGACATCAGCGCTGATTATCATAACCCTGCCTTTCTTGAGGAAGAATCTGCCTCAGGAAGAAGCGAAGAAGGGATATATCGATTACGTGGGTGCTGGTTTGATCGGAGGTTTCATCTCTACCCTTCTTCTGGCGATTACGCTCGGAGTGACATGGCTTTTTGCTGTGTCCGCCCTGTTTTTTGCCTTGAACCTCTGGAGAATGAAGGCGATTGATGAACCGTTTATCCCGCCTCATCTGTTTAAGGATGTCAAATACACAGCGACAATCGTTACGAGCTTTTTAGGTGTTGTCTGCTTGTTCGGTATGATGTTTATGCTTCCGATCATGTTCAGGGATGCCTACCAGATGGATACGATGACGATCGGTCTGATTCTTTTCCCTGGTGCGGTCAGTGCGGCCCTGATGGGGCAGAAGGGCGGAAACCTTGTCGATTCCAAAGGGAATACCTTTGTCCTTTATCTTGCCTTAACGCTGTTGATTACAGGCTTTACCGTTCTGTCTACACTTGTCGGTGCCCATCCGTATGTGTTGAGTGCCGCTATTATTATTTCATACATGAGCTTCCCGCTCGTTCAGGCTTCCTCCGCCGATATTCTTGCCAACCTGCTTCATAAAAATGAAACAGGTGTCGGGATGGGTGTATTTAATCTCTTGAACTTTGTCTCAGGAGCTTTAAGTGGAGCGGTCATCGGTAAAGCGTTGGATCTGTATGACCCTTTCCAGCCTATAAACGTGCTTGGATTTAACGGGAACACAGCTATTTACAGTAACGTCTTCTTAGTATTTGCTGTCATCATTGCCGTTGGGTTGATTCAATTCAGGTTGAATTACAACAAAACGAGAAAGCCGGCAGCACAAGAAGAACCCGCCTCCTTATAAGGAGCGGGTTCTCAGCTTATAGAGAAACCTCTGTTTCTTTATAAGCTTTTTTCTTTCTTGCCGCCAGGAGCGAAAGCCCCCTCCCTTTCCGCGGACGAGCGCCCGAGCTTCCTCGCAAAACCCATGCTCGGCGATCTCGGACCACTCGTTCTTCCGCAGGAGTGGAAGGGGCACCGCTCCTTGGGAGTTCTTTAACATCGAAAAAGACTCTCCTTCACCCAGCTCACCCTTGCTGGACGGAGGACAATCTTTTTCATATTCCGGCTGGCAGCCGTCATCAGCGTCTGTTCTTTCCCTTTTTCTTTCCACGCAAGCGTCCATAACGCCGCCCATGCTGCTCTTTTGAATCTGCGAACCTGCGTAAGGCACAATCTCTCTCCTCTATATTCTAACGTCGGCACGAGGAGCGTTCGGTGGGGATGCCTGCGGGAACAGCACGGGCCGAAGATCCACTTGGGCAGGCGACCTTCCTGACCAAGTTAGCTGAGGGCGTGCCCGCGGCATTCATCCACCGATAAGCGGAAAGTGACCCTTCACACGACAAATGGAAAACTCTAACTGGTTACCACAGACTTTTTCTACAGCCAAAGAACCCGCCTCCTTATAAGGAGCGGGTTCTTTTTCAGTTTGTATGATAAAAAAAGTGATGATTGCATAATTCGGTAAGTATGCCTGTTTACACAGGGATGGATGTTTCGTCTGTGACCATGGAAGAACTGTATTTCCTGCGGCAGACACTGTTTACGATGGTGTCGTCAAGAAATGTGGTGATTTCGTCGTACACATCTTCCACACAGCGGCCGTCGATGATCAGCACGAACGGGTCATCTATATTCATGAAAAGGAAAAAGGACAGCATTTTAGGAAGGTGTCCGGCATCTGCAATCAATTGATTCTGATGAATGTATAAGTCGCATCCATGCTGTTTGACGGTGTGGTGCACCTTCATGATTTCATTCGTTTTCAAGGGACGGTTCAACTGAATCTGGTAAGAAGACAGCTCATTCACTGTCGTCACCTCCGTTTAGTTTGTTGATATAACGTTACCCTGGTGCTGTTTATACTAAACATCGACGCGTTTACTCTTCATATATCATTTTCCGTGTCATTCCACCATCTACCACAAGGTTTTCCCCATTCACAAAATCGTTCTCCGGATCGGTCAGGTAAAAGCAGGCTTTCGCCACATCCATCGTCCGGCCAACGCGATTGGATAAATGCTGGAGGTGGTCCGCTTCTGTCAGCTCCTCCCGGCCGGTGTGGATCCAGCCAGGGCTGATGCAGTTGACCCGGATGGACCACGGTGACAGGGAAGAGGCCATGGCATGAGTCAGTGCTGTAATGCCGCCTTTGCTGGCTGCATAGGCTTCTGAGTCCGGTTCACTCATCAAAGCTCTCGTGGAAGCCATATTTACGATTCTTCCTTTCGTCCCATTCTTTTTCCAAAGAGCTGCAGCGAGCTTGGAAAAGAGAAATACGCTGCGGAGGTTGGTATTCAGTATCCGGTCCCAATCGTCCACAGACAACTCGAACATGGATGTGAAAGTGCTTTCCCCAGCATTATTGATAAGGATCGAAAAGGAACGGCTGTCTTCATTCAACTGTTGAAAAAGCTCCGCTGTACTATCCGGGTCACTGACATCACAATAGTAAAAAGCGCCTCTTCCGCCCGGGAGATTTTCGAGTGCTTCTTTTCCTTTTTCCCGGTCCTTATCCACCCCGATGACCTGAAAGCCTTTTTCTGCATAAAATCTTGCTGTTCCAAAACCAATACCATCTGCCGCACCTGTGATCAGGACGGTTTCATTCCGTTCGCTCATGGGTTGTCCACCTTTTTCTCTAGATTGGAATAGCTTTTCAGCCTTGTTCAAAAGCAAGCCTCATGATAAGCTTTTTTTTAACAAAAGAATGCACGTTCTCTCCCGTATAGCCCACCCCATCAGGGAGAGACTGGAAATTGACGGAGGTGATCGTATGACTCGTGTTACCCTTGTAGATGTATTTAAGCACAGAATAACACAAAAGTATCTTCAACGCTCAGGCATCCATCACGCGGTCACCGTGGCAGGTTATGCGTTTGATATGGCAGTTGAAAAAGGGGTAGATCCAGATCTTGCAGCGAAATCAGCCCTGCTTCATGATATGGGGCACTATGAATGGTACAGGGATGGGAAATGGGATTATGATGAATACCGCCGCCATGACATCCATGCCATAAAAGGTGCAGAGAGAGCTCATAAACTGCTGATCCGGCTTGGAGAAGACCGGCTTACCGCGAAGGAAGTATCCGTCGCTGTTCTTCTGCATACGGACAGCTACCTTCCGTTTGGACTGGATGAAAAAAGAACCTCGCTCCAGCAGGTGGTCGCAAAGGCCGATGAAAAAGATGAACAGCCGATGGGGCTGCATCATTATAAGGAAATGGATAAAAGTGAAGCATTGAAACGCCTGCACGAACTGGACCAGAAAATCGAAGCCTTTTTCGATGAGAGGGATCCTGAATCTGTATAAAGCATTTCAGAAAAGTCAAATGATTTACGCAAAAAAAGGTTTACAATTGGAAAAAGGTCCTATATACTTTCCATTGTAAGAAAAAATTCTCAGAAAGCGAGGTCGGAAATCATGAAAAACACAATGACGGTTTACCTGAATAATTTCATACCATCGACCTGCGCTCGGAATCATATCTGAGACCAACGACTATTTTACCTACAATGAATCATGATAGCCGCAGGAGGTGCATATTGTATTCCTGTGGCTTTTTTAATGGATTTGAATGTTGAAAAGCCGCAGCCCTCCTGCGGCTTTTTCTTATGCTGTCAAAGAGTAATTTTACTCTTTTGATATAAAATTACACTATATTTATGAAGGAGTTGAAAACTATGACGATTCATTTTTTTCTGTTTACGATTCATGTAACCAAAAAGACACAGCAGCGGCTGCAGCCGCTTCCCGGGTACCACCCCACAGTCAAAGACGAATGGCTCGACCGTAAATCATCCGCTTTTAACCGCTACGTGTAAAAACAAGAAGGAGGAGAATAAACAATGACACAAACATTCAAGATGGTCTTCATGAGCTGGTTCAATGCGGAGAAGGATACGGATTAGCCTCATTACAAAGAGGAGGTAGAACGATGAGATTAAATATGCTGATGTTTACGATTGTTATTGAACGGACCAGTCGTAAAAACGTTGATCATTCCATCCAACGTGCCCGCACGATTGGGAAGAAGATCAATGATGTGAAATCCAAATACCACATATAATATAAACCCCTGCACAGCAGGGGTTTTTTCTATAGTGTGCCTGGCAGTGAATCCTGATTTTAACATCATATTGAAGTGTAGTGCGGTGAAGAATAAGGACGATGGGAGGGAGTCGAGATGGCTTCAGGGAATAAGAAACTTGCTGAAACAGGCAAAAAGAAACAGGCAGAACGTAAACGAGGACGTGGTAAAGACCAGGGTGAAACAGCCGTGAACCACGTAGTCAATGTCTATGACCCCATCTAACTGAAAAATGACAGCAAAAGCTGTCCGGAGGAAGTCGGGAAATTTCCCGACTTCCTTTTTCTTATGGATAAACAATAAAAACAAGGCTGTCGAGAAAGTCTCGACAGCCTTGTTTTTTTCTGATTTCTTTTATTTTTCACCTTGTTCATTTGATATCCTAAAAATTAGAATCTGTATAGGCGATGATTTTTTGTTTCAGTCAAGGCTGGACAGGCGTGCCTCATCGTACACGTTATTGATGATCTCTTTGAATTTTTATAGGTGACGGGTAATCCTTTATGGAACACCTTTCACCGTATCCTGTCCGGGGGGCTTATCGGTGGATACATCCGCAGCAGGCCCGTCACTCCAAAACGCTTCCATATTCGATTCTTTACGTAACGTCCATGAGAAGAACATGAGCTGTCTTTATGTTTCAGAGTCGTCTGTAAAGGGAAAAAATGATTACATTCGACAATCTTTGAAAAAGTTGGAAAAATGCTTTATGTTCTAAGGAGAGTATCCATTTTACTGGGTGACAGAAAGGAAAGAAAACATATGGCACATTTACATAGAACACCTCTTCCCGTCCCTGAAGCAGTGGAAAGAGTAATGCAGTACAAACGGAAGGGCGGAGTAGAAAGGAAACACCTTCATGAAAGTGGTGGACGAGTGCTGGCAGAAGATGTATCTGCCACTCATGCCGTACCTCCTTTTCATAAATCCCCTTACGACGGATTTGCCTTGTGCTCAGCGGATACAAAAGACCTGTCCCGTGAAAATCCGGGAACGTTCCGGGTTATTGAAACGGTGGCTGCAGGACACCGGGCTTCAAGGGAACTGCGGCCGGGGGAGGCCGTCAGAATTATGACAGGTGCTGAAATCCCACAGGGGGCGGACTGCGTAGCTATGTTCGAAATCTGCACCACTGGGGAGGATCAAACAGGGCACCCGGTTATGACGCTCAAGAGGAGGATGGATGCATGGCAGAATGTGATCCAGAAGGGTTCCGAAACAGAGCAGGGAGAAGTGCTCGTACCGGAAGGATCTAAAATTAACCCGGGTGTGCGAGCCCTGCTGGCGACGTTCGGCTATTCTGAAATCAGCGTATATAAGAAACCCTTGGTAGGTGTTTTTGCCACAGGTACAGAACTCCTTGAAGTGGATGAACCTATGGAACCTGGGAAAATCCGCAATTCCAATGCATCTATGATTCAGGCCCAGCTGGAGAGGTCCGGAGCAGCTTGTACATACTTAGGAAAACTGGATGATGATTTTGACTCGTGCTATGAAGCGGTATCCAGCGCTCTTGGAGATTACGATGTATTGATTACAACGGGGGGCGTCTCTGTCGGGGATTATGATCTGATGCCGGACATATACGAAAAACTGGGTGCGGAAGTTCTATTCAATAAGGTGGCGATGAGACCAGGGAGTGTCACAACTGTCGCTGAGCATCACGGAAAAGTGCTGTATGGACTGAGTGGAAATCCTTCAGCCTGCTATGTCGGGTATGAATTATTTGCCCATCCGATCCTTCAGCATTTTATGGGGAACACACGTCCTTATCACACCCGGGTGCAGGCAGTTCTTGGTCAGGATTTCAAGAAAGCCAATCCATTTATGAGGTTCGTCCGTGGGAAACTGCACTACGAAGAGGGAAAGGTCGTCGTTTATCCCGCCGGCATGGATAAATCAGCCGTTGTGACCTCACTGGCCCATACCGATGTGTTCATCGTCTTAAGAGGCGGTACAAGGGGGTACAGCAAAGGGGACATGGTGGAAGCCGTCCTTTTGGAAGACCAGACGGGTCAAACACAATTTTAAAGGGGTGATCCTATCGATTCCCGTATCATAGACCGACTAGGAAGGCCGATTAAAGATCTGCGGATATCTGTTATTGATAAATGCAATTTCCGCTGCAGCTATTGTATGCCTGCCGAGATTTTTGGACCGGATTATCTATTTATGCCGGAAAAAGAGCGGCTTAGCTTTGATGAGATCATACGTCTTGTACACATCTTTGCCCAATTCGGTGTCGAAAAGATCCGCCTGACCGGAGGGGAACCTCTGCTCAGAAAGGATTTGGATGTACTCATCCGCCGTATCCGGGAAATTGACGGAATCAAAGATATCGCCTTGACGACGAATGCGGTTATGCTTGTGAAACAGGCAGAAAAATTGAAGGCGTCAGGACTTGACCGGGTAAATATCAGTCTTGACGCCATTGAAGATGAAGTGTTCAAGAAAACCAACGGCAGAGGGGTTCATACGGATCCGGTCCTGCGTGGAATTGAAGCTGCGAGAAAGGCTGGACTGGGAATTAAAATAAACATGGTCGTAAAAAAAGGAATGAATGAAGATCAGATTCTTCCGATGGCCCGCTACTTTAAAAAGACAGGGGACAACCTTCGATTCATTGAATTCATGGAAGTCGGAAACCATAATGGATGGAATATGGATGCCGTCGTATCAAAAAAAGCAATCGTGGATGCTATTCATGAGGAGATGCCGTTAATTCCGGCAGAAGCTAATTATTACGGAGAAGTGGCCTCCCGTTATCAATATGAGGATGGAGCAGGAGAAATCGGCATCATTTCATCGGTTACTGAAGCATTCTGCTCCAGCTGCACGAGAGCCCGTTTGTCAGCAGACGGGCAGTTGTACACCTGCCTGTTTGCGGATTCAGGATACGATCTGCGTGGACGGCTGCGGGAGGATTGGAGTGACGAGGACCTGACCGATTATTTGATGGCTGTATGGGAAGGACGTGCCGATCAATACTCGGCCGACAGGGCCCGGGGAAAACCGATGAAAGAGCGGAAAATTGAAATGTCCTACATCGGCGGATAGAAAAAAGTAAAATTCAGGCTTTTCTCCCCCCCTGTTTTTCCTCTATAATGAGTTATAATGATGAATCCCGGAGGTCATTCGGATGAAAACCTTTAAATTGATTTCATTGGACATTGTCGAAGAGAAGAACGAAGACATTACGCAGCGGAGAATCAAGCTGCAGGATGGTTTAATTATCAACCGTGAAGATGATCACGGGCGCTGGGTGATTGAAGCCTATATGGATAGCAGCTACCGTTCCTTTTTTGAGGATATGTACCGGAACGGGGATGAGATTATTATCCAGGCGAAGATTACGAAACAGACGAACCGTCCCGCTACGTTTATGGTCAAACCGATTGATTTTAATGAAATTGGTGGTTCAATGAATGTCATTTTCATGGGAACGATGATGGACCGTCAACAGGAACAGGTTGAAAAAGTGCTCAAACAGCTGCTTGATGAAGGGTATCAAGGGGATGATCTGTTGGAGCAGTTCAAGCAGAAAGGCAGCGAATCGAAAGCTTAATTGAACGGACAGAGGCGTCTGGGATCCCCCAGACGCCTTCTATGTGCTCCTTTTATCAGCTTTTGTAAATTCATAAATCAACGAAGTATTATGTCGATTATCCTGCTATACTATGAATGATGGTCATCATCGAACAGAAAAGCAGCATCAAAAGGAGTTTTAGTATGTGGGTGAGAAGAAAAGGCCTGCGATGGCTTAACGATTTAACACCATTTCAGTTGATTGCAGTGTATTACCTGCTCGCTGTGACCATATCTTCCATCTTAATCGCTCTGCCTGTAGCTCACCAGGACGGCGTGAAGTTGGATTTTATTGATATATTATTTACAGCTGTCAGTGCTGTCAGCGTAACAGGGTTGACGACAGTTCCTACAGCCGAGACATTCAGTACACCGGGCATTTTCATCCTCGCAATCGTCCTGCAGCTTGGCGGGATCGGAGTCATGACGCTTGGAACACTGATCTGGCTTGTTCTCGGGAAGAAGATCGGCCTGAAGGAACGGCGTTTGATCATGACCGATCAGAATCAGACGTCCTTCCAGGGAATGGTACGGCTTGTGAAGGAAATTGTCCTCGTTGTGCTTTTAATCGAATTGATTGGATTTTTAGTGCTGGGGACGTACTACCTCCAGTATTTCGATCCCGGGGAAGCTTATCTTCAAGGATTTTTCGGGACGATCAGTGCCATGACCAACGGTGGTTTTGACATTACAGGGCAGTCACTCGTTCTCTTCAAGGACGACTACTTTGTCCAGTTCATTAATATGATTTTAATTATAGCAGGGGCGATCGGCTTTCCTGTCTTAATTGAAGTAAAGCAGTACCTCCTCCAAAACCAGGAGGAGAAAACGATTCGTTTTTCCTTGTTTGCCAAGCTTACAACCCTGACATTTTTTGTCCTGGTTGTGTTCGGAACAATCATGATTGTCCTGCTTGAATTCAATCATTTCTTTGCTGGTAAGACATGGCATGAAATATTCTTTTATGCGCTCTTTCAATCCGTCACCACACGGAGCGGTGGCTTATCCACGCTGGATATCAACCAGTTTACAGAGCAGACCCAGTTGTTCATGTCCTCGCTGATGTTTATAGGTGCGTCTCCAAGCAGTGTCGGAGGCGGGATTCGAACGACGACCTTTGCACTCGTAGTCATTTTTGTGCTCACGTTTGCCCGCGGAGGAAATAACATCCGTATTTTCCGTCGTGAGGTTCATCCAGCAGACTTGAATAAAGCTGTAGTCGTTTTGATTGTTGCTTTATTTGTCTGTCTGAGCGCTGTGATTACACTAACGATTACAGAACCATTTACTCTGAATGAACTTGTGTTTGAAGTAACATCGGCATTCGGAACAGTCGGGTTGTCCCTAGGGATCACCCCTGGAATGACAACATTTGGAAAGTGTGTGTTAATGCTCCTCATGTTCTTAGGAAGAATAGGTCTGTTGACATTCTTATTTACGTTCCAGAAAAATGATGCCAGGGGAAATTACCATTATCCGAGAGAAAGAATCATCATTGGATAAAAAAATATGAGTATGGCTGGGGCATTCAAATTCATCGTGCCCGGTGGAAGAACAGGTTCAAAGCCGGATTCAAGCTCTACTCCTGTTCTTTATGGAAACCGTGGAAATCGTCCACGGCACCGATCATGCAGCAGGAAGCTGTTCCCAACGAACACGGTTTTGATGCTGCAGAAAATGACAAAGAACACAGCGCGTGGGCTGTGTTCTTTTTTAATAAGGTATAGGATGAGTCTGGAGAAAGGGGACAGGGAGATGACGTACCCTCCTGTTCCCGAACTTTCTTTTCAGACCGGCCAGCCCGCCTGATCTCACTCCGGCAGTTTATGACCAACCCATCAGCAGTAAAACGCTGCACCTACAATAATAAGCAGGATGAACAATACGACGATTAAAGCAAAGTTGTTGCGGTAGCAAGGTCTGTGGCATTGTCTTCCTCCGTAAGGATAGCCTCCGTACATAAGCTCACCTCCTGTTGTTACATTCGTAGCCTATGCAGAGGAAGGCTCTTGTGTATGGTCATTCACCCAGAAAGGTCAGTTCATAAATGTCGGTGGAGATAACTTCGTAATGCTGCTCCTTTGATGAAGGGCATCAGCCTGCTGCGTCTGCTGATGGCTGCATTGGTCGAGTTCTTCGCACCAGTGGTTTATCTGTTCATTGTTATACTGGTTATGGGGCGGATGCTGAGTCGAATGAGAAGGGTAATAAGGTCCCGAAATTCTTTGGTTTGCATACATAGACAGTCCTCCTTCGGCTGTATTTTTCCCATAACTCATGATTTTATCCAGTTTAAATCGGTTGAGGAGAAGGTTTTTTGACACATGTGTCGAAAATTATTAAGGTGAATGCTCTTATGTAGGTTATAGAACAACGAAGAAGGGTACATCATGTGTATAGGAAAAAAGGCCGGCACATTGAAGAAGTGCAATGAATAGCCGGCTTTGTACATATTTTGTATAATGATTGCACAACAGATGTCACATAAGAGAAGGTGAACGTAATGAAAAAGATCGCTGTGATTGGTGCAGGGCCCGGAGGGCTTGCATCGGCTATGATCTTAGCCGCAAAAGGGTACGACGTAAACGTTTATGAAAAACAGCCGTTTGTAGGAGGAAGAAACGGTCATTTTTCTTTAGGAGAATATACGTTTGATATAGGACCGACATTTTTAAGTATGCCGCAGATCATGGAGGAGATCTTTGATATGTCAGGGAGGAACGTCCATGATTATCTCGATTTAAAAGAACTGGCACCAATGTATGAACTGCAGTTTGATGGGAAACGCATCCCGATGTATCGCGATCGGAAGAAGATGATCGAGGTCATCCAGAAACATTTCCCTGGAAATGAACACGGGTATGAGCGGTTTATGGAGGAGACAGGGGAGAAGATGCAGGCGCTGATGCCGCTGCTGCAGACGAAGCATAACCGTCTGACGGACTATGTTTCCAAACGGGCGCTGAAAGCCCTGCCGAAGTTGTCACTGGGAAAATCGGTGTACGATGTCCTCTCCGACTACTTTACGGATGAAAAGTTGAAAATAGCTTTCACATTCCAGGCGAAATATCTCGGCATGTCTCCGTGGGAATGCCCTGGAGCTTTTTCCATTCTATCGTACATGGAACACGAATGGGGCGTTTATCATCCCATTGGAGGCGTGAACCAGCTGTCGAAAGCGATGGCCGCAGTTACAGAAGAACACGGTGGGAAAATCCATTTGAACAGTGGAGTAAAACGCATCCATACAGACCATAACTCCATTTCGAGCCTGGAACTGGATTCCGGAGAAATTGTTAAGGCGGACGAATACATCATCAACGCCGATTTTGCCGAAGCAATGACGAAACTCGTTGATGACGGCGTCCTCCGCAAGCATTCGAAGAAGAAGCTTGAGAACAAAAAATTCTCCTGTTCCACTTTTATGATCTATGTCGGACTGGACAAAAAGTATGAAATGCCCCATCACACGATTCTGTTCGCCGAAGATTACAAGAAGAATGTGGAGGAAATGACCAAAGACCTCGTTTTATCCGATGAACCGTCCATCTATATTCATAACGCCAGTGTCACGGATGATACACTGGCTCCTGAAGGTCATTCGGCTGTTTACATTCTGGCCCCAGTACCGAACAATTATTCTGAAATCGACTGGGAGGATAAGGAAGATACCTTTAAACAGTTGGTCTTTGACGAAATAGAAGCGAAAACCGGTTTCTCAGATATTCGGGATCATATCGTCGTGGAAAAAGTTCTGACACCGAAACAATGGGAAACAGACCATTTTGTTCATCAGGGAGCTACGTTCAGCCTTGGTCACCAACTGTCGCAGATGATGTACTTCCGCCCTCACAACCGATTCCAGGAGCTGGATCACTGCTGGCTTGTGGGAGGAGGAACGCACCCGGGAAGCGGTCTTCCTACGATTTTGGAATCGGCACGAATCACCACCGGATGGATTACAGAGAAAGAGGTGGAGCCGGTATGAGACGTACAGCCATTGTCGGAGGAGGAATAGGCGGACTTGTGACCGCTTTATACTTGTCCAAACAGGAAGAGCGGCACGTGTCGATTTTTGAGAAAAACGATTTTCTAGGCGGCCGTTTAACTTATGAGCGCCATGGCAGTTTCAAGATTGACCAGGGCCCAACCATCGTCCTTCTGCCCGAAATGCTGCTCACTATTATGGAGGAGGCGGGAATTCCGAGAGAGGAAATTCCTATGGAACCGTGTGATCCGTTATATCATATTCACTTTAAAGATGGGTCCACCTATACGAAACATAGAGATCCAGCTCTTCAGAAGGAAGAACTGGAAGCGAAATTTCCAGGCAATGAACAGCATTTCGACCGGTTCCTGCAGGACATGAAAACAAGGTTCCTCCAGGGAAAAGCACAGTTTCTTGAAAAGTCTTTTGTTGAGAAACGGACGTTCTTTTCACGGAAGAACATCAAAACGCTGATGAAGCTGAAAGCTTATCAAAATGTAAAGAAGATGATGCGGACGTATTTCGACGATGAACGTCTTGTAGAAGCCTACACACTCCAGACGCTGTACATCGGCGGTCATCCCGAGCAGTCTCCTGCAATGTATTCGCTCGTTTCCTACAGTGAGCATGAACATGGGATCTGGTATGTCAAAGGAGGGTACGCCCACCTTGTGGAAATCATTCAGAAGGAATTGGAACGCCGCGGTGTTTCGATACACACGAATGCAGAAGTGAGCCATGTGGAGGTGGAGGGAGGAGAAGCTTCTTCCATTACCGTCAATGGAGAAACACGTTCTTTTGATGAATATATCCTGAATGGTGATTTTCCATTAATGGATAAACTGATGCCGGAGAAGAAGCGTCTGAATAGAAAATATACGGCTTCATCCGGATGTCTCCTCCTCTATATGGGTCTTGACCGGATTTATGAAAACAACACGATGCACCAGTTTTTTATGACGTCCGATTTCGACCATCATATGAAACAGGTATTTATGGATAAAGTGCTGCCTGACGAACCATCCTTTTATACGTTCCACCCTTCCATTATCGACGGCTCCCTGGCTCCGGAAGGAAAAGGGGTATTGTATACGCTGATTCCAGTACCGGCTGGAAAGGACGTGGACTGGAACGGAAAAGAAGCATTGATCGAGCACGTGCTGGATGAAATGGAGGCTCGTGGTTTCCCTGAACTTCGAAACCATATCGAATGGATGCGTGTCCGTTCTCCGGAGGAAGCGGCAAGAGACGGTTTGTTTGAAGGCGGCAGTTTCGGGATTGCCCCTACCCTGTTCCAATCCGGCGTATTCCGACCACAACTTCAGCCTTATCCGGTCAGGAATGTATATGCCGTCGGAGCGTCTGTCCACCCCGGCGGTGGTGTCCCTATTGTCATGCAGGGAGCAAAATTATTGGCAGATTATTTGCAATATGGGTCCAAAAAAAGGCATAATTACAAGCGAGGTGTTTAATGATGACGGATTTGAATCAAGCATACCATCATTGTCGAAGGATTATTGAAGAACATTCCAAGACATTTTCCAAAGCATTCGCTATGCTGCCCAGGCAGCAGAAAAAGGCTGTCTGGGCCATTTATGCTTTCTGCCGGCGTGTAGATGATATTGTTGATGAAGGGACGAACCCGAAAGCGGAGCTGGAGGCGTTCGCCTTTGAATTTGACCAATTCCTTGAGGGAAAGCTTGAGCTGAATGATCCGTGCTGGCTCGCTCTGGACGACGTTTTCCGACGTTTCTCTATAGATCCCGACCCATACTACGATATGATCAAGGGCCAACGGATGGACCTGTATCCGACCTTAATTGAGACGAAGGAAGATCTTCTTGATTACTGCTATCATGTAGCGAGTACGGTTGGTCTGATGCTTCTGCCTGTTATTGCTCCCGGGCGTACAGCTTCTTTAAGGCAGGGGGCTGTTGAACTCGGTTATGCGATGCAGTTGACCAACATCCTGCGGGATATAGGAGAAGATGTGGAAATTGACCGCGTATACTTACCAACACAAGTCATGGAATCCTATGGCTATACCTCTCTGGACCTGGAGAATGGAAGGGTGAATGACGCTTTCATACAAATGTGGGAGGACCTGGCTCATGATGCAGAAACCTATTATGAGAGGGCTTTGAAAACCATCCCGGATTATCCGGTTTATTCCAGAGCTCCTGTCGGGGGAGCGGCGAAGATGTATCGTGCGATCCTTCCCACCGTTCGAAAAAATGATTACCAAGTGTTCGGCCGCCGGAATTACGTTTCGGACAAGCAGAAGAAGCAGATCATTGCAGAAATGCAGTGATGCTGCTTCTTTTTTTATGTAGGAAAGGATCTTCGTATGCCCGCATAAGCTGATAGAGGGGAATCCGAGTGAGAATATTATCGATAGTCAGTGCCCTGCTTCTCATTTGCTGGGGAATCAGTTTCTGGATGCAGAAAAAACAGGATGGGCACAAAAAGAAAAGCCGCGGTCTGCGGTGGTTGGAGAAAGTCCGTCTGATGGAACAGTTGTGGGAACCGGTCAAGGAAATTAAAGGGATATCCGTTGCACCGCCTTTAAGAATTGTTGCCGTACACACCCGCCTTACTGACGCTGAAGCTATCCGAAGGCTGAAAACAGCATGGCTGATGGACTGGCGGTATGAAGGAAAAGGTCTGGTGACAGAGTCAAACTCTGTGCTTTTTTACTATGAAGATGGACGTCCGTACTGGGCCTTTCATGAGCTGTGGGGAAATTCTGGAACTGGTAATACAGTAGAAGGCTGTCGTGATTAGCAGCGGGAAAAGGAATGACCGCTGCTTTTTTTATAGGACAAGACTGGATTGACATAGAAAAGGGGGATCTATATGATGGTTGTGTTATGGATAGCAGGAGGCTTATTCGTGTCAGGACTATGCTTACATAAGATATTGAAGAATCTTCTTGTTTTATGGATCTCTGCTATCATAATCGGCTTAGCATGCGGGGCCGTTGCTTCTGCCGGTATTCCGGGACCGCTTCTGTTGGCCTCCTATGGGATGATCTTTCTTACCGGCGCAGGGGTGTCAGGCGGCATCCGTTCTGCGGTCGATTGGACAAAAAGGGAAAGCGGATGATTCATCCGCCGGGGCGTCCGCAGGTATAGTTTTCTATAATATAGCAGATACTTGTAACTATGATCTGTTGTTTATAGAAAGGAGCGTCCTGATGCAGGAGAAGTATTTGATCTACTATCAGGCAAAGTCTGGTGTAGTCAAACGTGTTCCCGTATTTGCTGCTCACCGGGAACAAGCCCGGGAAAGCCATTTAAGAAAGTTTCCTGAAACTAAAATTACACACATCCGATTACTTTAGAAAAGAGACGAAAACCATACGTCTCTTTTTTTTAATGGGTGGTGAAGGGCATGAAAGGGAACACCTGAAGGGATAAAAGGACTAGACAGGAGGAATTGGAAAATGACAAAAGATGAAGAGTTGATTCAGCGGGCGCTTATAATAGCCGTCCGTTCTAAAAAACAAGGAAATGCGCCGTTTGGTGCCCTTCTAGCGAAAGAGGGTACTGTTATTATGGAGGAAGGAAACCAGGTGCATACAAACACTGATCCCACCCATCATGCCGAGCTTGCCTTAATCCGGCGGTTCTGCCGCGAAACAGGGGTGACAGACTTGAGTGAGTATACCTTGTACTCAAGCTGTGAGCCGTGCGCCATGTGCGCTGGTGCCATCGTGTTTGCCGGCGTCCGCCGGGTGGTATACAGCGCTTCAAATAAGCAGATGGCTGAGAAGACAGGCGGGGGAATCATGGTGCCCTGTCAAGACGTTTTCAAAAAGAGCCCCCATCATCCATCGGTGAAAGGGAACGTGTTGAATCGAGAAGGAATAGAGCTTTTTGATTAAAAACCGTCGGAAAATCCGGCGGTTTTTTTTTCATCCCTTTTTGTCGAACACCGGCTGTTTTGCCATGGATTCGACGTATTCTGCGGTTTGAAATATTATTTCATAGTTCGTTTTCCATCTTGAAATTTTCCCTTTTTATTGGTAAAGTTATGAGAAAATTAGAAATATTAACACATAATGACTGAGGAGGAAAGAACTGTATGAAGCTGTATCTTTCTGTCGACATGGAGGGAATTACAGGGGTTCCCGATCACACCTTTGTCGATTCGTCCAAACACAATTATGAACGCGCCAGGAAAATCATGACACAGGAAACGAATCATGTGATTGAAGAAGCGTTTCGAAAGGGGGCCACAGAGATTCTCGTCAACGACAGTCATTCGAAAATGAATAACCTGCTCATTGATGAAATCCATCCGGATGTGTCGCTTATTACAGGAAGCGTGAAACCTTATTCCATGGTTCAGGGACTTGATGCGGGCTTCGATGGCGCGATATTTATCGGCTATCACGCAAGAGCTGCTCAAAAAGGGGTGCTTTCCCATTCCATGACGTTTGGTGTGCGGAACTTTTTCATTAACGACAATCCCGTAGGGGAACTGGGCCTTAATGCTTTGATGGCCGGCTACTACGGCGTGCCCGTCTTGATGGTGGCTGGTGATGATTGTGCAGCAGCTGAAGCGGAAGACCTGGTTCCGAACATCGTGACCGCACCTGTGAAAGAAACCATCTCCCGTACAGCTGTGAAAAGCCTCACACCGAAAAAAGCCGGTGAGCTGCTCCGGGATCGGACTGCTCTGGCCATAGACAAACGGGCGGAAATTAAGCCGCTCCCATCACCGGACACCCCTGAATTGAAAATTGAATTCATGAACTATGGACAGGCAGAATGGGCCCATTTGATGCCGGGAACCAAGCTTGAATCAGATTCAACAACGGTCCGTTTCAAGGCAGCCCACCTATTGGAAGCCTACCAGGCGATGCTCGTCATGACAGAACTTGCGATGCAGGCGACATCAAGCTGAGGGGAGGAAAAACGCGTGGTTACATACATATTGAAACGTTTGGTTTACATGATTGTTACCGTTTTCATTATCGCTACGTTAACATTCTTTCTCATGAACCTGATTCCAGGATCACCGTTTAACGAGGAAAGGACCACTAATGCAGCGGTACAGCAGAATTTGGAGGAGCATTACCATCTAAATGAGCCGCTCGCTGTTCAGTACATTCTCTATTTAAAATCCATCATCACTCTTGATTTTGGTCCTTCGATCAAGCAGCCGACCGAAACAGTGAATTCACTGCTTGGCCGGGGTTTTCCTATCTCGGCTGAACTCGGAATCTGGACGGTTCTGATCGCGCTGGTATCCGGGGTGGCTCTCGGAGTGTTTGCAGCTTTAAAACATAACCATCTCATTGATTACATGGCAATGACCATCGCTGTTCTCGGCATCTCCATTCCAAACTTTGTTCTGGCTACCATGCTGATCCAGCAGCTGGCTGTACAGCTGGAATGGCTGCCGGCAGCGACCTGGAGTTCTCCTGCTCATATGGTTCTCCCTGTACTCGCTCTTGCAACAGGGCCGATGGCGATTATCGCCAGGCTGACTCGATCGAGCATGTTGGAAACCCTGACCCAGGACTACATAAAAACAGCCCGTGCCAAAGGGCTTTCTCCCTACAAGGTCGTTGTAAAACATGCATTGAAAAATGCGTTAATGCCGGTCGTGACCATTATGGGGACCCTCCTTGCAGGAATTTTAACAGGCACTTTTGTTATCGAAAAGATCTTTGCTATTCCGGGCATGGGCAAATATTTCGTAGAAGGGATCAACCAGAGGGACTATCCGGTCATTATGGGAACGACCGTATTTTACAGCGCTTTTCTCGTATTCATGCTGTTCCTTGTTGATATTGCCTATGGCTTTTTAGACCCGCGTATCAAACTTCATAAGGAAGGAGGGAGCAGTTGATATGTCTGCTTTAAAAGAAAAGCAACGGGATGATTCCCATTCATCGATTCCGGATGAGTGGTTCCGGCCAAAAGAGAAAAACATCGATGAGGCTGAGTCTGTTGTCCGTCCTTCCCTTTCGTACTGGGAAGATGCCTGGCGCAGGCTCAGACAGAACAAATTGGCAATGGCAGGGTTTGTTTTTCTCATTCTGCTTGCCGTCATGGCGGTGATCGGCCCATGGATTTCTCCGTATACCGTGTCAGAAGCTTCCCTGGCTGATCAAAATCAGCCCCCATCTCTCAATCACTGGTTCGGGACGGATGAACTCGGCCGTGATGTGTTCACGAGAACGTGGTATGGAGCGAGAATTTCTTTGTTTGTCGGTTTGATGGCCGCCCTGATTGATTTTTTTATCGGAGTCGTTTATGGAGGGATCTCCGGTTATAAAGGCGGCCGTACGGACAACGTGTTGATGCGGATCATTGAAATTTTGTACGGCCTTCCTTACCTGCTCGTTGTCATTCTTCTGTTAGTCGTTATGGGTCCGAGCCTTTTGACCATCATTATTGCTCTTACAGTAACCGGATGGGTGGGGATGGCAAGGATTGTCCGTGGGCAGGTGCTGCAGTTGAAGCACAACGAATTTGTAATGGCTTCCCAGTCCTTTGGTGCTAAAACGAAACGGATCATCCGGAAAAATCTGCTGCCTAATACGATGGGCCCCATCATTGTACAAATGACGCTGACCGTTCCGACAGCGATTTTCGCAGAAGCCTTTTTAAGTTTTCTCGGCCTCGGCATCCAGTCTCCCTACGCCAGCTGGGGAGTCATGGCCAACGATGCTCTCGGTGTCATTTTGTCGGGAGACTGGTGGCGGTTATTTTTCCCGGCCTTCTTTATTTCAGCGACGATGTTTGCATTTAATGTGCTTGGGGACGGGCTGCAGGATGCGCTCGATCCACGTTTAAGGAGGTGAGGATGTTGAACAAAATTCTTGAGATTCATAATTTGCACATTTCCTTTAAGACGTTCGGAGGAGAAGTGCAGGCGGTACGAGGAGTCAATCTCGACTTGTATGAAGGGGAGACGCTTGCAATTGTCGGAGAATCCGGCTGTGGAAAAAGTGTCACAGCCTCAAGCATTATGCGCTTAATCCCGACACCTCCGGGACAGATCAAAGAGGGAAGCATTCTTTTTAAGGGACAGGACATGACGAAATGTTCCGACAAAAAAATGAGAGGTATCCGCGGTGTCGACATATCGATGATCTTTCAGGATCCAATGACAGCCTTGAACCCGACGTTGACCGTCGGTGATCAGCTTACAGAAGGGCTCAGACAGCACCGGCGTGTGACGAAAAAAGAAGCGGATGCCCAGGCTGTGGACATGTTGAACCTCGTCGGCATTCCAAATCCTGATGAACGGATGAAGCAGTATCCGTACCAGTTTTCCGGCGGAATGCGGCAGCGGATTGTTATCGCCATGGCTCTTATCTGTGAACCGGAGCTTTTGATAGCCGATGAACCGACAACAGCCCTTGATGTAACGATTCAGGCGCAGATTCTCCAGCTGTTTAACAAAATTCAAAAGGAAACCGGCGTCTCGATCATCCTGATCACACACGATTTGGGTGTGGTTGCGAAAGTGGCGGACCGAATCGCGGTCATGTATGCAGGTAAAGTCGTCGAAACAGGTACAAGGCGGGAGATTTTTTATGAGCCACAGCATCCCTATACAAAAGGGCTTCTGCATTCCGTTCCCCGTCTGGATCAAAAAGGAGAAAAGCTGATTCCGATTGACGGTACGCCTCCGGATTTGTTTTCACCACCGGAAGGCTGTCCATTTACCGCCCGTTGTCCGGCTGCTATGGAAGTTTGCAGCAGGATTTATCCATATTCAACGGTCCGCAGCGAAACCCATGAGGTGGACTGCTGGCTTCAAGATGAGCGGGCGGAGAAATACTCAGCAACCATTCAATCATAATCAAGGAGAGGGGTAGTACGATGAAAAAGTGGCTGCATGTTTTATGGGGGATTGCAATTATTACTGTGCTGGCGGCCTGTACAGCCAACAGTTCCAGTGAAGAGGACAATGCTGAAGGTGACCAGGCAGAATCAGGAGACACCAAAACATTACTGCTCAATAATGGGGAAGAGCCGACGTCCTTTGACCCTCCGATGGGATTTGATTCCGTTTCGTGGAACGCTTTGAACAATCTGATGGAAGGAATGACCCGGCTCGGGAAGGATCACCAGCCCGAGCCTGCTGCGGCAGAGAAGTGGGAGATTTCTGACGATGGGACCGTCTACACATTTATGATTCGTGAGGATGCCAAATGGTCCAATGGCGACGATTTAACAGCAGGAGATTTCGAATTTGCCTGGAAACGTCTTTTAGATCCTGAAACGGCCTCACCGGCTGCGTTTCTCGGCTATTTCATTGAAGGTGGAGAAGCGTTTAACAATGGAGATGGATCAAAAGAAGATGTGATGGTGGAGGCCGTAAGCGACAAGGAACTGAAAGTGACCCTCTCCTCACCAACCGGTTACTTCCTGAATATTATCTCCAACCCGGCGTTCTTCCCGATTAATGAAAGTGTGGCGGAAGAAAATGCCGAATGGTATGCGGAAGCGGACAGCTTTGTAGGAAACGGACCGTTTACGTTGGATGAGTGGAAGCATGACAGTGAAATGACCTTCAAGAAAAATGAAAATTACTGGGACAAGGATACAGTCAAGCTTGATGAAGTTCACTGGGCCATGGTCAATGATACCAACACAGAATATCAGATGTATGAAAGTGGGGAACTGGATACGACGAACATCCCGGCCGATATGTCTGAAGAGCTGATGGAAAGTGATCAGCTGAAGGTTCAGGATCAGGCGGGCACCTACTTTTATCGTTTTAATGTAAACGAAGAGCCGTTCCAGAACAAGAAAATCAGACAGGCGCTTGCGATGGCTGTCAATCAGCAGGACATCGTCGATTATGTAACGAAAAACAAAGAAGAACCTGCTTACGGATTCGTTTCCTACGGATTTGAAGGCCCCTCCGGTGAAGATTTCCGTGAACAGAATGGAAACCTTGTAGAGTTCAACGCTGAAGAGGCGGAAAAGCTGCTGGAGGAAGGGATGAAGGAAGAAGGCTATGAAGAACTGCCTCCAATCACTCTTTCCTATAATACAAGTGAGTCACATAAGAAGGTTGCAGAAACAATCCAGCAGATGTTCAAGGAACACCTGGATGTTGACGTCACCCTTGAAAATGCAGAGTGGAACGTATTTCTCCAGAATCAAAAAGACTTGAAGCATCAGCTGTCACGGAGCTCCTTTATTGCCGACTATGCCGACCCAATTAACTTCCTGGAAAGTTTCGTCACCGATTCATCCATGAACCGGACGGGCTGGTCCAATGACGAGTATGATCAATTCATTGAAAAAGCGAAAAATGAAACCGATGAAACGAAGCGGTGGGAGCATATGTATGAAGCAGAGAAGATTTTATTTGAAGAGATGCCGATCTTCCCGATCCATTTCTACAACTTCGTTCTGCTCGAAAAAGAAGGCGTATCGGATGTCATCCGTCACCCTGTCGGCTATCTTGAATTGAAATGGGCAGATAAGGAGTAACAACTAAAGGGGCACCCGGCTGAGCCGGGCTTGCCTCTTCTCTATGGAGGAGTCTATGCAGAAACCAAAACGATTACAAAAAGGAGATACGGTCGGGGTGATTGCTCCAGCCAGCCCTCCGGATCTAACGAATTTATCCAATGCGCTGCCATTCCTGCATTCGCTGGGGTTGAACGTCATGATCGGACCAAACGTTAAACGGACATACGGTTATCTGGCGGGCACAGACCGTGAACGTGTGAACGACCTGCATCAGATGTTCAGAGATCCAGCCATTAAAGGGATTTTCTGTGCCGGAGGAGGGTATGGGACCAGTCGTCTGGCGGCTTCCATTGATTACAACATGATCCGCAGAAACCCCAAAGTATTCTGGGGCTACAGCGATATTACTTTTTTACATACCGCCATCCAGCGTCAGGCAGATCTTGTCACATTTCACGGACCGATGTTGAGCTCGGATGTTGGGAAGCCTGACTTTGATGATCGTTCAAAACAGCGGTTTACCCAGCTGTTTCATCCGGAGACATTTACGTATACCAATGAGACATCACCGTTACAAGTGATCTCTAGAGGGACAGCTTCAGGCAGACTTGTGGGTGGAAATCTTTCCCTCCTTGTCAACTCCATCGGATCTCCTTATGAAATCGATACAAAGAACCGGCTTTTGTTGATTGAGGATGTCGGTGAGGAACCATACCGGATTGATTCTTTCTTAAGTCAATTAAAGCTTGCAGGTAAACTCGACGAGGCCTCCGGAATCGTCGTAGGTGATTTCAGTGAGACCGAACCTAAAAAGAAAAAAGAGACGATTGAACTTCAGGAAGTGTTTCGTCATTACTTTGCTGATCTTCAAAAACCGGTCCTCTCAGGATTTAGAATCGGTCACTGCCTGCCTCACTATGCTGTGCCTCTCGGGGTGGAGGCGGAGCTGTGCAGCAGCGCGAAATATTTGAGAATTGCCGCAGGTGTTCAATAACGAAAGGAGGGAAAGCGATGAAAATCCAGTCCGTGGAAACAATGAGGGCGGCCGTTCCATTACACAAACCATTTATAACCGCTCTTCGTACGGTGACCGTCGCCGAATCCATCTATGTGAGAATTGAATTTGATAACGGCCTGACAGGCTGCGGGGAAGCCCCGCCCACCCATGTCATCACAGGGGAATCGCTCGGAGGTATTGAGAACACGATCAAGGAGATATTGACGCCGGTGCTAATAGGCTCCGACATATTGCAGAGAGAAGCCGTGTTTGAGTCTCTCCATAGGAGCTGTGTAGGAAATACCAGTGCCAAAGCAGCCGTCGATATGGCATTATATGATGGGCTTTCTCAAGCTGCCGGACTTCCTCTCTATCAATTTCTTGGAGGATGGACGGACCAATTGGAAACGGATTATACCGTAAGTGTTAATACTCCAGAGGAAATGGCGGAGGACGCTGACGCCTATGTCCAGCAAGGATTCCGCGTCCTGAAAGTGAAAGTCGGTAAAGACAGTATCCACCATGATATTGAACGCATACAAGCTATTCATCAAAGGATAGGGAAAGACGCTGCCATACGTCTCGATGCTAATCAAGCGTGGACGGCTAAAGAAGCTGTTTACGCCATCCGTGAGATGGAAAACAGGAAGCTTCCGATCGAACTGGTGGAGCAGCCGGTTAAAGCGGGAGACATTGATGGACTTAAGATAGTGACGGATGCTGTAAGTACGGTGATTATGGCTGATGAGAGTGTGTTTTCTCCTGAAGATGCCATACGCATCTTAAAAACAGGAAGCGCAGATATGATCAATATTAAATTAATGAAAAGCGGAGGCATCCATAAGGCCCTGAAAATTAATGCGGCTGCTGAAAGCTTCGGCGTCCCTTGCATGGTGGGGAGTATGATTGAAACGAAACTCGGCATTACCGCAGCTGCCCATTTTGCTGCCAGTCAGAAGAACGTAACGAAAGTAGATTTCGATGCTCCACTCATGCTTACAGCAGACCCCGTTGAAGGAGGCGTGCATTACAATCAGTCGGTTATGACTCTGCCAAAAACGCCGGGTCTCGGCATTTCCCGGCTCTCTATGAAGAATACCTGGATTTCATAAAAGGAGGAAGACCATGGCAAAGACACCAGCAATTGAAACAGTCTGGGTGGTGGCCGTCCCAGTAGCGACCGTCTGGACGGCACCAGACTCCCCGAGGGACTGTGATGAAGCAGGCCTATCATCTGTCAGTTCGATGCCCGAATGGCTGAACAAGCTCGATCATAAACAGAAACTGGCGCTCTGCGATGACAATCTCGTTCAATCCCAGCTTTTATACGGCGAAGAAGTGATCGTCGAAGACATGAAGGACGGGTGGGCACGCATTATTATTCCACATCAGGCTTCGAAAAAAGATGCCCGGGGGTATCCTGGCTACATCCCTGAAAGGCAGCTTAGTGCTCTGGCGGATTCCAAATGGAAGGGAAATGGCATGCTTGTTGTCCATGATAAGCAGGCGATGCTTCTGGATGAAAAACGCCAGCCGTTCCTGGAACTCAGTTACCTGACTTCTCTTCCCGTCATTCAAGAGGAGGGCGTGCTGATCAAGGCCCGCACCCCTCATGGGAAAGGCTATGTATCTGCAGAGGCAGTCACGGTTTACCCTTCTGGTGAAGCGGTCCCGAAAGGCAGTGGAGCTGCCATTATAGAATCAGCAGAAACCTTCCTTGATCTGCCTTATTTCTGGGGAGGGATGAGTGCATATGGGTTTGACTGCTCAGGTTTCGCTTATGCGCTGCACAAAGCTCATGGCTACATCATTCCGCGTGACGCCACTGACCAAGTGACCAAAGGAGTGGAAGTACCGATCGATCAAAAGCAGCCTGGCGATCTGCTGTTTTTTGCCTATGACCAAGGTCAGGGACGTGTCCACCATGTCGGGTTCTATTATGGAGACGGAAAAATGCTTCACTCTCCGAATATAGGGAAGAGCATTGAAATCATTGAGCTGAAGGATACAATTTATGAAAAAGAACTGTGTGCGGTACGAAGATACTGGGAGGAAGCGGAGGAGGCAGGATGACGATGGAAAAAGTATTGGAAGTCAAACAATTGAAAAAGCACTTTGACATCGGCAGAAACAAATCGTTGAAAGCTGTGGACGGCATTAGCTTTGATGTATATGAAGGGGAAACGTTCGGCCTTGTCGGGGAGTCCGGGTGCGGCAAATCGACCACAGGCCGTACGATGATGAATCTGTATTCCGCCACAGCTGGAGAGGTTCTATATAAAGGGAAAAGTGTTCATAACCGTAGTGAACAGGAGCAGTTCCACTTGAAAAGAGAGATGCAGATGATCTTTCAGGATCCTTATGCTTCTTTAAACCCAAGATCCACAGTAGCGGAAATTATTGCGGAACCCATGGAAATTCACAAGCTCTTCCGAACAAAGCGGGAGCGGATGGAACGGGTGTATGAACTGCTTGAAGAAGTCGGGCTCAATCGTGATCATGCCAATCGATATCCACACGAATTCAGCGGCGGGCAGCGGCAGCGGATCGGGATTGCCCGCGCTCTTGCTCTTGATCCATCCGTCATTATTGCTGACGAACCTATTTCTGCGCTCGACGTTTCTGTTCAGGCTCAGGTGGTCAACCTGTTGGAGAGGCTGCAGGAGGAGAAGGGGCTCACTTATTTGTTTATTGCCCACGACTTGTCTATGGTGCAGCATATATCCGACCGCATCGGGGTGATGTATTTAGGTCACCTCGTCGAGCTGACAACCAGTGACCAGCTTTATAAAAAACCCCTCCATCCTTATACAAAAGCGCTGTTGTCTGCGATTCCAATTCCTGACCCGGATTTGGAAGATGAGCGCGAACAAATGATTATTGAAGGGGAAATTCCCAGTCCGATTGATCCTCCGAGCGGGTGTGTGTTCCGGACAAGGTGCCCGGCAGCAATGGACCGTTGCGCAAAGGAAGTACCAAAATGGCAGGAGGTTGAAGGTGGACACCATGTAGCCTGTCACTTGTATAACGAAGACGATAGGTCAGGGAAGGATTTACGGAGCCGATCTATATCCCTTTCCTGATGCATTTCTTATTTTTTTGAAACGATTGGCTGCTTGTTTCGTATGGACAGAAGAAGGAGGCAGCCTGGTGAAAAAATATCTGATTTTTATAAGTAGTTTTATCGTACTCTATTTTTCCTATCAATATCTCTCTGGTATGATTTTGACGATCCAATATGATCCTGAGACAGGCGGAGCAGGAAGTGGTCCATCCCATCTGTTGATCCTTGTCGTGATGGCCACCGTATCCTATTTCCTGTCTTGTCTGCCAAAAAGAAAACAGGCATAAACTTACATAATAAAAGAGGCTGCCGGATTTCCGGCAGCCTCTTTTTGCAGGTGTGACATTCACTCGATATGGACAATTTTTCCGATGATTTGATTAGCTACGTTTTCTCCACTGAGAACGACCATCGGGGAACCACCACCGGGATGGGTGCTGCCACCACAGAACCATAAGCCTTTCAAGTCCTGGGATTTGTTGAACGGCCTCATAAATGCCTGACTTCTGCTGTTGGAGGAAGGGCCGTACAGGGAACCACGATAGGCTCCGAATGCCGCTTCAATTTCCTCCGGGCCGATGACCTTCTCATACACGAGATGATCACTGATGGGGATGCCGGCCTTTTTCAGCTTGTCATAGATCAGCTCTTTATAATGGTCCTTATTTTGCGGATGCCCGCCAACGGCTGGGGCATTGACGAGAATAAAGCAATTATCCCCTTTAGGAGAAACATCGGGATCTGATTTTGCTGAAGTACAGATATAAATCGTCGGATCGTCGGCATAACCTCCAAGGGATAGCTGCCGGAACTCTTTTTTGTAATCACCTGAAAAGAGCAGATGATGGTGGTGAAGCTGAGGAAGATAGGTATCCAGTCCTGCCATGATCACAAAAGCGGAAATGGAAGGATCATAGGAAGCGAGCTTTTCGTCACTCATTTTTTTCCTTTCTTTCTGATTGATGAGTTCCGGGACTGCCTGGAGCAGATCTCCGTTTACGATGACATGATCTGCTTCAAAGAAATCGCCATCCTCTGTTTCGACACCTACTGCACTTCCTTGATACGTATGGATTTTTGATACAGGGGTGCCGCTGTATAGATGGACACCGGCTGCTTCTGCTGCTTGAACGAAGGCTTCCGCAATTTTCGTATTTCCGCCTTTCACATAATACACTCCATCATTCCATTCAAGGTGGGCAATCATACTGAATGTGGCTGGAGCCTGATAAGGATTGGATCCGATATACGTTGAGTACCGGTTCAAGGCCTGAATAATATCAGGATTGGTAAAGTACTGCCTGAAAAAATGATCCATCGATTGGAGCGGACGTACATTTATCATGCTTTTCATAAGGGCAGGAGACAGATAATCCTTCCATCCGTTGAATGTTCTGTGCAGGAAATGCTTCCGGGACATATGGTAGAGCCGCTCGATCTCCTTCAGAAACGGTTCATAAGCCTGGTACCCGTTAGGATCAAGCTGCTTCAGCTGTTTTTTCATAACATCCTGATTGGTGGAAAAATCAAAGGTTGTGCCATTCGGAAAGACATTTCTCGTATGAGTGTCAATCTTTTCAAAGTCGAGAAGATGAGGGGAGAGTCCAGCTTTCGACAGAACTCTTGTGAAGACTTCCGGCATTGTCATAGTATTGGGGCCAAAGTCGAAGTGATAGCCCTCTTCGTCTACGGCCATCATTTTGCCTCCAAAATGGCTGTTCTTTTCAAACAATTTCACATCTACGCCTTCACTGGCCAGGTGGACCGCAGCGGAAAGACCACCGAGTCCACCCCCGATAATAACTGCTTTCATTGATACGACCTGCCTTTCCATTGATAGGTACGTCCTCGTTTATGTACAAGCATGGATGCCCACATCATCGCAATCAGCAGCATTCCTGCTACAGGCATGAGAAACGACAGCCACAAGGGGTGTCCTGTCCGTGCATCCACATACATTTTGAACGTAATCAGCAATACATAGGGAAGCAGCAGGTAAAGAGCTCCTGATATCATACCGAAAATGGCAAGACCTCCGGGGAGTACAAAAAGAGTGGCATACAAAAGGGTGAGAAAGACGACCATCCAAGTTGAACGCCCGATGCCGGTGTATAGGTTTTTTTTAAAGCCTGCCCACGTTTCCTGATTGGATTCATACATATACGAAAGAGCCGATGATGTAATATTGGCAAGGATCATGCGGTAACCGTTCTTTTTCATTTCACGAGCGAGATGAACATCTTCTACAAGCGATTCCTTTACCGATTCATGGCCTCCGACGGCCTGATAAGCCGATCGTTCAATCATAATAAAGATGCCGCAGGCTGCTGTAAACATCGGCTTTGTCGTGCGGTTGGCCATGAAAAGTGGAAGGTGAAGCAGCACGACCATATGCTGGAGAGGGACAAGCATATGGCTGAGGAAATGATGATTCGGATAAAAAGGGAATCCACTGAGCATCGCTGCTTTTCTTTTTTTCATTGTTCCCAGTGTCTTTTCAATCACTGTAGGAACGACTCGTGCATCAGCATCCAGGAAAAACAGGTAATCGCCTCCTGCCTTTTTTGAAAGCTGGTGACAGGCGTGTACTTTACCGTTCCATCCATCCGGCAGCTCCTTCCCCTGCACAACGGTAAAACGGGCATCCTCCGCAGTAAGAGAGAGCAGCTTTTCATAGGTGCCATCCTCAGAATGATCATCGAGAAGAAGCATTTCAAGATTCGGATACGTGAGTGATGATAGCGAGCGTATCAATCCTTCCACGTTATCCACTTCATTGCGGAGCGGGACGAGCAGGGAAACTTTTTGATCCGCCTCTTCGTGTTTACCTGCCTGCAAGGGATATAGGAATAAACTGTTAACCATTGTCCATACGTTCATGACGACTAAAAGAAGGACAAAGATAAAAAACCATAGCAATGACGGCAGCCTCCTTTCTGTTTAAATGGGGCGGAACAGCTGATGGTTTTCCTGGACGACTCGTGTCCGGAGTTCATCCAGCTGCTTCGTGGCGGCTGTTTCAAAGTAATGTGTCATAGACTTCCGATTGAGCTCGGAGTACCCCTCCTGTGGAAGAGGCTCTCCGATTGTTATGTAAGCATTCGGTTTTCGTTCATGCTCCAGGGCATAATAGATGGAAACAGGCACCACGTTGACGTGTGGGGCTTTTTGAACGATATAACTGATGCCGGAAAAAAACTCAAGAGGACGTTTTTCCAAAGGCTGTTCCGCCCCCTGGGGGAAAATCCATACCGTTTTTCCTTTAGATAACAGATCGGCACTATAGGAAAGGGATTCCATAAGATGCTTCCGGTTGCTGCTGTTGATCGAGAAGGCACCAATGCTCCTGAAAAAGGGGAATTTCTGCAGCCCATCCTCATGCATCATGCCGTACCCGTCGGAATGGATGACCTGATCATTCAAATAAAAAATGAATAAAGGATCCCACCAGGCGGAATGATTGATGAGAAACATGGTGTTCTCTTTTGGAACCGATTCTGGAGCATTCAGCAAAATCCGGTTAAAATGTATGTTCAGGAACATCCGGTTGAAACGAGTGAATCCCCATTCGATGACCGGACGTTTATGAGACGGCTTGAACATGTTTTTTCCTCCAAAAATAAAGAGCATACCAGCCCGCTGTTAATAGAGCGACAAGCGTAATTGCTAAATACAGTCCCCCGGTAAATGCCATACAGATAAATAAGAACACCATCAGCCCGAACACCAAAGCCATTCGTTTCGGCCACGTTCCTTCATTCACCAGGTTATCCGGATTCCAAATCAGGAATACGAGGTGGAAGAAGGCAGCGGTGACAAACCAGCCGGTGAAATTGCTGAAAGGAATGTCATAATAGAGGCCGGGTTCCTGCCAGATCCAGTATTCTTTTACTTTATAGGATACTGGGTCGAGAATAAGATCGATTGTTACGGCGCACAACGCTCCCGTTAAAAGAAACGTAAGGAAGCGGGTGAAGGATGGGAGGCCGCTGGAAATGACACGTGCGATTTCGTGGGAGCACCCGATGATCAAGAGCCAGGCAAACCCAATGGTGACAGGGGTGTCGGCGATCTTTATCCCAAAGTCCTGCGTGTAGTCATAGGTTCCGAACAGGAAGTTGTAGGCCACCCCTAAATGCTCGACATAAATACTGGCAGCAATAATGAACAGGCTGTAGAGGATGCCTGTTCTTTTCCCATACATATGTATAAAATACAGTCCGGCGACAATACCGGCAGCAATTAGGAACACACTGTTGGCCCATTCGAGCCAGGGGGGCAGCCAGTCAAAGGTGACCAGGAATACGCCGCATATGTACCAGAAAATGAAAAAGCGGAAGATATAAGTGGACATGAACGCACCTCAATTTCTACGAAGAATATCAAATATATAACAGGGTCGAGACCTCCTTTCATGATACCTCATCCATATAGAAAATAAACAATATTTTGCATTCAATCTTCCGGAATACAGGGCTTCTTTTCAAACACAAAGAGCAGGCATGTGCCTGCTCTTTGTGTTTGTCTATTCTGTTACGTATGAGCCAGCTGCCCTTTTCGTATGTGAGGCAGGCGTTTCTGCATGAATGGAACGATCCAGTGATCCAGGCCGTACCGCCCGGCGTTGATACCAGCAGCAAGGATAAAGACCGTCAGGATGACCATCTGTGGATTCGTGCTGACTGTACCACTGAATAAGAAAGCAAAATTCATCAGGATGCCTCCAAAGGCTGCAGCTGTTGTAAATAATCCAAGGATAAGAGCGATACCCGCAAGAATTTCTCCCCACATGACGAGCTGTGCGAATAATGTATGATTCGGAAGCGCGAACCCCTCAAGGAAAGCCGCCCACCATCCTTGTACGGCCGGGTGCTCGCCTGCCGCCTGACTGATGGCTCCCTGGAGAAATCCCTGAACTTCAAAACCGCCGGTCAGCTTACCAATACCCGCTTTCAGCCACGTCACACCGATATAAACCCGGATGACCGCTAATACAGCAGCCGCTATTTTATTGGTTCTCAAGAAATTATTCAACATATTGCTCACTCCTTCATATGTTTTGTTCAGTATTTCACATGATTGCCGGCATCTTTCTTACAATTCAATTATACGATGAATCAAGTGCATGAATGGTATATTGCTCATTATTTCACAAGATGGCCATAAACTTTAGAATAAGTTGTGAACGGTGGGTGTAAAAGAAGGTTATCGGAAAACAGTCCCGTATAAAGAAGAGAGGAACGCCTAAAATAAACGAAGCGGATGAAAGCGTTTTTTGTTAGAATGGGAGTAGAGAGAGGAGTGGGAAGATCATGGAAATTGTCATGAATGTTGTGAGCATCGTCGTTATGCTGGGGTTGATCGGCCTCACCATTTTTGATCACGGTTAATACGTAAAAAAGGAAAGCCCGGAAACCTGTAATACAGGTTTCCGGGCTTTCCTTTTAAGACACTCGTTTGTAGACCTGATTTAATTAAGCAAGGACACGCTTGTAAAGCGTGATGCAGTAGGTACCGCTGTCGCCCACAACAGATGTAATGGCAAATGCAGTTGGATTGTTTACGCTAACAGAATCTGTGTTGCCTGGTAATGCTGAGAGGGCACCGGTTGGTGTGATAGCTCCTGTTACGGGACCTGCACTGGAAGCTGAGTTAAAGATTTGGAAAGTACCAGAAATATAGCTGCCTGCAGGAGCAGTCCATACTGGATCAGCTAAAACTCCATTGAAATTCCCACAAATTTTTTCCTGAATGATCTGCGCCTGCGGACAGCAGGCCGAATGGGATTGACACATATTTAATATTCTCCTTTGTTTTATTAGGCTAAAATACGCTTATACAACGTAATACAGTAAGTCCCGTTTACACCAGCAAGTGCTGTTACCGTGAATGTAGTTGGGTTATCGACACTCTCAGACTGTGTGTTTCCAGGAGTTACTCCTGCGAAGACAACGTCTCCTGCTACGACAATGTTTCCTGTACTTGATGCTGAATTAAACACCTGAAAGGTTCCCGAAATATAACTCCCCGCTGGAGCTGACCAAAGTATGTCTGCTGTTAGAACACCGTTAATGTTCCCACAGATTTCCTCCTGGACGATCTGTGCCTGGGGGCAGCACGCGGACACGGAATCCGAGTAGACACCACACATATTCATTCCTCCTTGCAGTCTCAAATTTCGCTTCTACACTATAGTAATAATCTATGTCTTTTCGTAGAAACAGCTTGTGTATCCGTCTATGTAGCCTTATCATTCCGTAATTTGGGCCGGTGGTAAAAATAGACAGACACCTATCCGTCTTTCGCTTCGATTATAGAAGTGAGAGGAGGTGAAAGACATGGCCGTAACCAACACACGCATGGATTCCCGTCTGCAGCTTGTATTAGCGGTTGGACAGGATGAAGATGGAAACATGGTTTACAAGACAAAATCATTTAACAACATAAAAGTCGAAGCAACAGATGAACAGCTTTACCAAACGGCAGCTGCCCTTGCCCCGCTTCAACAGCACATTATGGAAGAAGTCGCTCGTGATAACCGCTCGATTCTTACTGAAGAATAATGACAGGGAGGTCAAATGATGAAAAAGCTGGAGCTCAAATTTTTAAATGAAGAAAGCAGAACAGTGACGATCAGTCTGGATGATCCTGTAGAACCGGTGGATCCGGCAGTCGTGAACGCTGCGATGGATGAAATTCTTGTTCAGGACTGCTTCACATCGACAGGCGGAAGTCTTGTTTCAAAAAAAGAAGCCCGTATTGTGGAACGCAACGTCTTTGATATTACGCTGTAAATGAGGAAAGCCGCCCACGGAATGCGGGCGGTTTTTTTTATCAAAGGAGGGTGCCGATCTTGGACACTTGGATATCCATTATAGCGGACGTCGGCTTTCCTGTTGCGGTGACATTTTACCTGCTTCACCGGATTGAAGGAAAGCTTGACCAGCTCATTGAAACGATGCATCAGTGGCCGGAAAAGCTGATCAATCAAAAATAAAAAACATCCAGCCTTTATGGCTGGATGTTTTTTTAATTGGTTAGACCCCATTGATTGAATGGATAGATGACCAGTTCTGTGCGGCCGATGATTTCCTCTTCTTCAATAAAGCCGAGACCATTACGGCTGTCTTTACTGATGGAGCGGTTGTCACCCATAACGAAATATTTTCCGTCTGGAACATCGACAGGACCATAGTCTCTCGTGGCGGAAGCAGCATCTTCACTCAAATATTCCTGTGTTTGCTTCTCCCCGTTGACATAAAGCTCGTGGTCCCGGATCTCGATGGTATCCCCAGGCTGACCGATGATTCGTTTCACATAACTTTTAACAGGACGTTCAATGATAACGATATCTCCACGCTCAGGTTCATCTATATAGTAGATAATTTTATTGAACATGACTCGTTCACCGTTTTGGAGAGTAGGATCCATACTGGCACCCTCTACGATAGACGTGGCGAAGAAGAACGTTCTTAGAATGAAGGCCAGTGTGATGGCAACAGCAATGGCTTTCAACCATTCCAACCATTCATTTTTAGATTGTTCAGACAATCTCATCTTCCTTTCTCGATGAACAGATATGATTTCGCTCTTATTTTACCATATTGGTTTAGAAATGAAAGGGAGATCGATTTCAATGTAATGGATATGTAACATAGGAAAGTGGAAATCATCGTCTTACTATGTCGAATTGTAAATTGTTTTAGCATATATCTTTACAAAAGGAATGAAAATTGAGATAATTCTTTTCGTGCAGGTTGGACAGGCGAACAAACATTCCTTTTGCTTACGTATATGAAAGAGATAAAGACAAAAAGATAGGACTGGCAGGAGGTCGTCGCACGTGCAGGTCATGGATAAAGAGACGATGCTGGAAGAGATTGAGCACCTTCGTAAACGAATGATGGAGGTCGCCAATGAAAAGGGATTCTCCAGTGTGGAATCGGTTCAAATTAGTCAACGGCTGGATACATTACTCAACGAGATTCAACATAAATCATAAAACTTACAGAGCTTACTGTTCTGTAAGTTTTTTTATGTAGCTGCTCTTAGAAAGGATGTAAGTTTTAAGCAAAGAGCAGATCAGTTATTTTCTGCTTGATTGGGACAGGAAATAGAGTCGCTCGGAGGGCGGGGCTCACATTCCTGAGCAGTGACAGCAATGGTAGCAGGGTAAATCACTTTTACGGACTGGCAGATATCAATCAGCATTTCCAGGCAGAGGCAGTGTTTGATTTTCGTAATCATTTGAACGCTGCAGGTGAATCGGGTCACTTCACATTGGATACTCGTGCCGGGCGGGGCACAGAGGAGCAGCTTTTCTATTTGCGAAAAGGCACACACACATACACATCCATTAGGGAGTTTGACACCGAGACAGCCTTCTTTACATAAAGTAACTTCATGAAGGATAAACGTTTCACCAGAAGGCAGAAGAACTGGGACTTCTTTTCTCTGTCCAATTTCCCTGCATACAATAGAGGTAAGATCGGATTTCCTGCAGCACCCATCCGTTAAAAAGCAGGTGTAGCATTCACAATCAAGGGGCAGTTCTTCCTGACCTTGAGGTAGGATGTAGTTTAAATCCAGGCAGTATTTTCCTTTTAAAATTCCATCGCCTGTACGGACAACTTCAATATTTTGGAAGCCTCGAACGGTTCTGCTGAATGTTTTCCCTGTACCACTATTTATTTTTTCTCCATTAATGAAAATAGAAAGATCGCTTAAATCTCCCTGCTTAAGGGTGAGGACAATGGTTCCTGTGACAGGCTCAGCCAACAGTGACTGCCATAGCAGCTCACGGGAGTCGTTCGTCAAAGTAAAATTCCCGCAGACTTCATCCATGAGAACATCATCAACAAACGAAATGGTTAAGCATTTCGTAAATTGAAGCGGTGCGGTTACCCAATCATACACTTTTTCTGTTTGTATACAATGCTTATCCATAAGATCCCCCCCTTTAGAATAGTAGCCGGCACCTGCAAACATTCATGCTGGTCCCTCTTTTTTATCATTCGTAGCAAAAGCCCCTCCATCTTCGTTCTGCAGGGTAACCATAACGGATCAAGGACAGATCGGTTTCACGGGTTCCGGATCTTCGCATCCGGTGATCCGCAGATTATCTAAAAAAGCGGCCGTGTTAAACACCCGGTCAATGACATCAGCCACTCTGATCTGTAGGGTGATCAGTTCACAGCTGTAGCAGGATAGGTCAAGCTCTGCTGTGTAAATTTCGGTAGTCACAGCGTTGTACGTAACATCATTTGGTGTAGGGAAAGGAGGAAGAGGAGCCATGGAACTCCCATTCGGCATATTGGAAAACGGCGCAGCATTCGTAACTGTGACAGGACTTCCGTCTGGGAGCAGGGCAATATTTTCTGTGCCGAGAGAAGTGAAGACATCCGCCCGGAAATAGTCGGCAAATTGTCCGACAAACTCCGGGTTTTCCTCGGTCCCGAATTTCCAGTCGAATGTCAGCTTGCCGGGGTCCTTCGGCAGAAGGAATTGAAGCCTGACGGTGACAACATCAAGAGACTCCTGTCCGTCCGGGGAACCTAAGGGGTCTCCGGCGGGAACGATGGGGCCGCCTGTGTTTTCAGAAACAAAAGTAGGAGCCGTTCCCGGAGTCAGGCTGGCAAAACCACTGCTTAAAACAACAAATTCATTTCCATCTGTCGGAAATCCCTGCAGTGGTGTGGAAAAAATCTCACTTTGAACAGAAGGGCCCGTCAACGTTGCATTTACTAAACAGCACTGTGTTAAAGGAGTGACCAGCGCTTCGACAATTTCATCAATCGTGGCCATATAGGCACACCACCTTTCAAAATGGACCAGCCTCTAATCGTAAAATAAAAAGGCAGGAAAGTATAAGGAATCCTGCCCCGCTGTTTATAATCGATAATTCGCGCTGATGCAGTATTTTCCACGGCATGAGTTTCCTGCTGCCGCATCTGTATTACATATAATCCGGACTTCGTCAAAAGTCTGCACCGTTACCGATCTTGTATTCCCGTTACTTCCAAGGCTGGCTAGAGGGACAGTGAAGGTGTCAACAACTACGCCTCCATTTGCTACATAGACGGTTAGGGGGTTGGCACAGCCGGTATCATAAAAGACGCTGACTGTACCTGCATCAATGGTGAAACTTGACGACCAGACCGTTTCAGCTAGATCAAAGGCCGGGGCTGTCGTATCTGTTAAACAATCAATGGTGAAGTTTCCGCAGAACTCATCCATAGCAAATTGACCACCGCGGTCGGGACAACAACAATTCGCCATTCATTTTCCTCCTTCAATCGATATAGTACAGCCTATGAAAAAAAGAAGAAGCTGCATAGGTTCATGTACTAGAGGATTGAAAGTTTTTAAAATCAGGCATTTCCAATAAAAAAACACACCCGTCACGGATGTGTCTTTAAAACGATTTGAAAAATTCCAGGCCCCCAGTTTTCCTGACCAAGTTAGCTGAGGACGTGCTTTTGGCAGGCATCCACCGGTAAGCGGTATGTGACCACCTCCACATGACTTCTTTACATCTGCAAATAGTCACACGTGTTTTCTGTTATTTCAAGTATTTCTCAAGTCTATCGAGTCCTTTTTTCAGTGTCTCCATGCTGTAAGCGTAGGAAAGACGCATATATCCTTCTCCATAGGTGGAAAAAGCATCCCCCGGCACGAGAGCAAGACCAGCCTCCTCTACCAGCTCGACGGCTTTATCTGTGGTCGTTTTACCATCCAGGGGGAATTGGATAAACAAATAAAAGGCGCCGTCCGGCTGAGCGAATGATAATCCCATTTGTTTGAGGCGTCCGGCTGCATAATCGCGTCGTTCTTTATAGGCATCACGCATGTTCTCTGCTTCCTGCTTTTGATTGGACAAAGCTTCCAGAGCGGCATATTGGCTGATCGAGGTAGCGCAGGACACGTTATATTGATGAACTTTCAATAAATGCCGGGACAACCATTCCGGTGCAAGCAGATAGCCGATCCGCCAACCTGTCATGCTGTGGGACTTGGATACTCCGTTTACGACGATAACGTTGTCGCGGACATCCGGAATAGAAGCAATGGATGTATGAGGACGTTCATAGACGAGTTCACTGTATATTTCATCGGCAATAAGGAAGATTTCCTTTTTCTTAATGACATCGGCAATATCCTTCAGCTCATCTTCTGTTAGAGAAACACCAGTCGGGTTGGAAGGGTAAGGAAGAATAACCGCTTTTGTTTTCTCAGTGACATGTGACTGAATGATATCCCCGGTCAGCTTAAATCCTTCAGCACTCGTATCTGCAAATACCGGTATGCCGCCAGCGAGTCGGATCAATGGTTCATATCCCGGATATACAGGGCCGGGGAGAATAACTTCATCTCCAGGATGGAGGATAGTACGCAGGGAAAGATCCAGCGCTTCGGATGCTCCGACGGTAATAATGATTTCCTGTTCGGCGTCATAGGAAAGACCATAGGATGCGGCCGCATGATGCTGGACCGCCCGGCGCAGCTCGATGAGACCGGCATTATGTGTGTAGCTTGTCTGGTTATTTTCAATCGCCTGGATGCCTGCCTGTTTAACGGCTTCAGGCGTAGGAAAGTCCGGCTGGCCGATGGTCAACGAAACGACGTCTTCGTAATGACTTACCATATTGAAAAAACGGCGGATCCCGGATATTTCAATATTTTTAACCGCAGGGTTGATCAAGTGTTCCATTGTATCTCTCCTCTTTTACATAAAGTTAACAAAATGTTCAAACAATTCAAGTATTTAATTTGTTGAATTTTGTTATAATTTAAACTGAGACAAGGAAAGGAAGTGTAGAATGAGATCGATTCACCGTTTATCTTTTGAAGAACTCGTTGATCGTAACAAGCAGCAGCTGCTGCAAGACGAAGAAGCGATTGAAGAAATTGAAAGACAAATAGATGAAAAACATACAAATAAACTTCGTCCTGACCTTTTTGTTAATTGATTACTGGACTATAAAAAGCAGCCGCCTCCAAGGGGCTGCTTTTTACATTTTCATAGGAACGTGGCAGAATGTAAAGCATAAACCATAACTATTTTCAGGCAGGTGATCCATATGAACGATGTTGGTTTAGTGTTGGAAGGCGGCGGGATGCGGGGAGCTTATACCGCAGGAGTCCTGGATTATTTTCTTGATCAGGGTCTGCATTTCCCCTATGTTGTCGGAGCCTCTGCCGGCGCTTGTAATGGCAGTTCCTATGTAGCGAGGCAGCGGGGCAGGAATTACCGGGTCATTGTTGAATACGGAGATCATCCCGAATACATATCCTATAAGCGAATGCTTACGAAGCGGCAGTTGTTTGGCATGGACTTCCTTTTCGATAAGCTTCCAAATGAACTGGTCCCTTTCGATTATGATTCATTTATGAAACAAACGACGAAGTTCGTCGTAGCGACAACAGACATGGATTCCGGCAGGCCGGTCTTTTTTGATTCCTTCCATGACAGGGAAAGTCTACTGAAAGTCATCCGGGCTTCCAGCTCGCTTCCGATGATTGCCCCCAGCATTGACTTCGGTGGATTTCAACTCATGGACGGCGGCATTGCCGATCCGATCCCATTGCAACGTTCGATTGATGACGGCAATCAAAAGCATGTCATCGTCCTGACAAGAAATGACGGGTATACGAAAGAAAAGTCCAAAGCGGGCTGGTACTTGAACCATCGGTATAAAAAGTTTCCGAACTTCGCCAAAACGATGACAGACCGCCATATTCACTACAACGCTCAGTTGGAACACGTAAGAAAATTGGAAGAAGAGGGCAGGGCTCTCGTCATCCGTCCCCGCCAGCCGCTTGTGGTCAGCCGAATTGAGAGGAACCGTGACCGGCTGCATAACCTCTATACGCAGGGCTATCAAGAAGCAGAGGATCTTGGAGAACAGCTGACAGATTTCCTCCAGTTATCTAAGGCGGGACGTCCATGAGCACTGAACGAATCGTTTCTGAAATCAATGCTGCATTGGCGGAACACCGGGATGACCAACAACGGCAGCCGATGGAAACCTATATGAAAAACCACTTTCCATTCTACGGAATCAAAACGCCCGAGAGGAAAAAAATCCTGGCCCCCTTTGTAAACGACAGTAAAACCTTCAGGGAGAAAGAACGATTCGAAGTGGCGTTTCAACTTTTTCAGATGCCTGAAAGAGAATGTCATTATGCAGCCCTTGCTGTATTGGAAAAAGGGAAAAAGGCCGTTTCTCCGGAGGCGGTGGAGTTTTACAGAGAGCTTCTTTTGACGAAACCGTGGTGGGATACCGTTGATATGATCGCTTCCCACCTGTGCGGTGAATATTTTAAGCTTTACCCACAACAGCTGCGTCCATATACAGAACAATTCCGCGATTCGGACTTTATGTGGCTGCGGCGTGCTGCGCTGCTTTTTCAACTGAAGTACAAAGGAGAGACAGACCAAGCCCTTTTATTTGAAACCATCCTCTGTTTAAAAGACGAGAAGGAATTTTTCATAGAAAAAGCCATCGGATGGGCGCTCAGGGAATACAGCAAAACCGATCATGATGCTGTTATCGATTTTTTGTCGACGCATGAATGCCGCCCTCTAAGCCGCCGGGAGGGGTTGAAGTGGCTGAAGAACAAACAGCCTCACCTTCTGGATCGCCTCTAGGTTTATTCCTTAAAGCTCCTGTTCATAATGGATAGGAGAACAAGGATAAAGGAGACATACAGGATGAATATAGGTGGATGGCTGGATCCTCACTTTTTAGAAGAACCAATCCAATGGCTGGATGAAGATATCCTTCAGATATTCGGTATGGAGCCGGAATACATCCAGTTTCTACTGGTGTTTGCTTTCATGGGGGCATTGATGTGGGTGGTGAAGCCGGTGGTCGAGTGGCTGATGCTGCGAAACTGGCTCCTCTTTTTAAGCGGCGGGGCCTCTGTATTGATCGCTCTCGTTTTCCTGCAGATGGTGGACAGGTATGCCATGTCTGGAACAACATCCACACTGCCGGAATACTACTGGTTCATCTGCCTTTCCGCTATCAGTGGTTACGGTCTCGCCCTTGCCGGGTGGCTGACGGTAAAACAGGCGTACCTCAGATTCGCGAAGCGGAAAAGAAGGAAGGCTGCTTGAACTCTCTTTTAAATGAAGAGAGTTTTTATTTTTCCTTCACCACCGGACGAGTCCTGCCGATACTATAGGAGGACGCTTAGAAGAAAGGGCGATGTTCATGAGACAGGACCAGGGAATTTTACTGGAGAGTGGTACCAATGAACTCGAAATCGTAGAGTTTGGAATTGGTGAAAACCGCTTCGGTATGAATGTGATAAAAGTAAAAGAGATTATAAACCCGCAGCCGATTACAAAAGTGCCTCACTCCCACCCCTCTGTAGAGGGAATTATCGATATACGGGGCGAAGTCGTGCCCGTTGTCGATGTTGCTCACGCGCTGGGATTTCCAGCCTCCGATCATCCGGAAAAGGATAAGTTTATTCTCTCGGAATTCAACCAGACGAAAATCGTTTTTCACGTACATACGGTTACGCAGATTCACCGGATTTCCTGGGAACAGATCGAAAAACCGAATCAAATGTATCAAGGACTGGACACGCAGATCACCGGGGTCATCAAAAGAGAAGAAGATATGCTGCTTCTGCTTGATTTCGAAAAAGTGGTCGCTGATATCAATCCGGAAACGAGTATGAAAAAAGAACAGCTCCGGGAGCTGGGACAGCGGGAGCGTTCTTCAAAAAAGATCCTTATAGCTGAAGACTCTGCCATGCTCCGTGCGATGCTTCAGGAAACGTTGAGTGAAGCAGGGTATGATCAGACCGTCAGTTTTGAAAACGGCAGGGAGGCGTGGGATCACCTCGCAGAAATGATTGAAGAAGGGAAAACGATGACCGATGAATACCAGCTGATCATTACAGATATCGAAATGCCTATGATGGACGGCCATCATTTTACGAAGCTGTTGAAAGACCATGAGCAGCTGCAGGTACTTCCTGTCGTCATTTTTTCCTCCCTTATAACGGAGGATCTCAGACATAAAGGAGAACGAGTAGGGGCAGATGCCCAGGTCTCCAAACCGGAAATCGTGGAGCTTGTCAAAATCATCGATCAAAATATCTTGTAACATAAAGAAAAATCCGCTGGAATCAGCGGATTTTTCTTTATTTCTTGAGTCGTTCGAATAGTTCGTCATGCCAGGCGTAAGCCTGTTTGGAAAGGGTTTCCGGTCCTTGTTTTGTAGGGGATGACTCTACAATCAGGCTTTTTTCATGATCGGATAGATGCTCATAAGAAGCTCTCATTTCTGTCGTATACTCCATATACTTTTTCAAGTGCCATAAAAAATCGTCCATTGGATTCATCGTCATAGTGATCCTCCTCCTCTGGTACTTTCATTCCTTCTTCCTGAAAGAACGAAACATCAAAAAGGAAGAGAATTACATTCTTCTTCTCGGACGCTGATTCCACGGAGTTTCCGTCCTTTGACCGAGCAGGGATGGCTGCGGAGTGGAATGAAAGGCGCGGGGGGAGCTTTTTTCCGGCTGCTTCCAGTTTAAGTATTGGTATAAGGTCCGTTTCGCACGGGATAAAGACAGCTTCGGTTTTGGATTGCGGTAGGACTGGTCGACCCGGCCCAGGTGTTCCAGCTGCTGGAAGTCCTCCTTTGCTGCTGGTACGTGAAAATAATACCCGCCAATTTCAATCAGAAGAGTGGAATGCTGCTGACTTAAACGAGGATGATCAGAGTAATGAAGACCAACTTTCCTGGCCCGTTTCTCCTTCAGCAGGAGGTCGATGGTGTGTTTTTTTATGTCATATAAATGCTTCGGCTCAGGAGCCGTTTTTGCGTGGCGGTTTACGATGAATAATGATTCGGCAATCTCACGGTCGGATAGCTGCTTTCTGTTCATCTAAGATCTCCTTTCCATCCAAGTATAGCGTTCCCTCTATCAATTGACAACATTTTACATCGGTCACTTTTTATATTCTTTTAAATCTTTGATGATCTTGTCGATGCTCTCGGCGCTCGTCCCGCTGTAAGTCTCTAATCTGTCCCCGTCAGGACCGACAAGGAAGAAGCTCGTCCCGTGGGCCATCTGATCAGAATCTTCCATCTTCTTGACAGGGGATTGAAATGATTTGATCGACCATTCTTTGACATCCTCGTAAGAATAGCCTGTCAGGAAGTCCCAATTGTCGTAGTCGGGCTGATAGGGATCCGCAAAGCTTTTCAGCACTTCCTTCGTATCATTCTCCGGATCCACACTTACAGATACGAGCCGGGCGTCCAGGTTTTCCGATTCTAACTGCTGCTGGAGTCTGGACATATGTCCGGTCATTGGAGGGCAGACGGTTTCACAATTAGTGAAAATGAAATCAACGATCCAGTAGTCCCCTTCATAGGACTGGGGGAGGGTTCGTTCTTTTCCGTTCTGATTGACAGCGTGGAGGGTATTGACATCCTGCGATCCGCACCCCGTTATAAAGAGAACGGTACATAGTAGTCCAAACCAAAGTTTTGCTTTCATGATCCTGCCTCCATGTCTTTAGATGAGTCTAGTGTAACATTCAGGGGAGAAGAGAGACGCTGGTTCTGTCATTTGTCACAAAACTGTACGAGTCAGATATCCTTATGCTTGAGCTGGAAGACGGAATATTCCGGCCTGCAGAGAAAACGGTAAGGGAGTCTCGTCGTACCAATCCCCCGGCTTACATATAAGTCGAAGGTTTCTGTGATTGAATAATGCCCTTCCACATACTTATCGGCATAAGGCGGCGTAACCAGGTGACCGATCAAAGGGAGCTGCACCTGACCGCCGTGACTGTGACCAGAAAGCTGAATATCGACAGCTCTGTCTGTGAAGCGGTCGGCTACATCCGGCTCATGAACCATCAACAGCGTAAAAAGCTCTTCATCCGCCCCGGATAACGCTCTGGCAATGTCTGGTTTTCCGAGCATCACATCATCCAGTCCTGCCAGAGTGAAGGAAGAGTCCCCGTTTTTTATGGTTCTATGCTCATTTTGGAGCAGTTGAAAACCGGAAGAATCCATCACCTGCTGAATTTTCTCGGTCCCATAACCGCCATGGTCATGGTTGCCATAAATCCAATATTTACCATTGGAGGCGTGGAGTTTCTTGAGCTCATCCACAAGTCTCGGTGAAAAAGGGTACGTCTGCGGTTCATCCACCAGGTCACCCGTGAACAAAAGCAGATCTGGCTTTTCTTCATTGATTTTCCGGACAAGTTTTTCAAGTTGTTCCAAATCATAATGAAACCCGAGGTGGGTATCGGAAAACTGTAAAATTTTAAAGTTATGAAAGGCGCGCGATACCTTTGGATGCTCGATGACATAGGTTTGTCTGGAAAGCAGACGCGGCTCTATATACCAGGCATAAGAATAACCGAGGGCACCGATCCCCACAAATCCGGCTATTCCGGCGGTCATCCGCTTGATAAACTGGCGGCGTGTTAAGTTCATAGCGATTCTCCTCTGAAATTCTTTCGTCATTATATCACGAATTACTGTAAGGAGAAGTCGAATGATCGATTAAATTTCGAAAATGAACAGGAATTCATTTTCCTTTTGTGGAATGTAATTTATGAAGTCAAAAAGATGGAGGTACATGATGAAGGATCAAGTAATCATCGTTACTGGTGGGTCAAGCGGTATGGGGCTCCATATGGCGAAACGTTTCGTTTCCGAAGGAGCCCGTGTAGCTATTACTGGAAGGAATGAAGAACGTCTGGCGGCCGCTAAACAGGAAATAGCAGGTGGAGATGAGTCTGCCGTATTGACTATTCAAATGGATGTCAGGGAAGTGGAGGATGTACAACGGATGGTAAAGGAAACAGTAGATACATTCGGTACCATCGACCACCTCGTCAATAATGCGGCCGGTAACTTTATAGCTCCAGCTGAAGAACTTTCACCAAACGGCTGGAATTCGGTTATTAATATCGTCCTCAATGGTACATTCTACTGTAGTCAGGCCGTAGGCAAGTACTGGATTGAAAACCATATCAAAGGGTCGATCCTGAACATGGTGGCTACATATGCCTGGAATGCAGGGGCCGGCGTCATTCATTCTGCCTCAGCGAAAGCAGGCGTTCTCACTATGACCCGGACCCTTGCGGTGGAGTGGGGGAGTAAGTATGGAATCCGGGCCAACGCCATAGCCCCGGGGCCGATTGAACGTACAGGAGGGGCCGATAAGTTATTTCAATCCGAAAAGGCTGCCCAGCGTACCATTCAATCGGTGCCGCTCGGACGTGTCGGAACTCCGGAAGAGATTGCCGGCCTGGCAACGTTTATTCTTTCTGAGGAAGCGGCTTATATGAACGGCGAATGCATCACCTTGGATGGTGGTCAATGGTTGAATAAGTTTCCTTTTTAACCGTTCATCATCCGTTTGAGTACAAAAGCCGGGAGGAACCAGACTCAATCGGTTCTCAAGGGAGCGGGTATGTCCTGTGTCCATGAAGGCCAACGTCTAAAAGCTGAAACTGCCGGGGAAAATCCCCGGCAGTTTTTTTGTTTCAAAGGTTCTTATGCCTGCTGTGCCTGAAAAAGGAGTCTTTGTATTTAGACTACACTGCTTCTTTGATTCCTTTTTTGACGAGAATCCTGGCGGTCTGAATCATCATAAAAACCAGCCGTTGATCGGCCCTGCAACATTCATGACTTTCATCATCTGAGGATGACGGATGACCTCAATGATTAAAATAAGAGAACAGACAAGACCTGTGAGTATGGATGCCCATGAGAGGGTGGTAAGCCATTCAATCGGTCCCTTATATAAAATGTTATTTTTGTATACCCCCGGTATGTAATTATGAAAAGATGAAAAATACATAGAATTTCGATCGTTTCTTTTGACTATGCATACCTATACCGGGTATATTAAGGTTATTAAAGGAGGCGGAGAACATGTGTGAGCACCCATTACCTGAAAACAGCGGGAAAGACCCGGTGACTCCAAGAACAGATGATGAAAAGCAGGCCGTCGTAAACAGGCTCCGGAGAATTGAAGGTCAAGTCCGTGGTATCCAGAAAATGGTCGAGGATGATCGTTACTGTGTCGATATTCTCGTACAGATATCAGCCATCGATAAAGCCCTGAAACGCGTCGGCTATTCCCTTCTTGAGCGCCATACACACCATTGCGTGAAAGATGCCATTCAAAAGGGAGACGGAGACGAAGCTATTGATGAGTTAATGAAAGTCGTTCAGCAGTTCTCCAAATAAGGAGGGATCAGTACATGTCCGATACAAAAGAAATACAATTTGGTGTAACAGGGATGACTTGTTCCGCCTGTGCTTCCAGAATTAAAAACGTGTTAAATAGAATGGATGGTGTGGAACAGGCAGACGTCAATCTTGCCATGGAAAAAGCGTCTGTTTCCTACCGTAATGATGAAGTCGATGCCAATCAGATTAAAGAACGGGTGGAAAAACTCGGCTATGGTCTCCGTATGGAAAAGCTGGAGCTTGATATTGAAGGGATGACATGCTCTGCCTGCTCCTCCCGCATCCAAAAAGTGCTGAGCCGGACGGATGGTGTCAATGAAGCAGCCATTAATCTCGCCACAGAAGCGGGAGTCGTGGAATATGACCCATCTGAAGTTACGGTGGATGATATCATTGCCCGCGTGAAAAAGCTCGGATACGGTGCCGTAGTGAAACGTGACAGGGAGGAGCAGAAGGAAAAGAAAGAAGAGGAAATCCAACTGAAGAAGCGCCGTTTATGGATTTCGGCTCTCCTTTCACTTCCTCTGCTTTATACGATGGCTGGTCATCTTCCTTTTGGTCTTGCTTTTTACGTCCCTGAACTGCTGATGAATCCGTGGTTTCAATTTCTTCTGGCAACTCCCGTCCAGTTTTACATCGGGGCGCCGTTTTACAAAGGGGCCTGGCGGGCATTATCCAATAAGAGTGCCAACATGGATGTACTCGTTGCGCTGGGTACGTCGGCGGCTTATTTTTACAGTGTTGTAGAAATGATCCGCTGGATGAGCGCATCAGACAGGATGCCGGATCTTTATTTTGAAACGAGTGCCGTACTTATTACGCTGATCCTCGTTGGGAAGTTGATTGAAGCCCTGGCTAAGGGAAGAACAACAGCAGCCCTTTCCCACCTGCTGAATCTGCAGGCAAAGGAAGCTGTCGTCGTTAGAGACGGAAAAGAAGAGAAAATTCCTGTTCAACAGGTTCAGGTCGGCGATGAGCTCATCGTTAAACCCGGAGAAAAAATACCCGTTGACGGGACGGTCCGTTCCGGGATGACTTCTATCGACGAATCAATGATCACCGGTGAATCGATTCCGGTCGAGAAAATGGAAGGAGAAGCGGTCATCGGGTCCACCATCAACAAGCATGGTACGATCCGAATGACAGCGGAAAGGGTAGGAAAGGATACCGCTCTTTCCGGCATTGTGAAAATCGTCGAGGAGGCCCAGGGGTCCAAAGCTCCAATCCAGCGCACAGCGGATCGGATTTCTGGAATTTTCGTGCCGATTGTCGTCGGAATCGCTTTGGTGACTTTCTTAGTATGGATGATCTTTGTATCTCCAGGAGAATGGGGGCCTGCTTTGGAGGCTGGGATTGCTGTCCTTGTTATTGCCTGCCCTTGTGCCCTCGGCCTTGCTACACCGACCTCGATCATGGTTGGGACTGGTAAGGGAGCAGAACACGGCATTTTATATAAAGGCGGAGAATATTTGGAGGGGACACATAACCTGACGACTATTCTGTTGGATAAAACGGGGACAATTACGAAAGGAAAACCGGAAGTCACGAACTTTGAATCATTTGATGATCGCCTTGATCTGCTGCGTCTCACTGCTTCTGCGGAATCGGCATCTGAGCATCCGCTTGCTGAAGCGGTTGTCGACTATGCGGGAAAGCAGAAGACAGCGCTGGCAGAACCTGAGCGATTTGAAGCCGTTCCTGGTTATGGGGTCATTGCAGATATAGAAGGACACCACATTATGATCGGTACGAGAAAATTGATGGAACGGGAACAGCTGGATTATGAGGCTTATGAATCGAAAATGGCAGATTTTGAGCAGGAAGGGAAAACAGCGATGTTCATCGCTGTCGACGCCACACTTGCAGGTATTATAGCTGTGGCTGATACGGTGAAGGAATCATCAAGGGAAGCTGTGGCCGATTTGAAGAAGCTCGGTCTGGATGTGTACATGGTCACAGGAGATAACCGCCGGACGGCTGAAGCGATTGCCAAGGAAGTAGGCATTCACGGCGTCTTTGCAGAAGTGCTTCCCGAAGAAAAAGCTGAAAAAGTCAAGCAGCTGCAGCAGGAAGGTCATAAAGTGGCCATGGTCGGTGATGGAATCAACGATGCACCTTCGCTTGCTGTGGCCGATATAGGTGTAGCGATCGGGACTGGATCGGATGTTGCGATTGAAACCGCAGATATTACTCTAGTCGGGGGGGACCTTGCCCATCTCAGTCAGGCTGTTTCCCTCAGCAGGAAGACGATGCGCAACATCCGTCAGAATTTATTTTGGGCGCTGGCATACAACAGTGCAGGAATTCCGGTAGCTGCACTTGGGCTGCTCGCGCCCTGGGTGGCCGGTGCAGCCATGGCCTTCAGCTCGGTCAGTGTTGTAACCAATGCTCTCAGACTGAAGCGGGTTAAATTGTAAAGGAGGAACGATAATGGAAACGATGCTGCAAGTAGAAGGAATGACATGTGACCACTGCAAAAAGGCGGTGGAAGGAGCTTTAACCGGACTTTCCGGGGTGGAACAAGCCGATGTCAACCTGGAATCGGGAAAAGTCCGTGTTTCTCATAACGATACGGTCTCCAATGAAGCTTTGAAAGAAGCGGTCGAAGATCAGGGATACGATGTAGTCTAAATAAAAAACGCTGCGCATGAAGCGCAGCGTTCAGGCTGTAGAAAAAGCCGTGTTATCCAGTTAGAGTTGTCCGCATGTCGTGTTGAGGGTGACACGTTCCGCTTATCGGTGGATGCTTGCCGCGGGCACGGCCTCAGCTAACTTGGTCAAGAAAACCCTTTTGACCAAGTGGATCTTCGGCTCGCGCTGTTCCCGCAGGCGTCACCACCGAACGCTCCTCGTGCCGATGCCTGTGGGAAGACAGCTTTACCCTCAGATAAAAGAGAACGTTAAGCATCTCTCCTTCGCCGTTTCAAAAGAACAGGACAAGCTGCGTTACTGCCGACTGCGTGGGAAAAATCCTATCCATGACCAAGTATTGATGACCACTCCTTTGGAAAAAGGTTTCTCTACAAGCTAAACGCTGCGCATGAAGCGCAGCGTTTTTATTATCCGATGATATAAAAGAAGATCGTGAAGAAGTGAAGAATCGACCCTCCGAGTACGAACAGGTGCCATACCATATGGTGGTAGGTGAAGCTTCTCCATACGTAAAAGATGGACCCGATGGAATAAAGGACGCCTCCTACGACGAGATAGGTGATGCCGGCAGCTGGTACTTGTGCAGTCAAAGGCTCCCAGGCGAGAACGATGAGCCAGCCCATCAGCAGGTAGAAGACCGTGGACATAAAGACGTATTTTTTCACGAAAAATACTTTGAAAACGATCCCCAGAATGGCAATTCCCCACACGATTCCGAAAAGCGTCCAGCCGAGGGAACTTCTCAGTGGAACAAGGAGAATTGGTGTATACGTACCGGCAATAAACAAATAGATGGCCGAATGGTCGAAAATCTCAAAGAGATCTTTGGCGCGGCCGGGAGGAAAACTATGGACGAGAGTCGAAGAAGTGTAGAGCAGGAGCATCGTTACCCCGTAAATCGTCACACTTGTAATGTGCCACGCATTTCCTCCGAGACTTGCGAAAACAATCAGCAGGACAAGCATAGCCACACTCAGGACGGCTCCAATTCCGTGAGTTACGGCATTTGCGATTTCTTCCTTTTTCGTAAATGTATGTGTCAGCATCGATTCAACCCCAATATTGTTCAGTTGTACTCATTATAAGCCGTTAAGAAAAATTTATAAAGACCAAGTGTGTTTTACAGGTTTTGACAGCGTGTGGAACAGGGTATCAGATAATCGTCAACCTGGTCAGAGAGAGATTTGTCGGGAATTGCGGTTCGAGTTTTAGGATGATGTATGATAAGCTGTTTATGGTCCAATGAACGTCTCTTTCTGCTCCTTCAATGGTCGTGAAAAAAAGAGGAGTGAAGTAGAACATGGTAAGTTTACAAAAAGAAACACTGCGTATTCCATTAGTATCGGAGCTGATGATTCCATCTGAGAAAGTGGCCCACGTACAAATCAGCAACCCGTTGGAGCATGCCCTGCTCGTATTAGTGAAATCCGGGTATTCCGCTGTTCCTGTACTGGACCCGTCTTATACATTTCAAGGTGTGATCAGCAAAACGAGAATTTTAGAGGAAACGATTGGTATAGAAGAATTCGAGATGAACCGTCTTTCGGAAATTATGGTCAAGGAAGTCATGGATGATCAAGTTCCATGTCTCACCAAGGAGCAGACGATGATTGATGCACTGCACAAGCTGATCGATCATCCTTTTGTTTGTGTGACAGACGACAAAGGCGAATTCGACGGTATTGTGACCCGTAGAACGATATTAAAACAATTCAGCAAACACTATCATGAAACGTTGAAGTATACCATGCTGGAGACAACATAATCTTCCATCTATGGTAAAATGGATGACATCCACCGGGTGTCATCTTTTTTTATAACGAAAAAGGTGGAGATACATATGTCGAATACACAACAAAATAGAGGACTGGTCCTCGCTTCGATTATGCTGGCGATGTTTCTGGCGGCTATTGAAGCCACCATCGTTTCAACAGCCATGCCGAGTATCGCAGCAGACCTCGGCGGTTTCCGATGGTATTCCTGGGTGTTCTCCGCTTATCTTTTGACGAACGCGGCCACCGTTCTGCTATTCGGCCGCCTTTCTGATGTTTTTGGTCGAAAACCAGTATTTATGACCGGCATCGGTCTGTTTTTAACCGGAGCGGTTTTATGTGCGCTCGCGCCTTCAATGGAAGTCCTGATTGGGGCAAGACTGTTACAGGGACTGGGTGCAGGTGCTTTGATGCCGATAGCAACCACCATCGTCGGGGATATCTATACAAAAGAAGAACGGGCGCAGATCCAAGGATGGCTGTCCAGTGTATGGGGATTATCTGCAGTCGCAGGGCCGCTGCTCGGCGGATTGTTCGTCGATGTGCTCAGCTGGCCTTATGTCTTCTGGATGAACCTGCCTCTCGGTATTCTGGCTCTGCTTGGCATTTTATTCTTTTTCAAGGAAGAGAAAACCAAAGAAAAGCGCAGCGTAGATCTGCCCGGTTCCGTATGGGTGATGATTACGATCAGTTCCTTGATTGTCATTCTGGTTGAGGGCGGGACAAGCATCCCCTGGCTTTCGTGGGGAATGGCTGCACTGGCCGTGATTTCCACAGGAGGGGCCCTGGCTTTTATTATGCATGAAAGAAAGATGGAGGACCCGATGATGCCGCTCGATTTGTGGAAGATCCGGTCCATTCGTTACTCCAATGCCACATCTTTGGTTACGGGTATGATTTTGATTGGAGTGAGCAGTTATCTCCCGGCTTTTGTTCAGGGAGTGATGGAGCAGTCCGCTACGGTGGCAGGATTTACACTTACCACGATGTCGATTGGATGGCCGGCAGCATCAGCAGCTGCCGGACGGTTGTTTTTGAAGATCGGTTTCAGACCTACAGCTCTAGCCGGTGGTGTTTCTCTTATCGTTGGGAGTGTTATCTTTTCCTTGCTTTCTCCTGAGAAAGGGCCCTTATTCGCGGCGGCTGGTTCTTTGTTCATTGGAATCGGGATGGGATTGACGACCACTTCTTTTATCGTCTCCATTCAAAATAGTGTGACCTGGGAAAAAAGAGGGATAGCAACGGCTTCCAACATGTTTATGAGGACAATTGGAAGTGCGCTTGGAGCAGCGCTTCTCGGTGGTCTGCTGAACAGCCGTGTATCTGATGAGATTGAGGAGGCCGGCATGGGCAGCGAACTGAGCATTGACGATACGAACGCCCTGCTCCGTGAAGAAACACGACTCTCTTTGGGGGAAGAAGCTCTTGCCGTGCTCCAGCATGGACTGACTTCCGGCCTCCATATCGTATACATCAGTCTGGTCCTTTTAGCAGCCGTAAGTTTTCTACTGATTCTGCAAATTCCGAAAAAAGATTGATAACCCCGGACATCCTTTGATAAAGTAAAGGATGAAAGATACATAAAGGAGGAAGAGATGACTGATGAAACAAATGGATGCCAACGAGATTATTTCTTTTATCTCAAACAGTGAAAAATCTACACCTGTAAAGGTTTATCTTAAAGGTAACAATCTGGAAAGCCTTGATTTTGGTGACCAGATCCAGGACTTTATTACTGGTAACAGCGGAGTAATTTTCGGCGAATGGAAAGTCATTCAGCCACTTCTTGAAAAGTACGAAAATGATATTGAGGATTATGTCCTTGAAAATGACCGCCGCAACTCTGCGATTCCTCTGCTTGACTTGAAGAAGGTCAATGCACGGATCGAGCCGGGTGCTGTAATCCGTGATCAAGTGGAAATCGGTGATGGAGCGGTAATCATGCTGGGGGCGATGATCAACATTGGATCTGTCGTCGGTGAAGGTACGATGATTGACATGAATGTCGTTCTGGGCGGCCGTGCGACGGTCGGTAAGAACTGCCATATCGGTGCAGGCGCAGTCCTCGCGGGAGTCATCGAGCCGCCTTCCGCCAAACCGGTGGTTGTAGAAGACGGCGTTGTCATTGGTGCCAATGCGGTCGTCCTTGAAGGTGTCACAGTCGGAGAAGGCGCCGTTGTTGCTGCTGGAGCGATTGTAACTGAAGATGTACCGGCAAACACGCTCGTGGCGGGAACCCCGGCTAAAGTCATCAAGGAAATTGATGACCAGACAAAATCAAAAACAGAAATCAAACAGGAGCTGCGCAAGCTGGATAACTAATTCCACTTCATAAGCTTTATACAGGCGCAGTCCAAAGCGGGCTGCGCCTGTCTGATACCCTGCGTTCTGCAGGGTTTTTCTATAGAAGGAGTGAATGCTTTGCAACTGGATCAACTGATAGACATCCGCAGGGAACTGCATCAAATCCCTGAACTGGGATTTGAAGAATATAAAACACAGACCTATTTACTTTCCTATATTGACACACTGCCTCAGGAAAGGTTAACGGTAGAAACGTGGAGAACCGGTGTTTTCGTCCATGTGAAAGGGACGGAAGGGAAGCGGACGATCGGGTACCGTGCTGATATCGACGGCCTGCCTTTGACAGAAACAACCGGATATCCGTTTTCATCGATCATTGAAGGGCGAATGCACGCCTGTGGGCATGATTTTCATATGACCATTGCCCTTGGCGCATTGACCCGGCTGGCCGAACAACCACCAGAAGACGACATCCTGTTTCTTTTCCAGCCGGCGGAAGAAGGCCCGGGCGGAGCGGAGCCGATGCTTGCCTCTGAGCCAATGAAACGAATGAAGCCGGATATCATTTTTGCGCTGCACGTAGCTCCGGAGCTTCCTGTCGGGACAGTGACTTCGCGCCCGGGCCTGCTGTTTGCCAACACAAGTGAACTTTTCATCGATTTCAAGGGAGTAGGGGGGCATGCCGCCTTTCCTCATCTGACGCATGATATGGGGTTAGCGGCAAGTACGTTTGTTACACACATCCAGCAGATTGTGGCCCGCCGGATGGATCCGCTCGACAGTGCTGTCATTACCGTAGGGAAAATCGAGGCCGGTACTGTTCAGAATATCATCGCAGAAACGGCAAGGCTTGAAGGAACGATCCGCACCCTTTCTCCGGAATCCATGAAGCTGGTAAAAGAAGAAATCGAAAAAATCGCACGCGGGTTTGAAATTACCCACGACTGCAGCATCTCCATAGATTACGGCTCCACTTATCATCAGGTATATAATGACAGGGAGCAGGTGGAGGCTTTTCAAAAGGTGATGAATCGTCTTCCTTATACGTTCAAAGAAGCTCCGATGGCTATGACAGGGGAAGATTTCGGATACATGTTGAAAGAAATTCCGGGCTTTATGTTCTGGCTTGGGGTTGACTCGGAGGCAGGACTGCATCAATCTTCTTTAATGCCGAAAGAAGAAGCCCTGGTCGTAGGCGTCGATACTGTCGAACAAACGCTCCGTTCTTTGTGAGCCGGCGTATAGCTTCCCCGCTTATGTGAACACTAGAGAAAGGTGTTTAGAATACGTCCTTATTGGTAAAACATGTGTAGTAGAAGTTCACATAAGCAATGACGGAAAAAGAGGAGGGACGGCTCCTCTTTTTCTATAGTGGAGGGGATCGGCTGAAATGGAATCGGTGTTAAAGTTATCTGCAGTAGCGGTTTTAATCATTTTGACAGCTTTCTTTGTAGCAAGTGAGTTTGCAATCGTAAAAGTGAGAAAAACACGGATTGAGTCGGCTGCCTCCGATGGGAATAAACGGGCGGGCAACGCCTTGAAAGTGTTAAATGACCTGGATTACTACCTTTCGGCCTGTCAGCTCGGAATCACGATCACAGCCCTCGGTTTAGGGTGGCTGGGAGAACCGACACTGGATGTCCTTCTCCGCCCTTTGTTTGACCGTTTTCCGCTTCCTGAAGGGGTCACCCACACGCTCTCCTTTGCGATTGCGTTTTTCATCATTACATTCCTTCATGTCGTCCTCGGGGAACTCGCTCCGAAGACGGTAGCTATCCAAAAAGCAGAAGCACTCACTCTGGTTTTATCCAGGCCTTTAATGCTCTACAGCAAGGTCATGTACCCGCTGATCTGGCTGTTGAACGGCGCTGCCAATATTTTTGTACGGATGATGGGATTCCATACAGCGAATGAATCTGAAGAGGCTCATTCTGAAGAAGAACTGCGCCATATTTTGTCTCAAAGCTACCAAAAAGGCGAAATCAATCGGTCAGAATATACGTATGTCGACCGGATATTTGAATTTGATAACCGCACAGCCAAGGAAATTATGATCCCCCGGACAGAAATGGCGGTCATCAATGTACATCAGCCGGTGTCCAACATCATACGTGAAGTGAAGCAGAACCGTTTTACCCGTTATCCTGTCATAGATGGGAATAAAGATGAAGTGATTGGAATCATTCATATGAAAGAGCTGCTGTTTGATGATGCAGAACATCATACATCACTACGCCCTTTCATGCGGCCGGTGATGAAAGTTTTTGAAAATGTGCCCATTCATGATCTGCTGGTGAAAATGCAGAAGGAGCACAACCATATGGCTGTTCTGATTGATGAGTATGGAGGAACGGCCGGTATCGTGACGGTCGAGGATATCCTCGAAGAGATCGTCGGGGAAATCAGGGATGAATTTGATGCAGAAGAGGAACGGGACATCAAACGCTTGAAAAACGGGCACTACCTCGTCGAGGGGAAAACAGCGGTTCAGGATATTAATGAGTACTTTCAGGTAAACCTTCATCATGAGGATATAGATACAATATCCGGTTGGATCTATACGCAGGACTATGAGGCTGGAGAAGGAACGGTTGTCGTGAGCAGCGGCTATTCCTTTAAAGTCGTCGATATGGTGAAGGGACAGATAAAAAAAGTGGAAATATGGAAAGTGAAAGAATGAGAAAACGCCCGGATCAAATCATCCGGGCGTTTTTCTGTTATTCTTCGTTTTTATGAACGTAAACTTGATGAGGGAACGGAATTTCAATACCTGCAGCATCAAGCGCTTCTTTCATCGCTTTTCTCAGGTCGCGTTCCACGGCCCACTGCTCCATGTTTTCCGTTTTACCGAGAATACGGATGACGACATCGGATGATCCGAGGCTTTGGACACCAAGGACGTCCGGACCTTCTTTGAAGCGTTCATCCGCTTGGAAATCCTGAGCCACTTTCTGAAGGACAGCCATTGCTTCGTCAATGTTCTCATCATAGCCGATTCCAATGTCTACAAGGGCACGCATGTTGCCGCGGGAATGGTTAGCTACACCTGAAATATTGCGGTTTGGAATGAAGTTCAACGTTCCATCAAAGCTCCGGATGCGCGTTGTGCGGATGCCTACTTCCTCGACAATTCCGTCATAACCGCCGGCGGTTACGTAATCATCCACTTCCACTTGACGTTCAAGCAGGATGAAAAAGCCGGTGACAATGTCTGACACAAGCCCCTGGGCTCCGAAACCAATCGCAAGACCAACGATTCCTGCACCGGCAAGGAGAGGGCCGATTTCAATGCCGACAGCACTGAAGAGCATCATGACGAGGATGAAAATAAGAGCATAGGAAAAGAGGTTAACAGAAAGCTTCTGTAACGTTTTATTCCGTCCTTCGGAGAGTTTTCTCTGGGTACTTAAGCGGTTGATGGCCGTTTCGATGGCTTTACGGCCCAGTGGTTTTGCAATAGCATAACCGATCAGCAGTACGAGCACTTTCAAGCCGACTTGAATGAGAAGTTCGACCAGCTCTGAGAGGTTAAATTGCATTCCTTCTTCAAATAAATTCATAGCTGCATAGAGCTCCTTTCTTTATGTCCTTGTACTTACCTCTCTAATAGAATAGCGGAACGTAAGGGATGATTTCAATGATTTGTCGAAAATACGCATAAAACTTCGCATATTCGCTTACGTTTTTTACATTTCTTTCTATTTGCCGAGTGGCGTATAGGAATACCATTATATTGTGCATGTAATGGAAAGATATATGTATGCGTGTGATGTTCATGCTGGTATATATAAAAGCCGGCGAAGGAAACATAAAAGCGTTTGATGGGACAACGTTGTAAAGTGGGGAAGGTCTTAACAGAAAATTTTAAAAATTATTTCAAATGGGTGGCAATTTATTTCGATACCCGATATATTTATAAATACGTTGACAGCGAAGGAGGTCATGATTTGGATACGTTTAAAAAGTTGAAACAGTTCTACTGGCCGTTCAAAAGTTATTTTTTGTGGTCCATGTTCGCCCTGCTTTTTGTTACAGCTATTACCGTGGTTTATCCGATTGTCCTGCAGAAAACGATTGACGATGCCGTAACAGGGGAGCAGTACAGCTTAATTCCCTACTTATGTGCTGCTTTTATCGGACTGATGATTATTAAAGGATTCGCTACATATTTCAACCAGTATTATGGAGATTATTTCGGCATACGTTCGGTCTACACACTCAGGGATGAAATTTACAAGAAACTGCAGCGTCTGCCTTTCCGTTACTATGACAACGCGAAAACGGGGGATCTAATGTCCCGTTTGACAGCAGATGTGGAAGGCTTCCGGTTCTTTTTATCCTTTGGCTTTTCAGAACTGCTCCGGATTGTCCTGTTGATTGTGATCAGCTTGAGTGTCATGTTTTACTATTCCGTTCCTCTGGCACTGGTCACGATGGCTGCAATGCCGTTTCTTGGTATAGTCGTCTACCGGTTCGACCGCCGTGTGCACCCCGCCTTTCGTAAAATCCGGAAATCATTCGGTAAATTGAATACAAGAGTACAGGAAAATATCAGTGGAATGAACACGGTAAAATCTCTTTCCAGAGAGGATTTTGAAATCGGTCGTTTCTCCAACCGCAGCAATGATTACAGGACGAAGTATATCGACACCTCCAACATATGGTCGCGTTATTTTCCGCTGATGGAGTTTATCGGAAACGTGTCGGTTGTGGCCCTGCTGGCCTATGGCGGGTACCTTGTCATCAATGGCTCGCTCCAGCTTGGAGAGCTGGTGGCCTTTTTCAGCTTTGTGTGGTATATCCTCGGTCCTTTGATGAATCTGGGGTTTGTCATCAACCAGTTTTCACAGGCTAAAGCATCCGGCGAGCGGCTGCTTGAGATATTAGAAGCTCCGGAAGAGATTACGGAAAAGGAAGATGCCATCCACCAGGACCGGCTGAAAGGCCATGTCACCTTCAAGGATGTCACACTGACTTATGTGGAAGATGATGACTCAGCACTAAAGGATATCAGCTTTGATGCCCCTCCTGGGAAAACGATCGGGTTGATAGGAGCTACAGGATCAGGCAAAACGAGTATCACCCAGCTGATTACCCGTTTTTATGAACCGGAAAAAGGAGAAGTGCTTGTCGACGGCCGGCCGGTTTCAGATTATGGATTGAGAACCCTCCGGAAGAATATAGGCTTCGTGCTCCAGGAATCGTTTTTATTCTCGACATCGATCAAGGAAAATATCGCCTATGGTAATCCAGATGCAACCATGGATGATGTGATTGATGCAGCTAAAAGAGCCCAGGCTCATGAGTTTATCATGGAGTTGTCCGAAGGCTATGACACGCTCCTTGGAGAGAGGGGCATGGGATTATCCGGCGGACAGAAGCAGCGGATTGCGATTGCCCGCGCGATTCTTATTGACCCTGCTGTCCTCATTTTGGATGATGCGACGTCAGCTGTTGATATGGAAACCGAGTTCAACATCCAAAAAGCTCTTCAGGAAGTCATGAAAGGCCGTACGACCTTCATCATTGCCCACCGCATTTCCTCTTTGAAGCATGCCGATGAAATCATCGTTCTCGAAGATGGAAGCGTGAAAGAACGCGGGGTGCATGAGGAACTGTTGAGCAATGGAGGACCGTATCAACGCATTTACGATATTCAATACCAGGACAAAGAAAAGATTCTAAATACAGCTTCCCATCGATGAAAGGAAGGAGGGACTTTCTATGGCAGAAAAAAATAAACACTTAAACCGTTTCAAATATTCACAGGATCAGGCCATTGAGAAGCCTTTTAACTGGGCACAAATGTGGCGTCTGCTTACGTACATCAAGCCGTATACAAAAAATCTTCTGCCTGTATCCATTATTTCCATGCTGGTTTCCACACTGGTCCGGCTTATTGTACCGATTTTAATTGGTAAGGTGGCTATAGATGCTGCGATTGCAGAAAGAGACAACGGTTTATTGATCCAATTGGTGCTGGGAATCGCAGGCTTGTATGTTCTCAGCTATATCGCCAATGCCCTGAGGATTAAGTATGTCAACATTCTGGGGCAGAACGTGATTTATGATCTACGACAGCATCTGTTTTCCCATGTCCAAAGGCTGTCTCACAAGTTTTTCGATTCGAGATCTGCCGGTTCCATTCTTGTGCGGATTATGAATGATATCAACTCTCTTCAGGAACTGTTTACAAACGGGATTATCAATCTTCTGATGGATATTGTTCTTTTAACAGGGATCATCGCTATTCTGCTGGCGCTCGATCCGAAGCTTGCCCTGGCGATTCTCGTGATCATGCCGCTGATGTTTTATATCTCCACGAAGCTGCGGCGGAATATCCGACGCTCCTGGCAGCAGGTACGAATCCAGCAGTCCAGGCTGAATTCCCACCTGAATGAAAGTCTTCAGGGCATTCGGATTACCCAGTCTTTTACACAGGAGAAGGAAAATAACGAATACTTTGACGGGGTGAACACGGATAACTTTCTCGCCTGGAAGGAAGCGACCAAAAAAAGCGCCATGTTCCGTCCGTTTGTCGAAATGAGCAATGCCATCGGTACGGTGATTCTCGTTTCATTTGGGGCCTGGTTGATTCTACAGGGAGATATCGAGGTCGGAACGTTTGTATCGTTCGCCTTTTTCCTTGGGATGTTCTGGGAACCCATTTCCAGACTGGGAATGATGTACAACCAGCTTCTTATGGCGATGGCGGCTTCTGAGCGGATATTCGAATTCCTTGATGAAGAACCGAATGTAGAAGAGAAGAAAGACGCTGTGGAATTAAAAGAGATGAAAGGGCATATCGAATTCGATCATGTTCAGTTTGCCTACGATTCCAAGCGGATAGCTCTTCATGATATCAACCTTGAGATGAAACAAGGAGAAACGGTGGCGCTCGTGGGACATACGGGATCAGGGAAATCTACGATTGCCAATTTGATCAGCCGTTTTTACGACCCAACCAAAGGTGCCGTCAAAATCGATGGGGTGGATTTGAAGGATGCTTCCATTGATAGCATCAGACAGCAGATCAGTGTCGTTCTTCAGGACACGTTCATTTTTTCGGGAACGATCATGGAAAATATCCGCTTCGGGCGGCCGGATGCTACGGATGAAGAGGTGAAAGAAGCAGCAGAAGTGGTAGGAGCGGATGGTTTTATCCAGCGCTTGAACAACGGCTACGAAACAGAAGTAGAGGAGCGGGGGAATATCCTTTCAGCCGGAGAACGGCAGCTTCTATCCTTTGCCAGGGCCCTGCTTGCCAATCCGAGGATTCTCATTCTCGATGAAGCAACAGCGAGTATAGATACAGAAACCGAACTGAAGATTCAACAGGCATTGAAGAAGCTCCTGAAAGGTAGAACAGCCATTATGATTGCCCACCGCTTATCAACGATCCGGGAAGCCGACAACATTTTCGTGCTCGAGCATGGAAAGATTCTTGAGCAGGGATCTCATGATGAACTTATGGATCAGCACGGCGAATATTATGAACTTGTAAAAGCCCAGTTCCAAATGCTGGATGCAATATAACAAGTTACCCTGTAGAAAATTTCTACAGGGTTTTTTTATTTGAACAGCGTTAGAAAAGAACGGAGGAGGGGAACAGGCAGATAGGTCGACATCACGGATGGTCTGCGGTACGATAAGAATCGAAAAGACTTTGTGAAGTTTGTCACAAAATAGTCATCATCTTGAATACCACAACGGTGTTTTACGTTTTATACTAATCCCAGAAGAGATTTTGAGATTATTCCTGGGTAGGAGGGAACGAATTAAGATGTTTGGATTCGAAACCGTCGAAGTGAGTCGTGCGCTCACCGCGATGACACTATTATTTCACGCCATTTTCGCAACACTGGGAGTCGGGGTCCCCGTCCTTGTGTCCATTGCGGAATTCATCGGAATCAAGCGGAAAGATCCGCATTACACCCTGCTTGCCAGGCGGTGGACAAGAGGGTATACGATTACGGTCGCTGTCGGAGTTGTGACAGGGACGGCGATCGGTCTGCAGTTGTCCCTCATCTGGCCGAGCTTCATGAGGCTGGCGGGGAACGTGATTGCACTGCCGTTATTTATGGAAACCTTCGCTTTCTTCTTTGAGGCGATATTCCTTGGGATTTACTTATATACGTGGGACCGGTTCAAGAAGCCGATCTACCACTGGCTGTTGTCCATTCCTGTAGTCATTGGAGGAACGATGTCCGCCTTCTTTATTACAACGGTGAACTCGTTTATGAACACGCCGCAGGGGTTTGAGCTGGAAGAGGGTCGTTTTACATCGGTGGATCCACTTGCTGCGATGTTCAATCCTGCGACACCGACGAAGGTCTTTCACGTCATATCTTCCTCCTATTTAACCGCTGCTGCGGTGCTTGCAGGGATTGCTGCTTTCATCATTTTGATAAAAAAAGGATCCCTCTATCACAAAAAAGCATTAAAACTTACGATGACTGCCACTTTTATCTTTGCCATGCTTACAGCGCTCGCCGGTGATTTATCTGCGAAGTTTCTTGCTGAGCATCAACCCGAGAAGCTCGCTGCCGGGGAATGGCACTTTGAATCCGAAGAAGGCGCCGACCTTGTTGTATTCGGTACGCTGAATGAGAACAATGAAGTCGAAAATGCCATCAGGATCCCCAATGCTTTGAGTTTTCTTGCTCATGGCGATTTCAATGCAGAAGTGGAAGGCCTCGAGGAAACACCTGAGAACGAGCGGCCTCCCTTATGGATACACTATATGTTCGACCTGATGGTATCGATCGGTTTTTACACCCTGGGGATTTCCCTGCTCTTCCTTGTGCTCTGGAAATGGAAGAAAGGAAACCCGTTCCATCCTATCCTCTTGTGGGGAGTGGCAGCGACTGGTCCTTTGACGATGCTCGCGATTGAGTTTGGCTGGATTTATGCCGAAGTCGGGAGACAGCCGTGGATTTTGAGAGGTTTTATGACTGTTGCTGAAGGTTCGACGACATCCCCGTACATCGGCTGGATGTTTGCGCTGTTTGCTGCCGTATACCTTGTGCTCGCTGTTGGATGTCTGCTTACGTTACGCAAAATATTCAAAGGCAAACCGGCCGAGCTTGAACTGGAGCACCGCTTTCCGAATACAGCCGCAGCCAGCAGGGAGGGACAGTCATGAGCTATGAAATCATCGGTATATCCGTCCTCTGGTTTTTCCTTTACGGATATTTGATCGTCGCATCTGTGGATTTTGGTGCTGGCTTTTTCGCTTATTATGCAAGAATGACGAAAAAGGATCACTTGATTAATCAGCTGATCTCCCGGTACCTCTCCCCGGTATGGGAAGTGACGAATGTTTTCTTCGTCTTTTTCTTCGTCGGTCTTGTCGGGTTCTTCCCTGATATGGCGTATTATTTTGGGCAGTCCCTGTTGATTCCGGGAAGTATTGCGATTGTCCTCATTGCTATACGGGGTTCCTTTTATGCGTTTGAAAACTATGGATCCAAAGATAACTCTCTCTACATGTTCCTTTATGGAGCGACAGGCCTGCTCATTCCGGCCTCTTTATCCACCGCTCTGACGATCTCAGAGGGGGGCTTTATTGAAGAGACGGAAAATGACGTGCAGCTGCTTTACGGGGAACTGTTCTCAAACCCTTATTCATGGAGTGTCGTTTTTCTCGCCATCGTTTCCGTTCTTTATATCAGCGCGATGTTTTTAACGTATTATGCCCATCGTGCGGGCGACCGACCGGCACTTGAAATTGTCAGGAAGTATGCGCTGTTCTGGAGCTCTCCGACCATCATTGCCAGCTTGACGACATTCATTGCTTTGAGTCAGCAGAATCCAGAGCATTTTCAACGGGCGATGGACTTGTGGTGGGTGTTCGGAATTTCTGTTGGTTTCTTTATAACTGCGCTGTTCCTCGTCTATACCGGAAAGTTTTACGGATGGGCCTTTATCGCCGTGATGCTTCAGTTCTTCGTTGCCTTCTTTGGGTATGGAGCTTCCCATCTACCTTATCTGCTTTATCCGTACGTGACGATTTCCAATGCGGTTACGAATGAATCGATGGCTGTGGCGCTTGTCATTGTCTTCATTGCAGGTCTTCTCCTGCTGATTCCATCGCTGATTCTCCTCATGCGCATGTTCTTGTTCGATGCAGATTATGTGAAGGGAGAAAAATAGCAGGGATTCTTCTTTACTCTTACTGAAGAAAAACGACTTGCTGTCCGCACTTCATCGTGTAAGATTACGTATCACTTATGCGGATGCCAGCCTGACCAAAATAGATATCAATAAAAGGGAAGAACCTCTGTGAAACAGAGGTTCTTCCCTTTTTGTCCTTCAAGATCATAGTGGAAATGAACATATTCGTTATGCATCCTTTGGTTGACACAGCCTATTCAGACGCCTGCCTCGGGACGCATCATCCACCCGGTAGTCCTTGCACACCTTATTTCCACCGGATCATTCCAAACGTTTGAGAACAGCCGTCACAGGCGGCCGTTTACAGAATTTGCAGGGTCCAGCCTTCCCTCGGACCCGGCTGAATGGTCGGAGCTTCTGAAGGCAATGGAAGAACAAGTGGTTTCTACTTTTTTGTGTGATGATCACAATTGTGTGATAGAATAAGCATAGATTTTTTACGTGATAGATGGGGGTCGAGAGAGATGAAGAAAGAATTTGCCGTCATTGGTCTTGGACGATTCGGGGGCAGTATATGCCGCGAATTAAGCCGTGAAGGAATGGAAGTGCTGGCGCTTGATCTTGATGAGGATAAGGTCAATGAGTACAGGGATATTGCGTCCCATGCCGTCATTGCGGATTCGACGGATGAAAATGCCCTGAAAGAGCTTGGATTCCGCAACATTGATCATGTCATTGTTGCCATTGGTGACAATATACAGGCCAGCATGCTGACTACTTTGATTCTAAAAGAAATGGGCATCAAAATGATTACGGTCAAAGCCCAGAATGATTACCACGAAAAGATCCTGAACAAAATCGGAGCCGATCAGGTCGTCCACCCGGAACGGGATATGGGGAAAAGGATTGCCCATAACATCATTTCCAACAACATTCTGGACTACATTGAACTTTCTGATGACCACAGTGTCGTTGAGGTCAAAGCTGGCAGTAAAATGAGTGGAAGAACATTGGTGGACCTGGATATCCGAGCCGAATACGGATGTAACGTCGTAGCAATTAAACGGGAAAAAGATGTCATTGTCTCCCCGATGGCTACGGAGGAAATCAGGGAAAGTGATGTCCTGATCGTCATTGGCGCAGACAAGGATATCAGCCGGTTTGAAAAAAATCTTGTTGTTGAGGACTAAACCAGAAGCCCCGGTTCCTATATGGAAGCCGGGGCCTTTATTATAAATATTTATAAATAGTAATAAGGACTTGCCGCTCATTGGTCTCATTCGGAGGCGAGATTCAATCAGCTTTTCCTTTTTAAACAGCAGCCCCCTCGTTTAACAGGACGTTCGACTTTATTTTTCGTCGTTTCAATAACGATTGGGGTTGGGGTTTGTTTCATGGTCCGGTTGACCTTAACCAGTCTTTTCCTTCTTTTTTCTTTCATAGCCACCTCTCCTTACACCTTGATACTGTAGTATAAGCACACTATGGAAAAAGGGAAGGGCGCTTAACGCTCCCCGATATGAAATGGGTGCTTTACATAGCGGCCGTCCAATATGGAGTAGCAGGCAGAGCGGGGAGAATGGAATTTGTAGGAGATGATCACCATTTTCACCGTACTGTCCTGGTGACTTTGAAGATCATAAGAGGAGGGCACGGGTGCTGTTCCCGGATGGGTATGATAAACGGCCAGCACCTGCTGCCCTGATTGTTCAATGGCATCAAGGGTGGAAGAAACGATGGTCTTGCTGACAAAAAAACGGTGGGGGGAAGGGCGTTCGTTTACAAGCGGCCAGATTTGTTCAACTTTTTCATCGTGACCGGAGATCAGTCCGCAGGCTTCATTCGGCAGGCAGGTATATCCGTGATCGACCATTTGCTGATATAACCTCTGATCAATCCTCACCATTATCCGTTCCACTTCTGAAAAATGGAAAAGATCGAAGAGAATTCCCGTTTTTTAGCGGGTGTCTCCTTCTCTACTAACGTTTCTGACTCAGGATAAACGATTTCCGGCTTTTGCTTCTGGGTAATTTTAGCCTTTTCGATCGAGACAGGGGAGGTGCGTTTCATACCCTTAGAAGTCTGTTGTTCAGGGAGAACGGATTCCTCTGCAGGAATGGACGCGATGGTATGAGCGATGGTTTGCACCAGCGCTTTTTTATTTTCGGGCTCCTTTTGAATCGTGGTTACCGCCGGTGGAGTGTAGGAACTCACGGTCTGGGCGGGTTCTTTATCGTTTTTTTTTGAAGTTGACTTTAAGATGGTATTTTTGACAGGTTCAATAAACGGATGGCGGGACGACCGTTTCTGTCCTCTCCGAGTCGACTCGTGTGAGACGGGGTAGTTTTGCTGGTACTGGCCCGGTTGTGGTGGATAGTAGGAGGCAGGGCTGGAATAAGGATAAGGCTGCTGTGGAGGGTAATAATCCTGTCTCTGGGCTGGATACATGGGGGAGGAATGCAGCATCGTTTTCAGTCTCCGATACTCTGAAACTTTAGGACCTGCCTGCCCTTTAGCCGGAGTCTCCTGTTCGGCGTATTCCTGAGTCCTCTGCGCCTTCATCTCCGCTTTTAACTGATCAATTTCACTTTTTAACCGGTCATTCTCAGATTGCTGCACTTGTTCCTGTTCACGATCGTCCTGCTGCTCAATAATCACATTCATTTTTTGAATTAAATCTTTTAATTGCAGGCGGTCAAGCTTTTCCTTAATATCTTCCACATCGTCCTTCAATAGATGAACATGTTCACTCAGTTGCTGAACTTGAGCTGTGAGCTGATTCGTTCGCAGCTCAAGCTGCTGGTTGAATTCTTCCATTTTGTTGATAACTCCTTCTAACAATAACTTATAATGAAGCGGTTCTTTTCCCCTGTACCCATCCTCCACCGTCCAGTCACCATTTTCCAGAGAGTGGACCATCTCTTTAAAAAGGTTGATGTTCCATTTTAGGAGCTCCACATGGTCCGGGCCTGTATGGCTGTACTGTCCCATCATTCATCACCCTTACCAGCACAGTATTATAGTATTGATTCGTTCCTGATCCGTGACACATCGGTGAGGTGTTTTTAAGACACCTGCCTAAGGTTGTGAAACGGCTCTTTTTACATATCAGCCTATGCCCTCCCGGCTGTTGTTATGTGTGGAACATTTCCTTTTGGCTGGACAGACACCATATGAGGTCTCCTGCATGTAATATAGGTGTTCGCACAAAATTGTAAAATCCCACCAAACATCAGCGAATGTACTAGACCCAAGCTTTTTTCCAGACATATGCTACGAATGAAAGAAAAATCTTATTCGGAGGTGTTTGCTAACCATGCAAGCAAAAAATCTTAATGGGGGCCAGGAGCTCCTATGTATCAACACAACAAAAGTTTATGACTGGGTAATCAATGAGGCTTCGTTTGATTTAACAATCGGAGACTTTGAGCTTCCCGTCGGTCCTTCAGGAGAACAGCTTGAGTGTGAGGACATTGAAGAAGTCATCTGTACAGTAGAGCCGCGTGAAACCGATCCGATTGAAATCGTCGGACGCGTAGATCAGGAGCTTGTCGTTGACGGAACGCTGTTGACGCTTCAGCTTGTAAACATCCGTAAATACTTTACGGTAACCATTGCTGTAGAATTGACAGCAGAAAATGGTGGGGCAGTTGTAGAAGTAGGAGAAGCTGACTTTGTCCGCTGTGAGCAGGTACTATTGTGTGCGCCGGAAGGAACAGACGTCGAGGTTACTTATACAGATCTTGACTGTTTTGTTTGTAACTTCACGTGTGAAGAAAATGGCACAGCTGGAGATTCCCTTGATGACATCACGGTATCCGTCCGTCTCTGCCAAAGTATCCAATCCACATTTCCAGTAACGCTTGAGCTTATCGCTGAGTTCTGTGAGCCGCGTGACTTGCTTCCAATCCCGCCTTGCCCGGCTCCAACACTGCCACCACAGTGTCCGGTATTGTTCCCAACGGCTGACGATGGTGATAATGCGTAAACCAGCTGCATAAATACAAGAGAGGAAACCCTTCTTCTCTTGTATTTTTTTTGGAGGTGGTATGGTATGGAACGGTTGTTGAAGTTGAAAAAACAGCAGGAGGACCGCATCAAGGACATCCGGAAAAAAGTCACCGCACTGAAGGCAGGACAGCACAGGGCTGTTATCTGCTTTTTTACGTATTCCATCCACGTTTCCCATGATTCCGATCAGGAAAGCATGATGATCGCAAGCTTTCATATGCGTAACCTGGGGCATCAGGTGATGCATGAGCCTTACATCTGCCTGAAGATGTCAGAGGATTCCCCATGTCAATTCTCGGGAAAATATGTACATAAAGCTCAAGTCGCAAAAATGAAGGCAGCAGGTGCCTGGCTTCGGATGGATGAAGAACAGGCGAAGAACGAATTCTGGTTAAAACCCCTGGATCAGAATGAGATTGAACCTGGAGGCTCCCTGACTTTCGCGAATTTTCAGCTGAGGTGGAAACCGGAGAAATCCTATGCTTCCATTATGCAGGGATTTGCGTATGGAAAAGGATGGGAATCCGGTGTACCTTCCTTGAACCAGATGAGTGCAAGTGGTGTGAAAGGGGAGGGAGATTAATGGCGGAAGAAGATGTCCAGAAGTTTATAAAGCACTGGCTTGTTGATAAACTAAAACAGAAAAAGAGTGCCAAGCGGACAGAAGACCAAAGTTTTGTTTTTCTGGAGGAAGACTCCTTGAAGCTGCTTTTCCTATACTTGATACAAAAACAGGAGCATAGGGGAGAGTTGGAAAAGTCCCCCCCTATGGACGAGGTGGAACAGTGGATGGGGGATGTATTGGTACAGCTCGAAGAGATAGTGGCCCTATTAGATGAGGGGAAGGAAAGTGAGGAATGAAAGGATCTTGAGAACGGGAGGAATCCCCGTTCTTTTTTTGTTTACTGAAGATGCGATAAGGAAATACAAAGGGTAGACGAGAAATTCAGCAAGTTGAAAGGATGAAGCATATGTTTGAAAAACGTACAGGAGCATTACTGACACAGCAGTTGATCGACTGGGGTGTGGATCATGTATACGGCATGCCTGGTGATTCAATAAATGAATTGATTGATGATTTAAGAAAAAGAAAGGACGAAATCGAATTTCTTCAAGTCCGCCATGAGGAGACTGGTGCTCTGTCGGCAGCCGCATATGCGAAGCTTACCGGAAAACTTGGTGTGACAATGGGGATAGCCGGTCCTGGAGCCATCCATCTATTAAATGGACTTTATGATGCGAAGGCTGATGGGGCCCCGGTCCTCGCTATCGTGGGACAGGTACACAGCGAGGAAATTGGAACGGGAGCATTTCAGGAAATTAATCTGGAGCGTATGTTTGATGATGTATCGGTTTTTAATCAACGGGCGGAAACAGAAGAGCAGCTCCCGGATCTGCTGGACCAGGCAGTGAAGGAAGCTTATGCCAATAAGGGTGTTTCTGTATTGATTGTCCCGGATGATTTATTCGCTAAAAAGCAGAGCGATAACACGAGACGGACATCAGGGGAGTTCTTCAAACCTGAAATTTTCCCTCGTCAAAAACATTTAAACGAGGCAAGGAAACTGATTGAGAAGTCGGAAAAACCGTTGATTCTGGCAGGACAGGGAACAAAGTCTTCAGCCAATGAACTGATTGCCTTTGCTGAAACCATCAAAGCGCCGATCATTATGAGCCTGCTCGGAAAAGGGATTATTCCCGATAATCACCCGTATTGTCTCGGACAGCACGGGCAAATTGGTACCAAACCAGCGTATCATGCGATGAAGGAAACCGACCTTCTCATCTTGGTCGGTACCCAGTTTCCATATCGTGACTTTCTCCCGGAACAAGTGAATGCCATTCAGATTGATCGGGAGCCCGCTCACCTTGGGAAGCACTATCCGATTACAACCGGCCTTGCCGGAGACAGCCGGGAAACTCTGCAGGCGCTGACAGACGTGATCGAACCAGTGGAAGAACGCAGCTACCTGTCTTACTATCAGGAAAAGATGAAGGATTGGCGTATTGCTGTACAGGAGGAAAAGAGAAGGGAAGAGGACCCTCTTCACGCTCCACAAGTGATGTATGAATTGGAAAAACATTTGAAGCCGGGAGCAGTCGTTTCCGGAGATGTTGGGAACGTTACCGTATGGCTCACACGCTTCCTTCATCTCGTTAACCAGAAATTCCTTATTTCCGGCTGGCTTGGAACCATGGGGAGTGGACTCCCAGGTGCCATAGCAGCGCAGAAAGCTCATCCGGAAAAGCAGGTGGTCGGAGTATCGGGAGACGGTGGATTTTCCATGGTCATGCATGATTTCGTCACCGCTGTTAAATACGAACTGCCGATTAAAATGGTTGTTCTGAATAACAGTAAGATCGGGATGATCAAGTATGAGCAGGAACAGATGGGACACTTGAATTATGCAACAAACCTTGGTGAAGTGGATTTTGCCAAATTTGCTGAAGCCTGCGGAGCAGAAGGCTACCGTATTGAGTCCTATGAAGAACTTGGGACCAAAATGAAACAGGCATTCCTATCTGATAAACCGGTTCTGATTGATGTAGTCATTGAAGACCAGGCTCCACTTCCAGGGAAAATTGATTACACATCTGCTGTGAATTATTCGAAGTATATCGTCAAGGAATTCTTTGAATCCGGGACGCTGGACCTCCCTGACCTTAAGAAATCCATTCAACGTTTATTCTAATACAACATCAAAAAAGCCCGCTGTCTCTCGACAGCGGGCTTTTTTATTACACTTCCATAATGATTGGAAGAATCATCGGACGACGTTTTGTTTTTTCAAACAGGAACGGCGCGATGGTATCTGTAATTTCATTTTTAATTTCAGACCATTGAGTCGTACGGCGTTCCATCACTTTTTCAACGTGGGAACTGACGAGCTGCTGGGCCTCTTTGATCAAGTCCTCGGATTCCCTCATGTAGACAAAACCTCGGGAAATGATGTCAGGACCGGAAGCAATCTTAAATTCCTTCATGTTGATACTGACCACAACGATGACAAGCCCTTCTTCAGAAAGGATGCGGCGGTCACGGAGAACGATATTTCCAATATCACCGATGCCGCTTCCGTCTACATAAACAGAGCCGGACGGGATTTTTCCTGCCACAGAGGCTTCTTCCTTGCCTAAGGCAAGCACATCACCGTTATCCATAACGAAGCAGTTCTCTTCCTGAACATCACAGTCCAGACTCAATTTCACATGTTCTTTCAGCATGCGGTATTCACCGTGAATCGGCATAAAGAACTTCGGCTGCATAAGGCGGAGCATGAGCTTCATTTCTTCCTGACTGCCGTGTCCGGATGTGTGGATATCATTCAGTGGTCCGTGAATAACATCGGCACCTGCACGGTACAACTTGTTAATGGTACGGCTGACACTAATTGTGTTTCCAGGGATTGGGGAAGAAGAGAACACAACGGTGTCGCCTGGTTGAATTTGAATCTGACGGTGGGTACCGTTGGCGATTCTTGACAGGGCGGCCATCGGTTCACCTTGGGATCCGGTACAAAGGATGACAACTTCGTTTGCCGGCAGACGATTGATCTGCTGGGCATCAATGAATGTATCCTTAGGGGCACGGATATATCCAAGTTCCTGACCGATGCGGATGGAAGATTCCATACTACGGCCGAATACGGCAACTTTACGGCCATGTTTAATAGCGGCTTCCACGACCTGTTGAAGGCGGTGGATGTTCGACGCGAAGGTCGCAAAAATTAAACGGCCGTCCATACGCGTGAAGATGTCATGGATGCTTTGGCCCACAACACGTTCGGATTTAGTGAAACCAGGAACCTCACTATTGGTACTGTCAGAAAGGAGGGCAAGAACGCCTTCTTTACCGATTTCAGCCATTTTAGCAAGGTTGGCCGGTTCACCTACAGGAGTGAAATCAAATTTGAAGTCACCTGTGTGAACGACGTTGCCTGGTGGTGTTTTTACAACGATTCCATAGGAATCAGGGATGCTGTGTGTCGTCCGGAAAAAGGATACGGACGTTTTGCGGAATTTGATCACGTCTTCTTCCTGAATCGTGTTTAATTTCGCGCTGCGCAGCAGGCCGTGCTCATCCAGTTTATTACGGATTAAGCCGATGGCAAGCTTCCCTGCATAGATTGGAATATTGAGTTCACGCAGAAGGTAGGGAATACCACCGATGTGATCTTCGTGACCGTGCGTGATGAACAAACCTTTGATTTTATCTTGATTCTGCACGAGATAAGTATAATCCGGAATGACATAGTCGATACCGAGCAGTTCGTCTTCCGGGAACTTAATCCCTGCATCAATGAGGATGATTTCGTCTTGGAATTGTACGCCGTATGTGTTTTTACCGATTTCACCGAGGCCTCCAAGGGCAAACACGGCGGTCTGGTCATTTTTCACAAATTTCATCGGTTAAAACTGCTCCAGCCTGAAATCTTCGGATTGCTGCTCATATGCCAGGTGATCCTCATCAAGCACCTGGATATATTCAATATTAAATCCTGCATTTTTTAATTTTTCACGTACTTGTCTTTCGGTTTCCGCTTCCAGGTACATGCTGTCTGTACGTTCGCGGACAGGAACTTCAGTATCAAGCTCCTGATACAATACTTTGAATATCATTACGTTATCGCTCCTAACTAGATATAATTTCCACATTCTTGTCCTCTCATCATCATAGCACGATTCCAGCGTGTATGGTAATGATTCTTGTATGCGCAGGTGGCCGTACACCTGAAACAATGATTTACGCGTATGTCTTCCGCTTCATGAAATTTTTCCAACGTTTTCTAAGCTTTCTTCTCAGACGCTTCATCATTTGCATCCATCCCCTTTATGTTGATGAAGAAAACGCCAAAAACGTTAAACCGCCCAATCCCTGTTATCTCTAGTATAATACGGTTTGTGAAAGAATGAAACATTTACATTTTATATTTTGTCATTATGGTGTGTTTTTCTTCTCAAACCTATCCACTCATGCTACAGTATAGCCAAAGAGCAGGACATGCTATGATAAGAGCGTAGAAATGAAAGAATTTGAATATGCAGGAGGAACGCTTATGGATAAGAAAATTGCCTTTTTTGATATTGATGGAACACTGCTTGACCATGATAAAAAGCTTCCGGAGAAGACGAAAAAAGCGGTTCAGGACCTGAAGGATCAAGGCGTTTACTGTGCCATTGCCACAGGACGTGCTCCTTTTATGTACAAAGAGCTGAGAGAAGAACTTGGAATCGATTCCTATATCAGTTTCAACGGCCAGTATGTTGTTTTCGAAGGGGAGGAAGTCTATACGAACCCCCTCTCAGGGACTGATCTTGAAAAACTGCATGCACATGCAGAATCCAATGATCATCCGATGGTGTTCATGAACCATGAGGAAATGAGGGCCTCCACACCGGATCATGAAGATATTTCTTCCAGTCTCGGAACATTATACATTGATCATCCTGATGAAGATGCGTCTTTTTATAAAGGAAGAAACATTTATCAGTCCCTTATTTTCTGTGAAGGCGATGAAATTGAAGAGTACAGGGAAGCCTTTCCGGCCTTTGATTATATCCGCTGGCACCCGGTGTCCTGTGATGTGCTTCCCCGTGGAGGGTCGAAGGCAGAGGGGATTAAGAAACTCGTAGAAGCTGCCGGCCTCCGGATGGAGGACACTTTTGCCTTTGGAGATGGATTGAATGATATTGAAATGATCCGGGAAGTCGGAACGGGTGTAGCTATGGGGAATGCCGTTTCCGAAACGAAGGCTGTGAGCGATTTTGTTACGGTTGATGTCGGGGAGGACGGCCTGTCCCACGCGATATATGAACTTGGTTTATTAAAATAATGAAAAGAGCGCCGCTGAGTGATCAGACGGCGCTCTTTTATTAACGATCGGCGGGTGTGGCGTTTTCAGGTTCTTTAAACGGCTGCTCCTGGTCGATGTGATCGTAGAACATCACTCCGTGAAGGTGATCGATTTCGTGTTGAAAGACAATGGCCGCGTAATCCTTCAACCGAAGTTTCACATCATTTCCTTCCAAATCTGTCGCTTTTACTGTGATTCTCCGGTACCTTGGGACATACCCGGGCACTTCACGGTCGACAGAAAGACAACCTTCTCCAGTGGATAGATACGTACGCTCCACCGAGTGACTGACTATACGGGGATTGAACAGACCGTAACTGTATAGTTTATCTTTCATATCTGTAAAATGTACGGCCAGCATCCGCTTGTTCACATTAATCTGTGGTGCTGCGAGGCCGACACCGGGACGCAGGCCGTAGCGGCTGCACACCTGTTCATCCTGGCTGTTTTTTAAGTATTGGACCATTTCCTCCAATGTTTTCTTATCTTCTTCGGAAGGAGGGAGGGGTACTTCTTCCGTGACTGTCCTTAAAGCGGGGTGACCCTCGCGGACAATATCGTCCATTGTGATCATGAAACAACATCCTTTCAAGCTTATATCTTCATCTGTATTTCCATTGACAGGGCAGGTGAATCAATTCGGTACTTTTCAATTCCTGCCAATTATTATACTATTGTAGATATGCTTAGTTTACAATAATGTGTCAGGGATTACGAGGGGGAAATGTTGTGCGATTACATACGATGATCGGAGCGCTTGCTGCAGCGGCCTTAGTTATGACAGGCTGTTCCAATCAGGCTCCGGAAGAACAAATTTACGAGCATTTGGAAGAAGCCGTTTCACAGGAAGAAACCTTCCGGGAACAGCAGGAGCCGATGGTTGAACTGGAAGAGCAGGAACAACAGCTTTATGACGAAATCATTGCCTTGGATATGGATCAGTTTGATCAGATCAAAGAAAAATCAGAGGAAGCAGCAGGCATCGTGGAGGAGCGCCGGAACAAGCTGGAGCTCGAAAAAGAAAGCATCGATGCTGCTAAAGCTGAATTTGATGAGATTAAATCTCCTGTAGAAGATCTTGGCGAAGAAAATCAGGAAGCTCAGGAAAAAGCGCAGGAGCTTATTGATGTTATGGAGAAACGATACAGTACATATGAAGAGTTATACAGTGCTTATGACGAGGCACTCACGCTTGATGCGGAATTGTATGAAATGACGCAGAAGGAAGACCTGAAGGAAGAGAACTTGAAATCACAGGTCGAGAAGATTAATGAAAGCTACAATAAGGTCATAGAAAAGAACGAAGTGTTTAACCAGTATACAGATGAATACAACACCTTGAAGAAAGAGCTTTATGAGACAATGGAGCTCGATGTGACCTATGAAGAATCTGGAGAGGACACATCAGAGGAAGAAGCTTCATAACAACAAAAGGCCCGCTTGCACATGTGAGCGGGCCTTTTGTTGTTTTTTTCAATGGGTCTCCATACCTTCCCGTTTTTACACCTGCACACGGGCGTGGAGCGACCGGAGTCTTACGGCCATCCATGCCGGGAAGAGGGACGCTTCACGTACCGCCCAGGGATGCCTGCCTATCAAAGCATCCCATTTGATTATTAAAGGGAAAAAACGTAAGATTAATACAGGCTTAAATTTTGGGTGATACAGTGTGAGGTTTTTTCATCGCAGGATCTGCCGGGTTTCGACTGCTTTGCAGCGGCTCTGTCATCATATAGATATTATCTGCACCGAAGTGATTGACGAATGATGACGAATTGAGCTAAACTACAAAGTGGATTGACATTGTACCATTGAATCTTAGTTAACAATTGTAACAGTTTTAGATATCTTCCCGTCATGATTAATCCATGGACGTGAGGGGTAAAACGTAAAGAGCAAATCGGTACAGTTTTTTTCATAATTGGGAAAGCTACTTACAGCATCCATTTTTAAAATACGAAAGGAAAGGGTGAATGACTTGAAACGAACTCTAGAGAACATTGAAAACCAGTTCGAAACGTTTCAAATCCTTAACGAAGAAGGCGAAATCGTAAACGACGATTTCATGCCTGACCTATCAGATGAAGATTTAAAAGAAATCATGCGCCGTATGGTATATACGCGTATTTTGGACCAGCGTTCTATTGCGCTTAACCGCCAGGGACGTCTTGGTTTCTACGCTCCAACAGCAGGGCAGGAAGCTTCTCAGCTTGGAAGCCAGTTTGCGTTGGAGAAAGAGGACTTTATTCTACCAGGATACCGTGATGTACCACAGTTGATCTGGCACGGTCTTCCACTTCACCAGGCATTCCTGTTCTCCCGTGGACATTTCAAAGGAAATCAAATGCCTGAGGGCGTGAACGCAGTAAGTCCGCAGATTATTATTGGTGCACAAATTACACAAACAGCCGGCGTTGGTCTTGGCTATAAAAAGCGCGGCCAAAACGCTGTAGCGATTACTTATACTGGTGACGGCGGTGCCTCCCAGGGTGACTTCTACGAAGGTATCAACTTTGCAGGAGCTTTCGCCGCCCAGGCGATCTTCGTTGTACAGAACAACCGTTTTGCGATCTCTGTACCTGTAGAGAAGCAGTCTGCAGCTCAGACAATTGCTCAAAAAGCAGTTGCTGCTGGTATCGAAGGAATCCAGGTTGATGGAATGGATGTTCTTGCTGTTTACGCGGCTACAAAAGAAGCCCGTGACCGCGCTGTAAACGGTGAAGGCCCTACATTGATTGAGACTCTTACTTACCGTTACGGCCCTCATACAATGGCTGGTGACGATCCTACACGCTACCGTACGGAAGATGAAGACAGCGAGTGGGAGAAGAAAGATCCAATCGTTCGTTTCCGTAAATTCCTCGAGGCTAAAGGGCTTTGGTCTGAAGAGGAAGAAAACGAACTGATCGAAAAAACAAAAGAAGAAATCAAAGCAGCGGTTAAAGAAGCTGACAACACTCCTAAGCAGTCGGTTGCCGATCTTATCGGTATCATGCACGAGGAACTTCCATCCAACCTACAGGAGCAGCTGGAAGAATATAAGGAAAAGGAGTCGAAGTAAATCATGGCACAAATGACAATGATTCAAGCCATCACAGACGCGATGCGCACAGAACTTAAAAATGATGAAAACGTGCTGATCTATGGTGAAGACGTTGGTCAAAACGGCGGAGTATTCCGTGCTACTGAAGGTCTTCAAAAAGAGTTCGGCGAAGATCGTGTATTCGATACACCCCTAGCTGAATCCGGAATCGGCGGTATGTCCATCGGACTTGCCCTCACTGGTTTCCGTCCAGTACCAGAAATTCAATTCTTCGGCTTCGTATATGAAGTCATGGATGCGATCAGCGGCCAAATGGCTCGTTACCGTTACCGTTCCGGTGGTACACGTCCGATGCCGATCACTGTACGTTCTCCATTCGGCGGCGGTGTTCACACGCCTGAACTTCACGCCGACAGCCTTGAAGGTCTAATGGCACAGCAGCCTGGTCTGCGTGTAGTTATTCCATCCAACCCTTACGATGCCAAAGGTCTTTTGATCTCTTCCATCCGTAATAATGATCCAGTTATCTTCCTTGAGCACATGAAGCTCTACCGTTCTTTCCGTGAAGAAGTACCGGAAGAAGAGTACACAGTAGATCTGGACAAAGCAGCAGTTAAGCGTGAAGGTACAGACGTAACACTTGTCGCTTACGGTGCTATGGTTCATTCTTCCCTTAAAGCGGCAGAAGAACTTGAGAAAAATGGAATCAGCGCTGAGGTTCTTGACCTTCGTACGGTTTCCCCAGTGGACTACGAAACAATCCTTGCTTCTGTGAAGAAGACAAACCGTGCCGTTGTTGTGCAGGAAGCACAAAAACAGGCAGGAATTGCTTCCAACATTGTAGCTGAAATCCAGGAAAAAGCGATTCTTCACCTTGAGGCACCAGTCCTGCGTGTAGCTGCACCAGACACGGTTTATGCATTTACTCAAGCGGAAGAAGTATGGCTTCCTAACCACAACACGATCGTTGAAAAAGTCAACGACGTTATGAACTTTTAATTATCTCTAATTACTAGGAGGGAATACCCGTGGCATTTGAATTTAAACTGCCTGATATCGGTGAAGGTATCCACGAAGGTGAAATTGCAAAGTGGTTCGTCAAACCGGGCGACGAAGTAAAAGAAGACGATGTACTCTGTGAAGTACAGAACGACAAAGCCGTTGTTGAAATTCCTTCACAAGTGGATGGTACTGTAAAAGAAATTCACGTTGACGAAGGCGAGACTACAACAGTTGGAACAGTGATCATTACCATTGATGACGGTTCTGAAGACACTGGTTCTTCTGAAGCTCCTCAAGAAGAGAGTAAAGAAGAAGCAGAGGCTCCTAAAGAAGAAAGCAAAGAAGAAAAAACTGACCAGCCGGCTGCAGCTTCTGCAGACGTAGACGAAGACAAGCGTGTCATCGCTATGCCGTCTGTACGTAAGTTTGCCCGCGACAATGATGTTGAAATCCGTCAGGTTCAAGGCTCTGGAAAAAATGGCCGTGTTCTTAAGGAAGATATTGAAAGCTTCATGAACGGTGGACAAGCGGAATCAGCTTCTTCTGAAGCTCCGGCACAGGAAGAGAAACAGGAAGAAGCAGCATCCAGCAAACCGGCAGCACCAGCTGCAGGCGAAGCTTATCCAGAAACTCGTGAGAAGATGAGCGGAATCCGTAAAGCGATCTCCAAAGCTATGGTGAACTCCAAGCATACAGCTCCTCACGTAACATTAATGGACGAAGTGGATGTTTCTGAACTTGTTGCGCACCGTAAGAAATTCAAGAGCGTAGCTGCAGAACAGGATATCAAGCTGACTTACCTTCCATATGTTGTGAAGTCCCTTGTTTCTACACTGAAGAAATTCCCTGTTCTAAATACGTCTATTGACGACAATACAGATGAAATTATTCAGAAACACTACTATAATATTGGTATTGCTGCAGATACAGAAAAAGGTCTGATGGTTCCTGTTGTTAAAGATGCGGATCGTAAGTCTGTATTCTCTATCTCAAGTGAAATCAATGAACTGGCTGTTAAAGCCCGTGATGGTAAACTTTCTGGTGAAGAGATGAAAGGTGCTTCCACAACGATTACGAATATCGGTTCTGCCGGTGGTCAGTGGTTTACACCAGTTATCAACCACCCTGAAGTAGCTATTCTAGGAATCGGCCGTATCGCTGATAAGCCGATCGTACGCGATGGTGAAGTCGTAGTGGCTCCAGTTCTTGCTATTTCCCTAAGCTTTGACCACCGTATTATTGACGGTGCAACAGCTCAGCACGCAATGAACAACATCAAGCGTTTACTGAACGATCCACAACTAATTATGATGGAGGCGTAAAGTATGGTAGTAGGAGATTTCCCAATTGAACTAGACACATTAGTAGTAGGTGCGGGCCCAGGCGGTTATGTTGCTGCCATCCGCGCCGCCCAGACGGGTCAGAAAGTAACCATCGTTGATAAGGGCAACCTTGGCGGTGTCTGCTTGAACGTCGGTTGTGTACCTTCAAAAGCATTGATTCAGGCTGGTCACCGTTATGAGCATGCTAAAGGTGCCGACGACATGGGTATCCAATCTGAAAATACAACGGTTGACTTCTCCAAGGTCCAGGAATGGAAGAGCGGCGTTGTAAACAAACTTACCGGCGGTGTTGAAGGCCTTCTTAAAGGAAATAAAGTAGACATCGTAAAAGGCGAAGTATACTTTGTCGATAAAAACACGGTGCGCGTGATGGATGAGAAAAACTCTCAAACCTACACGTTCAACAATGTGATTATTGCAACAGGATCCCGTCCAATTGAACTTCCAAACTTCAAGTTCTCTGACCGCGTGCTTGATTCTACAGGAGCTCTCTCTCTTCAGGAAGTTCCTAAGAAGCTTGTCGTCATCGGAGGAGGGTACATCGGTACGGAGCTTGGTACAGCTTACGCAAACTTCGATACGGAAGTAACCATCCTTGAAGGTATGAAAGATATCCTTGGCGGATTCGAAAAACAAATGTCTTCCATTGTGAAGAAACGTCTGAAGAAAAAAGGCGTTGCCATCGAAACGAACGCTATGGCTCAGGGTGTTGAAGAAACAGAAAACGGTGTAACCGTAACCTATGAAGTAAAAGGGGAAACGAAAACCGTCGACGCTGATTACGTTCTTGTAACTGTTGGACGCCGTCCGAACACAGATGAAATCGGTCTTGAAGATCTTGGCTTGAACATGACGGATAAAGGTCTGATTGAAATCGACAACCAATGCCGTACAAACCTAGAAAACGTTTATGCCATTGGTGATATCGTAGCAGGGCCTCCACTTGCTCACAAAGCTTCCTACGAAGCGAAAGTGGCTGCTGAAGCTATCGCTGGTGAGAAAACACAGATCGATTACCACGGCATCCCTGCTGTAGTATTCTCTGATCCAGAGCTTGCTTCTGTTGGTTATACAGAGCAGGAAGCTAAAGACGCTGGTTACGAAGTGAAAGCTTCTAAATTCCCGTTTGCAGCTAATGGTCGTGCGCTTTCTCTTAACGACAGTGACGGTTTCTTGAAACTTGTTACACGTAAAGATGATGATCTTGTTATCGGTGCTCAAATTGCTGGTCCGAATGCCAGTGATATGATCGCTGAGCTTGGCCTTGCCATTGAAGCTGGAATGACTGCTGAAGACTTGGCTCTTACAATCCACGCTCACCCTACACTTGGTGAGATTACGATGGAAGCTGCTGAAGTTGCTATCGGTCAACCGATTCACATTACAAAGTAATGATTAAAGTAAAACTGCCGGACTCTTGTCCGGCAGTTTTTTTTATTTCCACATAAACGGTGGGTCAGCGTCCCCAAACGAAAAGAAGCAGCCCGTCGAGAGCGGCTGCTTCTTTTCGTTTGGATGTATGTTGTTTGTTTATGTTCCTGAGAGCACGAGTGCCTCCTCCAGGGTGGATGAAATTCGATTTTCGGTTTCAATACCGGAAAGCCGGGTAATTGTACGGCCTTCCTTTTTGACAACGAGCATAGGGAGAGAAGCCCCTTCAATGTCTTCGACATTGTGGGAATCCGTGGTCGTTTGTTTGAATTGCAGACGGTTGTGATCCTGATGCTCTAATTTCCAATTTAAAAGGGCGGTCATGTAGTTTTCAGCCTTTTCCTCCTGATCCGGATTCGTATAGAGGTACAAATCATAATCATCAGGAGATGTAGAAAGAACCTGGACTTCTTCAGACTGACCGATACAGCCCATTAATAGGAGAAGGACAGTGAAGATCATTAGTTTGTTCGTTTGCATGCAGCTTCTCTCCCTTATCTGAGTTCATGTTCAGTTTAACAGATGAAGAGGCTGGAACCCGGGTTGTTATGGATTTGTCACAGGAATGAAAGCCTGGTGTTTTATAATGAAAAGAGATGTTAAAAAAGGGGAGGTAATCATAAAGAAAGATATTGGATATAAAAATGCCCGGGTGGTTTACCCGGGCATTTTTGTTGAACTTATCGTTTTTTCTTAAGGTCGACTTTCTTCGCTTCTTCCTGGAACGTTTTTAATAGGGAGAAACAGATGAGAATTAAAATGAATGTGAACGGGAAGGCTGCGATAATCGCAGCTGTTTGAAGGGCTCCCAGACCACCCTGCCACAGCAGTACAGCAGCAGCTCCTGCCTGAATGATTCCCCAAGTGAATTTCACCTGGTTTTTAGGGTTCAGGCTTCCATTTGTCGTCTGCATACCAAGAACGAAGGTTGCAGAGTCGGCAGAAGTGATAAAGAAGGTGCTGATTAACAGCAGTCCGATGACACTCATAACAGCTCCAAGCGGAATGTGCTCAAGCATGGAGAATAGAGCAACTTCTGTACCGAGTTCATTAACGTCAGAGATGATATCAACGCCGTCAAAGAATTCCAGAGAGATCGCTGTTCCGCCGAATACGGAGAACCAAAGGGCACCGAAGATCGTTGGAACGAGCAGGACACCAAGAATGAATTCACGGATGGTACGGCCGCGGGATACACGAGCAATGAATGTACCTACGAATGGTGCCCATGAAATCCACCATGCCCAGTAGAAGATCGTCCAGCCTTGAACCCAGGAATTATCCTCGGCAAACGGTGTCAGACGGAAACTCATATAAGGAAGGTCACGGACATAAGAACCGAATGTCGTCGTGAAATAATCCATGATAAAGTTCGTAGGACCTGCAAACAGTAGGAAAACCATTAATGTAATTGCTAGTACGATGTTCGTATTACTCAGGTATTTAATACCCTTGTTCAACCCTGTCATAGCAGAAACCATGAACAATACGGTAACAGCACAAATGATGATCAGCTGCAGCGTAAAGGTGTCCTCAAGTCCATCGATGACAAAAGCAAGACCACTTGAAATCTGCAGGGCACCAAGACCGAGTGATGTAGCGACACCAAAGATTGTGGCAAATACAGCGATAAAGTCCACGATTGTACCGATTGGACCTTTTACTCTCTTTTCACCTAAAACCGGTGTAAGAGCCGCACTGATAACACCAGGAGCATCTTTTCTGAACTTGAAGTATGCAAGGGCAAGAGCAAGTACAGCATAAATGGCCCAAGGGTGGAGCCCCCAGTGGAAGAAGGCATATTTCATTGCAGCCTGGGCCGCTTCTTCACTCATAGGATCCTGTCCTGGAAGTGGCGGCGTGTGGAAATGGGAAAGTGGTTCCGCAGCTCCCCAGAATACAAGACCAATCCCCATACCTGCACTAAACAGCATCGCAAACCATGTAATGTATGGGTATTCCGGCTCGTCGTCAGGCTTACCAAGCTTCAGCTTTCCGAATTTAGAAAAGACGAGGAAGATGGCAAAGATTAAGAAGCCTGTAGCAGATAATAGATAAAACCATCCGAATTTATCGGTTAGAAATCCCTGAATTGTAGATGTAACGTTGCTTAAGTTCCACGTGGGAAGGGTGGATTCAGGAATAACACCCCATCCAATGAATAATATTGCAGCGACAACTGAGATATAAAACACTTTCGTCACTTGATTCATGAAGAAAATCCCTCCTAATAAGTATTATGTTTGATTCCCCTCATAAAAATCAGGTCTAAAAGTAGCACCTTTTCACGACATGCATCTGTTTTTCTGACAAATTTTGCAATTCTTCCAGGACGTCGTGAAAACAAAGCATTTCGTAGATTAAAATGGTTTGAGGGGGTAAGTGATGCCTGTACCCGGTCTGTTTCACGACATGTTCTTCTTTCCATTTCCAAAATGCTTCATCCAATTGATGCACCATATTGAATTGTTTCTCCCTGATCGAATGAGCCGGGTCAAGCAGTACATTGACATATTCATCCGTCAGTTCGAGAAGCAGATCTTTTTCGCTTTCTGTAAAATCAGAGGCTTTAGTCTGGACATACTGCAGGTTCCCCAAATGATAGGCAATCTGCTGAAAAGCAGCAAGCTTTCGCTGTGAAAGCTGAAAAGAAACCATCTCTTCATCGGTATGACGATGGTACTTCCACTCTTCACGCTGATACCGGGACAACTGGTTCGTTTTTTCCAGCTGGGCTGTGAGTTGTCGGTATGACCGCTGGATCCCACGGGATTTCTCTTTAGAATCTGCCGTTACATTCTCGATTATACGCCTTAAGAGCAGACCAGCTTGATTATACAGACCATTGATGTTTTTGTAAATCGTGGGGGAATAGTTGGGTGGAAGCAGGAAAAAATTCACAAATGTCGATATGATGATCCCAATGGATGTAGTACCCAATCTTGTGAAAAACGAAACAAAATATTGGTCCTGAAAATCGGGAATCATAGCTGTAGCTGTGATCGTTGCCACCAAAATCCCATCATCAAGCTTTAATTTGTGGCAGACGGCAATCGTAGCCATGGCGACCAGCGCGAACGTCAGCGCACCTTTACCGAACAACCCATAAAAGGCGGTTGCAAGTAAAGCCCCGATTGCTGATGCAGGAAACCGGACCGCTGCCTTCTTAATGGAATCTGCTGCCGTATGCTCGATTGTCACGATGGCTGTAATAACAGCAAAGATGATCGGCAAATTAAAAAAACCGCATATTAATGCAGTCAAAAAGACAGAGATTCCCGTTTTCAACGTTCGGCTTCCCAAAATCTTAAAATTTTTCAATGTATGAAGCATAACCATCACCCATATGTCGTGTCTTCTGACCACGGTTTACTATTATATAATAAATTACCCAAAAACGATAGAAAAAATGTCGGATAATCTATTATAATGATAAAAGTGGAAATACATAACAGTGGAGGGTCAAAAATGAAACGATGGTTTAGTGTGTTCCTGCTTTTGCTTGTATTCCTGGCTGCCTGTGGCGGTAACGAAGGTACTTCAGGGTCAGAAGAAGATCAGACAGCGTCAGATGAACCGGCTGCTGAGCAGCAGGAAAAGGACAGTACGGAGTCGTTGGAAAACCCTGGAGAAGGGGAAAAGGAAAAAGAGGAAACGGAACAATCATCAGAAGAGGAAGAGGATGCGCAGGAAGCTTTCGTGCAGAAAGAGGCACAATATGAGATGACAGACAACTGGTCATTCCAGCCGATTGCAGATGCTGATCCGAAGGTGGCCTTATTAACGATTGATGACATTCCTGATGCACATGCCATGGAGATGGCCGAAACATTGAAAGAGAAAGGCGCGCCCGCCATTTTCTTTGTAAATGGACACTTTTTAGACACTCCTGACGAAGAACTGGCAGAAAAGAGAAAACAATGGGTGAAGGCCATTCATGACATGGGCTTCCCGATTGGAAACCATACTTATTCTCATAAGGATCTAAAAACAATGTCCGAGGAAGAACAGCGTGAGGAAATCCTGACTGTAAGTGACCAGATTGAAGAAATTACCGGGGAACGGCCGGTGTTTTACCGTTCGCCATTTGGATCGAATACAGACTTTGTCAAGGAGCTCGTAAAGGAAGAGGGCATGCTGTTGATGAACTGGACGTATGGCTATGATTGGGAACAGGAATACCAAAATGCGTCATCACTCGCTGATATAATGGTTGATACACCATTGCTGGCCAATGGCGCAAACTTACTGATGCACGATCGTGACTGGACGAATAAGGCTCTCGGGGATATTGTAGATGGATTGAGGGATAAAGGGTATACCCTGCTTGATCCAGCGCTTATTCAAACACCTTAAATAAGGACATTAACCATGATTAAAACAGGAAGCCGGGCGGCTTCCTGTTTCTTTATTCTTTTTAAAAGAACAGGATCATATAATGGTAGGTAGGTGACTTATTAGTATGACATATATTTTAAAAAGTTATACTAAAAGGGTTGATTTTCACAATAAGCCATATTAAAATAAAACTACACTGAAAACGATTACAAATGAAGGGGTGGATATGAATGGGAACAATCGTATGTCAAGACTGTCAAAAGGTGATTGAGCATTACGAAAACGAGAAGGTTTCTACTTTATACAGCACATGCCCGACATGCACGGATACCGAGAAATAAACATGAAAAAGCCGGACGCTATGAAGCGTCCGGCTTTTTTTAGGTTTATTTGAAGGCTCTCTGTTCACGGATGACCCGGATTGTTTCTAAGGTATCATCAACAGGTCCCTGGACAGGGAGTCCTGCCTCCACGTTTTCATAAATGTAATCAATGTTATCGGCGGTAATGATTTCTCCCGGAATGAAAATAGGGATACCCGGAGGGTAGACCATTACAAATTCGGCACTGATTCTGCCTGCGGCTTTTTTTAAAGGAACGGTCTCGGTGGTGGAGTAGAATGCCTCTCTAGGAGAGAGCGCAAGAACAGGGATGTCGGGAACTTTTACAGAAACGGGTGTCACTTCTGCCTCGGTCCGGCAAAGGTCTGTTAAATGATGCAGCGCCTGTACAAGTTTTTCGACTTCCTGCAGGCTGTCGCCTGGAGTGATGATACAAAGAATATTGTAAAGGTCGGAAAGTTCCACCTCAATGCTGTAATTCTCCCTCAGCCACACTTCAACATCGTAACCGGTCATGCCGAGATTTTTAACTGAAATAATCAGTTTGGTCGGGTCATAGTCGACCGTTGCGCTGGACGATAAAATATCGGCACCTGGACAGAAAATGGCTGGAATTTGATTGAGCTTTTCACGTGCTCGATCGGCCAGCAGAATAGCATTTTCCATCAGTTGATGTCCATGAATGGCAAGATGACGTCTTGCTGTATCCAGGGAGGCCAGCAGAATATAGGAGGTCGATGTGGTATGAAGCATCGACAATACAGCCTGTACACGCTCATGAGAAACAAGCCCTTCCCTGATATTCAAAACAGAGCTCTGCGTTAATGATCCGCCCAGCTTGTGGACGCTGGTGGAAGCCATATCCGCCCCGGCCTCCATGGCAGACATAGGCAGACGTTCATGGAAGTGAATATGGACACCGTGTGCCTCATCCACAAGGACGGGTATATCAAAGCTGTGGGCAATATCCACAATCCCTTTTAAATCAGCCGATACACCGAAATACGTCGGATTGATAACAAGCAGGCCTTTAGCATCCGGATGTGCTTCACAGGCCTTCTTTACGGCGTCTGTCGTAATCCCGTGGGAAATACCGAATCGTTCATCCAGTTCCGGATGGATAAAAACGGGCTTGGCCCCTGAGAAAATGATCGCAGTGGTTACCGATTTGTGGACGTTTCTTGGAACAATGATTTTATCGCCCGGCTGGCAGACACTAAGAATCATCGTCATAATGGCGCCTGAGGTCCCCTGAACAGAAAAGAACGTGTAGTCCGCGCCAAAAGCCTCTGCTGCAAGCTCCTGTGCCTCTTTGATCATGCCTTGGGGATGATGGAGATCATCCAATGGCTGTATATTAATTAAATCAATGGATAATGCATTTTCACCGATAAAGGAACGGAATTCCTCGTCCATTCCACGTCCGCCTTTATGACCGGGGATGTGAAATTGTACGGGATTGCGCTCCCGGTGTTTTTTCAACCCTGTAAACAGGGGGGTTTCATGTTGATTCATGTATGGGAACACCTCTTTATAATAGAAAAGCAAATGAATTATAGCAGAGTCCAGAACCTTGCGCCAGTCTTTTATGTCTCCTTTTTCCAATCGTGCTAAAATAGAAGTATGGAGGTGGAGCAAATGAAATGGAATACACGAGTGACGGAACTTTTGGATATTACATACCCGGTGATACAGGGAGGGCTGGCCTATCTGGCCTATTCGAATCTGGCCGCCGCTGTTTCGAACGCAGGCGGGCTTGGTCAGCTGACAGCTATGAGCATGGATGGACCCGAACACTTAAAAAGAGAAATTAAAATGGTCCGGGAAAAAACCAACCGCCCGTTCGGAGTCAATTTTGCGATCGGCCAGCACGGGCGCCCTTTTGAAAAAATGGTGCAGACAGCCGTTGATGAGCATGTGCCCGTGGTTTCTGTTACTGGAGGAAACCCGCAGGGTGTTTTGGAAGCGCTTAAAGGAACCGGCATTAAAACGCTCGTCCTTGTTGCTGCGCGGAGGCAGGCGGTTAAAGCTCAGGAGCTTGGGGCGGATGCTGTGATGGTGGTCGGTCATGAAGGTGGTGGTCACCTCGGGCGTGATGATGTGGGGACGCTCGTCCTTACTCCACAGGTTGTCGATGCCGTCGATATTCCGGTTATTGCTTCCGGGGGAATTGGCGACGGCCGGGGATTAATGGCTGCGTTGTCCCTTGGTGCGGAAGGAGTGGAAATGGGCACACGTTTCATTGCTACAAAAGAGTGCACCCATGCGCACCCCGCCTACCAGGACGCCTTGATTAAAGCAGATGAAACGTCAACAACCGTCATCAAAAGAAGTTTAAAAGCTCCGGCCCGGGCCTTGAAAAATGACTGGACAACTCGTATTTTAGAATTGGAGCAGGAAAATGCCGGCTATGACGGTCTCCGCTCCTATATCAGCGGGGATGCGAATAAAACATTCATATATAAAGGACAGGCCGGTCAAGGCTTTGGATGGGCCGGACAGATTGCCTCCCGCATCCATGATGTTCCAACGGTAGAAGAGCTCTTTGCCCGGGTGATCAAAGAAGCGGAGGACATCCGCACCCGCTGGTCCTGATGAAGGAGGAAAAAAGATGAGTTATACTTATCCAATTGATGAAATCCACTGGTCAAAGGAAGAGATCATCGATGTTGTGAATTTCTACAGCATCGTTGAGCAAGCGTATGAGCAGGGAGTGAAGCGGGACGACCTGCTGCTGGCTTATACGCGGTTTAAACAGATTGTGCCATCGAAGAGTGAAGAGAAAACACTCTGCGGGCAGTTTGAGAAAGAATCCGGATATTCCTGTTACCGTACCGTAAAGCAGGCACGCAGTCTCTCAGAGGGTGCCCGATTGAAAATGTGAAGAAAAAAGAGACACACGTCTGACGTGTGTCTCTTACTTTTCTTCCAGTTGTTTCGTAAAACGATATAAAGGCTCCAGCGTCTGGAATGTCTCGCGGCAGAATTCAATGAAGGCCTCAGGATCCTTCAATCGGTCATCTCCACGCTGAAGCTGACGTCCACATAGGATTTCGGCTTTCTTGACTGTTTTCAACCGTTCCGTCATTTTGGAAAATGCTTCGTCATCCACATCACTGTGAGGGGCCGCTTCAGGCTTCGTATGATCGACAGACCACACATAATCCTCAGGGATGTGCGAAAGGATATCCTCTTTATTCTCTTCCAGCTTGGAAGCGAAGTCTACTTTGATTGGACTTTCATAAATGACGGCAAACCATACAAATACGTGAGTTTCCCACAAGCCGATCTGGAAGTGGGGGAGTTTTTTATAGCCGCGTTTACTGGAGGCGAGAGCGGCCCACGTATCGTTTGGCGGATTGGTTTTGCGACGGGCATGCCTGGCGACGTGGACAAACATTTCATCGCCTGTCATAGCTGTAACATCCGCTGAAAGTTCTTGCGCTGCCGCTTCAAGCTTAGGGGAGATCCTTTCCCGCAGAGCTTCCATTCGATTTTCCAGTCCGGGAATGGAAAATACGTCAAAGTCTTCTTGTTTAAAGCCTGTAAAAGTCGTCAAACTATCATCTCCTACCATTTCTTCCATAATAGTTTAACACAATTCGACAAAGTTACTAAGGGATGTGTTTGACTGGTTTGAAGCTGTGAAAAATGGGTTACATATAAGTAATCTAATTGAAACTTCTGTCGTTAAAGCCACATATATATATGGTAAGGATTTAAAAGGGAGGGATTGGCAATGAAACATGTTATGGAAGCGTTGCGTAAGAGAGAAGCTGAAGAGAAGCTCCCGGTAATCCGTATGGAGATTGATTATGAACTGGTCACCCTGCATGATGCCATGATTGCAGGAGACGCCGAGCAGATGTCAAAGACAAAAAGGCGCCTGATTGAACTTCGTAAACAATTGATTGAATGGTCGATCTAGAACCAGGCAGCGATAAAGTTGCCTGTTTTTTTTGTTCCCTGTAAAGGGATGAATCCTGTACCGCAAGCCTCCCTCTACCAATTGAGGCAGCTTGAAAGATTTGTGTTGGAAGAGGATCAAACATGCATTTGTTGTCTGCATTTGGTACGATTAAAGGTGAGACTGATAAAAGGGGTACGATGCTATGGATCAACAGACAAAGAATGAAGTGTTCGATCAAGCTAAAGCATGGATACTGGAAGCGGGCGAGCGGATCAAATCAAACATTGATGCCCCCCGTTCCATTGAAACGAAATCCAATCCGAATGACCTTGTAACAGAAATGGATCAGCAGACGGAACAATTTTTCGCAGAGAAAATTAAAAGTGCCTACCCGGATCATTATCTGCTTGGAGAAGAAGGTTTTGGGGATGAACTGGAAGACCTCGGAGGGACCGTCTGGATTGTGGACCCTATTGACGGCACGATGAACTTCGTCCACCAAAAACGCAATTTTGCTATATCCATCGGCATTTACGTAGATGGTATAGGGGAAATCGGCTTTATTTATAACGTCATGGAAGGGACTCTTTACACAGCGAAACGAGGGGAAGGGGCATGGAAAAACGATGCGCAGCTTCCACAGCTTAGTAAAGAACGTCCATTAAAGCAGTCGATTCTCGCTTTGAATACAACCTGGCTCATTCCTGAAAACCCATTTATAGAACATAAAGGGGTGGAAGAACTGGTGAAGACGCTTAGAAGCACGCGTTCTTACGGGTCTGCCGCTCTTGAACTTGCATTCGTCGCTGAAGGTATTCTCGATGGATATTTAACGATGACCCTCATGCCCTGGGATTATGCAGCAGGTAGTATCCTCGTCCGCGAAGTAGGTGGAATCGTTACCCGTGCAGATAAAGAAGATCTGGATCTATTAAATAAAACAACCGTGCTTGCCTGCCGGTCCAACATTCATGAAGAAATCATCAACGATTATGTACAGCTGAAAAGATAGAACACAAGCGACCTTGGGAAAAGGTCGCTTGTTTTGTGTGCGGATGAATTAATCAGCATGAATTTCATCCCGTTTTCTTTTGCGGCGGAGACCGACGCTCATAAGAGCAAATCCGGAGAGGAAGAGGAGTCCGGCCAGCCAGAACAATTTCTGGCCGATGGCAAATCCGACAAAAACGAAAGATAAAATAACAAGAACAGCAAGCAGTGCATTGTTCATCATGGTCTAAAATCACCTCTATTCGATACCAGTATATCGGATTTTAACGCGGATGAAAATGGTTTCACGGGTAGCAACTCTGTCTCGTTTCTAGTAATATAGAAAAAAGGACAGGATCTCATGAGGAGGAACATCATGCAGGATACATCGACGCTTCCAGTACCGACGGATTTATGGCCGGTGGCCGACTTCTTCTTCCGCGGGCTTGGAAGCGAAGTGAATTTAAATGATGAAAGCGAAGTAACGATGTTGTTTCGTTCATTTATGCTGTTATACTTAACGACTGTCATTTTAGCAGTTATTACATTCAAACTGGGATTTGCAAGGAAACTCCCTTTGCTGAAGACCATTGTTGTTTATGCCGTTCTTATTATCGGTACGTTCGTGTTGACGTTGATTCTGGGACTGAATCTGCCTGTACCAGAAAGTCTGCTTGTAGCCGCATTGATCCTTGGTATTTACAGGGTGAGGCTTCACAGGGAGCGCTCGGCCAGGCAGCAGGGAGAATCGTAAAACGGGAAAACCCGGCTTCATTGAGAAGCCGGGTTTTTTATCATTAACTTAAATGTTTTTCTCTTTTACGCTCGCGATGGAATTTGAAATCACCGGTGGCCAGTCTTTTTTTCGTATTCTCAGCTATACGCTCATGACATGGCTGACACATATACGTGTTGATCCTCCGGTTTCTTAACCGTTTCGCCTGAAGACAGTAGCTGTCTATTTTTTCAATATGATCACAAATCACGCATTGGACACGCATATACTCACCTCTATTTTCTTAATACGGTTTCCTCTAGTGTAACACATGTGAAAATTTAGAAATAGATGGAGTTTCCACGTTTTAACGGAACTTGGTTTGGGAACTGTAATTACAGAAGTCATGGAAAGGATGATGATAGTGAGAAAACGCTGGATGGTTACAGCAGCAGGCGCCGTTGCCGGAGGGGTAGCTGCCTATTTTCTAAAAGACGGTGACAACAGACAGAAAGTAAAGGATAAAGCAGGTTCACTTCAAAACCGCCTGAAAAAAGGTGACGATATGCCGATTGAGGAAGCGGGTAAACCGGAAACCGCTGATCTGGAAAACTCTAAAATGGTAAATGAGGGATCCCAGTTTGGCGTTCAGTACTATAATGAACTGACAGAAAAGGAAAGAGAAATTCTGGAAAAAAGCAACAGCTAAATCCTTTTTAGGATTTAGCTGTTTTTCTGTACTAATTGGAATGCGATTGTTCCTTCTCTACTTGATCCAGTTTTTCCTGTTCTTTTTCCGGAATGGAGTCCTGGTTGTCATTGGATCCCGGTTCTTCATTGATAGGGCCTTCCGGCATGTATCGGGCAATAATCTGGCTTAGTTCATCGGTCAAGGCGTGGACCGGGTGACCCTGAGAGGCTTTGTCCCCGATCCCTCTGAGGCGTTCGACGATATCAGCATCCGCAAATACGGCGGCCTGCTTTCCGTAAGGATCATTTTTCAGCGCCTCAGCAACTGAATATTTAATAACACCGACTCTGGACCGGTCCAGGTTTTTGTCTACATCGATGCCGACTGCTACATAATCACCGAGAACGACGGCTGTGGCATCATGGACATCCGGAACTTGTACAGCGAGCTCTGCTAAATGTTCGGCTGCTTCTTCGCTTGTCAGCGTCTTTTTCTCGATGGGATCAGAATCAGATACGTATTTGTACTTTGGATCGCTCTGCTTTTCTTCCAGGAGAGATTGTTCATTTTCACCCTGCTGACAGGCACTAAGGAGTAGGAAAGCAGCTATCAATAGAAACTTCTTCAAAGGAAACCACCACTTTTTTTACTTATAGTCTGTGTCTGAGGAGAGATAATATACAAAAAGGACAGCTGGAGGCAGCCGTCCTTCGTCTTTACTGAAATACGATTTTTTTAATTCCTTTGACAGGAGTGTCGCGGTTCGAACCATCTCCGAAATATAAATGAACAGGCCCCTGAGTCTGTAAAGGTTTTCCGTTTTCTGCAAATAAAAGAAGGGCATCTTTCAAATCATCGGCATGGATGATTTCTTCTCCCTGATCGGAAACGAGCGCCGCTTTTTCTGAATCCGCGGAAGGCTCACTGGTTTGCAGGAAAGGTAGAAGGGGCATTAGGAAAGTGCCGTTTATAATTCTCTGCTTTTCGTACCGGTTGATGCTTTTATTTACAGGTGGATTCAGTTTCTGCTGGTAAACTTCTCTGTCGAAGCGGAGGGATTTCCGTTTCAGTTCATCCTCCTCCTCAGGGGACACTTCCGGGGATTCCCCTTCAAATGCTTCAGTAAATGTTAATTTGCGGTCATCAAAAATCCATACGGTGGGGTCTAAAGTAATCGGGAATTTTACTTTTCCAGTTAGTTGAACAATCATGGCTGAAGCCACCTTTCAAAATAGTAAGAATCATCCATCCAAAATCATAGCAGATAATGAATTCGATTTCATTAAAGGAGGCTCTTTTCTTTGATTAAAGATATTTCTGAACAAGTATTAAATGAATGGCTTGATAATGTTCGTCCCTACGCCTACGATGGCCAGGTGGCCGATTATATACCTGCACTGGGCAGACAAAATCCTGAAGACCTGGCCGTTGCCATCCATTACTTGGATGGGGACACGGTAGAAGCGGGACAGACGGAAGTCCGTTTTACGCTTCAAAGCATATCGAAAGTCATCTCCCTGGCCCTGGCTCTAATGGATAATGGGGAAGAGTATGTGTTCGACAGAGTGGGGATGGAGCCGACTGGTGATCCGTTCCACTCCATTTACAGACTGGAGCAGATCCCATCCAAGCCGCTGAATCCGATGATCAATGCCGGGGCGCTTGCTGTGACCAACATGATTCACGGGGCGACACCTGACGAAAAAGTTGGTCGTCTTTTGAGCTTTGTTCATGATTTAACTGATGATCACAGCATCCGCTACAACGAAGAAGTGGCAAGTTCAGAATTCGAAACGGCCTTTTTGAACCGTTCCCTGTTGTTTTATATGAAGCAGCACCAGATCGTGACCGGCAGTGTAGAGGAAACGCTCGATGCTTATACAAAACAGTGTGCGATTGAAGTCAACGTCTGTCAGCTTGCACGGATCGGGGCTCTGCTCGCCAATGAGGGACGGGACATTTCCTCGGGTCGCCGGATCATTCCGAAGCATCTTGCCCGTATCTGTAAAACCTTTATGGTTACCTGCGGGATGTATGATGCTTCCGGGTCCTTTGCCATTAAAGTTGGAATTCCTGCCAAAAGCGGTGTCTCCGGATCGGTTCTGGCTTCTCTGAATAATTTCGGAGGGATAGCTGTCTATGGTCCGAGCCTGGATGAAAAAGGAAACAGTGTCGTAGGGTTGAAGCTTCTGGAAACATTGTCCAATCGATACGACCTCTCCATCTTCTAAGCCGCCTCCATTCCATTGTTGCAATTTTCACGCCGAGACGATAATATAGTTAGAAGAAAGACTTGTGTAATGGAGGGGATTTCAATGTTGTCTGATGTGGCTGTGGATCATCGGGAAAAAGCCTATGCCCTTCTAAAAGCTGACGCTGATAAAATATTAAGACTGATTAAAGTCCAAATGGATAATCTCACAATGCCCCAGTGTCCACTATATGAAGAAGTTTTAGATACACAGATGTTTGGATTATCCCGTGAAATACATTTCGCAGTTCGCTTGAATTTAATCAGCGAAGTAGAAGGTAAGGATTTACTGGATAACTTGGAAAAGCAGCTGAACGTTCTGCACGAAGCTGCCCAGAAGTCATAAAATAAAGCTCAAATTGCGACAGATCCTGTTGTAGTTTGAGCTTTTTTTATGTCATTTCTTAAAAGAACGGACGCTTCTAGTCGGGGTAAATGTAAAATTGTCAGATTTGAAGGAATTTTGCCACGGTATGAAGAATCTAGGTAAGTGGAGCAAAAGATTTTACGTACATAGAGGGAGTGGGAGAATGACAGAGGCAAAGAAGATCAGTAAAGTACTTGTGGCGAATCGTGGAGAGATTGCCATTCGTGTATTCAGGGCGTGTACAGAGCTTAATATCCGCACAGTAGCGGTGTATTCCCAGGAAGACACTGGTTCCTATCATCGTTATAAAGCTGATGAGGCTTACCTCGTTGGGGCAGGGAAAAAGCCGATTGATGCGTACCTTGATATTGAAGGCATGATCGATATTGCCAAAAGTGTCGGAGTGGATGCCATTCATCCAGGCTATGGTTTTCTATCTGAAAATATTCAATTTGCCAGACGTTGTGAAGAAGAAGGGATCGTTTTCATCGGTCCGACCAGTGACCATTTAAATATGTTCGGGGATAAGGTGAAAGCAAGGGATCAGGCTGTTCAGGCAGGCATACCGGTGATCCCGGGCAGTGATGGACCAGTGACAGGGTTGAAGGAAATTCACGATTTCGGAGCCAAGCATGGTTTCCCTCTTATGATTAAAGCAGCTATGGGAGGGGGCGGCCGGGGAATGAGAGTGGTCCGAAGTGCTGAAACACTTGACGAGTCGTATGACCGTGCCCGTTCGGAAGCGAGAGCAGCTTTTGGAAGTGATGAAGTCTACGTTGAAAAGCTGATTGAGGAACCCAAGCATATCGAGGTGCAGATCATCGGAGACCGCGAAGGAAATATCGTCCATTTATATGAACGGGACTGCTCCGTGCAGAGGCGTCATCAGAAAGTTGTAGAAATTGCTCCGAGTGTGAATTTGAGTGACCAGCTGAGAGAAGAGATCTGCCAGGCAGCTGTCAAGTTAATGGAAAACGTTTCTTATGTCAACGCCGGAACGGTTGAATTTTTAGTGACGGGTGAAGAGTTCTTCTTTATTGAAGTGAATCCACGCGTCCAGGTTGAGCATACCATTACGGAGATGATCACAGGAGTGGATATCGTCCAGACTCAGATCATGGTGGCTGAAGGCCGCAGTCTTCACAGCAGCCACATAGGAATTCCGAAGCAGGAAGAGATCCGTACTCATGGGTTTGCTATCCAATCAAGGGTTACAACAGAAGACCCGCTTAATAATTTCATGCCCGATACCGGAAAAATTATGGCTTACCGCTCAGGTGGAGGGTTCGGTGTGCGTCTTGATGCGGGCAATGGATTTCAGGGAGCGGTTATTTCGCCGTATTATGACTCCCTGCTCGTGAAGTTGTCTACGTGGGCGCTGAGCTTTGATCAGGCGGCACATAAAATGCTGCGGAACCTGAAGGAATTCAGAATCCGCGGGATTAAAACGAACATACCGTTTCTGGAAAATGTTGTGCAGCACAAGCAGTTTCTGTCAGGAGAGTATAATACGACGTTTATTGACCGGTCTCCGGAGCTTTTTGTCTTTCCCAAGCGGAAAGACCGTGGGACGAAGATGCTTACGTATATAGCGGACAGGACAATTAATGGATTTGAAGGGTATGGAAACAGGAAGAAGCCGGTGTTCCCTAAGCCGCGTATTCCTTTGATCAAACATTCTGAACGGATGCACGATGGGACGAAACAGATTCTTGATGAGCAGGGACCAGAAGGCCTCGCCGCTTGGCTGAAAAGTCAAAAGAAAGTACTGCTGACCGACACCACCTTCCGTGACGCGCATCAATCCCTGCTGGCTACACGTGTCCGTACAAAAGATCTGGAAAATATTGCGGAACCGACGGCACGTCTGCTGCCGGATTTGTTTTCGCTTGAGATGTGGGGAGGAGCGACTTTTGATGTTTCCTACCGATTTTTGAATGAAGACCCGTGGGAAAGACTGTTGAAGCTGAGAGCCAAAGCCCCGAACGTGCTCTTCCAAATGCTTTTACGCTCATCCAATGCAGTAGGTTATAAAAATTATCCGGATAACCTGATTCGTGAGTTCGTGGATAAGAGTGCATCTGCGGGTATTGATGTCTTCCGGATTTTCGATTCCTTGAACTGGGTGGAAGGGATGAAGCTGACGATCAATGCGGTTCGGGAATCCGGTAAAGTGGCAGAAGCGGCCATGTGCTATACCGGTGACATCCTTGATACAGGTAGACAAAAATATGACCTGACCTATTATAAAAAGCTGGCGGAGGAACTGGAAGAGGCTGGTGCCCACATCCTCGGAATCAAAGATATGGCGGGACTATTAAAACCAGAAGCCGCCTATCAACTGATTTCCACACTGAAGGAAACCGTAGATATTCCGATCCATCTTCATACACATGACACCAGCGGCAATGGACTGCTCACCTACAGTAAAGCTGTTGATGCAGGCGTGGATGTCGTTGATGTGGCTGCTGGTTCGATGGCCGGCCTTACTTCACAGCCGAGTGCCAACAGCCTCTACTACGCACTGGAAGGGCATGAGCGTAAGCCTGAACTGAACATCGAATCCTACGAAAAGCTTGGTCATTACTGGGAAGACACCAGAAAATACTATCAGGATTTTGAAAGTGGCATGAATGCCCCGCATACCGAGGTGTATGAACACGAAATGCCGGGAGGGCAGCACAGCAACCTTCAGCAGCAGGCAAAAGCTGTCGGTCTTGGTGAGCGCTGGGACGAAGTGAAGAGTATGTACCGCCGGGTGAACGATATGTTCGGTGATATTGTTAAAGTCACACCTTCCTCCAAAATTGTAGGAGACATGGCTCTTTATATGGTACAGAATGATTTGAATGAAGATGACATTTATGAAAAAGGAGAGTCTCTTGATTTTCCGGACAGCGTCATTGAGTTTTTCCAAGGATACCTCGGTCAGCCCTATGGAGGATTTCCGGCTGAACTGCAGCGGATCATTCTGAAAGGAAGAGAACCCATCCAAGTACGCCCTGGAGAACTACTGGAGCCGGTCGACTTCAATAATTTAAAGGAAACACTCTTCCACTCTCTGGACAGACAGGTGACAAGTTTTGATATGATCAGTTATGCGTTGTATCCGAAGGTATTTATGGATCATCAAAAATTCAGAGAGCAGTATGGAGATATGTCTATGCTTGATACGCCGTCCTTCCTTTATGGAATGAGACTCGGGGAGGAGATCGAAGTCGAAATCGAACAGGGGAAAACCTTGATCGTAAAACTCGTCTCGGTTGGTGAACCTCAGGTCGATGGAACGAGGACGGTATACTTTGAGCTGAATGGACAGCCCCGGGAGGTCGTCGTCAAAGACGAAAATGTAAAAGCGGCGGTCCAGGAGCGTCCAAAAGCAGATAAAACAAATCAAAAGCATATCGGTGCGACGATGCCCGGCACTGTGATTAAAGTTTTATCCAGTAAAGGGGAAAAGGTGAATAAAGGCGACCATTTAATGATCACGGAAGCTATGAAAATGGAAACCACCGTGCAGGCTCCTTTTGATGGTGTCATCAAAGACATTTTCGTCACTAATAATGCAGCCATTCATGTTGGCGACCTTTTGATTGAGTTTGAATGAAAAGAGGATCAATGAATAACACCAGCACCTTCAATTAGGTGAACCCCCGGTAACCCCGCTGTTGTGCTCCCAGAGAGTACAACAGCGGGGTTTTCTATTGTGCAGCAATTTTCCTTCGATTTTAAGCAGACCCATGTAGGAACATCCATCAATCAGGGCAGACTGATAGAAAAGGACATTTTTGTCATAGAACGTTCACTCCTGATGGTCCATGTTCCCAATACGGTCATGTAAAATAGACGGAGCGGAATTTACAACCGTATGACAGATTTAATGCATTTTCATGTACAACGTGCCGGCAGGCAGACGAACTTTCAGTTGAACATTCCAATGAACGTTGTCAACACTCCAGACAGGGAGTGGAAAAAAGCGGGCGTGGTAGATACCAAGAGGGAGGAGGACAGGTTTCACAAAGTTGTCACAAATTCATAAAATTATCCGGTTTAAATAGATAGAAAAAACATTACATGATACAATTATTTTGATGTTTCTTGTCACTGGGATACGTGCAAGGACGGAAACATCTCCTGTTTCGTCATGAAATTGTTACAATGATGAATCGGGGGAAGTAGAAGGAGGAAGATAAACGATGGACAATCCAAGAACAGTCGAATCTGCTTCTACAGAAATGATCCAAACAAAAACCCAGGAAACTACTTTGTTAGCTGATATAAAAAGTTTAATCAAAGTTGGTATTATTAACTCTAATTTGATTACCGCGTTTACAGGGTTCTGGCTGGCCTTATATTTTACAGGCACTCAATTCACAGACCAGTGGGTCACTTTCCTGTTAACGATGCTTGGTACCGCTTTGGTAATAGCGGGTGGCTGTGTTATTAATAACTGGTATGATCGGGATATTGATCCGATCATGTCGAGAACTCAAACGCGTCCCACCGTTACAGGCTCCATATCACTGCCTGTAATTAAAAATATGGGAATCGCCCTCTCCATACTGGGGTTTGTTGTTCTGCTTTTCACTACATGGCAGGCAGCATTATGGGGGGCGTTCGGCTGGTTTGTCTACGTCGTTCTTTATACGATGTGGTCAAAACGCCGGTACACGATCAATACGGTAATTGGAAGTTTCTCGGGTGCTGTCCCGCCGCTTATCGGCTGGGCTGCGGTAGATCCGGGACTGCAGCTTGAAGCCCTGATTCTATTTCTAATCATGTTCATCTGGCAGACGCCTCACTTCCTGGCGCTTGCCATGAAGAAAAAAGATGAATATAAAGCTGCGGGTATTCCGATGCTGCCTGTTGTACACGGGTTTAAGATGACTAAGCGGCAGATCGTCGTCTACGTCGCATGTCTTCTGCCCCTGCCGGTATATCTGGCATCACTGGGTCCTGTTTTTCTTGTTACAGCTTTCCTTTTATCCTTTGGCTGGCTGGCCCTGGGTATAGCTGGTTTCTTTATGAAGAATGATGATAAATGGGCCACATGGATGTTTGTTTATTCTTTGAATTATATGACCATCCTGTTTTTTATGATGGTAATCGTGACACTGCCTTTCCCATTTTAATGAACTGACCCCCTCTCCGGGGGTCGGTTATTAAATAAATCATGCATGACAAAAGAAAGAGAGGTATTTCAGATGAGAGGTTGGATGGGAAAATTCCGTTCGTTATTACTCTTTGGTGCACTGACACTGATTCTTACCGGTTGTGGTATTGAAAATGTTAGCGCTTTAAAACCAAAGGGCTACGGATCGGAATTATTATTTGATCTAATGATGATCAGCATTGCAATCATGATTTTTGTCTTTGTTATCGTCATGGCAATCTATGCTTTCGTTCTATTCCGATTCCGGGAGAAAAAAGGACAGGAAGACGTGATTCCAAAGCAGACGGAAGGAAACAAGGCGTTGGAAGTGATCTGGACAGTCATTCCAATTATTCTCCTGCTTGTACTTGCAATCCCTACGGTACAGGCAACGTTTGATCTTGCGGATCAATCCTCCCAGGATGATGAAGGGACACTGACGATTGATGTAACAGGAAATCAGTATTGGTGGCAGTTTACATACGCCGACCAGGAAATTTCAACGAGCCAGGAACTCTATATACCTACAAATGAAAGGGTATACTTAAACATGAAATCCAGCGATGTGATCCATTCATTCTGGGTTCCTGCTATTTCTGGTAAGATGGACACCAATCCTGGTGAAAACACGAACACGATGTACTTAGAAGCTTATGAAGAAGGGGTTTATGAAGGGTTCTGTGCGGAATTGTGCGGTCCTTCCCATTCATTGATGTACTTTAAAGTTATAGCGGTCAGTCCTGACCAATATGACCAGTGGGTGGAGGACATGAAAAATGTGGATCCTGAAGCCGAACCTGAAACCGCTTCAGCTCAGGAAGGGCAGGAATTGTTCAACAACAACTGCATGAGCTGCCATGCTATCGGCGGAGGTTCCGCAGGGGTAGGCCCCAACCTGGCCAACTTCGGAAACCGTTCCAAAATCGCCGGTATTCTTGAGCCTACAAAAGAAAATCTGAAAGACTGGATCGTACACCCTGATGAAATCAAGCCGGGCAACCAAATGCCTGCAGAGCTCGTGACAGAGGAAGAGGCAGATAAGATTGCTGATTATCTGCTGGAGCTGCAGCATTCGGATGTCGGTCAGGACGTTCCTGTCATTGAAGCAAGCGAATAAGTTTTACGAAAGAGGTTGAAAAGGGAGGTTAAAGCGTGAGTACTGCAACAGCACAAAAGCGTGGGCTCGGCGCTGCGATTTGGGATTACTTAACTACGGTTGATCACAAAAAAATAGCCCACTTATATTTGGTAGCCGGCGGATTGTTTTTCTTAATCGGCGGACTTGAAGCCATGTTAATTCGTATTCAGCTGATGAAACCGGATAACAATTTCATCTCAGCTGGACTCTATAATGAAATGATTACGATGCATGGAACAACGATGATCTTTCTGGCAGCTATGCCGCTTATATTTGCTCTAATGAATGCGGTCGTTCCTCTGCAGATAGGGGCAAGGGACGTTGCCTTTCCATTCCTGAACTCACTCGGCTTCTGGCTGTTTTTGTTCGGAGGCCTTATGTTGAATGTTTCCTGGTTTACAGGAGGGGCACCGGATGCGGGATGGACCAACTATGCACCGCTCTCAACATCCTCGCCGGGACACGGCGTGGACTACTATGTCATGGGGCTGCAGATCTCAGGGGCAGGAACGTTAATCGGGGGGATTAACTTCCTTGTAACCATCGTCAATATGAGAGCGCCCGGGATGACTTATATGCGTATGCCGCTGTTCACATGGTCTACGTTCGTAACCAGCACGTTGATTTTATTTGCTTTCCCGGCTCTGACGGTCGGCTTGTTCCTGATGATGTTTGACCGGATGTTCGGATCTGCATTCTTTGATGTAGGTCTTGGTGGTAACGTTATTATCTGGGAACACCTTTTCTGGATTTTCGGACACCCGGAAGTATACATTTTAATTCTTCCGTTGTTCGGAGCATTCAGTGATATTTTCTCCAACTTTTCCAAGAAGCGTCTGTTCGGTTATTCCGCAATGGTATTTGCGACAGTCTTGATCGGGTTTCTTGGATTCATGGTATGGGCTCACCATATGTTTACGGTCGGAATGGGACCGATTGCCAACTCCATCTTTGCTGTAGCTACGATGGCAATTGCCGTACCTACAGGGATTAAAATCTTTAACTGGCTGTTTACGATGTGGGGTGGTCAAATTAAAATGACCGCCGCCATGCTCTGGTCCATCGCTTTTATCCCGTCGTTTACAATTGGCGGAATGACAGGGGTTATGCTTGCGGCCGCAGCAGCGGACTATCAGTATCACGATACGTATTTCGTCGTTGGACACTTCCACTACGTTATAGTTGGAGGGGTCGTCTTCGGTCTATTTGCAGCCCTTCACTACTGGTGGCCGAAAATGTTCGGTAAAGTTCTGAACGAGAAACTTGGGAAATTGGCATTCTGGCCGTTCTTCATCGGTTTCCATCTGACGTTCTTTATCCAGCACTTCCTTGGACTTATGGGAATGCCGCGTCGTTACTGGGTCTTCCTGGAGGGGCAGGGTCTTGATGCAGGAAACTTAATCAGTACAATTGGTGCATTCCTGATGGCTATTGGTACAGTCATCTTCCTGATTAACGTTGTGTACACGTCTGTAAAAGAGAAAAAGGTCAGCGGCGATCCTTGGAACGGCCGGACGCTCGAATGGTCCATTCCGTCCCCACCGCCGCACTACAACTTCGTTCAAACACCACTTGTACGTGGTCTTGACCCACTATGGGTGGAAAAAATGGACGGAAAAGAAGGAATGACACCGGCAGAACCGCTGGGGGATATTCATATGCCTAACGCTTCAATCCTTCCATTTACGATTTCTCTCGGACTGTTCATCGCAGGATTTGGGTTCATCTACCAGGTGGATGATACAGTATGGCTCATCGCCGTCTTTGCAGGTATGGGAATCACGCTTGGTTCTATGCTGATCCGCTCACTGAAAGATGATCTCGGCCATCATATTCATAAAGAAGAACTGGAAGAAGATATTAAGAAAGGGGTGGGCAGATAATGAGTCATGAAGATGTTCTAAATCCAAAGCATATGCCCCATGATCCAGAAAAGGCCACCCTCGAAGGAAAAAATAAATTTCTGGGCTTTTGGTTCTTTCTTGGAGGAGAAACGGTCCTTTTCGCGAGTCTTTTCGGTACCTATCTTGCACTGAATGGATCCACACAGGGAGAGAATACGCCTGAGCACCTGTTTGGGCTGGAACTTGTTTTCATCATGACGATGCTTCTCCTTACAAGCTCGTTGACAAGCGTTTATGCGATGTACCATATGAAAAACCATAATTTTGGCAAGATGCAGACGTGGCTTGCCATTACGGTCTTTCTCGGTCTTGCGTTTCTTGGGTGTGAGATTTATGAGTTCTACCATTACATCCATGAGTATGGATTTACGTTCCGCTCTTCAGCGTTTGGATCCGCATTCTATACGCTCGTTGGTTTCCACGGCGGACACGTACTGTTCGGACTCAGCTGGATTACCGCTCTTCTTCTCCGGAACCGGAAGAGAGGACTGAACCTGTACAACGCTCCGAAGTATTATATTGCCAGCCTTTACTGGCACTTCATTGACGTCGTATGGGTGTTCATCTTCACCGTTGTATACCTTATGGGAAAGGTGGGTTAACGGATGGCTGATCAAACACAATCCAAACCGATGCACAAAGTGGAATATGAGAAGCAGCAGCACAAAGAGGAAATGAAACATCAGGTCCTGACCTTTGCTTTAATGATCCTGTTTACGCTGATTGCCTTTGGAATGGTTGTCATGGAAGTGAATTCCTACTTCATCATTCCTACGCTGATCATCCTTGCTATCGTGCAAGTCGCTTTCCAGCTTTACTATTTCATGCATATGAAAAACAAGGGGCATGACATGGTTGCACTCATGATGTACGGGGGAGCAGCTGTCGCTCTTCTGACAATCATCACCTTTACTTCGATCATCTGGTGGTAATCAATTAAAATCAGATAGGTGAAAAGCGAAAAGACCGGGTATCCGGTCTTTTTGCGTCTATCAACAGTTATGGCTAAATTATGAACAATCGTAAAATTCTGCCTGGAAGGCTCGTTTTTTATTGATAAATTAGGTAAAATGAAGACGTAAAAGTCTACAATCTGAGGTGAGACACCAATGTGGTTGGAACTACAAATATTCGGGTTTCGGGCATTATGGAGTCCTTTATACTTCCTGTTTGTTCTCGGACTGGCTCTGGTCTATTTCTATATTACAGGCCCCGGCAGGAAAAAGGGGGAGGAGAGGCCGAATACAGCCCGGCAGTTTATGTTTTATACGGGCCTTGTGCTCTTGTATATCGTAAAAGGATCTCCTGTTGATTTACTGGGGCACATCATGTTTACGGCCCATATGACGCAGATGGCTTTGTATTATCTTTTGTTTCCGATCCTCATTATCCGTGGGATTCCCGCATGGATATGGGAATGGCTGTTCAAACAGAACGTTGTACGTCCGGTCATGAAGCTGTTGACGAAGCCACTCTTATCTTTAATTTTGTTTAATGGGTTGTTTTCGCTTTATCATATGCCGGTCATTTTTGACTACGCCAAATCCAGTGAAACCGCCCATGCGGTGATTACTACGGTCATTTTGATTACCGCCTTTTGTATGTGGATTTCTATATTTCCACCTCTCGAAAGTATGGACGCTCTCAGTCCTATTATGAAAATCGGATTCATATTTGCGAATGGGGTACTGATTACACCAGCGTGCGGGTTGATTATATTTGCAGGGTCTCCGCTGTATGCGACCTATTCAGAAGCAGGCGCATGGCTGCAGGCCATGAGTCTGTGCGTACCCGTTAACGTGCTGTCGGACTTATCCGCAAGTTTAAGCGGGCCGGCCTATTTCACTCCGATGCCGCTAATTGAAGATCAGCAGCTGGGTGGAATCATTATGAAGGTGACGCAGGAAATCATTTTCGGTTCCGTCATCGCCTATATTTTCTTCAGCTGGTTCAACCGTGAGCGTGACACCATTGATCCGCTTCCTGGTGAGCTGTCGTCGGAAACATAGAGAGATTTATTGAGGAGAGGTGAAGGTATGCCTTTGCTGCCGACGTTGAGTACTTTTTTCATCGTTTTGAGCGCTGTTTTAGTTGCAGTCGGCTGGGTGTTGATCGTGAAGGATAAGAGGGAGCCGCACAGAAAAGTGATGATTGCGGCTGCTGTCAGTGCCCTGACATTTTTCATTATTTACGTAAGCCGGACCATTGTTGTAGGAAATACAAGCTTTGGCGGCCCGGACGACATTAAAATTTTTTATACCATCTTTTTAATTTTTCACATCTTCCTGGCAACGGTAGGGGCGGTCTTCGGGATTGTAACACTCGTCCTTGCTTTTAAACGGAAGATCAGCAGGCACCGGCGTGTGGGGCCCGTGACAAGCGTGATCTGGTTCTGTACTGCGGTTACCGGAGTAGCCGTCTACCTGCTCTTATATATCATCTATGATGGTGGTACGACCACAAGTATGATCAAGGCCATACTTGGAGGATGAGGAAACAACGGACCGTTCGTACGGTCCGTTGTTTTTATTTTGAAAGAAATGTTTTTATTGTTTAAACCACGGGGATAAAAGGAATAAGAGAACCGATGAACATAATCTGCCTACATAATGAAAGGGATGGATACTAGTGGAAATAAATACAGGAAGGCTGCGGATTTTTCCGATCACCCTTGATCTGGCTCAAACCTTGATGAAGAATTCATTGGCTTTTTATTATCAATACCAGCTCCCGTGGAACAAAAACTGGCCTCACGACGGCTTGAAAGCCATGCTGCCTCTTTACACCGAACGATTGGAGGATCGTGCGGAAGAAATGGGTTTTGGCCCGTGGGTGATGATGGACGCCGCAGGGGAACATGTCGTTGGAGATATCGGCTTTAAAGGGAGCCCTGATGAGGATGGGAACATCGAAATTGGTTATCATGTCGTTGCCTCGGAGAGGAATGCAGGCTATGCTTCCGAAGCGGTCGGAGAGTTGTGCCGATGGGCATTCACCCAGCCGGGTGTGGAAGGCATTGAGGCTCAGTGTGATAAAGGAAATATTCCGTCACAAAAAGTTTTGATCAATAACGGATTTTCACATACAGGAAGAAGCCAGGACATTCTGGTCTTTAAGAAGGAAAAGGCGAGGAACGACCATAAACAAAATTCCTATAAGGCTAAATGAAGCAGAAAAAAACCTGAAGCACAGCTTCAGGTTTTTTGTTTGTAGAAAAGTACTCCCATAAGGAAGCGTTCTGTTTTGGTGGATTTCTCCTGCCGGACTTTGGGCAGGATGTGATCTACATACAGTGTCATTGATGCTAAAGTTTATAGTTCCATTTGATAATGCCGGCTTCCTTGGCTGAGTTAAAGGCAATAACCACGAGCGGTCCAAGGATGAATCCAAGCAGACCAATCAGCTGCAGACCAAGATACATAGCAATCAATGTAGCCAGCGGAGATAACCCGATATGCCGTCCCATCACCTTTGGCTCTACAGTCCTTCGTATGGCAAGCAGGATTACAGCCAGGACACCCAGCTGTGTTCCCATGGCAATATCCCCGACAATCAACATATACACTGACCATGGACCAAGAATAACTATGGAACCAATAATCGGGACAAAATCAATTGCCCATATAATCAGCGACATGATGACGGCCACTTCTGGTGTAATCCAGAGCAGTCCGATAAGGGAGACGACAAAAATAATGATACTTACAAGAAACTGTGCCTTTAAAAAGCCGAAAACGACATATCCGAGGCGGGCGTTCATGAATTTCACTTTTTCAGATGTGGCTTCAGTAAAAGATTCGTGCATCTTTTCACGCAGACGCGGAAGCTCAAGCATGAACAGAAACAACGCAATCAAGTAAACGAGGAAGCTGACAAGCAGCTCCGGGATTTTTGCTGCCGCTGCTGCAATGTTGCCCAGCTGCAGCTTTTCTGAAATAGCCGATGTAGTCCGGTCGACGGTGTTGTATATTTCATTGGTCACTTTATCGACAAATTCCTTCGGCATATTTTGAGTGAAGCTGGCCATGTGTTTTTCCCAGTCTAACAGCACATTGTTTATTTGATTAATGTATAACGGTGCGTTATCTGCCAGCTGGACCACCTGCGTAACAGCTCTTGTGACAGCGAAAGCTCCAAGCAGTCCGAGTAGAATGAGGAACAGCAGAAAGACAATCGTCACAGACATTTTTCTGTTGATCCGGAACCGGAACTGCATCAGGCGTACGGCTGGGTTTAGAAACAGAGCCGTCACAAACGCAATGATCAAGGGGATGGACACAGGCAGGATGAAGTAACCTGCCACGATGAGCAGGATGGAAAGTATAAGTAGAATCCATTGTTTTTTTGAAAGATAGCGTAACAATTTATGTAATTTTCTCCTTTCCCCATTAAAATCAAGTGATTCTTTTATCCGGGGGATTCCGGTTTTAAAAAAAGCCGCTCACCATACAATGATGTGCGACTAAAGAAATCACTTATTGGGTGAACCTCAGCGGCGTTCCGGGTCGTTTGAAAGCTCTTCCACTTTTTGCAGGACTTCGTCGTTTTCGTTTTCCTGTGCCCATTTTTTCAGCTTGTCCAGAACGACGTGCTCCGGTACCTGGCTGTGGTATTTTTTCGCAGGTTCAGCTACTTTGGCAATCAGTGTTTTGGCTTTTTGGATCATGTCATCTGAGAAACCTTCCTGATGTCCGTATTCTACACCGTGAGGGTAGTAATGGCGGCCGAGCAGCGGCTTCATCAGACGGATCACCGCATCTCCTTTATCAACGTCACCTTCAAGGGCAAACCCTTGAATCCGGACGTAGTGGGTAATGTTTTTCTCAGGAGCCATTAGTTTGTAATCATATGTAACACGTTCATAATCCCAGGAACCGCCCAGGATAAATCCGTTTTTCTCCATGATTTCAGTCAATGGTTTGTAATCGACCACAAGACCTTCAAGACCAGTGCCTTCTAATTTCATTACTTTCCACCTCACCTATTTGGTATGTATCTTCCTTTATTTTAGTATGAAATGACCCAGGTTGCAATTCCTGGCAGAAACACCAGGGCGTGTCAGCGGTTTCTTCCTCATTATACTATAAATAGACACACGCTGCATGTAATAAATTCGGTCGATCGGGGACACTAAACAGTGATCATGATCAATGAGGAGGATCTTTGAATGAAAACCGTAAAAGATATCATGACGAAGGATGTTTCCGTCTGTCAGACGAGTGACCAACTAAGTGATGCAGCCAAGCTGATGAAAGACAAAAACGTCGGGGCTGTTCCTGTCTGCGACGATCAAGGCAATGTCATGGGTATGGTCACAGACCGTGACTTGGTTATTCGCGGCTATGCGGATAAAAAACCGGATTCAACACCAATACAGCAGGTGATGAGTGACCGGATGTACAACTGCGCACCGGATTGCTCCCTGGAGGAAGCGAGCCGTATCATGGCTCAACACCAGGTCCGCCGCCTGCCTGTTGTTGAGAACGGACGTCTGGCCGGAATCATCTCCCTTGGTGACCTGTCCACAGATGAGATGTCTGATCATGCAGCAGGAGTGGCACTGCAGGATATTTCAGAACGGCCTGAACTTCATTAATAATGGAAAGCCTGCCTGCCGCAGGCTTTCCAGCTTGTAGAGAAACCCCTGTTTCTTTACGAGCTTTTTTTCTTACCGCCAGGAGCGAAAGCCCCTTCCCTTTCCGCGGACGAGCGCCCGAGATTCCTCGCAAAACCCATGCTCGGTGATCTCGGACCACTCGTTCTTCCGCAGGAGTGGAAGGGGCACCGCTCCTTGAGTGTTCTTTAAAATTGTAAAAGATTGTCCTTCACCCAGCTCATCCTTGCTGTATGGAGGACAATCTTTTTCATATTCCGGCAGGCAGCCGTCATCAGTGCCTGTTCTTTCCCTTTTTTTCCACGCAAGCGCCAATAGCGCAGCCCATGCCGTTCTTTGGAATCTAAGAACCTGCTAGTACACAATCTCTCTCCTCTATATTCCAACGTCGGCACGAGGAGCGTTCGGTGGTGATGCCTGCGGGAACGGCACAGGCCGAAGATCCACTTGGGCAGGCGACCTTCCTGACCAAGTCAGCTGAGGGCGTGCCCGCGTCATTCATCCACCAATAAGCGGAATGTGACAAATGGACAACTCTAACTGGTCAACACAGGCTTTTTCTACAGCCAAGAAAGCCTGCCTGCCGCAGGCTTTTTTTATTTCATCAACGTAGGGGATTTTCCGTTTGGATGAACGCCTGCCTCCATGATGCATAGGCTATACTGTTAGTTTTATGTGTGAGGTGGGATGAGGATGAGTACAGGGGAACTGCATCCATCTGTCCAGCAGTTCAAAGCATTTGTCGATCAACACCCCGGTGTCAAAAATCAATTGAGAAAAAATCATAAGCTTATTCAAAGCTATTATGAAAAGTTTATGATCCTTGGTGAGGATGACCCTTTTTGGGAAAGTCTCCCTGAGGCAGATAAAAAAAGTGATTCGACAAAGAAGATGGATTGGCTGAAACAACTGGGTGTCCTTATGGAAGATTTGAACTGGGAAGAGGTCTCCAAGCAGATAGAGGAATTGAACGGAGCGATTGGACAGTTTCAGCAGTTTATGACGGATGTAAGAAAAACACGGGAAAAAGATGAGCAGGAATTTGAATATCCGTATTATTAATTTCTTGCAGGTGGAAAGTTTCTCTCATTTCCATCTGCTTTTCTATTTGATAAGATAGAGAGGGAGGTGGACATACAGTATGTTAGCAACAATGGAAATTGTCGATCTTTTGGACCGTTCAGAAACGATTGGCCAGATGGTTCTACATTCTGAAACGATGCAGCAATATCAGGAGGCAAAATCTGCCCTTGAACAAGATAAAGAGGCGCAGAGACTCATTAAAAGCTTTGCAGATATGAAAGATCATTATGAGGATGTGCAGCGTTTTGGACGCTACCACCCTGATTATAACTCCATCATGAAGCAGGTCCGCACCGTAAAACGCGAGATGGACATGCATGAAACGGTGGCCCGGTTCAAGCGGGCAGAGCGGAATATCCAAAAATTGCTCGATGAAATCAGTGAGAGTGTCGCCTTCAGTGTGAGTGAGCAGATCAAAGTGCCTAAGAACGGGATGGCCCTCACAGATACAGGCTGCAGCGGCGGCTGTGGCAGTGGGGGAAGTTGCGGGTGTGCTTCCTGATTACGGGTTCGTAAAACGGATACAGTCGTCACAAAAATTGCCGCAGCAGAACATCTTTCTCTGTGGGACAAGAAACCGCACACGGTAAACATAAAACGTCTGAGTCCTGCGTACATAATTCATCGCAAGGCTCAGGCGTTTTCCTTTCATCGCTTTCGCCGCACACCATTTTAATTGTTCTTCAATATCCTTTTGTGAGGTGTTTTCTCTTGGATACACATAGACAAAAGGAAGACCTGTAAACGACTTGAACTCTGCTTTTGCCAGAAGATCGGATTCATTCAGCAGCTGTTCAAACTGCTGTACGGCTCTTTCGTGGTCAGTCCACATCCTGGACACACCTCCTTGAAATTGTCTGATTTCATTGCCCCCGTCCTGAGGATTTGGTACACTTACGTTAGAAATCAACGTTCCACAGGGAGTCGAGGGATGGTATGAACAAAACAAACCGGCAAGGTCTTATCGTATATTTTCAGCACATGAAAAATATTAGACAGATAAAAAAACACGGTCACTTGATCTACGCCTCCAAAAAGATGAAGTATGCGTTACTTTATGTGAATCAAGAGGATGTTGAATTCAAGATGGAAAAACTGGAGCGGTTACCTTTCGTTTCCCGTGTTGTCCCTTCGCATAAACCGGAAGTGCGCACGGATTATGAAAACTCCAAGCCTGATAAAGCGAAGCAGTATGATTATAAAATGGGAATATAATTCCAAAAAAAAGCGCCCTCAGGGGCGCTTTTTTTCAGCTTAAAGGAGCAATGTACCGGTTCATACGTAAAATCCCGATCAAATGCTGATAATATAATTCCGTTTCCGGAAACAGGGAGGAGGGTTTGATGGTAAACTCATGAACCTCCTTATCAGCCTGCTTCACCATCTTTTGAAAGAGCTCGAACCGTTGATTCGGGACCTCATGCGGATTAGGGATTCCTTCACGACAGATGTAAATGGGTTGGAATTTCCCGTTTGCCGTCGGGTTCATGATCAACGCAAGAGAAGCAGAAGGTCTTCCTTCTTTCTCGCAGTAAAAGGCGACGGCATGCTGAATGCGTTCAGGCATCCGCTCCCCCATTTCAATCAGTTCATAAATATCGGCGTAGCCTTCGCCGAGTTCAATAAATTTTTGTATCATGAGCATGTACGTCCTTTCTCGTATCCATTAAACTAAACGTAGCATGTTTTTTTCTAAATGTGAACGGTAAATATACTAAAAGCAGCAGGTGGGTTGACGTATGAAACTCTTTTTTAGGATGGCTCCCATCTTTTTGATCGGCGGCATATTGGTCTTATTATATCCATGGAGCGGGGCAGAGAAAAAGGCGGAGGAGACAGAGAGGTCAGGAGAGGTGGGCGTCCATGTGGAAAGGGATACGCTCCACATTTCCTATACGTTTCACAACCTGGAACCGGGCATTTACAAAGCTGAATTACCGGAGAAGGCCGGGGAGCTGTCCTGTTCTTATGAAGACGGGCGTTCCTGCTGGATGGACCAGCAGCAGCTGAACTACGAGGGCGGAGACCCAGTGATCGTTCATTATCAACAGCCTTTTGAAGAGGGTTTTGTCGATGAGTCGTGGCTTTTGAAACTCCATAAGGATGGTGAATACCAGGAAATACCTTTCACCTTGACTGTAAAAGACTTCTCAAAGGAAGCTTTTAGATGGACAGCTCCTGTGAAGCTGGAGAGCAGCATCGCTATGGAACATGTCCATTATTACCGCTTCGAGGCAGCAGAGGTTCCGTTTCCTTTATTCGCTGCTGATCAAACACAGCAGGATGTACGGAAGGTTGAACATAATGTGGTCATCTATGAAAAGGATGAGCCTCTTACCTATGAACAAAAAGCAGACCTCCATCGGGCGCTTGAGGGGCAGAACGGGAGGGTTGTTGAGCTGGACCGCAACCATTCAAGCACCACGGCATCTTTGGTGAAACGGAAAGACAGAGAGGTGGAGAACCTTGAAGGAGAAATTCTAACCGCACACCTTCAATCATCGGCTGGCGGAATATCTGATTTTCATGAACAGGTTATACAGGACGTGTACCGTTCTGATCCTCCAGTGACAGAAGCTGGAAAACAGATAAAGTCAGGTTTGTCGACGCAGGAACTCCGGTCCTGGAAGGAGGTTCTCTTATCTGAAAATCAGGTGGAGAATGTTCCGGTTTTTCTTGACGACACGCTTTCGGAAATAACACAAGGGACGACTCATTTCTTCCAAAGGAAGGCGGCTAATGAGGACGTCTCCTTCTTCTTCACCTTGGATCAGGATCTCCAACTCCAAGGCGCCCGTCTCGAGGAAAGGGCGGTCCGATACAAGCAGGTCTGGTACTATCCGCTGGCATCCATTTTAAAAGCGTCCGATTTTCCATGGAGCACCCTTGAAGACGGGAAGGTTTTTCGAATACAGACAGATGATAACCATTTTCGTTTTTTCGTGGATCATGATTCCTTTATCGTGAATGAAGAGAGCTTCGGCACGGGAGAGGAAGTGGTCAAGTCCCTGGGAGGGATCGTTTACATGAAAGAGGAGGAGCTGGAGAACCTTCTCAATTTCCGAGTGGTAAAGGATGAAGACGTGATTGCTTTCCAAAAAAAATAGGGCTGTCCATAAAGGACAGCCCCGCTTTTTTGTATCATGCGAAATGAAACAAAAAAGTAAAGGGAGAGGAGAAACCGGAGGAAGAGCTTATGGGGATGTAAGCCTTCTCCGTTTTCAGAAGCAGTATCATCCGCTTCAAAAACTAGTATGGACGGGGGGCTTTTCTTTTATTCACGATGGGTGAAATTTTTTCTTCCTCTGACATTACAGGGTTGTACTTCCCTGGTTGTTCGGATTTGTGGTAGGATTATGGGGAATGCTGACAAGTGAGGTGTACTGGATGCGAGTGATTGCAGGCGATTTTAAGGGAAGACCATTGAAGTCTGTCCCTACACATAAAACACGTCCAACGACAGATAAAGTGAAAGAAGCTGTGTTCCACGGGATCGGTCCGTTTTTTGATGGAGGCAGGGCTCTTGATCTTTTTGCTGGAAGCGGAGGTCTCGGAATCGAAGCACTCAGCCGGGGTGTAGGTTCCTGTGTTTTTGTTGACCAGCAGCATCAGGCGGTCAAAACGGTATATGAAAACATTGAACTACTGAAGCTGGAGGACCGCACGGAGGTTTTTCGCACGGACGCGTACCGGGCTATGAAAGCAGCGGGGAAACGCGGGCTTCAGTTTGACTACATCTTCCTGGATCCCCCTTATAAGAAGTTTTCCTATAAGGAGCTGATGGAAGCGCTTTTAGATCACGGTCTTGCTGCTGAAGGAGCGATAATCATCTGTGAACACGATGCTTCGGAAAAGATTCCTGAGCAGGTAGGTTCATTTAAGCGAATGAAGACCGATCATTATGGCAGTAATATCGGTGTATCTATTTTTGAATGAGGAGTGAAAGGTATGACGCGGCTGGCAATCTGCCCGGGAAGTTTTGATCCCGTTACATACGGACATCTGGATATTATCCGAAGGGGAGCGAAAGTATTTGACCATGTCATTGTGGCGGTTTTTAATAATCAGAGCAAATCCCCGCTGTTTGATGTACATGAAAGAACCGCCTTGTTGAAAGAGGTGACGAAAGATCTTGATAACGTGTCTGTAGACGCGTGTAACGGTCTTTTGATGGATTACGCTGAAGAAAAAGGTGCTCAAGCCATTATCCGCGGTTTGAGAGCGGTTAGCGACTTTGAATATGAAATGCAGATTACGTCTATGAACAGGAAACTAAACGAAGACATCGAGACGTTTTTCGTTATGACGAATAATCAGTATTCTTTCCTGAGTTCAAGCATTGTGAAGGAAGTAGCGAAATACCGTGCCAATATCGGTGATCTTGTGCCACCGCCCGTGGAAAAAGCACTTTCTGAAAAGTTTTAATAAAAGGATTTCCTGCTCCGTGCAGCGGCTGACGAAAGCGGAGTATTTCTCCTTTATAATAAGATTGTGCAGAAGTGCTCCAGGTCGAAAAAATAATAAATAAACGAATAAAGGCTGTCGAGGTGATGCTCGGCAGCCTTTCTATTTAATAATTTTTTACTGCCTGAGCCCGCCAACGGATGAAAATCATCAGCAGGATGGCACTCAAAGTCAGCGGCGGTCCGTACTGCTGGAAAAATGCAAAGATGGAAAACGGATCAGAACGGGCAGGGTTCCAGCTTGGAATGGTCGATGCCTGAAAGGGCTGATACAAAAAATACAACAGGTACGTTAGACAGGCAGCAATGACGGCGTGCGCGCACCTGGCGAGAGCATAGGGGAGGAAACGTATATCCGTCTCTGCCAGAATGCTCGCAATCTGGGCTTGTATAGAAAAGCCGTGAAATCCGAGGATGAAACTGACAGCCACCAGCTGAGCCGGAAGTGCCTCGTGAGATTGGGTAACAGCACCGATTCCCGTCGTCAGTTCAAGCATCCCTGCGGTCAAAGGGATATGAAACCCTTCCGGGAGCGGGGTGAGAGCCAGGAAATGGGTGAACAGGTGGATGAGCCCCGTCTGCTTCAATAATTCCGTCAGCACGGAAAACAGCATGATAAATCCCCCCACCATCAGCAGGGTGTCCACAGATTTGGTCACTGCATCCCCCAGCAGTTTTCCGAGTGTCCGGCCGTCCCTTAATCTGGAGTGGTGCATCGTCCAGAAGGCTTCTTTGAGAGAGGAGGAGGTGTGGTCCCGCCTGCGTGTCAGGTCCTTTCTTTTATAAAACCTCATCAGGATACCGATGATGAAATTGCCGCCGTAATGGGCTGAAGCAATTAAAATTCCCAGTCCTGCATCGTGGAAAAAGCCGACCGCGACGGCTCCGAATATAAACAAGGGGCTGGAGGCGTTCGTGAAAGCTACGAGCCTTTCCGCCTCGGTTCTTGTGACCTGTCCGTTTTTGTAGAGGTCAGTTGTCCACCTGGCTCCTGCTGGATATCCGCTCGCCATTCCCATGACCCACACAAACCCTCCGCAGCCGGGGACATTGAATAACGGACGCATGATCCGCTCGCTGACAGCACCGAGGCCGTGGACAACACCGAATCCGATCAGAAGCTCAGCGGTGATGAAAAATGGAAGGAGTGATGGGAAAACCACTTCCCACCAAAGATCAAGGCCTCTCAAGCTCGCGGTTAAAACGGGAGTGGGGAATAAAATTAAAGATGCAGCCAGTCCGACTGCAAAAAAAGCGAGAGTGATGGATTTTATCACAGGTAAGGCCCCCCTCCTTTCCACCCGCAGTTTCCTGTACTTATGATTGTGGAAATAGTAAAATGGTGATAGATTTCGACAAAGATACCACTTGTCCCTATATCATTTGTACGCTCATAAGGGAATGGTTTATTCCATAAAATAAACCACATGATGAAGGGGGAGTATCCGTGAATAAACCTGTTATCGGCCTTGCGCTTGGTTCAGGGGGAGCGCGTGGGTTCGCTCACCTGGGCGTTATTAAAGTCCTTCATGATCATGATATTCCTGTGGATATGGTGGCAGGCAGCAGTATGGGAGCTCTTGTCGGCTCTTTTTTTGCTGCCGGACAGAGCATTGATGATATGTATAAACTGGCCTTAACCTTTAAACGTAAATATTACCTTGATTTTACTGTGCCTAAGATGGGCTTTGTACTGGGGCGCAGAATTAAAGAATATATCCGGCTGTTTACGTTTGGTAAAAATATCGAGGATTTTAAAATCCCACTTTCGATTGTAGCTACAGATCTGTATGCAGGAGAAAAAAAGATATTTACGACAGGACCAGCTTGTGATGCTGTCCGGGCAAGTATCGCTATACCGGGAATCTTTGTTCCTGAGAAAATCAATAACCGACTGTATGTAGACGGCGGTGTGATTGATCGTGTTCCTGTTTCTGTTGCCAAACAGATGGGCGCTGATTTCATTATTGCCGTGGATTGTGCCCATTTTGATTCCGACCCCAACATTCATTCTATTTATGACGTGATCACTCAAAGTATTGATATTATGCAGGATGAACTCGTCAACGCCATCGGGGTGTCCTCGGATGCAAATGTGATGATCAAGCCTGATGTAGCGGCCTACAGTTCACGAGCGTTTACAAACCTGGAGGAAATCGTGAAGGCGGGTGAAAAGGCGGCGGAGGATCGGATAGAGGAAATCAAGAGAAAGCTTGCGGCGTGGAAGGAGTTAAATGATCATGAAAGCGAATAGAAAACTGGTTATTACAGGGATTATCGTTATTTTAGTGACGGTCCTGTTAACCTCATGGCGTCTGCCTTATTACATATACAAACCAGGGACTGCGGATGCGCTGGACGACATTGTAGAAGTGGCGGGAGGCTACCCGAGTGAAGGGGACATGCACCTCGTAACGGTTCGGGGTGGACAAGCGACGCCGATTCTCTGGCTGCTTGCCCAGTTTCAGCCGTTTCATCAAATTTACCCGATCGAAGACATCCGTCCAGAAGGGGTAACTGAAGAAGAGTATTATCATGCCCAGCTGCAGATGATGGAATCCTCTCAAGAGGCATCTAAAGTGGTCGCTTACCAGGCGGCAGACAGGGATATTGATATCAATTACGAAGGTGTTTTTGTGATGAGTGTGATTGAAGGGATGCCGGCGGAGGAAGTGCTGGAGACCGGAGATCAAATTACAAAAGTGGATGGCAATGACATTCAGGAGACGAGTGACCTGATTGACTATGTGAATGGTAAAGAAGCTGGATCAAAGGTTACCTTGACGCTCATCCGTGGAGAGGAAACCTTGGAGCGTGACATCGAACTGGCCCCTTTCCCCGATACCCCGGAAAAAACAGGGGTAGGGATTTCGCTTGTAACAGACAGGACGGTCGAAGTAGATCCTGAAGTAAATGTGAAAAGCGGGGAAATCGGCGGGCCGAGCGCTGGATTGATGTTCTCGCTTGAAATCTATGATCAATTGACAGAACAGGATATGACTCAAGGACTCGAGATCGCTGGAACAGGGGAAATCAACTACGAAGGAATCGTCGGACGTATCGGAGGCATTGATAAGAAAGTCGTAGCGGCCTCTGAACATGGAGCAGACGTTTTCTTTGCCCCTAATGAAGAAGGAAGAGAAGGATCGAACTATGAAACCGCCAAAGCGGCAGCAGAAGAAATCGATACAGAAATGGAAATTGTCCCTGTCGACACTTTCCAGGATGCTCTGGATTATTTAGAAAACCGGAATGCTGATCAAAGCTGACGGTCATTAAAAAGCCGTGCCCCTCCTGTGCAAACAGAGGGGCACGGCTTTTATTAAGGGTGGGAAGGTAAAATGACAGGCGCCTCGTATTCTCTATTCAACCGGCTTACCCGCACAGCGGCTGGGAAGAGGCTGTAATAGGCAGCGGCCGCCCGTGCTTCAAGGTCAAGAAGCGGATGCTGCATCGCCTGTGGCTGGGTGATGAACGGAATCCGTGTTTCTTTTTTCGCCCATTTTAAATATTTTCTTCCGGTCTCGTTCATACCGAGGATGCGGGCATAGGGAGGGGGCGTCTCTCTTAAGCCCCTTCGTGCGTCCTCTTTGTCTGTCCCGACGAGCACATGGGTCATTGTCCGCTGAAGTCTCGTCCATGTATAGCGCTTCGTTTTGACACGGTTCATAAAGTCCTCGAAGGTGACAGCTTTTTTCATCGCTCGTTTTAAGCGGTATTCAAGCCCCTCATCTACGCCGTGGACACAGCGGAGTGTGTCTTCATCCATCGTCAGGATTTTATATTGGAGCAGGTGGAAATAAGCCTCCCACTCATGCCAGCAGCCGTACATCTGTTTATAATCATCCAGAAGGGAGGGGACGGACGACGGCAGGGTCTGTTCCGTTTCTTTGGTCAAAGTCCCGGCTTTAAGCATCTGCCTCCGGATGCTTGTAGCGCTTGCAATTGGACCGGTGATGTCCTCATCATGGTAGTGGCTGTTCTTCCTGTGTATGGTTAAAGGGGTGACAGAGGGAGCATAGGACATGATCTGTTTGACATAGCTGTAGCCCAGGATGTTGTTGGGCTGGGAAAGGTCGACTGCTCCTGAAGGGAACTGAATGGACTCATAGGCCAGCCGGGAGGATTCAGGGAAAGAATGCCCTTCATTCAGGTGACTTCTCAAGGATGCGTTAAATTCATCCTGGTGAACATTCATATGGCTGTATGCGTCCATGAAGGCACCGATATCCCCGCTTTCACTTCCGAAGCATATCGCGTCGACCCCGGCTTCTGCGAGTGTCTGAACAGCTCCCTGGCTGAAATAGTCGCTGTGCTGGACGGCATAAAGGAACGGCAGTTCAAGAACAAGATCCGCCCCGTTTTTCAAGGCTGTTTCCGCCCGGTGCCATTTATCCATTATGGCTGGTTCTCCGCGCTGCAGAAAATGACCGCTCATAATGGCGATCATCACATCCGCCCCGGAGTGCTCCCTGGATTGCTCCAAATGATAGTAATGCCCGTTATGAAACGGGTTGTACTCGACAACAACCCCGCATGATCTCATAAAAAGCCTCCTTTAACTGATTTCCGCTGTTGAACATGTGTTTGGTTTATTTTATCATGGAATAGGGGAAAATTCGCTTGTTTCCCTGTAAATATGTTATCTTTATTAAACAACACAGCTGAAAGGAAATGCTGTAAAGAAAAAATGTTGACAAATCAGCGAAATCCTTTTACAATAACTCTTGTTGCCATGAGGTGATAACTATGAAATTTCCTCTACAAAAACTCAAACAGACGGGTGATGATCCGTTTTACTTTGAGGAACATGTAGATATTCGCGAATTAGAACAGATGAACAATGACATTCGCAGGATTTCCCCTGTTCATGTCAAAGGTCAAGCAATCACACGAGGAAATGATATAACGGTAACTTTTTCAATTGATGGAGAAATGGTGTTGCCTTGTGCCCGGACGTTAGTAGATGTGACTTACCCATTTCACATTGATGCTCTGGAGGCATTCAATCTGTCACCTTACCATACAGAAGAAGATGACTCTGAAGTTCATCCCGTGAATGGAGAAGTGCTTGACTTAACGCCTTATATCAAGGAAAATGTACAACTGGAGATTCCGACACGCGTATTTTCCGAAGATGATGAGGCTCATGAAGCAGCCCCTGATGAAGGGAAAGGCTGGCAGGTGGTTACAGAGGAACCAGAGGAAAAGAAAGTGGATCCTCGAATGGCTAAACTGCAATCATTATTGAATGACAAAGAGAACGAATAAGACTATTTTCATGGTTCTCAGATTCTTACTTAAAGGAGGTGTACAACATGGCAGTACCTAAGCGCAGAACGTCTAAGAAAGTCAAGAACCAACGCCGTACGCACAAGAAACTTCACGCACCAGGAATGGTGAAATGTGATAACTGCGGCGAGTTCTCAAAACCACACCATGTTTGCAAATCTTGTGGACAATATAATGGAAAACAAGTGGTGAACAACTAATTCACCAGGAAAGCCTGACTTCGGTCAGGCTTTTTTTTATGGTCGTATAGGATTCGGTGTCAAGATCTGATACATTGAAGGAAGAAAGAGAAGGGAGAGGTGCTGATGAGCCGGGTTATCGTCAAACGCCGGGAAGGAATGGCTGAAGTGATCTTGAACAGACCGGAAAAACTGAACGCCTTATCTTCAGAAATGGCTTCAGAACTGAAATGGCAGCTGGAAGAACTGAGGGAAATGGAGGATGTAAGCTTTGTCGTTCTTACGGGAGCTGGAAATAAAGCCTTCTGTGCCGGTGGGGATTTGACGGAGTTCCACGGTCATTTAACTGCGGAAGAGGCGTATGAAAAGCTGAATCGGATCAAAGAGGTTGTCTACGATCTCCTGACGTTTCCCACTCCTGTCGCAGCTCTCTTGAACGGGCAGGCGAGAGGAGGCGGTTGTGAGCTGGCGACGGCCTGTGATTTTCGTTATGGGCTGGAAACAGCGTCCTTTGGCTTCGTACAGGGCAATCTCGGACTTGTGCCTGGTTTCGGGGGTGGGGAGCTGCTTTATGAAAGGATCCACCCAACACGGGCCGCCCACTGGTTAATGGACGCAGAGATGTATACAGCAGAAGAGGCTTTCCGGATCGGGTGGCTTCATAAAGTATGGACGGAAAAAGAAGTGGAAGACCGTATGTTCCAGGGATTTATGAACAAAACGCCCAGACAGATGAGGATTTTGAAAGGGCAGTATTTAAAGCACTTGGACAAAGGGGATCTTCTGGACCGTATGGAGGCTGAAGTGCTGCAGTGTTCCAGACTCTGGGAATCTGTGGAGCATAAAAGAGCCGTAAAAAAATTCTTGCAGACAAGAAAAAGATGAAAGGTTACGATTCTATCAATCATCCCTCGTGCATAACTATAAGCAAACGATAGAGGAGGGATGTTTATGGATGCCCCTAGGCAGGACGCGTGGAAAGATGATGAGGACCTTCTGCTCGCAACAACGGTCTTAAAGTACATCCGGGAAGGGAAAACACAGCTGGAAGCTTTCCAGGAGGTCGCGGCTCATCTGCACCGTACTCCGGCAGCCTGTGGCTTTCGCTGGAATGCCACAGTGAGAAAGCAGTACCATAAGGAAATTCAAGAGGCAAAAAACAGCCGTAAAGCCACACGCACTCTCTACACCCCCCCGGCCACTGCGGAAGAAACCCCCATGTCCCTGGATGCGGCGATCTCATTTTTGAAAGAAATGAAATCAAGACAGCATGAGGAAGAAGGAAAGGCGAGTCTGGAAGATCAACTGAAACAGCTGAATGAAGACAATGAAAAGTTAAGGCAGGAGCTTAAACAGTGGGAAGCTGCCTGGAATGAAATGGATAAGCTCGTCCACTGGGTCAAAAAGCAGCGGACAAGTGAAAGTGGTGTGTAATTCATACGGCCTGTGAGATTGGTTTTATATCTGTTATTCCATCTATCCTCAAAAAAAAAGGCCCTACAGCAGAGTGTAGCGGCCTCATTCTCCTTCCATCAGGATTCTCTTTCCTCCACGCCGGAAGGCATCCAGATGAGCGGATTTTCTCCTAAATCTCTTTCCATATCATACTGAGCTTTTTGGAAACCCATCTTTTCCCAAAAACCGTGTGAATTGATTCTCGGGTTAGTTTTTATTGGAAGTTCAAAACTCTTGGCGAATTCTACCAATGACTGGCCGAAGCCCTGTCCCCTGTAATCAGGAAGCACTTCCAGTTTCCACAGCTCAAGGTAATCCTGAGCGGGATCAAAATAGTGATCGTATTTCGCTCTGACTCTGTACAGGCTCATCCGCGCAACTAAAGCGCTTCCATAGTAAATGCCGTAAAAAGGAGATTCGCTGTCGTTTTCCACGATATTGCTTTCGAGATCTTCAAGCATCGCAAGTTCCTGATTGCCGTATTCTTTGAAGCGCTTGAATTCTTCCAGTGTTTTGTAATTGACTAATAAAGGTTCTACTTTTGTTTTTGTCATCATGAAAGAAACCCCTTTCAATTATCTATATATACATCCATTATAATATAAAAATATTCAGAAAGAAATGAATAATTACCAACGGGACAGGAATCGACTGCAATTGTGAAAAAGTTTCTGCTACAATGAGAACTTAGATAAGGATGAACGGGGGAGAGGGGATGAGAGTAGGGGTTATCGGCGGAGGAGCTGTCGGGTTATTAGCCGGAGCTTATCTCGGAAGGACACATGATGTACATATGGTGGTAAGGAATGAGGAACAAAAAGATATCCTTTGCCGCGAAGGGATCTGGTGCGATGCATTTTCCGCAGCTGTTTTTGTAGAAGCTCATTTGTATCCGCGGCTGCCCCGGGACATGGACGTCTGGCTTGTCAGTGTGAAGCAGTATGATCTTGAAGAGGTTCTATCTCTACCTCTTCCGCAAAACGGAAAGTATCTTTTTCTCCAAAACGGTATGAGCCACCTGGACCAGCTTCAAAGCCTCTATTTGGATACGTTTGCTGCCGTGGTGGAACATGGAGCGCTCAAAGTCTCCTTCAATGAAGTGGCCCATACAGGGAAAGGGCGGATAAAAGCTGCTCCTTTCACAGGTTCACTTCCTGATATGGAAGAGCTGGCGGAATCCCTCCATCAAGAGGATTTTCCTTTTCTTGTCCATGCTGACGCGGTGGGAATGCTCTCAGAAAAGCTGGTGGTCAACGCGGTAATCAATCCGCTGACTGCGTTATTCAAGCAGAAGAACCGTGCGGTCAAAGATAATCCTTATATCCGTTCACTCGGGTACCGGCTTTGTGAGGAAGCCTGCCGTACGCTTAGTCTGGATGTCCAACACCAGTGGAACCGGGTGCTTGCTATTGCGGAACAGACCGGTGGAAACCAGTCATCGATGTGGAAGGACCTTCAAGAGGGGCGGCGGACAGAAATAGACGCCATTTCCGGGTTTATTCTCGACCGGGCCCGTGAAGATCTTCCTGTTCATCAGTTTATCGTAGAAGCGGTGCACGCCATGGAGTATGAAAAGGGGGTGATCGTTGATGAGTGACTGGCTTGCCTATGGTATCGGTGCTGTCCTTACCCTTCCTCTTCCATTCCTGATTATCTTTTATTTCTTCGCAAGGAAATGGAGTAAGCATAAGTGGAAAGCCATCCACCGGACGGCCGGCTTCACGGCTCCTGTGTTTGTTCTGGCTGTCCATGTTCTGCTGGTGGTTCTGTTTGACCGCAGTTTTTTTCCTTTCATTCTAATTTTTCTTCTCCTTCTGCTGGGGCTGTCCATCATTACCCAGTACAAATTAAAGGAAGAGGTCCGGCTGTTTCGGGCTGTCCGTGGTTTTTGGAGAGTGAGCTTCCTTTTATTCGGTCTGTTTTACATCGGATTGTCGACCTTCGGATTGATTTTCCGGTTGTTTTTCAGCTGATTCCTCAGCACGTGTAGGCCTGCACAGGACCGGGAATACTATAGCAGCAGACTGCTCTCTATCAGGAGCAGTTTTTTTATGACTCTATACCTTACGGCTTCAAGGAAGGAGGGCAGGGTGAAGAAGAAATGTCCATCTTATAAACAGATAAGGTGAACTCTTGGTTGGTTTTTTGTACAATACAATAGGATACATACTGTAAAGTGTAATTCTGCCTACAAAGGAGCCTTAATATGCGTATTGATTCTATGAACATGGAGCCGAAACAGACACTGTTTCGTGATTATAAATATAACTATGAAAAAATTGCCGACCGTTTTTCCTATTCTCCTTACGACGAAAATGTCTGGGCCGACCGCCTTGAGGATTTGAAAACAAAGACGTACCAGAGAGAAGCCCTCTCGGAAGTATTGAAGACAATGAACGAAAAGTGGAAGGTCCCTAGAGAAACGCTGGAAAATATTGAACGGCTGAAAGATGAAGAGAGTGTTGTTGTTATAGCGGGCCAGCAGGCTGGTCTGCTTACGGGGCCCTTATATTCGGTTCATAAAATCATTTCTGTCCTTCAACTGGCCGGACAGAAAGAAAAGGAACTGGGCCGGCCGGTCATTCCCGTCTTCTGGATCGCCGGGGAGGATCATGACTTTGATGAAATCAATCACATCATGATGAAGCAGGAGGGACGGATGGAAAAGAAAACGATCGGGCATGTGCCTGAAGTGAAATCCTCCGTTTCCGAACTGCAGTTGGACCAGACAGAAGCGGATGCGTGGCTTGAAGATGTGTTCCGTATGCTGCCGGAAACCGAGAACACGAACCACTTCTACCAGCTGGTGCAGGATCATCTGCACCAGTCCGACAGCTATACCGACTTTTTTGCCCGGTTGATCTATCAGTTGTTCCCGCACGAGGGTCTTGTATTGATCGATGCCCATGACCCAGAGGTGAGGAGATTGGAGACTCCCTATTTCACAACTATGATTCATCAAAACAGGGAAATGGCCGGAGGTGTTTTTTCTGTTCTTCAGAAAAACCGTCAGGAAGGCTATGAAACCCTGCTGGACAGTGAAATGCAGGATGCCCACCTCTTTTACCATGACCGTGGCGATCGTATTCTTCTCGTCCGTGACGAGGAGGGAAGATTCAGAGGGAAAAATAACGAAGTGGTTTTGTCTAAAGAAGAACTTCTTCAAATCGCGGAGGAATCTCCGGAAAAACTGAGTAATAATGTAGTCACACGACCATTGATGCAGGAATCCTTATTCCCGGTCCTGGCTTTCATCGGCGGCCCTGGTGAAATCAATTACTGGTCTGCGCTTAAGCCGGCATTCGATGCCGCTGATCTCTGTATGCCGCCTGTACTGCCACGGTTATCCTTTACGCTGGTAGACAGGAAAACAGACCGCAGTCTTCGTCATTTCCAGCTTTCTGTTGAAGATGTGGTGAAGAATGGAGCGGCGGAAAAGAAGATGAACTGGATCGGTGCCATGAGCACACCACCGGTGAAGCGTCTGAGTGAGCAGGTGAAGGATGAAATAGCCCGGATCCATACTCCTCTCCGTGAAAAAGCTGCAGAGCTTGGAGGAGACCTCGGCCAGCTTGCCGATAAAAACCTTGCCTATCTTCAGGAGACGGTGGCTTTTCTTGAAAAGCGGATGCTCCACTCGCTGGAGGATACGTATCGCAAAGAGCTCGACCAGTTTGATGATATCGATATCACCCTGCATCCGGCTGGTGGTCTGCAGGAACGCATGTGGAACATTCTCCCATGGGTGAATGGATACGGCTTGTCCTTGTTCCAGGAGATGAACAGACACCATCTGAGCTTTGAACACGACCATTATGTCGTTTACTTGTAGGACGTGTCCCCACCTTCTCCCACCTGTATAAAAACGTGTGATTCCTTTGAAAATCCTGCCTTCACAGGCAGGATTTTTTTTGTGGGGGGAGAATCATAAAAAAGTAAGTGGAGAAAAGTGGGGCGATGTGGTAAGGTGAAAATAGAAGGTGGGGGACCTCTATGTTCATGGGAGAATTTCAACACAACATTGATACGAAAGGGAGAATCATCATCCCTTCGAAATTCCGTCCCGGCCTGGGCGATTGTTTTGTCCTGACGAGGGGATTAGATCAATGCTTATTTGCCTATCCTATGAATGAGTGGAGACTGCTGGAAGAGAAACTGAAAAAGCTTCCCCTTACTAAAAAAGATGCCCGTGCTTTCACCCGTTTTTTCTTTTCGGGAGCTGTAGAGTGCGAAGTGGACAAGCAGGGACGGATCAACATTCCCGCCCCTCTGCGTAAGTACGCTTCCCTGGAAAAAGAATGTGTGGTCATCGGCGTTTCCAACCGTATCGAGTTTTGGAGTCACGATGAGTGGGAAAGTTACTTTGATGCATCAGAAGAATCCTTCTCTGAAATTGCTGAAAACATGCTGGATTTTGATATTTGATATTTGACAGATTAGAAACGAGTGAAATTTATGTTTGAACATTACAGTGTACTAAAAAATGAAACCATTGAATCTTTGAATGTGGACCCGGAAGGTATTTATGTCGACTGCACACTTGGCGGCGGGGGGCATTCGGAAGTCATCGCCTCTGCTTTGACAGGGAAGGGAAGACTCATTTGTTTTGACCAGGATGAAACAGCCCTGGAAGCGGCAAAAGAGCGTCTGAAACCTTATGAGCAGCACATTACGTTTGTCCGTGCCAATTTCCGCCAGTTAAAGGAAGAGCTTCTTGAACTTGGTCTTTCAGAAGTTGACGGAATTATTTACGATCTGGGAGTGAGCAGCCCTCAGCTGGATGTCGAAGAACGCGGCTTCAGCTACCATCAGGATGCTCCACTGGATATGCGCATGAACCAGGATAGTGACTTAAGCGCCTGGCATGTCATCAATGAATGGGCGTATGAAGATCTTGTCCGCATTTTCTTTAAATACGGGGAAGAAAAGTTTTCAAAGCAGATTGCCCGTAAAATTGAAGCTGCGAGGGAAAACGGCCCGATTGAAACGACAGGACAGCTTGTTGAATTAGTGAAGGAAGGAATACCTGCACCGGCAAGAAGAAAAGGTGGACACCCGGCAAAACGGATATTCCAGGCAGTCCGGATTGCTGTTAATGATGAGCTGGGTGCTTTTCAGGACAGCCTTCAGCAGGCAGCAGAAATGGTCAGCGTCGGCGGCCGGGTAGCCGTCATCACCTTCCATTCCCTTGAGGACAGGTTATGTAAGCAGGCCTTTAAAAAATGGAGCTCGAACCCACCACTTCCAAAAAATATTCCAATGATTCCTGAGGACAAACAGCCACCTTTCCGTTTAGTCAGTCGAAAGCCTATAGTAGCGGAAGAGCGCGAATTGGAGGAAAACCGCCGTTCACGTTCAGCGAAATTGAGGATTGCCGAGAAAGTCAAACCTTGGAATAAAGAATTTGAATTTAATGAAGGGTGGAAACAAACATGAGTGCTGAAAAGATTAGAAAACAGCAGCCTTTACAGCAGCCTGACAGACAGAAACAGGTCAAAGTAAAGGTACATAAAAAGAAATGGTTAAGTACCGGCGAAAAATTTTTGTATTCCATAACCACATCTGTAGTACTGGCAGCTTCTGTTTTTTTAATCCATACCTCAGCAGAAACGGATGCCATCAACCGTGATATCCGCAGTTTGGAGCAGGACATATCCAAACAGGAATCCCAGAATGAAAATCTGGCCTACCAGGTGAAGGAATTAAGCAACCCGGACCGAATCCTGACTATAGCCAAGGAGAACGGGTTGAACATTCAGAATGCCCAGGTGAAACAGGCCGGCAAAATCAGTCAAGAATAAACGCTGGTGATCATCTATGATGGACAATAAAAAAAACCTTAGTTCCTTAATATTAATCGCCGTGTTTTCCTTGTTCTTCCTCGTCATCGTGGGGCGCTTCCTCTACATAGAAACCGCCGCCACCATCGAAGGGGTGGATTTGTCCGAGTATGCAGAAGACATCCGTACAAGTTCCTATGAAATCGATGCCGCACGGGGGAAAATCTACGATAAGAATGGGATGGTCCTTGCTTATGACCGTCCCACCTACAGGCTTTATGCTGTCGTAGATCCCTCCTATTCCAAGAACCTTCCTGAGCCCCAGCACGTCGATGATATCGACAAAACCGCTTCGGGGCTGGCGCCTTTATTAGGGATGGAAGAGAGTGAGATTGCGGACAAGCTGAGGTCCGCTCAGGAAAACGACCGTTTTCAGGTAGAGTTCGGGACGAATTCCAGTTCTCTCACTCAAGAGGAAATGGAAGAAATCAAAGACCTTGAACTGAATGGCATCTCCTTTAAGGAAGAATCCAAACGTTATTACCCGAACGGTGTGTTTGCTTCCCATTTGATCGGTTTTGCCCGCACTCAGGAAGGCAGCATTTCCGGTGTGACCGGCATCGAGAAGCAGATGGAGGAGTACCTTCAGGAGGAAAAAGGGAAAATCAGCTATGAACGGGATAAATACGGGACGAAGCTGCTCAATCCGAATGAAATTATGACCGAACCGGAGGATGGCAGTGATGTGTATTTAACGATTGACCAAAAAATCCAGACATTCCTCGAGGATGCGATGTCCCAGGTGGATGAACAATACAGTCCGGAGAAAATCATGGCTGCTGTGATGGACCCTGAAACAGGAGAGGTTCTTGCCATGAGTAACCGCCCAAGCTATAATCCGAATGATATCGGTGACGTGGATAACTGGTACAACGATTTGATTTCCTATCCGTTCGAACCCGGTTCCACCATGAAGATCTTTACATGGGCAGGTGCCATGGAAGAGGGCGTCTATAACGGGAATGAACTCTTTGAATCCGGAACTTATAAAGTGACGGAAAGCTCCCCGTCCATTGGTGATCATAACAATGGACGTGGCTGGGATGACATTTCATATGACGAAGGTTTCCGCAGATCCTCCAACGTGGCTTCCTCAAAGCTTGCCTATGAGGTGCTGGGACCGACGAAGCTGAGGGAATATCTATCCGATTTCAACCTCGATCAGAAGACGGGGATTGATCTGCCGAATGAAACGACTGGGAAATTTGTGTATGAGCGTCCCATTGAGCAGATTACGACATCATTCGGCCAAGGCTCTACATTTACGCCGATCCAGCTCATGACAGGGGCTACAGCCATTGCCAACGATGGGGAAATGATGCGCCCATATATGCTTTCCAAGATTACATCCAGTGACACAGGAGATGTGATCGAGGAAGGGCAGCCGGAGAAGATTGGTGAGCCGGTTTCCGCTTCGACAGCCGAGCAGATGCGTGAATTGATGGGCACGGTGATTACTTCGGAAGACGGAACGGGCCAATCCTTTAAGCTGGACGATTATTCCCTTGCAGGAAAGACAGGAACCGCCCAGATCAGTAAGCCCGGGGAAGGGTATCTGACCGGCCGGAACAATTATGTCTTTTCTTTCCTCGGAATGGCTCCTGCAGAAGACCCCGAGCTGTTGATGTATGTAGCTGTCCAGCAGCCGGATCTTGAGGTGACAGAGCTTGGCTCTGAGCCTGTTTCCTATATCGTTCGGACCGTGATGGAAAACAGCCTGCATTACTTGAACATTCAGCCTGATAAAGATGCAGAAGAGTCCTTGGAACCCGTCGCGATTCCAGATGTATCTGGAAAGTCCGTTCAGGAAGCTGAGGACACGCTTCAAGCTTCTTTCCCTCATGTGGAAGTGATTGGTGACGGAAATACCGTTGAAGCTGTTCTACCCTCATCAGGAGAGCAGGTAGTGGAAAACCAGCGGGTGTTTATTGTAACCGATCAGCCGAAGATGCCGGATTTGACAGGATATTCGCTCCGAGATGTCCAACGTCTGGCGAAGCATTTCAACTTGAAAATGGAAATTATGGGCAGCGGTTATGTGGAAACGCAAAGCATTGCTGCTGGTTCTGAAATCAAGGATGATGGCTATTTAGTCGTTGAACTGGCTGTGCCGGAACAGCCGTAACCCCTTGTCCAGGCAGTGTTCTAATCGTTTTTCGATTGCATATAGTGATACAAGCTGACTCTACGACTTGTTAAAGGAGTTATGGAGATGAGACGAGTATCACAGGTGATCGTAAAGAAACGATTAGTCACTGTCTTTTTTGTGGGCATGTTTATTTTTATGGTCATTGCCGGCAGGCTCGGGTATGTCCAGTTCTTCTTGAGCGACTTTCTGATTGCGAAGGCTGAGGAGTCCTGGAGCAGGGATATTACCTTCGAGCCCGAGCGCGGAAAGATTCTTGATACGAATGGAGAGGTGCTGGTAGGAAATCAGTCGGCGCCGACGGTCATGGTTGTACCACGGCAGATTAAAGAACCCGAACAGACAGCGAAGAACCTCTCTCAGATTTTGGATATGAGTGTGGAGAAAGCTTATACACACGTCACGAAGCTGATCTCCATTGAAAAAATTCACCCGGAGGGAAGGAAGATTTCAGAGGAGCAGGCGGCGGCGATTCAATCGTTGAATATGCCGGGTGTCTATATTGCTGAGGATTCAGAGCGGTACTACCCGCACGGCTCTTTTTTATCCCATGTGCTGGGTTTCAGTGGCATTGATAACCAGGGCCTTCTGGGACTTGAAGCGTATTATGATGAAGAGTTGAAAGGTGAAAAAGGAGCCTTATCCTTTTTCTCTGATGCCAAGGGAAAACGGATGCCGGATATGGCGGATGTGTATGAGCCGCCTATCGACGGGAAAGACCTCAAGCTTACAGTCGACTATCAGGTGCAGTCCATTATCGAACGGGAACTGGATATCGCCCAGGCCAAATATAACCCTGACGGGGCGGTAGCGCTTGCTGTCGATCCGGATACGGGCAAAGTGGTAGGGATGGCGTCCAGGCCAAACTTTGATCCAGCGGATTATCAAAAAGTGAAACCCGAGGTGTACAACCGCAACCTTCCTGTGTGGAGTACATATGAGCCGGGATCGACATTTAAGATTATAACCCTTGCTGCAGCACTCGAAGAGGGACTTGTGGATCTTGAGGAGGAACACTTCCATGATTCCGGTGCTGTAAAAGTGGACGGGGCGACCCTGCACTGCTGGAAGAGTGGAGGGCATGGAGATCAGACGTTTTTAGAAGTGGTCCAGAACTCCTGTAACCCTGGTTTTGTGGAACTTGGAGAACGCCTTGGCAAAGAAAAGCTGTTCGACTATATTGACTTATTCGGCTTCGGCTCCAAGACAGGGATTGACCTGGAAGGAGAAGGCAGTGGTATTTTATTCAAACGGGAGAATGTGGGGCCTGTCGAACAGGCGACGACTGCTTTTGGACAGGGAGTATCTGTCACGCCGATCCAGCAGGTCATGGCTGTAGCCGCCGCGGTGAATGGAGGCTATTATTATGAGCCGTACATCCAGGAGGCCTGGCTTGATCCAGTATCAGGAGAGGTGCTGGAAGAAAATGAGCCGGTAATGAAAGAACAAGTCATATCGGAAGAAACCTCTGCCCAGATCCGCCATGCACTGGAAAGTGTTGTCGCACAGGGGACCGGTCGGGGCGCCTATGTAGAGGGGTACCGTGTCGGTGGGAAAACAGGTACAGCGCAGAAAGTCGGACCGGACGGGAAGTATATGGAGAATAACCACATCGTTTCCTTTATCGGTTTTGCTCCTGCTGATGATCCGGAGCTTGTTGTTTATCTTGCCATTGACAATCCTAAAAACACTGTCCAGTTCGGAGGCGTCGTAGCAGCGCCGATTGTTGGAAACATCATGGGGGACAGTCTGCGGGCCATGGGGGTAGAACCACGTAAGGATGGTTTGGAAAAAGAATACGCCTGGCCGGAAGAGCCGCTCGTTGAAGTGCCGGAAATTACGGGAATGGACAAGGAAGACTTGAGCCGGATGCTGATGAATTTAGAGGTAGAGGTCAGCGGTGAGGGGACGAAGGTCGTTACTCAGGCGCCGGAAGCGGGAGTAAAGGTTCCTACAGGGTCTACCGTCCGTGTTTTTCTTGGGGATTGATGTTTCTTCATCCATTCATTAAATCTGTAAACAGGTGAGGGTGACAGTGATGAAATTAGAAAAGGTGCTCCGCTTTGTCCCTTTTTACCAAAGTTCACGGTCGTTGAAGCATGTCAGTATTACGGGTCTCAGTATGGATTCACGCGCAACCTCACCTGGAGACATGTTTATCTGCATGCGTGGGGTGAACATGGATGGTCATCGATTTGCGGCTGACGCCGTCAAGCGGGGAGCGGCAGCTGTGGTAGCTGAAGAGCCGCTGTCCTTGAATGTTCCAGTTATTCTTGTCAATGATACAACCAGGGCGGCTGCGATGACAGCCGCCGCTTTTTATCGTAACCCTTCAGAAGATCTTCATGTGACAGGAATTACAGGAACCAATGGCAAGACGAGCATCAGCTATCTGCTTTATGATATATTCCAGAGGATGAAGAAGAAGACAGGGTTAATTGGAACGATTGAAGTAGATATTGCCGGAAAGCGGCGGCCCGTGAAAAATACGACGCCTGATGCCTTAACCCTCCATCAATATTTCAGCGATATGAAAACAGCCGGTGTGGAGCATGCGGTGATGGAAGTTTCATCTCATGCGCTCGATCAGGGGCGGGTGTACGGATGTGATTTTGATGTGGCGGTATTTACAAACCTGACGAGGGACCATTTGGATTATCATGACCATTTTGATGATTATCTTCGTGCGAAGTCCCTATTGTTCGCACAATTAGGGAATGGGTATAATAAGCAACGGGAGCGTTTTGCCGTCATAAATATTGACTCCCCTGCAGCTCCGAAGTTCATCCGTTCTACTTCGCAGGGGCTGCTGACCTATGGCGTGAAGGGGAGGGCCGATGTTCAGGCCCGGGACTGCCGTCTGACGGAAAAGGGGACTTTTTTTCAAATGGAAACTCCGATCGGGACGATTAGGATTGAAAGTCCTTTGATGGGGGAATTCAGCATTTATAATATGCTGGCTGCAGCAGCTGCTGCCATCTTGTCCGGCGCTCCACTTGAAACGATTCAGCAGTCTTTTCTTCATACCAAAGGGGTGAAGGGGCGGTTTGAATCGATCCGGGAAGGTCAGCCTTTTGGAGTAGTCGTCGATTATGCCCATACCCCTGATTCGCTTGAGAATGTGCTGAAAACGGCAGCAGCTGTCACTACAGGGAAGATCATCCTCGTAGTCGGCTGCGGCGGGGACAGGGACAGAAGTAAGCGGTCCGTCATGGGGGGAATCAGTGTCCAGCATGCAGATCACGTGATTTTCACAACAGATAACCCCCGCTCGGAAGACCCCGATCAGATTTTTGCGGATATCACTGCTGACCTGCATGGGAATTACCAAATTGTCGAAGACCGCAGGGAGGCTCTCAGAAAGGCCGTGCGTTCTGCTTGTGAAGGGGATATGATCCTCATAGCAGGAAAAGGCCATGAGACGTATCAGGAGATTAAAGGAGTCCGCCATCCCTTTGATGATAGTGCAACGGTAAGAGAGATAATAAGAGAAATGAAGGAGCATTCATAATGATTTTTGACGTTCAGGAGCTTACACATCTATTTCCAACCTTTAAAGGAGCCGGCAAAGATAAAATCGCTGTCTCCTCGATCATGACCGATACAAGAAAGGCCGCTCCGCAGAGTTTGTTCGTCCCCATCGTAGGGGAGAGCTTTGATGCCCATACCTTTGCCGGTGAAGCCATTAAACAAGGGGCGGTGGCTGCCTTGTGGCAGGAAGATCAGCCGCTTCCCGCTTTGATCCCTACGGATTTTCCGATCTTTTATGTAACGGATACGACCAAGGCGCTCCAGGATCTCGCCTCTTGGTATTTAGAGAAAGTTGATCCGATTGTAATAGGCGTCACAGGCTCCAATGGAAAGACGACAACAAAGGATATGACTGCTGCTGTGCTCGGCGCGAAATTCAACACCCATAAAACAGCGGGAAACTTTAACAATCATATTGGTCTTCCTTTGACGGTCCTGGCTATGCAGCCGGACACAGAAGCCGTCGTATTGGAGATGGGCATGGACAGAGCGGGTGAGATTTCCGTATTGTCTCACATCGCACGACCGGACCATGCAATCATTACAAACATCGGCGAGTCCCATATCGAGAATTTAGGTACCAGAGAAGCGATTGCCGCCGCCAAGCTGGAAATTACAGACGGACTGGCAGAGGATGGATGCCTGATTATTGATGCCGATGAGCCGCTGCTTGATCATGTGAAAACAAGAGCAGGTGTAATCGGCTGCGGTTTCGGCCCGTCGTCTGACTATAAAGCTGAAATTACAGCTATGACTGACGATGCATCTTCATTCCAGCTGATGGAAGAAGCGTATGAACTTCCAATGACAGGCCGCCACAATGTGAAGAATGCTTCGTTTGTCATCGTTCTTGCCAAACGTCTTGGTTTGACAAGAGAGGAGATCCAGCAAGGGTTCCAGCAGATGCAGATGTCTGCCATGCGTTTTGAAAAGCATCAGGGCCATAAGGGATCCCTCATCATTAATGATGCCTATAACGCCTCCCCAACATCGATGAAGGCAATGATTGAAGTCGTCCGACAGTTGACATCCAAAAGAAAAAAGGTGTTAATATTAGGGGATATGTATGAGCTCGGAGAGAAATCAGAGGAGCTTCACGCCGGTGTAGCCGAAGCGGTAGATGAAAAGATTGACGCTGTCTTTACAATCGGCGTCCATTCTGAGAAAATTTCAGAGGCTGCTTCCTCCCGGTATCCGGACATGGAAGTCAAACATTTCAAAGAAAAGCAACAAGCAGGTCATCATATCCGCCCGTTATTAACAGCGGATACCGTCGTACTCATGAAAGCATCACGTGGAATGAAATTGGAAGACATCCTGCCAGACCTTGTGGAGTGATCGACAGGCGATGATGTTGCAAAAGGAGGAAAACAAACTATGAATGAATACATACTACTGTTAACAATGGTCCTTTCATTCGCCATCACTGTAGTCATTTCGCCGATAATCATTCCATTTTTAAGACGTTTGAAATTCGGTCAAAGTATTCGAGACGAGGGACCCCAGTCCCACCAGAAAAAATCCGGCACCCCGACTATGGGTGGTGTCATGATCATCGTATCCGTCGTGGTCACAACATTGATCTCATCCTATTGGTTTAACCCGGACACGGGGAACATCCAGTTGTTCCTTGTGTTATTTGTTTTAGTCGGCTACGGCCTTCTTGGCTTTTTGGATGATTATATTAAAGTAGCTTTAAAAAGGAATCTTGGATTAACGTCCAAACAGAAGATGCTCGGGCAGATTGTGATTGCCCTTGTCGTGTACATCATTCTGCGTCAGTCAGATTTCCCGACGTATATCAGTATTCCCGGTACATCCATTGATTTTGACTTGGGCTGGGGATACGCCCTGCTGATTTTATTTATGCTCGTTGGAGCATCCAATGCGGTTAACTTAACCGATGGCCTGGACGGACTTCTGGCCGGAACCGCTGCGATTGCCTTCGGTGCATTCGGAATACTTGCATGGACAGGCCAGCTGAATGTAGAAGTCACCATTTTCTCTCTGGCCATTGTCGGTGCCCTTCTCGGGTTCCTTGTATTTAATGCCCACCCTGCCAAAGTATTTATGGGGGATACCGGTTCCCTTGCTCTCGGCGGGGCGATCGCAATCATTGCTATCCTGACAAAAATGGAATTGATCTTAGTCGTGATCGGCGGAGTTTTCGTCCTGGAAACTCTCTCGGTCATCATTCAAGTCATATCCTTTAAAACAACTGGGAAGCGCGTGTTTAAAATGAGCCCCCTTCACCACCATTATGAACTGAAAGGCTGGTCAGAGTGGCGGGTCGTAACGACGTTCTGGGCGGTCGGACTGATTTTTGCCGTGCTTGGTATTTACATTGAGGTGATGTTTGGATGAAGAAGTTAAGCGGATTTCCTTATACCCATGTTCTTGTCCTCGGTCTTGCTAAGAGCGGGACCGCAGCGGCACAGCTGCTGCTTGACAGTGGAGTAAAGGTAAGAATCAACGACTTTAAAGCAGATCCGGACAGTCCGGAAGTGCACTATTTAAAAGAGAGCGGTGCGGAAGTCATTACAGGCGGCCATCCATTATCTGTACTTGATGACATCGATTATGTCATTAAAAACCCGGGGATTCCTTATGAGAATCCGGTTGTGGCAGAAGCGGTCAACCGCCATCTCCCTGTCGTAACAGAAGTGGAATTGACTGGCTGGCTTCATGAAGGACCGATGATTGCTGTTACAGGTTCCAATGGAAAAACGACCACGACAACGCTGATCCATGAAATGATTCAAGCGGATCGGAAGCCTGTTTCCCTTGCCGGAAACATCGGTCACGTATCCTGTGAGGTAGCCAGAAACACGTCTGAAGCTGAAACGATGGTTACGGAACTGTCTTCCTTTCAGCTCCTTGGCACGCAGACCTTCCGTCCGGATATTGCTGTCTGGCTGAATCTCTACGAAGCCCATTTGGATTATCATCATACGCTGACCAATTACCATAGAGCTAAAGCGCGGATTACAAAAAATCAGACAGACGAGGACGTGCTGGTCTACAACGCGGATGATGCAGCCATTGCATCCTTTCTGCCTGAAGTGACCGCAGAGCTTGTTCCTTTCTCTCTGAAAGAGCAGGGGAAAGGGGCCTGGGCGGACGAGACTTCCATCTACTTTGAAAAAGAAGCCATTATGAAAAAAGCGGATATCGTTCTCGTAGGGGAACAGAACCTGCAGAACATTCTCGCCGCTGTGGCTGCCGTGAAAGCCAACGGAGTCAGCAGTGAAGCGATTGTAGAGGTTCTCTCAACCTTTGCTGGAGTTCCCCACCGGCTGCAGTATGTGACGAAAAAGAACGGCCGTTTATTCTACAATGATTCAAAAGCTACGAATCTTCTGGCCACCTCATACGCTCTACGGTCCTTCGAAAAGCCTGTCATCCTTTTGGCCGGCGGTCTGGACAGAGGAACGGGCTTTGACGGCCTGATTCCTTACTTATCTGGAGTGAAATCCATGGTTGTCTTTGGTGAAACCGCAGACCTTCTTGCCGGAACAGCGGAGAGGGCTGGTATTACTGATGTCGTGAAGGTTGATACGATGCAGGAGGCCGTCAAGGAAGCGTATCAGCGTTCTGCTGAGGAAGATGTTATTCTTTTAAGCCCTGCATGTGCCAGCTGGGATCAATATAAAACGTTTGAAGAAAGAGGCCACATGTTTATCGAAGCTGTGCATACCCTTTAATAAGGGCTTATGTGACAAGCTTAAGCCCTGTTTTCCATTTCCGATGGGAGGTAGGGCTTTTTTTATGGAAACGACAAAAAAGCCGGATATATGGTTGATCACCGCTATTCTCGGCATTTTAATCATGGGAATTGTAATGGTGTACAGTTCCTCCAGCATCTGGTCGGAGTACAAGTTTGACGACCCATGGTTCTTCGCTAAGCGTCAGATCCTCTTTGCAGCAGCAGGTCTGATTGCCATGGTCGTTCTCTCCAGAATTCCTTACTATGTCTGGCACGCGCATTCGAAGAAAATTATGATCATCTGCCTGGTTTTTCTTGCCGCTGTTCTGATTCCCGGTGTCGGAATGGTTAGAGGCGGGGCAAGGAGCTGGATTGGTGTGGGGATGTTCAGTATCCAGCCGTCAGAGTTTATGAAGCTCGGGTTGATTCTTTATCTTTCCCGCTTTCTTTCTGAGCGGCAGAAGAAGATGAATTCGTTCCAGGAGGGATTTCTCCCTGCTTTGGCTCTGATCCTTTTTCCTTTTGCATTGATTATGCTGCAGCCCGATTTAGGGACAGGCGTCGTCATGGTGGGGACATGTCTCGTGATGTTGTTTACTTCCGGCGCGCGGATCAGCCATTTTATGTGGATTGCAGCCGCTGGAATGGCAGGGATGATCGGTTTGATTGCTTCAGCTCCTTACCGGATCAAAAGAATTACAGCTTTTCTTCATCCATGGGAGGACCCGCTTGGGGCAGGTTTTCAAATCATCCAGTCGCTGTATGCAATCGGTCCCGGCGGACTGCTCGGCCTTGGTCTTGGGAACAGCATGCAGAAATTCTTTTATCTACCTGAGCCGCAGACTGATTTTATTTTTGCCGTGCTTGCCGAAGAACTGGGCTTCCTAGGTGGATTTTTTATTCTTTCGCTCTTTTTTATTGTGCTTTGGAGAGGGATACGGACAAGTCTGCTCGCTCCTGATTTGTTCGGGTCGCTGCTTGCTCTTGGAATTGTCGGCATGGTCAGTATTCAGGTGATGATTAACGTGAGTGTTGTCACAGGCTTGATTCCTGTGACGGGGATCACTCTACCGCTTGTCAGCTACGGGGGATCTTCTCTCACTTTAACACTGGCTTCTCTCGGACTGCTGCTCAGTGTGAGCCGCTATTCCACCCGGTAAAACCGCTGCCCTCAATGGCAGTGGTTTTTCCATTTTTACAGGGAGGCAGAGTCCAGAAAAAATTGGTAAGGGAAAGAAGGTTTGTTCAGGGAAGGACCGGGGTAATTATGGGGGCGGTGCTCTTCTTTGCAGGAAGGAAAGAAGACACTTTCCACATAACGATCAGGTAAGGTGCGGATTCTGCACAAAAATGTTAGGAATCTAGTAAAACTCACTCAATCTCCCCCTCTCATTTTGTGATATAATGGGAACCAATTAGGTGTATTTGGAAATCCGAGACACCTTTGCGAGGACTATCATTCTTTCAAACAGCTAGATGGACAGCAGAAGGGTGTCTAGCCAGAAGGAGAAATGCCCGTTATGGAAGAAAGAAAAGTAGTTTCCATAGAAGACCGTATACCAAAACTGAAACAGACGAGGCGTAAAAAAGCCAACCGCCGATTAATCTTATACTTAACGATTTTATTTTTTCTGATTGCTGCCGTTGTTTACCTGCAGTCCCCACTCAGTAATGTCCGGAATATCACCGTCGAAGGCCAATACCACGTGCCTGCAGAGGAAATACAGACCCTTTCAGGAATCACGACCGAAACGAATTACTGGAGAATGGATACAGAAGAACTAAAGGAAAAGGTTGAATCTCACGAAGAGATTACCTTTGCTTCAATTGACCGTTCTTTTCCAAACGATGTAACGATTGAAGTGGAAGAAGCGGAACGCATCGGTTACGTGCAGAGCAATGGTCAGTATTATGTCATCATGGAAGACGGTTCGAGGCTCGATGAAGAAACAGCTCTTCCTGGTGGAGACGCTCCGGTTTTAGCAGGATTTGATAAAGAGATGTATTTGAAGGAAATGTCCGGGGAATTGAAAGAACTGCCTCCGAGTGTAGCGGACTTGATTTCAGAAGTTCACTGGGAACCGGAGGACGGAAACCCTTATAAAATCCGCCTGTATATGAATGATGGGTACCAGGTGGAAGCATCCATACGGACATTTTCAGAAAAAATGCCGGCTTATCCTTCCATTGCTGCCCAGCTGGAAGAAGGGGCGGAAGGTGTCATCCATATCGATGTAGGGGCCTATTTCGAAGAATTCAACACACCTGAAGATAATGAAGAGAACGCCGGAGTGGAAGAAGACGCTGGTTCAGAGGCGGACAGTGAACCGCCGTCTGAAGAAGATGGAGAGCAGCCCGCAGAGCCGGAGCAGGAAAACGCAGCCGCTGATACAGAAGGGGCACAGGATCCGGTCGTAGATGAACCGTTGAGGCGGGAATAAGGTGCTGTCGGGCTGGAAGATGTGGTTTTTTTATCCATCCCTTCCCAAAGCCTTTTTACCCGCCCGGATATTACTAGTGGAAAACATAAAAAAATAAGCGTATGTAAGAGGAAATTAACGAAAGTCTGTGGAAAACAACTAATGTACTGGTTTTTTATACCGATATCAAAGGATATGACCCATGTAATATATCATTTCATTTACGTTTATATTGCAATGATTGTATTTTTTACATGAATTCGATATGCTTTGAACTACTCATATGGCTTGTAACAGGAGGTGCGTCACTGGTGAATCAAAATGAAATACTAGTAAGTTTAGATATAGGCACAAGTCGGATTAAAGTTATTATTGGTGAAATTATGAATGACAGCCTCAACATCATCGGGGTTGGTACAGCAAAATCGAATGGAATGAAAAAAGGGGCGATCGTGGATATCGATCAAACCGTTCATTCGATTCGATCAGCCGTCGAACAGGCGGAGCGGATGGTGGACATGAAAATCGACCGTGTCGTCGTAGGCGTCAACGGCAACCATATACAGCTGCAGCCGTGTCACGGAGTCGTGGCGGTTTCCAGTGAAACGAGGGAAATCGGAAATGAGGATATTACCCGGGTCATTGATGCGGCTCAGGTTCTGTCTATTCCGCCGGAACGGGAAATTATCGATGTGATTCCCCGCCAGTTCATTGTGGATGGCCAGGATGAAATTACTGACCCACGCGGTATGATCGGTGTCCGTCTTGAAATGGAAGGCATGATTATCACCTGCGCTAAAACCGTTTTACATAATACACTCAAATGTGTGGAACGAGCAGGGCTGGAAGTACTTGATGTATGTCTGCAGCCACTTGCCTCCGGGACCGTTTCCCTCTCCAGCGACGAGACCAATCTCGGCGTTGCTCTGATTGATGTAGGAGGCGGCTCGACAACCATTTCTGTTTTCGAAGAGGGGCACTTGAAAGGAACGAGCATGATTCCTTTCGGCGGCGATAACCTTACCAAGGATTTATCCATCGGTCTGCGTACATCAACAGAAGAAGCGGAACAGGTGAAAGTGGAACATGGACACGCTTTTTTTGACGATGCGAACGAAGATGAGAATTTTTCCGTCACAATTATTGGCAGTAATCGTCAACAGGCATTCAATCAATTGCAAATCTCTGATATGATTGAAGCTAGACTAGAAGAAATTTTCGTCTTTGCAGCACAGGAACTTCAGAAAATGGGTGTTCGTGAATTACCAGGAGGTTTTGTTCTCACCGGTGGTACGATGAATATGCCGGGAGTGCTTGAGCTTGCCCAGGATGTATTCCACGCTAACGTCAGACTGGCTATTCCTGATTATATCGGCGTTCGTGAACCGCAGTTTACCAGCGGCGTAGGCATCTTGCAATTCGCCTATCGTAATGCGAAAATACAAGGAAAAGAGATATTTCCTTCTGTCTCAGATGAATTCCAGGAAAGACCACAGCCGAAAAAGCAGAAGCGTTCGGCAAAACCACAGCCTAAAGAAGAAAAAGAAAAAACAGAAAAGAAAAAAGAGTCAGGCTTCAGCAATCTCTTAAAGTATTTCTTTGACTAAATCACAAGTTTGAGTCGGTCAATCGACGGACGAAGCAATAAATCTTGTAATCTCGTGTATTAGGAGGAACGGAAGATGTTAGATTTTGATACAAGCATGGATCAGCTGGCAACTATTAAAGTAATCGGTGTTGGAGGCGGCGGAAGCAACGCCGTCAACCGAATGATTGAACATGGAGTCCAGGGCGTAGAATTTATCGCTGTCAACACAGATGCCCAGGCTTTGAACCTTTCCAAAGCAGAAGTGAAAATGCAGATTGGTGGAAAATTGACACGCGGACTAGGTGCCGGAGCAAATCCGGAAGTCGGTCGCAAAGCGGCTGAAGAGAGCAAAGAGCAGATTGAGGAGGCCCTTCAAGGAGCCGATATGGTCTTTGTTACCGCTGGAATGGGCGGAGGAACCGGTACGGGTGCAGCTCCTGTCATTGCCCAGGTTGCTAAAGAACTGGGTGCCCTGACGGTAGGGGTTGTTACACGTCCATTTACATTTGAAGGACGCAAGCGCTCTACACAGGCTACAGGCGGAATCGAAGGCTTGAAAGGCGCGGTAGACACATTGATTGTGATACCAAACGACCGTCTTCTTGAAATCGTAGATAAGAATACGCCTATGCTTGAGGCCTTCCGTGAGGCGGATAACGTCCTTCGTCAAGGTGTTCAGGGGATTTCCGACTTGATCGCCGTTCCTGGTTTGATCAACGTGGACTTCGCCGACGTGAAAACGATCATGGTAGACAAAGGTTCTGCTCTGATGGGCATCGGTATTGCTACAGGAGAAAGCCGCGCAGCAGAAGCAGCTAAAAAAGCGATTTCCTCTCCGCTGCTTGAAACTTCCATTGATGGTGCCCACGGGGTGCTGATGAACATCAGCGGAGGAGCGAACCTGAGCTTGTATGAAGTACAGGAGGCCGCTGATATTGTAACGTCTGCAGCCGATCAGGAAGTGAACGTTATCTTTGGTTCCGTTATCAACGAGAATCTTAAAGATGAAATCGTCGTAACGGTTATTGCAACTGGATTTGACGAATCTCAGCTGGCACAGGGACAGCAGAAAAAGCGCCCGCAGATCAACCAGCAGAAGCCTGCTCCTCAACAGCAGCAGCCGGAACGTGAGCGCAGTAGTGTTCGTGAAGAACAGCCGCGTCGTGAAGCGCCGCAGCCACAGCAGAAAGGAAATACGCAGGAAGAAGACACCCTGGATATTCCTACATTCCTTAGAAACCGAAACCGCCGCCGCTGATGATGATGGCATAAAGCCGCCGTACTCATATGAGTACGGCGGCTTTTTTTCGGTTTCAGCCTTCTACAAAACTTGCCAGCAGCGTAATCAGATTGCGACAGACTTTTCAATGGGACGGGCTTATACTCGGTGTAACAGCAGAAAAAGGGAGGGAGAGAGGATTTTATATCTGGATGCTGTCTGGCTGCTTAATCTTTTGATGGACGGCATGATCCTGTCGCTTACGCAGGGTCTCACCCGTGCAGGGTCCTCGAAATGGAGGATGGCTGTCGGAGCTTTTACTGCATCGCTGATTGTACCGGTGACCATTTATATGCCGGATTCATGGCTGGTGGGCAGTGCAGGGAAACTGCTTTTTTCCGTGGTCATTATCCTGACTGCCTTTACCTTTACCTCCCTCCGTGCTTTTTTTGTCCAGTGGGTCACGTTTTATTTCGTAACGTTTGCCATTGGAGGAAGTATGATGGGGGTCCATTTTTTTCTCGCTTCAGAAGTCGACGTCTTGAAAGGGGCGGTCGTCACGTTCAGCGGCGGTTATGGAGATCCGGTAAGCTGGCTGTTTGTTGCTGCCGGCTGTCCGTCGGCTTATCTGTTTACCAAATGGCGGTTCAACCAGCTCCAGATTCATCAATTGAAATATGAGGATGTTTATGAGGTGGAAATGGTGTGGAACGGTCAACATGCTGTATGCCAAGGTCTTGTGGATAGTGGAAATCAGCTGATTGATCCAGTCAGCAGAAAAATGGTGTTTCTCGCTGATCCATCGGTGTGGAAGCAGCTTCTGGCCGATGGGGAGCTGGAGCAGTTAAAAGAGGAAGATGTACTCGCTTCTCTCCATGAACTGCCCGAAACGCTGCAGTCCGCTGTGCGGCTTGTTCCTTATCAGGCAGCAGGGATATCCGGCAAGCTTCTCGTTACACTCATGATTGATCAGATTACTGTACAGACGAATGAGGGTCCGCTGGTAATCAAACACCCTCTTGTCGGCGTCCAGCATCAACCATTAACCCGGGACGGACTTTATCAAATGCTGATCCACCCCCATGTCATGGTCAAAGGAAAATCAGCGTAAGGGAGAAGGAGGATTTCATGTTTAAGTGGATGTTCAGAGCGCGGCTCTGGTATTACCGGTTGTTAATGAAGCTTGGGATTAAGCAGGATGAAATCTACTATATCGGTGGCAGTGAGGCACTTCCACCACCCCTTTCCAGGGAAGAAGAAAAAGAGCTTCTGGAACGTCTGCCCAAAGGGGACAAAGCTGCCCGGGCCATGCTGATTGAGAGAAACCTGCGGCTGGTCGTTTATATTGCCAGAAAGTTTGAAAACACAGGGTTAAACATAGAAGATTTGATCAGTATCGGGACCATTGGTCTGATCAAGGCCGTGAATACCTTTGACCCGGAGAAAAAGATCAAGCTAGCCACTTACGCCTCCCGCTGTATAGAAAATGAGATTCTGATGCACCTGCGTAAAAGCAATAAGCTGAAAACCGAGGTTTCCTTTGATGAACCTTTGAATGTCGACTGGGACGGCAATGAACTGCTATTATCCGATATTCTTGGTACGGAAGAAGATCTGATTACAAAAGGAATCGAAAAGAAAATCGATAAAAAGCTTCTCAAATCAGCACTCGAGCAGTTGAATGACAGGGAAAAACAGATTATGGAGCTCCGTTTCGGCCTGATTGGAAAGAAAGAGAAAACCCAGAAGGATGTAGCCGATATGATGGGGATATCCCAGTCTTATATATCAAGGCTGGAGAAGAAAATTATCCGCCGTCTGCAGCGGGAGTTCGACAAAATGGTCTAAAAACCTCATGTAAAGCCGATGCATAAAATTCCCACCCAGGGAGATACTGAGAACTGATTACAGCTTCCTGGGAGGGTCTTACATTGACACGACATAAAGTAGAGATATGCGGCGTAGATACATCAAAACTTCCGGTACTGAAAAACACAGAAATGAAAGACCTGTTTGTACGACTGCAGAGTGGAGAGCTTGAGGCCAGGGAACAACTGGTGAATGGAAATCTCCGCCTCGTTTTATCCGTGATTCAACGCTTTAACAATCGTGGAGAATATGGCGACGATCTATTCCAAGTGGGATGTATCGGTCTTATGAAATCCATAGATAACTTCGATCTCAGTCACAATGTGAAATTTTCCACCTATGCTGTACCGATGATCATCGGAGAAATCCGAAGATACTTAAGAGACAATAACCCGATCCGGGTTTCGCGGTCCCTGCGCGATACAGCCTATAAGGCCCTGCAGATGCGGGAGAAGATGATCAGTGAAACCAATAAAGATCCAGCTCCACATGAAATTGCTGAACGGATGGGTGTTCCTCATGAGGATGTTGTATTCGCTATGGACGCTATTCAGGATCCGGTCTCTCTGTTTGAACCCATATACAATGATGGAGGCGACCCGATTTTTGTAGTGGATCAGCTGAAGGATGATCGTGAGAAAGATACCGTATGGATCGATGAACTGTCCCTGAGAGAAGGGATGAAAAAACTGAACGACCGGGAAAAAATGATTTTGACCAAACGCTTTTTTCAGGGGAAAACCCAGATGGAAGTGGCCGAAGAAATCGGAATTTCCCAGGCTCAGGTATCAAGGCTTGAAAAAGCAGCCATTAAAGAAATGAATACCTCCATGTTTCAATAAAAGAACTTTTCTGCCGCCTGGCAGAAAAGTTCTTTTTGTTTCCAACACGGCAGGTACTATGTCGGAAAATCCTTAAGAATACAGGAGAACGAGCCACTTTTTCTATTCTCCACAGCCGCTGCATATAGTAAGATAAGGAGTGTGAGCTGAAATGAAAATTACCGAACTGCAGATGAAGGACGTCATCGCCATGGAAACAGGAGAGCGTCTCGGGTATATCAGCGACCTTGACATTGATACGCAGCGGGGGCGCTTGAAAGGGCTTGTACTGACGATGAAAGGGAAAGCTATGGGTCTGTTCGGAAAAGAAGAAGAAATGACCATCCCATGGGATCAGATCGTAAACATTGGAGCGGACGTTATATTAGTGAAAAAGTCTGCCTATAAAGGACTGCCTGCAGTTCAAAAGACAGATTCAGCGGAATAGAGCAAGAAATGAGAAGGAAAATGTGTTAAAATGAATGAAATTGAGGTGGTGGTTAAGAAGTGGAACCCTTCAAACGACAATCAACGAGACAGCTCTCCTGTTTCCAGCAGTATCCTGAAATCATTTCCGGGATAACGACAAGGAACGGAGGGGTCAGCCGTGGTTCTTTTTCATCCATGAATATGGGGCTCCATGTCCATGATGAAGAGGACCTGGTCATAGAAAACCGCAGGCTTCTTGCAGAGGAAATCGGTATCCCTTTGTCCCGCTGGGTCATAGGGGAACAGGTTCACGGCACAAAAGTAGCTGACGCCGGCTCCCTGCCGGCTGGCGCTGGTTCCGAGTCTTTGGAAACAGCCGCTGCTGGAGTGGACGGGCTGATCACAAAAGAGAAGAATCTGGTTCTTGGAGCTTTTTATGCCGATTGTGTGCCCCTGTACTTTTTTGATCCAGAATCCCAATGGATTGGAATTGCTCATGCCGGATGGAAAGGAACCGTTCACGGCATGTCCGGCCGGATGATTTCTGCGCTGGAGGAGAAAGGGTGCTCCAGGGAGGATATCCAGGTTGTGATCGGTCCATGCATCAGTCCGGAGCAGTATGAAGTGGACGACAACGTCATCCGTCACATACCCAAGCGGTACTACGAAGCATGCGTTTTGAATAAAGGCGGCGGTCGGTATCAACTGGACTTGAAAGAATTAAATAGACAAATGTTAATCGAAATGGGAATGCAGGAATCTGCTGTGCAGATTTCCGGAGCATGTACATACGAGAAGGAAGATCAGTTTTACTCCCATCGCCGCGATCAGGGGAAAACAGGGCGGATGCTCGGTTTTATTGCTTTGAAAGCTTAAGGGACGGGAAGGAGTTCAGCAATGTCTGTAGCAGAAAATCTAGCAGAAATTAAAGAAAATATTGAACAGGCCTGTCAAAGGTGCGGACGTGATGCCAATGAAGTATCCATTGTGGCGGTTACGAAATACGTGTCCACCGAGCGGGCGCAGGAAGCTTTGGAAGCAGGGATACACAATCTTGGGGAAAATCGCAGGGAAGGGCTGCTTGAAAAATATGAGGCAGTCGGCGATCAGGCTACCTGGCATTTCATCGGGACGCTGCAGTCCCGGAAAGTGAAGGAAGTCATCGATTATGTGTCAATGATTCATTCCCTTGACAGACGTTCCCTGGCTAAGGAAATTGACAAAAGGGCGTCTGCACCTGTACCATGCTTCGTTCAGGTGAATATCAGCGGGGAGGACTCCAAGCATGGACTGCCTGCCTCAGAAGTGGAAAGCTTTATAGAAGCTGTGCAGGACTTTAAACAAGTTAAAATCGTTGGTCTGATGACAATGGCTCCGCATACAGAAGATGAGGAGCGTCTCCGCGGCGTCTTCCGTCAGCTTCGGGCCTTAAGGGACCGAATCAGGGATAAAGGGTATGCCCATGCGCCGTGTGAATACTTGTCCATGGGAATGAGCAATGATTATGCGCTGGCTGTAGAAGAAGGAGCTACTCACGTACGACTCGGTTCCTGTCTTGTCGGCGGACAATAAAACAATGAGGTGATGGAAATGAGCATGAAGAATAAATTCCGTTCATTTTTTACGTTAGACGATGAATATGAATACATTGAAGAAGAAGTGGAAGAAGACGACGAAGAGTCCCATCAGCCCCAGAAAAACACGAAGAAGCAGGATAGTAACAACATTGTCAGCCTGAAAAGTGCAAAGTCCTCATCCAAAATGGTCCTGAGTGAACCGAACAGCTACAATGAGGCGCAGAATATTGCGGATCAGCTGGTGAGCCGCCGTGCCGTTGTCATTAATCTGCAGCGTGTCGATCACAATCAGGCGAAGCGGATAGTAGATTTTTTAAGCGGAACCGTATATGCTATAGGTGGAGACATTCAAAAACTAGGTTCACAAACCTTCCTCTGTACACCGGATAATGTAGAAATTTCCGGATCGATTTCTGATATTATAACAGCAGAAGAAGAGGACTTGAATAGAAGGTGGTAAGTCATGGCTTTTGTTTTTAACATTTTAACGACAGCACTACAATTATACAGCTGGATCTTAATCATTTACATCCTGCTTTCCTGGTTTCCGGGAGCACGTGAATCCAGCTTTGGGCAGATACTCGGCCGCCTGGCCGAACCGTTTCTTGAGCCCTTCAGGAAAATCATTCCACCGCTTGGGATGATCGATCTTTCCCCGCTTGTCGCCATTATCGTTCTGCGGTTTGCTTCGCAGGGATTGAACCAGCTTTACTGGATGCTTGCAGGGTTATAAAAGAAGGAACAGAAGCTAGAGCATTTCCCGCTCTTTTCTGTTCCTTTTGGTAGTTATGGAGGCTTTTTATGGACATGTACCAGCATTTTAGAAAGGAAGAGCATCCGTTTATCGACCAGGTGGTTTCCTGGCGGGAGGATGTGGCTTTAAAGTACCAGCGGCGTTTATCAGATTTCCTCGACCCGCGTGAGCAGAAAATTGTCAAAGCAGTGATGGGGAATGACGCGGATCTGATCCACCAGCTTGAAGGTGGTGCGGAAAACAGTGAGCGGAAGCGGGCGGTCATTGCTCCTGATTATGAGCAGATCGACAAGGAAGATTTCCAGCTGATCCTGCTTCAAGCCGAATATCCGGTGAAATTTGTAACGATGGAACACAGAGATGTGCTCGGGGCTTTTATGTCCCTCGGCATCCGTCGTGAGAAAATCGGGGATGTTGTCGTGAAGGATGGAATCATCCAGCTGACAGCCGCCGCTGAAATCAGCGATTATATTAAAATGAATTTGACGGGAATCAAGCGTTCCACCGTCGATTTCAAGGAGGTTCCTTGGGCGGATCGTATAGAAAGTGATGAAACGTGGACAAAAAGAGAAACGACTGTGTCTTCACTCCGTCTGGATGTAATCGTTAAAGAAATCTACGGCATGTCCCGAAAGAAAGCTGGTCTTTTTATTGAAGGCGGCCATGTGAAAGTGAATTTCCGGACCGTGGATGACGGCGCATTTTCACTGGAGCCAGGAGATTTGATTTCTCTCAAGGGAAAAGGCCGGAGCCGTCTGGATGAAGTAACGGGCCAGACGAAAAAGGACAAATACAAAATTATTACAGCACGCCTGAATTAATCCTGCTGAAAAGAAGGAAATCGAAGGTTGTTGTCGAATCTTTAACATAACGAGTTAGATGGGGAGGTGGCTGGTGTGCCTTTAACACCATTGGATATTCATAACAAAGAATTCACCCGGGGCTTCCGTGGGTATGACGAGGATGAGGTTAACGAATTTCTTGATCAGGTCATTAAGGATTATGAAATTGTCATCCGTCAAAAGAAAGAACTGGAGCGGGAAGTGACGCAGCTGAATGAGAGACTTGGTCATTTCAATGATATTGAAACGACATTGAATAAATCCATCCTTGTGGCTCAAGAAACGGCCGAAGATGTAAAAAACAGTGCAAACAAAGAGTCGAAGCTCATTATTAAAGAAGCAGAAAAGAACGCCGACCGTATTATTAATGAAGCACTGGAAAAATCACGCCGGATCTCCATTGAAGTCGAGGATATGAAAAAGCAGGCAAAAGTGTTCAAAACAAGGCTCCGTATGCTTGTGGAAGCACAGATTGATATGATAGAAAATGATGATTGGGATCATCTGTTTGATACAGAGATTGACAATGAGCAGGAAGTGGAACGGAAAATGGAACAGGAGTACAGCTCCCAGCCTTAACAGCATTCTACATAAACTGGTCCGTGCCATTCATCAGGCACCGTTCTGTGCAGCGGTGCCTTTTCCTATGGGAACAGGTTTCGCCCGTCGAAATGTGGTACAATAGCCAGGGATAACAATTGTTTGATGGAGGACGCGTATGTATGTGTATTATCTGACAGCCTTAGTGCTGATCATACTGGACCAGTGGACGAAGTATCTGGTCGTTACTAAAATGGAAATAGGACAAAGCATCCCGGTTATCGAGAATTTCTTCTATTTAACGTCACACCGGAACCAGGGAGCTGCCTGGGGAATTCTCCAGGGGCAGATGTGGTTTTTTTACATCATTACGGTAATCGTGATTGGATTTGTCATTTACTATCTTCAGCAGATGGGAAAGCAGAGCCGCCTTGTAGGAGCAGCCCTTTCCTTGATACTCGCCGGAGCTGTCGGCAATTTCATTGACCGGATTTTTCGGAAGGAAGTCGTGGATTTTGCGAACACATATATTTTCACCTACGATTTCCCGATCTTTAATGTCGCCGATTCGGCGCTCGTCATCGGTGTTGCTTTCATTATGATCGCTGCTTTTTTAGACGAGCGTAAAAAGAAAGGAAGTATAGAATCTTGAGTGAACAATACAACGTAACAGAAAAAGACCAATCCACCCGGATTGATAAATTATTAACAGAAGTCATTGAAGATGTGTCCAGATCCCAGATCCAGGGATGGCTGAAGGGTGATGTCATTCTTGTGGACGGAAAAGCTGTCAAAAGTAATTATAAGGTGCAGGAAGGGGAAACCATTACATGGCATGTTCCTGACCCGGAGCCGATGGATATTCTGCCGGAAGATATGAACTTGGATATCGTTTATGAAGACTCCGATGTGATCGTCGTCAATAAACCTTCAGGCATGGTCATCCACCCGGCCGCTGGTCATTATTCCGGCACGCTCGTCAACGGGCTGCTTCATCATTGTACAGATCTTTCCGGCATCAACGGGGTGGAACGGCCGGGCATTGTCCACCGAATTGATAAAGATACGAGCGGGCTCCTTATGGTGGCTAAAAATGATAAGGCCCACCGTTCTCTTGCAGACCAGCTTTCCAAGAAAACAGTGGAGCGGAAATATGAAGCGGTCGTCCATGGGGAGATCAGTCATGAATATGGAACCATTGACGCCCCGATCGGCCGTGATACGAAGGACCGTCAGAAGATGACGGTTGTCGATGGCGGCCGTGATGCCGTGACCCATTTCCGGGTCATTCGTCTTTTTAATGATTTTACCCACGTCGAGTGCAAGCTTGAAACAGGGCGCACCCACCAGATCCGTGTCCATATGCGGTACATCAGCCACCCGCTGGCTGGTGACCCGAAATACGGCCCGAGAAAGACTCTCGATCTTAATGGTCAGGCGCTTCACGCCAAAGTGCTGGGTTTTGAGCATCCTTCAACAGGAGAGTGGATGCAATTTGAAGTGGATCCTCCCCAGGAATTTGCGGATGTTCTTCGTGAACTCGAGCTTCGTGAATGATAAATCCAGTCTTGACAAAAGATGAATGCTTTGACATAATCCTTAATAGAATATAAAGACCTTTAAGAGCAGTCCCGTGAGGCTGAGAAGGTACGGTGATTTTACGAGTGATCTATGCGTGAAAAACCCCTTTTCTGCCTGCATGCGGAAAAGGGGTTTTTTTGTAAAGGAGCTTGCCCATGAATCCGAAAGCCACGGTTCTGGACGATGCAGCCATCCGGCGGGCACTCACCAGAATCTCCCATGAAATCATTGAGAAAAATAAAGGGATTGAAGATCTTGTTCTTGTCGGGATAAAAACACGCGGTGTTCCCATTGCCCGGAGGATAAGAAGTAAAGTAGCCGAAATTGAAGGCCGGGAACTGCCGGGGGGAGAACTGGACATCACGTTATACCGGGATGATCTCACTCCTGAGAAACAGACGTCCGAACCGGAATTAAAAGAAACCAATATTGAAACGGATATTGATGGAAAAAAAGTGATTCTCGTTGATGATGTGCTGTATACAGGACGAACGGTGCGTGCCGCAATGGATGCACTGATGGATCACGGGAGACCGAAGGAAATCCAGCTTGCTGTTCTCGTTGACCGAGGACACAGGGAACTTCCTATCCGGGCGGATTATGTCGGTAAGAATGTGCCAACCTCCCTGGAGGAAGTCATCACCGTAACGCTTGCGGAAACGGATGAGAAAGACGAAGTGAAAATTTTCGAAAGATAACTGAATGAACATGCCCTTTAAAAAAGTCCCGTGAGGCTTAAAAGGAATCGTATGGACCCTTCGTGTAGCCGCTACACGTGTGCCTCTTTACGCCTTTTAAGCGTAGGGAGGCTTTTTTTACGGGCAGAGGAGGAATGAACAAGTGGAAAAACATCAACCAGCATTAGACATTCATGAAGTTCCGGCAGCCGGAAAGTGGCTGACTTTAAGCCTGCAGCATTTGTTTGCGATGTTCGGCGCTACCATCCTTGTCCCTTTTCTGACTGGACTTTCCCCAGCCGTCGCTTTAGTATCCAGTGGATTTGGAACTCTCGCCTATCTGCTGATTACAAGAGGAAAGGTACCGGCCTATCTTGGTTCAAGCTTTGCCTTTATTTATCCCATCATTGAAGTATCGAAGACGAGCGGAGCAGCCGGGGCCATGGTCGGAAGCTTTCTGACAGGCCTTGTATACGGGGCGGTCGCTCTCCTCATCACTGTTTTTGGAACTAAATGGCTGATGAATCTGCTTCCGCCGATCGTCGTAGGCCCGGTCATCATCGTCATTGGTCTTGGGCTGGCTTCCACAGCGGTCGATATGGCCATGTACCTGCCTGGACAGGAAGAGAATGTATACAGCAGTGTGCACTTGACGACAGCTCTGGTCACCTTAGGGTTAACGGTCATCGCATCCATCTTTTTCAAGGGGTTCTTCTCCCTGCTGCCCATCTTGTTCGGAATCGTCGGCGGATACATCTTTGCCTTATTCCAGGGTATTGTGGATACAACGGCCATTCAAGCAGAATGGCAGGCACTCACTTCAGCAGATTCTGTGACAGGCTTTCTCGGAGCGTTCTTCCAAGTCCCTGACTTCATCGTTCCCTTTGTCGACTTCAGCCCATGGGGAGTGATCAGCTGGGAAATTGCCCTCCTGATGGTGCCTTTTGCCCTTGTTACGATTACAGAACATACAGGGGACCAAATGGTTCTTTCCAAAGTAGTGGGGCGGAACTTTTTGAAAAATCCGGGGCTTGATAAATCGATTCTCGGCGATGGAGCGGCCACTATGATCGCGTCCTGTCTGGGCGGTCCTCCGAATACGACATACGGGGAAAACATCGGCGTGCTTGCCATCACAAGAGTCTACAGCGTTTTCGTTATCGGAGGGGCAGCGGTCATCGCAGTCATCTTCGGTTTTATAGGAATGGTTACGGCTGTGATCGGGTCTGTCCCGTCGGCCGTTATGGGAGGGGTTTCCATTCTTCTTTTCGGAATTATCGCTTCCAGTGGACTACGCATGCTGATTGATAATCAAATTGATTTTGGAGAAAAACGCAACCTGATTATAGCATCCATCATCCTTGTTCTCGGCGTAGGAGGCGCCTTCGTACAGGTCACCGAGGAGGTTCAGATCGCCGGAATGGCTCTGTCAGCAGTGATCGGTGTTTTCCTTCACCAAGTGCTGCCAGGAAAAGAAAAAGGCTATGGCAATGGAAAAATGTTTGAAGAACCTGAAGTGGAAGAGAAAAAAGAACAGCATGAAGTGGCATAACCAAGAACACACGTTTTAATCGGGTCCCGTGAGGCCCGGAAAGGTGTACCAGGGAATGGCTCGTCTGCCTGTGCAGCGAGTGAGGCACCCCCGTACACCGGGGGTGCCTTTTTCTTTGTATACCGGTCAAAATCATGAAGATCGGAGTGAAGGATATGCCGGTAGTCCAGCCTTTACAACATCTATTATCTATGAAGGAACTGAGCCCAGCGCAGATATTCCAGCTTATCGAGAGGGCGGAGCGTCTGAATCAGCCAGGGGATAATCCCTCTTACCATGGCAGGTTTGCTGCCAACCTTTTTTTAGAACCAAGCACACGGACTAAAGTAAGCTTCCAGATTGCTCAACGTAAATCAGGGTTTGAACTCATCGATCTGGAGGGGCGGGGGTCCAGCCTGACGAAGGGGGAAAGTCTTTATGATACGTTGAAAACGCTCGAATCCCTTGGAGTTGAACTGGCTGTCGTCCGACAGTCACAGACGGGTCTGCTTCAGCATTGTGCTTCACATTTAAATCTTACTCTGATCAACGCAGGGGATGGATGCGGTGAGCATCCCACACAGAGTCTATTGGACTTGTATACCATTTATGAGCAGTTTCACAGCTTCAAAGGGCTGCGCATCTGTATCGCTGGTGATATTAAACACAGCCGGGTAGCCAGGTCGAATGCTGCTGCGCTTTCCCGTCTTGGAGCCGAGGTTTATTTTGTCAGTAAACCCGAATGGCAGGACTCAGCCATAGCGGATCACTACATTTCTATGGATGAAGCTGTCACACACTGTGATGTACTGATGCTCCTGAGAATCCAGCATGAGCGGCATATCCATCGGGAAGACACGGCTGCGTACCTTGAGCAGTACGGGTTGACGAAAGAAAGGGAAGCGAGAATGGATGCGGACAGCATCATCCTTCATCCAGCTCCTGTCAATCGCGGAGTTGAAATCGATAGTGATCTAGTAGAGAGCAGGAAATCAAGAATTTTCAGGCAGATGAGCAATGGAGTTGCTGTGAGGATGGCTGTTATGGATTCGTTAATGAAGGGGGAACTGTAAATGAAGATAAAAGTGATCAACGCTCGTGTGCTGCAAAGCGATGGAAAGATGGAATCCACAGAAATGGTGATGGAAAATGGGATGATCCAGGAAATAGGGCGAAACCATAACCAAACGGTTGTCGACCGTGTATGGGATGCGAAAGGTCTATTCATCAGTCCCGGCTTTGTTGATGTACACGTCCATCTGCGCGAACCGGGTGGAGAAGCGAAGGAGACGATACAAACAGGGACACAGGCGGCAGCAAAAGGTGGATTTACGACCATCTGCGCCATGCCGAATACCACCCCTGTACCTGATGACGGGCAGACCCTGGATGAACTCAAGCGGCGAATAAAAGAAACGGCCCATGTCCGTGTCCTGCCTTATGCTTCCATCACAAGCCGTCAGGTCGGCCGGGAACTTGTGGATATGGAAACCCTGGCAGACAAAGGCGCCTTCGCTTTTACTGATGATGGGGTAGGTATTCAGGATGCGGGAATGATGCTGGAAGCCATGAAAGCTGCCTCATCGGCCGGTAAAGCTGTAGTCGCTCATTGTGAGGACAATTCTCTTGTACATAAAGGGGTGTGTCATGAAGGGGATGTGAGTCAGCGTCTTTCGCTGCCGGGAATCATGTCAACGACGGAATCTGTTCAGATTGCCAGAGATGTCCTGCTCGCTGAACAAACCGGCTGTCACTATCACATTTGTCATGTTTCCACAAAAGAATCCGTACGCATCATCCGCAACGCAAAAAAAGCGGGGGTTCATGTAACGGCTGAAGTGACTCCCCACCATCTTGTCCTGCAGGAAGACGACATCATCGAGGATCATGGGTTTTATAAAATGAACCCACCGCTTCGCAGCAGAGAGGACCAACAAGCGCTTCTTGAAGGTTTAAAAGATGGCACGATCGACTTTATCGCTACAGACCATGCTCCACATACAGAAGAGGAAAAGCAGCAGGGCTTTTTAGACGCCCCCTTTGGGATTACAGGATTGGAAACAGCTTTTCCTCTATTATATACCCACCTCGTTGAGGAAGGATTCTGCACTTTGAAGGAGCTGGTGGATTGGATGACAGTGAAGCCGGCAGCCGTTTTCCACCTGCCTTACGGCACGCTTGCGCCTGGAGCTCCTGCAGATTTTACAATGATTGATTTAACCAGTGAAAGGGCTGTCGTGCGGGAAACATTCCTTTCGAAAGGAAAAAACACGCCATTCAACGGCTGGACACTGAAGGGCTGGCCGGTTTTAACCGTAGTCAACGGAAATCTAACATGGGAGGAGAGTACACATGAAGCAGCTCGTACTTGAAGATGGAACAGTATTCAAAGGGGAAGGTTTCGGATGCGAAAGGGAATCGATGGGTGAAATTGTCTTCAACACAGGAATGACAGGTTATCAAGAGGTCCTGTCCGATCCTTCCTACTGCGGTCAGATTGTGACCTTTACGTACCCGTTGATTGGAAACTACGGCATCAACCGCGACGATTTTGAAACGGTTCACCCCGCTGTGTTCGGGGTCGTTGTGAAGGAGCACTGTGTACGGCCGTCAAACTTCCGCAGTGAGGAAACCCTGGATGCTTACCTTGAGGCAAGGAACATTCCCGGGATAAGTGGAGTGGATACGAGAAAACTGACGAAGATCATCCGCCGTTACGGTACGATGAAAGCGATGATTGCCTCCAGCGAGCGATCCCCCTCAGAAGTTATGAAAATGATGGAGGATTCACCTTCTTACAACAACCAGGTGCAGCACGTTTCCACTGTGAAACCGTACGTTGTACCCGGGCGGGGGAAAAGGATTGTTCTGGTGGACTTTGGAATGAAGTATGGTATTTTAAGGGATTTTGCCAGGCGCAGCTGTCACGTCACTGTTGTCCCCTACCACACTAGTCATGAGGAGATTTTAAGGCTGAAACCGGACGGCGTTATGCTCTCCAATGGGCCTGGAGATCCGAAAAACGTCCCGGAGGCTGTGGAAACGGTACGCAACCTCATCGGGCGTGTTCCGGTTTTCGGCATCTGTCTCGGCCACCAGCTGATCGCCCTTGCAGGTGGTGCCGATACGATGAAAATGAAGTTCGGACACCGTGGGTCCAACCAGCCTGTGAAAGATCTTGAAACGAATCGAACCTTTATTACCTCCCAAAACCATGGGTACACCGTAGCGTTGGAATCCCTTGAAGATACGGAATTGATGGCGACACAAGTATCGTTGAACGATGAGACGGTTGAAGGGCTGAAGCACCGCACACAGCCCGTTTTTAGTGTGCAGTATCATCCCGAAAGCTCACCGGGACCAGAAGATACGTCCTGGTTGTTTGACCACTTTCTTAAAAACATCGAAAAGACGAACAAGCGCACAAAGGAGGAACCTCAATGCCTAAACGTACAAATATAAATAAAATCCTCGTCATTGGATCCGGTCCCATCGTGATCGGCCAGGCGGCTGAATTTGATTATTCCGGCACCCAGGCCTGTCAGTCTTTGAAAGAGGAAGGTTATGAGGTCATTCTGGCAAATTCCAATCCAGCTACGATTATGACGGATCATACGTTTGCGGATCAGGTCTATATGGAACCTTTGACTCTTGAATTTATGAAAAAGATTATCCGTAAGGAACAGCCGGATGCCGTGCTTCCGACACTCGGAGGCCAGACAGGTCTGAACATGGCCGTCGAACTTCATGACTCAGGCATTCTCGATCAATATCAGGTGGAGCTGCTCGGTACTCCACTGGAAGCGATCCAGCGCGCGGAGGACCGGGAGAAGTTCCGCTCCCTCATGCACGAATTAGAGCACCCGGTTCCGGAAAGTGATATCGTCAGTACGGTGGATCAAGCGTTACGTTTTGCCGATCGTATCGGCTATCCAGTCATCGTCCGTCCAGCTTATACGATGGGTGGAGCCGGTGGAGGGATTTGTGATCACGAAGAGCAGCTGAGGGAAACGGTGAGAAGCGGACTTTCTCTCAGCCCCGTCTCTCAATGTCTCGTCGAGAAAAATATCGCCGGATTCAAGGAAATTGAATACGAAGTGATGCGGGACAGTGCAGAAAATAAAATTGTCGTCTGTAACATGGAAAACTTTGATCCTGTCGGCATACACACCGGTGATTCCATAGTAACCGCCCCATCTCAAACACTTAGTGACAGAGAATATCAGATGCTTCGAAACGTGTCTTTGGAAATTATCGAAGCTTTAAAAATTGAGGGAGGCTGCAACGTACAGCTGGCTCTCGATCCCGACAGCTTCCAGTACTATGTGATTGAAGTCAATCCAAGAGTCAGCCGTTCCTCAGCGCTTGCTTCAAAAGCAACGGGTTACCCCATCGCAAAAATTGCTGCAAAGATTGCGGTAGGGATGACGCTGGATGAGATTCAAAATCCGATTACAGGAACCACATATGCCTGCTTTGAACCTGCGCTGGATTATGTCGTATCCAAAATCCCCCGCTGGCCGTTCGATAAATTCGCCAAGGGAAACCGTGTTCTGGGCACGCAGATGAAAGCGACAGGCGAGGTGATGAGCATCGGCCGGACTTGGGAAGAGTCTTTGTTGAAAGGCATCCGCTCGCTCGAAGGGGGGACGGAAGAACTGAGACTGGCCCATGCGTCCCGTTTAACCGCAGAGGAATTGAACGAGCGAATCGTGAAAGCGGACGACGAACGGATTTTCTTAATTGCCGAAGCTTTCCGCCGGGGCTTTTCTATCGAGGAACTTCACGAAAAAACAGCGATTGATGAGTTCTTCCTTTATAAATTGGAGCAGATCATCCTTCTGGAACAGCAGCTTGAAACAGAGGAATTGTCTGCTTCTCTCCTAAGGAAAGTAAAACAGCTTGGGATGTCCGACCAGCAGATTTCCCGTGCAGCAGGAGTGTCAGTCGATGAAGTCCGACAGAAGCGGAAAAGCATGAGGATTGAACCGGTCTATAAAATGGTGGATACGTGCGCAGGGGAATTCGCCTCCGAAACGCCGTACTTTTACAGCAGCTATGAAGAGGAAAATGAATCCCTTTCCTCATCAAGGAAAAAAGTGCTCGTCATTGGATCCGGACCGATTCGGATTGGTCAGGGGGTCGAGTTTGATTATGCTACGGTGCACTCGGTGCTTGCGTTAAAAGAAATGGGTTATGAAGCGATTATTATGAACAACAATCCGGAGACGGTTTCCACTGACTTCAGTGTCTCTGATAAATTGTACTTCGAACCTTTGACTCTTGAAGATGTTCTCAACGTCACCGACCTTGAAAATCCTGAAGGCGTAATCGTTCAATTCGGTGGACAGACAGCGATTAATCTAGTAGAAGGGCTGAGCCGGCACGGAATCCGGATTCTCGGAACAACGATGGAAGCCATCCATGAAACAGAAGACCGCGACTTGTTTGAAAAGCTCCTCAACCGCCTGAATGTACCGAAACCGGGAGGAGAAAGTGCGGCTAGTGAAGCAGAAGCTGTAGCCGCCGCTGAGAAAATCGGTTATCCCATTGTCGTCCGTCCATCCTATGTTCTCGGTGGGAGAGCGATGGCCATCGTGTATTCGCGGGAAGAACTGGCTTCCTATCTGGATGACAATGCTTTTGTCCATAACGGTCACCCCATTTTAATCGATAAGTATATGACAGGGATGGAAGTGGAAGTAGATGCCATTACAGACGGCGAGGATGTGTTCGTACCTGGTGTTATGGAACATATCGAACGTGCAGGGGTCCACTCAGGTGACTCCATGGCTGTCTATCCACCCCGGCGTTTGACTCCCGCGCTCGAAAAGCAGTGTCTGGACATCACGGCTGATATCGCAAGAGAACTGAAGATGAAGGGTCTCGTCAATATCCAGTTCGTTATTTCAGATGGAACCGCTTATGTATTGGAAGTCAATCCCAGAGCAAGCCGGACCGTTCCTTTTCTCAGCAAAATAACCGGTGTTCCCATGGCAGGGCTGGCAACGAAAGTGCTGATGGGCGGAAAATTGACCGAACATGGATACAGCACGGGGACAGCCCGCAAGCCGAAAGGGGTCTATGTGAAAGTGCCGGTGTTCTCCTTTGAAAAATTAAGAAGTGTCGATACGACGCTTGGACCCGAAATGAAATCAACAGGGGAAGTCATCGGGTATGATGAAACGCTGGAGAAAGCCTTATACAAAGGCATGATTTCCTCCGGGTTAAAGATACCCGTCCAGGGATCTGTCCTTTTGACGGTTGCTGATAAGGATAAGGAAGAAATGGTGCGCATTGCCCGGACCTTTTATGAACTCGGTTTTCGTTTGTTTGCCACAGAAGGCACGTCAACCGTAATCGCCCGGGAAGGTCTTCCTGTAGAAGCAGTCGGTAAAGTTGGTTCGGCAGAGAGGGATGTGCTGGATCTTATTCAGAACAGTGAAGTTCAATTTGTCATCAATACGTTGAACAAAGGGATGCGTGCGAGGTCTGACGGGTTCAGGATCCGCCGGGAAGCTGTAGAAAACGGCATCGCCTGTCTGACAAGCCTTGATACGGCAACGGCTATCGTTGAAGTCATTAACGCCATGTCTTTTTCGGCAAGAGCCATTACTCCGATGGAAGGGGTGGGGCAGTGATCAGAGAAGATCTGACGGTTGTGGATCATACGCTGGTTGCCGAAGATACGTACCAATTAATTCTTTGCGGGCGTATGGTACACGACATCAAGCAGCCTGGACAATTTGTTCACATTCGGACAAGTACGGACGAATATTTACGAAGGCCGGTATCCATCTCGGATTACAACATAGATGAGGAAACGATCACTCTGTTGTACAAAGTGATTGGAAAAGGAACAAAAGCCCTTACAGCTTATCAGATTGGTGATTCTCTTGATGTGCTTGGTCCCGGAGGCAGAGGTTTTCCTGTAAAAGCTCGTCCTGGAGAGAATGTCCTTCTGACAGGGGGAGGCATCGGTGTGCCCCCTCTATACCGGCTGGCCCGTGAGCTGTATGAAAAAGGAGCGGACCTTACTATTATTCTCGGATTTCAATCCATCCGTCACGCTTTTTTGAAGAGTGAATTTCAACAATATGGGAGCGTCTACATTATGACAGATGACGGAACCTCCGGAAATAAAGGGTTTGTCACGGACGGGATTGCAGGAATGTCTGGTTCGTTTGACCGCTATTATACGTGCGGACCTACGCCCATGCTGAAAGCTGTGGTCAAACAGCTCGGTGATACAGAAGGATATATTTCCATGGAGGAACGGATGGGATGTGGGATCGGCGCTTGTTTTGCCTGTGTAGTGCCTTCCCATGATGAAAAAGGCTACAAGCGAATCTGCTGTGATGGTCCGGTCTTTCACCATAAGGAGGTTGTGCTGACATGAATACGATGATTCAACTGCCCGGCCTCTCTTTGAAAAATCCAATCATGCCGGCTTCGGGATGCTTTGGATTTGGTCGTGAATATGCCCGCTTTTACCCGCTCGCTGAACTCGGAGCTGTCATCATGAAGGCCGCCACCGGTGAAAAGAGATATGGCAATCCAACTCCGCGTGTAGCTGAATCAACAGGAGGGATGCTCAATGCCATTGGTCTGCAAAATCCAGGTGTCGAGTCGATCATTCAGGAGGAAATCCCTTTTCTGAAGGCCCAGCAGGTGCCGATCATAGCAAATGTCGCCGGCAGCACGGTAGAGGAATATGTGGAAGTAGCAGAGAAGATCTCTTCTCATGTCGATGCTCTCGAGCTGAATATCTCCTGTCCGAATGTCAAGGAGGGCGGTGTTCAGTTTGGAATGGATCCAGTGCTTGCGGAGGATGTTACACGCAGAGTCGTTCAAGTAAGCCGTGTTCCGGTATATGTGAAGTTGTCGCCGAATGTAAGCGACATCGTTGTCATGGCCAAAGCGGCTGAAAGGGGAGGTGCCTCCGGCCTGTCTATGATCAATACGCTGACCGCTATGCGCATCGATCCATCCTCGCGGAAACCTGTCTTATCGAACGGGACCGGAGGATTGTCCGGAGCTGCCCTGAAGCCGGTCAGTATCCGGATGATCCATCAAGTTTATCCCAAGGTCGCCATACCTATTATCGGAATGGGAGGGATTGAAACGGCAGCCGATATTGTCGAGTACCTGCTGGCAGGAGCGAGCGCAGTGGCTGTAGGCAGTGCGAACTTTAAAAATCCACTCATATGCAGGGAACTCGTGGAACAACTGCCGGAGACGTTACATCATTATGGATTTCAATCTGTAGAGGAAGCTGTAGGAGGTGCGCATCGTGAAAGTGTTGAAGCCGGTCTACTTCGCCCTTGATTTCTCTTCAGGCCGCGAAGCGCTTGATTTTTTGACTCTACATCATCTTGAAGGTGTTCCAGTTAAAGTGGGCATGGAGCTTTTTTATAAGGAAGGCGCCCCCTTCATTGCCGAACTCAAAAGACGGAACCACGCGGTTTTCCTGGATTTAAAGCTTCACGATATACCGGAAACCGTCCGCCGGGCGATGAAAAACCTTGCCGGTCTCGGTGTGGATATCGTTACGATTCATGCTTCCGGCGGCAGTCATATGATCGAAGCTGCCCGGAAGGGGTTGAGCGAAGGGGCAGATGGAAAAACACCTCTTTTATTTGCCGTCACTGTCCTTACTTCCATGGACGAAAGGGCTATGAGCAGGGAATGGAAGGTAGAGGAGTCAACAAAGGACATGGTCCTTCATTACAGCCTCTTAGCGGCAGAACATGGAGCGGATGGAGTCGTGTGCTCTGTTCATGAAGCATCCTTGGTGAAAAAAGAATCAGGGCTTCTAACGTTGACCCCGGGGATCAGGCTCCCGGGAGGACCCGTCCACGATCAAAAACGGACAGCTACTCCTGTAAAAGCCGCTATGGAGGGCAGTGATGCAATCGTCGTTGGCAGACCCATCCGGAACAGCGGCGAACCCGAGGATACATATCAAACCATTAAGGGGGAATTTCTGCATGGAAAAAAATCAGTTGATTCATAAACTGCTGGATATTGGTGCTGTCAAAATGTACGAGGAGGATTACTTCACATGGACCTCAGGCATCCAATCCCCCATTTATTGTGACAACCGTTTGACGATGTCTTATCCATCCGTCCGTTCCGCTGTCGCAGAGGCGCTTGTGGACATGATCCAGAAACTGCCGGGAGAGGTGGATGGAATAGCCGGATGCGCCACAGCTGGTATTCCGCATGCAGCATGGGCAGCCGATCGTCTCAATCTTCCGATGGTGTATGTTCGCGGGACTGCCAAAAAACACGGACGCAGAAATCAGATTGAAGGAGTGGTTACCGAAGGCAGCCGTGTAGTCGTCATTGAGGATTTGATTTCTACAGGGAAGTCTTCCATACAAGCTGCAGATGCCCTTCGGGAAGCCGGGGTGGAAGTGGCAGGAATTTTATCCATCTTCACCTACGGCCTGGCGGAAGCGAAGCAGGCATTTAAGGAAAAGGAGTACCATGTTCAATCGATTGCCAGCTATGATGATCTGTTGAATGAGCTGTATCAACAGAAAGAACTGGATGACGTTCAGCTGGAGAAACTGAGAGTGTGGAGGGAAGACCCCTACGTTTTTACAAACTCTTAAATGATGGAAGAGTTGCTATTTTCATCTTGTCCTTGTACCATTAATACAACACAACGTATTGGTGATGACGATGAAATCTAACAAACATTCCTTTTTTATTCTCATGAATGCCTCCCTCGGACTATTAACCTGCTTTGTTTATTTATACACGTGGGTCGCTTTTTCCTTTATGGAATCCATGCTGTCATGGGAACCCCTTCTCAGTCTGGCAGGGTCGTTGACGATATTTATATTGTGGAATATGTACATGTTGAAAAAAGAAGCGAAAAGATACTGGGCCCAGGCGGTTTTTTCCTATGTTGCCTCGATTGCCGTTTTTGCTTATTTTTTAACTTGAAGCTGCGATGCCGATCGCAGCTTTTTTCGTCCGGGGCATTTGATGGAATGTTCTTACAATAGAAAACGTCAGGACGTGAGAGTTGTCCTGCCACTTGAAAATCGATGAGATAAATGACTATACATATGAAAGAGGGGAGCATCAATATATGAAAGATTTAGTCAAACAGTCCTACTGGCTGCGGCGTCTGCTCGCCTCTGATCCGGGCAGACGGAGACTGGCACAGGCGGGGAAAGCAACGCTGAGTTTGATTTCATCGGTTTTTACAACGATGTTGATCATGAACGTCTTTGCCATCGATCCGCTTTTTCCTGCGATCATCTCCGGGATTGCCGGTCTGATGGGCATTATGATTGTTATGGATGATACAAAAAGAAAGAAACAGGTGACAACACTTCTCCTGGGAGTGGCTGCTGGTTCAGGGGTGACGCTCGGGTCTTTGACTGCTTCAAGCCCCGTCCTGGTGAGTATCCTGATGATTGCTTCGATAGGTTCAGCCTTTTATTTTTCGCAGTATGGAAGCCGGTATTTTTCTCTTGGAATGATTGGGTTCTTCACGATTTATTTCTCCTCATTTCTTCAGCTGTCTCCGGCCCAGTTTCCCTGGTTTTACCTCGCAGTTGGAATCGGCATTCTTTATGCCTTTATTTACAATTTTTTCCTATTTGAAGACACAAGACAGATGCTGCGGAGAAGCACGGTTTCCTTCCACAGGCAGGCAAACTTGACGTTCGACCTGCTTATTGAGGTGATTAAAGACCCTGAACTCCAGCCGTCCCGGTTGAAGAAGCTGGGCAGCAACGTAAGTAAATTAAGAATTTACGCCAACCAGGTCGCCGCTGATCTACATCAGCAGGACAGCACAGAAATCTGGCCGGGGCTCCAATCCGGCCGGCTTCGATTATATATTTTCGATACAACCATGTTTGTCATGACACTTTCGGAAAGCCTGCAGAAATTGAAGGAAGACGAGGCATTGGATTTGAAGGAGCTGCGCTATCTTCTCGTCGATCTGCTTCTGACATTAAAGGATGCCGATGTGCTTGACCCGCAGCCGGAAATGAAGAGCCTTCAGCAGGCTGAGAAAGTGGTCGCAGGTATCCGGCATCAGCTTGATCACTGGATGATGAATGTAACCGACCTTCCTGATGGACGGCTTTATTTGATTAGAAGAATTGAAACGATGGCCTCCCACGTGACAGAAGGCGCTTCCGAAGTGCAGCGGGATATTCATTTCAATGAAGCGGTGGAACATCCGCCGTCAGCAGATGAAGAGGCGGTGCATGAGAAGGAAGAGGAGCCGGCCGGACTAAAACCTGCTGAGAAAAAAGCCGTACAGGCGTTGATTGCAGGAAGCATAGCCATTGTCACAGGCTATATTATTTCTCCGATTCAGCCGTACTGGGTCCTGTTGACCGCTTTTATTATCCAGCTCGGTACGGAAACCGTCGGCAGGACGTACTTAAAAGCTTTTGAACGCTCCGTCGGCACATTCTTCGGTGCTTTCTTCGGTTTTCTCGCTGCTTTGTGGCTCTCCGGCCACCCTTACCTTGAGGTTGTCCTATTGTTTCTGGTTATTTTTACGGCCTTTTACTTTCTTACGGTTTCCTATACGGTGGCAAGCTTCTTTATTACGATGATGATTGCCTTTATTTATGATCTGATTCTCGGTGGAGTTACGCCGGAGCTTCTTGGAGCGAGGGTCATTGACACAGTGGCAGGAGCTGCAATTGCCCTTGGTGTTTCTGCTTTTGTCTTTCCCACGAGGACAAAGGACAAGCTTTCGGAGGCCTTTCGTGAATACTTTACACAAATGTCTCAATTGATCAGCCAGTATTTAACCAACATCAAGGGTACGAAAGGGGTTAAAGGTCTTGCACAGCAGGCATTGGATCTTGATGCGAAAATGCAGGAAATTGAGGAAGAATCCAAACCTGCTGTACAGGATCCTATTTTCCGAGGGGACAAAAACCTTACAGCCGTGCTGACCGTAATTACAGCCGTCAATTATTATGCCAAGCACCTTGTCGCCTCTCCATATCCGAAATACACGAATCACAGTCATGAAACACTGGAGCTTTTAACAGCGGTTCAGGATAAGATGGAAAAGAATTTACAAGGGTTGATCCATCAAATCGAAACAGGAAATCTTTCCGAACCGGGTTATGACCTGCTGGAGGAAAGGGAGCAGGTAGAGATGAAAGTGCAGCCGGGAACAGAGGATAAGGAAAATCTGCTCCATCATCTGTATTACATTTGGAAAATCAACCGTTCCATTACAATTCTCAGGGACAAGCTTGATCATATGAGGAAAAGATAACCGCCTGGATTGAGTCCCGGCGGTTTCTTTATAGAAAAAAAGCTGCCGAGAAATTTTCTCGACAGCTTTCCTGGCGTGTGTACGCCAGAGTTTGTCATGGGAACTCTGACTATTGCTCTTCAACGGTCATCAAAAGATCTGCCCGCTTTAGAGATCGTTACGCGCTCTTCACCATTGCTGGGCTGGACCGCATCCCGGCTCTTCTTTGGGTTGCGTTTTGATTTTGAGTTCTTTGGCATGACTGCAGCCTCCTCTACTAAGATCAAGGTGCTCCCTTAGTATGGCTGCCTGTTCCTGTTTTATTCCTCTGCCTGTTTTTTCATCGTGCGGACATAGGAGGCATCCGGAGTTACAAACAGGGTCTGCTGGTGATCATAGGTAACGAAACCGGGTTTGGCTCCGGACGGTTTTTTCACATGCCTGATTTGTGTGTAGTCAACAGGCACGGAGGACGACCGGCTTGATTTACTGAAGTTTGCTGCAAGCTGGGCTGCTTCAAGCAGTGTGTCTTCACTTGGGTTCTCATCTTTAATGACTACGTGGGAACCCGGAATATCTTTGGCGTGCAGCCAGATATCAGATTTACCTGCCATTCGGTTGGTTAAATATTCATTCTGTTTATTGTTGCGCCCGACGTAGATCATCGTCCCGTCACTGGATCGGAAGGTTTCAGGAGACGGCTTTTTAGGCTGGTTTTTCTTACGCCCCGGGGAGGCATTTTTTTTCTTCATATAGCCCTGTTCACGGAGTTCCTCCCGGATTTCTTCAATATCTTCTTCCCTGGCTGTTTCGACTTGTTGAATCAAACGTTCGAAGTAGGTGATTTCAATGTCCGCTTTTTCGATTTCCTTTTGAACCACCTGTTTGGACTTCTTCAATTTCTGGTACGTCTGGAAGTAAGACTGGGCGTTTTCACTTGGCGTTTTATTCGGATTCAGCTCGATTGACATTTCCTTTTGGTCAGGATCGTAGTAATCAACGACCGTTACACTTTCGTCTCCAGTTTGAACGAGGTGCATATGAGCGGTCAGCAGTTCGCCGAGCTTTTGATAATCCCCGGCTGCTTCAGACTTTTTCAAGGTATCCTCGTGCTTTTTGATTTTCCTCTGGTTTTTGTCGCGTTCATTTTTCAGAAAGCGGAATAAATCACCAGCCTGCTGTTTGACACGGTCCCTTTCGGCTTTGCCTGAATAAAAAGCGTCCAGCATGTCACTCACTGTAGAGAAAGTTTCTTTTTCTTCTCCGAAGGCCTTCAGCGGCAGTACATAAAATTGTTCTTTGTCCCCGCGCTTCACCTGTGGTTCATACGAGTGATCCAGTATTCGGTTCCGTACTTCCTCATAAGCAGCTTCGTATCCTGATGGTCCGCCCATTCCTGCTTTTTCTGCAATCTCCTTTGTAATCATAGGGGAAAAGCCCATGACTATGGAGAGAATCTGTTTGTCCAGGCGCCCGGCATTAAAGTCCAGTTTTTTAAGGAGTTGGGCTGGTTCCAGTTCCACCGGACTTATTTTGCCCTGCTCCGGCGGCCGTTTATAGGGCTGGCCCGGCATAATCGTCCTGTGCCGGTTCTGAGAAGGGGGAAGGTGCTTGATGCTGTCCAGAATATGCCCCTCCTGTTCGTCGACAAGAAGAATATTGGAGTGTTTCCCCATCACCTCAATGATCAAGGTTTTATACGTTTCGTCGCCGATTTCATTCCGTGTGCGGATTTGGATCTTGACAATCCTCTCCATATCCACCTGTTCAATTTTCTCTATAAATCCTCCAACAAGATGCTTGCGCAGGAGCATACAGAGCATTGGCGGTTCTTTTGGGTTGTGGTATTGATCATTGGTTAAATGGAACCGTGCATAGGATGGATGAGCGGATAACAGAAGCGTATGTTTCGTCCGCTGGGAGCGGACTGTGAATACAAGCTCTGTGTCCGTGGGTTGATAAATTTTCATGATTCGTCCGGACTGAAGAACATTGTTCAGCTCATTCGTCGCAGCCCGGGTTACAATTCCGTCGAAAGACATAATCTCTTCACCTCTCTAAAAGGTCATTATAGCATGATTTTCCGCCGTATTTCTAAAGAATCATACCAGTCGCTCTGAAAGAGGAAGTTTGGTAAACTATACAGTATCAATGAAGAAGCGGCAGGTGAAGGGGATATGGCTGACAGTATGACCGGATATGGACGGGAAATATCAGAGCAGGAGGGGACACGGATAGTGGTGGAAATCAGATCCGTTAACCATCGGTTTCTTGATGTTCATATGCATCTTCCTTCCTCCTTGTTATTTATGGAGGACCCGATAAGGAAACTTGTAAAAGAAGCCCTCCACCGCGGGCGGGTCGATGTGTACATAACGATGGACGGCGGCCTGCAGAAAAATGTCGAAGTGGACTGGGAAGCAGCGGAGCAGTATATTCAGGCGTTGGAAGATATGAAGAGCCGGTTTCATTTGACGGGTGATATAACTATTGATATGGTATCCAAGTTAGAGAATGTCTTCATTACTAAGCAATCGGAAGACATTCCGGATTCTTTTCAACATATGCTGAAGACGTCGGTGGAACAGGCTCTGCGCCAGCTGAAGGACATGAGGGGACGGGAAGGAAAGCAGCTTACGAAGGACCTTCTATCCAGACTCAAGGCTGTCGCCTGCTGGCTTGACATGATGGACCAGCGCCGGCCTGAGGTGATAAACGAATACAAAGCTAGAATACGCGCCCGAATTGAAGATTACGCTGCACAGCCCCTTTCTCAGGATGAACCAAGAATTCTCCAGGAAGTGGCCCTTATGGCTGAAAAAGGGGATGTCACAGAGGAGTTCACACGTATGCACTCCCATCTTCAACAGTTTGAGAAGGCTCTGGACCAGCACGGGTCCGTCGGGAGACGTCTGGATTTCATCCTTCAGGAAATGCACCGGGAAGTGAACACGATGGGGTCAAAATCCAATGACACCCTCTTGATGGAGTATGTACTTAACGTGAAGGGTGAATTGGAAAAAATGAAGGAACAAGTGCAAAATGTCGAATAACAATTGTGTTCTGTACGGTTTTTTTCATATAATAGAGTTAATGATTAAGTGCTTGGCCATAAGAAGGAGGAGTCAGCTTTGAGTTTAAAATTGATCAATATCGGGTTCGGGAACGTTGTTTCTGCCAATCGAATCATTTCCATCGTTTCACCGGAATCCGCTCCAATCAAACGTATCATTACTGTCGCCCGTGACAATAATAAATTAGTAGATGCTACATATGGCCGCCGTACACGTGCGGTCATTATCACAGATAGTGATCATGTCGTTCTGTCTGCTGTTCAGCCGGAAACCGTCGGCCAGCGTGTAATCAGTAATGATGAGATTTCAGATGAAAACTAGGAGGACTATTTGCAGTGATTGAACAGAAAGGTATATTATTTATACTTTCCGGCCCATCAGGTGTCGGAAAAGGAACCGTACGGAAGGCTCTGTTCGAGCAGTCGACAGACCTGCGATATTCCATTTCCATGACGACGCGTGCCCCGCGTGAAGGGGAAGTGGATGGAGTCGATTATTTCTTTAAAAGCAGAGATGAATTTGAAAAGCTGATCACAGAAGGACAGCTGATTGAACATGCCGAATATGTGGGCAACTATTACGGCACGCCGAGACATTATGTGGAAGAAACGTTGAACCAGGGAAAGGATGTATTCCTTGAAATTGAGGTTCAGGGCGCATTGAAAGTCCGCGAAAACTTCCCGGAAGGTGTGTTCGTATTTTTAATTCCTCCTTCTCTTGAAGAATTAAAAGACCGAATCGTAAGCCGGGGTACCGAAACAGAGGAAAAGGTGAAAAACCGTCTGCTGGCGGCCAAAGAAGAAATTGATATGATGGATGCCTACGATTATGTCGTTGTCAACGACCAGATTAATAACGCTGTTCAAAAGGTCCAGTCCATTGTAGCCAGTGAACACTGCAAACGTGAGCGCGTGGCCCATCAATACAAAAAAGCATTGGAGGAAAAATAATTATGATGTTAGAACCATCCATTGATTCCCTGCAGAAGCAGATCAAATCAAAATATACACTTGTCACACTATCCGCACGAAGAGCCCGCGAATTGAAGCAGGGAAGTGCTCCTATGGTCGACAACCCAACTTCTCATCAGCAGGTTGGTGTAGCTCTGGAAGAAATCCGCGACGGGAAATTGAATTATATTGAAGCGGAAGAGATTCAAGAAAGAACGGAAACCACATAATAGCATTGTTCCCGGAACAACGTAGGAAAAGCCGCGCATCTGTCTGACGATCAGCGCGGCTTTTCCTACGTATTTTATCGTAAGATTTTCACAGGCAGGGAGGTCCATCACATGTTAAAAGATAAAAAGATTGTCCTGGGCGTATCAGGAGGAATAGCTGCATACAAAGCGGCGGCACTGACAAGTAAGCTTGTCCAGGCAGGAGCCTTCGTCAAAGTCATTATGACAGAGAGCGCGAGAAATTTTGTCGCTCCGACGACCTTTCAGGCACTGTCCAGGCAGCCGGTCTATACCGATACGTTTGATGAACAGGACGCCACTCAGATCCAGCACATCGATGTCGCCGACTGGGCCGATTTATTCCTGATTGCGCCCGCTACAGCCAATACGATTGGCAAGCTTGCCGGCGGGCTGGCGGATGATATGCTGTCAACGACACTGCTTGCGACCGAGGCACCCGTGTACATTGCACCGGCGATGAATGTGCACATGTACAGCCACCCGGCTGTCATGAACAACATGCAACAGCTTGATGAATGGGGCTTTCGTTTTATTGAGCCTGGGGAAGGGTATCTGGCCTGCGGATATGTCGGGAAAGGAAGACTGGAAGAACCGGAGAGCATCGTCAAGGTACTGGAAGATGAATATCGGAAAACCGAGTGGTTAAAAGGCAGACGGGTGCTGATTACAGCAGGACCAACGCAGGAGAAAATTGACCCGGTCCGGTATTTCACGAACCCTTCGACAGGAAAAATGGGGTTTGCTCTTGCGCGGCAGGCGGTTCGAAGCGGTGCTGATGTCACCCTGATCACCGGACCTGTCTCTCTTCATACGCCAAAAGGGGCGAAGCGCATTGATGTAGTCTCTGCTCAGGAGATGTATGAAGAAGTGCTGAAGCATTATCCAGCGGCCGATCTTGTGATCAAATCCGCCGCTGTCGCCGATTACAGGCCAAAGGAAACCTTTGAACATAAAATGAAAAAATCCCCGGGAGGATATGCGGTCCAAATGGAGCGCACGCACGATATCCTGCAGGAGCTCGGTACAAGGAAGGAACATCAGTATCTGATCGGCTTTGCCGCCGAAACGAATGATCCTGAGCGTTATGGAAGAGAGAAGCTGGAGAAGAAGAACCTGGATGCCATTGTGATCAACAATGTTGCCGAGGAAGGGGCCGGCTTTGGGACGGATACGAATGCCTCCCTTTTCATTCAGAAAAGCGGTCGTGAAAAAATCTATCCCATGATGACGAAGGATCAGCTGGCAGAAGAAATCCTAAAGGAAGCCTCTCAGGAGATGACGGGGCGTGAGCGCACGTGATTGCCAATGTCATTGTGGACGTAGCCTCACAGAATACCAACAGACCCTTTGATTATGAAATCCCTGAAAAATTTGAAGGAATTGTACAGCCCGGGGTCAGAGTCATCGTCCCCTTCGGACCGAGGAAAATTCTCGGCTATGTGATCTCCTTGTCAGAAACCTCCAGCTTTTCCTCAGTGAAAAAAATCACTGATGTACTGGATGTCATCCCAACGTTGACGCAAGAGCTGCTTCATCTTGGGAAATGGCTGTCCAATTATACGTTGAGTTATTATATATCCTGTCTACAGGTCATGCTGCCGCAGGTCATGAAAGCCAAATATAGAAAAGAGCTGTGGAAACTCTCGGATGAACCGCTGGATTCAGCACTGGATGCTGTGTTTGACGGGCGGGGTGTCATGGATTTTGAGGAGTTCGAACAGTCCGGTATCAGTTACCATATCCTTAGAAAACATATGAACGAAGGCGAAGTGGATGTTCACTATGAAGTAAAGAGCAGGGAAACGAAAAAGCTGAAGGCGGTGGTTGCGCCGGCTGTTTCTCCTATTGATATGGAGGAAAAGCTGGAAGATCTCCCGCCACAGGCCAAAAAACAGCGGGCCATTGTTGAATATTTCCTTCAGCACCCAGAGCCACTGGACAAAAAGCGTTTGCTGGATCACCTTCAAACCACCCCTGCTGCGTTGAAGCCTCTTGTGGAGCAGAACGTGCTCAAAGAGTATAAACAGGAAGTCTTCCGCGATCCGTACGGAGGCCGGGAATTTAAACGAACGACGCCTTTTGCATTAACCGATGAACAGGAAACCGCCATCCGGCCGATTCTTTCAACCATTGAAAAACAGGAGCACGACGTGTTTCTCCTTCACGGTGTAACGGGGAGCGGTAAAACGGAAGTTTATATGCAGTCGATTCAACAGGTGCTGGATAAAGGGGAGGAAGCCATTATGCTCGTCCCCGAAATTGCTTTAACCCCTCAGATGGTGGAGCGGTTTAAAGGACGTTTCGGCTCAAAGGTAGCTGTCCTTCACAGTGCTCTGTCAGCTGGAGAGAAATACGACGAATGGCGTAAGATTCAGCGGCAGGAAGTACAGGTTGTTGTAGGAGCCCGGTCCGCCATATTCGCCCCGTTTACGAATCTTGGGCTGATCATCATTGATGAAGAGCATGAAACGAGCTATAAGCAGGAAGACAGGACGAGGTATCATGCCCGCGATGTAGCTGTCCAACGCGCCAAGACACATCATTGCCCGGTCGTTCTGGGAAGCGCGACCCCGTCACTGGAAACGTATGCGCGGGCTGCGAAAGGCAACTATCAGCTGTTGACACTCAGCAAACGGATGAATGAGGCTGTTATGCCTGAGGTGGAGCTTGTGGATATGAGAGAGGAGCTTCACAGCGGGAACCGATCCATGTTCTCGATTCCATTAAAGGAAAAAATCGAAGAGCGGCTGGCTAGGAAGGAACAAGTCGTGCTGTTTCTTAACCGACGGGGATATTCCACGTTTGTCATGTGCAGGGACTGCGGGCATGTGAGCGAATGCCCGCACTGTGATATTGCTTTGACCTATCACAAGCGGCAGAACCGTCTCAAATGTCACTACTGTTCTCATGAGGAGCCTATGCCGGAGAAGTGCCCGGAATGTGAAAGCAAAACGATCCGATACTTTGGGACAGGAACTCAAAAAGTTGAGGAAGCCCTTCAGGAACTGATTCCCGAGGCGCGGATCATCCGGATGGATGTTGATACAACGAGGAGAAAAGGGGCCCACGAAAGACTACTTACACAGTTCGGGGAAGGAAAAGCGGATATCCTGCTTGGAACACAGATGATCGCCAAAGGGCTCGATTTTGGCAACGTCACACTTGTCGGTGTGCTGGCAGCGGATGCGATGCTGAACCTGCCGGATTTCCGTGCCTCCGAAAAGACCTTTCAACTGCTGACCCAGGTGAGCGGACGGGCCGGACGCCATGAGAAAAGCGGGGAAGTGGTTGTGCAGACTTATACACCGGAACATTACAGCATAGAACTTGCGAGTACTTACGACTATGAACAGTTTTTCCAGGAGGAAATGAAGCTTAGAAAAGCGTTCCGATATCCTCCTTATTATTATTTGACGTTGTTTACAATTTCGCATCCCAACCAGTTGAAAGCGGAGGAAGCCACCCGTAAGATTACGATGTTTATGCAGCAGAAGCTGTCCAGCCAGGCCCACGTACTGGGGCCAACCCCTTCTGCACTGGCCAGGATCAATAATAGATATCGCTATCAATGCATGGTAAAATACAAGAAGGAACCCGAGCAGCGGAAGTTTGTTGAACGAATACTGCATTATTATGAAGATGAAATGAAACAGGAAAATGGTTTACAGATCACGGTTGATTTTCAGCCGTATCAGTTGATGTAGGAAGGAGCCGTCAGTTATGACACGAATTGCGTTTATGGGAACACCGGACTTTGCGGTCCCTGTTCTTGACCGGATTATGAAAGAAGGATATGAAGTGGTGGTGGCTGTGACCCAGCCGGACCGTCCAAAAGGGAGGAAGAGGGTTCTTACACCGCCGCCGGTGAAGACAGCAGCCTTGAACCACGGTATTCCGGTGCTGCAGCCTGAAAAAATCAAGCATGAATATGAGGATGTTCTCGCCTATGAGCCGGACCTGATCGTCACAGCGGCTTTCGGACAGATCCTCCCGGAAGCACTGCTGAACGTTCCGGAATACGGATGCATCAATGTACATGCCTCGCTGCTGCCCGAATTCAGGGGAGGAGCTCCTATCCATTATAGTATTCTGGAAGGAAAACAAGAAACCGGCGTCACTATCATGTACATGGTGAAAAAACTGGATGCCGGCGATATGCTTTCCAAAGTTGTCGTTCCGATTGAAGATACCGACCATGTCGGCACACTGCACGATAAATTATCAGCAGCAGGAGCTGACCTTCTGGCTGACACACTGCCTGAATTGCTGGCAGGAAACATCACTCCTGAAGTTCAGGATGAATCCAAAGTCACGTTTGCCGGCAACATTAAACGTGAACAGGAATGGATTGACTGGGACAGAGATCAACAGACCGTTTACAACCACGTAAGGGGGCTTCATCCCTGGCCGGTGGCGTACACGTACTGGAATGGAAAACCGATGAAAATCTGGTGGGCCGAAAAAGTTTCCGGACACTTTTCCAAAGTCCCGGGAACAGTGGTCAAAATCGAAGAGGACGGTTTCCTCGTTCAGACAGGAGACGGAAAAGCGTTGAAAATTGTATCCCTTCAGCCTTCAGGGAAGAAAAAAATGGACGGGCAGTCGTTCGTTAACGGTGCTGGCCAATCTTTAAGCGAGGGCGACGTATTGGGGGAGCAGCATGGCTAAGTATGTATTAAGAGAAACCGCGCTCCATCTATTAACAAGAATCGGTGAGCAGGGAGGCTTCAGTCATGTCCTGCTCGACAGAGAAATGTCCAAACAGGAGCTCTCCCGTCAGGACGGGGCTCTATTGACCGAAATTGTGTACGGAACCCTGCAGCGCAGAGACTTGATCGACTATTATATTCAGCCTTATACTGCCGGGCAGAAGAAAATTAAACCGTGGGTACGCTGGCTGCTTTACATGTCAGTCTATCAAATGATCTTCCTGGAACGGGTTCCGGACCATGCGGTCATCCACGAGGCGGTGGAGATTTCGAAAAAACGCGGACATAAAGGAATCTCTTCCTTTATGAACGGCGTTCTGCGCAATGTGCAGCGAAAAGGTGTTCAAAGCCTTGATCACATTGAAAATGATGTTACGCGTCTTGCGGTTGAAACCAGTCATCCCGAATGGCTTGTACGGAGGTGGGTGGATCAGTACGGCATGGAAACGACGAGATTGATGTGTGAAGCGAACAACCACCATCTTCCTATGTCCATCCGCGTCCAGCCTCTCAGAATCAGCCGCAGCGACGCAGCCGGCGAGCTGCGTCAGGAAGGATTTTCGGTAGAGGAGAGTCCATTTTCTACACAAGGCCTGGTTGTAAAAGAGGGGAACATTATAAACCACAGGCTCTTTAAAGAGGGCTTTGTAAGCGTTCAGGATCAGAGTTCCATGCTGGTTGCGGAAATGATGGACCTGGATGAAGGGATGGCTGTCCTTGATGCGTGCAGTGCACCAGGAGGTAAAACCACGCATATAGCAGAAAAAATGAAGGATAAAGGCAGCGTGACAGCTTATGATCTTCATGAAAAGAAGGCAAAGCTCGTCAGTAAAAAAGCTGAACAGCTCCATCTTACTTCCATTAAAGCCGGGCAGGCGGATTCCCGGACACTCACATCGGTGCATGCGTCTGAGAGCTTTGATCGGATCCTGCTTGATGCCCCATGTTCAGGTCTTGGTGTACTGAGAGGCAAGCCGGATATTAAGTACCATAAGAGTGAGGAAGATATCTATAAGCTCAGGAGTATCCAGGACGACTTGTTCCACGAGGTGGCGCCGCTCCTGAAATCCGGTGGAAAACTCGTCTACAGCACATGTACAGTGGACCGGCATGAAAACGAAGAAGCGGTCCGTCATTTTCTGGATCAACATCCGGAATATGAACTGGATCCATCCTTTGTCAACGATCTTCCCGATGCTCTGCGGCAAGGGGAAGGCCTGACCGAAACCGGTCTTCAGCTGTTTCCCCACGAGTGGGATACGGATGGCTTTTTCTTGACGCGATTGGTGAAAAAATAAAGGCTCCTGCTTCTTGTTGATGGAAGCAGCCGGCCTTCTATGGATGACAGTAACTGAAAAAGGCAGGTGAACGTCCATGATAGAGTACTACCTCACAGATCAAGGCAGAGTAAGGGCTCATAATGAAGATGCAGGCGGCGTGTTCAGAAATCATTCCGGTCAGGTGCTTGCTGTCGCAGCCGACGGCATGGGGGGGCATCAGGCAGGTGATGTCGCCAGCCGGATGGCTGTTGATGTTTTACATAAGGAATGGGAGCATACGGGTTCGTTTCAAACTCCGAATGGTGCTGAAGAGTGGATAAAGGAAACTATCCGCTCCGCCAATAATGAAATCAAAACCTATGCTTCTGAACATGAAGAATGTGCCGGCATGGGGACGACAATTGTGGCAGCTATCTGCACCGAACAGTTTGTATCCATTGCCCACATCGGGGACAGCCGTTGTTATTTAGCAAATGCTTACGGATTCAAAGCCGTTACGGAAGACCATTCGCTCGTCAATGAGCTTGTCAGGTCCGGACAGATTACAGAAGAACAGGCCGAGCATCACCCCCGCAAAAATGTTCTGCTAAAGGCGCTTGGCACAGAATATGACCTTTTTCCTGATGTCCAGAGTATGGAGTGGGATCCGGATAACCGTGTTCTTCTTTGTACAGACGGTCTGACCAATAAAGTGAGTCATGAAGAATTAAGTGGTTTAAGTGATCACGAAGGAGACTGGTCCGATTTCGCCCGCTCTCTTGTTGAACGGGCTAATGAGCGGGGCGGAGAAGACAATATCACTCTTGCCATTGTCCATCATCTCCCACCCCAAGGTGAGAAGGAAGGTGTGGATTGATGCTCAATGACCGTCTTCTTAATGACCGTTACCGTGTCGATAGAATGATTGGCGGCGGAGGGATGGCGAACGTCTATTTAGCTCATGATACCATCCTGGACAGAAGCGTAGCCATCAAGGTACTAAGGCTGGAACACGGAAATGATGAAGAGTTTATTGCGCGTTTCCACCGGGAAGCCCAGTCCGCTACCAGCCTTTCTCATCCGAATATCGTCAGTATATACGATGTCGGGGAAGAGGACGATTTGTATTATATGGTCATGGAATATGTAGACGGCATGACACTGAAGCAGTATATCCAGCACAACAGTCCTGTTGATGTTTCGGAAGCGGTGGACATTATGCGTCAGGTAACTTCTGCCATCACGCATGCCCATGACAACGGCATTGTACACAGAGATATCAAGCCGCAGAATATTTTGATTGATCATTACGGCCATGTAAAAGTGACTGATTTCGGAATCGCAATGGCTTTGAGTGCGACCGCTCTGACTCAGACAAATTCAGTTCTCGGTTCTGTTCATTATCTGTCTCCTGAGCAGGCGCGTGGAGGAATGGCGACGAAGAAATCCGATGTTTATTCGATGGGCATTGTTTTCTTCGAACTGCTGACTGGACGTCTTCCTTTTTCAGGCGAGTCTCCTGTATCCATTGCCCTTAAGCATCTGCAGCATGATACACCTTCGTTGAAACGATGGCATCCTGACCTGCCGCAGAGTGTGGAAAATGTCGTATTGAAAGCAACGGCCAAAGATCCGTTTCACCGTTATCCCACCGTGGTGGAAATGGAACAGGATATTGAGACCTCACTTGAACCCTACCGACGGGATGAAAAACCCTTTGAACTGCCGGAGGAAGATGAAGAGGAAAAAACGAAAGCCATCCCTGTCATTACGAACGAAGCCTACGGAGATCACACAGAAGATCATACAATCATCCATACCGGTGAGTATCAGCCGGTCAAGGATACAAAAGTGCATCATCAGCAGCCGGCAGAGGAAAAGAAACCGGTCGATAAAGAAAAGAAAAAGAAGAAAAGAAAGATCTGGCCATGGGTCCTGACATTCCTGCTTCTGATCATACTAGGGGGCGGAGCTGCCCTGTATTTCACACCGGGAATCATACAGCCTGCCGATGTGACCATCCCTGAAGACCTTGACGGAAGGGAATATGAAGAGGTTTACAGTGAACTGAGTGATTTGAACCTGATGGTCAGCCGTGAGTCTCAGTTTTCGGATGAAGTGGAAGAGGGACTTGTTATTACGACAGATCCTGAACCCGGTATGACAGTGAAAGAAGAAACAGAAGTCACGATTTATACGAGTAAAGGAAAAGAACGGGAAGAATTCCCGGATTATGTGGGTGAAGAATATGACCAGGTCGATAAGGAACTCCAGGATAAGGGGTACGCAGGGATTGAACGTATTCCTGTTTCCAGCGATGAACCGGCTGGTCAAATTGTCGCCCAGCTTTCTCCGAACCCGGGGGCAAGCGTGATTCCGGAAGAAGAGGAAGTCATTTTCCGCGTCAGTACCGGCCCCCCGACCATTAATCTGGGACGGTTGGACAGGATGACCCAGGAACAGGCGGAGAAATATTTAAAGGACCGCAGCCTGGACGTTGAAGTTGCTGAGAGCTACTCGGAGACTGTACCTGCTGGAGAGGTAATTACACAGGCTCCGGAGGCGTATACCGATGTGAAAGAAGGTTCAACAGTAACCATCACCATATCCAAAGGGCCGGAGGAGAAACCTCCGAGAGAAGAAAACGTAACGTTGGAAGTTCCGTTTAATGAGGAATCGGAAGAAACAGAACAGCAGGTGTTGATTTATGTCGACGATTATGAAAACGATATGGAGACACCAGTGGTGGAAGAAACCATCACAGAAACCACCTCTTTTGATGTAACACTGATTATAGAAGAAGGCGGGGAAGCGTCTTACCGTGTGCAGCGAGGTGATGAAGTGATTGATGAAGGAAATGTTCCTTATTAAGAAGGTGATCAAGTGGCAACCGGAAAAATTATAAAAGCTCTCAGCGGTTTTTATTACGTACTTCATGACGGTGAGGTTTATCAATGCCGTGGGCGCGGAAACTTCCGTAAGAAAAAAGTGTCCCCTCTCGTCGGGGATATGGTGGAATTTAAGGCGGACAACTACGAAGAGGGCTACATCTTAGCCATCCATGACCGGAAAAATGAATTTGTAAGACCGCCGATAGCCAACGTCGACCAAGCGTTGATTGTAACATCAGCCATCCATCCTGATTTTAATTCGCTTCTCCTGGACAGATTTCTCGTTCTCGTTGAGGCTAAACGGATCGAACCGTTTATCGTGATTTCCAAGATGGACCAGCTGGACAGCGCTATGGTGGAAGAAATGGAGCAGTATAAGGCCGAGTATGAGAAGGTCGGATATCCGGTCATTTTGTCGGCTGTGAACGATTCCCATTCCATGGATGAGATACAAGCACACCTGGCTGGGCGGACAACGGTGATTGCCGGGCAGTCCGGAGTCGGCAAGTCCTCGCTGCTGAATTCCATCGACCCCCGTCTTTCCATCGACACGGATGAAATCTCTGAAAGTCTTGGAAGAGGAAAGCATACGACACGCCACGTGGAACTGTATGACATTTCCGGTGGGCTAGTGGCCGATACGCCGGGGTTCAGCTCCCTTGAGTTTGGGGATTTAGAGCTTGAACAGCTGCCGGAGTGCTTCCCGGAATTTGTAGAAGTACAAAATGATTGTAAGTTCAGAGGCTGTCTGCATCATAAAGAGCCTAAATGTGCGGTGAAAGCCGGTGTGGAAAACGGCGTTATATCAGAGCACCGCTATGACCACTACCTGCATTTCATGCAGGAAATCCAGAATAGAAAGCCGAGGTATTAAGGAATGACAAAAATTGCACCTTCCATCTTATCTTCTGATTTTGCAAGACTGGCTGAAGAAATCCAGGATGTGGACCAAGGCGGAGCGGATTACATTCATGTGGATGTTATGGACGGCCATTTTGTCCCTAATATAACAATAGGCCCCCTGATTGTGGATGCGGTAAGGCCGGTCACCAACCTTCCGCTTGATGTCCATTTAATGATTGAGAACCCGGATGCCTATATAGAGGCCTTTGCCAAAGCGGGAGCGGATATCATTACCGTCCATCAGGAAGCTTCTCCTCACCTCCACCGCACCCTGCAGCTGATCAAAAGCTTCGGAGTGAAAGCGGGCGTAGTCATCAATCCCGGGACACCGGTCGAAATGATCCGTCCGGTTCTAAGGGAAGTGGACCTTGTTTTATTGATGACCGTGAATCCAGGATTTGGCGGTCAGGCATTTATTCCTGATGTGCTTGATAAAATCAGTCAGGTGGCTCAATTAAGAAGCGAATACGGACTCTCCTATGAAATTGAAGTGGACGGCGGAGTCAACGAGAAGACCGCCCGTCTCTGCACAGAAGCAGGAGCGGATGTTCTTGTGGCAGGCAGTGCTGTCTTTAATCAATCGGACAGGAAAAAAGCCATTGAAGGGATCCGCGACTCGTTGTAAATAACAGGGAGAACCAAGCGGCTCTGCATTTGGAGTCTTAGTTGAAAGAGCTCAGAGGATCGATGAGAATCCTTTGGGCTTTTTCTATAGAAAGGATGAGCATACGTGAAAAAAATCATCGTAGTCGGTGGAGGGCCGAAAACCTATATCCCCAGCTTCCAACGATGGGCAGAGGAAGATGTAGAATGGATCGGAGCAGATCAGGGAGCAGAAGTGCTTGTAGAAGCCGGAATAATCCCTGATGTGGCCGTCGGCGATTTTGACTCGGTCAGCGCTGCTTCCTATCAGAAGATTAAAGATAAGGCCCGAAAGATGCATACATATCCGGACGAGAAGGATGAGACAGATTTGGAGCTTGCGATTAATGAGGCACTGAACCGGAAAGCAGAGCATATCGTATTACTCGGAGTGACGGGAGGAAGGATGGACCATTCCCAAGCGAATATTCAGCTGTTGTATCCGTTAATGAAAAAAGGGGTGAAGGCGGTTATCGTGGATCATCAGAACCAGGTGGAAATAGCAGCGTCCGGATCGCATAAAATCAATGAGGACCCACATTATCCCTATCTATCTTTTCTTCCTGTGACCCTGGAGGTGAAGGAGCTGACGCTCAACGGCTTTTATTATCCACTTTCCAAGGCTTATCTGCCCTTCGGGTCCACCTTATGTATCTCCAACAGGCTCGTTGAAGATACAGGTACTTTTTCATTTGAGTCAGGCATACTCTTAGTAATAAGAAGTACAGACTCAATGGATCACGGAAAAGGGAGTTCGCATTAGTTCACTTAGGAGGAGGGGGCTCTTTTGAAATTTTACACCATTAAACTCCCGCGTTTTGTCGGGGGGATAGTGCGCGCAGTCATAAGTACTTTTAAAAAGGATTAGCTCCGGGCCATACGTGCCTGAAGGGAGAGGATAGGTGTCTCCCGGAAGGCCCTGATGCGATTCGGTGGTCTTTGGGGGCGGAGTAGACGCTCCCGGGGACTGCCATAATCATATAAAGGCAAGAAAAAAAGCACCCGCAGAACGGGTGCTTTTTTCAGCTCGTTGTTATACGCGCTGGACTTTACCAGATTTAAGTTCACGCGCTGTTACGTAAACTTTCTGAGGCTTGCCATCCACAAGGATGCGTACTTTTTGAACATTTGCTTTGAATTTACGTTTATTAGCGTTCATCGCGTGTGAACGGTGGTTACCTGCGCGTGTACCTTTACCAGATAGAACACTTCTACGTGCCATGAAAATCCCTCCTGTTACATACAAAAATCATCAGATACTTAGTAACTTTATCATATGTATGTAGGCTTTGCAATAATCTCCGAACAATTATATCAAGAATTTTTTCTTGACAGACAGATTGAATTGTTTCAAAGTATATTAGGGGATAACCGGCTTATTTTCAACAGTCAACACAAATTCATCACCCTTCACTTGTGTTATAATTAGGAGAGAAATTGAGGAATCTAAAGGAGGATCTATATGTCTGTGGATTTGAACAACCAATACGGCCATATAACGATTAGCAATGAAGTTATTTCAACGATTGCTGGAGGAGCAGCTGTAGAGTGCTACGGTATCGTCGGCATGGCTTCTAAGAACCAGCTGCGGGACGGGCTGGCTGAAATGCTCCGTAAAGAGAACTTTTCCCGGGGTGTCGTTGTCAGACAGGAAGAAGATCACCTCCACATTGATATGTATATTATTGTGAGCTATGGTACGAAGATATCGGAAGTCGCTCATAACGTCCAATCTCAAGTAAAATACACATTAAACAAAACAGTCGGATTGTCCGTTGACTCTGTCAATATTTTCATCCAGGGAGTCCGCGTGACAAGCGAATAGGTTGCAGTTGCAGTCAAAGGAGGAAGTAAGTGTGACGTTACAAAAGCTTGACGGCAGAACATTAGCCGAGATGATTTTACAGGGAGCGCATTATTTAAAGCAGAACTCGCAGATGATCGATGCGCTGAATGTATTCCCTGTACCTGACGGGGATACAGGAACAAATATGAATCTTTCCATGACCTCCGGAGCGGACGAGGTGAGAAACGTTTCCCAGGACCATGCAGGAGCAGTTTCCACTTCTCTTTCCAAAGGTCTTCTTATGGGTGCGCGTGGAAATTCAGGAGTAATTCTTTCCCAGGTCTTCCGCGGCTTTGCAAAAGCCATTGAGAATAAAGAGGTGTTAACGACCCGTGATTTCTCTGATGCCCTGCAGGGTGGTGTGAAAACGGCTTATAAAGCTGTGATGAAGCCTGTAGAAGGAACAATCTTAACTGTTGCCCGTGAAGCAGCGGAAGCATCTGTGGAAATAGCTGAAAAGGAAGAGGACTTTATTCCTTTCATGGAAGGTGTCGTAGAAGCAGCCAAAGCTTCCCTGAAGCGGACACCTGAACTTCTTCCGGTTCTAAAGGAAGTCGGTGTGGTCGACAGCGGCGGTCAGGGACTTGTAACGATCTATGAAGGATTTCTGGCCAACTTGAAAGGCGAGGAAATGCCGGATGTCGAAGAAATGGTTTCCATGAACGAAATGGTAAACGCCGAACACCATAAACTTGCTCAGGACTTCATGAATACCGAAGATATCCATTACGGCTATTGTACGGAGTTCATGGTGAAATTCGAAGAGGATAAGCTGGCTGAGAATCCTTATGATGAAGAAGCTTTCCGTAACCGACTGAGTGAATTTGGTGATTCCCTGCTTGTCGTGTCTGACGAAGAACTGGTCAAAGTTCACGTCCACGTTGAGTACCCGGGTGAAGCAATGACGCTTGGACAGAAGTATGGCAGCCTGATCAATATGAAGATTGAAAACATGAGGGAGCAGCATACGTCCATCGTTGGTAATAAGAAAGCGAAAGCCGCGCCCGAGAAAAAAGCGCCATATGGTATTGTAACCGTCAGCATGGGCGAGGGAATGAAAAAACTTTTCGAAAGCCTCGGAGCCACCGTAATCATCCAGGGTGGTCAAACGATGAATCCTAGTACCCAGGACTTATCGGAGGCTATTAAAGAAGCGCATGCAGAACGTGTGTTCATTCTTCCGAATAACAAAAACATTGTGATGGCAGCAGAGCAGGCTGCAGAGATGGCGGAAGCGGAAGTGGCTGTCATCCCGACGAAGACCATTCCTCAAGGGATGAGTGCTATGCTTGGTTTCAATCCTGAAGCAGATCTCGATACGAACAAAGAAGAAATGATTAGTCTGATGTCAGAAGTGAAAACGGGGCAGATCACCTATGCCGTCCGGGACACCCAGATTGACGGGCTTGATATTGAAAAGGGTCATTTTATGGGGATTTCCGACGGAAAGATTTCAGCGACCGATAAAGACGCCCTCATGACGGCGAAAAAACTGCTGAACCAGATGATTGATGAGGATGAAGATGAAATCCTTACCATTCTTACCGGGGAAGCTGTGGACGATAAGGATGTGGCTGAACTGGAAGCCTATGTGGAAGAAACCTTTGAAGATTTAGAGGTGGAAATCCATCACGGTGGTCAGCCGATTTACAGTTATATCTTCTCTATTGAATAAAAAAGCACTGGTTCTGAATTGAGAACAGCGCTTTAAGGCTGTCGGGATTTTTCCCGGCAGCCTTATTTATTGGTCTTTGGTCTGAATGAAGGAGGGAAGATGAAAGAAATTGTTTCACAAAGGATATTGATAAAACAATCGACAAATGCCGCCCTGCTGCTGTAGAACGTCTTCCCCTGAAAATGCCTTGACGGTTTGTCTTCTTGGCTTGTCGTTCTATAGGCTGAAAGCGTAGTTCTCTATTAGAACTGCGCTTTTTTTAGTCGGGTTTCCGTATGCGGGTGCCGGTGCCGTTGAATATATTTTCGCACCGAGAAGATAACGGCAGCGGCATATCCGGCAAGCAGCAGGCTGTAGATAACAATTATAATCTGTTCACTCCATGTGGCATAGGTAAGCAGTGTCCGGCTGTTCGTCAAAATGATAAATCCACCCGCTGCCACACCAAGCACGAGAGGGGGGAGTTTTTTTACAAGCCAGGCAGCGAGGGGGGCTGCTATGACACCACCGATCACAAAGGCGAGCACAAGCAGCCAGCTCAGCTCCTCCCACCCAAGGAAAAGCAGGAATCCGGCCGTAGCGGATAAAGTAACGATGAATTCGCTTGTATCTACGGTGCCAATGACTTTTCTGGGGAGGATTCCTTTACTGGATAAGAGAACAGGAGTATTTACCGGCCCCCAACCACCACCGCCCACGGCATCAAGAAAACCACCCAGGAAACCTAAAGGAAACAAGAAGCGCCGTCGAAATGGTCTTTTTTCAGTTTGCAAGGGCTTCACTCGATTCATCAACAAAAAGCGGATGACCACATAAACGCCAAGCCCTAGTAAAAAGATGGAAATGTACGGACGGATCAAATCACCTGGAATCCAGCTGAGCAGAGCAGCCCCGGCAAAGGCACTGATCCCTCCGGGGAGAGCAAGAGTCAAAACGAGCCGTTTATCCACGTTTCCGAATTTATAATGGGAAAACCCGGAAGCTGCCGTTGTAGCAATCTGGGACAAATGAATGGAGGCGGAGGCTACCGCCGGAGCCGTTCCGTAGGCGAGGAGGATGGTGGAGGAGCTTAAACCAAACCCCATTCCGAGGGCTCCATCCATCAATTGAGCAAAGAATCCAACCAGTGAAAATATAAGTAATTTCTTCATCGTACCTCTCCTTTTGATTAAACACATAAGATTACTTGGTTTTAACCATGAAGAGGCACAAAAAAAACCTCTTCATCCAGAAGAGGTCAAGCTTCCTCTCCTTATCTTTCAGACCACCGTCTGCTGGAATGAGCACCTTTTCCTATGTGAGGTTGCTGCGGGATCATCAGACCAGTTTCCTCCCCCGGCTCTTTATAAGGATATATGTAGCCCGCTCCGAAAGCGGAATTCCTAAGTACATGAATAATATATTCAAAGCTAAAACATGGATGACTATTTGTCAATGGTTTACATTAAAATAAACAGAAAACTAGTAATATTTTAAATACATGTTGACATATCATTAAATCGGGTCTAATATTTGAATCAAATCTTTTGAACAATATCTGGAAACATTTTTCTTATCGAGAGAGGTGGAGGGACTGGCCCTTGGAAGCCTCGGCAACGGATCTGTCTTCATGAACAGAAACTGTGCCAATTCCAGCAGGTGATCAACACTTGGAAGGATAAGAAGAACGGTTGAATCATGTATGATGACTCTCCTTTCTTCTTACTATCAGAAGAAAGGTTTTTTTGTTGAAGATAAGAAAGGAGGAGCTTATGAATACGAGTGCACCGACATATGAAACATTCACCAGCGATCCTTTACACCATATGGACATTGATGATGGACACAAAGGGGCAGAGAGTGTGATTCGATGGGCTTACGGGCATTATGGAAAACAGCTCGTTTATGCGTGCAGCTTCGGTGCTGAAGCTATCGTACTGCTTGATTTCATTGCAAAGGCACAACCTGATGCCGACGTCGTTTTTCTGGACACCGGACTTCACTTCCAGGAAACCTATGATTTGATTGAAAAAGTGAAAAAGAGATATCCGGAGTTGAACATCCATATGAAAAAGCCGGAGTTGACGGTGGAAGAACAGGCAGAGGAATATGGTCCGGCTCTTTGGAAGAGGAATCCCGACCAATGCTGTGCCATCAGAAAAATCAAACCGCTGGAAGAAGCCCTGACCGGAGCAGCGGCCTGGATGTCGGGATTAAGAAGGGAACAATCTGCAAGCCGGAGTCATACGAATTTCGTAAACAAGGACGAACGCTTCCGGTCCATCAAGGTATGCCCCTTAATTCACTGGACATGGGAAGACGTCTGGTCATATATCCGACTAAATAGCTTGGATTACAATGAATTGCACGACCAGAGTTATCCAAGTGTCGGCTGTATCCCCTGCACAGCGAAAGCGTTGGATGACGGCCGCTCAGGAAGATGGCAGGGATTCAATAAAACGGAGTGTGGACTCCACACGGCCGGAGATACGAAACAATAAAGGAGAGATAATCTATGTCCATTATTCAACCGCATGGCGGGCAGTTAATCAATCGTTTTACAGCACAGCCGGAAACACTTCCGGAGCAAAGGATCGAACTTGATGCGATGGCGTTGAGTGATATCGATTTAATCGCTAATGGGGCGTACAGTCCACTTCAAGGGTTTTTAACAAAGGAAGATTATGAGCACGTCGTTGAAAATCTTCGTTTGAAAGACGGCACTCCCTGGAGTCTCCCGATCACACTGCCTGTATCTGAAGAGCAGGCCCGTTCGTTACAAGGTCAAGCGGCACTTGTCAAAGATGGGACGATCTACGGTGTGATTGAAATCGAAGATATTTACAAGCCGGATAAACAGAAAGAAGCTGCAAAGGTTTACTTAACGACAGAAGACGCTCATCCAGGGGTCAGTAAACTTTACAAGCGTCCGGATTTTTATGTCGGTGGCAGAATTGAAGTATTCCATCGTCCGGAGCGGGAGCATTCAGACCATTACTATCTTGATCCCGAAGAGACAAGAGAACGATTCCAACAGGCCGGATGGGAAAAGGTTGTCGGTTTCCAAACACGTAATCCTGTTCACCGTGCTCATGAATATATCCAAAAAGCGGCCCTGGAAAGTGTAGATGGACTATTTCTGAATCCGCTCGTAGGAGAAACGAAAAGCGATGATATCCCGAGTGATGTGCGCATGAGAAGCTATGAAGTACTCTTGGATGAATATTATCCGGAAAACCGGGTGACCCTGGCTGTCTTTAATGCGGCTATGCGCTATGCAGGCCCGCGGGAAGCCATCTTCCATGCGATTGTCCGGAAGAATTTCGGCTGCTCCCATTTCATAGTCGGGAGGGATCATGCAGGTGTCGGCGATTATTATGGTACATATGACGCCCAAAAAATCTTCAGTCACTTTGAAGAAGGGGAGCTGGAAATAACCCCCGTCTTTTTTGAACACAGTTTTTACTGCAAAGCCTGTGAAGCAATGGCTTCTCATAAAACCTGCCCTCACAGCAAGGAGCATCACGTAATTTTATCAGGGACAAAAGTGCGCGAGCTGCTTCGCAGCGGGCAGAAACCACCGAAAACGTTCAGCCGCCCGGAGGTCGTGGAAGTGCTGATTGAAGGCCTTAAACAACAGACAGCGGATGTAAAGGGGTGAATGGAATGGCGACGAATTTGACATGGCATGAAGCTGCCGTACAAAAAAAAGATTACCGCAGTAAAAACGGTCATTTCAGTGGTGTGCTCTGGTTCACCGGCCTCTCAGGGGCTGGTAAATCCAGCATTGCAAACCATTTGAACCGCCTGCTTTTTGAGCACGGCATCCAAACCTACCTGCTTGACGGGGATAACGTCCGTCATGGGTTGAATCAAGATCTTGGTTTTTCTGAAGCCGACCGTACAGAAAACATCCGCCGGATTGGTGAGGTATCCAAGTTGTTTACAGACAATGGGTCCATCGTTTTGACTGCTTTTATTTCTCCATACAGGCAGGACCGTGACCGGGTCCGCTCCCTTTTGGAAGAGGATGAGTTTATGGAAGTCTTCGTCGATTGTCCTGTAGAGGAATGTGAAAACAGGGATCCAAAAGGATTGTACAAAAAAGCGAGAGCTGGTGAAATCTCGGGATTCACAGGCGTGGATGCGCCTTATGAGGCACCGGTCAATCCGGAATGTATCGTGCAGTCCGGTCAACATTCCATCCAGGATTGTGCGGAACAGATTTTTCAACTTCTCATTGATAAAAAGTGGCTGAACGACAAGGAGGGATGAACGTGACCAAAGTATATATCGTAGGCGCAGGTCCTGGAGACATTGATTTGATTACTGTGAAAGGTCTTAAAGCTGTCCAGAAGGCTGATGTTGTCCTGTATGACAGACTGATCAACCAGGATCTGCTGGAGGAAACAAAAGAGGGAGCTGAGCTTGTTTTCTGCGGGAAAAGACCCGATCATCACGCACTTTCCCAATCAACCATCAATCACCTTCTTGTCAAATACGCCCTCCAAGGGAAAGTGGTCACACGCCTTAAAGGGGGCGATCCATTTGTGTTCGGCCGCGGCGGGGAAGAAGCAGAAGCTCTCGCGAAGAGATCGATTCCTTTTGAAATTGTTCCGGGAATTACGTCCGGTACAGCTGCACCTGCGTACGCCGGCATCCCTGTTACACACAGGGATTACAGCTCATCGGTCGCTTTCATATCCGGAGTCAGCAAACCAGGAACCGATGAAGAAGCGTACTGGGAGCGGGTTGTCAAAAGCATGGATACGCTGTGCATCTATATGGGTGTCAAAAGACTTCCGGAGATTTGTGATCGGCTGAAAAACTATGGACGATCTCCAGATACACCTATGGCCCTTATCCAGAACGGAACGATGAACAGCCAGAAAATGGTAAAGGGAACGATCGATACGATTGTAGAAAAGAGCCGTTTTATCGAAAACCCTGCCATGATCGTTGTGGGGGAAGTGGTGGAACTGAGCAGCCACCTCCAATGGTTCGACCCGGCCGGTGAAGATGCCCGCGTATCTGCGGAAACGATCGTAGGGTAGGAAGAGGAGGATGAGGATGGAAGCTGTCCTGTATGTAAGTCACGGAAGCAGAAGAAAAGCAGCCACCAGACAGGCAGAGGACTTTTTACACCGTACAGCCGATGCACATGATCTGCCTTATGAAATTTGTTATTTGGAACTCGCTGAACCCGCTATATCAGAAGGGGTGCGGCGCCTTGTGGAAAGGGGAGCATCCAGCATCGTTGTACAGCCGGTCCTGCTTTTGAGTGCCGGTCATTATTACAAAGATATCCCTAAAGAGATTGACCAAATCTCCGTCCTTTACCCCGACCTGACGTTTTCCTATGGAGAGCCTCTGGGGGTGCAGCCATCGATTATAAAAGCGCTCGCCGAACGTTTACAAGGAACGGATATACCGGTTCAGAAGGGAACGAATATCCTCTTGGTCGGAAGAGGAAGCCGTCACCCGGATACACCAGAAGCTGTCGAAAAGATTGCGAAGCTGCTGAAGGAGGAAATCAACCACTCTCACGTGGAGGTTTGTTACCTCGCGGCTCTTTCCCCGCGTTTTCCAGAGGCTTTCCACCGGTCGACGGTGTCTTATGAGCACACCATTGTGCTGCCGTACCTTTGGTTCACAGGTGTATTGATGGAAGAGATTGAAGCGGAAGTCGCAAAAGCTGTCCAACTCGGGTTTTCAGCGGCTGCTGCCCATCATCTGGAGGATCATCAGGCCATGGAGCATGCGCTTCAGCTGAGGGTGAACGAAGCGCTCAATAAACTTACCAGAGTGGAGTGACCGGCCTGTGAAACCTTTATCCATCGATTTACACAAAAAGAAGGTCGTTATTGTCGGAGGTGGCAGAGTAGCAGAGAAGCGTTTGAGATCTCTCTTGTCAGAGGGTCCGGAAATGACGGTGATCAGTCCTGAATTGACCGAAGCCCTTCTGCAGTTATGGGAGCAGGGGGTATTTGAGTGGAAGCAGAAGACTTATTTCCAAGGTGACGCTTCCGGTGCTTTTCTGCTCATAACGGCTGCTGATCAGCCTGAGGTTAATGAACAGGCAGCAGCTGAGTCAGGAGACGTTCCGCTGCTCAACCGTGCGGACAATGGAAGCGGCAATGTTCATTTTCCTGCCCATATGAAGAGAGGAAGACTCTCTGTATCTATCACAACGAACGGGGCCAGCCCTAAATTGACAGCGGAGATCAAACAGAGGTTTGAAGAGCAGTTTCCCGAGGATTACGGGAGTTACGTGGATTTTTTGTTCGCGTTGAGGAATGAACTTCGCCATGCCGGCTTTTCATCTGACCGAAGGCGTTTTTATCTGGAGGAGGGATTGAAAGAAGCCTGTCAATCCAGGGTTAATCAACAGTTATTGTTGGAGGAAATACATAAAGAGAAGGAGGCGGATGACTGTGAAAGGACTGGCCGGTAAAAAGATAGGGGTGGCAGCCGATCGGAGAGCGGATGATATTGCCAGGCTGATTGGTAATATGGATGGCCGCTCCGCCGGTTTTCCCATTCAGGGCTCTCATCAATACAATCAGGAAACGGCACGAAGAGATGTGCTTCATTTTCTGAAGAAGAGATTTGGCTACGTCCTGTTAACGACAGGTATAGGAGCAAGAACATTGGAAGATGCAGCTGCAGGCATTGGTCACCGCCGTTCATTTATAAAGAAATTATCTGATGAAACCCTGCTCATCCGTGGTCAGAAAACCGCAGACTGGTTGAAAGAACAAAACCTTGCTTATGAATGGATGGCTGAAGACGGGACGATGGCAAAGCTGTTGTCCTATATGGAGAAAGATACCGGAAAATCTGGAAAAAGTGTGTATTTACAAGCCTATAATCTGGATGATGCTGCCTTAAAAGACAGTTTGGAGGAAATGGGATACGATGTTTATTTATCAAAACCCTACTCATTCCTGCCACCGGATCCCGTTATTTTAGGAAGACTGCGCAGCGAAATTACAAAGGAAAACCTTGATGCGGTCGTTTTCACCAGTAAAACCCAGGTAAAACAGCTGTTTTCGAAAGAGCAGCAGCCGGTCATCGACGCCTTTAACCGAAGTGTTCTCGCTACAGCTGTCGGAAAGGTAACGGCAGCCGCTTTGGAAGAGCAGGGGATTTCCTATGTCCTGCAGCCTGAAAAAGCGAAAATGGGCGCTATGATTGTAGCGTTGGAGCGTTATTACCGGGAGGGCGCGCACACGGCCGCTCATTTTTGACTATGGAGGTGACAGAATTGTCGTTACAAGTAATCAACAGTCCGTTTAATAAAGAGCAGACGGATTTACTGAACCAGCTGCTTCCAACATTGAATGAGCAGCAGAAAATCTGGCTCAGCGGCTATCTGGCCGCAGGGGCAGACAGTGGAAGTGGAGCAGCAAAGGAAACAGAAGCAGGAGCGCCGGCGGTGGAAACAAGACACGTCACCCTTTTATATGGATCACACACTGGGAACTGCCAGGCGCTTGCGGAAGAGTTTTCAGGCAGGTTGAAGGAAAACGACCTGCAGGTTTCTGTCGAAGATATGGACCGATACAAACCGAAGTCCTTAAAAAAGGAAGAAGATCTATTGATCATTACCAGTACCCATGGAGACGGCGACCCTCCGGATAATGCGCTTTCCTTTTATGAATTTCTTTACAGCAAGCGTGCACCAAAACTGGATGGCGTCCGCTACAGCGTGCTTGCCCTTGGGGACAGCTCGTACGAATTTTATTGTCAGACAGGTAAAGACTTTGATAAACGTTTGGAAGAGCTTGGAGCAGAACGGATCGTAGAACGTGTGGATTGTGACCTCGATTATGAAGATGAGGCGGAAGACTGGATCAATAAAATCATCAATTCTCTGGAAACAGCTGAAGAAGGTAAAAAGGTGCAGGCCGCTCCCAATCCGCCATCAGCCGGACCAGTGTATACGAAGAAAAATCCGTTTCCGGCGGAAGTGCTGGAAAATATCAACTTGAACGGCCGCGGTTCCAATAAAGAGACCCGCCATCTAGAACTGGATCTGGAAGACTCCAACCTGGAATATGAGCCTGGGGACAGTCTTGGGATCTACCCGCTTAATGATGAGAAGCTGGTCGATCAATTAATTACTCTGATGCAGTGGGATCCTGAGCTTTCGGTTACCCTTAATAAAGACGGAGAGGTCCGTGCATTACGGGAAGCCCTGCTGTCCCACTTCGAGATCACTGTGCTTACTAAACCGCTGCTCGAAAAGCTGGGAGCCTTCACCAGTAATGAAAAACTGCAGGAAATCCTTGCATCCAAAGAGGCGATTCAAACGTATATGGACGGTCGAGATCTTCTTGATGTTCTCACAGACTTTGGTCCATGGAACCTTGGAGCAGAAGAATTGGTGCAGCAACTTCGCAAAATCCCGCCTCGTCTGTACTCTATAGCGAGCAGCAGGAAAGCGAACCCGGACGAAGTTCACTTGACTATCGGCACTGTGCGGTATGAGAGTCACGGAAGGAACCGGCTTGGTGTTTGTTCAGGCCAGTGTGCAGAGCGGATGGAGCCTGGTGGAAACGTAGATGTATTTGTCCAGAAAAACTCCAATTTCAAACTGCCGGAAGATGACTCTGCTCCTGTCGTTATGATCGGTGCTGGAACTGGAATCGCCCCATACCGTGCGTTCCTTGAAGAGAGAGAGGAGCTTGGAGCTGAAGGAAACGCCTGGCTGTTCTTTGGAGAACAGCATTTCACGACGGATTTTCTTTACCAAACGGAATGGCAGCGCTGGCTCAAGGACGGCGTTTTATCCAGGATGGATGTCGCCTTTTCGAGGGATAACGAAGAAAAAGTCTATGTACAACACCGAATGATAGAGCGTAGCAGGGAGCTTTTTGAATGGATGGAAGCAGGGGCTCATCTCTATGTATGTGGGGATGAAAAGCATATGGCCAAAGATGTCCATCAGGCCCTGGTATCCATCGTTCAGAAAGAATCCGGAAGGACCGAGGAAGAAGCAGAAAGCTATGTGGCAGAACTTAGACAGCAGAAGCGCTACCAGAGAGACGTGTATTAACTATTATTGATATGGAAGCAACGGAAAGGAGAGGTCGAACCATGACAAAATCCGAACAACCCTCTCATCAGACACAGGGCCCTCCGGATGTAATGGAAAAAATCAAGGAGGACAGCCGTCTCCTGCGCGGGTCCCTTGTAGAGAGTTTTCAAGATCCTATTACAGCCAGCATCCCGGATGATCAAACAAAGCTATTGAAGTTTCATGGAAGCTATATGCAGGATGATCGTGATATCCGGAATGAACGAAAAAAGCAGAAGCTTGAACCTGCCTATCAATTTATGGTGCGTGTCAGGCTTCCGGGCGGTGTAGCCACCCCCGAACAATGGCTGACAATGGATGAGCTTTCGGACCAATATGGAAATGGAACATTGAAATTGACGACTAGGCAGACCTTTCAAATGCATGGCATATTGAAATGGAACATGAAAAAAAGCATCCAGCGCATGGATCAAGCACTCATGGATTCCATTGCTGCCTGCGGAGATGTGAACCGGAATGTCATGTGTAATGTATACCCGGACCAGTCCGATGTTCATAAGGAAGTGTATGAGTGGTCGAAGAAAGTTAGTGAGCATCTTCTGCCTAGAACGAGGGCTTACCATGAGATATGGCTGGACGAAGAGAAAGTGGCGGACGGCAGGGAAGAAGAACCGATATATGGTCCTGTATATCTCCCACGGAAATTCAAAATCGGGGTGGCCGTGCCTCCTTCCAACGATGTAGATGTCTTTTCACAGGATCTGGGCTTCATAGCTGTTATGGAAGATGATCAACTCGCCGGCTTCAATATTGCCGTCGGCGGGGGAATGGGGATGACCCATGGAGATGAGAATACGTATCCGCAGCTATCACGTGTTATCGGTTTCTGTCCAGCGGATAAAATTGTAGAAACGGCTGAAAAAGTAGTCACGATCCAGCGTGATTATGGGAACCGGTCCAATCGAAAAAACGCCCGGTTTAAATATACGGTTGACCGTCTGGGGTTGGATTGGATCCGTGAAGAACTTGAAAACCGACTCGGCTGGGAACTTGAAGAAGCCAGAGAATACCACTTCGACCATAATGGAGACCGCTATGGCTGGATTAAAGCCGCGGACGGCACCTGGCATCACACATTTTTTATCCAAAACGGCCGGATTAAAGATGAAAAAGAATACCAGTTAAAGGCCGGATTAAGAAAAATTGCCGGTATACACGATGGCGACTTCAGGTTAACTCCGAACCAGAACGTGAGCATAGCAGGTGTGACAGATGCAAAAAAAGATGAGATATCAGCGGTCATCGATGAGTACGGACTGACCGATGGCAGGCAGAATTCAGCGCTGAGGAGAAATTCCATGGCGTGTGTCGCTCTTCCGACCTGTGGACTTGCGATGGCAGAGTCTGAGAGATACCTCCCGTCCCTCGTGGATAAACTGGAAGATATTCTAGATGAATACGGGCTCTCAGATGAAGAAATCATTATCCGGATGTCGGGCTGCCCCAACGGATGCTCCCGACCGGCTCTTGGTGAAATTGGATTCATTGGCAAAGCACCGGGGAAATACAACATGTATTTAGGGGCTGGATTTGCAGGAGATCGATTGAATAAAATCTATAAAGAAAACATCGGTGAAGAAGAAATTCTTCTCGAGTTAAGACAAATGTTTAAGGAATTTGCGCTTACCCGTTCAGAAGGTGAAAAGTTCGGGGATTTCGTCATTCGAGCCGGTTATGTGACGGCCGTTTCGTCAGGCACAGAGTTCCACACCTCCTAAACATGTGTCACCTGCCGGCTGTCTCTGCATATCTTGTAGGGGAAACGACAGGCAGAGAGGTGTAGCAGCATGGATGATAAAAAGAGTCAGCTCCCCGGTTTTTTTGAGCATACGTTTCTGGATCTGGTTCGGGCCGTGGACTCGTTTTTTGATCAGTCCCTACAAGCGGTGGAACCATTATTCCAAGGAAGTTCATTTTCAGTGGACATCTATGAATCCAACGGAGAAATTGTAGTGGAGGCCGTTCTCCCGGATGTGCAGGAGAATCAAATCCGTATCGACCGTTCCGGCCGGCAGCTCCGCATTCTTATTGAACAACAGCAGATGCGCGAAGTGAACGATGAAGTTCGTGATTATTACAGACGAACGCATTTTTTGAAGAGTAGAGAACAAACCGTGGAACTGCCATTTGAAGCGGATACGAACAGCAGCCGGGCTGCTTTTCATAACGGTGTCTTAAAAGTTGTCTTTCAAAAGCGGGGGCCGCTGGAGTCCATTCCAATTGAAGACTGAAAGGGGAGGGAAGTGTCACCGCTTCTCTTCCCTTTTTTTATGACATATATATGAAGGGGAAGGGGGAAGGCTGTGTATCGATATTGGATTCCCTGCTGCTGGAGACCGGTCACTCCGATGTACCCAAGACCTGCACCTTCATATCCGGAGGTGGAGGCATCATTGTTCAGAGAATCCGCTATGACGATGGAGGACCTGATCAGAGAAGCAGAAGGACTGGTTGGAAAAATTCACAACGATGAGTCTTACGCCGAGCAGATCATGATGGCTGCCCAGCAATCCGATGATAAGAAAGTGGAGGGCCTGCTTGGTGAGTATATATCAAGTGCTTTTCAGACCACCTATAACCCTGACCGTTTGAAGGTCACCCTTGGATCGTCCGGGAGTAGGGGGGACTGCTGCCGGCTTACGCTTATACTCCGCTGGAGATAAAAAAGCTTGAAGAGAACGAAACCTCGTTCTCTTCAAGCTTTTTTTAACTAAATGAATCATTAATGTCCAAGCGAGCGTACGATAAATTCAACGAGAAAGATCATGGCGATGAATACGACAGGGGTGGACAATTCCCGATGCCTGCCAAGGGCAAGCTTTACAATCGGGTAGGCAATAAAGCCGAAGGCCATTCCGTCAGCGATGGAATACGTGAAAGGAATCATCACGATAATTAAAAACGCCGGCATGGATTCAGAAAGCTGATCAAATGGAATTTCCTTGATGTTCTGAACCATAAGGGCTCCAACGATGATCAGGATCGGAGCGATAGCTGAAGATGGAACCATGGAAATCCATGGGATCAAAAACAGTGTGGCACCGAATAGAACGGCCATGGTCAGCGCCGATTTCCCTGACTTTCCTCCGGATGCAATGACAGCAGCACTCTCTGCGGAAGAAACCGTCGGAGATGTACCAAGGAATCCGGTGGATAAGGCGGAAAATGCCGTTGCCTGATAGGACCGTTTGAATTTGTCCTCCTGATTGAGCATGGAAAGCTGGCCGTGGATCAGCCCCATATTCTCGAAGATGAGAACGATCGCCAGCGGGAAAACCGCCATCCAGAAACCGAACCCGAAGATTCCGGAAAAGTCCGGCAGCATCAGAAAGCTCTGCTCCTGAATATCGATGCTTTTTCCACTTTCCCCGAGCAGACCCGTGAAGTGAGCCAGAACGGTCCCGGCAATCATCGTTACTAAGAAGTTGCCGGGGACGTTTCTTGAAAATAGAAAAATCCCGATAAATAAGGTGATGACACTGGTAATCACCATGGCAGATGACGGGTTGCCGAGCGTGATCAGGGAATGTTCCCCCTTGACAACGAGACCTCCCTTTTCAAGTCCGATCAGCGTCAGGAAAAGCCCGAGCCCGACGGTGATAGCATGCTTCAAAGAAGCGGGAATGGCATGTTTCAGCCAGTCACCGAGCTTTGTGAAAGCAGTGATGAGAAAAATGATGGAAGCCATCGTCACGACAGCGAGTCCTTCCTGAAAGGACATACCGGTTCCTTCGACAATCGAGTAGGCGAACAACGCATTGACACCCATCCCCGGGATGAGAACCATCGGTGCATTCGCATAAAAAGCCATGATCAAGCAGCCTAACGCGCTGGCGAGAATGGTAGCGACCATACCGCTCTCAAGCGGCAGTCCTGCACTCTCCAGAATCTGACTGTTGACGGCTACGATATATACCGTTGTGAAATAACCGATCAAACCTGCCAGTCCTTCTTTTTTCCAGCCCGCCTGTTGATGTTGCTGATTGAGCATTTCAATCCCTCATATGAAATTATCCCTCTCCCGCCCGGTTACCGAGTAACCCACAATCTACTATTCTACTCTCTCATAAGGAAACAATCAACCAGTCAAAATATGGAGGACACGAAAAGGAAGGAAGTATAAAGTGGAATGTGATAAGATGATAGAGGAATGTTAGAATGTAGTAAGCGTTTTCAACACTTACCTGTTCAGGTTTATATAGAAAGGAAAGGGATCTTAATGAAGTTTAGATCTGTGTTTGACATCATCGGACCTGTTATGATCGGGCCTTCCAGCTCGCATACTGCAGGAGCGGCCCGCATCGGGAGGGCTGCCCGCCATTTATTCGGAAGGGAGCCGAAGTATGCGCATATCCACCTCTACGGGTCATTCGCTAAAACCTACAAGGGGCATGGAACGGATGTAGCTATTATTGGTGGTCTCCTGGACTATGAAACCTATGATGAAAGGATAAGCACTTCCCTTGAAACAGCCAGAGCTTCGGGCATGAAAATCCGTTTTCACGAAGAGGATGCCCATACAGATCATCCAAACACCGCCCGTGTTAAGATCGGCGATGAAGACGGGGAACTGGAGCTTGTCGGCATATCCATTGGAGGAGGCAAAGCTGAAATTACGGAATTGAATGGCTTTGAACTCCGGTTATCGGGGAGCCACCCGGCTATCCTCCTTATTCATAATGACCGTTACGGGGCTATTGCGTCAGCGACAGCGGTCCTTGCAAAAAATGAAATCAATATCGGCCGGATGGAAGTATCCAGAAAAGCCCAGGGTGAGCAGGCTTTGATGGTCATTGAGGTTGACCAGAATATTGATGATTCCATACTTAATGAATTGGAACGCGCAGACCACATTACTCAAGTGGCTAAAATCTCAGACTAGACATACAAAAGGAGTGTTCGCATGTTTCGCAATGTAGCAGAACTGATAGAGCTTGCTGAAAGTGAGCAGATACAAATTTCTGAAGTGATGATTCGTCAGGAAATGGAAGTGAAGCAGCTTTCCAGGGAAGAGGTCTTTGCCCATATGGAAAGGAATCTCGACGTCATGGAAAAAGCGGTGGAAGATGGCTTGAAAGGTGTGAAGTCTCACAGCGGACTTACCGGCGGGGATGCCGTACTCATACAGGATTACATGAAAAATCATACGCCTTTGTCCGGCCAGCTGCTGATGGACGCTGTCAGTAAGGCAGTGGCCACGAACGAAGTGAATGCGGCTATGGGCACCATCTGCGCCACGCCGACAGCCGGTAGTGCGGGGTGTGTGCCGGGTACTTTATTTGCCGTTAAAAACCAGCTGAACCCCACACGGGAGCAGATGGTCCGGTATTTGTTCACATCCGGGGCCTTCGGTTTCGTCGTAGCAAATAATGCATCGATATCAGGGGCTGCGGGTGGATGTCAGGCAGAAGTCGGATCTGCTGCTGGAATGGCTGCCGCGGCTATTGTGGAAATGGCAGGAGGCACGCCTTCCCAGTCTGCCGAAGCCATGGCGATCACTTTGAAAAATATGCTTGGATTAATCTGTGATCCTGTTGCAGGGCTTGTCGAAGTCCCGTGCGTGAAACGAAATGCCATGGGTGCCTCCAACGCTGTCGTGGCGGCAGATATGGCCCTTGCCGGTGTGAAGAGCAGAATTCCATGTGATGAAGTCATCGATGCCATGTATAAAGTAGGACAGCGGATGCCGTCAGCTTTCAGGGAAACCGCCCAGGGTGGACTGGCTGCGACACCGACCGGACGCGAACTCGAAGCAAAAGTGTACGGAATATCTTTAAAGAAAGAGTGAATGATGTGCTGCAGCAACCCATTAGTGAAATCAAAGGAGTTGGAGAAAAACTGCAGTCCCATTTAAATGAACTGGGACTGTTTACAGTGGAGGATCTTTTGTTTTATTTTCCACATCGTTATGATTCCTATGAAGTGAAGCCGTTGACGGAGCTGGATCATAATGAAAAAGCGACCATTGAAGGGGAGATTGTCTCCGAACCTGTCGTCAGCTATTACGGGCGGAAGAAATCAAGGCTGACCTTTACCCTGCAGGTGGAGCATTTTGCTGTGAAGGCAGTCATGTTCAACCGGGCCTTTGCGAAAAAGCAGCTGCAGCAGGGGGACACCGTTACAGTAACAGGAAAATGGGATCAGCAGCGTCTTCAAGTGACGGTTAGTCAATTCAAAAAAGGGGAGTCGAAAAGTCAGGCTCCCATCCAGCCTGTGTACACATTAAAGGAAGGGGTGAACATGAACACCCTCCGGAAAGTGATGACGGCTGCCTTCGGGGAGTATGGAGGATCGGTTAAGGAAATCCTTCCTGAGGATCTTGCTCTTGCTTATAAACTCCCGCCCCGCCGGGAAGCCCTGCAGCAGATGCATTATCCAGAAAACCGGGTGATGCTCAAACATGCCAAGCGCCGGTTCGTATATGAGGAGTTTTTAATTTTCCAGCTGAAAATGCAGCTGCTGCGTAAGCATAACCGTGAATCGACACAGGGCATTGTTCAAAGGTATGATAATCAGAAGCTGACCGGTTTTGTCCAGTCCCTGCCCTTTGAACTGACTGGGGCACAGAAGCGTTCGCTTGCTGAAATTTTGAAGGATATGAAACGTCCCCACCGTATGAACCGCCTTCTTCAGGGGGACGTAGGCTCAGGGAAAACCGCCGTTGCGGCGATTGCTCTCTATGCTTCCATCACCGCTGGCTACCAGGGGGCATTGATGGTTCCGACGGAAATTCTGGCGGAACAGCATTATCAGTCCTTGTCGGCCATGTTTGAAGGGCGGGCAAGAGTGGAGCTTCTGACAGGTTCTATTAAAGGGAAGAAACGCCAGGAAATCCTCGAAGCAGTCAAAGCGGAGGAGATTGATATTCTTGTAGGAACACATGCGCTCATTCAAGATGAAGTCCTATTCAGTCATCTCGGCTTTGTCATTGTAGATGAACAGCACCGCTTCGGTGTAGAACAGCGGCGTACCTTGAGGGACAAAGGTCTTTCTCCCGACGTATTGTTCATGACGGCCACACCTATCCCGCGGACGCTGGCCATTACGGCTTTTGGTGATATGGATGTCAGTGTCATTGATGAAATGCCGGCGGGGCGTAAGCCTGTAGAGACGTACTGGGTGAAAGGGGAAATGACCGACCGGGTCTTGAATTTCATCAAGAAGGAAATCGATCAGGGACACCAGGCTTACGTCATCTGCCCGCTTATTGAAGAATCTGATCAGCTGGATATTCAGAATGCCATTGATCTGTATCATCAGCTCAGCAGCGTTTTTGAGCCGGACATTTCTGTCGGGCTGATGCATGGACGACTTCATAATGATGAAAAAGAAGAAGTGATGAAGGAATTCGCTGATAATCATCTGAATATCTTGGTCTCCACTACGGTGGTTGAAGTGGGTGTGAACGTTCCCAATGCGACGATGATGGTGATCTATGATGCGCAGCGCTTCGGCCTTTCCCAGCTGCACCAGCTGCGGGGCAGGGTCGGACGTGGATCGGACCAGAGCTATTGTATTCTTCTTGCTGACCCGAAAGGGGATGTCGGTAAAGAACGCATGCGGATCATGACGGAGACGAACGATGGCTTCGAATTATCTGAGCAGGACTTGAAACTCCGGGGGCCGGGGGACTTCTTTGGAAAAAAACAGAGCGGATTACCTGAATTTAAAGTCGGGGATATGGTACACGATTACCGCGCGCTTGAAACAGCAAGAAAAGATGCAGCCGAAATGATTGAAGAAGACGTCCTGGATCAACATGAATCCTACAGTTCGTTGAAGGAAGTCGTCTATAAGGATAAGCAGATCATGGAAAATGTTCTGGATTGAGTGGAAAAGTACACGTCCTGACAAAAGGGCGTGTTTTTTCATTTCCTCTTTTCGCATGCATCCGTATTTTTTTAATGAATGGGTTTTCAATCCTTGCGTTATGGTTTCCGGTATTATATATTACTATTAGTACCTAGTCATAAAACGAGACTTATGGCTGGATGAACGGTGGTATTTGTGTGAAGAAAACCAAGAGAGTACGTCAGGAAGAACTGAAGACACGTATTGAGCAAATGCCTTTCACAACGGATGAAGAACTCGCTAAATCCTTTGGTGTCAGCATACAGACGATCCGTCTCGACAGGATGGAGCTCGGAATTCCCGAGCTGCGGGAGCGCATAAAATCGGTGGCCACACAGGAATGGAATGAGACGGTGAAAGCTCTTCCAGTTGAAGAAATCATTGGAGAGGTCGTTGATTTAGAGCTTGATGACCGTGCCATTTCCATATTGGATATCCGTCCGGAACACGTCTTTTCAAGAAATCATATCGCCCGGGGGCACCATCTGTTTGCCCAGGCCAATTCACTAGCTGTCGCTTTGATCAATGATGAACTGGCTTTGACAGCCCGGTCGACGATTCATTTTTCCAGACCGGTCAAACTGGGTGAACGCGTGGTAGCGAAGGCGACGGCCAAAGGTGAAGATGATAAAGGACGAACGATCGTAAGCGTCCACAGTTTTGTTGGAAACGAGGAAGTGTTTGCCGGTACATTTGAAATGTACCGCTCGAATCAGTAAAGGAGTCGAATGTTCATGAAGTTAGCCATTGATGCAATGGGCGGGGACAACGCCCCTGAAGCCATTGTGAAAGGAGCTGTCAAGGCAGCTGAAACGATTGATGGTTTGTCCATCACACTTGTAGGAGACGAATCACAAATCCGTCCGTTTTTGAAAGAGCAGCCGAATATAACGGTCTTACATACAACAGAAATGATTACTTCGGAAGACGAACCCGTAAGGGCTGTACGCAGAAAGAAAAAAGCTTCCATGGTCATGGCTGCGACGGAAGTGAAAGAGGGGCGTGCGGATGGGTGCATCTCTGCTGGTAATACAGGCGCCCTTATGAGTGCAGGTCTTTTCATCGTCGGCCGCATGCCCGGTGTGGAACGGCCGGCTTTGAGTCCTACCCTCCCCACGATGGATGGAAAAGGCTTTTTAATGCTTGATGTTGGAGCGAACGTCGATGCCAAACCGGCCCACCTGCTGCAGTATGCCGTCATCGGTTCGATTTACTCAGAAAACGTCCGGAAAATCAACAACCCAAGAGTGGGGCTGTTAAATGTCGGAACGGAAGATGGAAAAGGAAGCGACCTTACGAAGCAGGCGTTTCAGCTCATGAAGGAAGCGCCGATTAACTTTGTTGGGAATGTGGAATCCCGCGATCTCCTTAATGGGGTCGCTGATGTCGTCGTAACAGACGGATTCACAGGAAACGTCGCTTTGAAAACAATAGAAGGAACGGCTCTTACGATGTTTTCCATGATGAAGGAGACATTTATGAGCAGCTGGAAAACGAAAATTGCTGCCGGACTCGTGAAAGATGAGCTCCGCGGCCTGAAAAACCAGCTGGACTATAGTGAATACGGGGGAGCCGGTTTGTTCGGCCTTGCCTCACCGGTTATTAAAGCCCACGGCTCCTCAAATGAGCGTGCTGTGCTGAATGCGATCCGCCAGGCATGTGAAATGGTTGAACTGAATGTAACAGAAACCATCTCCAGTACGCTGGACCGGATGAAGGAAAAGGAGGAATCAGAATGAAAAAGATTGCAGTCGTTTTTCCGGGCCAAGGCTCCCAGGAAGTCGGAATGGGACGGGCGATGTATGAAGCCTATCCTTCTGTGAAAGAATTGTTTGATAGAGCTGACGAAAGTCTCGGGTATTCCCTTACTTCCCTGATGTTTGAAGGCCCGGTCGAAGAACTCACGAAAACGGAAAATGCCCAGCCTGCTCTGCTGTTAAACAGTATTGCCATCCAGCAGGTGCTGACTGAAGAAGGAATCACACCAGATATGACGGCGGGACACAGTCTTGGTGAATATAGTGCTTTGACTGCTGCCGGGGCTCTGGACCCGCTTGAAGCGGTTCAGCTTGTCCATATCCGCGGAAAACTCATGGAGGAAGCGTACCCGACCGGGAAAGGTACGATGGCCGCTGTACTTGGACTTTCCCAGGAGGAAATCGAGGATGTCCTGACAGGGTTCGACGGAGAAAAAGCCGTTGATCTCGCTAATATTAACTGTCCGGGGCAGATCGTCATCTCTGGTACAAAAGAAGGCGTGGAGGAAGCGAGTGGACAATTGAAGGAAAAAGGCGCAAAACGTGTTCTGCCTTTGAACGTGAGCGGTCCTTTCCACTCCCGACTTATGGAACCCGCGAGTGAAGAATTCGCCGGTCATCTGGACGCCCGTACCATCAGGGATGCTTCCATTCCAGTATACGCCAACGTATCAGCGGAAGCTGTCACGGAGGCAGAAACGATTGAACGTCTGCTTGTTGAGCAGCTTTATTCTCCCGTGCGTTTTCAACAAATTCTTGAGGCATTTGTCGAAGAAGAAGTCGATGCCATCGTAGAAGTAGGGCAGGGGAAAGTTCTCAGCGGCCTTGTGAGAAAAGTCCAGCGCCGGATGAAGTCATTCAGTGTTCAGGATCCAGATTCATTAAAGGATTTTGTAAAGTGGTATAAGGAGGAAGCCTGATGTTGAACGAACAAGTAGCTCTCGTTACAGGAGCATCACGTGGCATAGGCCGTGCCATCGCTTTAGAACTTGCGCGACAAGGAGCTAAAGTGGCGGTCAATTATGCAGGAAGTGAAGATAAGGCGGAAGCGGTCGTGCAGGAAATCATTGCCGGCGGTGGTTCAGCTATGAAGATCCAGGCCGATGTAGCCAGCGAAGAAGATGTGAAGCAGATGGTGAAAGCGGTCGTCGATGAGTTCGGACGCCTGGACATTCTAGTCAATAATGCCGGAATCACCAAGGATAACCTTCTCATGCGTATGAAGGAAGAGGAATTTGATTCTGTTATCAATACGAATCTGAAGGGTGTTTTCCTCTGCACGAAAGGTGTTACCCGTCAGATGATGAAACAGAAGTACGGCCGGATTATTAATGTAGCCTCCATCGTCGGCGTTTCCGGGAACCCCGGACAGGCGAACTATGTGGCTGCGAAGGCAGGCGTCATCGGGATGACGAAATCCAATGCCAAGGAATTGGCGGCCCGTAATATTCAGGTGAACGCTGTAGCTCCCGGTTATATCACAACCGATATGACGGATGCTCTAACAGAAGAACAGCGTGAGCAGATGCTTGCCCTTATTCCATTGAAACGTCTGGGAGAAGGGGAGGATGTGGCGAGAGTGGTCCGTTTCCTGGCCTCAGAAGACGCCGCTTATATGACCGGACAGACGCTTCATGTGGATGGCGGAATGGTCATGTAAAAACCACTATGGTTTTTCTCTGCAAAATTTACTATAATGACTGAAGGGAGGTGAGGTTCCAATGGCAGAAACATTTGATCGCGTAAAACAGATCATCGTCGACCGTCTAGATGTTGACGAATCCAAAGTAGTTATGGAAGCTTCCTTCAAAGAAGATCTTGAAGCAGACTCTCTTGACGTAGTAGAGCTTGTAATGGAGCTTGAAGACGAGTTTGATATGGAAATTTCTGATGAAGAAGCTGAAAAAATCAATACAGTTGGCGACGCTGTGAATTACATAAGCAGCCAGTCATAAAAAGGTCAGCTGTCCGTTGTTCAACGGGCAGCCTTTCCTGTATTCAGAAACTTTTAGTAAAGGACAAGGTGATTTATGGGTGATTTCTCCAGTTTCCAGAAGCAGATAAATCAATCATTTCAGAACATTTCGTTGCTGGAGCAGGCTTTCACGCATTCATCTTATGTGAATGAGCATCGTAAAACCGACCGGGAGGACAACGAGCGTCTTGAATTTCTCGGGGATGCTGTTTTGGAGCTTGGTGTTTCCCAGTATCTATACCGGGAGTTTCCGGATATGGCCGAAGGGGAGCTGACGAAGTTCAGAGCCTCGATCGTCTGCGAAGCCTCATTGGTCGAGTTTGCCAATGAACTGAATTTTCAGGACTTGATCCTTCTCGGCAAGGGCGAGGAATTGACGGGCGGACGCAACAGGCCTGCTCTATTGGCAGACGTATTTGAAGCCTTTATCGGCGCGTTATATCTGGATCAGGGGTATGAGGCGGTTATTCGGTTTTTGAAGACCTACGTCTATCCGAGAGTCCAAAAAGGTGCTTTTTCTCATGCGATGGATTATAAAAGCCAGCTGCAGGAGTTTATACAGCGGGATAAAAACAGTAAAATTGAGTACGAAATTGTGGAAGAAAGAGGCCCAGCACACAGCCGGGAATTTATCGCTCACGTGATGATCCAGGATGACATCGGCGGTATCGGCGTCGGGCGTACGAAGAAGGAAGCAGAGCAGAAAGCAGCTCAGCAGGCTTTAGAGAATCAGGGCGCTCGATTTTAAAAAGGACCGTCATCAGCCTTAAGCGGCTGTAGACGGTCCTTTTTTTCATCGCCGGTACTGGCCCAGTTCCTGGACAAATGCCTGGATTTCAGAAACACTGAGCTGGCCCTTCATATTGATGATGTCGTAGAGGGATTTGATTTCCTCATATTTGTCTAAATCATAATCCTCCGGTTTCATAAGGGAACGATTGACCACCTGCAGTTTTTCGGCCATATCGTCAATGATAAATGCAAGATTCTCTTGTTTTGGTTCTTGTAAACTCAAAAGCTGATTCCTCCTTCGGCTGACTTCATCCGGTTTAGTACATATGATAAAGGACTTTGTCCAATTTTGAAACCCTTTGACGGTAGGAAAAGAACGCTGGAGGCTTCCTACCGTAGGGAAAGTGTTTATGATAAAATATATTAGTTGAGTGAATGAAAGATTGTGAAGATACAGGAGGATGACTATGTTCCTCAAACAGTTGGATACTATTGGATTTAAATCATTTGCCGACAGGGTGACCGTGGATTTCGTTTCAGGCGTTACATCTGTGGTCGGTCCGAACGGCAGTGGGAAAAGTAATATAACAGATGCCATCCGCTGGGTGCTCGGAGAGCAGTCGGCCCGTTCCCTGCGCGGTGCGAAGATGGAAGATATTATATTTGCAGGGAGCGACTCGCGTTCTGCCCTGAATATGGCAGAAGTGACCCTTACGCTCGATAACGAAGATCAGACCCTGCCGCTGGATTACCAGGAGGTCAGTGTAACAAGAAGGGTTTACCGATCAGGAGAAAGTGAATTTTACATCAATAACCAGACATGCCGGTTGAAGGATATTATTGACTTATTTATGGATTCTGGTCTTGGGAGAGAAGCTTTTTCCATTATCAGCCAAGGGAAAGTCGAGGAAATTCTAAGCTCGAAGGCTGAAGAGCGCCGGACCATTTTCGAAGAGGCGGCCGGTGTCCTTAAATATAAACAACGGAAGAAAAAAGCCGAATATAAACTCGCAGAGACTCAGGAAAACCTGAACCGTGTGGAAGACATCATTCATGAAATCGATGGACAGCTGGAACCTTTGAAAGAACAGGCCGCTGTGGCTGAAGATTACCTGGAGAAAAAAGAAGAGTTGAAGCATATCGAAATTTCCCTTTTGATTACTCAGATTGAGGGTCTCCACAAGGATTGGCAGCTTGTTCTAAAGGAACTGGAAAAGGTCAAGAACGGAGAATCGGCGTTGAAGGCTGATATCACCGCCCGGCAGGAATCCGTGGAGTCGAAGCGGGACCGCATTCAAAAGCTGGATGAGTCCTTGGAAAGTCTTCAGGAAAAACTGGTGGAGCTGACGAGGGAACTTGAGAACCTGGAAGGTAAAAAGCAGCTCATGAAAGAGCGGCATAAACATTTCGAAGAGAACAAATCCAAACTTGAAGAGGCCTACGAAGAACTCTCGAACAAACTTGAGACGCTGAAGGCCGTAACGGCAGAAGAAACCTCCAAATTGGAGGAGGTGCGGGAAAAAAGGCGGAAATCCAAGCGGGAGCTCAAGGAAACGAATCAGGCGCTCAATCAGAACCTGCAGGAGATGGAAGATCAGATTGAGGATTTAAAAAGTGATTATATCGAACTATTAAACAAGCAGGCCGCAAAACGAAATGAAAAACATCTGTTGGAAAAGCAGCTATCAGAACTGCATTCAAAAAAAGATGTTCAGAGTGGAAAATTCCAGGGCCTGAGAGAAGAGCGGGAAACGCTCGAAACGGAGCGCAGCCGGTTAACCGCAGAGCTTGAAAAATTGGCGGCTGACCGCAGCGAACTAGAAAGCAGCCTCCAGGAAGTGTCAGATTCGCTTGATGAAAACAAACAGGCGTATCAGGAATGGCAGGAAAAACTGTACAAAGGGTATCAATATCTTGAGAAGATGCGTTCCAAAAAGGAAATGCTGGAAGATATGAAAGAGGACTTCTCCGGTTATTTCCAAGGCGTAAGGGAAGTTTTGAAAGCGCGGCAGAATGGACGACTCTCCGGTATAGAAGGGGCCGTCCTTGAGTTGATTGATATCCCGTCCGCCTACATGACAGCCATCGAAACAGCCCTCGGAGCTCAGGCTCAGCACATTGTTGTCCAGGATGAAAAAGCAGGTAGACAGGCTATCCACTGGCTGAAAACCCAGCACAAAGGCCGAGCCACCTTCCTGCCGCTTTCCGCTATCCAGCCGCGGTATGTGACCGGCGCCGGTTCATTGAACGAGCAGGACGGCTATGTGGGGGTCGCAGCTGAACTGATCCACGTCCCGGATGTGTATGCCAAGGCCGTACAGCACCTTCTTGGCCATATCGTTGTAGCAGAAACCCTGGAACACGCGAATGCGATTGCCCGTGTGCTGAACCGGAAGTACCGCGTCGTCACACTGGAAGGAGATGTCGTTAATCCCGGCGGTTCCATGACGGGAGGAGCAAAAAAACAATCCGGCCAGTCGTTGTTTACCAGGGAAAAAGAGCTTCAGGAGACAACGGGAAAAATAAAGGATTATGAAAAGAAACTGCAGGATGTTGAACAAAAGGTTATGCAGCTGAAGCAAAGCCTGAGTGAACAGGAACAAGCGAAGGAGTCCTATGCAGAAAAGCTTTCTCATATGAAGAACAAAGAGTATGAAAAACAGTCCGATGCCAGGGAAAATGAAGTCAGATTGAACCATATTAACAGTCAGCTCCACCTTTACGATCAGGATCAGGCCCAGTTTGATCAAGATCGCACACAGGCGGATGACAGACTTCAAACCCTGACAAAGAACCTTGGCTCTCTTGAGGAGGAACTTGCCTCGACCCAGCAGAGGATCGAAGCTCTTACTGCAGCAAAGGACAGGCAGAAAGAAGATGAGGAGGCTCTTCAAAAGCGGCGTCAAGAACTACAGATCAAGCTCGCCGAGCAGGAATCGGCCGTCCATAACCAACAGGAAAAGGTCAGCCGTTATGAAGAGGAGAAAGCACTGATCGAGCAGGAGCTTCGTGGCAATAAAGCTTCCTATCAGCAGCTGATGGAAGTGGTGGAATCCAATCAAACCGAAGAAGAATTAACAGAGCTGATCAAAAATGCTGGACAGGAGAAAACGGCAGCCTCAAAAGATATTCAGTCCCTTCGCAAAGAACGGTCGGATATCAGTGCCGATGTGCATAAAGAGGATGCATCTCTGAAGGAACACAACCGGCTGCATCAGAACTATCTGCAGGATATTCAGCAGAAAGAAGTCAAAGCCAATCGTCTGGACGTAGAGCTTGATAATCTTCTCACGTACCTGCAGGAAGAATACGTGATGACATTTGAAAAGGCGAAACGGGATTACGATACCGTTGAGGATGTTGATCAGGCTGCAACGAGAGTGAAACTGATCAAACGGTCCATTGAAGAGCTTGGAACCGTCAACCTTGGATCTATTGACGAATATGAACGTATCAAAGAGCGCTACGAGTTTCTTAAAGGCCAGCAGGATGACCTTTTGGAAGCGAAAGGAACCCTCCATAGTGTCATTAATGAAATGGACGGGGAAATGAAACGGAAATTTGAAGATACCTTCACGAAGATCCGTGCTGAATTCAATGAAGTATTCCGGACACTCTTCGGAGGCGGTCGTGCCGATCTTCAGCTTACCGATCCGGAGAACATGCTGGAAACCGGTGTGGATATTGTCGCTCAGCCGCCTGGTAAGAAACTTCAGAACCTGAGTCTTTTATCTGGTGGTGAAAGAGCGTTGACAGCCATTGCCCTGCTGTTTTCTATATTAAGAGTCCGCCCCGTGCCTTTCTGTGTCCTGGACGAAGTGGAAGCGGCTCTTGATGAAGCCAACGTCGACCGGTTTGCCCGGTTCCTGAAAGAATTCAGCAGAAATACACAGTTTATCGTGATCACCCACCGTAAGGGAACAATGGAAGAGTCGGATGTCCTGTATGGAGTAACGATGCAGGAATCCGGCGTGTCGAAACTTGTTTCCGTCCGTTTGGAAGAAACACCTGAACTAATGGAAGCATAGAAAGGAAGATTGGATGAGTTTTTTCAAAAAGCTGAAAGATAAATTTGTGAAAGAGCAGGATGCTGAGGAGGAAAACAAGGATCAACACCCTTCTGATCCTGCAGAAGGCGACAGTTCTGTTTCTTCAGATTCTGCAGATGAGGAGTCTTCTCCTGAAGTTTCTACTTCCGTCCCAGAAAAAGAGGAACCGCACGTGAACAAGGAGCCTGCAGGGAGAGGGAGCGTTGATTCTCATGCTACCGGAACGGAAGAGGATGCCGATCCAGATGTACCCGGGACAGAAGAGGAAGAAGGTAGTGTCGGACCTGAAGCCGGAAATCCTGTGGAGGACGACGAGGGCGAACGTCCATCCGGGGCTGTAGAGGAAGAGGACGAGAAAGAAACGATCGCTTCCAAGTTTAAAAAAGGACTGGCCAAAACGAGGAATTCCTTCTCAAGTAAAATCAATGACCTTGTGGCCCGCTACCGTACTGTAGATGAAGACTTCTTTGAAGAATTGGAGGAAGTGCTGATTTCTGCTGACGTTGGAGTAACCACCGTCATGGAAATGATTGAAGAACTTGAGATGGAAGTGAAACGCCGGAATGTCCAGGATCCACAGAAGGTCAAGGAAATCATTTCTGAAAAACTGGTGGACATTTATTATGGAGACGACGATGCAGGAGAAGTGGAAGGCCTGACGGAAAATCCGGATGGTCTGACCGTGTACCTGTTTGTCGGAGTCAACGGTGTCGGAAAAACGACAACCATCGGGAAGCTGGCCCACCGCTTGAAATCCGAAGGAAAAAAAGTCACGCTGGCTGCCGGAGATACGTTCAGAGCCGGTGCTATTGAACAGTTGGAAGAGTGGGGGAGCCGCGTAGGAGTCAACGTCACGAAGCATTCAGAGGGCAGTGATCCGGCTGCCGTGGTTTATGACGGCATAAAAGCGGCTGAATCCCGCGGCGCGGATGTGCTGATTTGTGATACGGCAGGCCGCCTGCAGAATAAAGTCAATCTCATGAATGAGCTTTCCAAGGTGAAGCGGGTCATTGAACGTGAAATCCCTGGTGCTCCTCACGAGGTTCTGCTCGTACTGGATGCAACAACCGGTCAAAATGCCATGAGCCAGGCGAAAACTTTCGCAGAGGTAACAGACGTATCCGGGATTGTATTGTCGAAGCTTGACGGAACGGCTAAAGGCGGGATCGTCCTTGCCATCCGGAATGAATTGGAAATCCCGGTCAAGCTGGTCGGGCTTGGTGAAAAAGTGACCGATCTCGAAACGTTTGATGCCCACGCCTTTGTCTATGGGCTGTTTGCTGACATGATAGAGGAGTACGAAGAGGATTAAGAAAATACGCTGTAAACCTTGACACACATGGACCCGCTCCGTTAATATTTATGTGTAAAGGTATTTCACTTAACAAGGAGTGCTACAAGCGTGCTTGAAAAGACGACAAGAATCAATTACCTATTCGATTTTTACCAATCGCTGCTGACTCCTAAACAGAGAAATTACATGGAGTTGTATTATCTGGAAGATTATTCTCTTGGTGAAATATCCGAGACCTTTGAAGTATCCCGTCAAGCGGTGTATGATAATATCCGCCGGACGGAAACCATGCTTGAAGAATATGAAAAAAAGCTTCATTTATATGAGAAATTCCAAAAACGCCAGCAGGTAATGGCGGAAATGGAAGCTGCTGTTGATAAAAAGGAGCTTCCAGAGCACACGGCCGTCTGGCTTGATCAATTACAAGAATTAGAATAGGAGGGTTTCTTCGATGGCATTTGAAGGTTTATCCGACCGTTTGCAGGAAACGATTAAAAAAATCAAAGGCAAAGGGAAGGTAACCGAACAAGACGTAAAAGAGATGACGCGGGAAGTCCGTCTCGCCCTCCTCGAGGCCGATGTTAACTTCAAAGTAGTGAAGGATTTCGTCAAACGTATTCGTGAACGGGCTGTCGGCCAGGAAGTTATGGAAAGTCTGACTCCGGGCCAGCAGGTCATTAAAGTCGTTCAAGAAGAGCTGACCGAGCTCATGGGCGGCAATGAAAGTAAAATTGCCGTAGCCAAGCGTCCTCCAACCGTCATTATGATGGTTGGTCTTCAGGGTGCCGGTAAAACAACGACCACGGGAAAACTGGCAAACCTTCTTCGTAAGAGTTACAACCGTAACCCGATGCTGGTTGCTGCTGACGTCTATCGTCCGGCCGCCATCCAGCAGCTGGAAACGCTCGGGAAGCAGCTGGGCATGCCGGTTCACGCTGAAGGGACAGAGGCAGACCCTGTGGACATTGCGCGCAATGCGGTTGCCAAAGCGAAAGAGGAACATCACGACTATGTTCTTATCGATACTGCCGGCCGCCTTCATATTGACGGAGATCTTATGGGGGAACTGCAGCAGATCAAGGATGCTGTCAACCCGGATGAAATTTTCCTTGTCGTCGACTCCATGACCGGACAGGATGCCGTCAACGTAGCGGAAAGCTTTGATGAACAGCTGGATGTCAGCGGCGTTCTTTTGACGAAGCTTGATGGCGACACCCGTGGTGGTGCGGCACTGTCCATCAAGGCCGTCACTGGAAAACCGATTAAATTTGCCGGTATGGGAGAAAAGCTGGATCAGCTTGAAGTTTTCCACCCCGAGCGTATGGCCTCCCGTATCCTTGGTATGGGAGACGTGCTCACTCTTATTGAAAAGGCTCAGACACAGGTCGACGAAAAACAGGCCAAAGAGCTGGAATCAAAAATGAGGAATGCTTCTTTCACGTTTGAGGATTTCCTTGAGCAGATGGAGCAGGTGAAGAACATGGGGCCGCTCGATGAGATCTTGAATATGATCCCCGGAGCCAACAAGATGAAAGGACTGCAGAATGTCTCCTTTGACGATAAACAGATTGTCCATGTGGAAGCAATTATTCAGTCTATGACCAAGCATGAGCGTCAGGATCCGTCATTAATGAATGCCGGCCGTAAAAAACGGATTGCCAAAGGTTCAGGTACGTCTGTTTCAGAAGTCAACCGTCTTTTGAAACAGTTTGAAGAAATGAAGAAAATGATGAAGCAGATGAGCAATACCAAAGGGAAAAAAGGCCGCGGAATGAAATTTCCGTTTATGTAATGGAAAAAACCTTTACACACCCTTGAAGTTCTGCTAAAATCTAATTCTGTGTGAAACAATTAATTAAAGAAATTTTGGAGGTTGTTAAATATGGCAGTAAAAATTCGCCTAAAACGTATGGGATCCAAGCGTAACCCATTTTATCGTGTAGTAGTTGCAGATTCCCGCTCTCCTCGTGATGGCCGCATCATCGAGCAGATTGGAACATATAACCCGGTTGTAAACCCAGTTGAGGTTAAAATCGACGCTGAAAAAGCGATCGACTGGATGTCCAACGGTGCCAAGCCGAGCGATACAGTCCGTAACCTATTCTCTAACGAAGGCATCATGAAGCAGTTCCACGATAAGAAAAACCAATAATAAAATAGTGGTGATATCATGAAAGCCTTAATCGAAACGATCGTCACTCCGCTTGTCGATCATCCTGATGACATCAAGGTGGATGTGAAAGAAGAAGAGCACAAAATGGTGTATCATCTTTCCGTCCATCCGGATGATGTCGGTAAGGTGATCGGAAAAAACGGGCGGATAGCGAAAGCGATTCGAACTGTCGTGTATGCGGCAGGCTCTGATTCTGATAAAAGAATCTATTTGGATATCATGTAAGAAGGGAGAGGGAGAACCTTTCCCTTTTTTACTATGTAATCTTTAGGATAGGGAGGCGGTCAGTGCATGCAGATCATCAGAAAAGTACCTGTCAAACAAGTCCTGACAGATTCCAGCCGGGCCCAGCTTAAAGAAAGGTTCAACCAGAGGGAGCGCCAGCTTGATGAAGAATGCCGGCAGCTTGCTTTTGAACAGAAGAAACTGGAGCGCAAACCCGGTGTATCCAAACAGGAAGTGGAGCGGAGGTTTTCCCGTGAGATCGGCCGCCGGAAAGATCAGCTCAGGTGGGTGGAATATCAGCGTAAACAGCTTGATATCCTTCCAGATGGAAGCGAGCTGGAAACGGACGAAGTCGACACCCTTGTCACGATCGAGGAAGGTGACGTGTGGCAAGACATTGTCCAGGACCGCCAGATCATCATTAAAGATGGAAAAGTCATACGAGCGAGGTAATAACATGGATAGACAAATGTTTAATGTCGGAAAAATTATTAATACACATGGCATCAAAGGAGAAGTCAAAGTTCATCGAATCACGGATTTTGAAGAGCGCTTCCAGCCCGGGCAGCTTTTGTATTGGGTAAATGATAAACAGGAAACAAAGACCTTGGTCGTGCGCAGTCACCGGATCCATAAAGGATTCGATCTGATCAGCTTTGAGGGTCTTCCATCCATTAATGATGTGGAACCATTGAAGAACGTGACCTTGATGGTTTCAGAAGAGGAACAGGAAGAACTCGGAGATCATGAATTTTATTTTCATGAGATTATCGGATGTACCGTCTACCTTGAATCAGGGGAAGAACTAGGGGTTATTAAAGAAATTCTGACACCGGGGGCCAACGACGTATGGGTCGTTAAGCGCCGGGGAAGCAAAGATCTGTTGATTCCTTATATCGAACCGGTTGTGAAGAAGGTAAATCCAACGGAAAAAACGATCATCATCGATCCAATAGAAGGGCTGCTGGACTGACATGCATATGGATATATTAACGCTGTTTCCAGAAATGTTCGAAGGTGTCCTACAGAATTCCATTATGAAGCGGGCTCGTGAGCAGCAGGCTTTTTCATATGAGTATGTGAATTTCCGTGATTACACAACAAGTAAGCATAATAAGGTGGATGACTATCCTTACGGGGGTGGAGCTGGTCTTGTACTCTCCCCGCAGCCAATTTTCGACAGCATTGAGGCCATCCGGGAAAAATCGGAAAAGCCTCCACGTGTCGTCCTGCTTTGTCCGCAGGGGGAACCTTATTCCCAACAGAAGGCGGAAGAGCTTTCTGAGGAAGACCATCTTGTATTTATCTGCGGCCATTATGAAGGATATGATGAGCGCATCCGCCAAGAGCTTGTGACCGATGAGATTTCCATCGGAGACTACGTGCTCACTGGTGGTGAACTCGGAGCAATGGTGGTCATTGATTCCGTCGTCCGTCTGCTTCCCGGGGTGCTCGGAAATGAACAGTCGGCTCCGATGGATTCCTTTTCCAACGGCCTCCTGGAGCATCCTCATTATACGCGGCCGGCCGATTTCCGGGGGATGAAGGTCCCTGATGTCCTTCTTTCGGGCAATCACGCTAAAATCGATGAATGGAGACACAAAGAGTCTCTGAAGCGTACGTATGAACGCAGGCCGGACCTTTTAGAGAAGAAAGAGCTGTCGGATCAGGAAAAAACATGGCTCGATGAGTGGAAAAATTAACAGCCGACGGTTGAAGTTTTTCTCCCCCTATGGTATATTAAATTTTGTGCTTAAACGATCGGTTTAAGTGGAAAACGATGTTCCGCTGCCTCTTAGAAGACAAGAGCATTAGTTAAAAAGGAGTGAAGATCATGCAACAGTTGATTCATGACATTACAAAAGAACAGCTTCGTACAGATCACCCTGACTTCCGTCCTGGTGACACTGTCAAAGTACACGTGAAGGTTGTCGAGGGCACCCGTGAGCGTATCCAGGTATTCGAAGGTGTTGTTATTAAACGTCAGAACGGTGGAATCAGCGAAACATTCACAGTTCGTAAGATTACTTACGGTACAGGTGTTGAGCGTACATTCCCAGTTCATTCACCACGTATTGCTAAAATCGAACGTTCCCGTCGTGGTAAAGTACGCCGTGCGAAACTTTACTATCTACGTAACCTTCGTGGTAAAGCAGCACGTATTAAAGAAATTATCTAAACCGGTGAAAAGGAGCTTGCGTATGCCAAGCTCCTTTTTTCTACTTTATAATAAGTTCCAGCTGTTATACGATGAAAACAGCAAAGATGAACGTCATAAGACAGGGAAGTGGGGAAATGAAGCAACAGTGGTTGGACTGGGTCAAAGCATTTGCCATTGCTGCTGTTCTGGCAGTGATTGTACGGGTATTTATTTTTGCACCTGTTGTCGTCGAAGGACCGTCTATGCTTACGACACTTCATAGTGGAGATCACCTCATTGTGAGTAAGCTGCATAAACGTCTGACTTCTCCTGATCGGTTTGATGTCGTCGTTTTTCATGCAACAGAACAGAAAGATTACATAAAACGGGTCATCGGTATCCCAGGGGATCACATCGCCTATGAAAATGATCAGTTATATGTGAATGGCGAACGGGTGGAGGAGCCGTTTCTTGAAGAAAGAAAGGCGCAGCTTCCGGAAGACGGAAGATTGACCAGTGACTTCAGGATGGAGGAGGACATTCCAGGGGGTTTTGAGGAAGTGCCTGAAGGTCATGTCTTTGTCCTTGGGGATAATCGGGACAATTCAACAGACAGCCGTGTTCTCGGCATGATTCCGGAAGAGCAGCTGGTTGGAGAAGCTGTGTTATCCTACTGGCCGCTGGACCGTATCCGTATCGTTAATTAGGAGGATTTACATGAGTATACAATGGTTTCCCGGGCACATGGCAAAAGCGAAACGGGAAGTAGCAGAAAAATTAAAGCTCGTTGACTTTGTCATTGAACTTGTCGATGCCCGAGCACCTTTATCTTCACAGAACCCGATGCTTCACGGGATTCTTCAGGAAAAGCCGAAAATGGTTGTGCTGATGAAAAAAGATCTGGCTGATCCTGCAGTCACAGAGCAGTGGATCGACTATTTCCAAAACAAGAATATTCCCGCTGTTGCGATTGAAGCCAATCAAAAGCAGGATGTCCAGCGGGTGGTTCAGAAGGCAAAAGCTCTCGGGAAGGAAAAAATCGATAAGCTCGTGGCCAAGGGGATTCGTCCAAGAGCTTCAAGAGCGATGATTATCGGTATCCCGAACGTCGGAAAATCGACGCTGATCAACCGTCTTGTAAATAAAAGAGCCGCAAAAACGGGAGATAAACCCGGGGTTACGACGAAACAGCAGTGGATTAAAGTGAAGAAAGAATTTGAACTGCTGGATACACCGGGAATCCTCTGGCCTAAATTTGAGGAAGAAGAGGTCGGATACCGCCTCGCGTCCATCGGGACGATCAAGGATCAAATTCTGCCTAAGGAAGATGTAGCCGCCTACGTTCTTGATTTTCTCAGCCGGGAATATCCAAGTATGCTTGAACATCGGTTCGGGCTGGACCAGGTTGATGATATGATGGACGTTTTTGAGCACATTGGTAAAAAACGGGGCTGCCTGGAAAGCGGGGGCCACGTGAATTTTGAAAAAGTGTCCGATATTATTCTTCAGGATTTACGCACAGGAAAACTCGGGCTGATCAGTCTGGAAACCCCTGAATAGATGCAGGAAGGAGCGCTGCAGGCCCGTGCCTGGAGCGCTTTTTTTATGCGTGTGAACCTGTAGATCCGACAGTCGAATTAAAAGAAACGGAGGAGCCATCATGTCCAAACGTACAATCAATGAAATTAAAGCCATGCTGCAGGCACAGAAGCCGACAGAAGCCCAATGGGAGGAACTGTCCGGGGACACCCGAAAAGGCGTACAGCACCTGTTGAAGCAGTACACAGACAGGCAGAAGAAAAAAGAGGCCCTTCGCAAACAGTATGAAGACATGCTTGTGTTTGAAAAAGAAGCCTGGGCAGGGGAGCGGCAATATGTATGCGGTATTGATGAAGCCGGAAGGGGGCCGCTTGCTGGTCCGGTCGTCGCAGGAGCGGTTGTCCTTCCCGATGATTATTATCTGGAAGGTCTATATGATTCCAAGCAGCTTTCAGAATCCAGGCGGGAAAGTTTTTATGAACAGATTACAAGAGATGCCGACTGGGCAGCCGGAATTGTATCCAGCGAGGAAATCGATCAGCTCAATATCTATCAGGCGGCCAGGCTCGCTATGAAACGAGCCGTATCCCAGTTGAAACACGAGCCGGATCACCTTTTGGTCGACGCGATGACGCTCGGTGATGGATGGAGTGAAACGAAACTGATCAAAGGGGATCAACGGAGTGTATCCATCGCTGCTGCCAGTGTGATTGCCAAAGTAACGAGGGACCGGATGATGGCAGAACTCGACGAAGTGTATCCGAGCTACCAGTTCAAGTCCAACCAGGGCTATGGAACCAAAGATCACCTGTGGGCCCTTGAAACCTATGGAATCACCCCTGTACACAGGAAAACCTTTGCTCCCGTAAAAAACATGCTCTAGAAGGGGGAGCCGTTTTCGTTATTGAAAAAGACTCTTCAAGGGAGTAGGAACAGAGGAGACGGATCTGCTCTGTCCTACTCTCTTTTTATTTACATAAGATAATTTTTGTTAATCTATTGAATTTTTCGACAGATATCACGCTTTTTATGGACAATTGACAGCGTTTTTTTATACAATGTACTTGCAGTGAAAATTGATGGGAGGATGAAACATGAACATTCATGAGTATCAAGGAAAACAAATCATGCGTGATTTTGGCGTTTCTGTGCCAAATGGATACGTAGCTTATACAGTCGATGAAGCTGTTGAGGCAGCAGAGAAGCTTGGCAGCAGCGTTACTGTCGTGAAAGCGCAGATCCATGCAGGTGGGCGTGGAAAAGCGGGCGGAGTGAAAATCGCCAAAAATCTTGATGAAGTACGTACATATGCCGATGAAATACTGGGTTCAACGCTTGTCACCCATCAGACTGGACCAGAAGGCAAGGAAGTTAAGCGCTTACTCATCGAGGAAGGATGCGACATTCAGAGTGAATATTATGTCGGTCTTGTCCTTGACCGTGCTACAAGCCGGGTGACGATGATGGCCTCTGAAGAGGGGGGTACGGAGATTGAGGAAGTGGCATCTGAAACACCGGAAAAAATCTTCAAGGAAGTCATTGATCCGGTTACAGGTCTGACTCCTTTCCAGGCAAGACGTCTGGCTTTTAATATCAACATCCCTAAAGAAGCTGTAGGTAAAGCGGTCAAGTTCATGCTCGGCTTGTATGATGTGTTCGTTAAAAAGGATTGCTCCGTAGCTGAAATCAATCCCTTAGTCACTACTGGAGACGGGGACGTCCTTGCCCTGGATACAAAGTTGAATTTTGACGACAATGCTCTGTTCCGTCAAAAAGATATCATGGAGCTTCGTGATCTGGATGAAGAAGACCCGAAAGAAGTGGAAGCATCCAAGTATGATCTCAGCTACATCGCCCTGGATGGCAATATCGGCTGCATGGTTAACGGAGCTGGACTGGCTATGGCGACGATGGATACTATCAAGCACTACAGCGGTGATCCAGCGAACTTCCTTGATGTCGGCGGCGGTGCGACGACGGAGAAAGTCACAGAAGCTTTCAAAATTATTTTATCCGACGATAACGTAAAAGGGATTTTCGTCAACATTTTCGGAGGCATTATGAAATGTGATGTCATTGCTGAAGGTGTCGTAGAAGCGACGAAGCAGATCGGTTTGACACTTCCGCTTGTCGTCCGTCTGGAAGGAACCAACGTCGAGGACGGAAAGAAAATTCTTGATGAATCCGGTTTGAACATTACTTCTGCAGATTCCATGGCAGAAGGCGCACAAAAAATCGTGGAACTAGTGAAGTAGGAAAGGCGGGGAATGAGATGAGTGTATTTATTAACAAGGATACTAAAGTGATTGTTCAAGGGATTACAGGATCAACAGCCTTGTTTCACACGAAGCAGATGGTGGAATACGGCACACAGATTGTCGGTGGAGTAACACCAGGCAAAGGCGGCACAGAAGTGGAAGGCATTCCTGTTTTCAATACCGTATCAGAAGCGGTTGAAAAAACAGGTGCCAACGCTTCGGTCATCTACGTACCTGCCCCATTTGCTGCAGATGCCATTATGGAAGCGACAGATGCAGAAATGGATCTGGCCATCTGCATTACCGAGCATATTCCTGTTCTGGATATGATTAAAGTGAAACGGTATATGGAAGGCAGGAAGACGCGTCTTGTCGGGCCGAACTGTCCGGGAGTCATTACGCCGGATGAATGTAAAATCGGCATCATGCCTGGATACATCCATAAGAAAGGCCATGTAGGGGTTGTATCCCGGTCCGGTACATTGACGTATGAAGCCGTACACCAGCTGTCTGAGGCAGGAATCGGTCAATCCACAGCCGTAGGCATCGGTGGTGACCCTGTAAATGGCACTGACTTTATTGATGTCTTAAAAGCCTTCAATGAGGATGACGATACGGAAGCTGTCATTATGATTGGTGAAATCGGCGGAACCGCTGAGGAAGAAGCGGCTGAATGGGTGAAAGCGAACATGAACAAACCTGTTGTCGGCTTTATCGGAGGCAGAACAGCACCACCAGGGAAACGTATGGGGCACGCGGGTGCCATCATTTCCGGTGGTAAAGGGACAGCGGATGAGAAAATCCGTGTCATGAATGAATGTGGGATTCAAGTGGCAGAGACTCCATCTGTCATGGGAGAAACCCTTATTGAAGTATTGAAAAATGAAAATCTTTTCGACAAATGTAAGACCCATTAAAAGGGAGTCCGGGGAGGCCGTATCGATAAAGATGCGGCCTCCTTATCATGAAATCCAATACAAATGAGGTGCCGTATGAATTCCAAACGAATCAGACTGATCGGCCTGCACAGCCTTTCGATGATAAGCAGAGCACGGATAAGAAGTCTGCTGACATCTGACCCTGAACTCGATTTCCTCACAAACTTTTCCCCCGAACAATTCGCTTCTTTAACAGGGATCCCTATCCACACCTCCCATATGATTTATCGAAGGCTGAAAGACCCTAATATAATGAAGAAACTCGATAACTATTTTCGGAGGTATACCATTTTAACGTGGTTTGATGACCGGTTTCCTCCTATGTTCCGCACCATTCCCGACCCTCCTTTAGTGTTGTATATAGAGGGCCATCCCGATCTTCTCTCCAACGCTTTCTCCCTCAGCGTCATCGGTACTAGAAAACCTTCTTCTTACGCTTTCCCAGCTATGAAACAGGTGCTCACTCCACTCATTAAGCAGGGAGCCATGATTGTCAGCGGGATGGCTTATGGAATTGATCAGTATGCGCATACCCTCGCTGTTCATAATGGCGGAAAGACAGCCGCTGTTCTCGGGTCGGGTTTTGAGCACATTTACCCTTCAAACAACCTTTCTTTGTATAAACAAATGGCTGACCATCATATAGTCATTAGTGAATACCCTCCTGATATGCCGCCGAAGAAATATCATTTCCCTGAAAGGAACCGGCTTATTTCAGGATTGAGCCCCGCCACATTTGTCATTGAAGCAAAAATGAGAAGTGGGACAATGATTACGGTAGACCAGGCTCTGGAGCAGGGGAGAAGCGTGTATGCCCTTCCAGGTCCGGCGGGAAGCCCGACAAGTGAGGGGTGCCACCACCTTATAAATGAAGGGGCCAAGCTTGTTCACACGTACCAAGACATAGCCGAAGACTGGTTTGAAAAATTTGAATAATCGATGACAAAGGTGGTACAGTACTAAGAAGAATTAGTCGTTATTCCCTAATAAAGAGAGAGGACCGGTTTGACAAACGGTTTCATTGTATTTAATAATAGGGAAGATTTATTTTATGTAAAATTTATAGAGAAAACACCTCTATGGGAGGAACCTGTATGGCAGATTATCTTGTAATAGTGGAATCACCTGCAAAAGCAAAAACAATTGAACGCTATCTTGGAAAAAAATATAAAGTTAAAGCTTCCCTCGGGCATGTCCGTGACCTTCCAAAGAGTCAAATGGGTGTGGACGTGGAACATGAATTTGAACCAAAGTATATTACGATACGAGGCAAGGGTCCTGTATTAAAAGAATTGAAAACGGCCGCTAAGAAGGCCAAGAAAGTCTACCTTGCAGCCGACCCCGACCGTGAAGGGGAAGCCATTGCGTGGCACCTTGCCCACAGCCTGGACATTGATGATAAGTCCAAATGCCGTGTCGTATTTAATGAGATCACTAAAGAAGCTATTAAAGATTCCTTTAAACAACCGCGGAGCATCGATTCAGATCTTGTGGACGCTCAACAGGCCAGACGTATCCTTGACAGGCTTGTAGGATACAACATCAGCCCGATTCTCTGGAAAAAAGTGAAAAAAGGGCTGAGTGCCGGGCGTGTACAATCCGTTGCAGTAAAAATTATTATTGACCGCGAGAATGAAATTAAAAACTTCCAGCCGGAAGAATACTGGACCATCGAAGCTGATTTCCTGAAGGACAAGGAGCCTTTTGAAGGATCTTTCTACGGTGTCGATGGTAAAAAGCAGGAGCTTAAGACTCAGCAGGACGTTGAAACGATCCAGTCCCGTCTGGATGGCAGGAACTTTACAGTAGACAAAGTAAACAAGCGGGAAAGGCGACGGAATCCTTCGCTTCCTTTCACAACATCCTCCCTCCAGCAGGAAGCAGCACGAAAGCTCAACTTCAGGGCTAAGAAGACGATGATGATTGCCCAGCAGCTTTATGAAGGGATTGATCTCGGCGGCAAACAGGGGATCACTGGTTTGATCACCTATATGCGTACCGATTCGACACGTCTTTCTAATTCTGCAAAGGATGACGCCAAGCAGTACGTGGAAAACAATTTCGGTAAAGAGTTTCTTGGTGCCGGCAAAGCGGCTAAAAAGCAGGAAGGGGCACAGGATGCCCACGAAGCGATCCGTCCGACAGGTGCTGATAGAGATCCTAAAGCTATGAAGAGTATCCTCTCCAGGGACCAGTACCGTCTTTATAAGCTGATCTGGGACCGCTTCATAGCCAGTCAGATGGCACCGGCTGTCCTTGACACGATGACCGTCCACATGACCAATGAAGGGGTGGAGTTCCGTGCAACGGGCTCTGAGGTCAAATTCAAAGGTTTCATGAAAGTATATGTGGAAGGCAATGATGACAACAAGAAGGAAAAGGATAAGCTCCTGCCGCATCTCGAGGAAGGCATGACAGTGAAGGCAGAGGAAATCAAGCCGAACCAGCACTTCACTCAGCCGCCTCCACGCTATACCGAAGCGCGCCTTGTAAAAACGCTGGAGGAACTGGGGATTGGACGTCCTTCGACTTACGCTCCTACGCTCGATACCATCCAGCGCCGCGGATATGTCGCTTTGGATAATAAACGATTTGTTCCAACCGAGCTTGGTGAAATCGTCCTTGATCAACTGCGCGAGTACTTCCCGGAAATCATCGATGCTGCGTTTACGAAGGAAATGGAAGATGACCTTGATGCCATTGAAGAAGGCAAAGAGGAATGGGCCAACATCATCGGCCAGTTCTATCAAGGTTTTCAGCCGAGACTGGAAAAAGCAGAAAAAGAAATGGAAGAAGTGGAAATCAAGGATGAGCCTGCAGGCATTGATTGTGAAAAATGCGGCCATGAAATGGTCTATAAAATGGGACGCTACGGAAAGTTTCTCGCCTGTTCCAACTTCCCGGAGTGCCGGAATACGAAGCCGATTTTGAAAAAGGTCGGAGTGACTTGTCCGAAGTGTAAAGACGGAGAAGTGGTGGAAAGGAAGAGTAAGAAGAATCGGAAGTTCTTCGGGTGTGAAAATTATCCGGACTGCGATTTTATTTCCTGGGATAAACCGATCAGCCGGCCATGTCCGAAATGTGAGTCCCTGCTTGTAGAGAAGAAAGTCAAGAAAGGTACCCAGATCCAATGTACCAGCTGTGATTATAAAGAAGAACCGCAGGCCTGAGTCCTGTTATATTTTCAAGAGCCTATGACTATCCTTATAGTCATAGGCTCTTTCCAATTATTTTAATTGACACGGGTGGAGTTGGACGCTATAATTACGCTTTGGTAAGGCTACATACTTGACAGCACTGATGGCACAGCGGCTGGAGTCGGAAATACTGTAATCTTTTCCAATTAATTGTTTAGACTTGGAAACAATTCAGAATTTTGTTACATTTTAATTAAATCCATTGTTTATTCAGTCAATGGTGTGATAAAATTTAATCGCCTTTGTGAGGTGAAAAACTCATGCATTCCTATAAAGACTCTTTTATGGAGTACCTTCAGATTGAAAAGAACGCGTCCCCTCTGACAATCAAACATTATGGCAGAGATATTGATGAGTTCTATACTTTCCTTCATGCGGAAGGTACAGCCATTGAGAACTGTGATTATTCCACCGTCCGAGTATTTTTAACAAAGCAGTATGAAGCCGGGTACGCGAGAAAAACTGTTTCCAGGAAAGTGTCCAGTCTCCGGAGTTTTTTTAAGTATTTAGAAAGGGAGAATTGGTTTGACAGCAACCCGTTCGCCAATGTGTCGCTTCCTAAAGCGGAAGCCCCTATTCCTAATTTCTTTTATGAACAGGAACTGGATCAGCTTTTTCAAGTCAGTGATCTGACAGATCCACTCGGACAGAGAAATCAGGCTCTTCTCGAACTGTTGTATGGAACGGGAATTCGTGTGAGTGAATGTGTCCAGTTGAAAACAGGAGACCTGGACTTTTCCCTGAACACAGCTCTTGTCCTCGGGAAGGGAAGAAAAGAGCGGTATGTTCCTTTTGGAAAGTCAGCTTCACAAGCGCTCCGAACATACATGGAAGACGGCCGTCTTGACTTAGCGTCTAAACATAAGGACCCAGTCCGGACATTGTTTCTCAATGCCCGGGGAGGGCCGCTTACGGCTGATGGAATCCGTTTGATTTTAAATAAAATGGTGAAAGAAGCTGCGTTAACTGTGGATGTTCACCCTCATAAGCTCCGGCATACCTTTGCTACACATATGCTGAACGAGGGGGCTGATATGCGGTCCGTTCAGGAACTGCTCGGCCATGAGCATTTATCCTCCACACAGATTTATACGCATGTAACCAAGGATCGACTGAGAAATGTATATATGAACAGCCATCCAAGAGCGAATAAGAGGTGAACCACATGGATCAGCAATTTCACGCCACGACAATTTTTGCCGTCCAGCATAATGGTAAATCAGCCATGAGCGGGGACGGACAGGTGACTTTAGGAAATCAGGTAGTGATGAAGCATACAGCCAGGAAAGTGAGAAGACTGTTCAACGATCAGGTGCTCGCAGGCTTCGCCGGTTCCGTAGCCGATGCTTTTACACTTTTTGAGAAATTCGAAGGCAAGCTTGAGAGTTATGACGGTAATCTGGCAAGAGCTTCTGTGGAACTGGCCAAGGAGTGGCGCAGTGACCAGGTACTAAGGAAACTGGAAGCCATGCTGATTGTAATGGATAAAGAAAAAATGTTTCTCGTCTCCGGAACGGGGGAAGTCATTGAACCAGATGACGGAATACTTGCCATCGGATCCGGCGGAAACTTTGCTCTCAGCGCCGGACGCGCATTAAAGAGATACTCCCCGGATCAGTCTGCTCCGGATATCGCAAGAGCTGCGCTGGAAATTGCCGGAGAAATCTGTGTGTTTACAAATGATCAGATCGTTTTGGAAGTTCTCGAATAAGGAGGACCAGGAATGTCTATACAGTTAACCCCTAAACAAATTGTAGAAAAACTTGATCAATACATTATTGGACAGGACAGTGCCAAACGCTCCGTCGCTATTGCTCTTAGGAACCGTTACCGCCGCATGCAGCTGACTGATGAGCTGAAGGACGAAATTGTTCCTAAGAATATTTTGATGATGGGTCCGACAGGCGTAGGTAAAACAGAAATCGCCCGCAGACTTGCCAAGCTTGTAGGAGCTCCTTTTGTAAAAGTTGAAGCCACCAAATTCACGGAAGTCGGTTATGTCGGCCGTGACGTCGAATCCATGGTGCGCGACCTCGTCGAAATGGCGGCCCGAATGGTCAAGGAAGAGAAAATGGACGCGGTCAAGGACCGGGCTGAAGAACAGGCGGATAAAAGACTGGTGAAACTTCTCGTTCCATCCAAAAAGAAGCAGAATAATAATTTCAAGAACCCTTTTGAAATGTTGTTTAACCAAAATGGCCAGCAGGACAACCAACCCGATGAGTCTCAGGAAGAAGCTGAAATCGAAACGAAGCGGAGCCGGATCCGCCACCAGCTCGATATGGGTGAGCTGGAAGACCGCATGGTGACGATAGAGGTCGAAGAATCGCAGTCTTCCATGTTTGATATGCTCCAAGGTTCAGGAATGGAACAGATGGGGATGAACATGCAGGATGCATTCAGCCAGTTTATGCCGAAGAAAAAGAAAAAGCGCCGCCTTTCCGTATCAGAAGCGAGAAAAGTGCTGACCCAGGAAGAAGCGGGAAAACTTGTGGACATGGATGAAGTCGGACAGGAAGCGGTTTATAAAGTAGAGCAGTCCGGGATGATCTTTATCGATGAGATTGATAAGGTCGCGGCAAAGGGAGACAACCAGGGGAATGTATCACGGGAAGGTGTACAGCGTGATATTCTTCCGATTGTGGAGGGATCCACGATTGTAACGAAGTATGGACCTGTAGCGACCGATCACATCCTCTTCGTAGCAGCGGGGGCCTTCCATATGTCCAAACCATCTGACCTGATCCCTGAACTGCAGGGACGCTTTCCGATCCGTGTGGAGCTTAACAAGCTCAGCGTCGCCGATTTCAAGCGTATATTAATGGAGCCTTCCAATGCCCTTTTAAAACAATATAAAGCTTTACTTGAAATCGAAGGTATAAAGGTTGAATTTTCTGACGATGCTGTTACCAGACTCGCAGAAATCGCTCATGAAGTGAATCAGGAAACAGATAATATCGGTGCCCGCAGACTTCATACGATTCTCGAAAAACTACTTGAGGATCTATCGTTTGAAGCTCCGGATGTCATGATGGAAACCATCGAAATTACACCGCAGTATGTAGACAGTAAATTATCATCAATTGTTAAAAACAAAGATCTCAGCCGATTTATCTTGTAGGAGAGATCAACAAGGAGGAAATGCACATGAAACTACTAGACCGTGCACGTAAGATCAACGCAATGCTGCAGAAAACAACAGGAAAGTCCGTCGACTTCAATGATATGTCCGCCACGATGCGTGATGTTATTGAAGCCAACACATTCGTACTGAGCCGCCGCGGAAAGCTTCTTGGCTTTGCGATTAATCAGGAGATTGAGAACGAGCGTATGAAGGCGATGCTTTCTGACCGCCAGTTCCCGCAGGAGTATACCCAGAGTCTGTTCAATATCCAGGAGACAACACCTGATATTGATATCGACAGTGAATATACTGCCTTCCCTATTGAAAACCGCGATTTGTTTGAGAACGGTCTGACAACCATCGTTCCGATCATCGGAGGCGGACAGCGCCTGGGTACATTGATTCTGAGCCGTCTTAACGGAAATTTCAATGACGATGACCTTCTTCTAGCTGAATATGGTGCCACTGTTGTAGGCATGGAGATTCTTCATGAGAAAACAGAGGAAATCGAGCAGGAAGCGCGGAGCAAAGCTGTTGTGCAAATGGCGATCAGTTCTCTGTCCTACAGTGAACTTGAAGCCATCGAACATATTTTTGATGAACTGGAAGGCAATGAAGGACTGCTGGTGGCAAGTAAAATTGCCGACCGCGTGGGGATTACCCGTTCTGTCATCGTAAATGCACTCCGTAAACTGGAAAGTGCAGGAGTCATCGAGTCCCGTTCTCTTGGGATGAAGGGAACCTATATTAAAGTTCTTAATAATAATTTCTTGCTGGAGCTTCAGAAGCTTCGCACAAATTAAAGGAAAGCAGGCCGTGTGCCTGCTTTTTTATTTTTATCCATTTATATAATACAGCCTCTGCTGTATGCCTAATGGATTATTTTTTTATTTTCCAATAAATACATACTATTCGACACATTTTTATGACATAATGTTCATTATAAGATTCTTTTCGACACTTTTACCAATATCATGCACTTTTTAAGGTAATTTATCATAGTTAATATGTACTATTTGTAATACTCTCGTAAAAAAGATCAGGATTGTATAGACAAATTTTAAGTAATTTTTTTAAAATTGAAGATGTGGTTATGGAAAAAATGTCGAATAAAGGATAGAGGTGGATAGATGAGCCTGTTTAATGATACATTTACGTCCCTTCAGGGTGCTCTCGATTATTCTGCGGCCAAGAACAAAGCGTTATCCAATAATATCGCCAATGTAGATACGCCGGGATACAAGGCAGAAGGGGTGGCTTTCAAAGATATCCTTGCCAAGGAAGCATCGTTTCAGACCAAAACAACACATGCCGGACATATCAACTTCAGCGGTGAAGCTGGTCAATCCTATACTACATATAAGAAGCATGATTCATCCTATCATCCGAACGGAAACAATGTGGATATAGATAAAGAGATGAACGAGCTGGCACAGAACCAGATCCAATATCAGGCACTGGTGGAACGTATGAACGGGAAGTTTCAAAGTCTTCAATCCGTATTAAAAGGTGGTGGTTAATCGGTGAGTATTTTTCAGGCTATGAACGCCAGCGGCAGTGCATTGACGGCCCAGCGGCTGCGTATGGATGTTGCATCATCCAACATTGCCAATGCGAATTCCACGAGAGCTTCCATCAATGAAGCTGGAGAATGGGAACCATACCAAAGGAAGATGGTTGTCTTGGAACCGGAGAGGCAGAATTTCAGGCACGTTCTGCAGCAATCCACGGAGAACGGCAGCGCATCAGGTGTGAAAGCATCGGAAATTGTGGAGGACGAAGAACCATTCAAGATGGCGTACAACCCGTCCCATCCTGATGCGGATGACGAAGGATATGTTCGAGTTCCCAACGTGGACCCCCTGCAGGAAATGGTGGATATGATGAGTGCAACACGTTCATATGAAGCCAGCGTAACATCGCTGAACGCTTCGAAAAGTATGCTGATGAAAGCTTTAGAGATTGGCAGATAAGAAAGGGGATAGATAACGGATGGCAGAAATGATTCCATTAACGAGTGTGAAATCAATATCCGAACCTGTGCAGTCACAGTGGCAGAAAGGGGTTTCCCCAAGCGAGGCCCATCGTTCATTTTCCGGTCAGTTAAAGAACGCCGTGGAACAGCTGAATCACGTCCAGGTCGTATCAGACGAAAAAACGAAGGCTCTCGCCACCGGCGAAATCGATGATCTCCACGATGTCATGATTGCATCCCAGAAAGCCGGTATTACGATGCAGACAGCTGTGGAAGTGCAGAGCAAAGTTATCGACGCATATAAAGAAATGATGCGGATGCAGGTATAGCAGTTCATTAGAAGATTTGCATTATACGATTCGTTTGAATCGTAATTTTTTTGGGGGCAGTTATGAAAGAGCAATTACATGTATTTAAAGAGCGGCTGACTGCTTTTTGGAAAGGCCGCAGCAAAGGACAGCGCAGCTTGATGACAATTGCAGGAGCTGTGCTGATTATTGCTTTAATCGTGATCAGTGTGCTGGCATCCAATACGGGGATGGTACCTCTCTACAAGGATATTACTGTGCAGGAAGCCGGACAGATAAAAGCGGAACTGGATACACGCGGCATCCCTTATGAGCTTGATCAGGGGGGGACAAGCATTCTCGTTCCTGACTCAGAGGTGGAGGGGCTTCTGGTAGATCTGGCAGCCTCGGGCATTCCGAACAGTGGAACGATCGACTACAGCTTTTTCAGTAATAACATACAGTGGGGGATGACAGACAATGAATTTGATGTCATCAAACTGGATGCTATGCAGACGGAACTGGCGGGATTGATCACAGGTATTCAAGGGATTGAAAATGCAAAAGTGATGATTAACATGCCTGAAGAACAGCTTTTTGCTGCTGATGCCGAAGCGAATGCTTCAGCGTCAGTTGTCCTTGATGTCCAGCCGGGGTATCAGCTGGAAGCGAGCCAGGTTGAAACGCTTTATAACCTTGTTTCCAAGTCTGTTCCCGACTTGTCTAAAGATAATATCGTCATCATGGATCAAAATTTTAATTATTTTGACAATCAATCTGAACTGGCTGGACAGGAAGATATGTATACATACCAGCAGAAGGTCAAATCAGATATTGAGAAAGATATCAAGCAACGGCTGCAGCATATGCTCGGTATGATGATCGGGGAGCAGAAAGTAATTGCAACCGTAACGGCAGATATTGATTTCACTAAAGAAAACCGTGTGGAAGAGCTTGTGGAACCGGTGGACCCCGAAACAATGGAAGGGCTCCCTGTAAGTATGGAATTGATTGAAGAGACATACGAAGACGGTGCTGTACCCGAAGGCGGAACGGCCGGAACAGGGGACGAAGATATTCCTAACTATGAAGCTGGCGAAACCGGCAGCGGCGATTATGAAATGAAAAAGGAAACGATCAATAATGAATTCAATCGGATTAAGAAGAATATAGAGGAAAGTCCGTATAAAGTACGGGACCTCGGTATTCAGGTGGCTGTGGATAATAAAAAATCCGTAAACGAAGACGGATCTATTGAGTATTTGACTGCAGCAGAAGAGCAGACCGTTCAGGAAAGTGTTCAATCGATTGTGGACTCGATGATTACAACATCCATCAATGAAGAATACGAGCAGGAGAATACCGACGGAAAGGTTTCGATCGTATTCCAGGAATTCAGTGGCCAAGTGGAATTTCCAACCGGTGAACCGTCAACGGGGCTTCCGATGTGGGCCTACATCGTGGCTGGTGGACTGCTTCTGGTCATCATTGTTTTAATCTGGAGATTATTGAGACAGAACAAGGAAGAGGAAGAAGAAGAATTTTACGTGTATACAGAGGAAAGCGCCGTACCTGAAGAAAAAACAGAAATTCCGGAAATAAAGGAAAAAGAAGATGAATCAACTCAAAAACGGAAACAGCTGGAAAAGATGGCGAAAGAAAAGCCAGAGGATTTTGCGAAGTTACTGCGCTCCTGGATTTCGGATGATTAAGGAGGTCTGAAGATGGCTTTGAACAAGCAGACACTGACAGGAAAACAAAAAGCAGCCGTCCTCCTCATATCTCTGGGACCCGACGTTGCTGCACAGGTATATAAACATTTGACAGAAGAAGAGATTGAACAGCTCACTTTGGAGATTTCTTCTGTTCAAAAAGTAGAAGCTGACAAGAAAGAAGACATTCTTGATCAGTTCCATCAAATTGCTTTAGCCCAGGACTACATTTCCCAGGGAGGCATCGGATATGCCAAAACGATCCTGGAAAAGGCACTGGGCGTGGAAGAAGCGTCAAATATCATCGGTCGTCTGACATCTTCTCTTCAGGTGAAACCGTTCGATTTTGCCAGAAGGGCTGATCCCGGACAAATTTTAAATTTCATTCAAAATGAACATCCCCAGACAATCGCTCTCGTACTATCCTACCTGGATGCCGAGCAGGCTGGACAAGTCTTATCAGAACTTCCACAGCAGCAGCAGGGAGATGTGGCCAGAAGAATTGCCGTGATGGATTCGACGTCTCCTGAAATCATCAGTCAGGTGGAGCAGATTCTTGAAAAGAAATTATCGGCCACTGTCACAAACGATTACACGGAAACGGGCGGTATTCAGGCAGTTGTCGAAGTATTGAACGGGGTTGACCGCAGTACAGAGCGTACCATTTTAGATTCCCTGGAAACACAGGATCCAAACCTGGCAGAGGAAATTAAAAAGAGAATGTTTGTGTTTGAAGATATCGTCGCCCTCGATAACCGGGCTGTCCAGCGTGTGGTCAGAGATGTTGATCAGGATGATCTGCGTCTTGCGCTTAAGGTGTCCAGTGAAGAAGTGAAAGAAGTTGTCTTCAATAATATGTCCGACCGCATGGCCCAGACCTTTAAGGAAGAAATGGAATTTATGGGTCCTGTGCGCCTGCGTGATGTGGAAGAAGCTCAAACAAGAGTGGTTTCCACTATTCGACATTTAGAAGACATTGGCGAGATCATTATCGCCAGAGGCGGGGGAGATGACATCATTGTCTAACTACCCCCAGGATACCGGCAGGGTCATTCAAATTAAGAAAGTAAATCCGGCCCCACATCCTTCTGAAGAGGAATACAGCTCAGAGAATCTGGAGAACCACAAGCATTCCCTCCAACAGGAAATCCATCATCTTCAGACTAGAAAGCAGGAGCTGATCCAGCAGACGACTGCCGAAATTGAAGCAATGAAACAGACCTGGGAGGAAGAAAGAAAAGTCATTGAAAATGAAGCCTTCCGGAAAGGCTTTGAAGAAGGAACATCTAAAGGGAAGGAGGAAGGCAGACAGGTGTATGAAAGCCGGATCGAACAAGCGAATCTTGTCGTTGAAAAAGCCGGGCTCCTTCAAAAAGAAAAGGTGAAGGAAAGTGAACGTATGATTCTGGACCTTGCCTTGACATGTGCGGAGAAAATTGTGAAAAAACAACTGGTGGAACAACCGGAAGCTTTCCTTCCCTTGGTCAGTGCAGCCATTGAAGAAGTGCAGGCGCAGCCAGAAGTGACCATTTATGTTCACCCGGATCAGTTCGGTCTTTTACAGGAGCAGAGGGAAGAGCTTCATGAAGCGGTCCGTCACAATACAGACCTTTCCATCTACGTTGAGGCAGAACTGCCTCCTTTAACATGCAGAGTCGAATCCCCATTTGGAATTATTGATGCAGGAATTGATACACAGCTGACAGAACTACGTAAAGCCGTCTTGAAAGCTGCAGAAAGGGCGGCTGCAGATGAATGAAGCTTTTTTTGAATCTGTGATCCGCCAGGCAGATACGTATAAGCGCTACGGGAAAATTCACCGCGTTGTCGGTCTGATGATTGAGTCCAAAGGTCCGGAGGCTTCGATCGGAGAAGTGTGTACCATTCATTCGCCGATAAATGGACAGGTAACTATCCAGGCGGAAGTGGTCGGCTTCCATGATGAAAACATTCTGCTTATGCCTTATCAGGAAGTGACTCATATCAGCCCTGGAAGTCTGGTGGAAGCTACTGGATCCCCTTTGAACATTCATGTGGGCAGAGGCCTGATCGGGAGTGTGCTGGATGCTTCCGGACAGCCGCTGGACGGAAGCCGGCTGCCCAAGGGGTTGAAAGAATATCCGACGATTCAGGACCCCCCGAACCCTTTATCAAGGCCTCCGGTAAGAGAGCCGATACAAGTCGGTGTCCGTGCGGTTGATTCCTTGTTGAGTGTCGGCAAAGGGCAGCGCGTAGGGATTTTTGCAGGCAGTGGTGTTGGAAAAAGTACGTTGATGGGCATGATTGCCCGAAACAGCTCGGCGGATTTGAATGTGATCGCCTTAATCGGAGAGAGGGGCCGGGAAGTCCGGGAATTTATCGAACATGATCTTGGAGAAGAAGGGCTGAGGCGGTCCATTGTTGTTGTGGCAACTTCAGATCAGCCGGCTTTAATGAGAGTGAAAGGGGCCTATACGGCGACAGCCATCAGTGAGTATTTCCGTGACCTTGGCTATAACGTCAACCTGATGATGGATTCCGTCACAAGGTTTGCAATGGCCCAGCGTGAAATCGGTCTGGCCACTGGCGAACCTCCGACTACGAAAGGGTACACGCCGTCTGTCTTCGCTCTCCTTCCAAAGCTTTTGGAACGTACAGGGGCTTCGAACAGGGGAACGATTACAGCCTTCTATACCGTTCTTGTAGATGGGGATGACTTAAACGAACCGATCGCTGACACAGTCCGCGGTATTCTGGACGGCCATTTTGTTCTTGATCGCAAACTGGCTGAGCAGGGAAGGTTTCCTGCAGTCAATATCCTGAAATCCATCAGCCGCGTGATGAAGCAGATTGTCACAGAGGATCATGCCCATGCAGCATCCCAGCTCCGTGCTCATCTGGCGACGTATGAAGAGAACAGAGAATTGATTCAAATTGGCGCTTATAAAAAAGGGTCCAGCCGGGACATTGATGAATCGATTTCCTACTATCCGCATCTGGTGAAGTTTTTAAAACAGGATGTATATGAACCGGCAAGCTATGAAGGTTCGGTGGAAGATTTGAAGGGGTTATTTGAATAGGGGGATTTGTAAATGACGGCCGTTGTTCAAACCTATCAAAAGATTAAGGACTTGAGAGATAAAGACAAGCATGAAAAGCAGAAAGAGTACCAAAAAACAGTGGAAACCTTTGAAAAACGGGCCGGCGAGCTGTATGAAAGGCTCAGGGAAAAAGAGACGGCAGTTGAACAGTTCAACGATTCCTTATCACGGGGGACTCTCCAGGCCGCCGCTTTTGTTCAACACCGGCAGTATATTGAACATTTAGAAGCCATCGTTGATGATCTGCAGCCGTCCGTCCAACAGGCCCGTATGAAAATGGAGCACGCTCAAACTGTTCTCACAGATGCTTACATCGAAGTGAAAAAGTATGAAAAATTAATAGAAATGAAGGAAGAAGAAGAAGTGCAGTGGATGAAACACGAAGAAAATGCACGCATGGATGAACTGTCCATGAATCAATACTTAAATTTCTTAAACAGGTGATGGTATGGCTGGAAAAATAAAAAACAACCCAACAAAAGAGCGTTCCTTAGGTAAAATCATGCTCGCTGTCTTCATTCCTTTTATCTTTCTTGGTGTTCTCGCATGGGTAGCACTGACACTGTCAGGGATGAACGTTTCCAAAGAGGTTGGAAAAGCTGCGTCTGCCATTCCGGGACTCTCAACATTCACTTCTTCCAATGAAGCAGAATCTACCGGGGATACCAGTGACCGTCTGGAGGCAGCACTGGCAAACAAAGAAGCTGAAATCAACCAATTGAAACAGGAGGCTTCAGATAAAGAATCATTGATGGAAGAGAAGGATAGACAAATCCTTCAGCTTCAAGCCGATTTGGAAGAAGCTTCCCAGCCGTCAGTGCAGGAAGAGGAGGCTGAAGACTCCGTGAAGGATCTGGCCTTGTCATTCCGTGAGATGGACGCAGAAGATGCAGCACCCATTTTACAGGAAATGAATCAGGATAAAGCAGTACTCGTTCTAAAAGAGATTACGAATAAAGAACGTGGAACGATTTTAGGCGCTATGGAATCGGCAGCCGCAGCCGAGATTGCCGTACGTTTAATGGATGAATAAACGGCACATTTGAAAAGGGGGTGAAGAAGATAACGACGCTATTTTCATTAGTTCCAAGGTCGGTACCCACGCAGTCACTCACGAGCCCTTCTCCTAAGACTGATGGGCTTACATTCAAACAAGCGCTTCAGGCTGTAAAAATGTCTGAGGTTGGTACAACTTTACCGGCGGATACCAACGAAAACGAAGTCCTGGAAGAGCTGACGAATCAAATGCAGCAGTTGATCAATGAAGTTGGGCAGCAGGTAAAGTCCTTGTCCCCAAAAGCTGTCTCTGAAAACGACGGATGGGATATACATAATCAATGGGCCCGTATTCAGGGAGAATTCCAGAAGTTTCTCTTGATGCATTCCGGAAAATCATCGAGTATCAAGGCTGATCTGCAGACGGAAATAAAGCCGGTGCAGGGTGTGCCGTCCGAGGTTGCTGACCAACATCCCCCTGTGAAAAATAGGGGGCCTGGTGAGGAACAATCACTGGAAGTGTTAAGGAAATTAGTTTCAGTTGGTACGTCCTCTGTAAGGCAGTCGGAAGAACAGAAGACGGGAAGTCCTCCGGTCGTGGACAAGGATCATGATTTGAACTTATTTTTGACATCGTTTATACCGAAAACATCCGGGTCACGATTATCATCCCCTCCCGATTCGGTGACGGAAGGGATGCCGGCAGGTTTGAACAGACTATTTCAACTAAAGGAACAAGGGGATATTCCCTTGTCATTTGATTTCCAAGAAAATTCCTCGATAAAAAATGAAGAAACAGTTCGGATGCTTGAGAAGGTTAGCGCAGAAGGAAATGTCCGTGAACAGGAACGTCCACTTTTTATAACAAAAGAAGCCGTCGAGACTTTCGTTTCTCAACTGGAAGATTTATTGGAATCATTGAATTCAATAGCTGGTGCAGATGGAGAGCAGGCAGCGATGACAGATCTCGAAGATCAACTGCACGCAATTGGGAATACGCAGTCCCTGTTCATCACTCGGGAAACAAAGGGTGATCATTCCCAAACGGCTCTCCAAGATGAAGCGGTAAGTGCAACCACCGCCCTTTCAAATGGATGGAGAGACTTTCATCAATCACTCCTGCACCTGGCTTCTCGCAGGGAGGGCAGTGAAGCCATTGATTCTATCACCAGGGAGTTTGCTCCTATAGCGGCAGCTTTGCAAAACATGCATCCGGATGATGCAGCTGTTGAAATGGCTTCTCTTTTTCGGGAAAGCCACCCAAAAGTGAAGGATATGCTTACAGCCCTGCTCAGAGGGGGGCAGGTCATTGATGCATCTGCCAGTGTAGAAAAAGGAGACGTTCTGCCTCAGAGTGTTCTCAATCGTGTGCCTGCAGGGGCAGCTCTGGACGTCGAACCATCGCTGATTTCCTTTTCAAAACAGTTCAGGAGTTTGGTTGAGGCCGTCAGGAATGGTGTGCAGGCAGGGTCAGATTTAAAAAAAATACTGATTCCGCTGACAAAATCCGTTCATCAGGCTTCCATGGATTCTGGGAAACAGGACGTCATCGACCGGTTGTTCCGTGATGCCCCGGTCGAGAAACAAGTTTTTCTACAGCTTGCTGCACGGCTGGAGCAGCATCAGAAGCTCCCTCAAACCTATCAGCAGCAACACCCTTTGACGGGAAGAGAGATGGGCAGGTGGGTCCAGGAAACATTAAAAAACACAGCCGGTGCGGATGAAGCCTATACACCATCCTGGACGGGGGCTTCTGGAGCGATGTCTAAAGTCGAACAATTTGTCCTCCATGTGAATCAAACGGGAAGTGATCAGACCCGTCCTGCTGGTTTTCTGCAGGAACTGGAGCGGATGGTCCATAACAGCCGCTTGTTGACACATTCATCCGGGATGAAGGAAATGCAGATCCAATTGAAACCAGGAAGCCTGGGAAACATGGTGGTACAGGTGACCCAGCAGAATGGTGAGATGATTGTCAAACTAATGGTGCAGACCCTGGCAGCAAAGGAACTCCTTGAAGGGAACCTTCATCACTTGAGACCTATGTTCTCACCCCAGCAGGTAGTGGTTGAAAAAAATGACGCCTTGGCATTCACACAGCACCATTCCAGCGCGCAGACTGCTGATGAACATGGATCGTCTGATGAGTCACGCGGGGAGAAAGAAGACAGGCAGCATGTGAATGAAGAAGAGGAAGGGGAGGATGGCGCTTCCTTTGAAGATATATTAATGAATGAGAAAGTGTAGGTGGTTCCGTGACTTCGATTGATCCGTCCTTTTATTTAAAAAATCAGCAGCCCCATACATCCGGAAGCAACATCCTTGAAAAGGATGATTTTCTGAAAATCCTGATGACTCAAATTCAAAATCAAAACCCGCTTGATCCTATGAAAGATCAGGAGTTTGTTTCTCAAATGACGCAGTTCTCAAGTCTGGAACAGATGACGAATATGTCGACAGCTTTTCAGTCCTTCACAGAGCAGCAGAACATGTCTTCCTTGATTACCTACAGTCATTTAATCGGAAAGGAAGTTACGTATTCTTCCAAGGATCAGGGAGGTTTGAAGACAGATGTCGTTGCTGCTGTTAACCAAAAAGAAGATGGCACATATGTTGAACTGCAGTCCGGCAGTCTTGTATCAGTACAGGATTTGACAAAGGTGAGTCAAGAGAGCGGATCAGGAAAGCAGGAAACCTGATGGACCCGCGCGTCCATGCTGTCCAGCCCCCTTTAATGGGAAGGCAGACGAGCATAAGAACAGAGAGAGAAACGTCCGCTTCATTTAAGAACGCCCTGGAGGAAGCAGCAGGGTTGAAAATCAGCAAACATGCGGAGCAGCGCCTGAAAACAAGAAACATTTCCATTGCGCCGTCTTCCTGGGAACAGATCTCTGCAAAAATGCAGGAAGCTGAAACCAAGGGCGTGACCGATTCTCTTGTATTGACAAATGAAGCAGCGCTGATCGTCAGTACGAAGAATCGAACCGTCGTAACCGCGATGAACCGGGAGGAAACGCAGTCGCAAATCTTTACGAATATCAATGGCACCATTTTTATCAATGAATAGGCTGGACCCGTATGAAGGGAAGCCGCAGCTGGGGCGGAAGGACAGAAGCACCGGCATTAAAACCCGAAAGGAATGTTGAATACATGCTACGTTCACTATATTCAGGAGTTTCTGGAATGAAAGGTTTTCAAACAAAATTAGATACGATCGGCAACAATATTGCCAACGTGAACACATACGGCTTCAAACAGGGACGCGTAACTTTTCAGGATATGATGAGTCAGACGATGTCCAATGCCCAAGGTCCGATTGCAAATGATAATGGTGGCAATGTGACAGGGGGACTGAATGCAACCCAGGTCGGTCTTGGGACACAAATCGGCTCCATCGATACCATCCATACACAGGGGAACCGTCAGTCCACCGGTCGTCCACTTGATCTTGCGCTTGAAGGAGACGGCATGTTTGTGCTTGCGGAAGCGGGAACGGCTGGCGTTAACGTTGGTGGAGGAAACACAGATCTTTCACAACTGCAGATCAGTTTCACGAGAGCAGGGAACTTTTACTTGGATGATGATGGTTCACTCGTCAATAACAGTGGGAAGTATGTCATTGGTAACGAGGGTGCGATTACTATTCCTGATGATGCACAGAGCTTCAGTGTCCAGACGGATGGAACCGTCAACTACATTGATGCAAATAATAACGTTCAGCAGGCGGGTCAAATTATGCTTGCCAAATTTTCCAATCCCGGCGGTCTTGAGAAAGTCGGCGGAAATGAATATCGTGCAACGCCCAACTCTGGTTTTATAAGCAGTAATGCAAATGACGATGAATTGAATAACGTGTCTGATCTATCCGTTGCCGGTCAGAATGGAACAGGCGGCATGATTGCAGGGGCGCTTGAAATGTCCAATGTAGACCTCGCCGATCAGTTCACCGAAATGATTACATCCCAGCGTGGATTCCAGGCCAATACGAAAATCATCACCACTTCTGATGAGATTCTGCAGGAACTAGTCAATCTGAAGCGATAAGGAGAGACGGAGGGTGCCGACCCTCCTCCTTTCTATGATTACATTGACAAAGTTAAACGGACAATCTTTCACCTATAATGCGATTTACATAGAACAGGTCCAGTCTAATCCGGATACGACCATCACCACTGCCCGCGGTCGTACATTTCTCGTGTTGGAATCAGAGGAAGAAGTGGCTCTGAAGGTAACGGACTATTTTCGCAGCATAGGCCTGATCCAGGCTGCAGATAAGGCAGGTGAGTAAAAAGATGAACATTTTCAAAGGAATGATCATCACGTTAAGTACCTTAACGATTCTCGGTGTTGTTGCGCTTGTTTTCGTCCTGAACGTCAATGGCGGAGAAGAAGCATCCGGAGAACGCAGCATTGATGATATCCGGGAGGCCTCATTTGTAACAGAGGAGATCACCACGGACTTGAAAGATGGAAGCTATGTGAGGATCAGCTTTCAAGTCGTCACAGACAGCACAGCTACGAAAAAGGAACTGGAAAAGAGGGATTTCCAAATCAGCAATACATTGATTAAGGAATTATCTGTGATGAAGTCGGAAAGCTTTCAATCTGGAATTTCTGATTTAGAGGAAAAGATGAAATTAAAGATGAACGAGCTTCTTACAGAAGGTAAAGTCACGGACGTTTATACCGTAAACAAAGTCCTTCAATAATCGAAGGAAGGGGGAGAAAATTTGGCGGAAGAGGTTCTCTCACAAAATGAAATAGATTCCCTTCTATCTGCACTGTCTTCAGGAGAGATGGACGCCGAGGAATTAAAGAAAGAAGAAAAAGAAAAGAAAGTCAGAGTGTATGATTTTAAGCGGGCCTTGAGATTTTCCAAGGATCAGGTCCGAAGCCTGTCTAGAATTCACGAGAATTTCTCCAGGCTGCTGACAACTTACTTTTCTGCGCAGTTACGCACGTATGTAGATATACAGGTAGCGTCGGTGGACCAGCTTCCTTATGAGGAATTTATCCGGTCGATCCCAGCCATGACCATTTTAAATATTTTCAGCGTCCCTCCACTGGAAGGGCGTATTCTGCTCGAAGCCAACCCGAACGTCGCTTACGCCATGCTGGACCGCGTTCTTGGAGGCCGTGGGAGCAGTGTGAACAAGGTGGATAATTTGACCGAGATTGAAACGACGATTATGTCCCACCTGTTTGAACGAGCGCTTGAAAATTATCAGGAGGCATGGGGATCGATTGTGGACATCGATCCTATGCTTGAGGATTTCGAGGTAAACCCTCAATTCCTTCAGATGGTTTCTCCCAATGAGACCGTCATCGTTGTTTCATTGAACACGACGATCGGAGAAACGAGCGGCATGATCAACGTCTGTATTCCACACGTTGTATTAGAGCCGATCATTCCGAAGCTTTCCGTCCATTACTGGATGCAGAAAGAGCAGTCCAAAGAAAGAAATCCGGAAGACTTTGAAGCGATCAGCCGGACGATCCAGGGAGCAGAGCTTAATGTCCTTGCCGTTCTCGGAGAGGCGGATATGAGTATTGAGCAGTTTTTGAACCTTGATGAAAATGATGTCATCCGACTTGATCAATCCATCGAACATCCGATGATTATGAAAGTGGATGATGAACCGAAATTTTACATTCAGCCTGGACAGGTGAAAAGTAAGATGGCTGTTCAAATATTAGACGAATTTACAAAAGGAGGCGGGGAAGATGAGTGATGACATGTTATCCCAGGACGAAATTGATGCGTTATTGAATGGCGGGGGTGACACAGGCAGCAATAAAGATTCAGATCTGTCTCCCAAAGAGTCGCATCTGGCCATTCTTGAGGAAGATGCGCTCGGCGAGATCGGAAATATATCGTTTGGAAGCTCCGCAACTGCGCTGTCTTCTCTGCTCAATCAAAAAGTAGAGATCACTACGCCGGAGATCGCTGTTGTGTACCGGAAGGATCTGGCGGACGAATTTCCCAAACCCCATGTCGCCGTCGGAGTGACTTATACAGACGGATTCACAGGGGAAAATGTGTTTGTTATGAAGACGAAGGATGCAGCCATCATCGCTGATTTGATGCTCGGGGGGGATGGTCTGAACCCGGACGAAAACTTGAATGAAATCGCATTAAGTGCCGTTCAGGAAGCTATGAATCAGATGATGGGGTCCGCAGCGACCAGTATGTCCACCATCTTTAATAAGAAAGTGGATATTTCTCCACCGTCGATCAATGTGCTGGACTTGGAGGATCAATCCGGGGAGGATATGATCCCTGAGGAGGAAACGTTAGTCAATGTAGCCTTTCAACTCAAAATTGGAACATTGATCGACTCGAAAATCATGCAGTTGATTCCACTGAATTTTGCTAAAGACCTGGTAGAGCAGCTTCTCGATCCGGAAGGCTCTCAAACAAGTGAACCTAACATTTCAGATGAAAAACAAGTGCTGGAACAAACCGGGCCTTCTTCACCTGAAGAACCGCAGTCGTCTTCAGGGACTTCACCGGATCGTGAAGTTACAGAATTTGAACAGCATCAGGCTGATCCGCAGTATGTGGGGGGGCCTGCAGGCCGCAGTGCTCAGGAAGCAGATGTGCAGCATGCACAGTTCCAACAGTTCGAGCAGTCTCCATCAATGACAGGAACCGCTCATAAAAATCTTGATATGCTGATGGACATCCCGTTAAAAGTCACGGTGGAACTTGGAAGGACGAAACGGACGGTGAAGGACATTCTTGAATTGTCTGCCGGGTCTGTTGTGGAACTGGATAAACTCGCCGGTGAGCCTGTCGACATTCATGTGAATGAAAAGTTGATGGCTAAAGGGGAAGTCGTCGTCATCGATGAAAATTTCGGTGTGCGGGTGACTGATATTTTAAGTCCAAAGGACCGACTGACAAAATTACGTTAATACAGGAACGATATGACAGGAGGAAGAGAAATGGGAGAAAGAATACTAATTGTAGATGATGCAGCGTTCATGCGTATGATGGTGAAGGACATTTTAACAAAAAACGGCTATGAAATTGCCGGCGAAGCGGAAGATGGACAAAAAGCAGTGGAGCTTTACAAAGAGGAAAAACCGGATCTTGTCACGATGGATATCACCATGCCGGAAATGGATGGGATTACGGCGTTGAAGGAAATTAAGGCGGTTAATCCAGACGCAAAAGTCATCATGTGTTCAGCTATGGGGCAGCAGGCGATGGTTGTGGACGCAATCCAGGCCGGCGCCAAGGACTTTATTGTGAAGCCTTTCCAGGCGGACCGTGTGATTGAAGCGATTCAGAAAGCGTTAAGCTGAAGCGGGGAATATGATGTTTTCTGCACCAAGAGTATCAGCAATGTTGATGTTTACGGTCCTCCTGCTGACGGTTTTTCCTTTGCAAACGATGGCCCAGCCCTCTGTGAACGAATGTTTATCCAATCCGGAACTGGAGGGCTGCCCTGGTGCAGATGCGGATATGGATCCATCTGAGCCGGCCGCTGGAACAGCACAGGATCAGCCTTCGCTTCTGTGGAACTTCATGAAGCTCGGACTGGCCCTGGTTTTTGTTGTGGCCTTGATTTATGGATTGCTGAAATTGTTCAACCGTAAAAACCAGTGGGTGAACCAATCAAGAACTATGGAGAACCTGGGGGGGATGAGTCTCGGGCCTAATCGTTCCATACAGGCTGTAAGAGTAGGGGAGCAGGTGTTTTTATTAGGTGTAGGAGATTCCGTGGAGTTGATCACTGAAATTACGGATCAGGATACGAAGGCTTCTTTTCAGAAAAAGGACCAGGGCCCTTCCATTCCAACAGCTTCCGTGCAGAACCTGCTGCGTAAACTCCCCGGTCATCAAGAGCCAAAAAAGGATACCTCGACGTTTCAATTCCAACAGCTTTTTGAAACCCAGCTGAACGATATGAAACAGAAACAGAAAAAAGCAGCGGAGAGAACGAAAGGGGGACAGGATCATGAATGAATTTGTAGATATCTTTACAAGCTCAGATCCTGAAAACATCGCTACCTCTGTCAAACTGCTGCTGTTGTTGACGGTTTTATCACTGGCCCCCGGTCTGTTGATCTTAATGACCAGTTTTACAAGGATTCTTATCGTTTTGTCCTTTGTCCGGACATCGCTGGCTACTCAGCAGATGCCTCCCAACCAGGTGTTGATAGGAATCGCTCTGTTTCTGACGTTCTTTATCATGGCTCCTACGTTTGAGGAGGTCAACGAGCAGGCATTAACCCCGTTGTTTAATGAGGAAATCACATTAGATGAAGCGTATGACGAAGCGAGTGCTCCGATGAAGGAGTTCATGGGCAAACACACCAGGCAGAAGGATCTGGCCTTATTTATGAATTATTCCGGTCTGGAAGCTCCTTCTTCTATCCAGGATGTGCCGCTGACTACACTTGTGCCTGCTTTTGCCATCAGTGAACTGAAAACCGCTTTTCAAATGGGTTTCATGATTTTTGTACCATTTTTAGTCATTGATATGGCTGTCGCCAGCGTGTTGATGTCGATGGGAATGATGATGCTTCCACCTGTCATGATTTCCCTGCCGTTTAAGATTCTGCTGTTTGTCCTCGTGGACGGCTGGTTCTTAATAACGAAATCCTTGCTGGAAGGCTATTAAGGAGGAACCACGATGAATAGCAATATGGTTATCTCATTTGCCAAGGAAGGAATTTATACGGTCCTGCTGATTTCCGGGCCCCTCTTGATTCTTGCATTAACCGTAGGGCTGGTTGTGAGTATATTCCAGGCTACAACGCAGATTCAGGAACAGACGCTTGCCTTTATCCCGAAAATCGTCGCCGTTTTAATTGGACTGATCGTCTTTGGGCCTTGGATGCTTACCAATATGGTTGAATACACAGCGGAAATCTTTAATAACTTGAATATGCTGGTGGGCTGACTATGATCGAATCGATTTCGCTCGTGAATCTGCCGGCATTTCTGCTGGTCTTCGTCCGGGTGGCCGCTTTTTTTGCATCCCTGCCTTTGTTTTCTTATCGGACAGTACCGGTCACTCATAAAGTAGGGTTCAGCTTTTTTTTAGCCGCCTTGATGGTTTTCACCCTTCCTGTTCCTGAAATGACGGTGGACGGGACCTATTTTCTTCTGCTTTTAAAAGAGGCAGCCGTGGGACTTGGGGTCGGTCTTTTGGCTTACATTATTCTGGGAGCCATACAAATCGCCGGAGGGTTCATCGATTTTCAAATGGGCTTTGCCGTCGCCAATGTGATCGACCCTCAAACAGGAGCTCAAATTCCTTTGGTGGGCCAGTATATGTATATCATTACATTACTGTTCATTTTAGTCGTCGATGGTCATCATTTGATGATTGATGGAATTTTTTACAGCTATCAATTCATCGGCCTTGATCAATTTCTTCCTATGAAAGAAGAAGGCTGGATCATGTTTGTCATCCAGTCGTTCAATAAGATGTTTATGATTGCTTTTTTAATGGCTGTACCTATCGTTGGGTGTCTGTTCCTTGTTGACATCGCCCTTGGAATCGTTGCCCGGACCGTCCCACAGTTGAACGTGTTTGTTGTGGGACTGCCTTTGAAAATTTTTGTCGCGCTGTCCGTTCTCGTTATAGCGATGAGTTTTTATGTTTATCTGATTCAAATACTGTTCGAAACGATGCTTGAAACCATGAGGGGATTTATGGATGTACTTGGAGGCTGATGAACAATGGCATGGATGAAGTTGGATCTGCAATATTTCGCAGCCGATGAAAAGACGGAAAAAGCAACACCAAAAAAGAGGCAGGATACGAGAAAAAAAGGACAGGTACCCAAAAGTCAGGATGTAAACACAGGGGTCCTGCTGTTGTTTATGTTCGGCGGCCTTTTTCTCCTTGGCGGATATATGAGGGACGCGGTATTGAATATGTACCGCCATGCTTTTACTTATTATGTGCATCAGGACTTAACACAGGAGCAGACTCATACCATTTTTGTTGAAATGACGATGGAAACAGCGAAGGTGACGGCCCCGCTCATGGGTATTGCAGTCGTTGCAGGGATCGCTTCCAACCTTCTTCAAGTAGGCGTCATGTTCACAGGGGAGCCTTTGAAGGCGGATTTGAAAAAAATCGATCCGATTAAAGGAGCCAAGCGGATTTTTTCTGCACGAGCCCTTGTGGAATTGTTGAAGTCTCTTCTGAAAATCAGCGTCGTCGGGGTGATCACCTTCTCTATCATTTGGATAAACAAAGATCAGATGATGATGATGTCGCAGAAATCGGTGGAAGATGCCGTGTCTTTCTTCGGGACGATTACTGTCATCATGGGAATCGCTTCAGCTCTGGCCCTGCTGCTCCTATCCGTTCTCGATTATACATACCAGCGTTATGATCACGAGAAGAACATCCGAATGTCCAAAAAAGACATAAAGGATGAGTATAAAAACATAGAGGGTGACCCTCAAATCAAAGCGAAAATCAAAGAAAAGCAGCGCCAGATGTCAGCATCGAGGATGATGAGTGAAGTCCCACAGGCAGATGTCGTCATTACCAACCCGACCCATTACGCTGTTGCGGTGAAGTATGATGACCAGGAATCTGACGCTCCGATCGTCGTAGCTAAGGGTGTGGATTTTCTCGCCCTTAAAATTAAGGATATTGCCAGGGCGCACGACATTGTAACCGTGGAAAACAGACCGCTGGCCAGATCGCTTTATGCCAAATGTGAAATAGACAAGCCGATTGATGAAGAGTTTTTTAAAGCGGTGGCTGAAATACTCGCCTACGTCTACCGGCTGCAGGAAAAGATTTAAGAAAGGAGTGCCCTTATGTCACCAAGAGATTTATCCGTCCTGTTAGGTGTAATATTGATCATCATTATGCTTGTTATACCTTTACCTGGGTGGCTCCTCAGCTTTTTTATTCTTATTAATATCACGCTTGCCCTTATCGTTATTTTAGTATCCATGAATATGGATGAGGCGCTCCAGTTTGCCGTCTTTCCGACCCTTTTGCTGCTGCTTACGTTATTCCGTCTTGGTCTGAACGTATCAACAACGCGTTCGATTCTTTCTGAGGCGGAAGCCGGTGGTGTTGTAGAAACCTTCGGAACTTTTGTCATTGGTGGTAATCCTCTCGTTGGTTTTGTTGTATTCATCATCCTTGTCATCATACAATTTTTAGTTATTACCAAAGGGGCGGAACGGGTTTCCGAAGTAGCTGCTCGTTTCACTCTTGATGCGATGCCGGGAAAACAGATGAGTATTGATGCCGACTTAAACGCAGGCATGATTAATGAACATCAGGCTAAGGAACGACGAGGAAAAATTGAGAATGAGGCCGATTTTTACGGAGCCATGGACGGAGCCAGTAAGTTCGTAAAAGGAGATGCCATCGCCGGAATTATTATCGTGATCATCAACATCATTTTTGGATTGATTATCGGCATGGCCCAGATGGGCATGTCTTTTAATGAAGCTATTGATACATATATGCGTCTGACCGTTGGTGACGGACTCGTCAGTCAGATTCCGGCCCTGCTCATATCGACCGCAACCGGAATTGTAGTCACAAGAGTCGCCTCAGAAGGGAATTTGAGTTCTGATGTGACCAGTCAGCTGCTCCGCTATCCAAAGCTTCTTTATATTGCAGCCGCCTCCATCTTCCTTCTCGGCCTGACCCCGATTCCCATTTTCTTAACGAGCCTGATCGCCGGAGTGCTGGCGTTTGGAGGGTATCGCCTTTCCAGGCAGTCTGAAAAGCAGGACATTGAAGAACCGGAGGAGACCGATGAAGCAGAAGGGGATCAGATGCGGTCGCCGGAAAATGTAGTTGACCTTATTAGTATGGATCCGATTGAATTTGAGTTCGGTTATGCCTTAATTCCTATCGCCGACACGAGTCAGGGGGGAGATCTGCTCGATCGGATCGTTATGATCCGGCGGCAGCTTGCCATAGAACTCGGCCTTGTCATTCCTGTCGTGCGTATCCGTGATAACATTCAGCTCAGTCCCAACGAGTACCGGTTGAAAATCAAAGGAAACCAAGTTGCAGGTGGAGAGCTTCTGCTGGATCATTATCTGGCCATGACCCCAGGTGATGAGGATGACGGAGTCGAGGGCATGGATACCGTGGAACCTGCGTTTGGACTCCCGGCTAAGTGGATTACAGAAGATGTAAAAGATGAGGCGGAACTGTCAGGATACACCGTTGTCGATCCTCCATCTGTCGTTTCGACTCACATAACGGAAGTGATTAAGCGTCATGCCCACGCCCTCCTTGGCCGTCAGGAAACCCAGCAGCTGATCGATCACTTGAAGGCCTCCTATCCAATATTGGTTCAGGAAGTCACCCCTGACCCACTCAGTGTCGGGGATGTTCAAAAAGTGCTGGCCAAACTGCTGCGTGAAAACATCTCAATTAAAAATCTGCCGGTCATTTTTGAAACACTGGCCGATTTTGCGAAGATGACCAATGATACAGAATTGTTAGGTGAGTATGTGCGCCAGTCTCTGTCTGCACAGATTACGAGTCAGTTTAAGGGTGGTCATGATCAGATGAAAGTGATTACGGTTTCCGGTCAAGTGGAGAAGCTGGTCGCTGATCATATTAAGCAGACGGAGCATGGCAGCTATCTTGCCCTTGACCCTGAAAGGCAACAGGCGGTATTACGCTCTGTAGCTGAACAGGTCGAACGGGTCACTCTTCAGGAGGAGACGGCGGTCGTCCTTTGTTCGCCGGCTGTGCGAATGTACATGAAGCAGCTGCTGGACCGGGCGCTGCCCCAGGTCGTCGTGCTTTCTTATAACGAATTAGATCCAAGTGCAGAAGTCCAGAGTGTCGGGGTGGTGAATGTATCGTGAGAATAAAAAAGTTTCACGGAGTGTCGATGCCGGAAGTTATGAAAAAAGTGAGAAGTGAATTTGGAACAGAAGCCGTGATCTTAAGCTCTAAAGTTATCAAAAACGGGGGCTTTCTCGGGTTGTTTAAAAAAGAAATGACAGAAGTGGTCGCAGGTATGGACCCGGATGTTCCAGTTGAACGAAAGAAAGCAATACCCTCTGAACCACTTCTGGATAAGGGGAATAATGGAGAAAACCAGAAGATTCTGGATGAAATTACTCAGTTGAAAGCCATCATTCAAGATGGATCAACAAGGAATCCAGCTTTGTCCCCGTTGATGCAGGAGTTGGAACAATATTTATCAAGACAGGGGCTTCAAAAGCCATACGTTCAAAGCCTTGTCACTTCCATACTGGAAAAGTATGAACCTCCGAACAAACGTGGTGATGTAAAGAGGATGGCGGTAGAGGAATTGACAGACATGCTGCGGCAGATTCCGTCCGGGCATACGTTTCAGAAACGGTACATTCACTTGTTCGGGCCGACAGGAGTCGGAAAGACGACCACCCTGGCCAAGCTGGCCGGAGATGCGGTGTTGAATAAGGGGTGGAAGGTTGGGTTCATAACAACCGATACGTACAGAATTGGAGCAGTTGAGCAGTTGAAAACCTATGCCGGAATTCTTAATGCCCCGGTCGAGGTGGCTTATAACATGGTGGATTACAGGTTGGCGAAGGAAAAACTGACGGATGTTGATCTTGTTCTCATCGATACCGCAGGGCGGAACTACCGGAATCGTGCATTTATTGAAGAGCTCCAGAACGTGATTGATTTCGAAGAGCAGGCGGATCATTTTCTTGTCTTATCCTTAACGAGTAAATATGCGGACATGCAGGCGGTTTATGATAACTTTTCTTTCTTACCTGTGGAGAAGATTATTTTTACAAAAGAAGACGAAACATCAACACTGGCGGATGCCGTCAATCTGATCTTGGAGAAAAAACGGGGGCCGGCCTATATTACAAATGGACAGGACGTGCCCGATGATATTCAAAGCATGTCTCCCGGAAAAATAGCTGTCCAGCTTATGAAGGGGTATACCGATGAAGGATCAGGCTGAGCTTCTTCGGACACGTATGATTTCCCGTGAATCCAAGCCTCCTGCGCGGGTGGTTGCCGTTGCCAGCGGAAAAGGAGGGGTCGGGAAATCGAATATCACGATAAATATGGCCTTATCCCTGTGCCGCTCCGGGAGGAAAGTGTTGGTGCTGGACATGGATGTCGGAATGGGGAATGTGGATATTCTTTTAGGACGAACATCGGCTTTCAGTCTGCCTGATCTTATTCGGAACCGGCTGACGTTTCAGGAAATTATTGAACACGGGCCTGGCGGGCTCGATTATGCTGCCGGCGGATCTGGTTTGACAGAGTTGTTCAATATGAATGCAGAGGACTACGAATTTTTGAACCAGCAGCTTGAAGACGTCTCGAAAATATATGATGTCATCCTTCTTGATATGGGAGCGGGGATTACAGAAAGCAGCCGCTCATGGCTGCTTTCCGCTCATGAAGTCATTATTGTGACAACGCCGGAGCCTACGTCGATTACCGACGCTTATGCACTGATGAAACAGCTGGTATATCTAAACCCCGTACTTCCTTTCTCGTTTATCGTCAATCGGGCGCAGACCAGACCATCGGGGGAACGCACATTGGCTCGTCTGCAGGAGGCTGCGCATAGATTTTTACATGTTGACGTGCATCAGCTCGGTGTTGTTCTTGAAGATCGGCAGGTTCTTGAAGCTGTTTTGAACCAGGTCCCTTTTCTGATCCATGCCCCTTCAGCAAAAGCGAGCCGGGCCGTGGATCAAATCACCGGACGGTTTTTAAACCGCGCATCATACAGGATCCATTTGGAAGAACCGGGATTTTTGGAAAAATTAAAACGGCTCGTAAGGAAGGGGGAAGCGTAGTGAAAGAAATCAAAGTACTGGTCGTCGATGACTCAGCCTTTATGAGACGGGTGTTGAGCGATATGCTCCAGCGGGATCAGCGCATCAAGGTGGTGGGTGCTGCCAGGAATGGACGGGATTGTCTTCAAAAACTGAAGCAGGTTCAACCCGATGTGATCACGATGGATGTGGAGATGCCCGTCATGGACGGCCTGTCCACTCTGGAGTGGATCATGAAGGAAACACCGCTGCCTGTCGTCATGGTGTCCAGTCTTACTAAAGACGGGGCCGAGAGCACGTTGAAGGCGATGGAACTTGGCGCCGTCGATTTCATACCAAAACCTTCGGGCGCTATCTCTCTTGATATGGAAAAAGTAGAAGCTGAAGTAATAAAGAAAGTGAAAGGCGCGGCGGAAGCAAGGGTAAGAACATTGCCATTGAGCCATCCTGTTGAAAATCCTCCCTCTGTTTCATTCCAAAAAGGGAAGAAGAAACGGGTCGTAGCGATCGGCACCTCTACAGGAGGACCGAGAGCTCTTCAAAAGGTTCTCGCCGCCCTTCCGGAACAACTGCCGGCGCCGCTTTTGGTCGTTCAGCATATGCCGCCGGGATTTACTAAGACCCTGGCTGACCGGCTGGATAAGCTTTCTTCCATCACCGTCAAAGAGGGGGAAGATGAAGAAGAGTTGAAAAATGGTGTCGCTTATATTGCTCCTGGAGGAACTCATATGACGGTTGTTCAGAAAGGGGAAGGGCTTTTCCTTGAATTAAATGCCCAGGCACCTGTGAATGGACATCGGCCGTCCGTCAATACATTGTTTCAGTCCCTTGCTGCTGTACAAGGGTGGACGGTTACAGCGGTTGTGATGACCGGGATGGGCACGGATGGACTGGAAGGCATGATCAAGCTTCGAAGCAGCTGTCCGACCTACACGATTGCAGAATCTGAACAATCCTGTGTCGTCTATGGGATGCCGAAAGCGGTCGTTAAGTCAGGACTGGCTGATGAAGTGACAGATGTCTCGAATATAAGCGCCGCAATCGTGCATGCGCTAGAGAAGGGGTAAAGAAATGGAAATGAATCAGTATTTAGAAGTCTTTATTGATGAAAGTAAAGAACACCTCCAAGCCATCAATGATCATCTGCTTATTTTAGAAAAGAACCCGCTGGATACCGCTATCGTCCATGAGATTTTCCGTTCAGCCCATACCTTGAAAGGTATGGCGGCAACGATGGGATACCAGGATTTATCGGACCTGACCCACAACATGGAGAATGTGCTGGATGCGGTCCGCAATGAACAGCTTCAAGTGAATGAAGGGGTGCTGGACATCGTCTTTGATGCGGTCGACGACCTGGAAGCAATGGTCATGGATATTGCTGATGGCGGGACTGGGGAGCGGAATGTAGACAACGTCGTCCGAAGACTTGAAGCGGTTGAAAAGGGTGGAGAGCAGCTGTTAATAAGTCAAAACCCTCTGGATGGAACCCAAGAAACAGAGCTCCAGATCGATGCATTTACTAAGAATGTGATCCATATGGCAGAAGAGTCCGGGAATAAGGCGCTGGTGATTCACACACGCCTTCGGGACGATTGCCTGTTAAAAGCTGCGAGAGTGTATATGGTTTTTGAAGTTCTTGAACAAGCGGGAGAAGTCGTCGCTGCCTCTCCATCTGTTGAAAAACTCGAAAATGAAGAGTTTGAGAACAGCTTTACCGTTCTTTTGATTTCAGAGGGGTCAGAAGATGACATCCAAGCAAAAATTGAAAAAGTGTCAGAGGTGGAGCACGTTTCTGTTGAGCTGTATAAGGAAGAGGAAACACAATCGATGGAACAAACCCCGGTTCAGCCTCAACCAGAAACAAACAACAGGGCAGGAAAAGAAACGAGTAAACCATCCTCCAGCGGGCGTACGATCCGGGTGAATATTGATCGTCTGGATGCTCTTATGAACTTGTTTGAAGAACTTGTGATTGACCGGGGACGCTTGGAACAGATTTCGGCCGACCTTGCCCATCAGGAGCTTCAGGAAACGGTGGAGCATATGACGAGAATATCCAGCGATCTGCAGAGCATCATTTTAAACATGCGTATGGTTCCGGTTGACCAGGTGTTTAACAGGTTCCCGCGTATGATCCGCCAGCTTTCAAAAGATTTACATAAACGTCTGGAATTAACCATTACGGGCGCGGATACAGAATTGGACCGCACCGTTATCGATGAAATCGGAGATCCGCTCGTCCATTTAATCAGGAATGCGGTGGATCATGGCATTGAGAGTCCTGACGAGCGTGAAGCCAAAGGGAAACCTGCGGCAGGGAAAATTGAATTAAAGGCTTATCACAGTGGCAATCATGTATTCATCGAAATCAAGGATGACGGAGCAGGGATCAACCGTACGAAAGTGGTCGAGAAAGCCGTCAAAAATCAGGTCGTTACAAAAGAGCAGGCCGAGGCAATGTCTGATTCCCAAGTGTTTGATTTGATTATGGAAAGTGGATTTTCCACGGCTGACCAGATTTCGGATATATCAGGGAGAGGTGTCGGCCTTGATGTCGTCAGGAACACCATCGAATCCCTTGGCGGGGCTATTACAATTGAGTCGGAGTTTGGAGAAGGCAGCCGGTTTTCCATCCAGCTCCCTCTGACACTTTCCATCATCTCTGTCATGCTGGTTGAGGTGCAGAAAGAGAAATATGCCATCCCGCTTTCTTCTATTATAGAGACCGCTATTGTGAAGAAGAAAGATCTGCTGCACGCCCATAACAAAAGGGTGATGGATTTCCGCGGCAGGGTCATTCCGCTCGTCTACTTGACAGAACTTCTTCAGGTGCCTGTGGAACGGGAAGAAGATGATGATTATTCTGTTGTGATCGTCCGTAAAGGTGACAAGATGGCAGCTCTTGTCGTCCACTCATTCATTGGACAGCAGGAAGTGGTTTTGAAGTCTCTCGGTGACTATCTATCCGGAGCGTTTGCTATTTCCGGCGCCACTATTCTTGGTGATGGTCAGGTGGCATTAATCCTGGACAGCAATGCGTTAATCAAATAAAAGGAGGGATTTTCATGACAGAATATAAAGGGCACGCTCAGAAAGTCATCGTTTTTCAAATCCAGGACGAGGAATATACCCTCCCTGTCCAAACGGTGGGGTCGATTGAAAGAATGGTGCCGATCACCCGGGTACCGGGAGCCAGGTCTTTCGTAAAAGGAGTCATCAACTTAAGAGGGGTCGTCACTCCAGTGATAGATCTGCGGGAAAGGTTCGGCTTTGAACCGGCTCCGGAAACTGAACAGACGAGGATCATTACAGTGACAATTGAAGATATGAATGTTGGTTTGATTGTGGATGCTGCCAACGATGTTCTGGACCTCCAAGACGATTTGGTCGAGCCGCCTCCTGAAGTTGTCGGCACTGTGGAAGCCGCTTATATTCATGGCGTGGCGAAAATGGAAGACCGTTTATTTATCCTTTTGAATCTGGAAAAAGTGCTGGATAAAGAAGATGTTTTGGAATTGGAAAAGATGTATGGATAATTCCTGGACCATTTCTGGACAATCCCGGGTTATACACGACCAAAAAAAGCGTATAAGAATCGGGATCGGACAAATGGCTGCTGCGGGAACGGATGCCTTACTCACCACAACAGGACTTGGTTCCTGTGTTGGAGTGGTGCTGTACAACGGGAAGGGCATGGCCGGCATGATTCATATTATGCTCCCGGAAGCGCAGACGGCTCTCCATGGGCGTGTTAACCGATGGAAGTATGCAGATACGGCTGTTGATGACCTTGTTGATTCTCTCATCAACAAAGGGTGCAGGCCCGGGAGCTTAAAAGCGAAGATCGCAGGAGGGGCTCATATGTTTTCGGTGAAAGATCAGAGTCCAAGGATTCGTATAGGAGAGCGGAATGTGAGTGCGGTCAAAAGCCGCCTTACGGAGCACCTTATCCCGATCATTGCGGAGGATACAGGCGGACAGGTCGGAAGATCCATCCTATTTAATGTGGAAACCAGTGAAATGAACATAAAAAAGGCCGGCGGCGGTGAGCTTCTATTATGAGAGGATGCGCCCGGTTCAATGAAAAAATGAAAAAATGCGGGGAGGATGAAAATGGCAGGTGGTTTATCTCCTCAGGAACAACAATGGTGGAATTTATGGACGAACGAAAGAGACGGTGAGGCGGCCAACCAGCTTGTCCAGCTTTACGATTATCTGGTGAATTATCACGTCCATCGGATTACGGCTCATTTACCGAAGAATGTGAGCAAAGACGATGTAAGAAGTCTCGGAATGCTTGGTCTTTATGATGCATTGAAAAAGTTTGACCGGTCCCGGGATTTAAAATTCGATACGTACGCTTCCTTCCGCATCCGCGGTTCGATTATTGATGGTTTGAGGAAGGAAGACTGGCTGCCGCGTTCGGTGAGGGATCGGACTAAAAAAATCGAACAGGTGACAGAGGAGCTTGAGCAGAAGCTGCAGCGTCCAGTCACGTCCAAAGAAGTGGCAGAAGCTGTCGGAATATCCGCCCAGGAAGTAGAAGCGGCTGTCAAGGACTCATTGTTTGCCAATGTCCTTTCTATGGAAGAGAAACCGAAAGACGGGGGCGAAGATCATAAGGAAGGCATCGGATACTCGATTCCTGATGAGGAAACCGGTTCTCCGGACTCCTCGCTCATCAAACAGGAAAACTATAAGGAACTGGCGGAGCAGATTGACCAGCTGAAGGAAAAAGAGAAGCTGGTGATCAGTCTTTTCTATAAAGAAGAGCTCACGCTTACGGAAATCGGCCACGTCCTGAATTTAACGACGTCCCGAATTTCACAGATCCATGCCAAGGCGATTTATAAACTAAAGCAGTCCCTCCAGAATGTGATGTAGCTGGGGAGCGGACGGGGAAGAAAGGATGTGACTCTCCTTGACATCATTTGTATTAGTGATCAGTTTTCTAATTGACGGTTTAATTTTATTCGGCCTTATGATAATGATGAAAAAAATCCGCCGGACTGAAGAACTCGAGCTTCGACAGGAAAAGGTCGCTGCGGAGATCGAAGACTTGTTTTCCTCTTACCTGTATGAAATTAAAGAGGAAAACAAACGGATGGAAGCCTGGGCTTCTTCAGGCACCGGTTCAATGGAAGAGACCATTAGCCCTGTGAAAGAAACGAAAGGCGGCGGGTACGAGCCTCCCCTTCCGGATGAAGGAACAGGAGAGGAGCAGCCCTCGATTCATTCTATGGTCATGAATATGAAAAAGGATGGGTGGTCTGTGGAGGAAACAGCGAAGGCCTTGAACAAAGGAAAAACAGAAGTGGAACTGATGTATAAGTTTAATCAGTAAAAATGCTGAAAAAACTTGAACCATTCATACCTTTGTGGTATATTTACTGACGGTGTCAATACACACGCCTTTGGATCTGCTTGTGAGGTTGCTCCGATAAGGAGTTCACAGGAAGGAAATGAAAAGGGCGGAGGATACTAAAAAAACCAAAACAGGAGGAACAAACATGTCTGTAATTTCTATGAAACAGCTTCTAGAAGCTGGTGTTCACTTTGGACACCAAACACGCCGCTGGAATCCGAAGATGAAGAAATACATCTTCACGGAGCGTAACGGCATTTATATCATTGACCTTCAGAAAACAGTGAAGAAGGTTGATGAAGCATTCAACTATGTGAAAGAGGTCGCTGCTGACGGCGGTAACGTTCTTTTCGTAGGTACGAAGAAACAAGCACAGGATACTGTACGTGATGAAGCTACCCGCTGTGGTATGTACTACATCAACCAACGCTGGTTGGGCGGTACCCTTACAAACTTTGAAACGATCCGCAAACGTATTAACCGTTTGAAAGATATCGAGCGTATGGAAGAAGACGGTACTTTCGATGTACTTCCTAAAAAAGAAGTCGTTGACATGCTTAAAGAAAAAGATCGTCTTGTTAAATTCCTTGGCGGTATTAAAGAAATGAAGAGCCTTCCTGATGCAATGTTCGTCATCGATCCTCGTAAAGAGCGCATCGCGATTGCTGAAGCTCATAAATTGAATATCCCAGTTGTAGGTATCGTTGATACGAACTGTGACCCTGACGAAATCGATTATGTCATCCCTGCAAACGATGACGCAATCCGTGCTGTCAAACTGCTTACTTCCAAGATGGCTGACGCTGTCCTTGAAGCGAAGCAGGGGGAAGAAACAGAAACAACTGAAGAAACTGAAGCTGCTGTAGAAGCTGCTCAGGAGTAAGAAGGGTCTAAAGGTGATAAGGGGGTATACCTTTATCACCTTTTTTAAAGAATTCCTTTTATTCAACCAGTTCCGGTACAAGGCCGGACTGTTTAACCTTGTACATTATAAAGGAGGCTTTCACAATGGCTGTAAATGCAAAGATGGTAAAAGAACTACGTGAAAAAACAGGTGCTGGAATGATGGATTGTAAGAAAGCACTGACTGAAACTGATGGTGACATGGACAAAGCGATCGAATGGCTTCGTGAGAAAGGGATTTCCAAAGCGGCTAAAAAAGCAGACCGTATCGCAGCAGAAGGTTCTGCAGCAATTGAAATCTCCGGAAACACGGCTGTTCTTTTTGAAGTGAACTGTGAAACAGACTTCGTTACGAAAAACGACCAGTTCAAGGAACTTCTTAAAGATCTTGGACAGCACCTTGTATCCCAGAAACCTGCCTCTGTTGAAGAAGCTCTTGAACAGAAGCTTCATGGAGAAGGCGAAACACTAAGCACATACATTACAGAGCGCGTAGCGAAAATCGGTGAGAAAATCTCCCTTCGCCGTTTCTCTATCAAAGAGAAAACAGACAATGACGCATTTGGTGCCTACATTCACATGGGCGGCAGCATCGGCGTATTGACTGTTCTTGAAGGTTCTACAGATGAAGCTGCTGCTAAGGATGTTGCTATGCACGTAGCTGCTGTAAACCCTCGTTATGTTTCCCGTGATGAAATTCCTCAGGAGGAAGCAGAAAAAGAGCGCGAACTTCTTAAAACACAGGCCTTGAACGAAGGCAAGCCTGAAAACATCGTTGAAAAAATGGTGGAAGGCCGTTTGAACAAGTTCTTCGAGGAAATCTGCCTGCTTGACCAGAGCTTCGTTAAAGATCCGGACCAGAAAGTGAAGCAGTATGTTGCTTCCACAAGCGGCCAGATCACGAACTTCGATCGTTTCGAAGTCGGCGAAGGTATGGAAAAACGTGAAGAAAACTTCGCAGACGAAGTCATGAGCCAAGTTAAAAAATAATGATGGTGAAAATAGGGGACACTGCAGGTGTTCCCTATTTTCAAAAAGGCTACATACATGATATACATGCTATGAGCAGCCATGTTCGACTTTTAGAAAAACACACGGGAGGTAACTATGACTACTGCTCGCTATCGGAGAATTGTATTAAAATTAAGTGGAGAAGCCTTAAGTGGAGAAGCAGGATTCGGGCTTGAGCCAAGCATCATAAAATCTGTGTCACGTCAGGTGAAGGAAGTGGCTGAACTGGGCGTGGAAGTAGCGGTTGTTGTCGGTGGCGGCAACATCTGGCGCGGCAAGGTCGGTGCTGAAATGGGCATGGACCGTGCAAATGCTGATTATATGGGAATGCTTGCTACAGTCATGAACTCACTTGCTCTTCAGGACAGCCTTGAAAACTTAGGGATCCCAACCCGTGTCCAAACTTCTATCGAAATGAGACAGGTGGCTGAACCTTATATCCGCCGTAAAGCCATCCGTCATTTAGAGAAAAAGCGTGTAGTTATTTTTGCTGCCGGAACAGGAAACCCGTATTTCTCAACAGATACGACGGCTGCCTTAAGAGCGGCTGAAGTTGAAGCGGATGTCATTCTTATGGCGAAAAACAACGTGGACGGCGTCTATACAGACGATCCGAAAACGAACGAGGATGCCGTGAAATATGATGAGCTATCCTACATGGATGTTCTAAATGAAGGGCTGGGCGTTATGGATTCAACGGCTTCTTCATTATGTATGGACAACGATATCGATTTACTGGTATTCTCGATTACGGAAGATGGTAATATTAAAAAAGCCGTTATGGGCGAAAACATCGGAACCATTGTGAGGGGGAAATAAATTATGTCTGAAGCTGTGATTAATGAGACGAAACAACAAATGGAACAAGCGGTTCAAGCTTATTCCCGTCAACTTGCCACGGTAAGAGCGGGTCGTGCGAACCCTTCCATTCTTGACAACGTATATGTGGATTACTACGGTGCAGCTACACCGTTGAACCAACTGGCGCAGGTATCAGCGCCTGAACCACGCCTGCTTGTCATTACTCCATATGACAAAACAGCCATTGCAGAGATTGAAAAAGCGATTCTTAAAGCAGACCTTGGTCTTTCTCCATCCAGTGATGGTAATGTTGTACGTATCAACATTCCGGCACTTACAGAGGAACGTCGTAAGGACCTTGCTAAAGTTGTAGGAAAGTATTCGGAAGAAGCGAAAGTACAGGTTCGTAACATCCGCCGCGATTCCAACGACCGTTTGAAGAAGCTTGAAAAAGACGGTGAATTGACAGAAGACGATCTTCGTTCCTATCAGGACGATGTGCAGAAGCTTACGGACCAGAACGTAGAGAAGATCGATCAACTGGCTAAAACAAAAGAAGAAGAAATCATGGAAGTTTGATTTTTCTCTAACCTCATATGCCATAAAGTGGTAAAGCCGCGCTGTAGATGTTTGGCAGCGCGGTTTTCTTTTTTTCACCAGCTGCGGGTCTCGGCATATGCGTTTATTTTAGTATATAATAGAAAGATGGAAGAAACGGACTGGAGGATTAACGATGCCAATCAAGTTTCCATTCGCAAAAACAAAAAAACAAGCAGAAACACAGTCGCTCGGCCTTGACCATACTCATCTTCCGAAGCACGTGGCCATCATCATGGACGGAAACGGCCGCTGGGCTAAAAATAGAGGAATGCCGCGGATTGCGGGTCATAAAGAAGGCATGGGTGTTGTAAAAAGGATTGTCAGCTATGCTTCTGACCTCGGTGTTCAGGTTTTGACCCTGTATGCTTTCTCCACAGAGAACTGGAAACGACCGAAGAATGAAGTGGAGTTTCTCATGAAGCTTCCTGTAGATTTCCTGAATACATATCTGCCTGAATTGATTGAGAAAAATGTCCAGGTCCGTACCATTGGTGATTTTGATGTTCTGCCTCCACACACGAAAAATGCCGTCCAGGAGGCCATCCAAAGAACGAAAGACAACGATGGACTTGTACTGAATTTTGCCTTGAATTACGGCAGCCGTTTTGAAATGGTGCACGCCGTCAGGCAGATCGCAGAAAAAGTGAAAGAGGGCGTCCTCGATCCATCAGATATCAGTGAAGAAATGTTTTCATCAGAGCTGTATACGTCTGAGCTGATTGAGCCGGATCTTCTCATCCGCACAAGCGGGGAGCAGCGCTTAAGCAATTTTCTGTTATGGCAGCTTGCTTATGCAGAATTCTGGTTTACAGAGGTGTATTGGCCTGACTTTAATGAAAGCCATTTCGAAAAAGCTCTTTATGATTTTCAAAATCGCAAACGTCGGTTTGGCGGAGTATAAGGTGTGAATGAAGAAATGAAACAACGAACAATTACTGCTGTCGTAGCAGCACTTATTTTTATCCCGATCGTCCTCCTGGGGGGATGGCCGTTTAAAGCTTTTGTCTATTTCATAGCCAGTATCGCTCTGCTCGAGCTGATACGCATGAAAAAAATCGCCCGTTATTCGGTCGCTGCAGGTCTTGGTCTTGTCCTGATGTGGGCATTGATGTTTCCGTACGAAGTTTTTGATAAAGTGGTGGACGCCGATGATCTTGTAACCAAATCGGAGATCACTCTGTTGGCGGTCCTCGTCCTGCTGAGCTATACCGTTCTCGTGAAGAACCGGTTCACCTTTGATGATGCAGGGTTCCTGCTTCTCTCATCCATCTATATTGGCATGGGCTTCAATTACTTAATCGAGACAAGGGAAGCGGATTTGACGTACATTCTGTTCGCTTTATTCATCGTATGGGCGACGGACACAGGCGCCTATTTATTTGGAAGGTCATTCGGAAAACGTAAACTGTGGCCGCAGATCAGCCCTAAGAAAACGATTGAAGGCTCTGTCGGGGGTGTGGTCCTTGCCTGTGTCGTTGCATTTATTTTTCATCTGATACAACCCCTGGAGCATTCCTTGATTGTCGTTCTACTCGTAACAGTGCTCATATCTATTGCAGGACAAATTGGAGATCTAGTTGAATCAGCATTCAAGAGGCATTATGCAGTGAAGGACTCTGGAAAGATCCTTCCCGGGCATGGTGGTGTTCTCGACCGGTTTGACAGTTTAATATTTATTCTGCCGATTCTGCATTTGATCAACTTTATTCAGTAATCAAGAAGGGATGGGGAATATGAAACACATTTCATTATTAGGAGCGACAGGCTCCATCGGAATACAAACCCTGGATGTCATCAGACTCCACCCTGAACAATTTTCGCTGTACAGTATGGCTTTCGGCCGTAACGTTGAAAAAGCCGTTCCACTCATACAGGAATTCAAACCAGCAGTCATCGTTGTGCAGGACGAGGGTACGAAGCATCGTTTGAGCAGGGAAATCGATCATTCCCGCATTTTAACCGGCGGAGAAGGTTTAATTGAGGCCGCTTCTGCCGATGATGTGGATGTCGTCGTCAACGCTGTGATGGGAAGTATCGGTCTGCCGGCCACTTTAAAAGCGATTCAGGCCCGTAAACAAATTGCCATCGCCAATAAAGAAACCCTTGTAACCGCCGGTCATCTCGTTATGGCGGAAGCCAGGAAATACGGTGTGGAACTGCTTCCAGTGGACAGCGAGCATTCCGCGATATTCCAGGCTTTAAATGGCGAAAACAGGAAAGAAATTGAAAAATTGATTATTACAGCTTCCGGCGGCAGTTTTCGTGATAAATCGAGAGATGAATTGAAAGGCGTGACGGTGGAAGACGCGCTGAACCATCCTAACTGGAGCATGGGGGCGAAAATCACGATTGACTCAGCTTCCATGATGAACAAGGGACTGGAAGTTATTGAAGCCCACTGGCTTTTTCAAGTGCCTTATGAACAGATTCATGTTATTCTTCATAGGGAAAGCGTGATTCATTCCATGGTGGAGTACGTAGACAGGAATGTCATTGCCCAGCTGGGAACGCCTGACATGAAAGTGCCCATCCAGTACGCCTTGACTTATCCAAGCCGGATGGATCTTCCTATTACAAAGCATTTGAATTTAGAAGAAATTGCGACCCTGAATTTCGAGAAAATGGACATGGATCGTTTCCCATGCCTGCGCATGGCTTATGAAGCAGGCAGAGCAGGTGGATCGATGCCGGCCGTTTTGAACGCAGCGAATGAAGAAGCCGTGCAAATGTTTTTGGAAGGCCGAATTTCCTTCCTGGAAATCGAATCATACATCGAAGAAGCGTTGGAAAGGCATGACAAGATTCATAACCCGGACTTGTCTACCATAATTTCTATTGATGAGGAAACAAGGAAGAGAGTCCGTTTCCATTTAAATTAAAAGGAAGGTGCTTCATTTGACTACAGTGATTGCATTTATACTCATGTTCGGATTATTGGTGTTCGTCCATGAGTGGGGGCATCTCATATTTGCCAAACGGGCAGGTATGCTGGCGCGGGAGTTTGCCATCGGCTTCGGGCCGAAAATATATCATTTTAAGAAAAATGAAACCTTGTATACGATCCGCCTGCTTCCCATCGGGGGCTATGTCCGTGTAGCCGGGGAAGACCCTGAAATTGTAGAACTGAAAGCCGGTCATCATATCGGCCTGGAATTCAATAACGATGGGAAAGTAAATCGGATCATTGTGAATAACAAATCCAAGCATCCGGAAGCCCGTGTGATTGAAGTCGAAAAAGCGGATCTCGACCATCGGCTTGTTATTGAAGGTTATGAAGTGGATGAAGACGAAAAGCTGTTTTTTGAAGTCGATCCAAAAGCGATGTTTGTAATGGATGAAAATGAAACACAAATCGCTCCCTATAACCGCCAGTTTGCATCCAAAACTGTACCGCAGCGGGCGATGCAGCTCTTTGCCGGTCCAATGATGAATTTCGTCCTTGCGATTATCCTGTTTATGATCTTAGGTTTCATTCAAGGTGTGCCTTCAGATGAGGCCAAGCTTGGTGAAATTCAAAATGGCACACCAGCCCAGGAAGCTGGTTTGAAGGCCGGGGACGAAGTGACCGCTGTGGACGGGGAATCCGTCAGTACATGGGAGGAATTCACGGCTATCATCAGGGACCATCCCGGTGAAGAAGTTACATTAACGGTGGAACGTGAAGGATCCGTCCAGCAGATGAATGTAACCCCTGCGTCCATTGAAGACCGTGACATGACCATCGGCCAGGTGGGGGTAGCTAGAGCGTTTGAGGAATCGTTGACTGAAAAACTGACGTTTGGATTTACTCAGACGTATGAGTGGGCCGGGTTGATATTGACGAACCTTGGCAAACTCGTGACCGGCCAGTTTTCACTGGATATGCTTTCAGGTCCTGTCGGTATTTATGACGCTACGGACCAGGTTGTTCAGACAGGTTTCACCAATTTCGTCATGTGGACAGCCATCCTGAGCATTAACCTCGGGATCGTCAACCTTCTTCCGCTTCCTGCCCTTGATGGGGGCCGCCTGATTTTTGTCGGGCTTGAGGGCGTCAGAGGGAAGCCGATCGACCCGCAGAAGGAAGGTCTCGTCCATTTCATTGGATTTGCTCTTCTGATGCTGCTCATGCTGGTGGTAACATGGAACGATATTCAACGCTTATTCCTATGATGAATCCTACAGCTGGAAGTCTAAAGGCAACAGGCATTACCTGGACTTCCGGCTTTCTTTTATTAACATTGAATTGAGGTGTAGATGATGAGACAAAGTCATATGTTCATTCCTACTTTAAAAGAAAACCCAGCAGACGCTGACATTAAAAGCCATCAGCTTTTAGTCCGCGCCGGCTACATACGCCAGATTGCCTCGGGGATTTACAGTTTCCTTCCGATTGGGCAGCGTGTGCTGAGGAAAGTAGAAAATATTGTAAGAGAAGAAATGGAAAAAATCGGTGCTCACGAAATGGCTATGCCTGCTCTTGAACCTTCAGAACTATGGAAGGAAACCGGCCGCTGGTCCACCTTCGGCTCCGAGTTGATGCGCTTGAATGACCGTCACAACCGTGAATTTGCTCTTGGAGCGACGCATGAAGAGGTGATTACAAGCCTTGTTCGGCATGAGGTGAAAAGCTATAAGCAGCTTCCATTAACGGTTTTCCAAATACAGAATAAATTCCGTGACGAAGCACGCCCCCGGTTTGGACTGCTCCGAGGCCGTGAATTTTTAATGAAGGATGCCTACTCCTTTAACGAATCCTATGAGAGCCTTGACGAAACATACGAGAAGATGTTCCAGGCCTATTCCAACGTGTTTTCCCGTCTGGGCTTGAATTTCCGTGCAGTTATCGCTGATTCCGGTGCGATGGGCGGAAAAGATACGCATGAATTCATGGTCCTTTCCGAAGTCGGGGAAGATGTGATCGCCTATTCAGACACATCCCGTTATGCAGCGAATATAGAAATGGCACCTGTTACAGCTGTTTATGAAAAGTCTGCAGAAACTCCTATCGATATGAAGAAAGTCGAAACCCCGGGCTGTAAAACGATGCAGGAGGTTGCTGACTTTTTTGGACACCAGCTGGAGGAAGGCTTAAAAGCCATCCTGTTCAAAGTAGACGAGCAGTTTGTGCTGGCCGTCACAAGAGGAGATCATGAAGTCAACGATGTGAAACTGAAAAACCTTTATGATGCTGGTGTCGTAGAACTTGCATCAGCGGAGGATACGAAGCGTCTGATGGGTGCAGGATTCGGATCCCTGGGGCCTGTAGGAGTGCCGGAAGATGTGGATGTTGTAGCGGATGCAGCTGTTGAAGCTCTTGTGAACGTAACCTGTGGAGCCAACGAGGACGGATATCACTATAAAAATGCGACACCGGAAAAAGATTTCCACGTATCCCGCTATGCAGATCTCCGCTTCATTCAAGAAGGAGATCCTTCTCCTGACGGGGAAGGGGTTATCCAATTCGCCCGCGGCATCGAGGTTGGGCATGTCTTCAAACTTGGAGAATTCTATTCTCAGCGTATGAATGCCACCTTCCTCAATGACCAGGGGAAAGCGGAGACGATGATCATGGGATCTTATGGTATCGGTGTATCCCGGACACTCGCGGCTGTGGTAGAGCAGTATAATGATGACCGCGGCATCACGTGGCCGGCCAATGTTGCACCGTTCCAGGTTCATCTGCTTTCCATGAATCCGAAGAAGGAAGAGCAGAAGGAGCTTGCTGATCAATTGTATGACCAGCTGCTTGAATCCGGCATCGAAGTTTTATATGATGATCGTAAAGAAAGAGCCGGTGTTAAATTTGCCGACAGCGATTTATTTGGAATCCCGGTTCGTGTGACGGTTGGAAAACAAGCCGGTGAAGGAATTGTGGAAGTGAAAGAACGAGCGACTGGAGAGCAGAAGGAACTTTCCGCTTCAGAAATCGCAGACTATATAAAAAACTGGTACAAAGCTTAATTGTTTCACAGAAAATACCCTTGCTTGGGATAAGATGAGCAAGGGTATTTCCATGAATGAGCTAAGTCCTTATGGTAAAGGGAGGAATCACGATGAGTGTGAACAGTCAGGAGAAGATGCACTACTTACTGGAACAGATCCAGTTTCCTCATAATCTGATTGAACCTCATTTTAAAGAAAGCCGGATGGAGAAGCTGGTTGTATTCAAGGAGAAGAAAGCATGGCATTTTCATTTTGCTATGCAAAGGCCGCTTCCACCTTCTGTTTATGAGCTGTTCACAAGTAAATTGGTCCATGCCTTTCGTTCCATTGCTGAAGTAGACTGGACAATTGACACAGCGGATAAAGAACTGGCCGGTGAAGATATCGTAGAATACTGGCAGAACTTTATTAAGACGATGACAAACCTGACTCCGGGATACAAAGATCTGCTGTTGGAACAGCAGCCTGAAGTTAACGGGAACAAGATTATGTTAACTTGCAGGAATTTAGCTGAGAGCCATGCCGTACAGAAAAAGCTGGAAGAGCCTCTCAAGCAGTATGCGCAGCGTGCAGGTCTTCCTGCATTTGTTTTATCAACACAGGTTAAACATGAAAAAGACGAGATCAAGAGGTTTCAGGAAGAACGGCAGAAAGAAGATAAAATCCTTGTCCAGCAGGCTGTGAAGGAGCAGGAGGAGCGGGCGAAAGATAAGGACGATCAAAAGCCTAAAGGTCCGATTGAAATTGGTTATAAAATCCAGGATGATATCATCCCTATGGAAGAGATTCAGGAAGAAGAGAAGCGTATCGCTGTCCAGGGGTATGTGTTTGATGCAGAAGTGAAGGAACTCCGCTCAGGCCGGCACCTTCTGCTGCTGAAGGTCACGGATTACACCGATTCGTTCTCCATCAAAATGTTCTCCCGCGGCGATGATCATGCTGACATGTTCAAGCTTGTCCAGGCGGGAATGTGGATCAAAGCCCGCGGAGGCGTACAAACGGACAGCTTTACCAACGAGCTGACGATGATGGCCAATGATATCAACGAAGTGAAGCCGAAGCTGCGTCAGGACGAGGCACCTGAAGGAAAGAAACGAATTGAACTGCATGCCCATACGACAATGAGTGCCATGGATGCACCCGTGTCTCCATCCCGTCTGATTAAGCAGGCAGGGGACTGGGGCCATGAAGCAATTGCCATCACAGATCACGCTGTCGTTCAGGCTTATCCTGATGCCCATAGTGCAGGAGAAAAGAATGGGGTTAAAATCCTATACGGGGTTGAAGCCAACCTGGTTGATGATGGAGTGCCGATTGCCTATGGGGAGCAGGACCGCGATCTGGAGGATGCCTCTTATGTTGTTTTTGACGTTGAGACGACAGGTTTATCTGCTGTTTACGATAAAATCATTGAACTGGCAGCTGTCCGCATTCAAGGAGGAGAAATTGTCGACCGCTTCGAATCCTTCGCCAACCCTCATCATCCCCTGTCTCAGACGACCATTGATTTGACAGGGATTACGGATGATATGGTAAAGGATGCACCGGAAATCGAAGAAGTACTAAAGGATTTTCATACATGGACAGGGGATGACATTCTCGTTGCCCACAACGCAAGCTTTGATATGGGCTTCTTAAATGCCGGCTATCAGGCGATCGATCTTGGGAAAGCGGAAAACCCGGTCATCGATACGCTGGAGCTGGCCCGATTCCTTGTACCGGAACTTAAAAATCACCGGCTGAATACCCTTTGTAAGAAATTCGATATCGAGCTTACCCAGCACCACCGGGCTATTTACGATGCTGAAGCAACCGGTTACCTTTTGTGGAAACTTCTAAAGAGAGCCATGGAACGGGAGATTACCAATCACCAGAATTTGAACGACTATATGGGAGAAGGAAAAGCTTATCAACGCTCGAGACCTTCCCATGCCACACTGCTTGCGACGAATAGTACCGGCTTGAAAAACATTTACCGGCTGGTTTCTGAAGCGCATGTAAATTATTTCTACCGTGTGCCGCGGATTCCAAGATCGCTGCTTAAAAAGTATCGGGAAGGCATTCTTGTCGGATCCGGCTGTGATAAAGGTGAGGTCTTTGAAACGATTATGCAGAAATCGGAAGAAGAAGCTGAAAAAGTGGCCGATTTCTACGATTATATTGAAATACAGCCTCCGGGGAACTATTATCACCTTGTCGAAAAAGATCTCGTTCAGACAGAAGCACAGATCCTTGATATTCTGAAGCGTCTCACCGCTCTTGGCGAACGGCTCGGCAAAACAGTCGTGGCTACTGGGAATACACATTACCTTGAGCCTCATGAAAAGCAGTACCGTCAGATTCTCATATCGTCACAGAACGGAAATCCTTTAAACAGACAGACCCTTCCTGAGGTGCATTTTAAGACGACGAATGAAATGATCGATGAGCTTTCCTTCCTGGGAAAAGAAAAAGCTGAGGAACTCGTCGTAACGAATACACATAAAATCAATGATATGATCGGGGAAGTTTCCCCGGTGAAGGATGATCTCTATACACCGAACATTGAAGGAGCGGATCAGGAAATCCGTGAGATGTCCTATAACAAAGCGAGGAGCATCTATGGCGAATCCATCCCTCAGTTGATAGTGGACCGCTTGGAGAAGGAGCTCGACAGTATCATTGGAAACGGCTTTGCGGTCATCTATTTGATTTCACAAAAGCTTGTGACCAAATCCCTTGAAGACGGATACCTTGTTGGTTCACGGGGGTCGGTCGGCTCGTCCTTTGTTGCGACAATGACAGAAATCACCGAGGTCAACCCGCTACCTCCCCATTATGTCTGTCCGTCGTGCCAGTACAACGAATTCTTTACTGATGGTTCTGTCGGTAGTGGGTTTGACCTGGATGAAAAAGACTGCCCGGAATGCGGGACATCTTTAAAGAAAGACGGCCAGGACATTCCATTTGAAACCTTCCTTGGGTTCAAAGGGGATAAAGTCCCGGATATTGACTTGAACTTCTCCGGGGAATATCAGCCGCATGCGCACAATTATACGAAAGAGTTGTTCGGGGAGGATAACGTGTATCGTGCCGGAACGATTGGTACGATTGCTGAAAAGACTGCTTACGGCTATGTGAAGGGCTATGCCGGGGATCATCAGCTCCATTATAAGAACGCGGAGATAGACAGGCTTGTCCACGGATGCACAGGAGTCAAGCGGACGAGCGGTCAGCACCCTGGAGGAATCATCGTTGTACCGGATGATATGGAGATTTACGACTTTTCCCCCATCCAGTATCCGGCAGATGATACAAAATCCGAATGGAGAACAACGCACTTTGATTTCCACTCCATTCACGATAACCTCCTTAAGCTGGATATACTTGGACACGATGATCCGACCGTTATCCGTATGCTTCAGGATTTAAGTGGAATCGACCAGAAGGAGATTCCCGTCGACGACCCAGAAGTTATGAAAATCTTCAGCGGCCCTGAAGCCCTCGGAGTAACGGCGGACCAGATCATGTGTAAAACCGGAACTCTCGGTGTGCCTGAATTTGGTACACGTTTCGTAAGACAGATGCTCGAGGATACAAAGCCTAAAACCTTTGCCGAACTTGTTATCATTTCCGGTTTGTCTCACGGGACGGACGTATGGTTGGGAAATGCGGAACAGCTGATCAATGACGGCATTTGTACACTGCCCGAAGTTATCGGCTGCCGTGATGATATTATGGTGTATTTAATGCATAAGGGCCTTGATCCATCTCTTGCCTTTAAAATCATGGAATTTGTAAGGAAGGGACGCGGCCTGCAGGACGAATGGATTGAAGAAATGAAAAAACACGGGGTACCGGACTGGTATATTGATTCCTGTAAGAAGATCAAATACATGTTCCCGAAAGCCCACGCCGCCGCCTATGTCCTGATGGCCGTTCGGATCGCCTATTTTAAAGTCCATTACCCGATTTACTTTTATGCGGCATATTTCACCGTCCGTGCCAGCGATTTCGAACTGGAAACGATGATGAAGGGATCCGAAGCGATCCGTACCCGTATGAATGAAATTCAGAGCAAAGGGTTTGATGCGACACCGAAGGAGAAAAGTTTGATGACCGTGCTGGAAATTTCTCTTGAGATGTGTGAGCGTGGGTTCAGCTTTAAAAATGTGGACCTGTACAAATCAAGTGCTACGGACTTTTTAGTGGAAGGCAACCAGTTGATTCCACCATTCAATGCGGTTGACGGACTGGGTACAAACGCGGCCATTAACATTGTTCAGGCCCGCGGTGAAGGAGAATTCCTTTCCAAGCAGGATCTTAGAGAACGGAGCCGTATCTCCAAAACGGTTCTTGAGTATCTGGATAACTTCGGATGCCTGGAAGGAATGCCGGATGAAAACCAGCTCTCTCTTTTTTAGGGGCATGGTTTTCTCCATCATCTGCCCTCCGGTTGCAAACCATAGGCAGTTATGATATATTTTTTATGGTGAGAAGAGCGATAGGAACGCCGAAAGAGTGGGGGAACCCGCTCTTTTGTCATATTTCAGGCTCTTACTTTTGTGGAAACTTTTCAATGCAGCAGGGGCTTGTATGCCCGCGAAGAGAACCGCTATGATCCATGTCATAGCGGTTTCTCGTGGCCTCTGTGACTGGAAAGCACTGGTACTTAAATGAAATCAGCCCGACCATCTCATACTAAGGGAAACGAAACAATGAACAGGCCAAAGGAGGGAAAAGCATGAGCAATCATGTGACATCCGTAGCGGAACGTCTTGTCCAGCCAATCTTAAATGATATGAATTTGGAACTTGTCGACATCGAATACAAAAAAGAAGGACAGAACTGGTATCTGCGCGTCTTCATTGATAAGGAGGGCGGCGTTGATATTGAGGAATGCGGTCAAGTATCGGAGCAGCTGAGTGAGAAGCTGGATGATGAGGACCCTATTGATATCCCATATTTTCTAGAGGTTGCTTCTCCAGGAGCGGAACGTCCGTTGAAAACGGAAGCTGACTTTAAGAAGTATACCGGTCATTACGTTTATATGAAGCTGTATGAACCGATTGATGGGGAGAAGGAGTTTGAAGGGACACTGAAGTCTTTCGAAAATTCCACAGCTGTCGTAGAAATCCGTATAAAAACAAGAAAAAAACAGCTGGAAGTTCCTTATGAAAAGATAGCCAAAGCAAACCTAGCTGTTACGTTTAATTAAGGGGGAGAAATCGTTGAGTAGTGAACTATTTGATGCCATGGATTATCTGGAAAAGGAAAAAGGCATCGACAAGAATCTGTTATTGGAAGCGCTGGAAGCAGCACTTATCTCTGCTTATAAGAAAAACTTTAATTCCGCAACCAATGTTCGTGTGGATATTAATGAACAGGAAAGTACAATGAAGGTACTGGCGAGGAAAGAAATCGTAGAAGAAGTGATGGATCCCCAACAGGAAATTTCCCTTGAGGAAGCCAACGGAATCGATCCAAACTACGATATCGAAGACGTCATCGAAGTGGAAGTGACACCGATGGACTTCGGCCGGATCGCAGCTCAGGCGGCCAAGCAGGTGGTAACCCAGCGTGTCCGTGAAGCCGAGCGAGGCATCATTTACGGGGAGTACGTCGATCGTGAAGAAGATGTGATGACAGGAATCATCCAGCGAAAGGATCCTCGTTTTGTTTATGTAAACCTCGGTAAAATTGAAGCGCGCCTTCCTGAAGGTGAGCAGATGCCTACAGAAACGTATGAGGTTCACGATCGTTTGAAAGTATTTGTGACCAAAGTGGAAAACAGCAACAAAGGACCACATATTTACGTGTCCAGAACGCACCCGGGTCTGCTGAAGCGTTTGTTTGAAATGGAAGTACCTGAGATTTATGATGGCACTGTAGAAGTCATGAGTGTTGCCCGTGAAGCGGGGGACCGTTCCAAGATTTCTGTTTACGCCCAAGATCAGGATATTGATCCGGTTGGCTCCTGCGTTGGGCAGCGCGGGCAGCGCGTCCAAACCATCGTAAACGAATTGAAAGGTGAAAAGATTGATATTGTACAGTGGTCTGAGGATCCTGTTGAATATGTTTCCAATGCGCTGAGCCCTTCCAAAGTCGTTGAAGTTCTTGTCGACGAGGAAGATAAAGCGACAACCGTCATCGTTCCTGATTACCAGCTTTCCCTGGCTATCGGAAAACGCGGCCAGAATGCCCGTCTGGCAGCTAAGCTGACGGGATGGAAGATTGATATCAAGAGCGAAAGCGAAGCACGTGAACAAGGTCTTCTTTCTGAAACAGCGGAAGTAGAAAGTGACGACCTTGATGAAGATCTTTTAGAGGATTAAGGAGGGGGAAGACAATGACCCGTTCCAAAAAACAGCCGCTTCGGAAATGTGTCGTCACACAGGAGATGCTTCCGAAGCAGCAGTTAATCCGAGTCGTCCGTAATAAAGACGGAGAGGTATTCGTGGACGACACTGGAAAAATGAATGGCCGTGGGGCCTATGTAACTAAAAATCTGGATGTTATTGAGCAGGCAGAAAAACAACAGCTGCTGAACCGTCATTTAAAAGCTTCCGTAAGTAAGGAAGTTTATGAGGATCTCAAATCCAAAGTACAGGCGGATCCATCATGAGTGGAAGTTACTTGAACCTGATCGGTCTTGCCGTCCGTGCGGGGAAATGCACGTTTGGAGAAGAATCCATCGTTAAGGACATCCGTAAGCGGAAAGCCAAGCTGGTTCTGATTGCCAATGACACTGGAAAACAAACAAAGAAAAAGCTGACAGATAAATGCAGCTTTTATCAAGTACCCTGCTACGAGGTGGATGACAGAGAAGTTCTGTCACAGGCCGTCGGTAAAGCGGGGAGAGTCGCGATCGCAGTTCTGGATCAAGGATTTGCGAAAAAGTTGCAATCGCTGCTCGATGAATCTATTCGGGGGTGAAAGATATATGAGTAAAATGCGCGTATATGAATATGCCAAAAAGAACGAACTATCAAGTAAACAAGTGATTGAGAAACTCCAAAGCCTGAACATTGAAGTGAACAATCATATGTCTACATTAGAAGACGGATCAGCGGAAAAGCTGGATAAAGCGTTTGGGAAATCTGCAGGTAAACAGAAGCAGGATAACAAACGTGGAAATTCCAAGCCGAACAACAACAAAAAGCCGGGGAACCAGAAATCCCGCGGGAACAACCAGAAGAGGCAGAATCCTTCTTCCCAGCAGCAGGCTCCGAAAAAGCCGAAGAAGCAGCTGCCTGAAAAAATCACTTTTGTCGGCAGCTTAACCGTCGGTGAACTGGCGGAAAAACTAAGCAAGGACTCTTCTGAAATCATTAAGAAGCTGATGTTCCTTGGCGTTATGGCAACTAAAAACCAGGAATTGGATGCAGAATCCATTGAGTTGATCTGTGAAGAATTTGGTGTGGAAGTCGAGGAAGAAGTCGTGATTGATGAAACAGATATCGAAAATATGACTTTTGACGACGAACCGGAAGATCTTCGTGAACGTCCGGCTGTTGTAACGATCATGGGTCACGTTGACCATGGTAAAACGACACTTCTTGACCAGATCCGCAACACAAAGGTAACCGAAGGGGAAGCCGGCGGAATTACCCAGCATATCGGTGCCTATCAAATTGAAGAAAACGACAAGAAAATCACGTTCCTTGATACACCAGGACACGCCGCTTTCACAAGTATGCGTTCCCGTGGTGCACAAGTAACAGATATCGCCATTCTTGTGGTTGCAGCTGACGACGGGGTCATGCCGCAGACAAAAGAAGCGATCAGCCACGCCAAAGCAGCGGAAGTCCCGATCATCGTTGCTGTCAACAAAATGGACAAAGAAGGGGCCAATCCGGACCGCGTCATGCAGGAGCTTATGGAGTATGAGCTTATTTCTGAAGAGTACGGTGGAGAAACGATCTTCGTTAAAATGTCCGCCGTTCAGGGAGAAGGTATTGACGAGCTTCTTGAAATGATCGTTCTTGTTTCTGAAATGGAAGAACTGAAAGCGAACCCTGAACGTCATGCATACGGAACAGTTATTGAAGCAGAGCTTGATAAAGGACGTGGCCCAGTCGCTACCCTTCTTGTTCAAAATGGTACGCTGAACGTCAGCGATTCCATTGTTGTAGGTAACACATGGGGTCGTGTCAGAGCGATGGTCAACGATATTGGCCGCCGCGTGAAAACAGCAGGACCATCCACTCCAGTTGAGATTACCGGATTGAACAATGTTCCACAGGCCGGGGACCGTTTCCTTGTCTTCGATGACGAGAAGAAAGCCCGCTCCATCGGAGAAGCCCGTGCGCAGAAACAGCTGGAAGTCAACCGTGGCTCCAATGCTAAAGTAAGCCTTGAGGACTTGTTCAACCAAATCAAGCAGGGTGAAGTGAAGGAAATCAACTTGATCCTTAAAGGAGACGTTCAGGGTTCTGTAGAAGCACTGGCTGGATCTCTTGAGAAGATCGAAGTAGAAGGCGTGAAAGTTAAAATCATCCACACAGGTGTCGGTGCGATTACAGAATCTGATGTAAACCTTGCATCTGCGTCCAATGGAATCATTATTGGTTTCAACGTGCGTCCTGACGGGAATGCTAGAAAAGCAGCAGAATCTGAGGATGTAGAAATCCGTCTTCACAACATTATCTATAAAGTTATGGAAGAGATCGAAGCAGCGATGAAAGGGATGCTTGATCCTGAATTCGAAGAGAAAATCATCGGTCAGGTGGAGGTTCGTGAAATCTTCAAAGTATCCAAGATCGGTACCATTGCCGGTTCCTATGTTACAGACGGAAAGATCACACGTAACTCCGGCATCCGTGTCATCCGCGACGGTGTCGTCATTTATGAAGGTGAAATCGATGCGCTGAAGCGTTACAAAGATGATGCGAAAGAAGTGGCGCAGGGATATGAGTGTGGAATTACCATTAAGAACTTCAATGACCTTAAAATCGGCGACATCATTGAACCGTATGAAATGCAGGAAATTGAACGCAAATGATTATAAGCGCAGAAGTGGATTGCATAATCTATGATGCGCAGTCGTTGAAAAATAAGCGTGCTGTATTGAAAAGAATCAAAACGAGACTGCACAATGAATTCAATATCGCTGTCAGTGAACTGGAGTTTCAAAATCTCTGGCAGCGGACACGTCTCGGGCTGGTTACGATTGCCAGTGATAAAACCATCGCTGAGCAGACGATGCAGCAGGCGCTTACTTTCATCGATTCTTTTCCGGAAATTGAACGGACGGAAACACAGATTGAATGGCTGTGATGTTTTGTTTGGAAGAGGTGAATGAACATGAACGATTTACGTGCCAGCCGCGTAGGGGAGCAGATGAAAAAAGAGATGACTGACATCATCAGCAAGAAAATCAAAGATCCCCGCGTAGGTTTTGTCACGGTTACAGAAGTGAAAGTAACCGGTGATCTGCAGCAGGCAAAAGTATATATTTCCGTATTAGGGGACGACAAACAAAAGCATGATACGCTTGTAGGCCTTGCCAAAGCAAAAGGGTTTATCCGCTCTGAAATCGGGCAGCGGATCCGACTTCGGAAGACCCCGGAGATTATGTTTGAGTTTGACGAAGCCATCGAACGAGGAAATCGTATTGAAACGATTCTCCGCGATCTTAACGATACAGAAAGCTGATAGGAATCCGTGCTGCTACAGCACGGATTTATCTTTGAAAAAATAAGGATGCTGGAGGTGGGGGTATGGATGGAATTCTGCCGCTTTGGAAGCCGAAGGGCTTTACTTCCCATGACTGTGTAAGTAAGGCCCGCGGGATGCTGAAAACTAAGAAAATTGGACATACCGGAACACTGGACCCGGATGTGGAAGGAGTGCTTCCGCTCTGTGTCGGAAAAGCGACGAAAATCGTTCCTTTTCTTATGGATACAACGAAAGTATATGAGGCTGTCGTTACCCTTGGGTATGCAACGGACACGGAAGATGCCTCTGGAACGACTGTAGAAACAAGCAGGCTGGACCAGCAGCCGGGAATGCAGGATATAAATGAGGTTCTCGCCGCTTTTACAGGAGAGATCACTCAGACGCCTCCAATGTACTCGGCCGTCAAGGTGAATGGGAAAAAACTATATGAGTATGCACGTGAAGGAAAGACGGTTGAACGTCCTTCCAGAAAGGTATACATAAGTGAACTGCATGTAACTTCTTATGACGCGTCTCTTAAGGATGGTACGTATTCATTCGGCATTCGTGCCGTCTGCTCAAAGGGGACGTACATCCGGACGCTTTGTGTGGATATCGGAAAAGCGCTCGGTTTTCCGGCTCATATGAAGAGTCTCATACGCACAGAAACGGGGGACATTCATAAGGAGGACTGCTTCACTTTCGATGCCGTGCAGGAAGCAGTGGATCAAAACCGCGCTGACGAGCTGCTGCTGCCGCTTTCCAAAGGGCTCTCACATCTCCCGTCGATTGATGTTGACGAAGAAACGAGAGATATGGTTAAGCACGGCCGTGTCCTTGACGAACCTGATGATTTGGAAGCTGATACGTTTACGATTCAGCATGGACAGGAAGTTGCAGCAGTTTATCAAAAGCATCCTACGAAACCGGGGTACATCAAGCCGGTGAGAGTATTTTAAAATTTTGTAAAGCGGGTGACTGCAGTGGAGACCTTTTACTTAACTTATAAATCTGCTGGTTTTCCGGTTCCCGATCCCAATGTTATGGCCGTGGGCTTCTTTGACGGTATTCATAAAGGCCATCAGAAGGTTATTGAAGCAGCAGTGAACGAAGCAGGACGTACAGGGGTCCGCAGTTCGGTGATGACGTTTGATCCCCACCCCTCTGTTGTACTTGGGAAGGGGCGTCCGCACGTATCGTACATTACACCTGTTCAGGAAAAAGAACGTATCCTGAGCGCTATGGGCGTAGACTATTTGTTCATTGTAACTTTTGACAGGGAGCTCGCAGCCCTTTCCCCACAAGATTTTGTGGACCATTTTTTCGGATCATTACAAGTGACACATATTGCTGCAGGTTTTGATTTCACTTACGGCCACAAGGGGAAGGGCACGATGGACGATCTTCCACATTACGCAGACGGACGTTTTACACAAACGACTGTAGCCAAAGTGGAGGAGGATAAAGAAAAGGTCAGCTCGACGAGGATACGCGGCCTGTTGCAAACCGGACATATCCAGGAGATCAACCACCTTTTAGGGAGACCTTATTCTGTGGAAGGGGAAGTGTGGAGTTCCGGAAGCCGGAAAGTCCGCTTTACCCCTTCCAAACAGTATTTGTTTCCGGCGGCAGGGGAGTATTACTGTAAAATGCATATTCATAGGAAATCCCGCACCTGCCTTGTTACCGTTCCGGAACAGGCGGATGCCGGCTGGACAGCAGCTTTGCTTGATGAACGTCCATTGGAACAAAACACAGCGGCGCGCGTGCAGTTTTTTGCACCGACCGAAAGCGTGGAAGAGCCGGGAAATGAGGATGTTGAAAGATTTTTCGGCATAGAATAAGGGTTTCTCTTGCATTTCGCGACAAAAAATTGTACTCTTTAATATGGAACCTTCGCTTGGCGGTTCGTAACTCCGACGACCGCTCGGGGAATGGGAATTCTTAAATATTTACAGGAGGTGTAGTCAACATGGCTATCACACAGGAACGTAAACAGGAACTAATCAACGAGTACAAAACTCACGAAAACGACACAGGTTCTCCAGAGGTACAGATTGCTGTACTTACTGAGCAGATCACGACATTGAACGAGCACCTGCGCGCTCACAAGCAGGACCACCACTCCCGTCGCGGACTGCTTAAAATGGTAGGTAAGCGTCGTAACCTATTGAACTACCTTCGTAATAAGGACATTACACGTTACCGCGAGTTAATCAAGAGCCTTGGCTTGCGCCGTTAATGAATGGAAAAAGCGGGAGTATTCCCGCTTTTTCTGTATGTTTACATACAGAAGGGTGTAAACTTACAATAGTCCCTTCAGTTGAATTAGAGTTATTGAGAGGAGTTTAGTTCTTTATGGCAGAAGAAAAACAAGTGTTTTCGATTGATGTCGCCGGACGTACTTTTTCAGTGGAAATTGGTGAACTGGCGAAACAAGCGAATGGCGCAGCACTCATCCATTATGGTGATACAACGGTGCTTTCCACGGCAACTGGTTCAAAAGAACCGAAGGACCTGCCGTTTTTCCCTTTAACCGTAAATTATGAAGAGCGTTTGTATGCCGTTGGTAAAATTCCAGGCGGCTTTATTAAAAGAGAAGGGCGTCCAAGTGACAAGGCAGTTCTTGCCTCCCGTTTGATTGACCGCCCGATCCGTCCTCTTTTCCCTGACGGATACCGGAATGATGTACAGGTGATCAGCTCCGTGATGAGTGTGGATCAGGACTGTTCATCTGAAATGGCCGCAATGCTTGGATCATCTATTTCCCTTGGGATTTCAGATATTCCATTTGAAGGACCAATTGCCGGTGTCATCGTCGGCCGTGTTGATGGAGAATATGTAATCAACCCGACGGTGGAGCAGCAGGAGAAGAGTGATATCGACTTGACTGTTGCCGGTACGAAAGATGCCATCAACATGGTGGAAGCCGGAGCACAGGAAGTTTCCGAGGAGGACATGCTCGAAGCGATCATGTTCGGACATGAGGAAATCAAGCGTCTTGTAGCTTTCCAGGAAGAGATTGTTGCAGCGGCCGGCCGTGAAAAGATGGAGGTCAAGCTGTTCGATCTTGATGCAGAATTGAAAGCGAAAGTAGAAGAACAGGCGAAGGCTTCTCTTGTAGATGCTATTAAGACAGAAGAGAAAAAAGCCCGTGAAACTGCAATCGATCAAGTGAAAGCGGATATCACTGCGCTTTATGAAGAGCAGGAAGCTGATGAGGAAACATTGAAGCAGGTCGGCTCCATTCTTGACGACATGGTGAAGACCGAAGTACGCCGCCTGATCACAAAAGATAAAATCCGTCCGGATGGCCGTGGTGTCGATGAAATTCGTTCATTGTCCTCCCGTGTCGGGCTGCTGCCACGTACACATGGATCTGGATTGTTCACACGTGGACAGACTCAGGCATTAAGCGTATGTACACTTGGAGCTCTGGGGGATGTTCAAATCCTTGATGGTCTTGACCTTGAAGAGTCCAAGCGCTTTATGCACCATTACAACTTCCCTAAATTCTCTGTTGGTGAAACAGGACCCATCCGCGGACCGGGCCGTCGTGAAATTGGACATGGAGCTTTAGGTGAGCGTGCCCTTGAGGTTGTTATTCCATCAGAAAATGATTTCCCTTATACGATCCGTCTTGTGTCTGAAGTGCTCGAATCCAACGGCTCGACTTCTCAGGCAAGTATCTGTGCAAGTACTCTTGCGATGATGGATGCGGGTGTGCCGATTAAAGCACCAGTAGCCGGTATTGCTATGGGACTTGTGAAATCCGGCGAGGATTACACGATTCTTACAGACATTCAGGGTATGGAAGATGCTCTTGGTGATATGGACTTTAAAGTAGCTGGAACAGCTAAAGGTGTCACAGCTCTTCAAATGGACATTAAGATCGATGGTCTTTCAAGAGAAATCCTCGAAGAAGCTCTCGCGCAGGCGAAAAAAGGTCGTATGGAGATTCTTGAGTCTATGCTGGCTACGCTTCCGGAAACTCGTTCCGAGCTTTCTGAACATGCACCAAAGATCATGACGATGAAAATTAACCCTGACAAAATCCGTGACGTTATTGGACCAAGCGGAAAGCAGATTAACCAGATCATCGATGATACTGGCGTTAAAATCGATATTGAACAGGATGGGACAGTCTTTATTTCATCCACGGATGCCGGCATGAACGCAGCCGCTCAAAAAATCATTGAAGACATCGTCCGCGAAGTTGAAGTCGGTGAAGTTTACAATGGTAAAGTGAAGCGTATCGAAAAATTCGGAGCTTTCGTTGAACTCTTCAAAGGCAAAGAAGGACTCGTTCACATTTCTGAAATGGCTGAAGAACGCATCGGTAAAGTGGAGGATATCGTATCCATCGGAGACTTTATCAAAGTGAAAGTAAAAGAAATCGACAATCAAGGACGTATCAATCTGTCCCGTAAAGCTGTTCTGATCGATGAGAAAAAAGAACAGGAATCCAACGTCGAACAATCCTAAACATTAAAGAAAAGAAACTGGCTTGCCAGTCTCTTTTTTTTTGTCTTTTTTCCTATAAAAAAGAGTCAGAGGACCGTTCCTGTATTTTCTAAGGTCTAACATCCACCCTTCTTCCATACGATGATAACAGGGGGGATTGTCCATGAAGTTCCGAACCGTTGCGGCAGGTATTATCATTCTTTCTTTTTTAACAGGTGTGGGACTGGCTGTTCTTACAACAGATAAAAACGTCCCTGTCTATAAAGAAAGCTCCCTGTACCAAAAGATCCTGAATGAAAAAGACCGCTATGAACTAAAGGCGAAGGATGCTGTGATCGATTCGGTATGGAAAAAAACACCGGGGATCTCCGGGCGTGAGGTGGATGTTGAAGCTTCTTATCGGAAAATGAAAAAAGAAGGATCCTATAAAAAGGATCACTTGGTATATAAGATGACCCGCCCGGATGTGTCCCTTGATGATCTCCCTCCTGCACCGATATACAGAGGACATCCTGATAAAAAAGCGGTCTCGCTTTTCATCAACGTATCATGGGGAGAGGAGTACATTCCGGAAATGATTGACGTGTTGAATAAACACCAGGCTAAAGCCGCCTTTTTTATTGACGGGGCATTTGCCAATGAGTTTCCTCATTTAATACAGATGATTGAGGAAGAGGGGCATACCATTGGAAGTCATGGATACGGACATAAGGATATGGGGCGGATGTCAAGAGCCGAGGCTGCAGATAATTTGAAGCAGGCGGATGATATTCTCTTTGCTTTAACAAAGCAGAAAATAGAATATTTTGCTCCTCCATCCGGCAGTTTTCATATGGAAACCGTGGAGGCGGCAGATGAACTCGGGATGGAGACGATGTTATGGACCGTGGATACGATTGACTGGCAGAAACCAAGCAAAGACGTTCTTGTCACCCGGGTGCTCAATAAAGTACATAACGGAGCAACGATTCTGATGCATCCGACACAGGTGACGGTTGACAGTCTGCCTCAGCTTATGGAAGGCATCCGCAAAAAAGGGCTGCAGATCTCGGACCTTCCGAAAATGTTAAGTGAAGAAAGATAGGAGGGCGTAGGGATGAGAATGAAGGCTATGGCAAAGAAAGAAGTCATTGATGTAGATAACGGGGAGAAACTCGGGGTTTTGGGACGTGCAGATTTGATTATTGATCCGGATACCGGCCGGATCATTTCGCTTGTCATTTTAAATCATGGGGTAATTGGAATTGGGTCTTCCAAGCGGGAAATGACGATTGATTGGGAACAGATACAAACAATCGGAGAGCATACGATTCTATTGAAAAGAAAGTGATGGGCCGCAGCGTGTGCTGCGGCTTTTTTTGTTGGTGGTTGAAATCACTAACTCCGCATTCCGGCATAGGATACAAGGAGATAAGACATTAGAAAAAGGAGACATCCGGGATGCTAACAGGATACCATATTGCAGTTATTGGTGGCGATGCCCGGCAGATTGAGCTGATAAGGAAGCTTAATGAATGGGGTGCTGCCGTTTATCTTGCAGGATTCGACCAACTGAATGAAAGCTTCAGGGAAGCTGTCGATCTTGATCTTGATAGTAAGCAGGTAGAACAGCTCGATGCCATCATTCTTCCCGTACCTGGAACGGATGGGAATGGAAATATAGAGGGGATTTTCTCCAATCAGTTGATTCAATTAAAGGAAGAGTGGTTAAAGAAAACACCTCCTCACTGTCAGATTTATACCGGAATCGCCAACGAACACTTATACACACTGGCAGAACGTGCGGACAGGAAATTAATCCCTCTTATGGACCGGGACGATGTAGCGATCTACAACTCCATCCCTACTGTAGAGGGGACATTGATGCTTGTTATCCAGCATACAGACTTCACTATTCACGGGTCGAAAGTAATCGTGCTTGGACTCGGGCGCGTCGGGATGAGTCTGGCCCGCACTTTTCATCACTTAGGCGCCGACGTCAGCGTCGGTGTAAGAACAACGAGCAGCGCAGCGCGGGTGTATGAAATGGGGCTGACACCGATTGATATGAAACGGCTGGAAGGCAGAGACATGTCTTGTGACATCCTGATCAATACAATTCCGTCACAAGTCGTTACACCGGGGATCATTAAACAGCTTCCTTCGCATGCGTTGATCCTGGATCTCGCTTCCAAGCCCGGAGGAACGGATTTCCGATACGCCGATAAGCGCGGGATTAGAGCACTGCTGGCTCCGGGCCTCCCTGGTATTGTGGCACCGAAAACAGCAGGCCGGATCATTGCTGATGTCGTTTCCAGGCTGATCCAGGATCATTCCAGAAAGGAAAATGAAGCATGATAAACTTAAAAGGCAGAGTCATTGGATTTGGATTAACCGGTTCCCATTGTACGTACCATGAAGTTTTCCCAGTAATGCAGGAACTGGTCGATATGGGGGCCACCGTTGTTCCGGTGTTATCCTATACGGTTCAAAAAACAGATACGCGTTTCGGGGAAGCCGCGGATCATCTGAAGAAGATTGAAGAAATTACAGGGGAAAAACCGATCATGACCATTCCGGATGCGGAGCCACTCGGGCCTAAGCGGCCGCTTGACTGTATGGTCATTGCCCCATTAACCGGGAATTCCACAAGTAAACTAGCCAATGCTTTAACGGATTCTCCTGTGCTGATGGCAGCTAAAGCCACTCTCCGTAATGAAAGCCCCGTCGTGCTGGCCGTGTCGACAAATGATGCGCTCGGACTGAACGGCATCAACGTGATGCGCCTGATGGCTACGAAGAATATTTATTTCGTTCCGCTCGGTCAGGATCATCCATATAAAAAGCCGAATTCCCTTGTAGCGGATATGACCTTGATTCCGGAAACCATTGAAGCAGCTCTGGAAGGGAAGCAACGGCAGCCTGTCCTGATAGAAAGATATCCAAATTAATTAAAAGTTTCTTTTCAGTGATTCTTCCATTTATGATAAAATAACAAAAATAGTGACATGTTTTACTATTCTTACAATAAATCAGCGAAGAAAGGGTGCCGAAGATGAATGATACAAACCAATACAATGTAGCCGTCGTAGGAGCAACCGGAGCGGTAGGCTTGAAAATGCTCGAAACTCTGGAAGACAGGGATTTTCCTATTGGAGAACTTAAACTCCTTTCTTCCAGCCGATCTGCCGGACAGAAATTAACGTTCAAAGGCAGAGAATATGTCGTGGAGGAAGCTGTACCTGAGAGTTTTGATGATGTGGATATCGCATTGTTCTCTGCGGGGGGATCGGTTTCTAAAAAGTTCGCCCCTGAAGCTGTAGACAGAGGCGCAGTCGTCATTGATAATACCAGTGCATACCGGATGGCAGAAGGTGTACCGCTGGTCGTGCCGGAAGTGAATGAAGCGGATATTCAAAAACATAAAGGCATCATTGCCAATCCCAACTGTTCAACGATCCAAATGGTTGCTGCACTCGAGCCGGTAAGAAAGCAGCTCGGCCTCAGCCGGGTGATTGTTTCCACCTACCAGGCAGTATCCGGTGCGGGTAATGAAGCTGCTGATGAGCTGAGGGAACAGTCGATGGACTTTTTGAATGGCGAGGATTTAAAAGCAGAAATCCTTCCGGTAAAAGGAGACGAAAAGCATTTTCCAATCGCCTTCAATGCGCTGCCGCAAATTGACGTTTTTCAGGAAAACGGGTATACCTTTGAAGAAATGAAAATGATCAATGAAACGAAGAAAATCATGCATGCCCCGGATTTATCTGTCGCGGCAACGTGTGTGCGTCTTCCGTTCTTTACTTCCCATGCAGAAAGTGTCTATGTTGAGGTGGAACAGTCTGGAGTGAGCGTTCAGGATATTCAGAACCTGCTGAAACAGGCACCCGGTATCACACTTGAGGATGACCCTTCCACCCAGACATATCCGACACCGCTGACAGCTGCCGGTAAAAGAGATGTATTTGTAGGAAGAGTCCGGAAAGATCTTGACCACGAGAAAGGGTTCCATATGTGGGTTGTTTCTGACAATCTCCTGAAAGGTGCTGCATGGAATTCCGTTCAGATTGCAGAGCGTCTCGTTGCTAATCAATGGCTGTAAACTTCTTATGAGTTGAGGTGGCCGAATGAAATTGATTGTACAAAAGTTCGGAGGAACATCAGTCCGGGATCTGGAAAGCAGATCCCGGGCTGTCCATCATGTGAAAAAAGCGTTGAATGAGGGAAGTAAAGTAGTTGTGACCGTGTCTGCTATGGGGCGCAAGGGGAGTCCTTATGCCACGGATACGCTGTTAAGCCTGATTCATTTTCCGGATATTGATGTCTCACCAAGGGAACAGGATTTGTTGATGTCCTGTGGGGAGATTATCTCCTCGATTGTGTTTTGTCATGAATTGTGCAAAGAAGGGATCAAAGCGGTATCCTTGACTGGAGCTCAGGCTGGAATCGTTACCAATGATGATTTTACAAAAGCAAAAATCACGCAAATGAACCCCGGGCGCATTTACAGAGAATTGAAACAGGTGGATGTCGTTGTCGTCGCAGGATTCCAAGGGCAGACGCTTCAGGGAGAGACAACGACGATCGGCCGAGGAGGCAGTGATACAACAGCTGCTGCACTGGGAGCCTCACTTCAGGCGGAGTACATCGATATATTCACAGATGTGGAAGGGATTATGACCGCAGACCCGAGGCTTGTCGAAGGTGCCCGGCCCCTCCCGAGTATTACGTACAATGAAATCTGCAACCTGGCTTATCAAGGAGCTAAAGTCATCCATCCCCGTGCAGTTGAAATTGCCATGCATGCGAAAGTCCCCATCCGGGTGAGATCGACCTATTCCGATGCCCCGGGTACATTGGTGACGGGTTTGAAAGACCATGCATCCGGCCGTGATCTAATAGAAAGAACGGTGACCGGGATTGCCCATATCAACGGGCTCACTCAAATCAAAGTTCAGTCCAAGGAAGACCCTTCCAAACTTCAATCCGATGTCTTCAAATCGATGGCATCCGCCAACATTTCTGTCGACTTCATTAATATCTCTCCAAGTGGCGTTCTCTACACCATCAGCGACCTCTACACGAACAAAGCCCGCCGGATTCTGCAGGAAATCGGTTACGAACCGGAAATTCGGGAAGGGTGTGCGAAAGTATCCACAGTCGGGGCCGGCATTACCGGAATTCCCGGCGTCACAGCTGACATCGTTCAAGCACTGACAGACAAGGGAATTCAAATTCTTCAGTCCGCAGATTCCCATACCACCATCTGGGTTCTGATAAAAGAAGAACATCTGATCCAGGCTGTCAATGCCCTTCATGACGTCTTTCAGCTGAGTCATACAACAAGAAAGGGAGAAATGCAGCCATGAGTTTTGGGAAAGTTTTAACGGCTATGGTCACTCCTTTTGATGAACAAAACCGGGTGGATTTTCATCAAACCTCCATCCTTATTGAACACCTCATAAGCAGCGGCTCCGACGGCCTTGTCGTAACGGGGACCACAGGAGAATCTCCGACGCTGACCCGAAGTGAAAAGATTTCCTTATGGAAGCATGTCGTCCAGGTCGTTCATAAGCGAATTCCAGTCATCGCAGGCACAGGCAGCAACAACACGATGGATACGATTGAAATGTCCCGTCAGGCAGAGGCGGCAGGCGTTGATGCAGTTATGCTCGTAGCTCCGTATTATAACAAACCGGATCAGGAAGGGCTGTATCGTCACTTCAAAGCTGCAGCCGAATCCGTCTCCCTCCCGGTTATGGTTTACAATGTACCCGGGCGGTCTGTAACAAAAATAGATCCGGATACGGTCGTCAGGCTTTCGAAAATCAGCAACATAACGTCGGTGAAGGAGGCATCCGGTGACCTCAATGCCATTGCCTCCATCGTATCCCGCACAGCCCCCGGATTTGATGTGTACAGTGGTGATGATCATTTGACACTGCCGGCCTATGTGATTGGTGCTGCAGGCATCATTTCAGTAGCATCACACGTCATTGGAGATGAAATGCAGCGGATGCTTCGTTTGTTCGACCTTGGAAGAGGTCGGAAAGCAGGAGCCCTCCATCGGGAACTGCTTCCTATTTTTGAAGGCATGTTCTCAGCGCCTTCCCCTGCACCCGTGAAAGCAGCCCTGCGCTGTATAGGTATTGAAACCGGCGGTGTGAGGCTTCCGCTCCGTGCGTTGACGGATGAGGAAGAGAAAGGTATCCAAACACTGCTGGATCATTCTTCTTTGCAGAGCTGACCGGCTGACATGCCGGTCTTTTTCGTTTCCTATTCGGATTCCGCTAACGCAGCATTGGAATCTCTGTATGTTTCTTTCCGTTTTCAGTCATACTACGGGAAAAGCATGTGAAAGGAGCGGAACAGATGAAAGACGAACCTTCCAAAGAAAAAGATCCATCCAAATCCCAGTCATCCCTTGTTGACAAAATCCAGCAGCTTGGGCAGAGCAATGTCCCTCAGCCGGCAGATTCAAATATCCATGTCCTGCCGATCATCGGCCAGGTGGAGGGCCATGTCCAGCTGCCTTCACAAAACAAAACGACTAAATATGAGCACCTCATCCCACAGCTGATCGCTATTGAGCAGAACCCGAAAATCGAGGGCCTTGTCGTCCTTTTGAATACAGTGGGCGGCGATGTAGAAGCCGGGCTGGCTATATCAGAAATGATTTCTTCGCTTTCCAAGCCAACCGTATCGATCGTACTGGGAGGAGGACACTCCATCGGCGTCCCGATATCTGTATCAGCCGACTATTCATTTATTGTGGAAACAGCCACGATGACCATTCACCCGATTCGGATGACAGGTCTTGTTATCGGAGTACCGCAGACATTTGAATACATGGATAAGATGCAGGAGCGTGTCATCAGTTTCGTCACCAAGCATTCCAATATTCCTGAAGAAAAATTCAAGGAACTTATGTTTGATAAAGGGAACCTTACAAGGGATATCGGAACAAATGTTGTCGGCCAGCAGGCGGTGGATCACGGCCTCATTGATGCGGTGGGCGGTGTGAAGGAAGCGATGGCTAAATTGAACGAATTGATTGAGAGCAATAAAGATGCGGACAGTCAGGTGGTCCAATGACGATTATCTATACACCTCTAAGTGAGTATGATGTGTTTCCTGACGAATCCACCATGGAGATGGTGTATCATGAACACGGAGACTGTCCCATGATGTGCAGAAAGGGACAGGACGGTAAAAAGCAGATAGTCCAGATTCTCTCTACGGACCCTTCTCATTTTCTGGATCCGTCTTTACAGCCGGGTCAATGGTTGGACTCGTAACAAGAGGACAAGCTGTGGTATAATATAAGAACTGAATGGCGGGATGTCGGTCGTTTTTCTTCAGCAGTGGATGAAGGAAGCACCGGCATCCTTCTCTTTTCAGTTTTAGTCAGGAGGTGGAATTATTATGGCTGGAAAACGCAAAAAAAAGAAAAAGCAATCCAATCTGAAGAACCATGTAAAGTTTGAGCTCGTGGGGCTTTTGTTTCTTTTTCTTGCTGTGATTGGAAGCGGGGCATCTGCGATCAGCGATGGAGCCATCCCGGGTGGATTGGAAAGGTTCTGGCAGTTCCTTTTCGGTGTCTGGTATTTTATCGCTTCGCTGTTCTTTCTCATTGTAGGGATCTTCTTAATGGTGAAGAGAAGGTGGCCTTCGTTTTTACATAAACGCTTATTTGGTATTTATCTGATTCTTATATCCCTCATTTTGTTTACGCATCTGGAGACGCTATCTGCTGATTTAGGAACAGGGAATGGCTCCATATTAACGATGACATGGGAACGGATTACAGAAATGATGCGCGGAGAGCGCTCCTTCTACAGTGCTGGAGGTGGGTTGACAGGAGCTGTTCTATTGTCTATCACCTATTATTTGTTCGCCCAGGCCGGGGCGGCCATCGTCGCCTTTTTCCTGTTTATCACAGGAATATTGTTTGTGAGTGAATGGTCGCTGGGAGAGTTGTTTGCGATTCTTGGAAAGAATATAAAAAAACTGGGCCGTGAGCAGGTGGCCAGAATGAAAAATCAAAAACAAGACCGGAAAGTGAAGAAAGAAGAAAAAACAAAGGAACAGGAAGAGGAAGCTGTGGTCTATGACATCAGTGATTCGCCATCCGTTGTGGAAGAAGAATCGAAGAATGAACCGATCATTCAGGATTTCACAGAAACCGCCTATGCGGCTCAGGAAAAAGAACAGCCTTCTCCTGCCAAGGCTTCAGCCGGTAAACCGGACCCTGAGGGGGAGGATACGGCGTTGGAAAAATCCATGCCGACAGCTGAGCTGGAAAACCATGATTATCATCTGCCTGGAATCGAACTGCTGGATGAACCCACGTCATCCCCACAGAGTCAGGGTCGTTCCCATATCCAGGCTACGGTAAGAAAACTGGAGAAAACGTTCCAGAGCTTCGGCGTGAAAGCAAAGGTAACCAAAGTTCACGTCGGGCCTTCGGTCACAAAATATGAGGTTTATCCGGATGTAGGGGTTAAGGTTAGTAAAATCGTAAACCTTAACGATGACCTTGCTCTTGCTCTTGCGGCGAAGGATATCCGAATTGAAGCACCAATCCCGGGGAAGTCTGCCGTCGGAATTGAAGTGCCCAATCAGGAAGTGTCGATGGTTTCTCTAAGGGAAGTACTGGAAACAGGCAGGTCAAATCCTGATTCCAAGCTCAGCTTTGCTCTTGGGCGGGACATATCCGGTGAAGCCGTGATGTCCGAATTGAATAAAATGCCGCACATGCTTGTCGCCGGTGCAACAGGAAGTGGTAAGAGTGTCTGCATCAATGGCATTATTACGAGTATTCTTATGAGAGCAAAGCCCCACGAAGTGAAAATGATGATGATAGACCCGAAAAAAGTGGAACTGAATGTGTATAATGGTATTCCTCACCTCCTTGCGCCCGTTGTGACGGATCCTAAAAAAGCCTCCCGTGCCTTGAAAAAAGTGGTATCGGAAATGGAGCGGAGGTACGACCTGTTTTCTGATACAGGAACGAGGAACATCGAGAGCTATAATGAGTACATTAAAAAACACAACCAGGAACAGGAAGATGAGCAGCCGCAGCTGCCTTACATCGTTGTCCTGGTGGATGAGCTTGCCGACTTAATGATGGTAGCTTCCAACGAAGTAGAAGATGCCATTACACGTCTGGCCCAGATGGCCCGTGCCGCGGGGATCCATTTGATTATTGCCACCCAGCGTCCTTCCGTGGATGTCATTACCGGTGTCATTAAAGCCAATATTCCATCCCGTATTGCGTTCAGCGTTTCCTCGCAGACCGATTCAAGGACCATCCTCGATTCCGGAGGAGCCGAAAAACTGCTCGGCAGGGGGGACATGCTGTTCACGCCGGTCGGTTCCAACAAGCCGACACGGGTACAGGGGGCCTTCTTGTCTGATGAGGAGGTCGAACGCGTCGTCCAGTTCTGTGTCGACCAGCAGAAAGCCCAGTACCAGGAGGAAATGATTCCTGAAGAGGAAAGTGAAGTAAAACAGGAAGTCGATGATGATCTCTATCCTGAAGCAGTACAGATGGTCATAGAAATGCAGAGTGCGAGTGTTTCCATGCTCCAGCGCCGTTTCCGTGTCGGATATACACGGGCTGCGCGCCTGATCGATGCTATGGAGGATAACGGAATCGTCGGTCCTTATGAAGGAAGCAAGCCGCGTTCTGTCCTGGTATCTCAGCAGAGTGAGGAACAGCATACATCTTGAGTAAAGACAGCCTGGATAACCAGGCTGTCTTTTTCTATAGAGAAAAAACTCGGGGATATGTTCAAAAATATGATCATTCTTAAAGTTTCACATTCTGTCAAAAATGAAGCAAAATTCATAAAAATGACCTAATTCTATTTATTTATCTGTTGAATAGTGTTATATTATTGTCAAAATATGATGTGTCGAACGTCAGAGGTCAGATCACTGCTGTGACACTGGCTGATCCATAGATTCCGGGGTGAAACATATGTCAATCAAACAGGATACACGTCACCTTTATTTACAGGTGATTGAACAAGTGAAAAGAGATATTGAAAACGGTATCTTTAAAGAAAAGCAGAAACTGCCTTCCGAGTTCCAGCTTTCCAAATCTCTCGGTGTTTCCCGAGCTACTTTAAGGGAGGCGCTGCGGATTCTGGAAGAAGAGGGAGTAGTCACAAGACGTCACGGGGTGGGGACGTTTGTGAACCCAAAACCATTGTTTACATCAGGCATTGAAGAACTCGACAGTGTGACAGGGATGATAACGAAGTCGGGGATGACTCCAGGGACCCAGTATCTATCTGCTGATTTAGTAGAAGCGACCGAAGAGGATAAAAAACGGTTTTCACCTTTGGATGTCCAGCACCTGGCCAAAGTGGAGCGTGTGCGGACAGCGGACGAGCATCCTGTCGTATACTGCACAGACAAGATTCCGGAAGGGCTGCTTCCCATTGATCAGATCCGAGAAGCGGACTCTCTGTTCAATGTACTGGAGAAATACACTGGAAAGACGATCGGCTATGCCGTCACGCACATTGAACCGATCGGCTTCCATGACCGGATTTCACCGATTCTGAACTGTGAGCCGGATCAGTCGCTGCTCCTGCTTAAACAGATGCATTATTCCCAGGATGATATCCCGATGCTTTTGTCCTCCAACTACTTCAGGGCTGATAAATTCAGCTTTCACGTTTTGAGAAAAAGAGTGTAAGCGTTTACAATTTGATAACTTCAGGGAGGTGAGGCCTCTACAAACTGCCGTAAGTTTCTCTTGCTTCAACTTATACTTAAACCAATAGGGGGGGTAAACGTTTTGTTGAAAAGTCGTTTTCTTATGGTATTTGTTTTGTTAGTAACGTTTGGAATGGTCCTTGCTGCCTGTGGTTCATCAGATAGTGAAGAAAGTACTGGAGGAGATTCCGGTGAGAGCTCTGGCAATGAAGAGTCAGGCGGTGACGGCGGAAGTGGAGACTTCTCTGTGGCAATGGTTACCGACGTCGGCGGCGTTGATGATAAATCCTTCAACCAGTCAGCATGGGAAGGTCTGCAGGCGTTCGGGGAAGAGAATGGGTTGAGCAAAGGTGAAGGGATTGATTACGCTCAGTCTGAAAGTGATGCTGATTATGCAACAAACCTGAATCGTCTTGTTCGTCAGGATTATAACCTGATTTTCGGAATTGGTTACCTTCTGCAGCCGGCTATTAAAGAAGTCGCCGGGCAGTACCCTGATACAAGCTTTGCGCTTGTTGACTCCGTTCAGGAAGGGGACAACATTGCAAGTATCGTATTTAAGGAACATCAAGGTTCCTTCCTTGCTGGAGTTGCTGCTGCAAAGAAAACACAATCCAACCAAATTGGCTTCATCGGCGGGGTTGACGGAAACCTGATCAACAAATTCGAAGCCGGTTTTGTGGCGGGCGTTAAATCCGTGAATGCGGATATTGATGTAGAAATTGAATATGCTGAGAATTTCAACGATCCGGAAAAAGGACGTGCTTTAGCCTCCAATATGTATTCCAAAGGCGTTGACGTGATTTATCATGCTTCCGGCGGGACAGGGAACGGAGTCTTCGCAGAAGCGAAGGACTTAAAAAATGCCAGTCCTGATGAAGACGTATGGGTGATCGGTGTTGACCGTGACCAGTATGAGGAAGGTCAGATCGGTGATGCCAACGTTACACTCACTTCCATGGTGAAGCGGGTGGATATCGCTGTTCAGGATGTATCCGAGCAGGCGATGAACGGGGAGTTTCCGGGTGGCGAAGTCATTGAGTATGGTCTTGAGGACGATGCTATCAGCATCGCTGAAACAAATGAAGAAGCGATGACGGAGGAAATCACTTCTTCCGTTAATGAATGGAAGGAAAAAATCATTAACGGCGATGTGGAAGTTCCGAGCACTCGTGAAGAACTGGAATCCTTTGTAGACGCACTGTAGGGAGAAAAGGCTGGTGAAAGCCGGCCTTTTCTTATGTCAATGAAAATCATCAAATGAAAAGCTGTTCCGGCCCTTTTCCTTTGGTGATTTTTAAAGGTCAAACGGGGGAGGAAGAGAGATGGAATATGTTATTGAAATGCTGAAAATCAGAAAAGAATTTCCAGGCATTGTCGCCAATGACGATATTACGCTCCGTGTTCAAAAAGGGGAGATTCATGCGCTGCTAGGCGAGAATGGAGCGGGGAAATCCACCTTGATGAATGTTTTATTCGGCCTTTATCAGCCGGAACAAGGCGAAATAAAAGTCCGTGGTGAACAAGTGAAGATTACGGATCCGAACACAGCCAACGCCCATGGTATAGGGATGGTGCACCAGCACTTTATGCTTGTCGATACATTTACGGTCACTGAAAATATCATTCTTGGCAGCGAGCCTAAAAAAGGCGGAACGGTCGACATAAAAAAAGCGGAAAAGCAGGTCGCAGAGTTATCGGAACAGTACGGGCTGAATGTAGACCCGAGTGCAAAAATCCGTGATATATCTGTCGGTATGCAGCAGCGTGTAGAAATTTTGAAAACGCTTTATAGAGGGGCGGATATCTTAATTTTTGACGAGCCCACGGCCGTTCTGACTCCTCAGGAAATCAAAGAACTGATAGAGATCATGAACAACCTGGTGAAGGAAGGAAAATCCATTATCCTGATCACTCATAAGCTGAAGGAAATTATGGAAGTGTGTGACAGGTGTACAGTCATAAGAAAAGGTCGTGGAATCGGAACGGTGGATGTGAGCGAAACGACCCCTGATCAACTGGCAGCGCTTATGGTCGGCCGTGATGTCAGCTTTTCAACGGAGAAAACAGCCGCTCAACCGAATGAAGTCTATCTGTCTATTAAGGATCTTCATGTCAAGGACGGGCGTGGAGTTGATATGGTTAAAGGACTGAATCTGGACGTCCGGTCCGGTGAAATCGTCGGTATTGCTGGTGTTGACGGTAATGGACAGTCGGAGTTGATCGAAGCTGTTACAGGCTTGAGAAAAAGTGAATCAGGGACGATTCACCTGCACGAAAAAGTCATCTCCAATCTTACACCGCGGAAGGTAACCCAGTCCGGCGTCTCCCACATCCCGCAGGACCGCCATAAGTTTGGTCTTGTCCTTGATTTTCCGATTGGGGAAAACATGGTTCTTCAGACCTATTATGATGAGCCGTTTTCTAAAAAAGGTGTGATGAACTTTAAGAACATCTATGAAAAAGCGTCAGATTTGATCCAGGAATATGACGTCCGGACCCCTGATGCCTATACAAAAGCAAGAGCTCTATCAGGCGGGAACCAGCAGAAAGCGATCATCGGCAGGGAAGTGGACAGATCACCAGATTTGATTATAGCCGCGCAGCCTACAAGAGGTCTGGACGTAGGAGCGATTGAGTTCATTCATAAAAAACTGATCGAAGAACGGGATAAAGGGCGTGCCATTCTGCTTCTTTCCTTTGAACTGGATGAAATTATGAATGTCAGTGACCGGATTGCGGTTATGTTTGATGGTTCCATTATTCGAGAAGTTGCTCCGGAGGGTACGAATGAGCAGGAGCTCGGTCTGCTTATGGCTGGAAATACTGGTCAGAAAGCGGGGGGCGTCTAATGTTCTCCAACCGGATGATTAATATATTGATCCCTGTGCTTTCTGTTATCCTCGGTCTTGTTGCTGGTGCTGTGATTATGCTTGTATTCGGATACAACCCGTTAGATGGGTTCGCCGCTCTATGGAAGGGGGCTTTTGGGGATTCCTACTTCTTTGGTGAGACGATCCGGCAGGTGACTCCCTACATCCTATCGGGGCTGGCCGTTGCTTTTGCCCTCCGTTCTGGCCTGCTTAATATCGGCGTAGAGGGGCAGGTGTTTGTAGGCTGGCTGGCGTCTGTCTGGATCGGTATATCTTTTGAGCTTCCGATGGTGGTCCATCTCCCTCTGGCGATTACTGCAGCGGCCTTTGCTGGAGCAGCGTGGGGCTTCATACCCGGACTTCTGAAAGCGAAATTAGGTGTCCATGAAGTGATCGTCACGATCATGATGAACTACATTGCTCTTTATGTCTCTAACGCCGTAATACGAAGTTTGTTGACCGATGGCGCTGACCGGACGGAAAATATCGCTGCTACTGCGTCATTGAAATCAGAATGGCTGGCTGAGATGACGTTTTATTCACGGATCCACTATGGATTTATTATCGCCATCGCTATGGCGGTGGTCATGTGGTTTATATTGAACCGGACAACGAAAGGATTCGAACTGCGGGCCGTCGGGTTTAACCAGCATGCATCCAACTATGCAGGCATGAATGTGGGCCGGAACATTATTACCGCTATGGTCATATCCGGAGCATTTGCCGGCCTTGCGGGTGCCATGGAAGGTCTCGGTACGTTTGGATTCATGTCGATTAAGTCAGGTTTCACAAATATCGGTTTTGACGGCATCGCCGTCGCCCTTCTGGGAGCAAATACAGCTGTAGGGGTGGTTCTTGCCGCCTTCTTATTCGGTATCCTGAAGATAGGTGCCCTCAATATGCCGACAGAAGCCGGTGTGCCAACCGAACTCGTAGAAATCATCATCGCTCTTATTATTTTCTTTGTAGCATCCAGCTATATGATTCGCTGGGTCCTTCTACGGTTCAAGAAGGAGGGGAAATAAAATGGAATTTTTAGAGGTGTTCAGCCGTATCCTCGGATCCGCTGTCATTTTTGCAACCCCGTTGATTTTCACAGCGCTTGGCGGAGTATTCAGTGAGCGTTCCGGTGTTATTAATATCGGACTGGAAGGTTTGATGATCATGGGGGCTTTTGTAGGTATTGTCTTTAACCTGACTTTCCACACGGTTTTTGGTGCTGCAACTCCCTGGATATCCATGCTGGCGGCGGTGATCGTATCCGCTCTGTTTTCCCTCGTCCACGCGGCAGCATCGATTACCTTCCGCGCCGATCAGGTTGTCAGCGGTGTGGCCATTAACTTTCTCGCTCTCGGAATCGGGCTGTTTCTTACAAAACAGTGGTACGACAAAGGGCAGACAGACTTCATTAAACAGCCTTTTTACTCTTCGGATGTTCCTGTTCTTAACAATATTCCTATTGTTGGGGAGATGTTGTTCAGTGGCTGGTACTGGACGTCTTACCTTGCCATTGCCATGGCGTTTGCTGCCTGGTTCGTGCTGTACAAAACCCCGTTCGGCCTTCGGTTGAGGTCGGTGGGCGAACATCCGATGGCGGCGGATACGAACGGCATTCATGTATACCGGATGCGTTATATCGGAGTTATGATTTCAGGTGCCCTCGGGGGGCTGGGGGGTTCCGTTTATGCCATGACTGTAGCGTTGAATTTTTCTCATGGCACCATTTTAGGACAGGGGTTCATCTCGCTCGCCGCCGTTATTTTTGGTAAGTGGCATCCCCTTGGTGCCCTAGGAGCAGCCATCTTTTTCGGCTTCGCTCAAAGTCTGAGCATTGTTTCCTCCGATATTGCCTTTTTAGAAGATGTCCCTTCCGTTTTTATGCTGATCGCTCCATATGTCCTGACGATTCTCGCACTCGCTGGATTTATTGGACGGGCGGAAGCACCTAAATCACTCGGAGAAGCATATATTAAAGGAAACCGATAAATATCTGTCCGGTGCTTTGGTGCCGGGCTGATTTTTTTACTTTTGTCCATATTTCCCTTACTATAAAACATAGTTATAATGGATGAATATGGACATCTGCGTCTATACTACTAAAAAGTACAAGGAGGATGGAAATGAAAATTACAAAAGAAACGATACTCGAAAAAGATGGGTACCGTCTACATATTTTACCAAGTAAGAAATATAAAACGATGAATATAGTAGCCAAATTCAAAGCTCCCTTAAAACGTGATGGGATTACGGAGAGGGCGCTTCTTCCGCATGTGCTTCAAAAAGCTACAAACCAGCACCCATCTGTAAGGTCTTTTCAGGCAGCATTTGAAAATCTTTATGGAACAGCTTTATCCAGTGATGGTTCGAAAAAAGGCGAAAACCATGTCATTAGTTTCCGGATGGAAGTGGTGAATGAATCTTATCTGAATGACAACGAACCGATTCTGGAGGAAGCATTTCAGTTGTTCCACAATGTCCTGTTTGATCCGAAAACTGTGGAGAACGGTTTTGACCCTGATATCGTTGAGCGTGAAAAACAGACACTTGAACAGAAAATCACTTCCATCAAGGATGATAAGATGAGCTATGCCAACCTTCGTCTCATGGACCACATGTGTAAAGGGGAGCCTTACGCCCTTCACGTCCATGGATATCAGGAGGACATGTCATCCATTACTCCGGAATCGCTTTACACTTATTATCAGCAGATGATCAAACAGGATATGCTGGATGTGTACGTGATCGGAGACATGGATGAAAAAGATGTGGAAACATTAACAGACCGGTATTTCCATCGCAGTGGCAGCACGAATGAGGATAACGATCAGGTTTCTGTGTCCAAAGATGTCCAGGACTCTTCAGAGATCATTGAACGAGAAGAGGTCAATCAGGGAAAACTTCATCTCGGCTATCGTACATACACGAAGTTCGGAGATGATGACTATTATGCGCTGCAGGTGTTTAATGGTATTTTCGGTGGATTTCCGAGCTCGAAGCTGTTCATGAATGTCAGGGAAAAGCACAGCCTTGCGTACTATGCGGCATCAAGATTTGAGAGTCACAAAGGTCTTCTGCTTGTCTTCAGCGGGGTGGATCCAAAGGACTATGATCAAGCGAAATCCATTATTCTGGATCAGATGGAAGCGATGAAAAATGGAGACTTTACAGAAGAGCAGGTAGAGGAGACGAAAGAACAAGTCATTAACCAGCTGAAAGAGACGATGGATAATGCCAATGGATTGATCGAAGTGCTTTACCATCAAATGCTTTCCGGAATCGACATGCCGGCGGACCAGCTTATCGAAAATATCCGTGGAGTAACCAAAGAGCAGGTCGTTCAAATGGCGGAAAAGATTAAACTGGACACTATTTATTTCTTAACAAGTCACGAGGGAGGGGAAGAGTGATGGAAGAGTTAGTCTATCAACAATTGAATGAAACGGTGTATCAGGAAACACTTGACAACGGCTTGAAAGTATTCCTTCTATCAAAGCCTGAAATGGCAAAAACTTTCGGGATTTTTACAACCAATTACGGTTCTATAGATCAAACATTCACACCGATCGGTCAAGATGAAAAAGTTACAGTTCCAGAAGGGATTGCTCACTTCCTGGAGCACAAGCTGTTTGAAAAAGAAGACCGGGACGTTTTTCAGGATTTCACACGCCTCGGGGCTTCTGCAAACGCCTTTACTTCCTTTACGAAAACAGCCTATTTATTTACAGCGACCAGTCAGGTGGAGAAAAATGTTCAAACCCTGTTGGATTTTGTTCAGGATCCTTATTTTTCGGAGGAATCGGTAGAAAAAGAAAAAGGGATTATAGCACAGGAGATCCGCATGTATGACGATCAGCCGGACTGGAGATCCTTTTTCGGAACCATCCAGAGCCTCTACCATAATCACCCGGTAAAAGTCGATATAGCCGGAACGGTGGAAAGCATTCAGGAAATAACGAAAGACGACTTATATACGTGTTATGAAACGTTTTATCATCCGTCCAACATGGTTTTATTCGTGGCTGGTAACATTGAACCTGAATCCATGATGACATTGATCCGTGAAAACCAGGGGCAGAAGGAATTTCCTCCAGCACCTGAAATCAATCGTTCCTATCCGGATGAACCTACTCATGCAGCCCGCAAGGAACATTCCATTACGATGCCGGTAACAACGGCAAAAGCCATGGTTGGTGTTAAGGAAGATGTCAGCGGCCTGAAAGGAGAAGAACTGCTGCGGCGGGAACTTCTTTCCGGCATGATTCTTGATTATTATTTCTCCAAGAGCGGAGCCTTCTATGAAGAATTGTACAAAGCTGATCTTATTGATGACAGTTTCCAGTTCGAAACAGAACTCGACCGTCACTTCGGCTTTACTATTCTTGGCGGCGATTCAAGAAAACCGGATGAAATGGCTGCCCGTGTGAAGGAAATGCTGCATGAATTAAAAGATATGCGGATCGCTGATGAAGACTTTACTCGTATGAAGCGTAAAAAAATCGGTCAATTCATGCGTGCGCTCAATTCACTTGAGTTTATAGCGAACCAGTTCACTCATTACCATACGCTTGGTGTTGATCTATTCGAAGTGCTTCCGGTGATTGAATCATTGACAGCTGATGATGCTGAAGAATACCTCAAAGACTGGCTTAATGAAGAAGCCATTGCTGTTTTCCAGGTAAAACCACAGTCCAATGAGTCGTAAACGCTGCCTCATTCTTGGAGCGAGCGGTGGGATTGGTGAAGCTATTGTCCACCGGGTCGTCGAAGATGGCTGGGCTGCAGGGGTTCAGTATTATACCAATGAAGAGAAAATCCGTTCGATGCAGCAGGATGTACCAAAAGATCAATGGGCGGGGGCTTTTCAGGGGGACCTTTCGACAGAGGATGGCCTGAATGCCTTTCTCAACCTGCTTCCCGCTGAGTGGGATGCGGTTATCTTTGCCGGCGGCCATATGTACAGCGGAATGTTTCAGGATATGGATGCAGAGGATATGGACGCGTTGTATTATGTTCATGTGAAAGCCCTGTGGATGACAACCCGGCATGTACTGCCGTATATGATTCAGCAGAAACATGGGAATATCATCGTAATCTCCTCCATCTTCGGTACAGAAGGAGCAAGCATGGAAGTTGCCTACAGTTCGGTCAAGGGAGCGCAGAACACGTTTGTGAAAGGTCTGGGCCGGGAGCTTGCTCCCAGTCATATCCGGGTAAATGCAGTGGCTCCTGGTTTGATCCAGACGAAGATGAACGGGCACCTCACTTTGGAGGACCTTCAGGCTCTCGAAAATGATATACCTATGGGTCGTGCCGGAACTCCTGATGAGGTGGCTGATGCTGCCGGATTTTTACTCGGCGGAGCTTCCCGCTATGTAACAGGACAGATTCTCCATGTCAATGGCGGCTGGTCTTAATTTCATGAATAAGACCAGCTGTTCCTCCTCATACTAAGCTTGAAAAAATTCAGAGGAGGGAACAGACATGTCTGTGCTCGATAATTGGGATTCTTGGAAAGACTTTCTTGGTGATCGTCTCCATCAGGCTGAAGGACAGGGGATTAATGACAGAGCCGTTTCAGAATTAGCGTATGAAATCGGAGGATACCTGGCCAATTCTGTTGACGCTAAAAACAATGAGGAAGCCGTTCTTCGTGATTTGTGGAACGTCGCAGATGAAAAAGAACAGCATGCAATCGCTAATATGATGGTGAAGCTTGTTCAAAATAACGGTTCCCAGCAGTAATTGAAAAAAATCCGTACAAATTGTACGGATTTTTTATTTATGCATTCCTGCTATTTTTTTGCAGAGATCATAGTTCCCGCCTTTCCTATTTAAAGAAAATCCTTTATGATAGATAAAAGAGTAGATCAATCCAAATATCACTCGTCTTTGACAAATACCGACATTTTTTTAGAGGGGTTGGAACATGGATAAAACAGAATGGTATCTGGAATATGAAATTCAATACAACCGTCCGGGACTTCTGGGGGACATCTCCTCATTGTTGGGTATGATGGCCATTAATATCGTGACGATCAATGGAGTTGAAAATTCGCACAGGGGCATGCTTCTTCTCTGCAAGGATGACGAGCAGATCACCCGCTTAAAATCGATTTTAAATACAATGGATACGATTAAAGTAACGAAACTCCGGCGCCCGAAATTAAGAGATCGTTTAGCGGTCCGTCATGGAAGGTACATACACAGTGATATCGATGACCGTAAAACATTCCGTTTCAACCGGGAAGATCTTGGACTCCTGGTTGATTTTATGGCGGAGTTGTTTATGAAGGAAGGCCATAAGCTTGTCGGCATCCGGGGCATGCCGCGTGTCGGTAAGACTGAATCGGTAGTCGCAGCAAGCGTTTGCGCCAACAAAAGGTGGCTGTTTGTCTCCAGTACATTGTTGAAGCAGACGGTAAGGAATCAGCTGATCGATGAGGAATACAGCGAAGATAACCTGTATATCATTGATGGAATCGTTTCTGCAAAACGGGCCAATGAGAAACACTGGCAGCTCGTCAGGGAGATTATGCGTCTTCCTGCGACCAAAGTCATTGAGCATCCGGATATTTTTGTTCAGGAAACCGAATACAAGATGGATGACTTTGATTACATCATTGAACTTCGAAACAATGAAGATGAGGAAATTACTTATGAACCTGTGGAAAAACCGGAAATGAAGATGAATGAGGGATTTTCCATGTTTGATTTTTAAAATTGGATGGTGTTACACATGGAGATTGGAGCTAGATTAAAGGAAGCAAGGGAGACGAAGGGACTTTCGCTTGAGGACCTTCAAGAAACAACGAAAATACAGAAACGTTATCTTCAAGCTATAGAAAGTAATGATTTTCAAGTTCTTCCGGGGAAATTTTATACCCGCGCATTCATTCGTGAATATGCTTCTGCTGTCGGTCTGGATCCGGAACAGGTAATGGAAGAGCATAAAAATGAACTGCCCACTTACGAAGAGGAAAATACGGTCCAGTTCAGCCGGGTGCAGAAATCAAAGCAGGAAGCCGCTCAGAAAAGCGGAGGCACTTCCCGTTTCCTTCCTACTTTCCTTACCGTAGGGCTTGTCGTCGGTGTGATCTTAGTCGTTTGGATTTTCATGCAGAGCGGCAGTGAGGACAGCGGAGCACCTGCTGACAGTTCTTCATCAGATGAAATCAGTGTTCCGGCCGGTTCTGAAGAAGACACGACTGAAGAGACGTCCGGTGATGAAGAAGAAGCGCAGGCTGGTGAGCAGGAGCAGAACGAAGACAGCGGTGCTGAGGAAGAAAAGGCTGAAGAGAAAGAAGAGGATAGTGAGCCTGAAGAAAAACAACCGGGCGTGGAGCTTTCGGAAGAGGGGACAGGTTCATTCCCGATGCACACTTATGAAGTGGTGCCGGCCGGAGATTCCAAAGTAACTGTTGAATTTTCCGGAAATGTCTATATGGAGATTCAATCCCCGCAGGGGGGAGAGAATCTTGTGACTCCCCGTGAATATACATCTGCTGACTCTCCTGTCACGATTGATATAGGAGATAAGCAGGAAGTATACATCAAAACCGGAAATGCTCCCGGTATGACGGTGAACGTGGATGACCAACCAGTAACTTTCCCTGATCCGGAACTGACGACGCAGAAGTTATTGTTGCAAATGAAGGAATAAAATCTATATAATCATGAACGGGCTGCCCTTTCAATATCGACAGAGTGACAAAGCCTCTCGATTGACCGGGCAGTCTTTTATTTACTGTTTTGTAGGAGTGTGGAGAAATGAATTTACCAAACAAGATTACGTTATCCAGAATTTTTCTTATTCCCATTTTTATTATTCTCATGAGTGTGCCTTTTGGATGGGGCACGCTGGAAATGGGAGAAAGAGAACTTCCAGTGGCTCACCTTGCCGGTGCAGTTCTCTTTATTATTGCTTCCACTACGGATTGGATTGACGGGTATATTGCCCGTAAATATTCACTCGTGACCAACCTCGGAAAGTTTCTCGATCCTCTGGCCGATAAACTGCTTGTAAGTGCGGCCCTCATCCTGCTCGTAGAGATTGGACTTGCTCCGGCATGGATTGTCATTCTCATAATCAGCCGCGAGTTTGCTGTTACAGGTCTGAGGCTTGTCGCAGCAGGTGAGGGAAGTGTACTGGCTGCCAGTCAGATGGGTAAACTGAAAACGTGGATTCAGATCATTGCCATATCAGCACTGCTTCTGCATAACTGGCCATTCGCTTTTATCGGTTTTCCTTTTGGGATGATTACGCTGTATCTTGCCTTAATCATTACGGTGTATTCCGGTTATGATTACTTCAAGAAAAACTGGCATGTTATGAGAGATTCTAAATGAGAACAGAAGTTATAGCCGTAGGAACAGAACTGCTTTTAGGTCAGATTGCAAATACAAATGCCCAGTGGATATCACAGAGAATGGCAGAACTCGGACTTCCTGTATACAGTCATGCTGTGGTTGGGGATAACCTCGACCGTGTCGCGGGTTCTTTCAGGGAAGCGGCCAGACGTTCGGATATTATTATTGTTACAGGCGGCCTCGGGCCGACAGAGGATGACTTGACAAGGGATGCCGGGAGTATGATCCTCGGGAAGCCTGTCCATGAACATGCTCCGTCTATGGAAAGAATCGAAGCATATTATAAAAAAAACAATAAAACAATGAGTTTGAATAATAGAAAGCAGTCCCACGTTTTTGACGGGGCATTCGTACTGGACAACAAGGAAGGAATGGCCCCCGGCCAGATCATTCAACAGGGAGAAGTCACCTGGGTTTTCCTTCCCGGTGTGCCCCGTGAAATGAAGGCGTTAATGGAAAGCGGAGTGATTCCTTTTCTCCAGAGGTCCTTTTCTCTTCAATCAGAGATTGTTTCAGAGATGCTCCATTTTATAGGCATAGGGGAATCGGATCTTGAAACCCAGCTGCAGGCGCTCATTTCCCACCAGACTAATCCGACCCTTGCCCCACTGGCTAGTGAAGGGGAAGTGGGTTTACGGTTGACCGCAACAGGGGAAACGACAGATGAAGCAAAAGCGAAAATTGCTGAGATGAAGAGGGTTGTTCTTGATAAGGTTGGAGATTTTTATTATGGAAGTGACGATGAAACGATCGAAAGCACCGTCCAGCGGCTTCTTTCCCGGCATGGATATCGTCTGGGCGCCGCAGAGAGCTTCACAGGAGGGAAGTTCATAGAACGTATGATTTCCCTTCCCGGCGCTTCAGCGGTCTGTCAGGGCGGTCTGACGACTTATACGGCCGAAATGAAGGAGCAGGTCCTTGATATCCCTAAATACCTGATCAGAGAATACGGAACGATCAGTCATGAGTGTGCCGAGATGATGGCACTGAATACCCAGTCCCTGCTTCATGTGGATGCTGCTGTCAGTTTTACAGGAGTAGCCGGACCGGATTCAAGTGAAGGGAAGGAGCCTGGAACCGTATTTATCGGCCTGCAGATCAGGGACAAGAGTCCTGAGGTCCACCGATTCCAATTCCAGGGTGGTCGTGATCAAGTAAGGGAACGTGCGGTGAAGAAAGGGTTTGAGCTTTTATTTCACCACTTGAAAGATTAAATTTTCAATAATGGAACGCAAAAGGTTTTTGATATTCTCCCTGGGAGAGCATCAAAAACCTTTCGTTCCCAGCAGGTAAATAAACGGGAACAAATATTCGCTTTTCGGTTGGCAAATCCTTTAAAACAAGTTATGATAGGTATAGAAATTTTGAAAGGCGGTATACAATGAGCGATCGTAAACAAGCATTAGATATGGCATTGCGTCAAATAGAGAAACAATTCGGAAAAGGTTCGATCATGAAGATGGGTGAAGGTGCGGAGCAGAGGGTTAATACTGTTCCCAGTGGGTCTCTAGCTCTTGATGTGGCCCTTGGAGTCGGCGGCTATCCACGCGGTCGGATTGTGGAAATATACGGACCGGAATCTTCAGGTAAAACTACGGTTGCCCTTCACGCGATTGCGGAAGCGCAGAGAAAAGGCGGCCAGGCGGCATTCATCGATGCGGAGCACGCCCTGGACCCGGTCTATGCAAGAGCTCTGGGTGTCGACATTGAAGAACTTCTGCTTTCCCAGCCGGATACAGGGGAACAGGCTTTGGAAATCGCTGAAGCTCTCGTACGAAGCGGGGCTGTAGATATGGTGGTCATTGACTCTGTGGCTGCCCTTGTTCCAAAAGCAGAGATTGAAGGGGAAATGGGTGATTCCCACGTGGGGCTGCAGGCGCGCTTAATGTCCCAGGCTCTTCGTAAGCTTTCCGGTGCGATTAATAAATCGAAGACAACGGCTATTTTCATCAACCAGATTCGTGAGAAGGTCGGCGTGATGTTTGGTAACCCGGAAACGACTCCGGGCGGCCGCGCCCTGAAATTCTACTCTTCTGTACGTCTTGAAGTTCGCCGTGCAGAAACATTGAAACAGGGGAACGAAATGGTGGGGAATAAAACCCGCTTGAAAGTGGTTAAGAACAAAGTGGCACCGCCATTCAGACAGGCCGAAGTAGATATTATGTACGGGGAAGGAATCTCCAGAGAGGGAGAACTTGTGGATATTGGAACAGACCTGGATCTCATTCAGAAGAGTGGATCATGGTATTCTTATAATGATGAACGTCTCGGTCAGGGGCGTGAGAATGCCAAACAGTACCTGAAAGAGAACGTTGAAGTTTATGAGGAAGTGAAACGACTGATCCGCGACCATTATGGTATGGAAGCGGACGAGGAAAAGGCTGAAACTTCCAGTAAGGACAGCCAGGAAACACTGGACGTATAAATCGTTCCTGCGGTGAAATGTTGGGTGAGAATGAAGAAAGCAGCGCTGAAAAAAGCGCTGCTTTTCCAATATATTCAGAGGTAGGAATAAACTGATATTTTTAAATTTTTGCATATGTCAGCAGATACATAGCGGGATTCCTTGACATTCCGCATAGTCAGGCATAAAATGAATGTGTATCATTTTCATCTTTATACCCTTAATTTAACAAATGAAACTGAAAATGAATCGTTTGTATTTACCGACAAACGGACCAAGTTCATAGCAAGAGGAGGTGAAATTATGGATTTGATATCCTCGCTCATCTTCATTTTGCTTGCCCTTATCATCGGTTCTGTTGTTGGTTATCTTATTCGGAAGTCGATAGCGGAAGCGAAAATTTCCAGTGCTGAGGAATTAGCCAGACAAATTGTGGAGGAAGGACACCGCAATGCTGAATCGGCTAAAAAAGAGGCTCTTCTTGAAGCGAAAGAAGAGAATCAGAAATTCCGCCAGGAAGCTGAAAGCGAAGTTCGCGAACGCCGCTTGGAACTGCAGAAAACCGAAAACCGTTTGAATCAGAAAGAAGAGAATCTTGATCGTAAGAGTGGAACGCTGGATCAGCGTGATCTTTCACTCGAGAAGAAAGAAGGAACTCTTGCCGAGAGACAACAACAAATTGAAGAAATGGAAAGCAAAGTGAAAGCTATGCTTCAAGAACAGCAGACAGAGCTTGAAAGAATATCAAGCTTAACATCTGATCAGGCCAAACAGGTTATTTTGGAACGTGTTGAACAGGAAGTCTCTCATGAATCGGCGCTTATGATTAAAGAAGCGGAGAACCGGGCGAAAGAGGAAGCCGATAAAAAAGCGAAAAATATTTTATCCCTTGCTCTCCAGCGTTGTGCCGCTGATCACGTAGCCGAAACCACCGTATCTGTTGTCAATCTGCCTAATGACGAAATGAAAGGTAGAATTATCGGTCGGGAAGGACGAAATATCCGTACGCTGGAAACTTTAACTGGTATTGATCTTATCATTGATGATACACCTGAAGCGGTTATTTTATCCGGTTTTGACCCAATCCGAAGAGAAACAGCACGTATGGCTCTTGAGAAACTTGTTCAAGATGGACGTATACACCCTGCGAGAATTGAAGAAATGGTTGATAAGTCCCGCCGCGAAGTGGATGATTACATCCGCGAGGTCGGGGAGCAGACAACCTTCGAAGTCGGGGTTCACGGTCTTCATCCAGACCTTATCAAGATTCTCGGCCGCCTTAAATATCGTACGAGTTATGGTCAGAATGTCCTTAAGCACTCCACGGAAGTTGCCTACTTATCCGGCCTTCTGGCCGCAGAACTAGGTGAAGATGAAATGCTTGCCCGCCGTGCCGGACTTCTGCATGACATCGGAAAAGCGATAGACCATGAGGTAGAAGGAAGCCACGTTGAAATTGGTAAGGAACTTGCCATTAAGTATAAGGAAAACGACACTGTCGTGAACGCAATCGCTTCCCACCACGGAGATGAAGAGCCTACGTCAATTATTTCTGTACTCGTTGCGGCTGCCGATGCCCTATCTGCAGCACGACCGGGGGCAAGAAGTGAAACGCTCGAAAATTACATCAAGCGTCTTGAAAAACTTGAGGAAATTTCTGAGTCTTACGAAGGTGTAGAGAAATCATTTGCGATTCAGGCAGGTCGTGAAGTACGTATTATGGTCCGCCCTGATGAAATTGATGATCTTGAAGCAACAAGACTGGCGCGCGATATCCGGAACAGAATCGAGGGAGAACTTGATTATCCGGGACATATTAAAGTAACGGTCATTCGTGAAACGCGCTCTGTCGAGTATGCGAAATAAATAAAGCGGCCTTAGCGGCCGCTTTATTTATTTTTCAGAGGAAAAACAGGAAACATTACACAACTAAAGGAATGAATGATCTATGAGAATTTTATTTATTGGAGACGTTGTTGGTTCTCCAGGCAGAGATATGGTAGAGACGTATCTTCCAAAATTGAAAAAAAAGTTTCAGCCGGCCGTCACGATTATCAATGGCGAAAATGCAGCCTCCGGCAAAGGGATTACGGAAAAGATTTACCGCCGGTTTCTGGAACTGGGTGCGCAGGCAGTGACACTCGGAAACCATGCGTGGGATAAGAAGGAGATTTTTGAGTTTATTGATAAGGCGGATTATCTTGTCCGCCCGGCCAATTTCCCGGAAGGTACGCCGGGGCGGGGCCTTACGTACGTAAAGACACCAAAAGGAGAAATTGCTGTGATTAACCTTCAAGGGCGGACGTTTATGGCACCGAACGATGATCCGTTCCGAAAAGCAGATGAGTTAATAGAGCAGGCATCTAAGCGAACTTCTTTGATTTTCCTGGATTTCCATGCCGAGACGACCAGTGAAAAACAAGCCATGGGATGGTATGTGGATGGGCGTGTTAGTGTTCAGGTCGGTACACATACCCATGTTCAAACGGCAGATGAACGGATTCTTCCCGAAGGCACAGGATATATTTCAGATGTAGGAATGACGGGTCCATACGACGGAATCCTCGGAATGGATAGAGAAGCGGTCTTAAAACGCTTCAAAACGAATCTTCCTGTACGTTTTGAAGTGCCTAAAACGGGAAGAGCACAACTAAGTGCCTTCTTGGTGGATGTGGATGATAAAACAGGGAAAACGGTAAAAGTAAAGCGGATCTTAATCAACGACGACCATCCTTTTTTTGAGTGATTATTTGAATTTTGCGACAAATTCATTCATAATGAAAAGGTAATATCCTACATCTCCAAGAATATAGTAGTTATGGAACAACTATAGTGATTGAAGGAGGAACTAGTAATGGAAGTCTTAAAAGTATCAGCTAAATCCGTACCTAATTCTGTAGCAGGAGCTTTAGCGAATGTCATAAGAGAAAGAGGAACAGCTGAAATTCAAGCCATTGGTGCAGGGGCTCTAAACCAGGCTGTAAAAGCTGTAGCCATTGCTCGAGGATTTGTCGCCCCCAGCGGAATGGATTTAATATGCATTCCAGCTTTTACGGATATTCTAATTGACCAAGAAGAACGAACAGCGATTAAACTGATTGTCGAACCCAGATAACTGATCCTTCAGGGAGATCCATTACTTTACATTACCTGTTTCATTTTAACGGATAAACCGCACTTAATCAGTGCGGTTTTTTATATGGATTCCCCGCAGCACCCGTCTCTATCGAAAGCGGTGTCATTTTATGATCATTTGTATTTTTACAGTGGACATGAAAATTTGATTATTTTTTCATTCGTGTTAGAATGGCTTTATAAAGGGATAAAGATGAAATATAATCAGGGGAGATGTTCACTGTGAATGGAAAGATGAAAGCAATCATAAAACATCACCGCGGACCCGGAGCGAAGCTTGAGAAAGTGGATATTCCTCAGGTTAAGGATGATGAAGTACTCATCCGTGTCAAAGCTACCTCCATCTGCGGAACGGATGTACATATTTATAACTGGGATGAATGGTCAGAAAGTCGTGTCCAGCCGCCATATGTGTTCGGGCATGAATTTTCCGGAGAAATTGTGGAAACTGGAACAAATGTGGAGCATTTTCAAAAAGGGGATTACGTCAGTGCGGAAACACATCTTGTCTGCGGCCACTGTCCACAGTGTTTGACAGGAAAGTATCATATCTGTGCCCATACAAAAATCATTGGTGTCGACACACAAGGGTGTTTTGCTGAATATGTGGCTCTTCCAGCGGAAAATCTATGGAAGAATCCGGAAGATCTTCCTTCCGATATCGCCTCCATCCAAGAGCCGATGGGAAATGCCGTTCATACCGTCTTGAACGGGGAAGTAACAGGAAAAACCGTTGCGGTTATCGGCTGTGGTCCTATAGGCCTGATGGCTGTCGGCGTAGCTGTTGCTGCAGGCGCCTCCCAGGTGCTGGCTTTTGATTTGAATGCATACCGTCTGGGACTGGCAGAGAAGATGGGGGCAACAGCTGTTATTCAGTCATCTGAAGAAGATCCCGTGGAAAAAGCATTGGCGCTGACGAATCATCATGGAGTTGATGTGGTCTGTGAAATGAGCGGGCACCCTGTAGCGATGGATCAAGGTTTTAAGATGGTGACTAATGGAGGACGTGTTTCCATTTTGAGTCTGCCGACCAAACGGGTCAGCCTGGATGTCACGAACGACATCGTATTCAAAGGAGTGGAAGTTCAGGGGATCACTGGCAGGAAGATGTACGAAACGTGGCAGCAGGTCTCCCGTCTTCTGCAATCCGGTCAGGTGAATGTGAAACCGATCATCACCCACCATTTGAAACTGGAGGAATTTGAAAAAGGTTTTGAATTAATGAATGAAGGTCTATGCGGAAAAGTAATTCTTCACCCATAATTAAAGGAGGATGAACGATGAAAGGTTTTGAGTATTTACAAAAAGAACTGGATGAAATGCAGGAACAGGGAACATTCCGCCGCTTGATTCCATTGGAGTCCGCTCAAGGGTCCAAAGTGACAATCAAAGGAAAGGAAGTTATCCAGCTTTCTTCCAACAACTACCTGGGGCTGACTTCCCATCCAAGATTAAAAAAAGCGGCAGAAGAAGCGAATGCGGAATATGGCGTTGGAACAGGTTCAGTGAGGACCATTGCAGGTACATTGAAGATGCATGAAGATTTTGAAGAAAAACTGGCTGAATTCAAGCATACAGAAGCTGCCCTTGTCTTCCAATCCGGGTTTACTACCAACCAGGGGGTATTATCCTCGATTCTTGGTAAAGACGATGTTGTCATCTCTGATGAATTGAATCATGCTTCGATTATAGACGGAATCCGCCTGACTAAAGCCGACCGGAAAATTTACAAGCATGTGAACATGGAATCTTTGGAAGAGGCATTGAAGGAGAGCGGGGACTACCGCACACGTCTCGTAGTGACAGATGGCGTTTTCTCTATGGATGGCAACATAGCACCGCTTCCAGAAATTGTTGCATTGGCCGAGAAGTATGATGCGCTGATTATGGTGGATGATGCACACGCGAGCGGTGTGCTTGGTGATAACGGTCGAGGTACAGTGAATCATTTTAATTTAGACGGTCGTGTTCACATCCAGGTGGGTACCTTGAGTAAAGCTATCGGTGTTCTCGGCGGTTATGTAGCCAGTACAAAAACGCTGAGAGAGTACTTGATACATAAAGGGCGTCCATTCCTGTTCAGTACATCTCATCCACCTGCTGTGACTGCTGCCAATGAGGCTGCGATTGATGTCCTTCTTGAAGAGCCGGAATTAATTGAACGCCTCTGGGATAATACCTCATTCTTTAAGGATGGCTTGACGAAGCTTGGATTTGATACGGGTATCAGTGAAACTCCGGTCACCCCGGTCATGATTGGCGATGACGCTCTGACCCACACCTTCTCGGATGAATTATTTGAAGAAGGAGTTTTTGCCCAGGGTATTGTCTTCCCGACTGTGCAGAGGGGGAAAGGACGTATACGGACGATTGTAACGGCGGAACATTCCACTGAAGAGCTTCAGCAGGCTTTGGACGCTTTTGAAAAAGTGGGCAGGAAGCTGGATATTATCTAAACCAAGGGGGCTTATGTAAGTCTCTGTGCTAATGTAAAGAAATACAGAATAAATGGAAAAGTCTAAAAGGATCGTTGGGTTTGGTCACTGCCGGAACGATCCTTTTTGTTCTGTATTTTTCCATTTGACTTAATTTATCATAGAAAACTTGATATAATGATACAGTTAGAAGGATCGGCTTGAAAGGAGATTATAATGAACGAACAGCAGAGAAAAGAAATGTCTCAGATCCGTCAGACTGATGTTTCCGCTGCAGATCTGGACAATTTGAACCGTTTGAAGCAGCAGTCAAGCGAAGATTACGTCAAATATTTCCAAACAACCTATCAGCCTCCAAATATGAGGGACGCCCAGCGCCGCAAGCGCAAGGAAACGGATATCCATTATGATTTTGAAATTCCGGAAGACATGGATCAGGCCGGCCGTGGGAAAAAATATATGATCCGTACATATGGATGCCAGATGAATGAACATGACACCGAAGTTATGGCCGGTATTTTTGAAGAAATGGGCTATGTTTCCACGAATGACACGAAAGAAGCAGATATTATCCTGTTGAACACGTGTGCCATCCGCGAAAATGCTGAAAACAAAGTTTTCGGAGAAATCGGACACCTTAAACCGTTGAAAATGGAGAACCCGAATCTGATTATTGGGATCTGCGGCTGTATGTCACAGGAGGAATCCGTAGTCAATCGTATTTTGAAGAAGCACCCATTCATCGACCTGATCTTTGGTACCCATAACATCCATCGTCTCCCACAGCTTGTAAAAGAAGCGATGTTCGGGAAGGAAATGGTCATTGACGTATGGTCCAAGGAAGGCGATATCATTGAGAACCTTCCCCGCTCACGAAAAGGTAAGATTAAGGCATGGGTGAACATAATGTATGGATGCGATAAATTCTGTACATACTGCATCGTTCCGTATACCCGTGGGAAAGAGCGGAGCCGTCTCCCTGGAGACATCATCCAGGAAGTCCGTCATCTCGCAGCGCAGGGCTATAAGGAAGTGACGCTTCTCGGCCAGAATGTGAACGCTTACGGAAAAGATCTGGATATGGAATATGGACTCGGGGACTTGATGGATGAACTTCGAAGCATTGATCTTCCACGTGTCCGTTTTACCACCTCCCATCCAAGGGATTTCGATGACCGGCTGATTGAAGTGCTCGCTAAAGGCGGCAACATGCTGGATCATATCCATCTTCCTGTCCAGTCCGGGAATACAGATGTTCTGAAAATTATGGGGCGTAAATATTCCCGGGAGGAGTATCTGGAGCTTGTCCGTCGTATACGCACAGCTATGCCGGGAGCTACACTTACCACAGACATTATCGTCGGTTTTCCCAATGAAACAGAGGAACAGTTTCAGGACACCCTTTCCCTTGTAGAAGAGGTTGGATTTGAAGCGGCTTATACGTTCATCTATTCCCCAAGGGATAATACACCTGCAGCGAAGATGAAGGATAATGTATCGATGGAGGAGAAGAAAGACCGTCTCCAGCGTCTGAATAAAATGGTGAATCAGCAGTCAGCAGAAGCGATGAGTCAATATGAGGGCGAAGTGGTGGATGTTCTTGTCGAAGGTGAAAGTAAAAATAATCCAGACGTCCTGGCCGGATATACGAAACGAAACAAGCTTGTGAATTTCCGGGGGCCCCGTTCCATTATCGGAAAGATCGTACCTGTAAAAGTAATCAAGGCAAAAACTTGGTCTCTGGATGGAGAACTGGTAGAATCTAGCGTAGAGGTGAAATAAATGGCACAATACACACGTCAAGAAGTAGTCGATGAAGCAAAAAAACTGGCAAAAATGATGGCTGATATAGAAGAGATTGACCGCTTCAAGCAGCTGGAATCCAAGTTGAATGAAAACCAGAAGGTGCAGTCACACATTAAGAAAATTAAAGCGCTCCAAAAACAGGCCGTGAACTTCCAGGCTTATGGAAAAACGGAGGCGCTGAACCGAATTGAAAAAGAAATTGATCGTCTTCAGGATGAGCTGGACGAAATTCCAGTTGTGGCTGAGTTTAAAGAAACACAGACGGTCATCAATGATATTTTACAGATGGTTTCGAGCACGATTTCCCGTGAAGTTACCAATGAGGTGATCCGTTCCACAGGAGGAGATCTCCTTCAGGGGGAAACGGGTTCTTCCAACAATCAAAGTCATGGCTGCAGCCGTTGATGCATACACTTCCGTCAGAGGGGTTTCCCTCCGGCGGATTTTTTTTCGTACAATTTTATAGGCTCGTGCATACAATGAAGTAAACACGTCCTTAGGCTTTTCTCATGGAATCACCATTCGCCCAGACCATGCATAGGATGGGTGGTAGAATAAGGAGGAATGAGAGCTCATGTCTTTTTTTGAACGGGATTACAGAGAAATTATTACCAAAGCTGTAATCGGTAAAGGTAAAAAGTTTACAGAATCCACGCACACCATCAGCCCTTCCCACCGTCCAACAAGTATTCTGGGATGCTGGGTTATCAACCACATCTACAATGCGAAGAAGAAAGGGGATCACGTAGAGGTATCCGGGAGTTATGATATCAACGTCTGGTATTCCTACAACGACAATACCAAGACAGAGGTCGTAACAGAACGGGTGACCTATTGCGACTACGTTAAGTTGAGTGTGAAAGACGACAACTGCATTCACGATGATTTTGAAGTCATTGCGAAAGTCGTCCAACAGCCGAACTGCCTGGAAGCTACGATTTCCGGAAACGGCCAGAAGATTGTAGTAGAAGTAGAAAGAGAGTTTGTGGTTGATGTCATTGGTGAAACCAAGCTTTGCGTAAAAGTGGACCCGCATGGCTGCGGACACGATGACGACTATGAGCAGGATTTGTCATCGGATGATTATTCAGCGATTGAAACGGACTTCCTTCCATCTTCTTCAAGCAGTGATGACCATGACGATAAGCATTAACTCCCTGATCTTTCAGCAGGGGGTTCTTTTTTTTGGAAAGGCCCTGAAAAACAGGGTTCTGCGTCAATGCACTGCGTTTGGCTGGGAGATTCCTTCCGGTTTACTTATGAGCGATTTGTTCAAGCGGGTTGTTTCTATGTGCTATAATGGATGAAGAATTCTACGTACGTTTTGGAGGATTGACCGAATGGCACAATATACACCAATGATGCAGCAATATTTAAAGATTAAAGCCGATCAGAAGGACGCGTTTTTATTCTTCAGGCTCGGTGATTTTTATGAGCTGTTTTTTGAAGATGCCTTGAAAGCATCGCAGGAACTTGAAATAACGTTAACAAGCAGAGATGGCGGGGGAAGTGAACGCATTCCGATGTGCGGTGTCCCGTATCACTCGGCAGAAAACTACATAAGGCAGCTGATTGAAAAAGGCTACAAGGTGGCGATTTGTGAACAGGTGGAAGACCCGAAGGAAGCCAAAGGCGTTGTGAAAAGGGAAGTCGTCCAACTGATTACGCCGGGTACCGTAATGGAAGGCAGCATGCTGGATGAGAAGGAAAACAACTATCTGGCTTCATTAAGCGCTTTTGAAGATGGATCGTATACCGTGAGCTATAACGATCTAACTACCGGAGAAAACAGCACAGCCTTAATTCCCGGCGGTTTTGACGCAGCCTTGAGTGAACTTTACAGCCGACCTGTTCGTGAAGTTGTCGTTGCCTCCGATTTTGATGAAGAGCAGCAGTTGATGCTGAAGGAGCGCCTCGGGTACACACTCTCCCACCAGGATGAGACGACCATTAATGCAGACCTCACGTCATTGACGGCAGGAATCCAGCAGGACAAACTGTTAACGGGGTTTGGCCGGTTGCTGAACTACATCCAGCATACGCAGAAGCGCTCGCTCGATCATTTGCAGCCGGTAAAAGTCATTGAGCTGAAACAGTATATGACGCTCGATATGTACTCGAAAAGGAACCTTGAGCTGTTGGAAACCATCCGGAAGCAGGGGAAAACAGGCAGCCTGCTTTCAGTTGTAGATAAAACGAAGACATCCATGGGCGCACGCATGCTGAAAAAATGGATGGAGCGTCCGCTTCTTTCTAAACAGGCTATCGAAACACGGCATGAGCAGGTGGAAGGTTTCCTTGATCAATTTTTTGAAAGGGAAACGCTGCGGGAACAGCTCACCAACGTTTATGATCTGGAACGTCTGGCAGGACGGGTGGCTTTTGGAAATGTCAATGCCAGGGATCTTCTCCAGTTGAAAAATTCCCTTGCGCGTATTCCTGAAATACTTGCTACGCTTCAGCAGTTTGACAACACTTCAGTGAAAGAACTGTATCAGACGATTGATCCTCTTGGGGAGCTTAAGGATTTGTTGGAGCATAGTATTGCCGAAGATCCTCCTATCAGTGTGAAAGAAGGTGGGTTGATTAGTGACGGATACGACCAACGGCTGGATGACTATCGCTCAGCTTCGAAAAATGGTAAGCAGTGGATTGCCGAGCTTGAGAAGAAAGAGCGGGAAAAAACCGGCATTAAATCCCTGAAAGTCGGCTACAATCGTGTCTTTGGCTATTATATCGAAGTGACCAAAGCTAATCTCCGCTACCTGCCCGAAGGCATGTATGAGCGGAAGCAGACATTGACGAACGCAGAACGCTTTATTACACCGGAATTGAAGGAAAAGGAAACGTTGATCCTTGAGGCGCAGGAAAAGAGTGTGGAACTTGAATACCAGTTGTTCCTCAACGTCAGGGAGAACGTCAAGTCCTTTGTACAAAGGCTCCAGCACCTGGCTGAACAGATCAGCCGCATTGATGTGCTGCAGGGTTTTGCCCAGGTGGCGGAATCGTATCAATATGTCCGTCCATCTTATAATGACCGTCGCATGATCGATATCCAGCAGGGCCGGCATCCGGTGATCGAACGGGTCATGCAGGATGGAACATTTGTCCCGAATGACATCTATATGGATGATGAAACGGATGTCCTTCTGATTACCGGTCCGAACATGTCCGGTAAGAGTACGTATATGAGACAGCTTGCCTTAACAGCCGTGCTTGGTCAGATGGGAAGTTTCGTTCCGTGCGGTTCTGCATCTCTTCCAATATTCGATCAGATTTTCACACGAATTGGAGCGGCCGATGATATTGTGTCTGGTCACAGTACGTTCATGGTGGAAATGCTTGAAGCCAACCATGCCCTTACACATGCAACAGAAAACAGTATGATCCTGCTCGATGAAATCGGCAGAGGAACGAGTACCTATGACGGAATGGCTCTCGCCCAGTCCATCGTGGAGTACATTCATGGAAAAATTAAGGCTAAAACCTTATTTTCCACCCACTATCATGAATTAACATCATTGGAAAATGAACTGGATCGTTTGAAAAACGTCCACGTAAGGGCGGAAGAATACGAAGGAAATGTCGTCTTTCTGCACCAGATCAAAGATGGTCCAGCCGATGAAAGTTACGGCATCCATGTTGCAAAACTGGCCGATCTTCCGGATCCGCTGATTAAACGGGCGACAGAGCTGCTGGAGCATCTGGAAGGAGCATCAGGGCCCAAAGAATCGGCTGCAGTGGATGAGGAAGAGCAGCTCAGTTTATTTGTGGAAGAACCAAAAGAAAAACGGAAGCAGGAAAAGCAAAGCACCAGCCAGATTTCAAATCTTGAGAAGCGGCTCTCGTCTCTTGATTTGATGGAGATGACACCGATGGACGCTATGAACGAATTATATCAGCTTCAAAAAAGCTTGAAGAAATAAAGGAGGTTCACGAATGGCACGCATTCGACTGATGCCTGATCACCTGGCCAACAAAATCGCAGCCGGAGAAGTGGTCGAGCGGCCTGCCTCTGTGGTGAAGGAACTGGTGGAAAACAGTATTGACGCAGGTGCATCCTGGGTGAAGATCGACTTGATGGAAGCCGGTCTTCAACGCATTCGTATCATCGATAACGGAGCAGGGATGGAGGAAGAAGACTGTGAGCGGGCTTTCCACCGTCATGCAACGAGTAAAATCCTGGATGAAAATGATCTATTCCACGTACGGACCCTTGGTTTCCGGGGAGAAGCCCTGGCAAGTATTGCTGCCGTCAGCCGGCTCAGCATTCAGACGTCTACAGGTGAAGAAGCAGGGACGAAACTGGACCTTGAAGGCGGTCACCTTATGCAGAAGGGAAGGGGAGACGCCAGGAAAGGTACGGATATCACGGTGGAGGAGTTGTTTTTCAATACCCCGGCACGGTTGAAGTATATGAAGACGATCCATACAGAACTCGGTCATATTACGGATGTGTTGAACCGGATATCCCTGGCCCATCCCGAAGTGCAGTTCGTTTGTACGCATAATGAAAAGCAGATTTTCAAAACCAACGGCCGCGGGGATCTGCTTCAGGTGATTGCAAGTATCTACGGCATGAATGTAGCGAGGAAAATGGTTCCTGTGGAAATGGAAACATCGGACTTTAAAGTGAAGGGATATATAGCCAAGCCGGAAGTGTACCGGGCTTCCCGTCAGTATATGTCTACGATCATTAACGGACGCTATATAAAAAGTGTGCCCTTGAATAAGGCCGTCCAACAGGGGTTCCATACGCTTCTGCCAATTGGAAAAAATCCAATTGTTGTCCTGAGTATTGATATGGATCCGATTCTTGTTGACGTCAACGTCCATCCATCTAAATTAGAAGTACGATTTAGTAAGGAAAAAGAGCTGTATGCTCTTCTTGAAGAAACGATCCGCAATACATTTCGTAAGGAAACCCTCATTCCTGATGTTCAGGAAACGAAAGCGAAACCGAAAAAGGAGTATTCCGAACAGAAAACGTTCGAGTTTCATGAAACAAGAAAAGAAGAAGCTCATAATCAAAGAGAGTCTGCTGCAGCTCATCTTCTGAAAGAAGAGCCGCCGGCTGCACCGGAGATGAAAGAAGAGACGTCCCCTGTCTTTGCAGGAGAGCAGGAAGCAATGCTGAAGGAAATGATGGCTGACTTCAAACCGGAAACCATCGATGAAGAAGCAGCTGGACAGCCGGATGAGCAGGAAAATGAAGCGCCGTCTAAAAAGGAAGAGGGCCGCCGCGTTCCCGTCATGTACCCGATCGGGCAGCTTCACGGGACTTATATTCTCGCTCAGAATGAAGAAGGCATGTATATCGTCGATCAGCACGCCGCCCAGGAGCGTATCAAATATGAATTTTTCCGGGATAAACTGGCTCAGGTTGATCATGAGGTCCAGGAGCTTTTAATTCCATTAACCTTTGATTTTTCTAAACAGGAAGCATTGAAAATTGAAGAATATAAAGAGGAACTTGAACAGGTTGGCTTGTTTTTTGAACCCTTCGGTGACAACACGTATATCATCCGCAGTCACCCGACATGGTTTCCGGCAGGTTTTGAGCAGGAAGTCATTGATGATATGATCCAGCAGCTCGTTCAGGATGAGCGGATAAACATTCTGAAATTGAGGGAGGAAGCGGCCATCCTCATGTCCTGCAAGCGATCCATCAAAGCCAACCATTACTTGAATCAATCCGATATGTTTCAGCTTCTTGAAGAGCTGAGGACGTCGACGGATCCATTTACCTGTCCACACGGACGCCCGATCATCGTTTTCTTCTCTGAATATGAAATGGAAAAGATGTTCAAACGTGTTATGTAAATAAAAAAAGACAGCCGGTTTAAACCGGCTGTCTTTTTTTATGGGCAATATATAAACAGGTGCAGATAGTTTACATAATATTATTTCAGTATTTCTGCTCTGCTTCTCAAGAATAGGGGAGGGTCAGGAGATGTTTTTCTGCTGGAGCAGAAAACGAAAGTAATTATCGATCTGCTTGATATCTTCCGGCTGTATTCCGAACCAGGCTTTTTTATCAAAAAACACAGGTTTTGAATATCCCTTCGTTTCCAGAAGGTGCCTGATTTCCCTCATTTCATCTTCCAATTCGTCGCTCAATCCAAGGAGATAATCCGCAGTGGTATGAAGAGCATGAGCAATCTTCGACAAGTCTTCTAGATCAGGGGATGTATAGCTGCGCTCCCAGTTGGATACCACTTGGGGAGAAACACCGACTTTTTCAGCCAGCATAGCCTGAGTCAAACGTCTTTCTTTGCGAAGTGTGCGAATCCTTTCATGAACCACGGTAGACGCCTCCTTTTTCTATACTATAACACAAACTAACGATATGCGATAGTGAGACTAACGAATATTTTGAATTTAACTAACGGATTTCGTTACTATAACTAACGGATTCCGTTGATTAAGACGTTGAGGTATGATTGTAGAGCCATTCATGTATAATAGAGATGGAATAAAGGAGGTGGAAGTTTGAAACCAATGGTAGCTGCTGTTGTGGGACCGACCGCGGTCGGTAAAACAAAGCTGGGTGTCCAGATTGCCCGAAAGTTTAATGGAGAAGTCATCAGTGGCGATTCCATGCAGATCTACAGGACTATGGATATTGGAACAGCCAAAGTGACCCGGGAGGAAATGCAGGGGATCCCTCATCATATGATTGATATCAAGGATCCTGACGAGTCATTTTCTGCAGCTGAGTTCCAAAGGAAGGTCCAGTCATTAATTCATGAGATTCAAAAGCGGGGGAAGCTCCCTGTTTTAGTAGGGGGAACCGGCCTTTACATACAAGCAACCTTGTTTGATTTTGAGTTTACAGAGGAAAAGAAGGACGAAACAGTAATGAAACGGCTTGAAGAAGAGGCAGCCGTTCAAGGTCCCGTGCATATGTACGAAAAGCTTCAAAGCCTGGATCCTGACCAGGCAGCCAAAATACATCCGAATAACAGCCGCCGGGTGCTGCGTGCTCTCGAAATTTATGAAACGACTGGGAAAAAGATGAGTGAGCAGGAGGCAGCGAAAGTCTGGGACTCTCCATTCACCCCTCTTTTGATCGGGCTCGAGATGGATCGGGAGCGCCTCTATGAGCGTATTAACAACCGGGTGGATCAAATGGTGGAGGAAGGTCTTGTGGAGGAAGTCCGCCGTTTATATCAGGCGGGACTTAAAGATGCCCAGTCCATGAAGGCCATCGGCTATAAGGAATTGATTCCATTCCTGGAAGGAAAGATGGATCTTCAGGAAGCGGTTGACCTTCTTAAACGGAACTCCAGGCGCTATGCCAAGCGGCAGTACACGTACTTCAAAAATAAACTGGATGTCCACTGGTATGAGGTAACGCCTGAGAAATATGAGGATAAATTTCAAACGATTTTCGCAGATTTAGCAGGAATGATCGACAAAAGCGGCGAATCGTAATATTACAGATAGAAAAGAGGAGGAAGATCCATGGCTCAATCCGTAAACATTCAAGATAACTATTTAAATCAACTACGCAAGGAACGTATGCAGGTGACTGTCTTTCTGACCAACGGCTTCCAACTGCGTGGAGTAGTGAAGGCTTTTGACAATTTCACTATTTTATTGGAAACCGAAGGGAAACAGCAGTTGATATTCAAGCATGCCATCTCTACATTCGCACCAATCAAAAATGTATCGCTGGATAAGGAATAAGGCTTACATAAGTCTTGAGTGAATGGGAAAAGCGGGTGCTCTTGAAGCATCCGCTTTTTTGTGTTTCTATCGGGCTGTTTTCGCTGTGGGCGTTTGTCACAGGTTCTTTCCCTGATGCGTATGATGAAGCAGAATAAGGAGGGATCCACGTGTATCCGCAAGCTAAAACAGCAAGGCCTGGTACGATTAACATTGTGCTTCAAGATGCAAAGGCAGGGCCTGCACCAGAAAGCAGGGTCCTCACCAAGGAAATGTCCCCCGCACCCTTCCAGGTGATTGATGATTTCTTTTCTTCCATTGTAGGTCTTGAAGGTTTGAAAAGGCAGATGAAAGAGATTTATGCGCAGGTGGTCATTGCTGGAAAAAGGGCTGATGCCGGGTTGAAAAAGAACCAGCAGGTGCTTCACATGGTGTTTAAAGGGAATCCAGGAACAGGGAAAACGACATTGGCCCGTATGGTCGCCCGCCTCTTTCATGAAGCGGGAGTGCTTGAGAAGGGTCATTTTATTGAGGCGGACAGAAGTGACCTGGTTGGAGAATACATCGGGCATACCGCTCAAAAAACAAAGGATTTAATCCATAAAGCCCTTGGAGGGGTTCTTTTTATTGATGAGGCGTATTCACTGGCGCGTGGAGGTGAAAAGGACTTTGGTAAGGAAGCGATTGATACCATTGTGAAATGCATGGAGGATCACCATGATGAACTCGTCATCATCCTTGCCGGGTATCCGGAAGAAATGGAAGATTTCCTAACCATTAACCCCGGCCTATCCTCCCGGTTTCCATTAAAGCTTTCCTTCAAGGATTATTCGTGGCGTGAGTTGTCTTCTATAGCTGGAGGGATGCTTAAAGACAGGGAATACCAGCTGGCCCCTGCAGCTGAGGTAAAACTTCAGGAACACCTGCGTTCCGTCTGCTCCCGTTCCCGTTTGAATTTTTCCAATGCCAGATATGTGAGGAATATGATCGAGGAAGCAGTCCGGAGGCACGCGTTTCGTATCATGACAGAAGAGTCCCCGGCAAAATCGGTATTGATGACGCTTGAGGCTGAAGATTTTTCATTTCCAAAAGACGAAGGGCGTGTCCATTAAAGGGGATGATACTCATAGATCCCCTTTTTCTGTTATGATGAAGGTGGATGATACAGGTGTAGAAAAGAAGGTGTTTAGATGAGCGCAAATGAACGCGTCATTTTAGTAGCAAGAAAAGATCCGGCGGAGCTGGAAGAGCGCTTCCAATCTTCGTTGGAAGAACTGCAATCCCTGACAGAAACTGCTGAGGGAGAAGTATGCAGAATCATTACGCAGAAGCGTGACCGAGTTCATCCGGCCACGTATCTTGGTGAAGGCAAGCTGCAGGAAATTAAGGAAGCAGCTGAAGAGAATGAAGCGGAACTGATTATATTCAATGATGAGCTTTCTCCAGGACAGCTTCGTAATATTCAGGATATCACTGAGGTCAGGGTCATTGACCGCAGCCAATTGATTCTGGATATTTTTGCTGGCCGGGCACGGACGAAAGAAGGGAAGCTTCAGGTAGAGCTCGCACAGCTGCAGTACCTCCTTCCGCGTCTTTCCGGGCAGGGGACGTCACTGTCCCGACTTGGCGGTGGAATTGGAACCCGAGGTCCTGGTGAAACAAAACTCGAGACAGACAGAAGGCACATCCAACGCCGGATTGATGATATCAAACGACGGCTGGATGCTGTTGTGAAGCAGAGGGAGCAGTATAGAAAGAGGAGAAAAGAAAACCGGGCGTTTCAGGTGGCTATTGTAGGATACACCAACGCTGGAAAATCGACCTTCTTTAATAGAGTCACAGACAGCCGGTCGTTCGAGGAGGACCTTTTGTTTGCGACGCTGGATCCTTTGACACGACAGATGAGCCTGCCTTCGGGTTTCCAGGCGCTCGTATCGGATACGGTCGGTTTCATTCAGGATCTTCCAACAACGCTGATTGCCGCCTTCCGTTCCACGTTGGAAGAAGTAACGGAAGCGGATTTCATCATTCACATGGTGGATGCGTCCCATCCGGATCACATCCAACAGGAGAAAATCGTGCTGCAGCTGCTCGGGGACCTGGGTGCCTCGCAGCTTCCCATGCTTACGGTCTATAATAAGATGGACCTTCTGAACGAAGATTTCATTCCGGATTCTTTTCCTTCCATAACTGTGAGTGTCCATGATTCCATCGATTTGAAGCGGATCCTTCATAAACTCGAGGAGGTTCTTAAAGAAGAATGGGACGAGTATGACGTCTTCATCCCTGCTTCTCAAGGAAAACGTCTGCAGCAGTTCAAAACATACAGTATGATAACGTCGCTTACGTTCCATGAGGATGAGGAAGGGTATGCCCTTCACGGATATATCCATCCCGACCATCCATTGAAACATCAGATTTATTAATAGAAAGAGAGTGCAGCATGAATATTCAAGCTTTGAAAGAACAAGTAGAAACACAAATTACAGATCAACACAGACACATTGCCCGGATCGTTGAGGAAAATCAATCCAAGGTTCTTGATGCCTTTCAAAAACTACGGGTCAGTGATTCCCATTTCAATCCAACAACAGGATATGGGTACGATGATTTCGGCAGAGATACCCTGGAAGCCTTGTATGCCGAGATTTTCCAGGCGGAGGATGCCCTTGTCCGTCCTCAGCTTATTTCAGGCACCCACGCGATTACGACTGCACTGTTCGGCGTGCTGCGCCCGGGAGATGAGCTTCTCTACATATCCGGGCATCCTTATGACACCCTGACAGAAGTGATCGGTGCAGAGGATGGAGAGGATAAAGGCTCCCTTAAAGATTTTGGTGTAACGTATCGGTCCATTCCTCTGGATGATGCGGGTGGTTTTTCCAAAGTGGAAATTAAGGAAGCTGTATCGGAGAAGACAAAGGTTGTCGCAATTCAGCGCTCTAAAGGCTATGACAACAGACCTTCCTTCCCCATTAAGAAGATAGAGGAAATCATTTCGTTTGTTCGCAGCTTGAAAGAGGATGTCATCATTTTTGTGGATAACTGTTATGGCGAATTTGTGGAAACAAAAGAACCGCTCGAGGCAGGAGCGGACCTTATCGCGGGATCGCTGATTAAAAATCCCGGAGGAGGGATCGCCCGCATCGGCGGATATATAGCCGGGAAGAAAGATCTCATTGAATTGTGCAGCTACAGGCTGACAGCTCCGGGGCTCGGTAAGGAAACCGGGGCCAGTTTGAACAGCCTGCAGGAAATGTACCAGGGGATTTTCCTCGCTCCTCACGTCGTAGGAGAAGCACTGAAAGGAGCCGTCTTCACATCCAGATTTTTAAGTGAATTAGGCTTTGATACGAATCCGTCCTTCGATGCTCCGAGAACGGACTTGATCCAATCGGTCAATTTTGAAAATGCAGATCAGATGATCCGCTTCTGCCAGGCCATTCAGCAGGCATCGCCGGTGAACTCCCATGTAACACCACAGCCGAGTGCCATGCCTGGTTACGAGGATGAGGTCATCATGGCTGCGGGGACCTTTATACAGGGCGCGAGCCTGGAGCTCACGGCCGATGGTCCTGTACGCCCTCCGTACACCGCCTATGTACAGGGGGGACTTACGTATGCTCATGTGAAAACAGCTGTGATGAAAGCGGTGCAGGGTCTTGCCGATGAAGGAATGGTAAAGGTGGATTCCAGAGCCTACTAAAGCCCTTACAAAAATAGCGCGGATATAGTGTGAACATTCCTCACATATGTTGACATCTTCCCTCTGTCACGTATAATAAAAGTATCATCTTTACGGGAGGAGGCACATCGATGAGTGATGAGATTCGTCGTTCTATGCCGTTGTTCCCGATGGGGATTGTTCAATCGTTAACAGACCTTACAGCCAGGCAGATCCGTTATTATGAACAGCACGAGCTGATTCACCCTGCCAGGTCTGAAGGGAACCGCCGGATTTTTTCCTTCAATGATGTCGATCGACTGCTTGAAATCAAGGACCTCATTGACCAGGGAGTGAATATGGCGGGAATCAAAAAAGTTCTTAAGCTTGACGAACAGCAGGAGAACGAGGCATATGATGGAGACCGTGTGAAGGAAGTTCACAATGAATTGACCGATAAACAACTCCGCCGTATGCTGCAGCAGGAACTATTCACCGCGGGAAGACAAGGAAAACTAGCCATCAGGCAGGGAGAAATGTCAAGATTCTTCCATTAATGAATTTTTGTTGGAGAGGGGTATTTCTATGGGTTTAACAAGAGAAGAAATATTTAAGAAAATCGATGAGGAAAATGTCAAGTTCATCCGTCTGCAGTTCACGGATATGCTCGGCACGATCAAAAATGTGGAGATTCCACTAAGCCAGCTCGACAAAGCACTGGACGGAAAAATGATGTTTGACGGATCCTCCATTGAAGGATTCGTTCGTATCGAGGAGTCGGATATGTATCTGATACCTGACCTGGATACGTTTGTCGTTTTCCCATGGACATCAGAAAAAGGGAAAGTGGCCCGATTCATCTGTGATATTTACAACCCGGACGAAACTCCTTTCGAAGGATGCCCGCGCTACAACTTGAAGCGCAACATTAAGAAAATGGAGAAACTCGGATTCTCTGCCTTTAATATCGGTACAGAACCTGAATTCTTCTTGTTTAAATTAGATGAAAAAGGCGACCCATCCATGGAGCTGAATGACCGTGGCGGTTATTTTGACCTCGCTCCTACCGATCTTGGGGAAAACTGCCGTCGTGATATCGTGCTGGAACTTGAGGAGATGGGCTTTGAAATTGAAGCCTCCCACCACGAAGTTGCCCCGGGGCAGCATGAAATTGACTTTAAGTATGCAGATGCTGTGAAGCACTGTGATGATATCCAGACGTTCAAGCTTGTTGTCAAAACGATCGCGCGTCAGCACGGTCTGCATGCAACCTTCATGCCGAAGCCTCTGTTTGGTGTGAACGGATCTGGTATGCATGCCAACATGTCCCTCTTTAAGAATGGGAACAATGCGTTCTTTGACGAAAGTGGAAAGGAACAGCTTTCCGATGTGGCTTATCAGTTCACCGCCGGTATCATAAAGCACGCAACGAACTTTACAGCGGTTACCAACCCGACTGTAAACTCCTATAAGCGTCTTGTGCCGGGATATGAAGCGCCATGCTACGTAGCCTGGTCCGGCCAGAACCGCAGTCCGCTTGTTCGTGTACCGACGTCCCGTGGTATCAGTACACGTATTGAAGTGAGAAGTGTGGATCCGGCTGCCAACCCTTACATGGCAATGGCTGTTCTGCTTGCTGCGGGTCTTGATGGTGTGGAAAATGGGCTTCAGGCTCCAGCACCAGTAGACCGCAACATCTACGTTATGGATAAGAAGGAACGTGAGGCTCACGGTGTCAAAGACCTTCCTGCAACATTATATGATGCATTAGAAGAGCTTCAGGAAGACCCGATCATGGTGGAAGCTCTCGGAGAGCACCTGTTCGAGCATTTCATTGAAGCGAAGGAAATCGAATGGGATATGTTCCGTACCCAGGTTCACCCATGGGAGCGCGAGCAATATCTGCAGACCTATTAAATAAAAAAGATGGAAGGCCCTGACTTACCTAAGTCGGGGCTTTTTATGTTTTCCTCAGTATCTGCCATTGGAATTACCACGAAGCCCGGGAGAAAATCTAACATGATTCATCATTTTATAGGAAAGGCCGGCACCAACGTTCTTATCCAAGCATACATTTGGAATAGGATGATAGAAGAATGTCCTAGTAAACCCCTTTTCCGGGAAGGAAGAGTGGAGAGAGGGATGTATATGGCAAGATTAATCAATCCACCAGGAAAATGGAATGGACGTACAGTAGCTTTGGATGATGGACATGGAATGGAAACTCCGGGAAAAAGAACGCCATACATTCAGGAAATAGGCAGACAAATTAAGGAGAACGAATTCAATCGTAAAGTTGTGCAGTATTTATCGAACATTCTTCTGGATCATGGATTCCGCGTGCTTCTCGTAGCACCTACAGATGAAGACACACCATTATCCTACAGGACGAGAGCTGCCAATCAGAACAATGCGGATATTTATGTATCCGTCCACTACAATGCTTTTGATGGGTCCTTTGGAGGGGCAGATCCAAATGGAATCGAACTTTACGTCTACCCCGGATATTTGAACCGGCCCGCCGGACGACTTGCCTCATCACTTGCGAAATACTTACGCCAGGGCACCGATCAAAACTTCAGAGGGATTAAAGAAGCAAACTTCCACGTTTTACGTGAAACGGATATGCCGGCGGTATTAACAGAGAATGGCTATATGGATAACAAGCGGGAAGCTTTATTGATGATTGACGAACGCTTTCAAAAAGAAGTCGCAGAGGAGCACGCCCGGGGCATCTTAGAATACTTTGGAGTTCCGTTTAAGGGCGGAATCGATTATCTTTCTCTTGGAGATACCGGCGCAGAAGTGAAGGAGATGCAGGAGAACTTATTGAAGCTTGGTTATACGATGAATGGTTACGGAGCCGACGGCAGTTTCGGACCTGCCACAGAAGCTGCTGTTAAAGCCTTTCAAAAAGATAATAATTTGGAAGTGGACGGTTTTTATGGGCCGAAAACGAAAGCGGCAGTGCAGATAGCTTTAGATAACCTGAACAAAGGAGAAGAGGAAATGGAGAAATTGGCAGTTGTTATAAACTCTTTTGCAGACTTCCCGGCCGTTGAGGCACTGGTCATCCGGAAAAATGCTTTAATCGCGCTCAGAGCTGTGGCGGAAAAACGTCAGGTAGCAGAACAGATCATTGTAGCTGGCGGTGGCACAGACGGGCTCAAAGGGAGTAACTTTATTGATTTGACAGGAAAAACACGTTATGAGACTTCCCAAAACATTAAAAATTATTTAGCTAAGTAAAGCGACTGTAAAACATTCCAGTGTACTTTCCATCCATTCCTGCTTATAATAAAGGAAATAGAACAAATGTTCGCAGGAGGGATTACCCATTGGAAACGGTTTTTAAGCAGTCCGTTAAAAACAAGCAGGTCATTGATATCATCTATTTGTCCGAAGGCAGGCATTGGTCGCAGCGTTCTGTTAGAGTGATTCAAAATCAACCTGATGCCATCCTTGCGTACTGCCTGCAAAAGAGGGATGTCCGCACGTTTTTGAAGAAAAATATTTATTCAGCTGATTTTCAACGGCGGGGTAATGGAGAACGTGCGGGAGCTTCATAATTATAAGATAATTATTTTCAACACACGTAAAAACCGGCGGGGACCCTCCCGCCGGTTTTTACGTGTGTTTTAATGAACGGTCCGATATAAGCCGACAACCCGGCCGAGAATGGATACGTCATTTAAAATGATCGGTTCCATTGTGGCATTTTCAGGCTGGAGTCGGATATGATTTTTCTCCTTGAAGAATCGTTTGACAGTAGCCTCTTCCTCTTCGGTCATAGCTACAACTATATCTCCGTTCTGGGCGGTCTGCTGCTGTCTGACAATGACCATGTCCCCGTCAAGAATGCCGGCCTCAATCATACTTTCCCCCTGAACGATAAGGACGAACGTATTATCTTCCGATCCTGCAAGCGTATCCGGGAGGGGAACATATTCTTCAATGTTCTCTACTGCCGTAATCGGTGAACCGGCCGTAACTTTACCGATGACAGGGGCATATGTGGCTTCCCCGCGAGGGATACTGTGGTCTTCTTCCAGCTCAATCACTTCAATAGCCCTTGGTTTCGTCGGATCCCTGCGGATATATCCCTTTTTCTCAAGACGGGATAAATGACCGTGGACGGTGGAACTGGAGGCCAGCCCCACAGACTGACCGATCTCCCTTACAGATGGGGGATACCCTTTTAGTAGAACCTGTTCTTTTATGAAATCTAGTATTTCCTGCTGCCGCTTTGAAAGTTTGCTCATAGATTAGCACCTCGTACATAGGATTATAGTAACCACATTGTACCATGCCATCCTCAAAAATACAAACAAGCGTTCGAAAAAAGTCGTTGACAAGAACATACATTCGTCTATAATGAGAATTAGAAAACGCGAACAGAGGTTCTTAGGAACGTTCGTTCTTAAATGGAGGGTTAATTATGTTTAATAAACTATCAAAACTGGACTACACTTATATCGTTTTGTTTATTGTTAGTTTTGCTATTCTCTATTATTCTATGGTTACAAGCGGATAAACCTTGAAAACCAGTAGAAGCGGGGACATACATCATGAGAGTAATCCTATATTGTCGCGTAAGTACGGAAAAGGAAGCCCAGGTCAGCTCCTTGAAAAGACAGAAGGCAGAACTGTATGCCATGGCCGAACACCATGGAATGGAAGTGGCGGCCTGTATAGAGGAGCAGGCCAGTGGGTATGAGATTGAACGGGAAGGTGTTTTTGAGATGCTTGATGCTTTTTCCAATCATGAAGCAGAGGCTCTGTTGGTTCAGGATGAGACGAGGCTGGGCAGGGGAAACACAAAAATCGCTCTGTTCCATCAATTGAACCGGTTGAAAGTTAAGGTTTATTCCTTAACCCATAACGGGGAACTGCATCTTTCCGAGTCAGACTCCATGGTTCTTCAGATTGTAGGCATCGTGGAGGAGTACCAGAGAAAAATTCATAATATGAAAATCAGGCGGGGCATGCAGAAAGCGGTCTCCGAGGGCTATGATCCATCTTCAAACCTGTCCAATCAGCATCTGGCAGCGGGAAGAGAGAGGAAGGAATTTCCGATCGAAGAGGTTGTCAGGCTCAGAGGGAGTGACTTGACGTTTAAGGACATTGCGGCAACACTAAGAGGGCTTGGCTATGATGTATCCAAGGCAACGGTTCACCGTCGCTATCAAGAGTACATATCACTTGAAAAAGAAGAATAGGCAGGTTACTATAGGAACATAAGGGAGACAAGAGTCTTAGGGCTGCTTGTCTTTTTCATGTTCTAAAGCTGATCCAGACTATAAAAAAAGGAGAAGGATCTATGTTATCTCAAGAAAAATTGGACCGTATAAACGAATTAGCCAATAAATCCAAGCAGCAGGAATTAACGAAAGAAGAGAAAAGCGAACAGAAGAACCTGCGTCAGGAATATTTGCAGAGTGCCCGTAAATCATTTAAAAACCAGTTGAAAGGTGTTACGGTCATCGATCCTGCCGGGAATGATGTGACTCCTGCGAAACTGCGTCAAATGCAGGAGAACGAAAAGAAAAACTAAATGACTGAACAGATCCGCATCTTCTTTAAAAGGTGCGGTTTTTTTCGTTTAATTCAGCGGAATCACGGGGAAATTAAGGAAGGGCGGAGGACAAAAGTTTGCACAACGCCTTGTTTCATTATAGGATAATACATGGTACATATACCTGTACAGAAAGGGGATTATTGGAAATGGTAAAAAGTCTTGAACAAACTTCAATTGATACAATTCGAACACTAACGATCGACGCAGTAGAAAAAGCAAGTTCCGGTCACCCGGGTATGCCTATGGGGGCTGCTCCAATGGCTTATAAACTCTGGACGGAATTTATGGATCATAATCCTAAAAATTCAAACTGGTTCGACCGCGACCGTTTCGTCCTCTCCGCAGGACACGGATCTATGCTTCTATACAGCCTTCTGCACCTTTCCGGCTATAACGTGACAATGGGTGATCTAAAATCATTCCGCCAGTGGGATTCTAAAACTCCCGGACACCCGGAATATGGACATACAGACGGTGTCGAAGCAACAACCGGTCCTCTGGGACAGGGACTTGCTATGGCAACCGGAATGGCGATGGCGGAAGCCCACCTTGCCGGAAAATACAACCGCGAAGGCTACAACGTCGTGGACCACTATACATTCTCCATCTGCGGTGACGGTGATTTGATGGAAGGGGTTTCCCAGGAATCTGCTTCGCTTGCCGGCCACCTTGGTCTTGGAAAGCTGGTTGTCCTTTATGACTCCAACGATATTTCTCTTGATGGAGATCTTGACCGTTCCTTCAGTGAAAGTGTTGAAAAACGCTATGAAGCGTATGGATGGGAAGTTATCCGTGTTGAGGATGGTACCGACGTGGAAACGATCGGACAAGCGATCCAGCAGGCAAAAGCCAACACATCCCAGCCGACTATGATTGAAGTGAAGACCGTGATCGGCTATGGTTCTCCTAACAAATCCGGTAAATCTGATTCACACGGTGCTCCACTGGGTGAAGAAGAAGGAACAGCTGCCAAACAGTTTTACGGATGGGAACACGAACCATTCCATGTACCTGATGAAGTATACCAGGACTTCCAGGATAAAGTTCAGAAAAATGGTGAAGACAAAGAGCAGTCCTGGAACGAGTTGATGGCATCCTATAAAGAAGCTTATCCAGAGCTTGCTGAAGAACTGGAAGCCGCTATCCGTGGAGAGCTGCCTGAAGGATGGGATAAGGAACTTCCATCTTACAAAGTCGGCGAAGACAGCCCTGCTACCCGCGCAGCATCCGGTGACGCCATCAATGCATTGTCCAAAGCCGTTCCATATTTCTTTGGTGGAAGTGCGGACCTTGCAGGATCCAACAAAACGGCTGTAAAAGGCGAAGAAGATTTCTCCCGTGAGAATTACGCCGGCCGGAACATCTGGTTTGGTGTACGTGAATTCGCCATGGCTGCAGCGTTGAATGGTATGGGTCTTCACGGCGGATTGAAGGTTTACGCTGGTACATTCTTCGTATTCAGTGATTATCTTCGTCCAGCAGTTCGACTTTCTGCTCTAATGAATCTTCCGGTCAATTACGTGTTCACTCACGATTCTGTTGCTGTTGGTGAAGACGGCCCGACACACGAACCTGTGGAACAGCTCGCTTCTCTAAGAGCTATGCCGAACCTTTCCGTGCTTCGTCCGGCGGATGGGAACGAAACCAACGCAGCTTGGAGACTGGCTCTTGAGTCCGAAGATAAGCCGTCAGCCCTTGTGTTGACTCGTCAGGGACTTCCTACACTGGAAGGAACAGAAGAGCATGCATACGAAGGTATGAAGCGTGGTGCTTACATTCTGAGTGATTCAGATAAAGATGAGCCGGATGCCATTCTTCTTGCTTCTGGTTCAGAGGTTCAGTTGATCGTTAAAGCACAGGAAGAACTTAAGACAAAAGGCTATGATGTCCGCGTCGTGAGTGTACCTTCCTTCGACCGCTTTAATGAGCAGTCCGCTGACTATAAAGAAAAGGTCCTTCCAAACAGCGTGCGCAAGCGCCTGGCTGTTGAAATGGGAGCATCCTTCGGCTGGGAGCGCTATGTAGGCCTTGACGGATCTGTCATCGGTATCGATACATTTGGTGCCTCAGCTCCAGGTAATACAGTCATTGAAAACTACGGCTTTACGGTTGAAAATGTTGTCAAACATGCTGAAAACCTTATGAAGTAAGTGGAGAAGGCTGTTCCTTTAGGGACAGCCTTCCTTATACATATGTGAATCTCATGTGATAAACTTTCATGATAGAAGCATCCAGCCGTTTTATAAGGAACAAGTCTGGAACCTTTTCGAAAATGGCTTGACCTATGGTATAATAAGAGTATGAATGAATGTTGTTTCTTCCAGAGGACGGAAATGGGGTACTATACTCATGTAAGGGGTATCTTCACCGATGGAGTCGTTTATGCAGGCTGCAGAGGTGGAGAGCAGGCCGCGTTTGAAATGGCTATTGTATTCTGATAATCGTTTTACTATACTGTTATGGGAGACAACACGAAGGAGGAAGACGAAGACATGACATTGGGGATCGTTTGGGTTATCATCATTGCTCTATTGACTCTTGTCGGTGGTGTTGCACTAGGCTTCTTCATCGCCAGAAGATATATGATGAACTATTTGAAAAAGAACCCGCCAATCAATGAACAAATGTTACGTACACTGATGATGCAGATGGGGCAGAAGCCTTCTCAGAAGAAGATCAATCAGATGATGCGTTCCATGAACAACCAAATGAAATAATCAATCAAGCCTTCTTTCCCGGGAAAGAAGGCTTTCTCTATGGGGGCGTTCAACAGATGTTCACATCGCCATGCCCTTTTAGAAGATTCATCTGCTAAAATAGACAGCGGATCATATCATGTAACAGGAAGGGGAGGTCAATTATGGATGTTAATCTATTCCTTGCCTTTGGAGCAGGCTTTTTATCGTTTATTTCCCCATGTGTCTTTCCTTTATATCCCGCCTTTCTTTCTTACATAACAGGAATGAGTGTGCAGGAGTTAAAAGAGGACAATGGCATGTTGAAGCGGACCAGTTTTATACATACGCTGCTTTTTCTGCTGGGCTTCACAACAATTTTCCTGATCTTAGGTTTTTCGGGGTCGTTCTTTTCCCAGTTTCTTATCCAAAATGAAACGATTATCCGGAGACTGGGAGCCATTCTCATTATTTTCTTCGGGTTTGTCATTATTGGTGTATTCAATTTCGACTTCTTAATGAAAGACCGGAAAATAACGTTTAAAAACAGACCATCCGGGTATTTAGGGACGTTCTTAATCGGCCTTACGTTTTCCCTCGGGTGGACTCCGTGTACCGGACCGATTCTTGCTGCTGTCCTTTCCCTGGCTGCTGATTCACCTGATTTATTTCTCGTGATGATGATCGCCTATTCCCTGGGTTTTTCCATTCCATTTTTTGCGCTTTCCTTTTTCATCGGACGTCTGGGATGGATCAGAAGGCACAGCGCGGGTATTGTAAAAGCAGGTGGGTACATTATGATTGCCGTAGGGATTGCCCTGTATTTCAACTGGATGTACATGCTTACGTCCTATTTAGCAGGTCTGTTTGATTTTCAAGGGTTTTAATGCGTGGATTTTACCTGTTTTTTGTATTATCATGAAAGTAGAAAACCACATCACTAAAGGAGAAATCGTATGACCCGGACCAATGACATCATTTTACGAACCACTACAACACTGATTGCCTTCATTCTGCTTGGTTTTTCAGCCTACTTGTTTTTCGCCGGCCACAATGCGCCGGGAGGAGGCTTTATTGGGGGCCTCATGACATCAGCGGCCATCGTGCTTATGTACATGGCCTATGGCATCAAATCGATGGAGAAGATTCTTCCGATCAATTTCAGGCATATTATTCCTGTAGGGCTGTTGATTGCAGCATTGACGGGTATCGGTGGTCTTTTATTTGACCAGCCGTTTCTAACCCAGACCTTTGCCTATTTCCAGCTTCCTGTCCTGGGTAAAACCGAGCTTGCTACGGCACTGCTGTTTGATCTTGGAGTGTATCTCGCTGTCGTCGGCGTTACGATGACCATTATTCTCACCATTGCGAACGACCGTGGGGAAGAGGAAGGTGTGTAAGCACCTGCGAAATCACGGACGCTTTCGCTGAAGGTGATGTGACCGTGATGATCATCAATCCTTGATCCGGACCGGATGGAACAGAAAGAGTGGATTTATATGTTTTGGTTGATTGCAAGTACGTTGGCAGCAGCTTTCATGGCTACGGCGATGATCTTTGTGCGTCTGAGAGCAGCCAGAAAGCCTGCCAGTGTGAAAAAAATTATTCTACCGCCATTCTTTATGAGTACGGGCGCCTTGATGTTTGTTTTTCCGGTTTTTCGTGTCGAGTGGACTCAAGTTCTCGAGGCTGTATCCATCGGAGCGCTTTTTTCAATCTTCCTTATCCGGACCTCGAAGTTTGAAGTCCGGGATGGCGATATTTACTTAAAACCTTCAAAGTCATTCATCATGATTTTGTTCGGCCTTCTTGCTGTAAGGATCATTTTTAAATTGATTGTCGGCCAGCATGTCTCTCTGGGAGAGACGAGCGGCATGTTTTTCCTGCTCGCTTTTGGCATGATTATTACCTGGCGTCTTGCCATGCTGAAACAGTACTTAAGCCTGGAAAAGAAGATGCAGACAGGAAAGGACCCCGCCTGAGCAGCGGGGTCCTTTTTTTAATTCTCCAGAAGCGTCTGGTAAGGGGTCATATCGATTTCTTTTTCATTCAGCTTCCTGACCAGAAACTTATGGTCCCTTTTCGGTGTGGCAAGAATGTAGCCTTCAATGAGAATTTCTTCTGTAATTTTTTTCTTGCGGCTGCTCAGGGCAAGTTCACCAATGCGGCCGGCGATTTTCTGGCGTGCTACATCCCTGAACAGTTCTGGAACCGGAGATATCAATTCCTCCAAAAGCTCCTTCTGATCCTTCGACCACATATGCCGGGTCTTGTCCACATAGTATTCTTCCCAGTCTATGGTCGATTTTCCATCCTCTTTTGGGAGTCGTTTTAAAAATTTCCGAAACATAAAAAATCCGCCGATGGCCATCAGGCTGACCATAATGATTATCCAGCCGACAATAAAGAGTGCAAAACCACCTGACATATGATCACCCGTTTCATATTCAAATCTTTGTTAATTTTATTATAATTCGAAGTGTAAGCAAACTCAAGTAGAGATGGAATGTTGATTTTTGTATAAAAAACTCCCAATTCAGAAAAATTTGCTGTCATTCATTTTACTTATAAATCGTTTTCATTTACAATTAATAGTGCGGATTTGATACCTGGGTAATACATAAGGGTTCAAATGTACAAATTTGGGGAACAATGACGCCTCTGTAAAGGCCATTGTTTGAATATTGATGAGGGGGTAAAAGGAAAATGGCTAGCAATGCATTTCAAGCTCGCAAACAATTTGACCTAAACGGCCAAACCTATAACTATTACGACCTGAAAGCCTTAGAAGATGCGGGACACGGTAAGATTTCCCGTCTGCCTTTCTCCATCCGTATCCTACTGGAGTCTCTGCTTCGTCAGCACGACGGACGTGTCATCAAAGATGAGCACGTGGAGAGTCTAGCAAACTGGGGAACTGAAAAATCAAAAGGGGAAGATGTACCATTCAAACCTTCCCGTGTTATTCTGCAGGACTTCACCGGCGTACCGGCTGTTGTTGATCTTGCTTCCTTGAGAAAAGCGATGGTGGACATGGGCGGAAGTCCAGACAAAATCAACCCGGAAGTACCGGTGGATCTTGTCATCGACCACTCTGTACAGGTGGATAAATACGGAACACCTGATGCGCTGAATGTGAATATGGAGCTGGAGTTCGAACGAAACAAAGAACGTTATGAATTCCTTCACTGGGCCCAGAAAGCTTTTGACAACTACCGTGCTGTTCCACCGGCAACAGGTATTGTCCACCAGGTAAACCTTGAATATATTGCAAACGTCGTTCACGCGCTGGAAGCAGAAGACGGCACGTACGAGGCTTACCCGGATACACTTGTAGGTACAGACTCCCATACGACGATGATCAACGGCCTTGGTGTTCTAGGCTGGGGTGTTGGTGGAATTGAGGCTGAAGCTGGAATGCTCGGTCAGCCGTCCTATTTCCCTGCACCGGAAGTCATCGGTGTTAAGCTGAATGGCAGCTTCCCACAGGGAACAACAGCTACGGACCTTGCGTTGAAAGTGACTCAGGTGCTTCGGGAGCAGAACGTTGTCGGGAAGTTTGTGGAGTTCTTTGGACCAGGACTACAGGAAATGCCATTGGCTGATCGTGCCACGATTTCCAACATGGCACCGGAATATGGAGCTACATGCGGCTTCTTCCCTGTGGATGGAGAGTCTTTGGAGTATCTCCGTCTGACTGGACGAAGCGAAGAGCAGATCAACCTTGTCGAAGAATATTCCAAGCGTAACAACCTCTGGTATGATCCATCTTTCGAAGATCCTGACTTTACGTCATTGGTTGAAATCGATCTCGGGGAGCTGGAGCCGAACTTGTCCGGTCCTAAGCGTCCACAGGATTTGATCCCATTATCCAAGATGAAGGATTCCTTCGAAAAAGCAATCACCGGACCTGCCGGCAACCACGGATTCGGACTTGATAAGTCTGAATTTAAGAAACAGGCGGAAGTCCAGTTCGAAAACGGCGACAAAACGGTCATGAAAACAGGTGCTCTTGCAATCGCAGCGATTACGTCCTGTACAAACACCTCCAACCCGCACGTCATGCTTGGAGCCGGACTTGTTGCGAAAAAAGCGGTGGAAGCCGGACTGCAGGTTCCTGACTACGTCAAAACTTCTCTGGCGCCCGGATCCAAGGTTGTAACCCGCTATCTTGAAGATTCAGGATTAATGGATTACTTGAACCAGCTTGGCTTCAACCTTGTCGGGTACGGCTGTACGACATGTATCGGGAACTCCGGTCCGCTTCTTCCTGAGATTGAAAAAGCGATTGCTGACAGTGACCTAACCGTGTCCTCCGTTCTTTCCGGTAACCGGAACTTTGAAGGGCGTATCCACCCGCTTGTGAAAGCCAACTACCTGGCTTCTCCACCACTTGTTGTTGCGTATGCACTGGCTGGTACGGTTGATGTCGACCTGAAAAATGAGCCGATCGGTAAAACAGCGGATGGAAAAGATATCTACTTTGACGATATCTGGCCTTCCCAGGAAGAAATTAAAGCGGAAATCGCCCGTGTAGTTACTCCGGAAATTTTCCGTAAAGAATATGAAAGTGTCTTCAATTCCAATGAAAAATGGAATGAAATCCAGACGACAGATGAGCCATTATATGATTGGAACGATGATTCCACATATATCCAGAACCCGCCGTTCTTTGAAGGGCTTTCCAAAGATCCTGAAACAGTAAAACCGCTGAATGGTATGCGCGTTGTTGGTAAGTTCGGTGACTCTGTTACGACGGACCACATTTCACCGGCAGGAGCGATTCCGAAAGATATGCCGGCAGGGGAGTATCTGCAGGATAAAGGAGTCAGCCCGCGTAACTTCAACTCCTATGGTTCCCGCCGTGGTAACCATGAAGTGATGATGCGCGGAACGTTCGCCAACATCCGAATCCGTAACGAGCTTGCGCCGGGTACGGAAGGTGGCTTTACAACTTACTGGCCTACAGAAGAAGTCATGCCGATTTACACGGCAGCTATGAAGTATCAGGAAGATCAAACGCCTCTGATGGTCATTGCCGGTAATGATTATGGTATGGGAAGCTCCCGTGACTGGGCGGCCAAAGGGACCGACCTTCTCGGCATTAAGACGGTAATCGCTGAGAGCTTTGAGCGTATCCACCGTTCCAACCTTGTCATGATGGGAGTTCTTCCACTGCAGTTCAAACCGGAAGATTCTGTAGAATCCCTTGGTCTTACAGGCCGGGAGACGTTCGACGTTGAAGTCGGTGAAGATGTGAAGCCGCGTGACCTTGTTAAAGTGACCGCTGTGGACGAAGAAGGCAATAAGAAAGAATTTGATGTCATTGCCCGTTTTGACAGTGAAGTGGAAGTGGATTACTACCGCCATGGTGGAATCCTTCAAATGGTTCTGCGTAATAAGCTTAAATAATGGGAAAGAGAGACCGCTCTTTTAGAGCGGTCTTTTTCTTTATTCCAGGCTTTACGGACATAATCTTTTTTTATATTCTTATACATAGAATAAGGACAACTAGAAGCGGGGGAAATCTATGCAGAAATGGATCGCTGGTCTTTTTTTAGCCGGACTTCTCATTTTCGGCATCTTTTCTGTGACACAGGAAAAAAGCGCGGAGCAGCAGACATCAGATGAGCCTGGAATCAGCGGCAGTCAGGACGGTACAGGGATGACGGCCCCGAATGCTCCTGAAGGGCTGCAGGTGGGAGATACTGCCCCTGATTTTACGTTGGAAACTCTTGAGGGGGAAAAGGTCAGCCTCTCTGATTTCAAAGGGAAAAAAGTGTTTCTAAATTACTGGGCGACATGGTGTCCGCCGTGCAGGGAAGAAATGCCTGAAATGCAGCGTTTTCAGGAAGCACACGGAGAGGAAGTCGTTATCCTTGCTGTGAATGGGACAGGTTCTGAAAAAAGTGTCGAGAATGTTGCCGCGTTCGTAGAGGACGGAGGCTATACTTTCCCTGTACTGCTGGACAAGGAATTATCCTTGAATCAGGACTATCAGATCATTTCGATACCGACCACCTATTTCATCGGGACAGACGGCACTATCCAGGAGCCCAGAATCGTAGGGCCCATGACTTATGAGGATATGGAAAAAATGAAAAATGCGCTAAAATAGGAATATTTTTTGTCCAAAGTGGAAATCATACCAGTAAAGGAGAGATTTCCATGAGAAAACATAAACCTGTTTCTTTTGAAGAGCGTGTAAAAGAAAACATAAGGACGATTGAATCTGATCAAAAGCTGATGGATCAGATTGATGATCGTATAGAAAAAAGACATAAGGACCGTTTAAAGCAGATTCCGTCATAAACCGGAATCTGCTTTTCTTTTTTTCCATGTTCATAATTCAGTCCTTTATGGGAAAAGTAAGAGATGACTCCATGAGGATGGGGCGATAGAACGCAGACAGGAGGGTTTTGTATGTCTCATAAACAACAGCATATGGCCAATCAGAAACCAAATCCAGATAACCGTGCCGATAACGTAGACCGTTTGCAGGAGAAAGTACAGAACACGATTGAAAATATCGAAGCTTCTCATGATGCTCTTGCGTATGCTACAGAAGAGGAACAGCATAACATTGAAGACAAGAACAAACGGAGAAACGAGTCTCTCCGTGCGATGAGGCAGGAAATCAAAGAAGAGTCCGCTCATTCCAGACATCAACAATATTAAAAGCTGGCCGCTTCTCCTTAAAGAGAAGCGGTTTTTCATATCCTGTGCATCTTCATCTACATGTTCCGGTGACTATGATAAAATGTAAACCGGTGATAGAAAAGGAAGTGATGTAGATGCTGAATACGTTGAGACAATGGCAAAGTATAGATCAGGCCCCTCCTATTACAGAGGTGGAGGCCCTTCGATATGTGAATGAGGGGACGGAGGATAAGGAACTGAAAGCGGTCCTTTATACAGCCCTTGCTTATCACAGGATGAAAAGACATCCCGGGGAAGACCCACTGGCCGATCAGTTTATTGATGAAGCCCGCCGGCTGGAAGGGTCCCACTCCCTGGTTACCGACCTTTATGAGTCAAAACAGCTGATGAAGGCGTACGCCATACTGAAGGAGACACCTTTGGAGCAGTGGATCCTGCACGAGACGGACCATGACTCTGCAAAAGCTAAAAAAGTAAAATCGATACATGAAGATGTGAAAGAAGTCATCAATCAATGGAATCATGACTTGGCAGAAAAGCCCCTGCTTGATGTTTCCAGTCGTCTTAAGATTTACCAGGATATTTATAACGAGCTGGTCGAGCTGAAGGAGATGCTTGAAGAAGCCATCCATTCCATTGAGAATCGGAGAATCCGTGTACCGGTCAAGGAAGTGAATGAGCGGACGAGGCAGCTTTCTGATAAACAGGATGACATCCACCGGCGGCTGCCGGAGTTTTTAACGGAAACAGCAAGCCGTAATCCGTTGGAAGCCCTGGATCAAATGGTCGGTCTGCAGGATGTGAAAGACTACATCCACCGCTACTACCGCTTCCTGCAGTATCAGCAGGAACGGAAAAATTTCGGCTTTACCATGGTGGATGAACCAGGGTTACATATGATCATTACAGGTAACCCGGGGACAGGGAAAACGACGATGGCCCGACTGCTGGCTAATATTTACCATGAGCTTGGTATTCTTGATACGAAAGAGGTTGTTGAAGTCAACCGTTCGCATCTGGTCGGTTCATATGTCGGTCAAAGTGAAGAGAACACGATGAACTACGTGAAACAAGCCATCGGTGGTGTATTGTTCATTGACGAAGCCTACAGCCTGCGCAGGGAGGGTCAGACAGGCAATGATTACGGACAAGCCGTCATAGACACCCTGGTGTCTGCCATGACAAGCAAGGAATACGGCGGGAAGTTCGCGGTCATCATGGCTGGATATCCAGAGGAAATGCGTCAGTTCTTATGGTCCAACCCAGGGCTAAGGAGCCGGTTCCCCGAGCAGAATCACATTGAACTCCCGGACTATCAGATGGATGAACTCATGAATATAGCCGAACAGACGGCGCTTGAAAATGATTTCTTTTTTACAGAACAGGCAAGAAAGCAGTTTGACTCCCTGATCGATAAAGAACGGGTCGATGATTCATTCGGGAATGCCAGAACAGTAAAAAACCTTGTGTTAAAAACGGTGTTTCACAAAGGAGCGCAGGAAGCAGAGCGTGATAAACAGCACTGGCTTGATCATATGCGGATTACGACGGAAGACTTATCGTGGGATAAGGACGATAAGCTGGAAGAGCGTTCCCCTATGCAGAGGCTTGATGAATTGATCGGTCTTTCAAGTGTTAAAACCGAAGTCCGGAAGTTGTCATCATTCGTGCAGGCCCAGCAGAAGCGGAAAGAAAAAGGATACCCGGTTGTACCCATTCAGCTTCATTCCGTTTTCTCAGGAAACCCGGGAACAGGGAAGACAACCGTCGCCTCCATCTATGCCGATGTATTGAAAGAATGCGGTCTTCTGAAGAGGGGGCACATGGTTGTCGCCTCCCGATCTGATCTTGTAGCCGGCTATGTGGGCCAGACCGCCATCAAAACAAAACGAAAAATCAGGGAAGCGCTCGGCGGCGTTCTTTTTATCGATGAAGCGTATGCTCTTTACAATGGGGGACGTGATGATTTCGGAAAAGAAGCCATTGAAACACTTGTGGATGAAATGACAAAGCATAATGAAAACCTCGTTGTCATTTTAGCGGGGTATAAGCAGGAGATGGAGCAGCTGGTTGAAAGTAATCCAGGGCTGTCGTCCCGATTCAAGAAATACTTTCAGTTTCCTGATTATACAGAACAGGAGCTGTTGGATATGACCCATTACCATGCACAGAATTACGGCTACTTTTTCAATGAATGGGCCGAGTCGTACCTGCTCGAAAAATATGCCGGGCACTATATTCGCGGAAACGGACGTTTTGTTAATAATCTAGTAAATGAAGCCGTCCAATACCAGGCCATCCGTATGCTTGAAGATGAGCCTGAGGATATGAATGAGCTTGAACTGCCAGACTTGGAAAAAGCCTGGAGTGCAGTGAGAAGGGAGTCTTAGTGATGAAAATCGTTGAAACACCAATCCAGGTCAGGTATCAGGAAACCGATATGATGGGGGTCGTCTATCATGCCAATTATTTGATTTGGTTTGAAATCGGCCGGACCGCTTTTATCGACGGCCTGGGGTTCAGCTATGCGGAAATTGAAAAAGAAGGAGTCGTTTCACCGGTTATTGACGCACAGGTCAGTTTTAAAAAACCTGTCCGCTACGGAGATGATGTCTGCGTGCGCACATGGGTGGAGTCCTATGACGGTCTCCGGGTATCCTACGGGTATGAAGTGGTGCACGCGGACGGGTCTACAGCCGTGACCGGGGTCACCAAGCACGTAGTTGTAAAAAGCGGCAGTTTCCGCCCGGTGTCTATCCGAAAAAGCTTTCCTGACTGGCATGAAGCCTATCTTTCAGCAATGGAGACGACAGGCTGATGGCGTTCGGTGTAAAAAGGGAAGAGCTGCAGGCTTGGAAACGTCAGGTCCAGAATGGGGAAGTCGCTTTTCTTACACATTTCTGGATCGATGATCGTTTTCCAGGCTGTGATACCGTGACAAAAGCCGGATGCAGTAATCTGGATGTTTTAAAGGAATGGGGAAGCTGCTACGACCTTCACCCAGGATGGATCCATCTCGACCCTTATCCTCATTTTGATTTGTTCGGAGATAAACAGTATGAGATTTTAAAAGCGGAAGGCAGATGGGATCATATTGAGCGTTTCGCGCTCAGGAGAAAAGAGACATAAATAAAGACGCCCCCAAGGGCGTCTTTATTTTTTATATTCGAAGGAAGGTTCTTCCCATTTTGTATCATATTGAACTTCCAGGGAATGGTCATCAAAATACCAGGCATCATCTGATTCTATAAAGAAGTGAATCCGTCCAGTTTTTGTTTCGGCGACCGGTTCAGTAGGTTCCTCCAATTTAATTGCGAGGGAAAATCCAGGCTGAAGGCCCCCGGTCCCACCGTACCTGACGTAAAAACGGAGATGGGCCTGTTCATCAATATCGAGTTCATTTACGTACCATTCGGCAGCTTCTTCGGTTACAGTTAAATTCATATCTCAGCTCAACTCCTGTCATTAAAAATCATCTATATCCTGCTATATCCGTAAAGCGGAGAGGATAAACGTTCCGTCTCCGCTTTACTTGTCTGCGTGGTTTTTTTTCAGCGGTACAGGGTCGAATCCACCTGGATGGAAAGGGTGGCATTTTAAAATCCGCCGGACTGTCAGCCATGTTCCTTTAAAAAAGCCAAACCGGCTGTAAGCCTCAAGTCCGTATGAGGAGCAGGTAGGCTGAAAACGGCAGCTCGGTGGAAAAAAGGGGCTGATTCCCTTTTGATAAAAACGGATAATGCCGATCATGACCTGTTTCATCGTTCTTCCTGTGTACGCTCCAGCTTCTTGTCGTAGCTCAAGGAAGCCACTGCGTCGTGAAGGTGAATCGATTCCTCATTCCGGCACTGAACTTCAAAGGATTCCACAAACGGATATTCATACAGATCGGCGGCTACAAGTCGGACGATATCTTCGACAAATCGAGGATTCTCATAGGCCTGCTCTGTGACCATTTTCTCATCCGGACGTTTAAGCACCGGGTGGATTCTGGCACTCGCATTGCTTTCAGCGGCTTCCAGAAGGGCGGCTTTCCAATCGATCTCCTGTTCATTGAAGTCGTCTGTCAGTTTGACCGTCATCGTCACATTCCCGCGCTGATTGTGCGCACTGTACTCACTGATTTCCTTCGAACATGGGCACAGCGTCGTAATTTTCCCAGTCAGGGATACAGTAACATCATGACCGGTTTCCTGATCGTACTCCACCCGGATAGTGGCATCGGCATGATTCATTCCTGTCAGGTCGGAATAAGGACCTTTTCTCTCAAAGAACCATGGGAAGGTGACTTCCACTTCAGCGTCCGTCTGTTTCAGGCGTCCGGCCAGCTCTTCGGTGAACTGCTTCAATGTTTCAATATCTATCGCAAAACCTTCGTTGTGATATTTATCAAGCTGTTCAGTGAACCGGCTCATATTCGTTCCTTTACTGCCTTTAGCAATCGAGGAACCAAAGGAAAAGGTACCGATAGTCGTTTGAATCTGCGGGGTCATGCTGCTTGGAATACGGATCGGATGCTTCACGTTGGAAATACCGACCATATCAATATCGAATAGAAAATCTTTTCTTGAATTTTGAAGATCAGCCATCTGATCTTTTTCAACGGGTTTCGTGCGTGGACCTGGATCGACAGACCCGAATAATTTATGTCTTTCTTCTTTAGTAGGCAGCTGTTTCGTTTGATTTAATTCGGTTTTATTCATAGCAAGGACTCCTTTCAGGCCTTCTTTCTATGTCAAAGTATACCTTATGTATTTCTTTAATGACAATGGAATGCTTATGGAAATGTGCCGTCTATCTAGGATGCTTCAATTAAAGAAAGCCTATCCTTGGAGGACAGGCTTTCGTGTTACATCCACGTGATTTTAGGTTCTGTCTTATTGATGATTCTTTTAATATTAGAGCGGTGCCGGTAGATGACAAAAATCGTAAAGACAGATATAACCATCGTCAATCCATACTCCTGCAGAAGAATGGAAGCTGCTATCCCGACAAGGCCGCAAACCATCGAGGAAAGGGATACATATTTGGTTATATATAATAGGATGAAAAACGATAACACAAGTACAAGAAACACCAGAGGGTTTACTCCGAGGATCACGCCTCCGGACGTAGCGACGGCCTTCCCTCCCTTGAACCCGGCAAATACGGGATACATATGACCGATCACGGCAAAAATACCTATAATAAGCGGGATGACTTCTGCTCCGAGAAAAAATGGAAGAGCGGCTGCCAGCGTCCCTTTTAAAATATCGGCAATGGTAACGATCAAGCCGGCTTTTACTCCGAGAACGCGGAACGTATTCGTCCCACCGAGATTTCCGCTTCCATGTTCTCTGATATCTGTGCCATAACCCACTTTTCCAACGATCAGTCCTGATGGAATGGAGCCGAGGAGATAGGCGGTAAGGGAATAGAGTAGATATTCCAATAAGTTCAACTCCTTCATTACTTTCTTTTATTTTATCATGACGACGTTGGAGAAAGAACGGAAAATTCTATCAGCTTCTCTTCCTTCCAAGAACCTCTATGTATGTGACGAAAAGCTGCAATTCAAACGCCGCAACATCTTATTATACCAATCAGAAAAGTTGTGACAAGGCTTTTCCACTGCTTTTGTGCGGGAAGGTTGTATAATTGCAATAGGTTTCAAGCTGTGTGAAAGTGGGTAAATAGTACGGTCTTTAGTTTATGAAGGAGGAAATGCATGATAACTTTTACAGATGTGTCCAAAACGTACCCGGATGGGACGGCGGCTTTAAATAATATAAATCTCGAGGTGAAAGAAGGAGAACTGCTCACCCTGATTGGTCCGAGTGGATGTGGAAAGACGACGACGATGAAAATGATCAACCGGCTTATTCATCCAACCGATGGAACGATTACGATACATAATAAGGACATTAAAGAATACAACGTTCATGAACTGCGTTGGAACATCGGCTATGTTCTTCAGGAAATCGCCCTCTTTCCACACATGACGATTGAGGAGAACATCGCTATTGTACCTGAAATGAAGAAATGGAAGAAAAAAGATGTATCCGCACGAATTGATGAGTTGATGCAGATGGTCGGTCTTGACCCTGAGAAACACAGGAAACGTAAACCGAGTGAGCTTTCAGGCGGACAGCAGCAGCGTGTAGGGGTAATTAGAGCATTGGCAGCGGATCCGGACATTATTCTCATGGACGAACCGTTCAGTGCCCTTGATCCAATCAGCCGGGAGCAGCTTCAAAAGGATATCCGGAACCTTCAGCAGGAAATTAAAAAGACCATTGTGTTCGTTACGCACGATATGGATGAAGCCCTGGCCCTGGGAGACCGCGTCTGCCTGATGAAAGAAGGCGGGATTGTCCAGGTGGATACACCGCAGAACTTCCTTCTCCACCCGGCGGATGATTTTGTCCGTGATTTTATCGGGGGCAGAAAATCACCATGGCTGACAGCTGTGGATGTTATTATGGACCAGTCCGGAAGCAGGATTTTCCCTTATCACGATTTCCGACAGGGCCTGATCCCGGACAACGGCGCCTATGTTCTCACCTCTGAAAAAGGAGTGTATCAGACGGGCGTCACGGACGGCAGGGAAGTCATGCTGCCGGTCCTGACGAACGGAACGGTTCTCCGCGAAGCCGTCTCTGAATTCGAGAAAGGCTCTCACCGGATTCTTCCTGTGATAAAGGGAGACCAGCTTGTCGGAACCCTTTCTTATAAAGATATCGTTCATTACTTAAAAGAGAAGTCTGATGAGGAACAGGGGGCTGTTCAACTGTGAATGGATTTATTCAGGTTTTTGCAGAACGACAGGACGTACTGTGGGAGAAAGTGTGGGAGCACCTGCAGATCTCTATTATTGCCCTTGTGATCGCAACATTAATTTCTGTACCGCTCGGCTTGCTGTTAACGAGGAAACTGAATATTGCTGAACCTGTAATCGGGGTGACAGCTGTTCTTCAGACCATTCCAAGCCTGGCCGTCCTCGCTTTTTTAATTCCATTTTTCGGAATCGGTGAAACGCCCGCCATCATAGCTTTGGCAGCGTATGGACTGCTTCCCATTCTCAGAAATACGTATACAGGAATAAAAGAAGTGGACCCGGCGTTAAAAGAAGCGGCTACAGGGATGGGAATGAGTTCTTTCAGACGGTTATCCCGTGTCGAACTGCCGCTGGCGATGCCGGTCATCATGGCAGGTATCCGGACATCGATGGTGCTGATTGTCGGTACTACGACCATCGCCGCTCTGATTGGGGCTGGAGGTCTTGGTGATTTGATCCTTCTCGGCCTCGACCGTGGCGGCGACGCCAATTTAATTCTGCTGGGAGCCATTCCAGCTGCCCTTCTTGCGATCGTGCTGGATTTAATTCTGCGTTTGTTTGAACGCACTTCTGCAAAGTCAGGATTCCGTTCCCTCGTCAGCCTGCTGGTCATTGCTGCTCTTATCGCCGTTGGACCGCTGTTGTTCAGCAGCAAATCGCAGAATGATCTCGTGCTGGGGGCTAAACTCGGGTCCGAACCGGCCATTTTAATCAACATGTACAAACTTCTCATCGAAGAGGAAACCGATCTTCAGGTTGGATTAAAACCGAACCTTGGGAAAACAGACCTTGTTTTCAGCGCCCTTGAGGAGGGGAGCATTGACATTTATCCTGAATTCACCGGAACAGCCATCGTTTCCCTTATGGGAGAGCAGGCTCAAAGTAACAAGGAACAGGAAGTCTACCAACAGGCAGCCCAGGGAATGAGTGAACAATATGACATGGCCTACCTGGAGCCGATGCAGTTCAATAATACGTATGCCGTCGCAACGACGGAAGAGCTTGCCGGGCAGTATGGACTGGAAAGCATCGGGGACTTAAAACAGGTGGAAGATCAGATAACAGCCGGTTTCACCCTCGAATTCAATGACCGCCAGGACGGCTATCAGGGAATGAAGGAAGTGTATGATCTTGATCTCGGGGAAGTAAGAACGATGGATCCAGGCCTCCGCCAGGGAGCGATCTCCAATGGCGAAGTAGACATCATTGATGCCTATGCAACAGCAGGGTATATGGTGGACTTGAACCTCAAAGTGCTGGAAGATCCGGAAAATCTGTTTCCTCCTTACCAGGGTGCCCCGCTGATGAGACAGGAAACGCTTGATCAGTATCCGGAAATCGAAGATGCGTTAAATCAACTGGGTGGTAAGATTACCGGAGATCAAATGCGGGAAATGAATTATGAAGTAGATTTTGAAGACCGTTCACCAGAAACGGTGGCCCGTGAATATCTCGTTGAAGAAGGGCTTATCGAAGAATAGGAGGAATGGACATGCCATTTGAAAATCCGTCTCCAGAGGAGATTAAGAATGTATTAAAAGAATCAAAAACAATTGCCGTTGTCGGACTATCCGATAAACCCCACCGCACGTCCTACCAGATCAGCGAAGCCATGCAGGCGGCAGGGTACAAAATTATTCCTGTAAACCCGACGATAACGGAAGTGCTTGGCGAACCGGCCGCCGCTTCGCTTCAGGAGATCGAGGAGCCGGTGGACATTGTGAATGTGTTCCGCCGATCTGAATACCTGCCGGGAGTGGCCGAAGAAGCCCGCAGCCTTGGTGCGAAGGCTTTCTGGGCTCAGCAGGGTGTGTATCATGAAGAAGCTTGGGAACACTTGAAAGATACACCGGCAAAGGTGATTATGGACTTCTGTATCAAGGTTGCGCACAGCTTGTACAGATGATCAAATAAAGATGAATTTGAAAAAATCCCTGTCCTTTCAGGGATTTTTTCACGTTATCTGGAAGAATTATGTTTGCGAAACGATGTAAAATCGCTACAATATAACAAGCAGTGTTTTTTTGAGAGCGGTTGTATAAACAGCATCCATTTCACGAAACGATATAAGCAGGCGTAAGACAGGCAGCAGAATAGAGCGGGAGAAAACCTCTGCTCCACTGCGTGTCTTATAACTGAATCTGCCCGTGTAAACAGGAAAGTCATTTACACAATCGAACGTTTGTTCTATTATGATAATTAGTTGCTGTGTAAGAGAAAGGAGCCGATTGGAAATTGTCGAGTCAAAATCATACGTATTCAGATGATTCTATACAAGTATTGGAGGGGCTGGAGGCTGTCCGGAAGCGACCGGGGATGTATATTGGATCTACGGACCACCGCGGTCTTCATCACCTCGTCCACGAAATCGTGGATAACGCCATCGATGAAGCTTTATCTGGATTCGGACAAAAGATGACGGTTACCCTTCATAAAGATGGAAGCGTTTCTGTGCAGGATGAAGCCCGCGGCATGCCTGTAGGGATGCATAAAACCGGTAAGCCGACACCGGAAGTGATTTTAACTGTTTTACACGCCGGAGGTAAATTCGGCCAGGGCGGATACAAATCCTCCGGCGGTCTCCACGGCGTCGGAGCATCCGTTGTTAATGCTTTATCCGAATGGCTGGAAGTTCATATCTGCCGTGATGGGGAGAAGTACTACCAGCGTTTTGAAAAAGGGGGCGTGCCTGTTACCTCCCTGGAAAAAAAGGGAGCCACACGCAAAACAGGGACAACCATCCGGTTTAAGCCGGACCCTGAAATTTTTTCTGTAACGAAGTTTAATTTTGAAACCCTTTCGGAAAGACTGAGAGAAGCGGCTTTTCTTCTGAAAGGCTTTCGTATCGTCTTAGTCGATGAGCGGAAAGGTGGAGAAAAAGAGGAATACCAGTATGATGACGGACTGGTTTCATTCGTTAAGTATTTAAATGAAGAGAAAGACACCCTTCATCACGTCGTATCGTTTGAGGGCATACAGTCAGAGATAGAAGTGGACTTTGCGTTTCAGTTTAACGATGGATTCGCAGAAAATATTCTTTCCTTCGTCAACAACGTTCGTACAAAGGATGGCGGCACGCATGAATCGGGAGCGAAGACAGCCGTTACCCGGGTGTTTAATGATTATGCACGCAGAACCCAGCTGTTGAAGGAAAAAGATAAGAACCTTGAAGGAAACGATATCAGGGAAGGCTTTACAGCGATCATATCAGCAAGAATCCCTGAGGAGCTTCTTCAGTTTGAAGGCCAGACGAAAAGCAAGCTGGGGACATCCGAAGCCCGTTCTGCTGTTGACAGTGTTGTAGCCGAGAAACTCACGTATTTCCTTGAGGAAAATCCCGATTCGGCCTCGATGCTGATTAAAAAGGCGATCAGGGCGAAAGAAGCAAGGGAAGCCGCGAGGAAAGCGAGAGAAGACGCCCGTTCCGGTAAGAAAAAGAAGCGGAAGGATACGCTTTTAAGTGGAAAGCTGACTCCGGCGCAGTCAAAAAATGCAGAGAAAAACGAACTGTATCTTGTAGAGGGGGACTCTGCGGGCGGTTCAGCCAAACAGGGGCGTGACCGCAAATTCCAGGCTGTTCTTCCTCTCCGCGGTAAAGTCATAAATACAGAGAAAGCTAAAATTGCGGATATCTTTAAAAACGAAGAGATTTCTACGATTATTCATACCATCGGTGCAGGTGTCGGAGGGGATTTCACCCTTGAGGACTGCAATTACGACAAAATTGTCATCATGACCGATGCGGATACAGATGGTGCCCACATCCAGGTACTGCTGCTTACCTTCTTTTACCGCTATATGCGGCCCTTAGTGGAAGCAGGGAAAGTGTTCATCGCTCTTCCACCGCTTTATAAAGTTTCCAAAGGCAAAGGAAAGAAAGAGAAAACCGAATACGCCTGGGATGAGGATGGTATGCAGAAAATACTGAAGGAATTCAAAAATGGGTATACGATACAGCGCTACAAAGGTCTTGGTGAAATGAACGCCGACCAGCTGTGGGAAACGACCATGAATCCAGAATCCAGAACGCTGATCCGGGTAACAATTGATGATATTGCCCGTGTGGAACGAAGAGTTACGACATTGATGGGAGACAAAGTAGAACCTCGCCGAAAATGGATTGAATCCCACGTTGCCTTCGGTCTTGAAGACGAAGCAAACATTCTGGAAAACGATAAAATCCAATCATAAAAGGGGGACGTTCTGTTGGCAGAGGCAGAGAAGTTTTTAGATTTACCTTTAGAGGAAGTTCTCGGAGACCGTTTCGGGAGATACAGTAAATATATTATCCAGGAAAGGGCCCTCCCTGATGCCAGGGACGGGCTTAAGCCTGTTCAGCGGAGAATCCTGTATGCCATGCATCAGGAGAAGAATACGCACGATAAAGCGTACCGGAAATCCGCAAAAACGGTGGGTACCGTTATTGGTAATTATCACCCACACGGTGATACATCGGTGTATGATGCCATGGTACGTCTGAGTCAGACATGGAAAGTACGCAAACCGCTTGTGGAAATGCACGGAAACAACGGAAGTGTCGACGGCGACCCGCCGGCTGCCATGCGTTATACAGAAGCAAGGCTTTCTGCGATATCGTCTGAACTGCTGCGGGATATAGAGAAGCAGACCGTTGAATTCATCCCAAACTTCGATGACACGATTGAAGAGCCGACGGTGCTCCCAGCGAAGTTTCCCAACCTGCTGGTGAATGGATCCACAGGAATTTCAGCCGGATATGCAACTGAAATTCCCTCCCATAACCTTGGCGAGGTCATTGACGCGGTCATCATGAAAATTGATAAGCCTGAGGCGGAAGTATCGGAGCTGATGACCAAATTAAAAGGTCCGGACTTTTCCACTGGAGGAATCATTCAAGGCGTAGACGGAATCAAAAAAGCCTATGAAACAGGGAAAGGGAAAATCATTGTCCGCGGCCGGGCGGAGATCCAGGAACAGCGGGGCGGACGGGAACAGATCGTCATAGATGAAATCCCATTTGAAGTCAACAAGGCCAGCATGGTTAAGCGGATGGATGAACTCCGTATCGATAAAAAAGTGGAGGGCATTGCAGAAGTACGTGATGAAACAGACCGTACAGGCCTGCGCGTTGTCATTGAATTGAAAAAAGATGCCAACAGTGAAGGTGTCCTGAATTACTTATACAAGCATACCGACCTTCAAATATCCTATAACTTCAACATGGTCGCGATCCATGACCGGACTCCGAAGCTTCTCAATCTTCCGATGATGCTCGATGCCTATATCGCACACCAGAAAGAAGTCGTGACCAGGCAGTCCATTTATGACTTGAATAAAGCGAAACGCCGTGCGCACATTGTGGAAGGATTGATCAAAGCGATTTCAATCCTCGATGATGTCATCACTACAATTCGTGCGTCTAAAGATAAGGCAGATGCCAAGGCCCGGCTGATCCAGGAGTACGCCTTCAGTGAGGAACAGGCGGAAGCGATTGTAACCTTGCAGCTGTACCGCTTGACAAACACAGACATTACAGCTCTCCAAGCGGAAGCGGAAGAGTTAAGGAAGCAGATTGAAGAGCTCGAAAAGCTTCTCACAAGTGAGCGGGAAATGCTGAAAGTAATCAAGTCCGACCTGCGGGCCATGAAGAAAAAATACAAAGATGACCGCTTAACAAAAATCGAAGATAAAGTGCAGGAACTGAAAGTGGACTTGGATGTGATGGTGGCCAGTGAAGATGTCCTCGTTTCCATTACAAAACACGGCTACATCAAACGGACGAGTTTACGATCCTACGCCGCATCAAATGGCGAGGATTTTGCTTTGAAGGACGGCGACCACCTGCTGCGACTGGTGGAAATGAATACAACCGATACGATTCTGCTGTTCACGAACTTAGGCAAGTACCTGTTTCTTCCTGTTCATAAACTGACGGATATCCGCTGGAAGGATTTAGGTCAGTTTATATCCAACATCGTTCAGGTTGAAAAAGACGAATATCTTGTAGAAGCTATTCCAATACGGGAATTCAATGATGAGGATTTCCTGATGTTCTTTACGAAAAACGGCATGGTTAAAAAGAGTGAACTTCGTCTGTATCAGGCGCAGCGGCATTCTAAAGCCCTCGTAGCTGTTAATCTGAAAGGCGATGATGAAGTCGTCGATGTTTATATGACAGATGGGACAGGAGAGATTTTCCTCACCTCCAGCAAAGGTTACGGCCTATGGTATAAGGAAGATGAAGTCAATATCGTTGGACAGCGGGCGGCCGGCGTAAAAGCTATGACATTGAAAGAAGGCGAACGAGTCGTGTCCGGACAGATTTTCAAAGCGGAAGAAGACCCTTCGATCGTCATGACCACTCACCGCGGGGCTGCCAAACGGATGAGACTGAAGGAATTCGATCGTACGTCCAGAGCCAAACGGGGCGTGATTATGCTTCGGGAGCTGAAGAAAGATCCGCATCAAATTGTAGATGTTCACCTCGTTCAAAGGGAAGACCAGGTTGTACTCATGACAGAAAAGCAGGAGACGACGACGGTTAATCCGATGGACTTGAAAGCGAATGACCGGTACAGCAACGGATCTTACGTCCTCGATGTAGATCAAAAAGGAAGTGTTGTCGAATCTTGGGTGAAACCGGGGTACGAAGCACCTTTCAAGCTGGAAGATGAAAACAGCCAGTAAAAACCAACGCGGAAGGTTCATGAGCTTTGAACCTTCCGCGTTCTTTATTCAAACTTAGTAGCAACTCCGATATATAAAACAAAAAAAACATCAATAAGAAAAAACCGGAAAGTCAAAAGGATTCACGTTTTTGGCACAGGAAAGAATTTGGATATGATTGTATTTTCAAAATACTATGATAAAATGAAGGTATATTCAGTTGAAGGGAGATGATGTATGAGCCGCTTACGCAGCACCATTCTCGAAACTTCTCTGCAGTTATTTGATGAGCACGGCTTTCACGGCGTGACGGTTAACCAGATTGTAGCAGCCTCGGGGACATCCAAAGGGGGCTTTTACCACCACTTTCAATCCAAGGATGAACTTTTATTTGTGATTCATGACACCTTTATTACATACGTATTGAAAGAGGCTGGAGCAGCCAACGTGATTCACACCTCACCAACAGCCAAAATACAGGCTGTCATCCATTCTTTTGTAAAAGTCTTTGATTTATACAAACCACATATTTCTGTATTCTATCAGGAAAGCACCTACTTAAAGCCTGCGTACGAGGAGAAAATCAAAAAGAAAAGGGATGAATTTAAAGACATCATTTTCGGGATTATTCATGAAGGTCAGGCGGGTGGTGATTTTAGAAAAGAACTTCCTCTTGAGGTAACCGCTATGGCTGTCTTAGGGATGGTCAATTGGATTTACAAGTGGTATCAGCAGGATGGAAGGTATTCCATTGATGAAATTGCGGAAGTGTATATTGATTTGATCCTTCATTTTTTACTGCCCGGAAGCAGCGAGCAGCTCATGCGTCATATGAATAAAGTCCCTTTTTTTTACGATGTTAAGTAAACGCTTTCATTCTTTTTGTGTGCTTTACAGACCAACCAGTCGGTCTATAACTTCAGCAAGGGGGAGTAAAATGAACTTTGAACTGACGAAGGAACAGGAAATGACACGGAAAATGGTGCGGGATTTTGCGAATGACGTTATTGCACCAAGAGCGGTGGATATTGATCGAAATGCGGAGTTTCCGAAGGACATTTTCGATGAGATGGGGAGACTCGGTCTGCTTGGCATTCCATTTCCTGAGGAGTACGGCGGATCCGGCGGAGATACGGTTACGTACGCTTTGGCTGTTGAGGAAATCGGACGTGTATGCGGATCGACAGGGTTGAGTTATGCTGCAGCGGTATCTCTTGGAGCAAGTCCCATCTATTATTTCGGCACCGAAGAGCAGAAACAGGAATATCTTATCCCGCTTGCTAAAGGAGAAGGACTTGCTTCATTTGGTTTAACAGAGCCAAATGCAGGTTCGGATGCCGGCGGTACGAAAACACGCGCTGAATTAGTGGGGGATCATTATGTGATCAATGGAGAGAAATGCTGGATTACCAATGCGGAGTATGCCAGGTCCATTACGGTTACGGCAGTATCGGGAAAGCGTGAGGACGGGAAAAACATCATTTCCGCGTTTATCATTCCCAAAGACACCAAAGGAATGAAAATTACCAGCCCTTACGAAAAAATGGGCGTCCGCGGTTCCAATACTTCAGAAATCATATTGGAAGATGTGAAAGTACCGAAGGAAAACATCCTCGGTGATCCTTCCAAAGGGTTTCATCAGTTTTTGTATACATTGGATGGCGGCCGTATATCCATTGCTGCCCTTGCTGTCGGAATTGCTCAGGCATCTTTGGATAAAGCCCTTGCCTACGCGAAGGAACGGAAGCAGTTCGGGCAGTCCATATCAAAATTTCAAGCCATTCAATTTAAACTGGCCGATATGGCCATGGAAGTGGAGCTTGCAAGAAACATGGTGTTGAAAGCCGCTTGGTTAAAGGATCAGAAAAAGGATTTCACGAAGGAATCCGCATATGCGAAACTTTTCGCCTCTGAAACAGCGTTCCGTTCATCCAATCAAGCCATTCAAATCCACGGCGGGTATGGATACATGAGGGAATATGAAGTCGAACGTTTTCTAAGAGACGCTAAGCTTCTTGAAATAGGAGAAGGAACATCTGAAATTCAGCGTATGGTCATCGCACGCCAGCTGGGATGTTAATTGAAGGAGGATGAGAGAATGACACTACTCGAACAAACAGTCGGACAGCTGTTGGAGGAAAAGGCTTCGCTTTATCCAGATCAGGAAGCTTATGTGTATCCGGAAAAAGGGATTCGCAAAACGTATGCGGCGTTTAATGAAGAAGCTGATGCAGCCGCAAAGGGACTGATGGCTTTAGGGTTAGAAAAAGGCGATCATCTGGCTGTTTGGTCTGATAATAAGCCGGAGTGGCTGATCACACAGTTCGCTTCAGGGAAAATGGGCGGTGTGCTCGTTACCGTAAATACCAACTACCGTGCGCAGGAGCTTGAATATTTGTTGAAACAGTCGGATGCCTCTACGCTCATTCTTGCTGAGGACTTCCGCGGGGCCTCCTACATGAACATTTTGAAGGAAATCTGCCCGGAACTGGAATACTCAGAAAAAGGCAGCCTGCAGAGTGAACGGCTCCCTTTTTTAAAAAATGTCGTTGTTCTGAGCGATACCCCGCATAAAGGGTGCTACTCCTGGCAGGACGTTGTCGATATGGGGATGACCATCAAGGACGAGGAGCTTGAGGCAAGAAAACAGTCACTGGCTTCCACAGATGTCATCAACATGCAGTACACCTCAGGCACGACCGGCTTTCCTAAAGGAGTCATGCTCTCCCATTATAATATTGTGAACAACGGAAATCAGGTGGCAGGCAGCATGAATCTGACGCATCAGGATCGTTTATGCATACCTGTACCGTTTTTCCACTGCTTCGGATGTGTCCTGGGCACGCTTGCTGCGGTATCCAAAGGCGCGGCAATGGTCATTTTAGAACAGTTTGAACCGAAAAAGGTTCTGCAGGCTGTGAAGGATGAGGCATGCACAGCCCTGCATGGGGTCCCGACGATGTTTATCGCAGAACTCAATCACCCAGAGTTCGAAGACTTAAAACCTACGACTCTCCGCACAGGTATTATGGCGGGTTCGACATGCCCGATGGAAGTCATGAAAAATGTCATTCATAAAATGGGGGCGGAGGAAATTACGATTGCTTACGGGCAGACCGAGTCCTCCCCAGTCATCACCCAGACCAATGTTCATGATCCTGTCCACCTGCGGGTAAGCAGTGTCGGCCGTCCTCACCCTAATGTAGAAGTGAAAATCATTGAACCAGCTACGGGTGAAGAAGTGGATCCGGGGATACCAGGAGAGCTTTGTACGCGGGGCTATCTTGTGATGGAAGGCTATTACAAAAACGAGGAAGCGACAAGCGCAGCCATAGATCCTGATGGATGGCTCCATACCGGGGATCTCGCTGTCAGGGATAAAGAGGGCTATATTGAAATAACCGGAAGGATGAAAGACATGATTATCCGCGGCGGAGAAAATGTGTATCCAAGGGAAATCGAAGAATTTCTGTATCAGCATCCCGATGTCCAGGATGTCCAGGTCGTCGGTGTACCGGATGAAACGTACGGGGAAGAGATTATGGCCTGGATCATTCCAAAAGAAGATACGAAAATAAATGAAAGCGATATCAAAGAATTTTGTGAAGGCCGGATTTCCAAACATAAAATCCCGCGTTATATCTTATTTACGCAGGAATACCCGATGACTGCCAGCGGAAAAATCCAGAAATTCAGATTGAGGGAAAATGCCCTTGATCTATTGCAGACAGGAAAATAAGGGAGGGATTGGATGTTCAAAAAAATATTGATTGCCAACCGGGGGGAAATTGCCGCCCGGATCATACGTACATGCCAGCGGATGCAGATCCAAACCGTTGCTGTTTATTCTGAAGCTGATCAACAGGCTCCTTTTGTAAAAATGGCGGACGAAAGTTATTTGATCGGAAAACCCAGGGTCAATGAGTCTTATTTGAACATCGATAAGATTTTGGAGGCGGCATTGAAATCCGGGGCTGAAGCGGTTCATCCGGGATACGGGTTGTTAAGTGAAAATGCGCCGTTTGCACAACGAGTAAAGGAAGCAGGCCTCACATTTATTGGACCTGAGGGAGATGTCATCGCGAAAATGGGAGACAAAATTGCTGCGCGTGCCGAAATGAAACAGGCCGGTGTGCCTGTCGTTCCAGGTACCGAAGAAGCAGTGACATCTGTAGAAGCAGCGAAAGCAGCAGCTCAAACGTTCGGATATCCGGTCATGTTGAAGGCAGCTGCCGGCGGAGGCGGAATCGGTATGCAGGCCGTCCATTCCGATGAGGAGCTGGAAAAAGCCTTCGAAGGAAATTCCAAACGGGCCAAAGCATTTTTCGGAGACGGAAAAATGTTCATTGAAAAGTTAATCGAAGAGCCGCGGCACATCGAAATTCAGGTTCTTGCGGATCACCACGGCCATGCTGTTCATTTGTTTGAACGGGAATGCTCCATTCAAAGAAGGCATCAGAAAGTTGTAGAGGAAGCTCCTTCACCGTTCCTTTCAGAAAAAACACGTCAGGAAATGGGAGACAGTGCCATCAAGGCTGTGGAAAGTCTGCAATACACCAATGCGGGAACGATCGAATTTCTTGTGGACCGGAATGAAAACTATTATTTCCTTGAAATGAACACCCGTCTGCAGGTGGAACACCCAGTAACAGAGGAAATATCAGGTGTGGATATTGTGGAACAGCAGCTGAAAATAGCCGCTGGTGACAAACTTGAGCTTCATCAGGATGATCTGCAGATAAACGGACACGCGATTGAAGTACGGATCTATGCCGAGGATCCGAATACGTTTTATCCATCACCGGGGACGCTTTCCAACCTTGTGCTTCCGGAAGGGCCTGGAATCAGGCACGAACTGGCCGTGGAAAGCGGATCAGAGGTCACTCCATTCTATGATCCGATGATTGCTAAATTAGTCGTTCATGGCAGTGATCGAAACCAGGCTTCCGAACGGCTTGCCAAAGCTCTCCATGCCTATGAAATCGACGGAATCAAATGTAACCTGACGATGTTAAAACGCATCATCACCCATGACAAGTTCCGTGAAGGAGATACAACAACAAGCTTCATTCAAAACTATTATCTACCTACTTTAACCAACCACTAAAAGGAGGACTACACATGTTTGAAGTAAAAGCATCTATGGCAGGAAGTGTATGGAAAATCACAGCAGAAGAAGGGTCTAAGATCAATGATGGGGAGGATGTCGTTATCCTTGAATCGATGAAAATGGAAATCCCCATCCCCGCGGAAACGTCTGGTACGATCAAAGAGCTGAAAGTAAGCGAAGGGGACTTTGTCAACGAAGGCGATGTTATAGCCATTATTGAAGCATAGGAGCGGATGGTATGCTGAACCTGCCTGATCATGTAACGATAAAGGAAGTCGGACCAAGAGATGGTCTTCAGAACGAAGCAAAGGAAATCCCAACCGAAAATAAAGTCACTTGGATCAATCTGTTATCTGAAACCGGATTGTCTTCCATAGAAATCAGTTCGTTCGTACATCCGAAATGGATCCCGCAATTGAAGGATGCTGCCCAGGTCGCCGCATCCATAGAACGGAAACCAGCGGTTACGTATGCCGCCCTCGTTCCGAATCAAAAAGGTCTGGAGGCTGCTTTAACGGCAGATGTTGATGAAGTCGCCGTATTCATGTCCGCCAGTGAAACACATAACCTAAAGAACATTAATAAAACGATCGATGAAACGTTCCCGGTGCTGCAAAACGTTGTACAGACAGCCAAACGCGAAGGGAAACAGGTGCGGGGCTATGTGTCTACAGTCTTCGAGTGTCCATATGACGGGAAAACATCACAGGACCAGGTCCTTCGGGTAAGTGACCGCTTGTTACGCATGGGCATTGATGAGTTGTCCATGGGAGACACTCTCGGGACAGCGGATCCCAAGCAGGTGGACGAAGCGCTCGTCTATTGGAAAAAGCATCTCTCATTGGATAACATGGCGATGCACTTTCATAACACGAGAGGAATGGCGCTGGCGAACATCGTGGTATCCATGCAGCATGGAATCACCACCTTCGATGCGTCTCTCGGCGGTCTTGGCGGCTGCCCTTATGCGGACGGAGCCTCAGGAAACCTCGCAACAGATGATCTTGTTCATATGCTCCACAAGATGGGGATTCACACAGGAATAGATGAAGCCGCTCTCCAAAAAGCAGCGGATTACATGCAGCGCGTGCTTGGAAAACCGCTTCCCAGTCACGGCATGCAGATCCTGAATAAGGAAAGGGTGTAAGTCATGAACGAACTCATCCGTATGGAAGAACCGGCGGCCCACGTCTGTCAGCTTACATTAAATCGACCCGATGCGGCCAATGCTCTTTCACATGCGCTTTTAGATGAGCTGTCTGAAAAAATCGACCATATCCAATCCCGCTCCGATATCCGGGTCGTCTTACTTACAGGAGAAGGAAACAAGGCGTTTTGTGCGGGAGCGGATTTAAAGGAAAGGGCTGGAATGTCTGACGAGGAAGTCGTCAAAACTGTGCGGAAGATCGGGGATACTCTTCGTAAATGGGAAAAAGTCAATGTTCCTACGATTGCTCTCATCAATGGAGCGGCTTTCGGGGGCGGGCTTGAACTTGCTCTGGCCTGTGATTTACGTATGATGAGTTCTTCAGCGAAAGTGGGGCTCACCGAAACATCACTCGCGATCATTCCAGGAGCAGGCGGTACCCAGAGACTTTCCAGGCTTATCGGTCCGGGGCGGGCAAAATCAATGATTTATACAGCCAAACCTGTAGAAGCAGCCAAAGCATTCCAGATGGGTCTCGTTGAATATATGTATGAACCGCAGATGCTTATGGAAGAAGCACAGGATTTGGCTGCCTGTATAGCAAGAAACGGCCCTGTAGCTGTTAAGGCTGCCAAGAAGGCGATGGATACCGGGTTTGACATGCCACTGGAGGAAGGCCTTGAAATTGAACACGCAGCGTATAAGTCGACCATCCCGACGACAGACCGAACCGAGGGGCTGAACGCTTTTAAGGAAAAACGCAGACCGGAATACAAAGGAGAGTGAGCACGTGGAAAAAACGATGTCAGATCAGCAGACGTTTGAAGAACGGGTAAAGAAAATCGCAGGGGGCGGCGCAGAAAAATACCATGAAAAGAACGCAGAAAAAGGAAAAATGTTTGTTCGTGACCGCCTCCAGCTATTGTTTGATGAAGATATAGATATCGAGGACGCTTTTTTTGCCAATTGTCAATCAGAAGGACTCCCCGCAGACGGGGTCGTTACAGGAATCGGAAAAATTAACGGTGAAACCGTTTGTGTGATGGCCAATGACTCTACAGTCAAAGCTGGTTCCTGGGGTGCGAGAACGGTGGAAAAAATCATACGCATTCAGGAAACCGCTCTGAAAATCAATGCTCCAATGCTTTATCTGGTCGATTCAGCCGGGGCAAGAATCACCGATCAAGTCGATATGTTTCCGAACCGGCGCGGAGCGGGGCGTATTTTCCACAATCAAATCAAATTATCCGGACGAGTTCCACAAGTTTGTCTGTTATTCGGACCATCTGCTGCAGGAGGGGCTTATATTCCAGCATTCTGTGACATTGTCGTTATGGTCGACGGCAATGCCTCCATGTATCTTGGTTCTCCGAGGATGGCAGAAAAGGTAATCGGGGAGAAGGTCTCCCTGGAGGAGATGGGTGGGGCTTCCATGCACTGCTCTGTATCAGGATGTGGAGATGTGCTGGCATCAGATGAAAAGGAAGCTTTATGGTTTGCCAGGAACTATTTGAGCTACTTTCCAAGTTCCTATCAGGAGCGTCCGAAAACAAGGGAAGCAAGAGAACCGCAGGCGTTCGAAAAAACGATCGAAGAATTGATACCTGACAACCAGAATGCTCCTTTTGATATGTATCAGTTCATCGACCGGATTATTGATGAGGACTCCTTTTGTGAAATTAAGAAGAAGTTTGCACCGGAACTGATTACAGGACTCTCCAGAATCAACGGAAAATCTGTCGGCATCATTGCCAACCAGCCAAGGGCCAAAGGAGGCGTCTTATTTCCGGATTCGGCAGATAAAGCCGCCAAGTTCATTCAATTGTGTGATGCCTTTAATATTCCTCTGTTGTTTCTCGCCGATATCCCGGGCTTCATGATTGGGACGAAAGTGGAACGGGCGGGAATTATCCGGCACGGGGCAAAAATGCTGGCCGCTATGAGTGAAGCGACGGTTCCTAAAATTTCTGTCATTGTCAGAAAGGCGTATGGCGCAGGGTTGTATGCCATGGCAGGCCCCGCTTTTGAACCGGACGCTTGTCTTGCTCTGCCAACAGCACAAATTGCGGTTATGGGACCCGAAGCGGCTGTGAATGCTGTCTATGCCAACAAGATTGCTGCCCTTCCGGAAGAGGAGCGTCCTGCCTTCATTAAAGAAAAGCAGGAGGAGTATAAAGAAAACATCGATATTTACCGGCTGGCTTCAGAAATGGTCGTCGATGATGTCGTGAAACCCGGCCGCCTCCGTCACGAATTGAGCACACGCTATGAAGCTTACACACATAAAGATGTCCAATTTACAGACCGAAAGCACGGGGTCTACCCGGTTTGAATACGAACGCCTGGATCTTTTTTGAGACCCAGGCGTTTCTCATGATTCTGCGCCGGCTTTTTTGCCAAGGTCAGAGATTTCCTGTACACTCTCAGGGTTTTCAAGGGCACTCAAATCTCCTGTGGGCTGGTTTAAATAGGCAGACTTAACCGCACGCCGCATCACTTTAGCATTTCTCGTTTTAGGAAGGTCCGCTATCAGGTGGATGATGTCCGGTGACAAAGCTTTTCCAAGCTTCTGATGCAGATGCTTTTTCAACTCTTCAATCAGAGACGCCTGTTCCACCAGCTCATCGTTAACCACTACAAAAGCGACCGGTTCTTCCCCTTTGGTTTCATGAGGGATACCGATGACCCCGGCTTCCAAAACCCGAGGATGGTCCACAAGTACCGTTTCCACTTCCGCGGGACCCAGCCGTTTGCCCGCTACATTCAATACATCATCAGAGCGACCGGTAATTGTAAAGTAGCCTTCTTCATTTTCTACCACCCAGTCTCCGTGCACCCATGTATCCGTAAAGCGGCTCCAGTATGCCTCTTCGTAACGCTCGTCATCTTCAAAAAAGCTGTTGGTCATGCCTACCCATGGCTTGCGAATCGCCAATTCACCCACTTCATTCATCACGCGCTTTCCTTGATTATTCAATACAACAGCGTCCATACCAGGCAGGGCAGCATTGAAAGTGACCGGCTGGATCGGCTTGATCAGGATATTTCCAAGAATGCCGCCGGATATTTCTGTCCCTCCTGAATAATTAAAGATCGGCACCTGTTTATGACCTGCATGTTCAAACAGCCAGTTCCATGGTTCTTCATTCCAAGGCTCTCCTGTGGATGCAATCAGTTTCAAGGAGGCAAGAGAGTGACGATGCAGCCATTCAGGCCCGTGCTTCATCGATGTGCGTACAAGCGTTGGAGAAAGACCGAGGTGTGTCACGTTATACGTGTCGACAATCTCCCATAAGCGGTCAGGTCTGGGATAATCCGGTGTGCCTTCAAACATGACGATCGCGGCACCGTTTATAAGACCACCGTATACGAGGAAAGGCCCCATCATCCATCCCATATCGGTGTACCAGAACAAGGTATCCTCTTTGGTAACGTCCATACAGATTCCCGCATCAAACGCAGCTTTTATCGGAAAACCAGCATGTGTATGAACCGCTCCTTTCGGTTTACCTGTCGTACCTGACGTGTAAATCAACATGAAGGGGTCTTCGGCTTTTGTAGCGGCTGAAGAGAAAGGACCCGATTTTTTCTGCAGCGAAGACCAGGCAACGTCCCGCGGCTCATGCCACTGGATATCCGTACCGGAGCGTTCTACGACAAAGACATGTTCCAGAGAGGGGCACTGCTCTGCTGCTGCATCTGCCTGATCCTTCATTTGAATGGTTTTCCCACGCCGGTAGAAGCTATCCACCGTTACCATGGCTTTTGCTCTTGAAGCCTGGATTCTTGTTGCTACGCCATCTGCTTTATATCCGGAGAACACAGGGGAAAAAACAGCACCGACTTTAGAAAGGGCAAGCATACTGATCAGGGTTTCCGGAATCATCGGCATATAAATCGCCACAATATCCCCTTCCGCTATACCATAGCGCTTGAATCCGTGTGCGGTCTGATCGACAGCTTCCTGAAGTTCTATAAAAGAATAGGAGGAGGAATCGCCACGATCTCCTTCCCAGAACAGGGCCGTTCTATTTCTATGCTCCGGGTCTTCCGCCCATTTGTCGAGAGCATTATGAGCGGCGTTGATTTCTCCTCCGACAAACCATTGGGGATAAGGGAGGCCCCGGGACAGATCAAGGGTCTTTTTGCAGGGAACAGACCATTCGATACCGAGTTCCCGGCATGCTTCCTCCCACATCCATTCCACCTGGTCTGTTGTGGCTTTATGAAAGGAATCATAATCCGTAAAGCCTGATTTTTTCATCCACTGAAACAAACGGGTGGATTCTTTCTGCTTTTGTGTCGGATTCCATACATTTGGATATGTACGCATAGAAACTTCCTCCTCATTCAGGAAAGACTTGTATCCATTATATAATAAAGCGTTTTCATAAACTATAAATGTACAGATTTCACAAACTTTATAAAAAAATCCAGAAAATCTGAAACGAAGGAAGGGGGTTTTTCGATATGCTAGACAGCCCTTCTTTTTGCAAGGGACTAATGGAAGGAGTGGATGGTATGTTCGAGGGAGCTTTAACGGTTATTATTCTGGGGGTGCTTGGTGCTGTCTTAATCATCGGCGGAATTGTAACCTTTATCATTTTCCGTCTGCGTTATAAAACGGCAAGTTCCAACGAAGCCTTGATTGTAACGGGGCCGAAGCTTGGAGATCCGGAACAGGAAAAGAACGTGTTTGAAGATGATAACGGAAGGTCCGTTAAAATCATTCGAGGCGGCGGGTATCGTCTCCGGATGTTCCAGACGGCAACACCGATTGATTTAACGTCCTTTCAACTGCAGGTCAATTCTGAGAAAGCCTACACAAAGGAAGGGATTCCGGTACGCGTAGCCAGCACAGCCGTTATCAGTATCGGCAGTGAGCTTGAGATTATGGCGAATTTTGCTGAGAAGTTTCTCGGGAAGAAGCAGAAGGAGCGTGAATCAGAACTGAAGGATGTACTGAATGGACATCTGAGGTCCATCATCGCCTCCTTACCGATCGAGAAGATTTACAACGACTTTAAAGAAGTGAATACGCAGGTGAAGCGGATTGCAGAAGCGGACTTGAAAGGCATGGGGTTCGAGATTACGTCCTTTGCTTTGAATGATGTGGAAGATGTAGACACCGAGAACGGCTACATAGATGCGCTTGGGCGTCCTCATATTGCTGAAGTACAGAAAAAAGCGAATATGGCTGAATCGGATGCGACGAAGGAAACACGTATTTATCAGGCTAAGAACGATCAGGAAGCGCAGGATGAGGAAAACCGACGCCTGACGGCTGTTGCATCTTCCACTAAAGAAAAAGATATTAAGGAAGCGGAATTCCAGACAGAAACAAACCGCGCTAAAGCGAATGCCGACCAGGCTGGTGAACTGGAACGCCAGAAGCTTGCCCAGCAGATTAAGGAAGAGGAATTGAAAGTTCAGTATATTGAAAAGCAGCGGGCCGTGGAGCTTGAAGAAGAAGAAAACAAGCGGCGACGATCCATTGCTGATGCTGAAGCTTATGAAGTCACGAAACGGGCCCAGGCAGAAGCAGATAATGAGCGGATCAAAGGGGAGTCTGACGCCGAAGTCATCCGTCAGCGCGGTATAGCGGAAGCGGAATCGAAAGAACGTATGGCCAAAGCGATGGAACACTACGGTGAAGCGGCGATTATGGAAATGCTGATTAAGGTTCTTCCTGAATATGCAGAGAAAGTGTCCGCGCCGATCAGTCAGATCAAGGACATGAAAGTGATTGATATGGGTGGTGCAGATTCCAAGGGAGGTTCATCAAAAGTCGCAGGTAATGTAACGTCGACTATGCTTGGGATTCAGGAGTCCTTGAAGGAAACGACAGGCATGGATTTGAAAGCGATGCTTGAAAGCTATGTTTCCAGAGGAACCGTCAATGGCTTTGCTTCTGAGGATAAAAAGGGAGCAGAGGAAGCGGCAGCAGCGGCTGAATCGACTGAATCGACTGATGAGGATGAAGAATCAGCAGGAGACAAACCTGAGGAAAACAAAGAGAAAGAAGAATGATGAAACAGCGGGGAGCGGATGATGCTTCCCGCCTTTTTTATCATTTAAGGTTTAAACATATGTTATCGTGGGTAAAATCTCATTTAGGTCTCAAAGTCCGACATATTTCGTTTTCTTCTGAGTGTTTATGGAGTTTACAAAGAATTAATTGTTTCAAAATTGAATTAATGGTAAAGTCAAAAACGTAGAGACCATGACTGAACAGGAAGGGCGCGCCGGGTTGGTGGAATCTTTCCAGTTTTCGAACATTAGTCAAAAGTGTTACTCTATAAAAGAGAATACGAGTATGCAAGATGTAACTAGGAGGTAGATTATGAGAATTATTGTAGCAGGGGGAGATGGTTTCTGCGGATGGCCGACTGCCCTGTACCTATCCAAGCAGGGTCATGATGTAACCATCGTAGACAATTTAGTACGCAGAAAGTATGATGACGAGCTTCGCTCCAATTCAGTAACACCTATTGCCACACTTGAAGAGCGGGTGGCAAAATGGAAAGAAGTATCAGGGAAAGAGATTAAAACCTTTATCGGCGATCTCAACCACTATGATTTCCTTAGTGAAGTTTTCCGTCAGGTTGAGCCTGAGGCGTTCGTTCACTTTGCCGAGCAGCGTTCTGCTCCTTATTCCATGATTGACCGTGAGCATGCGGTGTACACGCAGACGAACAACGTCATGGGGAACTTGAACGTTCTATATGCCATCAAGGATTTCGCACCGGAATGCCATTTGATCAAACTGGGCACGATGGGCGAATACGGCACACCCAACATTGATATTGAAGAAGGATATATTGAAATTGAACATAAAGGAAGAAAAGACACGCTTCCGTACCCTAAGCAGCCGGGCTCTTTCTATCACTTATCCAAAGTGCATGACAGCCATAACATTACGTTCGCCTGCAAAATCTGGGGTATCCGTGCAACAGATCTAAACCAGGGCATCGTTTATGGTTTACATACCGAAGAGACACGAATGGACCCGGTGCTTGTGAACCGTGTGGACTATGACGGTGTGTTCGGAACGGCTCTGAACCGCTTCATCAATCAGGCAGCAATCAGGCATGATATTACGGTGTATGGTTCAGGCGGACAGACACGTGCGTTCCTAAACATTGAAGATACGGTACGCTGTGTGGAAATCGCCGCTGAAAACCCGGCAGATAAAGGGGAATTCCGTGTATTCAACCAGTTTACAGAATGGTTCTCCGTTCAGGAGCTGGCTGAAAGAGTTCATAAGATTGCGAAGGAGGAAGGTCTTCAAACAGAAGTGAAGAAGATTGAAAATCCTCGTATTGAGAACGAAGACCATTATTATAATGCGGTCAATACGAAACTCCGTGACCTTGGTCTGGAGCCTCATCTGCTGACAGACGATGTGATCCGGGATATTCTCCGCACAGCTGTTGAAAACAAAGATCGTATTATCCAGGAGAATGTTCTGCCATCAATTACCTGGAAGTAAGGAGTTTTCCGCTTTGAAAATCGCCATCATTACAGAAACTTTCCTGCCATCAACAGATGGAGTAGTTACAAGACTGAAGGAAGCCATTACGTATCTCCTCAATCAGGATCATGAAGTGGTTGTCATTGCTCCAGATCTTGGTGTGAAGGAATACAAAGGAGCGATTGTCGAAGGGGTAAAGCCGACAAAACTGCCTTTTTACAGGTCTAAGGAATTCAGCCTGCCACAAAAACGGGTAAAGGATCTGCTGCAAAAGCATAATCCCGACCTCGTTCACGTGGTCAACCCAGCCCTTGTCGGAGTCTCTGGTGTGTACTATGCGGATAAGCTGAATTACCCGTTAATTGCTTCATACCACACACATGTGCCGAAATACCTGGACTATTACAGGCTTTATCCATTTAAACCACTTGTATGGTGGTACTTCAGAAAGCTTCATAACTACGCCCATGTCAACTTATGTACATCACAGGCGATTAAAACGGAGTTGGATGATAAAAACTTCCATAACGTCAGCGTATGGGACAGAGGTGTAGCTGTGGATCATTATCATCCCAGACACCGGACCGAGACGATGCGCAGTCGTTTATCCAACGGTAAACCAGAAAATAAGCTGCTCGTGTTCGTCGGAAGATTGGCGCCTGAGAAGGAAATCCATAAAATCAGGCCGCTGCTGGACGAACGGGAAGACATATCTCTTGCGATTGTGGGAGATGGCCCGGTCAAAGGAGAACTCGAAGAGGCCTTTAAAGGGACAAACACCGTGTTTACAGGTCTGCTGCATGGAGATGAACTGGCTGAGGCTTTTTCTTCTTCAGACGCGCTTATTTTCCCATCTGTGACCGAAACACTGGGTCTTGTTATATTGGAGGCTATGGCATCAGGTTTACCCGTCATAGCAGCCAAAAGTGGTCCGACAATGGAGCAGGTGGAAGATGGCCGAACAGGGCTATTATTTGAAAACGAGAATACAGAAAGCATGATTGAAGCCATCAACCGTTTGGAAGAAACCTCTCTTTATGCCGACCTTTGTAAAAACGCCAGGAAGGAAGCTGAGAAACACAGCTGGCAGAAACCTTCTGAGCAGATTTTGGACTATTACTACACAACGCTTCGCGTGTATGAGGAAAGTACAGCTCAAACGCCGAAAAAATCGAAAGTAAAGGTCACAGAGTAATAACTCTGTGGCTTTTTTTATGCAGTTTCAACCCAAATAATTAAACTGGAGCACAACAAGAACATACGTTCTAGACCCGAAAAGGAGGCACATTTTACACTTTATCATAATATTCTTACTTATTACTTAGTAGCAACTCCAATATATGTATAAAAACAGACCATCCATAACACATAACAAATCAAAGGGAGGTCAAACTAATACAAAATCATATTCAAATAAAGGAGATGATTCAATGAAAATGAAATGGCAGGGAGAATTGGTATCAGGCGCTTATATAAAGGAAACGAATCAGTTTGACATGCAGCAGATTAAGCATTTTCAAACAAATTCAATACTTAGTGAAGATCAATTGATTCATCTAAATGAATATTTGGAAAAACACAGAAATGATACAAGTCATGTGTTAACCATCAATGAGCAAATGCTGGTGCCGTTAAACCGGATGGATGTTCATAAGATTCTGGAAGATTTTACGGCGATCCGAAATTTCATCAATCAATCGAAAGATGCTCATGGTATGTAATAATCATGTGTGCTGAGATAAATCAGTAATGTTTGAGTTTTCACTGACTGTTTCATTTTGTTTTGTCTCAATAACATGAGTAAACTTGATATTTGAGACAAAATTACACAATTTACACTAGCTTAGTATAATATATATTATGTCTACTAGAATTATATAAAAAAAGAGAGGCATCCATATGTGCTTCCCTTTTCAAAAACCAAAATTACTTCAGCAAGTTTAAGAACGTCCTGTACTTTCTTTCCATATATATCCCTTTATCGGCATAAATCCAATTGAAGAAATTTAGAACATCTTTTTTACCACTAACATAAAGTCTGAAATAAGTTTCAAAGGTCTTTACCTGACTTCTAATAACTTGTTCTTCAAGCATATCGTTTAATGAATAAATAAAGTCTTTCGATCCACACACAATATTAATAAACTTCTTATCTTTGTATACACACCCATCTCCATCGAAATAACCCCTGACAAAATGTGATTTATAATTTTCCGGGATCTCGGGAATACGTACTTTCATACTTTTTTTCGGTGTGAAACCATGAATTTGTATAAGATCGTCTTTTATAATTTTGCTGTTTATATTTAGGATGCAGACATCAGTCGTTTCATTTAAAATGATTGGATGATTAGAACTTAACTCTTGTTTGATTAGATGGAGTATGTGTCTATCTTTCTGAGAAAAGCTGATTTGCTGCCCATTAGTTGGTATCATCCCATCTGCAGCAAAGAAACCAAGGATATAGGCCATATTGTTCGACCAGGTTTTAAAGTAATGCTCGTTGACGTGATATTTACGTTTCCAGCTGCCACGGGGACGCATAGGAACATTCATTTTTTTCAAAATGAGACGAATGGCGTCCGGAGTAATACCCGCCTCCCCTGCAATCACTGCTGTCCTCTCCCCATTTTTGTACCGTTCTGCAATTTCTTCATTTGTCAGCCGGCGTCTCCTTGAATTCGATCCATTCGATACCATGATCAACCTCCTTATACGAGTTAAGATCATTATACCGAACATTTGTTCCCGCATCCATTTTTTCGCACTTTTACATGCCACACCTACTTTTCCAATCCTTTAAGTAAGCGTATACATCGTTGCTGTTAAAGGATTCAGCTGAAATGCTCAAGGATACTTCGCTTTCGAGTAATTGAAATAACTCAGCGATTGTGATGAGCGCCTCCCAATTTTCATTGTAATCACTTCCTGTATAGGTAGCTTGATACAATATCCACAGTTCTTCAGGCAGAAATCGTTCAAAATATTTACCGGCACTGCCGACAGAGACCGAAAAGTCATGTTTTGAGCCAATGTACCAGCTCATCATTTGGTGCAGCATCCTTCTCACAGGACCCTCCATCATCGTTTTAGCATAGGGCAATTGCTTCCGCTCCAAGCCTTTAGCCACATACAGGCTTACCCACCAGAATTCATTGCTGCAGCGATAGACATCTTCATGTGCAGGTTTCTCAACGATATAATCGCGGTTGTCCGGATCTGGAATTTCCGGAAGACACCCATCCTTGTCGAGCAGAACTTCTGTTAAACTCTCGAAAGTCTCAGGCAGATCGTGGACGTCAACGAGAGTCAAATCAATTCTTGTCCCATCTGTAAACTGCATCAAATAAGCAAACCGCCCCCTCCTTCCATCCTCCGCGTATAAAGGATAATGATCAGGCATCTGCGTAATCAGCCGCTCCCCGAAAACATCAATCCATGTGTGATCCTTCATAAAGGACGAAAAATCAGACACGATATACTGAATGTCGTAATCCTGAAGAGCGTCATGCTCTGTTTCTGCATTCCTATTAACCCTTGATCCATTTAAAAGCACCGCTCGTATCCGATCATCCTGATCAGCCGTATGTAAAAGTAAATCATACATTTCCTGTTCTTTGCGCATCTCTTACCCCCTCTTCCATAGTTGTGATTCTTTCATCCATTGCTTACGATAAGAATGAGGTGGTGCTTTATGAAAAAAATGTTCGTTTTGATTGTTCCCATTTTTCTTTTTATTCTCTACCGTCCTAAAAGAGTCCATTCCTGCACGTTTGATCCTTCAGAGGTCTTACCAGGAGATGTATTGTTTTCCCCGATTGGAAAACGGGAGTCCAAATATGTAGGACACGCAGGCATTGTCACGACTGATAAAAAGGTTCTTCATTCCATTCCTTCCGGTTTGATCAAGGATGAACCTGATGTTTATAAAAGAAAATTCCGCAGAGTTTCCCACTATCGGGCGCATGAGAAAGACACAGGCCTGCGCTCTGCTGCATTTGCAGGATATCTACACCAGAGATACCCTGAAGCTTTGTATCGTATTCACACCCCTTTGAATGGCCCTGATGACGTTCAGTACTGTACAAAAATTGTCTGGCAGTCCTATTACGCTGCTGGAGTTAATTTAGGATCTCTGCCTGAAAAAGCCAGAGCCGTCCACCCCCTTTGGTTAAAAGACAGCAAGCATCTATATCCATTAAAGAGGCGTTCAAACCGTTGAACGCCTTACATAATTCAGAAAATCCGCTTCTGATAAAATTTCGATGGATGCTCCTTGGCTTAACAGTGTTTCCGCTCTTTCCAATTTGGACGTTTTCTCTCCTGCCGTGTAACGCTCATACGTTTTGGTTCCAACGACCACATAATTGGTGGCCGCTTCAATATCATAATGAAACACCCCTCCGTGCTGAATCACCTTCTCAACAGCTTCCTCCCTCTTCATATGGGAAAGTCGGCCGGTAAAGGAAACCGAGGCCTTGTACAAAGGATGAGAAGGGTCTAATTCTACGGATGCTGCTGTGAAAGAAGAAGCTGACGACTTCTGTGCTCTCCGCTTTTTATTCAACCGCGCCGGTTCATAACCACCTTCATACATCATCCCGTTCGTTGTGCCTGATTTATCCACGAGATCTTTAGAGTCGGCCGCTTGCAACTTTTCTTTTGCCTTCATGAAGATATGGGCCGCTGCTTTTGCATCTTCAAGAGCATGGTGATGGGAAAATGAAAAGCCTAGATGATCCGCTACTCGATTCAAATTGTATTTAGGAAGCTGCCACGTCTTCCTTGAAATATTTAATGTACAGTTGTAGGCAAGCATAGGATAAGGAAGGTTGTACTCATCAAGGACGGCTCTTAGAGCCCCCATGTCAAACTGGGCATTATGAGCAATCAAAAGCTTTCCTTCCACCATGGATTTAATTTCTTTTTCCCACAACGTATGAAATTCCTCGGCATCTTTGACATCTTCCTTGGTAATTCCGTGCACACGTACATTTATGGGAGCAAAATAATTCTTTTTCGGTTTCACCAAACGGTAATATTCCCTGACAAGCCGCCCGTTTTCATACTCCACAAGCCCAATGGAACAAACCGAACCTTTGGATGCATTAGCCGTTTCAAAATCAAGTGCTGTAAAATTCATAGCAATCTCCTTTCCACTTCCTTTCTTTATGATAAAACGCTCCGGATGATTCGTCTAATATAATCCATCCGGCCTGCATAGAGAACCGACGATCCGCTTATGATAACAAGGAAAGGAGTGGCATGAATGACCTTCGACTTCGCCCGTCTCCCCACAGATCAGCTGCAGCAGATCAAACAGCTGGAGGAGAAATACAACATTGTCTTGATTGCTTACGATGACAAATACATGAAATAGAAAAAAGGTGCCTGATCCTAAGGGCACCTTTTGTTTATCCACCCGCATATATTTGCGGATTCTATAAAAACTAATGGGGATAAAGGAGGGATGATGATGACGCATAGAGGAAAAAGGACATTCTATAAAGGAGCAGTCTTTCTTATGGCTCTTTTGTTTCTTTCCGTATCCTTCAACCACGTGTTTGCCCAGCCTGATTATGCCAAATGGGGGAAAGCTGCAGTTGAGGAAACGGCTAAGAACTATCCGGATTACGACCTGGTGAATTATGATTATCAGGGGAAAGTAGCCATTGCTGATAACCGGGAGCAGTATACCTTCCTATTTACTATGGATCAAGCGGGTACAAAAAAGAACGTACGCGTGTATGTCCTGGTCAATCCTGCAGAGGATCAATTGATTGAAGTCCAGTTTGAAGACATAGCGTCTTCTTCCCCGTAAAAAAGCACACCTCCTGAGGGGTGTGCTGGACTTATGGTGTATAGAGGGTGAATTTATCGTCAATGGACGTCCGTTTTTTAGGTTCTGGTTTTTCTTCAAAGTACCCCATGTGAATGAAGCCGACAATCTTTTCCTCCGGCTGAATCCCAAGCAGTTCATGAACGTCCGGGTCATAAATGTGAGGATTTGTCTTCCAAACCACACCAAGATCTCTTTCCCATGCCAGCAGCTGGAAGTTTTGAAGCAGACAGCTGACCGCACCGAAATTTTCCTCCCACACTTTCTGTCTTGGATCTTCATCCATCACAACAATTAAGAAAGCAGAAGGCTTGCTGAAATAATCTCTGCGGTCTTCCTTCCGTTCTTCCGGAAACGTGTCGACGAGGGAGGATACAAAATCCTCTTTCTGCTCAGAAGGTACATAGATGAACCGCCATGGTTCACGCATCCCGTGGGTAGGTGCCCATACCGCATCCTCCAGAAGTTCCTTTACGAGTTCTGTCGGTACAGGTTTATCCAGATAGCCGGTTTTGATGGAGCGTCTTTCTCTAATAACCTCTGCTAATTTTGATTTGGTTTGATTCATGCCTCTCACCCTCATTATCATCATTATTTATGGTAATGATAATCGTTCTCATTGATGTTGTCAAGGCCACATCCTTTAAAGTAGAAAAAAAGACAGGGGAATCCCCTGTCTTAAGCTTTATCAAATACCTCTAAAAACTCCCCGTAGCCTCTTTCCTCCATTTCATCAACAGGAATGAACTCAAGAGCGGCACTGTTCATGCAGTAGCGAAGCCCTGTCGGTTCAGGTCCATCATTGAACACGTGGCCAAGATGGCTGTCTCCCGCTTTACTCCGCACCTCTGTCCGCATGCCGAAAATGCCCGGATCGTCTTTCGTGACTATATTCTCTTCCACCAATGGCTTAGTAAAACTCGGCCAGCCGGTTCCTGATTTGTATTTATCCCGGGAACTGAACAACGGTTCCTTAGAAACAATATCCACGTAAATGCCTGCCTGTTTATTGTCCCAGTATGCATTATCAAACGCCTTTTCTGTTCCATCCTGCTGGGTGACTTTATATTGAATATCACTCAGTTGATCTTTCAGTTGTGCCTTTGTCCATTCAACAGTGTCTCCGTTATACATTTCAATCATTTTCGTGCCGGATGACGCCTTTTTTTCAGGATCGGATGAAGCACCTGTGTTTTTACTCCATGTGAAAAGGCCGACGCCTGCAACGACGATAATAAGGGAAAGCCAGATCGATAGACTTTTCATAATCATCCTCCTTAGATCGGATTACTTACATTTTAACATGCAGCAGGAACAATGAATAAATTTGTGCCTGCTGCATGTGTTATAAACCGGAGACAACTCGGCTATCCTGATTAACAGACAGGAGGTGCTATTCAATGCATACATGGATCATGCTTATTTTTTCTGCCTTCTTTCTACTTACTGCCTGCGGAGAACCTGCCGGCGAAAAGGAAGCAGAAACAGCCGAACCTAACGCCGTAGACAACATTTCGTATGAGTTGGCGGATTCAACCGCCGGAGCTTTTTCATTTACTGCCTTTAATCTTGATGTTCACTATCCCGGTGGTGTAACCTACCGCGTTTACTATTCAGCTTATGATCAAGGAGCACAGGCGGTTGTGTACGAAATGGGCAGAGAAAGAATCTCAGGGACAAAAGCTATGAATCAGTTGACTCCACTCTTCCGGGAAATGAGTTTTGATGAAGATTCCCCGGATGCCCTTGTCATCAACGACGTCCTGCACATTTTTGGACTGGATACCGGCTATGAACACTTTTCGCTGCGTGTCACCTATCCAGACGAGCCGGAGCGGCATTATGAAAGCAGTAAAAAACAGCCCTTGTCAAACCGATGACATAGCGGCTGTTTTGTTTTTTTTTAGGTTTGGAGTTGCTACGAAGTTCGAAGTGCCGATACTCAGTTATGCTTGATAACGGTACGTCCGTCTTTCTGCTCAACTTTATCCTGTTTCATCAGCTGACCAAGCGCACGCTTGAAAGCGGCTTTGCTGATTTGGAACGTTTCCCGGATTTCATCTGGAGAGCTTTTATCATGAAGTCCCATAACTCCGTCGTTTTCCTCAAGGAATTTGAAAATCATCTCGGCATCTTCAGACATGCTTTCCTGTTTTAACGGTCTTAGAGAAAGATTGATCGTACCATCTTCCTTGACGTCAATGACACGGGCCTCAATCGTCTGGCCAAGGCGCGGTTCTTCTTTACGTTCATGCGGATGGATAAACCCGCGGTAGCCTTCGCCTGTTAACACAGCTGTGCCGGCTTTTATGGCCCGGTAAACCCTTGCTGTTACTTCTTCCTTCAACAATTCTGCAGGAGCCGGCTCAAGATCGTCCATCACTTCCTGCTCGCTGATCGGTTCGCCTGTCAACCGGCCTTTTTTATCCAGTTCCAAACTTATAAATAAGTGATCCCCTTCTGCAGGCCAGACTGACTTAAACAGGGGCAGATGGTCAGAGGACACAAGAATATCCTTATCCGGAAGTCCGATGTCAACAAACACTCCTGTGTTTGGAGAAATTTCGACAACTTCGGCCCAGCCGTAGGAGTCACGGGTAATTTCCGGAAGGTCTACCACCGCTGCCGCTTCTCCCTTTTTATTCATATATAAAAAGCAAGACAGTTCATCACCAAGTTCAACAGACTCGTCCACTTCTTCATCAGGAAGGAAGTATTCTTCATTTCCTGCCGTCACCTTGAATCCATGGGTCACTTTTTTCGTTAAAACAGCTTTTCTTACTGTTCCTAAATATTGTTCTTTACTCACTTTATTCACCCTTTTTGACAAGTCATGTCGTCCATTATATCCTAGTTTGTCTCATTTTAAAATATCGCGAGGTATGGAAGCATAAAAAAAGCACGGGGGAAACCCGCGCTTCTGCTTATCAGCACCACCAGGAAGCTCCGACAATAATAAGGAGAATGAACAATACAACGATCAGCGCAAATCCTCCACCATATCCTTTACTCATACTTATTCCCCCTTTCCCTTTTATATATGAGAAAAAGGAGGAATTGGTATGGGTGAATGACTCATTTTTCTTCCGAAGCCATTACGTATGGAATTGTTGAGCAATCAGGCGGTAGGATTCTTTCTTAGCCTCCAAGTCGTAAATATTCGTAATGATGAGAAATTCATCGGTCTGGTATTGCTCTGACAATTCGAGCAGACGTGCCTTCACCTGCTGGGGGGTTCCGATAACCGCACGCCGGCGGTTCTGCTCGATTTTTTTCTTTTCGATTTCAGAATACGTATAGCTTTCTGCCTCTTTTATAGAAGGAACACGGGTCTCGAGTCCTTTTTCAACCTGAAGGAGCCACAGATCCTGACTAAGCGCCAGCTTTTCCGCTTTTTCCTCTGTCTCTGCACAGACAACAAAAATACAAACATTCACATCCGGCTGATCAAGGGAGGGGGAAGGCTTGAATTTTTCCCGGTAGGCTCGCAGTGCAGCCTCACCGTTGTCTGGACTGATAAAATGTCCGAGTGTAAATCCGGTGCCATTCACTGCTGCATGACGTGCCCCGCGTTCAGACAAACCGAGAATCCACGTTTCCGGCTGACTGTCTGTCGCCGGTCTTGCCGTCACTCCGTAATAATCGCTTCCCTTAGGCATCGTCCCGTGCAGAAACTGCTGCAGCTCTTTCACCTGACGCGAAAAGGAGCTGAGCGGCTTTTCCACCCCATCCGTCAAGGCCAGTCTTGTTTTACGGCCGCCCCCGGGTGAGCGTCCAAGACCAAGGTCGATTCTCCCTGGGTAAAAAGCCTCCAGCACTCTGAAATTTTCCGCTACTTTCAATGGACTGTATTGAGGGAGGAGTACTCCCCCGGAACCGACACGCATCCGGCTGGTAGCTGCCGCAATCTGACCAATCAGGATTTCCGGAGAAGATCCAGCTAATCCATTCGTGCTGTGATGTTCGGCCACCCAGTACCGGTAATAACCAAGTTCCTCCGTCCAGCGGGCCAGCTCAATGGTGTTTTGCAGCGCCTGTTCGGCAGAATCCCCTTTGGATATAGGGCTTTGATCCAGTACACTCAATCTCACTTGTTGTCATCCTTTCGAGCTTAACGATACACATCTTTCATAATCTGGTTTAAAATCTGAATCTGTTCTTCAAACAATAATTTATACCGCTTCTTTAAAACGTCAAATTCTTCTTTCCCCTGGTCGGTTAAATAATACCAGTAAACCTTCTGACGTTTTTTATCGTGGGATTTGTAATCTTCCTTCCGATAGAGTAACCCCTGCTCCGTCATTTCATGTAATGTATCCAGAAGTGTTGAAGGTGCCGGAATCCAGTTCTTCGTCAGTTTTTTAAACTCCTGCTTAAAATGTTCACTGATCATCGGCTGGCGGATTTGTAACAGGTGCATGATGTAAAATTTGGTGAACTGGGCTGCGCTCATATTTAACGCAAAACGTTTCGGGTTGTTTTTATGTGACACGGCGATCCTCCCCTTCCTTATCGAATACTTTCATTCTACAATAAATGATGGTAGATTTGTCCAATCATAAGCACATTTGTTCGCTTGTTGATGGTTTTATTTTTTATATATCGGAGTTGCTACTAAGTAAGATGAGAGAATATTATGACATTTGAAAGCCGATTTTCCCGAAGTTCTTAGTATCGCGGATGTACGTGAAAGCTTCCTCCGCTTGATCCAACGGGAATATCCTGTCGATTTCCGGACGGATGCTATGATGTTCGATAAAAGCGATCATCGATCTCAGCTCCTCTGCACTTCCCATCGTAGACCCCAGTAAATTATACTGTCCGTAAAAGAATTCACGGATATTCAAAGTGACTTCATCTTCCGTACTGGATCCAAATGTAACAATCGTTCCCCCTTTACGGACAGCACGCAGTGATTGATTGAATGTAGCGGCTCCTATACTCTCAATTAATAGATCGACGCTCTCACCAGTCAATTCCCCACTCCAATCCGACTCTGTAAGGAATGCTTTATCCGCTCCAGCGTCCAGTGCCTGTTTGAGCTTCTCCCTGGACCGTGACGTAACGATCACTCTGGCCCCTTCTGCCTTGGCGAATTTGAGGGCATACGTCAGAACGCCTCCACCGATTCCAGGAAGCATCACCGTGTCTCCTGATTTGAGGTTCCCTCTTGTAAACAGAGCTCTATAAGCCGTCAATGCAGCCAGTGAAAGAACCCCTGCTTCTTCCATAGTTAAATGCTTCGGTTTCAATTCCAGGTGTTCTTCAGTACATATGTAAGTCTCCGCAAACGTCCCGTGGTCAGGAAAGCCGACAATCTCAAATCCTTCTGGAGGAACATCGCTATTCTCCTGCCAGCCGAGGCCGGGGTTGACTATGACTTCATCCCCTTTTTTAAAACGCGTCACATCTTTTCCTGTTTCCTCAACGATCCCTGAAGCATCTGAACCGGGAATGACAGCCGGGTCTTTACCTTTATGCCTTTTTGTAACAACCGCAAGATCCCGCCGGTTCATTCCTGCTGTGTGAATGCGCACCTTCACTTCACGGGCGTCCGGCGTTTTCTCCTCCATCATTTTCACCTGAAGACCTTCCAGACCATCTTTTCCTTCATGTACAATCGCTCTCATCATTAGTCTCCTTTCCAACCATAAGATGTCTTAAGTCTATCAATAAGCCTTCCTATATAAAAGAAAAAAGACCTTTTCAGAAGAACTGAAAAGGTCTTTATCTTTCAAAATATTGAAATTAGTCCGCAAGCACCTGTACTTTTACAGTCTGGCGTCCGAAATCAAGAGCATCGCCGCGGTCCTGCATATAAAGGTCAACACGGTTCCCGTTGATGGCACCGCCGGTATCACCGGCAATGGCTGTTCCATAGCCTTCTACATATACTTTAGAACCTAATGGAATGACGTTCGGGTCTACAGCAATTACTTTCTGGTTTGGATTCGCATTTAAATCAATACCAGTTGCTGTTACGCCGCTGCAGCCTGTGCAGTTTGCCGTGTAGGCCGTTGCTTCGGCTGTAATTTCCTTAACTACATCATTGCTCGTTCCTTTGTTCGTGTTCGCTTGAACAGCTTCTGTGGACTCAGCAGATGTTTCTTTAGCAGAAGCATTGCTGGAGCTGCTTGATTTCTGGCTGCTTTCACTGGACTTGGCTGTGCTTTCTTTAGCAGGAGCTGTAGATGTCTCTGCTGCTGCTTTTTGTCCGTCCACCTTGAATTGTTCCCCTGGGTAGATGAGAGTGGAAGATAAGTTGTTCCAAGCCATCAGCTGATCGACGGAAATATTGAATTTTTGGCTGATCGCGAACAACGTATCTCCGGATTTAACCGTGTACGTGGATGCGTTCGAAGATTTAGTAGTAGAAGTAGATGCTTGATTGCTGTGTGCGTTAGATACGGCAAGTGTTTGACTTGGATAAATAAGATTGGAATTTAGATCGTTCCAAGATTTTAGATTGTTGACAGATACGTTGTATTTTTGAGAGATGCTCCAAAGAGTATCCCCTTTATTGACGGAATATTGTTCAGATTCGTGAGCACTCACAGATGTGGCAAATGCTCCAGTCAAGGCTACGGTTGCTGCAACAGAAAATACAGTTTTTTTCATAGGATAGTGCCTCCCCTTGTTTGTTCGATCACTTTGTATTTTTGATGTGATCAATTCACAATTACTAGATTACCAGATATTTCGTATAAATTAAGAACAAACAAGCAACAGTTTCGTTGCAAACGTAACATCTATATTTCACTGTCATTACAAGAGGCAGAAAACCAGCGTCTTTTCGATGATAAAAGCGGCAGATTGACAAAATCCGTCACGCTTCAAGGCATGTTCCTAGGGGATTTGGTCATTCAGAAGGTCGAACAAGGAGAAGTTAAAGGGGGAAAAAGAAGAAAAAAGCCTGTCAAAGTGACAGGCTTTTCAGTATTTATGCGTATTGAGCAGCGACCTGCTTTTGAATTTCCGGATCATTCAAATAGTCATCATACGTCATTTCCTTATCTACAAGACCGCTTGGAGTCAATTCTATGATGCGGTTGGCGATCGTTTGAATAAACTCATGGTCATGAGAAGCAAAGATGACAGAACCTTTGAAATTGATCAACCCTTTGTTTAAAGCTGTAATGGACTCCAGGTCCAGGTGGTTGGTTGGTTCATCAAGAAGAAGAACGTTTGCCCCGGACAGCATCATCTTAGACAGCATGCAGCGGACTTTTTCTCCTCCGGACAAAACGTTCGCTTTCTTCAATGCTTCCTCGCCGGAGAACAGCATACGGCCAAGGAATCCACGCAGGAACGTTTCTGTTTCGTCTTCCGGTGAATACTGACGGAGCCACTCAACGAGGCTGCGTTCAGAATCGAAGAACTCGGAGTTGTCTTTAGGGAAATAGCTTTGAGAGGTCGTAACGCCCCATTTATAACTTCCTTCATCCGGTTCGATCTCACCCATAAGAATCTGGAACAGCGTGGACTTGGCCACTTCGTTCGCACCTACGAGAGCCACTTTATCATCTTTGTTCAATGTAAAGCTGATGTTGTCCAGAACTTTCACACCATCAATGGTTTTGGACAGGTTTTTTACCGTCAGCAGGTCATTCCCGATTTCCCTGTCCGCCTGGAAGGAAATGTACGGATACTTACGGGAGGAAGGCTGAATATCATCCAGGGTGATTTTATCCAGTAGTTTCTTCCTGGATGTTGCCTGTTTGGATTTCGAGGCGTTGGCACTGAAACGGGCCACGAACTCTTTGAGATCCTTGATTTTTTCTTCCTTCTTCTTATTCTGCTCCTGGGCCAACTTCATTGCAAGCTGGCTGGATTCGTACCAGAAGTCATAGTTTCCGACATAGACCTGGATCTTCCCGAAGTCAAGATCAGCGATATGGGTACATACATTGTTCAGGAAGTGACGGTCGTGGGAAACAACGATCACGGTATTTTCAAAGTCGATAAGGAAATCCTCAAGCCACTGGATCGCTTTAATATCCAGGTGGTTGGTCGGCTCATCGAGAAGGAGAACATCCGGATTGCCGAACAGCGCCTGGGCAAGAAGGACCTTCACTTTTTCCGAACCGGCAAGCTCACTCATCTGCTTCGTCTGCAGATCTTCCCCGATTCCAAGTCCTTTAAGAAGGCGGGCAGCATCAGAATCCGCTTCCCACCCGTTCATTTCTGCGAATTCGCCTTCCAGTTCAGCCGCACGCATGCCGTCTTCCTCGGAAAAATCACCTTTCATATAAATGGCGTCTTTTTCTTTCATGACTTCATACAGGCGTGTATGGCCCATAATGACCGTTTCAAGAACCTGATATTCATCATATTCGAAGTGGTTCTGTTTCAAGACCGCCAGACGCTGGTCTTTTTTCAGGCTTACATCTCCGATTTGTGGTTCAATTTCTCCGCTCAAGATTTTAAGGAACGTGGATTTACCTGCTCCGTTTGCCCCGATTAACCCGTAGCAGTTTCCCGGGGTGAATTTTATATTGACGTCTTCGAACAGTTTCTGGTCACCGAATCGAAGCCCTACGTTATTAACTGTTAACATGTCTGAATCCTCCATTGCTTTCGTTTGTAGAACAAGAAAAGTATATCATTCATCCGCTTCATAGAACAGTCATCACGGAGATTTCACGTACTCATTTTCACGACACCATTCCAGAAACAGCTGATAATCCGTGCTGACTCTTTCCTTGTAATGTCTGGACCATAAAATGAGCTCTGTTTGGAAATCCGCCTTATGTCCGTGAATAACCTCCATAATGGCATCCTCACTATGATAGGGAAGGATGCCTTCATCGATATCTGCATCCGCCCGCGCATGAATTTTGGCACTGATCTGAGCCATCGTTTTCAGTGTCTTCTTCATCCGCTTCTCCTCCAACAGATGTTTCGGTTTAAGATCTTTGGAATAAGGAGAACGTTCGCGCACATAATAGTCGCTGTTATTCATCGTAAAGTACCCGAGATACGGGTCGGACAAATGGTGCATCGCCTGCTGAGTGTGAATCACCCGCCGCCCCTGTTGACGGTGTTCTGTCCAGAACTGCTCATCATAAGGGAAGAAGTAGGCAGGAATGGGCGTGCGTGCTTCCTTGGCTTCCAGTATGATGTCATCTTCATGACTGTCCCCCGATTGGCCTTCTATTAAAATGTAATACCGGTTCAGGCCGGTTGAGCCGATACCCGAGCCTCGTTTTTTTACGATATCTTTGATCCGGTAAAATTCACGCGGCCGGCGCAGCTTTTGATCAAGCGAATGGTAGTAATCGTCCCATGCTTTAACCAGCTGCTCATATTCCTGTTTCGGTACCGATGCTAATTTCTCCTTGCCGATATCAAAGGAACGGATCGAATCATGCTTGACGATCGTCTGTTTCTCCAGTTCATGGGAAGCCCGCCGTTCTTCTACTTTTTGAATCGCTTTTTTTACAGCGCCTTTACTTTCCTCTTTGGTAAAGTACATCGTCTGTGGATCCTCATCTCTATGGTGGAAGGCTTCCATCTGCTTCACGTAATGTTTCAGATAATGATCGACCATCGCATCATGACTGTCTTCAGGATAACCCAGTTGATCCATAGTTAAACGGATGCTGACAACCATCCGCATCACGTCATATAAGTAAGAACCGAGATAGCCCTCATCGAAGTCATCGACATCAAAGACGATATCCTTGTTTTCATTTTGAAACACACTGAAATTATCAAAATGGAGATCTCCCATGATCCATGTCGGCGTTTCCCCAGGAGTGTGAAACCTGAACGGCAGTTCTGTAACATCGTGAAAGAATAGATAGGCGCTCCCCCGGAAAAAGCTGTAGGGATTCTCCATCATTTTTTGATACTTCTGCCTGCGCTGCTTTTTTGATAATTTCATTAAATCCCCGTCAAAGCGGTCCAAAATTGTGCCCAGCGTATTTTTTCTGAGTGCTTGTTTCGTTTCCAGCATCTGCTTTACTTTGTTATCCATGTCCGGTTTCTCCTCCTCTCACGGAAAAAAGCGACCGCCCGTGAGCAATCGCTTTTTTCACCATATCATGACTGAGATTTATAATACAGGCTGTTGTTTTCCACAACTTGAAGGACTTTGTTTTCTTCCTTCATATCGCTGCCGCACATCGGACATTTCTTCTCATTGTTCGTACGGAAATTATCCCTCTGCCAGCAGTTGCAGTCATCGGATGAACAAACCCAGATTTTTGTATCTTCTTCTTTCACTTCAGCTTGATTTTTCTTTCCGAATGCCATTGAAGCAGCCCCCTTTAACTCAATTATGATAGAAAAAAGACTGACTTTCTAAAGCCAGTCTTTTTATGATTTTATAATTTCGTTACGTTTGCAGCTTGTGGTCCGCGATTTCCTTCAGTTACTTCAAACTCTACAGCTTGACCTTCTTCAAGAGATTTGAAGCCTTCTTCGTTGATTGCGCTGAAGTGTACGAATACATCATCTTCGCCTTCAACCTCGATAAAACCAAAACCTTTTTCCGCGTTAAACCACTTCACTGTACCTGTTTTCATGGAATGGATCCTCCAATATTTCTAAATTAATATGCGTTTTGCTTTAATGAAAAAATCACATATTATAAAAAGTACCAATAGAATTGATCACTCTTTATAATAGGTGATTGGGAAGAATGAACTTCTTAATATTGGTAATTCAATCTTTATACTTACTATACTACGCCTGCGGTATGAAGTCAAGTACACTCCCTTCACATCACTCTACTTCCATTATATCCGTAAAGGAGGAGCATTATTCCTCCCCATGATGATTTATCCGGATTGAATGACGGCACAGGCGATTCTTTTCCCTGAACGTCCGCTGGGCTGGGACTGATAATCATCCGGCCCTTGGTGAATGATGACGCTTCTTCCGATAATATCACGGACTTGAAAACGATCGGTGAAAAAAATCATCCGTGCCCTTCCTTGATTGGAAAAAAGCACAGGGAAATCCCCCGCATGATTGCCATGTGGCTGCTGATCAGGATTCCAATGGCCGTCTGCCGTTGCAAACGGATCGCTGCCGTCCCCAATTTCACACAAACCCTTTTCGTGGATATGAAAGCCGTGAGGGCCCGTCTGAACTCCGTTTTTTTCCTTTTTAAACGAAGGCAGTCCTTCTACATAAACAAATACCTCAACACCATACGGCATCTGGTAAAACTGAACACTCCCCTTAAGCCCGGGGGCAGAGGGGCTTGACGAAAACTCAGCAGAAGCTGTCTGTGATGCATACTGCTGCCGGTACATTCCCTGGTTCGGATTATACAACATGTTCGTCATCCTCCTTTCCTGTACACTGTATGCGTCTGGTCAGCGGGTGATGATAAAAGAAATTCCCCGGCCGGGGAGGAGGAAGAGAACCCCGGCCGGGGAGAATCGTCTTAGTCTATGGTATGTTTTCCGTTTCTCGTTTAGACCTTGGAGAGCTGATGCCAGACTTTTTCCACCTGTTTCCGGTTTACAGGGGTCCTGTAATGGTCAATCAGCTGATCGAACTGCTTTGCCGTTTCATCTATCCAGGTACGGCGGGCCGTCGCATATAGATCTGCCCATTGAGTCTGGTAATAAGGCGTTACGTCTTTGGAAATCAGATTTAATTGCTGATGCAGAACATCCGATGCGCGTGGAGCGGCCGCTTCTTTCATTTTTTCTTTTTCATTTTTCTCAAAGAAAGATTTCGTCCCCTTGAACATTTTCCTGATCTGATCCTGTTCTGCAGCCGTGAGCTCGATCTGCCCTTCAATCTTTGGAACGGAGATATCAGGGAACTCAAGTGTTTCCAGATGGATGGACGATTCGATATGATGGAGGTTTGTTTCAATTTTAGCCCTCGTCTCATCGAGGTGCTGCGCAATAAACTGCTCCACACGGACACATACGGCTTTGACTTCCTCTTTCATATCAAAGGTCATCTCTTCAAACAGCCGCTTTTGTGCCTCCTTCACCTGTTCTTTCACATCCTGCTGTAATCCATTAATAGCCGCAGGATTGAAATGTCGTTTGAACAGATCGTTGAATTGGAGCATCATCCGTTCATGGACGTAATGAAGCTGCTTATCCATTTTGTTCTGCACCGCTTTTTCAGCCCCGCCGTCATACTCTTTTTCGAAAAGAGCCAGTGCCTGCTGCCTGCGTTCTTCCAGTTGTGCCTTTTTCTTTTTTCTTTCCCCTTCATCCATGTGGCTGCTCTCCACCATGGATTGGATATAGCTTTTCACCCGCTCTAAATCGTTTTCAATGGAAGCTGTCATCACTTGGGATAACTCCTCTTCCAAAAAGGAAGAAAAACCGTCTTCAAATGCCCCCATACCGGAATTTTCATCTTGATGGTATTTTTTCTCTTTCAGCCCGAGCAGACTTGAGACCGGGTAAAGCCTCGGATTCCGAATTCCGAATGCACTCAGCTGAGTTTCCACATAGGACTCGACCTGCTGCAGCTCTTCATTGGACTGCGCAAGGTCTTTGGCATTGATGAGGAAGAACATCTTATCCATGGCAAAACTGTCCTTGACCCTGCCCAGTTGTTTCAGGAACGTTTCATCGGCTCTTGAGAACGGGTGGTTGTAATAGGTGACAAATAAGACCGCATCGGCATCTTTAATGTACTGAAAGCTGACATTCGTATGGCGGGCATTGACGGAATCTGCCCCGGGTGTATCGACAAGCGTCACGCCAGCCCTTGTCCAGGCACAATCGTAGTACACATCTATCGACTCGATAAAACAGGACTTGTCCTCTTGTGAAACAAAAGCAGCCAGCTGCTCCCAAGGCACAGAAATCCTTTGTCCCAGCTGTTCCTTCATCTGGGGGTATCCATCATAAAAGGCTTTTAGGAAGGAAAGCTCCTTTTGCTCCCATGATCTCCACTTTTCTACATCCGCTTCATCAAGTTCCTTCCAGGCTGATTCCAAGGAAGAAAAAGATGCGTACACAGCTGCTATGTCCTCCAGCATATCCATTTCTGATTTTACGACAGCTTCCGCCGATTGATGAAGATGGCCGCTTGATACGGGAGATATCCGGTTGATGGCTGCTGTTGTCGGATTGGGAGACACGGGCAGAACGTCATCTCCGAGAAGCGCATTGCCAAACGAGGATTTCCCTGCGCTGAAGGCACCAAATAAGGCTATTGTAAACGTCCGATTATCCAGTCGGGTCACTTTTTCCTCCAGCCGGCGGGAAAGGTCGTTCATATTTTCCAACTCCTGAATAACAGCCAGAGTCTTCTCTGTCCTCTCTTTCACCTGATCCACCGTTGAACTCGGAGAGGGGTCCGGCCTGCCTTCGGATGGTTCTTCCACTATAAGATTCCCGCCCTCGTCCATGACGCGTGCAGGATGTTCCGGAGCATCAGACACCCGCTCCTCGAGACGCCTCTCATCTTCTTCTGCCCGTTTCCTGTTTTCCGCAGATATCGTGTCAGAAAAACTTTCATGAAGGCGGTTTGAGAACTGCCGGACCTTTTCAATGATGGCTTCGAGTTCCTCGTCAATCTTCTGTATGTCTTCATACGTAGAGAATGCTTGTTCATGTTGACGCAGCACATCCTGTTTTTTTGCTGAGACTTCTTCCAGAAAAGCTTTTTTCCATTCTCTGAGAAAAGCTTTGGCCTGCCGTTGAATATCAGCTGCCACTTCATCCGTGTAACGAAGAACATAAGCCCCTGTAACCGAAGCCCCTGATTGAACCAGTGTTTCCAGACGTTCTTTTGGATAGTGAAAATCCATGTCCTGAACGATTTGAAGAAGCTCTGTGGAATGGATGCCGTAAGCGTCCAGCAGTTTCATCATCCGTTCTCTCACCGGCCATTTCAACTGTTCTTCCATCGTTTTTTTCAAGGCTTCGTAAAAAGCGTCTTCCCTCACCTGTTTTTCTTCCTCGGTTTTTTTCTTTGCAAACAGAAGGCCGACTTTAAAGTCCGGCTGCCGGGACTCCAGGTAAGCTTCCGCATGCTCACGGAGGGCGCTCGGCATCAGGTAGGCATTGGAAAGAAACTGAAAGATACGCTTTTCAAACGCCTCGTCTGCCGCTTCTTCCAGTTCGCTGTACTCATGGATCAGATCCGGATTCATCGGACTTTCTTCGATGACCGATTGAAGGTTTTCTCTCTGTTCAAGAAATTCTTCCCGCTTTTCTTCAAAAGTCTCTTCATAATCCCTGACGGTTTCTTCCATTAAAGCAGCAGCTACATCATCCGCCTGCTGTTCTATGAGGGTAAAATCCCTGTCAAACAACTGTTGGAAATGGTTTTTCAACTGCCTGTACTCATTTTGTTCCATAGTAAAATCTCTCATGGATGTATAGTAGACCGCTTCCGGGTGAATTCCCCACTGTTGAAAGGCCGCTTCGACACTTTTTCGGTAGTCGTCAAACCGAAGCTGGTCCTCTACATGCTTATCCACCTGGTTGATCACAACGCTAAAAGGGGTCTTCCTCTGCTGCATTTCCAATAAGAACAGTAGATTTACTTCCGACTGAACATGGTTGTAATCCATGACATAATACATGTAGTCCATCACGTGCAGAGAAGATTCGGTGATCAGCCTGTCTGCATCATTCGTAGAATCTACGCCAGGGGTATCCAGGACAGAAACGTGGGGTGGAAGGAGACTATCCGGACGGCTGATTTCCAGTCCGGTCACACTTTCACCGTCCCTGCACCATGCCTGTATAGTCTCCGGCTCTACATCCGCTTCGTATTTCACAGGCGCATCTGAAAGGAAATAAGCCTTTGTATACACGGGCCCTGTTCTTAAACGGACAATATTGGCGCTCGTTGGAATAGGACTCGAAGGAAGCAGCCGGCTTTCCAGCAGCGTATTGATCAATGTGGACTTGCCGGCGGAAAAGTGACCGGCAAAGCCGATGACCATTTCCTCCTGCTTGATTTTTTTAATCAGATCCATAACTTTATCTTTTTGTCTGCTCATCCCTTCTTGTTTTAAAAAGGCATAAAGGTTTTGAAGTTTCATGGCATTTTTACGTGTCGTTGTGTGCATCAAAGGTCTCCTTTACGGTTTACGTCTATCCTTATTGTACGCCGCAGACCCCTTCATCTCAATATGGTTTTTCAGGTGATGCCGTCCAGATAGGGAATATCCATAACTGTATCAATCCAGCCGAACATTTTTTTCACAGGTGAACGGCGTCCCTTGATCCAGTTGTCGAAGGAAAACGAAACAGCCTGTGCATCACCGCCAAGTCCGAATCGGAGAGAAAGCGTCTCCGGGGAATAACCAGCTGTATGAATCGTACCCGAAGACCGTTGATACTGATCGGAAAAAATCGGACCCGAACGGTCGTTTAAAAATCGAAAAGCGTCATGAGCCTCCCACTCCTCCTTCTGCCTGTCCTTCATTTGAGAAAGCCGCGCTTCTGAATCTGACAAGTGTCTGCGGTTTTCCTCCGGCATGTGGGAAAAGTGGTTGGTACAAGCCCGTCCTTCTTTCTTGATCACCCCTCTGGGAGATCCCTCTAAAATAGAAGATCTGCCGGCTTTATCAAACAGGACATAATTGAATGAATGCCGGTGGGAGAGCTCTTTCAGCAGCTTCTCTGCTTCAATGGTATCCCGGCAGCTCTCCAAAAGAATTCTAGTCAATGTACAGCAGATGAATCCATCTTCCGGGTGAAGACGATTGACAAAGTTGTACCCTGCGCACAGTCCATGTTCATTCATGCCATCGGTGCGTCCAATGACCCGCTGCCCCGGCCCGATGGATGCGGTCCCGTCGTCCGGCTGGTAAATCAGGAACCGTCCTTCATAGGTTTTCGGGTTGTAGTCATAGTTGCGGATCATATAGTTACGACCAAGCATGATAGAGCATCCGGAACGATCCCATTCCTGCTGCCACCCGCTGTATTCATGAACGGTTTCTTCAAGAGGCCATTCCAAACCTTCCGATAGTCCCCTCAGCTCTTCCCAAAGGAGCGGCGCCCAGTGCATAAGCATCGCTTTCACGTGTTCTGTATCTGTTTGATAATGTCGGATGGACCGCGGTCTGCGCAGAAGATGACTTTCATAAAGCAGGGTCTCTTTCAGTCTTTTTCCCTGCTCGTATCCGAAATCATCAGCTCGGCCCTTGAACTGGATGACTTCACTGTAAAGTTTTTTCACTGACAGAATCGTCCATTTCATGAATGATTTTATGAAATCCGGCATCATACAGAATGTCGTTATGATCGGCCCCTGGAAGAATATCGACTGGACGGTCCCAGATATCTTCGGCCCACTTCTTCAATTTTTCTGCTTCAATCACCTCATCCTCACTGCCGACAGCAATGGTCACTGGTGCCTGCACACCTTTCAACAGAGCGGAGGTCACTTTCTCAGGAAATCGGGAAACCAACAACCGGAAGGAAAGGGACAGCCGGCCGGTGCTGGCGAATTCGTCAGGAATTTCAGCGGCTGAAGCCTTCTCAAATCGGTGAACATTCATTTTATATAAAGTCATTAACACCATGACCTTTTTCGTATAGACGGTGTACTCGACATCATCTCCTTCTCCGGAAGGATCAGAAGCTTCGTTTTTATAAACGGGAACAGCCGGATGGAAAAATGGAGCCGTGAAGATGTAGGCATCTCCGATGGCTGGATTTTTCTTGATCAGGCGGAGCAGGTTGGCACACCCCATGGAATGCCCCATCAGTGTGATCCGCTTGTAGCCTTTTTTCTTGATATAGTGAATGAAATCAAACAAATCATCATCATACTGTCCGATATAATCCAGGTCACCGCGCTTATTTTTATGGTCATAGCCTCTGAGGACCGGAAGAAAAACATCCGCATCTCTCCGGCAGGCGGAGGCGAACTTTTTCTGCTCTGTTAATTCTGCCGTGATGCCGTGAATGATGATTAACGCCTCCTCACAATGATCGGATTGATGGGAAGACATATAGGAAAGGGTAGAAAAATCACGCGCTGTATAGCTTTTCCATCTGGCTTCAGTCATAGGAACGACTCCTTTTCTCCATGTATTCTTGAAAATGCTGCACTTTTAAATCATCGAGAAACCTCTGCTTCAACGCCTCGATGTACTCCGAGGATAAATAACGTTCGCCACCGCGGACAATCTCTTCGGCATAATGAAAGGGCGGAGGCATGTCTTCTTTCTTAGAGAGCACAGTGAATGTGACAGCCTGCAGGACTGAACCATCATCCATTTCCACTGGCACAATGGAAGGTCTGTATGCCCCCGCTTCCACCCCTTCCCTTAAAAAAAGGTAATGAAGGGCCTGCTTGTTGATTCGATATAGGACACCTTCCACTTTTTGGTGCGCGCCCTCCCTGATATCCGCTCTTGCTCCATCATTCAAATGATAAGAAAAAGCTAGACGGTAGTCATAAAGCGTTCCTGTTCCTATAACATCCGCAAAGAGATGGTGGACCTTCTGGGTAATGAACCGGGCATCATCCATGCAGGACCCGTAGGCGAAATAAATGTAGGAGTCTTGTTGGAGGAACTGATGAACCTTCCAGTCGTTGTGAGAAATCGATGCTTTCGTCACTCCGTTCCAGTAAAAGGTTTCTGCCATTACGGAGTCTGTGTCCGAAAAGACTTCTGTTTCTTTCCTATACCATTCCCCATCTTCATTGCCTGGTTGAAAGCCTTCGTAATCATCAAGCTCTGATAGTAAGGAGTGCCGAATATGATAGAGTTCACCATACGTCCATGTAGACTGGTCTTCAAGAAGAAGCGGTTCATCCAAGGGACCGGAATAAAGAGTGCCCCTCACAAAAGCCTGAGCGGATACAAGTTCTGCCTCTCGTAAAAGGTGATGATCGTCCTGCCCTGAACATAAGGATCCATAAACAAATACGTACACGTGTGTCATCCTTTCTTGTGAGAATCCCTGGCGGCTGGATATTCTTCTGTGGAAGCACTGGAGAGGACGGCATTCAGGACCGCTTTTTCCATACACAGGGCAGCAGCAGCAGCCAGGGCGTTCGTGTCACAGGGAACTTGATTGTCCGACATACAGAAAATCGTATCCCCGTCCACAAAAGTATGAGAGGGACGGATTGTCCTTGCCAGACCGTCATGAGCCGCATCGGCCACTTTAGATGCCTCCGCTTTTGTCAAAGCCGCATTTGTAAGGATGGTCCCAATGGTCGTATTTCCTTTGAAACGATTGGTATCCGTATCTTCCATTTGATGAAGAAGCTGCTTTTCTGTATGTAAAAACTCATTTCCTTCATAAAGACCTGCGATCACTTTTCCTGTGGCCGGATCAACCACATCGCCAAAACTGTTCACCGCTGCTACAGCTCCGATTTCCACTTGCCCAATTCTGCAGGCCCAGCTTCCGATTCCGCCTTTCATACTGTGCGTCTTTCCCAGCGCTTTTCCTACCGAAGCCCCGGCACCCGCTCCGTAATTTCCCATTTGAAAAGCAGGTGCTTCATAAGCGGAACGTGCGGCCTCATAGCCGAGTTGTGCGTCCGGACGTTTGACGGCGGGATCATCGGTCAGATCAAACAAAATAGCTCCTGGGATGATCGGAACTTTAGCCACCTGCACATCAAACCCGATTCCTTTTTCTTCAAGAAATTTCATGACACCCGAACCGACATCCAGTCCAAAAGCACTGCCGCCTGAAAGGAAGAGACCATGAATATGCTGGACAAGGTTTTCCGGCCGGAGGAGGTCGGTCTCCCTTGTTCCCGGTGCACCGCCCCGGACGCTTACACCTCCGACTGCACCTGTGTCATGAAGCACAACAGTACAGCCGGTACGGCCCGATGGATCTTCTTTCTGTCCGATTTTAAACGGGGACAGATCCGTAATCTTTATTTCTTTCATCCTTCTTCCTCCTTATTGAGGTTTGCCTGCAGGGGGATGCAGGGAATTGTTTAGAGAGGAACTGGAGGTGCTGACACAATGGAAAACAATAGAATTCTTGTACATGGACGCGTTCAGGGAGTCGGTTTCCGGGCTTCTGCCAAGCAGATGGCTGAACAACTCGGCGTAACAGGCTGGGTCAAAAACCAGCCGGACGGAACCGTCCTGATCGAAGCTGAAGCTGAAGAGGGTCAGCTGAAACGTTTCATTGAAAAGATCAACGAAGGTCCAACTCCTTTCAGCCAGGTTGAATCCCTTGATATAACAACTCATGATGAAATTCAGGGGTACAGCAGATTTAAAGTTGTCCATTAAAAGATGACCGCTTCCCGCGGTCATCTCCGCTTGTAGGAAAACTTCTGTTTTTCTACAAGCTTTTTTTATATTAAGACGCTGCTTTTTTCTGCAGGCTGAAATGACCGCTGCAAGCGGTCATTTTTGCTTATGCCTGATGCAGCGGCCGTACAATGATTTCATTTACATTCACGGATTTCGGCTGTGTCACAGCATACGAAACGGCGTTGGCAATATCCGCAGCTTCAAGGGGCTGCATACTGCGGTCTTTAAACATATCCAGAACCTCTCCGTCAGTGATGTGATCGGTGAGCTCTGTTTCCACCGCCCCGGGAGAAATGTTGGTGACCCGCACACCGGTTTTGGCGAGTTCTTTTTCCATACCCATGGACAGCGCTTTAACAGCGTACTTGGTCGCACTGTACACCGTGCTGGATGGAAACACTTCATGTCCCGCCACAGAGGAAACATTGATGATATGGCCGGAATCCTGTTCAAGCATAACGGGCAGTCCGGCATGAATGCCGTACAGCACACCTTTAATATTCACATCCACCATCTGTTCCCATTCGTCTACATGATCATTTTTCAGGAAGGAAAGCAGCATAACACCAGCATTATTGATGAAAATGTCCAAACGGCCGAAGGCATCTTTCGTTTCCTTCACGAGATTTTCAACATCCTCCCGCTTTGTAACGTCCGTTTCCACCACTTTCGCTTCTACATGATATTGACTTGTAATTTCGTCAGCAAGCTCCCGCAGGCGTTCCGCACGGCGGGCTGCCAATACGACATGAGCCCCCTGTTCTGCGAGGGAGTGGGCGATCGCTTTACCGATTCCGCTGCTTGCTCCTGTAATAACAGCTGTTTGATTTTGTAACGTTGTCATAAAATAATAGCCTCCTATGTCCGAATTCATTATGTATCTACCCGGAATTCAAGATAATTATTCATTGGAAGGCCGTGAAGAAAGTGGATAATAAAAAAACGCCTCCTTAGTCGTAAGGGGGCGTTTTTCAGTATGTGCCTTATTGTTCTTCGAAGAACTTGCGGTTGATTTCGATGTATGGGGTTTCCTCTTCAGGAACTTCATCCTCGATATAAATAGCCTCTACCGGACACACAGCTTCACATGCGCCGCAATCTATGCAGATGGCAGGATCGATATAAAACATATCTTTTCCTTCCTCGATACAGTCAACCGGGCACACATCCATGCATTCTCCAGCTTTTTCATCTTTACAAGGGGATGTAATAACAAATGCCATTTCGTTTTCTCCTCCTTTAAGTGGAATTAAGTGTGCTTACATTTCTATATTCACCTTGAATAGCTAAGATAAACACCACAATCTATCATAACGATTTTATGTCAAAATCGCAATCCGAGGTCTAACAACAGGAGAAATAAAGAAAGGAAAGATGACAGCCGAGCTGTCAATCTTCCCAAATGCGTTCCACAATATATTCTCCGCCCTGTTTCTGGACAAGAAAAACATCCGGGCGTGACAGCCGTTTCCAATCATAAAATCCAATTTCACGGTTATACTTCTGCAGGAGCAGTGCAAGAAGGTTCCCGTGCGTTACGAGGAGGACATTTCCACAGTCTTGATTTTCCAGCTCCTCAATGAGCGAGAGGACCCTGTCCTTCGCTTCTACAGAGGACTCACCTCCGGTTAACTTTAAATCAGGATCCTGAAACGTATCGTGAAGGACTTCTTCCCAGTCATCCAATGGTTCGTGACTGAGAACCCTTTCCTCCAGGCGGTAGTCTCTTTCAATTTCCATGTCCTTGGACCGGGCATAGGGTCTGATGGTCTCAACGGCCCTCAAATAGGGACTTGAGATTATCCGGTCAATGGTTACACCAGACTGATCCAGCAGGACCGCCAGTTTCTGTGCTTGACGTATTCCAAGCTTAGTTAAGGGTGAGTCTTCATGCTGCCCTTCTGTTTCACTGTGGCGGACGATAATTAGTTTATCCATTTCTACCCATCCTCCCCTTTCCGTCACCTTACTCTTATTATGGATGATGGAACGAGTGTTTACAAGAAAAGTCGTACTTATCTTTTATAGACCCTTTGTCCTCTGTGCCAGGTTTCCAGGACACTCAATTCGTGCAGGTGCTCCGGTTTGATTTCCTCTGGATGCTGATCCAGAAGAACAAAGTCAGCCTGATAACCACCTTTTATGATGCCCTTATGATCTTCATTGTATTCGAGTTCTGCCGGTGTTTTTGTAAATCCGGTGTAGGCCGCTTCAAGGCTGATCTTTTCCTGCGGCATCCAGCCACCTTCAGGGCGCCCGTCCAAGCCGGTCCGGTTGACCGCTGAAAAAATCGTCACGAAAGGATCCAGGGCGCCGATAGGAAGGTCCGAGCTCAACGTAATCGGAATCTGTTCCTTCAGAAGACTTTCATAAGCGTCAGCGAATGGAACGAGACTTTCCGGTGACCAGTTTTGTTTTTTATCCCATTCATCAAGCAGGAAGGAAGGCTGTGTTTCAATATAGGGGGCAGCCTCTCTCATGCGTTGGATAAGATCAGGAGCGAGCGTCTGGGCATGAATAATCCGGTGGCGGAACCTTTCTGTTTCTGCTTCCGGCTGTTCAAGGGCTGTCAACGCCTGCTCCACCGCCCGGTCTCCAATCGCATGCATAGCTACCTGCATTTTTTGTTCACTCGCATAACGGACCATTTCATTCAATTGATCCTGGGTGTAAATGAGAATGCCGTCCTTATCTGGTTGAACAGGGTAAGGGTTGCGCATGGCTGCTGTAAACAACCGTTGTGTCCCGTCAAGGAAGATTTTCACAGAGCCTACCCGTACTCGTTCTGTCCCCCCGCCTGTACGGAGTTCATTATGAAGGCAGTAGTTTTTCAAATCATCGATATTGAATATATAATGGTGCAGATGAACATCGATAGGAAGTTCTCCTTCTTGTTCCAGCTGTGTATACGCTTCCCACAGGCGTTGATAAGACCCGATGAAGTTGATGTCATCGGTATGAACCGATGTGATACCGTATCGGCTTAAGTAGGGAATTCCGGTTTTCAGCGCCTCTTTCGCATCCGCGGCGGAACGGCCCCAGAAATGGTGTTTAATGTAATGAACAGCAGTATCCTTAAAACGTCCGTTCCATTCCCCGCTTTCATCTGTTTCCTTGAATTCATCCGGTTCCTGTTTAAACGCTTCCTCCTCTTTCAAACGCTCCAACGCTTTCTGACTGATTACGCATTCATGTCCATCTTGATGCATGAAGTACATATTGGCATCAACGTGGATCTCGTTCAAGTCCTCAGCTGTGAGCAGACCATCCAAATCGTCAAAGTTCCCATCATTGAACCCTTTTCCATAAATCCAGTCATTTTGTTCAATTTTGTCATAGTGGTCCTCGACCATCTGTTTCATTTCCTTCCAGCTTTTCGCTTCGGTCAAATCCAGCTCCTTTTTCAAAAGACTGTAGCGTAAAAGGTGCATGTGACTGTCATTGAAGGAGGGGGCAAGGACTTTCCCTTTCCCATCTATGACCTCCCCGCCTTCTAAAGGCTCCTCAGAGATTTTTTCGAACGTTTTCCCATTTATTTTAACCGCATACGTTTGATCATCATAAGGGTGGGAAGGATCGTAAATTCGGACATTATTCATAATCATTAAGAAGGCATCCTTTCTTCCTGTAGGCTTATACCCCCATACCCCTGCCAATCTTGAATGTAAACGTCCAATCTTCACAACATTCGACATCCTTACAGCTAATAAAAAAGCTGAAGGGATGCCCTTCAGCTTGTCTCACACTTCTTTGAAGTAATCTTTGTAGAAACCACCGATTCTGCCGGAGTTGTCCACTACAAAGTAAAATTCTTCGCTCTCATTTTTAACGTCGTACACCTTACCTGGGGTGAGGACGTTGTTGACAACGAATTTAGCGGCATCATTATGGACGCATTCGATTCGTTTTATCGTTTTATTGTTTTCCCAATCTTTATGAATCACAGCACTACCTCCTTTGTTCCCTGCCTTCTATCATACACGGAACAAGGATCGGACTCAATACAGGCACCATTAAAACTGCGCCGCATACCACTCGGCGGCTGCCCGGACTTCCTGTTCAGTGAGCTGGTGCCCCATCCGCTCCCAGTGATCCGTGACATGGGCTCCGGAAGCTTGAAGCAGTGATTTTAAATCCTGGGTTTCAGAAGCCGGACAGATCGGGTCGTTTTCACCGGCACCAATAAATACAGGAATCCCCGTCTGGTCGGGAAGCTCTATCCCCCTTCTTGGCACCATCGGGTGGAACAACACTGCCCCAAGCAGACTCTTTTCATAATGAAACAGCAGACTTCCTGCAATATTCGCCCCATTGGAGTATCCTGCGGCTACAATCTGATCCCGGCGGAAGCCGTAATGAGCGGCAGCTTCATCCAGGAACTCGTTTAATTCCTTCGTCCGCTCAACCAAATCCTCCTCATCGAAAACTCCTTCTCTAAGCCGCTTAAAGAAGCGCGGCATTCCGTTTTCAGAAACATTCCCCCGGACAGACAAGACAGAGGCTTCGGGATCGATCATCCCAGCGAGTGGTAGAAGGTCCTGTTCTGTACCCCCAGTCCCGTGCAGAAGCAGAAGAACTTTCTCATTCTGCCCTTCTTTAAAGATGTGCTTTATATTCATGTGAATCCCTCCGTTTTTTTCTTTATCATCATAACTAAAAACATAATATCTTTAATTCGAGATATTGTCAAAGAAAGAACCCACCTTTTACAAAGCGGCGGGTTCATTCGTTTCTTTTCGACAAACCATTTTCCATCATCTGGAATAATTGCTCTGTCATATCCTCTGCCCCGATTTTTTTTCTGTTGGAAAATAAAATCGAATGAAAAATAACGTCGGAGATGAGCGTGGAGGAAACATCTGTCGTCCATATTCCAGCTTCTTTGGCTTCTTCAATCCAGCTGCCCATAAGTTGATGGGTTTTCATGAGATCCTTATGAACCTCGGTTTTATAAAACAGGGCCACCTGCTTATCGCTCGTTTGAAGTTCGTGAATCATTTGATCAATGTGATACGTATCGGCGTGCTCCAGAAAAATGTGGAGCAGCTGCTTTAATTTTTCGTTCGGAGGAAGATCCGGCGGCACCGCCTGGATTTTTCGATTCATTTCATCCATCATTGCTCTCATGTACGAGAGAATCAGCTCCTCTTTATTTTTAAAATACTCATAAAGGGTGCTGCGGCTGACTTGAAGCTCTTCAGCCAGTTTTTTGAAATGAACCTCCTGGATACCACCGTTTCGAAGTACTTCCCCAGTTACGTTTAAAATGTCATCTTTGGTTAGGATTCGTTTTCTGCCCAAGGTCGTTCCTCCTCATCCAATCATTATAGCATTGGATGACAGCTGCTTCTAACCCTGACTCTCTGAACAAACCATTCAGCGGAAAAGATGCTTCAAATAGCCGTAACCTTTTTCGTCCATCTGATCTTTAGGAATGAATTCGAGCGCTGCAGAGTTTATGCAGTATCGTAGTCCTCCCTTGTCTGCAGGGCCATCCTCAAAGACGTGTCCGAGGTGCGAATCGGCTCCACCGCTCCTGATTTCCGTACGGAACATGCCGTGGGAAGTATCTACTTCCTCTTTGACCTGCTGTTTCTCGATCGGCTTGGTAAAGCTCGGCCACCCACAACCGGCGTCATATTTATCCTTCGAGCTGAATAACGGCTCTTTAGAAACAATATCCACATAGATGCCTTCATCTTCATGATCGTAAAATTCATTATCGTAAGGACGTTCCGTTGCATTTTCCTGTGTTACCTTATATTGAATATCACTCAGTCGTTTTTTTAGATCTTCAGGATCCTTTTTATAACTCCAGTTGTCTTGAATAAATCCAGCACGTCCGGATCCTTTTTTGTAACGCTTGTAGTGGAACGCATTTTTCTTATAATACTCCTGATGCTTGTCCTCCGCTTCATAAAAGACGGCAGCGGGAAGGATTTCAGTAACAATCGGCCGGCTGAATCTCCCTGATTTCTCAATCTCCTGTCTGCTTTGTTCAGCGACGGCTTTCTGTTCTTCGTTATGATAATAGATGGCTGTTGTATAGGAATGGCCGCGGTCAGCAAACTGCCCCCCGTCATCTGTCGGGTCTATCTGCTGCCAGAATAGTTCTACGAGCCTTTCGTAGGGAAAGATTTCCGGATCGTATACGATTTGAACAGCTTCTCTATGTCCGGTTGCTTCTGAAACCACCTGCATATACGTCGGATTTTCCGTATGTCCCCCGGTGTAACCAGAAACAATGGATTCGATCCCAGGTCGTTCATCGAAAGGTTCCACCATGCACCAGAAGCATCCTCCGGCGAATGTTGCTTTTTGTAATGTATTAGTCAATATGAAGCCTCCTCCGGCATTGTGTAATCAATGACCTTTGTTCCTATTCTTGCTAATTCATAAAAAAAAATCAAGCCACACGCACAGCCTAAATAAACAATTTAGGCTGTGATGTTCCTTGACTCTTTTTCTTTTTGTGGGATTTGGCGGTATCTTTACTCCTCCCTTTCCCCCTGCTGGAGCTTTCTCTGGACTCCCAGCTGTAGGAGGAGGACGATGATTCACCCGATTTTTCTGATGACTCATCTGCCTCTTCTTCATCCGGCTCATTCATGATTTTCATCATATTAATCATTGCTGGGATATTTTTGATCATCGGACCGTACTGCTGCATCATCGGCGCGGCAGTCTGGACGGCCTTCAGCGCTGTCTGCATATGCCCAAGCCACCCGGCCCCTCCCGTTTTGGCAGCGGCGCCGGCCGCATTCAACGCATTGGAACCAAGCCCTCCGCCACCGAGGAGGCCCGCTCCGGGTACAGATCCTAATCCGGCATTCCCGAAAAACCCGGGAGCTCCAGCGCCAAAACCGCCTTTACCGAGCAGACCCGGCAGACCTCCGAATCCACGGGAACCGGCATTTGCGAGAGATCCCATAGAACGCATCATTTGTGGACCAGCTGCTTGTTGAAAGCCCGGGAACGCCCCCATGGGAGGGTATGGTGGTTGACCAGTAGGAAACATAACAACCCCTCCGAAACTTTAGAATACTGTAACATATGCCCTGGGTAACCGTATGGTCTGGGCTCAAGCCTCTTCAGGATTGACAGGAAGCGCCCAGTTCACAGGGGATTCCCCATGCACGTTCAGAAATTCATTAGCCTTGGAAAAAGGGCGGCTGCCGAAAAATCCACGATGGGCAGCAAACGGGCTGGGGTGGGAAGATTCTAAAACGAGATGACGCTCCCGGTCTACAAAATCAGCTTTCTTTTGAGCATGTTTTCCCCACAATATGAACACCACAGGCTGTTCTTTTTCATTGACCTTCCGGATTACAGCGTCGGTGAACTTTTCCCAGCCGATTCCTTTATGGGAATGGGGCTCATGCGCCCGCACCGTCAAGACATCGTTAAGTAACAAGACGCCTTCCGCAGCCCATGACTGGAGGCATCCGTGATTGGGTTTTTTTATGTTCAAATCATGTTCCAGCTCTTTATAGATATTACGAAGAGAAGGTGGAATAGACACGTGGGGACGGACCGAAAAGCTGTATCCATGAGCCTGACCCTCATTGTGATAAGGGTCCTGTCCTAAGATGACAACTTTCGTATCTGAAAGTGCCGTTCCCTCCATAGCGGCTAACACGTGCTCGCGCTCAGGGAACACATGCACCTGTTCATATTCTCTTTCGATTTCCTTTTCAAGCTCCTGGAAATATTCTTTCTGCTTTTCCTGCTGCAGCACCGTTTTCCAGTCGTTTTCAATCGTAAGCAATCCGCTCTCTCCTCTCTATCATTGGCAGGGGTGGACCAACTATTTCCCGGGCAAGCGCATCATTAGACAATAGTCTTAGAGCCGGACCTTCTCACCGGGACGAATTTTGTTGGACAACGTCAGCCCCTGTACTTTCCCGGCAGGTTTTGCTCCTCAACTATAAAGGAGCAAAACCGTTCTTTACCGGTTATTGAAAAACAAATTGAAGTGAAGAACCTTTAGGACCGGTATAAACTTGTAGTTTGGCCGGGATTTCTTCTTTCAGCTGAGACACGTGGGAAATAATCCCGAGCATGCGGTTTCCATCCTGAAGTGTCCGCAGACAACCGATGGCCTGCTCCAGAGATACTTCATCAAGGGTTCCGAACCCTTCATCAATAAATAAGGTATCAAGCTGGACCCCTCCCGCATGGGACTGGACAACATCAGCCATACCCAGGGCGAGACTGAGTGAGGTTTTAAAGCCTTCACCGCCCGACAGTGTCCGCACAGAACGCTGCTGCCCTGTATGATGATCGATCACTTCAAGGTCCAAGCCGCTCTGAGCACCTCTTTTGGCGATTGACCCGCTCCGGATGAGCTGGTATCGGTGATCAGTCATTTGATCAAGGCGGATATTCGCCTGGACTAGGATTTCATCAAGGAAAGAAGCCAGCACATATCGTTCAAGCGAGAGCCTCATAGGATTATCTCCAGCAGCAAGCTGGGCAAGTTCAGCCACATCATAGTAATCAGCAGCCAGTGCTCCAACTTCCTCCACGAGACGGGTTATATTTTTCTCAACGTCCCGGTTCTGCTTCAACATAACCTGAATTTCATTTAACTGCTCCTGCCTGGCGTCCCGGGCAGCCTTTTTTTCCTCCAATACCTTATGGAGAGCATCCATATCAGGTTTTTCGGCTTCTTTCAGCTCACGGTCCAACACGCCCAGCCGTTCTTCTACCATGCTTTTCCGCTTATCATGTTCAAGGATTCTTTTCTCCATAGCTTCCCGTTCAGCAGTTGGTTTAAGAGCCTCCCTGTACGCTTCCGTGGAGGGGAAGGAAAATTGGTCAAGCGTTTGATTCATTCGTTTTTTCCGATCCTCTACGGCTGCTTTCATTTCCTCTACATACGCACGGCCTTCTTCTACGGCAGTCTGGACCTGCTGCCGTTCCTCCCTTTTCTGCTGATATACGGCCTGTGCTTTTTCCCAGCTTTGTTCTGCTGCAAGATATAAAGCTTCCTGCTTCTCTGTTTCCTTTTTCAATGTCTCTGCATCCGTCGTTTCAAAGGAACCATTCTTTTCCATCGCGTTGATGTCAGCTTGAACATCAGCAGTCTTCTGGCGGGAAGACTGGAGAGCTTCCTGAAGATTCTCTGCCTCCCCGCGGAACTGAACGATCGTACCCTCCAGCTCTTCCAGCTGTTTGTTTTCTTTTTGGAGGCGGGCTCTCTTTTCTTGAAGGCTCTGAAGTTCTTTATTGTAAAAGTCAAGATGCTCCCCGGCCGTGTGCACAGCTTTTTGAATCGATGCATCCGACATGTCTGTCAGATCCTCCTGCAGTTCCTGGTACAGACGGTCAGTGAGCTGGCGCTGGGTTTCGCCTGCTGATTTCACCTGGACAAATTCCTCTTGAAGCTTGGAGAGCTGCTCGTCGTGTTTTCGATAGGCTTCTTTAAGCTGTTGGATGTCTGCTGCACTTTTAACAGCTGCCGGTTTCCGGGCAGGTTGAGGATGGTGGTTCGAACCACATACCGGACAAGGCGTGTTCTCAACGAGGTTCACGGAAAGCGTATAGGCGTGGTGGCTCTGCACCTCTTCGAGAGCAGATTCATAGGCCTCCTTGGATTTCTGCTGGTCTTTTTTGGCTGAGTCAAAGCGGACCATGAACGATTGGTAGGTTTTCCGGAGCTTCTTCAACTGCTCCCATTCCCGGCTCAATTGCTGGAGCTTCTGCTTTTTATCACCCATGTTTTCCTGCTTCTGCTTTAATGTATATTCTTTTTCAGCGAGAGAAGGATCTTCTTTAACGCTTTCCTTCAGCATTTCCACCGTGTGAGATGCGTCCAGCAGCTTTTTTCGATTGATTTCGACGGCTTCCTGGTTTCGGCGGAAACTTTCCTTATGCTTCTTGAGCACCTCCGCCAGCGAAAGGTATTCCTTCAACAGTTGTTCTTCTTCCTGTTTCTTTTTCCATTTATTTTTCAACGATTCACGATGCGGGGCGTTCTGTTCCTCCGCACGGTATTTTTCTTCAGCTTCCTGATATTCCTTCAATAGGGAAGCTCTCCGCTCTTCTTTCTCCTGGAGGCTCGTCTGCCATTTTTCCAGCTCAGCTCTACGATTTAGATAATCCTTTTCATAAGGAAGGATTTCCGCAGCCTTTGCCGCCCACTGTTTTTTCTCCTGCAGACGGTTCATTTCAGGCTGCAGATCTTCAATCTGCTGCTGTTCACGCTCCAGGTGCTCTTTTTCCTGGAAAAGTTCTGTCACCCGCTGCTGTTGATAGACATGTTCCTGGAAAGCGTCTGACTCCTTTTTGATTTCCTGCAGTTTCTCCTGCTTTTCATGATAATGATTTTCCTGGTCGATAATCCGCTGATGCAGACGGTCTCTCACTTTTGAGAGCTCCTGGATTTCTTCTTCTTCCTGCTGATCCGGGTGCCAGTGAATTTTCTCTTTCTCCTGCTCAATTCTCCATTCAAACTGCTTCATCTCATCTTCAAGTTTTTTTGCTTCAGCTTTGAAGTGAGAGGTCAAAGCGGCAAAAAATTCAGTTTTAAATATGCGTTGGAGAATTTCTTCCCTTTCTTTACTATTTTCTGAAATCAGTTTCCTGAATTCTCCCTGGGGAATCATGATCATTTTTCGAAACTGCTCATAGTCGAGCCCCATCAATTCCTCAATGGTATCGTTCACTTCCTTGATCTTTGAAGCAAGCAGCTGCTCTTCATCATCCATGATCTGATACAGCTCCGCCCGGGCCGGCTCTTCTTTATATCCTTCACCGCGTTCCTTTTTCTTCTGCTGCTTCGGCAGACGCTTGATGCGGTAGGTCCTGCCTCTCAATTCGAATAGATAATCCACATACGTGAGGTCCTCAGGAGAAGCAAAGTGACTTCTTAAGGTATCCTGGTCACGGTCACTCCCGCTGGCCCGCCCGTACAGAGCAAAACACATGGCATCAAAAATCGTCGTCTTACCGGCTCCAGTCGGTCCTGTAATTAAAAAGATCGATTCACTGCCCAGGGTCGTAAAGTCGACCGTCTGCTTATCTCTGTATGGCCCGAAAGCATTCATCGTTATCGTTATGGCTCTCATATTACTGCTCCCTTTCCTTTTTCTTTAACGCATGAACGGCCTGTTCAATCATGTCCTTCCGCTTTTCAGGAAGGGGATCTCCTTTGATATCTTCATAGAAAGAGGCGAAAAGTTCCGAGTGAGAGAGGGTCTGTCTTTTCTTCACATGCTCCAGATCGTCCATTTCAGGATTGGACATCGATCTTTTTCTTTCTAAATGAAGGATGTTCGGATAGACTTGACGGAGTTTTCCCATCGGATCAAGCAGCTGTCCGTCATCCAATAGACGAACATGCAGATAGTCCTCTTGATTGGACACCGCCTCACCCGAAAGAAGATCTTCAAAATACCCTTCGATCACTTTGAAATCGCGCAGCGGGTGTAAAGGGATTTTCTCAATTTCACACATCCCATCCTCATCCATATGGACAAGGGTTACGGATTTATTGTGACTGGCTTCGGAAAACGAGTATTTCAGCAGCGATCCGCTGTAGCGGATATATTCCCGGGTCACACGCTGGGGTTGATGCAGATGACCGAGCGCCGTATACGCAAAATTCGTAAACAAGGACGCATCCACATAAGGGCTGCCCCCGATCATTGAAAGCCGTTCTTCTGATTCGGACTCCATCCCTCCGGCGAGGAACGAATGACCGATCCAGACATGTCTCTCCTCCGAATCAAAACGGTGTTCAATATCGTTGATGATTTTTTCAGCTGCCTGGTGATGGGATTTTATCGAGTCATCATCAAAGACCTTTGCCGCTTCTGCCGGCTCTAAATAAGGAATTAAATGAAAATGGACAGGCCCGTGATCGTCATATAACGTGACAGGCTCCCGATCTTTCTTTAATTTAGAATCTAGAAACAGTCCCTGCCTGCGGAACATTTCGCTTCCGAACTGTAGACGATCAGGACTGTCGTGGTTGCCTGAAATCGCAAGAACAGGGATCTGCAGATCATTGACCAACGTCGTCAGCGTATCATTTAACAGCTCCACAGCCTCTTTAGGAGGTATGGAACGATCGTATAAATCGCCAGCGATAATAATACAATCGGGCTCTTTTTCTTTGACAATATCAATGAACCGCTCAAGCATATAACGTTGATCATCCGTCATATGTACATAGTTGACGATTTTTCCTAAATGCCAGTCGGCGGTGTGAAGGAACTTCATTGGATCACCTCATTCTTCTACTTGTTCATATTCATCATAAAGCCGGTCAAAAAGGCTGAGAGCCCCTGCAAAAGGAGCATTCCACTCCAAATAGCGGCTGATTTCATCATAGGAGACCGACTGTTTGGGAAAGCTGTGATCTTTGAACATCCACTCAGCCAGCTGCTTCTCCTCATCCATTCTCTTGTTTCCGCGGTAACGCATCATATAATGATAAAAAGATTTCATACAAATCCTCCTGTCTCTCTTTCTATAGTTTTATCACGAATAAAAGAAGCCGGCAAAAATTCAAGCCGGTCTTCCTTGAATAAAAAAGATCCCCGGCCGGGGATCTTTCTTATTCTTCGATATCCGATTCCATAAATTCTCTGTGCTTTTCAAGTTTTTTCCGATAAACCATCCGCGATAATACGATACTGATTTCATATAAAATAATTAAGGGCACGGCCACGACCAGCTGCAGAATGAAATCCGGCGGAGATATAATCGTGCCGATAATGACCAGCACAAAGTAGGCATACTTCCTGATTTTCACGAGCAGGACAGGGTTTACAATCCCCAGACTGGTTAAGAACATGACGATGACCGGAATTTCAAATAACACAGCAAACGGTATGGTCACCCGGAATAAAAATCGGAAGTATCGTTCCACTGTATAAATCTCATTGAACATCCCATTGTTCAGCGACAGCAGAAATGGAAGGATCAACTCTACGAAAACGAGGTACCCGAACGTCAGCCCTCCTAGAAACAGGATGAAGATGGCTGGTATGTAGGAAAGAGATGCCTTCCGTTCCTTAGGGGTCAACGCAGGTTTAATAAACAGCCACAGCTGCAGAGACAGAACAGGAAGAGTTCCGACAACGGCAACCAGTGTGGCGAATGTGAAGATGATCCAGATGATTTCACCTGGACTGGTCATGTTCAGTTCAAAAGGTAGATCTTTGATGAAGAAGTATTGAATCTGATCTACGTAGAAGAAGCCGGCAATAAAAAAGGCGGCAAAAAAGACGAACGTCCAGATCACACGTTTACGTAATTCACTTAAATGGTCGGTTATGTTCATTTCGATATCTTGAGATATATTGTCGTCGGACAAATCATTCACCTCCAGGCTTGCTCCAGCCTGACAAAAAGGAAGATGCAAGGGGAAACCCTTACATCTCCCTTATTCATTTAGTCTGTCTTTTTCTTTTCAGTTTTCCCATTGTCCTCATCGGACATGATATCGCCGGTCGCTTTTTTGAATTCCTTCAGAGAGCTTCCAAAGGCCTTGCCGATTTCAGGAAGCTTGGAAGGGCCGAACACGACCAGGGCGATGATCAAAATCAGAATCAGCCCGGGTACTCCAATACTGGATAACATGGAAAATCACTCCGTTTTTACAGGGTGGTGGTTATTTTTCGGTCTTCTTTTCCTCTGAATCACTAGTCAAATCGCGGGCCGAATTCTTGAATTCCTTTAATGTCTCTCCGGCAGCCTTTCCGATTTCAGGAAGTTTCTTGGGACCAAATATCACCAAAGCAATCGTCAGAATTAAAATCAACCCGGGAATACCAATACTTGAGAGCATATCCTCACCGCCTTTTTCTCAAAACGACTGATCGTTGGACCGAACCGTCGTTGATGCTTGGAAAAATTCTCTTGATAGCCTTATCATATCATTCATGACGGGGGTTTGTCTCTATCCCTTCGTCTTTTTTCAACCATTCCTCCGCCTTTCTGTAATCGGACGGTGTATTCATGTTGAAGAAATGCTTGTCCAGGACAGTTGAAGGGATGGGAGAAAAATCGTTGATTTCCTGCGTTCGGATCCCGGCCAGGAATTCCCCAACTTTTCTTCCACCCTGCTGTATGAATGTGTCCAGGGTATGTACCGTCCGTTTGTGATACAGCCCGGATAATGGATGCCTGCGGCCGTTATAGACGGGAATCACCGCGTCTGTTTGGGAATCCGCATACGTAAGCAGGTGGTGGTAAACCTCCGCGGAAAGAAAGGGTGTATCACAGGCCGTGACGGCTATCCACTCCTCTTCTGCATGGTTCATGACAGCATGGATGCCCCCGAGCGGCCCCGTCTGCTCAAAATGTTCCGGAGCCGTCGGATAGACCGGGTGTGCATCGCTTTGATTAATAATCAAATGCGGCGTCAATACTGCAAGGCGGCACAAAATTCTTTCCAGCACCGATGTGTGACCGAGCCGCAAAGAACTTTTATCCATGCCCATCCTCGTGGACCCCCCTTCATTCAGAACAGCTCCGCACACGGGCTTCATGAAATCCGCTTCCGGTCGTAGGTTCGGAAGTAATAGTCATAAGGGTTTTTTTCGTCCTTCATGCCTTTTGTTTCGGAGGATAACGTCCATTGATCGTAATTGAATGGCGGGAAGTACGTGTCGCCTTCAAATTCAGCGTCAATATACGTAAGATACATACGGTCGGCATAAGGAAGCATTTTCTCGAATAATACACTGCCTCCGATGACGAACCATTCCTTATCCGGCTGTTCCTGTTCCAGTTTCAGAATCTCGTCTATGGAGTGAATAACCGTACAGCCTTCCCTGTCATAGGATTCGTTTGACGTCAAGACGATATGCTTTCTTTCAGGAAGCGGACGGGCGAAGGATTCGAACGTTTTTCTTCCCATGATGATGGTTTTCCCCCAGGTCATATCCTTAAAGAATTTAAAATCGTTGGGGATATGCCAGGGAAGGTCGTTATCTTTTCCGATTAGTTGATGACGATCCATCGCAAAAATAAATGAAATCACAGTCTCACAGCCTTTCTATGGTTTACACCGCTACCGGTGCTTTTATTCCCGGATGAGGGTCATAGTCTTCGATTGTAATATCCTTCATCTCAAAGTCGAAAATACTTGAGATTTCACTGTTCAGCTGAAGCTTCGGCAGCCCTCGGGGTTCTCTGCTGAGCTGTCGTTGAATCTGGTCTATGTGATTGGTGTAAATATGGGCATCTCCAAGCGTATGAATGAATTCTCCGACCTCGAGCCCGCATTCGTGAGCGATCAAGTGTGTCAAAAGGGCGTAACTGGCGATGTTAAAAGGCACACCCAGGAAGATATCGCCGCTTCGCTGATAAAGCTGGCAGGAAAGCTTACCATCCGCTACGTAAAATTGGAACATGGCATGACAAGGGGGCAGTGCCATATTGGAAGGGACGTCCTCCGGGTTCCATGCCGTTACGATATGGCGGCGGGAATCAGGGTTGGATTTGATGCTTTCCACCACATTTTTCAATTGATCGATGCTGCCGTCCCTGCTCGTCTTCCATTCCCTCCACTGCTTTCCATAAACAGAACCAAGCTCACCGTAGGTATCAGCGAACGTATCATCGGTAAGGATTTTTTCCTTAAAAAGATTCATCTGATCTTCATAAACCTTTTGGAATTCCGGATCCTGCTGACTCCTGCGGCCGAAGTCCGTCATATCCGGCCCGTGGTAGTCCTCACTTTCCACCCAGGTCTTGAACGCCCATTCATTCCAAATATTGTTGTTGTGCTGCAGAAGATATTTAATGTTTGTATCTCCTTTAATAAACCAGAGCAGCTCACTCGCAATCAGACGGAACGGCACCCGTTTGGTCGTTAAAAGAGGGAAACCTTCTTCTAAATCAAAGCGCATCTGATGGCCGAACACAGAATATGTACCTGTCCCTGTCCTGTCAGATTTTTCACTGCCTTCTTCCAATACGAGCCGGCACAAATCAAGATAGGCCTGTTCGTTATTTGTCATGATGATGAACCTCCTCATTGGTGATAAAAATATCATTTCGCATTTCTTCAAGGAATTGTACCATAAATGAATGGCGCCTGGAGGCCTCATTTCTGCCTGTTTCCGTATTCATAAGAGAGACCAGTTTCAGTAACTTCTCCTCGAAATGGCTGAACGAATCCCGGGATCCATCTTCTGAATACAACGGCTGTCCATGCGCTCCACCATAAGCAAACGTGCGTGCGATACCAATGGCACCTATCGCATCCAGCCGGTCAGCATCCTGGACGATTTTTCCTGTCCACGTTTGAGGGATACGTCCTTTTGAAAACGACACATCACGGATCGATGCATCCAGTTCTTCTACCTCTCTTTGGGTCAGGGACAGGGAAAGAAGAAACGAATCTCTTTCTTTCAACGCCTGTTCAGGATGTTTTGTCAGCTTCCGGTCTCCAATATCGTGGAGCCAGCCGGCAGCTTCACACATAAAGGGATCCCCCTTCTCCTTCCTGGCAATCGCAGCCGACCAGAAGGCGACCCGTTTCATATGCTCGTAATCATGGCCGGTCGCGTCCCCTGAAAACTGCGAGGCCGTATAGGTCCGGATTCTTTCCAACATCTCTGTCTTCTTCATAGAACCTCCTAAAAATTGAATAAATCCATCTGTCTTGGATTTAAATCGTTGTAATGGATGTTCAGCATTTCCTGAAACTGTTTGGCATTGTCTGCGGCATCCCCGCCGGAATTATTGTTGAATAGGAGCGTAACTTCAGGGGTCTCCTGTTCGAGCTCCCGGGCCCGCTCCGCCCATTCGGCAAGCTCATCATGGCTGTACCGGTAAAGAAAACGGACTTTACGCCAGTCTTTACGGCCATTTTTGTTCCACCCGTGTGTATTCCGTCCATGAAAACGCACGAGCGTCTTATTGGGATGGGTCGGCACAAGAATACGGGGAACGGACCCTTCTCCTGCCTGTGGTTCATCACAGATGCTGTGAATCCACTGCTGATCCTTCATAAAAGAAAGTGTCTGCGCCCTGTATTCCTCCTGAAACCACGTTCGGTTCCGGAATTCAAGAGCGATCGGATACGGCTCCAGCCACTCCCGTATATACCTTAATTTGCGGATATGCTCTTTTCTTACATCAAACCACGGAGGGAACTGAAACAGCAGGGCGTTTACTTTTCCAGCTTCCCATACCGGTTGGACCGACTCCTCATAACGGAGCATAAGATCTCTCGCTTCCTGAACGGACCTGGATTCCCTGTCATGTCCTGTCAGCTGGTTGAATGCTTTAATAACAAAAGAGAACGAGTCCGGTGTCTCTTTCAGCCATTTTTCGTAGCGGGACAGCGGCTGAATCGCATAAAAAGCTGTATCCACTTCGACTACAGGGAAATGAGAAGCATATTCGGAAAGCTTGTTTTCTGAACGTGTTTTCTCCGAATAGAGAGAGGCGTGATCGCCCCACCCGGTAAGTCCAATATTGATCGTCATCGATGTCCCTCCTCTTTGTATAACAGCGTCCACAGGAAGATGATCAAAGATTAGAACAATCCTTTTACAACTCCGGACGCATCAACATCCATCTGGAGAGCTGCCGGATTTTTAGGTAGACCCGGCATCGTCATGACATCTCCCGTCAAAGCTACCAGGAATCCAGCACCGATGGAAGGATATAAATCTCTAACTGTAATCGTGAAATCTTCCGGACGCCCAAGCTTCGATGGATCATCGGAAAGAGAGTACTGGGTTTTGGCCATACAAATCGGCAGGTTGTTAAAGCCCAGGTTGTTCATCTGACGCATCTGTTTTTCAGCTTTGGATGAGAATTCAACGCCGGCGGCCCCATAAATCCTGCGGGCAATTTTTTCTATTTTCTGCTCTATGGAATCTTCGAGCTCATAGGTGTAGGCAAGCGGCTGATGTTTTTGATCCGCTGCAGCTATGACTTTTTCAGCAAGATCCAATCCACCGCTGCCGCCTTTCTCATGGACCTGAACAAGAGAGACGGGTGCCCCCTCTTGATTACACCACGCTGTCAAGGTATCAATCTCTGCTTTAGTATCTGTCGGGAACTCATTGATAGCAATAACATAAGGGACTTGGAACTGCTCTATCGTTTCCATATGTTTTTTTAAATTGGCAGCCCCTTCCATTAAAGCAGCTGTATTTTCGTTGTGAAGCTCCTTTTTATCTACACCCCCATGCATCTTCAAGGCACGGATCGTCGCCACAATCACTACGGCATCGGGTTCAAATCCGCCTGCACGTGTTTTGATATCCAGGAATTTCTCTGCGCCCAGGTCCGCTCCAAACCCGGCTTCTGTTACGACGTAATCGCCGAGTTTCGCAGCCATCTTCGTAGCCTTGACACTATTGCATCCGTGCGCAATATTGGCAAACGGCCCTCCGTGTATGATTGCCGGGGTATTTTCCAAAGTCTGAACCAGATTGGGTTTAGCAGCATCCTTCAATAGGAGAGTCAGAGCACCTTCATAACCGAGTTCCTGTACCGTTACAGGTTTTCTGTCATGCGTATAGCCGATGACCATGCGGGCCAGGCGTTCTTTTAAATCCTGAAGATCTGAAGCCAGACAAAGAACAGCCATAATCTCAGAGGCGACAGAAATCATAAATCCATCTTCCCGCGGTACACCTTTGACAGGCCCTCCCAGTCCTACGACCACTTCTCTTAACGCCCGGTCGTTCAAATCCACCACACGCTTCCATGAAATACGACGAGGGTCGATATTCAGCTCGTTGCCCTGGTGTATGTGATTATCTATAAAAGCCGAGAGGGCATTATTCGCAGAAGTGATCGCATGAATATCTCCTGTAAAGTGAAGGTTGATTTCCTCCATCGGGACCACTTGGGAATACCCACCACCGGCGGCTCCGCCTTTCAGTCCCATCGTCGGCCCAAGGGAGGGTTCCCTTAAAGCGATGACCGCCTTTTTGTTCAGCTTGTTCAATGCCTGTCCAAGCCCCACAGTAACCGTGGACTTCCCTTCACCTGCAGGCGTCGGGTTAATGGAGGTTGTAAGGATAATCTTCCCGGATGAACGACCTTCCAGCTTTTGTTCAAGTTTGTCAGACAGCTTCGCTTTGTAATGCCCGTAAGGTTCCCAGTCCTCTTCGGAGAGATTCAATCCGGCAGCTATGTCCTTAATGGGTTTCATTTGTGCTTCAAGGGCTATATCAATGTCTTTATTCATATGTATCATCCTTTCTCTTTTCCACCTCTATTGTACCTTACACCGCTTGATAGTTATAGTCATCCACTCTTGTGAACCCTCTCTGCGTGTATCCGCTTCCTAATCTTAATCTGAAAGGTTTTTTAAAAGAAAAAAGTATAGTCAGAATGTTGACGCTTTTTTCCTCATAAGATATATTTGTAGTAAGCAAATATCACGATCGGAAAGATAAATGACTGGTAAAGCCCATAGGAGTGACCGGAATTTATTTTCCGCACTTGTATGGTTTTTTTATTTCGGTGTGTATTTGTAATTCCCACGTTTGACGTGCAAGATTTAGGAGGAAACAACATGCAGAATGGTACAGTAAAATGGTTTAATGCAGAAAAAGGCTACGGTTTTATCCAGGTAGAAGGCGGCAACGATGTATTCGTCCACTTCTCTGCGATCCAGGAGGAAGGCTTCAAATCCCTTGAAGAGGGACAGGCCGTAACATTTGAAATCGTTGAAGGCGACCGCGGTCCACAGGCGGCCAACGTTGAAAAAGCATAAATCACCAAAAAAGCAGTCTCTTTTGAGATTGCTTTTTTTCATTCTTCGTTATCCTTGCATTCCTGCCTATTCCGTCGTATAATTTAGCGCTGTTGTACGCATACGCGGTTCGGGAACTCCCGCGTTACCAAAACTAGGAGGAATTGCAGCATGAATAACGAAATGATATGGCTCATTTTTGCAATCATAAACTTCATACTTCTGCTTGGAGTTTACCGGATATTCGGTAGAACAGGCTTGTTTGTCTGGATCGGTATGGCTACAGTGGTGGCCAACATCCAGGTGGTGAAAACCATTGAGTTGTTCGGTCTACAGGCGACACTTGGGAACATCGTCTATGGAACAGCCTTTTTAGCTACGGACATATTAAATGAAAAATATGGAAAGAAAGAAGCTGGAAAAGCGGTTTGGCTCGGTTTCAGCTCTCTGCTTGCCATGACAGTCCTTATGCAGGGGGCTCTCTTGTTCACGCCAGGAACAAATGATATCGCTCAACCCGCACTGGAAACGCTGTTCGGTATTGTTCCGAGAGTAGCAGCCGGAAGTCTGGCTGCCTATCTGGTGAGTCAATATTTTGATGTGTGGCTCTACGCCGGGTTGAAGAAACGGTTTGCTGATGATAAATATTTATGGATCCGCAACAACGGAAGCACCATGATCAGCCAGCTGCTGGACACAGCGGTTTTCTGCTTCATCGCCTTTTACGGCGTTTATCCAGCTGATATATGGCTGGAAATATTCCTGACGACCTACGTCATTAAATTTATTGTATCGGCTTTGGATACCCCATTCTTTTATATAGCAAAAAAATTTCCACGCTCTGAGTGAGGAGGGTCTTGATGATTGAAGTACACACAGATGCTGCCTGCAGCGGCGATCCGGGCATGAGCGCCGCGGGGATTGTGATCAAAACCAACAATCAAACCGAAGAACACCAGTTCTTTCTTGGAACATGGACCAATCATGAAGCGGAATTCCTTGCGGTCAGCCGTGCTCTGGAATTGTGCCGATCGGATTATCCCGGTGAGATCATTTCCATCCGCTCTGATTCAAAAATCGTTGTGGATACACTGGATCGGAAATATACGAAAAACAAAAAGTTCCTTCCTTTATTCGAGCACATTCAGGAGCTGGAACAGTCCTTTTCTTTTGTATTTTATAAATGGATACCAGACAAACAAAACCGGCATGCGGACAAGCTTGCCCGCGAATGCCTGTTGAAACACGCACAAAACCCAGATCAATCCTGATCTGGGTTTTGTTATGACTTCTTTAAAGCCAGCTTCTGTTCCACTACTTCATAGGCCCGGCGCTTGCTTGTAATGGATGCGTCTGCAATAAGTTCCAGCACACTGATAAAGAAGCTGGCATCAAAGGACTGCTGTGCTTTCAATGTTGTCCGGACAGCAATAATGGTTTTCCATTCAGCTGCATTCGTCGAATTTTTACCAAAGTAAATAAACTGTACATCCTCATCACTCAGTTTAAAGCCTCTGCTCCATAGATCCTCAAGAAAATAAGCCAAGTCATGTTTTCGATTCATAGGACGCTCCTTCGTGCATAGATCGTTGAACCCTTCACGTTCGCGAAAGAGTACAAAATCACTCCTTCTGTCCGTCCCCATTATAGCATTTTTATTCGACAAATTTCTTCTGTCTTTGCTTCTTTTTCAAAAATAAAGCCAGGTCCTAGGGCCTGGCGGAAATGGACGTTTCATATTCTTTTCTCATTTCCTCAAGGGATGCACGCTTTTGTAATTTCAATCTGTCGATGACAGAAACGGCCGGCGCAGCCCCGACTTTAGCTGTTATATAGATCATAAGAACACTGTACACCATCGTCACAGCAAGAAGAAGCAGAACCATCATCTGCACACCTTTCTAATTGAAAATGATTTTCATTTCTATTTAGAAATTATAGCAGAGCTTCGGCAGGTCCGCAACGTAAAATCTCTCCTATATCCGCTCCTTCAGCGCTTTTTCTTCTTCCGGTATCCGGACCGTTAAAACCATAAGATGGAGAAAAGGAAAAACAAGTGCAGTCGCATAAGCATGAAACAACACAGGGATGACCAGAAGCTCAAAAAATACAATCACATAATTAGGATGCTTCATATATTTATATAACCCACGACTGATCGGTTTCTCCTCGGGAAGAACGAGAATCCTTGTGTTCCACCTTTTCCCAAGTGTAGATATGCACCATATTCTCATCCCTTGGAGAACTATAAAAAGAAAAACGGCGGGATAGAAGATGGGTTGAAACACAAAAGTAGTAAACGTGTATTCTGCTATGATGGACAGAAAAAACAGGGCATGCAGAAGGATAAACAGATAATAATGATTACTCCCCCATTCTTTCGCGCCTTGAGAAAGCATCCATTTCCGATTTCTTGCTGCCAGAATAAGTTCACCAAAGCGCTGAAAAATAATCAACGAAAAGATCAGCCACAACAGCATCTCCATCTATACCCACTCCAAACTGATAATTTCTGAACTGAAGCCAGGTCCGAGAGATGTCATGAACGAACGCGTGCCCGCTTCAGGACGCTGGTCCATAATACGCTCCAGGACAAAATGGACGGTTGGTGAAGACATGTTTCCATGCTGCGCCAATACGTTTCTGGAGGAAGTCAGCACAGAATCTTCCAGTTGGAGAACCTCCTTGTACGCCTCCAGTACTTTCTTCCCTCCGGGGTGCGCGACGATAAATGGAAGCCCGTTGATATCCCATTGGTGCTCATTCAATACTTCACGTGCATGGACACTCCAGAAATCCTTCACTAACCGTGGAATACTTTTTTTGAAAATAACTTCAAAGCCATTGTCCACGACACGCCACCCCATCACATCTTCACTATTCCGTTTTGTTTTGGAGCTGGCACTGATTATCGAAGGAACCGTTTCTTGAAGCTGGTTGTTCATTTTCCATGTATCGCCCGAAACAAGTACGGCAGAAGCACCGTCTCCGAATAATGCTGTTCCCACAAAATTGCTTGTTGTTGCATCATCCAATTGGAATGTCAAACTGCACAGTTCCACACAAACCACCAGCACGCAGCTATCCGGATGTCCCAGCAGCCATTCATAAGCTTTTGCTACTCCACTCGTTCCACCTGCACAGCCAAGACCAAAAATCGGGGTTCGTTTCACACTCTCCTTAAAATGCAGTTCATTCATTATGTAGGTATCGAGAGTTGGAGTGGCGATTCCTGTTGATGAGACAAATATGACGTGATCGATGGATCCATAGTCAAAATCTCCTCCAAACACCTTTCCTACACAGTTTTTCACCGCTTCTAAACTGTACTGGAGAGCTTTATCGACGTACAGGTCATTTCGTTCTTTTAATCCGTGCTGCTTTTTATACCAATCCAATGGCTGCGCAAACTGTCGTTCTTTTACTTCCGCATGTTCAAAGATGGGAAGCAGTCGTTTCATCTCGTGAGGTTTCATGGGAAAAAGTTCTTTTACCAGGTGCTGGACATCTGTTTGAGGACAGGAATATTCCGCACGGGCCGTTCCTGCAGCAATAATGTAAGGCATTGTCATCCTCCTTTTTCTTACTATGTGTAAAAAAAGGAGATTTATGTTTGTATGGATTTCTTCTTAAGTGATGGTTTTTTCTTTTTTATAATTCGGAGTTGCTACTAAGTTTTAAGTTGGGGTTAAAAGGCAAAGATTCCGCTATGGATGATGGCTGTTTTTTCATTTTTTAAAAGCCGTAAATGGTCATGCCTCCATCTACAAGGAGCGTCTGTCCTGTCATATAATTGCCGGCATCTGAAGCCAGAAATACGGCTGCGCCGCTGAGTTCTTCCAGCTTTCCAATCCTGTTTAACGGCGTCCGTGCGAGAATCTCTTTCACATACTCCTCATCCTGAAGCAGCTTTTCTGTCAAGGATGTTGGAAAGTACCACGGCCCGATCGCGTTGACATTGATGTTGTACTTCCCCCATTCAAGGGCAAGATTCTTAGTCATCTGAATGAGCGCACTCTTCGTCATGGCATAAACCACACCAGTCCGAAGAGCGGTGTGCCCCCCTACAGAAGAGATGTTAATAATCTTACCTGCCGTGTTATCCATCATGATCCGTCCGGCATATTGAGAAAGAAAGAAGGCGCTTTTCATATTGGTATTGATGATCTGGTCCCACTCCGATTCGGAGACAGAGGCGGCTTCACTCCGGATATTCATGCCGGCGTTATTCACCCAGATGTCAATGGGCCGTCCCCGCCTGATTTTCTCGACTTTTTCAATGATAAGATCATAATGATTAATGTCTTCTACTATTGGAAAAGCCCGCTGCCCCAGTTCCTCTACGTCATTCTTTACTTGGTCAAGCTCCTCGCTGTTTCTCGCAATGACGATAACGTCAGCACCGGATTCAGCAAAGGCCAGCGTAATGGCCCTTCCGATCCCTTTCGTTCCTCCAGTGACAACAGCTAAGCGGTGATCCAGTCTGAAATTTGGCAGATACATAGGTCATCCTCCTGTTTATTCGATGAATTTTCAGTATATTGTAACATTTTTGCTAATTCTTTACATTTTTCTCCTGCTTTTTTACAATAAACGTTGTAACTACATAAGGGGGTCATAACTTTGAAAAAATGGTTGATTGCTCTCGGTGTAACTTCGGCATTGATAACAGCCGGATGCAGCGGAGACACAGAAGAAAGCAGTGATTCAGAAGGACAAAACGAAGAAACGGCTGAAACAGAAGAAAATAACAGCCAGGATCTAAAAAAATCACTGATGGATGCCCAGATGGAATTGACCGATACATTTAAACCGCACCAGCAGAAAATTTCCGCCTATCAAGCAGCGGCTGCTGAGGAAGAGCCGGATACAGAAACCATTACATCAGCAGGCGAAGAAGCGAAAACAGCCGCTGGTGAAGCAGCGGCTGCCGCTTCAGACTACACCGTAGAAACCGAACTTCCTGATGAAACGAAAACAAAAATCCAGGAAGCCATGCCTTCTCTTCAGGCTTACTACGAGGAAGTAGAAAAAGCATTGGATGAAAATCTAGAAGAGGCCGACTTCTCAGCTGCTGAAGAAAAAGCAACGGAATTCAATGAGCAGTTTGGTCAGATTCTAAAAGATGCCGACTTCCCAGCAGCCCCGGATTTAATTGGTGAAATGTCATAATGATAAGATACCCAGCTGCATGCAGCTGGGTATCTTTTTAATTACTTGGATAACTTATAGATGTTCTGGTATTTTTCAGTTACGTACGTAATGAGGTAATCGGGATTCAACCCTTCTCCTGTCAGATCCTGGATAATTTCAAGCGGCTTCTTCATTTTTCCATACTTGTGAATGTTCGCCGTCAACCACTCCTGAATCGGTTTGAAATCCCCTTTTTCCATACATTCATCCACATCAATATCTTTCCTCATCACCGCGTTCATCTGGGCTGCGTACATATAGCCGAGAGCGTAGGAAGGAAAGTAACCAAAATCCCCCCCTGACCAGTGGATATCCTGCAGCACTCCCTCACCGTCGTTGGAAGGAATGATGCCAAGGTAGTCCTCCATCTTCCTGTTCCATAAATCAGGCAGATCCTTCACTTCAATTTCCCCGCCGATCAAGGCTTTCTCCAGCTCATAGCGGACCATAATATGAAGACAGTAGGTCAGCTCATCCGCTTCAATTCGTATGAACGAAGGCTTCACTTCATTTACAGCTTTATAAAAGTCACTCAAAGGAAGCTCCTTAAAGCTTTCGGGTGCATAGTTCTTGAAGACGGGGTAATGGTTTTTCCAGAAGCTTTCACTTCTTGCGATAAAGTTCTCCCAGAAAAGGGACTGGGATTCATGGATTCCCATGCTTGTCCCATCCGCCAGAGGAGTGAAGGCTAAGTCTTTTGAAATGTTCTGCTCATATAGAGCGTGACCACCTTCATGAATGGTACCGAATACAGCGGTCCGAAAATCTTTCTCATCGTATTTCGTCGTTACCCGCACATCATTCTGGTTCAAACCGATGGCAAATGGATGGATGGTTTCATCCAGCCGCCCCGCCTCGAAATCATAGCCCATCCGCTTCAAAATCTCCTCACTGAAGGCAGCCTGCTGATTTTTAGGGAAATGTCCTTCCAGAACAGATGGATCGGGTTTATTATCAGAAGCTTGAATATCAGACAGCAGACCTGTCAACGCCTCTCTTACCTTAGGAAAAACCTCATCAAGAATCCGGACGGTCATGCCAGGCTCATAACTGTGCAGGAGTGCGTCATATTTATGCTCTTCATATCCCCAATATTCAGCAAAGCGGCGCTTAAAGTCCACCAGTTTCTCTAAATAGGGCTGGAATAGGGCAAAGTCATTGTTGTCCTTTGCTTCCGCCCAGACCGATTCCGCCCGGCTCTGCAGTGTCACATATTCCCTGTATTCTTCTGCCGGTATTTTCACCGTGCGAAGATACGTTTCTTCCGCTTCTTCGACCGCTCTCTCCATCATCGGACTGGATGCCCGCCCCTTTAATTCGCTGATCATCGCTTTCATCTGATCAGAAGTCTGGATTTCATGCACTTTGGAAGAAAGGACTCCAATCACCTCTGAACGTCCTTCTATCCCTTTTTTCGGTGCTTTTGTCCGCATATCCCATGCCATTAAACCAATAGCTTCTTCATAGGACGCCTGTTCCTTCAGCAGATCCTGAAATTCCTTCTCGGTATGACTGCTCACAGTACCCTCTCCTTTTTCCAACATCGTTATGTAGATACCTTTTCATTATAGCAGTCTTTCTCTCTACACACAGGAATAGAAAAAGACCGCCCGGTTATCCGGACGATCTTCTCCTTCACTCTTTAAAAGCCTTTGGCTGTCTGTTTTTTCTTCTTCCCGAAATATTGATAATAGTCCGTCTTGATATATCCATTGAAGAGCTTCCTCTTCTTCGTTGCGGACTGGCCGTACAGTTTTTCGAAGCCTTCGTGGGACGTCAGGATGTAAACGCTCCATGATGGATAATCACGCATGATCATGCCAAGATCTCTGTACATCTGTTCCACTTCTTCACGGTCACCGATCCGCTCCCCGTAAGGCGGGTTGGATACAATATATCCGCCGTCCTGCTTCGGTTTCAAATCATTCATCTGCATCTGCTTCCACGAGACAAGCTCACCAAGTCCCGCTTCCATCGCATTTTTTCTGGCGATTTCAATCATTTTCGGATCAAGGTCTGACCCTGTAATATCCAGAGGCTGGTCATAATCCGCGGCATCTTCCGCTTCCTGAAAGGCATCATCCCAGGCTTTTTGCGGGATGAACCCCCAGCCTTCCGATGCAAATTCGCGATTAAACCCTGGTGCAATATTCTGCCCGATCAAAGCGGCTTCGATTGCGATGGTTCCAGAGCCGCAGAAAGGATCGACAAACGGCTTGTCCGGATGCCAGTTCGTAATCTGAACGAGAGCTGCGGCCATTGTTTCCTTCAACGGGGCTTCCCCCTGTCCCACTCTATAGCCGCGCTTATGGAGGCCTGAACCGGATGTATCGATTGTAAGAAGGGCTTCATCTTTATGAATAGCCACTTCCACTCTGTAAAAGGAGCCGGTTTCCTTCAGCCACGAGGCCACTCCATGCTTTTTCTTCAATCGTTCCACAATCGCTTTTTTAACAATCGCCTGACAGTCCGGAACACTGTACAGTTTCGATTTAACCGATTTTCCTACAACGGGAAACTCTCCGTCTTCTTCAATGAACGTTTCCCATGGCAGGGCTTTCGTTTCTTCAAACAATTGATCAAAACTTGTCGCTTTGAACCGGCCGACAAGCAGTTTAACCCGGTCTGCTGTCCGCAGCCACAAATTCGTTCGCGGAATGGCTGACACGTCGGCTTGGAAAATGACACGTCCATTTTCCACTTCCACATCCTCATACCCGAGCGCTTTCACTTCTTTACTGACGATTGACTCCAGGCCCATCGCCGCTGTCGCAATTAATGTTACTTTTCCCGGCATCTTTTTTCTCCCTGCCTTTCCATTTACATATGAAAGTCAAAATAAAAACCCTTCTAAAAAGCATAGGGCTTTCCAGAAGGGTAGCTTATACATAATGAACGACCTTTGAATACTCTGTAAGCCATGTTCTGTTCCATCGTACTGCCAGCGGTGGTCAGCCTCGTACTCCGGTGGCAATCATCTATCTGCCGTAAAACGGCCTTTTCTCAGGTTCGTTTCCCTTCAAAAAGTGCCCCTACCTAAATTTGGGTTGCTCGCTCGCGGGGTTTACCTCGTTCCACCCGGCATATTTCTATACCGGCTCCGTCACTGTGGCACTTTCAAGGTAGTCATTCCCTATCCGTAGACGTAGGAATTTTCCCTGCCGTAAGTTCAAAAGAACTCCCCTGACTTATGATTTCGTCAGGCACGAACACTACAGACATCTCAGTACTGTGCGAGCATGGACTTTCCTCTGCGCAGTCAAGCTGCGCAGCGATTACCCGAGTATTCAAATGTATGTTGTCATCTGTTTCATTTACGCTTTAATGACGCACTGATAGAGTATACCAGAATCCTTCGTTTTTGTCATGTGGATTTTTTTGTCATTCTTCGGCGTATTTGTTTCCGAACACAGCTTTTTCCAGATTGGATACCCGCTTCAGAATGTCGTAATTGACCTGCGGTGTGCTGCCTGTGTTCTGCTTCTGCCTGGAAGCAGTCTCTCTTGAGGACATTTTCTTCAAACGGTCATTTTCGTGTTGGAGGCGTTCAATCTCCTGCTGAAAGCGGTCATAGTCCTGAATAATTAAGTCCAGATACTCATCCACTTCTTCCTGATTGTACCCCCGCATGGATGTTTTAAAGTCTTTTTCCAGTATATCCTTACCTGTCAAATGATACTCTTCTAAGTTCATTCTTTTCACCTCTGTTCCACACATTACCTACATTTTTTCAAATGGAGCCCCAATTGTCAATTTCATTTTTGTATAAAAAAATCACTGACTCCAAAAATCCGGATCAGCCATCCGCATTTCCTCAACGGTTTCCTCCAAATCAAACGGGGTAATATATAGAATCTGATAATTTCCTTTTTCCACAGCTTTTTCTGCCATATTTAGAAAGAAGCGCGGACTGCCCTCGGTCTCTTCATTATATAAAACGAGGCAGGCATCCGAGTGTTCAATAAGAAACTGATCTCTCGCTTTGAACTGATACGGTGCTTCATATCCCTTATTATAAACAGGCTGGTAAAAATCAGCCGTCATCGTAACTTCCTCATAAATCATCTGCAGATCTTCCGGCCAGCGCTCCTGCTGGTTCTCAAAAGGAGGAATGACGCCGAGGTTGACCGCATAATCTTCATCCTTCAGGTCAAGAACGACCTCAGCTGTCCAGAGTTCCACACCCATCTGCCCGGAAACAAGCACCCATTCAAGACCTTCATCGATATATGTAACCAGACGCCTTTTGATGGTTTCCTTTATAAAGGAGACTTTATCATCCTGCTGCTTGAATATCCCTATTTCCATGGGTTTGTAACCGGTCACCACTAACGTTCTCACGGCCGCACCGCCTTTCATTTGTTCCTTGCTTTCCCTATTTTACCTAGGTTTAAGGCAAAAAGAAAATAAGCCACTGGTATGGTGGCTTATTGATTTACTCTCCGAACCCCGGACCCATCATCGGCATTTGGCCGTTCATCCCAGGCATCTGACCTTGGTTCATCATCGGCATCTGACCGTTCATACCGGGCATCTGACCTTGATTCATCATCGGCATCTGGCCGTTCATTCCGTTCATTCCCGGCATCTGGTTCATTGGCATTTGTCCGTTCATATCTGCCATTCCGCCTTCTTCCATATCTCCCATAGGGCCCGCACCCTGCTGGTTCATGTTTTCCATCCAATTATAGTCTGGAGAAGACCCTTGAGGGTAGGCAAATTCCTGCGTTTGGAAATTGTTTTGTTCGGAAACCATGTATGGGAAGTAATGGTTATTGTTCAACAGGTGGTTGTTTCTTACGAGAATGTGTGTCGGGTGAATGTAATCCTGATTTTCACAGAAAAAATTGTCTACAACACAATGTTGGACCGGACATACAATTGGACAGCGGTTGCTGCACTGTGACATCGGTCCACAGCCGCACGAGTCATGCATTGAATGATGATGCATTCTCCTTCACTCCTTGTTCTGTTATTCCTTATCAGCGTATGTCATAAACGGGAAGGATGTACTAGGCGAAATCATCATATCTCCCTCTCCCTCTGCTTGTACACCAATAATTGGAAAGGGAATGAGCTTCTTTTGTACGGTAGAAAGCATACGTAAGTCGCTGATTCACATTCCAACGTCCAAAGAATGTCAGAGAATACATAAAAGAAAGACTGCCGTAATTTCGACAGCCTTTATCGTCATCATGATCCATTACTCTTCCGGAAGATCAGAAGGTGCAAAGGAAAACGGCAGGATTTCATCCATCGTAAATGTTTTGGAATCACCGTTTAAGTTGGTTGTATAAATCGCTACTGAGGAATCGAAAAATTCACTCATCACCTGGCGGCAGGATCCGCAGGGAGGTACAGGCCTTCCTGTGTCAGCCGCTACAGCAAGAGACTTGAACTTTTTATGTCCATCGGAAATGGCTTTGAATATTGCCACGCGCTCTGCACATAAGGACACCGGATACGCGGCATTTTCAATATTGCACCCCGTATAAAGGCTGCCGTCCTCTGTAATGAGCGCTGCTCCTACAGGAAATTTAGAATAAGGTGTGTAAGCCGTACCTCTGGCTTCAACGGCATGTTTCATCAATTGTTTTTGTTCCAACGTCATCCCTCCCTATTAGTGGGAAGGTCATTATATATGAATGAAAAACAAAAGTAAAGCGATTTCAATAGAGAGAACCCGGCACATTGAGCAGATTGATATTTGACACATGTGTCGGAAAAAAGCGTATACTGGAGAAGCACATAGAGAATAAGATAAGGGAGGAAAACACATGAAGACACTTTTACAATACAACAAGATTGTATGGGTATTTATCTTACTATTATTGTTTACAGGTATTTTTACGTACCTGCAGCTTCCCAAAAGGGAAATCCCTGAAATTAACGTGAACGTCGCTTCTATTTCCACGGTTTACCCTGGAGCCACGCCTCAGGAAGTGGAAAGTACCATAATCAACCCTCTTGAGGAGGAATTATCCTCGCTTGAAGGTGTGGACGAACTCACCTCCGCTTCTACATCAGGCTTCGGTTCTGTGACAGCGTCCCTGGCAGGCGGGGCATCTGTGGATACGGTGAATTCTAAAATCAGACAAGCCGTATCCGATGTTTCCCGCGGGTTCCCTGATGAGGTTCAGGAACCTGAAGTCAATACAGACACGACTATGTCTGCTGTCGCTTCCTATAACCTGACTGCAGATGAACAGGAAAGTCTTTATGACCTGCGCAGTGACATAAAGGTGTGGGAAGAAAAACTCACCTCCATCACAGGGGTCCAGTCGATTTTGGTCAAAGGGCTGCCGGACGAGCAGTTGACCGTTTCTCTAGACAATGAAGCCCTCTCGGAAAACCAGCTCACACCTGTGGCTGTCATTCAAAAACTCCAGCAGGAAATCAGTCCTTCCGCTATTGGAACAGAGGAAACCAATGGTGAAATCAAGCAGCTGCTGTTTCAAAAGTACGAAAGTGCAGAGGAACTGGGCGGGTTAAATATAGGCACCGGCGCTGACGGCTCCCCTCTTTCCTTATCCGATGTAGGGGAAACGGCGGTCACAGACAAAGCACTGGAAGACCGTATTATTTACGAAGGAAAGCCGGCTCTTTCTGTAACGATTCTCGCCGAAGAAGGCGTCAACATATCCGCTTTACAGGAACAGATCACCGGGCAGATAAAGGAATTGAGCGGCGACCTTCCTGAAAACATAGAAGTCGAACAATTTTATACACAAAGTACCGTCATTGAAGAAGTGTTTACGAACTTAATCACTTCCTTTGGAATATCGCTTCTTGCTGTTATCGTAATCATGGTACTGGGTCTGCCTCTATCATCGGCCGTTCTGGTGGCACTGGCTATACCGGTTTCCATCGTTATCGGCTTGATTCCACTGCCATATGTAGGAGTTGACCTTAACCAGATTTCCATCATCGGCATGATCATAGCCATCGGTATTCTTGTTGATGACGCCATCGTGGTCAACGATAATATCCAACGCAGATTTCAACTGGGAGACGGCCCTCTTGAAGGAACGGTACGAGGAGTAAGAGAAGTTGGGAAATCAATTGTGACATCTACATTAATGATCATTTTCAGTTTCTTTCCGCTCATGTTCCTTTCAGGGACCAACGGCGATTTCATTCGAGCGCTTCCTTCTGTATTGATTTTTACGATTACCGCTTCCACCATCATCGCACTCACACTGATTCCAACGGTACAGTATGCGAGGAAACGCAGGACCAAACAAAAGAAAAAATCTAAAACAGGCTTGCTGGGCGGACTTTTTGACCGGCTTGAGCGTGTCTATGCCGGCCGTCTGCTTCCTAAAACGACGAAACGGCCATGGGTGACAGCTGGATCAGGAATCGTGATCTGCATCCTGCTTGCTCTGCTTGCCGTTAAAATTCCATTTGAATTTTTCCCGGCTGCCGACAGACCTGAAGTAACCATCAATGTGGAAAATCCGAAAGGAACAACGCTTGAGGACACAGAGACAACCCTGCAGGATATGGTTCGTTTTATCGAGGATTCGGAGGAACCCGTAACAGAAACAGCCACTTATGCAGGTACAGGTCTTCCGAACCTGTTCAGCTCCGGACTTCAGCAGACTGGAGAAAATACCGGACAGGTGCTCGTCCGGGTGGACAGGGATGAGACAAGCGCTTCCGCTTTTATTGAAAAATGGGAGGAACCGCTTCGCAATGAGTTTCCAAATGCGGAAATATTCCTGGAGACCATCGTGTCAGGTCCGCCGCCTTCTCCTCCTGTTCAAGTGAAAATTCAAGGCCCTGATATCAATCAGCTGTTTGAAACGGCTGAGCAGGCCAAGCAAGAGTTTTCCTCTATTGAAGAAGCCGAAATTGTAACCATCAACGCTGATAAAAATCAGCCGTTTGTTGAATATATCCCTGACAGATCCCTGCTTGCTGAAAATGGAATTGCTGTCGATACCGTAGTGTCCCAGCTTCAGCTGGCCAATTCGGGTGCACCGCTGGGTACATTCGACAATGGCGTCACACGCCTGCCTCTCCAAGTCATCCTCGATGATGGCAGCGAAGAAGGAGCAGCTCTTGAAGAACTCCGTGTAGCTGCTTCAAGCAGTGAAAACGGCCCACCTGAGACGTTCACACTGGATGAAGTAGTCTCTGTTGAGGAAACGGAAGGCATCGGAGTCATCCCTCACTTGAACGGAGAACGCACATTAACGATCGAAGCCTATCCACAGGAAGGTTCCGAGGATGAATTTTCCAGTAAAGCTGAAGAAGTGACTGCTTCTATTAAAGAGAACCTGCCTGAAGGCTATTCTCTTGTAGAAACCGGACAGAATGATGCGCAGACGGAATTCTTCATTGAAGTATCCAAGTTATTTGTAATCGTTCTGTTCCTGATCTATTTAACCATTGCCGTTCAATTCAACTCCCTGTTTATGCCGCTGCTGATTACCGGAACGGTATTCCTCGCTGTCACGGGTGCCATTGTAGGACTATTCGTTTCAGGAGAACCACTCAGCTTCCTGGCTGTACTGGGTATCGTATCCTTGTCAGGCATAGTCGTTCGAAATTCCGTCATTCTGGTGGAATTCATTGAGCAGAACCTCGGCTCCTATGCGACGACGGCAGAAGCTGTCATTGAAGCAGGGCGTGCCAGAATCCGGCCCATTGTCCTGACTTCCCTGACATCCATCGCTGCATTAACTCCGATCATCTTTTCCGGCGATGTCTTATTCAGACCATTAGCTGTATCGATCGTTTCGGGACTTGCTTTTTCCACAATACTCACATTACTGCTCGTTCCTTCTTTCTATTTGATTTTCGCAAAAGTGACGAAAAGGGAAAAGCGGGCATAACAAATAAAACCGGAGCTGACTTCATCAGCTCCGGTTTTATTTATCTCTTACGATGATCTTTTTTCGATATCACTCAAAATCATATCCAGCACATAATGGGATGACTGGTATAATTCCTTGAACCGTTTGCGATCCACATCCAAGTAATAGCTGTGGAGAATGATCATCTCAATATTTTCATGTGTCGATTTCACCTGATTCGGGTGAACGGACGATTCTCTATTTTTCACAAACTGCTCCGCTTCCTCCATCCATTGATGGTTGACCTCGAACATCGGTTTCGTTTTTTCCTTCACATGAGCGAAGAAATCCCGGTTGTTTCTGTCCACAGGTCCATCTGTCTGGAGAAAGCGTTTATGCTGTTGATCGATTAAGGATTTTAATTCCCGTGTATATTCTTTTAACGACATCCTCCCACACCTTTCCCTTCTACTTTATCATGTGGGCAGGGATGGCATCAATTTTATCCGACAGACCTTTTTTTGGCCTGCTGCGCGATTCTTCCCATGTAAGCCTGGCGTTTTTCTTTTTTCATATGCCTCAACTCTCCCTGCAGGTTCAAAACCTCTTCCTTTAACTCATCCACTTCTTTCCGGTGGGCGACTGTCATGGAAAAAACAATTTCATCCGCTTTCAAGGACATTCTTCTTTCAAGGAGTGAGAATTTTTCCTGCAGCTGGAAAAGCTGACGCTCAAATTCCTCAGGCGTGACGACAATCGGCTTGGTCATGGGCATCTCCCCCTTTATTGGATACGTAACAAATTCTCTTCCCCGTGCATATCTCCTTTAGGAATGACAAGACTAGAACTAAAGCAACAAAACAAGTCAAATCCATTAATACCTTCGACATTAAAGGAGGAGTCCACATGGCAGGGAAAAAAGATAAGAAGAAGAAAAAACCGGTGAAAGCCGAGACTGACAATCCTAAGCTGGCGGGAGAAAACCGTCCGGCCACATAAGGATGATGCTGCTGCTATTTCTTTTAGCAGCAGTTTTTTTATCCTCACAAACGCAAAGGGATTTTCGAAGGACTATATATACAGGTTTAACATGTCTGTTCATAGGGAAATTTCCCTGGTGCTGAATCTTTCTGTGTCGGAATTGTGACAAAATGAAACTTTCCTCTGGTTCAAACGTCTATAAGAATTGAACCATTAGTATATATGCGTGGAGCGTAAATTTTGGTATGATACTCTCATGGCTACAGGGAGGGAAAAACATTGAATTATCCCAACGGGAGACGCAGCTCAAGCCGTCATGCTGCTCCCCAAGGAAAGACAAAACCAGAATTCAGCAACAGAGGGATGACCCTTGAAGAAGACATTAATTTAACGAATGAATATTATCTGCAGGCCGGAATGGCGGTCATCCACAAAAAACCGACACCCGTTCAGATTGTTCAGGTGGATTACCCAAAGCGCAGTGCAGCCGTTATTAAGGAAGCTTATTTTAAACAGGCGTCCACGACAGACTATAATGGTGTCTATCGTGGCAGGTACATTGATTTTGAGGCAAAGGAGACGAAGAACAAAACGTCTTTTCCACTCAGCAATGTCCATCAGCATCAGGTGGATCATATGAAAGCCGTGGAAAAACACGGGGGCATCAGCTTTTTCATTATTAAATTCACCCCCAGGGATGAGGTCTATCTTCTACCCTCTTCAACGCTGTTCGCCTTTTGGGATGACCAGCAGAACGGAGGTCGGAAATCGATCCCCTACCACAGTATTGACAAGGAAGGTTTTCGTATTCCTTTTCGTTACCAGGCCCGGATTGATTACGCCGGGGTTTTGGATAAGCTTTATTTCTGAAATGGAGGATATGTAACATGGCAAACGATAGCCAGTCGCGTACAGCACGACGAAAACAAATGAAATCATCGAAAAAAACTAAAGGAACATCAAAGTTCAAAAAAATCTTTATGACCCTGTTAACCATAGGAATCGTTCTGATGATCGGTGTCGGTGCATTATTTACTTATTATGCTGTTTCCGCCCCCGCTCTGGATGAAGAGAAATTATCCGATCCATTTTCTTCGAAAGTGTATGACGATGACGGTGAGCTTATTGCTGATCTCGCCGGGGATGAAAGGCGTACAAAAATTACGTACGATGATATTCCTGCGGTCATGGAAGATGCTGTGCTGGCAACGGAAGACGTCCGCTTTTACGATCATATCGGTATTGACTTCCAAAGAATCGGCGGAGCCATTCTAGCCAACATCACAGGCGGGTTTGGAGCTGAAGGTGCCAGTACAATTACCCAGCAGGTTGTCAAGGAGTCCTTCCTGACAACAGAAAAAACGATTAAGCGGAAAGTTCAGGAACAGTATCTGGCCATTAAACTCGACCAGGAATATTCCAAAGAAGAAATTCTTGAGATGTACCTGAACAAGATCTATTACGGCGCAGGTGCCTACGGGGTAGCAGAAGCCGCAGAAACGTATTTCGGTAAAAAAGACCTGAATGAACTAACCCTGCCGGAAGCCGCTTTGCTTGCAGGTCTGCCCCAGCGTCCAAGTGGATACATGCCTTTTGAAAACCCGGATCTCGCCAAAGACAGGATGAATACAGTCTTGAGCCTGATGGTACAGCACGGCAAAATCACAGAAGCCGAGGCTGATGAAGCAAGGAATGTTGAAATTGAGGACATGCTGATCGAGAGGCAACAGGAAGAAGCCACTCCTTATCAGGCCTTCATTGACAAAGTTGCCAAGGAAGTTGAGGAAAAAATGGATGGCGCTGATATTTACAAAGACGGATTGAACATTTATACAACCTTGGACACGGATACACAGGATTATGTCCAGCAGCTCCTCAGCGATGAAGGCGGTATTTCCTGGCCAGACGATGAACTGGAAACCGGTCTTGCTGTAACGGATACCAAGACAGGTGCTGTCAAAGCCATCGGTGGAGGACGGAACTATCAGAAAGAAGGCTTTAACTTTGCAACGGATATCAACCGTCAGCCTGGCTCCACCTTCAAGCCGATTGCTGCTTACGGGCCGGCGGTTGAATACAATAAAATTTCCACCTATCACCAGCTCAATGATGAACAGACAGACTTTGGTGACTGGTCGCCGAATAACTTTGACAATCAGTTTAGAGGATGGGTTTCTGCCCGCTATGCCTTAAGCCGCTCACTGAACATCCCTACCATTAAACTTCTGCAGGAAGTCGGCGTGGATAAGGCTCAAGACTTTGCCGAAGGACTCGGCGTTGATTTCGGAGAAGAAGGCATGTCCTTGAACGATGCCATTGGAGGAGGATCAACAGGTATGAATCCCCTGCAGATGGCAGGTGCTTATGCGGCCTTCGGTAATGAAGGCGTCTATGTGGAGCCCTACACTGTTGAAAGTGTTGAAATTCCCGGAGAAGGTACGATTGATTTAAAACCTGAACCGACTTCAGCTATGAGCAGTGCGACGGCTTATATGGTATCCAACATGCTGCAGACGACGATGAGTGAAGGCTCAGGTTCGGCTGCCAACGTTCCCAACCTTACAGAAGCCGGGAAAACAGGAACCACGAACATTGGAGATGTAGCCAACAACTCATGGTTCAGCGGTTATACGACGAATTATTCCATCTCCATCTGGACGGGGTATGGAGAAGATAACTCCCGTGGACTGTCAGATGCAGCTAGAAATATTCCGAAACAGATATTTAAACCTTTGATGACCCAGATATCTCAAGGCACGGATACAGCTGACTTTACGAAACCTGATTCCGTAGCCTGGGTGGATGTTGAGGAAGGATCCAATCCTGCCCGCCTTCCGAGTGATTATACACCGGAAAGCCGGATTGTTACAGAGCTCTTCCATGTAGACAATCAACCATCCAAAGTGTCACAGGTATTCCAAAAGCTTGACCCAGTTAAAGGATTGTCCGGTCAATTCAATGAAGAGTCATCGACGATTGATTTGAGTTGGAATTATGGCAGTAGTGATGGCGTGACCTTCCGTATCGCTGCATCCATTAACGGCAGTGAAAGCAGACAGCTTACGACAACGAAGGATACCAGCGTGGAAATTACCAGCATCGATCCTGCTGCCACCTATGAATTCTCGGTCGTTGCCATCAGTGATAACGAAGAAGCTGAAAACAGCGATCCTGCCACTGTTCGTGTTCAGACACCTGGCTCTATCGGAGATGAAGAACCGGAAGAAGAACCGGAGGAAACCGAAGAGAACGAAGAAAATAGTGATGAAGAACCGCCTTCTGATGAGCAGGAACCAGCAGAAGAAGAAAGCGGAGAATCTGATGAAAACTCCGCTGGAGAAGAAGGCAGCGGTGAGGATAGTGAAACCACCCCTGAAGAAGAACAGGAGAACAATCAAGAGAACGAAAACAGCGAGCAGAATAATGAAGATAACAGCAATCCGGACACCAACAATGGAAATTCCGGAGGAAATTCTGATGAAGGCGGCTCAGAAGAGCAGCCCCCTCAGGAAGAAAATGACACAGAGTTACAACAGAATGAAGAAGATGAAGAAGAGTAAAAAAATACCCGTACGCTATGATGCGTACGGGTATTTTTATGCGTTTTTTTCTTTTTTCTTCATCCTCTTCTGCCCTTCCCTGCAAAGGGAAAGCAGCGGGCATTCTTCACAGTTGGGGCGCTGGGCTTTGCAGTGATAGCGTCCGAAAAAGATCATCCGGTGATGCGTGACGCTCCACTCCTCTACAGGGACTTTCCGCATCAATGTTTTTTCTACTTCAAGGACGGAGTCCTTCCAGCGGCAGATGCCAAGCCGTTTCGAAACACGCTCTACGTGTGTATCTACTGCGATGGCTGGTTCATCAAAAGCAACCGAAGCAACAACATTTGCCGTTTTCCTCCCCACCCCGGCAAGACTTTCCAGCTGTTCTTTCGTGGGGGGAACTTCGCCGTCATACTTTTCAAGCAGGGTTTCCGACAGCTTTTTAATATTTTTGGCTTTGTTACGGAATAGGCCGATCCGCTTAATGTCATTCTGAAGCTCTTCCAGCGGTACGTTCACATAATCTTCGGGACTTTTATATTTGGAGAATAAATCCGGTGTCACTTTGTTTACCAGCGCATCCGTCGCCTGAGCAGATAGGACGACAGCTACGAGAAGTTCAAATGGATTGGTATGATTCAATTCACATTCAGCATCCGGATACATCGATTCGAAAATATCCAGGCAGTAACGAATTTGTGATTTATTTAACATGAGCCTTTTTTATGAATCCTCCTCCAGCCAGTTGTAATAGAGAGAAATATCTCTCTTTTTTCTTTCCTGGTTCTGTGTCCGCTGGGCGGGCTGACCCTGACGGAACTGCCTTCCCTGCTCCCTGGCCTGCTCCACCGTGCGGATTCCTTTTTTCTTCCATTCCCTCAAAATCCGGTCGATATATTTAAAATTAAGCTTACTCATCAATACAGCTTCTCTTAATGCCGCTTTAATTAAAGCTGGTGACTGCTCCTCTTCATCCAGCCAGATGTTGATCGTTTCAATCTCAAATGGTGACAAAGGTCTGCCGAATTCCTGTTCAAATAATGGAAAGATGTTATCCTCGTAATTCGTTTCCTTTTGCGGACGCGCTGTGTTCACGGTGAACAGTTTCTCCCATAATGGTTCAAGAGAATAACGCTCATTGAGCACCTGATGTTCATTATGGTTCTGCTCAATGGTCATCAATCGTTTTTGAATAAGGCTGCGCAGAACTTTTGAACAGTCCTGGCTTGTGATAGATAAATGCTCTGCGATTTGTTCAGGTGTCGGAAAATCATTTCCTTCTGTTCCGAACCTGTGAATCTGCAGCAGGACAACCAATTCGGTTTCATCCATATTCAACTGGTGATAATGCATCAGCAGCTGTTTGGGAACGACTATTTGGTTATCAAGGATGTCTTGAAAGCTTTGGTATTTTCCCAAATGAATCCCTCCGTTCCTATACTTGCTCATGGAATGAAAAACACCGATAAGCCTCAGGCTGGACATCGGTGTTTTTCTCTGCCGTCTATTTTATCATGGATACAGGCGGTTAAGCAGACGCGGGAATGGAATGGTTTCACGCACGTGCTCGACACCTGCGATCCAGGCGACTGTCCGTTCTAACCCCAGTCCAAAACCTGAGTGAGGCACGCTGCCATACTCACGAAGCTGAAGGTACCATTTATAGGCATCTCCGGAGAGGCCGTGTTCTTCATAACGCTGTTTCATCAGTTCAAGATCATCAATACGCTGGGACCCACCGATGATTTCTCCATACCCTTCAGGGGCGATCATGTCTGCGCATAATACTACTTCCGGACGTTCCGGATCCGGCTTCATGTAAAACGCTTTGATTTCTGCCGGGTAATTCGTGATGAACACCGGTTTGTCATATGCTTCGGCAATCGCCGTTTCATGCGGTGCACCGAAATCTTCTCCCCACTCAATGTCATCAAAGCCTTTTTCCTTCAACAGTGTTACTGCATCATCGTAGCTGATTCTAGGGAACGGTGCCTTGATTTTTTCCAGTTTTTCTGTGTCACGGCCGAGCGTATCGAGTTCGATTCTGCAGTTGTCCAATACTGACTGGACCACATGGCTGACATACTGTTCCTGGACTTTCAGGCTGTCCTCATGATCCATAAAGGCCATCTCCGGCTCAATCATCCAAAACTCAATCAAGTGACGACGGGTTTTGGATTTTTCCGCACGGAACGTTGGTCCAAAACTGAAAACGCGTCCGAAGGCCATGGCTGCCGCTTCCATATAGAGCTGTCCACTTTGAGAAAGATAGGCATCCTCTTCGAAATACTTCGTATGGAACAATTCCGTGGATCCTTCTGCTGAGGAACCGGTCAGGATTGGTGGATCAATTTTGACATATCCGTTTGTATTGAAAAACTCATACGTTGCGCGGATAATTTCGTTCCGCACTTTCATAACCGCATGCTGACGCTTGGAACGGAGCCACAGATGGCGGTGATCCATTAGGAATTCTGTTCCGTGTTCCTTTGGCGTAATCGGGTAGTCGACCGCTTCCTGAATCACTTCAAACCCTGTCACCTGCATTTCATAGCCCAGGGGGGACCTTGTATCCTCTGCAATCACACCGGTCACATAAAGGGAGGTTTCCTGGGTAAGCCCTTTGGCCTCCTGAAACTTTTCTTCGCCGATGTCCGCTTTTACGACGATCCCCTGCATGAATCCTGTACCATCACGGAGCTGCAGGAAGGCGATCTTTCCGCTTGACCGCTTATTACTCAACCAGCCACCAATGGTGACTTCTTCTCCAATATGTTTTGCTGCTTCTGAAATCGTTGTTTTCACACTAATACCTCCAACACTGCTTTATGATTGATGTTTTTCGACGAATCGCTTGATACGTCCGGCTGCTTCCTCCAACTGCTCCAGGGAAGTTGCATAAGAAAGCCTGACGTTCTCAGGGCTTCCAAAGCCGGACCCGGGAACCAGAGCGACTTTTTCTTCGTCCAATAATGCTTTCACCATGTCGTCCACAGATGAAAAGCCGCATAGGGAAGCGGTCTCCTGAACGTTCGGGAACAAGTAGAAGGCCCCGGAAGGTTTGGCACACTTCACTCCAGGAATCTCCAGAAGAAGCTCATGAAGAACGTCCAGCCTTTCCTTGAATGCTTTTTTCATTTCCACTACTTTTTCTTCTGAGCCTTTATAGGCGGCAAGTGCCGCATACTGGGCAATAGAAGTTGGATTTGATGTGGAATGGGAAGCCAAATTGGTCATCCCTTTAATAATTTCTTTTGGACCGGCAGCGAATCCGATTCTCCATCCTGTCATGGAATGGGATTTGGATACACCATTGATGATCACTGTCTGATTGTATAATTCATCTGATAGCTGCGCAATGGAAACATGCTTTTCTTCGGTATAAATCAATTTCTCATAAATTTCATCCGAAACGATTAACAGTCCGTGTTCAAGACAGATGTCTCCCAGAGCTTTCAGTTCCTCTTCAGAATACATCATACCTGTCGGATTGCTCGGTGAATTGATAATCACCGCTTTGGTTTGATCTGTAATGGCCGCTTTCAACTGCTCCGGTGTCAATTTAAAGTGATTGGCTTCTTCTGCTGGAACAATCACCGGATTACCTTGAGCCAGTTTGATTTGTTCCGGATAGCTCACCCAGTAAGGGGCAGGAACGATCACTTCGTCACCTGGATTCAAAATCACCTGGAAGAGCGTAAACAGGGCGTGTTTGGCTCCTGTTGTCACTATGATTTGTTCGTTGGAATACGTCAGCGCCTGATCGCGCTTCAATTTATCGGTGATGCTTACTTTCAATTCAGGAATTCCACCCGCTGGTGTGTATTTTGTCAATCCATCATCCATCGCTTTTTTAGCGGCGTCCAGTATATAGGAAGGCGTATTGAAGTCCGGTTCTCCCGCTCCAAGTCCGATGACATCATGTCCTTCTGCCTTCAACGCTTTCGCCTTGGCTGTAATCGCTAATGTCGTAGATGGTGTTAATGATTGTACACGTTCTGCTAACTTCATGAACCTCACTCCTTAATTGTTTTGTCGGAACGCAAACCTCTGATCAAAGGAGTCTCCGCTTAATGTAAAATAATCAAGTACATATCTGCCCTGCTCATCAGTATAAACGAGCTCATAGACAGGCTGCTCCTCTTCGTAACCGTAGGAGACATCCTTGAAACGACAGTCCGGACAGTTCGAGGACCACCGGCTGATCAGTTGTTCTTCTGAGAGAACTTTAGCTTGATTCACATCGGTCAAAACCGTGTCGACTGCTTCATTGATGAAAACGAGCGAGGCTTCTCCGTCTGACCCTTCCCCTTTTACGACGAACACTTCTGTTTCCCCGTTGTACGTTTCAACCTGATCGACGGCCGTCAGATTCGTTTTCTGGACGGCAAAGGCTGCGGCCTGTTCGTGGCCTGCGGTTCTGTCCTGATTAATTTGTGTATACATCCAGATGAAAAAAATAAGTGAAAGAAGGACAAGTCCAGCGATAATTCCGCCGATCCATTTGACCCAACTAGGTACGGTATATGGTGAAGACTGCGGTTTCAGCATCGTCATCATCCAGCGCCATTCCAAACATTAGATTATCTTCTTTCAATGTACGATTCAATGTGTCTACCACTTTATAGAGGTCATCTGTCTTTTTAATTTTAACCGTAGATAACGTTTCTATTTTGTTTTCCATCGTGTCATCCTCCCTTTACCAGGCCTGTGCCCGATTGTAATTATAACAGCTCTTTAAGCACCAGGGTATCAGTTACAGCCAGTTTTCAATCCGGTCCATTAGTTTTTTTGTCGAGTCATAAACGACCGGTATATCAGGAAGGGATGATAGAAAATACTTCCCATATTTCGCTTCCATCAGACGCTGATCACACACGATGACAACGCCTCGGTCACTGCTGCTTCTAATCAGCCGCCCGAACCCCTGTTTAAATCGGATAATCGCCTGCGGAAGGGACTTTTCCATAAACGCATTTTTCCCTTCCTGTTTTAGCCGTTGATCGATCGACTTCTGCACAGGCTGATCCGGGGGTGCAAAGGGCAGCCGGACCATCATGAGACAAGACAAATCATCCCCTGGAATATCTACACCTTCCCAAAAAGAACTGGTCCCGAGAAGGATGGCCTGATCGAATGCCTGGAAATTCTTTTTCAAACGGTCTCTGCTTCCGCTCGAAATCCCTTGTGCGAAAATCATAAATTCTTCAGGATCTATGAATTCCTTTAAGAGACTATATGTCCGGCGGAGCATATCATAGGAGGTGAAAAGCACCATCATCCGTCCGTTTGTGACATGTGCTGTCGAATATATCGCTTCACTCAAAGCTTCGATAAATGTATCGGGATCGTTTTTAATATCAGGGAAGTCATCCGGGACCAACAGCTGCACCTGTTCGTGGAAAGGATATGGAGAAGGAATCGATGTCTCGATGACATCTGGTTCATCCCCAAGCCCCAGCGAATCACGGATGTATTTGAAGGAATCACCGGTTGTAAGCGTGGCACTGGTCAGTACGACGCTCTTCTTCTGATTGAACAACCGTTCCTTCAAAATGCCGGGAGTGTTCAATGGCTCACTATACAAATAAATCGAATTGGCCGCCCCTTCCCCTTCAATTTCAATCCAGCGGACACTCTCTTCATCCTGACTATCAAAATAGTCGATCAACTGATGCCGGATATCCAGACAGACATCCTTTTGTGTATGGATTCTCGAAAGAAGGATAGGAATGCCGTGGTCTTCTTTTAATGTAAGAAGGATCTGCAGTTCATTCTGCATGGACGTCATCTGCTCGGTTATGACAAACACAGCAGACAAAAAGCGGTTCGACATTTCCTTCGCACTCTGCATGAACGAGGCAGACCGTTCTTTTTCCAGAGTCATCTGTGTCCGCCCCACATCACTTCTGCCTCTGCTTGAATTCCTTTGTTTTTTCACATGCTGGTAAATGTACCTGGAAAACTGGCTGAGTTCTTCCTTAGCTTCATCAACGGCCTTTTGGAGTTTATTCAGGTGGCTGTAAAAGGACTGCGGGACAGGCCATCCCTTATACAGACTTTTCTGGGCAAGTTCCGTCGTCTGCGTTAAATACCTCTGGAGATCCCTGTAGTTCATCCGCAGGCCGAAATACCTTCCTGCTACGGCTTCCAGGTGATGGGCCTCATCCACAACGGCACGATCATAGGAAGGCAGGGATGTTTCTTCTTTGATGATATCAAGACAGAAGAGAGCATGGTTGGTAATGATGATATCAGCCTCTTCTGCTCTCCTCAACGCCCATTGGAAAAAGGAATCATCTGTATACCCGAGCTGTTCCGTTTTGGAGGACTGCTCGGCTGAAACCTTATGCCAGAATTGACGGCCGTTCGAAGGAAGCTGAACTTCATCAATATCACCGGTTCGCGTTTTAGTGAGCCAGACGAGAAGCATGGCTTTCGTCAGAGCTGTATCATAATTATCCTGATAGCTGCGCTCAAGCTCATATTGAAAGTGAATCAAACTGATGTAATGACCTTTACCTTTGTATAAAACGGCACGGATTGGTCTTGGAAACATCCGTTCAATTTTTGGAATTTCCTCTTCAAGAAGCTGTTTCTGCAGACTGTTGGTATGTGTCGTTATTAAAATACGCTCGTCATTTTTCACCGCATGATAGACCGCAGGAAGAAGGTAGGCGGCGGACTTCCCGGTACCGGCCCCTGCTTCGATCACAGCGTGACGGTTCTCTTCCAGAGCCTTGTGGACATGGGAGGTCATTTCCTGCTGTCCCTTCCGGATTTCATATTCCGGAACCATTGATTTCAGACCATTCTCCCCTTCATATACCTCTTTATTCCACTGCTCAAATGGTGGAAAGATTGAAGAAGAAGCGGAACGCACTTCATCCGGCCGGCGGCTCCGGACAGCTATACCGTACAAAATTTCGATATCGGTGTCGTTTTGGGTCCGATACCTCGCTTCCTCTACCGCAGACTCTATAAAGGACCTCAAGTCACTCTTCAGCTTCCCCTCGATTTTCAGAAGCTGGGATAGTGTCCTTTCCGGAAGGGCCTGCATCTGTTTCAGCAGATACTGCAGCAAGTCGGCAGTCACCTGGGCATCTGACAGCGCTCGATGTGGGCGGTCATGGCCCATGTCCAGCTTTTCGGCCAGATGTCCGAGCTTAAAAGCAGAAGAAGTCGGCAGCATGATCCTGGCCAGTTCTACTGTATCAATGATGGGATTATGTAAGCGTGGAAATCCGCATCTCTGCAGTTCATCATTCAGGAAACCAAGATCAAATTCAATGTTATGCGCCACGATATAAGCATCTTTGAATAATGGATGAATGTCTCCAGCAATTTCTGAAAACAATGGCGCATCCATGACATCCTCTTCATCAATCCCGGTCAGAGACGTAATAAAAGGTGGAATGTCTCTTTCCGGATAGATCAAAGAAGAGAATTCACGAATCACGGAACCTGCTTCATTCATTAGAACGATTCCAATTTCAATGATCCGGTCTCCTTTTGGTGATGCGTTTCCTGTTGTTTCTAAATCTACGATTGCAAATGTTGTCATGTTACCCCTACTTTCACCACAAAAAGGAAGGACCCTGCCTTCACGGACAGGCACAGATCCTCTTCTCATGCTTTAAGCTTTCAATAAAGTGGAAGCGTTGATAAAGGCGGCTCTTCCTCTATCATTTCCACGACCTGATTCCGTTCATTCATGAGAGCAATTTTTGGACGGAATTCCCCAAGCTCTTCCTCACTAAGCACGGCATAAGCTACGATGATTACGATATCTCCGGGCTGCACGAGACGGGCGGCTGCTCCGTTCAGGCAGACAACGCCACTGCCTCTTTCTCCGGCTATCACATAGGTCTCCAGCCGGGCACCATTATTATTGTTGACAACCTGGACTTTTTCGTGGGGAAGAATCTCTGCCTGATCCAGAATATCCTGATCAATCGTAATGCTTCCCACATAGTTTAAATTCGCTTCCGTAACACGGGCGCGATGAATTTTTGATTTCATCATCGTTCGAAACATCTTGTTTCCTCCCTGTGCCTCACCCTGTTGTTATCTTTCCATTCCGGTCAAAAACCACATTATCAATCAGCCGGGCCCTTTCATAAAAAACGGCAGCGGCCAGAATAACAGGCCTGTCTATGACGTCCACAGATGTCAATTCAGGATAAGATAGTAATTCAATATAGTCTATTCTACCACGAGTTCTGCTTTCGAGAAACTTTGTAACCGATTCTATGATTCGGGCGGGGCTCCTCTCCCCATCCTCCACCATCTGCCTTCCTACCTGCAGGGATTCCTGAATCGCCGGGGCCTCATCTCTTTCCCCCGCTGTGAGGTGGACGTTACGACTGCTTTTGGCAAGGCCGTCTTCCTCACGTACTGTAGCTACAGGGACGAGTTGGATATCATAATTGAAGTCGTTGATCAGCGCATCAACCACTGCCACCTGCTGAGCATCCTTCATCCCGAAATAAGCTTGATCAGGCATGACGATGTTGAATAATTTAGTCAAAACAGCGGCCACCCCGTCAAAGTGTCCGGGCCGGCTTTTCCCACACAGCACGTCCGTCCTTTTCGTGACAGACAGCTGAATTGACATGGGCTCCGGATACATCATGGCTGTGGTTGGTAAAAATAAAACATCCACGCCGTGTTCTTCAGCTAGGTTTCTGTCCCGCTCTTCATCGCGGGGATATGTATCCAGATCTTCTCCAGCTCCAAACTGCAGTGGATTGACGAAGATGCTGAGGATGACTATGTCATTTTCGCTCCGGGCGGTCTCGATCAACTTCAGATGTCCTTCATGAAGGTAACCCATCGTTGGAACAAATCCCACGGTGCGTCCTTCCTTTTTCACCTGTTTCACATGCTGCTGTACATCTCTAATGTTACCTAATACTTTCATTCCCAATCACTTACTCCTTTGGAAGACCCGACATATTCATTGTAAACGTATGTTTTTCCTCAGGAAATTCCCCGTTTTTAACCTCTTGTACATAGCGGGAAATCCCGTCACCAAAAGCTTGATTTCCATCGGTGTAGGACTTGACAAATTTAGGAAGACGCCCCACTCCATAGTTGAGAATATCATGATAGACGAGAACCTGCCCGTCACAGTCGGCTCCCGCTCCAATACCGATGGTAGGGATATTCAGTTTTTCGGTTATTAAGGAGGCCAGCTGACGAGGTACACATTCGAGAACGAGCATCATCGCCCCGGCCCTCTCGATTTCCAATGCCTCATCCAATAAACGCGCAGCGGTTTCCTTGTCTTTTCCCTGCACTTTGTAACCACCGAGCACATTGACCGACTGCGGCGTCAGTCCTATGTGTCCGACAACCGGAATGCCGGCTTTGACAAGCTTAGCCATGGTTTCAGAGACTTCTCCGCTTCCTTCCAGTTTCAAAGCCTGTGCGCCCGTTTCCTGGTAAAGCTTTTTCGCATTGCTGAGTGTATCGGCTGTGGAAATGTGATAGGACATGAACGGCATGTCTACAACTTTGAAGGTTTGGCCTGCCCCGCGGCTGACCGCTTTCCCGTGATGGATCATATCCTCGACGGTCACAGGAATCGTGGATTCATAACCGAGGACGGTCATACCAAGACTGTCTCCGACTAAAATCATATCAGCCCCCGCCGCTTCAACTAGTTTCGCAGAAGGATAATCGTAGCTTGTCACCATCGTTATTTTTTCTTGATCGTGTTTCATTTGAAGGAACTGCTGTTTGTTAAGCAAGATATCCACCTTCTCCCCAATGAATTTCCGCTGAATATAATTTCTCTTCTTCCCCTGTCTTTCTCCTGGCGCGCAGAGCTCCATCCGGTTCGATTCCCAGAAGAGTCGCTTCCCACGTCTCTTTCATCGTCGAAATCGTGACGTTTTCCCCGATCTTATATCCATACTTCTCCCAGTCTTCCTTGACCGATTGAAAACCATCACGGATGAACTGGTCGTAGGAGGATTCAAACAATGTAAGAAAATGCTGGATCGTTTTTTGTATGTTCCAATCACGGCCGGATTCGATTTTAAAGGAAGAGGCTTTATAACGGATGTCAGAAGGGATGTCTTCCTCCTCCTGGTTGACGTTCATGCCGATGCCAAGCACTATGTACTGGATCGTATCCTGTTCCGCCTGCATTTCTGTAAGAATCCCCGACACCTTTTTGTGATGGATCAACACATCGTTCGGCCACTTGATCTGTGGCTCAAGACCGGAGCGCTCATCAATCATTTTAGCAATGACCGTAGCCGCAAGAAGGGTCAACTGCGGCGCTTCCACGGGTGGCAGATCCGGCTTGAGCAGAAAGCTCATCCAAATCCCTTTCCCTTTCGGTGAGTCCCAGCTCCGGGCCATCCGTCCTTTCCCTCCGACCTGTTCATCGGCGACCACAACGGTTCCATGTGGTTTCCCCTGCTTGGCCATATGATGGACAATTTCCTGGGTGGACTCCACCTGATCATAATGATACAACTGGTGTCCCATCCACCGGGTTTCAAGACCCCACTGTAATGTGTTTTCGCTGATCTTGTCCGGGAACCCGTGGATTTTATACCCTTTCCGTTGAACCGCTTCGATTTCATAGCCGTCTTTTTTCAATTCATTCATATGCTTCCATACAGCAGTCCTTGATATATTCAGCTGTTCAGATAACTGCTGGCCGGATATATGACCTTCCTGCTTCGTCAATAATTCAATCAAATGTTTCCGGGTGGATTCCATGTGATGACCCACTCCTTTATTTTTTCATAATCGTTCTCCAGCACCCCTTCGACTACACGGCGCTCCACGGCCTTCATCGTTTCTGATATCCAGGGGCCTTTCCTTTTATCCGGGTGCAGGGCAATCAAGTCCACCGACTCAAACTCAAGGTCTTTCCTATCGCATATTGGCAGGTGATGCTTCCGATCCAACAGGCGTTCTTTTATGCCACGGTCCATTCCTGCCGCTTCCGTCACACGGTCAAATGAACTGTACAATGATTCCGGAAGACAGTAGGCCAGCCATGAGGTCACATCATCTGCATCCGTATAAAGGTTCATGGCTTCCTTCAGTTGATCCGTCTCTCTTTTTTCCTGATTCGATCGTTTCCACGTTTTAAGAAAAGCAGATACAGAAAAAGAAGAATCCTGAAGACAGAGGAAGACAGCGATCTCGGGCCACGATTTCAAAGGACTAAGCGGAGGATTTTTCTGGAGGCCCATATCTTCAAGGAAAGGAAGCTGATGAAACAGACCAGTTTCATCAAGAAGCCCCAATGCATTCTTTATGCCTTGACCAGCGAAGGTTTTTCTTGTCTCTTCTGCAACTCGTTCCATTGAGATGTTCGCGAGTAGTGAAGCCTGCTTTACAAGCGCCTCTTTTGTGGTGCCTGTCACTTCAAAACAAAGCTGGCTCGAAAAACGGACGGCCCTCATCATTCGTAAAGGGTCTTCCTGAAATCGGTCGTAAGGATTGCCGACAGCCCTGATCTGTTTATGCTTTATCGCCTTCCTACCATCAAAAGGATCAATGATCCTACCGTGTCGGTCCATAGCCATTGCATTCATCGTAAAGTCCCGCCGGGCAAGATCTGTTCGAATATCAGAGACGAAGGTCACCTCATCGGGATGCCTGTAGTCCTCATATCCGGATTCTGTACGGAATGTCGTCACCTCATAGGAGGTGGACCGGTGTCTGACGATGACCGTGCCGTGCTCGATACCTACAGGAATGACCTTTTCAAAGATTTCCTGGATTTTCGAAGGAGGCAGAGATGAAGCGATATCGATGTCACCAACCGCTCTACCACTTACATGATCCCTAACAGCACCACCGGCTATATATGCTTCTCCACCGGCTTCCTCAATTCTCTGCATCACCTCAAAGGCCTGTTCAAAAAGAGGGTCATGCTTCATCAGCGAGCACCTGCCGATACAATTCTTCATATTCATTCAAAATGGTTGCTGTGGCAAATTTATCCTGCACAACGGTTTTCGCCCGTTCAGACATTTGGTGATGATGGTCCTTGTCAGCCAGGATTCTATTGGCGAAATATGCCGTCTGTTCAATATTCCCCAGTTCAGCTATATAACCCGTTTCACCGTGATCAATAACTTCCGGTATCCCCCCGATATTGGTGCCGATGGACGGAACACCGCAGGCCATCGCCTCAAGAAGAACCAGCCCAAAGCTCTCTTTTTCGGACAAGAGAAGCTTAAGATCAGCAATAGAAAGCAGATCACTGACATTTTCCTGCTTCCCAAGGAATAATACATCCTCATCCAATCCGAGGTCCTGTACAAGCTGATAACAGGCGGAATACTCCGGACCGTCACCGACGAGAAGGAGCTTTGCAGGTCTTTCCGACCGGACTTTAGCAAAGGTCTGGATCACATCAGGCACCCGCTTCACCTTCCTGAAATTGGAGATGTGGATCAGGACAGCGTCCTCATCCTTGATGCCGTAATGGTCCTTCAAGTGCTGGTTCGACTTCCGGTAATATTCACGTTCATCCACGAAATTGTAAATGACATCAATGGAACGATCTGTATGTAGCATTTCTTGCGTCTGTTCCACGAGACTATGGGATACAGCGGTCACACGGTCAGACTGCTCAATACCGAATTTGATCATTTCCTGGAGGCTCGTATCGATCCCCAGTACAGTAATATCCGTCCCATGAAGGGTCGTTATGATTTTCACATCACGGTTACACATCTGCTTGGCTAAAATAGCACAGACCGCATGCGGCATCGCATAGTGCACATGAAGAATATCCAGTTCTTCACGGTTGATGACATCCGCCATTTTTGCTGCTAATGCCAAATCATAGGGTGGATGTTGAAACACAGGATAGCTGCTGACCTCCACCTCGTGGTAATAAATATTCGGATACACCCGGTTCAGCCGGAAAGGTACCTGTGAGGCCACAAAATGTATTTCATGTCCATTTTCAGCCAGCAGCTTTCCCAGTTCTGTTGCGATGACACCTGATCCCCCGACAGTCGGGTAGCAGGTGATTCCTATTTTAGCCATACTACGTTCACTCCTGTTTTCTGTTCTCTTCTATGATGCTGTTCCATTCAATATCGTCATGATCGAGAGCTCTTACCATAATCTCTGCGCCTGCCAGGTTCGTTGCAACTGGAATCTGGTGGACATCACAAAGGCGCAGAAGAGCACTGATGTCCGGTTCATGAGGCTGGGCGGTAAGCGGGTCTCTGAAAAAAATGACCATCTGCATTTGTTCGTCTGCAATTCTCGCTCCAATCTGCTGATCCCCGCCGAGCGGACCGGATTGGAAACGTGTGACGTCCAATCCCGTTTCATCCGCAATCCGCATACCTGTAGTACCCGTTGCGAAAAGTTCATGCTTCGAAAAAACACCGGCATGCTTTTTTGTAAACTGAATGATATCTTCTTTCTTTTTATCATGGGCAATTAAAGCAATATTCATGGTCAATCTCCCCTTTTAATCGAGTAGATGCTCTAATCCATAAACCAGCGTATCCAGTTCAACAGCTTTTTCAACAGCAAGCTTTACGCCACTCATGAAGGATTCCCTGTGAATGGAATCATGCTTGATTGTGAGTGTTTCCCCAAGTCCACCGAAGACGACTTCCTGGTGAGCGACGAGCCCCGGAAGACGCATACTATGAATTCTCATCCCCTCTTCATCAGCACCACGGGCGCCCGGCAGAGTTTCTTTTTCATCCTTGTGGCCCTGATGATGAGGATTGCGGACTTCCTTAATCAATTCCGCCGTTTTCACCGCTGTCCCTGATGGAGCATCAAGCTTCTGGTCATGATGTTTTTCAATGATTTCGACATAAGGAAAATGCTTGGCGGCCCATTTGGAAAACTGCATCATTAAAACGGCGCCGATGGCGAAGTTCGGAGCAATTACGGTACCCAGCTGTTTTTCTTCGGCAAGGCTGGTCAATTCCTGAAGCTGCTCCTGTGTAAACCCAGTTGTGCCGACCACCGGACGCACCCCATTGTTCAGCGCAAGCTTTGTATGGATATACCCGTTATCCGGTGTCGTAAGATCGATCAGTACGTCCGCCTCCACCTCATTCAGGCAGGCTTCAGCATCCGTGTAGATCAAAGCGTCCAAGTCAGGGAGTCCGTGGATATCCTTGACATTGATGCCGTCATTTTCCCTGTCAATACATGCGGCCAGGCTCAGGTGCTGCTCCCGTTGCATCATATTCAAGGCTTCACTGCCCATTTTACCACGAGGTCCTGCTACAATCACCTTAATCGTTTTCATTACTCTTCCTCCTTTTTGGTCCAACGGTCTTTGTCCCGTGTTTCAATTTTGCTCATGGACTGCTCAAATGCCTCTGACAGGTCGATATCAAGAGAGTTCGCGAAACAAGTCAGTACAAAGATTACATCGCCAAGCTCCTCTTCCAATGCTTTATCCTTCTCTGTCTTTTTCTTAGGTTTCTCCCCATACCGGTGATTAACTTCCCTTGCCATTTCTCCAACTTCTTCTGTAAGCCTTGCCTGAAGGCTGAGAGGTGAGAAATACCCCTCTTTAAATTGTGATATGTAGTTATCGACACGTTTTTGTATGTCCTGTGTTGTATATTCCATTATAGATCCCTCTTTTCCTTCACGGATTCTCTCTAAATGTTAGCCAAAAGGAGCTCATTTGACAAATTTTCCGTTTATTCCACCTTCTCCTGCCTGTTCATATTGCCGCTCATTCGACAAACAACTATAATGATAATCGTGCAGATGACCTTGGAGGTGGACATATGAAAATTTTCGGACTGCGTTTAAAAAATATAACCCTGATCATTTTGGGGTCCGCTGTGTTTTCGTTCGGGATCGTTCATTTTAATATCCAGAATGAACTCGGTGAAGGCGGCTTTACAGGGATCACCCTTTTACTGCTGTATTTATTCAACTGGGATCCTGCTGTGATGAACATTGTTTTGAACATTCCCGTCCTTTTTATCGGATGGCGTATTTTAGGACGCACCACATTTTTGTACTCCTTGATTGGAATTGTCGCGGTTTCTGTATTCATCGCCTTGTCCCAGCGATTTATGATTACCATCGACCTTTCGGATGACCTTACACTGGCTTCGCTGTTTGCCGGGGTATTTATCGGCGTCGGTTTAGGAATCATATTCCGCTACGGCGGAACAACCGGCGGTGTGGACATCATCGCCAGGCTCATCAACAAATACCTCGGCTGGAGCATGGGCCGGGCGATGTTCGTTTTTGATGCTCTCGTGATTTTCATTTCTGCCATTACTTATCTGGAACATGTCCGGGGAATGTACACGCTTGTCGCTGTTTTTGTCGGTGCGAAGGTGATTGATTTCATCCAGGAAGGTGCCTACGCTGCCCGTGGGACGACAATCATATCGGAAAAGAGCGAAGAAATCTCACAAAAAGTTATGCAGGAGATGGATCGTGGTGTGACCGTACTTGACGGCCGTGGGTCGTTTTCCGGTTCCAAACGGGATGTTCTCTATTGTGTAATTGCAAAAAACGAAATTGTACGGCTGAAGACCATTATCGAACAAATTGACCCTCATGCGTTTGTAGCCGTCAGTCACGTCCATGATGTGATGGGTGAGGGGTTTACATTGGATGAAAACAAAAACCCCATTGACTAAGACCATCCTGGAAAACAAAAAAAGACCTCCGCTGCCGGAGGTCTTTTTCCTGTCTTTTACTCTTCGTTCATCCCAATGAACATGAATACGAAGCGGAGAAGTTCGGCAAGGGCAACGAGTGCACCTGCCACATATGTCATTGCCGCAGCATTGAGGACCTTTTTCGTTTTCCGTTCTTCATCGTTCCGGATAACGCCGGTCGACACCAGCTGTGCCATGGCACGGTTGGAAGCATCGAATTCTACAGGCAGTGTAACCAGCTGGAACAGCACGGCCGCTGCGAAGAAGACAATCCCGACTAAGACAAGGCCTGTCATCTGAAGCAGCATACCACCAATCAATAGGAAAATGGAGATATTGGAACCAAAGCTTGCTACCGGGACGAGGGCGCTTCGGAAACGAAGGAAAGCATAATCCTGAGCATCCTGTATGGCGTGCCCCACTTCGTGTGCTGCCACTGCTGCACCAGCTGTGGAGCGTCCGTGATAAATGTCTGAAGAAAGACGAATCACTTTGGAGCGCGGATCGTAATGGTCTGTCAAATGGCCGCGGACTTCTTCCACAGCTACATTAAAGAGGCCGTTGTCATTAAGAATTTTTCGTGCTACTTCAGCACCTGACATGGACGATGAAGTAGGGACTTGTGAATATTTTTTGTACGTAGACTTCACTTTAGACTGAGCCCACAAAGGGATAATTAAAATCAAAGCAAAGTAAATGATAAAACTCATTTGTCATTCCTCCATAAGAATGGTTCTTAGGTCAATTTTAGTCAAATCCCTGTGGAAAATCAACTATTATGTTCTTTTATTGTGTGTCTAATTTTTGAACGGGAAGGATGCTTCCTCACCCCTACATAAAAAAGAACAGCAAGGATAAATCCTCCCACCCCTGCAGCCATACCCGTCAAGGACACTCCTTCATCGGTGCCTTGGACAAACGCATCGACCATTGCGGATGCAGAGGCAGCCGTGTCGGTCGTCGGTTGAAGATGATGCTGTTCAAGTGCCTCCCGGAGCTGCTTGGTGTCAACAGAGTCATACACGTGCATCACGACGGGCTCAAGGTCTTCCCAGTCCAGAAGAACCTGCTCCGCCGGAGTACTAGACAACCCCTCACGAAAAGCTGCTAATTTTTGTTCCACTGCTGTCTCTCTGTCTGGTGCTGTGATCACTTCAAAGAAAAGGAGAGCCGCTTCCGTCGGCCGGTCTCCGTCTTGGTACATGTTCAAATCCTCCCAGACGGCCCGGTCCTCTTCCGACACCCCGCTCATATATGTTTCCATATCCGGCCACCTGCTATGCAGGAGCCTCTCTGCTGCCTCAGTTTTTCCGTCATGTAGAAGTGACCTGTACTGGCTGTAAAATCGTTCCCACTGCTCCTGGGCTCCCTCACCCCACCCACCATGCAGGCTCAGTGGCATGAGCGTGAATATCAGGGATATGAACACAACTTTACACACCTGTCCCATTTCACTTCTCCCCTCTCATTATCCCGGTTAGTTACATGTTATGAAAAGGGATCCACATTTAGACGTTCTGTATCTTTTTCATAAGGTAATAGGCTGCGCCTATACAGAACAGACTCAGCCAGAAGGTGAAATAGCCGATTTCCTTCATATGCTCCATAATAGCCGGGTAGACAGGCATCTGTTCAAAGACATAGTCAATGACATCATTATGAAGCGTCCATACAGCAGCAAAAAGAATATGCCTGGTCCGCATCGCATAAAAGGGTGCATACAGAATCCCCTGAACAGCCATGGCACTATGAGAAAAAATAAGCATATAACCGGTCCATGGCAGAGCGCCATATTCCATAAAGGTAAGACCATTCATCACCACCGCCCATACACCGTATTTAAGCAGTGTAATGAGCGCGAGGGCTTCTATATATGGGACATTCCTTCCAAATAGATAAAAACCAAGAAAGATTGTAAAAAACAAGCTGGCTGTGGGGCTGTCAGGAACAAACAGGAGGAAGATCGGTTCTGTCACCTCCAACTGCGGTTCATACCACAGGTACCCGTAAATGGTTCCTCCGAGATTAACAAAAAATAATACGATTAAAAAAAGCCGGTGCGTCAAAATATATGTCAACATCTGTTTCATGCGAACCTTCCTCCTGTAACAAAAGAAACCGCGCATATTTCAGCGCGGCATTCATCAATCTATTTTGTTCATTCTTCAGAAGACCCGTTCTCTTCTTCTGAATCTTCACCATTCTCTCCTTCAGAAGAACTTTCTTCATCGGAAGATTCTTCTCCTTCAGATGAACCTTCTTCCCCGGAAGATCCCTCTTCATCAGACGAGCCTTCTCCTTCGGAGGAGCTTTCTTCTTCCGAAGAGCCCTCTCCTTCGGAGGAGCCTTCTCCCTCTGCAGATCCTTCCCCTTCTGATGAGCCTCCTTCTCCACTGCCGGCGCCGACAACAAACTCAGCAAGCTGCTGAAGTTCCTCATCTGTTCCGTTAAAGATTCCAGCCGGCATGGCGCCTTTACCATTCACGGCAATATCTTTCACTTGGTCAACAGTCAGCTCTGCATCAATTAATGCTGGATAACTCCCCTGACCTTGAAGGGCGTCGCCGTGACAGCTTAGACAGTTGGCTTCATAAACGGCATAACCTGGAGCTGATTTATCAATGGTTGATTCAACCGCTTCCACGTTCACGCCATATTTCTCCGCACGCATTTCGTAATCTGCATGTGTGACGGACTCATACGTAAGCCAAAAGGTGGCTGCGAAGCCAAGAAGCATCAGACCTACAGCAATTGGACGCTTGTGAGGACGTCGTTCCGGTCCCCGGTCCAGGAACGGTGCAAGCAGAAGTGCACCGAAGGCAAGACCCGGCATAACAATTGCTCCGAGAACAATATAATCTCCGCCGGCAAATTGATATTTAAGGAATTGATACAAGAACAGGAAGTACCAGTCCGGCAGCGGAATGTAACTCGCGTTGTTTGGATCCGCCTGCTGCTCCAACGGTGACGGGTGGGCAGCGGTAAGTATTAAAAACCCGATCAGAAAGACCGATCCTACCAGCCACTCTTTCAACAGGAAGTTGGGCCAGAACGCTTCCGTGCGGCCTGGATATTCTGAATAGTCTTTTGGTAAATTGGCTTTTTGTTCGGCAGTGACCCTTGAATCACCGACGAACTTCATCCCTTTTCCCCTATGCACAGCTTTCCCTCCTTCTTTTGCTATTTTATAGTGGTCCGGAAATACCTTGTTTACGGATTAGGACAAAGTGGAAGGCCATTAATCCGAACAATGCAGCCGGAAGGAAAAATACGTGGATAGCAAAGAAACGTGTAAGCGTTTGAGCACCAACAATCGATGGGTCACCGGCAAGCAGTGTACGGATTTGATCTCCGATAAACGGTGTTGCCGCTGCAATCTCAAGACCTACCTGAGTAGCGAAATAAGCTTTGTTATCCCATGGAAGCAGATATCCTGTAAAACCAAGACCAAGCATGACAAAGAACAATAGGACCCCAATCACCCAGTTCAATTCACGCGGTTTTTTATAAGCGCCTTGGAAGAATACCCGCAGTGTATGTAAGAATAACATCACAATGACGAGACTGGCGCCCCAGTGGTGCATCCCACGTACGATTTGCCCGTAAGCAACCTCTCGTTGTAAGTAATAAACGGATTTCCATGCGTTCTCAATATCTGGTACATAGTACATGGTCAGGAACATTCCGGACAGAATCTGAATGACTGTTACGAAGAATGTAAGACCACCAAAACAGTAAACAAATGCTGAAAAGTGATGCGCCGGGTTGACGTGCTCAGGAACTTCGTGATCCGCTATATCACGCCATAACGGGGTTACATCGACACGCTCGTCCACCCAGTCGTAAATTCTCTGAAGCATGTGTTATGCCCCCCCTCTGTCTTTTGCTTCACCTAAATAAAGCATACCTTCTTTGGTTTCGTGCTCAAAAACAGGTAATGGTGCGGTCGGCGGTGTGCCCGGAACGTTATCGCCGTCTTTTGTATAACGGCCCCCGTGACACGGACAGTAGAACTCATTCGGGTACTCATCATTGGAGCCCCAGTCTACTGTGCAGCCTAAATGGGTGCAGATCGGTGACAGGGCAACGATTTCATCATTGTCATCCTTGTATACCCAGGCTGTTTTCTGTACTTCAGATTCGTACCAGCCGTCCACCTGATCGATGGTCCACTCGAAGCGCTGCGGCTCTTTTGTGATCTCATCGACGGAAGCAACCGATTTCAAATCTCCGCCTTCTTTGGATTTCAAAACGGGATCGATTGCGAACCGAACCATCGGAGCAAGCATACCGGCAGCCATGAAACCGCCTACACCAGTGAGCGTGTAGTTCAGAAACTGACGTCGGGACACCCTCTTTTTATCGCTCATACTTTTCCCCCCTCTATGCTGTAATCCATGCAGCATGGATCGATCACACATGGTTTAACTAGGACATTACCATGATAGCGCAATCTTATAGCCTGGTCAATAAAATATCAAACCTTGTCGGAAGTTTTATCCAGTCACCAATAGGCCTGGATAAGTTCACTGATGCCGCGGGCCTGTTCCTTCACAAATGCCTGTGTTTCTGTCGATTTCATGCTGCCGCTGGACATCCCGGGCACCCAGATTAAACGACCGGCCAGATCATCCTCATGTCTCTTCCAGCCGCTGTCGAACGTAAATAGGAAAACGTGTTCAAACGGCTGTTCCCTGAAACGCTGAATCCACTCATTTAATCTTTCTTTCTCCTTTTCGTATCCACCCTTTAAATAGGCATAGTCAGGGGAAAGAAAGATTCTGCCTCTGTATTCTTTTTCAATCAGGTTCGTAAACACCTGATTCAGCTCCCGTTGAAAAGCCTGCCCGGCCATCTGCTGATCCCCGGCGGGGTCAAATGGTATCAGTGGAATCATTAACGTGTCCACATATTGTTTTTCCGGTAAGTACTGGGTCATATCTGCTTTCGTCCATTTCATAAGTATCCCCTGCCTTTGTTATGTACGTTTTTCTATATTTTACTACATAAAAATAAAAAATAAAGTCAGCGAACATCATAGGATGCTCCTGACTTTATTTTTAATAAAACGCACTCAGTTCCTCTTTCACTTTTTCAAGCCGGCCGCACAACTCGGTAAAAACCGTCCGTTCCCCATTGATCAGGGATTCATCAATCTGTTCTTCAATCTGCTTTCTCCGGTGCTGGAGAAGGCTGATTTTCAACAGCCGGTCTGCTTCATTCTTATCACGGTCGTTCAAATAATAATCTTTGGGAAGGTATGGATTTTCCTCAAGAACAAGCGCATATTTGGAACATTGCTGGGCATTCTCGAAGTTCATCTGAATATAAACCGGCTCCCCCTGATTCATACGAAGATCATGAAAGGATTTTTCCGCATCGTTGGTCATCACCTGACCTTTATAAAACCGGAAAGGGGGATCAGAAACTCCCTGCGCACTAATTTCCATACCACGGGGACAAAACTTCACTTCCTGGACGAAATGAACACTGGATAAAAGAGATTCATGATTCATTAAATAGTTAAGAATCCAGACACTTTCCCTCTTTTTCAACTGAAAGTGATTCAAAAACCAGCGGACAAAATCTTTTTTCTCATCCACAGAAATTGGTGTCTGCATATGCGCCCCTCCTGCGCTTTAGTTTTCCATTTATTCCTCATTCAGACGCTTAACGAAATCCTCGATCTCTGTATCAGCAGGGTCGATGGCAAGGTATTCCTTGAATACACGGACCCCTTCTTCCCTACGGCCGTCCTCAATGAGGAAGTATCCGTAGGATTTGAGAAAGTCGGTGTCTTCCTTAAGGGAAAGATAAGCCTGGCTGTATTGTTCATAGGCTTCCTTGAATCGCTCTTCCTCTTCCAGGGCCAGGGCCAGCTCCCATAGATAATGCGGATCTTCCTCACCTAAGGAGATCAGTTCTTGAATTAAATCGATGATCTGATCATAGTCCTCATCGGATTTATAGTTTTCGATCAGAAACAGAACAGCTTCTTTATAACCGGGATCAAGGGCGACCGCTTCCCGCATGAGACGGTAACCTTCTTCCTTTTTTCCCTGACGGTGGGAAAGACTGCCGGCCAGGTGGTAAAGTTCCTTGTTGAATTCGTCTTTAGCAAGGCCTTTTTGAGCCATATCAAGGGCTTCCTGAGGCATCCCTTCGGACTCATAAGCCTGAGCCAGGTGCGGATAAACCGATTGGAAGTAAGGATCCTTCTCAATCAGCTCCTCCCAGACGTGAATCGCGATATCATTACGGTTTGCCTGGAAAGCCACAAATCCATAACGGAAGAGAACATCCGGATTGTCCTCTTCCACCTTTTGGAAGAATTCCAGCGCCTGCTCAAATTCCCCATTGGCTGCATAGGCTTCAGCCAGTCGTGTGGCCACTTCTATATCACCAATCACAGGCTGATGGTACATAGCATTTTCATAATACGGGATACACTTGGAGTACTCTCCATTTGAAAACGCGAGTTCACCAAGAGCAAAATCAATAATGGCTGAGTTCGGCTCCACGTTTTTAGCAGCCAGAAGTTTTTGTTCGGCTACTTCATACAGCCCCTGGGCCTGATACAGGTCAGCAAGCTGTACCAGCGCCTGAAGATAGTCTTCGTCTTCAGGTCCGAATTGGTTCAGCAGTTCGATTGCTTCATCATCTTCATCTAGATCGATGTGAATTTCTGCCATCATCACTTTCAATTCCTGCTCTTTCGGATAGCGTTGAATCAGTTCGTGAAGCACCATTTTCGCTTCTTCCAGCATTCCCCACTGCATGTACAGTTCTGCAATGGTAAAACGCTCCTCTTCATCCGCCTCTGGCAGATATGTTGTCAGTGTGTGTATTGCATCTTCCGTCTTATGGGCTTCCATTTGACGAATGGCTTTTTGTATTTCCTCCATGATGACATCCTTTCCACGTAAAGCACATACATGTGATTCTTCACTTTATTTAGATCGGATGGGGTTTTCCATCCGTCCGCTCGTATTTTTGTATATTGGAACAGCACTATGATATCTGAAAATATCCTTCTATTCAAACGTTCCGGCTCTCCATCGGAAAACCACGTCTTTCAGATTAATCATACCATAATGTCCATCCAGTGAAGACCACATTTCTGATTAGTCGTTCGACGATATTCCATTCCGCTGACGAATTTTGTCCAAGGTTACCATTCAGGAACGGATAAGATGAAAAGAAGAATAGATGTCAGGGTGCGGATGTCTGTTTATGTACAACAGACAGCTTCATGATGGGGTCATATTCCAGATATCTGCTGCGTAAGCTATTCACTAGGTGTTCAAACCGAAAAAGCAGGTCCCTCTTTTCAGTCATAAACCGCCGTAATATAATCCCACCAGGCCGAATGCGCTTCCATAACCATCAAATCCTGTACGCCCCATCCCTTTCCTCGTGGTGATCCTGCCTGAGACCACATCCCTGGATCATCTTCTCTTTCGTTTCATACAAAGAAGCTCTCTACGATTACATCCACCAGGCAGGCTTTTTATATCGTATGAGAGCTTCAATGAAACTATGAAGTTATTTTAACGGAGTACTTCATTTAAATGTTCGAAAAAGGAAGGATAGGAAATATTGATGCAGTCCTTGTCCTGAATCGTGACCGGCTCTGCACTGATAAGAGAAGCGACAGCACCCATCATACCTATTCTGTGATCACCATAAGAGTGGACACTTCCTCCTGTTAAAGAAGCCCCTCCATGAATGACCATTCCGTCCTCTGTGGCCTCTACTTCTGCGCCGAGCTTTGCAAGAGTGGTCACGACCGCTTCAATACGATCGGTTTCCTTGAATTTCAGTTCTTCCGCATCCTTAATGACAGTTGTTCCTTCAGCTTGTGTCGCAGCAAGCGCAATAATCGGGATTTCGTCAATAAGATTCGGAATCAGCTCACCATCGAGCTGTAGAGCCTTGAGACGGGAGCTTCTAACCCGGACGTCCCCGACCGGCTCGCGCCCAATATAGGTATGGATATCCGTTTCAATATCCGCCCCCATTTTTTTCATCGCCTGAATAATACCGTCCCGTGTAGCGTTCAACCCTACATCTTTAATAATGAGATCACTGCCGGGAACGATGGAAGCAGCGACAATGAAAAATGCGGCTGATGAAATGTCCCCGGGAATTTTTATATCTGATGCCTGTGGCTGCTGACCGCCCTCGATGGTAATGGCAGCGCCCTCTACGTTAAGGTTCACGCCGAATTCAGGAAGGAGCATTTCTGTATGATTTCTTGTCTGTCCGAGTTCGACCACTTTGGTCTCCCCGTCCGCCAGCATGCCTGCAAGAAGGAGCGCTGACTTCACCTGCGCGCTTCTTACGGTGAGCTCATGCACGGTCCCTTCCAATTTACGGCCTCTGAACGCTAGGGGAAGCAGACGATTCTCATCCCTGCCGGTGATGTCCGCTCCCATCTGCTTTAATGGGACGACGACACGGTCCATCGGCCGCTTGGATAAGGACGCATCCCCAAACGCTGTCGTGAATAAAGGTAGCCCTGCTAAAATCCCGCTCATCAATCTTGCGGTTGTGCCGGAGTTACCGAAATTCAATGGCGAAGATGGCTCCTTGAGGCCTTGAATTCCTCTTCCATATACCGTCAGACGGTCATCCTGCTGATCAATTCTGACACCCATTTCTCGAAAAGCTTCGACAGTCCGAAGGCAGTCCTCTCCCGTTAGAAAATTGGTAATATGAGAGGTTCCCTCCGCTAATCCTGAAAATATAACAGACCGGTGGGATATTGATTTATCGCCAGGGACAGACATGGTCCCCTGCAGCTGCTTCTGTGTCGGCTGCAATTGTATATCCGTCATTCTTCTGCCTCCCTTGTTTACTGCTGCACCATTACTTCATATTTTTTCTCCTGCAGGACTTTATGACTCAGCTTCTGCTCTTCGCTTGTAGCAAAGCTTACACGGAGAACCCCTGTAATCCCTTCACGGATTTCGAGGATTTGAATGTTTTTTATGCTGATTCCTTCCGCAGCCAAAAGACCGATTACATCATGGATAGCTCCCGGCTGGTCATGAATATCTACATAAATGTCATAAAAAGCTGGAATAGCTCCCTTTTCCTTCACAGGAAGGCCGTCACGGTAAAGCTTGGCTTCTTTTAAATATTCATATGTTTCCTCTTCCGCCTCCTCCTTAAGAAAGGTGCGGACTTTATCCATTTCATTGATCCAATCTTCCAGCATCGCAATAAGGAGGTCCCTGTTTTGAAAGAAAATATCCTGCCAGAGCTTCGGGTTGCTGGAAGCAATCCGGGTGATATCCTTAAAACCGCCGGCAGCCAGGTGTTCAATGTATGGGTGGGTTTCCTGCCAAACCTTCGCCTGATGGACGAGAGAGGAAGCAATCAAATGTGGGAAGTGGGAAATGACCGCAGTCATTTCATCATGTTCACTTGTCGAAAACGTCAGGAAACGGGCGTTTGTTTCGGATAGTAAATCCTTAAGCCTGTCCGCTTCTGCCTTTGTGCTATTAAGGGCGGGCGTGAGAACGTATATCGCATTTTCAAACAGATGAGGTTTCGCCGCTGTATAGCCCTGCTTGTGTGAGCCGGCCATTGGATGGCCGCCCACAAAGGAAAGCAGAGGATGTGTCAGGCGGTCCGCTGCTTTTAAAACCTGATTTTTGACAGATGACACATCCGTAACAAGCAGCGGTTTAGTCAGCTCCACGTTCTCCAGCTGATGGAGAAAATCAATGGTGACTGAAATAGGCGTAGCCAGGATACATACATCCGCCTCCACAACTGCTTTAGAAAAGTTAAAAGATGCCTGGTCAATGACGCCCTGTTTCAGCGCCATATTCAAAGCTGCTTCGTCTCCGTCCATACCGATGACAAAAACATCTTCTTTTTTTGATACATTCATAGCAATCGATCCGCCGATTAACCCTAAACCGACGATCAGGACTGTCTGTTTCATGACTGCTTAACCATTTCCAGCTTCTTTTTCATTGCCTGTTGAATCTGGAGCATGTCATCTTCTCTGCCGATGGTCAATCGTATGGAATTCGGCAGTCCAAGCGCTTCACCGGAGCGAACGATAAACCCTTGAGTAAGGAGGTATTCAAACATCTCATCCCCGCTGATAGGAAGCTGGATCAAAAGGAAGTTCGCTTGTGTATCGTAATAGCCCAGATCGTTTTCATCACAGAAACGCATCAAGGCTTGTTTATTTTTATGGGTAGCTTCCACCGTTGTCGTTATAAATTCCTGATCGTCCAGAGCAAGTATAGCAGCAGCCTGGGCGACTGTGGAGGTATTGAACGGTTCTCTTGCTGGTTCCAGTACCTGGATGACATCCGCAGCGGCCAACCCAAAACCGATACGCAGGCCGGCAAGACCATAAGCTTTTGAAAAGGTACGGAGAACCATTAAGTTCGGGTATTGATTTAATGCGGAGACCGCATCAAAAGAATCTTCCGCTTCCAGGTATTCGTAGTAGGCTTCATCAAGCACGACCAGCACATGTTCGGGCACTCTGGCCAGCACGTCTTTTATCGTTTCTTCATTGATATGAACCCCTGTTGGGTTATTCGGAGTACAGATCCAGAAAACACGCGTGTCTTCATCAATTTGACGAATCATTTCCTCGAGATCATGATGGCCGCCCTTCAACGGAACTTCCCTTACTTCTGCACCTTCTATCAAGGCATTGTGACGGTACTGAGGGAACGTTGGAGAAGCCATAACCGTATTGGCACCAGGCTCAAGGAATGTGCGGCAGATGATTTGGACAACTTCATCCGATCCATTTCCAAAAATGATCTGATTCTCGTCCACGCCAAGAAAACTGGAAACCTTAGTCCTGACACCCGCTGCATAGCCGTCCGGATAAATTTCCAGTTTGGAAACGAGCTTCGGAAGCTCCTCCTTTACCACAGGAGAAAAGCCGTATGGGTTTTCGTTGGAAGCCAATTTGACAATACGGTCAAGCCCATACTCTTTTTTCACCTCTTCAATGCCTTTACCGGGTTTATAAGGTTTCATCGTCTTAAGAATATCTTTTGCTTTCATGAAAAAACTCCTCTCAACTCTTTAAATCAGGGCGAAGTTGAACGGCCTGATGATGATATACATGCTGGATCTGTGCCTGCTCAATCTCGGTCCGGGCCGTCACCATCACCCGGATGCATTTTTTCAGGCTGCCAGGTACGGGGATTTCCCTCATGCACATGACGGGCACATACGTCCAACCATCCATCTGCCTCAAGCTTTTCGCTGGAAAGGTATCTGTTAAATCTTCGGTAACGGTAAAGTAAACGGACACGACATCATCCGCATCCAGCTGATTAGCCGTAATGATCGCCTGCATCATTTCTAATGAACGGTTGACGATTTCATCCTGTTCATTGTTTTCGACGGTCGTAGCTCCTCTGATTCCTCTGATCATCATCCGTTCCCCACCTCTTCTATGACACATTTTAATTCATTTAACAGGAGACTGTCATCCATGGCCTGGACATAGGGATGTCCTACGCCATCCAGCAGAACAAAGTTAATCTGCCTGCCGATCGTTTTCTTATCCCACTTCATACGATCCACCAGCTTTTCAGCATCAAGGCCTCTCAGTAGATCAAGGGGATATTCATTTTTTCTCAACCAGTTTACATAATCATTTACTCGTAAATCTTCGTCGCTTTTCCTGCTGCTTAATTTCAAAGCATACAAAAGCCCGAGGGCTACAGCTTCTCCATGTGTCACTCTGCCATAACCGAGCTCTGATTCAATGGCGTGGGCGAGTGTGTGTCCGAGATTCAAGTACTGGCGGATATCCGCTTCCTTTTCGTCTTTTTCCACGATAGAGGCCTTCACTTGAATGCCTCTATATAAATCTTCCTCCAGCTGCCTGCTTGTCAAGGTATCCAGCGACACATCAAGAAGGCTTTCAAGCCAGTTTACATCACTTAGGAAAGCGTGTTTAATGACTTCTCCATAACCTGAGCGGATTTCCTTCCGGGAAAGTGTAGCGATGGTTTCAAGGTCATAAACAACTTTCTGAGGGTTGAAAAAGCTCCCGATAAGATTTTTACCTCTCGGATGATTGATGGCTACTTTCCCGCCGACACTGCTGTCATGAGCCAGAATCGTAGTCGGAACTTGGATATAATCGATACCTCTTAAGTACGTTGAAGCGGTAAAGCCCGCGAGGTCACCAATCATACCGCCGCCAAGGGCGATGATCAATGAGCGGCGGTCCAGCTGATGAGTCGTGCAGGCATCCAGGAGCTGCTCATAACTTTCCATACTTTTCGATGCTTCCCCACTTGGGACCACAGCCGTATGGACGTGTTGTCCACCGGTAAACGACTGCCTCACATCTTCGAGGTAATAATCCGATACCTGATCATCGGTGATGATCAGGATGGACTGATAATCTTTTTCCAGCATGTCAGGAATTCTATGACGGATCCCTTCCCCGAGGACAACCTCATATTCATGTGTAGTTGCCTTGATCTGTAATGTCTTCATCAAAAATCCCTGATTTCTTTTCTGTAATCATCAACCGCCCGCTTAAGACGTGGGAAATAATCGGATGGAAATTCTTCTGTAATCGCTTTGGCCAGTTCAAAAGCAACGATATGTTCCATTACAACAGACGCTGCCGGTACTGCACACGAATCTGAACGCTCGATACTTGCATTAAATGGCTCTTTCGATTCGATATCAACACTCTGCAGAGGCTTGTATAACGTCGGAATTGGCTTCATAACGCCTTTGACCACAATCGGCATCCCAGTAGTCATCCCGCCTTCAAACCCGCCAAGACGGTTCGTCCTGCGTGTGTAACCTTCCTCTTCACTCCAAAGGATCTCATCATGGACCTGGCTTCCTGGTTTTCTTGCTGCTTCAAAACCAATTCCAAATTCCACCCCTTTGTAGGCATTGATACTCATTACGGCCTGGGCAATTTTAGCATCAAGCTTCCGGTCGTACTGAACATAAGAGCCAAGCCCTGCAGGCATCCCTTCTACGTATACCTCAGTGACGCCTCCGATGGAATCTCCATCCTTCTTCGCATCATCAATGGCTTTCATCATTTTTTCAGCCGCCTGTTCGTCAAATGTACGGACAGGAGACGCTTCGGAAATTTCACGGCGTTCACTCAGAGTAAGATTTTCATCTACATCACTGACGATGCCTGCAATTTCTCTTACATAGCCGGCAACTTCAATACCAAGTTCTTTCAGGAGGACTTTCGCGACCGCTCCTGCTCCTACCCTTGCAGCTGTTTCTCTTGCTGAAGAACGCTCCAGCACATTCCGCATATCACGGTGACCATATTTCATTCCGCCATTAAGATCGGCGTGACCCGGACGGGGCTTCGTTACAGTCCGTCGGATTTTATCTGTGCCTTCTGGAAGTGGATCTTCTCCCATAATATCTGTCCAATGCTTAAAGTCATCATTATGTACAACAAGCGTAATGGGTGACCCTAACGTATATCCATGTCTTACACCACTTGTAATTTCTACGAGATCTTTTTCAATCTGCATCCGTTTTCCACGACCGTAGCCACCCTGGCGGCGTATGAGTGATTCATTGATCTGTTCCCTCAACAGTGGAAGATGAGAGGGGATGCCTTCCAGTATTGTTGTCAGTTGTTTTCCGTGTGATTCACCAGCGGTTAAGTAGCGCATGAATATTGTACCTCCTGTATAGGTACCCCCGGATATAACGGGGGATAAATTTTAGATACTACTATATCATAAGGAATCCCGTTTGTAACATCGAAAAATTCAATTTTTTTATTAATCTTTCATGAAAACGCTTTTACATCCAGGGCTGCAGATGTTCTATTTACTTTCTGGTAAAAAAAGGTGTCGAAAACCTTGAAATGATAGTGTTCCGGCGAAAAAATCTGCTCCGTACTGCCTACAAAGAAAATTCCATCCGTCTCCAAAGCCTGGTTGAATTTAAAGTATAATTCTTTTTTGGCCTCTTCCGTAAAATAAATCATGACATTGCGGCAGACGATCAGGTCGCACCTGGAAGGGAAAGCATCGGCCAGCAGATTGTGTTCCTTAAACACAACACGGCTCCTGATATCTTCATGAACACGGTAAAATGAACCCTCTTTAGTAAAGTGCGCCTGCTTAATTTCATCAGGAACTTCTTTGAGTGACCGCTCGTGATACACGCCTTCTTTCGCACGTGCCAGAGCTTGAGGGTCTATGTCTGTAGCGATAATTTCCAACTGTTCCCGAGGAAAAAAACGCGATAGGATCATCGCCAGCGTATAAGGCTCCTCCCCCGTAGAACAAGCGGCACTCCATACGCGTAGACGTTTATTCTTTTTCAATAAATGAGGGATCACTTTCTTTTCCAGAACATCAAAACGCTGCCGATTCCGGTAAAATTCAGAGACGTTGATGGTGACCTTGTTCATCAACTCTTCCAAAAGCTCCCGGTCTCCCTCCATAGCTTGAAAATAGCTGAAAAAACTGCGGTACCCTCTTTTGTCACGCAGTGAGGTAAGTCTCCGTTTCATCTGCGTCTCTTTATAGAGAGAAAGATCAATGCCTGTCTTTGCAAAAATATTTTCCATAAAGCTTATGTAATCATCTGTCATCCCCGTGCCCCCTGCTTCTATAATCTACCTTTAAGATTACGCTACCGCCTGCTTATTGTAAATATAGAGAGGTAGAAACAAAAAAACCGCCCGCAGGCGGTTTTATCGTTCATTCATAGACCCAGGCAAGGCTGTCTTTTTGATAATCGACCAGTTCTCCTTCGTTGAAGAACAAGGAAATTTCTCTTTCTGCACTTTCTTTTGAATCGGAGCCATGGATGACATTCTTCCCAACGATCATACCAAAGTCCCCGCGGATCGTCCCAGGAGCAGCGTCTGAAGGCTTTGTAGCCCCCATCATCTGTCGTGCGGCCGCTATGACATCCTCACCTTCCCATACCATTGCAAATACAGGACCGGAAGTGATGAATTCGACCAATTCGCCAAAGAAAGGCTTCTCTTTATGCTCGCCATAATGCTCTTGTGCCAATTCCTCAGGAATAGACATCAGCTTGGCGCCGGCCAGCTTGAAACCTTTCCGCTCGAATCTGCCTGTGATTTCTCCAATCAAATTACGCTGTACACCGTCGGGTTTTACCATTAAAAAAGTCTTTTCCATGACAAACACCTCATCTTATGTATAGTCTGAAAGCGCTTTTAATAAGTGCCATAAAAAAGTCTATCAAACAATGAAAGGAAAGGCAATAGAATCATGCCCTTCTTTTTCCAATATACTTGGCAATCCCTTTCAAAGTCTGTTTGGCACGTCCTGCTGGAAGCTCATGTAATGACTGATAGGCTTTCTGAAGATACAGGTCGCTGATTTCAAGGGATCGTTCAATCGAACCATTTGTCTGGATGGTCCGGATTAGAGGTTTCAGTTTTTCTGTCGTTTCCTCTTCTGTCCCTGTGAAAGCTTCCTGAAGCTGCTTCTTGAAGAGTGGGTCTTCCATAGAAAGAAGCACGGGCAATGTCACATTTCCCTGCAGAAGGTCACTGCCTGCCGGCTTACCCAGCTCCTCTTCAGAAGCTGTAAAGTCCAGCACATCATCGATGATCTGATAAGACATTCCTACATTGTAGCCATATCGGTAAAGAGCTTTTTCTCTCTCTTCATCAACATTCGCTGCAATGGCTCCGAGACGGCAGCTGGCCGCAATAAGCAGAGCCGTTTTCCTTTTGATCCGTCGTAAGTAAGTGCGGAAATTTTGGTGGACATTGTATTTGTCCTTAATCTGTTCAATTTCACCAAGGCACAATTCCACCATCGTTCCAGCGAGAATCTGATGGGCCTTCGGGTTTTCAAGTACCGACAGCGTTTCCAGAGAGCGCGCAAATATGTAATCCCCTGTATACATCGCAATGCGGTTATCCCACCTTGCTTTAATGGTTGGTTCCCCTCTTCTCAGCTCCGCTTCATCTATGACATCATCATGGACGAGAGAGGCTGTATGTATCAGCTCTAAAGAAACAGCAACGGCTTTCATTCGTTCAATATCATAATCGCCGAATTTGCCCCCGAGAAGAACGAAGACAGGGCGGATTCTCTTGCCGCCTGCCTGGAGAAGCTGACTGGACGCATCTCTTAAAACCGTATTGTTGGACTGAATGGTATCATTGACTGCATCTTCAATCACAGCCAGGTCATTTTTTAGAAAAGAGTAGATCATGGCTAATTTCATTCTAGTTCATCCTCGGTTAAAGCTTTTCACCCATATGCATAGCTGCTACGCCGCCTGTATAGGATTTGACAATGACGTTGGAAAGGCCGGCTTCCTCAAACATCATTTTTAATTCTTTCTTGCCGGGAAAGTCCTTGGCTGATTCATGAAGCCAGCTGTACTCCTGATAACTCTTTGCGAACACCCTGCCGAAAAGCGGCATGATATTTCCGAAATAGAAGTAATACATCCGTTTAAAAAAAGGATTTGTCGGCTGGGAGGTTTCCAAACAGACGACTTTACCGCCGGGCTTGACCACCCGGTACATTTCCCGCAGCACCTGCTGGTAGTCAGGTACGTTCCTTAAACCAAATCCAATGGTTACAAAATCGAATTGATCATCCTCAAACGGAAGAGCCATCGCATTTCCATGCTGAAACTCAACCTGGCGCACTCGACCGGCCAGCTTTTTCTTTATACCGACAGAGAGCATGTTCTCACTGAAATCCAGGCCGGTGACTTTCCCATTGCTGCTGACAGATTCTGCCAAAGCCATTGTCCAGTCTCCTGTCCCGCAACAGACGTCAAGGGCCGTATCGCCCGGCTGGACATTCATGCGCTTCATGACGTCCCTGCGCCAAAGCCTGTGCTGTTGGAAAGAAATAATGGAATTCATACTATCATAACGTTCGTATATTTTCTCAAACACATGGTGTACCCGTTCTTCTTTCGTTTGTGGATCCATAATTACTTACCCTTCTTCCGCGATCTGTCTATGATTAAATTGATGGTGAATAGCTGCATGGACGTAGGATTTCAGCCAGTTGAAATGAATGGGCAGCTGAGCTACCGCGGCCTCAAGATGGTTTACATGACTCTGCACCATCTGTTCGAGGCTTCCGATCACCTGTCCGTGATTCCCGAAAAGGCCGGGCCTTTTCACAAGGGCTTCGATCAACGGCGATACGTTCCCTTCCTGATAACTGCGTTTTTCCTCCATCAATTTCTTAGCCAGCAGCCATTCCCCTGCCATGTCATTGATGGCTGTTTTTTGAACATACGCACCTACTCTTTGTATGAGCAGCGATTCAATTTTCTTCACACCATCCAGAAATTCCTGAAAAGACTCCACATCCTTATAGTAGAGTTCCATCTTGAGCTCATTGATTTCCTTGATGGCTCCCGCAAGGGTATGAATCATTGGAATATCATTCAACTGGGATAATAAATAATAGTAGAGCCCGCTGAAATAATCACCAGCCAGAACCGTGAGCTGGCGGTGCCTTACTGTTTCTTTGTCATCCTCGTCATCAGTCAAGGTAACCAGATCATGGGTGTCCAGAGCAATTTGTACGAGCATGGTCGTAATAATATACTGCTCTTTCTTCTCCACCGGCAGTGTTGTATGGTTCATAATGGAAGATAAGATAACAAGTTTGTCGTCATCGATGTGCGGCTCAGGTATAAAACGAACCAAATAAGGATGGCGGACCTTGGCTGCGATTTTACTTTTGAGCTGCTTAATATCGTTATCTGAAGAATTCAACATGATCACCCGGTCCCTTCCCGAACACTAATAAACATTCCTATTATAGCATATTTCGCCAGTCCCTGTATGTATCGGACAACAGAGGATAACCATCACTCTGTGTCGTTGGTCATTTCCCCGTGGCTCGTCTGAATAACCGCTTTTCCGCGTACCTTCACAGCAGATGTATGCTCTGTAAACTGAGCAATCATCACTTCATTACGGTCCAGCTTTTCGGAATGGTGGAATCTCGTGTCCGTTCCTCTTGTAAGACCAATGACATTCACACCATCTTCCAATGCTTTAATTACAAAAAAATCGTTGTTGGATGCAGACATCGCAGGAGCCCTCCTTCTTTATCTTAACTATGTCTTAATGAGCCGCCTTTGTCAAAATATCCACCCTGTTGAATGGGCTTCAGAGCGCGATTCAAGTACAGTATGGACGCATATCCGGCTTTTTACTATGAAAAAAAGGAAAAGGGTGCAGTGTGCACCCTTTTCCCAAGCCCTATGTAGCTGATTATTTAACCGCATCTTTAAGGGCTTTACCAGGTTTGAACGCTGGTACTTTGCTTGCAGAGATTTCAATCTCTTCACCAGTTTGTGGGTTACGGCCTTTACGTGCCGCACGCTCACGAACTTCAAAGTTACCGAATCCGATCAGCTGGACTTTGTCACCATCTTTAAGTGAATCCATGATAGATTCGAATACAGAATCTACAGCTTGAGTCGCATCTTTTTTAGAAAGATCTGCTTTTTCAGATACCGCATTGATTAGATCTGTTTTGTTCATGACATTCACCTCCTCCCGAGAAGGTTAAACTCATTCAAGCGGTGTTCACACCGCTATAAATGTTTATTTAACGGTCATCATTTGATGACAAGCCTTATAATAAACGAGTTTTTCATGAAATTCAATAGACAATCCTTTAAAAATCGCGTTACAATGCGATTTCAAAGCTGAATTGTGGTTCACTTTCCATTCAGACGCGGAAATGTCCAACAATTGCAAAAAAACCCGCAAAGCCTGCCATGACAACGTTTCTACCAGTATGAACATCTTCTCATAGGTTAATACGACGTTGTTGTGAAAAAATCCTTTATTTCAAAGTTTTTCAGTAAAAAAATTTTCAAATCCTTCGTCCAGAAAGCCTGAAAAGACGCGGTTTTCACATTACGCCCCCATTTGAAAGCGCCTCCAGGTTCCTTGAGCAGCCATCCGGAATGCTATTCTTATGTATCTCTTTTGAACAGGTGCCGCCGTTCTTCCTGCTGCTTTTTTAACAAAACCAACAGGATGAAGACCAAAGGCCATGATAAAAAATAAAAACGGCTCTTAATAAGAGCCGTTACAGAATGATTGCGATCATGCCGCCTGAACCTTCATTGATAATCCGTTCCAGTGTCTCCTGAAGCTTGTAGCGGGCATTTTCAGGCATTAATGCCAGCTTGGCCTGAATGCCTTCTCTTACAATAGAACTCAGGGAACGTCCGAAAATATCGGAATTCCAAATGGAAAGCGGATCATCTTCAAAGTCCTGCATTAAATATCGGACGAGCTCTTCACTCTGTTTCTCTGTTCCGATAATCGGTGAAAATTCAGACTGCACATCTACTTTAACCATATGAATGGAAGGGGCTACCGCCTTGAGACGCACGCCAAACCTGGATCCCTGTCTGATGATTTCCGGCTCATCGAGCTTCATATCCTCAAGAGAAGGAGCTGCAATCCCATAACCGGTCTGCTTTACCATTTGCAGGGCATCAGCCACTTGATCATATTCACGTTTTGCATAGGAGAAATCCTGCATGATTTCCAACAAGTGATCCCTGCCCCGGATTTCTTCACCAACAATTTCCTTCAGGACATGATCATATAAGTGCTCCGGCGCCTGCAGGTCAATTTCAGCGATTCCTTCACCAAGATCCATGCCTGAAATATGAGCCCCTGTTATATACTCATACTGATCGAAGCTGCCTACAACATGGTCGACATCACGGAGACGTTTGATGTCTTTTACAGTATCCTCGATCGCCGCCTGCAGGTTCGATCTCAACCAGTGCCTGGAATCAAGCACCATAACCCAGCTCGGCAGGTTCACATTCACCTCAAGAACCGGAAATTCAAACAGCGCTTCCCGAAGGACACTCTGAACATCTTGTTCTCTCATACTCTCCACAGAAAGAGCCAGGCACGGGATATCATATTTCTCCGCAAGGGACTCCCGGAGGTGTTCGGTGTTCGGATGATGAGGCTGGGCGGAATTGATGATCATAATAAAAGGTTTTCCAACCTCCCTCAGTTCCTCAACAATTTTCTCCTCGGCCTCCACATAGTCCTGCCTCGGTATTTCGCCTATCGTCCCGTCTGTCGTAACAACAATTCCAATCGTGGAATGCTCCTGGATCACTTTCTGCGTCCCTATTTCAGCTGCTTCATGAAACGGGATGGCCTCCTCATACCATGGAGTGTGAATCATCCTCGGCCCGTGTTCATCTTCATAGCCGACAGCCCCGTTAACAGCGTAACCCACACAGTCCACCATTCGGACCCTGATATCCAGATGGTCATCTATTGTAATATTAGCCGCTTGGTTAGGGACGAATTTAGGCTCGGTGGTCATAATCGTTTTTCCTGCTGCACTCTGTGGCAGTTCATCCAAAGCACGTTCCCTGTCAGATTCCTCATCCATGTTGGGCAGTACAACAAGCTCCATAAATTTCTTTATAAATGTTGACTTACCCGTGCGTACAGCACCGACAACACCTAAATAAATATCTCCATTTGTCCGTTTGGAAATATCACTGAAGATATCAACCTTTTCCAAAGGATCCCCTCCCAAATGTAATTTCACCACCATACAAGCCTAGACACTCTGATTCTATGACGTTGTCCCAGGTGAATATGCCAGAAATCTATAATCAAGCGGCACAAGCACATCAGCCAGGGAAAGGAACATGAAAGAGGTGGACATACGAAAAAACCGCTCCCACAGGGGGAACGGTTCAATCAGGAAGAGGACGGGGCGGTAAAAAATACCGGCTCTCCCTCTTCCACCGTATAGGCCGTTGAATAGGCAGGCACGATCGGGGTATAATCCGTCAGAAGAAAACGAATGTCCTCTCCAGCCTCATACGCATGGTCCTCTGATCGAAGATATGCGTAGAGATCTTTCCGGTAATCGATATAGACCTGCCCCTGTTCATCCAGGTAAACCGGAAGACGCTGATCAGAATATGGACTGTCAATCATTGGTGGTTCATCCATACCGATCTTCTCATAATCCAGCTCGTACACCCCTTGGGACACGAAATCTCCTAAAGGAGGATAGCGGTTGTTATCCGTATAGAATTTGACCTTCACCTGGAGTGACCTGACTTCTTCTGTTGTCCGCAGGTCCAGCACTTTCACCGTAGGGTCCGTTTCCGGATGAATAATGACGTACTGGTAATGGCCCCCGTTTTCAAAAGATGTCCCCGGAAGCTCTCCAAGAATGTTCATTTCCTTCAGCTTGCTGAACTCAATAGGATATTTTTGAAAAAGCGGTGTATCCTGATCTTTCGTCTTAATAGGAAGAAGCCCGTTTGTTCTTTCCTGATAAGTATCGACAGCGTCCTGTACCATATTCAGCTGCTGATCGTTGGGAACCTGATTTTTCTGAAGTCTTTCTTGAGGATATAAGCACCCGGTTAACAGGAAAAGAAGAATGAGCAGCCCTGAGTAGTGAAAAATCTTCATGCTGTTTCCTCCTTCGTTAAGCGGTTGGGCCGCTGAGTACAATGTAAAAAATAATCAAGCCGCCCACAATCATAAACAAGTAGGCAAACACGGCGGTAACGGCTGAAAAAATGCCCTTTAATTTAAATCTGCTTAAATAGATGAGACCAATAGCAAGGAATAAGGAGATGATTCCAGCAAAGGATATGTACATATTCAGCATGGATTCAGACATAAATGGCCCTCCTTTGATGTACATTCGACTTTTGACATTATACCATATCCCCTTCGTAAACGGATACATAAAAAAACCGGGGTGTTCCCACCCCGGGTGACTAAACAATTCCCTGACCAGCTCATGTGTAATGATTGCTGCGTGATATCTTATGCATACGATGGAAAGACCGCCTCCTCAGGCGCCCACCAGTTCGCAATTATTTCAAAAATTTACCTAACGTATTCATATCCAGAGGCATATTCTGACTAATAACTGCTTCGACGATTTTGTCTTCCTTCTGCTTGGATATGTTTTTGCCTGCGACCGCTGACAACTGCCGGACCAGCCCCCGCACCGTTTTTTCGTCCGAAAAATCTGCGTGCTGGACCTTATCAGCGACCTTAAATACATCCTGAGCATCGATGTTTGCTTTTTTCTTCAGGTGATCAAAAATACTCTTTTGAAAATCACTCATGAACAATTGACCTCCTCGTGCATTAGGTTCTGTGTAGTATATGCACAGAGGTCATCATGTGTCAGTCATTCAACTGCTGGTCAAGGATATTTGTCAAATCCTCCATTTCATGCCTGCGGATCCGTGTCATCAATTGATCAACGACATCACGCGGACTTTTGTCCTCAAACAAAATTTGGTAGATTCCTGTGGTGATCGGCATGTCGACATTCTGATCGGAGGCGAGTTGATAGGCTGCTTTAGCTGTACGAACCCCTTCAACAACCATCCCCATATCCTCAAGCACCTGTTCAAGCCCGTTCCCCTGACCAAGCTTGTATCCGGCACGCCAATTTCTACTATGGGAACTTGTACATGTAACGATCAGGTCACCGATTCCAGTCAAGCCTGAAAACGTCAGGGGATTCGCTCCCATGGATGTACCAAGACGGGCGATTTCAGCAAGGCCTCTTGTGATAAGCGCCGCTTTAGCATTATCTCCATACCCGAGACCATCGGAAATACCCGCTCCTAAAGCAATGATGTTCTTCAAGGCTCCACCAAGCTCCACACCGACAAGATCCGGGGAGGTGTATACACGGAAATTCTGGTTGATAAAGATATCCTGTACTTTTTCTGCCACGGTTAGATCGGAAGCCGATACCGTTACAGTCGTCGGCTGCCGGCGGCTGACTTCCTCCGCATGACTCGGACCTGACAATACAACAATATCCTCATAACTTTCTTTCGGAATTTCTTCAGCTATGATTTCAGATACCCGTTTGTAAGTTCCGGGTTCAATCCCTTTGGCTGCGTGAGTGAGGATGACTTTATCCTGTAGAAGATCCTTTAACTGGGCACAGACCTCCCGCATAGCTTTCGTCGGAACAGCCAATAGAATATGGCCGGCGCCTCGAACGGCTTCAGCCATTTCATGTGTGGCCTGGAGCTGTTCAGGAAGCGCCACACCTTCCAGGTATTTTTCGTTTGTATGTGTGCGGCTGATCTCCTCAGCCAGACTTTTCCGATGTGCCCATAAATGGACATCATGACCATTATCAGCGAGAACGAGAGCCAGGGCCGTCCCCCAGCTTCCCGCGCCTAAAACCGCTATCTTTTCCACAGTATCGACTCCCTTCCTACAGCTTAACTCCGTTTTCTTGCAAAGATTTTAATTGGAGTTCCTTCAAATCCAAAAGCTTCCCGGATCCGATTTTCCAGGAATCGTTCGTACGTGAAGTGCATAAGTTCAGGTTCATTTACAAAAACCACAAAGCTCGGTGGTTTCACGGATACCTGGGCAGCATAGAAGATTTTCAGCTTCTGTCCTTTAATGGAAGGAGAAGGATTCATAGCCAGAGCATCCATGATGACTTCATTCAACACGTTGGTCTGCACTCGTTTGGCATGGTTTTCGCTGACTTCCAGCACTCTTGGAAGCAGTGTGTGAATACGTTTCTTCGTCTTGGCAGACAGATAGACGATGGGTGCATAATCAAGGTATCGGAAGTTATCCCGGACTTTATCCTCGAATTCCTTCATCGTTTTCTCATCAGTTTCCAGCGTGTCCCATTTATTCACGACAATGACGACCGCCTTACCGGCTTCATGGGCATAACCGGCAATTTTCTTGTCCTGTTCCTGGATCCCGGTGTCTGCATCAATTAACGTTAAAACAACGTCGGAACGCTCAATCGCTTTCAATGCACGGAGTATACTGTATTTCTCTGTAGATTCATACACTTTCCCACGCTTACGCATCCCCGCGGTGTCAATGATGACATAGTCACGGCCGTCTTTCGTGAATGGTGAATCAACCGCATCCCTTGTTGTTCCGGCTATATCACTGACAATTACGCGCTCTTGTCCGAGCAGACTGTTTACAAGCGAGGATTTTCCGACATTCGGCCGTCCTATCAAGCTGAACCGGATGGTGTCATCATCGACTTCCTCCTCGATCCGTTCAGGGAAGTGCTTAACCACTTCATCAAGCAGATCCCCAAGGCCGAGACCGTGTGTCCCGGAAATCGGGAAAGGCTCCCCGAATCCAAGGGAATAAAACTCGTAGATATTCTCCCTCATCTGCGGGTTATCTACTTTATTTACAGCCAGTACGACAGGCTTATTGGATTTGAAGAGCAGTTTTGCCACCTCTTCGTCGGCTCCGGTAATGCCGTCACGGCCATTGACCATGAATACGATGACATCCGCTTCATCTATAGCCACCTGTGCCTGAGCACGCATCTGCACAAGAAGAGGCTCGTCTCCGATTTCAATGCCGCCTGTATCAATGACATTAAAGGTGGAGGTGAGCCATTCGGCTTCTGCATAAATCCGGTCTCTGGTTACCCCCGGCGTGTCTTCTACAATAGATATTCTTTCTCCAACCAGCCGGTTAAAAATCGTTGATTTACCGACATTCGGTCGTCCTACGATTGCAATTACTGATTTTCTCATGAAAGGATCATCCTTTCTTCATTCTATTTTCATTATTTCATGTTTCAACAGCAGTGAAAAGCAAAAAAAGACTGCTCCCCTACGGCTTGATGGTTTCCGCCCATCACCCGAAGAACAGCAGCAAGCCATTAACTTTTTTATTTTAGCAGACTTTAGGAAAAGAAACAATTCTTTCTTCAACGTTCAGTGCTTGACAATAATATAGAGCTGGTCACTCAACCGGTGGGCGATCCCATCTAAAATGGCTTCCAAATTAGCGGCCACCGCCTCCATCTCCTCTTTTGTCTCACACTTGAAAACAGCCGCACTTCCCTGGACTTTATTATCCAGTGTCGTAATGGAGGCGAGGATCGCTTTTTCCATTTTCATTTGTCATCACCCACTCCTTTTCCCTGGTTTTTGTATCGCATTTTCCAGTACCGGTACATTGGCTATGACTTCTCTGGCACGGGCGGGATCCTTCTCCTGAGGGAGGATGAATACACCGATCCTCCCATCATTCAAGTCACGCTTGATGAGCGGCACAAGAGCCGGTGTTCCGGAATCACGGAAGACCCCGAGCGTCACAGACACATCATGTAGAATCGCCTGCCGCTGGCCGAGATTGGCAATCGTAGAACGGATGTTAAAAGATTTAGGCGTCAGGATAAACCCCATCCCATACCTTAAGATTTCATCCTGCCGTTCAGGGAGACCGATATTCATAATATAAATGTTATCCACGTAAAGACCAGCCCCGTCGAACGTGAGCTCCCTTTGTTCAATCGTTACGATGTCGCCAAGTTTAGAGCCACTCATTAAGATGGAAGACAACACAAAACAGGCCGCCGCTGCCCCGAGAGCGGCCCACATATTCACAGCAAGGTAGCAAAGCGTTACGATGAAAGATGTAAAGATCACCAGATAATTCCGGCTCTCAAAGGCTACAGCAATCCCCTCGATATAAGTGTTCCCACGAGGTACGAGTTCATAGCTGTCCATTTCAGCCAGTGTATTCCTCTCCATGTTCCGCACCTCTCTGAACTGGGAGGCAGCCAGAGTCAGAAAAGTAACGGCCGTGAATTCCTTTTCCATGATAGATGGAATGGCAATGGTCCCAAGGGCAGCGGCAATAAACCCGAGCGATAAATGGATGATCTTACCATGCAGATAGGTCGGATACTGACGGTAATCCGTCCGCATCATAAACACCCTCAAAACTGTTCCTGCGATAATCCCGAACATTATGGGATATGTATATTCATTCATGCATATGCGTCTCCCTTTTGTTTACTTTTTCCTGCTCCTGCATTATTTTTCTTCAATACACGTAAACCATGCACAAAAAGGAGAATTAACAACCCTTTCAGAACAAAAACAAGCAGCGGCTGAGCCGTTACCACCCCTTCCTTCCCATAGAAACGGAGAACAACATAGGTGAGGGTCATACCTGCGCCGTTGATAAACAACCAGAGACCAGCTATTCCTCTAAAATCAGTCAAAATCATCCTTAAAAGCAGGACCAAAACAAACCCTGTCGAAAATCCAGGCAGGTGCATCCAAACCGGATGAATGAGAATAAAAAGACTGCCGGACGCATGACCGATGCTTAAGAAAAACAACCATAAATAAACCACCAGCGGCCTTTTTTGAAAAGAAATGAAATATAGACCAAACAGGATAAGAAGGATCAGATGGGCATAAAGGTAGACAGATGGGGAAATGAACTTCCAGCTGAAGGAGCACATAAGGAAGTAAAGAAAGAACAGTAAGGCTGTCCTTGTTCGAGTATTTTTCATAAAAAAATAGACACAGATGACCAGCACCCAGGCATACCAGTAAACCGCCATATTTTCCAACTCCTTCACAGTCATTATGGAGGGTTTTGGACGGCTTTAAACGTGGAGCACAAAAAAAGACCTATGACTTAACTGTCATAGGTCTTTCCTGCGGGTAACCCCGGGGTCATCTGCTATTATTTTAAAGATAGAACAGGGCAGAGCCATACCCACAGACTTCTGAAACAGGATGTATACCGGGCTGAAAAACTTTTTCCATGATAAAGTCATTCGTTCCATCACGCTCAACGGCCTTATTGAAAGAGCCTCCATAAAAATAAGGCTGCCGTCCTATTCGAGGCAGCCCCGGAGATTACCAGCGGCCATTCGTAATCCTCTGCTCCTGCCATGCTTTTGTTTCTCCTGTCAGAACATAAGGCTTACCAGAAAGTTCTTCCGGGCTGGAGGCGTTTAAAAGCATCATAGCCATTTTCAATTCCTCGTGGATATGATGAATTTCCTCTATCAACGCTTCTCTGCCTTCCTCCATAAGAACTTTTAATAGAGAGCCTGCCATCCCGAATCCGCAGGCTCCAAGAACCAAAGCTTTCGCCCCATCCAGTCCATGCCTGATGCCGCCTGAAGCGAATACATGCAGGTCCTGGCTGCTCCGCGCCTCGAGAATAGAGGCTGGTGTAGGTATCCCCCAATTATTAAAGGAAGAGAAAGGTTTTTCCCTCCTCAGGTTTTCCACTCGTGAGAAGTTGGTACCCCCCCGGCCGCCGACATCTATGTAACGCACCCCGATATCATAGAGCGTTTGTGCCGTTTCCATCGACATGCCGTAGCCGACTTCCTTGACGACCACAGGAAGATCCAACCCGTTTACGATTTTCTGAATATTGGACATCCGGGAAGTAAAGTCCCTGTCACCTTCCGGCATGATTAATTCCTGCAGGGTGTTGATGTGGATCTGCAGCGCATTCGCCTCAATCATGTTGGCAACTTCTTCCGCCTGCTGCAATGATGCCTCACTGCCCACATTGGCGAATACCACCCCTTCCGGGTTCATTTCTCTTACGACTTCATAGGTTGATCGTTCTTCCGGCCTTTTGATTGCAGACATCTGGGAACCGACAGCCATTCCTATACCGGTTTCCCTTGCTGCAATAGCAAGATCGCGATTGATTTCTCTTGTCTTTTCTCCGCCTCCACCGGTCATGGCATTAACAAAAAGAGGGGAACTTAATTTAAGTTCCCCTGCTTCTGCCGTTAACGTGATTTGATTGAAATCCAAACGGGCCAGACTTTGATGAACGATATTCATATCATCAAAATGGTTATAAGGAGCCCGTTCATGACCTAAAGCATGGCGGATATGATCAATTTTTCTTTTCGATCTACTCATATCCATCACCACGTACGATTTATTTTTTGTATTTATCCAGCTTGTCACCAATCATATCGCTTAGAGAAAAGCCGGAATTGTCTTCTTCTCTTTCATATTGTTCAATATCCGCGCGCGTTTCATCACGCTCCAGTTCTTTCATGCTTAGGGAAAGGCGTTTAGCCCCTTCATCCACATCCAGAACTTTCACTTGAACGGTTTGTCCTTCTTCGAGCACCTCATCCGGCGTACCGATATGGCGGTTGGAAATTTGAGAGATATGCACAAGACCTTCTACTCCAGGGAAAACTTCGACAAAAGCGCCGAAGCTTACAAGGCGGCGTACCGTACCTTCAAGAGTTTCTCCAGAGTTCACCTTATTCTGGATATCGTGCCAAGGTCCCGGCTGAGTAGCTTTAAGGGAAAGAGAAATTCTTTCATTGTCGCGGTCAACAGAAAGCACTTTAACCTTCACGGACTGGCCTTCTTCAACCACATCTGCCGCTTTCTCCACATGCTGGTGGGAAAGCTGGGAGATATGTACAAGACCGTCAATACCTCCAAGGTTTACAAACGCGCCAAAGTCAGTCAGGCGCTGTACTGTACCTTCGATGACCTGTCCTTCCTCAAGAGATTGAAGAACTTCCTGCTTCTTGGCTGATTCCTCTTCTTCCACGACCGCACGGTGAGAAAGAATGACACGGTTCTGCTCACGATCAAGCTCAACCACTTTAAGAGAAAGTGTTTTCCCTTTGTAGTCTTCAAAATCTTCCACATAATACGTTTCAACAAGAGAAGCTGGAATAAATCCACGAAGACCGATATCAACAACAAGACCGCCTTTTACCACGTCCTTGACTTCTGCTTCGAAGATTTCTCCACTTTCGAATTTAGCCTCAAGATCCTGCCACGCCTTATCGGCGTCTACTGCACGCTTGGAAAGTACGATTTCATCGTCTTCCACTTTCTTTACCTGCAGGGTCAGTTCGTCCCCTTCATTAACTGCGTCTGATGCTTTTTCAACATGAAGGCTGGATAATTCACTGATGGGTACAATCCCCTCGACTTTATATCCAACATCTACAAGGACTTGTTTTTCTTCAATTTTCACGACCTTACCAGTCACGATGTCCCCTGCAGAGAATTCTTTCATTCCTGATACTTCCTGATTCATTTCATCCATACCAAGCTACCTCCTTCAATTTCCGACACAACCTAATAATACAGAAATGCCCTTTTGTCTAACTTCTAATATTTAGAGCATTTTGTCAAGTGATTACGCCATATCATTGATGAATTTTATGCAATTGTCTGATTTCTTCCATGATCCGGTCCGTTACGACCTGGGCCGACGCTTTCTGTTCACGATATTCCGACATGTCTATCGGTTCTCCATAAACGACCTTCAGACGCTTAAACTTTTGATAAGGTCCGATGATGGCACATGGAACGATGGCAGCTTCAGACCGAAGGGCGAAAAACCCGGCACCGGCAAGTCCCTCGCCGATTTCCCCGCTCTTCTGCCTCGTTCCTTCAGGGAACAACCCGAGAGCGTGACCTTCTTTAAGAATATCCAGACCCTTGCGGAGAGCATTCCTGTCTCTCATCCCGCGCTTAATTGGGAACGCGTGGACTTTTTTCAATATTCCCCCAATCAAAGGGTTTTTAAACAACTCTTCTTTGGCGAGAAAGTAAATATTCCGGCTGCTTGTAATTCCAACCACAGGCGGGTCTACATTCGAAATATGATTGGAACAGATAATAACCGGTCCTTCTGCAGGAATATTTTCCTTCCCTACAACCTTAATCCGGTACAGGGGATAAAAAATGACAGCGCAGAGCAGTTTACCAATTTTATAGAGGCTCATCGTTATTCCCCCTTTGGACTTTTCTGTTTCACGATTTCCAGGATACGGGCAACAACTTCTTCAATGTTCATCGAAGTTGTATCCACTTCAACGGCGTCATCCGCTTTGAGAAGCGGGGATACAGCACGGTTGGAATCCAGCTCATCACGGCGGCGGATTTCCTCTTTTAATTCCTCAAGGTTTGAGGGAAATCCTTTTTCCACATTTTCCTTATGGCGGCGCTCCGCTCTTTCGTCGACAGATGCGATCATAAAGATTTTCACTTCCGCATCCGGAAGCACATGGGTTCCGATATCACGCCCGTCCATCACAACACCTTTGTCTTTAACCAATTCCTGCTGGCGGTGCACCATTTCCTCCCGCACTTTCCTGTGCTTCGCTGTAATAGATACCTGGTTGGTCACTTCTGCCGTACGGATCAGTTCAGATACATCATTCTTATCCACGAGGATACGCTGGCCTTCATCCGACTGGACAAGGTTCAAATCCGTTCTGTTTAAAAGGGAGAAAAGAGCATCCTCATCCTCGAGCGAAACATTCTCCTCGATAGCTTTCCATGTCAGAGCACGGTACATAGCTCCTGTATCCACATAAATGAATGAAAGTTTTTCTGCGACTTTTTTTGCTACTGTACTCTTTCCGGCAGCCGCTGGACCGTCAATTGCAATCGTCATTGTGTTCATCATACGTTCGATTTCCTCCATCTGTCCTGACTACAGGGTAGAAACCGATTCTACCCTTGTAATGACTCCTTTTACCATTGTTCAGAATAACACAATCCCCGGGAGAAAATCTATTTAAAAAGCTAATTCAGCGCTTTAGCCCGCCACTTCATCTGTTGTTCAAAGCAGTAGCGGATGATCTGCTGGCGGTCTTTCTCCTCTATATCCGTAAACTCTACGGATATACGGGCCGTTTGACTGGAAGTAGCCGGGACTACACGGACAACCAAACCTGTTGTAGGGATGTAAAAATAATCTCCGGCATTCATAGGAAGCACAATGATGAAGTCCATCTCATCCCCTTGTTGAATGTCATGATGCGGAGGCCTCGTAAACATCATCCCGCCACCACTGATGTCACTGGTTACGGTCGTGAAGGAATAGTCAGAGGAGAGCGCAGCTACATCTACAGCTGCATCTACCCGCACGTAACGACGCCGTTGAATACGAACAAGATCATTCATACCCGGAAAAGAAAGGACAATGACCGGAATGTTTTTGATTTTCCGCGTCAACACTTCTGTTTTAAACCAGTACACACAATCATCTTCTCCCACAAAACTCGCATGAAACGAAGTCCCTTCATAAAAGAAACCCGTCTTTCCTGTTTCTGTATGGATGGGATAATCAATATATACCTGGTCCTGATCAATATCCACGAGCCTGCACCTGTACTTATCGGGTACATCTTTTGAATGTCCGCCCTGCACTTCCAAGATGACAGATGTCCCTATAGGAAAAACCTCCATTTAAAAACCCTCCCTCAACATGAATACGTTAAAGAAATTATCTCATGAGCAAGAAGAAAAAGGAAGAATATAGGCATAAAGTTTTAAGAAAAAAGACACCCTCCTGTTGGAAAGTGTCTTTTTCCTATTAAATTTCCTGATTGAATTTCATTTCTGCTTTCTTCAACGTTTCCACCTTTTCTTCTTCTCCTGTGGAAGCATTTATGAAAATACGATAGGTCGTACTTTCCATCGTAGTTAGGAATTCATAACACAGCACCTGTTCTTTCAAATCATTTTCAATTACAGACAAATGATGCTCCTGGATATCCACGTTCGGATTCACTTTGGAGCGTGCTTCTTCCAGAGAAATCTCAGGCTCATTCAAATCCTGATCCTTGTGATAGTCGTAATAATCTCTGGCCGACAGCCCGAGGACCTCGCCATTATCCAAGGCGACTTTAACAACGACGGCATCCGGGAAAAAGCGGACATCGTTTTTCGTGTAAAGGAAACGGAACACACCCATTTTGTCATACTGGTTGCTCTCGACAAGTTCAAGATTGTCAATATCCAATCCGCTGACAAACTCCTTGGCCTTCTCAGAAGCCTCATACAGGCTTATTTCAGGGTCATTGACGTCCCGGCTGATCATCATAGTCAACGGGTGTCCGCCTTTTTCAGTAAGATCGATATAGCCGTTTTTATCTCCTTCCTGAAAGGAGGCTGTATACGTAGGAACATCTGCTCCTTTTCCTGATTTCGTCAGCGTAAGCTTCTCGGTATCCACTTTTTCCAGCCATTTGGAAGCTGTTTTCTTCGCTTCTTCCTTGGTCAGGTTTTCTCCTTGAAGATTCCGGTAATTTTTCTCAGGCCCGGAACTTCCAAACCCGACCTCTGTAACAGAGCTTTCAAAGCTGTCCATCGACTTTTCAACCGTTTTAAATCCATTGACAATCGTATTATCGCCGGCTTCATCATTCGTAGCCAGCGCCAGCTCCACATCCATCCAGCGAAGGTTGTCACTCAACACTACATTCTGCACTTTCCTCAATTCGCTTTCAATCTCACCTGACTTTTCGTGCAGTTCCTCCAAGAGTTTAACCTCTTCATCACTCAGCGGCTTTTTCTCCAAGTCCCTCACCGCTGTGCGGTAGGCAAAATCACCAACGTCGTAAAGAAATTCTTCTGTCTTGCTAAACGGAAGAAGCGTCAAGGGCAGCTGCCCGACATCCGAATTAGCTTCAGAAGAAATTTTCCATATGTCCGCAAGCTGCGGAGAAAGACTCTGCTTGGAATTCATAGCCAGGCTGGATCCGATCTTATCATGAAGGAGATCAATGTTAAACGTAAGATCATGAAAAGCGCGTTGATAACTGTTTTCCGCTTGAATAAGAACCGCATTTTTATCTTGGTTCTCCTGATACCCCCATACGCCAAGACCGACAGCGGCAATACTTAAGACAACAATGAAAGACCACCTGATCATACGCGCACCTCCTATTTACAAAAGATATGTTTTCCAATCTGCTTAATTTGAGGTCTTGTCCAAATCCAGTCTGAAGTGGCGGTATTCGGATTAAAGTAGTACAACGCCTGTCCGGATGGATCCCATCCATTGATGGCATCCATGACCGCTTCCTTGGCCTGATCATTCGGCTCAAGCCAGATCTGACCGTCTGCCACAGCTGTGAACGCCCGAGGTTCAAATATGACCCCCGATGCTGTATTCGGGAACGAAGCACTCTGAACTCTGTTCAATATGACAGCCGCTACAGCAACCTGACCTACATAAGGTTCACCCCTGGCCTCGCCATAGACGGCATTCGCCATAAGCTGAATATCATTTTGTGAATACCCGCTTGGAACGTTGACGGCTGTCGGCTCATCCGGCTGTCCCCCGCCCTGGCCCCCCTCTTGTCCTTCCGGCTGTTTCGAGGATGGAGGTGATTGACCGGCAGGCTGTTTCGTCTGCTTGCTTTTCGGAACGCCACCGTAATGGGTGAAGTCTTTACCTTCCCGGATCTGTTTTTTTACATATCCTTCATCGTAATTACTTGCTTTGACAAGCTTATCCTTCACTTCCTGACCGGCCAGGCCATCGATTTCCAATCCGAATTCATACTGGAAATTCCGAAGTCCCCAATAAGTCCCCCAGCCGAACACACCATCAATATCGCCATTATAAAAGCCGAGGTACTGAAGCCTTGCCTGCAGTTCAATGACATCATCGCCTGTTGCCCCCTGCTGGATGACCTGACTGGAAAATCCATGAACTGGTTTGCTCCATGTTCCATCTGCTATTGGGAATATCAGCAGAACCAGACCTGCAGTAACGACCATTGTTTTCTTCCATAACATCCACCAAACACCCCTGACGCAATAATTTAGTTATGGAAGTAGTTTTTTACTTTCGCGCAACTTTATACATTGCCTGTTCTCTATACTCGTTGGAATGGATTTCTCCAAAAAAATGCCTGTGGGTCGCCTTTGATTAGAAAGCGGGTGAATGGCAGTAAAAAAACACCCTCAACGGGGTGTCTCTTGATTTCTATAATAGATGGATTCATGATGATCATTGGCGAGCCTGATTTTTCGAATCCCAACCATCCATAAACCGATCATAAACGGGGTGATCCAATACGCCCATGTATCCGTCTGAATCGTGATGATGTAATCATAAATCGTATGTAATACAACAGGGATGATAAGCGCACAAGCAAGTGACTTTCGGATATGGACCGTTGTAAACTTCGCTTTACCCATATAATACCCCATAATGATGCCGAACAGGGCATGGGAAGAAACGGGAAAGACGGCCCGGAGCATCGCAATTTCAATGCCTTTATTAAAAAGGAAAAGAACATTTTCGATAGTCGCGAATCCGAGACTGACCGCTCCACCATAAATGATGCCGTCATAGTGGTGGTCGAAATGAGAATGTCTGTAGGCGACAAACAATAGAAAGAACCATTTGAAAAATTCCTCAAGGAGACCTGCCAGGAAGAAGGATACAAATAACTGGTTTGTAATGACCTGTTCCGTCTCAAAGGCATACTGGATAAACATGATGGGAAAAACCATAATGACGCCGATAACAAACATCCGTATAATAAGAGGGAGAGGCTCAAGTTCTATACGCTTGCTTAAATATATGAATGTCATGATGGCCACAGCAGGTGATATGGCAGCGGTCAATATGGCCAAGGTAATCAACCCTCTCTCTTTCTTTCAGCTAAGATTCATCGTATCATGAAGAATAAAGAAAAGGAACTATCGATATAGAAAGTTGGTGGATGATTCATGAAGCGCATTTTAATTATACATACAGGTGGAACCATCTCGATGAAAGAAGATAAGGAAACCGGTGAAGTGAACACCTCCTCCCGCCATCCGCTGGAGGAAATTTCGACAGTTCTTCAAGGACGCGTGGAAATTGAGGATGACATTCTATTCTACCTGCCTTCCCCCCACATCCGTCCCGATCATATGCTGAAACTCGGCCGCTATGTACATGAGAAAATGGCCAAACGAAATTATGATGGCGTCGTGATCACTCACGGAACAGACACATTGGAGGAGACAGCCTACTTCCTGGATTTGTTTTTACAAACAAGAAAACCAGTCGTCGTAACTGGAGCGATGCGTTCAAGTAATGAAATAGGAGCGGACGGGCTCTACAACCTGCTAAGTGCCATAAAGGTGGCGAGCTGTGATGAAGCCCAGGACAAAGGTGTCCTCGTCGTTATGAATGACGAAATCCACACAGCCAAAAATGTAACGAAGACGAGCACAAGTAATGTTGCGACTTTCCAGAGCCCTCAATACGGCCCTATCGGAATTACAACAAAATCGGATGTCTTTTTCCACCATAAGATGACCCGGCATGACTCCTATCCGATCCAAAACATAGGCAAGCGTGTGTCTTTGATTAAAGCATACGCAGGGATGGACGGCGATTTAATCGATGCGGTACGCGAAAGCCGTGTGGACGGCCTGATCATTGAAGCACTCGGACAGGGCAACCTCCCTCCCGAAACGATGGAAGCACTGGAGAGAACGATTAAGGAAGGCATTCCCGTTGTCCTAGTTTCCCGCTGCTATCAGGGAATTGTCCAGGACACTTACGGCTATCCCGGAGGCGGACGGCAGCTTAGAAATATGGGCATCATCTTCGCAAACGGACTGACTGGTCCAAAAGCCCGCATCAAGTTAATGGTGGCTCTGGAGATGACGGCGAATATGACAGAGCTCGAGCATATGTTCAGCTGAAAAAAACGTTCAGGCAGCCGCCTGAACGTTTTTTTACGCTTTCGATTCCGCTGCGATGGAAGCAGCGATTTTCCCGCCGTGGTGGCGGCCGTTCTCAATAAAGATTTCATTGTTGTTATATCCGGCAGCGATTACACCGGCAATGTATATGCCTGGAACATTCGTTTCCATTGTGTCCTCATTAAAGGATGGACGACCGGTTTCTTCGTTTATCTCCACGCCCATTTTCGTCAGGAAGCTGTGGTCAGGCTGATAGCCGGTCATTGCAAAGACAAAGTCGTTCGCCACGCTTTTTTCTTCCCCATTGCATTCATATAGGACGGCATCCTGAGTAATTTCTTTTACGTTGGCACAAAATTCCATGGTAACGATCCCTTTTCTCACAAGGGCTTCAAACTGTGGGAGAATCCATGGCTTGATACTTTTCGAATAATCTTCACCACGGTAAAGAACGGTTACCTGCGCACCTGATTTTTCCAGTTCCAGAGCGGCATCCGCTGCAGAGTTTTTCCCACCGATGATGACAACATTCTTGTTGTAATAGGGATGCCCCTCTTTGAAGTAGTGCATCACTTTAGGAAGCTCCTCTCCCTGGACGCCCATGAAGTTCGGCTGATCATAATAGCCTGTCGCAACGATTACCTGGTCCGCTGCATACGATGATTGTTCACCCGATGATTTTTCTGTATGGATGATAAACCCGTTTGTTACTCTTTCAACCTGTTGAACCTTTTCGTACGTATGCACCCGCAGGTCCTCTCTCTCCGCAACCGCACGGTAATAAGCAAGCGCCTCATTACGCACCGGTTTCTGCCTTTCCGAAATAAAAGGAATTTCACCAATTTCCAGTTTTTCACTGGAACTGAAGAAAGTTTGATGGGTCGGGTAATGATAAATAGAATTCACAATATTTCCTTTTTCAATGATTAACGGTTCAATACCAGCCTTCTGAAGTTCAATAGCTGCACTCATCCCACAGGGACCGCCGCCGATGATGATGGCTTTTTCTTGTTGATGCACGTATAACACTCCTCTTTCCAACAACGTTCTTCCGTTCATTTCAAAAAAATGAATCTCCTACCATCATCATGATAGGAGATTCCATTTATAGAATCAAGTTATATCCATCCACGGAAACGGGATGCTTCTGCCATTTTTCGGACTCCGACCATATAGGCGGCCAGTCTCATATCCACACGTCTTGTTTCTGATGTACGGTAGACGTTGTCAAAACCTTTGACGATGACTTTATGAAGCTTCTCTTCCACTTCTTCTTCTGTCCAGTAATATCCCTGGTTGTTCTGTACCCACTCAAAGTAGGAAACAGTTACGCCCCCGGAAGAAGCCAGCACATCCGGCACAAGAAGGATGCCGCGCTCAGAAAGAATTCTCGTTGCTTCCAGTGTCGTTGGCCCGTTGGCTGCCTCTACGACAATGTTCGCTTTCACGTTATAGGCGTTATCTTCTGTAATCTGGTTTTCAATAGCTGCGGGAACAAGAATATCACAGTCAAGCTCCAGCAGTTCTTCATTCGTAATCGTATTGTTGAACAGGTTGGTCACTGTGCCGAAGCTGTCACGACGGTCCAGAAGATAGTCAATATCAAGACCATCCGGATCGTGAAGCCCTCCGTAGGCATCCGATATACCGACCACTTTAGCCCCTTTATCATGCATGAATTTCGCAAGGAAGCTTCCGGCATTACCAAAGCCTTGAACGACGACTCTTGCGCCTTCGACATTGATGCCTTTTTTCTTGGCTGCTTCTTCAATGCAGATGGTTACGCCCTTCGCTGTCGCAGTTTCCCTTCCGTGGGAACCACCGAGTACAAGCGGTTTACCTGTAATGAAACCCGGGTTGTTAAATTCATCAATGCGGCTGTATTCATCCATCATCCACGCCATAATCTGTGAATTGGTAAATACATCGGGAGCGGGAATATCTTTCGTCGGGCCTACGATCTGGCTGATTGCCCGGACGTATCCGCGGCTGACTCCTTCCAGTTCACGGAAGGACATTTCCCTCGGATCACATACGATACCGCCTTTTCCTCCGCCGTACGGAAGATCGACGATACCGGCTTTCAAACTCATCCAGATGGAGAGCGCTTTGACTTCTTTTTCAGACACATTCGGATGAAAACGGACGCCGCCTTTGGTTGGACCTACAGCATCATTATGCTGGGACCTGTACCCTGTAAAGATTTTGATCTGATCGTTGTCCATTCTTACAGGAATTCTTACGGTCATCATGCGGACAGGCTCTTTCATTAATTCATATACTTCATTGGGGTATCCTAATTTATCAAGTGCTTTTTTAACCACGGTCTGCGTGGATTTCAACACGTCAAGTTTGTCATTTTTTTCGTTTGCATTGTCTGCAGGCTTATCGGCTACCATCCATTTACCTCCTATATCATCCATTCGATTAGGGCTCTTCTTTCAGTGAATAGTATACACGTTCCGCTGCCTGTTGGAAAGGTCGAAACCAGCTTTTTCATCCGTTTTCACAAAGAAGTTGTAAGCGATTACACTTTTTTCTCATACGCAGGCTGGGACAGATCCACGAACGATTGGATTAAATCATCATAACTTAAGCCGATCTCTTGAGCAGCATCAGGAAACAGACTCGTCGGAGTCATTCCCGGCAGAGTATTGACTTCAAGAATAACCGGTTCATTTTTATCATTAATAATGAAATCCACGCGTGAATAAACATCACATCCCAGCAGCTGATGAGCACGTACGGCATCTTCCTGAAGCTTCGCCGTAATATCAGCCGGGAGTTCAGCTGGTACGATATGTTCACTTCCACCTGGTTGATATTTTGAATCAAAATCGTAATAATCATTCTTCGGAATAATTTCAATGACCGGTAGAGCCTTCTCTTCCCCTCTGCGCCCCATGACGGGTACAGTTACTTCTCTTCCTTTTACATAATCTTCTACGAGAATCATAGAATCCGACTGTGCTGCTGTTTTGACAGCCCGGCCGGCATCTGCCTCATCCTTTACGATAGTCAGACCCAGTGTGGACCCTTCCTGATTCGGTTTAATGACAAATGGAACCTGAAACTGCTGTTTGATATCATGTTCAATCGAAGACCATTGACTCTCATCTGTGACATCGAAGGCCGCGCTCTCCGCTGTGTTCAAGCCGTTCAGGGAAAAGATCTGCTTGGATTTAGCCTTATCCATGGCGAGAGCAGAAGCCAGCACCCCCGAACCAACATAAGGAAGACCCTTCATATCAAGAAGACCTTGAATCCTTCCGTCTTCGCCAAAGCGACCGTGCAGACCAATGAATACAAGGTCGACATCAAGCGCTGTGACCTGGTCCAGACGATCCGGTGAAAAATCGACGGCCGTAACCTCATGGCCTTTATTCTCCAATGCTTGTATAATTCCCTTTCCAGTAGACAAGGAAACTTCCCGTTCCCCTGAGGTTCCTCCATATAAAACCGCAATCTTCATTTCCTACACTCCATTTCCTACCACGATATAGATTTGCCAACCTTTATAGTAACACGTTTGACAACAGCCCTTCTATCCATAAATAAAAAGAACGAGCTTTTCTTCAAGACTCGTTCCTTCATCATTAAGAGAAATGTTTAGTTATTAATCCACAGGCATCTTTGTCCATAATCAACTTCCCATATTCAATCAGCCGATATGATGTTACGGCTGTAGCTGAAGCGTATTCAGAAAGCAGGGCAATGACCTGATCCTGGTCCAGGTGATCTATTTCTTTATCTTCCAGGAGCATATAATAGGAATCCTCATAATGATAAATACTTCCACCTGTCACACCAAGCTGATGCAGGTGGATCCCGGCCTGGATGACGTGTTCGAAATCAGAAAAGGAAAACATCATTTCCTTGCTCTCATCAAGGGTTACCTTCATTTCAAGGTAGTCTTCGTCATCTTCCTCAATATCAGCAGGCTCTGTTCTTGTCACAACGACAAGCATGCCTTGTGCCTGAAGCAGATAAACCTGCACGAGCAGAACTCCTGTAAGCTCTACTCCGAGCTCTATGCCTGCGTCATACATCATATCGCTGAATATCCGGTGTACGCGAGGTAGATCATTCCAAAGTTCCTCGCGGGAGAGGCCCCGGTCCATTAAATCGTCAAAAGTAAGGAAAATCTTGAACTTTTCACTCGTCATTCTCTCTACTCGCATATGATCGCCCCCCTAGTCACGATGTGTTATCTATATAGTATGATGACCAGCGCCATTATGGCACCTTTTTTCAAATTATATCCGACATTTCAAGCCGGGGGCAAATATAATTTCCCAGTCCATCAGTTCGTTTGCAGCCACTGTTCCCATGCACGCTTGGAATTTCCAACGATAAACGGCTGAATCCGTTTTTTGTCCAATTCAGACAGCCGGTCATAGGCATACCCTCCGAGACCTATCTTAAGAGAGGGAAATTCACGCTGAAGCGCTTCGGCCAGACGAATCGTGATCGGTATGTTTTTCTTTAGTGTACAGGACATGAACATATAAGCGGGCTCAATTTCATTGATTACGATATCGATATCCCCTCCGGCAATGCTCTGGCCGAGATAGATGACATCATAGCCTTTCCGCTTCAAAAAGAGGGCAAAAATAAGCAGGCCCAGTTCGTGCCGTTCATTCGGGCCGCATACGAGCAGAGCTCTAGGAAGCATACTGTCCGATGGAATGGAAAGAAGCATCATGCCTATACGGGAGCGGATGAACTGGCTGGCAAAGTGCTCGTGAGCACTTGTGATTTTGTTTTCCTCCCACAAATCCCCGATTTTCACGAGAATCGGGCCGATAATATCAATCGCGACCGTTTCAGGCGTGAACAGACTGAATGCATGATCAAGATGCCGCTGGGCGTCATTTTCATTAAATGAAAGAAGGCTGTCCAGCAGCTGATCACCAATTTTATCAAGCTGTGTGCGGTTTTCCGAGTGCTCATTATGGGTGACGGCTTCCTCATTGCTTTCCAGGAGTGAAACCGCCTGTGATATCGTAAAGCCTTTATCCACTTTTTCCATCAACCATTTTAATATTCTGATATGCTCATCTGTATAAAGCCGATGACCCGCTTCATTGCGCGAAGGACGGATCATTCTGTATCGACGTTCCCAGGCTCGGAGTGTTCCAGGCTGGATGCCCAGCATCTGTGACACCGCTTTAATATTATATTTTGCTTTAGTCGTAGCCATAAGCCTGCCTCCAAGTAAGTCTTTTGCTTTAATTATATAGGAATCAAACGTATTGTGTAAAATTTGTATATTCTTTATGCAAGGTTTTTAGATGAATTCTTTACATATCCACCGATGTCAATGACGTGACACTCTGCTCTTGTCCCGAGCCTTAACGGCAGCAGGGATGTTCCGTACCCTTCACTCACCAGGTGAGGAATAGAATCCCTCCTGCTCCATCCTCCACGCTGATAGGGACCCATGCCGAACAGCCTGATCTGTCCCCCATGAGTATGACCACTCAATATGAGATCATACTTCTTTTTTTCCTGGGCATTCATCTGACTGTATACATAAGGATCGTGTACGCATAAGATTCGGAAACAAGAAGAATCAGCCAGTTCCACCGACCGCCTCGGCTTCAGGAAATAAGGATCAAGACCCGTGACTATGAACGGTGTTCCTCCTTTTCCTTCTCCCTCCACATCCTCATTGGACAACGTTACAACCCGATGTCTGTCTAATACGGCTGTAAGCGGTTCTTCGATCAGTTCATGATCATTGTTGCCTGGTATAAAGTAAACCGGTACTTCCCAATGGTTCAAACGTCTCAGGTTCGTCTCTAGTTTAGAAATGGATGTCCGCTTATCCACCAGATCTCCACCGATAATGACGGCATCCACTTTCCCGGCGTTTTTTAATGTTTGTTCTTTAATGAGGCGGTTATGTATATCAGAGATAAAGAAAATACGCAGGCGGTCTTCGTCATTTCCAAAGGCGGTCTGCACCACTTCCTCCCTGACATGATCTCTACCAGCCAGATACCTCATATACAAAAGCATACTCAGTCCTGCCACAGCCAATACAAGTATCCATATCAACAACTCCATCCCACCTCCTTGATTCTCGCAACGAAAATATCATCATAGCATATCCAAAAAAACACCGCTATGCCCGGATAGGCACAGCGGCAGTGATTATACATGTTTGACACTTAAGATTCGAAAGCCTGATTTTTCAAGTTTCTTTGTAAAGGCTTCTATATTATCATTTTCCTCAATTTTCAAAACGATTCTCCTCGCCAGCTTATCCGTCTCGTCAAAGGTAGCAAGGGAAATTACGTTTTCGTGATAGTTTTTGATGATATCCCCCAGTCGTTCAATCCGGCCCTCAGACTCTTCTGATGTAAAGGCGATCCGAATGCCTTGTTTCTTTACACCAAAGGCACTCTCAAATTGTTCAATCACATCATACCGTGTCACAAGCCCTTGAAAAACTCGGTGGTCATCCACCACCGCGAGTACGGCAAAGCCCTTGAACATAGGTAGTGTCCGTTCAAACACTTCTTCATTGGTGATACAGAAATCTTCATATCCGGCCGCTTCCCCTGCAGGTGTTTCTTCCAGGAAAGTTCCCGTGTCCTGTCCACCGGCCTTTTTATAGCAGGATTCATAAATCATTTCCTTCGAAATCATACCTTTGAATAGGTTCCCTTCCAGTACAGGCACAGCCTCGATGTCTTTCTGCTCCAACAGTTCCAGCACGTCTTTCAAGCTGGTGTTTACATCTGCTGTAAATGACTGATGAACTGGTTTCATGATCCCTTTTACAAACATACCTGTCACCTCTTTCTTTTATCGTCAGTATCTTATTCGCCTGAAGCCGGCGGTTCTCCTGCCTTAATCAGAATAGGACAACATTTGGACACATATATTTTTGGAGACAAAGGGAGTGTTGAAATATGTATACACCAGTGAAGTGCTACCACCCTTATTACGGGCCTTTTGATCCGTGTCCCCCCATCAGGACCAAGTGTTACCAGACACCACCTAATTTATACCTCGGATTCCAGCCAATGAACCTGCAGCAGTATCCTCTGCAGGAAGCTTTATACAAAGGAACCTTATGGCCCTGTCTTTATGACCCCTACCCGACGCCCGTACCTAAAGGAGGAAAAGGATGAAGCAGGGTCAATCCCACGATCAGGAGCGCTATTCCTTGATGGAAAAAATTCAAATGGTCGATTTCGCTCTGGTTGATTTAACGCTTTATTTGGACACACATCCCGAAGATACGCAGGCGGTTCAGCAGTTTAATCAGCTTGCAGTGGAAAGCCGGGATTTGAAAACCGTCTTTGAGCAGAAATACGGTCCCCTCCGTCAGTATGGGGGCAGTTTTTCCGGATACCCTTGGAACTGGTCCGATGCCCCTTGGCCATGGCAGCTGTAAATCTTTGAACTTTTAGGAGGAATCTCATGTGGTTTTATGAAAAGAAACTGCAGTATCCGGTTAAAGTAACGGAATGCAACCCCAGACTGGCCAAATATCTCATCGAACAATACGGCGGGGCGGACGGGGAATTGTCGGCCGCCCTCCGCTATTTGAACCAGAGATATACCATCCCTGATAAAGTCATCGGATTACTAACAGATATAGGAACAGAGGAGTTTGCCCATCTTGAAATGATTGCGACCATGATTTATAAATTGACGAAGGATGCTACACCAGAACAAATGAAAGAGGCAGGGCTTGGCGCGCATTACGCCAACCACGATCACGCTCTGTATTATCAAAATGCAGCAGGGAGCCCTTGGACAGCTACATATATAGCAGCCAAAGGAGATCCCATCGCTGATTTGTATGAGGATATAGCTGCCGAGGAAAAAGCACGGGCCACCTATCAATGGATCATTAATATGTCCGATGACCCGTGCCTCAATGACAGTCTCAAATTTCTCAGGGAGCGCGAAGTCATCCACTCCCAGCGCTTCCGGGAAGCTGTGGAGATTTTAAAATTCGAAAAGGACCGTAAACAATTCTTTTAACCGTTCAGCGCTCCACCGTGATTTCTTCATGGTAGGGCGCTTTTTCATTCAAATTCAGCGGCTGAAAAGATATCCCCTTGAGCCATTCGCCCCATAAAGGATAAGAGAAGACAAAGCAAATGAGAACTATGAATACGATAAACCAAAAACGGATCCAGGCGGTGCTGACTTTCCACCTGACTCTTCCGGTTCTGCTTGTATGGACCTCCTGCCGCGGCGGCAGTCCCAGCACATCGAGGTCTTTCTGTTCTTTTTCTTCATGGTTTTCATGTTTATCCGTCTGATGCATGCTTCTCCCCCCATTTCCCGAGCCTGATCCAGACACCGAGAACAACATCAATGATGAAATGAGCTGTAATGGTAACAGCGAGACTTCCTGTTGCTTCATACATGTACCCGATAAAGAAACTGACAAATAAAACCGACAACAGCAGCACCACCCGTTTTAAGTAACGGATATGCAGAATGGCAAACAGCACACTTGCTGTTATATAACCGAACTCATGATGGAGGACGCCCCTGAACAGCATTTCCTCACTTACGGCAACAAGCAGAGTGATGAAGATAATCCCAGGAAAAGACCGGCTCGCAAAAACCCTTTTATTGACTCCTCCATCATCATAAGCACTCTCAGGTAAAACATACATGAGAAACAAATCAATGAGAAGGACAATAAGTCCCGGAATGACACCGTAAAGCCACCAGTCCCGCCAATTTATATGAAATTGTTCCTGCCACTCGGAAAGAAACGGGTCAAAAAGAAATGCACTTGCCACGACAGCGGCAGACAGAATGATCATCTGCGTCAAAAGAAGGTGAAAGGTGATCTGTTTGTCTGACATTTCCTGGATCATTTCCTGCTGGGCCTTACGCATGGGGCGGCCCCTGATGAAAAATCATCTGCAGGCGCTCCTTCCATGATTCTGCTGCCGGAGTTTCCTGTGACTCCTGAAAGGTTAGATGATTTACAGAAAAACCACAGGCATCACAGCATGGAACATAAGGTGGCCGGATATGGTCCTGAAAAGATTGGTATAAAGCTTCCCTGCGGCATCCTGTATGATGAATCCATGTCAGCATTTCCGTAAGTTTCCCCTGCTTATAGGTCCAACGCTCCCGCAGCAGCGCGTGCAGACGGCTTTCAAAATCCATGGGAAACGGCTGAACCTTTCCATGATTCAGCACGCCCCGCTCTTCTGCCTGGTATTTGATGAAATTCCACTGCGATTCAGAAAGCTGAAGCTGCTCCATGATTGACGCATCCTCCAGAAGCTCCTGTCCTTCCTGCCGTTTCAAATAACCAAGGACCAGATCCAGCTGCTCCCGTTCAGGCAGCTCACTCTGGATAAGCATTTGAGGAAGATAGTGATCTTTTTTTGTAAACAAAACGAGACTGGCAGAAGGTTTTCCGTCTCTTCCCGCACGACCGATTTCCTGAATAAACGACTCGGTCTGGGCCGGGAGGTGAAAATGAATAACCAGGCGGATGTCTTTTTTATCCACGCCCATGCCAAAGGCACTTGTACAGCAGATCACATCCAGCTGTCCACTCATAAACTGCTGCTGAACGAGCATACGGTCCGTCTGTTCCATGCCTCCGTGATAGAAGGCAGTTCGGTGGCTGAGCTTCTCTCTCAGCACAAAGCTTACCTTCTCAGCCCACTGACGGCTGGAGAAATAGATCATCGTCGGCGCGTGTATATGGGAGAGAATGTTTACGATTCTATCTGTTTTCTCCTCGGGGCTTTGGACTTCCTCCACTGACAGACTGATGTTCTGTTTATCCATAGGGTGGATATGGCGGATCATCCCCGGGCGGTTTAATTTTTCCATGATATCTCCCTGGACTTCAGGTGTAGCGGTTGCACTCAGAGCAAGTACAGGAGGGCTTCCTATAGAGTCAATGATACGGTGCAGTTTTAAATAATCCGTACGAAATTCGTGCCCCCACTGGGAGATGCAGTGAGCTTCGTCAATGACAAAAAGAGGGACGGTCATTCGTCTAAAGTCCTCCTGGAGCCGTTCATTTTGAAGCATTTCCGGTGAAACATAGACAAGATCATACCGATCAAGATTCTGTATCACTTGTTTTTTTTCCTTTATATCCATAAAGCTGTTCAATGCTGTGACCGATTTATATCCGGATGCCTTCAACTGCTTCACCTGATCGACCATCAAGGATATAAGCGGGGAGACAACGATGGTTGTTCCTTGGAGAAGCCTTGCGGGCAGTTGATAGCATAAGGATTTACCCGTGCCTGTTGGAAGAATCCCCAGAACATCGTTTCCGTCCATCACATCCCGGATGACATCCTCCTGCCCTTCCCGGAACTGGTCGAAGCCGAAATATTTTTTTAATGCTGATGCTAACTGTGTACTCACGGTAATGGTTTCCTTTCTATATGCGTGCTCCGCCCATGAGCCAGAGCCAGGCGGATTTCAAAATAATCATAGACGCCTCCAAGATCCTGATGTATGTGCTTCAGCCGCTGGGTATTCAAATCAATCGCTTTCTGATTGATCTCCACGACCTGATCCGCCGTCAAAAACGGGGAGACATCAAAGTCAGGAGTTACAAGGGCGGCTTCCACAATATGATCCTGTATGGTGCTTTTCTTCAACCGCCGGATAGTTACAATTTCCTCAAGGGAGAGGCCATGGGCAATAAGCTGATAGGTTTTCCCTGCAGACGCTGTAACGAGATGGGAGGCTTGAAGACCGCGCGTGCATAAATGGAGGACAGGATAGGCATCCTGGTCCATTTTTGCCCGCTGAAATAGATAATAGTACGTATGTCTAAGCCCCAGCAGGACATCCTCCTTGGACATCCTGAATTTCTCTTTAAGCTGATCCAGAGTCAGTCCTATCCATCCACCACCAGTAAGGCGGTGAGTAAACAGCTCAGCCTGGACCGGATCATGAGCAGAAAGCAGCTTTTCCAGTTCCTCATACAGGGATTGGTTGAGGCGGGCCAGCTTATTCTGGAAAGTAGCAAACACCTTTTTCACCCATAGCTGGGCTTCCGGATTGTCAACAATGGCTACATAGGACTGAATCCCTGCTTCTTTATTCGAAGACGCCTGGACGAGAAGGTTTAAACGGGCAATGAAGGCCGGGACCACTTCATGCCATGTCATTCCCTTAAAATACGGGAACGTCTGCGTAGACGGCTCCCGGCTGGTTTCTGTTATTTGCGGAAAACTCTGCTCATTCAAAACGATTTCTCCACTATGAGACATCTCGTCGATCAGGGTATCCAATCGTCGGCGATCCAGCTCTGGAAAAATACCGAACAGATGATCAAGCTGATACGCTTTGGCATCCTGCATGGTCTGGGAGGATCTTTTCCCTGTCAGCATATTAAAAATACCAGATACCGTCCGTTCCCCCTTAAACCGCTGGATGCAGAGAAGGACAATAGATTCAAACATCCACCCACCACCTTTCTAGTTTGATTTGTTCACCGTTCCTACAAAACCGCCCTGAAAAACAGCTCCATGTCAACCATTTGAAAAATACAGGGGGGAGATTTACAATAGGACGTGGACCACTTTCATAGACAATGACTGTCAATATAGAATGGTTAGAAAAAGGAGGGGAAATCCCTTTGGCGAAATACACGATGGTCGATAAAGAAACCTGTATTGCCTGCGGGGCCTGCGGGGCGGCTGCTCCGGACATCTATGATTATGATGACGAAGGACTTGCCTTTGCAGTGATGGATGATAATGAGGGGACGGAAGCTGTACCCGATTTATATGAGGAAGATATGGAAGATGCCTTTGACGGCTGTCCAACCGATTCTATTAAAATTGCGGAAGCTCCTTTTCATGGAGATCCGTTAAAATTCGAATGATATACACCGGCCCCTTCTAAACAGGGGCCGTTCTTATGTTTCACGTGCTATCTTCTCCAAATGGAGTTCTGCCTCCACACGATTCCATGTCGAAAAAAGCCTCGTTCCCGCTCTACTGATGCGGAAATGACCGCTTCTTTCATTTCGTTCAAGCTTAAGACTGCCTTTTTCAGTGATGACCGTCCACGTCACCGGCAGGCTGGACGTAGCTTTTTCCCCGGCGTATATATGAAGATGAGCAGCCGTTTCCAATATTTCAAGAGGCGCATCCCCCAAGACTCTCCTGATGATCTCACTTTCTCTGAAGAGCGCACAGACCGCTGTGACCGTTGTCCACCCGGCCGTCGTTCTCTGCTTTTCAATTTGAACTAGGGTCTTTTTGGACAGCCCGATGATTTCAGCCATCCGATTCTGCGTGTATCCATATTCCACTCGGATGAGCTTCATTTTTTGAGAAATTAATTCCTGTATCTGCATTTGATCCATCTGCATGTCTCCTTTTTCAGACGGTTCTATTTTAACACGCATCAGCCGGAACGTCCCAAAAAAACTCCCCTGAAAAAGGGGAGTTTGCAAAGGATCATGGTTCTACGTTGAACGGGGCGGGCAGATCAACAGGTTTTGTTAAATCATACCCTCCGGCTTCCTCCACTCCCATTCCACCAAAGGTTACCCGGGACATCCCGAAATGGCGGGCCGTAGCTGAAACAGCCTCAATCATCAGAATGAGCTCCTGTTCGCTCCTCCATTCCTGATGAGAAATATCCAGCTGTACATGCCCCTCTTCAGCCTTATCGACGGCAAATTCAACATGGTCTGGAACAGAGGGTTTGATATACGTTCCACCACCTTTCTCCTTCATCAAGTTCAACACTTCTTCAAGAGATGGTTTTCCTTCCGTAGGAACCGGGGCCAGATAGGTGGGAGACTGCGCGTTATACTGGTACAGCTTAAACATATATTCCCCTTCCGAAATCGGGTCCAGGCTGTCCAGTTCCCCATAATTCCCCATCGGGACCGAATCATAGGAAGGACGATTCAGCGCAATGGTCTGCACTCCTTTACCTTCCAGCTCCCAGCGGATACTTTCCATAAGCATTTGCACATATGCTGTTCCTGCTGGATCAAATTCATCCGGAAAAGTAACCTCCGCCTTTTCCGCCGCTTCATCAATATCAATTTCGACGTTCTGCAGCAGTCTGTCTGACAAGCCTTTCTCCTCCGCTTTTTCCTTTGTAAAAGGAAGAGCATCATGAGTGGAAACCGGTATGACAACTTCCGCATTCCTTCCTGGATAAACAAATGTAAACCACTCATCCTCCATGATAGACAAGGAGGCATCGGGAGCCTCCGAAGACTCCTCCCCTTCCTTTACAGCGGACCCTGTAGAACTTTCATTTTCAGGGCTCTCCAGAGACGGAGAAGCTTTATCACTGGTTTGTGTGGAAGGCTGGGTATTCAATTGCTGATGCTGTGACATAAAGACAGGGATGAAGACCGCGAGCAGTATGAGTACAGCGCAGACGGCAAATCCAGGCCCCAGCCACGAAGGGACACGTTTTTTCTTCCGGTGTAACTTTTCGTTTACTGCCTGATAGAGGATTTCTCTGGATTGATGATCTTTTATGGAAGGGAGCCTGGACAACTGCTCTTCCACATCCTGCCTATTAGATTTTTTCATATTCTCCTCCCCCTCCTTCCACTGAATCTGTGTATTCCTTCACGGTTTTCAACGCTCGATGCTGCGTCGTTTTCACTTTGCTTTCTGTCCAGCCCGTAACCTCGGAAGATTCCTTAATTGAAAGCCCTTGGATATAACGCAGGATTAAAACGGTCCGCTGATCGACAGAGCACTGGTTCATCGCCCGGTAGACATGCTTTACGTCCTCACTCTGGATAATGATTTCTTCAGGGAGCGGATCGCGGTCAGGAAGCTGGGGGCCCTTTTCACCCCAGTCAAAAAATTCAGCCACTCGATCCCGCTTTCTTTTCTGACGGCGGAAATGATCGATGGTTACGTGACGAGCAATGGAAAACAGCCACGTTTTTTCCGAGCTTTTCCCATGAAAAGAATGATAGGATTTCAACACTTTCACGTAAACATCCTGGACAAGATCCTCCGCCAGGTTCCGGTCTTTTACCATATAATAAATGAACTGAAACAGGTCCTGGTGGTAATGATCATAAAGTTCATCAAAGAACGCTCTCAATGGCTGTACCTCCTGCGATACTTATTTAGACGCTCCTATGTATCAAACGTTACACTTTCATCTTAAAGTCTTCGTTTAGAAAAGAAAACCAGATCTTTCAACCGTCCATAAAAAAACGTAGAAGCTGCCTGCAGCAGGCAGCTTCTACGTTACTGGTGGTAAGGGATCTTGAAGGTGAAGGTTGTCCCTTCCTTCAGTCGGCTGTGGACACTGATCGAACCTTCATGTGCCTCCACAATGTTCTTCGTGATGGCAAGCCCAAGGCCGGTCCCTTTCTTGTAATTCATATTTTCGCGCTTTCTTGATTTATCTGCTTTATAAAAACGCTCGAATACAAACGGCAGATCCTCTTCAGGAATACCGAGGCCGGAGTCGCTGACTGATCCCACCCATGCCCCGGTTCCGGCTTCCACACGGATCATGACTTCGCCGCCTGTTTCTGTATGACGGATGGCATTATCAATCAGATTGGTAAACACCTGCTCAATCCGGTCGGGATCAAAGGAGGCCGTTTCCACTTCAGGATCTATAGCCGAATGAAGGATCACGCCCTTATCATTCGCAACCCCCTGGAACTTCCTGATAATCTTATGCATGTAGGATTCCATATCCAGCGCTTCCATGGACAACTGGATATGGCCCGCCTCCATACGGGCCAGGTCGAGCAGTTCATTGACGAGCCTGCCGATCCGAAGCGATTCATCATGGATAATCTGAGCCAGTTCATTCTTTTCCTCTTTGCTTTCCGCGATGTCGTCCACAATAGCCTCGCTATAGCCCTGGAGCATTGAAATAGGCGTTCTAAGCTCATGGGATACATTGGCAATAAAATCTTTCCTTAGTTTGTCCAGACGCCTCTCATCTGTCATATCCCTTAGAACAGCCACCGCACCACGGATTTTCTGACGATCGTATAAAGGCGTCATTAAAATAACCCATGAACGCCCCTGCAGAGTTGCCTCTGTCATCAACTCCTGTTCTTCGATAATGACACGCTGCAGCAGTTCCTGTAATGGTTCAGGAAGATCTACGTGTCCATCTGTCCCTTGATTTTCAAACTCATACGCTTCCAAGTACTGTTCAGCAGGTGGATTAGATACAAGAACATCCCCTTGACGGTTCACGGTAATGACCCCGTCCGCCATGGATCGAAGAATCCCGGATAACTGTTCTTTCTCATGATTCAGTGCATTAATATGAAATTTCAGCTCCCGCCCCATCCGATTAAAAGCCATGGCAAGCTCGCCGATTTCATCATGAGTACGGATCGGGATTTTCGTATTGAAGCGGCCTTTAGCAAGTTCGAGGGCGCTTTCCCTCATTTTTATCAAGGGCGAAGTGATTCTCGTCGACAAGAAGAAAGCAAAGATGGTAGTTAAAACAATTGCAATCCCTGCACCAAGGAAGATGATTTTAGTCGTTTGTTCAGAAGTCTCTTCAATTGTATCCAGCGACTGATAGACAAACACAGCACCCTGCCCCTCGTTCAGAGGTGTACCTACAACCATAATGCCGGTTTCTCCGGCACTCAGGTCAGCTACTTTTTTCACATCCATGCCTTCTTCCATAACCGTGGATAAATCAGGGTCGTTACTAAACCATTCATAATTGATGACGGGAAGATTCTCAGAGGAGCTTTCCGCCGCAATCTGACGGCCCGGTCCCCAGGTAATGACAGCACGGCTCGCTGGATCTTTGACGAGGTCTGTCGTAGACAAAAGAAGATCCTCATCCTCCTCATACCTCTCCACCACTTCCGAAATTTTATCAGCGGTCTGTAGAAGATGCCGTTCCGCCTCAAGAATGTGGTAGTTCTGAAAAAATTCCAATAGAAGGATGGTTAAAATAAATAGAACAAAACACACAAGAAAGAGGATGGTAAACCAAAGTTTACCTACAACACTACGCCAGAACATCAATCGCCGGAGACCTCAAATTTATAGCCGATCCCCCATACCGTTACAATCATGCCGGCAGCTTCTGCGGACACTTTACTGAGTTTTTCACGCAGTCGTTTCACATGGGTGTCGACCGTCCTTAAATCCCCGAAGAATTCGTACTGCCATACCTCTTTCAAAAGCCTTTCCCGATCAAAAACCTTATCCGGGGCCTGTGCCATAAAATGCAGCAGTTCATACTCTTTCGGTGTCAATGATACTTCATTCCCGTCAGCGGTTACACGGTGGGCATCATTATCAATTGTCATGTGCGGGAAAACAAGGACGTTGCGGGCAGAGGTTTCCGTTTCCAAAAACTTCGTCGAGGAAGACCTGCGCAGCAGGGCCTTCACCCGCAGAACCACTTCCCTGGGACTGAAAGGCTTCACAATATAATCGTCAGCCCCTGCTTCAAAGCCTTGGACACGGTTGGCTTCCTCTCCTTTGGCCGTCAGCATAATCACCGGTGTCGCCTTCTTCTCACGCAGTTCACGGCATACGTCAATGCCGTCTTTCCCCGGAAGCATCAAATCCAAAAGGATCACATCATAGTCTTCCTGGAGCGCTTTTTGGAAGGCTTCTTCGCCATCCTCCGCCTCTTCAATCACGTAATCTTCTCTCTCAAGATACATACGTATCAGCCGGCGGATACGTTCTTCATCGTCCACGACCAGTACTTTAGCTTCTCGTTCCATAATATCTTCCTCCATTACCATTTAAATCGATTGAATGTACATCAAGGGCAGTACGATTCAAAACCGTCTGCCCTTGACCTTATGCATAAGAATGCAAACCTGAAATGATTAAGTTAACGGCGATCAAGTTAAACATAATGATGCCGAAACCACCGACAGCCAGCCAGGCAGACTTCATCCCCTGCCATCCGCGGGAAAGGCGGAGGTGCAGGTATGCGGCATAAAAGAAGAAGGTGATCAAAGCCCAGACTTCTTTCGGGTCCCAGCCCCAGAACCTGTCCCATGCCTGCTGGGCCCAAATCATAGCGAAGATCAGTGCCCCAAGCGTAAAGACCGGAAATCCGATGGCCACCGCCCGGTAAGACACTTCATCAACAAGCTCAGGATTAACCTTTTTCAATAGTGGCTGAATGACTGCCGCAATACGTCTGCGGAAAATGAGGCGTAAGCCCCAGTAAAGAACAAGTCCGCCTGCGACTGCCCAGAGGAATGTATTGAATTTCTTCGCTGCATCTTCGCCACGCATCCATTCAGGAGCATCAAACAAAGGAGATGCAGCATCTTCAGTCAGTAATTCCCCTCCAGCAGGACCCGTAATGGCGGGCATCTCATAGGTGATGGTCACCGGCTGTCCTTCGACTGGTGCTTCAAACTCCGCCTGATAATTAAGAGCGCTGAAGGTTGAGGAAAGCACGATAAACGCTACTGTAGCGGCAATGATATAAATGACAAACTCGAGCCACATCGTATGCTTGGATCGTTTCGTCTGATCCACCTGCCGGATAAGAAATATTAAACCGGCGACAAAGCTTACGGACAGGATTCCTTGACCGAGAGAAGCTGTCGTTACGTGAATATATAGCCAGTGCGACTGCAGGGACGGGACGAGAGGTGAAATCTCTGTCGGAAACATGCTCGCAAATGCAATGAGAAGCAAAGCAATCGGCAGTGCAAACAGACCCAGCAGATCCACACGGTAAATAAAGTAAAGGACAATAAAGGCAAAGACGAGCATCATCCCAAAGAATGTCGTATATTCAAACAAATTACTGACAGGGGCATGACCACTTGCTCCCCACCTTGTAAAGAAGTATCCAAGCTGCGTAAGAAATCCTATGATGGTGATCGTAATACCGATATTTCCAGCCACTCTGCTGCTGCCTTTCTTCTTGTCTCTTATTGTTCCGCCGAAGAAGAAGGTAGCCGTCAAGTAGATGAAAAATGCCGCATAAAGCAGGTTACTGCTTATGGTCGTTAAATCTCCCATGTTCATCCTCCTGACTCTATGATTTCATTTCGTGCTGATCGACGGGAGCCTCTATCCCTGTTCCCTCAATCGCTTTATCAATCTCCATCCTTAATGCATACCAGTTTTTATTCGTATGACCTGCAATCCAGACGCCATCACTTCGAGGCTGAAGCCAGATTCTGCGGTGGTTCCAGTACATGCCCTGGGCAACCCCGATCATAAAGACAGCGCCTCCAAAAGCAATCAACCAGAGCGTTTCATCCTTTTTCACTGTCAGACCGGTCACATCCCTGACATCAAATTCAGTCAGACCAAGCTTGTACTCATTTTCACCACCAGCATCAACATTGGCTCCTATACCGAGAAAACTGGTTTCAGGTTCTGACTCCCCTGGAGGAAATAATTGAAAAACAAAGGCCGGGTTCCTTGGATACTTCGACACGGAAACCGGTTCCCCATCTTCCAGTTCATAATCAGGAAAATAGTTGGCGATTTCCACTCTGTAGCCTTCGTCCAGTTCATATGTAGATTGAGGATTTGTCAGATCGACGGTGAATTCTCCATAGTTGGTCGATTCGTCATCCTTGTCATGAATCTTAAAGGACATTTCCTTGAATTCATTCAATTGATAACTGGCTTGATAAAGGGCATAATCACCGAATTTCAAAGGATTGTTCATCGTGGATGCACCTTCCTTCACCTGCTCCAGCTCCGCTTCAGCTCCTGTGACATCCGAGTTGGTGCGCTCATAGATCACAGCATCCGTCCGGAAAGTTTTAGGAATGGCTCCGTTCTGATTTTCAATCGCTTCTTTAAATCGGGCATCATCAGGATTATCCTTGTCATACGTTTCCAGTGTAAAAGCTTTATTTTCAATATAATACTGTCCATCCGTTCCGGAAATTAAAATGGTTTCCCCTTCCCGGACCCAGATGAATTCATCGACATAAAAAGCCGGGACGAATCGGAGAAGTGCCCCGAGCAGAAAAATGATCAGGCCGATGTGATTGACATACGGCCCCCACCGGGCAAAGCGGTTTTTCTCAGCCAGCAGATGACCATCCTGTTCATACACACGAAAGCGCCGCTTCTTCAGGTTGGCTTTAAAACGCTCCACATCCACGTTCTGAGTTTCTGTCGTTCCGAACACCCGCTGTTTCTTCATAAACAGCTCATGCCGTTTCGGCTTCTGGTTTTTCAAGGTTTTGTAAAGCGGAAAAAACCGGTCAATGCTGGCGATAACGATGGAAATACCAATCATGGCAATCAGCAGCATATACCACCAGGAACTGAATAAATCATGAAAACCAAGCTGATAATAAATCTGGCCGGCGATTCCGTATTGATCCCGGTAGTGGGTGGCCGGATCAGCATTACCAGGTATAAACACTTCCTGCGGAAAAATCGTTCCTACCGCTGAAGCTATGACAGTAATAAAAATGAGCCACACGCCCACTTTAACAGAGGAAAAGAAATTCCATATTTTATCAACCCACGTCCGATTATACGTCTGGGATCTGCGGGCACTCCCATCATAGCGCATGTTCAGCAGTTCCTTCTGGTCATTGCCGTCGATATGCTGATTCCCCTCGACCGGCTTTCCACAGGACTCACACAAAACGGTACCTTCGGGGTTTACGTGTCCGCACTCACAGGTAATCTCATTCATAATAAAACCTCACAATATATAAGTAGACTCTATTCCTCTGGTGAAATCTCCTGCAGGTACCCCTCCAGTTTTTCCAGCGTAAGCGGGCCGATCACCTGCTCTTCAATATCACCTTCCGGATTGATGAATAAGGTCGAAGGGATCGGGCCGATGTTATACAGATCCATCACCTGTCCTTTCTTATCCTGAAGAATCGGGAAGGAGAGGTTATATTCATTCACAAAGTTTTCTACAACCAATTCTGTTGAATCCAGGTTGACGGCAAGGATCTCCACACCTTTTTCCTTATACTCGTCGTATAACTCTTCCATATAAGGCATCTCATCCTTGCACGGACCACAATAGGTGGCCCAGAAGTTCAGCATGACTCCCTGCCCTTTCAAATCACTCAATCGAACCGTTTCTTCCGTACCGAATTTCTTCAATTGAAAATCAGGCGCCTCTTCCCCTTTGGCAACAGCCACCTGATCATCTTTTCCATTTGCCACAAGAGCAAAAACGACAAGACCAATCATAACCGTCAGCATGGCAGCCCGGAAGATCAGCCTTTTTTTCTTTTTCCGGATGGTTTTCTCTTTCATAGCAGTCACTCCCAGATCATTATATCATCGATTGGAAAGTCAGAATATGAACGTTATTCAACATTTTCTTCAGCGAGCTGGCGCAGCTGTTTCACTTCAAAAGGCTTCAGAGGACGGTAATCCCCGGCATTCAGCCCTTTAAGGTCCAGCGTTCCGTACCGTTCACGCTTCAGTTTATCTACTGGAAATCCGAGGGTATCAAACATACGGCGCACCTGACGGTTTTTCCCTTCGTGCAGAATAACCTGAACGATTGCTGTATTTTTCCTGGAATCCGTAGAATTGATTTTTGCATGGACAGCTTTCAAATACTCCCCGTCCACCGTGATCCCTTTTTTCAACTGCTTCAATTGTTCCGGTGTCGGAATCCCTTTCGTTTTCGCGATATATACTTTGTTGACTTCATGGCTGGGATGCATAAGCATATTGGCGAAGTCTCCGTCATTGGTGAGCAGGATCAAGCCGGATGTATCATAATCCAGGCGTCCGATCGGGAAAATCCTCTCTTTCACTTCAGGAAGAAAGTCTGTTACGACTTTCCGGCCTTTGTCATCGCTTACACTGGAAATCACACCTCTTGGTTTATAAAGCATGAAATAGACAGGTTCCTCTTTATCAATCGGGACACCCTCCACTTCAACATCGTCGTTTCTTCCAACCTTTGTTCCAAGTTCCGTGACAATTTCACCATTCACTTTCACTTTTCCATCCAAAATCATCTGTTCTGCTTTTCTTCGTGATGCAACACCAGCATGGGCGATCACCTTTTGTAGTCGTTCTTTCTCTGCCATACGACCGTCACCAACTTTCTTCTGCTTCTAAAATCTCACATGTTCCCTGCAGCTTTCCTACAGCAAGTGAACATACCATTTACATTATACACATTCTATAAAGGTTTGAACAAAAAAATCATCCTATCATTGGAATAGGATGATAACAATTATGATTGATGCCAGTATACCAACTAAATCTGCAAGCAGTCCAACCTTCAATGCATCACCCATCCGCTTGATTCCAACAGCACCGAAATAGACGGTAATGATGTAGAGCGTTGTATCCGTGCTTCCCTGCATGACGGATGCCAGATAGCCGATGAAAGAATCAGGTCCGAACGTGCGGATCAGCTCTGTCGTCATACTCAATGCGGCCGTTCCAGAGATGGGTCGGATAAAAGCCAGTGGCAGAATTTCCTCCGGTGCGCCGAAAGCATTCATAACGGGCTCAAACAATACGAGCACCGCTTCCATAGCTCCTGAGGCCTGAAAAACGGCAATGGATACCATCATGCCTAGAAGGAAGGGCAGCAGGGACACAGCAATCTGTAGCCCTTCCTTACTTCCTTCTACGAAAACCTCATAAGAGGGAATCTTTTTTATGGTAGCCGTGACCAGTACGAGACAGATGATTCCCGGAATCAGCCATATACTGATCATAATCCAAGCCTCCGCTTTCTCCTGTAATAAAAATAGCGGTCGATGCAGAGGGCGGCGCAGGTGGAAATGATTGTGGCGAGTATAGTAGCCCCGATGATTGATGTAGGGTCAGAGGATCCATATTTCATCCTGACCGCTATAACGGTTGTAGGAATCAACGTTAACGAGGATGTATTGAGGGCAAGCAGGGTAATCATGGAACGACTGGCATGATCCGATCCGGATAGATCCTTCAATTCCTTCATCGCTTTCAGCCCCATCGGCGTCGCTGCGTTCCCCAGTCCAAACATATTGGCCGTCATGTTCGATAAAATGTATCCAAGCGCAGGATGGTTGTCCGGGATATCTGGAAAGATCCGGCGGACTACAGGTTTAAATAAAACAGCAAGTCCTCTTAACAATCCAGCTTCTTCCGCAATCTTCATCAACCCGAGCCAGAACACCAGCACACCTGCAAGGCTGATCGTAATCATAACTGCCTCATCCAACGTCTGAAATATCGCCTGGTTGACCTCTTTCATCGTGCCGTTGAACGCCGCATAAACAATACCGATGATCGCAAGAAGCGCCCAGATCAGGTTGACCATGGCGCCACCCCCATCATCCGGTGGAGAAAATCACCGACTTCCCGTAAAAAAGACTGCGGTGGACGTTCCTTCCATACAGCAGCTTCAACAATAGGATTATTACCAGACTTATAATAGGTAACCCCCGCCATGAGTCCGGTCCCTTCTTCCACAGGGTAAAACACCGCTTCCAGCTGCTCTTTTTCGGATGAGGTTAAGGGATAAGCTAAATCTCTCGGTACATAATAGGCTTCTCCCCCCACTTTCACCGTGCCTTTCTTCTGCAGAAGGACGGTTTCAAAATGGGCGAATCCCCATTCGAACATGTTTCTATGATCATTCCAATCATCCGGGGCATTCAAAGTAACCGCAATCAATTCCATTCCCTCTTTAGCAGCAGAAGTGACCAGCGTCCGTCCTGCTGCCTTGGTGAAACCTGTCTTTCCACCATTTGTCGGATCATAATACTGAGTCAGCATTTTGTTTTTGTTCATCCAGGCATAATCCCTGTTTTCTGAAAGGTAGGACTCACTACCCGTAATTTCACGAAACGTTTCGTCTTTCATTGCATAAGCCATCAGCAGCCCTAAGTCGTAGGCGCTGGAAAGGTGGAATTCCCCGTCCAGTCCATGAGGGTTTTCAAACCGGCTGTCATTCATTCCGAGCCATGCGGCTTTATCATTCATCATCTGGACAAAGCCTTCTACACTTCCTCCCACATGTTCAGCTATAGCGACCGCCGCATCATTCCCACTCCTGAGCATGAGACCATAAACAAGGTCCTTTAAGCGAATGCTTTCTTTTTCTGTTAAATAAATGGAAGATCCCTCTGTATACACCGCCCTCTTACTTACGGTAACCTTCTCATCCATTTTACCTGATTCAACGGCAATCAGCGCCGTCATGATTTTTGTTGTACTGGCAATCAAAGCTGGCTCGTACGCATCTTTCTCATACAGGACCCGTCCGGATGCTGCATCCATCAAAACCGCATGCTCGGCTGATACAGACAGCGCTCCTTCAGCTTGAACCGGGTGTAAACTAAACCATTGGAAAGCGAGCAGGGCGGTTAAAATCATATATAAACACCTTTTCAAGAGGAGCTCCTCCCATTCTAGTCGTTTGCTACACCTTATGCCTGAATGTACAGGCATATGAATCCAGAAGCCCTTCCCCGGCCGTAAAAAAATGCTGCCCCTGGATCAGGAGCAGCATGTGTCAGTCTTCATCATTTAACGGATCTTTCTCAAATTTTTCAAAGAAAAGATCGGCATCTCCTGCCATATCCTCAGGGTGTTGCAGGTCCTCAAGAGGAGGGAGCTCGTCGATCGATGTCAAACCAAAGTAAATTAAAAAGTCCTTCGTCGTTCCATAAAGAATCGGACGACCAATGGCATCTTTGCGTCCTTTTTCCTCAATCAAACCTCTATTAACAAGGGTTTGTATAGAGCGGTCACTTTTCACCCCGCGCAGATCGTCCACTTCAATTCTCGTTATCGGCTGCTGATAAGCGATGATCGCCAGCGCTTCAAGGGACGCCTGCGAAAGTCTGGTTGCGCTCGGGGAATCCAGCAGACGTTTGTAGTAGGACGCATGCTCGGGTTTCGTTGTGAGGTGCAGGGTTCCCTGGGACTCCATAATCATCAGCCCCCGTGATGGATGCATATAAGCCTCCTGCATACTCTCAATCAAATCATTTACAGAAGATTTGTCCATCCCCAGCAAATCCATCAACTTCTTTTTTGGCACTCCTTCTTCACCGGAGGCAAACAGCACCCCTTCAATGATTGCTCTGTATTCCTCTAATTCCATGGGGCATCCTCCATCTTAAACACAATTAACTCTTCAAAATGCTTCTGCTGCACGCAGGTAATTTCATTGCTTTTCATTAACTCAAGAAGTGCAATGAACGTAACGACAATATGGGGCCTCGTCCGTTTTTCGAACAACTGGTAAAACGGAGTCCCTTCTGGTGAACGCTCCATTTGATGTAATATTTCGTCCATACGCATCTGGATAGGGATTTCATCACGCCGGACTCTGGCTTCATCAGGCTGCTTTTCTTTACTACGTTTCATCAGCCTGCCCATGGCCTGGATCATGTCATAAATCGACGCTTCTCCCGGACGGACTTCCACCTTTTCCTCTTGCTGGTCCTCCATACTCAAAGGTGGACGCGTATAGATCCGGTTAGCATCCAGCTCTTTCTGCTTCAATTCATCCGCGGCCTGCTTGTATTTACGGTATTCGATCAAGCGCCGCATCAATTCTTCCCGTGGGTCTTCTTCGAGTTCCATATCTTCCATATCTTCTTCCATTTGAGGCTGAGGAAGCAGCATCTGTGACTTTATAGCCAACAGTGTTGCAGCCATTACCAAATATTCACTGGCAAGATCAAGTTCTAATTCCTGCATCGTGTGAATGTAATGCATGTATTGATCTGTTATCTGCGAAACAGGAATATCATAGATATCAATTTCGTATCGATTGATAAGATGTAAAAGAAGATCCAGAGGCCCTTCGAAGCCTTCCACTTTCACTTGGTAGCTTTTTGTCATGTTATTCTTCCTTTACCACTGATTCTTCTCTTTTATCATATCAGAAATGTTCTTCTGCCAACAGGTGGTGTAAACGGTGCCCCTTGTAGGTGGAATGGTGTGTCCTATAAACTATAGAGAGCGGGCGCTCCGGTTGCGGAAAATGACCCGGACCAACAGGCTCCCGCTTGAAATGGAGTGATTGCGATGTACCCTTCTCATTACTTAGAATACCTGGCCCATTTTCATGGGACAAGGGATTACTTTGAATGCCATGAAGTGCTCGAGGAGCACTGGAAAAATACAGACCCGGGCAACCGGCAGTCTGTATGGGTTCTGCTTATACAAACAGCTGTGGCTATGTACCATGACCGCCGGGGCAACCAAAACGGGGCTGCCACTCTTTTAAAAAGGTGTGTCCATCATATGCCGTCACAGCGGGAATCTCTTGTTCATCTGGGGCTTGATCCAGTGCACATGGAAGAGAAGCTTTCCTCAGAACTCTCTCGTGTACGGAGCGGTGAACCTTATGTAAGCTGGAACTTTTCTATTACGGACCCACAGCTTTCACAGGATGTTGGTGAGATCTGTAAAAGATGGGGAGTGGACTTCGGGTCACCCAGCAGGATGGAAGATGAAAGGCTGATTCATAAGCATAAGCGCAGAAGATAAAATTCCCCATGAGAAAAGAGGTGCCGCAGCGGCACCTCTTTCATCTTACAACTGGGAAGAAGCACTTTCCTCATCACATTTTTCCATGAACGTTTCTGTAGCTGTATCAGCACAGATTTCACATTGATCTTTAAAGTGAAGACGGATGCTTTGAATCATTCTGCGTCCGATCCCCTGATTACGGTGGGATGGATTAACGGAGACGTGCTGTACGACGGCTCTGCCGCCCTCCAGACGGACGCCGACCGCCCCCAGAATATCTTCTTCTTTCCATAAAAACAGATGCCAGTCAGGATCTGCATCGTACTGCCGGATGACATCCTGCAGATTGCGGATATCTGTAACTTCCGGCATAAAAGAAAGCAGACCCATAGCTATCTTTTCAAAAGATTTTTTATATCGAATCAGCATATTAACCCCTCAATTATGAAATAACTAATCGTATTGGTTACCCTCATACATTTAAGTCATATCATTCTATTCAAGTAATTGTCCACTTGTCTGTCAGGCCGTACTCAACGTTTTTACATAACAATGCCAAACCAGTAAAACAGGCCCCAGCCAATGCTGAATAAAGCGAGAATGGTAAACAGTGTCCAGTTTTTCCATTTCATCTTGTTTCCCCCGGTCGAACGAATTTCTTATCCCCGTTCAATAAGAATATAGCAACAGGAGAAAATATTCAACCCTGTCTCCACAAGCGCAACATACTACGGTTTGACGAGAGATGATACCACACCGCGCCTATGCTGGAAAACAGGCGGACGCCCGTCCACCTCAACGCGCCCTCTTTCAATGAATGACTCATCGTTCATTTCATAAGCGGATGCAACCGCTCTTTTCCTCCCGGCCGGACAGAAAAAGAGGAGCCGCTGATCCAACAATGGGTCATTGTCTTTTCAAGCCGGCTCATCCAATACCTTATTTATCTTCTACTCTTACCTTCTGCATGACGTCACCGACACGTACACGGTCAACGATATCCACACCTTCAATGACTTTTCCAAATACCGTATGACGGCCATCAAGGTGAGGCTGCGGAGAATGACAGACAAAGAACTGACTTCCTCCTGTGTCCTTGCCCGCATGGGCCATAGACAAGGATCCGCGCTCATGCTTATGCGGGTTTCCTTCTGTTTCACATTTAATTGTATATCCAGGACCACCAGTACCTGTTCCGTTCGGGCAGCCTCCCTGAATGACAAAGTCAGGAATGACACGGTGGAAAGTCAGGCCGTCATAAAACTCATCGTTGGCCAGTTTCTCGAAATTGGCTACCGTATTCGGCGCAGCTTCCTCATAAAGCTCAGCCACCATTTTTTCACCGTTTTCAAATTGAATCGTTGCTTGTTTCATTTCTCTTTCCCCTTTCCTTTCTCGTATGACAAATCAAGTCTGGTCATATCCTGATAACTTTCTCTTTGGACGACCAGCTGATGTTCCCCGTTTTCCACAAACACGACTGCCGGTTTCTGAAAGCGGTTATAATTACTTGCCATAGCATAACCATACGCTCCCGTACTGAAAACTGCAAGTGTATCTCCATGCTCTACAGCAGGAAGCGCCACATCCCATATTAGCATATCTCCGGATTCACAGCACTTCCCGGCAATTGAATATTTATTTTCTGCCGGCTCCTTCATTTTTTCCGTAAGGGCGGCTTCATATTTTGCATTATACAGAGCAGGCCGGATATTATCCGTCATCCCCCCATCAACAGATATGTACGTCCGCACGTCCGGAATGTTTTTCACAGAACCTACTGTGTAAAGGGTCGTACCCGCTTCTCCCACAATCGCCCGGCCGGGTTCAATCCAGATCTCAGGCATCGGGTAGTCGAACTGACGGGATAAGGCTTTCACCTCTTTAATAAGAGCGTGTGCGTACTGATCCAGTTCAAGCGGCTGATCCTCTTCTGTATACTGAATTCCGAATCCTCCACCAAGATTGACGACAGAAGCTTCATAGTAATAGGTCTCTTTCCACTCATGAAGGGTGCGGAATAGGCGCTGGGCAGCCATTTGAAAACCATCCGTTTCAAATATCTGGGAACCGATGTGGCAGTGGAGCCCCTTCATCTGTATATTCGGGTCTTCCTTGACTTTCAGAAAAGCCTCCTCGGCCTGGCCGCTGCTCAAGTCAAACCCGAACTTGGAATCTTCCTGACCTGTCAGAATATAGTCATGGGTATGCGCTTCAATCCCTGGTGTAACACGAAGAAGCACATCCATCGTTTTATTTTGTTCTTTCAATACAGCGCTCAGCAGTTCAATTTCAAAGAAGTTATCGACGACAATGCATCCGATGCTGCAGCGCACAGCCATCTCAATTTCCTGGATGTTCTTATTGTTTCCATGCATATGAATTTTTTCTACTGGAAAACCCGCTTCGAGAGCAGTATGAAGCTCTCCCTGTGAAACGACGTCCAGGCTCAGCCCTTCCTGATGGGCGACTTGAAGGATCGCTGTGGAAGAAAAAGCTTTACTGGCATAAGCGACCTGGGCAGGAACGTTATATTCTTCGAATGTGCGCACAAATGCCTGCGCATTCGCACGGATTCGGTCGACATCATAGACAAATAACGGCGTGCCGTAGTGGTGGGCGAGCTCTTTTGCCGGCACTCCGGCAATCATAAGCTGCCCTTGTTCATTTACTTCGTGATTCATACCATCCCGCCTTTTTTGTTCAAACGTATGTACTTGGAATAAAAAGAAAATGCCCTTTATTGGAAAAGGACATTTTTTTAATTGTCTATAATTTATCACATTGCTGAATGAGCGGCAATATGATTATTTCTGCCGCTGATTATTTTGAGGATGGACCACACTCGGCCGTACCTTGAGCGACGGCATACTGAGACGCAGTATAATCTGCAGCGCGGCTTTGGCATTGAAAGGCAGGAAAGGCCAGAGATAAGGCGTGTTCAGCGATTTCGTATGAGCCAGCAGGAGAACAAAACCCAGGAAACCGATCATTAAACCTTTGATACCAAAAGCGGCTACTAAAATGACAAACAGTACACGGGCCATCTTATTAGCGACGGACAATTCATAACTGGGTGTGGAATAGGACCCGATCGCCGCGACGGCTACATAAAGGATAACCTCCGGGACAAACATCCCCACGTCAATAGCAATCTGTCCAATCAACACGGCCGCAATCAGACCCATTGCCGTTGATAACGGTGTCGGGGTATGAATGGCGGCAATCCTAAGCATTTCAAGACCGAGATCCGCAAGTAGAATTTGAATAATGATCGGTATGGCCGTCTCTTCATTCGGACCGATAAATGCCAGCGCCTGAGGAAGCAGATCCGGCTGCATCACGAAAAGCATCCAGAGCGGCAGGACAAATATGGATGAAAATATTCCAAAAAACCGCACCCAGCGGACAAATGTACCTACGGCCGGGGCCTGCCTGAATTCCTCCGCATGTTGAACATGATGAAAGTAGGTCGTCGGCGTAATGATCACACTCGGAGAGGTGTCCACCATAATAACGACGTGCCCTTCAAACAAGTGGGACGATGCGACATCCGGTCTCTCTGTATAGCGGACAAGCGGAAAAGGGTTCCTCCCCTGCTTGACGAGGAATTCTTCAACCGTCTTATCTGCCATGGACAGTCCGTCGATATCGATGTTTTTAATTTCACTCTTAATCAGGTCCACAAGCCCGGGATCTGCGACATCCTTTATATAAGAAATACAGATATCCGTTTTTGACCTTTCTCCTACTTGGAGAATTTCATGACGAAGACGTTCATCACGGATTCTGCGCCTTGTTAAAGCAGTATTTTCAATAATATTTTCAGTAAATCCATCCCTGGATCCACGGATTACTTTTTCTGTATCCGGCTCTTCTGGTGTACGGCCCGGGTAGGTACGGACATCCACGATAAACGCTTCCGTCTCCCCTTCTACAAAAATGATAATCAGCCCGGATAACAATTGGGTAATACACTGGTTCATGTCTGAAGAGGATTCCACCTGCTGGTGCGGAATATCGTTCTTGATCCGCGACCGGACGGAATCCTCCTTTTCCGATCCTTCATTCAATTCAAACAACTGCCTCATAATTTCTACTATGATGGGCGTTTCTACAAGACCTGTCACATAATACACATTGACTTCTGATCCAAGAATATGAACGGTGCGGAATCCAAGATCAAAGGATTGTTCAACCCCTATCCTCTCGTTCATTGCTTTTCTATTTTGTTCCAGTTTCATAACGATGGGTGCTTCTTTTTGATCCGGCATTCCTTTCACTCCTTGAGGCATCATTATCCTTTCGGTTTAAAAAACACAGCAACGATAAAGCCAAACAAAATGGCAGAGGCAATTCCTGCAGACGTTAGTTCGAAAATACCGACGGCTATCCCGATGAACCCATGCTTTTCCGACTGTTCCATCGCTCCGTGCAGAAGGGAATGTCCAAAGCTTGTAATCGGCACCGTAGCCCCAGCCCCTGCAAACTCAATGAGTTTATCATAAATGTCGAAAGCGTCGAGAACCGCCCCCGCCACAACAAATGAGGACATCACGTGCGCAGGTGTCAGTTTGAATACATCCAGCAGGATCTGACCGATGACACAGATCCCTCCCCCTACGATAAAAGCCCATAAAAAGGTCATGAGGCTCCCTCCCCGCGCTTTAATACGACAGCATGCGCTATACCTGGAATCGATTCCTTCTGTTGAATCATCATCGGACTCATCAAAGCTCCGGTGGCTGCGACGAGCACCTTGTTATATTTTCCTTCCATCAGATCCTGTATCAGTTTTCCATACGTAACCACAGCGGAACAGGCACAGCCGCTCCCCCCGGCAAATACAGGCTGATCGCTGTGATAGACAAGCATGCCACAGTCTTTATGGACTTCACTAAGGTCGTACCCATCCTGTTTCATCATATCTCTGAAAATCGGTGAACCTACAGATGACAAATCCCCCGTGGCTATCACATCATAATCCGAAGGCATTCTCCCCATATCCTCCAGGTGGGTTTTAATCGTATCCCAAGCCGCTGGAGCCATAGCGGATCCCATATCGAAAGGATCCTTGATGTTATAATCCATCACCCTTCCGATTGTTGCCGCTTCAACTTGAACAGGAGAAGGGGTCCTGGAAAGAAGTGCGGCACCGCTTCCGGTTACCGTATACGTCGCTGTTTTCGGCTTCTGCCCCCCATATTCCGTCGGATAACGGAATTGGCGTTCGGCTGTACAATTATGAGAACTGACAGCTACTAAAGCCTGATCTGCAAACCCACTGTCGACGAGAGCGGCGCCTGAGGCCAGGGTCTCCATGCTCGTCGAGCAGGCACCGAACATTCCGAGAACGGGAATTCCAAGCTGGCGGGCCACGTAATTTCCGGTCACGTTTTGATTGAGAAGATCACCCGCAAGAAACAGATCGATGGCGGACTGATCGACTCCTGCTTTTTGCAGACACGCGTATACCGCATCAAACATCAACTTCCTTTCCGCCAGTTCCCAGTTGGATTCTCCACAATGGAGTTCCTCATGAATCACATCGTACGTTGACCCGAGAGGTCCTTCCCCTTCCATCGGTCCGACAGCTGTACCTGAAGCCTGTATATAAACTTGATTAGAAAATGTCCATGTATGCTTTCCAGCTTTACCCATTCCTGTTTCCTCCTAGAATATAAGTGACCAAAGATATCGAAAAATCCCCAGAACATAAGCAGCCACTACACCGAAGACAATGACCGACCCGGCAAGTTTAAACAGGTTGGTCGCCACCCCGAGAACAAGGCCTTCCGATTTATGTTCAAGAGCCGCACTCGTAATCGAGTTGGCAAAACCAGTCACCGGCACTGCCGATCCAGCCCCGGCAAACTGCCCCAGCTTGTCGTAAACACCAAAACCTGTCGCGAGCGCCGCCAAGAGAATAAGGGTGGCCACGGTAGGGTTCATTGCATTTTCCTCATTGTAGTCAAACCAATGTATATACATTTGTGATAACAATTCTCCAAACACACAGATGAGGCCGCCTACGATGAATGCTTTTATGCAGTTCATTACATAAGACGGCTTCGGTTGATAGGATTTAACGGCATTTTCAAAATTCTGCTCATTCAAAGGCTGCTTATCCATTCATATCCCTCCAATTTGCGGATTATCTGACAAAAATGATCCATTGAAACAGCGAACCTGCGATTTTCCCAAGTACCAGCGCCATTAATAGCGTAAAGAGATAACCATCGACTCCTATCCTTTTAAAAAGCAGCGGAAAAACGTTCAATACTTCTGTGAGAGCCGCTGCAAGCATGCCAATGAAGATGCCATGAAACAGTCCCCACACGCCGAGACCCCACCATGTCATCTGAAGAGGAAAGCTGCCAAATGACAAATATATCCCGAAAAACACACCGGTGATGACCGCCCATTCGTAATGCCTCAATTTTGATTCCGAATGACTTAACTGCATGAGCCGTGGTACAATGCCAAGAACAGTCAGGAATGCTACAAATCCTGTTCCGACGGCAATCCCTGAAGCCAATCCGATTAAGATTTCAACGATCCACATCCTTTTTTTCCACCTTATTTTCTTTAATGGCTACATAATGATCCAGATCCTCCTGGTAGTTAAAGATCTCCACTTCCATGGGACTTGGTTCTTCATTGAACCTTTTCTGGAACCAATGGTTAAAAAATAAGATCATACCGATTCCCAGTCCGATCGAATAAGGAATTTGTATCCATAATGGATATTCGGCTTCCCGGCCTGTCAGCATCAGGTGCAGCTTCTGCTGCACAGACTGCATGCTGACATCGAAATGGAAATTCATAATGGCCATGGCTGCTCCGATAAATAATAAAATCCAAATAGCACTGATCAGTATGGGATTCGGTTCCTTCCCGTGTTTCTCTACATGGACAACACAGCAGGATGGTCCGATCAATTGGACTTCTGTACCAGGCTGTTGGTGAAGGATCTGCTCCACAATCATGAACGCGTCAATGACGACAATGTTCTGGTCCTCGGGTGTCACGGCATGCAGAACGAGTTCCTTCAAAGGGGCGATCTGCTGTTCAGCCCCTGTGATTCCAGCCGTATCCTTAAGACGAATTTCAGCCTGAGGTTGAACGTAAATGGACTGCTTCAGACGAATATAGACAGGTGCTGCCATCTTTTGCGCCCCCTGTAATGGTTAGATACGTTTATTATGCGTGGTGCAGCAAAAAACATACGCCATCCACTTCTCCCTGCAGCATGTGACCAATAAAAAAACTGCACCTTCAGCAGGCGCAGTCGTTTAACTCGTATCATTCATGGTAGCTTTCATATCCGCCAGAATCTTTTTCTCCAGCCGGGATACCTGGACCTGTGATATTCCAAGCCTTTCAGCAACTTCTGTTTGTGTTTGGTCTTTGTAATACCTGAGATAAATGATGAGACGCTCTCGTTTATCCAGCCGGCTCATCACATCCTGCAGTGTAAGCTGATCAAACCAGCTGTCATCCTCCTCAGCGATCTGATCGACAAGGGTAATGGGATCTCCTTCATTTTCATAAACGGTTTCATAAATGGACTGAGGTGCCCGCCCGACATCTTCTGCCTGGACAATTTCCTCCTTGGACATGCCGAGGGCCTCAGCCAGTTCATTGACGGTTGGCGACCGGCCATATTCCTTTAAAAGCTCTTCTTTTTTTGCCCGGACTTTATGATTCAGTTCCTTCAGGCTGCGGCTCACCTTGACACTGCCGTCATCCCTGATAAACCGTTGAATTTCACCAATAATCATAGGAACGGCGTACGTAGAAAAACGCACATCATAACTAAGATCAAATTTGTCAATGGACTTCAAAAGACCGATGCAGCCGATTTGATAAAGATCATCCTGGTCATACCCCCGGCGCAGATAGCGTTGTACAACCGACCAAACAAGCCTGGTATTCTTTTCAACAAGAAAATCCCTGGCCTTTTGATCTCCTGCCTGACTTTTCTTAATCAATGCCTTTACATCTTTATCCGACAGACGTTCTTTAGTGGCATCTCCCATAGGCGCAGCCTCAATTACAGAGCGCACGGGTGGACGTCAGCTGCTTGGTCATACGGATGGTCGTCCCGACCCCGGGCTCAGATGTGATATCCACTTGATCCATAAAGTTCTCCATAATTGTAAATCCCATACCGGAACGCTCCCATTCCGGCTTGGAGGTATATAAGGGCTCCTTGGCAAGATCGATATTATCAATACCGCTTCCATGGTCCTTAATAATCAATTCGATTTCTTCACCATCAATGGCACAGGTAAGAACAATTTTTTCGTCATTCTTTTCTTCATAGCCATGAATAATTGCATTGGTAACCGCTTCGGATACAACGGTTTTAATATCCGTCAGTTCCTCCATCGTCGGGTTGAGCTGACTGATGAAGGAAGCGACGGAAACCCTGGCCAGAGATTCGTTGGCGCTGATACTTAGAAACTCAAGGGTCATTTCATTCCGCATGATGCCACCCCCAGACTTTCCAGTGCAACGGCTTCGTTTTCCATCAGCTGTATTATTTTGAATAGACCGGACATGTCAAACAAGCGTGTAACTTCAGGGGATACGGAACAAACGACCATAACATTCCCTTTAGCCTGTACTTCTTTATAACGACCAAGCATGACACCAAGGCCGGAACTGTCCATAAAGGAAAGTTTTTCTAAATTGACGATCACATGTTCTACCGCTTCATTTTCCAGATGTTTCTGCCAGGCTTCCCTCAAGTATCCTGTCTCATGATGATCGAGTTCCCCATTTAAACGTACGATTAAAACATTTTCCCTGACAGCGAATTGACTTTGAAGACTCAAGTGAATTCCTCCTCTGACATTTAAGAGTCCCTAAGTCTTTTCGTCCTTTTCTGAGTCATTTCCTGCCCTGGAACAATACTAGTGGGAAAGTGCTAAAACCTCTGAAAGCTCGTCAAATTCCTCCAGGACCGTTCCCACAACTGGAAAAACCCTGCTTCTTCCACTGGCTCTGAAGTCTCCAGACGTACTTTAGCGACTTCCTCACCATCATTTTTTACAACGATCCATCCCATGTGCGCCCCTTTTTCATAGGGAAGACTTCGACTGTCGTCGATCTTCAACTCTGTTTCATAATCCGTCTTTTTATCATTTTTCTTCTTCAGGACAACAACATCTTTTTCCGGTTTCAATACCGCTTGACGAGGCTCTCCCCTTGTCAGGTTCAACGTTGTCATGGGATCGTCCTTGGAATAAAGTTTGACACCTTCAAACTGGGAAAAGCCATAGTCCAGCAGACTGGAGACATCCGCATTGCGTTCTTTCGGAGTGGCCGCCCCCATCACGACCGCAATCATATGCATATCATTCCGCTGGGCGGATGCGGTCAGGCAGTATTTTGCTTCGGACGTGTAGCCTGTTTTCAAACCATCCATCCCGGGATAGGTTTTGATGAGCTTGTTCGTATTCACCAGCCAAAATTCATTATCCTGTCCTTTACGCAAATAATCATCATAAATTTTTGTATAGGTGGTTACTTCATCATGCAGAAGTAATTCACGGGCCATAATAGCCATATCACGGGCGGTACTCAGGTGGTTTTCAGCCGGGAGTCCCGTCGGATTTTCAAAATGGGTGTTTTTTAAACCGAGCGCCTCTGCTTTTTCGTTCATCATCGCTACAAATTCTTTTTCACTACCCGCAATTCGTTCAGCCATTGCTACGCTGGCATCATTACCTGAAGCTACGGCGATCCCTTTAAGAAGGTCTTCCACTGTCATCTCCTCACCCGCTTCAAGGAAAATCTGCGACCCTCCCATGGAAGCAGCATGTTCACTGACGCGGACCATTTCGTCCAACGTGATTCCGCCCTTTTCCAGTTCCTCCATGATCAATAAAAGCGTCATGACCTTTGTCATGCTTGCTGGAGGCAGCTTTTTATCTGCATCCTTATCAAAAAGTGTCCGCCCGCTGTTTTTTTCCATCAGCACAGCTGATTTTGCTGAGTTCACAATATCCAATGACGCCTTTTCCTCCGCTGATATGCCCGCTGGAAGGACAGCGGCGGATAAACACATAGCCAGGATGACACCTATTAATTTTCTCATTCCCTAAACCTCCCATATAGCTGTAAGTGTCCCTAGCTTTCCCTTTCCATGATCTTCTATACAAATCTCTTTGCCGCATGTTTTTATAATCATCACCATAAAAAAAGACGGAGCCCTAAGGACTCCGTCTTCCGGTTTATTTAATGATGTTGTGGATCAACGTAGGTTTTTCCACCTTTTCGTTTGAAATTGTATACGCCTGCTGCACCTTCTGGATCGAATCTTCCGGCTGTTCATCATCACTTAGAAGAACGACGAGAGGTTCTCCGGCTTTTACCGAATCTCCGATCTTTTTCTTCATCGTAATCCCGACGCCATGGTTGATTTCATCATCCTTTGTCGCACGACCTGCACCGAGGTACATAGCGGCGACGCCAATGGATTCGGCGTCAATAGCTGAGACGAATCCATCTTTGTCTGCTTTCACTTCTACTTGATACTTCGCCTGCGGAAGTTTGGAGAGGTCGTCGATCATAGATACATCTCCCCCCTGTGCTTCAATAAGGTTGCGCAGGGATTGGAACGCCTTGCCGTTTTCAATATTGGCTTCCAACGCTTCATATGCATCCTCGTAACTAGGGAATTTTTCAGCCAGGACAGCCATATGGGAAGCGATTTCCAAGGATAGTGTACGAAGGTCTTCCACAGGGCTTCCCTGTAAAATTTCCGCCGCTTCCTTAATCTCGTTCGCATTTCCAACTTCATAACCGAGCGGCTGATTCATGTCACTGATCACTGCTACGGTTTTTCTTCCCAGGTTATTACCGATATTCACCATTTCACGCGCAAGAGCTTCGGAATCCTCCAGTGTCTTCATGAAGGCACCCGTTCCTGTTTTTACATCCAAAACGATGCTGTCTGCCCCGGATGCAATCTTCTTACTCATAATCGAACCGGCGATGAGAGGCAGGGAGTTGACCGTTCCAGTTACGTCCCTCAGTGCATAAAGCTTCTTATCAGCTGGTGCCAGATTGCCCGTCTGTCCTGCAACCGCGAGCTTGAATTTGTTGACATTCTCGATGAACTTCTCTTTGCTCATCTCAATTTCAAGGCCTTTAACAGATTCCAGCTTGTCCAGTGTCCCGCCTGTATGACCAAGGCCGCGCCCGGACATTTTCGCAACTGGAATACCAATGGATGCAACGAGAGGCCCTACAATAAAGGTGACTTTGTCACCAACACCGCCTGTCGAGTGCTTATCCACTTTTTTCCCATCAATTTCCGAAAGGTCGATCGTTTCACCAGAGTCCACCATCGCTTTCGTCAACGTTGCCGTTTCTTCCTGTGTCATCCCCTGGAAATAGATGGCCATCGTAAGGGCGGATGCCTGGTAATCAGGAATGTCTCCTTTTGTATACCCTTCCACGAAAAACTGTATTTCTTCCTTTGTAAGTTCCCCGCCGTCACGCTTTTTAACAATTACATCATACATTCTCATATCCTATCACCCTTTGCTTTTACTAAGAATTTCAGGCGGTGACTGAACAGCCACCACCTTAGGCTGCTTCATTCCAAACGCGTCAAACAGAAAGTGTACGGAGCAGTTCCTTAACGAAACCGAGAAAATCTTCACGAACCTGTGCTGTCGTTTCAATCACTTCATCATGGGTAAGCGGCTGGTCAAGAATACCAGCAGCCATGTTTGAAATGCAGGAAATGCCGAGAACTTTCATACCTGCGTGGTTGGCAACCATGACCTCCGGAACCGTGGACATTCCTACAGCATCTCCGCCAAGTGTACGAAGCATACGGATCTCCGCTCCCGTTTCATAGGCAGGACCCGTGTTACCGACGTACACACCTTTTTGGATGCCAAGGTTTAACTTCTCTGCAGCTTTTTCTGCATGAGCAACCAGCTCCCGGTCATAAGCTTCAGACATGTCCGGGAAACGAGCTCCCAGTTCATCATCATTCGGTCCAATCAACGGGCTGTCACCCATGTTATTGATATGATCGGTAATCACCATCAAGTTTCCAGGCTCAAAGGAAGTATTGATGCCGCCGGCAGCATTTGTGACGAATAGAGTGTCAACACCAAGCTCCTTCATCACGCGTACAGGGAAGGTAACCTGCTTCATTGTATAGCCTTCGTAATAGTGGAAGCGGCCCTGCATGGCAATGACCTGCTGTCCTTCAAGCTCTCCGATGACGAGCTGCCCTTTATGACCCGAAACCGTTGATTCTGGAAAATGAGGAATTTCGGAATAAGGGATGGCTGTAGGGTTTTGGATTTCTTCCGCTAAAACCCCCAGGCCGGATCCTAAAATCAGACCTACCCCAGGCTGTCCGGTGAGCTGCTGTTTAATAAATTGAGATGCTTCTTTCACTTGCGATTGATTCATAATCATACCCCTCCTATTGGATATCCTTTAAGAAACTCTGTCCATGCTCAGGCATTTGAATGTCGAAGTTATCGGAAATTGTGGCCCCGATATCTGCGAACGTCCGGCGCTGCTCCAGTTCTTTCCCTTGATCGATTCCTTTATGGTAAACGACAAGGGGAACGAGTTCACGCGTGTGATCTGTACCATGGTGGACCGGGTCATTGCCGTGATCAGCAGTAATGATTAACAAATCATCGTCTTCCATCTTTTCCAATACTTCTGGAAGGCGCTCATCATAAGCTTCCAAAGCTTCCCCATATCCTTGAGGATCACGACGGTGGCCGTACTTGGCATCAAAATCAACGAGGTTCAAAAAGCTCATGCCTCGGAAATCTTTATCCATGGATTTCACTAACTGGTCCATTCCGTCCATGTTGTCCTTCGTTCGAACCGCTTCTGTCACACCTTCTCCATCATAGATGTCGGAAATTTTACCAAGGGCTACAACGTCAAGACCTGCATCTGCCATTTCGTTCATGACTGTGCGACCGAATGGTTTCAAAGCATAATCGTGACGGTTGGACGTCCGTTCAAAAGCGCCGGGCTCACCAACAAACGGCCGGGCAATCACGCGGCCGACCATATACTTTTCATCCTTGGTAATCTCCCTGCAGAATTCACAGATTTCAAACAGTTCTTCGGGTGGAACAACATCTTCATGGGCAGCAATTTGAAGAACAGAATCAGCCGAAGTATAAATAATTAAATCCCCGGTTTCCATATGGTGTTCGCCAAGCTCTTTAATGATTTCTGTTCCTGAGGCCGGCTTATTTCCCACGATGCCTCTACCTGTCTTTTCCTTGATTTGATCCAGCAGTTCGTCAGGAAAACCATCGGGGAAGGTGCGGAACGGCTGGTCGATGTACAGCCCCATAATCTCCCAGTGACCGGTCATCGTATCCTTCCCATTGGAGGCCTCCACCATAGTCGTATAATGCGCTTTAGGTGCAGAAGCTTGTTCAATTCCCTGAATCCTTCTGATGTTGCTCAATCCGAGCTCTCCCATATGCGGCATGTTCAAGCCGTTCATGTGGTCGGCGATATGGCCGAGCGTATCTGCTCCCTTATCACCAAACTTTTCTGCATCCGGGGCTTCCCCGATCCCTACAGAGTCCATTACAATCAAAAATACGCGTTTAAATGAATTCATCAACGATCCCTCCTGTTTTTTAATTTCCCAAATTCGTCTGAAACTACCCTTTTTCCAGAGATGTAGGATGTCAGACATCTGTAAAGCAAAAAAAGTTTACGCTCGCGGATGATACGAGCGGTAAACATCTTTCAACCTTGTTTTTGAGACGTGCGTGTAAATCTGTGTGGTGGAAATATCCGCATGTCCCAGCATCTCCTGTACCGCTCTTAAATCCGCTCCATTCTCAAGCAGATGAGTGGCAAACGAATGGCGGAGCGTGTGTGGAGTCAGTTCTTTCTCCACCCCCATCTCCCGAGCAACCGCTTTCAGAATCTTCCAAAAACCTTGTCTGGACAGCTTATTTCCATGATGATTCACAAATAATTCTTCCGTGTTTTTCTGTTTGACCAGCGCCCCGCGGCCTGTATCCAAATAATTTTCCACGGCTTCCTTCGCCATATCCCCAAGTGGGATGATCCGTTCTTTGGACCCTTTGCCAAGGCAGCGGACAAATCCCATCGTCAAATGGAGGTCACTGACCTTCAGAGACACCAGTTCCGTTACACGGAGGCCTGTGGCATAAAGCATTTCAAACATGGCTTTATTCCTGGAGGAAAGTGGATCCCTGGCATGGATGTTCAAAAGTTTATCCACGTCATCCGAGGATAGAACTTTAGGAAGCCGGCGTTCCTTTTTCGGTGTTTCTATATGTAGGCTCGGGTCATGCTCTGTCTTTTTCTCCCTGATCAAAAACTGATGAAAAAGACGGATGGAAGACAGGAAACGTGCCGTTGTAGCCGGAGATCTCCCCTGATCATTCAAGTGGTGGAGGTATTGCATAATATGTGCCCTCGTCACCACATCCCACGATTTGATCTGTTCTTTTTCCTGCATAAACGCCGTGTACTGCGTAAGATCCCTTTTATAGGATTGTATTGTGTTAGGTGAAAGTCCACGCTCCACCGTTAAATAGTGATAAAAATCTTCAAGAGCATACTGCATCTTCCACCTACTCTCCTAATCGAAAAAATATCGATAGACGATCGGCCCAATCAGAATCTTGAGAACTGGACACCTTCACGGCTGATCCTCCTGGAGGATCATATCGATGCTGCCTTTCGTATTCTCCATGAACCATTCTCAATGCCATATAAAATACGAACGTGCAGACAGTAAAAACTAAGAGGACTTTGACTAAATCTCTTAAACTATGCCGAAGCCGGCCCACTCCATCACCCCCACCGCTGTCCTTTATTCAAGGATATGCCGGAAACGGCTCAAAATATACGCGGCGGAGGTGAAAGAATCCGTATCTAGAACACAAGTCCATCTAGCATTAACGTACACGATTTTTCTTCATTTGTAAATAAAAACGAGCAGATGCTTAACATCTGCCCGGTCCCTCTATAAAAAAAGCCACTATGATTCTGCATAGCGGCCTCCGGCGTTCACTTTTTATTTTCTTCCGCAGATGAAGCAGCGACCGCCTGCTTTTGACAGACCCGGCAGATGCCGTGAAAGGTCAAACGATGATCCTTCACTTCAAATCCCCACTGACTTTCAACTATTTTTTCAACATCAAGTAGAAGGTCTTCCTCAATTTCCTCCACGGATCCACATTCGATGCAGACGAGATGGTGGTGGAAATGTTCGGCCCCTTCTTTCCTAAGATCATAACGGGAAACGCCGTCTCCAAAATTGATTTTGTCGACAACTTTCAATTCTGATAAAAGTTCAAGTGTACGATATACGGTAGCAAGACCAATTTCAGGTGCTTTCTCTTTTACGAGGAGGTAAACATCTTCCGCACTTAAATGATCTTCTTCGTTTTCCAGTAAAACCCGTACAGTTGCTTCCCGCTGTGGTGTAAGCTTATAACTTTGGGAATGCAGCTGCTTCTTTATCTTTTCAATACGATGTTCCATATCGTTCGTCCCTCCCTCGTCTTACCATTCTCATTATAATCAGAGACAGAACGAGTGTCAAATTATAATCATTTTAATCTGTTAATGATAATCGTTATTATCTAGCAATGGATTCATTCATTCGTAAAGCCACTTTAAAACCAGTTCCAAAATGGAATTCGAAATAAAAACCTCAACGACGGAAGATACCATCAACACAGCCATCAATGCGCCGAACAATCCACTGTACCGGACGAATCCCTTCATCAGAGGCTGGTGCACCCTTCTTATAAAAAGCTGCTTACAGAGGGTAAGTGAGAATATCAAGGCAAGAGAGCCGGCAATCAGGTAAACGGGAATGATAATCAAATTCTGAGGTGCTATGGAAACGGTGGAAATCAGCAGACCGTACCATCCCATCTGGTTGACAAGAAAGCCGACGGAAAAGCCGAGCACCAGTCCTTTAATAAATAGCAGCACAGTAATGACAGGCATACCGATGACGGAAATGCCCAGCAAAAACAACAGCAGCATATACTTCACATGGTAAAGGACACTGTCCTTCCATAAAACAGCTTTCCCCGTTCCAGGAGAAGAAGCCTGCTGCTCAAAAAACTGCTTCAAATAGAAAAAGAGATCTTGTTTTTGTACAAAGTTCATACTATTTACGATGACAGCCCCGAAAATGATCCCCATAAGAAACAACACAAAAATGAATACGAAAATATTCATATGCGACTGTACATCATTTTTAACCATCCGCATGCCCTGGTGCATTATCCCTCATCCTTTCTCCTACCTGGTCTATGACCAATCTATGAGAAAAGGTGAAAAAGTAGACCTGAAAAAGCTAGCGGATCCTCCCGTACTTCCCTCCCCCTCCTTTGGTGATAGAAAGCCGTCCCTGCCTCATGTCCATAATTTTTTGAATGGTTGATTCGGGCAGAATACCGCCCAGGTCCTGTTCTGCTGTATGATGAATGATATTCATCTCATTTTGGAACGCTTCTATCAGCTTTTGATAGGTTTTCGGGCCGATTCCTGGAAGGGTATGGAGCGGCACCTGTGGAACATATGGCGGCCTTTCCCGCTCCTGACGCTTGTCTGACAACTCATGGATTCGATCGGACACCCCTTTGACCCATTTCCCTTTCCCGCAGGAAGGGCAGCGGCTTTCCTGACTGGCAGACTGTTGCTGCAGACAGGCGGCACACACCGTCTGAAAGTATTTGCCCATTCTCGGATCCATACCATAATTGGCCTTCACTTTCCTCCCTCTAATGTTGTGCAGAGCCAGACGCAGTTCTTCAAATGAAGGGGTTTCCATCTGGATGGTTTGGTATTCCCTTGCCATATTGGCCGTAGAATGGGCGTCTGAATTGGTTACATACGTATAAGGCTGAAGTTCATAGATATGCGAAGCCATCTCCGTATCCGCACTCAACCCAAGTTCTACAGCATCAATGGCGGTACTGTCCAATACTTCTATTAATGACGTACGCACTCCCCTGCCATAGAGACTTTTAAATGGGGTGAAGATATGGGCTGGGATAAACAGCCCTCCATGCTCCCTGACATACGACTGGAGCTCACGGGCTGTACCGTAGAAACGCTGGGAGCTCAGGGAGATATTTTTCATTTTGTTGGAAAGCCAGCTTGAAAAACGAACCATGTCCCTCAAATACGGAAAATAACAGAGCAGATGCACAGGACCTGAACAAGAAGCATCATATACTTCAATTTCTGCTCCAAGAATCAAAACCGTATGCTTGTATTGAATGCCCCCATCCTGAAGCTCAACTGCTTGACCGTTCATTAAATGGGATTGAATTTCATCCTGGACAGCAGGAGACTGGGCATCAATAACTCCTACTATATCCAGTCCTTTGGAATGGGAAGCTTCTTCAACCACGCTCGTCAGGGTAAGCTTCTTGGATCCGGTAATTTTCACAGGACCGCCGTTCCAGTCGCGCCCGATATGGATATGTAAATCTGCGAAGTAATCCTTCATTTCTGCTTCAGCTGCAGATATAGGAGGGCGTAGGCTGTTTTCGCATCATGAATTCGGTGGTCCTTCTCCAGCTGGACGGCTTCGTCCAAAGTCAATTCCATCACTTCTACAAATTCGTCTTCATCCCCGTCCGGCTGGATATCCATCGGCTTGATATGATCTGTGAAATAAACATAGACGAGCTCATCTGCAAAACCCGGGGATGTGTAGAAGGAGGTGACCAGTTCCAAATCTTCGGTTGTATAACCGGTTTCCTCCTCAAGCTCTCTCATGGCGCATGCTTTCGGTTCCTCTCCCGGTTCCAGTTTGCCGGCAGGAATTTCAACGATGCTTTTCTCCATCGCTTTTCGATACTGTTCCACAAGGACGAGTTTCCCTTCTTGGGTCGTCGCGATAACAGCTACTGCTCCCGGATGTCTGATGAGCTCCCGTTTAGATGTATGACCATCGGGTAAAGTAACACTGTCTACATCAAGCTGGACAATTTTACCTGTATAGATAGTTTCGGTCTGGTAGGTTTTCTCTTCGAATTTTTTCATCGTTTTCATCCTCTCTGATTATCTACCGCCATTCTATCACAGGAGTAGCGTCTACAATGAATATTACGATAAACTATACAGGAAAGGATGATTATATGAAGAAACGACGCCTTGGAAATTCAGATTTATACGTATCAGAAATCGGGCTGGGATGCATGTCCCTCGGAACCGACTACGCTAAAGCAGAAAACATCGTCCACGAGGCTCTGGACTCCGGCATTAATTATCTGGACACCGCTGACTTGTACGACTACGGACAAAATGAAGAAATCGTAGGTCAGGCGGTTAAAGGCCGCCGGGATGACGTGATCATTGGTTCAAAGGTCGGTAATAAATTCACCCCCGGTGAAGAAGGCTGGACATGGGACCCTTCTAAAAAACACATCAAAGAAGGGGTGAAGAGCAGTCTGAAACGGCTTGGTGTGGATTATATCGATTTATATCAGCTTCACGGGGGGACGATTGAAGACCCTGTAGATGAAAGTATTCAGGCTTTTGATGAACTCGTCGACGAAGGATTGGTACGCGCCTACGGAATATCATCCATCCGCCCGAATGTCATCAAACAATACGTGGAAAAGTCGAATATCGTAAGCATAATGATGCAGTACAACGCCTTGGACAGGCGCCCGGAGGAGCTTCTCGATTATCTTGCTGAACATGACATCAGCGTATTAGCCCGCGGTCCATTAGCCAAAGGCATGCTCTCAAGCCAAGAGCGTGAGAAAGCCGCCTCGAAAGCAGAAGACGGGTATTTGGAATACAGCAGGGATGAAGTGCTCGCCATCGCTGAAGAGTGGCCTTCCTTTACAGATTCAGATAAAAACGCTGAAGCGCTCGCCCTTCAGTATGTCCTCCACCACCCTGCAGTGGCCTCCGCCGTTTTTGGCGCCCGGACGACTGGCCAATTGGCTGACAGCCTGACATACAGGACTGCTCCTGCTCTAACAAATGAAACGTACAGGAAGATACAATCGTTGACAAAACCTCTTACTTATCAAAAACATCGTTCTTAAATAAAAGCCTCCGGGATCAACCCGGAGGCTTTTATTATTCTTTCCATGTCTGCTCCAACACCCTGATCCAGTTTTTATAAGTGAGCTTCTCCAGTTCGCTCTTCTTCCACCCTCTTTGCTCAAGAACCCTTAAAAGCATAGGAACCCCTGTGACATCCTTCATAGCATCCGGCACCATCGTACCGTCAAAATCTGATCCCAGAGCAACATGTTCTACACCAATCCGATTTCTGACATAATCGATATGATCAGCAATATCCTCCAGGGATGCCCCAGGGTACCCTTCGGCACTTGGCGTTACCATATTCGGATCAATGCTGTACGTAATCCCTATCAGACCAGCGGACTGCCCTATCTTATCGATTTGAGGATCTGTTAAGTTTCTCGATACCGGGCAGATCCTGTGAACGTTGGCATGTGTAGCCACCAAGGGTTTATCGGAAATCGCTGCCACATCCCAGAATCCCCGCTCATTTATATGAGAAAGGTCAACCATGATTCCCAGTTCACTGCACTTTCGGACAAGTTCTTTCCCTTCAGGTGTCAGTCCCGGGCCGGTATCAGGAGAAGAGGGGTATCCGTAAGGAACGCCTTCCCCAAACTGGTTCGACCTGCTCCAGACGGGCCCGATGGACCGCAGCCCTGCCTTGTAAAACACATATAGCAAATCAAGATCGTCATCCAATGCCTCTGCGCCTTCCATGTGGAGAATCCCTCCCATCCAGTCCCCATCAACGGCTTTCTTCAAATCTGCAATCGTCCGTATGGTTTTGAAGGTTCCCTTTGACAATTCTTCCAATTGGAAAAAACGGGCCATAGACCTGGTAGTAGCAGCAAGCGCATATTCCCGTGAAAGTATTGGAGGCAGAGATTTCATATAACCTGCCTCTGTATGTACAATGCTGGGATCAGGGTCTGATATTGGATTGGGAGCAAAAACCGCAAAGAAACCGGCCGCAAAACCTGCTTTTTTCCCACGGGTAAAGTCCAGATGAGCAGACGGGAGTCCCGTAAAGAAAGCGTCAGATCCATCATTCAATTCCAGCAGCGTGTCGTGATGTCCGTCGATAAATCGAAGCATATGTATGTTCCTTTCCTCATTAATGGATTTGTTTTTTCTTACCAGCGCGCGGATTTAACCTCTGTTCATAAAGCCACTCATCCCCTCTCTTCAAACCTTTCCAATGTCCTTCTGCGGACGCCTTTCAATTGTTTAATATATAATGAAACAGGGCTGAATGGATGGACTTCACAGCTCTTCTTCCGAGCACCAGGGCATCTCCCCACCGCTGCCCCTCCTCTTCATTCACGTCTCGATGTTCAAAACTGATCACCTGATGGACATATTCTCCGGCCGCCGTATGGAGGTGAAGAGCTCCGATGGAATCCCCCCCTTCCTCCCTTTGATCCAATTCTTTCACAGTCAGATCACGGACCTCTTTCATCGTGACAGACCAGACGTAATTCATCCTCCAGACCAGCTCTCCGGTTTTGGTGGGAAACCCTTTTCAGCTTGTATTTCATAAAAAATCAAAAAAACACCTCATTTATTTTTTACAAAATGTTCATGAATCAGATAGAATAACAGAATTTTTCCTTCCCTCTGCCTGTCTATTCGACAAAACCACCTGTTTACCTTTCTGTAACAGAAACATCCATCGAATTATGTAGATATTTTTGTGGTTTAAAACCGGTGAAATGACGGTATATGCTAAGTACTAACAAATCGGTTCTCTCCGTTCGGCACTTGTCCCCAAATCCATTCAAACCCCTGAGGAGGAAAACCAATGAAAATCAAAGTTGGTATTTGGACGCGTTTGACAAACAAGGACAAAATGATTCTCTTAAAAGCGGTAAGCCAGCAGTCTATCTCTAAAAAATCCGCATAAATCTTTCTACTTTACCCATGCCCCGGAAAAGCAGCGGAAACCGACAACCATCCTCCTATACGTATGGTCAAACCTGCCCAGGCAGGTTTTTTGCTGTTTTCAAATGTACATTATGAACGCTGTGTAAAGTTCACCTCGATATCCGCCTCCCCCGCATAATCATTTTTTCAGGCGAATAAATAAATACCAGTAGACATGCGTGAAAAACATGGAGGGGGAAAATCATGAAAGTCGCCATCTTCACCGATACCTACGCACCTCAAATCAATGGTGTTGCCAAAACGCTGAAGAAATGGACAGATTTCCTGGAAACAAAGCAGATATCCTACCGCCTATTCGCACCGAATCCCCTTGAAACCTGTGATTATAACGAGAATATCCACCGCTTTAAAAGTCTTCCTTTCTGGCTATATCCGGAATGCCGTCTGGCCCTTCCCCGTCTGTCCCATATCCGAACGGAACTGGAACAGTTCAAACCAGACATCATTCACGTTGCGACACCGTTCAATATGGGGTGGACAGGTCATCATTATGCCCGGAAACTGAACATCCCTTTGGTCGCGTCGTACCATACACATTTTCACAAGTACCTGGACTTTTACAAAATGTCCTGCTTAACCCCCTTGATCTGGAAGTATATGCGGTGGTTCCACAAGCCTTTCAAACGGATTTTCGTCCCGTCCATGGAGACGAGGGACGAGCTGCTTAAGAAAGGATTAACCAATGTGCGCCTCTGGTCAAGAGGAGTGGACAGTGACCATTTCCACCCATGGCCACACTCTACTTACCTGCGAGACACATTCGGGGTCACTGAGCCCTTCATCTTAACGTATGTCGGCCGGCTGGCTCCTGAGAAGGGATTGGACATTCTCATGAAAACAGCTGCCGCTCTCCCTTCAGAATGGCAGCCATATATTCATTGGATGATAGTCGGAGAAGGGCCTTTATATCAAACGCTTCAACAGGAAGCACCGTCCAACATGACCTTTACCGGTTACAAAGGTGGGATGGATCTGAGCCGGATCTATTCAGAATCCGCTCTGCTCGTTTTCCCCTCTGCGACAGAGACATTCGGAAATGTCGTGCTGGAGGCTCTGGCATCCGGAACACCGGCCGTTGTAGCAGATTCCGGGGGCGTCAAGGAAATTGTCCAGCACGGGAAAACAGGCTGGGCCTGTACACCAGATGATCCTTCCAGCTTCGTTTCAGCAGTCACACACCTGCTGCAGAATCCGCTTTTACTGAAGGCCATGAGCGAAAAAGCCAGAGCGTATGCCTTAACCCGTTCTTGGGATGCAGTATTCTATGGCTTGCTGCAGGAGTATCAAACCATCCTGGAAGAAGTTCCGATGCTGTCCCATGCGTAAAAAGGAGATGATGATGTGAATAAGCTGGCTGTCATTGGAACAGGGTACGTGGGACTAGTTACAGGAATCTGCCTGGCTTCCTGCGGGCATCATGTCACTTGTATGGATGTTGATGAATCTAAGATTGACCAGATCAGCCGGGGGGACCTCCCTCTTTTCGAGCCGGGGTTACAGGAGCTCCACGAAACATGCACAGCCGCCGGCAGCCTTTCCTATACGACGAGTCCGGAAGAAGCTGTCCAGGATGCAGAAGCGGTTTTCATTGCTGTCGGGACACCTCCACGCAAAGACGGGAGTGCTGATTTATCTTACCTTTATGCCGCCGTCCACGATATAGCTCCATTCATTCAAAGAAATACAGTCCTCATCATCAAAAGTACAGTTCCTGCTGGTACTCATGCAGATATTAAAGATCAGCTGGACCGAACGACCGGGCAGTCCGTCCAAGTGGTTTCCAACCCTGAATTTTTAAGAGAGGGATCAGCTGTCAACGATTTCTTTTACGGTGACCGTATTGTCATCGGTTCAACCGATTCTCGCGCAGCTGCCTTCGTTGAGCATATTTATGAGAGCCTCCCTGGCCCGGTCCTTCATACAGATCCACAGACAGCAGAAATGATCAAATATTCATCCAACGCCTTTCTGGCCGCTAAAATCAGCTTTATCAATGAGATGGCGTCCTTATGTGAAGCTGAAGGCGCCGATATCACGATAGTGGCTGCAGGAATGGGGATGGATAAACGGATCGGTGAAAGTTTCCTAAGGGCCGGCATCGGTTACGGTGGCTCTTGTTTCCCTAAAGATACAGCCGCTCTGCTTTATTCAGCCCAGCAGAAAAAACTGCCCGTCCCCCTGCTTTCCTCCATTCATGAAGTCAATCGAAAACAGCCGGGGGCTTTCATTCAAAAGATCCTCGATCGATTTGGGTCTATAGAAGGAAAAAAAGCCGCTGTGCTTGGTTTAACGTTCAAGCCCAATACAGATGACCTGCGTCAATCCCCCTCCCGGGACGTTATCAATCTCCTCACCTCGGAAGGAGCAATGGTCATTGGATATGATCCTCTTATTAGTAAAAGCAGGAAGCGGATATGGCAGATCCCTCTGGCGGAAACGATGGAAGAAGCGTTGACAGGTGCTGATTTGGCCGTCATATGTACAGAATGGAAAGAAATCGTTGACTTCCCTCCAGACCGCTATCCTTCACTTATGAAGGAAGCCAATATTTTTGATGGAAGAAATTGTTACGCAATCAAACAAGCTTTACATCTGCCTATTTATTACTCCTCTGTCGGCCGGCCTGTGTATAATGGATTATAACAAGGAAGCCTTCAGCGAAGAATGAACTGAGGGCTTTTTTTATACCCTTAGTTTACATAATAATATACTTGTCATCTATTAGAGCAGAATGGTTTTCCCGCTGAAGAACACGGCGTATAATGGACGTTTAGTAGGTTGAAAAAGGAGGAAGGAATGTGTCCGAACAGACCCCCAATCGAATCCTGATGGCAGCTTTACTGCTTGCAGGATCGTTTATAACCATATTAAATCAGACGCTGATGATCACAGCCATCCCACCGATTATGGATGAAATGAACGTGTCGGCCAACTCGGCCCAGTGGCTGACAACCGTGTTCATGCTTGTCAACGGCGTCATGATACCAGTGACCGCCTTTTTAATTGAGCGTTTTTCCACCCGGCAGCTATTTTTAAGTGCCATGGGGATTTTCACAGTGGGGACCATCCTCGGAGGGATTGCCCCAAACTTTCCTATGCTCTTATTCGGCCGGGTGGTCCAGTCCATGGGCGCAGGTGTAATGCTGCCATTGATGCAGACCGTTTTCTTAATGATTTTCCCTGTCGAGCGCCGCGGCACGGCCATGGGATACATTGGACTGGTCATTTCTTTTGCACCGGCCATCGGCCCCGCCTTGTCAGGATGGATCACTTCTGAATTCAGCTGGAGATTTTTATTCTGGCTCATTCTCCCGCTGCCCATTCTTATCATCATTGTTGCGTATTTCATATTGAAAAATGTAACAAAATTGACCTATCCAACGGTCGATCCCCTATCAATCATCCTGTCTTCAGCAGGATTTGGAGGACTTTTGTATGGCTTTACACTGGCAGGAAACGCCGGATGGTCTTCACCATTTACACTACCCGTTCTCGCTGGAAGCTCAGCTGCCCTCGCTTTATTCATAACAAGGCAGCTGAAAATGGAGCATCCGATGCTGGAATTCCGTGTGTTCCGCTATCCTGTTTTTTCAATAACGACCGGAATTGCCATGATTGCCTTTTTAGGCTTAATCGGATCGGAAACCTTGATCCCTCTTTACATGCAGGACATGCGTGAATTTACAGCCTTCGAATCCGGACTGGCCCTGCTTCCGGGTGCCGTTATTACAGCATTCATGTCTCCGATAACAGGAAGGATTTTTGACAAAATCGGTGCCCGGCTGCTGGCGGTCTGTGGACTGATCATTCTTACCGGAGCCACAGCAGCCTTTTCGTTCCTGGATATCCAGACAACATTCACGACCATTACAGTCCTGTATGCCATTCGGATGTTCGGCCTCTCCATGGTTATGATGCCTGTGACAACGGCAGGATTGAACCAGCTGCCTAACCGGTTGATTCCGCACGGGACTGCGATGAGTAATACCATGCGGATGGTGGCTGCATCTGTTGGCACAGCCGTTCTTGTAACGATTATGACATCAACAACCCAGTCAGCCGGAGCTGATCCCACCATTGATCATCCTGCGATTTTTGGAGTGAACACGGCCTTTATGGTCATTACAGCCCTATCTATTGCGGGAATTGTGCTTGCATTTTTTGTGAAAAAGACCCACCCGCCTGAGGAAGCAGAAGCAGCTTCTCCTGCACCGGAAACGGACAAAGAAGAAGCTTCCCTTCAGACTTCATATGGGCATTCCAAATAAAAAAAGCGTGTAGAGAAACTTCATGTTTTTCTACACGCTTTTTTCTTACGAGCTCTCTGACCACGCCGTATCCGCAATACAATATAGTCTCAGAACTTCTCATTGTTTCAATCCTATAAGCTTGCATCGATAGAAATTACACTACATATAAATAGAGCACTCCGGGTCGGTGGATAGACTGAATCGGGGCGTATATTTAATTTTATTCAAATGTTCCTTTAACTAGAGGCTCTCCATCTCTCACCATTTCCCTGCCTAAAGCGATGACACGAGAAATTCTCAGTGTTTCCGGATCCATCAAAATAAGATCAGCCTCTTTACCAACTTCTATCTTCCCTTTAGCAGGCAGCCCCAAAATAACAGCCGGATTAAGCGTGATGACACGCAGAGCATCTTCCAAGCGCACCTTCTGATCTAGAACGGCCTCTTTAAAAGCTTCATAAAGCGAGGCGACTTTGCCTACCTTCAAACCAATCAGAATGCCTTGATCATCAAAATCCGGAAGACTTCCCTGGGCGTCGGAAGTAAAGGTGATTTGTTCAACCGGCACCCCCTGATCGAGCATGCGTTTCAGGGCTTCACTACTTTTTACTTCGCCGTCTTCTAAAAATTTCGGAATGGTACTTGTCGTTAAATCTACATATCCTCCCTTTTTAGCATATTGGATGCCTGCTTCAAATAGATCGGCATTACGATTGATGTGTGTCGGGTAAAATTGCGTTATGGGTATATCAGTCGTTTCAATAACTCTCTCTATAAGATTTAATTTATCTGGGCTATCCCCGACATGCACATTCACAACTCCCTTCTTTCCGGACAGCATCCCACCGATACGCGCCTCCGAAGCGATTTTTGCTATTTCTTCAACAGTCGGCTGAGAAGATCGATGGTCGGATATGGCGATTTCTCCCGCTCCTATAATCAAGTCAATCAACAAAATGTCGTCTTCAATGTTTCCTGTCAAAGTCTTTACCGGGACTTGGTAGGAACCTGTGTGACAATAACAGGTGATTCCCTCTTCCCTCAATGCACGCGCCTTAGCCAACAGATTCGGCATTGTCCGTGTCGTCCCATCCGTGCCGATGACACCTACAAGGGTTGTTACTCCACTTAAGGTGGCATCCGTCAGGGTTAATTCCGGTGTGCGGGTACGGAAGCCTCCTTCTCCGCCCCCTCCTGTAATATGGACGTGGCCATCAATAAACCCTGGAGTCAACACCTCCCCCTCAGCTTCGATGACATTCACCTGTGCACCGGACAAGTCTATACGGTCCTGGATATCTGCAATCTGCCCATCGGCAATCAACACATCTTTTTCCCCTAAAAACTCAGGAGCATATACGGTTGCCTGTTTGAATAGAGTGATCAATTCTCATACCTCCTGTGTTGTTTCACTTAATTGAAATTGATAAGTACGGCGACAATGATAAAAATTGACGCGAGTCCGAAGAGAAGCAGCTGGAATTTGAAGATGAAACGGAACCAGTTCGCCCAGTCCAACCGTGCTGCTCCTAATGTACCCATAAGAGCCGCAGAAGTAGGTACGATGATATTCGTCAACCCGTCACCTAATTGGAATGCAAGGACAGCTACCTGTCTCGTCACCCCTGCAATGTCAGCTAACGGAGCCATCAGCGGCATCGTCAGAGCCGCTTGACCGGAACCTGATACGACAAAGAAGTTGAAGACTGATTGGAATAAAAACATCAACCATGCAGAGATCACCTCAGGCACACCTTCGAAAACCTGTCCCGCTGAATGGAGAACCGTATTCAGCACAGAAGCTGCAGCCGGATCGTCACCTCCTAAAATGATAATGATCCCTTTAGCCATCCCTACGACTAAAGCAGCTGGCAGGAGATCTTTCGCTCCTTGAGCAAACCCTTCGGCAATATCATTGACTCTCATATTGTTGAGCTTGAAGATTACACCAATCATTCCTGCCACAAGACCAATCGTAAAGAACTGGCTAGCGATTTCCGGAATATAATAAGCGTGTTGAATCACTCCCCATATGATCCATGCAATACCTAATACAACCGTTAAAATGACAAGAATGTGACCGAATTTGAAATTGACCTTCAAGTCTTTTTGCTCAAAGTCATCCCTGAAGTATTGATCGGATTCATAAGCTAGTGATCGGGTCGGATCTTTTTTCACAGAACTGGCATATTTCCATGTATAGTAAGTACCAATGGCCGTAAAGACCAGCCACATGGTAAACCGGAACGGGGTCCCTGATAAAACAGGTACATCTGACACTCCTTGAGCAATGGCCACACCAAATGGGTTCATCCAGGATGTCGCAAATCCAATTTGCGTGGCTACATAAGTAATCATGATTCCTGTAATGGCATCATAGCCAAGCGCCACCACGAGCGGCACCAGAATCATAGCGAAAGCGATGGCTTCTTCTCCCATACCGAAGACAGCGCCACCCAGGGAAAACAAAAAGAACATGATCGGAATAATCAATACTTCTTTCCCCTTCGTTCGATCAATGACCGACAAAATCCCTTCCTCAACAGCCCGTGTTTTCATAATGATCCCAAAGGCACCGCCGATAATCAGGATAAACGCGACGACTCCCACAGCAGATCCCCACTTATCCCCTGAAACTAACCCCTCAAATACATAATTTAAAAGACCGGCTCCTCCAAAAGGCTCGAACAAGCTTGTCCCCTGCTGAGTACTTTCTTCAGCCACTGAAAAGCTATCGGGTACGAGAACTGTCCTTGATTCTTCTGTGCCTGAATTGTCATACGTCACCTCTTTTGTTTCAAATGTCCCAGCAGGTATTATATAGGTTAATAAAGCTGCAAATAGGACAACGAAAAAGATGATGATGTACGTATGAGGCATCTCGAACTTCTTTTTCCGCTTCTTATCCATGCGTTTTCCCCCTTCTTGATCCACCTACCATTACACATGCAAGTTTCATGCCAAAGGTAAATTCTGAAAATTCCACCTGGCATAAGGCCGCAAATCTAAAACCGGTTTGAATTGGGTGTTATAATATAACCCAATAAAGACCAATAAAGGAATGATAGGATGAAAAATCAAATAACCTTGTTAACGGGAACAAAAGAAACAAAAATGGCACTCCACCAGCAATTGGAAGATATTTTAGGAGAATTCATTCACATTGAGAGTTATGCCGTGGATGAACAAGTCCTCGATCAAATCCGTGACGATTTAATCATCTTTTCTTCTTATTTAATTGAAAAGGAAGCCTCACCTTTCATTGCTCCTGGATCACATCAAAAAACAGCCATACGCACGATTAATTACCAACACATTGAACGATTATTGGAACTAGAAGAAGGAACCTCCGTTCTTTGTGTCAATGACACATTTGAAATGGCAGAAGAAACGATCGACACATTAAAAAAGATGGGTATGAACCATCTTTCCTATACCGCTTATTATCCAGGACAAAAGAATACATATGACATCTCAACCGCCATTACCCCAGGCGAGGTTACACTCGCCCCTCCTTCGGTAGACAAAATCATTGATATCGGTGTACGCCTTATCGATATTACGACATTGATTGAAATTCTCGATCACTTCCACTTAAAGGAAAAGCTCGGGGGAATGATTTCAAACCGGTACACAGGAAAAATCATTGATTTAAGCAAAAAACTTTCAGAAATGAACAAACAAACGGAGCTCTTAAACCAACACCTTCAGCAGGTGGTCGATGGGGTGAACGATGGAGTTATGGCAATTGACTCCGATCAAAAGGTTACAGTGTTCAATCCTTTCATTGAAAAATACAGTGGTCTAGCGAAAGTACATGCTATGGGAAAACCGGTCCACCAATTATTCAAGGAACCTAAGCTCCTTAAATTTATGACCTCCCCTCAGGAAGAAGGACTGTATTTTCCTTTAAACGGCTATAACCTTATGATCTACCGAATCCAATGGGAAGAAAGCGACAATGTGATCTTCATTTTCAAAAACTCTGATGAAACCATCACAATGGAAAAAGCGGCCCGGAAACAATTGTTGAAAACGGGATATATCGCAAAATACACATTCAAACATATTATCGGAAACAGCCGAGCGATACAAAAAGCGAAAAACATCGGAATTAAACTTGCGAAGACTCCTCTCCCTGTTTTAATACATGGGGAGAGCGGAACCGGAAAAGAACTGTTCGCCCATGCGATTCACCCTGAGTCCGACCGCCGTAATGAACCCTTCCTCGCGGTAAACTTCAGCGCATTACCAGAAGACTTATTGGAAAGTGAACTGTTCGGGTATGAAGAAGGAGCTTTTACAGGAGCTAAAAAAGGCGGTAAAAAAGGCGGTAAAAAAGGGTTGTTTGAACAAGCGGATGGCGGAACAATTTTCCTTGATGAAATCGGAGATATCAGCTTGAAGCTCCAAGCTCGTTTATTACGCGTGATCCAGGAGATGGAGATCCGTAAGATTGGAGGATCTAAGACCATCCCCATTAACATTAGGGTCATCGCCGCTACGAATAAGGATTTACTTGAGCTCATCGATCAGGGGAAATTTAGAGAAGACCTTTACCATAGACTTAAAGTTCTATACGTATCCGTTCCTCCACTTAGAGAACGAAAAACAGATATTCCTGCACTTGTGGAACAATTCTTATTGGAAAACTATACGCCCAATAAAGCGCTGGGCAAAGGATTGCTTGGAGAATTGATGAGCTATGAATGGTTCGGAAACATCCGCGAATTAAAAAATACAATTTCCTATCTTCTTACCGTGTCAGAAGGGGATACCATTACGATTGATGACCTTCCTGATGCAGATTTTTTCCAAAGGCCGAAGAAGAATACTAAACACGAAACGACAAGTCTGATGGATGATCATTTGAACAAGAAAGTTTTGTCGGTTGTCTTGTCATTGAATGAAGCGTTGATCAATGCGAGCCGTAAAAAAATCCTTGAGAAACTCTCCGCCGAAGAATCCATCCCCTTATCTGAACAGCAGGTTCGCAGAGTGTTGACAGAGTTAAAGGAACGTGGATTTGTTACGATTAAACGCGGCCGGGCAGGCACACAAATCACAGAGGCAGGGGCTGACTATATTCGCAAAAGCTAACGCAACCCCATTTGTTAGAACGATATGCTGACAAACTCTCTGAACCGCAAGAAAAACATATAATAATACAGTTATTGTGCTGACATTCCCTCTTTCTCTTTCATTTTTTAAAAAGATCTGACAGCAGAAAAAGAAAAATCAAAGCAGGTCTTTTACATACATGAAACGCTGAAGTGATGGGAGATTGATGCCTTTTGTGATTGGAATATTCGTTTTCCTGAAGAGTCTTTGAAGTAAAGAAAAGCACACCACTGAACAGTGATGTACTTCATGAATACCACATACTTTTCTTTAAAGACAAACTTTTGACATGGCAGAAATAGAAGTGATGCACGGACCTTACAATATACAAAACAGTCGTTTATCACTTAAATAACCGGTCGATTGTGTAAGGACTGATGTCCATGGACGTATCCTCTCCTGCTGCAAGAGCAGCCAGCTGTGCCCCGACAAAAGGACCACTCGTCAGGCCGGACGCCCCAAGACCGTTAGCAGCAAGGATATGCGGCTGATTAGGCAGGCGGCCGAAGACAGGGAGTGATCCAGGGGTAAAAGGTCTGAACCCTACCTTCGTTTTTACGTAGGCAGCCTCCTTCAACCCCGGAGCTGTACGAAGAGCTTTTTCCAGCAATTGATGAATCCCACCGGCTGTAACTCGTGAATCATGCTCCTGAATCTTTTCTTTCGTGGCTCCAACAACAAGTTTCCCTTCTTCAAAACCAAGCATATAGTGGCTGAAAGGCGGCAGGAGGACCGGCCAGTGCTCCGTTGCCTGCCCGGTCAGATGAAGGTGGATGATCTGCGCTTTCTCGAAGGTGACCCGGGGGCTCAGGGCAGAAGGCGCAAACAATTGCCGCATCCAGGATCCATTCGTAAGGATGATTTGATCGGCATGCTGCGGCACACCATCAATGTCGACACCTTGGATTTCCCCTTTATACGTACGCAAAGAGGCGTTCCCATGGATAACTTCTGCTCCTTTCCGCTCGGCCGCTTTCAAGAGGGATTCGGTGACACGGCTGCCGTTTACTCTGCCCGCCCCCGACAGGTGAAGAGAGCGGTAATGTTCCGCAAGAGGTGGAAACATCTCTCTTGTTTCTTTTGGAGACAGCTTCGAAATCTCCCCCATTTCGGGCGTTTCCATTTTCCGCATTTCTGCATAAGCGGCTTTCCGGTCAAGCTTTTCTTCTGTATCGAATATATTGAGGGCGCCCACTCTTTTATATCCCGGTTCAGAAATACCGGCTTCCTTGAGCTGTTCCACCAGTTCAGGGTAATATCCGGCGCCGTTGACAGCGAGCTGGTACCAGTCCTTACTCGTCCGGTTCGTCAGCCACGGACAGATGATTCCAGCTGCATTCCGTGTAGCCTGTCCACCTTCCCCACGGTCTACAATCGCCACTTTTTCTCCTTTTGAAGCTAAATGATAAGCTGTGGAAGCTCCCAGTATCCCAGCTCCAACAATTATATAATTCATCCTATACACCTACATTTTAATCATTTTCTTATGACAGTTTAAAGCAAAAACGTCTGGAAAGATAGGGAGCGCCACTATTTTCAATGCACCTCCCTGTGCAGAGACTCGTTCTTTGACGACCGCCGGAATATGATAGGATGGATGAGAAGTTCCAAAAAGGAGTGAATCCGCTCATGAATGAACAATTAAAAACAGGGATTGCTTTGATCGCAAGTTTTTTTCTGACTTTTGCGGGAGCAAGCCAGATGTTAACAAGCCAGCTGGAAGATATGGCGGTATGGGTGGCATGGATTTTTATCATTACGGGTGTGATCGGAATCATTGCCAATGGTCTGAAATGGAAAAAAATTAACCGTTCCCCGGGGACATCCAGCCCTAAGAGAAACCATAAATAAGAAAACGTCCAGCGGTTGCTGGACGTTTTCAGGATTACCCTTTTATTGATACTGATGGACATCTGTCTTCATTTCGTTACGCAAGTTTACGACTGTCTCACGGTCCGAAGAAAACGGACGTTGATAGGACTGCTGGTAGGTTTCATGACCTTTGCCGGTGATTACAATGACATCTCCTTCCCTGCCAGCCTCGACGGCCGTTTTTATGGCTGAGGTTCTATCAGGAATGATCCGCCCGTGAGCCCGGCCTTCTTCTTCATGAAGTTTGGAGAGGGCGGCCGTCATATCCTCATGAGAAACCGCGTTCAAATCGTCAAGGGTCAGGATATAGCCGTCGCTCCATTCTGCTGAAGCTTGCAGCATAGACGGCCGCTTGGACTCATCCCGATTCCCTCTAAATCCGAACACATGAGTTATATTCCCGTCAAACTGCCGAGCAGCGGTTTGGAGGATGTGACGAATACTGTCTGCTGTATGAGCATAGTCGATAATCACATGAGCACCATTCGGCATGGAATACTGCTCAAAGCGACCAGGAATACCTGGGAACGATTCTAAAGCATCGACCATGGTCCCTTTTGAAACTCCTAAATAAGCAGCAGCTGTACAAGCCTGCAGCGTATTATAGCTGTTGTAGACACCTGCAATCGGGGTTGGATAATAAGAAGGTTTTCCACCTTCAAGGAAGCGGATCCCTTCGTCACTGACCTCATCGATCTTGATATCACAAGCATCATTTCCACCTATTGAGGTGACCGCAAGTCCTTCGTCTCTTAGCAGGTTGGAGAGTCTGTCCCCCCATGGGTCATCCACATGGATGATGGCCTGTCCCCTCTCCTTCATCATAAAAAAGAGTTTGGACTTCGCCTTAAAATATTCTTCCATTGATGGATGGTAATCCAAGTGATCCTGCTGAAGATTGGTGAATATCGTAATATCAAAAGACACCCCCTCCAGGCGATGCTGGTCAAGCCCATGAGAGGAGACTTCCATCACGATCACATCGTCCCTGCTTTCATACAACCATTTATGAAGGTCCACCACGCCGGGGGTCGTCTGGAACCCTTCCACGGATTTCCCATTCATATAATTTCCTACTGTTCCAAAGCGTCCGCAGGAAAAACCGCTGGATTCCAGAAGATGATGAAGCAGGTGTGTAATGGTCGTTTTTCCATTGGTCCCTGTCACTCCTATAATCCTTTTGTCACGTGCTGGATATTGATAAAAAGCAGCTGCCAGTATCCCCAGCGCTCTTCTCGGATGTTCGACGTAGAGAAATGGTACGGGAATATTTTCCGGCTTTTTGCTTCCTACAATGAGTGCGGCTCCATTACGGCAGGCTTCCAATATATAATCATGGCCATCTGCTTCATGACCTTCTACCGCTGTAAATATTTGACCAGGACTCACCTGTCTTGAATCATCTGTGATTCCTGTTATGTCTTTTTCCAACCCAAGCTTTGTAAAGGGCTGGGGGTCTATGTTTAACAGTTCGAATACCTTGTTGATTTTCACGTGGACGACTCCTTTACTGCGACATTCAGTTACAGCCTTTATTCTAAAACAAGTCTGCCTTTCACGTACAAAATTTTTCATGATGTTATTGAATTTTAATGTCATGACCTAAATTTTGGTTCATAAGGAAATTTTGAAACCAACTCCTCCCCCCATCCGTATAGTAATTGTCGATAGAAATTCGATGAACATGTATACTATGGAAGAGATTGAAAGGAGAGTACATATGACAAAAAGAATTACCGCGGCAGTCATTGCCGGTGCCCTGCTGATTGTAGCGATTGCCGTCCAGGCGGCTGGAGCATTTTTATCACAGGAAGACGAAGAAAAAAACGGGGCCATGTCCCTTTTCTCCTCCAGTGAAAAGCTGGAAGAAAAAGTGGTGGAGCAAGGGTCTGGATCCAGCCGCATTGTAGAAATCAACCTTGAAGGAGCGATTATGGACAGCCCAAGCTCCAACACCAATCCATTCAGCGGTGGAGGCTACCAGCATGACCGTTTCATGAAAAAACTCGAACAGATCAAAAATGATCCAACCATTAAAGGAGTGCACTTATATGTGAACTCGCCGGGCGGCGGTGTTTATGAGAGTGCAGAAATCCATGATAAACTGATGGAGATTAAAGAAGAAGACAAAATGATCTACGTGTCCATGGGGAACACGGCCGCTTCCGGCGGGTATTACGTTTCAGCGCCCGCTGATCAAATTTATGCTTCCAACGACACGTTCACCGGCTCCCTTGGTGTCATTATGCAGAGTGTGAATTATCAGGAGCTCGCTAATGAGTATGGCGTCAAATTCAACACGATCAAGAGTGGCGAGTTCAAGGATATTATGAGTCCTACTAAAGAAATGACGGAGGCTGACAGAGAAATCCTCCAGACCTTGGTTGATGAATCCTATCAACAGTTCGTTGACGTCATTTCTGAAGGAAGAGATATGTCGGAAAGCCGTGTGAAGGAACTGGCTGATGGAAGAATTTATTCCGGTAAGCAGGCAGCTGAAAACGGACTTGTTGACCAGATCGGCTTCCGCGAAGATACCCTTGCAGCTTTAAAAGAGGAAATAGGTGGAAACCCACAGGTGTTCGAATACAAAAATAACATTACCTCTTTCTTTGATTTTCCAATGGCGCAGAGCTTGATGCCTGACAGTGAAATCCGTTATATTGAACAGTTGATCAGTGAGCGTCAAGGACCGACATTGATGTATATGTACACAGAATAAGGAGGAGTAAAGATGGAAACGACAGAATTTGAACAACCCAATCACCCATTATCCACTTTAGTCCTTCAGCAGAAGGATGATATTCAGAGAGTCATCTTTGCGGGATTTATCCCCCGCTTTTTTGCCTATCTCATCGACCTTCTCGTCATCTGGAGTGTGAATTCCATCGTAACAAAACCGCTGCTGCGCCTCGTTAACCTGGAGGATGCGCAGGTGTGGATCCCTTTGTTCAGTGCAGAAAATATCATGACGTCCCTGATTTTCTTCCTGTACTTCATTCTGATGACAAAGTTTTTCCAGGCATCGCTTGGAAAGATGGTGTTCGGTCTATCCGTTGTGTCCCTGACACGCAGCAGGATGAGTAATAGTCAGGTTATCTTCCGGGAGTGCATCGGACGTTATATCAGCATGGCCCTTGGAGGAATTCCGTATCTTGTCGTGGCCTTCACAAAACGCCACCAGGGTATCCATGATTTGTTCGCCGATACTTCTGTGATCAAAAACCGTTTCACAGAATTGAACGAGCAGATCGAAGAGAACAACAAGTAATGAAAAGCCTGCTCCTTAAGAAGGAGCAGGCTTTTTTCATCGATATGGATCCTGTTTTCCCGTACCGTTCGTTTCCCCTTTTTCTCTTCGAAGCGCATTTAAATCCTTCTTGCTTTTATTTTTCGCTTTTTTTCCCATGTTCCACCCTCCTTTCCTTCTTATCCTTTGTTATTTTTCTGCAGATAATGAAGCAGTTTCTTCCATTTAGAAGTCTCTTCCGCTTTTCAGGGTAATCCCACATGATTGGCTCATACTAATAAAAATTCCAAGAATCTTATGGAGGGCTTTCCGTTGAATGTTAAGGAGTTCCTGTCCCAGAAGAAAAACGATGACTGTGTTACGGTCAAAACCATCCCATTTGATTCCCACAACATTTATGTCTTGTATATGCCCTCTATTACAGATATGACCAAGATCCAGGATTCCATTCTTGCTCCGCTGCTTGAGTGGAACAACCCGGAAGACAAAACCGTAGACCATGCATTTTCTGCGGAACCTTTGACAATTCTATTTAAAACAAAGGATATGGATAGTCATCTTCTCAATGGATATACACTAATGCTTGAGAATGAGACCGTATATGCTGTTGAAACGTGCGGATTCCATTACCGCGCTGTATCAGAGCCCGTATCTGAAATGACTCTCCGGGGTGCCAGGGATGGGTTTATTGAATCACTGGAGGAAAATATCAAGCTCCTCCGGGTTCATTTGAGATCTACGCATTTAAAGTTCGAACACCTTTCTCTCGGTTTAAAAGCCTTCACACATGTCACCATTGCTTATGTGGAGGATGAAGCCAACGAAAAATTGTTGGAAGAAGTCAGAAAGCGCATAAAGGCAGTTAAGGAAGATTACCTCCCTGATGGAGGGGTTGTCGAACAAAGTCTGGAAAAGAATACGTTCTCTTTATTTCCTGAGCTACAGGAAACCGAACGACCTGCTAAAGTAGCCAACGCTTTGGCTGAGGGGAAAGTAGCCATTTTCGTGGAAGGATCTCCTTCCGTCCTGTTAGCTCCTGTAACATTGAATTCACTTTTTCAGACATCAGATGATTATAACTTCAAATGGATTCCTGCTTCTCTCATTCGTCTGATGCGGTTTGCTGCCGCATTTCTTGCTGTTATGCTTCCCTCTATCTATATTTCGCTGATTTCCTTTCATCATGGATTAATTCCTACAGATCTGGCTATTTCCATATCCAAAACGAGGGAAGGCGTGCCGATCCCCTCTTTTATGGAAGCTTTTATTATGCAGATGACCATTGAAATCCTCAGGGAAGCCGGTATCCGGCTGCCTAAGCCTATCGGGCCCGCTGTCAGCATCGTAGGAGCCATAGTAATAGGTGAGGCAGCTGTAACAGCTGGAATCGTCAGTCCATTGATGATCATCGTTGTCGCTTTTGCTGCCATTTGCTCCTTTACCATTGTAGACTACAGCCTCAGCCTTGCGTTAAGGGCGGTGAGTTTCGTCATGCTGTTTGCTGCTGCCATGCTCGGCATTTACGGCTTAATCCTCGCTGTCTTTATTTTGAGTATCCATTTAATCCGGTTAAACAGTTTTACAGTCCCATACCTGGAGCCCTTTGCTCCTTATTACCCAAGCAGATGGAAAGACACATTGATCCGGTTACGATTTGATAAAGAAGGTGGTTCGGATGAGTGATTTAAGACAATTGACCTCCATCCAGCTGATCGTCATCTTTATATCGGCGATGATTGGTGTAGGAATCATATTGATGCCGCGAGACCTGGCCAACGCTGTGAATGCCCCGGACTTATGGATCAGTATCATCATCGGTGCTTTTCTTATGTGCCTGATCGCCACTTTGTATGTTTTACTAGTCACCCGTTATCCAGGTCTCACTTTCTTTGATATGTCAAAAAAGATCGCAGGCAGATGGATCGGAACGCTGATCAACCTCTTTTTCATTTTTTACTGTCTGATTGTAGCCTCTTATATTTTAAGAGTGACCACAGCGATTATTAAAAATTACCTGCTGGATACCACTCCTTTATACGTCATTATCGGCTCATTTCTGCTGGTCAGTCTTTATTTAATCAGTAACGGGCCGGGAGATGTCGTTCGGTTTTTCCAATTGTACTTTCCTGTCATGATGTTTATGTTTCTGATTCTTGCTCTGCTGAGCATCAAGGATGTAGATGTCCAGAACATAAGGCCTGTTCTGCAGAGCAATCTGCTGACAACGGTCACACAATCGAAAATTACGTTTTTTTCGTTTATCGGCATTGAATTCCTGATGATTTTCTCCCCCCTTATCAAAAAGAAAAAGACAAGAAATCTGGCACTATCTGTATGGATCAGTATCATTGTGACAGCTGTGATCTATGTGATCTTTCACGTCTTAACTATTGGAGTTCTAGGCATAGCAGAACTGAAGGAAATCACATTTCCTACGATTGAAATGGCAAAGAGCATTGAATTTCAAGGCTTTTTCTTTGAACGATTTGAATTGATATTTATTTTCGGCTGGCTGATCACTGTGTTCACTTCATTTACGACTTACACTTATGGCATGATTCTTGGGATCGGAAAGGTAACCAAGCCGGGCTGGTGGTGTATGGCTGGCGCAGGTCTTCTGATTTTCATCGTGGCTCTTTATCCGGAAGGGCTTACGGAAGTGCTGGATTATTCCTCACATATCCAATGGATCGGTGCTGTTGCGGTTATTGGATTTCCCGCACTTATGCTGCTCATATCCTTGATGAGGAGGCAGACACATGACACTTAAATATTTTTTCTGCCTGGTTTGTTCCGCCGTCCTTTTATCAGGCTGTTGGGATATTAAAGAAATTGAAGATGTCGGTATTGTTACAGGACTTGCATTGGACGTATCCGAAGAGGAACAGCTGCTAATGATCAACCAATATGTAAAACCGGGGCAGATTCCTACACAGCAGGATAGTTCTCAGCAGGACAGCCCCTATCAGAACCTTGAATCGACCGGAACAACGCTGTTTGAAATGATACGTGAGAACTCTTTGGAGAGTAACCGTCCGCCCAACTATACCCATTTAAAATCGATTTTATTTTCAACCAAACTGCTCGAAAAAGAACCGCTCAATCAACTGATTGATCTTTACATCCGTGATCACGAATTCCGTAGAACTGTTCCTGTATTCATTACGATGGATCCCGTTCAGAAGATATTCAACGCCCAGCCTGAAAAAGAGCTGTTTCCATCCATACAGATTAAGGAATTAAGCGAGAACTATCATAAGAATAATACCAACCCTAAAAACTTAACAATCGGAGATATGTCCCAGTATATTTCAGAAAGAAAGAGCTTTATTATACCTGGAATGGCTATGATTAATGGAAACATCAAATCCTACGGAGCCGGCGTCATTTCAGGTGAAACTTCCCAATACATCGGCTGGATCCCTCTTGAAAAAATGGAGGGCATCCGGTACCTTCATAACAATGTGGAAGGCGGATACCTTTACTTAAGCGAAAAAGACATAACAGACGGACCGGTTGTTCTCGAGATTAAGGGAGCCAATTCCAAGTTTGATGTTTCCCTCTCTGACGGAAACCTCTCCATGAGGGTCGATGTAGAGGTGACCACTTCCCTTGGAGAAGACTGGGGTGTCGACCGCAACGTTTTTAAAACCGGGTGGGAAAAGGAAATCAAAAAGGCTGCGGACAAGGATATCGAGGATAAGGTTGATGTCATTCTTCAAATAGCCCAAAAGGAACTAAAAACAGATTTTGCCCACCTTTCCCAATGGGCCCGCATCCATCAGCCCGACTACTGGAAAAAACATAAAGAGGAGTGGGATGAAATTTTCACTCAGATGGACATTGATGTCCAAGCGGATGTAAGTATAAAAGACTTTGGCACACAAAACTTCAATATGGAGTAACATCTTTTGAATCCTTTCGTTCTACCGTTTACACTTTAAATAGAGACTGTAAGAAAGGATGAGCAGAATGGGACAAGAAATCAAAGGAAAAACCGCCTATATCACAGGAGCTGGACGCGGCATCGGTAAAGCTGCCGCACTTAAACTTGCCGCTGAGGGCGTTCACGTTGGGTTAATGGCCCGCACAGAAGACGAGTTAAACAAAACAGCAGATGAAGCAAGAGCTTTTGGAGTACAAGCGGCTGCGGTCTCTGTGGACATTTCCGGACTGGAGGATGTAGAGCAGGCTGTGCAGCAATTAAGAGATGAGATCGGCCCCGCCGATATTCTCATTAATAATGCCGGTATTGGTCTTTACGGAGACTTTCTCGACATCGATCCCGAAGATTGGAAACGGACATTTGAAGTCAATGTGTTCGGCACATACCATATAACAAGAGCAGTCCTCCCTCATATGATTAGCAAAAATCATGGGGACATCATCAATGTTTCTTCAAGCAATGGACTTAAAGGAACAGCTGGATCCACTTCCTACAGTGCCTCAAAATTTGCTGTCCAGGGAATGACAGAAGCACTGATGCAGGAAGTGCGCCGCAGCAACATCCGCGTCTTCACACTAAATCCGAGCCTTGTGGCTACAGAACTTGCTTTCGGAGAGGACTTGGAAGAGCAGGATAAGGAAAAATACATGCAGCCGGAGGATATCGCCGAATATATGACGGCTCAATTGAAACTACACCCGAGAATCTTCATCAAACAGTCCCTTCAATGGGCCACCAATCCGTTCTAGTGGATACTGATGAAAAACCCCGTCCAGTGAGGGAGACCTTTCCCACTGAACGGGGTTTTTCGTATTCCTTCTATTGTCAAGATGATGCTCAACGGATGATTCAAGATGCTGCGCAAGATTCTACAAAAAGGATCCTTATTGACCACTCCAGCGGAAAAATCTAGCGGCTAGTATCGTGGATACTACGGCGATGCCGATCAAAACCATTGACTCCAGTCCATATTCCATAATTGGCGCTTCGTTCCACGTCCCACGCAGAAGTTCGATCACATAATAAAGTGGAAGGATTCTGGCTGTATATTGGAGGACTTCCGGCATCATTTCCAGGGGAAAAGTAGCTCCTGACAAGAAGATCATCACATTCAAAAACAATGAACTGATCGCAGCCGCAGATTGTGTATTTTTAGCCAAAGATGTGATAAAAAGAGCAAAAGGGAAAAAGGCAGCGATACTTAGAAAAAGAGCAGCTAGTGTGCTTCCTATATAAAGAGGAAGTTCCAGGTCGTACAGCAGCATTCCAAATACAAGAAGAAGCAGAGCAGAACAAAGAAAAATCACCGTCCCTTGAACCGTATGAGCAGCCAGAATCTTCCATGGTTGTAAAGGGGTGGATTGATATCTGCGCAGGACTCCGGTCTCCCTGTAGCCGGCCAGGACGGTTCCCAAGGTAAAAAAGGAAGTAGTCACGATATTCACCCCGATCCAGGAGGGTACAAATAATGCAGCAAATGAAAAGTTTCCTTCAGCATTGTCTCCAAACATGGATCCAAACAGCCAGATCATGACGACTGGAAATAAAAAGGTCCAGAATACACTGAGACGGTCGCGGAAAAACATTTTCGTTTCCAGCTGTGCAAGCTTCCACACGACATTCATTTGGCTTCCTCCTTCTCCAAGTACTGGACAAACAGATCCTCCAACGTTCCTTTAGTAAATTGGAAATGATTTAAGGATAGATTCTCTTGATGACCATAGGTGAAGAGATGATAACTGGTGAGCTGCAGATCGTCACTGTACACTTTAAACGTATCCTCTTCTTTTTCAACTTTGACCACCCCCGGCATAGTTGGAAGCTTTACATAAGGAAAGTCATCGCTTTGGAATGTGATCAGCATGGCACCACTCTGTTCAAGTAGAGCGGAGGGTCGGTCCATTGCTTTCAGTTCACCACTGTAAATCATTGCCACCCGGTCACAGAGCTGTTCAGCCTCTTCCATATAATGAGTTGTCAACACAATAGTGCTTCCCTTCTCTCTCAACCGGCGGATCAACGTCCACATTTCCCTTCTGGCGTGGGGGTCCAGCCCCATACTCGGTTCATCAAGAAAAATGATTTCCGGCTGATGGAGGGTAGCCAGTGCCAGGGTCACCCGCTGCTTCCATCCTCCTGACAAATCTTCGAAACGGACATTCATTTTCTCCTCCAGGCCCAGCATCTCCACAAGCTGTTGTTTCATTACTTTCCCTGGATAAAAGGCAGCAAATAAATCCAGGGCTTCTTTCACTTTCATTTTCTTTTGGATGGATGTCGCCTGAAACTGAACACCGATCCGCTGATTCAATTGTTGAAGTTCCTTATTCGGCGTAAGTCCTAATACATCAATGGTTCCACTGTCAGGCTTTAAAATGCCTTCAATCATTTCCAGCGTCGTTGTCTTGCCCGCGCCATTGGGTCCAATGATTCCAAAAATTTCTCCCTTTTTGACGCTGAATGAGACCCCTTTGACAGCCTGCACTTTTCCGAAGCTTTTGGTCAATCTGTCAACTTTGATTACAACCGCCATTTGCTCTCCACCCCTTCTTCGTCCTTTATGACCCTTCTTACGTATCATAAAGAGATAAGTTTCAGAATAGCAGGAAAAATCACGCGCCTGCTATAGTTTCATCATAAGACCGATGGTTGAAAAATTCCTCCGGTTCTGTCCGACAGGTCAGATCATCCCGGTCAAATACCATCGTTCCTTCTTCACCTGCATAAACCTCCACTCAAAAAAGCCGCCTTCCAAAGGAAGACGGCTCAAATGTTATTCTTCTTCTTTCATCCATTGGGGCTTTCCAAAGCCTTCAAACTTCTCATCAATGATCTGTTCGAACTCTTCCGATTCCACAACTTCCTTAATATCCTTGGCAAACTGGGCATCCAGATCTTCAGTCTTCACGGCTACCCGGTTTCTGTAATCATCCGGCATATCCTCGAGGGCGAGAGCACTCAACAAGTCCATCTCGGCAGCAAGCGCATAGTTACCAGGGACCATGGAAAGATCTTCACTATCCACCAGTCGTGGCAGCTGGCCGGCTTCTACTTCAACGAATTGGATTTCTTTAGGGTTTTCTACAATATCATTCAGGGACGCTCGAAGAGGGTCCACATCTTCTTTCAAAGTAACAAGACCTTCATCTTCGAGAATGATCAGAGCACGCGCCAGGTTTGTGGGGTCATTGGGAATCCCCATCGTACTGCCTGTTTCAACACTTTCAATATCCTTATACTCACTGGAATAAATCCCCATAGGAGCTGTAGGAACAATAATGACCTCGGACAGATCCAGGTTGTGTTCTTCGGCAAAGGACTCTAAATAGATTTTGTGCTGGAACAGGTTGGCATCCAGATCACCATTGGCTAACGCTTTGTTAGGCTGCACATAATCTGTAAACTCTTTATTGGTAACTTCATATCCTTTTTCCTCCAGCAGCGGGGCAATCGCTTCGGTGACCATATCACTGTAAGGACCGGATGTAGCTCCAAAGCGGATGGTTTTCTTCTCTTCTGCATCTGCATTTTCTTCTCCGCCACCACAGGCAGACAAAAAAGTAATGATTGTTAAGGCTGCAAACAAGGTTACGATTTTTTTCATTTTAATTTCCTCCTGAACTTCGTTTCGTCTTGGATTAACTCTTTTTCACTGTTTTTGCCAGGAAATCCCCTGCGTACTGGACTACCTGAACAAGGACGATCAACACAATAACCGTTGTAAACATGACGAAATTATCATAACGGTAATAGCCGTACCGGATGGCGAGGTCACCGATCCCTCCCCCGCCGATAGCCCCGGCCATGGCGGAATAACCAATTAAACTGATCGCTGTTATGGTTAAGCCGCTGATCAACCCAGGCTTGATTTCAGGGAAAATAATATCTTTAATAATCAGCCACGGTGAAGCTCCACAGGCGATAGCTGCTTCAATGACCCCTTTATCGATATCCCTGGCGGATGATTCGACAATTCTTGCATAAAAAGGGATCGCAGCTGCCGATAAAGCAACGGAGGCGGCAATCGGTCCTGTTGTCGTACCTAATAGAAAATTAGTAAATGGGAATAAGAACACAAGCAGGATAATGAATGGAATGGAACGGACAAGGTTTACAAAAATGCCCACAGCTCCTTTGATCCACTTGTTTTCCAAAAATAAATCACGGTCGGTTACAAAAAGTAGCAGTCCAAGAGGCAGACCGGCGATAACGGCTACGCCAAGTCCGATTCCCACCATGATCAATGTCTCCATAAATGATTTATTCAGCTCGGGCCACAGGTTGATCAGCTGATCGATCATGATTCAGCACCTCCACTTCATCCAGTATCGTTTTCAGACTTTCCACGGCTCTCCCGACTTCCTGCGGGTCACCGGTTAATTCCATGACAAATGTGCCGAGGGCTTTTTCCTGTATGTAATCCACATTTCCATGCAGGATGTTTCCCTTGATTTTATAGTTCTGAAGCAGATCCGACACAACCGTATCCCCGGCCTGTCCGCCGGTAAACTTCATCTGAACAATGGTGCCGCGGCTTTTTTTCAGCAGTTCTTCCGGAACATGGAAGTCGATCACTGTTCGAATAAACCGCTTTGTCAAAGCATTTTGAGGGGAGGCAAAAATTTCATAGGCCGCCCCCTGTTCTACCACTTTTCCTTCTTCCATGACCGCACAACGGTCGCAGATTTCTTTCACCACTTCCATTTCGTGTGTAATCAATACAATGGTCAGTCCAAGTTCCCGGTTGATTTTTTTTAATAGTTTCAGGATTGACTGTGTCGTGTTCGGATCGAGTGCGGAAGTTGCTTCATCGCACAGCAGCACTTTAGGATCGTTGGCCAGTGCCCGGGCAATACTGACCCGCTGCTTCTGCCCTCCACTCAATTGAGCGGGGTACTGATCGGCTTTATCGCTAAGACCTACAAGTTCCAGCAGACGCCTGGCACGATCATTGCGTTCCTGTTTTGGTTTACCGGCCGCCTTCAATGCAAAGGCCACGTTTTCCAAAACCGTCTTCCCCATAGCAAGGTGGAACCCCTGGAAGATCATGCCGATGGACTGTCGTGCTTTTCTAAGGTCCTTTTTGGACAGAGAAAGAAGATCGATGTCATCGATATAAACCTTTCCTGATGTCGGGCGTTCCAATATGTTCATGCATCGGAGCAGTGTACTTTTGCCAGCTCCACTGTATCCGACGATTCCATAGATTTCCCCTTCCTGAATATCAAGAGAAACCTTGTCCACCCCGATCACCTGTTTTTTCTTGGATGTGTAAATTTTACTGAGCTCCTGGATGGAAATCATAACAATCCTCCTTTACCTAATAAAAAAACTCTCTTCCTTATCAAGAAGAGAGTTTCGCATAACTATCAGCCAAACTCTTATCTCCCGGAAATCATCATTCCGGCGGATTTAGCACCACTCCACATGGAAGGTTGCTGTGACGTCTACGGGCCTTTCCCTCAGTCACTCTTGATAAGAATTAGTTGTTGCTATTCGTTTATGATTTACAACTTTAACGCATCATTCTGCATTTGTAAACAATTTTCTCAACATTTCATCAATAAAGACGGATATGCCGGGAAGCCTATTACGCTGTTTAAAGGTCTGGAGGAGTAAGGAATAAAAGGAATAACAAAGAAAAGGGAGAGTGAAAGAATGAACAAGCAAGGAGAAGACCTGCTCAAAGAGTATAGAAATGGCATTGAAACCCTGACCGAACACCTGCCGGAGGCCACAAAAGAATACAATCACTTTACCGGCTCGTTCTTTGAAGACGGAGAACTGAGCAAGGGCACCAAGCACTTAATGGCTCTTGCTATCAGTGTGAAAGATGGAGATGAAGCCAGTATGGCCTACCATATGGATCAGTGCGTGGAAGCAGATTGTTCGGACAGGGAAATTCTTGAAACGATGGGTGTATCAGCTGCTTATGGCGGGGGCTCTGCCATGAGTCAGGCCGTAACCACAGGTCTGAACATTCTTCATGAATTCCGAAACCGTTAACTCACAAAACCGGGAGGCCTGCTCCCGGTTTTGTTATTGACATATTATTCTGTCATCTGGATAATGATGGCTATATCATTTCCAGAGGTGATCAACCATGAAAAACGTAACTGTACAAGGAGCACCTGCGATTTATAAAGCTGAGCCTGGAATTCTAAGGGATCTTCCAGAAATGCTGGAAAACCAGGCCTTTTCAAAAGCAGGAATCATTCACGGTGAGCAGTCGTGGAAGGCTGCACAGCCCTATTTTCCAAAGCTGACGATGCCGGTCCAATTGGAAGCCTATGCTGGGGAGTGCTCCCACAAAGAGGTCATGCGCCTCAGTGAAGCCCTGCGGGGCTGTGATGTCTTGATCAGCATCGGAGGCGGAAAGGTCCTTGATCTCGGAAAAGCCTGTGCCGATCAATTGGATATTCCAGCCGTGCTCATCCCAACACTAGCCTCAAACTGCGCACCTTGGACGCCGCTCAGTGTGTTTTACGATGATGAAGGAAATTTTGAGGAGTACATTATTTATCCACGTAGTACATGGATGCTGCTTGTAGAGCCTGATCTGCTCGTTCGTGCCCCGGAACCTTATCTCAGGGCCGGCATCGGCGATACGCTCGCCAAATGGTATGAAGCGGATGTTCTTACGAGGTCTCTCGCCTCCAAGCCGATCTCGGTAGACATTGCGCTGCACGCGGCCAGATTATGCAGGGATGTTCTCATACAAGATGGCAGAGAAGCTGTGGAAGCCGTTCGTCAGCAAGCTGTCATACCTGCCTTTATGAGAGTCGCGGAAACCATTATCATGGCTGGAGGTATGGTAGGTGGGTACGGGGATAGTTATGGAAGAATCGCCGGAGCCCATTCGATCCATAACGGCTTAACCAAAGTACCTGAAACCCACCATTTTCTTCACGGTGAAAAAGTGGCTTATGGTATTCTCGTCCAGCTTGCTCTGGAAGGCCGCTTTGACGAAATTGAAGCACTCACTCCTTATTATCAGGAAATGGACCTGCCGGTAACCCTCGATGACTTCAACTTGACCAACAAAGCAGAAGCCATCTCCATAACAGCGGAACATGCCTTAAAACCCGGGGAATCCATCCGATTAATGAACGTCATGGATGCCGCTCAAGTCGAGGAAGCGATGACCAAGATTGAAAATGGTTAACCGCTGATGCGGTTAACCATTTTCAATTTTCTTATTCCCTAGTATGGATGAAGATTTCCAAGTGAAACTGCTCAATACAACGGTTTGTGATTCCTGCCCAAGTCAGTTGAGGCCGTTCCCGCATCAGGCATCCACCAGTAAGCGGAACGTGAATTCCCACATAAAAGGGAAGCTCCCCGAGAAGACACGTTCTTTCTACAGCCTGAGAAAAACGGCCGCTTCCGTTATCCTCCTATTACCTCTCCTACATAAATCCCACTAGCCGCTGCCTGGGACAAGGAATGAGTGACGGATGAGCAGTCTCCAACCAGAAACAGTCCCGGGACGTCTGTTTCGAAATTCCTGTTGGTTGGAATAACTGGTTCGTAAAATTTAGCATCAAGACCATAAAGCAGTGTGTCTGGATCCACCGGTTCACCTATCGCTGCTTCAAGAGAGGTCAGGAACTCGATGAGAGCCTCTATATAAATATGTGGCACTTCCTCTATCAGCGACCCTTCTTCAGCGGAAAGGGAAGGGATCACGGGGTTTGTATGAAGAGAAGTCGTCCCCTTTCCCCTTTTCAAATCTTCGAGGCGCTGGACAACAATTCTTCCCCTCGAACGATTGATTCCACCGATTACACGTGAAGCTTCTTCCACCGCCTGCTTTTGACTCGGAAAGTAACGCGGGACAAACAGAGTGAAATTCAAATTGTCTCCCGGCATACCCTGTTCACGTAAATTCTGGCCATCAGGCATGACAAGCCCATGCTGATGCTTCTGAATAATCCTGCCATTGGGATTCATACAGTATGTGTAAGCCGTAAAACGTGTCGTTTTTTTCAAAAGTTTCGTTTCAAATGTTTCCCTTAGGAGAGCATCCAGCTGGCCGCCCCGCATTTCCACCCGTATACCCAGGTCCAGTCGCGTATCCCTCGGTTCGATACCAAGCGGTTCCGTTATCCGCGCGAACCACTCACGACCACTGTTTCCTGTCGCAAGCACAACTTTCCGACTTAAAAACTGCTGACAATCTGTAACGAGGCGGAAACCTTGACCCAGCCGTGTAATGGACTTGACACGGCTGTTAAAAGAAAAGGACAGCTTATTTACCAAATGTTTATAAAGGTTTTGAAATACCTCCTTCGCCAGGGAAGTACCAAGATGGCGTACCTCCGTCGTTAAAACGGTCAAGTCACCACATGCAGCCCTTCTTTTCACATGCTCGTTATCCGTTGAATACGTGTCCACTCGGTCTCCTCCATAACCGGTTAGAATGCGGTCTACTTCTTTCATAAGGCGGTCGGTTTCCTGCTCGCCGATTTTTCGTGGAAGCTCTCCTCCAAAGGCATTGGTAAAATTGAATTTCCCTTCTGACTTCCCAAGACCGCCAAAGCCTATGTACTGATCGCAGGCTCCAGAGCACGTGCAAGGTTGTCCATGCCCCTGTGCACAGGCTCTCTCTTTCAACGGTTTTCCTACGTCTACGACTTTCACTTGAAGACCGGGGTGTTTCTGGACAAGGGTGTAGGCCATAAATGTTCCCGCTACACCAGCACCGACAATGGTCACATCATACATGTTTCTGCCTCCGTTCCTTTATTTTTGCGTAGACACATGTATCTGTCAGATGTTTCCCATCCACGGACCAGTCATCATTACGTAACATTCCTTCAAAATGGTAGCCAAGTTTTTCTGGAACCTGCCTGCTTTTTTCATTTTCCCTTTCACATCTGATTTCTACACGCGCTCCACCGAGATCATAAAGAGCAAGCCGCGTTATTTCACGGACGGCTTCCTGCATATACCCATGTCCGCTCCATTTGGTGTCGATCCAGTACCCGATTTCGAACTTCGGAATATCCCAGTCAATATTATGAAGTCCAGTCGACCCAACAAACTCTCCATTTTCCTTGCGAAAAACAAGATACCGGAGTTTTTTTCTTTCCATAAAATCTGCATGGGCCTGCCTGACATTGCTTTCTGTATCTTCAACCGAAGGCATCTCCTGAACAAAAGGTAGCCACGGCTTCAATTCCTGTTCCGACCGGTGGACAGCTTCATTAATCGCCGGGCCGTCTCCAGCCTCCGGCCTCCGTAGACAAAGGCGTTTGGTATGCAGAACATAGGGAACGTCGATATGTATAGGATCCAAGATTTCCTCTCCCCTTTCTCAATAATAGAATACCAAACTGTTAACCTCTTTGAAAAAAGATTCACATTCATCTGATTAAAAATAAAAACGAGGAAGAAGGCCCTTCCCATTCTTCCTCGTTTTCATACATCTATGAAACCGACGGCTGCCCCTTGCCCGCAGCGATCCGGTAATAATAATTTTTGGCCCTCCACCTTTGAAACCCGGAATAAAAACCGACCCCCAGACTAAACACGGAAAGAACAGCTGCCATAACCCAGGAAAAGTCCGTAGTGATAATAGCCGGAAGCCACACTTGAGCCGATTGGGAAAATGATGAGCGCAGACTATATAAAAACGGCCGTTCCAGCCAACGCTCTTCCCAAATCTGCCATAATTGTTCATTCGTTTTACGAGCCATTAAGGTTTCATATAAAAACAGCCCGAAAAAGAGCATGGCCGCAAGATAAATGATTCCAGTCACCGATTCAAAAAAAAGCTGAGAGACCCCTACCAGAAAAGCCATAATCAGAAAGTTGTACCACATGGATTTCCGGCTTTTCATTCGAATGGAAATTTGATTCAGACTTTCTTCATCCAACGCTTTTTCCATAACATGCTCCCTTCCTGCCTTTTTTGTTATTTTACCAAAAAAATACAGAGAGGGAAAAACCCCTTACATCAAAGGTGGGTTTCCTTGTTTCGAATCTACGGGATACGTACCATCTGCGTCGTGTTTTTCCTGCCCTTGTAGAGGTGGATTAAACACACAGACCATCCGCATATCTGTGAAGGCACGCAGCACGTGTTCATCATGCTGATCCAATGCGTATAAGGTGTTTTTGCGAATGGGCCAGATCCTTTGATCAGAAGCTGTCACGACCTCACCTTCCCCTTCTATGCAGTAGACCGATTCGAGGTGATGCTTATACCACATTTTCGTTTCCGTCCCCGCCCTGATCAAAGTATCGTGGACAGAATAACCCATATGGTCTTCAGCAACAAGTAAACGCCGGCTGATCCAGTTCCCTCCATCCACTTCCCTGTTGGATCCAACAACATCTTCCAGTGCTCTCACTTTCATCAGCTGTCCCTCCTTGCCTTACTTTATTCCATAGCCGCCATCATAGACCCTTTCATCACATTCTCTTTCTGTAAACAAAACAAGCCTGAGGGCCCATGTCATCGATGGTCCCCCAGGCCTTCCTGCGAGAAGTTGAATGTGCCGCTCTTCAGGCAAGCAGACATTCATGATCATACAAATAGGCGTATCTCAAATCAATGAAAAGAAAATGCTGGTCGGTTAATGGAAAACTGAATGTGCGGACCATTTCTTTCGTTTCTATATCAGAGTAAAGGTCCGAAAGTAGACCAGCGTGCGACTCCCTCATTTTCATCACATTTTCCAGAAAATATGGACGGAAAGCCCAGTTGGATCCTTTTTTATCCGTTTCCACAAACCACTCGTCTTCTTTTTTACGGAAGTTGGAGGATACCTGCTGACCATCCATATGGCAAATGAACATACGGAAGCTTTCATTGTGAAACTTCTCCGTCACACCATCAATAAACGCATCTGATTTCTTTGGTCCTTCCCACCTGGCCAGGAGCTGCCTCACCTTTGCTTCCCAATGTTTCACATACTGCTGGCGATTTTCCAACAGGCGTTTTTCCCGCTGTACAAAGCCGCTCATCCGTTCTTTGATATCCACCGACAGCGCCCCTTTACCGACAGGGTCGAAGGATGGAAGGGCAAGGTAATATCCCTGATAGAACCTGCTGCCGTGCTTCCAGGCAAAATACAATTGAAAATCATCCTCGATATTCTCAAATAAAAGAGCCGCCCCGATCCGATGGGCGAGCATAGATAACGAGTACATGATATCCTGAAAAGCATCCCCATCCTGTCTGCGAATGATCCCTGTATCAATTTTTAAAATATGGGGTTCCAAAAGCCTGATCCGGTCGATATTCGAGCTCTTTGCTCCAACATGATCCACGGCAATCTGAATACCGTACGTTTTAAAATACAGCAGAAGGTGGTTCAGGGTTTCAAAGTCTTCATCAAAATCATGTTCAGTCACTTCAATGACAATACGACTCAGGTCAAACCCCTGGTCCTTGAATTGAAGGAGCGACTGCAGGAGATCATCCCCATTGTTCACCATCAGCTGCTTAGCATTGCGGTTAATAAACAGCAGACCTTCTTTCCTGTTATCCATCATCGTTTGGACCGCTTGAGTGAGGACGACTTGATCGACCTCCACTTTGAATTCCTCCGGCACGTCCGTATCATGGAAAAAGGGACCAAGACTCTCCCACGTTTGATTCTCTTTATAACGGGCCAGCACCTCATATCCGATCACATCGTGATTAATTGCACTGACAATCGGTTGAAAGACAGGCTTTATTCTATGTAAGTTCCCTACAATATCCAGTGGATCCATGAGTCTCCTCCTTTTCACGTCATTCTATTATTATACAATACAAGCCGTATTCAGCTAAAGCATGTGTTTGACAAGGTGATTTTGCCGCTTCATCCATACAAGTATCTAAGAAAACTCATATACTAAAAGAGATTCTTGAGAGGAGAAAGATTGATATGAAAACCATTGTCATTGACCCGGGGCACGGAGGTACAGATCCAGGTGCCGTTTACCGAGGGTATCAGGAAAAGACCTTTAACCTATCCATTGCCCTCAACGTCCAGCGTTATCTTACGGAGCATTATGAAGCTGAAATTGTGATGACGAGAACATCCGATATAACGGTTTCCTTGAGCAGGCGGACAGCAGCCGCTAATGCTATCGACGCTGACTTCTTCCTATCGATCCACAATAATGCCGCCGGTGGAAGCGGCTTTGAAAGTTATATCTATAACGGGGCTCTTGCTCCGAATACTCAAGCTTACCAGTCCATCATCCATAACACGATTTATCAAACGGCTTCAAAATACAGAGTGAACAACCGCGGCATGAAACAAGCCAACTTGTTCGTCACCCGCGAAACACATATGAGTTCCCTTTTACTCGAACTATTATTTGTCGATCACCCCGACGACCTGGCCCTGCTGAGAAACTCCACATTCATCAACGACATATCCAGAGCTATCGCGGAAGGAACAGCCAAAGCTCTACAGCTGCCGAAGCTTTCCAGCGCCGCATCGCCAGTGAGCTCCACGTTATACAAAGTGATGGCTGGATCTTTCCAAAGCAGAGAAAACGCAGAACAAAGAACCGAATTCCTATCTCAAAACGGTGTCGCTGCTTTTATCGTGCCTGCCTCCGTCTCAGGCAGTGTCTATTACCGTGTTCAAACAGGAGCCTTCTCTAAGGAAACAAATGCCAAATCACAGGTAGAACAATTAAAGCGGATAGGGATTGCAGACGCGTATATCCTTGCCGGAACCGACAAATCCGAATCCCCTGTGCGTGAAGATGATCTGTACCGGGTCATTGCCGGATCGTTCAGAGAAAGGAAAAATGCCGAGGAACGGGTGAACCTGCTTACCGCTGCCGGATTTCCATCATTTATCACGACTTTAGATATTGACGGCCTCACCTATTACCGTGTTCAAGCCGGCGCTTTTCAAGAAATGGATCATGCGAAAGCTCTTGTGCAAAAATTGAAGTCGTTCGGTATCATCGACGCCTTCATCTGGTCGGGTTCTGATCTGCCACCCTTACCAGATTCACCAGCCCCTGAAACACCGGAGGACAAATGGACAATTCTTGGGCAGAGCGTGATTATCGGTTGTCAGCTTGACCAATTTGTCCGTTCGGTCTATCCAGATGCTCCACAGCTTGGTAGGTACTATAGGGTATACGGAAACCTTTACGGCATACGAGCGGATATTGCATTCGCCCAGGCCGTTCATGAAACGAACTATTTCCGTTTCACGGGCGATGTACAAAGAGATCAAAATAATTTTGCAGGAATTGGAGCTGTAGGCGGTGGAGCTGCCGGGGCATCCTTTTCGACACCCGAAGAAGGTGTTCACGCTCAGATTCAACACTTATATGCCTATGCTTCCAGCGACCCGATTCCCGAAGGGGTGAAGCTTGTAGACCCACGATTCGATCTTGTTGCACGGGGAAGCGCGCGCACATGGACCGCGCTGAATGGAAAATGGGCTGTACCCGGCAATCAATATGGTCAGCTTATTTTATCAATCTATGAACGAATGGCTGAATACACGCAGAAGTCTATAGAAATCCAGCAGCAGACCCTGCAAAAACTTATTCAAGATTTAAACTAATAAATAGAACCGGTTGCTTTACAGGAACCGGTTTTTCGTTTTAAAACAGGAACATTACTTCTCTTTTGTTTCTCTTGGCTTCATCGTTGTAAAGGATATGAGTTCCCCCCAGCTCCGTCCTTTTTTATCCAATACGGATGTTGCGGCAGAGACCAACAGCCACCACCCGTTGGTCAACAGCACCGGGCCGAATCCAAGAACAGCTCTTACCATGGATTGAAATACATGGGGGCTTCCTCCATGCGTCGATACGACAGACATATTTGTCAGCAGCATGCCTAAAGTTCTGCCCTGTAGGAATAATGGCAGAACCATCAACGTGCTCAGGTGGATCGTGATAAAGGCCTGCCAGAATACAGGATTGGGATCAAATCCCCTCCCGGTATCCTGCAGATACGTGTAAAGGGCAGCCCATATTCCGGATATGAGCAGCTCCCCGCCAAATCCTAGAAATTTCAAAAACAAGTATTTACGGCGCATAAACTTCCCTCCTTGTACGTATCCTATGGATTCTTTCTGGATAAGGTCAGCCCATTATTCCGTCTTTTGTCACGCTTGTGAGCCATCATGAAGTGACAGTTTCGTTAACGTTCGACATCATGAGATGATTTTCAAGCGGATTTTTTATATACTATTCCTGCAGTCTATTAAGAGATGGGGTATTACTTTGGAAATAAAAAAAGATTTTAATTATGTACCATGGGTGGTGGGACTATCCATTGCTATCAATCTAATTGTGGTGGCCTTGTTGTTCCTTCCGGAGATTGGAAGCGAGACCAGCTTTGATATTACGCTGCTCCCGTTACTCAATGCCGTATTCAATTCCTTCACATTCGTGTTTCTTTTGGCGGCTTTATTTATGATTATCCGAAAGAACATTACGTGGCATAAACGGTTCATTTTTGCTGCCTTTACAACTACAGCCTTGTTTTTAGTTTCATATCTCACGTACCATTCCATGTCTGAATCAACGTCCTTCGGCGGCGAGGGTCTGGTGGCGAGTATTTATTACTTTATTCTGATCACCCATATTGTGCTGGCCGCACTTATTGTACCCCTGGCCCTGTTAACACTGTTCAGAGGTCTGGCAATGAAAGTGGATAAACATAGGAGAATCGCCCGCTGGACGATGCCAATCTGGCTTTATGTCAGTTTCACAGGCGTCGTTGTCTATTTAATGATTTCTCCATATTACTAAGAACAGTCACGTGTCTTTGGATACGTGGCTTTTTTCTTTTTTATATTACAAAAACAATAAGTAGACGGGAAAAGTTGGCTATTTTCCAAGATATTTGTTATTGTAGAATAACAGCCGGTAGGTATCGAAGCCGGTTAAGTCTATGAAAATATAATGAGCACATGTCCAACCAGCTTACGGCCATAAGGAGACTAACTAATGGACATTCTTAACTTTATCAAGGAAGAAGGATTTACGTCTGCAAGATTCCAATCGTTCGCAGGGAAAGATACGCTCATTCAATTGAACCGGATTACGGACATGAAGGAACTATTCGGCCTGCTTGATATGAACCCGACAACTGTGCGGTACTATCCTTATGAAAAACTTCCTTATCTGGACTGCTCTCAGAATGAAGACAACTTAAAATTAAGATTGTTTAAGCCATAAAAATAACCGGGATACATAACACATGTATCCCGGTTTTCTTTATTCCTTTATATTTCTGAAAAAGGAGCCTTCACAGCAAGTGGTCTTTTAACCAAGGGTGATCTCCTTCAGGTCATCCACTGAGTAGACGCTTGTGAAACATCGTCTGATTCAACCATTAACAAAAGCAGCACCGATACTCCCGGTCACCAGGACGTCCCCCTCATGAATCAGGACACGGATAACCATAAAACCAGCGCCTGATGCTAAGTGAAACAAACAGGTATGAGTCCGCTTATCTTTGCTCCTCCCTCTGTGCTGGTTATCCCCACTGTATAAAGAACCGATTTCCTCTATCGGGAGATAACGGGAAACAGGGTTCCATAAAGAAGGAAGGGGCTGGGAATAGATAAAAAATGCCCCTTTTTCCAACCTCCACGTACGACAGAGGCGCTATGGCCTCTATTTCCTTTTACCATTCCTCTTGAAAAGCATGGATAATTTTCCAACGCCGAACTGCCATAATTCCTTTCCATTGTTGTTCGGCTACAGCAAAAGCTTTTGTTCCGTCTCCCCAGTCCCAGGTGATATCCCAGATGCCTTCTTCCTTCAGCGTCTTCAAATAATAACGGATGTTTTCCAATACTAAAGGTTTATATTTAGCATATAACGGATGCTGTGGGGACGATATTATGTCAGTCGGAAGAGCACCGTACCCACTTCCCCATTCCGAAGGATCCTGACTAAAGCAGTTCTCGCCTAAAGCAAGAAGGTGGGACTGCACCTGATCAAGTCCATAAGGCATTAGATTATGAACATGTCCTTTATGCTTGTCCAAGGAGATCAGTAGATTTTGAAAGCACTGCCATTCGTGGAAATCCATCTGACTGACACTCATCAAATGTTCGACAGCTTTAACAGCACCAGCCACACCCGTTTCCCAGGCTTCCGTATCCCGTTGGGAGCAGTCGATGAGAAAACCGGCCAATTCCGCCGCCGGGTTAAACATCCAGTTGGACTGCACCCCTTCCCTCCACGACCACCAGGGTGCATGAGGAAAATGGTTGACCTCAGGAACAACCGAGGGCCACATCCCTGATTGACGATCATACGAGCGAAGCAGGTAGGAAACCATCTGTTGAAGCATCGGCTCTTTGGAAGATACATTCAATTCAGTCAGCACTTGGGAAGCTGCCCATGTGGCCATTGGAGAAGAAGCTGGAAGTTGAAAATCCGGCTCAATTCCGTGACCAAAACCTCCATCTTCATTTTGGAACGCACTCAAATAATCGAGGACTTTTTCTTTAGGACCTCTTCCAAAAAGAGCTTCCCATCTGGCGGCTTCCAATGGACGTGCATACCGCTTTATCCACCTGTTTGTCCGATGCATGTGATTGTTCATGACTGTCTCCCCTTCCTGTTGATGGTATCCCTTGTCTTCTGATTGCCCGACTCTTTTATTCCACTCAATAAATGACGGATTCTATTACCCTCAGCGTACCACGATTGGAAGATTTTGAAAATGAACTCTATCGTTCGTATTCATAAAAAAGAGAATAAACATTTACAAATATTCCAACATCCGCTACGATAGAATCAATACAAAAAACTGTATACATATGAGGCACTAGGGGAGCTGCTGCGAGCGGCTGAGAGGATGATCCGACCCTTGGCACCCGAACTAGATAATACTAGCGTGGGGAAGTGCAGCCGTTCTATCAATCAGGCCTTTACAGGTTTTATTCATCGATCAACGGACTGCATTCCCATGGGATGCAGTTTTTTTGTGTTTAAAAAAAGGAGGAATGATGGATGGATCAAGTTTGTGGTACATCAAAAATTGCCGGATGTTCGTTTTCTATACATCCGATGAGTGATGAGTTTGCGGGTATAATTCTGGAAAGCTTAAAGAAAGTGGATACATCTAAAGTATGGCTCGATACCGATGATGTCACAACGACGGTACGGGGACGAGTGGAACATATTTTTGATGTGACGAAGGCCATCCTTCTTCATGTATCCAAAACAAATGTTCATGCGGCTTTTCATGCGACTTATTCAATTGGGTGCCCGGGAGATTCGGCTGGAGATACGTATATGGCTGAATCCCTGCACCGGAGGAATGAAGACGCCTCCCGCTCGATCACCCAGCCATTGGCAGCTAAGTTTTCCCTGTATCCAATGGGAGGGGGCAGCTATATGGATACAATATACAAGCAGATTGAAGCGATGAAATCGAAGGGCATCCAAGTGACGCCCGCCCACTATTCTACAAGGCTTGACGGAGATACCCATACGGTTTTCGAAGGGTTGGAAAATGTTTTCCGTGAGACAGAAGCTTCAGGGTCGTCTCACACTGTCATGACTGTATCGGTGTCGGTCAACAGCCCTTCCTCAAAGGAGAGCATCTTATGAAAAACTGGAAACTCAAAGAAATCGTTGTTCTATCTGTTTTGTCTGTCGTTTTCGCTGTTGTCTACCTCGCTTTCCTGCCTGTTGGAAAACTTCTCTCAGGTCTCTTTGGTCCAATCGGATATGATTTTATCTTTGGTATCTGGTTCATCGTATCCATCATTGCCGCCTATATTCTACGCCGCCCGGGCGCAGCTTTTCTCTCTGAAACCATCGCAGCGACAATTGAAGTTCTGCTTGGAAATGCTTCCGGACCTATTTTAATCTTAACGGGAATGGTTCAGGGACTCGGAGCTGAAAGTGCGTTTGCTCTGACGCGTTACCGGTCTTATCATCTTTCTGTACTCATGCTCGCCGGCGTGATGGCTGCCGTTTTCAGTTTCGCATGGGGGTATTTCCAATCCGGATACGCTGCGTTAAGTGGTGGATACGTTGCTGCCATGCTGATTGTCCGTATGGTCAGCGGCGCTGTGATTTCCGGAGTATTTGGTAAAGCCATCGCTGACGGACTTGCACGTACCGGCGTCCTTTCCAGTTTTGCTCTCGGGCGGGAACTGAGAAAGAAGAGGGCTTCCTGATGAAGACGGCTGTACAACTGGAAAACCTGACGCTTACGTATGAAGAAAATGAAAAAACCGTATTGACGGATATTACCCTCTCCATCCAAAACGAACAGGACACCCTCATCCTTGGCCCGAGCGGTTCAGGAAAAAGCTCACTTGTCCAATGTATAAACGGGCTTTACCCGGAGGATTTGGATTTCATTACAACTCTGACTTCCATAAAAAAAACAAGGAGTCTTACCTTGATTGTAATCGAACACAGATTAGAAGGATGGCTGGAGCTTCTCAAGCATGTCGTTGTACTCCATTCCGATGGAGGGATTCTTACTCAGGGACCGTTAAAAGAAGTCCTCAATAACCAGGCCCGCGCCATCCACAATCAAGGTATCCGGCTTCCCTATGCTGTGCAGTACAGCATAGACGAAGGCAGCCCTCCTCCCTATCCATTTACCCTGGAAGAACTGACGCAGCGGGACATTGAAGTTCCTTCAGGTGTCCGTCACCCGAACCGACGTGGGAAGCCGCTCCTGGAATTATCCGATGTTCAGTGGAAAGCTATTTTACAGGATCTTACGTTGTCCCTTTATGAAGAAGAATGGATTGCTGTGGTAGGGGCGAATGGAAGTGGCAAATCCAGCCTATCCAAAATAATGGCCGGCATCACAAAGCCCGACAGAGGCACGGTTACATGGAAAGGGACATCCATGAAGAAATGGAAAGCGGACGACTTACGGTCACAGGTGGGGTACGTTTTTCAAAATCCGGAGCACCAATTTGTAACCGATGAAGTGTTCGAGGAAATTGCGTTCAGTTTAAGACAGCGGGGAACACCCGAATTGGAAATATGCCGGCAGGTTGAACATCTGCTCTCCCTTTGCCGATTGGATGGATTAGACAAGCATCATCCTTATCAGTTAAGTCAGGGGCAGAAACGCCGCTTAAGCGTGGCCACGATGATAGTGGAAAATCAATCACTTCTCTTGCTGGATGAACCGACTTTCGGCCAGGATGCAGTCTCCACCCAACAGCTGATGGCTCTGCTTGAAAAGCGCTTTCAACAAGGGACCACCTTATTTATGATCACACATGATATGGAGCTTGTTCACCACTATGCGACAAGGGTGATCGTGTTGGAACAAGGAAGGATCGCTTACGATGGTCTCCCAGAGCATCTGTGGAAACATAACCGACTTTCGGATTGGCATATTGAACCTCCCCTTCCTGTTCAACTGGATCGATTATTAATAGAAAGGAGCTGCCTTCATGTCCCTTCATACTCTTAATCCTGCCATGAAAGCCTGCACGATAATCGGACTCGTCTTTGTCCTTGCCTTTTTATTCGATCCTGTAACGCCTTTTGTCTTCACAGGATTCACAATCGCTTTGACATTGATTTTCGGCAGGTTTCGGAAACGAGTATATCTCCTATACCTCTCAGCGTTCACCCTGTTCGCCTTCGGGATGCTGTGGACGACCATTGCCTTTGCCGATGAACCAGCCAGGCCCGGCGAGACTATCCGCCTTGCTGGTTTTCTGTTCCCAAAAGAAGACTTGTTGATGGCTCTGGCGCTTTCCTTTCGTGTAATGGCCTTTGCCGCCTTATCTCTTTTGTTTGTATTTACGACAAACATGGTTCATTTCATATTAAGCCTCATTCAACAGCTGAAACTGCCTCCGAAGCTTGCTTATGGACTGATGGCAGGATACCGTTTCCTTCCAATGATGAAAGAAGAATTCGATCAGATCCGGGCGGCCCACCGGATACGTGGAGTCACAGAATCCAAATCAGTAAAAGGAAGATTCAAACAGCTGAAACGCTATTCCATCCCTCTTTTGGCAGGCGCTGTAAGAAAAGCAGAGCGAACAGCTGCTGCGATGGAGTCCAAAGGATTTACGGGGGAACGGTCACGTACGTTTTACAGACCTATGAAAATCAGCACAAAGGACTGGGGGTTTCCTCTACTCATGTTTACGGTGCTGGGGGCATTGATCGTTCTGTCTATTCAATTGGACTATTTCCAATGGTATAACGGCCAGTTTTAAATCCATGTTGAGCTGGATATCTCCCCGGATATTACTAGAGAAAAAAAGAGAGGGCGCCCTCCCTCTCTATCATTCCATTCACTTTAAATAAAGCACTTACCAAAAACGCTGAATTATTCTTCGCCGACGATGGACCGGATGTAGGATGCCTCGTTTTGTGACAACTCCGAAAACCGGATACTATTCCACGTCTGTCCACTACGGATCCCAAGCACAGCCCTGTCTTCTTCAAACCAAACCCTTGCATCCAGAATGCCGATGGAACGCTCCGGACTGATCAACTTCAAGGTTACATCTGGATTTTCCATGTCCACAGATGCCCCTTCCATCGGCTTTTGATGCAGCAAAATATTGAGCATCGTATCCAGTTCAGCCTGATGCTCTCCATTATGAAGTGTGGCAGACGTTTCTTTATTTTCTCCTGCTTTCACGGCAGTCAGCGTATAGGAAGGCGTGTCACCAACATACACAGCAGCCGCATACCCTCCACCAAAAATAAGTGCAATACCGGCTATCCATAATAAAAGTTTCCCTATGTTCATTGGTTACACATCCCTACTTTGACGTTTACTGAATTCGGTACGCAGTATGGAATACATATAGGCATGATGATTTTCTCCATTTTGAAACAGGTAGCCCCGCAGCAGGCCCTCTCTAAGAAACCCTGTTTTCTCAAGCACTCTTGATGAAGGAGTATTCGCCGGGAAGGTAACCGCTCCCACCCTGAACAGCCCTAATTCTTCGAACGCATAAGTGAGAACATGTGCAACTGCTTCCGTAATCAATCCCCTTTTCCAATAGCCGGGGTGCAGTTCATATCCTATTTCAGCTTTTCTGCCCCAGAGGCTTAAATGACTCAGCCCCACCGTACCGATAAACTTTTCTTCTTCGCTGAGCAAAATACCCCATCGGATAGCCTTTTCAGACTTAAACTGTTCTTTAAAGGTTTGAATCATTCCGTCAGCTTGATCCCGGTGGGTGAGGGAAGGCATCCCAATATACTTTGTCACTTCGTCTCTGGACAAGATGTGAAAATAGTCATCAATATATCCATCAGTCATTTCCACAAGACGCAGCCGTTCTGTAGTCAATTCCTTAAACTCCATATCGTTCCCCCATCCGCCATCCTGAGCCTATTCATCTAACTTAATCCTTTATGTCCGAAATAAAATCATGCTGTCTGTCATGTTATAACCGTTTTTACGTACATAAAAGCGATATTCACTGGTTAACCCTTGCGAACCGGGCACTTCCCACACGACAGCCTTATGATGGATGACTGCTGTTTTGTAATCCAGCCCCGACTGTGTAAGCTTAGAAGCTGTTTTGTTATAATCTATCCGCAGGAACGTTGTGTACACTCCTGTTTTTTTATTTGAAAACAGATAGGAAAATAAATGATTCACTTGCATTCAAGAACCTTCCTACCCTCTACTTTATCATAATTTTCCAACAACTATAACCCTGCCATATGGAATCAAAGAAGAATAGAATAAAAGATTGACGACTCCATGAGGTTGGAATATTATACAAGTGTAGACAGCTGAAAGAACGATAACCAGCTCTTCACTACCCCGTTTGAAAAAGCGAACAAAATATTCATTCACCCTCATTCCCGGGTGGAGTCATTTATTCTGATTATGAAGGAGAAATCAGCCTATGCTTGCCAAACTTTTCAGCTGGATCAAAACCGGATTTCCTCAAGTGGATCTAGTCTTATCAGGAAACCAATTCAAACCCGGCGATTCAGTCCAGGGCTCTTTTCACGTTAAAGGGGGACTCACCCATCAAACCATTCAACGTCTGGAATGTGACTTATTTAAAAGGGAAGCAGGAAGAAAACCGGCTTTCATCCAGCCCATTACAACCATCTTAATGAATAGAGAACTTGATTCCAACGAAGAAACTCAGTACCCGTTCCATTTCGTCCTGCCTGAAGACATGGAACAGAGCTCTCCCGATATCGCCTATGTTCTTCAAACGAAACTTGTTCTCGGAAATAACCGTAAAACATCCGATACGGATGAGATTCGTATCACTCTTCTTCCTCATTAAGGGAAAGATTAAAAAAGCGTCATCCTCCATGGATGACGCTTTTCAGCTGCCGGCAATTTAAAATTGAAATTCCCCCTCTTCCATCAGCAGGATTTCATTTCCGTCCTCGTTTATGCCAGTTACTTTCATATCTCCAGTACCAAAGGTCACATTAACGGACAATAGCGATGTATTCAGCCCAGCTGTCTTCAACTCTTTCACAGATTGATTCATGCCGTTCTGAATATTGGAAGGAGAAGCATGCCCAATTCCGATATGACAGGATGTATTCTCATCAAACAGTGTGTTGTAAAAAAGAGTATCCTCCTGAGCAAGTGGGGATGTATGAGAGACGAGAGCGATTTCCCCGAGGTAATGGGATCCCTCGTCTGCAGCAATAAGATGCTCCAGCACTTCCTGCCCCTCTGCCGCATAATAGTCCGTAATCCGACCGTTTTTAAAAATCAGATAAAACCCATCAATAACACGTCCCTCATAAACAAGGGGTCTACTACCTGCCAGTCTGCCATTCACTTTATTTCTATGGGGAGCAGTAAATACTTCTTCGGTAGGAATGTTCGGAAAGAATGGGATATCTTCTTTATCTGAGACTCCCCCGCCGATATAGAGATGGTTTTCAGGTAGACCAACGTGTAAATCAGTTCCCCAGCTATTCTTAAAATGCAGGGATTCAAATTGGCTCTCATTCAGGAAATTCTTCCGGGACTCGAAGGCTGCATGGTGCGTTTTCCAATCCTTTACAGGGAAATCCCCGTCTGCCCGGGCCCCTTTTAAAATCGACGTCCACAAGGATTTTACAGCTTCTTCTTTACGTAGGTTCGGGAATACCTTCAATGCCCAGTCAACACTCGGTACAGCCAGAAGACACCAGCGTATCTCGTGGGATCTAACCTTATTGTGATAATCCCTCAATTTGGTACGAGAAGCTTTTTGAAAACGGGCCACCCTTTCAGCAGAAACCTCCTTAAACATCTCCGTATTCTCAGTAATAATATGGATATAAGCGGCGTCTGCCTCTTCCCATTCCTTAAAACGGGCGGCCTGCCAATCCGGATAGTACCCGATGATGCGATCTGGTGCATGTAAGAAAAATTCTTTGGCAGACTGTACATCAGTCCAATCTATATGTACGTTTGATGCACCTGCCTTATAGGCTGCCGTTTGAATGAGACGTGCAAACGGAGCATTTTGGATATCACTATGAATAATCAACATCTGCTGTTTTTGTAGATTCACACCAACTTTTACAGCGAGTTCTGCGTACTTGTATAATGCTTCTTCACTTACACACTCATAGATTCCTGTAGTCATTTGATAACTCCCCAGAAGTAGTATGATAGATTCTCCTGCCAGGCTCTCTTCTGCTTTGATCTCCCAGCTTTGTATGACAAAACAGCAAACCGCGCTGTGCAGCTGTTTTTCGAACTTAACGTAAGGCATGAAATTAAGACAGCCATCCATTTTACCCTAAGCGCGCTATCGTATTTTACTGCTTTTCAAAAAGGTCCGCTTCTCCTCTGACCACTTTGTTTATTTGGTTTATCTTAAATTCTACAATTTCCTTGATCCTGCCTTCGGCAGTATATCCTTGAAAGTATTTCTCGATTTCCCATGCCAGCATCATCACCGTGTGATCCAAATATAAATGGTGAAAATCATGTCTGTATGCATCATTACTTATTGATACGTTTTTCTTATCCAGCAAAACCTTATAAGCTCTATATACATCCTGCACCAACTTCTCGTCATATACATCCTGCAAAAGTATCGTGACATCCCTGAGCGGTGAAGCAAATGCCGTCCACTCCCAGTCAATAAACCATATTTCACCATGATACCTGAAAACATTTTCAAGATGAGGGTCGCCATGTGTGAGAGTCAAAGGACCTCTCACTTTATATTCAGCAAGTTTTAATCTATGGTAGATAATTTCTATTTGAGTGAACCAATCAGGTGCCCATATGTGCGTTGCATTTAACAGCTTTAATTGTTCAATGGCCCACTCCGACCATTCATATGTAATAGCATGAGTATTCAGAGGAACACCGGTCTGGTCAATTTTTAAACTATGTAGATGAGAGAGCCGTTGCAGAATAGACATGATCGACTTCTTTTTTTTATGGAAAGGGGATTCCATAAAATCGTCTTTTAAGGGTATTCCAAAATCAATCATAAGAATGGCTTGTGGGGGAGACTCCCACCATTTCACCAGCCCGATAAAAGACTGTAGATGATCCGCCAGCTTTTTATAGATGTCTATTTCATTGTTTCTACCCTTAGCAAATTCTTTATAGATGAGTTTTTCCTTTTCACCATTTTGATTGAAAGTTTCAATCCGGATCACATGACCCGCGTGAGCTCCTTTAATATGTTCTGAATGAATGGGGGACTTTTTCACTTCTTGCAGTCTTTGATTTAGAAGATCCAAAAAAACCTTCCTTTCATTGCATAAGATCAACAGGGAAAGCTGAACCATCAATCCTTAGAGTGGTTGAAACGGTTTCGAAAAACGAGGGCTGAGGCGGCGAAAACGGCAAAAGAACCTGCTGATCCAGCAGCCAATAAGAGTTCAACGTATCCTGTCGGAGACTCAAATAATAAAGGAAGAGATAGCATTAAAACCGCACCACTACAACTTAAACCTAATATAGAAAAGGCCAATAACTGATTCACAAAAACCCCCCTCCGATATCACTGACTATATTTTTATTGATCCCATTGAGAATATGCCACAATTACTTTCTTGTACTTCATTTCACCTTAAATGCAAGAGCAAATGATAGAATAGCAAAAAGGATAAAAAAGAAACAAAGAATACCATAAGCTGCCCCTTCGAATCCCCTGATGATAACAAATCCAATATAGAAGAGAACAAGAACTGCAATACTCAATAAACCTCCGGGTAACATCCTGATAAACAGAGAAAAACCCTTTCTGCTGAACCACCACGCAAGACCCAATACAAGGATCCCTGGAATGAATGATACGAGTAAAGGTCCGTAAATCATCATAAGAGTGCCTCCATTCCATTACGTCTATGCGGTCTATATTATACCATAAAATGGATATTAACAGATTGCATGTGAAGCCTAATGGCGTTGCTCCTTTAATAAGACCTTTCCCTCGCTTGTTAACAATGCAACTCCGCATTGAACTCATGTGTAATGGTTTAGGAAAGTAAAACCATTTCTATTCCCTTCATTTTCTGAAATACCTCTATGGATTGTACATCACTTTGTGAGCTGTGATTTTAAAGGATACAAAGAATTATTTGCTGAGGTCACCAGGGGCGTTCAGTGGTGATGTTTGCGTAACAGTACGAGCCAAAGATACACTTGGGCAGGTGCTCTTCCCATTCAAGTTAGCTGAGGTCAATGCCGCGGCATGCATCCACCGATAAGAGATACGTTAACGCAACTACGACATGCGGGGCAGCGATTGTTTCTCGACAGACAGAAAGCCGCTGCCTAAGCAGCGGCTTTTTTACTACAAGCGGACTTCCTTATCCAACGTTCTGATCAGATACAGGAATATCCTCTTGTTTCCTTTTTCTCATAAGTTTATCAGCAATCGCAGTAATGGCTCCATCGCCTGTAACGTTCGTTGCTGTACCAAAGCTGTCTTGAGCTAGGTAGAGAGCAATAATTAAGGAAACCATGGTGGAATCGAACCCTAACATGGATTCGAGAAGGCCGATAGCTGCCATAACTGCTCCTCCCGGCACACCCGGGGCTGCAATCATTGTAATTCCTACCATAAGAATGAATGGAAATACATCGGCAAATGTTGTGGCTTGTCCAAGCATATACATAACCGCCATGGCACAGCTGGTAATTGTGATTGTACTTCCTGCTAAGTGGACATTCGCAAGTAACGGTACAGCAAAATCTGCGACACGTTCGCGCACTCCCATTTTCTTCACTTGCTTTAATGTAACTGGAATCGTAGCTGCCGAAGACTGCGTTCCTAATGCTGTAAAGTAGGCTGGCGTCATTTTCTTCAATAAGCTGAATGGATTTCTGCCATGCATACTGCCTGCAATACCATAGATAACGATGAGATAAAGCAGATGCAGGGCTATGATCATCAGAAACACTTTGGCGAATACACTTAAAATCGTACCGACTTGTCCTGCATACGTCATATTCGCAAAGATTCCAAATATATGAAATGGTAAGAGTGGAATAATGATATTCTCTATTACCTTTTGGATAATGGAGCGAAACTCATTCATGACATGTAATAAGGAATCGCCTTGAACAGCCGTCATTCCAACTCCTAATAGGAAAGATAATATAAGTGCGGCCATTACGCCCATAATTGGAGTCATTTCGACTGAAAAAGGTGCTTCCACCAGGGATTCCTCTGGATTAGCAAAAGACCCCCCTCTTTGTCCTTGCAAAAAAGATGGATACAGGTTCTTGGCGAATAAAAAAGCCGCTGTACCTGCCAGAACTGTGGAGGCATAGGCTAATCCAGTCGTCAGACCCAGCATCTTTCCTGCCCCCTTGCCCATTGATGCGATCCCCGGTGCAATAAAACCGAGAATGATTAACGGGATGACAAAGCTTAGGAAATTACCGAATAAACCTGTGAATGTTGCAGCGATTTCAATCAAAATCTCCGGTGCAAACTGTCCTATAATGATCCCCAGCGCTATTGCCAGGACAATCCTTACTAATAATGGTATTCTTTTCATCTCCCTCTCCCCTTCTTCATTTGTAAAAATTTAACGAGGTCATGTGTTATAGAACAAATCATGGTTTATACACTACCCTTTTTTCTATGGTTTGTGAAGTATAAAAAACAATAAAACAATGGATATGTAAAGAACAAAGTTACGGACTGGTGTTACCAACCTTCTGCGTCTCATCTCAGCTGTTCAGGTCATCCTTTGACCAGCGCTGCACCACAGTCTGGAACGTGCTTTATAAAAACAAAAGCGCCACCCTCAAGGGGTGACGCCTTTTTATGCGGCAGCTCTTTCTTCCTGATTCTTTTTGATTTTAGAAATAGCGTGGATATTGATTAAAATTCCTGCAGAAAACATCATCATCAATAACGAGGTTCCACCAAAACTGACAAACGGAAGCGGAACTCCCGTCAAAGGAATTAATCCTGTCAATCCTCCCAGATTGATAACAGCCTGAATGCCAATCAAACCGGAAACACCGATAGATAGCAGCCTTCCGAAGGTATCATGACTGTTCATACTGACATAAAAACCACGCAGGACGATAAGAGCGATCAGTCCGATCACAACAGCCACTCCAATAATTCCCAGCTCTTCCGCTATGACGGCCATAATAAAGTCGGTATGCGCTTCCGGCAGATATCCAAGCTTTTGCACACCTGCCCCAAGGCCTGTACCGATAATCCCGCCATTATGGATAGCGAGATAGGAATTAATCAGCTGGTACCCTGCGTCATCCGCATATTCGAAGGGCTGGTAGGCACCATCAAACCGGGAGAGCTGTTCTTCACTCAATCCGAATTGATACATCGTAACTGCAGCCACTAAAACGAGACCGAGCATAAAGAACAAATGGGACTTCTTCAAGCCGCTGGACATAATGATCAATCCGGAAACAGCCAGCGCGATCACTGCCGTGCCCAAGTCCGGCTGCTTTAAGATCATGGCCACGACAAGCATCGTAATGATCATAGGAGGAAGCAGCCCTCGTGTGAAATCCTGTATGTAGCTGCTTTTTTTCGTATAAATAGCAGCCAGGTAGATAATTAGTGACATCTTTGCTAGTTCCGCCGGCTGAAAGCGTCCGATCAGCGGGAGGCTGATCCAGGACTGAGCGTTGTTGGTCGTTTGTCCAATGACAAAAACCATTCCTAATAAAATGACGGTCACCAGTAAAATGAGTTTAAATAAACGGCGGTAGTTTTTATACGGAAAGATGATCCCGAAAAATAAAGCGCCGATTCCCAGACCCCAGGAAAGCAGCTGTTTTTCAAAGAAATATCCGGGGGTTACGTCATACACCATGACACCACTGACCATGCTCGCGCTGTATACCATGACAGTACCAAAGGCGGAAAGTGCCAGTACGGCGAAAAGGATTGAAAAATCGATGTTCTTTAAGATTCTGACTATCATTGGTAACCCTCTTTCATTTTGGTGCTGATAGATAAATTATAAGGGTTCTCCCCATGTAAAAAAAGCATTCCTTTTAAATTAAATCAAAAGTCTTTATAATATCGATGAGAATGGTAGGAGGTTTGTGGAATGATCTATCTTTATGTCGGCTTTGGTGGGTTTATCGGGGCATCCCTGAGGTACTTGATTGGTCTATTATTTGTAAATACGAGTGGATTTCCTTATTCCACCCTGCTTGTGAATCTATCCGGCAGCTTTCTGCTGGCTTGGTTGACCGCGGGACTGATCAACAAATATCAGCTGGCGGCTGAGTGGAAAGCTTTTCTGGGCACCGGACTCATTGGATCTTACACGACGTTTTCCGCTTTGACAGCAGATGCGTTTTCGTTGTATGAGCATGGCAGTGAATGGGAAAGCCTTCTCTACATAAGCCTGAGCATCGGGGGCGGATTTCTATGCTCATCCCTTGGATACCACCTCGCAGGGAGGAAGACTCGATGACGATACTGTTATTACTCCTGGCGGGGGCAGGCGGATTCATTGGAGCTGTCCTGCGCTATACTATAAGTAAATGGATCAACAGACGGACATCTTCTTCCTTTCCTTGGGCCACTTTTACTGTCAATATGACCGGTTCCTTCCTGCTCGGTACAACAGCCGGCATCCATCTTTCAGAAGCATGGATAACATTGGCCGGAACAGGGATCATGGGAGGTTTGACCACGTTTTCCACGTTTAAACTGGAAGCCCTCCACCTCCACAGGGGAAGGGAGTGGAAAACACTTACAGCTTATACAATTGCCAGCTATACCTTGGGCCTGACCCTGTATATCATTGGGTATACCTTCCCTTCCCTGCTGTCACAGCTTTAACTGACGGGGCCCGCTCCTTTCCAGTGCGACGCCCTTTCCTCCTGAAGGAGCCCTTTATAATCAGAAACTTCCACCAGCCGGACGACCTCCTTAACGAGCTGCTCTGTCTCCTGCAGCGCCTGTGCAGGAGATGCGTGAAAGATGTGAGTCAATCTCTCAGACATCCGTTCAGGGTGAACGTCCATCTGCTTCAAGGTTTCTTTCATCCATTTAAAGGAAGGGTGTTTGACGTACATCCGGTTTAATCCGTGAAGAATGCCGAAAAGATTTTGATGAACTCTGCAGATGACAGAATAAAACATCAGCCAGTCTTCTCTTTCACACAATACTCTCCGGCTGCGCCACGGGCTGCCAAAATCCAGGTGGATTTTGATCATCTTTTCCGCTAAGGCACCCGGGTAAACATCCACCTCCTGCTTCAGTATATCTCCTACATGATGGCCATGTAATACGACCCCGTCCTGAACAGCTGCAAGAAGGCACTGTTTTTCATAACTCACATCCAGCTTTTTCTTTACATCGTGGATCACCTCTGAAATCGTAGTCGTTAAAAAGCTGCTGATTTCAAACTTCACCCCGCTTTGATCGTGATACGTCTCAGACCACTCACCATCTTCATAAGGGTAAAACGTATGAAGAATCCCTTCTCCTCTTTTTACCGGATCCATGCGGTCATAATCACTCGGTGGCTCTTTCCACAACACATGCAGTTCAATATCAGAATGATGATCATCAAGGTTCCTGGACACAGAACCAGCTAAAATGACAGCTTCCACATTGGCATTCTCCTGATAGAAGTACGCCATGTTTACAGCTTTTTTATTTAAACTCAACCAAATCCCTCCTCATATGTTCGATCTCATTCTGCCTGCCCTGCAAGCAGCATCTTCATACTCCGACAGAAAAGTGTTACGGTGGATGTCTGCCGGCAGGGAAGACGGTCTGCAAAGAAAAACCCGTACGATGATCCCATTTTTCACCGTACGGGTGTTATTTTCTTATTCGGTTTTACTAAGCTTTAGGTTTACAAAGCTTTATACCATATATTCATATCTTCGAGTCCACTGCCGATCATACTGTTTTGAATCATACAGCCCCCGAACGTGAAGCCCTGCTGTCTTGCTACGATATTCATCCCCATGGAAGCTGCACGCGTGTAGGAGAACATCGTCTGAACGCCGAGATGTTTCATCTTTTCTTCCAGGTGTGGGTATTGACAGGATAAAAGACCTTTTCCTCTATGAGAAGGAAGGGTTGCGCAGTCCGTGAATTCCGCTGCATTAAATTCAGGAAATAGATCAGCGGAACAGGAGCTCACCAGCTGGTGCCGGTCATGAATGAGGGAAAAATAAACTTCTTCTCTCATCAGCTGTTTAATATAGGAAGGGTCATGAATAGGGGTTGGGTATTTCGGAAAAACCTCCCGGTACAACTCGGCCATTTCCTCTGCATCCTTTTCCTCCGCCCATCGGATATCATAACCTTCAGGCAGGTGCTTAACCCCGGTCTGCTCCTGTATGTTTAATTCCTTGAGGCGTGGGATCACATTGCCCGTGCCGGCTCTCCCTCTGTCAGGATTCAAGTACCTGGCATAAATCAGCGCATCCTCCCCTTGAAAAAAACCTTGGATTTCACCTTCATATATAAAGGAAAGCTCCTCTGCAATCGATGTTTCTTTTTGATCTGCCCGCACATAGAAAATGATTTTATCGCAGTCGTTATCCAGAGCCGTCTGAGAAAGTTCATCCAGTTCTTCCTCAGTGATCCAGTCTGGAAGCTTGTACACCTTGATCCGTTTATTGACAGGTTCCAAATGAACATCATCGTTTTCCAAAAGCGTTTGAACAGAAAGATCCACCTTAGACATAATCACTTTTTCTCCCCTTTATGAGTTTCAAGTCAGCTTTCATTCACCTCTACTCTTTTATTTTACAGGGGCCTGGATAAAGAAGGAATATGTCTCGAGGGACTAATTATGACGACATTTGTAGAATTTCCGAGAGTGCATCGTCGATGGCAGGATATTCAAAGGAAAACCCTGCTTTGACCAGACGATCCGGAATGACCCAACGGCTTTTCAACACCAATTCGGTTTCTGTGCGGATAAATGCAGAACCAATCTCAAGCATCCACTTCGAAGCGGAAAGTCCAGAGCTCCGCCCCATTTGTTCCCGCATGATTTCCATGAAATGAGCGTTGGTGACCGGCCCGGGTGCTGAACAATTAAAAGCACCGGTTAAATCAGACCGGTCTTTCAGGAATAACACAATCCTGAACAAATCCTCCACGTGAATCCAGCTGAACATCTGCTTTCCACTCCCTTGGACACCTCCGAGACCAAACTTGACTAAATTTTTATAAGGGCCCATCACACCTCCCTCTTTACCGAGGACGATCGCTGTCCGAAGCGCGACCCTGCGGACTCCAGGCAGGCTGTGGGCATAGAAGTGATCCTCCCAGGTCGATGCGACATTGACGGAAAACCCACTCCCAGTTTCCCCAGACTCCTCAGTCATCGGCCGGTCTTCCGCATGCCGGTAAATCGTAGCTGTACTCGAGTTCATCCACACTTCCGGCGGGTGGGAACACGCTTTGAGAGCTTTACTTAGAACATGCGTCGTCATGACGCGAGAGATCATAATTTCGTTTTGATTACGTGGATGATACCGGCAGTTCACAGATTTGCCTGCCAGATTCACCAACAGATCGGCTCCTTCAAGAGCCTGAACAATCCCGTCAAAGTCTTCCCAGTGAATATACCCGGGCTGCCTGGAAATCATACAGGTTTCAACACCCATCTCTTCGAATCGCTGCTTAAAATAGTTGCCGATAAATCCAGTTCCCCCAGCTAATACCACTTTTTTCATATGTAAACCACCTTTCAGGAAAATAATGAAAGAGCAAAACGCTCCTTACTATGGCATGTAAACCGTAGGTTTATTTTACCATGAAGGTCATGTTCTTTTCTTGAATTGACGGGCATGGGATTTGGCAAAATCAATAATCCGCTCATACGTGTCTTCGTCAAAATCTTTTTTGGTTGTATTAAAAAGGGCAGCACTATCCTCATCAATGATCTTTATCCTCGCCCCTCCACGAACATAAAGCGTGACGTAAAGAAAGGGCTCTTTCATCCCCAGTGTCTTTTTCAGTTCAGGTGCAAAATCAGCAGTGATCAAGAGTCTGTCCTCGACCTGCTTCAAGGATAGCTGGCTGAGAAACTGCAGATTGTCGATTTCTTTCCATACCATGTTTACGCACTCCCTGTTTTTTCTTTACCTTACCAATATCTTCTTCTTTTAAACATCATCACCCATCCTACTGTTGAGCGGCACTGATTTCATGCGGTGTCACCAGTATAGCTCCGGGATATTCATCCTGTCTGAATTCTATGTAAAAATTAAGAAAAGAGGGGGGGGCGCCCCTCTTTTCCTACACTTTATGATTTCGTTCTGTAATGACAACTCCCCGCTTCGCCATTTCCCTGATATAAAAATCACCAGGAACAATTCTTTCGGGAGGATGGACGCCCCGCTTTGTGATCCGGCCGCTTCCGATCATCTGTGCAGCAACGGATATCGTATTAGCGGTCGCTCTTGCCATCGCCGTTACATTAGCTTCCCTGTCTTTATATGTGATCATTTCATAGCAGCAGGATTGGTCTTCCCCATCCTTCCGCCCTTCTACCAGGACTCTTAAAAGCACAGCGTCATCTTTTTCTTTTAGTTCCAAAAGAGGGTCAATGCTTTTCAGTAGAACCTTTCTCGTATTCACTTTCCTCCCGTCTACTTCCACTTCTTTGCCGGCTCCTGTGAGGTTCAGGTCCACGAGCAGCTTCATCTTCGCTGCATGGCCGGGGTAACGGATCGTTTTATATTCCAGCGTTTCAATATCCGGGTAGGATTGCAACAGCGTTGATGTGCCGCCGGAAGTGTGAAAAGCCTCCAGAGGGCCGAAGCGGTCAAAGTAAATCGGCTCTATTTCTGTCAGGGATTCCACCTCTTCCAGTTTCCCTTTTCTTATTATCGTGGAAGGATCAGAATAGTGGTCCAGCAGTCCTTCCATAGAAAAGACATGGTTATACTCGAGCGGGGGCTCTGGGCGGACAGGAATCCCCCCGACGAACAGCTTTATACCACTCAAGCTGTCCAGTTTGGATGCGCCATACCCGGAAAGGATATTAATCATCCCGGGGGCTACACCGAGGTCAGGGATGATGGTAACACCCGCCTTTCGGGCCGATTCATCCAGCTCAAGCACACGGTCGGTAATGTGACCGATATGCCCTCCAAGATCGACGGAGTGGACACCCGCTTTCACTGCTGTACGCGCAACGATTTCGTTAAACGAATAAAACAAGGCATTGATCACGACATCGTAATCTTGTAAAAAGCTCTCGAGCTGCTGTTCATTGCCTGCATCAACCTGAAAGGCGGAAAGCTTTGGAGAATGCAGCGTATGAACGACAGCCTCGGCTCTTTTCTGATCAATATCAGCCAGACCGACATGTGTTACACCAGGACTGTGAGCAAGGTCTCTGGCCGCTTCCTTTCCCATGAGACCGGACCCTAAAACAGCCACCTTCATTGGATCACTCCTTCTGCCCGTTATGAACCTTCCTCTACATCAATCTGCGCCCGCTGCAGGCGGCCGCTGAAATCGACATAAACGGCCTTCCATTCTGTGAACACATCAAGAGCAGCTACTCCGGAATCTCTATGGCCGTTGCCTGTGCCTTTTGTTCCGCCAAACGGAAGATGGATCTCAGCACCTGTCGTTCCCGCGTTCACATAAACGATTCCTGTGTCGAGATCCCGTTGAGCAGCAAACACTCGGTTTACATCCTTAGTGAAAATCGAACTGGACAGGCCGAATTCGACTTGATTATTGATATGAACCGCTTCTTCAAAGCTTTTAACAGGAATAAGGGATACCACCGGACCGAAAATTTCTTCACGGGCAATCCGCATGTCCGGAGTAACATCTGTGAAAATAGTCGGGGCGAAGTAACAGCCTTTTTCCAATGCGCCCTGGTTCATCACAGAACCTCCTGTAAGCAGCTTGGCCCCTTCTTGTTTTCCAATGTCTACGTACTGCTGAATTTTTTCAAGGCCGCCCCGATTGATAATCGGTCCCACCTTTATCGACTCATCAAGGCCGCTTCCTATTGTCAGCTTTTCCGTTTCCCTGAGCAGCCGCTCCTCCAGCTCTTTTTTGACGTTCTCGTGCACCATAACACGGCTGCAGGCGGTGCAGCGCTGTCCGCTCGTGCCGAACGCACTCCACAAAATCCCTTCAACAGCAAGGGATAAGTCAGCGTCATCCATGACGATCACACCATTTTTTCCACCCATTTCCAATGACACTTTCTTCAGGCGGCTTCCGCACTTACCAGCAATGTGCCTGCCAACTTCGTTCGATCCGGTGAAGGATATAACACGGATGTCATCTTCTTCGATCATCGCCTCCCCTACGTTGGAACCGGATCCGAACACAACGTTCAGAACACCTTCAGGAAGGCCTGATTCCTGAAGAATCCCGGCCATTTCGAAGGCCATGAACGGGGTTTCGGTTGCAGGTTTCCAAACGACGGCATTTCCAGCCACGATGGCAGGGAAAGACTTCCACGTTGCAATGGCAATGGGAAAGTTCCAAGGGGTTATAATTCCGACGACACCTACAGGGGCACGGACACTCATAGCAAACTTATCCTTCAGCTCGGAAGGAGTTGTCTGTCCAAACAGGCGCCGGCCTTCTCCAGCCATATAAAACGCCATGTCGATCCCTTCCTGCACCTCTCCACGCGCCTCTTCAATGACTTTACCGTTTTCCATCGTCAGCAGACGAGCCAGATACTCTTTTTTCTCCTTCATGATCAAGCCTGCTTTATAAAGGACCTCCGCCCGCTGCGGTGCAGGAACAAGCGCCCATTTCTTTTGGGCAGAAACGGCCGCCCTGGTCGCCGCCTTAACGTCCTCTGCGTTGGATAACGGAACGTCGGCTAGTATTTCTGAATCAGCCGGGTTATACACCTTGGTCATTTTTTCCGTAGAAGGTGCCTTCCATTCGCCATTGATAAAGTTCTTTAACTTTTTCACCTGGGTGATTTCCATGTCCTCACTCCTCTTGGTTACTGATTTGACCGGATACTTGAAATGGTCCGGTTCAAGGAAATCTGCTCCGGATCGCATTCAATTTCAATGACTACAGGGACGTTCGACCGTAGAGCTTTCTCCAGGGCGCCTGAGAATTCCTCTGCTGTTTGTACATAGAACCCTTCCGCTCCCATATGACGGGCTATTTTACTGAACCGGACCTCTCCCAGGTCTGTTCCGGCGACCTGGTACGGGTAATGCATTTCCTGATGCATGCGGATGGTTCCATACATACGGTTGTTAAAGACAAGACTAATTACAGGAATGTTGTATCTGACGGCGGTCTCCACTTCCTGCATGGTCATCATAAACCCTCCATCTCCGGAGAGAGAGACGACGGTTTTGTCAGGAGATGCCAGCTTCACTCCAAGGGCTGCAGGGAGTCCGTAGCCCATTGCCCCGGATGTCGGACCCACATAGGAATGGGGATGACGAAACACAAAGAATGAATGAAGCCATCCCGCAAAATTACCAGCATCGTTGGTAATCACACTGTTTTCTTTGAGTTTGTGCTGCAAACACTCGATAACCCGGCCATTTAACATCTGCCTTCCAGCGTTGGTCAGCGTGCGTTCATATTTCAGCCGCCTTTGTTCCGCCCACGAAATCCATCCGGCGGTAATATGCATGGATCTCAGCTTTTTCAATGTCTGTCGTGCATCAGCGGCCACCCCCAGGAACGGCGGATGCACACTTCCAATCGTCTGTTCATCGATATCTATATGAATGACCTTGTGGTCGGGAGTGAGAAGCTTATAGTCCTGTGTTGTAATTTCTGATAAACGGGTGCCGACCGCAACAATCGTATCGGCTTGACGAACCGTTTCCAGAATCTCCGCATCGGTTCCTAACCCGAGATGGCCGGCATATAAACGGTGGTCATTTGGAAAGCTGTCATGTCTGCGAAAGGCTGTAACGACGGGAAGGCTGAAGCGTTCTGCGAAAGAGACCAGCTCTTGTTCTGCGCCTGCACGCTTAATCCCGCCCCCGGCAATCACCACCGGACGGACAGCGGAATTCAAGGCAGTCTTTACGGCTTCTACTTCCTCATCAGAAGGTGCAGGTGCAGGTATTGTAACCGCCGTCCCGAATGTCATAAGGGCTTCTTTGTTCAAAATATCTTCAGGCAGCGAAACCACCACTGGTCCGGGCCGCCCCGTTTGTGCAATCCGGAAGGCACGCTGAATGATTTCGGTTGTCCGGGGCGGCTCTCTGATTTCCGCCACCCACTTCGCGATAGGTTTGAAAAAGGCTTCCAAATCCACTTCCTGAAACCCTTCACGCCCCTTGAAGCTGGAATGCACTTGTCCAAGGAGAACGACAAGAGGTGTGGAGTCCTGCGCAGCCGTATGGACACCAATAGCAAGGTTGGCCGCTCCAACTCCTCTAGTGGCCATGACGACTCCAGGACAGGAGCCCGCTTTCCCATAGGCTTCCGCCATAAACGATGCACCGCCTTCATGCCTGGCGGAAATCAACTGCATGGAACGTTCCCTTGATATAGCATCCAGCACCGGCAGAAAACTTTCCCCTGGGACGCAGAAAATATGTCGGACACCTTCCATTTTTATACACTCCACAATGGCCCGGGCACTGGACATAACCGCTTGCTTCACACCATCACCCTCCCTTCATCGCCTTTTTCATCCGCAGCACAGCCTCATGCAGACGCTCGACGGGGTGGGTCAGACTGATGCGGATGTACCCTTCTCCCTGCTGCCCAAAGGCTGTTCCGGGTGTTAGAATGATTCCGGCTTCATCGAGCATTTTTTCAGCAAAGCTCTGGGATGTGAACCCCTCCGGGACCTGCGCCCAGACAAAAAACGTCCCTCTTGGTTTTACAGCACGGACATTCATTTCCTCCAGCTCTGGAAGAATAATAGTAAAGCGCATCTCGTACGTCCTGTTATTGGCCACGACAGAATCAAAACTGCTGTTTAAAGCGGCTGCTCCCGCTTTTTGAATGGCAGGGAACTGCCCTGTGTCCCTGTTGCTTTTGACAAGACCGAGGCCTTGGATAAGTTCTTCGTTCCCCGCGGCATATCCCATTCTCCACCCTGCCATATTGAAGCTTTTAGACAGAGAGCCGAATTCAATCCCAACATCCTTTCCTCCCTCAGCCTGTAGAAGACTTGGAGATTGATAGTCTCCGAAGGTCACAAGATCATAAGCGGCATCCTGCAGAAGAATCAGTTGATTTTTTTTCGCAAATCGGACAGCTTGTTCATACGTTTCCATTCCAACCGTTCCACCGGTCGGATTGTTCGGATAGTTCAGGATCATCAATTTTGCCCGGGTGCAGTCCCGCTCCGAAATTTGATCAAATGCAGGTGCAAAATTCTCCTCTGGATTGAGAGGATAAGGAATCGTCACCCCGTAGGCCAAATGCACAGCTGATTGATACACCGGGTAGCCGGGGTCCGGCGCCAGGACGCCGTCGCCAGGATTGAGCATGGACTGGATTAAATGGGCAATGCCTTCCTTTGAACCGATCAGGGCCAAGACCTCCCTGTCCACATCAAGGGATACATGAAAACGGCGCTGATAAAAATCGGTCACGGCCTGCTTGAATTCCATGCACCCATGATAAGGGGGATATTTATGGTTCTCCGGCTTTCTGACTTCCTGAATAAGCTTGTCTATAATAAACGGCGGTGTAGAAAGATCCGGAGCTCCGATCCCCAGATCAATCACATCAATCCCCTGCGCCGTAAGAGCCATCTTCTTTTTATGAAAAAGAGAAAACAGATATGCAGGCAGACTCTGCACCTGTTTAGAAAGTGGAATCATTTACCTTACCTCCAGCCTGTCCTATATTCACATTCACCGTACTGTCTTATCCTATTAGCTGGATAAGGCAGGTATGATGATAGATTTTACCCATTCATAGGCTGCCCCCTTTCTGCATAGGATGAGATACACCCCGTAAAGGACAACTTTGAACCGTAACCCCCGCGTTTCCCAAGCCAGTCGGATTCATACCACGTATGGGTTCTTCTGGCTTTTTCTATGGAAGGAAGTGGTCGTAAATGGAGACAGCCTTGAAAGGACGTCGGATCCTTGATTTGACCCGTGTGCTGGCAGGCCCCTACTGTTCCATGATCCTCGGTGACCTTGGCGCAGAAGTCATAAAAATAGAGGCCCCGGGCGGCAGTGATGAAACACGCTGCTGGGGTCCTCCCTTCAAAAATGGAGTCAGCTCCTATTTTTTGTGTACCAATCGGAACAAAAAAAGCTTAACAGTGAACCTCAAAAAGCCGGAAGGCATACAGATCATCGAAAAACTCGTCCAAACATGCGATGTGGTCATTCATAACTTCAAGACAGGGACGATGGAAAAGCTCGGAATCGGATATGACCGTTTAAAAGAGATCCATCCAGGGATCGTCTTCTGTTCTATTACCGGGTTCGGCGAAACCGGACCGTACCGTGACAGACCGGGATACGATTTTATCATTCAGGCCATGAGCGGCTTAATGAGCATTACCGGAGATGAAACATCCGGCCCGCAGAAACTGGGAGTAGCGATTACCGATATTCTGACCGGTCTTTATGCGTGCATCGGCATCCAGTCCGCTTTATTGGAACGCGAGGTTTCCGGAACAGGGCAGAAAATCGACCTGTCCCTTTTCGATTCAGCTGTAAGCGCCCTTGTGAATATCGGCAGCAATTATTTAATGACCGGTCATCTACCTGAAAGACTCGGCAGCCGTCATGCCAATATCGTCCCATACCAATCGTTCTATACGAAGGACGGAGAAATTGTTATTGCTGTAGGAAATGACCGGCAGTTCATGCAATTGGCAGAAATGCTCGGTAAACCCGAACTGGGATCGGATGAGAAGTTCAACTCCAATACGGGAAGAGTAGAAAACAGGAAGGAACTTTCAGCCATCCTGCAGAAGTTGTTTCTAGAGGGAAATACTTCCTTTTGGGAACAAGCCTGCCTGGCTAGGAATATCCCTTTCGGCCCCATCCAAACGTTGGAGGACGTCCGGAACGACCCGCAATTAAAGGACAGGGAAATGTTTATCCGCATGCATCACCCACAAGCCGGAGCGACATCCATCATCGGAAGTCCGTTGAAACTCTCAAAAACTCCCGTAACCTACCGCACGGCTCCACCTGAACCAGGTGCCGACAGTGCTGTCCTTCTATCGGAACTCGGCTATGCCCCAAACGAAATACAACGACTGAAAAAAGGTGAGATCATATAAGGAGTGATGGTATGAATTTTTCATTTACGCAGGAACAGGACATGCTTCGTAAAACGGTCCGCAGCTTCGTTGATCAGGAAATTATGCCGAACATCAGACAATGGGATGCTTCCGGTCATTTTGACCACGGTGTCCTTCGACAGCTGGCAGACCTTGGGCTGATGGGGGTATGCATACCTGAAGATTATGGAGGAAGCGGGATGGATTATAACGCCCTGGCGATTGTATGCGAGGAACTGGAGCGTGGCGATACCGCTTTCCGCACCGCGGTATCTGTGCACACAGGCCTGAACTGTATGACGCTTCTGCAGTGGGCCTCCGAGGAACAGAAGCAGCGTTATCTCATCCCTCAGGCCAAAGGAGAAAAAGTGGGTGCGTTTGGACTCACGGAACCAGGCGCCGGATCTGATGTTGCTGCCCTTCAGACGACGGCTGTCAAAGATGGGACCGAATACGTTTTGAACGGGCAGAAAACCTGGATCTCCCTCTGTGATGCTGCCGATCATTTTCTCGTCTTTGCCTATACAGATAAAAGTAAAAAGCACCACGGTATATCCGCCTTTATAGTGGAACGGACATTCCCAGGCTTTTCATCAAAAGCTCAAAAAGGAAAGCTCGGCATACGTGCGGGGAATACGGGAGAATTGTTTTTTGATGGTGTGCGCGTGCCGGAAGATAACCTGGTCGGGCAGGAAGGAGACGGGTTTAAAATAGCGATGTCCGCCCTTGATAATGGACGCTTTACTGTCGCAGCCGGAGCCTGCGGACAAATTATGGCCTGCCTGGAAGCATGCGTGGATTACTGCCTTGAGCGGAAAACGTTCGGAATGGAAATCGGCAGGCATCAGCTCGTCCAGCAGATGATCGCCCGAATGGAAGCCGGCCTGCAGATGAGCCGCCTGCTCGTCTATAAAGCAGGTGAATTAAAAAACGAAGGAAAAAGAAACACAAGAGAAACATCTCTGGCCAAATGGCAGGCGTGCGATTTTGCCAACAAAGCCGCTGATGATGCTGTACAGATTCATGGTGCTTATGGTTATTCTGATGAATACCCAGTTGAACGGTATCTGAGGAATTCCAAAGCTCCAGTCATTTATGAAGGCACACGGGAGATCCATACCATCATGCAGGCCGAGTATGTCCTCGGATATCGGAAAGATAAACCATTAGACCGCATGCTGCCGGCGTGGAAGTCTTAAATCAATTAAAAAACAACAGCCTGCAGGTGCCCCCCTGCAGGCTGTTGTTCCTTACCCTTTCCACTCAAAGCTGCTCTCACTTCTCATTTTGATTCGAGGATGCTTCCGAAGCTCTCCAGCCAGTTGAAAAAGAGCTTCATCTTTTTGTTTCGCCTCAATCATACAGTCAATCTGGTCTGTTGTACCGGCGGTTTTCTCAATGAAAGTCAGGAACATATCCGGATCAACGTAATCCGCATGACTTTTGAATGCTTCCGGGCTTTTTGGGCTGGAGATATGCATTTTCACAGGAAGCGGGGAATGAGTCCACGTCCCAAGTACGCGGCTCCAATTCTCTTCCCATTCCTTATGATCATAGTTCGCCATATGATGATGAAGATCAAAAACGAGGGGGATTTGAAGTTTTTCACATACATAGAGACAATCATTCAACGTGTAGGAAGTATCATCATTTTCAATCATCACCATTTTCTGGATCCCTTTCGGCACATGTGCCCAGTTCTCTATAAAACGCTCCAGAGATGATTCTTTATCCTTGTACCGCCCTCCGAGGTGGAAGACGCATCGATGGGTCGGATCGATCCCCATATGGTGCAGAAGGAGATAATGATACTTCAACACAGTGATAGACGATTGGAAAATCTCTTGATCACGGGCGTTCAGCACCACAAAATGATCAGGGTGGAAATCCAGGCGCATCCCATTCTCTCCGGCGTAATCTCCAAGCATCTTCAAGTCCTGCTTAATCGGACCGATGTAATCCCACCCTTGCAAAGCCTCATGCGTGGCGAGGGGAACAAGACGGGAACTCAATCGAAAAAACTGGATATCGTGTGCTTTGTTATGCTTCAAAAGTCTGAGGCAGTTCTGTAAATTGGCAGAAGCGGTCCGCTCCAGTTTCCTTTTTGCAGCTTCTTGATCTTTCATCTGAGCAAATCGTTTATAAGTTACGGTCTGAGAAGGAGAAGCATTGTGCAGATGAACACTCATAGCCACATAACCGAGTCGGAATAAAGTCATAACCATCACCAAGATTCTTTTTCTATATCATCTGTCATGGAATTCCCGCTTATGCATGGTCCATTCGTTTTAACAGCACCCAGCTCATACTGAGGAAAAGAGGATAAAAAACAAGGGCTAGTGCGATCGGCATCACCCAGGTGAACATACTGACACTCACGGGCACGGCTGTTAAAATGAACCACTTCACCGTCAGCGTAACAAGTACGACACTGGGAAGAAGCACAGCCAGGTATCCCGTTGTTACATCCGTTCTCTTCGTGAAATAGCAGCCAAGACCTGTACATATAAGAGCACTTCCTACGAGGAACAATCCAAACAAGGTCAGTATCATGGAAATACTCAATGGAAACGCCTCCTTACTATATGTCCTTCTAGATGAATGATGGGATCCCCTGCCATTTTCCTCATTTTCCCACTTGATGTTTTCCGAATGTTTCACTACCCATCAATACGGATATACACCTTAATGTGTACACGATGAATTACAAAAAAGAGCGTAATGATACACAAGTTAGAAACTACCAGAGGAGGAAATTAAAATGAAAGATCCAAAAGAACAGGCAGCACAGATGAATGAAGAGAAAAAAGATGAAATCATGAGCAACTTCCAAACATTTAAGGACTACCTCGGTGATAAAGTCAATAAAGGCGAAAAATTGGGCCTTGGTGAAGAAGGTCTTACAAAGGGCGCTAAACGCGTAGCGGATTATTTAGCTGAATACGAAGAACCGAGAAACAGGGAAGAAAAGGTTCTCAATGAACTGTGGAATGCGGCGGACAATAATGAGCGGGAGCACATTGCACACGCTCTTGTAAAAATGGCCGACCAAACCAATTAAAACCAGAACCCCCGAGGCTGATGCAGCCCTCGGGGGTTTTTTAACGTGGAAGGAGAGGGTGGAACAACGCCCCTGCTGCTTTACGGAGCGCTGCTTCCTCTTCTTTTTTATAGCTGATGATAAAGCAGGTGGAAGGGCCGCCTGATTTATTTATATCCAATGAACAATGTTCAGGAAAAGTTTCTGCTAAATCGTTCGCTTTCAACATTTCCTGCAGCTCGTAAAGAATTCCTTTGGAGCCGACAGGAACCATTTCAAAAACGGACGGATGATCAGCGAGTTCTTTGAATAACGACAACGGTGCTATCCGGTCCTGCTTTTCCATCACTTCCTGCCCGACCAGCGGCTCACCGATGACAGCAAAGGCTGCATATTCCGGCGTACAGCCTGTCTTTACTTTTGACGGGCTTACTTTCCCCATGACAGTAAGGCTGAGCGCAGACTGCTGCAGAGGAAAATTGGATTCTGTGCTTCCAGTCACGGAAACAGAAAGACCGAGACCTTCAGTCAATTCGTTGACCCGATCCACGCACGGCTGCCACACTCCTTCTCCTGAAAAATTGTGCAGCAGAATGGATAATGGCTCCGCTCCTACTGCGTAATTTTCCATAAAAGCCACCCTGAACATAGATTCCGCCACAAGTGGATAAGGAGCTTGGATGTGATCGGCATCCTTTTCGCCAATGTTCGCTGCGTTATCAGAACTGATGACCAGATCGAACTGTTTATCAAAAGGAATAAACGTACTATCCCGCACTGACTTTCCCCTCCTTTACCCCCATGAGTGCCGGTTTTATTTTCTGTAATACGAAGCAGAACAAGATGACATTAATGCAAGCCCCTGCCGTGAGAGCTGGTACAAGAGCCCAGTAAAACACAGAGTTCATCATCCATAAAAAAGGGAGCGGTAAAACAAGGCTGTTGAAGGTGATGAAAAACAAATATCCCATCCATCTGCTCTTATTGTAGATAAAAGGAAACAGCAAAAGAAGCATAGCCATTTCCACCGAAATAAACAGATGAAAAGGACCGAGTGGAAAACCGCCGGTTAATGCGGAAAGAAGATGGCCGAGACCACCGGCAACCGCTCCACTGACTGGTCCAAGAAGAATAGATGCAAGAAGCGCCGGCACTGCATCAAGCGCGATACTTCCAATACCGACAGGGATTTTCAATAAGCCGCCTAGAGCGGCCATGGAAGTGAACATTGCAGTCCACACGAATTTCTTCACGTATCTTTAAACTTCCGCGGGCGGCCTTTGAACACTTCAGCACTGCGGATATACTCTACATCCTTCTCCCCGCTTACGAAATTGATGTAGCGGCTCACCGCAAAAAAGTAGTCGGATAACCGGTTTAAATATCGCAGGCACACATCATGAATGTCCTCTACTTTCGCAAGGGAAACGACATTCCTTTCCGCTCTCCTCGTAACCGTCCGTGCGATATGCAGTGTGCCGGAAGCCGGAGCCCCTCCAGGTAGGATAAACCGTTTGAGCTCAGGCGTTTCTGCAATATAATCATCCATCCGGTCTTCCAGCCAGTTCACACTTGTCTCTTCCAATTTATAGGGATGATCCGCTTTTTTATTAGCCAGATCGCCTCCACAGTCAAACAATTCATGCTGGATCCGTTCCAGTTCCTGATCCACCTGCTGAAGTGAATCGATCGACAGATCCAATTCTGTTCTTGCTTTTCCGACAAAGCTGTTAGCTTCATCAACCGTACCATAGGCCTCCACACGGATATCATCCTTGTCCACACGTCCACCGATGACACTCGTCTGGCCCTTATCACCAGATTTTGTATAAAGTCTCATTTGATAACCTCCTGTTTATTTCAATTGTTCTGCAATACCGAACCACACCACATACGCATGAGCTGCCTCTTCCATAATCCTTTGATATAAGAAACCTGTCCGGTCACGCCACTCTCTGTCCGACTTTTCCAATGGAACAATCCCTCTGGTAATATCCGTACCTATCAGAAGCAGACGGCGCTGAGGGGCCTGACTCTCCCATAACAACAACGGCTTCAGCCAGGACCAGCCTTCTTCCGTTTCCCTGGCCATAAATTCAATGTTTTCAACAACAAGCTGATCTGTGTCCGGCATGTGCACCTCCTGGGATTTCATATCCATCCATGTGTGCTCCTTATTATGGTTCAGCCACATATCCCTGGCCCATTTTCCTTTCCCGTTATAGGCTCCACCTGTAACAAATTCCATGACATCCCCCCTTCCCCTTTTAGCTGAAGCTTAATTTTGACGCCTTCTCCAGGGTGGACTCGATATGTCCAGAGAGGTGTTCCTGTCACCCAGCTGATCATTTCCCTTAACGGACCTCCGTGGGTCACGACCGCAGCGGATTCAACCGGCTGTTTCTTGACTGCTTTTAGCAGATAGAACAAAAATCGTTCCACTCTCTGTTGGAAGTGAGGATACGATTCACCCTCGGGCGGTGTAAACCGATCCGGCCGGGACACCCACGCCCTATAGAGGTCTTTATCCTTTAAATCCTCATATGTGCAGGTTTCCCAATCACCGAAATGGATTTCCCTCAAGGAAGAACTTCTTCCGTATCGACAGCCGGGGAACAACAGCTCCGTCGTTTCCAGGCAGCGAAGCAGATCACTGCTGTAAATCAACCCCATATCAGGGAGCTGGTCCTTGAGCTTTTGTATGTTTGTTTTCCCTTCTTTGAGAAGCGGAAAATCACTCCAGCCAATATATTGTCTCTGTTTGTTTCCTTTGGTTAATCCATGACGGATAAAATAGAGATCCACCATACGATCCACAACAGTGTTTCCCCTCCTTCTACCGTTGCACCCAGAACATCGCCCGTCATTCCCCCGAACGATCGGATAGATAAGTACCGGAACAGCCAATACATCAAAAAAGCAGCTGATAACGAAAGAAAGACCGGAATCCAGAACAGGTGATATCCAGCAATGAATAATGCAGTCAAAATAATGTTCTGCATAAGACTGATGATCATTAGTTTTTTTTCATAGGCTGACTGAAAAAGCACACATAACCCTACCTGCTTCGCAGGCGGTGTCCAGGCAAAATGATAAAGTAGGACACCTCTGCTTATCCATGGAAGGACAAGGAGTCCGAACGCAAATGCAGCAAAGGATAAATGGAGGGTTTCCATTAAAAACAGGAATCGGACGGAAAGGAGCAGAAGGACGGAAAGGACGCCGAAAGCCCCCGTGCGTGGATCACTCATGATCTCCAATCGTTTACCAATGGATTGATAGGAGAAATAAGCATCCCCTGTATCCATCCACCCATCCAGATGAATACCTCCAGTGAACACACTGCTGATAATCAAAGCTGCGAGCGCAATCCCTCCAACAGACATAGGCGTATACACATCCAACAGAAAAGAAACTACTAGTGCGCATACCCCGGCAGCAAGCCCGACCCAGGGTAGACTTACCACGGCTCCCTTCAACTGTCTTTCCTCCATCGGCAGCTCACGGCGCACAGGTAAAATGGAGAAGAATTGAAAAGCCAGAAGAAACCCTTGGACCCATGCCTTCATGGTATAAGCTCCTCCCCATTTAATAAACGCAGGAGCGCATCGGTATCCACTTCTGCAGCGAATTCTTCCGCCACTTTGTCATAAGGATCTCCGTCCTCATCCGCTTCAGGACGGACGGGAAGCTGCTTTGCATTACGAAGCCTGTTTAACCAATCCGTTCGAAAGCCATCATTATGGAAGACATGATGCAGATGGGTGCCTATCACTTTGCCATCGTTCCAGACTGCTCCTTCCTCATGGCCATTAAAGCTGAACAAAGCTGAAACTTCGTCTTCAGCTGTGACTTCTCCGAGGTGAATTTCATACCCTTCAACAGACTGGAGTCCGAAACCACTGGAAGAGTGTACTTCTCCCTGCACCTTCCTCGTCTGCTTGTCGGTATGAAACACCGACCTCATTGGCAGAATGGACAGTCCCTCATGGGAACCGTGTTGATCTGTCAACTGCCGGGTGAGCATTTGATATCCTCCGCATATCCCCGCTGCTGTTCCTCCCTTATGTATATAAGAGATCAGAGCTTCAGCCAGACCTTTGCTTCGCAATGCTTTCAAGTCTTCAATCGTACTTCTTGTTCCCGGAAGAAGTACGGCATCCGGACATCCAAATTCTTCCTCCTTATACACATAGCGTATACTGACATCCTTTTCCCTATAGAACGGATCGACATCTGTAAAATTGGAAACGTAAGGAAAAACGATGACGGCAAGGTCCAGAGACTTGGGAACGGTGGAAGCCTTAGGGGGACGTAATGACAAGGAATCCTCCGCTTCAATATGATGTTCGACATGCGGAAGAACCCCAAGGATAGGGAGTCCCGTATAGACTTCGAGCCACTTCCGTCCGTCTTCGAACAAGGCAGGGTCCCCACGGAACTTATTGATGATGATCCCTTTGACCCTGTCCCTGTGATGCGGGGGAAGAAGTTCCAGCGTACCGACAATGGATGCAAAAACTCCGCCCCTGTCGATATCCGCTGCCAGCAGGACCGGAACGTCAGCAAGGTCGGCGACAGCCATATTCACAAGCTCCCGGTCATTCAAATTCACTTCAACAGGGCTTCCGGCTCCTTCAATCACGATATAGTCAAAAGAATTATTCAGTTTGTCAAGGCTCTGCTTGATGGCTTGAAGCCCCTCTTCATAAAAACCGGCCCGGTAATCCCTCCCTGATAATGTCTTCACCGACTTTCCGAGACAGATGACTTCCGCATGCTGATCGTTTCTCGGCTTTAGCAGGATTGGGTTCATTTCCGGAAGGGCCGGTGTCCTGCACGCCTCAGCCTGGACTCCCTGTGCCCTTCCGATTTCTGTACCCCAATCGGTTACATAAGAATTATTCGACATGTTCTGCGATTTAAACGGGGCTGCACGATATCCCTGGTTGGAGAGCCACCGGCAGATTGCGGTTACAATGAAGCTCTTCCCTACATTGGAAGCTGTTCCTTGTATCATTAGTCCCTTCATAGCTGTTTCCCCTTTTTAAGCTGGGCATGACCGAACTGCACTTGATAAACAAAGTCGGCCATAGCAACCAATTTTACATGGAGGGTTCCCAGCAGTTGTAGATATTCTTCAATCACAGGCGGATGATTGGATGCATCCGAAAAAAGATCATTGGAAACAACAATCAAATGACCTGCCCGTCCATTTAAATGAATGATTTCACCCAGAATCGCGGCCACAAGATCATCGACGTCGTCATCATCGTCCATCTTCATCCATTCATTCGTCGCCCAGGTCGTCAAACAGTCCAGGATGACAACGCTCCCACCAGGAAAAGGAGCTTCCGAAGGTTGTACTGGATGCTCATGAAGAACCCATGTATATAACGAATTTTCCCTGGACTTTTGATGATGATTAATCCGGTGCTGCATTTCTTCATCTGTGTTAACCCCTGCAGCAATATAATGAAGGCTTTCTTCTCCTGTATCCACAGCTTTCCTCTCCGCCATGCTGCTTTTGCCACTTCTGACACCGCCTATCACTACTGTAAGCATACACTTCTCCATTTTTCCAGAGCTTCGAGAAGCTGTTCATTATCCGTCCGCTGTTTCACCGCCACACGAACAAACGCACCGTTCAACCCCTTGAAGTTATTCGTATGCCGGACCGTTAACCCTTCCTGCAGAAGAAACCCGATCATGTCATCGGCCTGGCTGTGGAAAGGGTCTCTCATAAGAAAGAAGTTGGTTTCCGTGGATAAAGGAGTGTAGCCCAGCCTCTTCAATTGTAAAAAGAGATAGGCTTTCTCCCTGGAAATATCAGCAGCTGTCTTCCGGGCGAATCCTTCCTGACTTAAACAATACATACCCGCTTCCTCAGCAAGTGCGTTGACGCTCCACTCCGGCTGCAGACGCTTCAGTGCTTCAACCACCGCTGCCTCCCCCATCAGATAACCGAGACGGAGTCCGGGAATGCTGTACATTTTTGTGAGTGAGCGAAGAAGAAGAACATTCGGAAATTCAAACAAGTCTGGTGAGAAGAAAGGCTCTCCTGAAACAAAATCATAAAAAGCCTCATCAATCACGACCTGGACATCGTTGAATTCACAGAGTTTTAATAACCCATACAATACATCAGGCCGATAGGTTCTACCTGTGGGATTGTTGGGATGACACAGGATTAATAGATCCAGGTTCGGGAGGTGTGGAAGAATATCTGGAATAAAGAGATGAAAATTCCTCTTTTCAGATACATGAAGGTCGATGATTTCACAGCCATACGCTTCACACGCTTTTTGGTATTCAGAAAAGGTTGGTTGAATAATCCCTACCCTCCTGCCCTGCCAAAACCGGGCCAGCATATGAATAAGTTCAGAAGCTCCGTTGCCGACGAGTACATGTTCTTCCGGCAGGTCCTGCATCAAAGCAATTCGTTCTGTGAGACGCTTTTGTTCAGGATCAGGGTATTCGTGGATCAAATCCAGATGGTTTGCCATATGACCCTTCAACCCTTCCGGAGACCCGTATGGATTTGTATTCACGCTGAAGTCCGTAATCGTTTCTTTCGGTATTTTTCCCTGCATTTCATAAAGTTTATAAGGATTTGCCCCATGAGACGGCCAGTTCAAACCCAATCCCCCCTAACCAGAGCAGGACAATCCATGCTGCCACCGTCCGTGTTAACAGTACATTGACCTGCTTGATATGTGTGTCTGCCAATTCATGATGAGGAAAACCAATATACGGGCGGAATGACTTTTCCCCGAAATACGTATTTTCTCCACCTAAACGTACGCCAAGCGATAAAGCGGCTGCGGCTTCCCCCCAGCCACTGTTCGGGCTTGGGTGATGCGAGGCCTGAGAAGGCAGGTGACGGAACCTCCATCGCTTTTCACGGAATGTTCCATTGGAAACGATGAGCGTCACCCAAGCCGTCAGCCGGCTTGGGATATAGTTAAACACATCATCCATTTTCGCTGATACATACCCGAAGGCTTTGTATCGGTCTGTTTTGTAACCGACCATTGAATCGCACGTATTCACCGCCCGATACAACACGGCGAGGGGTGCTCCTCCGATTAAAGCGTAAAAAAGTGGTGCGGTAACGCCGTCACTTACATTTTCAGCCACCGTCTCGACCGTACCACGGACAATCTCATCCTCTTCAAGATGGTCCGTATCCCGGCCGACAATCCACCCAAGCTCCCCACGTGCGGTCTTCCAATCCCCGTCCTTCAAAGGTAAATATACCTTGAGAGCGGCTTCTTTCAGCCCTTTTCCTGCAATCGTCGTCCATATGAGAAGCCCTTCTACAATGACGGACGCCGGTTGACTCCATAAAGCCACAGCGGCTGTCATCCCCCATGCAATCAGAAAAGCAGAACCTGTAACGGCAATCCAAAGAAGGGCTCCTTTCCAAACCTGGTGACGGCCTTTGTTCCAGGACTTCTCCAAAAACGCAATAAGCTTTCCCATTCCTGTGACAAGGTGAGGCATCTTTGTCGGATCACCAAAAAAGTAGTCCAGCAGGCAGCCTAATGTGAGGGCAAGCAGATGGGGAATCAAAACCCGTCCTCTTTTCGGTTGAGGTATCGGGCAGCCGCTTCCTTCGTCGCTTTGTATACAGCAGGACCGACCGCTCTGCCTAATTTGGAAATGGTTCCCCCATATTCCAACGTCGTTCCCTGCTGGGTGCCTGCGATTAATACACTATCCGTAGAAGTTCCTGTTGCCGCTGTACCCGTTACAGGATCGTTAATCCCCATATCCATCAAAGCCCTCACCTTGGCCTCTGTGGCGGTCATCAAGCTTTGAGCATAGGCCTGTTCAGATAAATGTCCGTCTATGAACACCCAGGTGTTGATCGTCCCAGGCACGGTTTCTTGTATATGACTGCTGCCGTGGACGACATCCACAGCGTTACCTGTTCCTGCAGTGACGACGACGAGCAGCGTAAAATCTTCGTTTTCCATAAACTCGATTGAAACATCCTCGACGTCCGCCGCTGTCATCATGCCCACGGTCCTATGGATCTGACAGCCCCATCGCTCCGCTTCTGTCATTAAATACCCCGCTGGATCATCACATCGGAAAGAATGGTCTACCTGGACGTTGATAAATTCTTCAAACCAGCCGAAGCCGGGATGAAGAACGGCCGAGGAATAACACTTCAAAGGTTGACGACTTTTGTAATAGACCCGCTCCTTTGAAACGTCCAACTCATCTGGTGATAGGATGGATTTTGGTTTATCTTCGTTAAAAGAGGGGACGACATTTGTAAAAGGCTTTGAAAAGGAGGGGTGGGCATGGACATGGATATCTGATCGGTAGACGGCTGATAGATGCTGTTCATTCAGCACTATTTCCGGTTCTTCAAGCGCCTTCACCTTTCCTTGATCCAAAAGAAGGAGACGGTCGCAGTACAGGCTTGCCAAATTCAAATCGTGGAAGATCGCGACGACCGTCAGTCCGTTTTTCAAGGACCATTGCTTTAACGCGTCCAGCATCTGCTTTTGATAACTGAAATCCAGGTGGTTCGTCGGTTCATCCAATAGTAGAATACCAGGTTTTTGAGCAAGCGCTTGTGCCAGGAAAACCCGCTGGCGCTCTCCTCCACTAAGGGATAACAGCGACTGATGTCTGAACTGTGTCACCCCGGTTTGTTCCATCACCTCTTCAGCAATCCGGTAATCCTCATTTGTCCACTGCTTGAAAAGGCCTTTTTGATAAGGGTAGCGGCCTATCAATACGGTCTGCTCCACTGTTGTGGAAAAGGACACATCATGATGCTGGGGCAGGACTGCCATTTCCCTCGCTGTTTCTTTCGCTGTCATACGGGTGATCGGACGGCCTTGAATGGCAATGTCTCCTCTGACTCCCGGCAGCGTCCCGTTTATCGCTTTAAGTAACGTCGTCTTTCCACTGCCGTTCGGACCGAGGACACCAAACATTTCACCCTTAAGTACAGAAAAGGACAGATCATGAAGAATGTCATGGTCGTAGCCCGCATAGAGATGTTGCACGTCAATCATGAACTTCTACCTCCTTTTCTTCTTCGGATTAGTATGGCAGCAAACATCGGTGCCCCGATTAGAGCGGTCACCACACCTATAGGAAGCTCGGATGGGGTGACGATCGTTCGGGCCAGTAAATCAGCGAGAATTAAAAACGCACTGCCATTCAAGACACACAATGGTATAAGGTGCCGGTGGTCACTCCCAAACAACTTCCTGCATATATGAGGGATCACCAGTCCGACAAATCCGATCGTCCCGGATACGGCGACAGCCGCACCAGTCAAAATAGAGGCCGCAGACAGGACCACGTATTTCTGAAGCTCCACATGAACCCCGAGCTGCCTGGCCCGTTCCTCACCAAATGTCATCGCATTCAGTTCCTGTCCTGTAAACATGAGTAATAAGACTCCACCAACAAAGAAAGGAAGAATCAAATGGACATAATCCCAGCCACGGTTACCGACACTGCCAAGCAGCCAGTTGATGATCTGCCGCAGCTCCTCTCCTGTCAAAGAAATCATAAGGGAGATGAATGATCCGAGGAATGAGCTGAAGATAATCCCAGTTAATATGATCGTCGTCATGGACATTGATCGGTCCACAAGCCTGGCAAAACCTACGACGATAAAAATCGTGCAGATCGCTGCCGTAATACTTACGACTGGAAGCGTAAAAGAACCGGCAAAAGGAAGACTTATGCCCAGGAACAAAACCGCAACCGCTCCCACCGACGCACCTGATGACACGCCGAGTGTATAGGGATCTGCGAGTGGGTTTTTTAGCAGCCCTTGAAAAGCAGCCCCTGATACAGCCAGTGCGCCGCCTACCAACCCTGCAAGAACGACCCTCGGCAGCCGGATCTGCAGAATAATCGCCTGCAGAGTAGGATCTGTCCCTTCAGACATATGTGAAAATGGAAGCAGCTGCCCGCCGATGATGCGGGCAATCGCTTCGAAGGAAATCGGGACACTGCCTAGGGACGTCCCAAGAAAAATGCTGAAAACTAAAAACAAGACACTACCAGTATAATGAGTGGTCTTATTCGCTAAAAACGTCTGGATAAACGGCTTCTGCAAGTTCCTGAACCCCTTCAACTAAACGTGGACCCGGACGTGTGACAAGGTCGGAATGAACATCATAGACCTGTTCATCCTCAACAGCAGGTACGGTGTCCCAGCCATCCCGGCTTAACACACTGCCTTGAGGATCTTCTGTGTAATAGCCATACGTCGTAATGATGACCTCCGGCTGCAGTTCAACGATCGCTTCATTATTCATTTTGAACCAGCCTTCCTGATCCCCGACGACATTTTCCGCCTGAATAACAGCCAGCATTTCATTCAAAAATGTCCCTTGTCCACCTGTGTAGATTTCAGGTTCCGGTGACACTTCCACAAATACATCTTTTTTGTCTTCCTCAGCAATTGCAGCCGCCTTTTCTTCGACCGCTTTTAAGTCGTTCTGCATACCAGAGACGATGTCTGAAGCTTTTTCGCTAGTTCCGGTAATATCTCCAATCGTGGCAATCGTTTCATAGACCGTATCGAACGAAGAAGCATCCTGGACGACATAAACGTCAATCCCTGCATCACGAATCTGCTGCAGGGCTTCTTGGGAAGTATGCGCTCCGGAAGCATGAGCAAGGACTATGTCCGGCTCAAGAGAAAGGATTTTCTCTACATTCAAATCCTGCCCTCCAATTTTCTCCTTTTTGGCAGCTTCTTCCGGGTAATTGGCGAAATCACTAACCCCGACCACTTCCTCGTTCAAGCCAAGTGCAAACAGGATTTCCCCATTGCTTGGAATTGTACTGATGATTTGATCCGGTTCTTCTTCTATGGTTACTTCATTATCCATAGCATCCGTTAAGGTCAATGGAAAAGAACCCTCATCTCCGGACGTTTCGTTTTCTTCTGTCGTTTGTTCAGACTGGTCATCAGAAGACTCTGCCTCCTCATTTCCACCTGAAGCACACCCTGCTAATAGACCGATGACAAATATCACAGCCAGCAGCTTTCTCCATAAATGTTCCATCTTTATTCCTCCCCTTATTCCTTGGAACACAAAAAAACACATCCCCGGAAAAGATGTGCACCATTAGAAAACACCGCAGACGGGTCTCTTCTAATCTTTCGACACACCCTCCTATCCGCGTAGGTTTTTTTGGTGTTTAAAGCAGGCAGGTCTCCTGACTTCAGGTCAACAAGCCCCGCTCCTTCCCATACGATTTCGCGTACAGTGGATCATGCGGGTCTCTCTCTGTTACAGTGGCGGGACCGTGCTGGAATTACACCAGCTTCCCTATTAAGCAATTGAGTCGTTCAATTGCGCCTGCTTTTCCAATATGTAATTCAATTCTATTGTAAACGAAATTTGACTAAATTGCTCCCATTTTCTTTTTTTCCGTCGGACTTTATTTAACCCAACCAGCCTTTCAAAGCTGTCCATCCTGCTCTTGTCATAATCCGTCCATTTCACTAACGTGCACCAAAGAAGCTTGAATAATATACCTTTCCGGCGCATCTCCAACAAAATTAAACGGATAACAGGTAGTCAATGTCAATGTCGGATCCTTCTTATCCACAATGACAGAGCGGTCGTCTGCATCGGTAATCCAGGTCTTCTCTACTTTGTATTCATAACGCTTTTGTTCATACTCATAAAAAAGGGAATCTCCTTGCTTGATATCGCCCAGGTTCGTAAAAACCGTCTCCCGGTGCCCACTTAACACGGTATGCCCTTTTTCATCAGGAGTGGTGGTCCACTCACTCACATACATGCCGACGCCTCGCTTCAGTGAATCCTCATCCGCGCCCCAGTATGTGGTGTATCCTTTGTTAAGCATCGGAATGATCAGCCTTCCCATCTGTTCTCCTTTTTCATATGTAGATACTTGCTCACTGTATACCTTTTCTTCTCCGGCCGTTTTACGGTCCGGCCCATCCATGACCGCCATTTCATTTATTTCCGTGGAAGCTTCCTCCCATGTACTGATTTCTTCTTGGGAGACCTTCTCTACTGCACCAGCAGCATTCCACCATTGAAGTCCATAAAACAGAGAGATGGAAAGCCCGATGGTTATGATCCCAATAAGAAATTTATTCACAAAAAAACCTCCTTTTTCATTAATAAAGAAAGGGAGAAGCCGCTGTACGGCTTCTCTATGTCCTCCTTATGCTGTCTCTTTTCTTCTGTACAAAAGGACGGCTCCGGCAGCAGCGGCAGCAAGTGCGCCTGCTAATGCGTAAACCGGTTCATGGGAAGATGTGTCTGGAAGCTCCCCACCGGCAGTCTCTTCGAGTGTCTGAGCATCCAGGACTTCCTGAGGAATTTCGATAGAGCCTACTCCATTGAAATTGGAAAGAGTGACATCAGATGTCTGACTGATGGTTATAGATTCACTGCTCTCCTCAAACGTAAGTTTCATATCCATCATCATACCTGTCATATAATGGTTTTCCTTATCAATGGTTACTTGATAGGAGAAATCTTCAATTTCAACTTTCTCCATCAACTGCTCAATCATCTTCTGCATTTCAGCAGACTGCTCCGAATCCTGCTGACTGCCGGAAGATTGAAGCATTTGCGTGGACATTTTCAATAGTTTTTCGCCGTCACCTTCATAGGTCAGTACATAAGCGTCATCTTCCTCACTGACGGTCATGTCCGAGGCAAGCGGCATGGCTTGGGACATCTGGCCTTCTGCCATCATGGATTTTTGAAGATTTCCAAGATCTCCGGACATTTTTACCCAGCCTTCCTCAGGCATCTGTACGTAATACCCATCTTCAGTCAAATATGATTCCGTTTCCTGACCGGCAATGGTCGTCGTCATATGCATTTTAAGAGGATCAAGCATGACATCCGCTTTTGATTCAGATGTCACTTCTGAGTTTTCTCCACCCTCCATACCAGGTACTGTCTGATCAGAAGACGTATGGATCGTATAGCTGTCCAGATCCATCATCGCTTCATTCGATTTTTTCAAGATGTCTTCCGCACTCATGTCAGCCGCAGCGGCTTGAAGAGGTAACGCAAACATTACAGCACCGGCCATCATCGTACTCAAAAACTTTTTCTTCATCCAAACACTCCCGTTTCATATTGGCTTCTACGGTGAGTTTCCTATGTATGTATGATCCAAAAGCTGACACAACCCACTATTTTCCACCTACAAGTTAATAACCCACCCTCCCCACACTTAAACATAAAATCCTCATTTTCTGCATTTTTATTCCAGATGTTGTCGAAGGATCGGGTCTATAGTTGGGAGGACCGTCGATTATTTTCCCGAAAGGTACAGGGATCCATCCTGATGAATTTGACAGGCTGAAATTTCCTTAAAAGAAACATACCCCGCCGTTTTCACCTGCTCCTGAAGCCATTGCTCGCTGAAACCGCTCTGCTGCAGCTGTTTTTTGACAACTTTTCCATCAGTGATCACAAGGTAGGGAGAAGAAATGGTTTGAGTGACAAGGTTCATCTGTGCAGGGGTGACCGGAGAAGCGTCCGCTTTCCTCAATACACTTACAGTCCCGTCGGTTTCGAGTACAGCTGCCTCCACCTGACTGAAGCTGAAGACACCTTTCTTCCTTAACTCTGCAATGAGTTCATCCACTGTAAAACGTACTTTATTCATTTCTTCCATCTGAATCCGCCCATCTTTCATGAGCATGCTTGCTTCACTATTGAAAATCCGGCGGATCAAAAGACTTTTCAACGTCAAATGGTCGATAAGAAAAACCAGTCCGGAAAATAAAGTGAGGGCAAGGATGCCACGCGGAAGGGACACACTTGGAGATAGAAACGTTGTCGCTGTCATACTACCCAAGGTTATACCTGCAATAAAATCGAAAAGCGTCATCTGGGATGTCAATTTCTTTCCAAGCGTCCGGGCCAGCATGTATAAAACAAAAAATAACACGATCCCGTTTCCAAGGTACATAACCGTATTCATAAGTCACCCTCCTTACTCTTTTTCCATAATCCTAGCGTTCCATAATCATCAGAGAATATGAAAAAGCCCCCTAATCTTACACTTTCAGGGTATTCCAGTGTGAATGAAAAGCCTTTAAGTTGATGAAATGAAGCGGCTCTGAAATAATAAGACCACACCTACTAGAAACGGAGGTATGAACATGGATGCATTTATCCGCTCCGATCAATACCATTATATAAAGAATGAAACCCAGAATCTGTTGAACGGCCACCGGACGACCAATGATTCATCGGTCACTCAGGCACTTACCTCTCTCTCTTCCGAAAAAGCCCTCGATGTTTTTGAAACGTTAACGGAAGGCCAGCACGAATTGATCCGTCAGATTGAACAGGTGCAGGAAGAAACGGATGCCATTTTTTATTTTTCCAGACTGAAGCATTACGTGATTCCTTTCCCGAAGCTGACTGACGCAGAAATCAGTCTACTGTTTCCTAAAGTAAAAAAACTCCAGGTTCCGGAATTCGATGAAATGGACTGGGCTGAAATGTCCTATATGGGATGGAATGACCCTGCAGCCAATCGGAAATATATTATCACTAAAGTCGACGGCCGGTATACCGGTCTTTACGGACACTACCTGCCATCCCGGCAGAAAAACATATGCACGCTCTGCCATGAACAGGAGCGTGTCGGCCTGTTTACGGTCACCAGCAAAGGGAAAGATGCTGAAGAAAGCGTAAGTCGTGGGAATTATATCTGCTATGACAGCAGGAAATGCAACGAAAATATTAAATCCAGAAAACCTCTGGAGTCGTTTATCATCCGTATGATGAATCTATAATAAAAAAAGCCCATCCGGAATCCGGATGGGTCTTTTTTATGCTTGTTTCTGTTGAGTTTCTTTGTCGTAATCAGGAGAAACCGCACGCTTAATCGTAAGAGCAATGACCACTGTGATAACTCCCAGGGCAAGCGCAAACCAGTAGGCTTGATGGACGCCGGCGGTCATGGCTTCGGTCATAAGGGCACTTCCCTCCTGTGCCTGTTCTCCATCGAGGTAATTTCTCTGCCCCTGGCTCATTATGCTGACAAAAATGGATACTCCAAGCGCTCCACCGATCGGCTGCAGCGTATTGGCTATCGCTGTTCCATGAGGATACAAGTGCTTCGGCAGCTCATTCAGCGCATTGGTCTGGGAAGGCATCATAATGGCTGAAATTGACAACATCAGCAGTATATAAGCAAGAACAAAACTCCACGTCGGGATGGAGGGCGTGATTTGGCTGAAGAAGAACATGACGCCTGTCAGGACAATCGTCCCGGGAATAATCAGCTTCCGCGGGCCGACTTTGTCAAATAACGTCCCCATAACCGGTGACATTAACCCATTAAGCAAAGCGCCGGGAAGTAAAAGCAGTCCGGCGATTTTAGCAGAGTAACCAAGCGGCCCCTGGAGATACATCGGCATGACGATTTCGGAAGCGAACATTGCCATAATGACAATAACAAAAATAGAGATGCCTCTAGTATAGCTGGGATATTGAAAAACCCGCACATCCAGAAGCGGCTCTTCCAAACGAAGCTGCCGGAAAACAAACCAGGCTATGCTGATGACTGCCACAGCTAGAATCACAATGATTAATGGTGAGGCGAATCCTGCTTCTGTTTCCCCGGCACTGCTGAATCCATAGACAATCCCCCCGATTCCTATAGAAGAAAGGACAATCGAAAGTGCGTCCGCCTTCGGTCTTGTGATCTCACCGACGTTCTCAAGGAATTTCCATGCAAAAACGATGGAAAACAAGGCAAATGGAATGACAGTAATAAACAACCAGCGCCATCCAAGGAAATCGACAATAACTCCCGATAATGTCGGTCCAATCGCTGGAGCGAACATGATGACAAGTCCGAATGTCCCCATAATCCTTCCTCTGACCGCAGGCTCATAAAGCAAAAGGAGGGCATTCATAATTACAGGTATTAATAAACCCGTTCCAACCGCCTGAATCATGCGCCCTGTTAAAAGCATCGGGAAGTTCAATGCGGTCGCAGCAATTGTCGTTCCTATTAAGAAGATCGTCATAACTCCGATAAACATCTGTCTCGTGGTAAACCATTGAATCAAGAGGGCGGATATCGGCATCAATACCCCCATCACCAACATGAAGCCCGTGGCCATCCACTGGACCGTCGGAGCACTTAAGCCGAAAACATCCATAAGTTCTGTTAATGCTATGTTTAAAAGCGTCTCATTGAGAATCGCGAAAAACGCCCCGATCATAAACGTTGCCAAAATAATTTTTCTATTCTGCGTCGTCTCCATTTTGAACCTCCATCTTCTGTTTCAAAGTACAATCCTTCCCTATGTTCTATAAAATGATTCACTTTTGCAAGGGTTTTGTTTTTCTTTTTGATCATTTTAATCGGCTTTTACAATGGCTTCCCTCTTAATAGAAAGGAAATCAATCTTTCTTTGACAGGAAGCGCACAATGATGTAAATTACTATTGTACGAACAATATATTTAATTATTACTAAAATATTCGTGTTTCAGGAGTGATTTTGATGGAAAATGTATTTGATTATGAAGATGTTCAATTAATTCCCGCAAAATGTGTCGTAAATAGTCGTTCTGAATGCAATACCTCTGTTCAATTTGGAAATCATACGTTCAAGCTGCCTGTGGTTCCCGCCAACATGCAGACCATTATTGATGATGAAACAGCAACAAAGCTTGCTGAAAATGGATATTTCTATATTATGCACCGCTTCCAGCCTGAAACACGTACCCGTTTTATTGAAACAATGAAGGAAAGAGGTTTGATTTCTTCCATTAGTGTAGGTGTGAAGGAAGACGAATATGAATTTATCGAATCCTTGGCTGCCCGCCATCTGACTCCGGATTATATTACGATCGACATCGCCCACGGACATTCCAGCGCTGTCATTCATATGATTCAGCACATCAAAGCCCACCTCCCATCCACGTTCGTTATTGCCGGGAATGTCGGTACTCCAGAAGCCGTCAGGGAACTTGAAAACGCCGGGGCCGATGCCACTAAAGTAGGAATCGGACCAGGAAAGGTTTGTATTACAAAGGTCAAAACCGGTTTCGGTACTGGTGGGTGGCAGCTGGCAGCTTTACGCTGGTGTGCAAAGGCAGCCAGTAAACCTGTTATTGCCGACGGCGGAATCCGCACCCATGGAGATATCGCAAAATCCATCCGTTTCGGCGCCTCCATGGTAATGATCGGCTCTCTCTTTGCCGGTCACGAAGAATCTCCGGGAGAAACCGTTGAAAAAGGTGGGAAACTATACAAAGAATATTTTGGTTCTGCTTCTGAATATCAAAAAGGGGAAAAGAAGAACGTCGAGGGCAAGAAGATGTTCGTGGAATACAAAGGACATTTGAAAGATACCCTCACAGAGATGGAACAGGATCTTCAGTCCGCTATCAGCTATGCGGGCGGTATCGATCTTGATGGCATCCGACACGTGGACTATGTCATTGTGAAAAACTCCATCTTCAATGGAGACAAAGTTTATTAAAAGAAAACCGGCCGTAAGAGCGGCCGGTCAGGCTGTCGGTAAAGTTCCCGGCAGCTTTTTTGTACTTGGGATTCCCGATCTTATGAAAAAAGCCCGTTAAGTATGCCTGAAGAAGCACCATCATCCGAAGATCTGCTTGGTCAGGAATCTCTACCGGAAAAAGGTAACGGAGGCCGTGCTCCCTACAGACTTCTTCCCAATATGCGGCCCTTCGCAATCCAGATGACATACAGCTACCTCTACGTAATGTTTCTAAAGCTGGGACGGTCTTCTTTTTTGATCCGGATCAATAATCTCGCTGCAGAAGTGGGATGTAGATATCAAAATCATGATGATCCATTTTCCTTGGCACCGGGTACTTCTCGAACTTGATTGGCAGATCATCATAATACTCCACACCAGGTTCACGATGAGGTTGTCTCCCCGTATTCTTAAACCATTGATAGACAGCTGTATAGGTATCTGCAACATTTTTCTCTTTCAGATACTGCACGTGAAGATAGGTTTGTTCTGGAATCGTTTGAATGTTCATCGTCGAGGGAATTTCCACCGACTCGTCAACCTGAAACCCTGAATAGTGCACAAGTCCATCATCCCTTGTATGATAGGAAAACCCCCACTGTTCAGATACATGCTCAAGGTCAGCTCTTCCGATCATTTCCTCCATTACCCCCTCAATCAACCCTTTCAGATCCGAAAGTTCTGTGTAACCTCCTTCCCATCTCCTGCAGGCTGCCTTCCATTCCGGAAGCGTAATGATTTCCATAGACTCACTCCTTTCCCGTAAAACAGGATTGATTAGTTATGTGAGACGTTCAATCTGTTTTCTATACTACATATGAGTCTCTTCCCTTCCAATCCAACCCTTATAAATGATCAGGTCCTCCACCTTACGGTTTCCATAATTCGCTGGACAGCGTTGCCTGCTCTTCTACACGGTCGACGAACTCCTGGACGACTTTATCATTCCCTTTTTTATTCGCCAGCTTCATCATGGCACGGCCGACAAAGTTAGTCCCACGATTGGACCCGGAATATATCAACCTTGTTGTCGACTGATCCACTTTTTCCAATCGGAAGGACGCCGTTACTTCAAAAGCTTTGCCGATCACAAAAGCGATTTTCTTATGTTTAAATGCCGGCTTGTCCTCATACACAAGCGTATCTACAGTATAGGTTTCGAGACGCTTCCCTTCTCTGTAGGTCTGCAGGTGTTTCGCACCTGCTTCCGTTTCTGTTTTTTCAATCAGCTTATGCTCTTCCACCTTAGGCATGATCCGCTTAATGTTTTGATCTTTGAAAAGATCCCACACATCCTCAAGAGAAGCGTCGATCATTTTTTCTTTTTCCCATTCTATCATTCGTTCTCCTCCTTACCTGATTGGATAAAAGCATCCAGTTCCTTAATTCTTGCCTGAATATCTTCGGCCTCCTGTTCCATCTTGCTCTTCTTTTCTGCTAACAACTCTCCAAGACTGGCAAAGGATTCATCGGCCATTACGGTTTTCATTTCCTGTATGGAAAAACCGAACCTCCGCAGTTTACCAAGCAGAAGAGCGAGAAAATAGCTGCCGTCATCATAGTACCTGTACTTGTTTTCCGGATGAATAAAAGCCGGTTCCAACAGGCCCACCTCTGCATAATACCGGAGTGTATCCTTGCTGAGTCCCGTAAGGTTTGAGAATTCACTTCTTTTATACATGACACGCCCTCCTGCACTTATTATAAACCGTGGGGTACACGCCATAGTCAAGGAATCTCTCCAAATGAAGAAAACATCCCCTCCCATTGACCTTATTCACTCTATCTTTACGAATCTTTCACGCTGCACCTGGCAGGATAAAAGTCCGGGTAGTTTTTGTTTCATCTTGTTAAATGGTGAAAGATACTGTCTAAAATTGTTGATTTCAACCATATTATGTTAATCATGAACAGGAGGAATTTACCTTGTCATATAATGGAAGTTTACATACACTTAATCATAAACATGTTAAACAATCTATCGCAAAGGAGTCCACCATGCTCACTAAAGTAAAGCAAGTCCTATTCTTAAAACGCTTGGAAAAAATGCTGGGATCTTACAGGATAGACGTTCTCCATTTTATTCCCGGCAGAGTCCGGCTTTCGTCACCATACTGGGAAGGCCGTTCTAAAATTATTACGCGTTTGATTCCATTGTTGGAATTGGAAAATAAAATATACACCGTCAAACACACACCAGAGACCGGAACACTGCTTGTAGAGTACGATCCTGATCCAAATGTAGGGGAAAAACAAATAGAAAACTGGTTAACCATCATTCAACGCGTTCACAATGATGTAATCTCCAAAGAAGTGACTGAATTATGATCCAGAATTTAATCGGTCTGGGTGCATCTTTGGCCGCTCCAGAAATCATGAAGCGGATGAAGGATCAAAAAGTTCAGGTCCTCCATGCGATGCCGGGAAGAGTCCGTCTCCAAAGCGATCATTGGAAAAATGAAACGACAGCCGCTGCTCTGGAAGAAGTATTCACGGAAATCCCCATCGTCCAGCATGTGGAAGCTTCAGGAATCACAGGGAGTCTTCTCATCTTGTTCAACAGCAGTACCCTGACATCAGAACAATTTGATGCCTTAATCCAGCTGGCCGTCGACACGTCTACATCGACCTATCCCTACATAGAATCAAAGATGAAAAGTTCGTTCCGAAAAGGGATGAACTCTCTGAACAATGCGGTTAAGAAACAAACCGGAGGGAAAACCGATGCGGAATCCCTTTTGGTTTTATGGCTCCTATATAAAGGAACAACAGGTTTCGGCGGCAACCCGGCCTTTGCCAGCAGCCTCCTTTACTGGGCTTATACTCTCATCCAGAAAGATGGTGACGACAAAACTTGATGCAAGGAACAATCATACATCAGCTGCCAGGAAGGACACGGTTGAGAATGGAAAAAGAACAAAGGCCAGAAGTCGTCGAAGCTTTTCATCGAAACCTTCCAGGGGTGAAATCCGCCCTTTACACCCCGGAAACAGGATCGCTGCTGCTCCACCACGACGTTCACTGGAATGCGGACAGCAGCAGGACAGCTCGTTTACTCTCTTCTGTGTCTGAACTTTCACTGTATAAAAAAGAACTTCAAACAGCAGGTGCTGCGTTCCTGATGGACTTTTTCCTACCTGCGTCCCGGTTCACTGGAATGCTGAAAGTCCTTTCCCCTTCAGCATTGACTACCCTGTACGCTTGCAGGAATACTCTAAAGAACGGGGTGCGGCCACTTCAGGAAAAGACCCGCCCAAATGCCGACACATTGAGTATGGCTGCTATCATCGCTTCTATTATAAAAGGAAATCCGAAGTCAGCCGTTATGATTCTCATCATGTCGACGTTAAGTGAGATTATTACCGACATGACGTCACAGCGAACGAAAACATACGTGCGGGATATGATGAGTGTGGATACGCCATATGTATGGAAAGTAATTCATAACGGCCGGGAAGAGAAAGTCCCCATCCAAACCATCAATCCCGGTGATACACTGGCGGTTTTCGAAGGGGAAAAAATTTCAGCGGATGGCCGAGTATGCCAAGGAACCGCCACCATAGATCAATCGGCCATTACAGGAGAATACATGCCTCAAGAAGTGTTCAAAGGGCAGGAAGTGTATGCTGGGACTATTGTACAGTCCGGAAGTCTGCAGATGGAAGTCACCCGCGTCGGAGAAGACACGACCGCTGCCGGAATCATTCATATGATTGAACATGCTCAGGATTCCAAAGCCCCGATTCAAAATTACGCCGACGACATGTCGGAACGGCTGGTTCCCGTGTCATTCCTGCTGGCATTATTGACATACGCCCTTACAAGAAGCTGGGACCGTGTGTTGAACATGCTTGTCATTGATTATGTATGTGGGATCAAGCTGGCTACAGCTACTGCTGTTTCCGCTTCAATCGGCAGAGCAGCCAGTCAAGGTGCCATCATGAAAGGCGGGCAGCACCTGCAGTCCTTAGCCTCTGTCGATACGGCCATATTGGATAAAACCGGAACAATTACGGAAGGACGCCCAGAAATTGTTCAAATCCTTCCATTTAATGGTTTCACAGAAAACGACATACTCCGATACGCGGCGTCTGCTGAGGAGCATTCCTCTCATCCAATAGCTGAATCTATTTTAACTAAAATGAAAAAGAATGGCCTTACTGCCTATGACCATGACCACTCAAGCATTGAAAATATCGTAGGTCACGGAGTTAGAGCGATCGTCAATAAAAAGGAAGTACTGGTCGGCAGCCAGGAACTTCTCATAAAGTCACATGTGGATATGAGCAGCCTGCCTTTTCTTAAAAAATCTTTAAAAAAGAAAAACACCGTATATGCAGCAGTTGATCAGTCCATTGCCGGTGTGATTGTTATCGAAGATGCTGTCCGCTCTGGAATGAAGCGGACGATCAACCAATTAAGAAGAAGCGGGATTGATGAAATTGTCATGATTACAGGGGATAAAAAGGAGACAGCTGAAGAAGTTTTCAAGGAGCTTCATCTGGATCACTATTACCCTGAAGTCCTCCCTCACGAGAAAGCAGCCTTTGTCCATCATTACAAAAATCAAGGAAGAAATGTCATGATGGTCGGTGACGGAATCAATGATGCTCCTGCTTTGGCAGCAGCTGATATAGGAGTAAGCATGGGAGGAAAACGGACGGATATTGCCGTGGAAGCCAGTGACCTTGTTATCACCTCAGACGATCCTCTAATCCTGGCAGATATGGTCGATCTATCCAAGTCCACCATGCGGATGATCCGGAGGAATTTCGCTGTCACCATTGCTTTAAATAGCGCGGCTATATTGTTCGGCCTTTTCGGATGGATTACACCGACAGTGGGTGCCGCCATACACAACTCGGCTACAATCGGAGTTGTCCTGAACAGCACACGCTTGTTGGTGAACAAGGAGAGAAAACCATGCAGGCAACCTTTACCATCGTCCACGACATACCTGGTCGACTCCGCCTGATCATTCCTGCTCTCTACGATAAGAAAGAGCACGGGCAGATCCAGGATATGTTTACGTCCATTAAAGGAATACAGAAGGTAAACATTGAACCGGCTATTCAATCGATGACGGTCCACTACTCCAAGGACGTGATTAACAGAAAAATCATCCTCCGTTTTATCAGTTTATTTTTTAAGCAGACGCAGTTTGATCCGCTGGACAATATCATGATCAATATTGCCCCTGCCCAGCGCAAGGATTTTTTCCGAAGTCTTGTAACAGGATTCCTTATTCTGCTGGCCTATTTGAACAACAAGCCCGGCAGCGTCCCTGGAATGCTCGACTATGCCGTCGTCATTTCCACTGCTTATACAGTTCTGTCCCACGGAGAAAACAAACTCCGTCACCCGGATGTTCTCACGGGAATTGTAAGCATGCTGTCCATCGGGGCAGGAAACATTCTTCAGGTAGCTATGGTAACTTGGGCTGTCAACGTCCTTGAGCTTTTAAATGATTCAAACAAAAAAAGAATACTGCCATTCTAAAAAAAACAGGAGGTATTACTATGGTATTAAATAAGGATTTCATGATGGGATTTGTATCAGGAACAGTCGTTGGAGCAGTCGGCTACCGGCTCTATGAACAAAACCAGGGTCAGCTTTCACAGCTCATTCAAAACCCCGGCGTTCAATCTATGAATTCACTGCCTTCCCTTTCAACCAACCAACATGAAGTAACGATGGAGGATTTAATCGCACAGAAAGAACGCCTGGAAGATTATATTGCCGAGAAAAAAGTGAACAGCGCCCAATAAGAAGAAGGCCAAAAAGGTACACTCCCCCGGGAATGTACCTTTTTTATAAACTTTCGTATAATATTCTGACTTCACTGTTGACATTTCGTGGAGTTAGCTATATATTTTGCACTAAGGAAACTTTTTATGCTGAAAGCAATACTGTCATCTTTTTTCGGGACCCCCATATAGTAAAGGGGTATCTTTTTTAAACTAAAAGTTGCACTCGGCAAATTTAAATGCCCTAATATAAATTTCATGAAGACATGCACGAACTATGTATAAAGAAAATGATTAAAGGAGGATCATCATGCACCACCCTGCTATTTCCATCAAAGACCTTCACGTTTCCTATTACGGAAATGAAGCTGTCAAAGGTATCAGTCTGTCAGTGCAGCCAGGGAACCTTATAGGAATTATCGGGCCTAACGGCGCAGGTAAATCTACGTTTCTAAAAGCTGTACTGAATTTGATTCCTAAAGATAAAGGAACCATTCATTTATTCGGGAGTTCCATTCAGGAAGCACGACGGAAAATCGCCTATGTCCCTCAAAGAAATGATATCGACTGGGATTTTCCAATCACTGTCCTGGATGCTGTCCTGCTCGGCACCTACCCCAACTTGAAATTGTTCCGTAGACCGGGAAAAAAAGAAAAAATCTGGGCACTGGAGTGTTTGGACAGAGTCGGTATGAAAGATTTCAGCAAAAGACAGATCGGTGAACTTTCCGGGGGGCAGCAGCAGCGTGTATTCCTCGCCCGTGCTCTGGCCCAGAAAGCGGATATGTTCTTTCTTGACGAGCCTTTTGTAGGAGTCGACGTGTCCAGTGAGGAAACGATTGTCAAAATCCTAAAGGAATTATGCTGGCACGGAAAAACCGTCGTGGTCGTCCATCACGATTTAAGTAAAGCAGAAGAATATTTTGACCAGCTCATTTTACTAAATAAGGAATTGGTTGATTTCGGTCCTGTCAGTGAAGTTTTCCGTACAGAAACCATTGCCAAAGCGTATCAAGGGCAATTTGCCTTCATGAAAGAGATTGGAGTGTAACTATGGAATTTATCGAGGCCGTCTTTCAATATGAATTTTTACAAAAAGCCCTGCTTACATCGATTATGGTCGGCATCATCTGCGGAGTCATCGGCTGCTTCATTATCTTAAGAGGAATGGCACTTATGGGAGACGCCATCTCACATGCCGTCCTACCTGGTGTTGCCATTTCTTATATGCTGGGAATCAACTTCTTTTTCGGTGCCGTTTTCAGCGGTGTACTAACCGCCATTGCCATTGGATTCGTCAGTCAAAACAGCCGGATCAAACATGACACATCCATTGGAATTATGTTCACCGCTGCATTTGCTGCCGGGATCATCATTATTACACTGCTGAAAAGCAGTACAGATCTGTATCACATTCTGTTCGGGAATGTCCTGGCCGTCCGTTCCTCAGATATGTGGATCACCATGGGCATAGGTTTAGTTGTCTTGGCAGCTGTTTACTTATTCTATAAAGAACTGCTCGTTACATCTTTTGACGAAACAATGGGAGCCGCCTATGGGCTGCCTGTACGTATGATTCATTATTTTCTTATGACTCTGTTAACGATGGTGACCGTGGCTTCTCTGCAGACCGTGGGCATTGTCCTCGTCGTAGCCATGCTGATTACACCGGCAGCCGCCGCTTACCTATTAACAGACCGGCTGTCCATCATGATTTTTCTTGCTGCCGGTATCGGCGTCATATCAAGCATTACAGGGTTGTACTTCAGTTTCACCTACAACCTGGCTTCAGGAGCTGCCATTGTTTTAGCAGCAACCGCCCTTTTTATTCTCGTATTCCTTTTTTCACCAAAGCACGGGCTTCTATGGAAAATGCTGAAGGTAAGGAAAAAGCGGGCATCCCTTGTTTAATGAATGAATAAGGTAAATGGGAGTCATCACTCCCCTAGTCATCATTTATGCCGGGAAGACAAGTACCTCTTCCCTTCTAACACTTGTTATCTAAAGCACCATTGAATAAAACAACGTTTTACGAATAGTCAGGAGGAATTATGTTTATGTTGAAAAAGAATTGGATCCTTAGTGTACTCGTGTTTTCCACTCTGCTCTTTCTGGCAGCCTGTGGAGACAACGAAGCAAGCGGAACGAAAGATGAAGATGAAAAAGTACAGGTCGTTACGACGTATTCCATTATTTATGACATCGTTAAGAATGTCGGTGGTGACAAAGTGGATATTCACAGTCTCGCTCCCATCGGCTCCAACCCCCATGAATACGATCCACTACCGGAAGATGTCAAGAAAACAACAGATGCTGATGCCGTATTCTACAATGGTTTGAATTTGGAAGCCGGAAATTCATGGTTCAATAAACTGATGGAAACCACCGGAAAAGCCGGCGACGATGCTCCTGTCTTTTTAATGAGTGAAAATGTTGAAGCCATGTACTTAACGACAGAAGGCAAGGAGGGTGAAGAAGATCCTCACGCCTGGCTGGATATTCAAAACGGTATCCAGTATGCTGAAAACGCACGGGACGGCCTGATTAAGGTGGATCCTGAAAACAAGGAAGTCTATGAAAGAAATGCAGAAGAATATATCGCAGAACTGCAAGATCTGCATGATGAAGCAGTGGCCCAGTTCGAGGAAATCCCCGAAGAGGAACGTGTGCTCGTTACAAGTGAAGGAGCATTCAAATATTTCAGTGAGGCTTACAACTTCCAAGCCGAATACATTTGGGAAATCAACCAGGAAAACCAGGGAACTCCTGATCAAATTACTAGAATTGTAGATTTGATCAACGAAAGACAAATCACTGGATTGTTCCTCGAAACCAGTATTGATGCCCGGAGTATGGAAGCTGTATCATCAGAAACCGATGTTCCGATCAGAGGTAAAGTCTTTACCGATTCCCTTGCTGAACCTGGAGAGGATGGAGACAGTTACATCTCCATGATGGAATGGAATATCAAAACCATAAAAGAAGGATTGACTCAATAAATGGTAAAAACGCCTCCCGGCTGATCGGGAGGCGTTTTTTGTATAACGGACAGCAGCCGAAGCCACTCTCCTGTACATGTACATCCATTTACGTGTCTTACAGCCCGTTTTCAAGTGATCGAAGGGACATTCGGCTGCCCTACGACTCTAAAATATAAAAAGGGAGACTTTCTGTACTTCAGAAAATCTCCCTTTCTTCAAGACAAGCATTTGGTGAGTCCTCGTTCTAGTTACCGGGAGACCTCCATACTTTTCCGAATGGTAATTGATGTCCCTCAATAGGAAACAGGTTATCAAGACTTCTTCAATAATAGATAAATAAAATAAGGGGCTCCGATCAGCGCGGTCATAATTCCGGCAGCAATCCCGTCAGGTTCTGCGATGTTTCTCCCGACCGTGTCAGCAAACAACAGGAGCCATCCTCCTATCAGGATACTCAAAGGCAGGTACAGCTGACTTCTCGGACCGATCAGTACTTTGGCCAGGTGGGGAGCCATCAAACCGACAAACGCAATCCCTCCGGTAACGGATACAGCCGAAGCAGCAAGAGCTACAGCGGTCATCAACATAATAAAACGCTCTTTCTTAAGCGGAAGACCAACACCGATGGAAACCGGTTCACTTGTGTTTAGTATGTTCATAACGTTGCTTTTCCAAAGCGCAAATGGAATCAAAACGATGATCCATGGCAGCAGCGCAAGGATGAAAGGCCAGTCTGTGCCCCAGATACTTCCTGCCAGCCATTTGGATATAAAGTCCACTTTCTCCCTTGGTGCTGATGATATGAGAATAATCATTAAACCGGAAAGAGCCATGGAAAATCCGACACCGACCAGCACTAATCGTACAGGCTCAAAACCGGTCCGTTTATTATAGGAAAACAAATAAATTCCCAAGGCCGTAATCATTGCTCCCCCGAATGCGATCAGTGGAAGAATATAAACGAAAGAGCCTGCATCAATGGGGGCAAACAAAAAGAAGAGCGCAACAGCAGCCCCTGCCCCGGCGTTGATTCCAATAATTCCCGGATCCGCGAGATCATTGCGGCTGATCCCTTGAAGAATAGCGCCGGATAAAGCAAGGGCCATCCCCGCCAGTACCGTTATGATCATCCGGGGAAGACGAATCGAAAATAAAACAAATTCCTCTTTGAATTCGCCGTTCCCGAGGATCGTTGGAAGAATCCGATCGTAGGAAACGGAGGAATATCCAAGGCCAAGTCCCACTACAGCGGTTGCTACAATTAAGAGAGAAAGCAGGATCAGATATAGACGTTGTTTTTTCAAGACGGAAGGATGAATCATGAGAATGCACTCCCCTTTTTTTGTATAACAAAGAGGAAGAACGGTAGACCGAGTACAGCAACAATCGCTGCAACAGGTGTCTCATAAGGGGCGTTAATGATCCGGGCCAATGTGTCCGCGAGGAGAAGGAAAGCCCCACCGAACAAAGCGGACATCGGAAGCACCATTCTGTAATCATTACCCACGATCGGTCTGACCATATGGGGCACCATCAAGCCGACAAAGGCAAGGTTTCCGACAAGCGCCACCGCTGCTCCGGCCAGCAGGGTAATGACGATGAATAATATAATTTTTACAGTCAGGATGTTCTGCCCGAGTCCGACGGCCACTTCTTCGTTCAAACTGATAATCGTCAGCTGACGTGCCAGCAGAACAGCAACAATGATCCCGATGAATACAATGGGAGCAATCAGCTGTATCTGACTCCAGGACGTTCCGATCAATCCGCCGGCCGTCCACATGGATACATCTTTGGACACTTTGAAATAAAGGGCTACACCTTCGGCCACAGCGAACAAAAACGCAGAGATGGCAGCTCCGGCAAGTACAATCCTGAACGGAGAAAAACCGCCTCGTTTAGCTGAACCGATTCCAAACACAAGAACCACTCCGACTGCCGCTCCAATGAAACAGGCCAGCATAATTCCCATGTAATTCGTAGAAGGGAAAAAAGCAAGTGTAACCGCAAGAGCAGCATTTGCCCCTGCGGTTAAACCAAGCAGACCCGGATCAGCAAGAGGGTTTCGGGTCAACCCCTGCATAATCGCTCCTGACACCGCCAGCGCTGCCCCTACCAGGGCTGCAGCAATCTCCCGCGGCAGACGAATTTCCCTTAACATCGTCGTAGTCGAGTCCAGCGAACTGGTCGTCATGGAAGCCCACGCCTGCTTAAAGGTGGTGTCCGCCGCCCCAAATGTCATGGCGACAAAGAAAGAAAGGATGAGGACGGCGATTCCAATTATGAATTTATATAGTTGCTTTAATGAAAAAGTCTGCATAAAGTCTCATCTTTTCTACCAAAGGTTTATTCGTTCAAAAACTTCTCTTGAAAGAAGCTGAGCTGGTGTTCCAGTGAAATGGGATCATTGAAGTAGAAAGCCTCGGCATCTGCTTCAAACACTTGATCGTTCTCTACAGCAGGAATGTTCTTGTACGTTTCGGTTTCCTGGAAGGAACTGTCTGCACCATCGGACTTACTGAAAATCATGTAATCCCCGGCATAGTCTGAGAGCACTTCCGGAGAAATCGCATAGAAACCATCTTCCAGTGCCATTTCCTTCACTTTTTCAGGCATCTTCAGTTCCATCTCTTGATAGAGAATTTCTGTTCCGCGTGCCCAGTTATCTCCGAAGACATAAAGCTGCTTATCAAACTCTTCGAATACAGTGACCGTCGCATCTTCACCGATTTCATTTTTGATTTCTGTGCCTGCTTCACCGGCTTTTTCCTTAAATTCATCCACCCACTGCTGGGCTTCCTCTTCTTTGTTCAGAAGTTTCCCGATTTCCACATGCTGTTCCAAATAATCGAGCTTCCCATATGTGTAGGTGACAGTCGGAGCAATTTCATTCAGCTTGTCCGTGTTTTTCGTGTTCGCCAGCCCGATAATCAAATCCGGGTCAAGCTCGATGATTTTCTCAAGGCTTTCATCGGAAAGCTCTTCTGCATCCGCAAGATCCTCTTCAAACAACGGGTTTCCTTTAGACCATGCGTCCACCCCTACAATATTCGTATCCAGCGAAAGGACATTTCCTGCGAAGGACGAAAGGACAACAACGCGCTCCGGATCAGCAGGAACTTCAATTTCACCGTTTTCTGACTCATACACTCTTGTTTCTGAATCAGAGCTCGTCTCTTCGGTTTGTGTATCGTCATCGCTTTCATTCCCTGTATTTTCGTTTTCTGTTTCTCCACCACCGCAGGCGCTAAGAATGAGCAGCAGTGACAAGAGACCGATCAGCCAGATTTTCTTCATGATTTCTATCTCCCTTTAATAAGTTGTATGTCAAACAAATAGGTTTTCCTGTTCGAGGGTCCGCAACGATTTCAGCATCAATATGAAAGACGCTTCTTAACACGCTTTTATGAATGACTTCCTGTCCGGATCCAGCTTTTATGATTCGCCCGTGCTTCAATGCAATCAGGTGATCAGCAAACCTGGCAGCCTGGTTGACATCATGAAGCACCATGACAATCGTACGCCCTTCCTCTTTATTCAGCCGTTCCAGCAGTTCTAGAACTTCCAGCTGGTGTGCCATATCAAGATAGGTCGTCGGTTCATCAAGCAGGATTAAATCTGTTTCCTGAGCCAGAGCCATCGCAATCCATACCCGCTGCCGCTGTCCACCCGACAAGGCATCCACGGGCCGGTATTTAAATTCCATCATTCCTGTCATTTCGATCGACCAGTCAATGACCTCCCGATCTTTTTTCGATAGACGGCCGAATCCTTTTTGATAAGGAAAGCGTCCGTACGATACAAGCTCACCGACTGTCAATCCTGGAGCACCTTCCGGAGATTGAGGAAGAATCGCCATCTTTTTCGCCAGTTCCTTCGTCGGGTGATTATGGATACTCTCACCGTCCAGATAAATGCTGCCTTCCTGTTTAGGAATGATACGTGCAATCGATTTCAGCAGTGTGGATTTTCCACAGCCATTGGCCCCAATAATCGTCGTTATTTTCCCTTCCGGAATTTCCAGTGTCATATCCTCTACAATGAGTTTATCCTCGTAGCCCACATGGAGACCATCCGTATGTAGACGTGTCATAATAAGGACCCCTTTCGAACATTTAAACCATTTAACAGTGATAATGATTCTCACTCTCGTACATTATACTACGTGCTGCTGAGAAATTTGTCAACGCTTCATTCCCTCTCAAATGTGCGAAAATACCCATTCCATGAAAAAATACGATCCTATTTTGTATTTTCCATAAAAAAAGAAGCAGAGCTGTGGCTCTGCTTCTTTGGCTGTAGAAAAAGTCTGTGTTAACCAGTTAGAGTTGTCCATTTGGCGTATGAAGGGTCACAATCCAATTTTTGGTGGATGAATGGCGGACACGCCTAAAGCTGACTTGGTCAGGAAGATCGCGCCTGCCCAAGTGGATCTCCGGCCCGTGCTGTTCCCGCAGGCATCACAACCGAACGCTCCTCGCTCCGACGTTAGATTATAGAGGAGAGAGATTGTGCACTAAGCAGATTCAAAAGAACGGCACGGGCTGCGCTATGGCCGCTCACGTGGAAAAGAAAAAGGGAAAGAACAAGCGCTGATGACGGCTGTCTACCGGAATATGAAAAAGACTCTCCTCCATCCAGCAAGGATGAGCGGGGTGAAGGAGAGTCTTTTTCGATTTTATAGAACGCCCAAGGAGCGGTGCCCCTTCCACTCCTGCGGAAGAACGAGTGGTCCGAGATCGCCGAGCGTGGGTTTTGCGAGGAAGCTCGGACGCTCGTCCGCGGAAAGGGAAGGGGCTTTCGCTCCTGGCGGTAAGAAAGAAAAAAGCTTGTAAAGAAACAGGGGTTTCTCTACAAGCTGAGAAGCAGAGCTGTGGCTCTGCTTCTTTTGGTCCTCTTCTTAATTGACTCCTACATTATTCCAAGCCTGTGTAACAGCGCTGGCTGTTGAAGATCCATACAGATCCTGGGCTGACTGCTCAAGCGCCTGCTTGGCACTGGAGAAGTTGCTGTTTGGTGTCAGGTAAACGGTAAGGGCACGATAATATATTTTTTCTGCTTTCGATTTCCCAATGCTGTTAATGGTATAGTATGCAGCTTTGTTCGGAATTCCGCTGTTAATGTGGACGCCGCCCCAGTCTCCAGCTTCTGTATTTGGAAGGTTCCGGTATTCATTCATATGATCCGGCTGATCGTAGGCATTCGGATTGGACATGGAACGGAGCGCATCTCCGGAACGCCCTGGTGTATACACATCCTCACCCATCAGCCAGTCCTCCGAATCCACGAAATATCCAAATACATCTGAAAATGATTCGTTTAACGCTCCCGGCTGATTTTCATACACAAGGTCAGCGGTTGTATCTGTCACAGCATGAGTCAATTCATGAGCGACGATATCGTCAGCACCGGAAAGATATGTGAACGTACTGCCATCCCCATCCCCATAAATCATCTGGTTCCCTGTCCAGGCTGCGTTATTGTAATTCGAACCATAATGGACGGTGGAACGGATATTGGATCCCTGGTCGTCATAACTTTCACGACCGAATGTATCATAGAAATAATCAAAAACTTCTCCAGCATAGTAATGAGCATCTACAGCCGCTTTCTGTCTTTCGCTTGTGAATGTGTTACCAGAATCGGTAACATAGCTTCCTGGTAGATTACTAAATTGCCCACCATAGTTATCAAATGTTTCAATAACGCCGCTCATTGGCTTTGTCGTATCATATAAGTAGTACGTGTTGTTATACGCGTAGGTGTTAAGTGATTTCGTATCTCCCAATACACCTGTTCCCGTACCTGTAGCTTCGTGGACAGCGTTGGCAGCTTTCAACACTTCTCCTGACTCCGCATTAATATAAACCTTCCAATTGGCAGGATAAGGCTGAGCAAACTGAAGCTCCACTTGGTAAGCCAGCGTGTAACCCTGTTCACCATTGAACACAACAAGGTCCGTGTTTTCCGTTAACGTTTCAAAATCTTCACCTACATCACTTTTCTGGACTTTATCCGCTTCACTGCGATCCACGTCAATGTGCTTCCAAGCAATCATCAACGATTTTGTCTTGCTTACTCTTCGTTTTTCTTCAAGCTTGTCAGGTGCATCCATATGAAATTCACCATTCACAGCTGTAACAGTCCCGTTCTTATCGGTATGTACCACGACTTCTGAATCAGCGACAGGAATTCCCTCAATCACCCGTTGGTATGTGTAATGCTTCATTCCAAGTTCATCGGTTTCTGCATCCACCAGTTTCAAATCTTTGGATGGGTTCAGCTGAAAGTCTTTCGCGTTCTGCTTAAAGAATTCCTGGATCCCTTTTTCTGATTTGACATTTTTCGTCTGCCATTCTTTCTGCATAAACTCCGATGCGTTCGGTACCTCTTTTACATCTTTGCCTGTTTCAGCATGAGCGAGTGTCCCGCCAGACACAAGACTCGTACCCAGCACAAAGGTAGCCATTACTGATTTCCAATTCATCGAATCCCTCCTATTTATCTAGCACATTTACAATATATCATAATTTTCAGTTAATGAAATTGTGAAAGTAAGAGGGTTTAAAACCGTTTAAGATTGTCTTTTTTCATCGAACTTGGGAATATTTCTGCGGTTCAACTAACGAATATCTCATCAACCATAAAAAATCCCGGATTTCTCATCCGGGATTTCCTTCGATTTATGCGTTTTTGCGAAGCAGTCTCATACTATTGAGAATGACGATCAGAGCAGCACCTGTATCACTTAACACAGCCATCCACAAAGTTAAGAAACCTGGAAAAATCAAAACGAGCGCCGCTAGTTTTGTAAGCAGGGAGAACCAAACGTTCTGTTTGATAATGGTCAAGGCTTTCCGGCTCAATCGTATCGTATGAGGCAGCATTTCCAGATTATCCGCCATCAGAACAACGTCAGCTGTTTCCATAGCTGTATCCGTGCCTGCACCGCCCATCGCAATACCGAGATCTGAGGAAGCAAGAGCAGGAGCATCGTTAATCCCATCCCCTACCATAGCCACTTGTTTCCCTTCCTCCTGCAGTTTCTCGATCGCTTTAGTTTTATCTTCCGGCATCAAATCAGCAAAATAACGGTCCACACCTGCTTCTGCTGCTATCCGCCTGGCGGTCCCCTCGTTATCTCCCGTAAGCATAACCAGTTCTTTTAATCCGGATTTTTTCAAGGATTGGATCGATCGGATCGTGATTTCCCTGATAGAGTCAGCGACAGAGATGATTCCTTGGATTTCTTTTTCCGTACCTATAAGAACGAGGGTTTTCCCTTCTGACTCAAGCTGATCCAATTGATTTTCCAATTGACCCAGATCGACTCCCATTTCTCTGAACAATTTCGGATTCCCTGCGTAATAGACAGTCCCGGCAATCCGGGCCTGGGCCCCTTTGCCAGGCAGTGTACGGAAATCACTCCCGTGGGCTGTTGATATATGCCGTTCTGATGCATAGGAAGATACGGCTGCCGCTATCGGATGAGTAGAATATTCTTCGATCGTCCCAGCAATCCTGATCAGATTCTCCTTTTCCCCATTAAGAGCAATAACATCCGCTACTTTCGGTTTACCTTCTGTCAGGGTACCGGTTTTATCAAAGGCAATAGCTTGGATGGCACCCGCTTTTTCTAGGAATGTTCCACCTTTGATCAGTACACCCTGCCGGGCTGCATTACCAATAGCCGATACGATCGCAACCGGTGTGGAGATCACCAGGGCACACGGACAGGCAACAACAAGCAGGGAAATCCCTTTATAAAGCCATTCACCCCATGATCCTCCTATAAACAACGGAGGGATCACCATCACTAAAAGAGCCAGCATAAACACAATTGGTGTATAAACAGCTGCGAATCGGTCTACAAACGCCTGGGTAGGAGCTTTCTTTTCCTGTGCTTCTTCAACCAGATGTATGATTTTTGCGATGGCTGTATCTTCGGATCGTTTCGTTACACGAACTTCCAAAGAACCACTCTCATTAATCGTCCCGGCATAAACTGAATCTCCTTCCTGCTTATCAACAGGAAGAGATTCACCTGTAATGGGTGCCTGGTTCAAGCTGGAAGCTCCTTGGATGATCTCTCCATCCAAAGGGACGCGATCCCCCGGCTTGACAACGATGACCTCCCCGATCGATACCTCTTCAACAGCTTTGCTGACCCACTGACGGCCTTCTTTCACCAACGCTTCAGCTGGAGCTATGTTCATTAAGCTGCGAATCGAATCTCTCGTTTTTTCCAACGATCGATTTTGAAGGGAATTCCCTAATGCAAACAACCAGACGACCATAGCTCCTTCGAACCATTCCCCAATCAGGGCTGCTCCAAGAGCCGCGGAAGCCATCAGCACGTTCATATCAAGCGAGCCGCTTCTCACAGCATAGAAGGCACTTCTTAACGGTTTCCACCCTCCCACTGCAATGGCCAGCGCATAGAAAGCCGTCACCCATTCAGCAGACAGCGACGTGAAGGTCCCGATAAAGCCCAGGGCAAGAAGAGCCCCCGATATTGCAGCAGAAGGGAAAGATCTTCGAGCAGTTCTTTGTCTCTCCTTAGAGGAATCCCCTTTTTCAAGATAAGCTTCAAAACCCGATTTTTGGACTTCCCTCATGATTTCTTCAGGTTTTATCGTGTGAAGGACATGAAGCTTACCTGTGGAAAAATTCACGCGTACATCCTGAACATTGGGGTGATTTGACAGGTGCTTTTCAATGGTTGCGGCACACGAACCACAGTCCATCCCTTCAACTTTATACGTTTCCATCTCCCTGCCGGTTTGAAGAGGCTCGGCTTCAAATCCCAGCTTTTTCATCTGGTGAGGAATTTGATCATAAACAGCCTGGTTTTCCCCGCCCACAGCCATTTTAGCCGTACCATAATGGACGGAAACAGATTGAACACCCTCTTTTTTTCGGAGACTTTTTTCAATCGTTGCGGCACACGACGGACAATCCATACCTTTAACCTGGTATTCCACAAGCTGTGTCGGAGGTGCCGATGGACTGGAATCCTCATCTTCCTCTTCTTCACTGGTTTCACAGCATACGTTTTCCCGCTCCTCTTTTCGTTGATTGGAAGGGCAGGAATTTTCCTCAACTCTCCTGCTGGGATTCTCTTTCGAGCAGCAGGAAGATCCGGACTGGATCACTCCGGGGTTTCGCTCGTTACTTCCGGAACAACAGCTATTTTGTATATCTTTTTCGTTCGTACTCATTAACCCCATCTCCATTCTGTAACATCACTCATGTTCGTTATGCAGCAAGGCGATCGATACTAATTGCCGGACATGTTCATCAGCCAGGGAATAAAAGACGAGCTTCCCCTTCTTCCTATGCTTAGCAAGATTCATATTACGCAGGAGCCGCAAATGATGAGAGGCCGTAGCGGTTGTCGATCCAATAATATTCGCCACATCACAAACGCACAGCTCATCTTCCAGGGTCAGAGCGTAGGCGATTTTCATGCGTGTCGGATCGGACAGAGCTTTAAAAATCTGCTCCACCCCGGACACCCGCTCCACCTGAGGCCGCACGCGCTGAACAAGCGCCTCATCGTAACAGAAGATATCGCACGTATCTTTGGCTTGCTTTTTCATTACCTCTTCAGGCATTCTGTCCACCTCATTCAAATACATGTTTGATTATATACTCATCATATGCTTTACGCTTTCACGCGTCAACATTCAAACGAAGATTAGAATGAAAAAACTGCCTCTCTAGAGACAGTTTTTCCCTGGTTTCATCGCAAAACCGATCTTATGTATCAAGCTGCTTCCGGAATACCGCACTCACTTTGTCGTACTGCATATGTTTCTCGTAAAACTTATGAGCTCTTTGTCTTGTGAGTCCTGAAGATAAAGCGATGCTTGTAAATCCGTTCCGCTCGGCCCATCCTTCAATGAACTGCAGAAGGATGCTTCCCCATCCAGAAGAGCGTGCTCCGGCAGTCGTGACTAAATCACATACCCATACGAACCGGCCGTAGTACAGCGTCGTCATCGGCTTGAAACCTGCAGCAGCCACAAGCACTCCATCGTTCCATAATCCATAAAGGTGATAACGATCCACAGAGACGGCCTCTTGAACAAGTTCTACATAACTCTGCTCACTTAAATGGGGACGCAGCTCCTGCATGACTGGAAAAACAGAACGGATATCAGAGTCCGTTTTCATTTCTATGATTTTGTACCCTTTCACCTTTCCCCTCCTCCTGCATTTCAAGACCCTGCTGCAACCATGAACCAGACCATGCTTCCTACGACAATCACCAATAAGATGACCATCATCCATATGATCGACTTCATACGATTCACTCTCCTTTTGTTCATTGTAACAAAGAAAAAAGTAAAAAAATAAACCTTCATCCGGTACGATCATGCCAGATAAAGGTTTTCCTTTTACTTTTTCTTCTTCATCATTTTCTCCATAGAAGCCATGTCTTTCGGTACTTTGCCATCAAGAATAGCCTTGACGATCATATCTTCTTTCTCCCTGGATACCGGACGATTGGCAAGGGAAGATACTTTCTTAATTACGTTACGAATGGTTTTTTCATCTTTAAAGTTTGCCCCCTGCAGGGATTGTGCCAGCTTAAAGACTTCATCCATTTTGACGCCTGTCTTTTTTTCAAATTTATCAAACAACGAGAACCCTCCTCCTCCATTCATAAGATTCATACATATCCTATGTGCAGAAAAGAAAGGCCGTATATGCATCTGTCCCTGTTTCCTTGATTCCTTCCATGGAGCAGCCACGGAGCGTTTTTTTAACTACTTGTCAGTAAAAAGGGAACCATGATAGATTTCTGCTGCACTCTTTTGCAGCAGGGAAAGCATCGTTTCTTCCGGGTGGGACCTATGGTAGGACTCCACCATCCGGTAGCCCAGCTGGTATCCGGCCCACTTCGGAAGTCCCTGCCTTTGACTGCCATACAAATAATCCATATGCTTCTCCTGACCTCTCAAATAGATGGAAGGAAGGTATTTCTTTTTCCAGATCTGCTTCAAATGCCTGTCGGAATACCTTTGTGTCCACGGTGCGGTGTATCCTTCCCCATAGAGCTGCAGGACTGCGTATTCTCCTAAACCCTCAATGATAAGGGAATCCAGAAGTGTGACCTTATTTAATGAATAGGACCCTTGGTGGAGGCGGCAGACATGGTTATACTCATGAGCAAGTACAGCTTTCCAGTCGTCCTTTTCTGAAGGTGCGCCATAAAAGATATATAAGGCTTCTTTGAAAGCTGCTCCACCTCTTCCTCGTTTTCCGAAGAGACCTCCCGTTTCTTGAAAAGGATACAAATAGACGGGGACATCAGGACCGCGCCATATTTTTTTCAGACGCTTGAATTCCTTCTCCAGACGCGAATATAACTGGTGCTCCTTCCACTCTTTCACCAACATTTCTGCTCTTTGGTAGTTTTCAGGCTTGAACAATCCATAGAAATGGAGAAGCCGTTGGATCTCCTTTTCTGTAAACTCTGGAAACGGATGGTCCTCCGCCCTGCATAACATGTTTCGCTGTATTTCGTTTGCATCCGCTCTGCTTTTCGCTGCAGCCTTGCAAAACCGTTCCACTGATTCCGCCGTCGGCACCACGCCCATGCCTATCCCCCACTTCAGCTTAACTTTTGTACAAGTATATGTATCAACTTTAAACGTATGTGAATCCCTGGTGAGGTAGACAACCGCACACGCATGATTCAGACCTGGACATATGCTATCAGTGTAGAGGAACCATCCTCAATTCATGTCAGAAAGGAGTTTTCCTCAATGGGCTTTGGATATGGTGGATACCCTGGTGGTTTCGGCGGCTATGGCTGTGGTTATGGATACGGCGGATACGGATCCGGCGGCGGTTTCGTATTGATTGTTGTATTGTTCATTCTCTTGATTATCGTTGGAGCAGCTTTCGTCTGCTGATCAACCAGCGGGTGCCCATCGCAGGCACCCGCTTTCCTGTTTTCCTATCATTTTATGTTATATCCAGTATGAAAAGGGTATAGGACTAGGAATGAAATAGAAAAGGAGTGTCCAACTTTGACTACATTCAAATTAAACCAAGATGCACCTGATTTCACACTACCAACCGTGTCCGGGGAAACCTTCAGCTTCTCAGACACGTTAAAAGAAGAAGGGGAAAACTGGAACCTCATCGTCTATTTCCGCGGTTCCTGGTGCCCGGCGTGCATGAGTGAACTTGATGAATTCCAAAACAGCAGAGACTATTTCGACAAACATAACATCCGCCTCATAACTGTCACGCATGACGATAAGGAAGCTCTTGAGAAAATGGTGGAAGAGCATGATTTCACATTCCCTGTTCTTATTGATGAGAACCTGGAATTCCTTTCTTCCTACGGTGTCCATTATCATGATGAGCAGGCGCCATATGAAGATCACGGTACTCATGGAGAACCGGCCTACTTTCTGACAGATGATCAGGGGAAAGTCTTGTATCAACAGCGTCAGACAAGCCCGTTCGGCCGGCCACACCCAAATGAAATCCGTAAAATCGTTAAGTATATCCGAAGCAACCTGAAATAACAGACCTTTTCCTATACGACCGGTGAGAAAAGCACTGGTCCTGCGGCTGACGGGAATATTTCCGTCAGCCTTTTTCTATCCTTGATCTGCTGCTGTATTATGGTCCATGCACAACGGACTCTATCCGCTTTTATTCTAGAACGTACTGTATCGACAAAAAGACCGGTGCTGAACGCACCGGTCTTCCTTATTGCAGCAGGTGATAAAACAATCGTTCCCGATCTTCGATGAACTGTTTCATAATGTGGTAATGGCTCGTTTCTTCAACCCCGACTTTCCGGGATCCTTCCTCTGTAAGCTGAATAATATCAGCATGAGGATAAGCCATAAGAATCGGGGAGTGGGTGGATATGATGAACTGGGATTCATTCTCTACAAGATCATGAATTCTCGAGAGCATCGAAAGCTGCCTCAATGGAGAGAGGGCAGCTTCAGGTTCATCCAGAATATACAGCCCCTTTCCGAAGAAACGATGATTGAAGGCAGCAAAAAAAGACTCTCCATGGGACTGCTCATGCAGGGAGGTACCGCCAAAGGAATCAATAACCTTCCCCCCTCCCATTGGATCACTATCCATATCCTCAATATTTGTTGCTACATTATAGAACGTTTCTGCTCTGAAGAAAAATTGATCGTCCGGTTTTTTTATCCCTTTGACAAGGCGCAGGTACTCATCAAGGTGAGAGTGGGAATCATAGCTGGAGAAATTGAAATTCTTTGTCCCGCCTTCCGGATTAAACCCATAGGCTGCAGCCGCTCCTTCAAGCAGTGTGGATTTCCCCATTCCATTCTCACCTACGATGAACGTGACATTAGGATGGAACTGAAGTTCGTCTAATTCCCTCAGCACAGGTAAATGAAAAGGATAGGATTGAAAGGATGGAACCTTTTCTCTTAACAATTGAAGGGATCGGATATACATATCATTGCTCGATAATTTTGCCACGGGATGTCCCCCTTTCTGATATACATGAAATATTCTTTCTGCCCATACGATGGTAGAAGCACGTATGATGAGGGAGGAGCAGATTAGTGAAAAAAATCATCCTGTTTGCCGACCCTGGTATTGATGATTCCATCGCCATTATGTATGCCCTGATGCATCCCCAAATTGAAGTGCTTGCCATCGTCTCAAGCTACGGAAATGTAACGAAACAAAAAGCTGTTGATAACGCAGCTTTTCTTTTGAATAAAGCCGGCTTCTCTTCCATTCCCATGATCGGTGGAACAAACAGTCCATTGAGTGGTGAAACCCCTGAGTACTACCCGGAAATTCATGGGCCGGACGGACTCGGTCCATTGACTCCTCCACCCTTTAAAGGAAGACTCAACAACTTTTCTGATTTGTATGATATCCTCCATGCCCATACCGATGTAACGATAGTGGACATCGGGCGGAACACGGCGCTTGCGCATTTATTTCTCCTCGGGAGCGATATAGAGCCACACATTAAAGACATATTCCTCATGGGCGGGGCCTTTTTGGTTCCAGGCAATGTCACCCCATCTGCGGAAGCCAATTTTTTTGGTGATCCTGTGGCCGCCAACATCATCCTTCAACGGGCCACGACCATCTATATCATTCCCTTGAATGTGACATCAAAAGCCGTCATTACCCCTCACCATATCCAACAGATCACGGCGTATTCTTCTCATCCCCTTGTACCGATTATCAAAGAACTTATGGATTACTATACAGAAGCTTATCAAACCCTTATCCCCGGAATCAAAGGGGCTCCTCTCCATGATGTACTGACTTTATACTTGATGGTCAACCCCGGGAAGGGAAGGTATGTAAGGAGATCCGTCTCTGTTTTAGTCGAAGGAGAAGGAAAAGGAACGTCTATTGCCGATTTCCGCCCGGGGTCGCGCTCCAAGCCGGGTGACCCTGCGATCTGTCTTGAATTTGATGTGCAGGCTTTTATCGATGATTTCATCTTTACCATCAGCTCATCCCCCATTTCCACCAGGGCACACCTGAAAAGGGAGGACCGCTCATGAAGGATGCAGCAGAAAAGGCCGTTTCGGAAATCACTTCTGCCCTCCAGGCTGAACAGGACCATGATGGGCACTACTCATACTGTTTTGAAAACAGTCTTTCCACAGATGTCTCGATGATCCTTTTGCTGCACTCGTTCACGAATGATGCTTCCACCGTCCAGAGTCTGTGCACACGACTCGCTTCCCTGCAACATGCAGAAGGCTGGTGGTCCCTCTATCATGATGAAAAAGGGAATCTATCTGCAACGATCGAAGCTTCCTTCGCTCTTCTTTACGCCGGGTTCTATAAGAAGGAAAGTCAGGAAATACAAAAAGCCTTTCATTTCATCCGTGCCAAAGGAGGTCTTCGCCGCTCCCACTCCATGACAAAAATTATACTTGCCATCTATGGGGAATATGAATGGCCGCATGTCTTCCACCTGCCTGTTCATATCAGTCTTCTCCCCCCTGCATCGCCTTTGTCGTTTTATGATTTCAGCAGCTATGCAAGGGTTCATATGGCACCGATTCTGCTTATGTCTGACAAAAAATTCCGTATTTTGAAACCAGGGATTCCAGACTTTCACACATTGAACAACCGAACAGTGGAAGATGGCTCGGACCCCCGTTCTCCGCAGCTGCTTTCTCATATAAAAAGGACAATCCTCAATCTTGCCGGTGCTCCAGAGCAGTTGTACTGGACCGCTAGAAAAAGACTGGAATCCTATATGATCGATCGAATTGAATCGGATGGAACACTTTATAGTTATACGAGCTCCACCGTTTATATGATTTATGCCCTGCTGTCATGCGGGTATAAAGAATCCCATCCTGTTATTCAAAAGGCCATTTCAGGATTGAGAACCCACCTCTTTCCACTCAAGGAAGGGTACCATATGCAGAACTCCCCCTCAGCCATATGGGATACGGCCCTGGCGGCTCATGCTCTAGCCCTTCCTCCATCATCTAAAGCAGGCTGTACCAAAGCATTATCCTTCCTCCTCCAACATCAGCAATACAGATACGGAGACTGGGTGATGGGAGCCCCTTCTCTTCTACCCGGAGGATGGGGGTTTTCAAAAAGCAATTCCATCCATCCTGATATTGATGATACCACGGCAGCTTTACGAGCTCTTACCCCCTTTTTAAAAAGTCACCCTTCGCTCACGAACCACTATACCCGTGGGTTGAACTGGGTGCTGGGACTTCAAAACGAGGATGGGGGCTGGCCGGCTTTTGAAAAAGGGAAAACAAACCCGCTCCTCCGCTATGTGCCGATGGATGGAGCTGAGCACGCTGCTCTTGATCCATCCACAGCGGACCTGACAGGGAGAACACTGGAATTCTTATGTGCAGATGGAGGTCTTAAATCTGATCATCCAAGCGTAAAAAAAGCCGTCCATTGGCTGACCGATCATCAAGAAAAGGATGGTTCATGGTACGGACGCTGGGGAGTCTGTTTCATCTACGGGACATGGGCGGCACTGACCGGTATGGCCGCTGCGGGAAAAACCACCGCCCACCCTGCCGTCCTCAAGGCAGCTGAATGGTTGATGTCCATTCAGAACACGGATGGCGGCTGGGGAGAGTCATGCCGGAGTGATCAAAATGGAACGTACTCTCCGTTAGGCACCAGCACACCCTCTCAGACAGCCTGGGCTTTGGATGCTCTTCTTTCTGTTTACAAAAAAAGGACTCCTGTCATCGATCAAGGAGTCTCCAGTCTGTTAAAGCAGCTGAAAAACGATGATTGGAGCACCCGATACCCTACGGGAGCCGGCCTGCCCGGAAATTTCTATATCCACTACCACAGCTATAATGCTATCTGGCCGCTCATCGCCTTGAAAAAATACCTGCAGATGGACGAATAAATCAGCCGTGGGCTTCAAGCCCGCAGCTGATGTTCCTCTGTATGTTCACTTACCTCCGGCTTTTTCTCCAGTTTATAGACGAGGACACCACCGATCAGAAGCGCAATACCAAGCAGCTTCTGCCAGGATAGATCGGAAGCAGCAAATCCGAACCATCCTCCTGTATTAATGATGAATGCAAGAACGATCTGGGAAATCAAAGCAATTGATATAGCATAAGCCGGGCCGATCAACGTAACTCCCTGCATTAAAAAGAAAACGATCCCAACACCGAAGACCCCGCCGAATAGATAAATCGGATTTACATTTCCAAAAGTGAACAGACTTTCCCTTTCAACTGCGTAAAACACTGGCAGCGAACAGACAAGGCCAAGACCAAGCACAAGAGTTGTTGTGGCCCATGGCCCTGTTTTTTCGCTGACCCGGGCATTAAAGACATTTTGCAGACTGATTAATATGCCTGCCGCGACGGCAAGAACGATGCCTGACATCGAATTCCTCCTTATTCATAAATATTACCTTTTGCCAGCAGCCGAAGCTCCTGTAAATTTTTTATCATAATCGATCCTCTCGACCTCTCGATAACTTCATCAGCTTCCATCTTTCTCAGGACCCGGTTCAAGTGGCGGTAGCTCGTTCCAATCCACTCGGCGAGTTCGGATAAGTTGGACGTACGCATTTCCTGATGAAAAGCGGTCCCTTCACCTACAGAAGAGATAGACAGCAAGTACCCGGCCAGCCGGACTTCAACAGGGTAAAGCATATGCATACTCGTAAAATGAGCCTCTGTATAAAATTTATGCGCCACCATTTCCAAAAGGAAACGGAGAATAGCCGGGTGCTCCTTTTCCAAATCCTTCAGTGCTGCATAAGGAAAGCCGATCATTTCACCCGAACTGACCGCTTCGACAGAATTAAGTACGGCACTTTGCTTTATATATTCAACATCTCCGATGACCGCGAGCGGTTTTTTAAACCGGTTGATCAGTGACTGGCCTTCTGGTGTGAGGGTGTAAATTTTAATTTTCCCTTCGACTAAGAAATAAAGCCGGTCCAGCCTTTCCCCCGGGACAAATAAATCTTCGCCTTCTGTAAAGGAAAACAATTGAAGCTTATCCTTGTAAGTTCCAGGAAAATACTGATCAAGATTATACATGGACAGGTAGTCCATCATTTTCTTTGTGCTTGCTTCTTTCATGGTGATGTCTCCTCTAAATCAAAGTTGAAAAAGGATCACGCCCAGCACCATCATCGTCAGTCCTGCCGCCTGCCTCAGCGTAATTGGAATTTTCTTCTCTCCAAACCAGCCGCGTGATTCAATGATAAAGGCGGTACCAATCTGCGCGACGAGTAAAACAGCAATAGCAGCAGCCGGACCGATCTGATGGATAGCGGTTAATTCGGAAAAGACGACAATGACACCGAAAGTTCCTCCGGTCAAATATACGAAGGGAACACGCGCAAAGCTTTTCCCTTTTCCATCTCTTACTTTCATATAAATGGAGAATGAAATGGCAAAGGCCACCAAATGAACCATTGATGTTGTATGCCAGCCGCCAATGGAATCACTCATTCTCGCGTTGAAAATACCCTGCAGGGTGATACAAAGACCTCCAAGCAGGGAAAATAATGCACCTTTCATACGTCAACCTCCTGTTCTTCCTATATTAAAAAGGAAGACAGAGCGCCCGGAAAGGACATATGTCCTTTTTCGTCATAGATGCAAAAAAATACAGAAACAGACACGTTAGTTGACCGCGTCCTGTTTCTGCTTTTCTTTTTGTTTCTCTTTACTTTTTTTCACCCGCTCCTCCAGTGTCCGCTTCAGCTGGGCCTTATACTTCTCCTCGACAAGGATGTATAAAAAGTCCCCAGCGTGAATCTCTGTCTCTCCGTAGGGAGTAATCACTTCGTTATCGCGTATAATGGCACTGATATTGGCACGGTTGGGAAAGCTTACCTCATGAAGTTTTTTTCCGACAACCGCTGATTCAGCATTGGTCTGGTACTGAATCATCTCTGCCTTGGCTTTCCCCATAGATATAAGTTCGATGCTGTGGTGGGGCACATCCTTTTTCGGACCTACCAATGTCATCTTCTTGGCTACATAGGAAATCGTTGATCCCTGTACAAGGGCTGATGTCAGAACTACAAAGAAAACGAGGTTGAACAGGCTCTGGCTGTTTTCCAAACCTTCTACAATCGGGAACGTGGCGAGAACAATGGGTACAGCTCCCCGTAAACCAGCCCACGATATAAACAACTTTTCCTTATTCGAGTAGTTCATTCCAAGTAATGACAAAAATACGGCGGCGGGTCGGGCAATTAAAATAAGCACCGCCGAAAGCAGGAGACCATTGATCATGATCGGGGCGGTGAACAATTCACTCGGAAAAACGAAAAGGCCGAGAATCACAAACATTAAAATCTGTGCCATCCACGCGAAGCCTTCGTTAAACTGGAAAATGGAATACCGATATGTCAATTCGCTATTACCAATCACAAGCGCTGCTACATATACTCCAAGAAAGCCACTGCCTCCGCTGAATGCTGTAATGCTGTAAGTAGCCAGGGCAAAGGCTACAGAGAAAATCGGATAAAGAGCACTGGAATCCAGTTTAATCTTATTAATTGAAACCGAAGCGAGTTTCCCCAACACAAAACCAAATACAAGACCAAGACCCATCTGGAAGAAAAAGCGCGGAATCAGCATCCATAGGGACGTATCCGGTGATGTAATCAATTCAATGAAAGATAAAGTTAAGAAAACGGCCATCGGGTCGTTCGTCCCTGACTCGGCCTCAAGAGTCGCTCCCATTTTCGCCTTGATATTCCTTTCTTTCAAGGCAGCGAAAACGGCAGCAGCATCAGTGGATCCTACAATGGCACCAAACAAAAGGCTCTCCAACAGACTGAGTTCAAACAGAAAATAGACGGAAAACCCGGCAATCATCGAGGTAAGGAGCACACCGAGGGTGGCGAGTGACAGGGACGGAAGTGCGACAGACTTCACTGTAGCCCACTTCGTATGGAGCCCACCTTCAAACAGGATAATGACAAGGGCAAATACACCTATCAACTGTGCCGTTGATGCATCGTTGAAATAAACGATACCAAGGCCCTCACTTCCGAATAACATGCCGATCAAAATGAATAAAATAAGCGCCGGGATCCCCCAACGGCTTGAGAATTTAGCTACAAATACACCGCTGAAAAGTAATAAAGCGGTTAATAATAAAAATGAGTCTGTTCCAAAAGCTTCGAAAAACATGGAAGGTCTATGCTCCTTCGTTGGTAATGGGGATTTTGAGGAAAAAGACGTGAGTCATCTATAATTATCCTACAGGACCGGTCCAAAATCAAAAAGACTGCCTGTGAAGCCATTTGTGAATCCAAACCGCCGCCTGAGCTCCATCAGCTGCAGCTGTACTGACCAGCTGGGAATGCATCAAGATATCCCCCGCAGCCCAGACGCCTTCAATATTTGTCATTTTCGTGCGGGGCTCCACGAGAACGTGTCCTTTATCATCCTGAATGACACCAAGTGAGTAAGCTAATTCAGTTCGGGGGCGGCTTCCACCGAAAGCAAGGAAGATTTTTTCCACAGCCCATGACTCTCCCGTGGAACTTCTCAAAGACTGGACCTGTCCATGATGCTGGATAAGGTCCGTAACCACCGCTTCATAGACAGGGATTTCCTTATCCTCCAGCCCTCTTCTTTTCTCAGCAGACAATGGGAAGGCACCATGATTGACATAAATAATATCTCTCGTCCAGTAATAGATGGTTTCCACCATGTCCGCCCCTGGGTCTCCACGTCCCCAGACAGCTGTCCGTTTACCTTTCACTTCATACCCGTCGCAATCTGGACAAATATACACAGAAACCCCCAGACATTCCTGCAAACCGGGGACATACGGATAGGCATCCTGGATACCTGTAGCGAACAAAAGACTCTTCCCTTTGTAAACGCGGTCTTTCCGGGTCTGGACAATAAAATCTGTGAAAGACTTATGAACACGGCTGACCTTTTCTTCCACACGCGTAACTCCAAGAGCCTCTATATGTTTCAGACCACGCCTTCTCAATGTATCCCCGCTGACACCTTCCGGAAAACCAAGCAGGTTACTATATTTCCGGCACGCCGAGGACCTCCCGGAACCAGCATCTACGATAAGGACGCTCCTCATATATCTTCCTAGCTGGACGGCTGCCTGCAGACCAGCCGGGCCTCCTCCTATAATAATACAGTCATATTTCATCATATCCACGCCCGTTCAACCTTTTCGCTTACCTTACCCACGTGCGGATTATTTACTCTTTTTTTCTCCGCACCCTGTCATCCAACGGCCATCCCCTTTATAATGAGTAAGAGCAATTTTACTACAAGGAAAAAAGGTGTTTACGACTATGAGTTTACTAACAGTTAAAAACCTGAGCCACGGCTTTGGTGACCGTGCGATTTTTGAGGATGTGTCCTTCCGTCTTTTAAAAGGGGAGCACATCGGGTTGATCGGTGCCAATGGCGAAGGTAAATCAACGTTTATGAATATCATTACTGGAAAACTTGAACCGGATGCCGGTTCCATCACCTGGTCCAAGCGGATCCGGATTGGTTACCTTGACCAACACGCAGACCTTGCCAAGGGCATGACCATCCGTGACGTGCTGAGAACAGCTTTTCAGTATTTATTTGATATGGAACAGGAAATGAACGACCTCTTCGCAAAAATGGGAGAAGTCTCCCCGGAAGAACTGGAAACCCTCTTAGAGGAAACCGGAAGTATTCAGGATATGCTGACCAACAATGATTTTTACACCATTGATGCAAAGGTGGATGAAGTCGCCAATGGCATCGGGCTGGATGATATCGGCCTTGAGCGGGATGTTCACGACTTGAGTGGTGGTCAGAGAACGAAAGTGCTGCTTGCCAAGCTGCTGCTGGAAAAACCGGATATCCTGCTTCTGGATGAGCCGACCAACTACTTGGACGTCGAGCATATTGAATGGCTGCGCACTTACCTGCAGCAGTATGAGAATGCCTTTATCCTCATCTCTCACGACATTCCCTTCCTGAACAGTGTGGTCAATTTGATTTATCATATGGAAAACCAGGAGCTGACCCGTTATCCGGGAGATTATGAGGAATTTCAAAGAGTATACGAAATGAAGAAACAACAGCTGGAGGCCGCTTATAAAAAACAGCAGAAGGAAATCGCCAACCTCAAGGATTTCGTGGCCCGTAATAAAGCGAATGCCGCTACAAGTAAAATGGCGATGAGCCGCCAGAAAAAGCTGGATAAGATGGATGTCATCGAACTGGATAAAGAAAAACCGAAACCGAGCTTCCAATTCAAGCAGGCCCGTACACCAGGAAAGTATCTATTTGAGACGAAAGACCTGGTCATCGGCTACGACGAGCCTCTGTCCCGTCCTTTGAATTTATCTATGGAACGCGGCCAGAAAATAGCCCTCTCCGGGGCAAACGGAATCGGTAAGACGACCTTGCTGAAAAGTATTCTCGGGGAAATTCAACCTGTCTCCGGATCCGTGGAACTTGGGGAACACCTGCACATCGGATACTTCGAACAGGAGCTGACTGATGTCGGAAGCCGCACCTGTATTGAAGAAGTGTGGGAAGAGTTCCGGCACTTCACCCAGTATGAAGTACGTGCCGCCCTCGCTAAGTGCGGGCTGACTAGAAAACACATTGAGAGCAAAGTCCAGGTGCTCAGTGGTGGAGAAAAAGCAAAAGTCCGCCTCTGCAAGCTGATCAATAAAGAAACCAACCTTCTCGTTCTTGACGAGCCGACCAATCACCTGGATGTGGATGCAAAAGATGAGCTGAAAAGAGCCCTTAAAGAATATAAGGGCAGCGTTCTGCTCATTTCACACGAACCAGAATTTTACCAGGATATCGTAACGGATGTATGGAATTGCGAAGACTGGACGACGAAGGTCTTTTAATGGAAAAAGGCTGCATCCTTTTCAGCAGCTTTCGAACACACGGCAAAAAAGGAGGTATTCTGTCCAACAGAATACCTCCTTTTTTCATTTTAAATGTCAGAGGCAGCAGGTGCGGGAGTATCCTCTGCAATTCCGGAACGTGCTCACACTTCTCCACTGCTGCAGAAACAGAAGGGTTTTAAAGATGAGTCCGAATTTTGAATTCCGGACTTTTTTTAAGACGTTCACAAGAACGCAACCACTTCTCTTCCTCTTCCAAAATTTTATGATTGACACCCCCTCTTCCACCCTAATAAAATGTGGTGAGAAATTTAGAGAGTGCTGTGCATTTTCATTTGGAAAAGGAAGGGAGGAACATGTATGCTTTACCGTTCAATCGTCTATCTGACCGGTATGCTTATTAACTTCTTCGGTGTTGCGCTGCTTATCAATGCCACACTGGGAGCTGGATTCTGGACGTCATTTTTCATCGGGGTCTCTGACCACCTCGGATTTACGGTCGGTTTCTGGTACGGGGCTTTTCAGCTGATTATTATCTTTATCAATGCAAAGCTCATGAAATCGATGCCTGAAGTCCGGGCGGTCATCCCTGTATTTCTGGAAAGTCTCATCTTGGACTTCTGGCTTGAAATCGTCTTTGCAAGTGTAAACTTGACGGCTGCCCCGTTCTTCGTTAAAGTCGTGACTCTGCTTGCCGGTGTCATCATTATCGGTATTGGTGTAGCCATCTACATTCTGCCGGAATTCCCGAGAGCGCCTGTCGATCAGCTTTTCCTTGCTGTCAGTGAACGTTTCCAATTAAGCCTTCAGGCAGGTCAGACGATTGTAGCGGTCATCATGACCTCTCTGGCCTTCCTTATTGGAGGACCTGTAGGACTTGGAACACTGGCCCCTATGCTGTTTCTCGGTCCCGTGATCCAACTGGCTTATACAAGAGTTTATCCGCTGTATCACCGACTGCCGGCAGCAGCAGATAAAGCCTATCAGGAAGCTCCTTATTAAAGCATAATCGAATTGTTTCACCATCCGCCTGCAGAGAAACCTCATGTTTCCCTGCAGGCTTTTTCATTAACCATTCCCATTCATAACAAGAACCCGGGCTTCTTAACGCCCGGGTTCTTCACTTTACCATTCACGTAAAAAGGGCTGATTCTTTTCATCCAGACACGCCTGAATCCTTTCCAGGAAATTCGTCCATGTGACAAGTTTTTCAGCCTCTTCCAAATTGAAAAAACCAACATTCAGAGCCTCTTCTGTCGTTTTCAATTCTCCTCCAATCACTTTTCCAATGAAAAGGGCATTACAGATAGACCGATCAACGTTCTGAAAAATGCCGCAGAACCGAATCACTTCAATCTTCAATCCACATTCCTCTTCAGCCTCCCTGACAGCAGCTGCCGTTAAGGACTCTCCTTCCTCCACCTGCCCACCGGGAATCTCCCAGCCCCGCTTCGGCCCTTGAATCAGTACAAATCTTCCTTCTTCATTCAATATGACCGTCGCTGCCGATATGATGTGATTTGGTGCCATTCCTCCCGCGACCTCCCCTTATTCTGTAAACTGTGCGTATGTTCACCTGCTCTTCCTTATGTAGATGACCAGGTGATGGGCAGCACCCGATGTTCTTCAACATAGGATACAAGATCGCTGATTACTTCTCCAGCTGAAGTGTCTCTGCTGAGCCTTGGGCTCTGCCCTGACCAGAGGGACATGTATTCCGGGTTTCCTTTAGCTGCGGAGGCCTGTCTGATCGCTTTTGTCATCTGGTTTTGCAAAGGGTATGGGAGCAGGTCCTCATGTCTGCTCAACGATTTTGTAAAAGTGTTACGGATGCCCCGGGCCGGCTTTCCGCTGAAGGCGCTGGTTAATGTCATTTCATCCTCTCTGGCTTTTTGGATCATCTCCTTATGCAGCTCATGGGCTCCACTCTCCCGGCTTGTTACGAAGGCGGTTCCCATTTGGACCCCTTCAGCACCAAGGGACAGAGCAGCCGAAAAACCACGGCCATCCATGATTCCGCCCGCTCCAATAACTGGAACCTTCACCGCATCTACGACCTGGGGAATGAGTGAAAAGAGACCGATCATACTTTTTTCAAAACTCTGCAGGAAAGAGCCTCTGTGCCCGCCTGCTTCACTTCCCTGAGCAACGACGATATCCAGGCCTTTCATTTCATTCAAAACAGCTTCTTCAACGGTTGTTGCTGTTCCTATTGTGATGACACCTGAATGTTTCAATGCTTTCATCACTCTTCCTGAAGGGAGACCGAATGTAAAACTTACGACTCGTATTTTTTCTTCCAATACGACATTGATCTGCTGTTCAAACAATTCCACATCAAGAAAGGGGTCCTGACGTTCGTGTACAGCCAATTTATCATAGTAGGGTTTCAGCGCCTTATGGGCGGCTGTCACCTCTTCTCCATTTACTTCGGGATATTCTGGCACAAACAGGTTCACAGCAAATGCCCTGCTGGTTTTTTCTTTGATATTCTTAATGGCCGTTCTCAATTCCTCAGGGTGCATATAGCCACCGCCGAGTGTACCGAGGCCTCCATGGTTCGACACTTCTGCTATAAGGGACGGAGTCGTGACTCCACCTGCCATTCCCGCCTGTATGATGGGATACTTAATAGAAAGCATATGGACAAGTCGGTTTTGCTTCTCCATTTACCGAACCTCCTCTTTTCAGATGCATCCAAAATCAACATTGACAGATCATCAGCAGATTGCCATCTGGATCCTTGAAATTAAAATAGTGGTGATGCTGAATTTCTGTCACGACATTGAAGTTAAGAGACATCATAAAATCATAAGCAGCTTCTATATCTGTCGTATTCAAATGAAAAACCGGAGTATCAAATGTTTTGCCGGGTTCATACATCCGGCTGTCCAAAACCGCTCCAGTACCCTTCATCGGCAGGATATACAAGTGGTCATGGACGATTTCACCGTCATTGGGTACACCTAATAGGCGGCAGTACCAGTCACGGGATTTTTCTATATCACGGACAGGGATAAAAACGGTCCCGATTTCATTTTTGACCGGAGTGGTCATATTACTTCCTCCTCTGTTTAGGTTATACCTTCACCGATAAAGAGCATCCGTCACAAGGATGCTGTACAAGTAGGAATCCCGCCAGCCTTGATCGAGTTTCAAATGCCCTCTCATCCGTCCTTCCTTTTCCATTCCGTTCTTTTCCAAAACACGGATGGCTGCGGCGTTGCGTGGATCACAGACAGCCTCAATTCTATGGAGGGTCAAGTTTTGAAATCCGTAGGAAATCATCTGCTCCGCGGCCTGTGTAGCGATGCCGCGTCCCCAGTACCCGGGATGGATCACATAAGAGATCCGGCCGATTTCATTTTCCTTATCCAGAATATTCATTTCAGCAGCTCCGATCAAATGACCTTCTTCAATATCCGCCAGCCCCCAAACATATCTGGTCGGGTCCTCCACGCTCGTATCGGAAAGGACCTGCTCTATGTAAAGTTTTGTTTCCCTCTCTGAATTCGGGCCCCATGCCTGAAAACGACAGACGTCAGAAATGGACGCATAGCTGTGGACCGCTTCCCAGTCCTCTGATGTAATCTCCCGCATAAAGAAATTCGTTGCTGTTTTCATTCGTCTGCTCCTCTCAAGATCCATACTCTTCCTTAACCTTTTACTTCTCTCTGGGAACAGAAAAATCCTTTTCCCAACAAAAAAAAGCACAATTCGAGAATGAATTGTGCTTACTTCCCTCACTTTTGTACGGGGATCCAAATCTCAGAAGAGTAATCGTTACTGTAGGGATTTCCTTCAGGGTAGACTTCGAGTTCGGGCCCGGGGGCCTGGGTGTACCTGCTTGAAGGAAACCATTCGGAATAGATGCGTTCCCACTTCTCCTGCATCGCCTGAGGCATTGGACCTTTCACTTCAAATACAGCCCAAACAGCTTTTGGAATAGAGATGGAGGTCATAGAGGCAGGAACTTCGTTCACACTGGCTGCAGCAATCGAGTAATCAATGACACCTTCTTTTTCATCCGACCGGTCTTCACATATTCCCAGAATCCCTCTGACCGGTCCGTTATTCACTGCTGCGATTTCCTCAACCGTGCCATCCGTATTTAATTCCACCCACATCTCAGGGATCTTCTTTAGGTTTTCCCCGTGCAGACAGGATATTTCCCTTTTCACTCCAACAGCCTTAAACCCTTCCTTTTCCTCAATATGAAACTTCATCGGCTCAGCTCCTTTAATAGTTACTTGAATGACGAGGGGATTATAAACAGTCACCTTCCTTTCAGGAAGCCGTATATCTCTCGGCGGGCATCCATGCTGTTTTCGGAAGGCCCGGGTAAAAGATTCCGGTGATTCATAGCCATATCGATACGCAGCATCTATGACTCTGGTGTTCCCCTGCTTCAACTCCAGGGCTGCAAGTGTCAACCTTCTTCTTCTGATGTATTCCATTACCGTTGTACCTGTTAAAAGATGAAATGTTCTTTGGAATTGAAACGGAGAAAGACAGGCCTCCCTGGCAGCTTCCTTCACCGAAATATCCTTTTTCAAATGGCTTTCTAAATATTGAAGTGCTTTCTGCATTGTTTCAATGCCCTTCACATCTCCCCCCCCCTTCCTTCTCCTTTACTTTAGCACGTGTAAATATTAAAAACCTGTCATCCCATGCTCTTGGATGACAGGTTGACGGTTGTAATGAAAAACCGTTGTCCGTTATCGTTCTGTATTTGGAATATCTTCATATGTTTCTACATCTATCGCGTACACATCACCGGATGCGACGCTTTCTAAAATTCCATAAACACCCATTTCAACAGCGTTAACGAGCTGCCCTCGTTTCTTCCCAGCCACCTCCTTTCCTATAGTTCGCTTTGGTTAGAATAACCTATTTTTCCACCAAAATTTACTTTCATAAAAATAAATCCCCTCCGTTGTCCTACATCTTTAAATCATTCCCAGTCAATGAACCCATCTATTGAGGTATCATTTGAAGTTAAGCAAAAAGAAGAGATGCATCTCTGCATCTCTTGAAATAAGAACCGCTATTGTTTTCCTTTTTCTACAGCTTCGTGGATATGCTTTAAATATTTGTTCTGCTCGTCCATCTTAGTGGTGATTTTCCGTGTGTTCTTTTCTATCGTATGCGTGATGGACCAGAGCGATATAATAATGACTACAACAACTATAAGACCGATGACATACCCCTCCTCCGCCTATTACATATCTACTATTGATAATTAATTACCGCAGGGTTTGGGTCCAGCCTCAGTACATCTTCAGCACTCATCACCGGTTCGTCCTTGTTGTAAAAGATTTTAAAACCACCGTACTGGACGGCTTCATTGCGGACAAATTTACGGTAAAGAGACATTTTAGTCGCTGAATCCCCCCACCCATCATAGTTGAGAACGACTTCAACGTTATCTGTCGGCGTGATGGCTTCCTTGTTTGTCAGAGCTTCATCCATGAATTGGTGGACGAGGATCATTTTATCCGGCAGGTCGTTTACCTCCACCATCTTCGATAAATAATTCACCGCCTGCTGCACTTCTGCTCCATCCACCTGACCTAGATTCACTCCCGGCGTTTCGCCTTCAGCCACGTGAAATTCCGTATCGATGGCAAGATGGACATACGGGAGTTTCAGCCATTTCTCCAACAGCTTGACCTGATTCATCACAGAATCGGTTCCCAGCTGAACATCAAGCATCAACAAAGCATCATTCTCCTCAGCGAGTTCCGCGTAACGGTCGATATCTTCAGGCGAGGTGCGGTGATAATATTTACCTTCCGGACCAGGCGTGCGCTGCGCGACCGTACTGATCAACTCTATCATCGGAACAGCCGGGCGTTCAGGATCAGCGTTGGAATAGGCCTGTGTCTGTTCCTTTAGTTTTTCCATGAGTGCGTCGGGTTCCATTTCCCCAAGGATTCCCATATTTTCAGAATCCGGGTGCCCATAATAAGCAACGATTCTATGATCCTTCAAAGGACCTGAACTTTCATCTTCAGCCCCTTTCACAAGTGTTTCTCCCACCGGCACCATCCGGGTCCGGTCACCCCCATGCGCCTCTGCAGACGGCATGTTGTTTAATTCTTCTTCGGTTAACCCTTCTTTTAAAGGAGCTGCTGAATCATCCGGCTCTACGGCCTTAAATGGTTGTTCCGTGTGCTGAGTATCTGATGAAGCCGATTCTGTCCCTTCGTTTTCCTGCGCTTCTTCTTCCGTTTCTGTTTTATTGTCCTGTTGATCCGAAGATGATTCTTCTGAGCATGCGGCTGCGAATACTCCCAGAATCAACAAAAATAGTATCACTGTAATCTTTCTCATGCAGTCACTTCCTATGTAGTAGATTCAGTTTCCTATCTGATAGAAAACTTCCTATATTTTAACATAAGCCGTAGAATGTTTTGATAGGTAGAATCGATTAGATTATTCACAGCAGATTACGATATTCCTTTATAAAAAGGGGTAAACAGACAAGAGAATCTGTCAATCTATCAAACCAACGTTTAGGAGGGAGTTCGATGCCGACATGTCCGTCATGCGGCCGCCGGTGGACCTACATGGAAACGTTCACCCGGATGTGGGCGGTCCGGAAACATCAAAGCACCTGTCCTTCATGCCATAGGGAAAGCAAGGTCGGGATAAAGTTGAGAATGGTTTTCCTGTGTTCTTTTATACCCTTAGTCCTGTATCCATTTGTCTTATCTGAAAGGATTCAAATCCCCGCCTATATGATTGGTTTAACCTTGACCGCTCTTTCGTTGATTTCTCTTATGCCCTTCTGCACTTATGTAAGAAACCGCCCATAAAAAAACCGCCGGGAGACGGCGGTTTCATTGAACTTTTTCCAATTTATGAACTTCACGGGAGGAGGTCAGATCTTTGGTTGCTTCACGATAGGCCTGATAATGGTCAGAATCGATATGCATCTGCAGGGCTTCCTGGTCCTTCCATGTTTCATAAAAAGCGAATACAGAAGCATCATCAAGAGAACGGTGAAGGACGTAATCGATACAACCCGCTTCCTTGCGGGAAGGCTCAATCACTTTTCTCAATTCGTTGAACAGTTCCTCCTCACGCCCTTCTTTCGCTGTTAGAAATGCATTAATGGTAATCATAGTTATTCTCCTTTTTTTACAGCCGGGTCCGGCTGATGACTTACTGCCTTTTCATTTTACAAAAACTCATTTCAGTAGAGAAATCATCCGCTCATGGAGTGAATAAAGATCCGACGCTTATTGTTCCCAAAAGCCTTCTTTGCATACCAGCATTCATCATATGGTGATTAAGAAAACTCACCCAAGAGGTGGTTCGCCGTCTTAAGCAGACGCGTGCTGATGTTTACTTGTGAGTGTAAAGAAAAGAACCGCTCCAATAAAGGATGTACTGAATAAAATCAGCCCCATAGGTACAGCAGACGTTTCATCCAAACCGACCAGCGGCGAAACAACGGCTCCAAACAACAGCGGAAGCATACCGAGAACTGCACTGGCGCTTCCTGCCCGGTGGCCTTGATGCTCCATGGCAAGGGTGAATGTACTCGTCAGCACCATTCCCATCGCTGTCATATAAATGAAAATAGGGGTAACGATGGAATACAACGGCCCCTCTATCCAAGTCATTACCAAGAGAAACCCTGTGGCGGTTACCGCTGTCAGGACAGCCGTACGCAGCAGGCTGCGTTCATGGATAATTCCGCCGAGACGGCCGATCAAAAAGCTCCCTGTGATGATGGCAAGTCCATTGATTCCAAACAAGATACTGAAGACTTGAGGAGATACGTTATAAATACCTTGATAAACGAACGGTGTTCCGGATACATACGCAAAGCTTCCGCCATGGACAAAGCCGATGGTCAACGCGTACCCAATGAAGGAACGATCTTTAAGCAGACGTCCAATCGTCAAAATAGATTCTTTGACAGAGCTTGGAATCCTTCTCTCCTTTGGAAGAGTTTCCGGCATTTTCGCAATGACCGTCAAAACAATAGCCGCTCCGACAATACTTAAGAAAAAGAAAATCGTTTCCCATGTTGAAAACGGCAGAAGAAGAATCGCTCCTCCTGTCATTGGAGCAATCATTGGAGCTGTCGCATTAATAACCATCAATAATGCAAAAAACTTCGTCAATTCGCGTCCTGTAAAAACATCACGCACAACGGCACGTGAGAGAACGATTCCTGCTGAAGCAGTAAAACCCTGCAGAAACCTTGCTATAACAAGAATGGTAATGTTCGGTGCCAGTGCACTTAAAAGTGAAGCAACAGAGAATAAGGCCAGAAATATGGTTAATGGCTTTTTTCTGCCCTGCGCATCACTAATCGGACCTACGACGATCTGTCCAACAGCCAGACCAATAAGACAGGCGGTCAGACTGAGCTGCACCAATGAAGCACTTGTATTTAGGTCAGACGCGATGGCTGGAAAACTCGGCAGATACATATCAATATTCAGCGGACCCAGAATTCCGAGCATTCCAAGCAGAAACGCTAATCCGATTCTTTCTTTCCCTGTAGGATTTTGTAACATTGTTCAAACACCTTCCTCTTTCTCTCTATCTGTAAACAATCCCTGCTATATATCCCTCAATCACCTGTTTGTTAAACTTCGATTTTATCCCTCTTCCTTTGAAAAGTCTATGATTTTCTTAATGATTCACTGCTCTTGATAGAAAACAGACATTAGAGAGCGGTTCCTTCATCCATCAAAAAAAAGACCTGACTGCGTCAGGTCCATAATCCTTCCTTGATCTAAATCCTTTCTTCCTGTGACTGCGTTTGTTCCGGCTGGGGTTCATAGGCTTGTCCAAAAAGCCTGGCGGGGTTTCTGGACAAGATCTGCTCCAGCTGCCCGCTAGTTACGGCCCCTTCCTCCAGTAGACCAGGAAGAACATGCTGGAATAAATAGTCCGGCTTCCAATTTTTCAGAAGTTTCTTCAGAGGGTCAGGCATGACTGGTTCCCGTCCCCACCAGACGTTGACTGTATCATGCGAAAGAAACAGCTGGCCTTCATACCCTGACCCAAGAAGAGCCTTTAAAACAATTGTCCGCTCCTCATCCGCAGGAGCCCCGACTATCCCCTGAAGTCCCCAGCGATCCATCGCAAGATAGACTCCGTGCTTCAGCACCTGCAGATGTTCGGTAATGTCTGTCGTCCCACACATATGGCCGATCACAACTTTTTTAGGATCGGCTCCTTCTTCCATTAGAAATGCTGCCTGTTCCGGTCCCATCGTTCCTTCCTGCGTATGGGTTAAAAGAACGACGCCGGTTTCCTTCTGAACCCTCACCGCCGCCCGGAAAAACATGCGCTCATATGCAGTAATTTCCCCTTTGCTAGAAGCGAGCTTGATGATGCCCGGTTTAATACCGGTCCCTTCAATCCCCTCGGTTATTTCTGCTTTGAATAATTGATAGATTTCCTCTTCCGCTGTTCCTAGCTGCTGACGAAACTTAAAATAAGGCGTCGCCCCTTCCCCTTCATAGTAATAACCAGTAGCACAAATGATGTTCAGGCCACTTGCTTCAGAAACGGCTCTGAGCAGTTCAACATGACGTCCGCATTCATTCGGGGTAGGATCGACGACTGTTTCAATCCCCTGCGTTTGAATCAATTCGGCCACTTTAAGGCCCTGCTGTTTTTTCTCTTCAAAATCATACCCTCCAAGGGTCAGGTCCCCTTGGAAACCAGGATACCCAAAGAAAAAGTGTTCGTGAATCAACGTTTTCCCAAGCTTGTCCGCCTTGATCGGTCCTGTTACCGTTTCAACGTACTGCATGGACTCCTCCTCCTCGATATACCTACCAGTCAGTATGTTAAGGCCAAAAAATAACCTTATCTTAAGGATAAGGTTATTTTTCAGAATATTCAATGCAATTATGAAAATATAACGGTTAGTCACCGTAGGACCGCAAAGCTTTTTCAAAAACATTCCAGAACTTTTCCTTGTCCAAATCAACAGCGAAATGGACATTCGGTTCTTTTTTCGTCACACCAAGGAGATCGACACTTGTCATGCCCGTGGTATATTCTCCTCTAGTCTCCACGTCCACATGCACATGCCTGCATTCAAAGATATCTGGTTCTATAAGGTACATAGCTGTACAGGCGTCATGAATGGGTCCGGCTTCAAAGTTAAAGACATCCTTATACGTTTTCGAAAAAAATTCCAGAAGCTCAAAAACAAATTGAGCAACGGGGTGATCGACAGCTGCAACCATGTCCATAATTTTCCGGTCGGCGAGTGCTTGATGTGTCACGTCAAGACCAAACATCGTAATCGGGATGCCGCTTTCGAATACATGCTTCGCCGCTTCTGCATCCACCCATATATTAAATTCGGCCGCTGGTGTCCAGTTTCCGAACGTTCCCCCGCCCATCAAGACGATTTCCTCAATATTCTTCTTAATTCCGGGCTCCTTGATGAGAGCTGAGGCAATATTTGTCAAAGGACCTGTCGGGACGAGTGTAATTTTCTGTTCTGTTTGAAGGGCTTTTTCAATAATCAAGTCAACCGCATGCTGTTCAACCGGCCCTTTTGTCGGAATGGTTGGGAGTTCAGGACCATCAAGCCCCGATTCGCCATGAAAATCCCCTGCCGTCACCCGCCCCCCTTTTAAAGGTTTTGCTGCTCCCTCAGCCACTGGAACGTCCAGTCCTATCATTTCACAGACATTTAGAGCATTGTATGTACATTTCTCCACTTCTACATTTCCAGCCACTGTCGTTATTGCTTCTATTTGAAGCGGACTTATTTGAGAAGCTGCTAAAATAATCGATATGGCATCATCATGACCGGGATCACAGTCGAGAATCACTTTCCTTTTCATTGTACACACCTCCCCTTCCCACGTCAGGAATAATTCGGATCTTTTTCGTCTGTAATAAGCATGTGTCCGGGCGCATGGGTAATCATAATCGAAGGCTGTGCCTGAAGGGCGGCATTCTGAGGAGTTACTCCGCATGCCCAGAACACCGGTGTCATTTCATCCCTGTCAAATGTAACAGCTTCACCATAATCCGGTTGTTGAATGTCGTCGATTCCGATCTGCTCCGGAGAACCGATATGGACAGGATCACCATGGGAAGATTCAAATTGGTGGGAGATTTTCAAAGCCTGATCCACTAAATGATTCGGAACAGCACGCATACTTACAACCATATTTCCCTTGAAGATGCCTGCTTCTTTTAAGGGAATATTCGTATCAAACATTGGGACGACTTTGTTCTGGTCTTGATGCAGCAGAGGAATCCCCCCGTCAAGAAGGGCTTGTTCAAAGGTAAAGGAACATCCGATGAGAAAAGTAACAAAATCATCCTGCCAGACTTCGTTCAGATCCAGGACTTCCTCTGAAAAGAAGCCATTTCTATAAATCCGATAGCGCGGGAGATCGGTGCGGATATCCGCATCAGCGGTAAAGGGCTTCGTCACCCCTGCTTCCATAACTTCCACAACCGGGCATGGTTTTGGGTTTCTCATGCAGAATAAAAGAAAATCGAAAGCGTAGGCTTTCGGGAGCGTTACCAGATTGGTTTGTATATACTGTTCGCACAAGCCGGAAGTTGTTCCAGTCAACTCCTGATTTCGAAATTTCATTCGTGTTTCCAATGGATTCATACCAACACCCTCTCTTGTCTATGGTTCTATTATAGCGAAAACAACCCTGATTTTTAAACCATTCCGAGTATTCTGTGGTTTTATGAAGCGGGAGTCTTTGTATTTCCAGTGTACCCGGGAGGGGAAAATTTATCTTTCCGGAAGAAAGGTTTACGATAACGTTCTTCTTTTATAAACATACCCATCACTCGGATCATGCAAAATACCCGGGGAGCGCCCCCGGGTATGCTTCAGGATATGAAGTCTGCCAGAAAGTTGAAAAAGGCGAGCCATGCTAAGGAAGCGGCACTCATAGCCAGTACGAATATAGACAATAGGGGATGGAACCCTTTTTTATACTGAGCCTGGAATATGAAGAGAGCAGAAACAACGATGCCTGCAGCGAAGGCAAAGCCGAACAATAGATTTAGTACCCCTTCAAAGGTGAAATCGTATCTGAAAATGATGGTAAGCATGTATAGGATATCTATAGCAGCAAGAATAATTAAAAGACTTCTCTTCACGGATTCTCCTCCAATTATGATCTGTCGTCCTTCATCCTTTGCCTTTTCCATAAAAAAATAAACGTACGGATGTTCGAACAGAGCGCACAAAAAAACACCCGAGGATCTCAGGTGCTTTCGTTTTACAAAAGAAACATTCCAGCAATGCTGGCTGACAGGAAATTGGCCAGCGTTGCGGCAACAACAGCTTTAAGACCAAGGCTGGCTACGTCCTTCCTCCTGTCAGGAGCAAGACCGCCAAGGGCGCCGATCTGTACGCCGATACCAGACAGGCTGCCAAAGCCCGTTAATGCAAAGGTCGTCACAATCTCTGCCTTCGCACTTAATTCATTTTTAGCTTCGCCAAGACTGGAAAACGCAACAAATTCATTGGCCATGATTTTCTCCCCAATAAATCCAGCTGCTCTAACAGCTTCTTCCCATGGGACACCAATCACAAAAGCCAGAGGAGCCAGCACATATCCAAGCAGCTGCTGGATGGTAATCGTAAAGCCGAGCAAACCACCGATCCAGCTGACCATCCCGTTCAACAGGGCCAGAAGGGCAATGAACGAGAGCAGAATCGCTCCGATATTCAAGGCCAGCCGTAAACCGGTCACCGCTCCGTTTGCCACAGCATCGAATACGTTCGACGTATCGCTGTCTTCCGGGTTGATATCGGAGAACTCTTCTGAACGCGGCTCAGTCTCTGGAAGAAACAATTTAGCCATCACAAGGGCCGCGGGTGCAGCCATAAAAGAAGCGGCCAGCAGGTACTCTACGTTAATGCCCAGAAGTGTATATCCTACAAGCGTTGACCCGGCTATAGATGTAAATCCACCAGTCATAACAGCAAATAATTCCGATTTGGAAATTTTGGATATAAATGGACGGATCAATAACGGAGCCTCTGTCTGTCCGACAAAAATATTCCCTGCAGCATTGATGCTTTCCACCTTCGTCGTGCCAAGAACTTTAGACAGGAATCCTCCGATCAGCTTTATCACAATCTGCATAATGCCAAGGTGATACAATACAGCAATCAAGGAACTGAAGAAGATGATCGTCGGCAGGACTTGAAAGGCGAACAGCATCCCCATCCCTTCCTGATTGATCAGCGGGCCGTAAAGGAAACCGATTCCTTCCTCTGTGTATCCGATCAGCTTACTTACTCCGGAGGACATGGCTCCGAGAAGTTTCTGCCCTCCACTGGTTGCAAAAACCAGGAAGGCAAAAGAAACTTGGAGCAGAAGACCTGCGCCAACAGTTCTCCAGCGAATCGCTTTTCTATTTGTTGAAAATAGCAGGGCCAGAATGAAGACGATACTCACGCCGCCTAACCCCCACAAGATATTTATCATGTTGAAACCCCTCTTCCTTTTCATCCACTGTTTCATGTGCTGCCGTTTCGAACTAAAGGATAAATGATACCAGTTGAAAAAAAGGGCCGCAATAGGTTTATAACAAGTAAGAATTGTCCGATAATGCAAAAAATGGACCCCTTCTATGGGATCCATTCTCATTAAGAAGCCTTTTTTTCGTACGCTTTGTTCAGGTCACGACCGGACAGGAACCAGCCACCGATAGCGACACCAAGTAAAATGGTCCAGAAGATCACTGTCCACCCAAGACCATGAGCGAAATGTTCATCCAGTATACCGACATCCTTATGGGATAACGTTATGACAGCAAGTTTCACCCCGACCCAGGCAACAATTAGATAAGCCGTCGTCTCCAAACTTGGACGTGTTTCTAAAAGCTTCACGAACCAGGAAGCAGCGAATTTAATCAAAACCAAACCGGCAATACCTGCTGTTATAACCACGATAAATTGACCACCGTCCATGCCTCCGATCACTGGCAGCGGTGAATCTGGAAGCGCAAGAGCCAGGGCCACAGCTGCAAGGATGGAGTCGATAGCGAAAACCAAATCGGCAAACCCGATTTTCACGACCGTCGGCCAGAAGCCCTTTCCTTTCCCTTCCTGTGCTGTTTCTTCATCGTCACTATCCCTCGATAAAATATTTTTCAAACCAAGGTAGATCAGGTAGGCGGCACCAAGAGCCTGCACCTGCCATACACTGGCGATGAATGATATAGCAAATAAAGCACTGAAACGGAAAATAAAAGCTCCGATAATTCCATAATTGATGGCTCGTTTTTTCTGGTCCTCCGGCAGATGTTTAGCTATCACGGCGAGAACAAGGGCATTATCCGCAGATAACAAACCTTCAAGGCCGATTAAAATTAACAGGGTCCACCCGTATTCAATCCAAATAGATTCCATGTATTATTCCCCTTCCTGATAAAGGCTTCTGTATCATTTACAGAAGCACACAAAAAGACCCTTACCCTGATTGGTAAAGGTCCTGCCAGCAGCATGTATGCCGCCAATAAAGCCGAGAGCGGAAACTCTGTCATGATGACTTTACTGTTAAAGCTACTCCCCTTTATAACTAGTAAAACTATAGCAGAAGGATAGAGAAGTGGTCAATACAGCTTAAATACTATACACGGCACAAAGAAGGGGTGCCTTGAAGTTCCTTATTCACTTCGGCCGCAATCATTACAGAAATCCTCTTCTGCGATTCCTCTGTTAAACCGGCGATGTGAGGAGTCAGCCTAACGCCCGGTGCATGGAGGATAGGGTTTTCAGGTTGGGCAGGTTCATTTTCCAACACATCGAGAAAAGCACCTGCCAAACGCCCTTCATGTAAGGTGTCAGCCAGAGCAGTTTCATCGACAATGCCGCCCCTCGCGGTATTGATGACCCAGGCAGAAGGTTTCATCATCTGTAAGGCTTCTCTGTCCACAAGGTTTTTCGTAGCCGCATTTAATGGCACGTGAATGGAAAGAAAATCGGACGTCCTCAGTACGTCTTCCCATTCTTTTTTAACAACACCTGTTTCGTCAATCATATAATCATATTCAGTACGAAAAGGATCATAGCCGATCACATTCATGCCGAAAGCCTTAGCCCGTTTTGCTGTCCTGTGGGAAATCTCCCCCAGACCAATGAACCCGAGCGTTTTTCCACTTATTTCAAATCCGGTATGTACCTTTCTTTCCCACTTGCCTTCAGTCACACTCTTGTGGGCCTCATGAAGAGGGCGACCGGCGCTGAGAACTGCCTGCATCACATACTCCGCCACGGAAACGGCATTCGCGTTTTTAGCTGAGATGACAGAAATCCCACGGTTTTCCGCTTCGTTCCGTTCAATATTATCCAAACCTACGCCCAGTCGGCCGATGACCTTAAGATTTGGTGCATGGCTCAGCAGCTCCTCATCCACCTGGGTCTGGTTCCGCACAATCAACGCATCAGCGTCCCGAAGATGCTCCAGCAGCTCTCTTCTGTTCTTATACCATTCTTTATCGTATGTTACTTTGTGACCCTGATTCTCAAGAATCTCCACGCCCTCCGGCCATATTACTTCACTTATGAGAATATTCACAGTTCTCCCACCCTTTCCTTTCTTTCATTAAACCATTTTGTTGGAGAAGGGACAAAGGATGTCGTATGGTTTGTCGAATTTGAAAAATAATCAATCAAGGTGACCAACCAGCAGTCAGGGAAAGACTGCGTCGATCCAAGGTTCCTTCCTTTACACCTCTTTCTCAGGATGACTTTTTAAAATCCGTTCATCTCCATCATTTCTACTGCTCATATCCGAATATCACCTTTTGACAGACTTCACACCTGTGAGCTGGAATCTTCCTTACTTTAAGAAGAGCACTTTCTACCAGAACCTCACTGCCAAAATCCATAACCATCGAATCAGGCGATTCTGACCAGCAAATCTTCCGCGGAGAGAATATGTATCCCGCTTTGAGTTTACGGCCACAGTCAGGGCATAGCATGTTGTCCTTGTTCATTTTTTCAGCACCACCTCTTTAATGCTTGGAAGGAAACAGCGGACTCTTATGGTTATAAACGCTTTAACCTCCACATAAATAGACATGAGCGTTATAAAAAGATCAGGATGCACCTTCCACTTATTCAAAAGACTCCGCTACTACAACGAGGGTATCTATAGATAACTGCTCCAGACGACTTTCGAGTTTATAGGTGATAGAATCTGCCGTCCATTTCAAATATTTTGTGTTGTTATCCACGGCATACTTTCCTGTACCATCACCAACAGCAACCTCTTCCGTTTCCATGCCCTCCAATGGAAGGCCTCCCTCTTTCATCGTGGTCAATGTCATGGATTCTCCTGACTCACCATGAAAAATAAACGTTAAAAGAGTATCTTTATCTTCCTTTGTTCCAGCTTTTATTTCGACACCATCCACCTCATAAGGCATCACTCGAGGAAATTGGGGCTGAAACGATTCATCAGAAGAACGGGTCTCCAGACTTGAATAGTCATACTCATATAATCCGTCCGATGTTTTTTCTACGGTATCAAGAGCATGACTCAATGCCTGGCCCTCCGTAAAATAGATCCGAGTGATTTCCCCATCTTCATTTGTGTTTACTCTCCCACGAACATCAGCCGTTTCGCCATTATCTACATTCACCTGGTAATCAAAAATATAACCTGTTTCAACGTCGCTTTGCTGGATGTCTTTATTTTCCACTTCCATCTTCACTTCGCTGCTGTACGCTTGTTGGTGATACCTTGTAAGCAGATTCGTCTGCATCGCCTGATCCATATAATCCTCCGTTAAATAGGGTGCGAACTGCTCCGTATAATAGGCATGAACCTTTTCATAACTGCCTTCTTCATACAACTCCTTAACCTCTTCTCCCGGTCCTGTGAACAGCTGCGTGAGCACTTTCGATACATCATCTTTCGTTGTGTTATTTTCTTCATGGTCCAAAGAAGACTGTGAAGATGTGCATCCTGCAGTAAAAAAAAGAACAGCAAAGACAATGGAAACCTTTTTGATCATGAAACCACCTCCACCTCTCCTTCTTTCCTGACTCTACGAACACCAGGGGCATCCAGTTTCAAAATTTAGTAAATGATTCCTTATTTTAGAACGGATCAAACGTTGTTGACGAAAAAAAGAAGCTGCGTTTAAGCAGCTTCCTTGTCTACTCTTGATTCTTTTGTTTCCCAAAATGGAAAATGCCGACCAATATACCCAGGGCCGTCATGCATAAAGCGAGAATGAGTCCTGCCCACGGACCGACCCCGGCAATGAATGGGACAGAAAGTGCGGTGACGAGGCCACCTCCTAAAAATGGTTCATAAACGAGCTGCTTATAGCCGAAAGCTTCAAATGCCGGGGACTCGTTGTCCGGATCGACGATACGCATCAATAGAAGGCCCGTTGCCGTCACACCCATGGATTGACCAAAATCTCCGATTCCACGTTCAAACCAGTAATTTGGAATGATCTTGGGAGCAAGGAAAATAAAGCTGAAGAGGTTCCAGGAAATCCCGGCCACAGCCAAAATTAAGAAAGGCACAAGATAGTCCCCGATCACTTCCAGGGAAACCGTTGCGATGGCTGAGATAATTAACAAGTCCAGAGCCAGCCCCTGAATGCGGTTCACCATTCTCCGATCAATCAAGTTGTATTTATCATTTTTGTTAAAGAAAATCTGAATGATAATGCCGCCGAACATAGCAACCGGAAACAATGGAATGTATGTCATGAAGCTCGATCCTGTCCAATTGGCAATCGTAATGCTTTCAAGTCCGATCAGTCCCTGTAAAATACCCCAGCCGATCAGAATGGCGACCATAATGATGGAGAGGTGGAAGGATAACGGCTCGATGGATTCAGGGCGGAGCGTCATTTTCCCGGCAGGTTCACGATTCTGATATTCCATGATCCCACTCTTCCGCAGTTCAGAAAATCCATGAGCATCTTTGATGACCTCGGTCTTGTTGTTCCGGACCGCCCAGTTAATCAGAATAATACCGAAGATGACACCTGATAAAACACCCACGGTGGCCAGGCCGATCGCTAAATCGAAGGCTTCTGAAAAACCAAGCTCTTCGAATGTACTTGCCATTCCCGCCGCTGTACCGTGTCCTCCTTCAAAAGCCACTTCAATAAGAGCACCGGCCATCGCTGGAATATCGAAAAAGGGTGTTAGAATCAGCAGTACGACTAACAAACCGATCACATACTGTCCCCACCCTACGGCCCAGCCGAAAGCAAGCTGTGGGCCGCCGTATGTCCAGACATCTTTCAATTTAGGCATAGCCGCTCCCAAGAAGAGAGAAGCAAAAACTACGTTAATCATTAACCCTGGAAGGGCTGACCAAACCTGGATAATCGTATCTGTCATAATCCCGTTCGTTAAGAAATGCCCTTCTGATACAAATAGAGATGCAATTTTACCAAGCACCTGCGGCCCTAATAATAAAGCAATAAAGCCGCCGATAATCGATGCCGGCAAAAAGAGATCCTGAAATATTTTCACTTTTACTCTGATAATCTTCCCGATGATAAGAAATACACCAATGTATAATAGCGCAAAACCTATTTGTTCCGGACTCATTATCCCATCACCCCGCTGTTTTTAAACTTCAATTCATGAATAACCTTTTCCCCCGATTCCCGCTGAAAAAAGAGTTTTAAACGCTTATGAAAAAAGAAAGACTTTTCAATCATTTCCATTGAAAAGTCTTTCTTTCTTATACCTCCTATCCTGGATCCCAACCGATCCCCTCTATGGAAATCATCCTCTTTCCTGAACCTGATGACAGGCACTATTCCTGAACGAAAACGATGATTTTTTGGAGCTGTGGATTCTGAGGGGGTTATGGCCTTATACAATCCATCAACAAAAGCCGAATTGAAAACGAAATGAACTTCGACCATGGGTAACTTCCGCAAAGAACGAGGTTTACGTTTCATTATCGAATGGGGAATGCCTTACCTACATGTATAATTCGGTCTGTCACAATTCCGGCTGCCTTAGTAAAAATAATAGAAAATCCATCTTCTTCTCTATCTTTTTAAAGACTGTGATATACATCTATACCATAGTTCATATCCTGTCATAGAATGAACTATCTTGATGTTTAGGAGGTGTATAGTATGAACCATAAACCGTGTAAAAAGGATTGTCATTCCGATGTGGATGTGATCACCTGCAGCTGCTGTGTTACTGGACTAGCTAATGTCATCTCCACCCGTTTCCGCTGCGGAGATACGATAGGAATCACTTTTTTCGTAGAAGAAGGAGCAGGGATTTTTGTCGGCAGGTATCGAGGACTGGAAGACTATGTTCTTGAAATTGATGATCTACTTGTACCTGGGACAACCAGTTTCATTCCTCTATGTGATGTAGGAAGTGTCGAAAAAGGACTTCCACTGCAGGAGGAGCCTATGCAGATCACCAAGGTTAACAAGACGGCGGAGTAAACGAATGGATCGACCCTGTCATTGAACAAAGAAAAGGGAGACACTTTTGTAGTGCTCCCTTTTTTGTGTAATGTATTATGAAATCCTTTCATTCGTCCTGATGCATCAGTGGTTCCAGTTCAGCTAATAAGCGAGTGGCTTCATCCAACAGCTCTTGATAATGCACAATGCCATTGATCAATACGGCTGTATAGATGCCTGTACCCAGTATAAATAAAACTCCTTTCCAAAAAGGAGTCAGCCTGGGATCCCTCTCTTTTATGGTGGATTTCAAACTTATGAGCTTAGATAGAGGGAAATAGAACAATAGCAGAATACAAGATATGAGGGCCGCATACATTTGCCTTAATTGTTTTTCATTCACCCAGAGATACGTCAGTTCTTCCGGCTTTTCCTCCTGCGATTTCCAGCTTATAACAGTCTGATGAACGGTGTCTCCTTTCCAATTATATTCTTCGACCCTCATTGTCTGATCCCCCAACTCTTTGACGCCTACCCCAAAAGGAGCGGGAGTATCTCCGAATGATACGACATGATACACAATAAAGATAAGAATGATGAATAGAAAATGGAATGCTTTGTACATGCTCTCCTCCTATCACACCTTGAGAAATCACTTTCATCACTTCAATTGAATCTATTTCTCCAAAGTTTCCATTCATTTGTAACACCTGTGTCGAAATCCTTATACCATGCTTCCAAGGTTCTTTCTGAGCAAACGTCTAAATGCTTAAGTGGAGGATAAAAGGAGATCTCATCCGTCGTTATATAAGGTGTACGCCTCACCCCTCCCTTTGCCGTAATCCTTTCTTTTCCTGCCCCTGCCACCTGAAGCGAAACCTCCTCCCATCTTCTCTTAAAGCACTGCACCTGAGCTCAACCCAGCGGTTACACAGTCAATTCCCCAGTCTGCCAAGGTTCCTAAAGCATAAACGTAAACGTTCATTCTACTAATCTCCACTCATTACTCACTTCCTAACGCAATCCTTAAGACGAAAAACCATTCCGGTTACAATGGAGCCCTTGCCTATTTACTATTCCATTAGAAACTTCTTTCATGGACTACGAATTGACTTGTATAAAGTTTCATAATGAAGAATATCCCTCCTTCTATAAGTCTATGGTCATTTTCCCATCATCGTCGAAACGGAGCAGCCTTCTTTCACGATTTTTTAATACAGGTAGATTTTTTCCGAAAATTCTATTGATTCTCACTATATTTTCCTGTATTGTAAAACGCAAGCGAAAGGATAAACGTTGATCAAACGGATCAACTGCTTTAAAAACTACATACGAACTTATCCAGAGAGGTGTAGGGACTGGCCCTTTGATACCTCAGCAACCAGCCATTGGCACGGTGCTAAATCCAGAAGGCAGTCTTACTGCCTTGAAGATAAGGAGTCTTAGATAAATAGAAGGCCCCCTTATCAAAGGAGGTCTTTTTTTAATGGAAATATACACCACCTCTTCTGTTGAAAAGAGCTCCCTCAGAAACTGTGAGTCAGCATATTCCTGTAGAAGGATGAGCTTTCTAATATATTTGATCAATACTAAATGGAAAGGTTGTTGTGAAATGAAACGATCATTAGAGCAGAGGTTACAAGATGGACCCGTCATTTGTGGAGAAGGTTACTTGTTTGAACTGGAGCGACGGGGCTATTTACAAGCTGGATCCTTCGTACCGGAAGTAGCGCTGGATAACCCGGAGGCACTCAAACAGACCTATCGCGACTATATGCTTGCGGGCTCCGACGTTGTTTTAGCTTTCACTTACAATGGTCACCGTGAAAAAATGAGGATCATTGGCAAAGAGGATCTTTTAGAACCGCTGAACCGTCAGGCGGTTCGTCTGGCTAAAGAGGTGGCTCAAGAGCATCCAGAGGAAGAAGCTCTTGTCGCTGGGAACGTTTCCAATACCAACCTGTTCAATCCGGATGATCCTGAATCTGTTGAGAAAACAAGGAGCATGTTCGCAGAGATGATCGGATGGTGTAAAGAGGAAGGTGTAGATTTTGTTAACGGTGAAACCTTCTACTACTATGAAGAAGCTCTGATTGCTCTTGAAGAAATTCAAAAGCAGGACCTCCCTGCTGTCATCACCTTCGGTCTTATGGGGGAAAATGTTCTACGGGACGGTTATGAAGTTGAAGAAGCCTGCCGTTTGCTGGAAGAAAAAGGGGCGCTTGTTGTAGGTATGAACTGTTTCCGCGGTCCGGCAACGATGCAGCCGTACGTAGAGAAAATCCGCAGCACCGTGGACGGTTATGTAGGAGCCCTTCCAATCCCTTACCGGACAACGGAGGAGCACCCTACTTTCTTCAACCTGCCGGACGGTGGCTGTGCCTGTACCCTGCCAACGGAAACAACGTTCCCAACATCACTTGACCCACTCTACACGAACCGCTATGAATTGGCGGAATGGGCTAAGGAAGCCCATAGTATCGGTGTGAACTACCTGGGGCTCTGCTGTGGAGCGTCTCCGGCTATGCTTCGCGAAGTAGCCGAAACCGTCGGACGTACAGCAGTAAACTCTACGTACTCTCCGGATATGAAGAAACATTTCTTATTTGGCAGTGATGACACCCTTCAGGATCACATAACATCTTATAAAACGAAAGCTTAAGCAAAAAAAACACCTGTCCTCCTTGGACAGGCGACAGCTTGTAGAGAAACCTCTGTTTCTTTACAAGCTTTTTTCTTTCTTACCGCCAGGAGCGAAAGCCCCTTCCCTTTCCGCGGACGAGCGCCCGAGCTTCCTCGCAAAACCCACGCTCGGCGATCTCGGACCACTCGTTCTTCCGCAGGAGTGGAAGGGGCACCGCTCCTTGGGCGTTCTTTAACATCGAAAAAGACTCTCCTTCACCCAGCTCACCTTTACTGGATGGAGAAGAGTCTTTGTCATATTCCGGCAGACAGCCGTCATCAGCGCCTGTTCTTTCTCTTTTTCTTTTCCACGCAAGCGGCAATAGCGCAGACGATGCCGTTCTTTTGAATCTGCGAACCTGCTTAGTGCACAATCTCTCTCCTCTATATTCTAACGTCGGCACGAGGAGCGTTCGGTGGTGACGCCTGTGGGAACAGCGCGAGCCGAAGATCCACTTGGTCCAATGGTTTTCTTGACCAAGTCAGGTGAGGCCGCCGTGCCCGCGGCAAGCATCCACCGATAAGCGGAACGTGTCCCCTCAACACGACATGCGGAGAACTCTAGCTGGATAACACGGATTTTTCTACAGCCTGACGCCTGTCCTACCTGGACAGGCGGCTTTATTCAAACGAAAACGGCAAGGCTCACAAAGCATATGGATTCCCTTACTTTTCTTCCCTCTTGTATAAGGTGCGTCCTTCCTTAATTGTTTCTTCAATCTGTATTTCCTTGATCTGCATGGGGTCTACTTGGAACGGGCTATGATCAAGGATGACCAAATCAGCTAGCTTCCCTGCCTGAAGGCTTCCTTTTGTCTCTTCTTCTCCATATTGATAGGCGGCATGAATCGTAACGGCTTGAAGAGCTTCCCATACAGAAACGCGTTGGTCCACCCCTATCGTTACACCTGACCTCGTTTTTCGATTCACCGCACTCCAAATGGTGTGAAGCATATCCGGCTTAATGACGGGGGCATCCTGGTGAAAATTGACAGGAAGACCTTTATCTATGGCTGATTTAGCCGGACTGATCCGGTTTCCCCGCTCTTCCCCGAGGTTTCTCAAGTGGACATCTCCCCAGTAATACGTATGATCAACAAACATAGAGGGGATCATCCCGATTTCTTTCATTACATCCAATTGATCGTCACGAACGGTCTGACAGTGGATCATAACAGGTCTCCCTGCTTTTGTTTCAGGTTGTTCTGTTTCTGCCAGAGAGCCTTTATAGCTTCTCAGCAATTGATCGGCTGCTGCATCTCCATTACAGTGGGTTATCAATTGGACATTGTCTTGCACCGCCTGTTTTGTAAACTGCTTCACCTGCTCATCACTGTACCAGGCACTGCCTCTATACGTTTCCTCTCCTTCATATGGTTCCGTAAGCCAGGCTGTTTTTCCCTGGGGAGACCCGTCCAAAAACATTTTGTATCCACCGAGTTTGAAGCGTTTATGATACTGTTTCGCATAAAGGGGATTTGATGTAAAAATCTCATTCGGATTTGTGTCCATGAGCGGGTAGGATACCACATCAATGAGCAGCCTTTCCTCTTCAGCTAAAGCTTTACACAACTCGACGAATTGCAGAGAGGCGGCTCCATCCTGGACAGTCGTTATCCCATTTCGTATATAAACGTCCTGACCTTCTTCCACCAGCTTCAAATAATCAAGTTCCATTCCTTTTTGTAAATACGGCTGAATCAACGAAAGACTTGTTTCCTCCACATATCCGTTTGGTTCCATACTGTCTGCCATTCGACCAATGGTTCCACCTTCGACTTCCTCCGTTCGGGAATCTACACCTGCCCTTTGTAAAAGAGCGTCGTTGGCACAGCCCATATGAGCCGACGCATGAAAGACAAATACCGGTTGATCTGTGACTTGGTTCAGGATTTCCTTGGTAGGATGCTGCCCCTCCTCAAGGATAGTATGATCGTATCCAAACCCAATGATCACTTCACCTTGTCCATCCTCCTGCTGCTCTATGTATTGTCTGAGCGCGCGCTTTACATCTTCAAAATTTTCGCAGCCGCTCAAATCTGCCATTCGGGAAACCGGACCTACAAAAGAGATGTGTCCGTGAGGGTCAATAAATGAAGGCATTAACGTTTTCCCTTTCAAATCCACTTTTTCCACCTCTAATGGATGTGCTTCCTTCTCGATTTCCTGAAGCGCGCCCTTACGTTTAATCCATCCATCCTCGATCAAGATCGATTCGACAATCGAACTTTCCTCTTCCATAGTAAGAATATTTCCTCCGTAGTAAATCGTCTGCATGGTCATGTCTCCTCTCATAGTCAGGTCATGTGAGAAGGGCTCTAATGGTTTGATGTCCATTTTTTCCCTTAATTAATGAAGAGGACAGTATAACATGAGGAAAAAATGACCAAAAAGAGACTTTACACCGGGTCCCTTGCTCCTACTCTTTTATGTTCCCTACTCATTCATCATCCATAGATTCACTTACAAAAACCCAGGTGTAGGTCTCGGCAATCTTTACATCATTGTCCATACAGATGCCGTTTTTTTTAGAAAAGAAGGAACAGAATCTATCCAATCCTTCCAGATTCTGATAGCATTCCATATATCAAATCGTATGGAGGAAGTCACTATGAGTCAAAAGTCTGCTCTTTTTTCAATCGGTACAGGCGCCGCTTTATGGGGGATCATCGGTTTTTACGTCACTTACTTGTACAATATCGGATTCACCCCGGCCCAAGTCGTATCGCTCCGGGTTTTATCAGCCAGCCTGCTTCTGGGATTTTACCTATTATCAAAAGACCGCCGCCTCTTTAAAATAAAAGCAGGTGACAGCCGATACTTTATCGGAACCGGGATCATCAGTATCGTCCTCTTTAACTGGTGCTTGTTCAGTGCGATTGAGGAAACGTCTATTTCTGTAGCATCCATCCTTCTCTACACAGCCCCGGCGTTTGTCACGATACTTTCAAGACTGATTTTTAAAGAATCGTTGACGGTACGCAAAGTATCTGCTCTTTTGATTACTTTTCTTGGCTGTGCACTCGTCGTTGGCATCGTTCCACATTCGGAACAGTCCATTTCCATGTATGGCTTGATACTAGGACTTGGGTCAGGATTATTTTATGCGTTATACAGCATTTTCGGTAAGTTTGCCCTTGTGCACTACGATTCACTGACCGTCACCTTTTATACGTTTGTATTCGCATCGATCGCTATCGTCCCATTCAGCGGCCTTTGGAATGAGGCTTCTTTATTCTCAACCGTATCCACATGGCTCTATGTACTGGGGCTGGGGCTCTTATCTACGATGCTTCCGTTTATTTTATACACGAAAGGTTTGAGCTTCATAGAATCGAGCAAGGCCTCCATTATCGCTACCATTGAGCCTGTGGTTGCGACACTTATGGGTTTTCTCGTTTTTCAGGAGCAGTTGACGCTTTGGCAGTACTCAGGAGTCGGCCTCGTCATTACGGCTGTCATTGTCGTACAGGATTCGAAGAAAAACACCCGTTCCATCAACCCGGAAAAGGAGAGAGCAGCAGCCAATTAGCCGGGAAGGCCTCTTTGCTTCAACCTATTTCCACAAAAAAAGGAACCGTTCATTTCATGAAATGAACGGTTCCTTTTTTTGTGATTCTACTCATTTTCTCCTACTTACTGAGCTGTATACCCGCCATCAATAAGAACGGTTTGACCAGTAACACTCTTCGCCTTATCACTGGCAAGGAACATAGAGTAGTCTGCAATTTCCTCTACTTGAAGCAGGCGTTTTTGAGGAACTAGTGGATAAATAACTTCCTCCAACACCTTTTCCAGTTCTACACCGCGGGATTTGGCAAGATCCTTCAATTGACCACGTACAAGTGGTGTATCTACATACCCAGGGGCTACGGCGTTTACTGTAATGCCGTGTTCTGCACCTTCAAGGGCACTCACTTTCGTCAATCCGATGACACCATGCTTCGCACTATTGTAAGCGGCTTTACCAGAGAATCCGATGACTCCGTTAATGGAAGCCATGTTCAGGATACGTCCCTGTCCCTGTTCCTTCATGATTGGGAAGACAGCCTTCGTTGCGATGAATGGTGCTGTCAGCATAATGTCCTGCATCAGCTTGAATTTTTCTGTTGGGAATTCTTCAAGAGGAGATACGTGCTGAAGCCCTGCGTTATTGATAAGTACGTCAATGCGGCCATAGGTTTCAACCGTTTTGTTAATAGCGGCATTGATTTCGTCTTCACTCGTGACATCCGCTTTTACACCAATAGCTGTTAAATTCTGCTCGGTCAGCGATTTGGCCGCCTCTTGTACACCTTCTTCGTTAATATCAGACAAGACGACTTTCGCGCCGTTCTCTGCAAAAACTTTTCCGATTTGATACCCGATACCCTGGGCCGCTCCTGTAATAAATACAACTTTGTTTTCAACCATGTCTATCAACCTCTCTCATGTATGTTCTTGATGAGCTGCTGCTTTTAACTCAAATTCGATTGTACCCAAAAACTTTTTCCATTTCATGCATTACGAATTATACGGAATATTCGTTTTTCCCCGAAAAATGCATGAATTCTCTATCTTTCTATTTCTATTGATTACTATAAAGCGTGAGAGTAAGATATTTCTTGTTGCAAAAATATTGTCGAGTTTTGTCAAACATCATTCTATTAAAACGAATACCAAAGGAGGTTATCCCATGTTTGCTATCATAATTGGACTTGTTTCTTTAATGATTATGGCGTATTTAGGCTGGTCCATTCTATGGATTGCCCCAATTGCTGCTTCCATCGTAGCGATTCTATCAGGCATGAATATTCTGGACGCGTTCACGTCTGACTTCATGAGTGGATTTGCTTCATTTGCCAGAGACTTCTTCCCGATCTTTCTGTTTGGTGCTGTCTTCGGAAAACTGATGGAAGTTACAGGAAGTGCCCGCAAAGTAGCCAGCTTTTTATCGAGAATTGTCGGAAAAGAGCGGGCGATTTTAGGGGTCCTTTTAGGTGCTGCCATCCTTACTTACGGCGGTGTGAGCCTGTTTGTAGTCGTCTTTGTTATGTACCCTCTGGCTCTTAACTTGTTCAGAGAGGCCGATATCAGCCGGAAAGTGATTCCGGGTACGATTGTGCTTGGTGCATTCACCTTTACGATGACAGCTCTGCCCGGTACAGCTCAGGTCCAGAACTATATTCCTACCGAATACTTTAATACAACGATGATGGCCGCGCCGATCATCGGTATTGTCACTGGATTGATTATGGCTGTCGGCGGATACTTTTATCTTTCCTACCGCGCAAACAAACTGACCAAAGCAGGAGAAGGCTTTACTGAACCGAAGAACAAAGTGGGGACGGAAAGTTCCGGGAACGATCCCAGCGTCTTTTTATCCTTCCTGCCACTACTTTGTGTAGTCCTGTTGATTAACATCTTCAACGTAGAAATGCTGATTGCTTTATTCATCGGAATTATTTTAACGATTATCTTGAATTGGAAAGCATTTCACGAGTTCATCACAGCATTGAATGATGGAGCCAAAGGTGCTGTAACTGCCGTCGTGAATACAGGTGCAGCCGTAGGATTCGGAGCAGTTGTTCAGGCTTCCCCTGCTTTTCCAGCGATTAAAGAAGCGCTATTGAACATCAAAGGCGGACTTGTCATCTCTGATGCATTAGCCACACAGGTGCTTGCGATGATTACCGGCTCCGCATCCGGCGGAATGAATATTACTTTGAATGCTCTTGGCTCTGATTACTATCAGCAGGCGATGGAGATGGGAATGAACCCGGAAATCCTTCACCGGATTACAGCTATCGCTTCCGGAGCCTCCATTCTTCCGCATAACGGTGCCCTTCTGACCGTATTTGCGATTACAGGCTTAACCCATAAAGATTCCTATAAAGATATCTTCATCGTTGCTCTGCTCATTCCTTTTGTGGCAACAGTAGTAGGAATTTTGATGTCCTATATCGGAATTGTATAAAACAGACTGAGAAGACCATATTCCTTTATCTGTGAAAGAATTCCTAAAAAAAAAGCAGGACCCGTCGTCTATTATTTCGGCGGGTCCTGCTTGCTTTCTATCCATGGTGTTTTTTCCAAGCGAGACGGCTCCTGTTCAACGTCCGCTCGTATTGATGGTGCCGGTCCTGTAATGACGCTGGCAAAGCCGTCTCAGGAAAGGGCGTTCTTAACAACAGAAATCATAAGGGTGCAGAGGCGGTTCGGCTTGATAGATCCAAGTAGAGGCCAATTCTGAATCATTCCAGCTCCATGCGGCAAGAGCAGCTGCGCAGGCGTCCAACGTGTGGACATGATCCAATGATTCTTCCGGAATATGGAGCATATTCATTTGATCTCTCAACCAATCCAGCACTTCTCTTCGTGTAGAGCGGTCCTTTTTGTACGAAAGAAAATGGTCTGCCTCACCTGCCCGCGTCAAAATAGCTGCACCGGGATGTACTTCAACAACTTGTATATCATACGGCGTACCCAAATGGGAAAGCTCTCTTGATAATCGAATTCCTCTCATAGTCAGGTACACCATCCGTGTCATAGTCGGAGTCATAATGGAAGAGGATCGTCCACCTTTTTCCATAAGGAACTGCCGTAAAGAACGGTCTCTCATGCGATCGCCGCCTCCATCCTCATAAGACAATGGCGCATCAATCCCCACCACGACCTGCTGCTCTGATGCGAGCCTGCTCAGCGTATCTATAATGTCCCCGTCACTGGCCGGAGTGACTTTTTCTTTGAAAATCAGAGCATGTTTCCTGTCCTCAAAAATTATCACGGCCGTATCGGCATGATTGCTCGGACCTGATAAGTCAATGCCTGCGTAATACACAATAAATCCTCCTTTCCCTTGGTTCTGTTATACCTTCCAATCCCTTCGTAAAAACAGGAAGCGCATACAAAAGATCTCTTCCTTTTGTCTGAGGAAGAGATCTTCAAGGGGATCAGACGCTTCATATTGCAGAAGCGGTCTTCTCTTTATAAACCGTTTTGTAAACATTCATGATGTTTTTTGCGGTTTCCTCAACAAGAGGACCAGCATGTTCACTTAAATAATCGAGATTGGAGGGCGCATGAGCAATACTGAAAAAAGCATGAATGCCCTTCTTCTCAAGCAGGGCATATCCATCGCTCAAGCTTCCAGAAATACAAAATACAGGAACGTTAAACTGTTTTGCTCTCATTCCTACGCCCATAGGAGCTTTACCGAATAACGTCTGACGATCAGTCTTTCCTTCCCCGGTAAGGACGAAGGCTGCCTGCTCCAGTTCAGCATTGAAATGAATGCTGTCCAGGACGATATCAATGCCCGGCTTTAGTTCAGCATTTAAAAATGCCATCAGACCAGCACCCAATCCCCCGGCTGCCCCTGCACCTTTTTCATGCATAATATCCTTATTGAGATATTTTTGAATCTGCATTCCATAATGATATAATGCCTGATCCAGAATCTCTACCATCTCAGGCGCTGCTCCCTTTTGAGGGCTGAAAACAGCCGAAGCTCCTTCTGGTCCGCACAATGGATTTGAGACATCGCAGGCTGTTACGAACTGAGTAGAAAAAATCCTTTTGTCCAAATGATCCGTCCTGATCTCGTGGAGATCCAAAAGTGGCTTACCTCCATAAGGGAGCACACGCCCTTCCTTATCCAGCAGTTCTGCCCCAAGAGCGGCGGCCATACCAGCACCTCCGTCATTAGTTGCACTGCCGCCTACGCCGAGGATCACTTTTTCCACTCCATAGTCCAACGCTTTCCTAATCAGTTCACCTGTTCCGTATGTCGTCGTTTCATAGGGATTCAAATCTTCTTCCGCAATGAGTGTAATACCGGAAGCCGCGGCCATTTCTATGACAGCCGTCTGCCCGTCTCCCAGTATGCCCCAAGCCGCTTGTACTCTTCCACCTAGGGGGCCTGTCACTTCATCTGTTCGAAGTGTCCCATCCGTGCTCTTCACAAGGGACTCAACCGTACCCTCTCCTCCATCTGCAAGCGGAAAAGAACGGATCTCACACAACGGGAACACCCGTTTGATGCCTCTTTCCATACTCTGAGCTACTTCAACAGCAGATAAACTACCTTTATAAGAGTCCGGTGCAATTATACATTTCATAGACGTATCCTTTCCAAATGCCCTCCCGTACTTCGTTTATATGGAGTCTTGCCCCTCTTCAAGCACCTCAAGGATTTCATTCCTTGCTCTTTTCCGGTGCGACTGCATCGAGGCCTCAGCCGCTTCTGCGTTACCCGCCTTCATACACGCAGCTATGGCTCTGTGCTCCACAATCGACTGCATCGGGAGCGGACGTTTATTTATCGTAAGCAGACGGGCGCGGTACAGTTGATCGGCATGGACATCAATCACATTAGCCAGTCGTTTATTCCCCGCATGCTCTATAATGGTAAAGTGAAACAAGTTATCCAGCCTTGCCCATTCATCAAGGTCATTCTTCGACAACGCCTGTTCCTGCTGGGAAATAAGACCTTCCAGATGCTCCAGATCGTTAGCGTTCATGACCGTTACAGCAAGTCCTGCGGCTAACCCTTCCAACATTTCTACAACTTCATAAATCTCTTTCAAATCTTTAGCTGATATCGGTTCTACTTCAAATCCTTTTCTAGGAATCAGGTGAACGACCCCTTCTGTCTGCAGGCGGATTAATGCTTCTCTTACAGGTGTGCGGCTCATATCAAGAACTTCTGCAATCTCTCTTTCCAGGATTGTCGGACCCGGCAGAAGCTTCAAGTTTCTGATTGCCAGGCGTAATATCTGATAAGCCCTGACCGGAAGTTTTTTTTCAGACACATGATGGATGATCGGCGCCAATCGTTCCTGCATTTCCTCTACTCTTGTATGCGATTCTGTATTCACTGATGATTGTTCTCTCATAAATTCACCACTCTGCCTTTTGTCTTCCTTTCATTATAACAAGAAGAGAGTAAAAAGAGATCGCACTCCCTTTTTACTCTGTATGGAATTAGACGCTGGCATATTTGGATGATATATGAGAGATAATGGCGTCGGTCACTTCCCTTGTCGAGCTGGTTCCGCCAATGTCTGCTGTTAAAATACCATCTTTCGTTGTAGCACGGATTGCCTCATTAATTAAGTCTGCTTCCTGCTTCAGTCCAAGGTGCTCCAGCATTAGGGCAGCACTGCCGATAGTTCCGATGGGATTGGCGATTCCCTGTCCTGCGATATCCGGGGCAGAACCGTGGACAGATTCAAACATGCTCGGGAAACGGCCGTCCAGATGAATATTTGCACTCGGGGCGATTCCGAGACTTCCAGCCAGGGCACTGCCCAGGTCGGATAATATATCAGCATGAAGGTTGGAAGCGACCACCACTTCGAGCTCTTGCGGATGAAGTACAAAGCGTGCAGCCATCGCATCTACAAGCCATTGATCGGTTTCGACTTCAGGATAGTCCCGGCTTACGCGCTGGAAAACTTCGTCCCATAAAACCATGCCATACTGCTGGGCATTACTTTTCGTGACACTGGTCACTTTTTTGCGGTCTCTCTTCATGGCCATCTCGAAAGCATGACGAATCACTCGTTCACAACCTTCCTCTGTAAATATAGAAGACTGGACAGCCACTTCTTTGCCAGGTCCTCGGCCGGCAAAGTTCCTTCCACCAACGCCGGAATATTCACCTTCTGTATTTTCCCTGACTAATACCCAGTTCAATTTTTCCTTATCCGGGTGATTCAATTTCCCTTCTACACCTGGCAGGAACTCAACCGGACGAATATTGGCCCACTGATCAAAACCTTGACAAATTGCCAGACGGAGTCCCCAGAGGCTTATATGATCGGGAACGGTCGGATATCCAACAGCTCCGAAGTAAATAGCATCATGATTTTTAATTCTTTCCAGTCCATCCTCATCCATCATCTTTCCATGTTCAAGGTAATATTCACATCCCCAAGGAAAGTAATCGCTTTCAAAAGTGAACTTATTAGAAGTCTTTGATAAATGATCGACGACACGAAGCCCTTCTTGAATGACTTCCTCTCCAATACCATCACCCGGAATTACAGCTAGTTTAAAATGTTTTTTACTTTCCATCGATACATACCTCCTGAAAGAGTTTTTTGTTTAACTATTCTAAATATTAATTAATGTATACGTTATTGTCAAATGAATTTCGTTTTAAAAGATAAATATCCCAACTTTTGAAAATAGTTTGACAATAATGTATACGTAAAGTATGATTCAGACATGAAAGCGTTATCAAAAAGGTGAAAGGAAGGGATAAACGGATGTACTTACATTCTGTCTGGAAGCAATTATGGAAATGGGATCGCAGCCTTCGAAAGGATATAAAGAATGTAACTTCTTATGTATTTGCAAAAGCTCCTTCGAATGCAGCCGTACAGGAAGAAATTAATCCATCAAAGGAACTCGTCGATGACAAACCTCCACGACCGGGGAATTATTCCCCCCCTCAGAAAATCGGATTAATTGTTGGACCCCTTTTACACGTATTGATCACCTCGCTGATTCAACCGGAAGGAATGAGCGCAGAAGCGGTCCAGATGCTTGGTCTGATCAGCTGGATTGCTACATGGTGGGTAACAGAAGCGCTGCCGATTCCGGTCACGTCCCTGCTTCCACTGCTGCTTTTTCCGTTAACAGGAGTTATGGAGACCGGTGAAGTTTCCTCCTCTTATGGTGATCCTCTGATCTTTTTATTCGCTGGAAGTTTTATGATTGCTTTAACAATGGAAAAATGGAACCTTCATAAACGAATCGCTTTAGCTATCATTGCCTTTATAGGAAGCAGTCCGAATATGATTATACTTGGTTTCATGACAGCGACCGGTTTTTTATCGATGTGGATTTCCAATACAGCCAGTACAATGATGATGGTTCCAATAAGCCTGGCTGTTACGAAACACGTAGCCGAATCCTTGAAAAACAACACAGATGTAACTCCCGGAAACTTCCCTTTTGGTACCGCCATTATGCTCGGAACCGCGTATGCAGCAACCATCGGTGGATTCGGCACATTAATCGGTGCTCCGGCCAACACGATTTTGGCTGCAACGGTGAATAATTTATACGGCATTGACATTTCCTTTGCCCGATGGATGATGTTCGGTCTTCCCATGGTTGTTCTTCTTGTACCTCTCGTCTGGCTCTATCTTGTTAAAGTCGCCTATCCAATGAAAATCAAGAACATTCCAGGCGGAAGAAAAATTATAAAGAAGGAATTAAAAGAGCTTGGAAAAATGAGTTACGAAGAGAAGGTTGTACTGACTGTATTTTCCCTGACAGCGCTGGCTTGGATTACGCGGAGTCTTGTACTTGAACGCTTCATTCCTGGTATTGATGACACGATTATCGCACTGCTTGGAGCCGTCCTGCTATTCTTAATTCCTGCCAAAAATAAAGAAGGAAGCATTCTCGACTGGGACACGGTCCTAAAGCTGCCATGGGGAATCCTCTGGCTTTTCGGAGGTGGTCTCGCTCTTGCTGCGGGTATCGTCAGTTCCGGACTGGATAAATGGATCGGCAGCCAGCTCGTCAATTACAGCAGCATCCCATTCTTCCTCATGGTCGGATTAATCATCGCCGTCATCACTATGTTGACTGAGTTCACATCAAATACGGCGACCTCTACGATGGTTTATCCGATTGTTGCTGCAGGTGCTGCAGCCTTAGGAACAGATCCGATCATCCTCATGGTGGCCGCCTGTATGGGTGCAACATTTGCTTTTATGTTCCCTGTAGCAGCACCGCCGAATGCGATCGTTTTCGCAACCGGTTACATCAAAATGAGCGGAATGGCTTCAACAGGAATCTGGCTGAACATCAGCTGCATCCTCTTCTCTATCGTCATCGTCTATTTCTATGTACCTGTTATTTTTGGAGGGTTACTGAACTAACAACCTGAATCAGGGGCTCTGCTTTGTGCAGGGCCTCTGTTTTATTCTTTTGGAAAACGGATTACAAATCATGGAATAAGGGAATGGACGTACTGTATTTGATTCATGACAAGGAGGGTATGGAATGACTGCAAAGAAAGTGCTGATCATTACTGGAGATGCTGTTGAAGCCCTGGAAGTGTACTACCCTTATTTCCGCTGCCTGGAGGAAGGTTTCCAAGTTGACATTGCCGCCCCTCATCAAAAGAAACTGAATACCGTCATCCATGATTTCGAGGATTGGGAAACGTATACGGAAAAGCCTGGATACTTAATTGAAGCCGGAATCACCTTTGCTGATGTGACACCGGAAAATTATGATGCCCTGATCATCCCTGGTGGACGTGCTCCGGAACACATCCGGATGAACGAAGAAATTCCGGGTATTGTCCGACACTTTTTTGAAAACGATAAGCCGGTTGCCGTCATGTGCCACGGCAGTCTTGTCCTGACAACGGTCCCTGATGTGGTCCGGGGAAGGAAGATGACTGCTTACTCAGCCTGTCAGCCGGAGGTGGAGAGTATCGGAGCCGAATATATGAATGAAATGGATTATGTTGATGGTAATCTCGTATCCGGACATGCCTGGCCGGATCTCCCGAACATCATGAAAGAGTTCGTGAAGCAGGTAAAAGAAACAACCGTTCATACGTAAGTACAAAAAGGACACCCTTAAAAAGGTGTCCTTTTTGATAGATTCACGCTTTGTCTGCCTCTAAGTATGAAAGAACATTTCCAATAGAAACGGTTCGTATACAACGGATTGTGATTGAGCTGCCGTGGAGCGATCGGCGCCTGTGGGAACAGTGCGAGCCGAAAATCCATTAGGTCAAGTGACTTTTCACGGCTGGTTAGCTGAGGCCGTGCCTGGGTCAGGCTTCCACCGATAAGCGGAACATGAATATCCATAAAAAAGGGACAGCTCCACGGAGAAACAAGTGCTTTTTCTACAGTCCAGGGACACCGTCAAAAGGTGTCCCTTTTATTATTTCGTGACTGGGAAAGAAATTCCGGTAAGACGCTCAGATTCTGCCCAAAGTTCCTCCGCATCCACCACATCGAGGGTTTCCGTCTTCGGTTTCACCACAACAGGATCTCCTTTCATCTCCATAAATCCTGAAGGTCCAAGATAACAGCCGCCCTCAAGGTCCGGATCAGTAGCTGCGCGGATCCCTGGAAGTGCCCCTTCATAGGCACTCTGGGTGACACGTTTCAACACACCACTCAGAGCTTTGTATAAGAAGCGGTCTTCAATATGACGGGCGAGATCTGTCTGTGCTCCCCCGGGGTGGGCCCCCAGCGATTTAATGGACAGTCCAGCCTGATCGATCCTTCGCTGCAGTTCAAAGGCAAATAGTAAATTAGCAAACTTTGAGCGGCTGTATGATTTCATAGGGGTATATCCTTTCCCCTGTTCAAACATAAGGTTTTCAAAGTTCACAGAGCCCGATTTGTGGGCATTGCTGCTGATTGTCACAACCCTGGAGCCATCAGTAGCGGCTAACCGTTCAAATAAGCGGGCCGTTAAAGCAAAGTGACCCAGGTGGTTGGTTCCGAACTGAAGCTCGAACCCATTCTTCGTTTTGCCATAAGGCGTTGTCATGACCCCGGCATTATTCATCAATATATCAAGGCGGTCATATTTTCCCTTGAATTGTTCTGCAAAGGAAGCGACAGAATCCAGATCTGCTAAATCCAGTTCCATCACGTCTACGATGATATCCGCCTTTTTTCTCTTCAGTAGATCGGCAGCTTCTTCTCCACGTTTCTTAGAACGTGAAGCCATAATAACTGTGGCCCCTTTTTCACCGAGGACTTTGACTGCTTCCAGACCCAGCCCTCCATTCCCACCTGTCACAACTACGACTTTTCCTTCCATGGATGGTATCGATGGAACGGACCATTCTGTTACGTTCATGATTTCATCTCCTCCTGTATGTTCATCTTTCATTTCCAGCTGCCTTTACGAGAAAGGTTCCTACTATAAATCATAAGACAAAGTTCATATAGAAGAAAAGAAAACGCCTTGATTATCAAAAAATTCTAACTACATCCAAAAAAAGGCGGCGTCCATGTCAGACACCACCTTTTTAAAACCCTCTATAGAAAACAATGGCGGGGTGAGAACACCCCGTCATTGGAAACCGTTCTTTTTATGCTTGATCCTGCTTACGGCGGAAACCGATGAAGGCAGCTAGAACAGCCATACCCATGGAAGCAAAGGCTATCATCCAGGCATTCAGCCCGCCATCTTCACTCGTACCGCCCATGCCGGTTTTCGGCATTTCAGATGGCATGTCGCTGGCAAACATATCAGGATTCTGCTGCACAATGGCTCCGGATAACCCTTCTCCTACGCCGTACATATGGCCGTAAGCTTCACGTACCTGCTCATATGCCATTTCGTAGTCACCGTTCACATAGTTATCAAACGCTCCAGTAAGCTGCTGCACGTGCATCTGCAGACCTTCTGCTGTATTTTCAGCCATCAATTTACCTTCGGTCGCTGTATCAAGGAATTTGGAGAATTCCTGTCTGTACCCATCAAGAGCTTTCAATGCTTCTTCTTTCGCCTGCTCATCATCATTTCCTGTCGCTTTTACATAATCAACAAAGTAGCCGATGTGCTCGGACCACATCTCTTCAAACTGTGCACCCGCTTCTTCCCCGTAAACAGAGGATATAGCTGCTGATAGATCTTCTGTATTATGACTCAAAGCTTCGGCAGCTTCTTCAAAGTCCTCCGCTCCGTCGCCGCCTTTCTGCATAGCCAGAACTGCCAAGGCTGCATGTTCAGAAAGGAGATGGTTCAAATCAGCACGGAGATCGGCCGCAGGTGTGGCCGGCGTTGTATTTTCAAACTTCTCCGGGAACTGGTCTGTAATGGCGGTGGATAAACCTTTTCCAACACCGTACATATGCTCGATGCTCATACGGAGATTTTCGTAAGCTTCATCAAAATCGCCTTCCTCGTAGCTGTCAAAAGCTCCAACTAGTTGATCTACGTGCATTTGAAGCCCTTCAGCCAAGGCAGAGGCTTCTAATCTCTCTCCTGTCGCTGATTCCATAAAGGATGAGAAGTCCTGTCTGTAGTCGTCAAGATTATCAAGGGCTGTCTGACGTCCTTCTTCATCATCTTCCGCTGTTGCTTTTACGTAATCCACGAAATAACCAATGTGTTCGGACCATAGGTCTTCAAACTGGCTGCCGGCTTCTTCCCCGTAGACAGATCCGACAGCACCGGATAGGTCCTTCGTATTCGCCTGCAGGGCAGCGGCTGCCTGTTCAAAGTCTTCTCCGCCTTCTAATCCTTTCTGCATGGTTACAACAGCCAGATAGGCATGTTCAGAAAGATAATGATCCAATGTCGCACGAAGATCGGCGGCTGGCGTAGACACCGTTACTTTGTCCATTTTTTCATGGTCGCCATGATGGTCGGCAAATGCCGGGCTTGCTGTAGGTATTAATAGAGCTGCTGACAGCGGAAGCGCTGCAAAAGTCTTCTTCCAATTTACTTTGTGTGTCATTGATTCATCCACTCCTCTTTGAATTGGTTTCATACAGCTAACGAGAGGAGATGACATATGGATCACTATTTCTATTATTTTTTTGGGAAACTTGTCACGCATCTCCGAAATAACGTCTATAAAGCGCTCTATGACAGAGAACTCAGTATGTTTTCTATTTACTTATTCCATTTCATCTGGCCTGTCACCCTGCCGGAGCAGAGGCAGGCGCATATACTATTCCTAGGACATTTTCATAACCTGGAGGTTACTATTAATATGGATAATATAAACAACCCTGTGCAGCCTGGAAAAATTAAATCGGGAAACTTGTGGGTGCTGGATGACTTTAATCCGGAGCTGATTTTAAATGATATCCTCCGGCTGAACTTAAACACTGTGAATGTACCGATACATGTGGACATTCCCAGCCGTACATCATTAACCATGACGATCAATGAAGCTCAAAAACAAAAAGCGGTCGAATTGATTGAAGTTTTGACAGGTAAAGGGATTCAAGTGATGCTGGAGCCGTTCCCATTCATCCAAGGAGGGCAGTTCGGGGAAACCGAATGGAACCCCGCAGATAAAAAGCGATGGTTTATGTTGTGGCAGACGACGGTGCTTAATCCTTTAATTAACACCATCGCCAACCCCTACCAAGTCTGGGGTTTGAATATTGCCTCCAACCTCGTCAACTTTGAATCGATGGAAGCCGACTGGGATGCAATGATCGAGGAAACCAGGCGCCAACTCGGAGGTAATGTCGTATTACGTACAAACTGGTGGTATACAGCATCCTGGAGTCCACAGACACAGCAGGCCTTCACAACAAAAATCAACCGCTCTTATTGGAAACTCGTTGATTTCATATCCATTGATGCCTGGTTTGAACTGAACAACCAGGCCGTTCCATCTGTCGAACAAATTAAATCTTCCATGACTTCCACAGAGGTTTACAACAGGAAGCAGAATATTCTGCAGGAAATTCAGCGGTTCCATGAAGTAACCGGAAAAGATATTTACTTTGGCGGGTTTAACATTCCAGCACTTGAATATGGATTGAAGTTTCCTTGGAACGAAGCCGTTTCTCCTGTTAAATCCCCCGCCGTTCAAGCGAATGGCTGGACTGCCTACAAAGAAATGCTGGAGGACCTTTCCTATTTTCTCGGCTTCTCCGTATGGGTCATCGGAAATAACGATCCGGAATATTCGTACAGAGTAGAGCCTGAAACCGCCCTGGTCATCCATGACTGGTATTATGATGACACATGCTCGGAAAAGGAGTTAGAAGAGCTGCGTAAGGAATTGGAGACGCTTCAAGGAGAGATGAACCACCTTCAGGAACAGATTGAGGAGCTTGAGCTTGAGCGGGGACAATGGCTTGTAAGAGAAGGAGAATTAATAAACCGGATAGAAGACCAGCAACAGATCTTAAATGAAATTAAGAGATTAATCGACAACGGGGCCTGATCTAATCAAAAAAAAGCTTTCCGTCTTTGGACGGAAAGCTCTTTTCTATTAAAGTCCGGCTTGGAGAATAATTTCTCCCTGCGGGGTTTGGTTGCCTGTCTGTGGTTCCTTCGTAATGGCGACGGCGTCCCACGATTTTTCTTCATTAATTGTAAACGCTACTCCACCACTGCCGGTATCATTCGTTGTAAAAGCACCAGCCGGTTCTGGTGTCTCTCCTTCAATCAGCCATACTTGATACACTTCCCCTGGCTCCAGGTTTTCCAGGTTCTGGGTTTGTACAAGAAGCTCTTGTCGGGTTTCACGGTTTAATAACGTAGCTGTTCCAGCAGCATTGGTCCCTTCAGCAGAAGCCAGTTCTGTCTGCTGAAGCGGTGAAGCTGTACCAGATTCGCTGTCCTCCAGTTCGGAAAGAGCTGTTTGGATTTCTGTAAGACTTGATTCCAACTGTTCATTTTCTGTGGCCAGATCGGACACTTCAAGTCCCGTATACACATTCATACCAATGGAAAGAAGAAGTCCTGCAGCCAGTACACCTGACCAGGCTTTCCACTTCACAGGTCTCTTCGTACGGACAGGTGCGGTGTCTTCCTCCTCATTGGAGAAGACTTCGTCCAATACCCTCTGCTTCATTCCTGCTGGCGGTTCCGTCTGCTCCATATACGTCGGCAGATCCCCCATCAAATCTTCCATTTCCTTCAGTTCTTCCTGACACCGGGGGCATTCGGATAAGTGTTTTTCAAATTGCTTCCGCTCAATATCTGATAATTGATCATTTATATAATCCAGGATGTGGTCACATGGTTTATCGTTCATAAACGATCCCCCCTTCTTTCTCAAGGTGCTCTCTCAATTTCTTCAGCGCCAGCCGGACACGTCCTTTGACGGTACCGAGGGGAATATCACATTTTTCCGCAATCTCTCTTTGAGACATCCCTTGAAAATAAAAGAGACAAATCATTCTTTGTTGTTCGTCCGGGAGCGTATGAACAGCTCGTCGAAGCTGATTCCGCTCCTCCTTATCTTCAATTTCCTGCTCAACACCCGGCAGGTCCTCATGAACAGAATCACGCTGATCCCATTCTACTTCCTGAACTTTTTTCTTTCTTATTAAATCAATGGAAGCATTTCTGGTGATCGTCAAAAGCCAGCTGGAGAACTTTCCCCGACCGCTGACATACTGACCTGCCCCTTTTCCTCTCCACAACTTCATAAATACATCCTGCATGACTTCCTCTGCCGCCTGCGAATCTTTCATCATCCGATAGGCAAAGGAGTACAACAGCTTTTCATAACGGTCGTAAAGAACTTCAAGGGCCTCTTTATCTTTCTGCCTGATTCGTTCATACAAATCCAAGTCTGTCGGTTGGGCCATTCAGAAATCTCCTTTAAATCCATAATGATACTAGTATATCTGTTTTTATCAAATCCTTCACGTTTTATATAGAATACGGAAGAAAGCACGTTTTGGATGTATCTGAAGTAAAAAAATCCTCCACTCCGCAAAACGTGAAATTCACCTTAACCCATGATGGATGCCTTTCCCAAACAAAAACCCCCGCATAAACTAATTATGAACAGGGGGTGAGATCATGAGCTACGGATACGGAGCAGGCTTTGCGCTGATTGTTGTTTTGTTCATTCTCCTTATTATTGTTGGAGCTGCTTATGTTAAATACTAAAATGAAACGCCGGTCAGAGTGCTCCACTCTGACTCTTTTCTACTTTTCCGGAAATGCATGCAGGATCCTGTCCGAAAGATGGCTGACTCTTGCCCGGTTATAGCGCTGGATCATAATGAATGGCAGATTAAACAACAGTGCATACATAATCATGACCCACCCTGCCCATGGTGGGTTAAATAGAAAAAACAAGGGGGCTGGGAAAATCTGCATCCAGTGTGAGAGTTCCGACCTGGTCAGCTGCTCTCCCAGCTCATCATATGCATACACGTTTCTAATCGAAGCCGCCGTCTTTCCTCTACCTTTGTTCACCCACTTCCTCGCTTCCGGAAGCATCGTTTTCCATTTATGAATTCCGAAAGACCGGTAAATACGCCCACGACCTTCCCAGCTTTTCGTCCTTAACAATGGCTGCAGGAACCGAATGAAGGAAGCAGGTGCCATAGCTGTGATGCCGCTGACGGCTATATGGATGAACAACCACATAACTGCATTGAAGACCATCGATTCACCTTCTTTTATCCTTTTCCATATACATAATAATCAAGTCCTTATCACCTGGTGCTTCTCGGGCTTCGTTTTCCCCTTTTTCCAATGGTGTATTCACCTCAGACGGTTTGATTAATGTTGGATATCTAAGGGAACACTACCCTAAAAAAAAGAGAGGTCTTTTATGTTTATCCAATGGATTGCTCATCTCCTGCGTATGCTTCCCAATAAAGCAGTACGCACGTCTACCATACAAAAACAGGAGGTAAAGAAGCGCGTCGATGTTTTAGTCGACACTTCGATTGCTCCAGTAGCTGTCACCTATTACGAACCGCTCCACTCTCCCTATAAAAAGCTGCCTGTTTATATAAACCTCCACGGCGGGGCCTTCATTATGTATAACAAAGAAATGGATGACCCTTACTGCCGGTACCTGGCCAATAGGACAGGTTGTGTGATCATCAACGTGGAATACGCCAAAGCGCCGGAGCATCCCTTCCCTGCTCCAATCATTCAGCTCTATGAAGTATTGGCCTGGATGAAAAGCCATGCAGAAGGGTTGAACATCGATCCTGACAAGTGGATGATCGGAGGACAGAGTTCCGGTGCCAACATCGCTGCCGCTTTGTGTTTATACTTGAAGGATCAACAGGAGCCTCAGCCCCTCCTCCAGGTTTTATCGTGCGCCATGCTTGATTTTGCTACACCGTTTTCCGAAAAACCAGAACCAAATAAATGGCGCTCCAAATACCCTCAGTTCGCTCATTTCCTGAATCTGTGCTATGTCCCGGAACAAGGACAGGATGCCCATCCCTACGCATCGCCTGTTTATGCAGAGAATGTTCACGGTGCAGCTGAAACTGTCATAATTACTGCGGAATATGATGCCTTCAAACCTGAAGCGGAGAGGTATGCCAAAAATCTGAAAAAAGCAGGTGTCCCTGTCCATCACCACCTATTTGAAGACTGTTACCACCTGTTCACCCATCTTGGTCCCACCGAAGCGGCTACGGAGGCATGGGATACGATTGCTTCTCACATAAGGAAGGTCGCAGCCCATTCGGCTGCGCCTTTCAAGCAGATATCCTCATGAATAAATCCCCCTCCTTAAGGAGAGGGATTTATTTTCCACTGATGACAATCTGCATGGCAATGAAACTGAAGATGAGGCCCTGTGCTTTTTGAAGCTTACCGGTCGAAATCCGGTGAAGCACGTTCTGTTGAATTTTTTCTGATAACACCGAGACCAGGAAGAAAACGAGAAATGCCTGGGTGATAAAAATCAATCCGAGTAAAAGCATCTGTAAAGAAACACTCCCGCGGGACGGATCGGCGAAAGGAGGAAGAAGGGCGAGGAAGAATAACGATACCTTCGGATTGAGAAGGTTCATAAGGATCCCTTTCCTGTAAAGCTTTTGGTATTTTTCCGTAGTCCCCTGCGCTGCTCCATTCGCTGGTGCTCCACCCCTGAAGGACTGAAAAGCAAGAAAAAGCAGGTAAGCGGCTCCTGCATACTTCACGACCTCAAATGCGGCCGCTGACTGATAGATGACCGCTGATACTCCAAGGGCAGCGGCCGAAACGTGAACCACCAGCCCTGTACACAACCCAAGAGACGTAACAATTCCCGCCTTCGCATGCTGAGCAAGACTTTGAGCAAGCACAAAAAGGATGTCAGGTCCCGGACTCAGGGTCAACAAAAGAGAAATGCCGATAAATGATAAAACAACAGAAACTTCCAAAGCGTTTACCTCCCCATTCCAACTTCCCTTGTTTCATACAGTTCCAGAGGCAGCTGATCCGGGTCTTTAAAGAAAGTGAAACGCCTGCCGGTATATGGATCAACCCTCACCTCTTCTACACTCACCCCTTTTTCCTCCAGCTCTTGTTTAGAGTGCTCCACGTCCTCCACGGCAAAGGCAAGGTGTCTTAGACCTCTCGCTTCCGGAGCATCCGGCCGTTCTGGTGGTGATGGAAAGGAAAACAATTCAAGTTGACTTTCACCTGCCAGAAGATCGAGTTTATAAGATTCTCTTTCTTCCCTGTAGTTTTCTGCGATAATCGAAAAACCGAGAATATGTACATAAAAATGCTTTGAAACTTCATAATCTGAACAAATAATCGCTGCATGGTGTATCTGTTTCACATGCATCCAATCCCTCCTTTGTCTGATCTCTTTTACTATAACGGGACGACCAATCACCTGTCATCCTTCTATCTGGTTTTTATTGACTTTTCTATGAAAGCGTTTTTATAATAGATCAAACAAATGTTTGACTATTCAAACATTTGTTCACAAAGGGGGACCTATGATAAATGGAAAAGTTGACCACACGTGAGCGTCAGGTGTACCAGCAGATTGTCAAAAACCCTTATATATCCCAGCAGACCCTCTCAGAAGCTCTTCAACTGTCCCGTTCCACTGTCGCGAATCTTATTTCCGGTCTCGTTCAGAAAAATGTCCTTCTCGGCCGCGCCTATGTGTTAAACAAGTCCAGACAGGTGCTCTGCATCGGAGGAGCCAATGTCGACCGGAAACTCCACACCTATGAGCCACTTCAAATGTACACATCCAACCCTGTTTATTCTCGTTCCAGTGCCGGAGGTGTTGCGAGAAACATCGCTGAAAACCTTGGAAGGCTGGGTTTTCACCCTTCGCTTATTACAGCATCCGGCATGGATGCTGACTGGGACCTGATCGAAAAAGCCTCCCGTCCCTTTATGAATCTGGAAGGTACTCTTCATCTCCCTCACGCCACCACAGGTACATACACAGCATTGATGAATCCTCAGGGGGAATTGCTTACTGCGCTCGCGGACATGGAGGTTTTCGAGGCGATTGTTCCTCCCCTTGTTATGAAAAGTGAAATAAAGATGAGGCAGTCGGAATGTATGGTTGCTGACCTCAACTGTCCAAAAGAGACGTTGGAACTCCTGCTTCGGATGAGCCGCAGTTTCTCTGTCCCCCTTGCGTTTGTTACCGTCTCTGCCCCTAAGATGAAGCGCCTGCCCGAAAATCTGCACGGACTTACGTGGCTGATGACCAATATTGAAGAAACCGAAGCCCAATTCGATATGTCCATTGACTCCAAAGAGAAATGGTACCTCGCCGCAGGTTTATGGCTGGAGATGGGCATCGAAAAAGTGACCATTACCTCCGGAAAGGACGGCGTCGTCGTTGGAGAGAAGGAAGGAGATATCCATCACTTCCCTTCTTTTTCAACAGGGGATGTCCACGATGTGACCGGTGCGGGAGATGCTTTCTGCGCCGGGGTTTTATACGGATGGATGGAAGGCATGGAACTTCAGGAAATTATAAAAACGGGGATGATGAATGCAGTAAAGTGTATTCAGTCCCCCTACACGGTCCGGCAGGATTTGACACCGTCCCTGCTGACCCAGGATGTGGAGGAATTTGTATGAACCCTTATGTAGACATCTCAAAAGAAGTGGCTTACGCTCTGGCAGAAAACCTCCCCGTAGTCGCTCTTGAATCGACCATCATCTCACACGGGATGCCCTATCCTCACAATTTACAAACGGCGGAGGAAGTGGCTGCCATTATCCGGGAGCATGGCGCTGTACCAGCCACAACAGCCATTATGGATGGAAAAATTAAAGTGGGGCTGACAAAAGAAGAATTAACGAGACTTGCTTCTGAAAAAGAAGTGATCAAAGCTTCCCGCAAAGATATTGCGTACCTGGCTGCTTCAGGAAAAACAGGTGCGACTACCGTGGCGGGGACGATGTTCTGCGCCGGCCTTGCCGGTATCCCCGTTTTTGTCACAGGCGGCATCGGCGGCGTCCACCGGGGCGCCGAGTCCACGATGGATATTTCAGCGGACCTTGAGGAACTGGCACAGACGAACGTGGCCGTTATATGTGCCGGTGCCAAATCCATTCTCGATCTCGGCCGGACGCTGGAATATCTGGAGACGAAAGGGGTTCCTGTCCTAAGCTATCAAACAGACCAGCTTCCTGCCTTTTTCACAAGATCGAGCACTTTTTCCTCCAACTATCAAGTCAATCATCCGGAGGAAATTGCCGCAGTGATCGACACCAAATGGTCGCTTGGCCTCGACGGTGGCCTGGTCATTGCCAATCCTATTCCTGAACACAGCGCACTGGAAGAATCCTACATGAACCAGATGATCGACGAAGCTTTACAAGAGGCCGGCAAACAAAATATTACACAAAAGGACGTTACCCCCTTCCTCCTTGATTTTATCCACAAGGCGACACAAGGGAAAAGTCTCCAGGCGAACATTGCGTTAATCAAATCCAATGCGGCCTTAGGAGCAGAAATAGCCGCTGCCTATCAAAAACAAAGACAAACCGTCCAATCGATATAGCTCTTATATCAAAATGATGACTTCCCCCTGGGTTTTTTTACAAATAATGGGCCGGATGCCCTGTTTCCTGTCAGACAGCACTAGACCTTCTGAAAACCGGGAATAGTAGAATACAAGTCATAAAACACCAAGGAGGATGATTATGTTGTGGCTGCTGCTCGGCATTCTGGCTGTCGTTATTGCTGTGTCAATTTATTTTGATCAAAAAAGAAGAAAACGTATGAAGCGGGAGACTCAGTCTGAGGACACCCACCGGTTAAAGGAAACCTACTATATCGATGGAGCCGGAAGAAAATCATCAGATCCAAAGTACAATAAACAGTTGTAAACACAGAAAAGGACAGGGGGGCTCCCTGTCCTTTTCTGTGTTTGATTAAAAATCGAATTCATCCGGATGCGGGCCGCTGCGGACATTTCCATTGAGTTCATCCAGCTGCTTCATTTCTTCCGTATCTAGTTCAAAATCGTAGATACTGATATTATCTCTAATTCGGGAAGGTGTCATGGATTTCGGAATGGTCACGACATCATGCTGGATATCCCAGCGCAGAATAATCTGAGCCGGTGATTTATCATGACGCTGTGCCAACTGTTGGATAACCGGATGATCCAAAAGATCCGCATTCATTAATGGAGACCATGCCTCGACTTGAATGTCGTGTTTTTTCCCGTATTCACGAACCTCCTGCTGGGTCAGTTTAGGATGAAACTCGACCTGGTTAATAACAGGCTTGACCTCTGCGTAGGACAACAGATCATCCAAATGGTGCACTTGGAAGTTACTGACGCCTATGGATTTTACACGCCCTTCCTTATAAAGGGATTCCATGGCTTTCCACGGCTGTTCATATTTCTTATTCCCCGGCCAGTGAATCAAGTAAAGGTCCAGATAGTCCAGACCCAGTTTCTCTAAACTCTCTTCGTAGGCATTGATGGTCCCTTCATAATCGAGGCCGTCATTCCACACTTTGGAAGTCACGAAAAGATCCCCGCGTTTTACAAGCCCCTGTTCCACGGCTTTCTTAATTCCATTCCCTACACTGCGTTCATTTCCATAAATCGCAGCGGTATCGATACTGCGGTAGCCTTCTTTAATCGCTGTAACGACAGCTTCCTCAAGAGCCTCCCCTTCGTCGACACGGAAGACCCCGTAACCGATTTCCGGCATTTCCAGACCGTTGTTCAATGTTTTCGTATTGGTTTTCATGTTATTTTCCTCCTCTTCTTTCTTTGCTTCTTTTCGGCTGCTTGAAAATAATTACCGAAAAAAAGAGAGTCCAAACATTGTTACTGTTCTACTTTTCTCAATAAACCTGTTAAGAATACAGCCCCGACAACCATGATGGCACCAATCCAAGGGGTATGGATAAGGCCGATACCGTCTACGATGATTCCTCCGACAAAAGAACCGATGGCAATTCCGACATTAAAGGCGGCAATGTTCAGCGCAGATGCGACATTGACTGCAGATGGGACGTATTTTTCAGCCAGGTTAACGACGAGCACTTGAAGGCCGGGAACGTTCATAAAGGCAAACAGCCCCATAAGGAAGATAGCGATAAGACCCGCAGTTTTGAAAGGAGCGGCAAACGTCAATCCAAATAGGATGACAGCTTGAAGCACAAACATCCAGAATAATGCTCGAAGCGGGTTTTTGTTAGAAGCTTTCCCACCTACAACGTTACCGATCGCTACAGCCACCCCATACACAAGCAGGATGATACTGACCCACTTGGAACTAAATCCTGTTACATTTTCAAGTAAAGGAGTCAGATAAGTGAAGGCGACAAAGGTCCCTCCATATCCAAGGGCTGTAATCAGGAAAGCAAGCATGAGTTTTCCGTTTTTCAGGATTTTCAATTGGTCACTGAATTTAGCAGGCGGCGCTTCTTTCAAGTTACTTGGAACTAAAATGGAACTGGCAATAATACCGACTAAACCCAGCAGTGCAACACCCCAGAAGGTGGCTCTCCAGCCGAAAGCCTGTCCAATGAACGTCCCCAACGGAACACCCGTGACCGTAGCGACCGTCAGTCCTGTAAACATAAAGGCGATAGCACTGGCCCGTTTATGTTCAGGTACAAGATCTGCGGCTATCGTGGAACCGATGGAAAAAAAGATCCCATGGGAGAAAGCGGTAATGAAGCGCGCCACGAGCAGCAGGCCGAAGCTTGTCGACAGGGCAGCTACCGAGTTCCCGATAATAAACAAGACCATCAACGACAATAAAAGTGATTTACGGCTCATCTTACTCGTCAGAGCCGTTAACACCGGCGCTCCGACAGCTACCCCGAGGGCATAGCCGGAAATCAAAAGCCCCGCCAGTGTAATGGATATCGATAAATCATCGGCAATGGAAGATAATAAACCTACAGGAACAAATTCCGTCGTTCCAATACCGAAGGCACTAATGGCTAAAGCAATCAGCGCAGGAGTGCCTCCTTTTGATTTAGGTTGATCAATCGTTTCTGCGTATGAACTCATGAAGAAGTCCTCCTCTTTCATTTTGTGAGTCCGGAAAAGCAAAGGCGCCTTTGACCATTTCCGGATTGCTCTCTTGAATGTTATGCACGCCAGGGGAACATAGATGGCATATCGTCGGGCAGTTAAACGTGCCCGGGCTCTTTAATGCCGGCCCATCCCCCCGGGGACAAAAATGATTATGCTACGAATCCAACTTTTTGCAAAGTACGTACTTTAAAGTCACGTAGGTACTTTTTAGTAACATTTGTGCCATCAGAGGAGTTGACCGGGACCCTGGCGGTACAATTTTTTAAGGATCCCGACAAAGGAAGTCATAACGATGGAACATTTCATTAAGATATGATAAATTTTTTAAAGCATTGAAAAGTATAAAAGACGTGTCTTCCATTCATAAGGAACGTGGGTCATGAAGGAGTGGATCATGATGAAAAAATACAACATCCCCGTAGAGGCAGCTCTTGAAGTCATCGGCGGGAAGTGGAAAGTCGTTATTTTATGTCATTTGATAAAGCACGAATTACGAACGAGTGAATTGAAGCGTCTCATGCCGGGGATTACTCAGAAAATGCTTACCCAGCAGCTAAGGGAGCTCGAGCAGGACGGGGTGCTGGACCGGGTGGTCTTCAATCAGGTGCCCCCGAAAGTCGTGTACAAACTAACAGACTACGGGTGGTCCTTAAAGCCTGCTCTGGATATGCTCTGTGCATGGGGAGAACAGCACATCGAGAACTGCTATCCCGATAAATCCGAAGTTCTTGCAGATGATCATGAATTAGAAAAAGTATAAAAAAAGGTCAATGCCGCGGTCGGCATTGACCTTTTTCATTTAATCGGAATCCACACTTCCTCTTCAGCATTTAGATCATCCATCCGGTATTCCGGACCCATTCTCTCGAAATGAGGGCGCTCATCCAGATCATAGAGAGAGTTCGGAAGCCACTCATTAAAAATAGTATTAAGTGTGCGAACAAAGGTTTGTGCTGGTCCTTTATGAATAAAAACGGCGTACAGTCCTCCATTTAAAGTAAAGCTTTCCATACTTTCCGGAGGTTCATCATTAGAAGGAACGTGTACAGCTGCCCATCGGGTGAAACACGTATCACAGGCAAACGTGTTCCATTCAAAACCTTCCGGATAAATGGATAGGTTATAAAAGTACTCATCCTTCCGCTCTGGAATCATTTTCACCTTTGGTTTGAAGCTTTTCCACAATTCTATAGTCTTATCTTCGGTCAACGTCATGCTCCTGCTTTCTCCAATAAGGTACACGTTTTCAAGCTGAACGATTTGTGGCTCCATACGGCTGCCTCCTCTACATATTTCTACATCTTGTAACAAATTTAACAAAAATAGGATTTAATTGTAGACTTTAAGGGTAAGGAGAAGAATCAATCCCCTGCTTTTTATTATTACATATGAGGTGAAAAAATGAAGAATGTAACTCCTGTTTTTTGGTATGGGTTGACCATTTGCGCGTTGTTCGTAGCCTGGGGAGCAATCAGCCCTGATCAGCTCCAGACCGCCACTGCCGAAATTACGGCCGGTATTTCAAACACGTTTGGATGGTACTACCTGATCATTGTTTTAGCAATGCTGATTTTTTGTATCTATCTAGTTTTCTCCAGGTTCAAAAACCTGAAGCTCGGAAAACAGGACGAGAAACCTGAATTCTCCCTGCCTACATGGTTTGCCATGCTTTTCAGTGCCGGTATGGGAATGGGCGTCGTCTTTTGGACAACAGCCGAGCCTGCTTCCCACGCGTTCAAAAGCAGTCCTATAGCTCCTGAGGGAAGCGAACAGGCGATCAAGGATGCCATGCAGTACTCCTTTTTCCACTGGGGCATCCACGCTTGGGCGATTTATGCTCTCGTCGCTCTTGTCCTTGCCTACTTCAAATTCCACAAAGGTTACCCCGGATTGATCAGCGCCACTTTAATTCCGTTGTTCGGCAAAAAAGCGATGGGCGGCCTGCCGGGCAGGCTGATTGATGTACTTGCCGTCGTCGCCACCGTCGTTGGTGTAGCCGCGACACTTGGGTTCGGCTCCGCCCAGATCAACGAAGGACTGGGGTACTTATTCAACGTTCCCACTAACTTCACCACCCAGTTTATTATTCTCATTGTTTCCATGGTGCTCTTTATCGCATCCGCCTGGTCCGGAATCAGTAAGGGAATCAAATATTTAAGCAATACGAACCTATTTCTCGGATTTGCTTTGATGATTCTTTTGTTTATTGTCGGACCTTCCATCCTGACATTGAATATGTTCACACAGTCTCTTGGAAACTACGTGACCAACTTTTTCGATATGAGTCTCCGCATTGCCCCTCTTAATGAGGAAAGCCGATCGTGGATCAACTCGTGGACCATTTTTTACTGGGCGTGGTGGATTTCCTGGTCGCCTTTCGTCGGTATCTTCATTGCAAGGATTTCCCGTGGACGAACAATCAAGGAATTCATGACCGGTGTGCTGGTGGTTCCATCTCTCGTCTGCTTCGTCTTCTTTGCTGTTTTCGGAACAGCAGCCATCGATCTGCAGCAGCGTGGCATAGAAGCTATTTCAGAGTTCCCGATTGAAACCGCAACGTTTGCGACACTGGATTACTATCCGCTTGGCACACTCATGTCCTTCATTACGATTTTTGTAATTGCGATTTTCTTTATCACATCTGCGGACTCCGCTACGTTCGTATTAGGAATGCTTTCGACCAAAGGCTCATTAAATCCAGATGGTGCAGTTAAAATTTTGTGGGGGCTGGCCCTCACAGGTATGGCCGCCACCATCGTTTATTTCGGGGGTACACAAGGCCTGCAGAACGTCCTGATCATTGCCGCCCTCCCTTTTTCAGTGGTCATTTTACTTATGGGTGGTTCTTTCTTCAAGGAAGCCAACCGTGAAATCAAAGAGCTGAAAAAAGCAGAATCCAAGCCGTCCAGAATGAAGAAGAAGGCGCAGTAGTCTCCTTATTTCTTTTTAAAATCCCATAACTCCTCCGATTATCTGTCATAGGCTCTTGATATCGAACTTTTATATGTTACAATACCAATAACATTCGGATATTTTCATATAATAGCAGGGATAAGGCCTGCAAGTTTCTACCGGTTTGCCGTAAATGAACCGACTATGAAAAGCCTGACAGACGAAGGATCCTTAGGAAGGATTCTTCTCCTTACGATGCCAGCTGTGCGTATCGTCCGGCTTCTCATGACTTTGAGAGGTGGACGATACGCATTTTTTTATGAAACATCCAATGTAATTCATCTTCAAGGTGGGAATCCCATGGAACTGTTGGAAAGAAAAATCAGAGAAGAAGGACGTGTACTCTCCGCATCTGTCTTAAAGGTGGATGCCTTCATCAATCATCAGATCGACCCTGTATTAATGGACAGCATTGGACGTGAATTCGCCGACCGATTTTCAGGAGCAGGCATTACAAAAATATTGACGCTTGAATCCTCGGGAATCGCTCCTGCTCAAATGACAGGCCTTCACTTACAGGTTCCTGTTATCTTTGCGAGAAAGCGCAGATCATTGACGCTGAACGATCAGTTGTACACATCAGAAGTCTACTCCTTTACAAAAGAACAGTCGAATGAGATTGCCGTCTCTCACGACTTCATAAACGCAGACGATCACGTCTTGATCCTTGATGATTTCCTGGCGAATGGACAAGCGGCACTCGGTCTCCTACATATTGTTGAACAAGCAGGAGCTTCCCTGGAAGGAATCGGCATTCTTATCGAAAAAGCCTTCCAGGAAGGCGGAGAAGGATTAAGAAACAGGGGGATCCGAGTTGAATCCTTAGCCCGTATTGCTTCATTGGAAAACGGACGTGTCAACTTTGTTGAAAAGGTGGGAGCACAGTGAAACAGATCACGCTGGCCATTCAGCATCTTCTTGCGATGTACGCAGGTGCGATTCTCGTCCCATTGATTGTAGGAAGTTCTCTCGGATTAACCTCTTCACAGCTCACCTACCTTTTAGCAGTCGATATTTTCATGTGTGGAGCGGCAACCATCCTGCAGGTTGTGAAGAACAAATATTTCGGTATCGGACTGCCTGTTGTCCTCGGCTGTACCTTTACCGCCGTGGGACCGATGATTGCTATCGGAAGCGAATATGGAGTAACAGCCATATACGGCGCCATCCTTGTATCCGGCCTGTTCGTACTTATAATCAGCCGCTTTTTCAGTAAGCTTGTCCGGTTTTTCCCTCCGGTTGTAACGGGTTCTGTCGTTACCATCATAGGAATTACTTTGATCCCGGTTGCCGTACAGAACATGGGCGGCGGACAGGGAGCAGAAGACTTCGGTTCTCTATTCAACTTGTCTCTGGCTTTCGGTACTCTGGGAGGCATTATCCTTTTATACCGGTTCACCCGTGGATTTTTCCAGTCAATCTCAATCCTTCTGGGAATTACTGCCGGTACACTGGCCGCGTTCTTCTTCGGCCGGGTTGATACATCAGCGGTTACGGAAGCTTCCTTCTTCCACATGATTGAACCGCTTTACTTCGGTGTCCCTACATTCCACTGGTCGGCCATTTTGACGATGATTCTTGTCGCTATGGTATCCCTTGTTGAATCGACGGGCGTTTATTTTGCTGTCGGTGATTTGACTGATCAAGAAGTGAAGGAAAAAGACTTGAGAAATGGGTATCGGGCTGAAGGTATCGCCATTCTGCTCGGCGGCTTTTTCAATGCTTTTCCTTACACCGCATTTTCTCAAAATGTCGGTCTTATGAACATGACTGGTGTGAAATCAAAAAAAGTCATCTTTATTATGGGCGGCATGCTGCTTGGACTGGGTCTGCTCCCTAAGGCAGCCGCTTTAACAACAATCATCCCGACCCCTGTTCTAGGTGGAGCCATGCTTGCCATGTTCGGTATGGTCATCGCCCAGGGAATCAAAATGTTAAGCAGAGAAGCCGCCGCTTCTCCTGAGAATTCCATGATTGTTGCCTGTTCCATCGGCATGGGTCTTGGTGTAACTGTAGCACCGGAGCTATTCGCCCAGCTGCCAAACAGTATTCAAATCTTAACAAGCAACGGCATTGTAGCCGGAAGCCTTACAGCTATCGGACTTCACATTGTTTTCCATATGACCCGCAGACCGTCTGAGAAAAAAGCAGCCGCTGTGTGGCAGGAAGGGGCCTGAAACAACCCCCGGCAGATTCTGCCGGGGGTTGTTTTTTTATTCATAAGGCTGGTTGGGAATTTCAAGGTTCCACCGTTTCTCAAAATCCACATACTCCGTAAAGTTATGCTGCTCTCCGATCATATCCTCGTCTAAATAAGGGGAATAGGTTCTGTGGGTCAGCGTGTTCTTGTTTAAATCAAATTCAATGATCCGCAGAAACCCTTCTCCACCATTCGGGTAACCTTGGTAATCGGCTACATACTGATGAACCGGCAGCCCTGCCTCATTTTTACGAATCTTCCGGTGAGTCCCGCTGTAATGGCCATTCACTGTCATGAAGATCTGACTGTTCTTGGCAATCCATTCGTCATAAATGAAAGCAGGAGAATTTCCTTGAGACTTTCTAACGTATGGTTTTTCAGCAAGCCTTCCTTTTGTATCCATAAGCAGATGAGACACAACGATGACCGGCATGCCGGGGTGTTCATCCAGGACACGCTGGGCCCAGGCAAGATCTTCACCGGGCAGATCGATATTTAGAAAAAGGAGAAGAAACTCTTTTCCTTCTGTTGAAAATGTATAATAGGAATTCAATTCATTTCGAGAGTGCCCCCCATATCCTGGACGCTCCTCCATCCGCCTGCTTCCGAAGTACTGTTTATAGCGGGACGCTTTCCCACCCATGTCATGGTTTCCTATCGCTATCCCATAGGGCACTCCGGCTTGATCCAACCGATCAACGGCCTGGTCCGCATTTTCCCATTGATGTTTTTGGTTTTTATCCACCACATCTCCTAAGTGGGCTGCAAAGCGTATGTCCTCTTTTTGGAAGTTATCTGCAAGCCACTGAGTCTGAGCATGAAATCTTTCCGGAAATTCATCCGAATACAACTGGGTATCCGGAAGTAGAACAATTTTAAATTTCCCATCCCCTTCGAAATCTGTGGCTTCACTACTTACGGTATAAGCAACGGCAAGACTGAGAAATAGTATAAGAAGGCTCTCATTGATCCAAAAAACAGCCGTTCTCACCGAAACCCTTCCTTTCTCTGTAAAAGAACTAACCATCTTTCTCTGTGGTTACTTAGTGTGTCCATTCCAGAACGGGATATGAAGGAATTGAACTGGAGCTCTCTGGAAGGAATCGAAAAGGAACGCAAACAAATTATTTTGAGTCTCGAAACAAAATTGATAAGATTAACGATAGGATTTTACAAAGAAATGAGGACAGGATATGACTGAAAAAACACTCTCGCAAACGAAATACAGCGTTTTGGACCTGGCTCCTGTAACAGAAGGCGGCACTCCCGCTGATTCCTTTAAGAATTCAGTGGATCTGGCTCAGCATGCGGAGCGCTGGGGATTTAACAGATATTGGATGGCTGAACACCACAATATGCCGTTCATCGCAAGCTCGGCTACTTCTATAGCCATCAGCCACGTCCTGCATCACACTGATTCCATTCGTGTCGGCTCAGGCGGGGTTATGCTCCCAAACCATGCCCCACTCGTCGTTGCTGAGCAGTTTGGTACGTTGGAAACCTTATTCCCAGGGCGCGTTGATTTAGGCCTCGGGCGGGCACCGGGAACAGATCAGCTGACAGCTGGTGCGTTAAGGAGAAACCTGGAAAGTGATCCAAATGAATTTCCTGAACAGCTGGAAGAATTAAGAGGCTATTTTGCAGGAGAAAACCGTATCCATGCTGTACCAGGGGAAGGGCTGAATGTGCCGATCTGGCTGCTTGGCTCCAGCGGATTCAGTGCACAGCTGGCCGGACAGCTTGGGCTGCCATTCTCATTCGCCAGCCACTTTTCCCCCAACAATACCGAAGGGGCGCTTCGATTATACAGACAACAATTCCGCCCTTCTGATGTGTTAGATGAGCCTTATGTGATGGTCGGTGTGAATGTGATTGCCGCCGATACCGATGAAGAAGCAGAATACCTGGCAACGTCCCTGCAGCAGCAGTTCCTGAATCTCGTCCGGAACACAAACATGCTTCTGCAGCCACCTGTAGAAAACATGGAGGACGTATGGACGCCAAGGGAAAAGCTGGCACTCATGCAGCAGCTCGGCTCTTCCATTATCGGAAGTAAAGAAACAGTCAGAGCGAAACTGGAGAGCTTCCTTCAAGAGACGGAGGCAGACGAAATGATGGTTATTTCCCAAATATACGATCACGATAAACGTCTGCGCTCTTATGAAATCATTTCCGAAATTATGAACACATAAAAAAAGAGCGCCCTCTGGGCGCTCTTTTTTGTGGAATATTTTACTCGATTAACATCCCCTCTTCAGCCGAACACTATGGACGATGATTGTAAGGAGGGATGTTATATGGGAAAGCGCACGTCACAAATGAACGCTGCCAAAACTAATAATAAAACGCCAAAAGAAAGCCTGCCTGTTGAAGAAGAAACAGGACACCGCACCAATAAAAATCGTCCTAAACCAGGTCCGGGCGCTGATTCATTCTAATTTAGACACGGCAGGTGGGAGGGTCTCCTCTCACCTGTTTTCCAAATGCAGATCCCCGGACTGAGTAGCAATCCGAATGATGTCCTCTTCAGTTCCACCCCCAAGTACAGCTTCGAATGAGTGCTCCTTTTTCGTTTCATATAGCAAATCTTTCCAGTTAACGACCGCGTCGCCTGACTGGCTCGTAAATAAAACTTTTCCGTCTTGAGGAGCTGCCAATGCATAACTCACATGCACATCCCCACTGTTCGTTTCCACTTCCAGACCATTCAGCACCTGCATTCCGCTCAAGGATAGATCACCGGAAGTCGTGTCGACTGTTGTTTTCCCGCCATCAGCGTCTTCTTCTCTAATGGATCCGCTCTTTGTTTTGTATGTTCGCGCGCCTGCTGTAACAGCTTCCCCTGTGACATCTCCACTGGAAGTTTCAACAGCCAGCGTCTTTTGAATCTCATTATCCACCATGTCCACAGATCCTGAAGAAGCCTCGATATGTATAGTCTCTGCTGTCAGCCCCTCGATACGGATGTCTCCGGACGATGCCTGCATGGTTAACCCCTCATATTTTTTCTTAGGTAACACGATGCTTAAGGAAGCATCTTTGAATGGAGAAAAAGGAAGCAGACGGATCCCTTTTCGTTCCCCTTCTTCAATATGTAATGTTCCCTCGGAGTAGTGATACGTAAAAAGAGGCTGGTCCGTCTTTCCTTCTGCGCTCATTTCAATGTCGGAAACAGATGCGGTCTGAATGTCCACATCCATGGATGCCACTTCGATTTCAATCCTCTCAACTTCTTGTTTTTCATACTCCGTCACAGCTTTCACCTCCTGGCTTCCCCATAAAGAATACAAAACGACGCCTGAAAGCAGAACAAGAAGAACTAAACAGATGCCTGTCCATATTTTTTTCATAAGCCCCCTCTTTCGTCGATACAATACCGGATACAATGCTGGCAGATGTATGAAGAATGCGCCGTGTATCTGTTCATCAGCCCCCTGCCTCCATACTTTTTCTAAGAAAGATCAAACACATCCCTGAACAGCTTTCCTATACATGTAAACACCCAGAAAAACAGCCGCCCGATACCGAAAGCCACCTCCGGAACCCAGCCAATACATTCGATAAGAAATTCAAAGAAGGCGGATACACGTCCACTTCTTCTTCGCCCATGATTCTTGTTATGATTCACATGCATCCTCCTCCTCCGCTGTTATCATGGTTTACGGAAAAGAATGGAAAAAAGTTTCACATTTGACAGCATTTACAGACCGGTTTGTTTTATATCCTCCACCCACGCGTCCCGGGAGGAAGGATCTTCCTCTTGTTTTTCTACCGGTCTCTTTGACCAGAACGTCGCAAGTATTGGACCAGAGATGTTGTGCCATACAGCAGCAAGAACGTTCGGCAGCGCTGCAAGGGGACCAAAATGGGCCGTAGCAAGAGCTACACCAAGACCTGAATTCTGCATCCCTACTTCAATAGAAATCGCCCGTCGCTTGCTCTCATCCAGCTTCATCATTTTCGCTGTTCCATAACCAAGGGAAAGCCCGAAAAGGTTATGAAGCATAACGGCAGCAAAAACCATCACACCAGAACTGACGATACTGTCAACATTCGCCGCCACTACAGCCATAACAATAATGATGATTGCCAGAACAGAGATCAGCGGGATGATGGACGTTCCTTTTTCAACGACTACGGGGGCGAGTTTACGCACCCCAACCCCGAGAGCAATAGGAATAATAATAACCTGAACGATGGAAACAAACATAGATACCGGGTCAACAGGCAGCCACTGCCCTGCCAAAACAAGAAGAATCAACGGCGTAAAGACAGGGGCCAGAAGCGTCGACAACGAGGTCATCGCCACAGACAATGCGAGATTTCCTCTTGCAAGAAAAACCATGACATTGGAAGAGGTCCCTCCCGGAACTGAACCGAGCAACACAAGTCCTGCCGCAAGTTCAGCGGGAAGATTCAGTAGATAAGCAATGGCAAAAGCAGCGACCGGCATAATCAAATATTGGGACAACACACCGATGATTACAGGGACAGGCTTTTGTACGACCATTTTAAAATCCACCGGCTTCAATGTGAGTCCCATTCCGAACATAACAACACCTAACAGAATGGTGATATAGGCTCCCAGGCCGAGAAATGTGGAAGGGAGAAAGAAAGCGATCAGAGCAGCTCCCACCACCCAGAAAGCAAAATACTTCCCGGCGATATGGCTGATTGACTCCAGCATTTTCATACGTTTGTCCTCCTTGTTGGAACGAGTTTGCCTGGATTCATAATTCCTTTCGGGTCGAGTGCCTGCTTAATTTTCTCCATTACAGCAAGCGCGGAGCCGTGTTCCTGCTCCTGGTATTTCATCTTTCCTCGTCCAACTCCATGTTCACCTGTCGAGGTCCCACCGCAGGCAAGCGCATATTCTACAATGGCTTCATTCAACTGCTCCGCTTTAGCAGCTTCACTGGGAAGATCCGGATCCAGCATAAGAAGTGCATGATAATTCCCGTCGCCCACATGACCCAGTATCCCTGCTTGAAGACCGAGATCTTCAATGACTCTTCGCGCGTGATTAACAGCTCCAGCCAGTTCAGAAATCGGAACACACACATCCGTCACCATCAGCTTCCTGCCGGGAAAGCTGTGAATATAGGCATAAGCCAGCTGATGCCTCGCCTCCCACAGCTTCACCCGGGCAGCGTTATCTTCTTCAAAATGGATGCCCTGACAATCATGTTCCTGCACAATCGCTTTCACAAAATCCACATCCTGTAACAGGCCAGCCTCATTCCCGTGAAACTCTAAAAATAAAGTCGGCTTTTCTTCATACGTCGTGTTGTTATAGCGATTTACCTGCTGGATCGACCGGTCATCCACGAGCTCCACCCTTGCAATGGGAACGCCTGACTGCAGGATGGATACCACTGCCTCAACGGCATCGTTGACGGTTGGAAAGGCCGCCCTTCCTGCCATGATGTGCTCCGGAATGCCGTAGACGCGCAGCGTTAATTCCGTTATGCACCCGAGAGTCCCTTCTGAACCTACATAAAGACTGTTCAGATGAATACCGGAGGAGGACTTCCTTGCCATACTGCCTGTATGTATTCGACTTCCATCAGGCGTGACCACTTCAAGGTCATGGACCTGATCTTTCATGACTCCATATTTGACGGATGTTGTTCCACTTGCATTAGTCGCTGCCATTCCCCCGAGTGTGGCATCCGCCCCCGGATCTACAGTAAAGAACAGGCCGTATTTCTTCAACTCCTTATTAAGTTGAGACCTGGTCACTCCCGGCTGGACTTTTACGAGAAAATCCTTCTCCCTCACTTCAAGCACGTTGTTCATTTGTGAAAAATCAATCGTTATCCCGCGTCCACAAGGGATGACGTGGCCCTCAAGGCTCGTCCCAAGCCCAAAAGGAATAATCGGTACGCCGAAAGATTCTGCTGCTTTTACTACCACCTGCACCTCCTCGGTTGTCTCTGGAAAGACAACAAGCTCCGGCTTTGCCGGTTTATGATAAGATTCGTCCCTGCTGTGATGTTCAAGAACGGTGTCATTCGTTGAAAATTGATGTTCCTCAAGCACCTGTTTTAATTCTTGTATGAGATGGGTCATATTTACTGCCACTGCTATTCCTCCTGCCTGTATTGTGTCTCACATTATACATAATAGTCTGAATTTTACAACACAAGGGTGTTTTTTTCATTTTTTTCTAAAGATATGTAACACATGCGGAGATTTTTTCACACAAAAAAGCACCCCTTTCAATGAACTATAACCCGAATAATGGACACTTATAAAAAAAGTGCCCCGTTATTCGGGTTATTTCTATCTCTAGAAATTTAACCCGTTTATAATGAAAATAAGTTTATGAACGGAGTGGATGGAATTATGAGTAAACAACTATATTCAAATTTGGAAATGAAACAACTGGAGGCCAACCCAAATGTGATAAGGGTTTCAGATCGTTCCATTACCTATCACCCTCATTTTAAGAAAGTCGCCATTCGTGAATATCAAAATGGAAAGTTCCCCACTCAAATTTTCGAGGAACACGGATTTGATTTGAGTGTTGTGGGAAAGAAGCAGCCAAAGCGATGCTTGAAGCGTTGGCGTGAAAC
>NZ_AUDY01000009.1 GCF_000425705.1 Halobacillus kuroshimensis DSM 18393
GAGGAAGCTCGGGCGCTCGTCCGCGGAAAGGGAAGGGGCTTTCGCTCCTGGCGGTAAGAAAGAAAAAAGCTTGTAAAGAAACAGAGGTTTCTCTACAAGCAGAAATTCCCTTTTTTATCCGTCAAATGCAAAGGGGCGGAAGGAACGCAGACGATTCCACTTCCGGCGGAAAAACGTGCGCGCCGGGAACCTTTCAGGCGTTTGCCCGAGAAAAGGGAATGACTTGTGCTTCTGAAAGCACTGGAGAACCCAAGATGGCCTTGGTTTTTCGTGGCTGTCCCACCGGTTGGACAGGGTTTAAGGGGATTAGGAAAAAGGAAGGATAAAGGGAAAGGGGGAACGGTGATGACAACAAGAGCCGTCTGGTTTAGAAGAGATTTACGGTTGAATGATCATACAGCACTTGCAAAAGCTGTTGAACATACAAAAGATGAGGACAGCCTCGTATTGTTTTTTCATATGCATCCGGAATTGAACAATTCCTTTACAATGAGGCATGATTACTATTTTCAAACCCTTCAGGACTTCGTTTCACGTGCCGGGGATATGGGTGCGCCTGTCCATGTTATTGAAGGAGAAATCGAAGAGTCCTTCCAGGCATTTGTAAAGGAACTGGATGTGGACATAGTCTACTTCAATCGGGATGAAACCGGGTTTGGTAAAAAGCGGGATGATCACATGGTGGAGTATCTGGACTCGATTGATGTGGACGTCTATCATTACATGGACCACCACCTGCACGGAGCGGAGGAAATCAAAAAGCAGGATGGCGGCCATTATAAAGTATTCTCTCCATACTTAAAGAAGTGGAAGCAGCAGCAGAAACCCGGTATTCAACGGGTGAACCACGATAAGCTGAAAAAAGCGGCTGTGGATAAGCGTTCTTCCTTTAAAGAAGGAGAAAAAGCGTACCAGTCGCTGATGGAAAAAACAGAAGCTGATTTTCCCGGGACAGGGGAAGAAGCTGCCGGTGAAAGGTTCAGCCTGTTTCTTGATGGAGCCATCTATGATTATGATGAGGAGCGGGATTTCCCGGCCGTTGATGGAACAAGCCTGATGTCCAGGTATCTGCGTACCGGTGCGGTTTCCATCCGGACGCTGTATCATAGAATTCAGGACGAAGTGAACTTCAAAAAAGATACATCCGGAGTGGAAACGTATATTTCCGAGCTTGCGTGGCGCGACTTTTACAATATGATCTATTACTATTATCCGGAATCAGACGATAAAGAGCTTGTTGAAAAATACAGAGGTATTCCGTGGAATAATGATGAGGATCTTCTGGAAAAATGGAAGCAGGGACAGACCGGTTTCCCGTTGATCGATGCAGCGATGAGGCAGCTGAATGAAACCGGCTGGATGCATAACCGGCTCCGGATGGCTGTGGCCTCTTTTTTGACGAAGGATCTGCTGATGGATTGGCGTGAAGGAGAACGGTACTTTGCTGAGAGGCTGGTGGACTATGACCCTGCCTCGAATATCGGCGGCTGGCAGTGGGCGGCTTCTACAGGGACGGACCCGGTTCCTTACTTCCGCGTGTTTAATCCCGTGAGGCAGTCCGAGCGCTTCGATCCTCACGGCCGCTTCATTAAGGAATGGGTTCCGGAGCTTGAAAATGTGGAAAAGAAGTATATCCATGACCCTTCGAAGATGCCGGAGAACGAACAGGAAAAGGCTGGATGCATGATTGGTGAAGACTATCCTGAACCTGTGGTGGACCATAAAAAGATGCGGAAGCGGGCCATTGAAGTATTTAAAGACAAAACATAAAAAGAGGGATACGGATGTCAATAAAACGAAGTGATTTAGAGAAGTATGCAGATCTGGCTTTGAAAAACGGGGTGAACCTGCAGCACAGGCAGGGTCTGATCATCAACGCCCCCATTGAAGCCGCAGATTTTGTCCGGATTGTTACGGCAAAGGCCTATGGAATGGGCGCGAAGAATGTGCATGTCGAATGGAATGACGAAATGCTCAATTATATGAAAATGAAGCATGCCCCGATGGACGTGCTCAAAGATTTTCCTAAATGGAAAGCGGAAGGTCTCGAAGCAATGGTGGCGGACGGTTATGGTCTCCTTACCATTTACGGACCCGATCCGGATTTAATGAAGAATGTAGATCAGAAGCGGGTAGCTGCTGCTTCGAAAGCCAGTGGAGAGGCCCTTTCCGGTTACAGGGACTATTTAATGAATGATAAGACGACCTGGACCATCGTTGCCTATCCGCAGAAAGCATGGGCGCAGAAAGTGTTTCCTGATGCTTCACCGGAAGAGGCGCAGGAACAGCTGTGGAAGGAGATCTTCAGAATTACACGGGTGGACAAGGACGATCCGGTTCAGGCGTGGGAGGAGCATAATGAAGCCCTTCGGCAGGCGAGGGAATATTTGAATCAAAAGCAGTATAAAAAGCTCCATTATTCCGGGCCCGGGACGAAGCTGACCATCGAGCTCGTTTCGAATCACCTCTGGCATGGAGGAGCGGCGGAATCAGAGGAAGGCCGGACGTTCAACCCCAACATTCCGACCGAAGAAGTCTTTACTATGCCTCATAAATACGGCGTGAACGGGAAAGTATCCAGCACAAAGCCGTTGAGTTATGCGGGGAATCTGATTGAGAACTTCACCTTAACATTCAAAGATGGAAAAGTGGTGGATTATGCCGCGGAATCCGGGGAGGAGACACTGAAGCATCTGATTGAATCGGATGATGGTTCAGCCAGACTTGGAGAAGTCGCGCTCGTACCGCACGCTTCCCCGGTTTCCCAATCCGGTCACATCTTTTTCAACACGTTATATGATGAAAATGCTTCCTGTCATTTAGCCTTAGGAAAAGCATATCCCACCAACATAAAAGGAGGGTCCTCCTTTAATAAAGAGCAGATGGAATCACACGGCGTCAATGATAGTCTCGTCCATGAAGACTTCATGATGGGGTCGGACGAATTGAACATCGATGGAGAAACGAAGGAAGGCCTGTACGAACCTATCTTCCGGAACGGTATGTGGGCCGTGGATTTTGAGGAGACCGAAGAGACACCCTGATCAAGGGTGGTATTTTGGCTGTAGAAAAAGCCTGTGTTAACCAGTTAGAGTTGTCCATTAGTCGTGTAAAGGGTCACATTCCGCTTATCGGTGAATGAATGCCGCGGGCACGCCCTCAGCTGACTTGGTCAGGAAGGTCGCCTGCCCAAGTGGATCTTCGGCCCGTGCTGTTCCCGCAGGCATCACCACCGAACGCTCCTCGTGCCGACGTTAGAATATAGAAGAGAGAGACTGCCCACTACGCAGGTGCGCAGATTCAAAAGAACGGCATGGGCTGCGCTGGGTGAAGGAGAGTTTTTTTCGATGTTAAAGAACTCCCAAGGCGCGGTGCCCCTTTCGCTCCTGGCGGTAAGAAAGAAAAAAGCTTGTAAAGAAACAGAGGTTTCTCTACAAGCTGAGAGACACCCTGACCCAGGGTGTCTTTGTTCGTGGAAAGATGACATTGTATCTTCTCAATTACATTATCGTTACAGACGATTTAAATCTTCAAAAACCTGTCTACAATAAGGATAGATTGTGGTACATATGAAGTAGAATAGATTATCTTGAATCGAAGAAGGGTGATCCCATGAAGCGTGATGCTTTTTTTGATAATGCCAAAGTAGTCCTTATCTTTCTCGTCGTTTTCGGTCATATGATTCAGCCGTTTACCGATGGTTCCAAACCGATGTACACCCTTTATACGTGGATATATACTTTTCATATGCCGGCGTTCATTTTTCTTGCCGGGTTCTTTGCCAAAGGATCGGGGGAGAAGGATTATTTGATTCAGCTGGCTAAAAAGTTGATTCTCCCATACTTGATTTTTCAGCTCGTCTATACCGGGTATTACTTTTTCATCGGGAAAGGTGAAGGGTTTGACGGGATCTTTTATCCGCACTGGTCATTATGGTTCCTGTTCAGCCTGTTCTGCTGGCACATTCTGTTATATTGGTTTAAGAAAATCCCGCCGATGCTCGGTGTTGCCATCGCTGTGCAGATCGGTGTGCTCGTCGGATATTTCACCGATATCGGGCACCATTTCAGTTTGTCCCGTACCTTCGTTTTCTTCCCGTTTTTCCTTGCCGGGTACTGGCTGACGAAGGAGCATGTGCATAAGTGGAGAACACGCCGTGTCCGGGAAGTCAGCATGGTCATCATGGCAGCAGCAGCAGGTGTGATTGCCGTACTCCCTGAAATCAACTCCGGCTGGCTGCTCGGATCGAAATCCTATGAGGTTCTCGGCAGTCCGGAAATGGGAGGGCTGTTCCGGCTGGCTGTCTATGCTCTTGCCGGCATCATGGTCGTTAGTGTCCTTTCCTGGATTCCGAATACGCAGTACAAAATCACATACCTTGGCGGGAAGACCTTGTATGTTTATCTGCTGCACGGCTTTTTCATCCAGTTCTTCCGGCAGGCCGACTTGTTCAAAGTGGATAACCTGTTTGATGTCATCGGGCTTGCAATCATCTCTGCCGCTATTGTCTACTTGTTATCGAGCAGCTTGATCCGCACGCTGACGCAGCCGTTCATTGAGGGGCGTATCCAGCTCATCAAACGTTGGTGGCAGCGGACCTTTGACAAAGATTCGACGCTTCAATCATAAATAAATCCGCCTTTCCTGGTGGATGGAATAGAGCCTCCTTGTGAATAATACGTAAGAGATTCGCAAGGAGGTTTTTGTATGTCTAAAAAAATCTTGATGATTGTCACAAATGCTGCCCACATGGATGGACATGAAACAGGGCTCTGGCTGTCTGAGTTTGTCGAACCGTCCGTGGAGTTCGGGGAAGCCGGTTATGAGGTGACCGCCGCAAGCCCGCGGGGAGGGCGCCCGCCGATTGATGAAAACAGCTACAGCAACCAGCTTCCTGATGTGTGGGACGGGGTGATGGAGCCGATCAGCCGGACGGTGGCTCTCGCAGAAGTGGATCCGACATCGTATGACGCTATCTTTTTATGCGGCGGGCACGGGACGATGGTCGATTTTCCTGAAAATGAACAGTTGGCAGAGCTTCTCCGTCACTTTCTTACTGAAGGAAAAGTCATGGCTTCCGTCTGTCACGGTCCTGCCGGATTCATTGGTGTCATGGATCACAATAAACAGCCTCTTGTAAGTGGGAAAAAGCTGACAGGCTTTTCGAATGAAGAGGAAACGAAGACAGGGCTTGAGGGACGTGTCCCGTTTTCACTGGAAGATCGTTTAATCGAAGAAGGGGCGGAATTCAGCAAAGGAAAGCCGGATGAAAGTCACGTCGTCGTCGATTTTCCTTTTGTGACGGGCCAGAATCCTTCGTCCAGTCTGGAAACCGCGCAAAAAGTGCTGGAACAATTAAAAGACCGCTGAGCCAAGGGCCCGGCGGTCTTTTTTATGCATTCAGAACAATAGATGTGCCATCAGTGTAATGACTGGAAGGGTAATGATCGTACGCTCAAGGAAGATGATGAACAGGTCCTTCAGGTTAACCGGAACCTTGGAACCGAGCAGAAGTCCACCGACTTCCGACATGTAAATCAACTGGGTTACAGAAAGAGCGGCAATAATGAACCGTGTCATTTCGCTCTCGATAGAAGCTCCAATGATTGCAGGCAGGAACATGTCCGCAAACCCTACAAGAATGGTCTCAGAGGCTTCCGCGGCATAGGGCACCTGCATGAGTTCAAGAAGTGGAATGAACGGCATACCGATCCACGTGAAGAAAGAGGTGAATTCCGCGATGATAAGGGCGATCGTTCCGAGGGCCATGACAATCGGAGCAACCCCCATCCACATATCGAGGATATTCTGGGCTCCCTGCTTCATAAATGCTCCGGGTCCTATCGATTTGCTGCCACGCTCAACGGCTTTGGCATATCCGTAGGTAAACACATTGTGTCCTTCGGGAATATCTTCATTCTGTTCTCCTGCTTCATCGGTTACATAGGTATCAGGTTTTCTGGACAGCGGCGGAATCCGTGGCATGATCAATGCCGCAACAAATCCGGCGAGTGCTACAGTTAGATAAAACGGCACGAACATGTGGCCGAGCCCGACTTCCTGAATGACTACAAGGCTGAAGGTAATGGAGACGATTGAGAAGGTGGTTCCGATTACGGCTGCTTCTCTTTTCGTGTAGTACCCTTCTTCATACTGCTTACTCGTCAAAAGGACTCCGATCGTTCCGTCCCCGAGCCAGGAAGCAAGGGAATCAATAGACGAACGCCCCGGCAGTTTGAAAAGCGGACGCATGATTTTCGTAAGGATGACTCCGAACAATTCCAACAGGCCGTAGTTCAACAGCAGGGGAAGGAACAACCCTGCAAATAAAAAGACGGCGAACAGGACGTGCAGCAGCGAATCCAGCAGCAGCCCGCCTGTATTTTCGGAAATGACCGCCTCCGGTCCAATCTGGAAATAGACCATGATGGCGAAAATCATACCGAGCACACGGGTAACGACCCATACGGCGGGTACATTAAATAATGAATGGAAAAACGGAGATTTGGAACCATCCGATCTCAGCAGTTTAGCGGTAACAGTGGCAAGCGCTGTTATCGTAATAATGATGGTCATGATGAGAGACAGGGAGCCGGCCAGTCGTTCCTCGACCTCTCCTGCCAAAACGGCGATTGGAATGGTGACGGCTCCGTCATCACCACTGATAGGGAACATAAATAAGAAAATACCGATGAGGGACGGTATGATAAAACGCAGATGCGAAGAAGGTTTAAAATCTTTCGCTTTCATCCAAAATCTCTCCTGACTAATCTGTTTTATTTATAAACATCTCAGAATAAATATACAACATTATTTATTCTATTACGATTACTGCTAAAAACCAATAGGAAATTTGTAGAGAATCACAGACCCCGGGGTTTATCACAAAAGGATAACGGGGAACCTTTTGTATACATTGGAAACTGGAAATGAGGGAAAGGAATGCAGTCATATGCGAAGCCAAGAGTCGTCGTAAGCCGGTGCCTTGAATTTGCAGAGGTGCGGTATAACGGAGCGGTCATACCAGATAAAGCCGTCGAACGAATGAAAGCGCATGTAGAATTTATTCCTGTCTGCCCGGAAGTGGAAATCGGACTGGGCGTACCAAGAGATGTCATCCGTCTCGTGGATGATGAGGAAAAGCGTCTCGTTCAACCGAAAACAGGGGAAGATCTTACTGGTAAAATGACTGGTTTTTCCAAAACTTTTCTTGATCATCTTGATGATGTCGATGGATTTCTTTTGAAGAACCGTTCTCCGACATGTGGGATGCATGATGTGAAGGTGTATCAGAGTGCGGAGAATTCCCAGGTGATCGGAAAGACATCCGGGTTGTTTGCCGCAGAGGTACTCAAGCGTCACAGTGGGCTGGCTGTGGAGGAGGAAGGGCGGTTGAAAAATTTCACGCTGCGCCATCATTTTTTGACGAAACTGTTCACCCTGGCCTCCTTCCGGGAGATGAAGAAGGAAAGAAAGATGAAGGAGCTGCAGCAGTTTCATGCCCGGCATAAATATCTGTTTATGGCCTATCACCCAGGCCTGTTGAAGAAAATGGGGCAGACGACAGCCAACCATGACCATCGTGGAATCGGTGAGGTGCTTGAAACGTACGAAAATCTGCTTCATGAGCTGATGCAGGAGCCTGCGAAAACAAGCGCCCACATCAACGTCTGTCAGCACATTGCCGGGTATTTTAAGAAACAGCTGACGAGCGGAGAAAAACAAAGTTTTGCTGATCTTCTTCATCAATATAAAGAAGAAAAAATCCCCTTGAGCGCTGTTCTCAGTGTATTGAGTTCCTGGACCGCCCGTTTTCAGAGTGGGTATTTGAAGCAGCAGAGTTATTTCCAGCCCTACCCGGTCGATCTGGTGGAAATATCCGACTCTGGGAAGGGCCGGGCCTACTCTTGATGATCATTCTGTATAATGCTTTAGAATGCGGTCCACAGCCGGACCGTAGCTTTCTCCGAACATGTTGAGATGGGCAAGCAGGTAAAAGAGCTGGTACAGAGGTTTGATTTCCTCGTAATGTTCAGGCAGAGGGAACACCTCTTGATAATGATTGTAAAAATCAGCTGGGAAGCCGCCGAAGACTTCTGTGAAGGCCAGTTCAAAAGCGTGGTCCCCGTAAAGAATGGAAGGGTCAATCAAAACCGGCTGTCCGTGCTCATCCATCATGTAATTGCCGCCCCATAGATCACCGTGGAGCAGGGAGGCTTCGGGATGAGCGGGGAGGTATTGGTCGAGTCTGCTCATCAATGCTTCCATCCGCTTTCTTCGTTTGTTCGTCATCCGTTTTTTGGAGATTCCAATATCAAGCTGTGCCCCCAGCCGGCAGGTGCGGTAATAGTCCACCCAGGAAGGGGCCCACGTATTTGGCTGATCGAGCTGTCCGACAAATGTCGGAGCCCCGTATCCATACGAATTACTTGTGTGCTTGTGCATATGAGCAAGCTGACGGCCGAGGGCTGCATGATCGTTCCGGTTCCCGGATTCAATCCATTCCATCACAAGCGCGGCAGGCTCCCTTTTTTCAGGCATGTCGTAATGATAGACGCTCGGGACGCGGATGGTCTTGGTCTGTTGAATCGTCTGCAGCCCCTCGGCTTCCGCCTGGAAAAAGTGTGAGGGGACACCGGCGTTCGTCTTTATAAAATATGCCTGTCTTTCGGTCTGTACGTAAAACGCCTGGTTGATATCACCACCCCTGACGGCGGTCTGCTTCTGTATCCGGCTTTCATCTCCAATTGTGCTCAATGTTTTTTCGATGATATCCATCAAAGGTCTCCTTTCCATTAATGAAGCGGAGCAGGTGGGGTCGGTGTGAATACCTTCTGATACGCATGTATTTCGTTCAGCTCCTGAAAACCGATAGCTTTGTACAACTGTTCAGCCTGGGGATTCAAGGAGCGGACAGATAGGGTGACCGCCTGCAGTTCAAGGGCATAAAACGCATATTGCAGGGCATGTTCCATCAACTCTGTCCCGATGCCGGTGTTTCGATGGGAAGGATGGACATTCACAAAGCAGATTTCGCCTTCTTCCCCTTCTGCGATCGTTTCAAAGTAGAGGTACCCGGCGAGCTCTCCCTCCTTGCCATATCCCCATATATAGTTCCCCTGGTGTCGTGAAAGGTGAAACATTTCTTCTGTCGTATAATACGCCGCATCTGGATGCAGCTTGTCCAGTCTTTCTTTATCCTGTTCCTGAAGCTGGAAGATCGACGGCGTCTTTTTGGACTCCGCGGCCTTGTAATGGGTTTGGAAGAGGACCAATGTTTTTTCAACGTTGTAAAGTTCGAACGCATGGGTTTCAGCGAAAGCTTTCAACTCTTCGTTCGCTCCATAGCAGGCTACTTTAACCGCATCAAAATGAAGCTGGGCAGTCAGAGAAGCTTTGTCCCATAAGCGTTCAATGACGTCGGATTCTTCTTTTAGCGCAAAAGGGCCGAGCAGGCGGCAGAATTTCTGCTCGAAAAAAGGGACCATGCCTAAAAATCCTACGATTTCGGAACCTTCCCAAGCGACATAAGCTAAAGGCTCCGTGAACTGGGTTAACGTCCAGATCTGCTCGAAGATTTCATTTTTCTCTGAAGCCATCCAGGCCACATAATGGCGGTCCTGGCCATTCATCTGATACAGCCACTCGGCTGCCGTATGTAGTTCCCTGACTTCCAGCTCGCGAATCTGAATCATTGCACTCATCCTTTCGTTATACATGAATTTTCACACAATAGCAGAGAAAAGTGCAAGCGCTGCCTTTCTGCAGGGCGGCCGTCATTTGCCGAAGTCTGACTGCGCGATTGTCGAATGGCAGGGTTGACCTGTGGATTTGCGGGGAAAAGTAAGATACAGAAGCATGGAAAGGAGGCGGGACGAATGCATCAGCGATTAAAATACATAGCCATTTACCGGATTACAGTCATTGTCTGGATGTCCGTCCGTTTTCTGCTCCGCATTTTCTGGTTCGAAAAAAGACACCGGATCTGGGATGAGCAGACGAAAAGGAAATGGGAGATGATGCTGGCGGATATGGCGGAGGAGTATCGGAGGAAAGCGGTCGCCCTCGGCGGGCTGCTGATAAAGTTCGGACAGTTCCTCAGCTCTCGTGGTGATCTTCTGCCGCCATCCTTCATTAAAGAATTGGAGGGGCTTGTCGATCGTGTGAAGCCCGTCCCGTTTTCCTATTCCAGAACAACGATTGAAGAAGACTGGAACGCCTCACTCGATGAACACCTGGACTCCATTGATGAAAAAGCGGTGGCCTCTGCATCCATTGGAGAAGTATACAAAGCGTACTTGAAGGATGGGACGCCGGTGGCGGTTAAAGTGCAGCGTTACAGAGTCCGTGATACATTCCGGATGGACTTCAAGGCTTTGAAAATTGTATTCTGGCTCGTCAACCGGTTCACCGTTTATGGAAAAAAAGCGGATCTCCAGGCCCTTTATACGGAAGTCGTCCGTGTCATCAGCAACGAACTTGATTTTACGATGGAACTGGAGAACGGACGGGCTTTTCAAAAGCGGTTCCGTGATTTTCAGGATGTCGAGGTGCCGCATTATTATGAAGACCTATCGACAAGACGCGTTCTCGTCATGGAGTGGGTGGAGGGGCACAAGATTACGGATGTCTCCTTTATGGACAGGCAGGGGATCGACCGGAGCCGTATTGCTTATATTTTGTTTGAGCTGTGTATCGAACAATTTTTATATGCCGGGATGTTCCACTCTGATCCACACCCGGGCAACTTGATGATTAAAGAGGACGGCACAGTGGTCATTCTCGACTTCGGGATGGTCGGGGAAATCCGGAAGGAGGATGCCGATTCCATACGTAAAATGATCCAAGGGTTCATTCTGGACGACTATGACAGGGTGATTGAAGCCTTGCAGGAAATGAATTTTCTTCTGCCGGAAGCGGATACGGAAAAAGTGAAGAAACTGCTGAAGCAGACAACAGACATGTACCTGGAAGGGAACTTTGACAAGCTGGATGCACATATGATGAATGACATGCTGGAGGATCTGCAGCAGTTTGTCAAAGAACAGCCGATTCAGCTGCCTGCTGACTATGCATTTCTTGGACGTGCGGCATCTATTGTCGTAGGTGTCCTGAGTACAATCTATCCGCAAGTGGATTTGATTGCCTGGGGACGGCCGGTCATTAAGGAATGGGTATCCGGAAAGGATTCCACTTCATCGCTTTACACGGATGTGTTGAAGGAGACAGCGAGACCGCTGCTCTCTCTCCCGCGGGCTTTGGTTGAGTATTTGGAGGACGGGGACAAGGAAAGAGAGTGGAAAACGACTCAGCAGAAAAATCAGTTGTTCCACCAATATTATTTATTTATGACACTGCTTTCGTTTATCATCATGCTGATCGGAACCGCTGCTTTCTTTTATACAGGCGTTATTGAAGTCCTTCCCAGCTGGTGGATCGGTGGGGGCATCTTCGGGACCGGTGCAGCCGGATTTATTTTCAGCTCCATCAATCACGTGCATATGCTGCGGAAGCTTACTCATAATAGGAGGAATCGAACATGAATGACTTATTGAAAAAAGGGTTTCATTTAGGTCTTGGAGCCGCAGTCAGTGGAAAACAGAAGTTCGAGAAGCTTGTCAATGATATGGTCAGACGCGGGGAGATCAGTCCTTCGCAGGCGAAGAGCATGGTGAATGAGCGGATGCAGGCGTGGATGGCCAAAGGTCAAACAAAGGATCAGCAGTGGAATGAACAGATGAAGGCGAAGTTCCAGGACCAAATGAACGAACTTGGTTTTGTATCCCGTGAAGAATATGAAAAACTGGAAGCGCGTATTCAGCGTCTTGAAAAGGAACGCGGGTACTAAAATAACAGCCCTGCTTCATAAGAGTGAAGCAGGGCTGTTTTATTTATGCCCGGGCCCACCGAATATGCTATGCTTTTACCACATCATGGTAGAAAGGAAGGGTTTTTTTGAAGAAAATCAACTGCTTTCGGTGCCGGCATTTCCGGACGACATGGAATCCCGCTTTTCCGAGAGCCTGCAGTGCCTACGATTTCAAATCGAAGGAAATGCCCTCTCAGGTGGTGCTGCATTCCTCTGGTTCGCCCTGTATGAAATTCGAGGAAAAACATCGGGAAAACGTTTCTTCTGTCCAAATGAAACAAACTAAAATTGATTTTAAACTGTAAATTTCATGAAATTTCTGATTTTATATCAACTATTCTCAAATCTATGATATTATGATGAATATTTATCAGAACATCATAGAAAGAGTTGGAGAGGAGTTGAGGAAGAATGGTAAGAGAAAAGTGGGGGACGAAGCTTGGGTTTATGCTGGCGGCCATGGGTTCGGCCGTGGGCCTCGGGAACATTTGGAGGTTCTCCTTTGTAGCAGGAAATAATGGTGGAGGAGCCTTTCTGCTGTTGTACCTGGCCTTCGTCATTTTACTGGGGGTCCCGCTGCTGCTTGCTGAGGTGAGTATCGGTAGAAAAGCAGAGAGTGATGTTGTCGGTTCCTTTAAAAAGCTGGCACCAAACACACCGTGGTATTTGACAGGATTTTTCGGCATTGCCAGTTCCTTTTTAATTTTGAGTTTTTACGCTGTCGTAGCCGGCTGGGCGATCTTTTATTTCTGGAATTATTTAAATGGATCTTATTTTACATCTCCGGAGGTCGGTTACGAAGGGGCATTCGGTCAGTTTATCAGTCATTCCTGGCATCCGATTGCCTGGACAGCCTTATTTATGATTCTTACGATTGTTATTGTTTTGAGCGGGGTGAAAAAAGGCATTGAGGCAGCCAACAAGATCTTTATGCCGCTGCTTGCCCTTATACTCATTGGACTGGCTTTCTTCAGCTTGTCCCTGGATGGGGCATCTGAAGGCGTGAAGTTCTTGTTTCAGCCGGACTGGACCGCTCTAAGTGATCCGTCCATTTACATCGCTGCCCTCGGGCAGGCGTTCTTCTCTCTCAGTCTTGGTATGGGAGCGATGCTCACGTACGGAAGCTATTTGAGAAAAGAAAACAAACTGCCGAGTGCAGCCCTCGGCATCGGGATCATGGATACTTTCTTTGCGGTGATTTCAGGCCTCGTCATTTTCCCGGCGGTTTTTGCCTTCGGGATCGATCCAAGCTCAGGTCCGCCGCTCGTATTCATTACACTGCCGAGTATTTTTGAACAGATGCCGATGGGTGGAATAGTAGGGCTTGTCTTCTTCTTTGCCTTGATTCTTGCTTCTCTGTCTTCTTCGGTTTCTATACTGGAAGTGCCGACGGCCTATTTCATGAGGATTCTTGGATGGACACGGTTTGCTACAAGTGTTGTCATGGGAGCGATCATGTTTGTCATGGGAATCGGGGTTTCTCTCGGTTTCGGAATCTGGTCAGGCGTCACGCCGATCGGTGATTTGAACATTCTGGATTCCATGGATTACATTGCATCCAACATTCTTCTGCCGCTTGGCGGTCTTTCCATGGCCCTTCTGATCGGATGGTATTTCTCTAAATCGGAAGCTCTGGAAGCCACAGACTTCACCGGATCCAGCATCGGGCAGATCTGGTACTATCTCGTGAAGTTCGTCACACCAGTGATGATCCTCCTGATTTTCCTGAACAAATTAGGCGTTATTTAATAAACCTGACTAGAAACTGTTCTTACGTTGTGTTTCCGGTCACGTTCCGCTTATCGGTGGATGCTTGCCGCGGGCACGGCCTCAGCTGACTTGGTCAAGAAGATCACTTGACCAAGTGGATCTTCGGCTCGCGCTGTTCCCGCAGGCGTCACCACCGAACGCTTCTCGTGACCGAACCAAGTCATGTGCAAAAAGAGGACTGTCTTTTGTTAAACAAAAGACAGTCCTCTTTTATATACCGTTATGCTGTGCGGGAGACCTATCTTCATACAGCTATTCGGGCTAGGCGCGGACATCCTTTATCCATGGCTGTTCATCAATGTCTTTTTCTTGAGAAGGACTTAGACTCACAGAAGCAGCATCCCCCCTTAATCGAGTTTGGAGGAGAAAGGTTTTGAGGAAGAGAGTATACACCTTTATGCATTTTAGTTAGAGAGGTTTTTTATGGAAGCGTTTTGGAACTTTGTTTGAACATTGGAAAGGGGATGGGACAGGAGGGGAAGAGACGTGTTAAACTACGACAGAGTCCCATTTTTATGTAAGTAAAGGAGTTTATAAAATGGCAGTAACCAACCACAGTGTTCTAAAAAGAATGGCCAATGAAATACAGGAAGCGATGCTTCAGCATGGAAATGAGCCGAAGGTGAGGGAGCATGTCCGTTCTGTGAAGCTTCTGGCGGAACTCCTGTTGGAGGAAGAGTCACAGGGAGGTCGTCCGGAACCTTCGGTCAATGAACCGACCGCAGAAGAAATAAGGAAAATGATGGGGGCGGACAAGGCACCTGTGAAACAGTCCCAGCCTGATACGGCCGTCGATCATGAAGAGGCCAACGGGCCGTCTATCTTTGATTTCTAGGGAGGAAGGATCAATATGAAGTTTTTACTGATCGCCGCAGTTATGAATGGATTTTTATCTGTAGCTCTGGGAGCATTCGGAGCTCATGGTCTGGAAGGGAAAGTATCTGAAAAAGGATTGGATCAGTGGGGCAAAGCCGTGGATTATCAAATGTTCCATACGATGGCTTTGTTTGGTACAGCATTATTGATGGGCAGAATCCAAGCCGGAATGATGACTGGCGCCGGCTGGTTCTTTTTGATTGGCATCCTCTTGTTCTCCGGCAGTCTCTATATCTATGCCGTTACAGAAATCAAGACGTTTGCCATGATCACGCCGCTCGGTGGTTTATCATTCCTAATTGGCTGGATTCTGCTTGGATATGCCATCATCAAGCATCTGTAATCGTCAGAAATAAAGAATGGTTGCAAACACAAAAATGATAAAGGCACGCAGCAGCTGGATGATCATTTCGATCTGCAGCTGCTTTTTCATGGCAACAAGTCCTTCTAATACAAAACCGGCGGTCAGCACGTAGAATAAAAGAAGAACGAGCCATTGATGTTCCAGCTGAAACAAGGCCAGAACCGCCAGGACGACCGCAAGAAGGAGGGTTCCCAGCAAGGCCCGCTGGTAGTTCTCATAAGGAGGTCTCATCCGCTCACCTTTTCCTTTCATAGTGAAAAACCCGCTATCGAAATAGCGAGTTCAGGCTTAAGGGCGGGACTGGTAGTTGGCCATCCCCTGATTGGATCCGGAGCCGAATGGATAGTTGTAGTTGATTTCCTCATCAAAGGTAATGTAATCAAGGTAGACCATCAGCAGAAGGTAGCGTTTCCCAGTCTGTGGATCACTTAGAATGATGTGATCCCTTCCGGCGGCTTCAATGACTCCTTTGAAGATTTTTGCATTCCACTGGTCGTTGTTTTCAAAGGTCATGTACACCGTTGCCGGTTTGCCGGCATTGAGCCTGAGAATATTTTCAATGTAGGATTCTTCAGAAGGAAGCATGTTCGGTGGATTCACTCCACCTTTGAACGTTCCTTGCTGCATAGGCGGAACCTGGAGACCGCCTCCTTGTTGTCCTTGAGGCATCCCCTGGTTGGAATAGGGGGCGCTGGGATAATGGTACATATAAGGGCTCTGACCATAATAAGGGGAGGACATCTGCCCGTACATCGGCTGTCCCTGGCCTCCGGATTGTGGTTTTTGTGCCAATTGAATCACTCCTTACAGGAATTTAATACACACTTGGACAGTCGGACCGGGTCGGAGAGTAGAAACAGTGCGATTTATAGCGGCCTGTATTCCACTGTCCGAACCATTGTTCAGGGCAGTCGCCGGAAGGCTTGAAAAACCAGAGGGAGTTGGAGGCAGGATGGTAGCGCGTCCCTTTGATCGTTTTTCTGGCCAGGCGGATATCCTTTTCCCGCGCCCTCTGGTAAAAATAACCTTTCTGGGTGGCTTCGAATCCTCCTGGACTTTGATAGACCATATCGCGGATGGTGTTGATATCCGTGAAATCAATACAATCTCCGCGCACGCGGTTCACTCCTGTGTTCCCAACCATCAGCATCCCCAGCTCTCCGTCACCCTCGGCTTCTGCCCGCATCAGCCGTGCCAGTAACTTCACGTCAGCCTCAGTGGAAGGAATAACAGCCACGCTGTCACCTCGCTTTACGAAAGGCATGCTTGCATGCTCTTTATCACTATATGTACGGACCCTCCCTGGATATGAAAGAAATAAACCCGGGTGCATCCATCGAACCTTAACACATCGTAAAAACTCGCTTCATAAAACAGAGCTACAATAAAAAAGAATAGCCTGTGAAATAAAAAAACTGCCCGGGTTTCCCCGGACAGTTTTTTGGATCTTATATTTTCAGGAATTGATCAACAGCTTCCGGCTTCAGAAGGTTTCCGACATAGAAAGAGCCGAAGTCGCCGTAGCGGGACGTGACTTCATCGAATCTCATTTCATACACGAGCTTTTTGAATTGAAGGACATCGTGAGCAAACAAGGTGACGCCCCATTCCCAGTCATCAAAACCGATGGAACCGGTGATGATCTGGCGGATTTTCCCGGCATACTGCCGGCCGGTCATGCCGTGAGCATACATCAGCTTCGCGCGCTCGTCTTTTTCAAGCACGTACCAGTTGTCATTGCCTTGTCTGCGCTTGTCCATTGGATAAAAGCAGATGTGATTCCATTTTGGAAGCTTCGGACGAAGACGGGCCTGGATTTCAGGATCTTCCTCGTTGGCGCTTCCCATATAATTGGAGAGCTCGACAACGGAGACATAAGAATAAGCTGGAGTGGTAAACTCAGCCAGTTTCGTTTTATTGAAGGCTGTTTCAATCTCATTCAATTCTTCCATCGTCGGACGGAGAATCATCATCATGAAGTCAGCTTTTTGACCGACAATCGTGTAGAGGGCATGGCTGCCTTCCTTGTTTTCTTCCGTGTGCTCCCATTGTCCGATCAGCTCACGGAATTCGGAAACGGCCTCTCCACGCTCCTCCTCGGAGGCGTACTTCCAGGCTGTCCAGTCCAATGTGCGGAAATCATGAAGGCAATACCATCCATCCATCGTTACTACTGCTTCTGGCATAGGATCATTCGCTCCTTTGTATAGCAAGTCGTTAGTTAAAAATTTCACATTCCCAATATAACATATTTTGATCTTCAGGCATTACAGAGGGGGCCGATATCCTGTGACAATTAAATGAAGGAATGACGGATGGCGTTTCCGGGTACAGATAAACTGGACAGAACCGTATGGAAGGAGAAAATTTGAAGGGAATTCCTTTCATTTATACACAAAAGACTTTATCATATATAACAGAAATGAAAATTGGAGGGTTAAGCATGAGTAACCTATTTGATACAATGAAAGCTAAAATTGACGGAAAAGGTACAAAAATCGTACTTCCGGAAGCGATGGACGAGCGTATTCTTACAGCTGCAGGCCAGCTGACTGCTGATGGTATGATCACACCTGTACTAGTCGGAGATAAAGCGAAAGTAGAACAGAAAGCGGATGAACTGGGTGTGGACATTTCAGGCGCTGAAGTGTTGAACCCTGCGGACTATCCTGAATATGACGAGATGGTAGCAAGCTTCGTCGAACGTCGTAAAGGCAAGGCGACGGAAGAAAAAGCCCGTGAAATTCTTCAGGATGAAAACTACTTCGGTACGATGCTCGTATATATGGGCAAAGCGGATGGTCTTGTCAGCGGCGCGGCTCATTCAACAGCGGATACAGTACGCCCGGCTCTTCAGATCATTAAAACGAAACCCGGCATTAAGAAAACTTCCGGTGTCTTCGTCATGGTCCGTGAAGACGAGAAATACGTCTTTGCTGATTGTGCCATCAACATCAGCCCGGACAGCCAGGATCTTGCTGAAATTGCGCTGGCGAGTGCGGAAACAGCTGCCTTGTTCGATGTGGATCCTAAAGTAGCGATGCTCAGCTTCTCCACGAAAGGTTCTGCGAAATCACCAGAAACAGAAAAAGTAGCAGAAGCATTGAATATCGCCAAAGAACAGAATCCAGACCTCGTCATTGACGGTGAATTCCAGTTCGATGCTGCTTTCGTTCCTTCCGTTGCCGAGAAAAAAGCTCCGGATTCCCCTCTGAAAGGCGAAGCGAATACGTTTGTCTTCCCTAGTCTTGAAGCAGGTAACATTGGGTACAAGATCGCTCAGCGTCTCGGCGGTTTTGATGCGGTAGGTCCGGTCCTGCAAGGTCTGAACCAGCCGGTCAACGATCTTTCCCGCGGCTGTAGTGCAGATGACGTATACAAGCTGGCTATCATTACAGCAGCTCAATCTCTATAATAGAACGCAGAAAAAAAGACTGCCGGCCTGGAGGCCGGCAGTCTTTTTTTCTGGTACTTGCTTAAAACGTTTGCAGTGGGAAGCGGGAATGTGCTGAAAACGCTTGACTTTGGAGAGGATTCCATTAAAATAATACCTGGAATGAAAATCATTATCATTTAAAATTTATATACAGGGGTGGACATGATGAGGAACAAATGGTTGATGTTAGGGTTAACGCTTCTACTATCCGTATTCGTACTGGCTGCATGCGGAGGGGGCGAACAGGAGGAAGATACATCTTCTGATCAGGAAACAGCAGACACAGAAGAAACAAGTGAAGAGAACGCTTCTGAAGAAACGGGTGGAGAAGTAAATCTGTACACCGGCCGTCATTACGATACAGATCAGGAGCTCTATGATACATTTACAGAAGAAACGGGAATCGAGGTCAATGTCATTGAAGGGGATGATGACGAATTGATCGCCCGTCTTGATCGTGAGGGAGAGGCTTCTGAAGCCGACCTGCTGATCACCGCTGATGCCGGTCGTCTGCACCGTGCGAAATCGCAGGATCTGCTTCAGTCTTTGGAAAGCGACACACTGAATGAAAATATTCCGGAGAAATTCCGTGATCCGGATAACAACTGGTTTGGTCTGACCAAGCGTGCGCGTGTCATTGCTTACCACAAAGAGCGTGTTGATGAAGAAAACCTTCAAACGTACATGGATTTAACAAACGAGGAGTACCAGGATAAAGTCTTGATTCGTTCGTCCTCAAACATCTATAACCAGTCTCTTGTTGCTTCTATGATTGCAACGGAGGGCGAAGACGCTGCCAAGGAATGGGCACAGGGAATCGTAGATAACATGGCTCGTGATCCTCAAGGAGGAGATCGTGACCAGGCGAAAGCTGTCGCTGCCGGTGAGGGTGATGTGGCGGTTATGAACACGTATTACCTTGGGAAAATGCTGAACTCAGAAGATGAGGAAGAAGTGAAAGTAGCTGAACAGCTGGGAATCATCTTCCCCAACCAGGATTCTACAGGAACTCATGTCAACATCAGCGGCATTGGTGTGACAGCAAGCAGCAAGAATACTGAAAACGCTCAGAAATTCATTGAGTTCCTGTCTGGTGAGGAAGCGCAGAAGCAATTTGCTGAAGCCAACTACGAATATCCAGTAAATCCAGACGTCGAAGCTTCTGAACTGCTTCAAAGCTGGGGTGAGTTCAAAGAGCAGGACATTTCCCTGAATGAACTTGGAGAAAACAACGACCGCGCCATTCAGATTATGAATGAAGTCGGCTGGAAATAAGAACGAACCGCATCATGCCCGTCATGATGCGGTTTTTTCTATACAAAACAGTTGAGAACTGTTATCATTATTACGGACTCAACCTTGAATGAAGCAAGCCTCCAGGCTTTTTTCATTCAAGGCTGAGGGACTGGTGGAAAAGGACGTGTCCTCTTTGAATGTACGGCGAAGACTTCCTGCTTATAGAAATGGCTGGTCAATACTCAGTTTCATTATTGTCATCTTGATTCTCATCCCCAATGTGACGATCTTATTCAATTTCTTCACAGAAAAAGCTGAAAATTGGGGCCATATTACAGAATATATACTTCCGGATTTATTGAAAAACACTGGTCTGCTTATTGCTTTCACAGGGCTGTTGACCATTATCATAGGCACAAGCCTCGCCTGGTTGATTTCTGCTTATGATTTCCCGTTGAAAAAGTTTTTTAAGTGGGCGCTTATTTTACCGCTTGCCATCCCGCCTTATATTGCCGGATATACGTATAACGGGATATTGAATTACACAGGGGTGATTCAGACGACACTCCGGAATACGTGGGGCATCGAAGTGGAACAGAAATACTTTGATATTCTCAATCTTCCTGGTGCTGTTTTTATTTTCACTCTTTTTCTATATCCATACGTGTATACGATTACAAGAGCTTTTCTGGCCAATCAGTCAGCATCGTTAATAGAAAACGCACGTCTGCTGGGAGGTTCGCCGCTGGAAGTGTTTTTCAGGGTGGTCCTGCCGGTTTCCCGGGGAGCCGTTGTCGGGGGCGTCAGTCTCGTTCTTCTGGAAGTTCTGAATGATTATGGTGTCGTCCAGTACTTTGGCGTTCCTACATTCAGTACGGCCATCTTCCAGACATGGTTCGGCATGAATGACTTGAATTCAGCGATTAAATTATCAGCGACATTGATGTTTATCGTTTTTTCTATCCTGATTTTGGAGAAATTGCTGAGAGGCCGAAAGAAATACGCAGCTACGACGGCAAAAGCCCGGCCGCTCCGTGCCATTCCATTAAGCGGGGGGCGAGGCTGGGCGGCTTTCAGTTATTGTCTGGCCATCTTTCTGCTGGGTTTTCTCATCCCTTTGATTCAGCTTGTAGACTGGATGTTCTTAACCTTCGAAAAAGTGGCTTCGTCTGAATTTTTAACGTTGATCTGGAATTCCCTGTTCGTATCCTTGACGGGGGCCCTGCTTATTGTCTTCTTTGCAGTGATCATCGGCAACTTTGCCCGGACGCATCAAAGCCGGCTTTCGAAATCTGCAGCCAAAGTGACGATTCTCGGCTATTCGATCCCGGGAGCGGTCATTGCGGTCGGCATCAGTACCGTGTTTATTGATCTCGACAGTGGACTTTCCCGTTTCTATGAAATGACAGGGGTGGAAAGCCGGTTGTTTTTAAGCACCAGTATAGTGATCCTGATATCTTCCTATATCATCCGGTTTCTGGCTATTGGCTACAATTCCGTTGAATCCGGCTTTGATAAAATCGGAAACAAATATACAGAAGCCTCACGGATGCTGGGGATGAATATGACGAAGACCTTTTTTAAAGTGGACGTAAGAATGCTGCGGGCACCGCTGATCAGCGGGTTTCTGCTTGCCTTTATTGAGATCATTAAAGAACTTCCGCTCACGTTGATCCTGCGTCCGTTTAACTTTGGAACGCTGTCGACCAATGCTTTTAAATATGCCAGTGATGAGCAGATTCATGAAGCGGCGTTGTCTTCTCTTATCATAGTCCTCATCAGTGCAGCCGCTGTCTTTATTTTTCATCAGGTCTTAGAAAAGGAGTCGAATTGATATGTATGTTGAAATCAAAGATCTCTGTTTTGGGTATACCAACTCGAAAGAACGAACCGTCCACGATTTTAACCTGGATATTGAGCAGGGCGAAATCATTTCCATCCTGGGAGAGAGCGGCAGTGGGAAAAGTACCGTCCTCCGCCTCCTATGTGGTTTGGAAATCCCTGAAAAAGGGACGATCCACATCGCAGGCCGCACGATGACAGATGACCGGACGTTTGTAGCTCCTGAAAAAAGAGGGATCGGCATTGTCTTTCAGGATTATGCACTGTTTCCGCATATGACGGTTTATGAGAATGTGAAATTCGGATTGAAAGCGTGGAAGAGGAAGGATCGCAGCCGCAGAGTGCAGGAAGTGCTGGAGCTTGTGAACATGGGGGACTACTCAAAACGGTATCCCCATGAACTGAGCGGAGGACAGCAGCAGCGGATCGCTTTGGCTCGGTCGCTTGCGCCGGCACCGGAGCTGCTGTTGTTAGATGAACCATTCAGTAACCTTGATGCGGATCTGCAGGTGAAAATAAGAAACGAGCTGAAAGCCATTCTTAAGCAAACAGGAACGACCTGCATTTTTGTGACGCACGACCGGGAGGACTCCCGCGCCCTGGCAGACCGTATGGTTACGATGAGGGATGGGGCATCTTATGATTGGGACTCCTTATGTACGACACGTGAAGAAGAGAGTCAGAAGCCTGAGCTGGTTCGGCTGAAATAGGTAAAAAGCGCTCGACATCCTCAGCGGAGGTGGTCGAGCGCTTTTTCATTGCGTTTGACGATTTGATCGAACCGTTTTTGGAACCATTCAATTTCCGTGTCGTTCAGTGGATCGGTCACAATGTGGCCGGAAAGTTCGTACAGCTTCGTCAAGATTCTGTCCCGGACATCCGCTACAGTAAGGGGGGTGTCGAGCAGCTCATTGAGAGAAGCCATGACAGACGGCTCGATATCCGGATAGGTGAATCGTGTTTCTTCATTCCTTTTTCCAATTTCATAAAAGTGCTTCAGCAGGGAGGCTCTTTCAGCTCCGCTCCCCGTGACATCCAGATAGATCTGCACAGCGGACCCGTTTTTCACCCGGCGTTGGGAAATGCCGGCAAATTTCTTCCCGTTGATGCTGAGATCATAGGTGCCCGGACAGTAGGACCGGGTGATTTCATACGCTTCAATCTCATCAGTCACATCCTGGAACAGGTAGTGGATAAATGAGACCATCGCATCGTAGCCTTCATGGATGTTTACTTCCTTTGAGTCTGGGAAAATGAAGGAGAGGTTCATGACACCTTCATCCAACACGACGGCAAGGCCGCCGGAGTTACGGACGACGACCTGGTAGCCGCCGGCTTTCAAATATTCGATGGCTTCATCGATGTAAGGCAGACGGGCATCAGGAATTCCGAGGACGACGGTATTATGATGCACCCATAAGCGGGCCGTCGTCGGACTGATGCGCTCTCCGACGGAGATGGACAGGGTGTCGTCCATGGCGAACGACTGAAGAGCTGAAAACGAAGGTCCAAGACTGCTTTGATCGATGAAGCGGTAGGTATTGGTTTTTAATAAGGTATGGATTGTACTCATGCACATTCGAACTCCTTTACATACAGCACCATCTATTATAGCAAATATCGGTTGTTGCATGAATAAGTGAACCAATGTAAAATCTCCGATGGGTTAAAAAAGTCTTCAGGCAAAAAGGGATAGGGACAGGGAAGAGACCTCTCCCCTGTCATTTTTTGTCTGTCAAGACGTTTTTTTGTCGGATATAAAGGTATATAATAGTTAAAAATGTCGTCAGGAAAGGACAAGCGGATGGCTTATCGTGATGAGAAACTAAGTGAAGAAAAAGTATTTAAAGACCCGGTTCACCGTTATGTCCATGTACGGGAGCGGGTCATATGGGATTTGATCGGAACGTCTGAATTCCAGCGGCTGCGACGTGTGAAGCAGCTGGGAACTTCCTATTTGACGTTTCATGGAGCAGAGCACAGCCGCTTCAACCACTCGCTCGGTGTGTATGAAATTGTGAGACGGATTATTGAGAACTTCAAGGACCGGCCGCATTGGAACCAGGAGGAGAGACTGCTCTGTCTTTGTGCGGCTCTTCTGCATGACCTCGGCCACGGCCCGTTCTCCCATTCCTTTGAGAAGGTGTACAAACTGGATCATGAGGAATTCACCCAGGCGATCCTGCTTGGGGATACGGAGGTCAATCAAGTTCTCCGCCGTGTGGAAAAAGGATTTCCGAAAAAGGTCGCCGATGTCATTAACAAAACGTATGAAAATAAGCTGGTGGTCAGTTTGATCTCCAGCCAGATTGACGCCGACCGGATGGATTACCTGCAGCGTGATGCTTACTTCACGGGGGTCAGCTATGGTCATTTCGATATGGAGCGGATTCTCAGAGTCATGCGTCCGATGGAAGATCAGGTCGTAGTGAAGGAAAGCGGCATGCATGCGGTGGAAGATTACATTATGAGCCGGTACCAGATGTACTGGCAGGTTTATTTCCACCCGGTCACCCGCAGTGCGGAAGTCATTTTGACGAAGATTCTGCACCGGGCAAAAGAGCTGTATGACGATGGCTATACATTCAAGCTGGAACCGGTCCATTTCCTTTCCTTTTTTGAAGGGAAACCGAGCTTGAAGGAGTATTTAGCTTTAGATGAAGCCGTTGTGCTTTACTATTTCCAGATGTGGATGGAAGAAGAGGACGATGTGCTGAGTGACCTCTGCCAGCGGTTCGTGAACCGGCGGCTGTTCAAATACATCGAATTCAATCCGAATGCCCAGATGAATGAATGGATGGAGCTGTATAAGCTGTTCACCAAAGCGGGATTGAACCCGGATTATTATCTTGTCGTGGATTCCAGTTCCGACCTGCCTTATGACTTCTACCGCCCCGGCGAAGAAGGGGAGCGCCTGCCGATTCATCTGCTGCAGCCAAGCGGTGAACTGAAGGAGCTGTCCAGACTTTCGGATATCGTCGAGTCGATTTCCGGGAAGAAACGGACGGATCATAAGCTGTATATTCCTCTCGACCGCCTTGAGGAAATGTCCAATCGAAGTAAAACGAAGAAGCGGATTATGGAAATATTGTTTGGATAAGGAGTGAACCTCCATGTTGGAGAATCATGCGAAGTTGATGCAGTTTTTTTCAAGCACGGAAGAAATCGTCGGAAGGAAGAAACTGCAGAAGATGATCTATATCTTGAAAAAGTGTGAAATCCCATTTGAGGAACGGTACCAATTCCACTTTTACGGCCCCTATTCAGAGGAACTTACGCTCCGGGTAGAGGAAATGTGCAATCTGGGATTTGTAACGGAAACGAGAGAAGAAAAAAAGAATTATTACCAGTACCGCTATCAGCTGACGGACAGCGGCCGCGATTTTCTCAAGCATTATGAAATGGACCTGCCGCCTTTGAATCAGCACATTGATCTGATGAATGAACGGAGCTCAAGGTTTTTAGAGCTCGTTTCAACGATGCTTTTCTTCGAGGACCTGCCGAAAGAAGAGGTCGCCGAAAAAGTGTTTACAGTCAAGAGTGCCCAGAATTATTCAGACGAGGACATTGAAGAAGGCTGGACCTTCATCGAAACGATCCGCGGTATGCATTAGATAGGTTAGATAGGAATGAAAAGTACGTGTCCATTGGAGTTGCCTTTATGTCGTGTGGGTGGTCACGCTCCGCGCAGACGACGTGCGAAAGGGAAATGGATGTATGAATCGAGAAAAGAAAAAATTGAGCGCAGTTTCTTAGATTGGAAAGAACGATGTGGACTGCGTTACTGCCGTTAGATTGTCCTTCACCTGGCCCGAGCGTATGTGTGGAGGGCAGTCTTTTTTATGCTCCTGGAGGAAAAAGCTTGCAGAGAAGATCAGGACTGCCTGGGAAAGGACGAGAAAATGACCATACCTTCATTACATAGCGAGCATTACCGTCTTCGGAGCCTGCGGGAAGAAGACGCCGTGTCTTTGTTCCCGTTCATGGGGGACGGCGGAACGATGAAGTATATCACGCCCCATCCGGTTCAGAATATTGAGGAGATGAGAAAACAGGTTGGAGCGTACTTGACGGCTTATGAAGAGAAGCGCGAAATCCCCTGGGTGATCGAAGACCGGAGTGGAGACGTTATTGGATTTTTCCGGTTTCATAAGCTTCATCACTGGCATCGGAAAGCGGAGATGGGAGTAGTCATCTCTGCCGCGTATCAGCGTTCAGGCGTCATGTCTGAATTGATGGCCGTCATTCTCCGGTATGGATTTGAGGAGCTGCAGCTGAACAGAATCGTCGGAGATATATTTGCAGAAAATCAAGGGTCGAGGAAACTTCTTGAACGATATGGGTTCCAGGAGGAAGGGACACTCCGTCAGACGGATTTTGATGGAAAGAGGTTTCAGGATACGGTTGTCTTCTCTATGCTGAAGGAAGAATACCAGGCCTTGAACAAACGTTTGACCAATAAGGAAGAGTGACCGCTGCCCTTTCACTCCACCATCCCGGTGGTTCTATGTTAAAATAGGAGCAAAACGTACGGGCTTGTAAAGGAGGTTCGCTGAATCATGAAAGAATTCGATCAGTTTAAGAAAAATAGTGACAGCAGTGATAAGAAGAAAAATCAATTTACGATCATTAAAGATGACGCGACAGACGGGCACGGCGGCTACGGGGTCGGCTCCATCAGTCTTGAAAACATGACCCCGGTCATCGTTGATCCCAATGAAGAAGAAGCTTATGTGGATATGGGGGCGCTTCATGCCCGCAGTAAAGTGGAGAAGCGGATCAAATTCATCACAGATAAAGACGTAGTGGCCAATGGCCTTCATTACTGGATTGCCTGGGTGACGGTGGATTACCGCGGAGGGAATCCCTGCTACTACGGAGTGGCTGCCAGTGAAATCATCGTCGATCGTTCCATCAAGCGAGGGTATAAGCTGATGCCGGAGCACGTGAATCATATGGACAAATCGTTAAAAGGGCGCTTTGTCGTCGAGCACGTGGATGAAAAGAGTAGAAAAATTCTCGGAGAATACCTTCGTGAATTCAAACCGGAGCTCTGGGAAAATACGGCTCAGGAATTGAAGGCTGCGTTAGGCGTTTCATAAGAAAAAAGCCTGTCGGGACAACCGGCGGCTTTTTTTATGCCTCGTTTTTTCCGGCATTCTGGTGAATGGGATCTTTTTTTCACTTCTCCTGTAACTTCCAGTTTACGCTGTCCTTTTTTATGATAGAATAAGAACAAATGTTCGTGATTGAGGAGGGGCATGATGGATAATCGTAATCGGGATCGAGGAACCATTAAGTGGACGTCTTTGATGCTGCCGGAACATGTGGAGATGGTGAAAAAGCTGTGGAAAGAGGATCAGCGCGTGGAGAAGGGCATCATTGATGAACAGAAGGCGGTGGAAATCGACTTTTTGCTGCAGAGGGCGGTGAAGGATGATTTAACAGTCCGTCTGAGGGTCCATAATGGATTTGATTATGAAGAATGTCTGCTGAAGGTCCAGGAGGTAAGCCGGTGGGAAAGAGTTGTCAAAGGGATCCACTGGGAAACGAAGGAACAGGTCCGCTTTCCCCTGGAGGATATCATTGATTTAACGATCGCCTGAGCCTGATTTACCGGAATGTTCATAAAATACGGACAGATCTCTGTGATTCGTATTGACGAACCTTTGACGGGGTAATATATTAAGTAATACATGGATTGTACATGTTTGACTAGGACAGAGAAAACGACCGGCTTGTGACCGGTCGTTTTCTCTGTCCTTTTTTATTATCGTTCCAGCTCCGACCATTCCTTTTTATGGATGAACGTGGTCATGGGTCAGGCTGCGTTATTCTTTGAAGTAAGGAGTGTGTGGTGTTAACGGTCACGTTCCGCTTATCGGTGGATGCTTGCCGCGGGCACGGCCTCAGCTAACTTGGGCAGGAAAACCACCTGCCCAAGTGGATCTTCGGCTCGCGCTGGTCCCGCAGGCGTCACCACCGAACGCTTCTCGTGACCTTCCCATAATGGTGAGTTGAAAACAGGGCTGACCTTCTGTTTAACAGAAGATCAGCCCTGTCTGCAAAAACATAAGGATAGAACACGTTTCCTTGTGTACAAGCATCACTGGACCACAAGAACTTTCTCCGTGCATTATTTCTATTGGCGGCTGAAGGTCAGCCGTTTTTTTGGTTAGAAGAACCAGTCCACGACATCTTTGAACCATGGGTCGTCCTCGAATTCATCATTGATATCCTTTTCTTCACTGCCTCCGCACACTTTCTTCGGTATGTCTGCCTTTTCCATATAGACGAGCCGTTCCTGAGGGCAGTCAGGGCCGGCAAGGTATCCGGTATCAGGGTCAATGTATACCCCCTTCACACCTGGTGGAGGCACGAAAGCCGCTGAAGGGAGAGTTTCGTGAATGTCCTCCATTGTATCCGCCCAGATGGACTTGGCATATCGGTGATCATTGAACGTTTCCAAAGGGCGTCCCCCTTCATCGTAGCCGATCCATACACCCGTAACGAATTGCGGACTGAAACCGATCATCCAGCTGTCCGTATCTGTGGTTCCCGATTTGCCTCCGTACATCCGGGTCAGCTTTCCGTTAACAGGTGTGCCTGTAACAGAAGCGTAGGAGGCATCAAGGGCTGGATCGAACATGCCTGTCATCATATGGGTGACGGTAAAGGCCGTTTCCTGATCGACAGGGTCGTCTTTTAAAATGACCGGTTCATATTCATATAACACATGTTCATGCCGGTCGGTAATTTTTTTAATTGTATGCCCTTCGAGAGAGTCAGAGCCTTTGACCATCTTCCCGTACGCCGTGATCATATCGTACAAGGATATGGATGAATAGCCCAGTGCAAGAGAGGGGTGGGGTTCAAAAGCCCCCTCTAGACCAAACGTTTTCATCGTTTCGACAAGCTTTTCCGGTCCGATGTCCATATGGGTGGATACGGCATAAATGTTATCGGATACAGCAAGAGCTTGAGCCATCGTTATCGGCTTATCCGCATACTGATCATTGAAATTGGTGGGAACATACGGATCGCTTTTTCCTTCGACAGGGAATTCAACCGGCTTGCTTTCGCGCATCGTGACCGGCGATTCTCCGGACTCCAGTGCACTGTAATAAAGCAGCGGCTTAATGGTGGATCCGATCGGTCGTTTTGCCTGCACCGCCCTGTTGAACGGACTTTCCTCATAATTCCTGCCTCCGATCAGTGCGGTGACAGCGCCGGTGCGGCTGTCCATAACGACTGCGGCGGTTTGGACGTCATGGCCGTCAGGAAGATGCCGGGCGGCCATTTCTTCCAATGTGTCCTGATGTTCTTCATTAAGAGTCGTATGGATGTGGTATCCACCGGTCTGGATGCTTTCTCTGTCGACGCCCAGCAGCCGGGCTGCTTCGGAAATGACCTCATCCTGAAAATAGGGAGCGGTTTCCTGTATCTTTTCATTCTGACCATCCGCATAATTCAAGCTCGCTTCCACAGCTTCCTCTTTTTCTATCGAAGTAATGTATCCGTGGCGCTCCATCTCCGCTAAAATTTGTCCCTGCCTGGATACGGCTTTCTCTTCATTGTTCAGAGGAGAATAGTAGCTGGGCCCTTTCGGTATGCCGGCAAGCATGGAGGCTTCTGTGAGGGAAAGTTCCCCGGCATTCTTACTGAAATAGTGGCGGCTTGCGGCTTCAATGCCGTAGGCCCCGTGGCCGTAATAAATGGTGTTCAGGTAACCCTCTAAAATTTCGTCTTTGTTATAGAAGATTTCCAGTCGCAGGGCATACATCGCTTCATAAAGTTTGCGTTTCCATGTTTTATCATGCGAAAGATATAGGTTGCGGGCATACTGCTGGGTAATCGTGCTTGCTCCCTGAGCCATACGCATCTGTTTTATATCGGTTAAGGCAGCGGCCGCAATCCGTTTGAAATCGAAACCGAAATGGTTGTAAAACCGCCGGTCTTCAATGGCAAGCGTGGCGTCCTTAATCGACTGGGGCATATCCTCGATAGCGATCCAGTACCTTTCCTCAGCCCCTTTGTCCTCCCCGATCACCTCTCCACTGCTTCCGTAGATGAGTGTATTCTGTTCCGTCGTCAAGGATGGGGGGCCCTGGATAATCGCCGTCATAACTACAGCAATGAGAGCGATAAGGCCGAGGATGGCGGCGGCTCCCGTCAGTTTCAGGCTGATGATCAGCCATTTGTAAGAAGTTTTGATAAATGACCACATCTTGTTTATACTCCCAACTATAAAGAGAAAATTTTGTGTTCACCGAAACGAAAGACTGCTATTATTATGGGAGAATTCGTAGTAAAATAAACTTCTTGTTTGCTTTTTAAATACCGGTATGGAGGGGGCTCCCTGCCACCGGCCGATGTATAGATGAAAAGGAGAAATGCTTCATGGGTACATGGTTTACAGAAAAACAGACCGATCATTTCGGGATTACAGCGAAAGTGAATCGATCGCTTCATAAAGAGAAAACAGATTTTCAAGAATTGGAAATGCTGGAGACAGAAGAATGGGGAAATATGCTCGTGCTTGATGATATGGTCATGACGACGGAGAAGGATGAATTCGTTTATCACGAAATGGTCGCCCATGTTCCTTTATTCACCCACCCCCACCCTGAAAATGTGCTGGTTGTCGGCGGCGGAGACGGTGGTGTGATAAGAGAAGTCCTGAAGCATGAAAGTGTGAAGAAAGCCACTCTTGTGGAAATTGATGGGAAGGTCATCGAGTATTCGAAAAAGTACCTGCCGTCCATCGCAGGAATGCTTGAAGACGAACGTGTCGAGGTCAAAGTAGATGATGGATTCATGCACATCGCACAAAGCCGTGACGAATACGATGTCATCATGGTTGATTCCACAGAACCGGTCGGACCTGCTGTGAGCCTCTTTTCCAAGGGCTTTTACGAGGGTATTGCCAAAGCACTGAAAGAGGATGGCATCTTTGTCGCGCAAACAGACAACCCGTGGTTCAAGGCAGACCTGATCCGTCAGGTGTACGGGGATGTGAAAGAAACATTTCCGATTACCCACGTGTATACGGCTAACATTCCAACGTATCCAAGCGGACTGTGGACATTCACGATGGGGAGCAAGACGCATCATCCCCTTCAGGTTCCTGAAGACCGTTTCACGGAACTGGATACGAAATACTACACCGAAGAAATCCATCAAGCCTGTTTTGCGCTGCCGAAATTTGTGAAAGACTTGACGAAGGAGTGACATTCATGAGGTTTGATGAAGCCTACTCTGGAAAAGTATTCATAATGAGCCGAGCTTCAGAGGAAGAAGCGGACGCTGTGATTTACGGCATGCCGATGGACTGGACGGTCAGCTTCCGTCCGGGCTCCCGATTTGGCCCGAACCGGATCAGGGAAGCTTCCATCGGCCTTGAGGAATACAGTCCTTATCTGGACCGTCATTTGGAAGAGGTAAGCTATCATGATGCAGGCGATCTGCTGCTGCCATTCGGAAATGCAGCCCGAAGCCTTGATATCATTGAGGATTATATGGATGAACTGATGGAAAAAGGCAAGTTCCCGCTCGGGATGGGCGGGGAGCACCTTGTCTCCTGGCCGGTCATTCAATCCGTTTACAAAAAATACCCGGACCTTGCCGTCATTCATATTGATGCCCATGCGGATCTTCGGGAGGAATACGAGGGAGAGGTGCTTTCCCATTCCACGCCGATCCGGAAGACGTGTGAGCTCATCGGAGCGGAAAACGTCTACTCCTTCGGTATCCGTTCCGGTATGAGGGAAGAGTTCCAATATGCTGCTGAATCCGGTATGCATTTGTACAAGTTCGATGTACTGGAGCCTTTGCAGAAGGTTCTTCCTGAACTGGGCGGGCGTCCGGTTTACGTCACGATTGATATTGATGTGCTGGACCCCGCCGCTGCACCGGGAACAGGCACGGCTGAAGCGGGCGGCATTACTTCTAAGGAACTGCTTGCGGCCATTCATGCCATGGCAGGAAGTGAGATGAATATCGTAGGGGCTGACTTGGTGGAAGTAGCGCCGGCCTATGATCATTCGGAAAAAACACAGATTGCTGCCAGCAAACTGATGCGTGAAATGCTTTTAGGGTTTGTTCAATAAATGATAGAATAGGAAAAGCCGCTGTGATGATCACGGTGGCTTTTCTATTTTCAGGCCCGGGGCCTGAAATCATGAATAAAGGAGCGTTTCATTTTGACAAAGAAAGGGATCGGTCTCATTTCGGCCTATGCATTGGTGATGGTGGCTCTCTTCACCGCCACTTTTACAGGGGAATGGAACCCATCAAATTACAGCTATACATTAAATGAAAACACCCTGACGATTGAACAAGGATTATGGAATAAAGAAGAAATGGAAGTGGAGAGGGAAGGGAATATCAACAATATCCTGCTCTTCCAGCTGGCGGTTTCTGAAGAAAGGCAGCAATGGAGCGTGGACCTTGGTGTGACCGCTGTTCTTCTGCCTCTCTTGTTGTTTATCGCTGCTCCTGCACAGCGTCCGTTTAAGAAATATCTAGCCTTTAAGTGGTACGCGGCGGTTGTTTTGGCCATCCTTGTGGTATACACCGCATGGTCCGTTCCGGCACACGTTTCCTATGTGGATGATATAGAGAGGTATGTTCGTCTGCTGACAAGTTCCTGATACCAACGCTTGCGTTTTTAAACTGAAATTTTTATAATGGATTAGTTATAACTCGTTCGTAAAACTGTTAAAGAAAAGGTGGAGAAACATGCCTGCAAATGCAAAAGACATCCAGGTCCAGCTTGTTACCGAAATCCAGGATCAAGATCGCAGAGAGACCATGGAAATCGAAGAGACCGGCCGTTTTTTAGTCCGCGGCAGTACGCAGGTGCTGACCTTTACGGAGCACCCGGAAGACGGTGAGCCTGTCCATACAATGGTGACGATCAAACCGGAGCATGTAAGCATCAAGCGTACCGGCGGTGTGGAAATGCGCCAGGTTTTTAAACCTTTGATGGAAACAGAGAATCTATATCACCACACCTATGGTGATTTTCATATGAAAACCTACACGAAAGAAATGAACTACACCCCGCTGGAAGAATCCGTGCAGGGACGACTGTTTTTAAACTATACGATGACGTTAAATCACGAGGTGACGCAGGCGCACAGCTTGACGTTGACGTTTGAGGAGGAGAGCGATTCATGAATATCGTTGAACAAATGGAACAGAACCTGAAAGCAGAAATTGTGCGTTCTGTGCTGGCAGCGGGGCTTGCCGGAGAAGAAGAAATGCCGGAAGTGGTGCTTGAACAGCCGAAGGATAAAGCTCATGGGGACTATGCCACCAATATGGCCATGCAGCTGGCGCGTGTAGCGAAAAAGAACCCGCGTGCGATTGCAACTGAACTGGTGGAGCAGTTCGACCATTCGAAAGCATCCATTGAAAAAATTGAAATCGCAGGCCCGGGCTTCATTAACTTTTACATGAACAATCAGTATTTGACGGAACTTGTGCCTTCTGTACTGTCTGCCGGCGATGCATATGGACGCACCAACAGCGGAGACGGTCATAAAATCCAGATTGAGTTCGTTTCGGCCAATCCGACGGGAACCCTTCACCTGGGACACGCCCGTGGAGCAGCTGTCGGTGATTCCTTGTGCAACGTATTGGAGGCAGCCGGCTACGACGTCTCCCGTGAATACTACATCAATGATGCAGGAAACCAGATGATGAATCTGGCGAAGTCTCTTGAAGCCCGATACATGCAGGCGCTCGGCCGTGACTGGGACATGCCGGAAGATGGCTATCACGGTAAAGATATTATCCAGCTCGGAGAAAAGCTCGCGGAAGAAACCGGTGAAAAATGGGCGGAAGCCGAGCAGGAAGAGCGTCTTCAGTTCTGCCGTGAATATGGTTTGAAGTTCCTTTTGAACCGGATCAAGACCGATCTGGAAGAATTCCGTGTGCCATTTGATGAATGGTTCTCTGAAACCTCCCTGTATCAGGGTGACCAGATTACAGACGCCTTGAAAGTCCTTAAAGATCAAGGATACGTGTATGATAAAGATGATGCCACATGGTTTGAAACGACACAGTTCGGCGATGATAAGGATCGAGTCCTTATTAAAAATGACGGCACATACACGTACTTGACGCCGGATATTGCCTATCACAAAAACAAGCTGGACCGCGGTTTTGATACGCTCATCAACATCTGGGGAGCGGATCACCACGGCTACATCCCACGTATGAAAGCAGCCATCCAGGCACTGGGTTATGAAAAGGATACGATGGAAGTAGAAATCATCCAGATGGTCAATTTGTTCCAGGACGGCGAAAAGGTGAAAATGAGTAAGCGTACCGGAAAAGCGGTCACACTTAGAGAGCTGATGGAGGAAGTCGGTGTCGACGCGATGCGCTATTTCTTCTCCATGCGTTCCAGTGACTCCCACCTGGACTTTGATATGGACCTTGCCCGTTCCGAGTCCAATGAAAACCCTGTGTACTATGTGCAGTATGCGCACGCAAGAATCTGCACGATGTTGAAGCAGGCGGAAGAGAAAGGGCTCATGAAAGAGAACTACGATAACAGCTGGTTAACGGCTGAGAAGGAAGAAGACCTGCTGAAGAAGCTTGGGGAATTCCCGCAGGTTGTAGCGGATGCGGCCGACAAACGTACCCCGCACAGGGTTACCCAGTATGCCTTTGATCTGGCTTCTGCCCTCCACAGCTTCTACAATGCCGTGAAAGTATTGGATGGCGACAATCCGGAGCGCACAGCGGCAAGAATTGCCTTAATGAAGGCTGTACGGATCACATTGAACAACGCGCTGAAACTTGTTGGTGTTTCTGCACCAAATCAAATGTAATCTCATAGAATAGGAAAAGGGCGTCTCTGCATCATCAGGCAGAGGCGTTCTTTTTTTATGTGCGCAGTCATAAGGAAAAGGGAATGATGAATGGAGTGGAGAAAGAAGTACATGATATACGAAAAGGACGGAAGAAGGAGGAATCCATGTGGGAAAAGAAGTGCTGCTGGCATTACTGACCGGTTTCGTTGTCGGGTTATTATTTGCTGCTGTAAAACTGCCGATACCGGCACCGCCCGCCTTTGCGGGAGTGGCCGGTATCATTGGCATTTATCTTGGGTTTAAAGTGTATGGGTGGATCGGACCGGTGTTCACAGAGTTGTTTAAATGACGTCTATAAAAACGGGCGGAGCAGAACAGCAATCTTTTGATTGATTCTCGTTCCGAGCGAGCGTTTTTTCAGCCAACGGTCATCGAAAGGAACAGCATCCGCGACATCCTCAAAATAGACATCTCTCAAGTCCTGGATGAAAGCTTCGTCATACACGTAGGTATTCACTTCTTTATTCAGGAAAAAGCTGCGCCGGTCAAAGTTCGCCGTTCCAATATCGGCGAACTGCCCGTCAATCATGATGACCTTTGAGTGATAAAAGCCTGCATCAAAGAAGCGTATGTCAGCACCGGTCTGCTTCAGCTCTTTTAAATACGGCACCGCTGCTTCCTTTACAAACGCATGGTCCGCTTTCATCGGAATCATAATATGCAGCGAGACGTTCCGTTTCAATGCTTTCTTTAAAGCATCCTGAAGCGTAGGCGTGGGAATGAAATAGGGCGTACCGATTAAAATTTCCCGTTCAGCAGAATCAATCATTTTCTTGAATTCTGTTTCAAGCTCTACGCCGTCTGTCGCTACAATCCTCATCCGGTACGGATGCTCGGTATCCGAAGGGGGGAAGGGGGTATCTTGTTCTCCTGTCGCCAAGTACCAGTCATCAAGAAAAATTGTATGGAGCTGATGAACAACCGGACCGAATGCACGGATGTGGTAATCCCGCCAATCCCCTAATTTTGACGATTCTCCGATATATGCCTTTCCGACATTAAAACCCCCGACATAGCCGATATTCCCATCAATGACGGTGATTTTTCTGTGGTTTCTTCGTTGAAGGCGGTAGAAGAAGTAAGGGAAACCAGGTACTTCCGCAAAAGCGAAGCGCACCCCTGCCTCTTCAAGTTCGCTGCGACGCTTTTTTGTAATTTTAAAGCTGGCCACACGGTCGCCCATCAGGCGGACGGGGACACCTTCGGCCGCTTTGTTTTTGAGCACCTGAAGGAAGTTATCCGCAATATAATCATTTTCTATAAGAAAGAAATAAACATCCACCTGTTTTTCTGCCTCGGAAATATCCCGGAAAAGCTGCTCATACAGCCGGGATCCGTTCTTATATAAATGATAGCTGCCTGTCGTTTCCTCCAAGGGAATGGTACGGGCCTGTTTATGATGCCGGGACCTTCCCAATTTAAAATCCAGGAAAAGCAGGAAAATAAGAGTGACTGCTAGTAATAGTAGAATAATGTAGAACATAAGATGCCTCCTAAAAAACTCTTCCTCCTAGTTTCCCCTTTTTCGACCTTTTCAAAAGGAAAATTACAGAAAATATATTGACTGAATGCTCATTCATAATTTATAGTTAAGCTATAAGATTCAGAAAATTTAAAGTTTCTGATCGGAGAAAAGGGAAATCGCTTCGTGCGATGACAACAAAGAGGGGGAAAACCTATGAATCCACTGCTGGTCGCAAACTGGATTTTGTTCCTTGGTGTACTGATCTATGGACTTTATTTATTTGTCCGTGTGGTTCAGACTCGTATCGCTTATATCAAACTGGGAAAAAAATTCGAGTATGACAAACAGCTGAAGTCACGATTACGCAAAATCTGGATTTATGTATTCGGGCAGAAGAAACTGCTCAAGGATAAGAAATCCGGAATCATTCACGTTATGATGTTTTATGGATTTATTCTCGTGCAATTCGGAGCGATTGATTTTATCTATAAAGGACTTGTGCCGGATGCCCATCTTCCGCTCGGCCCTTTTTACGCCGGCTTTACGTTTTTCCAGGAGCTGGTGACGTTAACCATTCTGACCGCCGTTATCTGGGCATTTCACCGCCGGTACATTGAAAAGCTTGTCCGTCTGAAGCGCGGATTTAAAGCCGGACTTGTCCTGATTTTCATTGGAACACTGATGGTAACCGTCCTCGTTGGAAACGGCATGAGTATGATCTGGCATGCCCATGAAGGAGCATGGACAGAACCTGTTGCGAGCGTTATTGCAAGCGCTTTCGGTTGGGTGCCGGAACCTGTAGCCATTACGGTATTCTTTGTCATGTGGTGGATTCACCTATTGATCCTGCTCACCTTCCTTGTCTACGTGCCGCAGTCCAAGCACGCCCACCTTCTTGCTGCACCTGTGAATGTCTTTTTGAGTCGTGAGGAGCCGCCGGGGAAATTGAAGTCCATTGATTTTGAAATGGATGAAGATGCCGATGAAGAAGATGTATCCTTCGGGGTTGGAAAGATTGAGGATTTCAACCAGCTTCAAATGATTGATTTTTATGCATGTGTCGAATGCGGCCGCTGTACAAACGTGTGTCCTGCGTCCGGTTCCGGGAAAATGCTGTCACCGATGGATCTGATTGTGAAGCTCCGGGACCACCTTACCGAAAAAGGAGCCGCTGTTACAGGTCAGTCCCCGTGGGTGCCAGCCTACGCATTTTCCGGGACAGAAGGGAATACACTCGCTCAAATGGCCCGAAGCCACGGGACAGATGAGGCCGCAGCCACGCTGGAAGCGTTCCAGAACAAGAGCCTGATCGGTGATGTCATTACAGAAGAAGAACTGTGGGCTTGTACGACCTGCCGGAACTGTGAGGATGCCTGCCCGGTTATGAACGAGCATGTTGATAAAATCATTGATCTGCGCCGTTACCTCGTTCTTACCGAAGGAAAAATGGATGCCGATGGCCAGCGTGCCATGATGAACATTGAGCGCCAAGGGAACCCATGGGGACTTTCCAAGAAGGAAAGAGAAGACTGGAGAGAGCTGGATGAAGATGTTCATATTCCTACAGTGAAAGAGTTGAAAAAATCAGGGGAAGAGTTCGAATACTTATTCTGGGTCAGCTCCATGGGCTCATACGATAACCGGAGCCAGAAAATCGCCATGGCGTTTGCGAAACTGATGAATGAAGCAGGCATCAAGTTCGCCATCCTTGGAAACAAAGAACAGAACTCCGGAGACACAGCCCGCCGCATGGGGAATGAGTTCCTATTCCAGGAGCTGGCGGAGAAGAACATGAAGGAATTCGAGAAAAATGATGTGAAGAAGATCATTACGATCGATCCACATGCGTATAACATCTTTAAAAATGAGTATCCGGATTTTGGATTGGAAGCAGAAGTGTACCATCATACCGAGCTGCTTGCGGAATGGTTGAAAGAAGGGCGCTTGAATCCCCAGGGAGTGGTGAAAGAAAAAATCACCTATCACGACAGCTGCTATCTTGGCCGCTACAACGAGGTCTATCAGCCGCCGCGTGAAGTTCTGGAGATGATTCCGGGGGTCGAAGTCGTGGAAATGAAGCGGAACCGTTCCAACGGGATGTGCTGTGGAGCTGGAGGCGGCATGATGTGGATGGAGGAGAAATCAGGGAATCGTGTGAACGTAGCCAGGACTGAGCAGGCGCTTGAGGTGGAGCCTACGATGATTTCCAGCGGATGTCCATTCTGTCTGACGATGCTGTCAGATGGAACAAAAGCGAAGGAAGTGGAAGAAGAGGTCAGCACGATGGATATAGCAGAAATTCTGGCGAAGTCCATTTTTGAGAGCACAGAGGAAAAAACGGCTTAATTAAACGTTTGTTTAAAAACGAAAAAATGACAGAATGATTGAAAAATTGTGGAAAGTGTGCAGTATTTTATGTACACTTTCCTTATGGGACGATGTTGAGCGAGCGTTCAATCGTCATTTTTGTAAGCGTTATCAATAAGAGGAGGAATGACAATGCGTAAAACAGTCATCGTGGATGGAGCACGGACACCATTTGGGAAATTCGGAGGGGCTCTTGCACCTCTGACAGCGGCACAGCTTGGCGGTATCGCGATCAAAGCAGCGTTGAAGAAGGCGAAGGTTCATGCGGAGGATGTGAACGAAGTGATTATGGGGAGCGTTCTTCAGGGAGGACAGGGACAGCTCCCTTCCAGACAGGCGGCCCGTGAAGCTGGAATCCCCTGGGATGTGAAAACAGAAACCGTCAATAAAGTGTGTGCCTCCGGCATGCGGAGTGTCACGATGGGAGATCAGTTCATCCGCCTTGGAGAAGAAGAAATCATCGTCGCCGGCGGAATGGAAAGCATGAGCAATGCCCCATACTTCATGCCGAAAGCGCGCTGGGGTCTCCGGATGGGGGATGCGTCTGTGAAAGACATGATGGTGCATGACGGATTGACCTGTTCATTCGAGAACGTCCATATGGGCAATTACGGCAACCGGACAGCCGAACAGTATGAACTGACACGTCAGGCTCAGGATGAGTGGGCGTACCGCAGTCATCAGCGTGCTGTTCAGGCCACGGAAGATGGAAAGCTGGGAGAAGAAATAACGTCAGTGGAAATCCCCCAGCGCAAAGGGGATCCTGTCGTTGTGGATCAGGATGAAGCTCCTAGAAAGAGCACAACAATCGAAGCGTTATCTAAGCTGCGGCCGGTGTTCGACCAGACAGGTACGATTACAGCCGGAAATGCACCGGGTGTCAATGATGGGGCCTGTGCCATGGTTTTAATGTCGGAGGAAAAAGCTGAAGAAACCGGAGCATCTGTGCTGGCAGCAATTCTGGCCCATGATGAGATTGCTGTGGAGGCGCAGGATTTCCCGCAGACACCGGGACTTGTTATCAATAAGCTGTTGAAAAAATCCGGAAAAACCATCGATGAGATCGATCTGTTTGAAGTGAACGAGGCATTTGCCGCTGTATCCCTGGCTAGTGGGAAAATCGCCGGTCTGGATCCGGAAAAAGTGAATGTCAACGGTGGAGCCGTTGCTCTTGGCCATCCGATCGGGGCCAGCGGAGCCCGTATCCTTTTGACATTGGCTTATGAACTGAAACGCCGGGGCGGCGGCACAGGGATCGCAGCTATCTGTTCAGGTGGCGGCCAGGGCGATGCCGTTCTCATCGAAGTACCGAAACAATAAGGGGGACATACGGATGTCAATAAATAAAGTCATGGTCATCGGCGCAGGGCAGATGGGCGCAGGTATTGCTCAAGTTTTTGCCCAGGCTGGTCTTCATGTGAAATTGAATGATCGAGAGCAGGAAGCATTGGATAAAGGGCAGGCCGGGATCGAAAAGCGCCTGGAAAGAGCTGTTGAGAAGGGCCGGATGACCGATGGCAAACGTGAGGAGATGCTGGAGCATCTGACATTTACGACCGACCTGCAGGAGGCCTCTGACTGCGATCTCGTCATTGAGGCCGTCGTGGAAAGTATGAAGGTGAAGATCGATGTGTTCCAGCAGCTGGATGAAATCACACCACCTCATGCTATTTTGGCGACCAATACCTCTTCTCTTCCGATAACGGAAATCGCTGCAGCTACGAAGCGTCCGGACCAAGTAATCGGCATGCATTTTATGAATCCGGTCCCGGTCATGAAGCTGGTGGAAATCATCAGGGCGATTCAGACGAGCGATGACACGTATGCGTCTGTGAGGGAAATGGCTGAAAAACTTCAGAAGACACCGGTAGAGGTAGAGGATTTTCCGGGTTTCGTTTCCAATAGAATTTTGATGCCGATGATCAATGAAGCGATTTACACCGTACATGAAGGCGTCGCCTCGCCGGAAGATGTTGATGCTGTGATGAAACTTGGGATGAACCATCCAATGGGACCACTGACACTCGCTGATTTTATCGGACTGGATACATGCCTTTATATCATGGAGGTCCTTCATGAAGGATTCGGCGACAGCAAATACCGGCCTTGCCCGCTTCTTCGCAAATACGTCAAAGCCGGATGGCTCGGGAAGAAATCCGGCCGCGGTTTTTACAGCTATGAATAACTGATGAAAAGGGGAGATGACCGTGGAGCTTCAATGGACAGATGAACAGAAAATGATGCGCCGGATGGTACAGGATTTCGCTCAGAATGAGGTGGCACCGGCCGTCGAACGTATGGAGAAGGAAGACCGCTTCCCGGAAGAATTGATTCCTAAAATGGGGGAGCTTGGTTTAATGGGGATACCGATCCCTGAAGCATACGGAGGAGCTGAGATGGATTATACCTCCTATATCATTGCGATTCATGAACTATCTAAAGTAAGTGCGACCCTTGGTGTCATATTATCTGTACACACATCAGTGGGGACCCACCCGATTTTATATTTCGGATCGGAAGAACAGAAATCCAAATATATCCCGAAACTTGCATCGGGCGAATACTTAGGTGCCTTCGCCTTGACGGAACCGAGCGCCGGCAGTGATGCCAGCAGCCTGAAGACGCGTGCTGAGAAAAAGGGAGATCAATACATCCTCAACGGCTCCAAGGTGTTCATTACGAATGGAGGCAGTGCAGATACCTTCATTGTTTTCGCGCGGACGAACCCCGAAGTGTCTCCGAGTAAAGGCTTGAGCGCTTTTATTGTGGAGCGCGGCACGCCTGGGTTTTCGATTGGAAAAGCGGAAAGGAAAATGGGCATGCATGGGTCGAGTACGGTTTCTTTGAACTTTGATGCCTGTGAGCTTCCAGCTTCCCAGCTCCTTGGGAAAGAAGGGGAAGGCTATAAAATCGCCCTCTCCAATTTGAATATCGGGAGAATCGGAATCGCCGCCCAGTCACTCGGGATTGCGGAGGCCGCTTTGGAGCATAGCGCCGCCTACGCAAAAGAACGGGAGCAGTTCGGACGCCCGATCGCCCATCTGCAGGGGATTTCCTTCAAATTGGCAGACATGGCCACGGAAGTCGAAGCTTCCAAACTGCTGGTCTACAATGCCGCTTCGATGCAGGCATTAGGAAAGCCGTGTAGTAAAGAGGCGTCGATCGCTAAGCTTATCGCTTCCCGGACGGCAGTCAAAGCAGCCATTGAAGCGGTTCAAGTCCATGGAGGTTACGGATACACAGAAGACTATGCGGTGGAACGGTTTTTCAGAGATGCAAAAGTGTGTGAGATATACGAAGGAACGAGCGAAGTCCAGCGTGTCGTCATCGGCAATCATCTGGTGAGAGATTAGGAGGATGGAGAAATGAATTTCACATTAACTGAAGAGCAGGAAATGCTTAGAAAAATGGTTCGGGATTTTTCCAAGAATGAGGTGGAACCAACAGCGGCAGAGCGAGATGAAGAGGAGCGTTTTGATCGTGAAATTTTTGACAAAATGGCTGAACTCGGGCTGACGGGAATTCCATGGCCGGAAGAGTATGGCGGCATCGGTTCGGATTTCATCAGCTACGTGATAGCTGTGGAGGAGCTTTCCAGAGTGTGTGCTTCCACAGGAGTCACCCTTTCTGCGCATATTTCCCTGGCCAGCTGGCCGATTTATACATTTGGAACGGAAGAGCAGAAGAAGAAGTTTCTGGCTCCACTGGCTGCGGGTGAAAAGCTTGGCGCCTACGCTTTATCCGAACCGGGGGCAGGGAGTGATGTGTCTTCCATGCGCACACAGGCAAAGCTTGACGGTGACAGCTATGTATTGAACGGAAACAAAGTGTGGATCACCAATGGTGGTGTGGCTGATACGTATGTCGTATTTGCTAAGACAAATCCGGATGAAGGGAACCGCGGCATCAGTGCCTTCATCGTAGAAAAGGACACTCCGGGCTTCTCCACAGGGAAAAAAGAAAAGAAACTCGGGATCCGTTCTTCTCCAACAACGGAGTTGATCTTTGAAGACTGCCGGATTCCTAAGGAAAATCTGCTGGGTGGAGAAGGCCAGGGCTTTAAAATTGCCATGATGACGCTGGACGGTGGTAGGAACGGCATCGCTGCCCAAGCTGTAGGAATTGCGCAGGGGGCGCTTGATGAGTCTGTCGCCTACGCCAAGGAGCGGGAGCAGTTCGGAAAGCCGATCGCTGCTTTACAGGGGATATCCTTCAAACTTGCGGATATGGCAGCTGAAATCGAGGCTTCCCGTCTGCTTACGTATCAAGCGGCCTATTTGGAATCTGAAGGTCTTCCGTATTCCAAGGCGTCGGCAATGGCGAAGTTGTTTGCCGGTGATACAGCGATGAAGGTAACCACAGAAGCTGTTCAAGTTCACGGCGGATATGGATATACGAAGGACTACCCGGTAGAACGGTACATGCGGGATGCGAAGATCACTCAGATCTATGAAGGGACCCAGGAGATTCAACGTCTCGTTATCGGCCGGATGGTAACGAAGTAGGAAGGTGATGGATGATGCACCCGCTGGCGGAACGAATACAAAATCAGGATATGAGGGCGCTTGCCCGTGCCATCACGCTCATTGAAAATGAGGATCCGGAAAAGCTTCCACTGATGAGTGATATTTTTTCGATACAGAAAAAGGCACACTATATCGGCATCACAGGCTCCCCGGGGGCAGGGAAGAGCTCCTTGATCAACCACCTGCTGACTTTTTTAAGGAAGCAGGAGCTTACGGTCGCTGTCATTGCTGTCGATCCTACAAGTCCATTCAGTGGAGGCGCTCTGCTTGGGGACCGCACAAGAATGAACCAGCACTTTCTTGATCCTGGAATTTTCATCCGCAGTATGGCGACGAGAGGCAGTCTGGGAGGTTTGGCAAGAGCGACGAAGGACAGCATCCGGGTCTGTGATGCTTACGGTTTTGATGTCGTACTTGTGGAAACGGTGGGTGTGGGTCAGTCGGAGCTGGATGTGATGAAGGTGGTGGATACCACCGGTCTTGTCTTGACACCGAACAGTGGCGATGTCCTTCAGATTTTCAAAGCCGGGATCATGGAAATTGCCGATCTCTTTCTTATTAATAAAGCAGACCTCCCTGGCGTGCGGAAGCTGAAATCGACCCTCGATGAATATTTGATGATCATTCAGCCGGAAGGGTGGCAGCCGCCTATTGTTGAGACGGTGGCCACGGAATCGAAAGGAATGGCAGACGCCTGGGAAAAGATGCAGGATCATCGTACGTATTTATACGAAACCGAGGCAGGGATGAAGCGGAGAAAAGACCAGCTGCAGCTGGAAGTCTATGATCTGATCCGCGAAGAAATATGGAGGAACGTAAAATCTTCGGTAGAGACAGATCCGGAGAAAATACAGGCCTTCCAAAATCCCGATGCCGACCCCTATCAGCTGGCCCGATCATGGTTTCAGGAATGGGCTGGGAAGGATGAGTGATGTGACAGATCAGCAGGTACCATCCACCATCAAAGACGAAGCATTGATTGTGAAGCGGCGGAATCAGATGATCAAAGGTGCCGTCACGCTGTTTATGGAAAAGGGATTTCATAAAACCACGACACGTGAGATCGCCAAAGCTTCCGGTTTCAGCATTGGAACCTTATACGAGTACATCCGCAAGAAGGAGGATGTGCTGTTTCTTGTCTGTGATTCTATTTATCAGCGTGTAAAGGAGAGAATGGAAGCTTCGATCGACCCGGAACAGACAACCGTCAAAAGCCTGATTCAGGCCGTCCGTTCGTATTTTCAATTGATGGACGATATGCAGGATGAGGTTCTGGTGATGTATCAAGAAGTGAAATCGCTATCACGGGAAGCTCAGGAATATGTCCTGCAGAAAGAGCGTGACATGGTCGCCATGCTGGAACAGGTTATCATCAACAGTCTCCCGGGCGAGTACGCTGAAGCGGAAGTGCGCTTAATGGCCAACAATATTTTTGTTCAGGGACAGATGTGGGGATTTAGACGATGGATTCTGCAGCGTAATTTTACGATTAAAACGTATACCGATACCCAGATTCATCTGCTTCTAAGAGGACTGGGGAAAGAGACAGAAGGAATTATACAGCCGGCTGACAACGCGGGGCATGCGTAATATCGGCTGAAAAAGAAAGGAAGAGCGGAAATGGAACAACCGATAATCTATAAGCCGAAAAATCCTGTTCGATTCGTAACGGCTTCCAGTCTTTTTGATGGTCATGATGCTTCCATTAATATCATGAGGAGAATTCTTCAATCCACCGGTGCGGAAGTGATCCATCTCGGTCATAACCGTTCTGTCGAAGATGTAGTCAACGCCGCCATCCAGGAAGACGCCCAGGGCATCGCCATCTCATCCTATCAGGGCGGACATGTAGAGTATTTCAAATATATGGTCGACCTTTTGAATGAAAAAGGGGCGGGACATATCCGTGTCTATGGCGGGGGAGGCGGTGTGATTATTCCGAGAGAGATCAAGGAGCTTCACGAGTACGGTGTTGCCCGGGTATTTTCTCCAGAAGACGGCCGTTCACTCGGCCTGCAGGGGATGATCAATAAGATGATGGAGGAATGCGATTTTCTCCCTCCATTGGATGTGGAAAAAGGGGTGGCCGATTTATCTGAAGGGAGCCATCAGGCGATTGCCCGCTTCATTACCTACGTAGAAAACACGTCCAAGGAAGAGCGCGAGGCCGTGGCTGCCTTTGAAACAGCAGTTGAGAAAACGCAGGATAAAACGATCCCGGTTCTTGGGATCACCGGTACAGGGGGAGCAGGAAAAAGTTCGTTAACAGATGAACTGATCCGCCGCTTTATTCATGAAGTCCCGGAGAAGAAGATCGCTGTTCTGTCGGTCGATCCGACGAAGAAGAAAACAGGCGGCGCTCTGCTTGGGGACCGGATCCGAATGAATGCGATTTTCCACCCTCGTGTCTATATGAGGTCGATGGCGACAAGGGATGCCCGCTCAGAATTGTCTACGGCAGTGGAAGAAGCCATCCAGGTCGTTAAAGCCGCCGGGGTGGATTTTATTATTGTCGAAACGAGTGGGATTGGACAGGGTGATGCCGCTGTAACAGATATTACGGACTTGTCGATGTATGTAATGACCGCAGAGTTCGGGGCGCCTTCCCAGCTCGAAAAAATCGACATGATTGATTTTGCCGACTTTATCGTCATTAATAAGTTCGAGCAGAAGGGTTCTGAAGATGCCTTTAATCAGGTGAAAAAGCAGTATCAGCGAAGCCATATGCTGTTCCATGAAGATGACAGCCGCTTTCCTGTCTTTGGGACCATTGCCAGCCAGTTCAATGACCCAGGCACCAATACATTGTTCGCCGCTCTCCTGGAGACGTTGAACGAAACCTATGCCTGGGAGGATGAGACTTCTTTTTCTTCGCTGAACCAAAAAGCGGAAAAGCAGAATGTGATCATACCGAATGAAAGAAAGCAGTATTTGCGGGATATTTCCATGGCTGTCCGCCATTATCACAAGCACACCCATACACAGGCGGAAGCGGCGAGTAAGCTTTATCAGCTTCAAGGAACCATCGATATGGTGGAGGATGAAGGAGTTAGGGAGAACCTCCGCCGCTTAATGGATGATTATGAACGGACCATCGACCGTCATGCCCTCGGCAAACTGGAGGACTGGGATGGGCTTCATGAGCGATACAGCGGGGATACCTATACATTTAAAGTGAGAAACAAAGACATTACGATGGACCTCACAACCGAAAGTCTGAGCGGAACGAAAATCCCGAAAGTCGCCCTGCCGCACTACAAAGACTGGGGAGACCGGTTAACGTGGCTTCTCCAGGAAAATGTTCCAGGTGCTTTTCCCTTTACAGCCGGCGTTTTCCCATTCAAGCGGAAGGGGGAGGATCCGAAGCGCCAGTTTGCCGGAGAAGGGACGCCGGAGCGGACGAACCGCCGCTTTCATTATTTATCGGAAGGTGATGATGCGAAACGGCTGAGTACGGCCTTTGATTCTGTCACCCTTTACGGGGAGGACCCCGATGAACGGCCGGATATATACGGGAAAGTCGGCGAGAGCGGAGTGAATATCTGCACGCTTGAAGATATGAAAAAGCTATATGACGGATTTGACCTTGTTGATCCAACGACGTCGGTATCGATGACGATTAACGGACCGGCTCCGATTATTCTGGCGATGTTCTTCAACACAGCTGTTGATCAGCAGCTTGCCAAGTTTAAGAAGGAAGAAGGACGGGAGCCGACAGCTGAAGAAGCACAAAAGATAAAAGAGGAAACGATCCATGTCGTCCGCGGCACCGTGCAGGCAGATATTCTGAAAGAGGATCAGGGACAGAATACATGCATTTTCTCTACAGAATTTGCGCTGCGAATGATGGGGGATATTCAGCAGTATTTCATTGACCATCAGGTCCGCAACTATTATTCCGTTTCCATATCCGGCTATCATATTGCCGAAGCAGGGGCCAACCCGATTACACAGCTGGCCTTCACACTTGCGAACGGCTTTACTTATGTGGAGTATTATTTGAGCAGGGGAATGGACATCAACAAGTTCGCCCCCAATTTATCCTTTTTCTTCTCCAATGGACTGGATCCGGAATACACTGTACTCGGCCGCGTAGCGAGACGGATCTGGGCAGTGGTGATGCGGGATAAATACGGCGCTGATGAGCGGAGTCAGAAGCTGAAGTATCACATTCAGACATCCGGACGCTCGCTCCACGCCCAGGAAATAGACTTTAATGACATCCGGACGACGCTGCAGGCGTTGATTGCGATTCAGGATAATTGTAATTCCCTGCACACCAACTCCTATGATGAAGCCATTACAACACCGACCGAAGAGTCGGTGAGAAGGGCAATGGCGATTCAAATGATTATCAGCAAGGAGTTCGGCCTCACGAAAAATGAAAACTCCCTGCAGGGGGCGTACATTATAAGGGAATTGACCGACCTTGTGGAAGAAGCGGTTCTCCAGGAATTCGAACGGATCAACGACCGCGGTGGTGTGCTGGGTGCGATGGAGCGCCAGTATCAACGGGGGAAAATTCAGGAAGAGTCGTTGTATTATGAAGGGAAGAAGCATTCAGGTGAACTGCCGATCATCGGTGTGAATACGTATTTGAATCCGAACCCTCCTTCTGAAGAAGAAATCGACTCGATGGAGCTTGCTCGTGCTTCGAAAGAAGAGAAGAACCATCAGATTACAGAACTGCGCCGTTTCCAGCAGTCGAATGAGCAGACGGCCTCTGAGGCTCTGCACCGGCTGAAGCAGACGGCCGCCGGCGGTGGAAATATTTTTGCTGAGCTGATGGAAACCGTCAAAGTGGCCAGCCTCGGCCAGATTACCAATGCGCTCTATGAAGTAGGGGGGCAGTATAGAAGGAACATGTAGGCTGTTTTGAAAGAGAAAACCCGTCCTGTGATTTGGAAATCAGCTCACAGGACGGGTTTTACATAGGTTCAGGTACATCTTTTAGTGGCCGCCCACCTGATCGTCATCGTGGGCCTGGTTCACTTCTGTCACATACGGTTTTTTCATGCCGTACCATTCATACGTAATATTGTAGGTTCCTCCTTCTTCAAGGAGCATCCACGTGCTCGTATCCTTGACAGATACTTTCTTGTCATCAATTGTGACATAGTAGCCTTCATCATTATGGACTTTCTTCGTCACTTCTGCTTCCTCGAGGTGTTCGGAGTGGATAATTCCGAAGCTTGAGTAGAGCCAGACTCCAACAGCGGCAGCAGTCAGAATGATGGCTGTCCAGTTAAAAGGGCGGTTTTCCATTGATCGTCTCTCCTTACATAGAGCATTCTCCTTTTTATTTTAAAGGATATCTCCAGGAACACAAAGGCTTATGTTTGTTTTCTATTTTTCAGCACAAGGTTTACTTTCATGCAGCTTTGGCTAGAAAAGTAAAGAAGAGGCAGACTCTATTTGATTTTTGTACAGGCACCTCATATAATGGATGGTATGATTAAATGTGATTCGTATGCCCATGAAGTCATTAATTCTATTTTGTCTAGATAAAGGAGTGCTGAATCGTGAGCGTAAAAGAACTCAGCCCACAGAAGATTGAAGAAATTTCCATGATCGAACTGGCGACCATGATATTGGAAGAGGAGCGCGAAGCCATTGATTTTAATGAAATCTTTAACCGGATTTCAAAAATGAAAGGTTTCACAGAAGCTCAGAATGAAGAGTACATCGCCCAGTTCTACACAGATATGAACATTGACGGCCGTTTCATGACGATCGGTACGAACCGATGGGGCTTGAAAAAGTGGTACCCAGTGGAGCAGATGGAAGAAGAAATCGCCAACCTGCCTCAGAAACGCAAAAAGAAGAAGAAAAAGAAAAAACCTTCCAAGGTGCTTGACGATGAGCTTGGCGCAGATGAATACAACGATGAAGATGAGAATCTCGAGGATGATCTTGAGCTTACTGATGAAGACCTTGACCTTGATGATGACGATGATTATGATGGTGATTATGAAGAAGATGACCTGGATGAGGAAGAGGAAGAAATCGTGGAAGATGACCTCAGCTTCGTTGGAGATGACGACGAAGATAAATAAGGAGGTTGACTTTCAAAAGTCATATCAGTAAAATCTTATTTGGGCTCTTTAATTTCCTTGAACGGAATCCAAACGCTCCCCGGCAATGACGGGGAGCGTTTTTTGTTTTTACATCCCCTTATCAAATTGAAGCTTTAGTAAATAACTAATTAATACAAATAGAGAAAGAGGGATTTGACGTGGCAACAAAATACATTTTTGTAACAGGCGGAGTGGTTTCATCTCTAGGAAAAGGGATAACAGCTGCTTCATTAGGACGATTATTGAAAAACAGAGGCTTGAAAGTAACCATCCAGAAATTTGATCCATACATCAACGTGGACCCGGGTACGATGAGCCCGTACCAGCACGGGGAAGTTTTCGTTACAGATGACGGCGCAGAAACCGATTTGGACCTTGGTCACTACGAGCGCTTCATTGATATCAATTTGAACAAATTCAGTAACGTGACAACAGGAAAAGTCTACTCCACCGTTATTAAAAAAGAACGCCGCGGCGATTACCTCGGCGGAACCGTTCAGGTTATTCCGCACATTACGAATGAAATCAAAGACCGTGTATTCCGTGCCGGTCATGAGACGAATGCAGATGTCGTCATCACAGAAATCGGCGGTACCGTGGGGGATATCGAATCCCTGCCATTCCTTGAGGCAATCCGACAGATCAAGAGCGATATCGGACGCGAGCATGTCATGTACCTGCATTGTACATTGGTACCTTATTTGAAAGCGGCCGGGGAAATGAAGACAAAACCGACTCAGCACAGTGTAAAAGAACTGCGCTCCCTCGGGATTCAGCCGGACGCGATTGTCCTTCGTACAGAAATGGAGATTTCTGAAGATATGAAGGAGAAAATCGCCCTGTTCTGTGACATCAACAAGGAAGCGGTTATTGAAATGGCGGATGCTGATACGCTGTACAATGTTCCGATCAACCTTCAGGAGCAGAAGCTGGACCAGCTGACTTGCGATCATTTCGGTCTGGACTGTGCACCGGCCGATATGACGGAATGGAATAAGCTGATCGATCGTGTGAAAAACCTGCAGCATAAAACGACGATTGCTCTTGTCGGTAAGTATGTAGAGCTTCCGGATGCCTATATTTCAGTTGTAGAGGCTCTGAAACACGCAGGATACAGCTACGATTCCGATATCGAAGTGAAATGGGTCAATTCAGAAGGGCTGAATGCAGCCAGCGTAGAAGCTGAGCTGAATGGAGTAGACGGCATCCTTGTTCCAGGCGGATTCGGGGACCGTGGCATTGAAGGCAAAATCGACGCCATCCGGTATGCACGCGAAAACCGCATCCCATTCCTCGGCATTTGTCTTGGTATGCAGCTGGCAACGGTAGAATTTGCCCGGAACGTACTCGGCCTTGAAGGAGCGCACTCCGCAGAGATCGATCCATCTACACCGCATCCGATCATTGACCTTCTTCCTGAGCAGAAAGAGGTATCTGATCTTGGAGGGACGTTGAGACTGGGCATTTACCCGTCCCGCCTCAAAGAAGGCTCCAAAGCATTGGAAGCATACGGGGAAGAAGTCGTCTACGAGCGTCACCGCCACCGTTTTGAGTTTAACAACCATTACCGTGAACAGATGGAAGCAGCCGGATTCAAGTTCTCAGGAACAAGCCCGGACGGCCGTCTTGTTGAAATCATCGAAGTGGAAGATCACCCTTGGTTCGTGGCGAGCCAGTTCCACCCGGAATTCAAGTCACGCCCGACTCGTCCACAGGAGTTGTTCTACGGCTTTATCGGAGCAGCTATGAAGACATACCAATAAAAAGCTTGAAAAAAGGCTGTCGCGGGAGACCGCGCCGGCTTTTTTTGTTCAAAAAACAATCTGACTGAAGGTCCCTTTTCATATCTGGGAGGAGAACGGTGTCGAATTCCAGTATGATTCCAGAAAATATGACAACGCATCCATTTGTATGCAGGAAATGACAGGGGACGCCTCGAAACTAAAGGAATGAGAGAAATGTACACGATCATGGAAAGGGAGGGAGAAAGAATGACGAATAAAATCCTGATTGTCGATGATCAGCCGGGCATCCGGTTACTGCTTGAAGAAATTCTGAAAGCAGAAGGCCATGAGACTCTTTCGGCTAAAACAGGAAAAGAAGCATGCCAGGTGGTAAAGGAAGAGAACCTTGACCTTATCATCATGGATTATAATCTTCCAGTCATGCATGGGAGAGACGTTCTCCAATTTCTTGAGGAAATGAACTATTCTTCTCCAGTTATGATTATCACAGGGGATTCGGAGGAATCAGTGAGAAAGGACATCGATTTCCATTTTGTAACGCATATCATAACAAAACCTTTTGACATCCATAACTTGAAGGAAATGGTAAATGGGACGCTTGTTCACAGCCGCTCATGACTTTTTTCTTAATGTAAGCGTTATATAATCCTCCTATTGTTGCACCATAAGAAGGGTATTGGTATTCTATTACTGTAACCAAACTTGCATGGTGTGTTTTCGTATGGAAACAGACTTGTAAATAGGGAAAGCACGTTATTCAAAGGAGGATATCTTTCATGCCACTAGTATCAATGAAAGAAATGCTGGAAAAAGCGAAGGAAGAACGCTACGGTGTAGGTCAGTTCAACCTTAATAACCTAGAATATGCCCAGGCCATCCTGCAGGCTGCAGAAGAAGAGCAGTCTCCGGTCATCCTTGGCGTTTCTGAAGGTGCTGGACGTTACATGGGCGGCTTCAACGTAGTCGTTGACATGGTGAAGGCCCTTATGAAAGCCTACGGTACAACTGTACCGGTTGCGATTCACCTTGACCACGGTTCCAGCTTCGAAAAATGTGCAGAAGCGATCCACGCCGGATTCACTTCTGTCATGATCGATGCTTCTCACGATCCATTGGAAGAGAACATCGCTGTAACGAAAAAAGTTGTTGAGCTTGCTCACATCCACGGCGTATCTGTTGAAGCAGAACTTGGCCGTGTAGGTGGTCAGGAAGATGACTTGATCGTAGACGATGCAGAAGCTGCCTACGCTATTCCTTCTGAGTGTAAGCAATTGGTTGACGAAACAAACGTTGACGTATTTGCGCCGGCACTTGGTTCTGTCCACGGCCCTTACAAAGGTGAACCGAACCTTGGCTTTGACCGCATGGAAGAAATCATGGGACTTGTAGACAAGCCGCTTGTTCTTCACGGTGGTACAGGAATCCCGACTGCTGACATTAAGAAAGCTATTTCTTTCGGTACAGCTAAAATTAACGTGAACACTGAAAACCAAATCGCACAAGGGAAAGCCGTACGTCAAGTTCTTGCTGACCAGCCAGAACAGTACGACCCTCGTAAATATCTTGGACCAGGCCGTGACGCAATCAAAGAAACGGTTATCGGCAAGATGCGCGAATTCGGTTCTTCCAACAAAGCGTAAGAACCTCTGTATTAAGGAAGCCGCTACCCCTGTAGCGGTTTCCTTTTAAGCATGAATGAAAACGCAATCATTCGACATTTTTCATGGTTGAGCATCCAACACAAAGGGAAGAGGAGTGGAGATTATGAAATTTTTCATTGATACAGCCAATATTGAGGATATCCGCGAAGCCAATGCCCTGGGCATTCTTGCAGGTGTAACGACAAACCCGAGCCTCGTCGCCAAGGAAGGCGTTTCTTTTCACGACCGTTTGAGAGAAATTACGGCAGAAGTGGCCGGATCTGTCAGCGCGGAGGTCATTTCTGAAGACGCAGAAGGAATGATTGGGGAAGGGAAGGAACTTGCAGCCATTGCGCCGAATATTACCGTAAAGGTTCCCATGACAATGGAAGGGTTAAAAGCTGTAAAAGCATTCAGTGACTTGAATATCAAGACAAACGTCACGCTTGTGTTTTCAGCCAATCAGGCGCTGATGGCAGCCAGAGCAGGCGCTTCCTACGTTTCACCATTCCTCGGCCGTCTTGATGATATTGGCCAGAACGGCATGGAATTAGTAGCTCAAATCTCAGAAATCTTCGACCGTCATGCGATTGATACAGAAATCATCGCTGCTTCGGTCCGCCATCCGGTGCATATTACGGAAGCGGCACTGCATGGTGCGCACATTGCAACGGTTCCTTTTAAGGTTCTGAATCAAATCGTGAAGCATCCTTTGACGGATCAGGGAATCGAAAAATTCCTGAATGACTGGAACAACCAAAAATAATGTGTGATTTGGTAAAAATTGCACATAATAAGTGAAAATCTTGACCTTTAAAGCGAGGAGTTTTCCATGCGTAAACTATTAGTAAAAGGCGGGGCCCCGCTGCGGGGACAGGTAAGGGTGAGCGGCGCCAAAAACAGTGCGGTTGCTCTTCTTCCAGCTGCGATTTTAGCTGAATCCCCTGTAACGATTGAAGGCCTGCCGGATATATCGGATGTTGGTATTTTGGCTGATCTTCTGGAAGAGATCGGTGGCACGGTGGCAAAGGAAGGCAGAACCGTACATATCGATCCGTCCAATATGGTGGACATGCCGCTCCCGAACGGGAAGGTGAAAAAACTTCGGGCTTCCTATTATTTCATGGGAGCTATGCTCGGCCGCTTCAATAAAGCGGTCATCGGGCTTCCCGGCGGCTGTCACCTGGGCCCGCGTCCGATCGACCAGCACATCAAGGGTTTCGAGGCTCTTGGGGCGGAAGTGACGAACGAACAGGGCGCCATTTATCTAAGAGCGAAAGAACTTCGCGGCGCACGTATTTATCTCGATGTAGTCAGTGTTGGAGCGACTATCAATATTATGCTTGCTGCCGTCAGGGCAAAAGGGAAAACCGTCATTGAAAATGCCGCAAAAGAGCCGGAAATCATTGATGTGGCCACCCTGTTGACGAGCATGGGCGCCAAAATCAAAGGTGCGGGTACAGACGTCATCCGCATTGAAGGGGTGCAGGAGCTTCAGGGATGTCTGCATACGATTATCCCCGACAGGATTGAAGCCGGTACCTACACCATTATGGCAGCAGCTCAGGGAGACGGAATGGTCATTGATAACGTCATTCCCCAGCATCTCGAGTCCCTGCTTGCCAAGCTCAGGGAAATGGGCGTGACCATTGAAGAAAATGATGAGCAGCTGTACGTACGTCCCGGGAAACAACTAAGGAGTGTTGATATCAAGACACTCGTTTATCCAGGGTTTGCGACAGACCTTCAACAGCCGTTCACTTCCCTGCTTACACAGACACAAGGGACGGGTGTTGTCACAGATACGATCTATCAGGCCCGCTTCAAGCATGTGGATGAGCTCAGACGAATGAATGCCTCCATAAAAGTGGAGGGGGGATCAGCGATTGTGACCGGTCCTTCCAAGCTTCAGGGCGCGAAGGTGAAAGCCACCGATCTAAGAGCTGGTGCCGCTCTTGTGATTGCCGGACTAATGGCAGATGGAATTACAGAAATCACTGGAGTAGATCATATCGAACGAGGGTATGAAAATATAACCAATAAGCTGATTGATTTAGGCGCCGACGTCTGGTACGAGGAAATGTCGGAAGAGGAAATCGAACAATTCCAAAACTCTTAAGTTCTCATCTGGGGCGTTATTCTTCAGAGGGGACTGCAGGAGAACCGCATCCCGTGTATAGTACGCGCTGTGGGTGGAAAGGAGAGGAAGAGGGAGCCGGAAATGGCGGCTTCCTTTTCTTTTCCTGTCATCACAGCATCTTCTGAAAAAAATAACATTGAAACTCTTGAGTGACAGGAGTACAATGAATGTTGTTTATAAGTTAGAAGGATCATGTCACTTGCTTCTTTAGGCTTCTTTTTTTTACTTCACTTAACTTCTCCTTTTTCTTCTTTGCAAGTATTCACTTTGAGAAGTCGTTGACTCCGTTCACATTTAATTCCAAGAACCTATACAACGGGTCCATCCATGCCTTGATCTGGTTCAGGGGCGGAAAGGGCCTATTGATGCAGATGGTGACCCATGAACGCCCGGTCCTTTAGTGGGACAGGTACGCGGATCCAAGCGATAAGATATGAAAAGAGTGGTGATTACGTGGCAGATTTAACAATCTCCAATTTAGAAACATTGACCTTAAAGGACCTTTATACAAAAGCCAGGCAGTATAAAGTTTCTTATTATGCAAAACTGACGAAGCGTGAATTGATTTTTGCCATTCTGAAAGCTCAGGCAGAAAAAGACGGCTTTTTGTTTATGGATGGCATTCTGGAAATCATTCCTTCTGAAGGCTTCGGTTTCCTGCGTCCGATTAATTATTCTCCAAGTGCAGAGGACATTTACATTTCTGCTTCCCAGATCCGCCGTTTCGACCTGCGTAACGGGGATAAGGTGTCCGGAAAAGTCCGTCCGCCGAAAGAAAACGAAAGATATTATGGGCTGCTTCACGTAGACGCGGTCAATGGAGAGGACCCGGATTCCGCCAAAGAGCGTGTCCACTTCCCGGCGTTGACGCCGCTTTATCCTGACAGACACATGAAGCTGGAGACGGAAACGAAAAAGCTTTCCACAAGAATTATGGATTTGATGGCTCCCGTGGGTTATGGACAGCGTGGCTTAATTGTCGCCCCTCCTAAAGCAGGGAAAACGATGCTGCTGAAGCAGATGGCGAACAGTATTTCCACCAATCACCCGGATGCAAAGCTGATTATTCTGTTAGTTGATGAGCGTCCGGAAGAGGTTACGGATATCGAACGGTCTGTTGCCCCGGATGTGGATGTCGTCAGTTCCACCTTTGATGAAGTCCCGGAAAACCATATCAAAGTGTCGGAGCTGGTACTGGAAAGGGCGATGCGCCTTGTGGAACACAAGCGTGATGTGATTGTGCTGATGGACAGCATCACTCGTCTTGCCCGGGCGTACAATCTAGTCATCCCGCCAAGTGGACGGACATTATCCGGTGGTATTGATCCCGCTGCTTTCCATCGTCCGAAACGTTTCTTCGGCGCTGCCCGAAATATTGAAGAAGGTGGAAGTCTGACAATTCTCGCCACGGCGCTTGTCGATACAGGCTCCCGGATGGATGATGTCATTTACGAAGAGTTCAAGGGAACAGGGAACATGGAACTCCACCTCGACCGCAGCCTGGCAGAACGCCGGATTTTCCCTGCCATTGATATTGTACGGTCCGGTACGAGGAAAGAAGAGCTTCTTCTTCCGCAGACACAGCTGGATAAAATCTGGGCCATCCGGAAAACGATGTCCGATTCCCATGATTTTGCCGACCGGTTCCTCCGTCGACTCCGTGCATCGAAAAACAACGACGAATTTTTCGACCTCATGGATAAGGATATGAAAGGCAAAGCTTCACCGGCACGCCGCTGATCCCTCCGACAGACTTTTGGCGGGGCTGTCGGTGGATACATCATCTTCTCTGACCATTCATAAAAACTGGTTGTTGCATTGGTGCCTCCCCCCTGTTATAATCATTCTATGTGAGTTTCAGTACAAGGTGTATGTTGAACCTTCGACGGCTCTTACAATAACTCTGTCTCTCAAGGATTCAGGGCAAAAAGGAGTGGAAGAACATGAAATCAGGAATTCATCCAGAATACCGTAAAGTCGTATTCCTAGACACAAGTTCTAATTTCAAGTTTCTAACAGGATCTACTAAGACTTCTGAAGAAACGATCGAGTGGGAAGATGGAAACACTTACCCATTGATCCGTGTAGAGATTAGTTCTGCGTCTCACCCGTTCTACACAGGTAAGCAGAAAGCTGACAAAGCTGGCGGCCGTGTGGATCGCTTCAAGAAGAAATATAACCTTTCATAATTATGATCCGCCTTCCACGGAAGGGGACATCATCATTTTGAACAAAAACAGGCAAATTGTCTCAAAGGTTTGCCTGTTTTTTTGTCAAAAAAATGCGGGAAAAGAGGTTCAAAAGACTGAACAGCTGATTCCCGGGGAAGTATGAATATTAGGGAGCTGTCCTTGGTGTTTGAGCCGCGGTGGGATCCGGGGCTGCCGAGGAAGCTCTTTTTTGATGAGATACAGGATAAACGAAACAATTTTGCTGGATTGAGCTTGATTGATGGAGAAGGGAGCGACAGTGGACGTGTATGTGATGAAACAGAGCGGATGGGTTGAACTGATCTGCGGAAGCATGTTCAGTGGAAAATCAGAAGAGCTGATCCGCAGGGTAAGACGGGCAACCTTTGGAAACTTGAATGTGCGCGTGTACAAACCTGCGATCGATGACCGTTATAAGGAAGATGCTGTAGTTTCCCATAACGGGACTTCAGTGACGGCGCGGCCGGTAAAAAACTCTTTAGATATTCTGCAGCATGTCACGGATGAAATGGATGTTGTAGGAATTGACGAAGTGCAGTTTTTTGACGAACATATCGTAGAAGTAGTCGAATGCCTCGCAGATAAAGGCATACGCGTCATCGTCGCTGGTTTGGATACGGACTTCAGGGGAGAACCTTTCGGTAAGATGCCTGAGCTGATGGCTCTTAGTGAAAGTGTGACAAAATTGAACGCGATCTGCCCTGTCTGCGGATCGCCGGCAAGCCGTACGCAGCGTTTAATTGATGGGGAGCCGGCCTCTTATGATGATCCGGTTATTCTAGTGGGAGCATCAGAATCCTACGAGCCACGCTGCCGTCATCATCATGAAGTGCCGAACAAACCCAGGCAGAAGGAAATAAAAGCCGCTTATGCGGAGTAACCTGTTTAAAAACAGCCGGTCTCGATACCGGCTGTTTTTTTATGCTTCAAACGGGATGGGTGTGGTTCGATGTGCTGACGGTGGTTTTTCATTGGCGTGGATGTGGTATTCTATGGAAAAATGGAGGATTTCTATCGTCTTTACCCCTTGGAAAAGGAGTGGAAAAAATGAAAACAGGCCCTTATCTTATGGAGAAATCCAATTTGCTGGAAGAATGCATGAATGCCTATAAGTATGCGGTGGAAGTGGTTCAAAAAAACAGTCCTTTGAGCCGCGACTTGGCTCAATCGTGTGCAGAAGTGTGCCGTTCCAGCGCCGACGAATGTTTAAAGCTCGGGGACAGCCGATCCAGCAGGACATACAAGATGTGCCTTGACTATGCGGAATTGTGTGAAGAACTGGAATATCACATGAAGGAGGATCCCCGCCGGTTAAGGAAACTTGTGTAACAGCAAGCGGCCCCATCAAGGTGAACCGCTTGTTTCAGCATGGTGCAAACCGGCTTGGGCCCTTTTTACATACCCTCACCTCTTCTGGTCATACTAGGCCTAAAAGGATAAGAGGTGATACCTTGAAACAGCACGTATTGATACCAGCCGCTGTGCTGTGCCTGCTTGCTGCCGGCTGTGGGACACAGGTGGAAAAATATCAGGGGCAGACGAGCCGTGACGATGTAGAGAACATGGGATTGAACAATGAAGTGACTATGGAAGATGAGAACCCGCGATCTGTAAATAAAGTCGGTCATACATGGGGTCTGAAACAGGATCGTGAATTGGTCAAGACAGCCGCCCAGCAGTTGGAAGGGGTGGCGGTTAAACGCGTCATTATGGAGGCGGACCAGATTTGGGTTACCGTTGATATAGCTGGTGAAGAGGACATGTCAGAGGAAGAACGGCAGGAGTGGAAGGACCAGGTTGGGGAAGCGGTTTACAAAGCTGTCCCCCGTTATGATATCCATGTCAAAATAAAGTGACGTTCGTGGACCGGCCCCGTATTGGTGCCGGTTTTGTTTGGTGCTTCTCCGGGGTTGTTGTATCTCCAGGCGCTCTATAATATAATTAGACTGTTATGGAGAAAGAGGTGCATACCATTGATCGAACGTTTACAAACATTAGAAGATCGTTATGAAAAGTTGAATGAATTACTTAGTGATCCTGAAATAATTTCTGATACGAATAAACTGCGCGAGTATTCCAAAGAACAATCCGGATTGCAGGATACCGTGACTGCCTATCGTGAATATAAAGAAGTGACCGAGCAGCTGGATGATGCAAAAGCGATGCTTGACGACAAAATGGATGCGGATATGGTGGAAATGGTCAAAGAAGAAATTCATGAACTTTCCACACGCAAACAAGATCTTGAAGAGCGCTTGAAGGTCCTTATGCTTCCGAAAGACCCGAACGATGACAAGAACGTCATCATGGAAGTGCGCGGCGCAGCCGGTGGGGATGAAGCGGCTCTATTTGCTGGTGACCTTTACCGCATGTACGCACGCTATGCAGAGGCTCAGGGGTGGAAGACAGAAGTCATTGAAGCAAATGCAAGTGATGTCGGCGGTTATAAAGAAATTATCTTTATGGTGTCTGGAAACATGGCCTTTTCCAAGCTGAAGTTTGAGAACGGCGCTCACCGCGTGCAGCGTGTACCTGAAACGGAATCAGGCGGACGTATTCATACTTCTACCGCGACTGTCGTAGTTATGCCTGAAGCGGAAGAAGTCGAAGTAGAGCTGCACGATAAAGATATCCGAGTCGATACGTTTGCTTCAAGTGGTCCAGGAGGACAAAGTGTCAACACGACCATGTCCGCCGTGCGTCTGACTCATGAACCAACAGGAACTGTTGTATCTTGTCAGGATGAAAAATCACAAATCAAGAACAAAGAGAAGGCGATGAAAGTTCTTCGTGCTCGTGTTTATGATAAATTCCAACAGGAAGCACAAGCAGAATACGATGAAAACCGTAAATCTGCTGTAGGTACAGGGGACCGCTCCGAGCGTATCCGTACGTATAACTTCCCGCAAACACGTGTGACCGATCACCGCATCGGTTTGACGTTACAGAAGCTCGACCAGATTCTTCAGGGAAACATGGATGAAATCATTGATGCCCTGTTGATCGAAGAGCAGACGAAAAAAATGGAACAGCTTGGTGAATAGTATGCAGCCTACTTTTACGACGATTCGGGAAGCCCGCCGCTGGGCTTCTCTTTTTTTGCAGGAGCATGACAGGGAGACACAGGCCGCCCAGCTTTTACTCGAAGGATATCTGGGGTGGAACTTTTCGAAAATGCTTGCCTATGAAGATGAGCCATTGAATGAGGAAGTGAAAAAGAACTTCATCAAAGCTGTCCGGGCGCATGCGGAGACAGGAGAGCCCGTTCAGCACCTGCTTGGTTCTGCTTCCTTTTTTGGCCGGGAGTTCAAAGTGACGCCGGATGTTCTCATACCACGTCCGGAAACGGAAGAACTTGTCCTTGGTGTCATGGAATGGGCACGTGCCGAAAAAATAGCATCGCCAAAGATTGTGGATCTTGGAACAGGAAGCGGGATCATTGCCATTACAGCTTCATTGGAAATACCGGGAAGTGAAGTGACCGCTGTGGATATATCCGACGCAGCCCTGAAAGTAGCAGCAGCCAATGCGCGGCGCCACGAGGTGGATATTCAGTTTTACCAGGGTGATTTCCTATCCCCTGTACAGCATGAACCTTTTGATATTCTCGTTTCAAATCCTCCTTATATTTCTGAAGAAGAAAAAGCGTTGATGGATGATACCGTTCTTGATTTTGATCCTTCCCTTGCGTTATTTGCGGAAGAAGAAGGGCTGGCCGCCTACAGACGTATTCTCACTCAGGTTGCGCATGCGGAACAGAAGCCTCTTCTCCTCGCCTTTGAAATTGGCTGGCTTCAGGGAGAACAGGTCTCCTCTATGATTGAACAACTGCTGCCCGGCTTCCAGGCCGAGGTCAGAACGGATATCAACGGACGGGACCGGATGGTTTTTGCCAGCCGGAGGAAAACAGAATAAGGTTCTGGTTTTTTAATAGATTCATAGGTCAATGGTTTAAGATATTTCCTCCCTGTCCATACTAGCAACTAGTAAGGGACGGGGAGGAAGAGGACAATGAAAAACAGTGTACTGCTATTATTCAGTTTAATTATTCTTATTACCGTTCTGCCGTGGGGGCAGCGCTCAGAAGCCGATGTAGATTATCAGGTGATCCCTGATGAAGCGATTCGTCTCCGGATTCTTGCAGACAGCAATGACGGAGAGGATCAGCGTATCAAACGGAAGGTGCGCGACCAAGTGAATGCTGAAATTACAGAATGGGTGAAAGATCTCACATCTGTAGAATCCGCCAGACAGTTAATCGAATCCCGGCTCCCTGAATTGGAAGTCATTGTTGAAGAGACGTTGAAAGCCGAGGGGAAGCGTTCCTCCTATACGGTGGATTACGGGGAAAACGTAAAGTTTCCAACAAAGCTCTACGGGTCATATATTTATCCAGCCGGAGAGTATGAAGCGGTGTTGATTACGCTCGGAAAAGGGAATGGCGACAACTGGTGGTGTGTTCTGTTTCCTCCTTTATGCTTCCTTGATTTTTCAAACGGTACAAGTGTAGCTGAAGCTGAAGAAACACCTTCGGACAATGAGGAAGATGTGAAAGAAGAGAAGGAAGAAAAAGAAGTGAAATTTTTCGTTGTAGAGATATGGGAAAGTCTATTTTCCTAGCATAGAATCCACCCCTCTTTTCATAGAGTGAACCAAAGGGGTGGATTCTATCATGTTTATTAAACAAATAGACGATCAAAACTTCCGGTTGGTTAAGGAGAAAACGGCTGTAGGCTCTTTTTGTCTGACGCCTGTGTCTGTCGGTCGGAAAATGGAGAAACTGCATGTGCAGGATACGGTGACGCCTGGAACAATCCTGCAGATTTTTGAGCTGATCCAGGTTTATGTACAGGATAAGAACATGGGGCCGCTCCATGTGGAGAGTCATTCCCAAACGCTGGACCTTCTTTTACAGCACCAGGGGTTCCGTCTGGAAGATGTCGAAAAAAGATTGTGGATATATGAAGGGTCCCATGCTGAATTGTGAATAACTAAGCGATTTATTCACAATCGGCCTTTTTGTTGTTGATAACCTGTGTACAATGGTGGATTCATCTTCCAAGTTACTAACGGATTCTTTGGATATGTGGGTATTTTTGTGGATAACTTGAGGACATCTTGTGAATAATGTCTAAATTTGCGATATATTGTAGAATTCATCATAATATATGTAGATATTTACCTAGAACAAAGGAGTACGGAACATGAGTATGCAAACGAAGATGTGGAAAAGGTTGAATCATCCACAGAAAACCGACGAAGCTGTCCGGGAAGCGGCGCAGCTGCTGCTGGATCAGCAGGTGGTAGCTTTTCCAACGGAAACGGTATATGGACTGGGTGCTGATGCAACCAACAAAAAAGCCGTCCAGGAAATTTTTGAAGCCAAAGGGCGTCCTTCAGATAACCCTTTGATTGTCCATGTATCGGACCGTGCCCAGGTGGAAAGTCTGGCAGTGGAAATTCCTCCGGTAGCAGCTGAACTTATGGATGCTTTCTGGCCAGGCCCGCTTACCTTGATTTTTCAAAGCAATGGATCTGCAGCGGAAAATGTGACGGCTGGATTGTCGACGGTCGCTGTCCGTATGCCGGATCATCCGTTGGCTCTGGCTCTTTTGGAGGCGGCCGATACACCGCTGGCTGCTCCGAGTGCCAACCGCTCCGGCCGTCCGAGTCCGACGACCGCTGCCCACGTCTATCAGGATCTGGATGGGCGGATTGCCGGTATCCTTGATGGGGGACCGACAGGAGTCGGTCTGGAATCAACAGTGCTGGATATTACTGCGGAGGTTCCGGTCATTTTAAGGCCCGGGGGAGTGACGAAGGAAGATTTAGAGACTGTAATCCCCCGCGTTGAAGTGGATCCGGCTTTGGCCGGCAGTGCCGAAGCCCCTAAGTCTCCCGGTATGAAATATAAGCATTATGCACCGGAAGCTCCGCTCTGGCTTGTGGAAGGGGACGATTCCTTTTTTGCTGAAACGCTGACTGCGTGTAAATCCCGTGGAGAACGGGTCGGGATCATTGCAAGTCGGGAACTGGCGGATTTCCTTGATCACGACCGGATCATCCGCTGTGGATCCCGCCGCCATCTTTCAGAAGTGGCGGAAGGCTTGTACGGTGCTCTCCGTGAGTTCAAGGAAGCGGATGTTGATGTTATTTTGTGCGAGTCCTTCCCGGAAACCGGGGTAGGTGCTGCTGTGATGAACCGTCTGAATAAAGCTGCTGAGAAAAAGGTCAAAGACCAATGACATAGCTCCCCCTCCTCGCGCATACGATGATACAGCATGTCCGGGGAGGGGGTTTTTCGTTGGAACAATTATCTTCACTGCTGCTGCTTTCCATCGCTTTGGGGTTGGATGCTTTCTCTGTGTCGTTAGGGATAGGAATGCAGGCGGTGCGTATGAGATATGTCCTGCTGACAGGGATGGCCATCGGGCTTTTTCATATTTTCATGCCTGGATTGGGAATGCTTCTCGGACAGTGGTTGTCTGCCGGTGCGAGCGAGTGGGCGGAAATGGCTGGAGGCTTCATGCTGTTCGGTCTCGGTGCCTATACCGTATTTGCTTCATTTACGGAAAAACACGTAGTGTCCTATCGTCTCAGCGGAGTTGGGTTCTGGTTGTTTGCATTAAGTGTCAGTATCGACAGCTTTCCTGTCGGCTTCAGTCTGGGGCTGCGGGAGGCGGATGTGATGATAACGATTGCATCATTCGGCCTGTTCAGCATGCTGTTGACGTGGACGGGCTTTCTTATAGGAAGAAGGGCCGGAGCTTTCATGGGGATTTACAGCGAGCTCCTGGGAGGCAGTATCCTGTGTGCCCTCGGCCTCTATGCCATCTTTTGAGCATTCTTTCAGGAAGAGAATCCTCTGTGATATGATGGAATAAAACGGATTCTATATGAGGAGAAATTGGAAATGAATATCTTATTTGTATGTACAGGTAATACATGCCGCAGTCCGATGGCAGAAGCGATTCTCAAATCAAAATACGATCAGGACAAGGTGCGTTCTGCAGGGATTTTTGCCGGAAAAGGAGAACCGTTAGCGGAAAACTCCAACCTTGTTCTACGTGAAATCGACCTGTCACTGAACCACCAGACGAGTCCGGTTTCAGCTGAAACCCTTGAATGGGCAGACCTAGTCCTGACAATGACAGACCGCCATAAGCAGACGCTTGCGATTCAGTATCCTGACCATCAGGACAGGTTCTTCACCCTGAAGGAATACGTACTCATTGATGAAAATCAGTGGGGGGAATTGAAAGAACTTTACAGCCATTTTGAAGAAAAGCGAACAAGCCTGCTCGCCAAATACCATCATCTTAATGATGAAGAACTCGAATCCAGACTCCGTGAAGAGCTGGACGATGAGATTACACGGATTGAACGTTTGGAAAGACAACTCCCGGATGTGAATATTACGGATCCGTTCGGAGGAAGCCTGAATGTATATCGGAGGACCAGGGATGAACTCAGCCGCCACATCGACGTTCTCGTAGACAAGCTGAAGGATGAGCAGTCATAAAAAAACGGGCCCCTCCGGGGGACGTGTGTACATAAGGATTTCCCTTCTTTCTATTCATTGACAGTCCTATAGGAAACTGGCACGATATAGTGGAATGTAGAAGAGGGGAGTGTCCGTAAATGAAAGTCATTCTTGCCTCCGATCACGGCGGTGTGAATTTACGTAGAGAAGTAGCAGAGGTCCTGACAGAACTGGACGTAACGTTTGAGGATGCCGGCTGTGATTGTGAAGAATCGGTGGATTATCCGGATTACGCGATACCGGCAGCGGAGCGCGTAGCGGCCGGTGAATTTGATAAAGCCATTTTAATCTGTGGGACGGGCATCGGGATGTCCATTTCCGCAAACAAAGTGAAAGGTATTCGAGCTGCCTTGGTGCATGATTTATTTACGGCAAAGGTCACACGCGAACATAATGACTCCAATGTCCTGTGCATGGGAGAGCGCGTCATCGGGCCAGGCCTGGCGAGGGAAATTGCCAGAACGTGGGTATCTACAGATTTCGAGGCTGGTCGTCACGAAAGACGTGTAAGTAAGATTGCCGAATATGAAAATAAGTAATACAATGGGATATAGAAATGCGGAGGTCTTACAGCTTTCGCTGCGATAAAAAAGGAGGAGCAGAATCAGCTTCTCCTTTTTTATCATAAAGCCTGTGTTACCGGTGTTCCGGGTACTTACCAAAGGAGGTGCGGGGAAATGGCGCAATGGAATCATGTGGAGAATGATATGAAGCAGCTGACAGATGAGCTGCTTGAATCTGATATTCTTCAGAAGGGTGTGTTTGTAGTCGGTTGTTCGACCAGTGAAATTGCCGGAGAGCGTATCGGCACATCCGGCAGCGAGGCGATCGCCGAATCTGTTTTTCATGCTTTGCTGGACATTCAGTCTGTCGACGGTGTCGACCTGGCTTTTCAATGTTGTGAACATTTGAACAGGGCTCTGGTGGTGGAACGCTCCGTACTTGAGCGTGAGCGGCTGCGGGAAGTTGCGGCGGTTCCTGTTCCGAAGGCGGGAGGATCGATGGCTTCCTATGCCTTTAAGCATTTGAAGGATCCAGTCCTTGTTGAAGCCGTAGAGGCAGCGGGAGGTCTGGATATCGGAGACACGCTGATCGGCATGCATTTGAAGCGGGTGGCTGTTCCTGTCCGATTAAAGCAGAAAACAGTGGGACAAGCCCACATGACAGCAGCTAAAACCCGGCCTCCACTCATCGGTGGAGCACGGGCAGTGTATGAAAGGGATACAGAAGGATCGTTTTGTGACTAAGAGCCATGAAAGGGGAACGAAATACGATGAATCATGTAAAAACAGCAGATGCAGAAATCTTTGCCGCGATGGAGAATGAAAGACAACGCCAACAGGATAATATTGAACTAATTGCCTCTGAAAACTTTGTTTCTGAAGCCGTCATGGAAGCCATGGGTTCTGTACTCACGAACAAATATGCAGAAGGGTACCCAGGGCGCCGCTACTACGGCGGCTGTGAGCACGTGGACGTCGTGGAAAACCTTGCGCGCGATCGTGCCAAAGAATTGTTTGGAGCGGAACACGTAAACGTTCAGCCCCACTCCGGAGCTCAGGCAAATATGGCTGTTTACTTTACAGTATTGGAGCACGGCGATACTGTACTCGGCATGAACCTCAGCCATGGTGGTCACTTAACACACGGCAGTCCAGTGAACTTCAGTGGGAAGCTGTACAACTTTGAAGAGTACGGCGTTGATGAAAACGATCAGAAAATCGATTATGACGCTGTGCTCGCAAAAGCCAAAGAAGTCCAGCCGAAGCTGATTGTTGCTGGTGCCAGTGCCTATCCGAGAGAAATTGATTTTGCAAAATTCCGGGAGATTGCTGATGAAGTGGGTGCCTACCTGATGGTGGATATGGCTCACATTGCAGGACTTGTAGCATCCGGCCTTCATCCAAACCCTGTTCCTCACGCCCAGTTTGTAACAACTACGACCCACAAGACTCTCCGTGGTCCTCGTGGTGGAATGATCCTCTGTGAAAAAGAGTTTGCGAAGAAAATTGACAAGAACGTTTTCCCTGGTATGCAGGGCGGCCCGCTTATGCATATCATCGCAGCGAAGGCGGTCTCCTTTAAAGAAGCGCTGCAGCCTGAATTCAAACAGTATTCCCGCCAGGTGATTGCTAATGCCAAGCACCTTGGAGAGGCTCTAGTAAATAAAGGTGTGGATATTGTTTCCGGCGGAACGGACAACCATTTGCTGTTACTGGACTTAAGAAGCAAGGAGTTGACCGGGAAAGTCGTTGAGAAATCCTTGGATGCCATTGGACTGACAACGAACAAAAACGCCATTCCGTTTGACCCTGAGAGTCCCTTCGTTACGAGCGGCATCCGGATCGGAACAGCTGCCGTCACAAGCCGTGGCTTCAAGGAAGCGGAAATGGAAGAAATCGCAGATCTGATTGCCTTCACGCTTGACCACCATGAAGATGAAGAGAAAATGAAAGAAGCAGAGAAGCGCGTTCGTGCACTCACTTCCCGCTTTCCTCTATACCAGACGTTAAATTATTCGTCCATCTGACACGAAGAGCTGCCTGTATACAGGCAGCTCTTTCTTTATGGATTCTTTTCATTTTCCATCCATCTGTGAATGATTATCCTATGCTGTTCATAAAGGAAATTAACATTTTGTAAGGAAATCGAAATGAAATCCGGGTTGCAGGAGAGAGGCTTTTTCAGTACAATTTAAAGGATGTAAATTTTGAGAAGGAGTGAATGGCAATGGCAAACGTTTATGTACTGGATCACCCTTTGATTCAACATAAGTTGACCTACATACGTAAAAAAGAGACGGGGACGAAAGACTTTCGTGAGCTCGTGGATGAAGTAGCTGCTCTTATGGCTTTTGAAATCACACGCGATCTTCCATTGGAAGAAGTTGAAATTGATACGCCTGTTGTGGAACAGGCCAGAGCGAAAGTGCTGACAGGGAAGAAAATCGGCCTTGTTCCTATTTTACGTGCAGGCTTGGGTATGGTGGATGGAATTATACAATTGATTCCAGCTGCGAAAATCGGTCACGTTGGACTATATCGTGATCCTGAGACGCTGAAGCCGGTGGAGTATTATGTCAAACTTCCAAGTGATATCGAAGAACGTGAACTGATTGTCATCGATCCGATGCTGGCCACAGGCGGATCTGCCAATGAAGCAATCCACTCCTTGAAGAAACGTGGAGCACGCCAAATCCGCCTGATGTGCCTTGTAGCGGCGCCTGAAGGTGTAGAAGCTGTTCAGGCAGAGCACCCGGATGTTGATATCTACCTGGCAGCCCTTGATGAAAAACTGAATGAAAAAGGCTATATTGTCCCTGGTCTCGGCGACGCCGGCGACCGTCTATATGGCACGAAGTAAACGTACGGCTACTATTCCTCAACAGAAGGAGGGAGCACCATGGCAGAGCGAATTAAAGTAATGACCATTTTTGGTACAAGACCGGAAGCTATCAAAATGGCTCCGCTTGTATTGGAATTGAAAAAGCGCAGTGACGAGTTTGAGCCGATTGTAACAGTAACCGCTCAGCACCGCGAAATGCTGGATCAGGTGCTGACGATCTTTGACATCACTCCTGATTATGATCTGGATATTATGAAAGACCGGCAGACACTCGCCCAGGTAACGACGAGGGCGCTGGAAGGTCTGGATAACGTCATGAAGGAAACAAAGCCGGATGTTGTTCTGGTGCACGGAGATACGACCACAACATTCGCAGCTTCCCTTGCAGCCTATTACAATCAGATTCCTGTCGGGCACGTGGAGGCTGGACTTCGCACGTGGAATAAGTACTCGCCGTTCCCGGAAGAAATGAACAGGCAGCTGACAGGTGTCATGGCAGATCTTCATTTTGCTCCGACGAACAAGTCCAGGGATAACCTGATCGCTGAGAATAAATCAGAGGACCATATTTTCGTAACCGGAAATACGGCCATCGATGCACTGCAGACGACCGTCCGGGCAGATTATCAATCGGCTGTACTGGATGAAGTCGGCTCCAAGCGTCTTGTGTTAATGACGGCGCACCGCAGGGAAAACCTCGGTAACAATATGGAGCAGATGTTCAGAGCGATTAAGCGTCTCGTTCAGGAACACGAAGATATTGAAGTCGTCTATCCAGTTCATCTGAATCCAGTTGTCAAAGAAACGGCGGACAGCATTCTTGGTGATGATGACCGGATTAAATTGATTGATCCTCTTGATGTCATCGACTTTCATAACTTTGCTTCCCGTGCACATTTGATTCTGACCGATTCCGGCGGTGTGCAGGAAGAAGCACCGTCTCTCGGTGTACCTGTCCTTGTCCTTCGTGATACGACTGAACGCCCTGAGGGGATTGAAGCAGGTACGTTAAAACTTGCCGGAACAGATGAAGACCATATTTTCCACCTTGCTCATGAGCTTTTATCTGAAGATGAGAAGCATGAACAGATGGCGAAGGCGTCCAACCCTTATGGAGATGGACAAGCATCTGCGCGCATTGCAGAAGCCATCCAATATTATTTCGGCCGCAGGCAGGAAAAGCCGGCAGCTTTTGAAATTGACGAATAAAAAGGAAGCTGAGCTCATTCGAGCTCAGCTTTTTTTTATGGAAGTATAATCGTTCTTTACTGGCAGAAGCTATCATAAAAAGGAGCGCACCGTTATGAAACTTTTGGTTCCGATAATGTCTGTCTTCCTGATGGTTTCAGGCTTTCGTGCTCCGGAGCCCGATGAAGAGGTCACCATCATCATAGAGGTGGAACAGCCCGTGGCAGAGTTTGTTGATGAACTGGAGCGGACGTTTCCGAGGCTTGAAGTTGTCGCCCGATATGACACTCTGTTGAATGCCGCAGCCGTTAAGGGCCCGGTGAATGAACTTGAAAAGGCAGCGAGGATGGAAACGGTCAGGAACCAGCACGCTGTTACCCAGTATCAGACCCTCGCCACAGACGAAATCCCCTACTCCACCCACACTCTTCGTAACGAGATGCAGACTTCCTGTACAGGGAAGGGCGTGAAAGTGGGGGTGATTGATACCGGTGTGGATTACACCCACCCTGATTTAACGAAAAATTATCAGGGAGGCTACGACACCGTGGACTTTGATGATGATCCAATGGAAACAGAAGGAGAGGGTGCGACGATCCACGGCACACATGTAGCCGGAGTCATTGCTGCTGATGGGGAGATGAAGGGGATGGCTCCTGATGCTGATCTGTATGCTTATCGAGCGCTCGGTCCAGGAGGGATGGGAACGTCTGTCCAGGTCATCGCCGCACTAGAAGAAGCTGTGGAAGATGGTATGGACGTCATCAACCTTTCACTCGGGAATGATGTGAACGGTCCGGATTGGCCGACGACGCATGCTGTCAACAAAGCCGTTGAAATGGGAGCTGTCGTTGTAGCTGCCGCAGGGAATTCAGGTCCGGATGCGTGGACAGTCGGTTCACCGGCCACTTCCAGACTTGCCGTAACCGTCGGGGCCTCCTCTATGAAAACAGAAGTCCCAGCCCTGAAGATCCCTGGTGAAAAACAGAGTATAAACATCCAGACACTTTCCGGGTCTGTTCCCTGGTCGCTGAAAAAAAAGTATCCGGTCGTTTATGCAGGGACAGGGGAGAAAGAGGTGACTGATGCCCGTGGGCACATCGTCTTGTTTGAGCGTGGAGGGCTGCCTTTTTTCGAAAAAGCCTTAAAGGCGTATCAAGCGGGAGCGGAGGCTGTGCTCATCTACAATCATGAAGAGGGTTCATTCAGTGGCGGGCTGAATGGAAGCAGGATCCCGATTCCGGCAGCCTCGCTGACAAAGAAGGAAGGGCTGTGGCTGAAGGAAAAGGCCGTCGAGCAGAACCAATGGGTCGAAACCGTCATGCTTCCGGAGGATGAGCAAGTGGCTCCATTCAGTTCACGCGGGCCTGTCACAACAAACTGGGAGGTCAAACCTGATCTCCTTGCACCTGGTGTAGCTGTATGGAGTACAATCCCGGGCGGCTATACATCTCTGCAGGGCACGAGTATGGCCGCCCCGCACATTGCCGGTGCGGCAGCCTTGTTGAAGGAAGCGCATCCGGACTGGACGCCGAAAGAAATCAAGAGTGCGTTGGTAAGTACAGCGGATGTGATGGAGGGAAAAGGAGAGTCATTTCTTCCGACGGAACAGGGCGCAGGGGTATTTAATATGAAGGAAGCTCTTCAACCGCCGCTTCTTTTTCATCAGGAGGACATGGTCATTGGAAAAGTTGAAGGACGACTGGAGCGAAAAAACCTTGCATTAACCTTGGAAAACCGAACCGACGAAGCTGTAGAGGTCCGGTTTCAACAACCGGAGAGAAAACAGGGGGAGACATGGGAGCTGCCGCTGCCATTCCGTCTTGAAGGTAATGAAACAAAGGAAGTCAGCATAGGACTTGGGTTGAATGGATCGTTCCTGGACGACGGCGTGCAGGAAGGGTACGTGTCCTTTCAAGCAGGTGGGGTGCCTTACCATGTTCCTTATATGTACGTGAATCAGAAATCGACCTATGAATGGGTTTCAGGATTTGAGTTCACCCAAAGGTGGCCGGCTGGGGAAAAGGCCGAATACCGTTTTCACCTTTCGGATCCCGTGGATGGTATTGTTATTGACCTGTATCGTGCGGGGACGATGATGTGGGCAGCCACTCTTGTGGAGCTGGGGGAACAGGAAGCCGGCATGGTGGAAGGGGAAGTCTCTGTCAAGAATCAGGATCTGGCAGGGATGTATACAGCAGTGGTGGAAATTGTGCATGGCGGGGAGAAGGCAAGCTATGCTTTCCCTGTATATATAGAAGGGAATCGATAAAAAAAGCACCGCAGAACGAGGTTCTGTGGTGCTTATCTGTGGCTTTGGAATCGTGGTTATTTTTATGCAGGAAGATTGTGTCACAATTGTGACGGAAATGTGATCGAACGGTGTCAATCCTTTGTATTTTTAATCACAAACACATTGACATGAAACCACCCCTATTGTATTCTTACATAGTGTGGAATGATAAGGTTTTCATAGGTGACTTGCAGATGCCATCCTGAAAGTGGAAGGGAAGGAAATGATTGAAAAAATACGATCCTCCTTTTAAAGCGATGGCGCTGACCAGCAGTATTCTTTCCCAGCTTGCAGGCGGTCCGCTCGCAGGTGTTTTTTTAGGGAAATGGGTGGACAGTCACTATTCCACTGAACCCACATTCTTAATCATTGGATTATTCCTTGGGTTAGGTGCAGGTACATATGGAACCATTCATTTAGTACGGACGTATACGGGAGACGATTAACATGCAAGGATATCATCAGATGATTACCCGTCAGCGAAAATGGATGTTCTACCTTCTGGCATTATTTGTACTTGGTTGGGGGATTACCCCTTGGCAGCCAATTTTCCTTGGACTTCTGCTTGGAAGTGCATTGAGCTACTACAACCTCTGGCTCATGCAGAGAAAGATCCGCAAATTAGGAGAAGCTTCCTCAGACAACCGCTCCGTAAGAGGGATTGGCACATTTACGCGACTGGCTTCCGGCGCTTTAGCTGCAGTCATCGCCCTTCAATATGAAGAATATTTCCATTTAATTTCTGTAGTTCTGGGCTTAATGACAGCCTACATTGTCATTTTGATAGATTATCTGTTCAATAAATCAACAGTATAGCATGATGGAAGGCAGGTGAACAGTTTGAATCATGAAGCACCGATTTATGAGGATGCGTTTGGTATTGGTTGGCTGGATTTTAACTTATCAAACGTTCTGATGATGTTTGTCGCATCATTGATTGTCTTTATCCTCGGCGTAGCGGCAACACGTAACATGAAGCGTTATCCTAAAGGTTACCAAAACTTCATGGAATGGCTCATCGATTTCATTAAAGGGATCATAGGGTCCAACATGGACTGGAGGACAGGTAGGTTATTCCTGCCGCTTGGGTTGACATTATTCGCCTACATATTTGTGGCCAACATGCTTGGGGTCGTCACGAATGGTGTAGTAGGACACACTCTCTGGTGGAAATCTCCGACAGCAGATCCGGGTATCACATTAACCCTGGCTACCCTCGTCGTCGTATTGTCCCACTATTATGGCGTTAAGTTGAGAGGCGGGAAGGAATATGCCAAAGGCTTTGTCCGTCCGCTGCCATTCTTATTGCCATTTAAGATTATTGAGGAGTTCTCCAACACGCTGACACTTGGTCTGCGTCTTTACGGGAACATCTATGCTGGTGAAATTCTGTTGAGCTTATTGGTTGGATTGGCAACAACAGGCGTCGGCGGTTTCCTTGGTGCCACGGTACCGATGGTTGCGTGGATGGGCTTTAGTACGTTTATTGGTTTCATCCAGGCGTTTATTTTCGTTATGTTAACGATGGTCTACATGTCTCACAAGGTGAGCGAAGATCATTAATATAAAGCATCATAAACAAATTTTTTTAAAATATTGAGGAGGATTTTCATTATGGGTCTTTTAGCAGCTGCAATTGCAGTAGGTTTAGCAGCACTGGGTGCTGGTATTGGTAACGGTCTAATCGTAAGTCGTACAGTCGAAGGTATCGCGCGTCAGCCGGAACTCCGCAGTGCTCTTCAAACAACGATGTTCATCGGTGTTGCACTAGTCGAGGCGATTCCTATCATCGGCGTAGTTATTGCATTCATCGTAATGGGACAATAATCAGGACGAGTATATACGCTTTTGGCGAAGTTCAACTCAATCGATCTTCGCCTTTCCTTTATACTTTATGAAAACTTTATACCCGCAAGTCACAGGAGGAAAACTTCGACGGAAGCTGTACAGCCAGCGGAAGCCGGGTTTTTCGCTTGTCTAGCCTCAGCCATACTGGATGGGGACAGGCAGCTTTCGTGATGATTTGGTGTGGAGAGGAGTGAAAACTGTGCAAGGATTCGCAGCTAATCTGGTCCTCGGTGCTGAGGGAGGACTGTTAATCGGTGATATGATCGTTCAGCTTGTTTTCTTCCTTGGTCTTCTTGCCCTGTTAGGGAAGTTTGCTTGGGGACCATTGATGAAAATGATGAAAGATCGTGAAGATTATGTAGCCAATGAAATAAATACGGCTGAGAAAAGCCGTGAAGAAGCTCACCGTATGCAGCGTGAAGCTTCAGATGAACTGAAGGCCACTCGTCAGGATGCACAGAAGATTATCGAAGATGCTCGCAAGACGGCGGGAGAGCAGGAACGTGATATTCTCGATTCTGCCCGTGCGGAAGCTGAGCGCCTGAAGGAATCAGCGCGTCAGGAAATCGAGCAGGAGAAAGAAAAAGCCGTTCAGGCTCTTAAAGATCAGGTGGCAGGCATGTCTGTCATGATCGCTTCCAAAGTGATTGAAAAAGAACTTTCTGAAAAAGATCAGGAAGCTTTGATCAACCAGTATATCGATGAGGCAGGCGAGAAGCGATGAGTCAGTCGATCATTGCCCACCGTTATGCCGATGCTCTTTTTCAGCTGGGACAGGAAAGATCCAAGCTGGAGAAGTTTGAAACAGAACTGCAGACGCTGAAAGAAGTATTCCGAAGCAGTGAAGAGATCATCTCTTTTCTTAAGCACCCTCGTTTCTCCATCGATCAAAAGAAGACAATGATCGCCGAGTCTTTTCAGTCCTTCTCTGAAGAGATCGTGAACTTATTGAAACTTTTGGTGGAGAGACACCGTGAGGATATTATTCTGGATATGATCCAGGATTACATTCGGATGATGAATGATGCCAAAGGAATTGCAGATGCGGATGTCTACTCTGTCCGTCAGCTTTCCGAAGCTGAAAAACAGCGTATATCCGAATCTTTTGCACCGAAAGTCGGGAAGCAATCCTTGAACCTGACAAATATCGTAGACCCCTCCATTATCGGCGGCATCCGCCTGCGTGTAGGGAATCGCATTTTTGATGGTTCTGTCAGTGGAAAACTGCGCCGTATAGAACGGAAGCTTCTTTCCACGAACAATAGATGATAGGGGTGAAATCGCATGAGCATCAAAGCTGAAGAAATCAGTGCGCTGATTAAACAGCAGATTGAAAACTATGAATCAGATATAGAAGTCAATGATGTGGGGACTGTTATCGAAGTGGGTGACGGTATTGCCCGTGCTCATGGCCTTGATAATGTCATGGCTGGTGAGCTCGTTGAATTCTCAAACGGTGTCATGGGACTGGCACAGAACTTGGAAGAAAGTAACGTTGGTCTTGTCATTCTTGGACCATATACAGATATTAAAGAGGGCGATGAAGTACGCCGTACCGGTCGTATCATGCAGGTTCCCGTAGGTGAGGAACTGCTTGGCCGTGTCGTCAACCCGCTTGGCCAGCCGGTCGATGGTCTTGGCCCGATTGAAACTGGCAAAACCCGCCCAATTGAATCTCCTGCACCAGGAGTTATGGATCGTAAATCAGTAGATGAGCCGCTTCAAACGGGAATCAAGGCGATTGACGCCCTTGTACCTATTGGACGTGGCCAGCGTGAGCTGATTATCGGAGACCGTCAGACAGGTAAAACATCTGTAGCGATCGACGCGATCATTAACCAGCACGACCAGGATATGGTTTGTATTTATGTAGCCATCGGACAAAAAGAATCCACTGTCCGCGGAACAGTAGAAACGCTGCGCCGCCATGGTGCTCTTGATTACACGATTGTCGTTACAGCAAGTGCTTCCCAGCCTGCTCCACTCTTGTACCTTGCTCCATATGCTGGTGTATCCATGGGTGAGGAATTCATGTACAACGGCAAGCACGTTCTTGTTGTTTATGATGACTTATCCAAGCAGGCAGCTGCCTATCGTGAACTTTCCCTGCTTCTTCGCCGCCCGCCGGGTCGTGAAGCATTCCCGGGAGACGTTTTCTATCTGCACTCCCGTCTGCTTGAGCGTGCAGCTAAGCTTAGTGATGCCAAAGGCGGCGGCTCTTTGACAGCCCTTCCTTTCGTTGAAACCCAAGCCGGTGATATTTCGGCGTATATCCCGACGAACGTTATCTCCATCACGGATGGCCAGATCTTCCTTCAGTCGGACTTGTTCTTCTCAGGTGTACGTCCAGCCATCAACGCTGGTTTGTCCGTATCCCGTGTAGGTGGTTCAGCCCAGATCAAAGCGATGAAGAAAGTAGCCGGTACGCTAAGGCTTGACCTTGCTTCCTTCCGTGAACTTGAGGCTTTCGCCCAGTTCGGATCTGATTTGGATAAATCCACACAGGCGAAGCTGAACCGCGGTGCCCGTACGGTAGAAGTTCTGAAACAGGGTCTTCACCAGCCACTGGCAGTTGAAAAGCAGGTTATGATCATTTATGCCCTGACAAAAGGTTTCTTGGATGAAATTCCAACCGAAGACATCACACGCTTTGAAGCGGAATTCCACAACTGGCTGGATAACAACCGCAAAGAACTGCTTAGTCAGATCCGTGAAACAGGTAAGCTTGCGGAAGACGATGATATGAGCGGTGCTGTGAATGAATTCAAGAAAACATTCGTCGTTTCTGAATAAATGAATCATAGCAGGAAAGGGTGGTGAAACAGCGTGGCGTCCCTTAGAGATATTAAAGGCCGGATTACGTCTACCAAAAAGACGAAACAAATCACAAAGGCGATGGAAATGGTCTCAGCCTCTAAAATGAACCGTGCGGAACAGAATGCTAGAAATTATGTTCCGTACAGTGAAAAAATTGAGGAAGTTGTATCAAGCATCGCCCAGGGTGGTGGAGACGCAAGTCATCCAATGCTTGAAGCGCGTGATGTGAAGAAGACCGGTTACCTTGTCATCACATCGGACAGGGGACTCGCAGGTGCTTTTAACAGCAGCATTCTGCGCCGTGTCTACCAGCAGATCCGCAGTAAGCATACATCCGCTGATGAATATACGTTGATTACAATCGGACGTATTGGCCGTGATTTCTTCCGTAAACGTAATATGCCTGTCGATATGGATATTACAGGCGTGTCCGATCAGCCGGACTTTGCCGACATTAAGGACATTGCATCCAATACCGTTCAATTGTATACCGACGAACGGATTGATCAGCTCTATATCTTCTATAATCACTACGTCAGTGCGATCACTCAGGAAGTGACGGAGAAGAAAATTCTGCCATTGACGGATTTGAATACAGAAGGAAAAGCAGGACGGAGCTCTTATGAGTATGAGCCGAATCAGGAAGAAATTCTTGAAGTACTGCTTCCTCAGTATGCTGAGAGTTTAATTTACGGGGCTCTTCTTGATAGTAAAGCAAGTGAGCACGCAGCCCGTATGACAGCCATGAAGAGTGCGACAGACAATGCCGATGAGCTTATCGGGGATCTGACGCTCTCCTATAACCGTGCCCGTCAGGCTGCAATAACCCAGGAAATTACCGAGATTGTCGGCGGAGCCGCAGCCCTCGAATAGGAACTCTCGGATTTTTAAAAGTAAGTTAGGAGGGAAAACGATGAGTAATGGACGCGTAACCCAGATTATGGGACCCGTTGTTGACGTTACATTCGATGATGGACATCTCCCAGATATTAATAACGCGCTTCATGTTCGCTACGAAGCGAAAAATGAAAACGAAAAAAGCGTCGACCTTACTTTAGAGGTTGCCTTGCACCTAGGTGACAATACGGTTCGTACCGTTGCCATGTCATCAACGGATGGTGTCATGCGTGGAACGTCAGTAACAGATGCCGGTAAACCGATTTCTGTACCTGTCGGAGAAGTAACCCTTGGACGTGTATTCAACGTAGAGGGCGGAACCATCGATTTAGATGAGCCGCTTCCTGCTGATGTGCGTCGTGACCCAATCCACCGTGAAGCTCCTAAGTTTGAAAACCTTGCCACAGAGACTGAAATTCTGGAAACAGGAATTAAAGTCGTTGACCTTCTTGCCCCTTATGTTAAAGGTGGTAAGATCGGCTTGTTTGGTGGAGCCGGTGTAGGTAAAACCGTATTGATTCAGGAACTGATCAATAACATCGCTCAGGAACACGGAGGTATCTCTGTATTCGCTGGTGTTGGTGAGCGTACCCGTGAAGGAAACGATCTTTACTGGGAAATGACAGATTCTGGAGTTATTAAGAAAACAGCCATGGTATTCGGACAGATGAACGAACCGCCTGGTGCACGTATGCGTGTAGCCCTTTCCGGACTGACAATGGCTGAGTACTTCCGTGACGAGCAGGGACAGGACGTACTGTTCTTCATTGATAACATCTTCCGTTTCACGCAGGGTGGTCTTGAAGTGTCTGCCCTTCTGGGACGTATGCCGTCAGCCGTAGGTTACCAGCCGACGCTGGCAACGGAAATGGGACAGCTCCAGGAGCGTATCACATCAACGGATAAAGGTTCTGTAACGTCCATCCAGGCTATTTATGTTCCTGCCGATGACTATACAGACCCGGCCCCTGCGACAACATTCGCACACCTTGATGCGACGACGAACCTTGAGCGTAAGCTTTCCGAGCAGGGAATCTACCCGGCGGTGGATCCGCTGGCTTCTACTTCCCGCGCACTTGATGCGGATATCGTGGGAGAAGAGCACTACAATGTAGCCCGTGAAGTTCAGCGTACGCTTCAGCGTTACAAAGAGCTTCAGGATATCATTGCCATCCTCGGTATGGATGAGCTTTCTGATGAAGATAAACAGACCGTGTCCCGTGCACGTCGTGTCCAGTTCTTCCTTTCTCAGAACTTCCACGTAGCCGAGCAGTTCACCGGACAGCCGGGATCTTATGTCCCTGTTGCTGAAACGGTGAAAGGCTTCCAGGAAATCCTCGACGGTAAGTACGATGATATTCCTGAAGATGCCTTCCGACTAGTTGGACGCATCGAAGAAGTCGTTGAGAAATCAAAACAAATGCAATAAACAACTCTGAAGGTTAAGGTGCTCCCCATGGAGCATCTTACACCTTTTCATGAGATCGCCAAGGAGGAATACGTATGAGCACACTAACGGTGAGTGTAGTCACTCCTGACGGCCCGGTGTTGGAAGATGCATTTGAAATGGTAAGCTGTAAGGCAGAGAGCGGTGAACTTGGAGTCCTTCCGGGACATATTCCAATGGTGGCGCCTTTGACCATCAGTGCTGTCCGTCTAAAAGGCGAAGGTAGATCTGAACGAATTGCTGTCAGCGGCGGTTTTTTAGAAGTGCGTCCGGATAAAGTGACCATCCTTGCGCAGTCTGCTGAAAAACCAACGGATATAGATGCCGATCGTGCCCGTATGGCTAAAGAACGTGCAGAACGACGCCTTCAGGATAAGCAGGCCGACATTGATTTCCAACGGGCTGAAATGGCCCTTAAGCGAGCCATTAATCGTTTAGATGTTATTGAAAACAATTTTTAACTGCTTTCATTATGAGAGCAGTTTTTTTGTGAAAAGCTTAAGACAGTCAGATGGGTTGTCATTTCCCTGTAACTATGATGGAATATAGGGGATATTTTCGATATTCCCCGGGAAATACGATGGCTGCGGCTTTTTTGTCGTTATGTCCGTATGATTTAAGGACTGGTAGATGAAGGAGGGTGAATAGACATGGAACAATATTTTGCCGAAGAAGCACTGATGAGCATGACCTCCCATTTGATATTCATCATTATTACATGGCGAGCCCTGCAGTCAGTTAACTTTGATGCGTTCTTCCGAAAAAACCGCGTCTTTGAAGCAAGAGCTCTCCTTATTATAATCACGATTGCCCTTGGAACGACTGTCAGTAATTTTTTCCTCGACTTTCTGTCGTGGTCAAACAGTCTTGTGTACTTGTTTTAATGTCTAATGCTGTTAGGAATTGTATCGTATGATTGTGCCTGTCCCTGGTCAAACTGAAAGTAAGACGATGCTTGGGGAGGCATAAACATGTGGAAGAATATTTTGGCCGGTGTGCTGGCAGCTGCCATTGTAGGAACAGGTGCTTATCCACAGGAAATGACACAGGAGCAGGAACCGCTGATAATGTTTGCGTCATTTGCTGAGGATAAGCAGCTCAACGTAGAAGAATGGACCATGATGATGAAACGGAAGGTTCCCGCAGAACAATCCGGAGAAATCATGGAAAGGATTTTAGAGCAGGGGCAGCATCAGGAGGTTTCCCATGAGGAAACGGCACAGGCGGAAAAATGGATTGTCACAAACCGTCACAAAAATAAAAAGATCGTCGAAACATATAGTATGATTTCTCCCAGAAATATGAAGAACAAGGCAGAATTGGTTTATTCTATTCAGGGAGAGGGAACATCCTCTCTGACACAGGACTTGTTCCTTAGTGTGGAAGATGTAAAAAGTCGATATTTCTCTAAATCTGCTACAATTTTCTCTTGTCTAAAGGCCGTAAGCAATGGTATTATAGACGATGTTTTAGTGTATAAAAAATTCAAAGAAACTTTAGACGTAGCAACAATAGATGAAATCGACGAGAATGGCTGGACGAGCAGATCCGGCTGGACAGACAAATGGGCTCAGTCAATACCCTCAGGTAAACAATCAATGAATGTTCAATTCGCTACAAGAACTTTGGGCGGGGAGACAAACATCACTATTGGCACACCCATTATTACTGCTGAATATTAATAATAGTGAATATGGACGCGGAGGAGAATGAACCTTGGAAAAAATCATCGTCCGTGGTGGGAGGCAGCTGAATGGTACCGTCAAAGCTGAAGGTGCTAAGAATGCCGTACTGCCTGTCATCGCAGCAAGTATTATCGCAAGTGAAGGAAAGAGCGTACTACACGAAGTACCTACTCTAGCTGATGTATATACGATCAACGAAGTGATTCGACATATGAACGCAGATGTCAATATGGTGGGCAACACTGTCACGGTAGACGCCTCAGGTGAGCTGCTGACAGAAGCTCCAATCGAATATGTAAGGAAAATGCGTGCTTCTGTTCTTGTACTGGGACCACTTTTGGCCCGCTATGGCCATGCTAAGGTAGCCATGCCTGGCGGCTGTGCTATCGGATCACGCCCTATCGACCAGCACCTGAAAGGCTTTGAAGCCATGGGAGCTGATGTTACTGTAGGAAACGGGTATGTCGAAGCGGAAGTAAAAGGCCGTCTCAAAGGTGCAAAAATCTATTTTGATGTTCCAAGTGTAGGGGCGACAGAAAACGTCATGATGGCGGCAGCTCTTGCAGAAGGAACGACTACTTTGGAAAACTGTGCCAAAGAACCTGAAATCGTTGACCTTGCCAACTACTTGAACAAAATGGGCGCCCACATTGTAGGCGCAGGTACGGAAACCATCCGTATCGAAGGTGTGGAAAAGCTTTACGGAGCCGAACACACCATTATTCCGGACCGTATCGAAGCAGGAACCTTTATGGTAGCTGCAGCTATTACCGGCGGAAACGTTCTTGTACAAGGTGCTATGCATGAACACCTGAGATCCCTTGTCGCTAAGATGGAGGAAATGGGTGTAATCATCGAAGAAGAGGATGAAGGTCTGCGTGTTATCGGCCCTGATATTTTGAAAGCGACGGATATCAAGACGATGCCGCACCCTGGATTCCCGACAGATATGCAGTCTCAAATGATGGCTTTAATGCTGAATGCTACTGGCACGAGTGTCATTACAGAAACTGTTTTTGAGAACCGTTTTATGCACGTGGAGGAATTCCGCCGCATGAACGCAAGTATCAAAATCGAAGGACGCAGTGTAATCATTGAAGGACCATCCTCACTGCAGGGCGCAGAAGTAGCTGCGACAGACCTGCGTGCAGGTGCAGCCTTGATTCTTGCGGGTCTTGTTTCTGAAGGATACACAAGAGTGACAGAGCTTAAGCACCTGGACCGTGGATATGTAGACTTCGCAGAAAAATTAGCTCAACTCGGCGCTGACATCGAACGAGTGAAAGAAGAAGATGCCTACAGCGAAGAGCACGAACCAAGTGAATCTGTATCGACCTTATAATATACATTTTTACAGCCTGCCTGTTTCAATATATTTGAAATAGGCAGGCATTTTTTGTTCTATCATCTTCCATTTCTGGATACATTTTTAGTAGAGGATTTTACTATGTATACAGCCAGGAGGGTGCGGATGAAAAAAAACAATCGAACAGGTCTGATGGTTGTTCTCGGCTTAATGATCACCATACTTGTCCTACCGACTTTAATCGTTATCCCCTTCACGAGTCCTGCCGATACATCAGAGGTGGAAGAAGCAGAACCGCAGGAGAAACAGGGAGAGGAGGAGTCCCCATTCCTTGTGAAGGTTCTGCGTTCTCAGACAGACCAGGTGGAAGAAGTCCCTTTGGAGACATATGTAGCGAGGGTGGTGGCTTCAGAAATGCCGGTCAACTTTGAATTGGAAGCCTTAAAGGCTCAAGCACTGGCAGCAAGGACGTACATCACCCGCCATATGATTGAAGGAGCTCAGGTGTCAGAAGCAGCCGATGTGTCAGACACGGTTACCCATCAGGTGTATAAAAATGAGGATGAGCTCAGAGGCCAGTGGCAGGATGCGTTTAACAGCAACATGGAAAAGATTGAACAGGCGGTAAAAGCCACTCAGGGAGAAATCATCACCTATGATCACAAACCGATTACGGCTTCTTTTTTTTCCACGAGTAATGGCTACACGGAAAACGCAGGGGATTACTGGGAGCACGACATCCCATACCTGCAGAGCGTAGAAAGTCCGTGGGATGAAGATTCTCCGAAATTCGCTGATCAGAAAATTGTTTCCACAGCGGAATTAGAGCAGACGCTCGGCATAGCCATGAATGGATCGATTCAGACGTCCACGATGACCAAAACAGAAGGCAATCGGGTGGATGAAGTTCATTTCGGCAGCCAGACTTTCTCAGGAAGGGAAATCCGGGAGAAATTCGGTTTGTCCTCGAGTGATTTCACAATTGAACAAAAAGGTGATCATGTCATTTTTACAACCAAAGGGTACGGTCACGGTGTGGGGATGAGTCAGTACGGAGCCAACGGTATGGCGAAAACAGGGAAGAATTATAAAGACATCATCCACCATTATTATCAGGACACTGAAATCAGCCCCTTAAGCACCCAGACAGCCCTCCTCAGCTCAGCAGCTGAATAAGCACGAAGAAAAAGCCGGTTCCCCGGCTTTTTTTCTTTTTAAACTAAGGAATTATCTCCTTTTACCTCCTGGTTGAAGAAAAATGAAGTATAGGTCTCTTATTCATTTTGTAATGATGATAGAAGTGGGTTTCGAAGTGATTTCGAGAACTTTATATGGCAAGGGGGCGTAGGGGGAGGGGGAGACTCCTGTGGGAGCAGCGTTCAAGGTGAGATCCCACAGGACGGAACGTCCGAGGAAGCTCACCGAACGCCCGCGGAAAGCGACCCCTCCCCAAACGCCCCTCATATACATCCCATTCTCGAAATCAGATATTCATGGATCGTCCTATACAGTAAATCATCACCATGGTGGTTTTGCCTTCATCTGTAAAATTTTTCATCACCGATGTATAGATTGGACAAGATCTGTTCAGAATGGTTTTTGAGGTGATGAACATGAAAGATGAAGGTAAAAAAAGCGTGACTAAATTAAAGTTCAAACGCTTGATGCGCAAGAAGTGGTTGTATCCAGCTTTGTATTTGTCCGTAGCTGCTTTAGTCCTTGTAGGCGTATTCTGGTATCAACAGAGTGCCAATGACGTAGAAAACCAGATTGCTGACCAGCAGAAATCGCAGAGTCAGGATGAATTCCTTGTCAATGAAGATGGAGAGTCTGTACCCGTTATGGACCACCAGGAAAATCTGCAGATGCCTGTGGCTGACGAAAAGACAGCTTCCATCGTAACAAAATTCTACGACTACGAAGCTTCTGAGCAAGATCAAGAAAGTGCACTGGTCCTATACAACAATAAATACTACCAAAGTGAAGGCGTAGATATTACAAGAGAAGATGGAGAAGCCTTTGAAGTAACGGCTGCTCTATCAGGAACAGTGACCGAAGTGAAAGAAGATCCGCTGTACGGCAATGTTATTGAAGTTCAGCACGATGAGAATCTCTCTACCGTGTATGCTAGTTTAGAAAGTGTCGATGTACTGGCTGGATCTGATATCGCTCAAGGAGATGTCATTGGATCAGCAGGACGTAATTCCTTCGGACAGGCAAGCGGTGTGCATGTGCATTTCGAAGTCCGTAATGACGGTCAGCCAGTGAACCCGGAGGCATTCTTCGGTCAGCCGGTCAGCCAGATTGTGGAAAGTGCAGAAAAAGAGCCCGCTGAAGCTGAGCAGACAGAAGAAGGAACTCCTTCCGACACCCCTGAAGAAGAAAACGGGGAGCCATCGGATGAACAAATGAATAATGAGGAAGACCCGGCAGAAACAGAAGGCGGAGAACAAGCGCCTGATGAAGAAAGCGCATCTTCCATCTCTACAACACAGGCATAGCAGATAAGGCTGACAAGAACATTCTTGTCAGCCTTATTTTTTTATTTTTTCGGGCATAAAATTAAGAAATCCGAACATCATGCGCATGCGAAGGCATATCGAGGCGGTTTTATTAATACAATGAGTTAACCGAGCACTCGGTAACATCCAGGGTGAAACACCATGAATAGACATCCAGAAGCAAGTGCCCCCTCATGTTATAACGGACGCTTTCCTAAACGCCCCATCTCCTTGGATAGTCAATCACAGGAGGCGAGTGGAGTGCATGATTACATCAAAGAGAGGACCATCAAGATTGGAGAGCACATTATTGAAACGAAAAAAACGGTGAGAGTGATCGCCAAAGAGTTTGGCGTTTCAAAAAGTACGGTTCATAAGGATTTAACGGAGCGGCTCCCTGAGGTCAATCCGGAGCTGGCCAAGGAAGTCAAAAAAATCCTGGATCATCATAAGGAAATCAGACATCTCCGTGGCGGGGAAGCAACAAGGCGTAAGTATAAAACGCAGATCATTGAAGAGCAGCCGGTTCAGCCTCAATTGTGAGCAGTCCCTCCCATTGTCAAAATCCCTCGACACTTGGTAACTTTTTTCAACTCCCATGAGACGAATGTCGTAATTTTGTGATAGAATATAGAATTAGATGTGTGATCATTTCAACAAAATAGACTGACTCAAATAGGGAAAACATAAGTTATCGAGTATTTGTATGGCATTGCCTGACAGCATAACGGATAACGGCCATCCGTTATGTGTTTTGTGGTGAGGTAATGATGTTTTTACAATAGGGAGGATCTACAGGACATGTTTGCGAGAGATATAGGTATAGACCTGGGTACAGCCAATGTACTTATCCACGTAAAAGGTAAAGGTATCGTTTTGAATGAGCCATCGGTCGTTGCAATGGACCGGAATACAGGCAAGGTATTGGAAGTTGGAGAAGAAGCACGACGGATGGTCGGACGGACACCGGGGAACATTGAAGCGATCCGTCCTCTTAAAGATGGCGTGATTGCTGATTTCGATGTGACAGAAGCGATGCTGAAGCATTTTATACAAAAAACGAATGTGAAAGGTTTCCTTTCGAAGCCAAGGATGTTGATCTGCTGCCCGACGAACATTACGAAAGTGGAGCAGAAAGCCATCAAGGAAGCAGCGGAAAAATCCGGCGGAAAGAAAGTATATCTTGAGGAAGAGCCTAAAGTAGCGGCGATTGGTGCCGGCATGGATATCTTCCAGCCGAGCGGTAATATGGTCGTTGATATCGGTGGCGGTACAACGGATGTTGCGGTGCTTTCCATGGGGGATATTGTAACGGCTTCCTCCATCAAGATGGCCGGTGATAAATTCGACCATGAAATCCTTCAGTATATTAAGAAGGAATACAAACTGTTGATTGGTGAACGGACGGCTGAAGATATTAAAATCAGTGTAGCCACTGTGTTCCCGGGTTCCAGAAGCGAGGAAATCGAAATCCGCGGACGCGATATGGTTTCCGGACTTCCAAGAACCATTACGGTCAATTCCGAAGAAATTGAAAAATCACTTCGTGAATCTGTCCAGATGATTGTTCAGGCTGCGAAGCAGGTGCTTGAACGCACACCACCTGAATTATCCGCAGACATTATTGACCGAGGGATCATCATGACCGGCGGCGGAGCCCTCCTTCATGGTATTGATCAGCTCCTTGCAGAAGAATTGAAGGTTCCTGTTCTTGTAGCCGAGTCCCCGATGGACTGTGTGGCTACAGGAACGGGAATTATGCTTGAAAATATAGACAAGCGTATCTCTACAAAGTTATAAAAGGCTGAGATATCCGGGAGGAGTGAACGGACGTTGTTAAGAGGTTTTTATACCGCTGCATCAGGAATGATGGCCAACCAGCGGATGCAGGAAATGTTATCGAATAACATATCTAACGTAGAAACGCCGGGTTATAAACAGACCCAGGGAAGTTTACGGGCTTTTCCCGAGCTGCTTTTGCAGCAGATGGGATCGAAAACACTGCCGACGTCAACGGCTCCTGTCGTTCCGGATCAAGGTGAGGTGGGATCCCTTCATACAGGTGTATACCTTCAGGAGACAACGCCTGACTTTTCCCAGGGGGCTCTAAAAGAAACCGGAGTCTCTACAGATATGGCACTTGTCGCAGATGAGCTGCCTGATGAAAACGGTGCTGTTCTTTTTCAAGTGGAGAACAGCGATGGTGAAGCCCGTTACACGAAGAATGGAAGCTTTACGGTGGATGGGGAAGGATTTCTGACCACGAATACAGGGTACAGACTTCTTGATGAAAGCGGAAATCCAATCAATACGGGAGGACAAGCGTTTCTTGTGTCCAAAACCGGTATGCTCACGACAGACAATGGCAGCACTCAGCTGGCCGTTTCTTATACACCAGATGCCAATGGGCTTGTCCCTGAAGGCAGCGACCTTTACGTTCCTGGAGAAAATGCCCAGCCTTTAGGGAACGCTCTGGAAAACGAAGGTGTGAATTTTTCCGTTCACCAGAACTACATTGAACGGTCGAACGTAGATATGAATCAGACGATGACAGAAATGATGAACACCTATCGTTCGTTTGAAATGAACCAGCGTGTCCTGAAAGCTTATGATCAAAGTATGCAGCAGGCCGTATCTGAAATCGGCCGCATCCGCTGAGGGAGAGAATCAACATGATTAATCGGTCCATGATTCAGTCAGCTGCAACGATGGGGCAGCTGCAGCAGAAACTGGATATCATCGGAAACAATATGGCGAACAGCCAGACGACAGGATACAAAAGTACCGGAGCGGATTTTTCCTCCCTCCTCGTTCAGCAGTTGAACAATCAATCCAATGGACAAGCCGAAGCAGGGCGTTTGACTCCTGATGGCATCCGGGTCGGGACAGGTGCTAAACTGGGAAGTACGCGCGTGGATATCAGCCGGGGAAGCCTGAAGGAGACAGACAGAGCCCTGGATGCTGCCCTGCTGGAGGAAAATCAGCTGTTTGTCCTCAATGTCTCTGATCAGAGTGGCGGCTCAGAAACCCAGTTTACAAGATCTGGTCACTTTTATTTGAACCCTTTGGGTAACAATCAAGTGACGCTTACAAACGCTGATGGGCATGCGGTCCTCGGTGAAGATGGTAATCCGATCATGATCGAAGATACTTTTGACGGAATATCCATCGCTGATGATGGATCGCTGCTTTTACAGCGAAACGGCACCCAGGAAGTGGAAGGGAAGCTCCAGGTTGTGGAAGCGTCCCGCCCTCACTTACTGGAGGCCGCAGGTGGAAGCCGGTTCCGAATCCCGGAAGGAAGCGGGGAAGCCGGACTGATCGAGGAGCTTGAAGCAGGAAATATCAAGCTTCAAGGAGGAGCATTGGAGCAATCCAACGTGGATATCGGTGCTCAAATGACGGAAATGATGACAGCTCAAAGAGCCTATCAATTGAATGCTCAGTCTATTTCAACAGGAGACCAGATGATGGGACTGGTAAACCAGCTGAGATCATAAACGTAAGGGGTAGAACGACCATGGCGACAGATCCGAAATCAAAAGGTAAAAAACTGAATAAGAAACAAGAGAAAGAAAACAAGCGCAGAGAAACGGATAAAAAAGCAGGAGCTCAAGCAGATAAGAAAGAAAAAAATCTCCAGGGGCGCCGGCGTATTCTGCCGATCTGGCTGCGTATTATTCTTGTTGTGCTGTTCAGTGCGGCCGCTTTGATCATTGGATTAATGGTCGGTTACGGCGTTCTTGGTGATGGAAACCCTATGGATGCTCTTAAGCTGGATACATGGAAGCACATCCTGGATATTGTAATGAAAACCGAATAAATGAAAGCTTGTACTCTAATTTCTATGCTTTCTTTCAGTAAAAAAGAACGGGCCCGCAGCTCGTTCTTTTTTTATTTTCCTTCCAGCGTTATGGACGATTAAAGATGTCCCGACCGGTTAAGAAACGGATTCATTGCTCGGCTTTTGTTACCATGTTCTGGAATATCGTTGTCGTTTGAAAGGTTTTCAAGTTCCGAATTAGGGAAAGAAAACCATACGGACATGAATCACAACGGGGAGGGTGACAGGTGAAAGCAGAAGTGTTTATCGCAGGTGGCGGTGTCGGCGGACTTGCTCTTGCTGCCAAGCTTGCTTCAAGAGGGGTACACGTCATTATCGCAGAACAATTGAAAAAAGAATCTCCTGCCTATAAAGGAGAGCTTCTGCAGCCAAAGACGCTGGCGATACTGGAACGCCTCGGGGTGCTCGATGAAATAGAGGCGAACGGCCATGTTTTGGATGAACTTCGGTTTCAGGAAGTTCATCGACGGCAAGGGCAGCCCCCGGAGGAAATCAATCTGACTGAGCTGAGTTACAGCCGTGTGGCGACGACCTATGACCATTCCTTGATGGTCCCTCACGAAAAAACGAAGGAAATTCTCCGCAATAAGGGAATGGAATTTGAAGAGTATTTTCATTACCTTCCGGGCGCCCGCTTCTTAGGGTTTGAGAATGGGATGGCGAAAGTCAAACAGAAGAAGGAAATCCTCTACATCCATGCCGGCGTGTACATAGGAGCTGAAGGCAGGAGCTCTCCTACACGGGATGCCATGAACGTGGAAGTGAAGCGGAAAGACTACAATCATCACTTTCTCACAGTCACCATCCCCCGGCCAGAAAGTTTCACAAAAGGGAAGATCATCACGACCTCCAGCTGTTTCCTCGGCTTATTTCCACTTCCTGACCGCGAAGTCAGAACGGTGTTCCTGATCAAGGCCGGAGACTACAAAAAAATAAAAGAGCTGGGGCTTGAACATCTGTACAAAGCTTACAGTGAACTGGAGCCTGAACTCGCTGAAGGTGTCAGGGCCATTCAAGACTGGAAGACGGTCCAATTGATGATTCCCTTTACGTATCACGTTGACAAATACTACTCAGGCAATCTGGCGATCTTAGGAGATGCCGCTCACACGGTTCATCCGATGGCAGGAGAAGGAATGAACCTGGCTGTTCAGGATGCTGATGTGCTTGGTGAGCTTCTGGCGTGGTGCTGGGAGGAAGGGAAATCCTACGCGGATCATCTGCATTATTACGAAGAGGTTCGAAAGCCGAGAGTCGAATTCCTGTTGAATCTCAGTCATATGTCCGCCCTCGTCTATTCATTTAGATACGAGTGGTGGAGACGTTTTCGGATGAAGGCCGTTCAGCGGATTTTCGATGATGACTACCTTCATGTCAAACAAATGCTGAACATATCAGGATTGGGGAAATGGGATTTCACTTTCATTGACAGGGGCATTCAGGGAAATGTCCTGCCCGTGAGAAAGAAGAAAGTATCGGATCAGGAACAGCAGCGCTTCTTGTTTTCTGAAGCTGAGGATTATCCTTGGAAAAGATCAAAGAAAGGAAGATGACAATGAATGAGTGGGTCACAGCCATGCAGGCGAGAAAATGGATGAAGAATAATGAATCCTTTTTACCGAGCTGGCATGCATATGTTGGAGCGGAGCTCGGGTTGTTCGATGAGTTCAGGACGGCAAGGACGGTGGAAGCGATCAGCGAGAAAACCGGCTATCCTTATGACCTGCTCTCATCCTGGGTGAAAGTCGGTGTCGCCGTCAAACATTTGAAAAAACGGCCGAACAACCGATTCAGAACTTCCAAACGGCGGTGTGCTGCTCTTATGGGGGATGATGCGTCTCCAGGTGTCAAAGCCCTGCTGAAAGAAATGATGGAACTGCATATCCCGACGATGCTCAGGTATCCCGATATCATCACATCTCAGGAGCGGGCGGAATTCGATCATGAACGTCATGGAGGAGTAGTGGCTGAGACTTCAGCCCTTCTTGAACATTTTGCGATTAAGAAAATTAAGAAGATGATCCGTGAAAAACAGGTCCGTTCCATTGTCGACTTAGGCTGTGGCCATGGAGGATATTTGAGGAAGCTGGCTGCTGAGTTTCCAGATGTACAGATGATTGGTGTCGATATTAACCAGAAGGTCATTGATAAGGCACGGGAAATGTCGGGGGATTATTCGAATGTCACCTTTCAAGTGGGCGACATCAATAGCTGGACTCCAGAGGATGAAACCGTGGATGTGATTCTCCTCCACAATATTTTTCATTACATTCATCCGGATGACCGGCCGCCGCTGTTGGACCACCTCTACTCGTATGTGCGCACCGATGGTCTGATATCGGTCATTACGCCGATCAATGAAACCGAGCATGGTGAAGCCTTTTCCTCCGCATTCAACAGCTTTTTCGTGGCTCACTCCAACCTTTTTGCCCTTCCAACGAAAAAAGAACTGCAGGAAGTATCGCAGAACTGTAAATTTGATCTTTTCGATCTGAGTCCAATCGTTAAAGAAGGCTCGTGGTATACGTTCTGGCTGAGCCCGGCAAGCCCGGTAGAGGAAATCCACCAGACCGGATATTCAGGAGAATCTTCACAATCCCTGAAATCAAACGCCCGTACCGCCGAATTGACCAGAAGTTCATAAGCACCCTGCCGACTGCAGAATCGTACAATTTCCGAAAAAATTTTGTTCCAGAGAGCTCCTGCCCTTATAATTAGAAAAGAACGCAGGAAAGGAGCTTTGAACATGTTGGACATTAATCAAATTAAAGAAATCATTCCCCACCGCTATCCCTTTCTTCTTATCGATCAGGTGGAAGAGCTTGTGGAGGGGGAGCGTGCGGTAGGCTATAAAAACGTAACGATGAACGAGCCCTTCTTTCAAGGGCACTTTCCGGATTACCCGGTCATGCCGGGTGTTCTGATCACTGAAGCCCTGGCCCAGATGGGGGCAGTGGCGATGTTGAAGAAAGAAGAAAACCAGGGAAAACTGGCTTTTTTCACAGGTATTGATAAATGCCGTTTCAAACGCCAGGTCAAACCAGGGGACCGCTTGAAGCTGGAAGTGGAAATTGTTCGTCTGAAAGGCCCTGTAGGTAAAGGGAAAGCGAAAGCCACCGTCGATGGTGAGCTTGCCTGCGAAGCGGAAATTATGTTCGCTTTGAAATAACTGCTGAAAGACCCGTCTGTATGCGGGTCTTTTTTTTATGAAAAAAAGCAGGAAGGATGGATGGATGTTCATCCGCTGGACATACTAACACTCAAGATGAGAAAAGGAGGAAATGAAATGAAATCCTTATTACTTAAACTTATGACAGCTCTATTTGCCATCACATTACTCGGCGCCTGCGCTTCTGAAGAGGAGCCGGCGGAAGAGGAAAACGACACAGAAGAAAACATGCAGGAAGAAGAAAACATGGAAGAAGAAGAAAATATGGACGAAGAAATGAAAGAGGAAGAGAAGGAGCAGGAAGACATGACAGACGAAAATGCTCCTGAAGACGAAGAAAATAACGAATAACCAAAAGCAGGGAGAGTTCTCTCCCTGCTTGAACTTTACCCTCTTAAATCTACACGATTACCAAGATCGGGGTGGGAAACCGACTGGTTCAGCATCTCCACCATCTGACTCCCTTTCGCCTCGGCATCATCCTTCACTTTGTCCATTAATGCAAGATTAGTCTGCTGTTTGAGCTGAGTCTGACCAAGGACCATCGATAAAGCGGCAGCATCCATAATATCCCTCCTTTCGTATTACCATCGGCGGCTCCGGAGCAAAATGAAGAGAAAACATAAGGAACCCGTCTATCAATCGTTGAAAACCTTTGGAAAAAGCATGCGTGTTATGTAAAATGGAAGTATAAACGTTCATGCAGACTTTACAAATACGTGTTTCCACGTTTGGGTTGTGTGGAATAAGCGAATTGAGGTGATTAATGATGAAGTATAGAACGGCGAACGACTTAAAAGACCTGCTGTTGGAAGACTATGAAAAAGTAGTGAACCACATCCCGCTTGAAAAACTGGATGTTTATGTCTACCTTCAAACCGTCTTCCATGATACTTATGTGCCGGACGACACCTTATACCAATTCATCTTCCGCCATTTCTTCCGGCTCGATAATCCAAGCTTAACGAAGGAATTCGAGATTTTCTATTTTAAACTGATGGAAGAACAAAGGGGATATGAACGGCCGAATATCGTCCAGATCACCAGGGATTTATATGAAGTGAAGAATCATAAGGGAAACCCTACGATGCAGTTTCCTCTGGCGGCTTCCATGCTTCATACCATCAATCCGAGCTTTCCTTCCTATGACAGTGATATCGTGAAAGCCTTTGATTTCTCCTCTACTTATCACCTGTCCGGATTTGAGAAGAAAATGAAACGTTATATTGGACAGTATCAGCATACATTCAAAACGTATGAAGAGCTGATCCAGGATGAAGCTCTTGAACCGATGTTCAACCATTTCGATGAACGGTTCCCTGAATACGACCTGCCTAAGATTAAAAAATTGGATCTTATGGTTGCCCAGCTCGGCAACCTGCTTCAATGAAAAAAAGCCTCCTGAAAAGGAAGGTGTCCGGCTGTCGAGAACACTCTCGACAGCCTTTTTTTTATGATTTCTTAGAAGGAGGGGATTGAGCCGTTCCGACCGCGGATGTCACGAGGAGCGTTCGATGGTGACACCTGCAGCAACCATACACCGATAAGCGGAACGTGACCAACCGCATCACATATGGATAACTACGGTGTAAGGCAAATCCCCCTCTAAAAGTGCTGATGCCTTTCACAATATTGTCATTTTCGCTAAAACACTACAAGTTGCAATACATTTCACACTTTAGTAACATAATTCATAATTGTGACTATTTGGTCACTCCCACAAAAACAGTGGGACTTTGTCGTATGTTTGCGGAAGGTATTAGGGAAAATATAGATAGGAAAATGATGGGACCGCGGAGTCTTACTACGGAAGGGAAGTCTTTAATGAAACGGTTGTTGCTACTACTTATACTGCTTTTCTTTGTAACCGCTTGTATGCAGGAGGAAAGCTCGGAAGAGACAGAAGAACGGGTGACTCCGGTGAAGGTGGATCGTGTTCAAAACGAGGATTTCGTTATTGAACGGAAAATTACAGGACGCGCGGCCTCGCCTGATTCCTCCCCGGTGATGCCCGAGACACCAGGGGAAGTGGCCACCTTGAATATCGCTAAAGGGGACCGTGTGGAAAAAGGGGAGACGATAGCCGTCGTTCGACCCGGTGGAAATGTGGGGGATCAGGTAGAACTTCAGGAGATTGCTGTCCGCCAGGCAGAAAAACAGCTTGAGAATGCCAGGATTTCTGAAGAACAAGCTCAGCTTGGCGTTGAGAACGCAGAAGACCAGGTGGAATTGGCAGAACAGGCCTCTCAGTCAGAAGCCAGCCAGTCCGCTCAAGCGGCAGAGGCTGCAGAGCAGCAGTATGAGCAGGCGCAGCAGATTGCCGATGAAACGAAAAAACTGGTGGATGAAGGGACCATCCCAGAAGCTCTCTACAATCAGGCGCAGAGTCGAGCTGATCAAGCTCAGGCTCAGTACCAGCAGCTACAAGGACAGAAGTCACAGTCTTCTTCAGCCGTTGCTCAGGCGGAAGCTCAAGTGAATCAGGCGCAGCAGCAGCTCGACCAGGCTAAGGTGGCTGTCGACCAGGCGGAACTTCAAGTAGAACAGGCGAATGTGCAGTTGAACCAGGCTGAAGAACAGGCAGCGAATGAGGCGATCACAGCCCCTGTGACAGGTGAAGTCGCAAGTCTGAGTGCAGAAGAAGGGGACACGGTGACCAACCAGCAGCCCTTTGCAACAATTGTTCGTTTGAACCCGATGACTATTTCTGCTTCCATCACTCCTGAACAGCTGGATCTTTTTGAAAAGGGACAGGAGCTGCAAGTCGATCTTCCTGCTTTGGAAAAAGAAGCAGCGGCAGTCATCGATTATATCTCTTCTGTTCCCGACGATACCGGCCTTTATCCAGTTGAAGCGACGGTCGAGAATGCCGAGGAGAAAATCAAGCCGGGGATGATGGCTTCCTTCCTGCTCCCCGAAAATGTCGTAGAGGACACGTTGATTATTCCTACAGACGGTCTTGTTGAACAAAATGACGAGACATTCTTATATAAAGTAGAAGAAGAGAAGGCCGTCCGTGTGGATGTGGAAGTGATCGAATCACAGAGTAATTTCTCTGCCGTTTCTGGTGACCTTTCCGCAGAGGATGAGGTTATTACTACAGGACAGCTGACCCTCTCAGATGGTGCACAGGTGACCATCATGAAGGAGGATTCTGATGAAGCTCGTTAATTTATCCGTCAAAAGACCTGTGGGTGTCATTATGATTGTGGCCGCCATCTTAGGCCTTGGATTCGTTTCATTAAGAAGTTTAACCATCGACTTATATCCTGAAATTGAGCTTCCGATTGCGGTCGTATCTACTTCATACGAAGGAGCGGCCCCGCAGGAGGTGGAGAAGCTGGTCAGCCGGCCGGTGGAATCGTCTGTCAGCAGTATTGAAGGATTGGAGGTGCTTCAGTCTCAATCACAGGCTGGAGCGTCTCTTGTCCTTCTTCAGTTTAATACAGGAGTCAATCTGGACAGCACGCTTCTACAGGTAAGAGAAAATGTGGATCAAATCACCGGGGTCCTTCCTGAAGGAGCCTCGGATCCAAGTGTGCTGCGATTTGATCCACAGCAGCTTCCGATTATGACCATCGGCCTTTCGGGAGATACACCGGATGAATTACAGCAGGTAGCGGAAAACCGGATTGTTCCGTTTCTGGAAAGGCAGGAAGGGGTCGCTTCCGTCAGTATTGAAGGCGGTCAGGTGAGTGAAATCCAGGTGCTTGTCGACCGTGCGCAGATGACCCAGTATGGACTCGATTCACAAACGGTCATCCAGGCGCTCAATGCCTCCAACCAATCCGCCTCTGCCGGAACAATCGAAAAAGGGCAGAAAGACCTTCAGATCAGGGTGGACGGTGAGTTCAGCTCGATTGACGACGTGAAGAATACGAGAATTCAATCACAGACAGGTGCCCAGGTTACCCTTGATCAAATCGCAGATGTCAGTGAAACACTGACGAACTCTGATACGGTGAGTAAAGTAAACGGTGATTCATCGGTCGTTCTTTCCATTTTGAAAAAATCGGAAGCCAACACAGTGGAAACGGCGGACAACGTCAGGGAAGCCCTTGATGAAGTGCAGGGTGACCTTCCAGAGGAAGTCGGAACGAATATCGTTCTGGATACATCGGAGTTTATTAAAATATCCATTAACAGTGTCGTATTGAACATCATCCTCGGAGGAATCTTCTCCGTGCTCGTCCTGCTGCTATTTTTGAAAAGTATCCGGGCGACGCTTGTCATTGGTCTGTCCATTCCGATCGCCATCATTTCGACCTTCACATTAATGTACTTCACAGGAGAGACGCTGAACGTGCTGACGATGGGAGGACTGGCTCTTGGGATCGGTATGATGGTGGACAGTTCTATTGTTATTTTGGAGAATATCGTAAGCTACCGTCAGCGGGGGTACTCGATGGTGGAAGCAGCTAAACAGGGAGCTTCAGAGCTTGCTCCCGCTGTTGTTGCTTCAGCTACGACAACGCTCGTTGTCTTTCTACCGATCATTTTTGTTGAAGGGATTGCCTCGGAACTCTTTACTCCGCTTGCGCTGACAATCATGTTTGCTCTGATTGCATCGCTGGCTGTGTCGGTCACGTTAATTCCGATGCTGTCCTCGAAGCTGTTAACAAAGTCCTTGAAAGAAAGCGGGCGACGGTATTGGTTCGATCGATTCCTCGATAAAGTGAACGATGGGTACCGGTCGATGCTGCGCTGGGTACTGAAGTTTCGGAAAACGACGATCGCAATTACAGGAGCTCTGATCGTCGGAAGTGCTGCTCTGGTTCCTCTGATCGGCACGGAATTTATCCCTCCTTCCGACCAGGGTCAGATCGAAATAAGGGTCAACATGCCGGCGGGGACGTCGCTGGATGAAACAGAGTCTGTGACCGCTCAGGTGGACGAGCAGCTGGATACTTTCGAAGATCTCGTGGATGTCCGTTACCTGTCTATCGGAGGAGGTAATATGGGCGGCTTCGGCGCAAGTACCTCCGACTTTGCTTCCTACACCATTCAACTGGTCGAACCTGATCAACGAGAGAAAACGACCCAGACGGTGATGAAGGAAATGGACGAAGCTGTGTCTGATATTCCGGGAGCTGAAATTGAAGTCAGTGAACTGGATGCAGGACTGGGGACAGGAGCCCCTCTTCAAGTGCAGTTGAACGGTCCTGAATATGAAGTGCTTGATGAACTTGGCGGGCAGGTCACCTACTTGATGAATGAAGTGGACGGTGTTCAAAACGCCGCTTCATCTACGGATGAAGGCCGCCCGCAGATGAATATTACCGTCGATGAGGCGAAGGCGTCTCAATATGGGCTGACCGAGCAGCAGGTGATCAGCCAGGTCCAGCTTGGATTCAATGGACAGATTGCTACCCGGTACCGGGATGGTAAGGATGAAAAAGACGTACGCTTCCTGCTTCCAGAGGAGGAGCGGCAGACGATTGCGGACTTGGAGGGGATGTCGGTCCAAACACCGAACGGAGCCTTGGTTCCGCTTGCGACGATTGCCGAGTTGGACCAGGTTCAGGGGCCAGTCTCGCTGTTGAGAGAAAATCAGCAGCCCCAGGTAAACGTGGAAGCGGAAATCTCAGATGTTGATCTGGGAACAGCGACCGAGGAAGTCCGGGCAGAATTGGATTCCTTGAATTTCCCGGATGGATACTCCTACACGATTGGCGGCCAGGCGCAGGATATGCAGGAAGCTTTCGGTGATTTATCCCTGGCGCTGCTATTCTCTGTGTTTCTCGTTTATGCGGTCATGGCTGTGCAGTTTGAGAACTTCTTGTTCCCATTCATCATTATGTTCTCACTCCCTGCTACCATTATCGGGATCAGTGGTGGGTTGTTCATTACAGGACTTCCATTCAGTCTGCCGGCCTTTGTCGGGATAATCATGCTGGCGGGGATTGTCGTGAACAACGCCATTGTTTTAGTGGATTATATAAATATACTTCGCAGAAAATCCTACGACAGGTATGAAGCCATTCTGGAGGCTGGACCAAGCCGTCTGCGTCCAATTTTAATGACGACGCTGACAACGGTTCTAGGCATGGTCCCTCTGGCCATCGGTATCGGACGTGGAGCTGAAGCCCAGCAGCCACTGGCCGTCACCATTATATTCGGACTTACCGTCTCCAGTTTCTTCACATTAGTCTTGATTCCGGTTGTCTATACGTATTTTGATGACCTGTCAGCAAAAATTACAGGATTCTTCCGAAAACGATCGGCGAAAGAATAAACGAAAAGGGTCTTCCCCACGCAGGGAAGACCCTTTTTCATTCTATGACAACAGCCTCAATTCAAGTGAAAAGAATAGTACGAGCACTTTACGTAAAGGGTGGTGGAAACGTTGAACTTCCACAGTAGAAGATACGAGGCGGGATTATGAAGGTCCTGACCGAGGAAAGGTCCTGGTTCCACGACAGGAAAGCGGGACGTTTTCATCCACACCTGCTGCTACATGTGCGTAGCCCCCGGATCTTCCGGAATTCTTGAAAGGGACGATGGAAAAAGGAGAATTTAAACAAATCTTCATGTTAAGGAGACTTCGATTCTATTTGAGTCTTTTGATGTTCTGAGAGGGAATCTCCAAGCTCTTGAATTTTATTCTTCAAACGGCCCGGGTAATCAAAGACATGTAAACCACACGTTGTTTTCTCTTCATTGGTTTTCAGCCAGATGATCCGGCCTTCAAAGGTGAAGGTTTCCCCGTCCATCATAAACGAGATCATCACTTCATCTCTCATCGACAAATGAGGCTCCGGGGAGGAGGTAAAGCGCATGCCGTTCAGACTGATATCATTGACCTCAAGCGGCCCCGATACCTGTGGGCTGAATTTCTTGTTATAAAAACCAGGGAGAGGTGATTGGAATGGATATCTGAAAGGTTCTTGTCTTCTTTCGTGCAACGTCGGCCACCTCTTTCTTATATGGTCAGTTAAGTCCATCATATACTCCTGAATACATGGATTCAATCTTTAATAAGTTAAAAATTCCGAATTACGAAATATCCTGTTCCCTCCTATCGACTTTAATCAAATCCCATGTTGTAACGATTCCCATAGGAAGGTCATCCGATTGTCCTGTTTTCGTAAGAATGACCGCTTTCAGTTTCTTATCTTCATTCAGGCTCTTCTCAAACCTTTCCTCCAAGTCGAATACTGAGGCGGTCGCGGAGAGAAATTGAACATTGGCATGTTTCTCATAGCCAAGAACATCGGAGGCCTGTACGTGAAGGGCGGGATTACCTCCGTTTTCAGTCGTCTGTGCAAGGAAACGGACAATGCCGTCATTAGTCAGGAGTCCGGCAAAGTGATGGCTGTCATCATAGATGGGAAACTGGGATATGCCGTGCTTGCTGAATGCCTCCATAATATGAAGCAGATTCGTGCTCGTCTTAAAGAACAGGACAGGACGCGTAGCGAAGGTCAGAGCTTCAGGCGGCTGCTCAAGAATCTTTTGGATGCTCTTCAAATGATGGACGACATCTTCATGCGGCGTGGCGATATAATAATCCCCGCTGATCCGTTCATGGACAATGGCGTTTCTTAATTTGGCATATTGTTTAAGCTGGTCAAAATGAACACGGACGACACTGTGCTTCAGTTTGGAATGCTGAAGCAGCTCTACGAAATTGTCGTTTTTAGGATATCCGTTCAGTTCCTTCAGGTGCTGGTGGATTTGATTGAAGGTTATTTCAAACTCTTCTACAATATCATGCATGCAAATCACCTTTTTTTTGATTTGTTTATAGTATTTCTGTTTTCGGTGGTATCAATTCCTGATATGATGAAGAACAAAAAATTAAAGAATTTTTTGTCGAAGCCGATAATAATAGGTAGAATGAAAAAGTGGGGGAATGCGGCTTACTACTTTCGACACGTTTCAAAGCAAAAACGTGCTTTAAATAGAACGAAGAACGTAAGTATGCTATACTCGTAGTACATAGAAAGAAGGTGAAAATATGATCGGTGAACGCATACAGAAAATACGTAAAGACCGACATATGTCGCTGTCAGAACTGGCGGATAGAGCAGGGGTCGCAAAGTCTTATTTGAGCTCGATCGAGCGGAACATCCAGACGAATCCATCGATACAATTCCTGACAAAAATTTCACAGGAGCTTGATGTTTCCATTAATTTTCTCCTTCACGGCGAATCAGAGCCGATGGATGAAACACTGGATCAGGACTGGATGACACTTGTCCAGGAAGCCATGAATTCAGGGATATCCAAAGAGCAGTTCCGTGAATTTTTAGAATTTAACAAATGGAGAATTCATCAGAATAAATAAAAACCTGACTGGATGCGCTCAGTCAGGTTTTTTTCTGGTAACATTCAGTTTGTTAGTAAAGATGGGAATTTATTTTTGACGTAGGACATGCTGATCTCAAGACTTTCCATCGGGGTCCGGCGGCTTTCATCCTGCTCCACCACCCACCATTTCACACCGTTTTTCTCTCCAAGGGTGAAAATGGTATCCAGATCGACGCCTCCTGTTCCCAGTTCCGCAAAAAACTGCTCCTCATCCAGTGTCATATCTTTTAAGTGGATGAGCGGTGTGCGCCCCTGGTAACGGTCGATCCAGGCTGCGGGATCCCCACCGGCCTTTTGAATCCAGTAGATATCAAATTCCGCCTGTACGTCCTCTTGACCGGTTTCCTGAAAGATTTTTTCCAAAGGAACGGCTCCATCGGGAAGCGGAGTCAATTCAAAATCGTGATTATGGTAGCACAATGTAAGGCCATGATCACGGCAGACAGCCCCGATGTTTTTCAAATCCTCAATCAGTGCCTCGTAATCCCCGGGCTCCCTGTCCTCGATGTAAGGACACACGATGTAAGGACTTCCAATGATCTTATGGTTTTCAATCACTTGGGTCAAATTGCCCCTCAGTTCCTCAAGGGGAACGTGACTGGAAGCTGCTTTTAGTCCCAGCTCGTCGAGAAGCGCTCTTACTTTCTCAGGAGAGAGTCCACCGAAACCGGCAAACTCAACGCCTTGGAAGCCTAAATCTGCTACTTTCCTTAACGTCCCTTCAAAATCCTTCTCTGTTTCGTTCCTTAATGTATAAAGCTGGACAGCGAATGGTATGGTGGTCATGATTTCATTCCCCTTTCTTTTTATATGGCTCTGTTATTGCTTGGTGTTGTTAATTAACATGTGAGCTCAGATCACCCCTTTCTGTCATGGGATTCGTATGAGGCGGCCTTGGGAATGACTCCCTTTCCGTGGTGTACCGTGAGCCTCCTCAGTCAGCACCTTCCGGGGTCTCACGATGTACCTTTATCCCACAGGAGTCCCGCCATTCCCAAGGCCGCCTCTTCAAAGAAGGGTAGTTAGAAAGGACATAACCGAAGTCCGTTAAACCACTACGAAAGGGACGGTTTTCCCTGCCATCCCATGCTCTGAGTAAACAACGGACCGGACCCCTAATTCCAGACGGAGACGATTTAGTAATCGTTTGAAATATCAACAACAGACTTTAACAGAGCTTTTTATATAAACACTTTTGCGTTTTACACTCCAAAATCCTTCCAAAAATGAAAAAACGATAACCCAAACGAAAAAAAGTAAGCGGGAGCTTCTTTGAATGATGATGAATGGGCATTCGTCACCGTTGGAAAAATCCCCTATACTACAACCGAACAGAAAGGAGTGACCCAGGTGACAACGGTTGAACATACTTTGAAAACCCTGAATGGATTTCGTTCCCTTTGCTGGAGCTGCAAGCAGGAACTGTTGGAAGAGGATGTAATCTTCAAGCAGGACGTTCACGTTTCTATACCCTTATGTTTCGATTGTTATAACATGGAGACCGATGACTTCAGGGAGTGACACATTCCGGTGACTGGGGAATAGGATAGTTTAGAAAAGGTGAGGTGAATAGAAATGCCTGTATCCGTCGTCTTTAATCAGATTGCTGTCAATTCACTAAGCGAGAATGGCCTGATATCCACTGGTCAGAATAACCAGCCGGACTGGTCGTGGCAGGGCAAGAACAATAACGCAGCTGGTATTCCTGTCGGATTTTTCATTGCTACCAATAATGTGAATACGATTTTTGATAATGACTTCACAGATACTCCGATTAATAACCCTACAGTGAATAACCCTCAACCGAACGTTCAAGTGTAGGAGGGACGCATATCGACATTCGCTTCGATTCTATTTACGTCAATCAGATTGTTGAGAACTCGGGCATCTTCGTTGGACCCAATACCCAGTCAAACTGGAGCAGTCATGAAAAACTAAATGCAGCGCTCGGCAGCGTGATCGGAGACGGCAACATTCTTTCGTGCAACATCAATGTGGTGTATGACAATGATCTGATCGATATGCCTGTCACCAGTTACAGTTCAGATCATAAGAAAAAAGAGAAGCCCGGGAACTATTCAGCTTCCTGAGCCTCTCTCATTTTTTCTTCCATCATTTTTTGAATCCATTCCGGCAGTTCCGTGTCTTCTTGTTTGGACATGAAATCAAGCAGCGCCGAGTCGCTGAGGATGGATCTTAGTTCTTCCAGTGTATTTCCGTCCCCGTGAATGGTTCCGAACCCTTGGTTGAGTTTCTGATGCCCTTCAAAACCTGTAGGTACGTTATTCCCCATGTTTAAGCAGGAAGCATTTTCTATAGTTCCGACCCGGATACTTCCGATGAAAAAATTCGGTGATAAATAAGCCATCCTACTCCTCCTTGGAAGGGAAGGTGAATTTCAATCCGTCATTGGTTTGTCTGAGCTTTGGGGCGGGAGAGGCCTTGGGTTTTACGTGGACCCCGAAGTTATTCCCCATGTTCAATGCACCGCTCAGTTCTTCAATATCGAGTTGATCAAGCTGAAAGGTCAGTTGTTCCAGTGAAGGTTCTTTGATTGTTACATGGTCAATATGGATGTGGTATTCAATCGGACGTCCTTTGACCTGCTGCAGAGCTGCTTTTAATTCTTCAATCTGTTTTTCCAAGTCGTCTGTTTTTTTAGTGGAATCCCGCCGCTTTCGTGAAAAAAACATAGCGGTTAATCCCCATCGGCAGAAGGGCGTTTCATTATTAAGTGTTTATTATGGAGGAGGGAGTTGCGATGCCCGACGACTTTTCCATTCCCTTCATACACACGGGCGTGTGCCTTGAAGCCGGACTGGAAATTCGCACCTGAAAAAACTCCTGAGGATTTGGAAACCTGGTGGATCGACAGCTGACCAAAATGGATGCGGCTCATGAAATCACCTCCTATGACTAATGTATGAAAGGGAAAGATAAGCATGATGGACTTTATGAAATGGTTCAATCCGGTTGGTGGTGAAGATGGCGGCTGGAACGGTCCCGTTCCCAACTGGATGAATGGCGATAAAATGAATGACTTTCTCCAGCAGTCGATGAAGGAAGCCTTGTCTTCCACTCCTTTTCATCATGAACCACACCTGAAGAAAGAACAGGAGCTGGATCAGGTTAAAGTTGTGGAACTGATGAATGAAGTTGTGGTTACAGTAGCCCTCAGTCACCCGGTGGATCCGGATATGATCAGACTGAGCGTCGGCAGCGGATATTTGTATGTGGAGGGCGTGGAAGCCGGCCGGATGACCATTAAACTTCCGGCGGCAACCAGCAGAAGAAACGTCTACGCCCAATATCGGGAAGGCAGGATTGAGATCCGTCTGCAGAAAAAACAAACCGATGAAAAAGAAATTTTTCTGCACTATTGATCTTCAAAAATGACCTTCATCTCCTGACGGTGCGGACGTTTGAAAATAGTAATAACCAACAGGCCCTCTTTATAGGAAGTGACAACATCCTCAAATGCAAAATGGAAAGGGATTGGAATGACTCTTTTGAATTTTCCTTTCATTCGTTCATTGTGATGGAGCTCTTCTACAGGTACTGGATAATGAGGGGTGATTTCGCCTTGAATTATGAGGTGTGTCCCTTGCTGGGAAAGATGGAGTGGATCATTTTTACTGAACCCGGGGAGTTCAACGACAATGACGCCCTGATCCTTTGTTTCAAATAAATCATACGATGGTCCGCGTTTGGGAATGACATGGTGCATATCATTCCAGAAGTCTTCTCCCAGAACTTTTTCAACATTTTCAGAGAAAGCTTCCCAGTTGATGGAATTGTTCTTTTTCTTCATATCGATCACCTCATTTCATTAGTTTATGTGGAGGACGGGCTTCCCATAACCGTGAAGGAAACCGTCTGTTGAAAGCGCTGCCCGTTTCAGGAATTATTTGAAAAATTGTGTTGTGTTTAAGACAGGCACATGTTATGATTTAATCAACTCAAGTGGTCATTGAATTTTATGCAAACGTATTCACATGAATATCAAGCACTCTTCTTTATATTCAATGGACAAGCCGGCGAGCTTTTTTTAATAGCATTTGTGCAAACGTATGCACGATTCGTTGCACAAAAATCGCCGGAATGGTTCTCTTTTTTTCATGTGATATGAAAGCGTATTCAATGATTAATAGAAAATAGGGGTGGATGTAATGAAAAAGAACAAACTTTATTCGGGTTTTGCTACCGCTGTACTCGCTTCAACTGTTGCTCTTGCAGGCTGTTCCTTCGGTTCTGACAGCAGCGGAGATTCAGGATCCTCTGATAGTGCATCCGGCGATCAGACAACTGTAGATGTTTTCCAGTTCAAAGTAGAATTCAAGGATCAGTTTGAAGAGCTTGTTTCCATGTATGAAGAAGAAAATCCTGATGTAAATATCAACGTAAAAACGGTTGGTGGAGGAAATGATTACGGGGCTTCCCTGAAAACATCCTTCTCCTCAGGGGAAGAGCCTGACATCTTCAACGTAGGTGGGCCGACGGATGTAGACGAATACGAGCAGTACCTTGCTGACCTATCTGATACAGAAGCCGCTGGAGCTGCATTGGAAGGAACCCTGACAGGCGTATCCCGCGATGATCAGGTACTGGGACTTCCATTCAACCAGGAAGGCTACGGCATGCTTTATAACAAGGAAGTTTTTGAAGAGGCCGGAATCAACGCAGAAGAAATCACAACCTTTGATGCCTTCGAAGAAGCCTTGAAAACCCTGGATTCCAAAAAGGATGAGCTTGGAATCGAAGCACCGATCGCCTTCGCAGCAAAAGAAAAGTGGGTACTTGGTAACCACCTTTCCAACGCATACTTAGCTGATGAGTTCAATCACAGTGTGACGGAAGCCTATGAAGCCGATACAGTCGAATTCAAAATGGGTGACCAGATGAAACGTTTCACGGATCTCCAGAAAGAATATTCCGTCCAACCTGTTTTGAGCCTGGATTATTCCCAACAGGTGGAAGAAAACTTCTCCCTTGGAAAAGTAGCCATGATTCAGCAGGGGAACTGGGTATACAACACGGTTGAATCCATGGATGAAGAATTTGCTCAAAACAACGTAGGCATCCTGCCAATTCCAGTGGAAGGTTATGAAGGCAGTATCCCTGTCGGCGTACCAAACTACTGGGTTGTGAACAAAGAGTCTGAAGATGAAGTGGTTCAAGCAAGTAAAGACTTCCTTGATTGGATGTACACATCTGAAGAAGGTAAGAAATTCGTAACAGAAGAATTCAAATTCATTCCTGCTTACGAAGGCTACGAGGATCTTGAGATTGCCGATCCGATTTCCCAGCAGATCTACGAGTATGCAAGTGAAGGTAACACACTTGGATGGGTCTTCCTCGGCGCTCCTACAGGCTGGACAGAAGACGCGATGGGTGTAGCGATGCAGGAATACATTGCCGGCGATATCACTTGGGAAGAAGTGGAGCAGAGAGCAACAGAAGCCTGGGAAAAAGCCCGACAGTAAATGGATGTTGGTGACCGGCGGCGGCCATGCCGCTGCCGGAACTATAAAACTCTCCTCTATTAGGATATTTGCCGAAGTAAGTATGTTAATAGATGGGATGTTTTGATCCTATTCTTTTATGAAATCGATACCATAACCAGCGGCATCTACCGCATCATGTATTGGAGGAGTTGTACATGCAGAACCGCAGCTTATCATTCTGGCTGTTTTTGACACCGGTTATTCTTGGTTTGGGGATTGTCGTCGTCATCCCATTCTTCTACGGTCTTTTCTATTCATTTACAGACTGGAATGGAATTACGGCTACAGCTTTTATCGGGTTTGAGAACTACATCAACCTGTTTCAGGAAAGTGAATTCGTGGATTCCATATGGTTCACTGTGAAATTCGCCCTTATTACGGTCATCCTGCTTAATGTTATGGGACTGGGTCTGGCTCTGCTTGTGACACGGAATATTAAATCAAGCAGTCTTCTGCGGACCGTCTTCTTTATGCCGAACTTGATCGGTGGATTGATCCTCGGTTTTATCTGGCAGTTCATTTTCATCAGTGTGTTCGGGGATATTGCCGGAATTACAGGAATTGAAGGTTTTGACGGCTGGTTGTCCACCACAAATACCGGCTTCTGGGGTCTTGTCATTCTGACAGCCTGGCAGATGGCTGGTTACATTATGATCATCTACATCGCTTACCTTGAAAACATTCCGAAAGAACTGATTGAAGCGGCGAAAATTGATGGAGCAAGCAGTTTCCAGCGCTTCAAAAATATTACGTTCCCACTTGTCGCACCAGCCTTTACGGTTAGTATGTTCCTTACATTGTCCATGGCTTTTAAGATCTACGACCAGAACTTGTCTCTGACCAACGGTGGACCATTCAACTCCACGCAGATGGTAGCGATGGAAATCGTACGTACAGCGTTCTCCGACAACGATATGGCCTATGCCCAGGCAAAAGCGGTTATTTTCTTCCTGATCGTTGCTGTGATTGCATTGACTCAGGTGTATTACAACAAGAAGCGGGAGGTTGAGATGTAATGAAGAAGAACAAAGAGAGAAGAAATTTACTATCGATAGAAATTCTCGGCCTTCTGCTAGGATTGATCTGGATATCGCCATTTTACCTGATGATTGTCAACGCGTTCAAAACGAAGCGGGACATTTTCAGCGGGGTCCTCGGATTCCCGAGTGAACCGGTTTTTGAAAACTTCGTCGAAGCGTTTATTGATCTTGAATTCCTGAAGTCACTCTTCAACTCGCTCTTGATCACAGGGTTCAGTATTGCAATCATCATCCTGTTTTCGTCCATGGCCGGTTATGCGCTGGCGAGAAATAAAAGTAAGCTGAGCGGTGTGATCTTCTTCATCTTTGTGGCCGCCATGCTTATTCCGTTCCAGTCTGTCATGATTCCGCTTGTATCGATCTTTGGACAGGCTGACATGCTGAACGCCGGCGGATTGATTTTCATGTATCTCGGATTCGGCTGCAGCCTTTCCATCTTCCTCTATCACGGAGCGATGACAGGGGTTTCGAAATCCCTGGATGAAGCGGCCATCATCGACGGAGCGAACCGCTTCCAGACATTCTGGTACATCATTTTCCCGCTGCTCAAACCGATTTCCGTTACGGTAGCTATTTTGAATGTCATCTGGATCTGGAACGACTACCTGCTTCCATCCCTTGTTCTTAACGAATCCAACGCAACGATACCGTTGAAGATGTTCTATTTCTTCGGTCAATATACGAAACAGTGGCACCTGGCGCTGGCTGGACTTACCATTGCCATCCTGCCGGTCATCATCGGATACTTCTTCGCACAGAAGCAGATCATCAATGGTGTATCAGAGGGTGCTGTTAAATAAAAGAGAAGGGAGGTAGATGAACGTGTCCGTAACGATCAAGGATGTGGCTAAAAAGGCCGGCGTCGCGCCATCTACCGTATCCCGTGTCATCTCGGATAGTCCGAGGATCAGTGAAAAAACGAAGCGCAAAGTTCGAAAAGTCATGGATGAGCTTGGCTATCATCTGAACTACAACGGCCGTGTCCTTGTCAGCCAGTCCACGCAGACCATCGGCATCGTAACGAAAGTTTCTTCTGATCACTTTTTCGAAAACCCGTTTTTCTCCGAATTGTTACGGGGAATCAGTGATGCCTGTCATGAACAGGACTACAGCATGTACCTGACAACAGGGAATACAGAGGAAGCGATTTTTCAGGAAGTCGTCAAAATGGTCCAGGGAAAACGCGTGGACGGTGTGCTCGTGCTTTATTCCAGAGAAGACGATCAAGTCGTTCCGTTTTTAAGAGAGTCCAGCTTTCCTTTTGTTGTCCTTGGGAAGCCTGTCGATCGACCGGGAGAGACGATGTATGTAGACAACGATAACGTGCAGGCCAGTAAGGAAATGACCCGGTACTTGATTGGACTTGGCCACGAAAGAATCGGATATGTCGGAGGCAACTCCCAATTTGAAGTCGCCCGCGACCGGTTGGAAGGATATCGTGCAGCTATGAAGGATCAGGGGCTGCCTATTGATGAAAAATGGCTGAAGAATGATCCATCAGACAAACAGGATCCTGATCAGATCGTTGAACAGCTCCTGGTCCTCGAAAAGATACCGACAGCTTTAATCTTCACCGATGAATACAATGCGCTCACAGTTATGCGTTCTTTGTCCCGCAGGGGAGTGTCCATTCCGGAACAGGTGAGTATCGCAGCCTTTAACAATACAGTCGTTTCGAGACTCGCTGATCCCCCGCTCACGACGGTGGATACTCAGGCGATCCAGCTTGGACATGAGTCAGCCTCCAGCTTGATCGACCTGCTCAAACGTCCGGATATGGTCAAGAAAAGCATGATCATCCCTACGAGAATCGTGGAACGGGAGTCGTCCTGCAGGCTGGAGCGTAACACACAGAAAAAAGCATGATCCATAGAAAATCAAACAGAGATAAAGGAAAAGGAGATGGAAAGAATGAATGTACTAGTATGGAACGAATATCGACATGAAAAAGAAAACCAGGTCGTTGCTGATGTCTATCCCGACGGAATTCACGGCGCAATTGCAGAATTTCTGGGCGAAGATCATGCCCAGGTGAAAACGGCCACCCTTGATGAAGAGGAGCATGGGTTGACAGAGGAAGTCCTTGCCGAAACAGATGTCCTCGTCTGGTGGGGCCATAAAGCCCATGACGAAGTCCAGGATGAGATTGCTGAGAAGGTGAAGCAGCGTGTCCTTGACGGGATGGGCCTTGTCGTTCTCCATTCCGGCCATTTTTCCAAACCGTTTAAAAAATTGATGGGGACTTCCTGTGATTTGAAATGGCGGGAAGCCGATGAGAAAGAACGTCTATGGGTCGTCGATCCCACCCACCCGATAGCTGAAGGGATCGGGGAATACATCGAACTGGAAAAAGAGGAGATGTACGGAGAGCATTTTGATATTCCTGCGCCGGATGAGCTGGTCTTCCTCAGCTGGTTTGAAGGCGGCGAAGTGTTCCGCAGCGGTGCGACGTTCAAACGCGGACGCGGAAAGATTTTTTATTTCCGTCCAGGTCATGAAACATATCCAACCTATTACAACAAAGAAATACAGAAAGTCATTCGCAACGGTGTGAACTATGTCCGTAACGCAGACACGCCGAAGCCGGTTTATGGAAACGCCCAGCCTTTAGAAAATATTACGAGTAAATCATAAAGGAGCTGTAACGATGACAATGCTGAAAATTGCTGTAATCGGATGTGGAAGTATCGCACAGAACCGTCACCTGCTGGAATATGAAGCCAATGAAAACGTAGAGATTAAAGCCGTCTGTGATATTGCCGAGGAACGCGCCCGGAAAGTAGGGCAGCTGTATGGGGCTACGATTTATACCGATTATGAAGAACTGCTGGAAAAAGAAGATATTGATGCGGTGAGCGTCTGCCTGCCGAACTATCTGCATGCGCCTGTGTCGATTGCTGCCTTGAACAAAGGGGCCCACGTGCTTTGTGAAAAGCCGATGGCTACTTCAAGAGAGGAAGCGGAGGACATGATCGCTGCGGCAGAAAAGAACGGAAAGAAATTGATGATTGCCCATAACCAGCGCTTTGTGCCGTCTCATCAGAAAGCCAGAGAGCTGATTGAGTCCGGCAGTATCGGTAAAGTGTACAGCTTCCGTACGACCTTCGGGCACGGCGGTCCGGAAGGCTGGAGTGCCGAAGGGGAGGACAGCTGGTTCTTTAAGAAAGATCAGGCTTTCATCGGTGCCATGGGGGATTTAGGTGTACATAAAGCCGATCTGCTCCGTTACATTCTCGGTCAGGAATTTGTTGAAGCGGCCGGCTTTGTCGAGAACAATGCGAAAAAAGATATCACGGTGGACGACAATGCGGTCTGTATCCTCCGCTCAGAAAACGGCATCGTCGGAACAATGACAGCAAGCTGGGCTTACAATACCCACGAGGATAACAGCACAGTCATTTATGGAGAGAAGGGAACGCTTCGTCTGGAGGACGATCCTACGTACTCCCTGATTGCCCAGTATACGAATGGGGACATCGTGAATTATCAGCTTGGGAAAATCCAGTCGAATGATGAAGGCGGTCAGACGAATACGCAGGTCATCGATCATTTTGTCGACAGCATCCTTAATGACACAGAACCATTAATTACAGGGGAAGAAGGTCTGAAATCACTCGAACTGATCCTTGCTGCGGTCCGTTCAGGGGAAACAAAGGAAATCAGTCGTATCGAGCGTGCTCTTCAATGACTCGGTTGAAAATGGGAATCATTGGAGCGGGGGGAATTGCCCAGGGGAGGCATATTCCCTCTTTCCTTGAATTAAGCGGAAAAGTCGAAATAACCGCCGTTCAGGATGTGAATCGTGACCGGGCGGAAGAGGTGGCGGAGGCGTTCGATATCCCCTACGTCTTTTCTTATTATAAAGACATGTTTCAGGAAGTGGATGCTGTAACGATCTGTACGCCGAACAAGTTCCATGCAGAGATTGCGATTGCGGCTCTGGAAGCCGGGGTCCATGTGCTCTGTGAGAAACCAATGGCCATGACAACGGCAGAGGGAGAGGCGATGATCGAGGCGGCAGAGCGGAATAACTGCATCCTTGACATTGCCTACCACTACCGGTTTACTCCAGAGGCCCAGCTGGCGAAGAAAGTTTTGGTGAACAATGAAATTGGGGAGGCCTTCGTGACGAGAGTCCAGGCTATGCGCCGTCGTAAAGTTCCCGGCTGGGGTGTATTCACAAATAAGGACCTCCAGGGCGGAGGAAGTCTGATCGACTTCGGCTGTCATCTCCTTGATCTTGCCCTCTGGCTTCTGGATGACCCGGAACCCGTTGAAGTGACGGGACGGACCTATGACCGGCTGAGCAGGACACCGGGACTCGTCAATGACTGGGGCAGCTTTGATCATGAAACCTTTAACGTAGATGATCATGTAACAAGCTATATCACGTTTAAAAATGGCGAGTCGCTTCAGTTTGAGTGCTCATGGGCAGCGAACATTAAGGAAGATCATACAACCTTGACCATTTCAGGCACGGAAGGCGGCTTGAGTGTCTATCCGTTTGAATTATACCAGGCGAAATACGGTGCCTTGTTTGACAGTTCAGCTAAAATCCGTGAAGGAGAGCCGGAAGTCGGGGTTGTTCAGGCGGAGAATTTTATTGATGCGTGTCTCGGCGGGGCAGAGCTTGTCGTAAAACCGGAGCAGGCCCTGAAAGTCACCAGACTGATGGAAGCCATCTATGAAAGCAGTCAAACCGGAACAAGTGTTAAACTAAACCATAGAGCGGAGGATGCTGAATGAAACTAGGGGTATTTACCGTCCTTTTTTCTGATAAATCATTTGAAGACATGCTCGATCATGCGAAAGAATCCGGCTTGAAAGCCGTTGAAATCGGAACAGGAGGTTATCCAGGGGATGCTCACTGTAACCTGGATGAACTGCTGGAAAGTGAAGACAAGCGCAAGGAATACCTTCAAAAAGTCCATGACAGAGGTTTGACGATCAGTGCCTTCAGCTGTCACGGGAACCCGATTTCTCCTGACAAAGCGTTTGCAGAGGAATGTCATGACACCTTTGTTAAAACCGTCAAACTGGCAGGTCTGATGGACGTACCTGTCGTCAATACGTTTTCCGGGACACCGGGAGGACACGAAAATGACACCGCTCCGAACTGGCCCGTGACTCCGTGGCCACCGGAATATTCTGATATTCTTGAGTGGCAGTGGGAGAAGAAGCTGATTCCATATTGGAAAGAACAGGCCCGGCTCGCTGAGGAGCATGGTGTGAAAATCGGTCTTGAACTGCATGCCGGCTTTCTCGTCCATACGCCATACACGATGCTGAAGCTGCGCGAAGCTGCAGGAGAAGCCATTGGTGCAAATCTGGATCCCAGTCATTTGTGGTGGCAGGGCATCGACCCGGTCGCAGCGATAAAGATTCTGGGTCGTGAACAGGCGATTCACCACTTCCACGCCAAAGATACGTACATCGATCAGGAAAACGTGAACATGTATGGCCTGACGGATATGCAGAATTACGCTGCCGTGCAAACAAGAGCATGGAGCTTCCGTTCTGTCGGATACGGCCATGGGACGAAAGAATGGTCTGATATCATCAGCGCTCTGCGTACCTTTGGATATGATCATGTTGTCAGTATTGAACACGAAGATCCGATCATGTCCATTCAGGAAGGGTTCCAAGCTGCGGTGAAGAACTTAAAAGATGTGATTATAGAGGAACCGGCAACGGACATGTGGTGGGCCTGACGGCTGCCTGACATGGACAAATAAGGCCGCTGGAAAGGGGAAAAACGATGGAACAGACATCAGGAGTAAGAGGAGGACTATATGCCGTAAGTGAATGGATCAGCCGGCTGGCGCTGGCCAACTTGTCCTGGGCAGCATTCAACCTTCCCGTTGGTCTGCTGCTGTTGAGCTTATTATACAGTTCCGGATTACAGGAGGCAGGGTACCTGCTCCCACCTCTCATCGTTTTGCTGCCCGTACTTTTCTTTCCAGCAACGGCTGCTCTCTTTGCCCAGGCACGCGAATGGGTACGCAAAGATGAAGAAAAAGGATCGCGCCGGTCTTTCTGGAGCTACTATAAGGAAAACTATAAAACGAGTGCAGCGGCGGGGACGTTCCTCACGATTTTATGGGGGCTGCTTGTGGCGGATCTGTACTACTTCTCTGCTGTAAATCAGCTTCTTATGAACGTTTTCCTTGTTCTCGGCATTCTATTATTCGTGTACACCATCAACTGTTTTTCTGTAATGGTTCACTATGATATGAAGGCCCGGCACGTCATGAAGCAGGCGCTGCTGATTACCATCACAAGTCCTGTCCTGTTTGTGGCTGTCGCGGTAAGCGCTGGATTTATGCTGATGGTCAGTTTGTATATTTTTCCGCTGATCATTCCGATTTTTACAGGTTCGATCATTGCGTTTCTATCATTTTCCGCGTTTTATCGAGTATACAGGAAACTAAATACAGAGAATGGACCCGGATGCTGATGTCCGGGTTTTCTTTTGTCTTCCATAAGGTAAAATGGAGGAGGATGGATAGAAGTTTTATAGACGGATCATGGAGGGATATTATGAAGATTAGGCAATTGGAAAGCTCAGAATACGACCGGGTTCTTTCTCTCACGCACCAAATGATTTATGAAGGGACAATGAAAACGATTCAGCTGGAGCAGGAGGAGGCGAAAACTTTTGTCCAGCCTGTTCTTGATGAAGGGGGGACGTATATCATTGCAGAGGATGAACAACAGCGTCTGCTCGGCTGGCTGTTGTCCGGTGAAAAAAGGGACACGTTTTCCGGGGAAAAGTTCGGGTTTATTTATGAGTTGTTTGTTCTTCCGGAATTCAGAGGCCGGGATGTCGGCCGTGCCCTTATGGAAGAAGGGATCAGCCGCCTGCAGAAGCAGTACCGTGAAATCCGTTTGAGCGTCTATGCCGGAAATGACGCTTCTAAACTGTATGAATCCCTCGGTTTCCAAAAGAAAACGATCATGATGAGCCTTACGAAAGAAGAGGAAGGAAATGGGTAAGCCGATTTTCTTCCGTCCCATGACATCTCAGGAGAAAAAAGGATGGAACAAAGGCGTTTACGTCGGTTTTTATACGTACCTGTTTGTTCTGTTCATCAACTTCTCTTATGAAACCTTTGCTTCCGGTTCCCTGTTTTCCGCTCCCGTATTATTCTGGTCTGGACTCGCCGCCGCTTTCGTAACGGAACTTCTCTATGTGTTCGTGCAAAAGCGTAGACAGTCCGACGATCATACATAAAACAGACTCCAGGAATGGACGGCCCTTCGCACTCCATTCCTGGAAGATTGTTGTATCTTTTTAAGAAAGCGGTTACAATTTAACTAGTGATTAGTGAATAGACGGAGAATAAAGGAAGGCGGTGATACAGGGTGCCTCAGCAGATGAAGATTGGTAAACTGGCTGTCCTGGCCGCCTCTTTGACAGAAGAAGAACGGTCAGGGTTTGCCGACAGTTTCGAACATGTCCGCTGCTGTCAGGGAAAGGTCGGTTCCATGGATGTCCAGAAAATCATCGCTGCTGTAGAAACGGCGGCGAAGCGTAATGACATCATTAAAGAACATGTCTACCGGGAGACCCATGCGCTGTATCATGCGATCCTTGAAGCACTGCACGGTGTCACCCGGGGGCAGATCGGCGTAGGAACGATGATGCGCACAGTAGGGCTTCGCTTTTCAGTCGTCCGCGGCCGGCCTTATGATCATCCTGGAGAAGGGGAATGGCTGGCTGTTGCGTTTTACGGGACGATCGGAGCTCCTGTAAAAGGTTTGGAGCATGAGACATGTGGACTTGGCATCAATCATATATAAAAGAATAGGTGGCCTGTAGTCATTAGATATGAGAAGGCGGCAATGGTAGGGATTTCGTGCCATTGCCGTCTTTTTTTAAAGCCGATCCACCTGAACGATGGGAGAAGTCTGAAAGGGGGATGGCCATGGTCGAATTGGACGGAGATCATTTGACGCTGGAGGAAATGGAAAGGATCTGTGTATACAACGAACAGGTTCGTGTGTCCCAGAGCAGTCTGATTCGTGTACGGGTGGGAAGGGAGACGGTTGAAAAAATCGTAGCGGCCGGCCATACCGTTTACGGAATCAATACAGGCTTTGGAAAGCTGAGTGACGTCAGGATAGCCCCTGAGGATGTTGATACTTTACAGCGGCATTTAATCCGGTCGCACGCCTGCGGGATAGGAGATCCCTTTCCTGAAGTGATCAGCCGGGCAATGCTTGTACTCAGACTGAATACGCTTTTGAAAGGTTTTTCGGGTGTCCGGGAGGTCGTAGTCCAACGGCTTCAGTTGTTGATTAATGAAGGGATTCATCCCGTTATTCCTTCACAGGGATCTCTTGGCGCGTCTGGAGATCTCGCCCCTCTCGCCCATTTAGCGCTGGTGATCATGGGTGAAGGTGAAGTGTTTATTCGCGGCAAACCACGTGCGGCTGCGGATGTTTATACCGAGTTATCGATTCCACCGCTGTCATTAAAGGCGAAGGAAGGGCTGGCGTTGATCAACGGAACCCAGGCCATGACGGCTGTCGGCGTCACAGCCTGGCTTCGGGCGAGAAAATTAGCCGTACAGTGCGACTGGGGAGCGGCTGTAACCCTGCAGGCGCTGGAAGGGATCCGTGATGCGTTTCATCCGAGTATTCATGCCGCACGGGGCTATCCGGAGCAGGAAGCTGTCGCCGAGCGCATCCGGCACCTGACAGATGGAAGCCAGCTGATGACCTACCAAGGAGAAAAGCGGGTACAGGACGCTTATTCGTTACGGTGTATCCCACAGGTTCACGGAGCGACCTGGCAGGCGCTTCACTACGTGAAAGAAAAGCTGACCATCGAAATGAACGCAGCTACAGATAATCCTCTCCTTCTTGAAGGCGGGAGCGTCGTAGTGTCCGGCGGGAATTTTCATGGACAGCCAATTGCCCTGGCGATGGACTTTTTGAAAATCGCGCTGAGTGAACTGGCTTCGATTTCGGAGCGGAGGATTGAAAGGCTCGTCAACCCGCAGTTGAATGATCTTCCCGCTTTTTTAAGTCCAGATCCAGGACTGCAGTCGGGGTTCATGATTATCCAGTATGCAGCAGCCTCTCTGGTGTCAGAAAATAAAACGCTCGCTCACCCGGCCAGTGTGGATTCCATCCCCTCCTCGGCCAACCAGGAGGATCACGTCAGTATGGGAACGACAGCGGCCCGCCATGCTGCTCTTATCCTTGAGAATGTCGAAAAAGTCGTTGCCATCGAACTGATCTGCGGCCTGCAGGCACTCGAATGGCGCGGCATTGACCGGGCATCTCCACGGATCCGCAAGCTGTGGATGAAAGCCCGGACGGTGGTTGAACCGCTGACTGAGGACAGGATCCTTTCTAAAGATATTGAAAAGATGACGGCATGGATGAGAACCGATTCGTTTGACTGGGAAGAGTGGCGGTCGATTCACGAAGGAGGAGATGCTTATGTCGACAAGCCGTAACATAAAAGCTGCAACTGGACAGACGCTTGAATGTAAAGGGTGGGAGCAGGAAGCTGTACTGCGTATGCTCTCCAACAATCTTGATCCAGCGGTGGCAGAAAAGCCGGAGGAATTGGTCGTTTACGGTGGAATTGGGAAGGCAGCGAGGAACTGGGAGGCATTTGATGCCATCGTCAGCGTGTTGAAACGGTTGGAAAATGACGAAACGCTCCTTATCCAATCCGGCAAACCGGTCGGTGTTTTCCGTACCCACCCGGCTGCTCCACGTGTGCTGCTTTCTAATTCTGTTCTCGTTCCGAAGTGGGCGGACTGGCCCCATTTTCACGAGTTGGACAAAAAAGGATTGATGATGTACGGCCAGATGACGGCTGGGAGCTGGATCTATATCGGCTCTCAGGGAATTCTGCAGGGCACTTACGAAACGTTCGCTTCCTTGGCTGAGAAGCATTTTGACGGCTCGCTAAAAGGAACCATCACTTTAACCGCAGGACTTGGTGGAATGGGAGGCGCCCAGCCGCTGGCCGTGACGATGAACGGAGGCGTCGTCATTGCTGTTGAGGTCGATCAGGAGCGCATAGCAAAAAGGCTCTCATCCGGTTACTGTGACAGACAGGCCGCCAGTCTGAAAGAAGCCCTTCATTGGGCAGAAGAGGCGAAGCAGGAGGGGGAAGCGTTGTCCATTGCCTGTCTCGGTCATGCGGAAGACATTCATAAACAGATCATTGCTCAAGGATTTCCGATTGATATTGTGACCGACCAAACATCCGCCCATGATCCGCTGAATGGGTACATTCCGACTGACCTCTCCATATCCGGTGCAGATGAACTGAGAAAACAGAACCCGGAATTATATGTGGAAAAGGCTTCCTATTCCATGGCGGAGCATGTCCGGACCATGCTGGAGTTTCAGAAGCATGGAAGCATTGTCTTTGACTATGGCAACAACCTGCGCCAGGTGGCTTATGATGCCGGCGTCAACGAAGCGTTTGACTACCCGGGATTTGTTCCCGCGTATATCCGGCCGTTATTCTGCGAAGGAAAAGGACCGTTCCGCTGGGCTGCGTTATCGGGGGATCCGGAAGATATTTACCGCACCGATCAGCTCGTACGCGATCTATTCCCGGATCAGGATCCACTCCTCCGCTGGATTGACAAGGCTCAGAAAAAAATTAAATTTCAAGGGCTTCCTTCAAGAATCTGCTGGCTCGGTTACGGGGAACGGGTGAAGATGGGGCTTGGCATCAATGAACTGGTACGAAAGGGAGAATTGAAAGCACCGGTCGTCATCGGTCGTGATCATCTGGACTGTGGTTCGGTAGCCTCTCCCAACCGTGAGACGGAAGCGATGAAGGACGGCAGTGATGCTGTCGGAGACTGGGCGGTATTGAACGCGCTGATCAACACGGCCGCCGGAGGTTCGTGGGTTTCCTTCCATCACGGCGGCGGGGTCGGTATGGGCTATTCGCTTCACGCTGGTATGGTTGCTGTGGCCGATGGGACGGATCTCGCAGAGGAGCGTCTGAAACGGGTATTGACGACGGACCCCGGCATGGGCATTATGCGCCATGCGGATGCCGGCTACGAAAAAGCGGAACAAGAAGCACGAAGGCACAATCTGGATATTCCGATGCTGGGGAGGGATAAGCATGATGGATGATCAAATCATTGAAAACATCGGTACCCTCCTCCTTCCAGGCGCCGGACCATTGAAGGGAGAGGCGATGAAGGAGCTGCCTGTCCGACATCAGGCGGCCATAGCCATAAAGGGTGAGAAAGTCGTCTGGATTGGTTCTTCAGAAGAGGCCTGTGCACGGCAGGCCCGTCATCGTTTCAATGCTGAAGGCAAAGTCGTATCACCGGGGTTGGTGGACCCACACACCCACCTCGTTTTTGGAGGATCAAGAGAAGAAGAACTAGCTCTTAAACAAGCAGGTACAACGTATCTGGATATTTTGAAAAGCGGTGGAGGCATACTTTCGACGGTACGCGCAACGCGGCAGGCGGATGAAAGTTCTTTGTATGGGAAAGCCCGTAGGTTCGCCAGCGGTATGGCGGCTTATGGGGTGACATCGCTGGAAGCGAAAAGCGGCTACGGATTGGATGAAGAAACAGAGTTGAAGCAGCTGGCTGTCATTGACAGGCTGAACGACGAGGGGCTGCTTGATATCGCAGCCACCTTTCTCGGCCCACATGCCATACCTCCAGAGTATAAAGGGCGGGAAGACGCTTTTCTTGACCAGATGATTGACCTGCTTCCAGTCATTAAACAAAAAACATCGGCGGTTTTCACGGATATATTCTGTGAGACGGGGGTGTTTACGACCGAACAGGGAGCCCGATTCATGGAAGCATCGCTTAGGCACGGATTCCAGTTGAAAATCCACGCGGATGAAATCGACCCGCTCGGCGGCACGGAACTGGCTGTTCAATACGGTGCGGTGTCGGCCGACCACCTGGTGGCGGCATCTGCCGAAAGCATCAAACAACTGGCAGCCTCCGAAACGATTGCTGTCCTCCTTCCGGGTACGACCTTTTATTTAGGCAAAGACACCTATGCGGATGCGGGAAAGATGATACAGGAAGGTGCGGCCGTAGCCCTGGCGACGGATTTCAACCCGGGCAGCTGTGTTACCCATAATCTGCAGATGATCATGGCACTGGCTGCTTTGAAAATGAAAATGACGCCGGAAGAAATCTGGAACGCTGTGACGGTCAATGCAGCCCATGCGATCGGCATGGAGAAAGTGGCTGGAAGAATCACAGTGGGCGGGCAGGCCGACCTTGTTTTCTGGGACATTCCGAATTACAAGTATCTTCCTTATCATTACGGCGTGAATCATGCCCGTGCGGTATGGAAGCGGGGGCGGTTAATCTGGGAAAGGAGGGAGGCGGATGTCTTTCCAATATCTTAACCCCGGGCCGGCACGGGGGTTCAAAGACAGGTTCACGACGAAAGTGGATGAAACGAAGCAGTGGTATGAAGAAGGAAAATCCGGAAAAATCGGCCTGCTCGGTCTGCCTTACTCGAAATCATCCATCTCTGCCTCCCAGGCGTCGGAAGCCCCGCAGAGCATCCGACGGGCTCTAGGGTTTTATACGACGTATTCCCATGAAAAAGAAAAGGACTATACGGATGTGACGATGCTTGACTTCGGAGACGCTCCCGCCCATCCGACAGATACGGAAAAAACGAACGATCTATTGAAGAAGAGTGTGAAGGAAATGCTTGAGGAAGAGTCCTGCTCCCGTTACGTCCTCCTCGGGGGAGATCACGGGGTCAGTTTTCCTTCCATCACTGCTTTTCATGAGCGGTGGGGCCGTGTCGGCGTGCTTCAATGGGACGCCCATCATGACGTAAGGAACACAGAGGACGGCGGCCGGACGAACGGAACCCCTTTTCGCAGCCTGCTCGAATCGGGTGTTGTAAGGGGGGAGGATTTGGTCCAGATCGGCATCCGGGACTATTCCAATGCTCAAGCCTATGCGGAATATTGTGCACGCCATGGTGTGGCTGTCTACACGATGGCGGATGTAGATGCAGAAGGCATTGCATCCATCGTGAAGAAAGAGATCCAGCGATTGAAGGAGAAGGTGGACCTGATCTATTTATCCGTCGATATGGATGTCGTGGATCAGGCTTATGCGCCCGGCTGTCCAGCGATCGGTCCTGGTGGGTTAACGTCACGGGAACTGCTGGTGAGTGTACAGGAAGCTTCCGGCGATCCCATCGTTAAAGCCATGGATATCGTCGAGATCGATCCGTCCAAGGACGTCCGGGATATGACAAGCCGCCTTGCCGCTCATGTCATGATGCGGTACATGTATCAATAAAAGAGGATAATCCAAAAGCAGGACCTACCCAGGTCCTGCTTTTGAGCTGTCCATAGTTCAGGGAAAGGGTCACGTTCCGCTTTTCGGTGGATGCTTGCCGCGGGTACGGCTTCAGCTAACATGGGCAGGAAGACCGCCTGCCCATGTGGATCTTCAGCTCGCGTTGTTCCCGAAGGCGTCACCAACGAACGCTCCTCGTGACCTGCCAAATGACGAGTTGGGAACAAGGAGGGTGTAAGACAGAGGACCTCAAATGTGTACGTACCGAAATAGGAAAATCCCCTCCCATACTCAGCTTGGAGAATGAGTGCAGGAGGGGGCCGGTTTTAAAAGAGCCGCTCGTCCCACTTCTGATGAAATACGGACGATTGCGTGGAGCCCTTGTCTTTGATTGTTAACCGATAATCATTTGTTCTTTTGGATAGCGGTACGTATCTTGAATGTTCCGGCGTCTCAGGATGAACAGGAAGGAGAAGATGCCGATGCGTCCGATGAACATCAGCCCGATGATGATCAGCTTGCCGGCTGTCCCAAGCTCCGGGGTGATGCCCATGGACAAGCCGGTCGTTCCGAACGCGGAGCAGGCTTCAAAAATCACTTCCATCAACGTAAACTGTGGTTCGTAGTAATTCAAAAGCACAATCGCAGCACCAGTAATGGCGATGGCGGTTGAAATCACGATAAAAGAGCGGAAAACATCGTCCTCGTGAATTTCCCTGCGGAACACACGCACATGATTTTTCCCACGGGCATAGGAAAAGATGGTCAGCACCATAATGGCAAAGGTGGTCGTCCGGATCCCTCCACCTACACTGCTCGGAGAAGCACCGATGAACATCAACAGGCAGATCACCAGCAAAGTAGGTGTGGAAAAATCAGCCACATCCATCGTTGCCAGTCCCCCGTTCCGCGTCGTAACGGATTGGAAAAGGGCATAAAAGAGGGATTCATGCCAGCTTTTCCCTGCAAAGAAGTGGTTTCGATCAAACCAATAGATAAGCAGAGTACCAGTAAGAACGAGAAGTCCGAACGTGACAGATGTCAATTTCGTAAACAAGGAAAAGTGAAACAATTCTTTCCTTCGATTGGTTACATAATCTTTGATTTCAATCAAAACAGGAAAACCGATGGCTCCGAGAGTCAGCAGCAGCATTGTGACGACTTGGACGAAATAGTCGTCCTGGAACATGACGAGGGAAGACCCGGTGATATCGAACCCGGCATTCGTCGTTGCGCTCACGGAAGCGAAGGCTCCTTGGATGAAAGCCTCCTCCCAGCTCGGGAAATAACGGGTATAATAGATCCCGAGAACGATGGCTCCAATCCCTTCAATAAGCAGGATGATCAGGAGGATCTGCCGGATCAACCGGACCATTCCGGCGAATGTGGAACGGTTTTGATCGGTTTTGATCAACTGGCGGCGCTTTAACCCGATCTTCTGACCGAGCAGAATCCAGATGAATGTGCCGAGCGTCATTACGCCGATGCCGCCGAACTGGAGGACGAACATCAGCACAATGTATCCCGCTGTGTTGAAGGTGTCCGGTGTGGAAACGACACCCAGTCCTGTCACACTCACGGCGCTGACGGCAGTAAATAAGCTGTCGATCAAGCTTACGTTTACGCCTTCCTTATGAAGAAAAGGCAGACTGATCAGCAGCGTAGAGATGAGGGCTGCGGAAAAATAGAAGAAAACGATGATCTGAAAGGGGGAAAGGTGGTTGAAAAATCGGTTGAATCGAGTCTGGTTCATCGTGTCATCCCTTTCTGCTTCCTTTAAACAATGGTCTTATAAAGGATTTTATAGCGGAACCGTGGCGGAAGCAATACTGGAATCAGAAGGGACTTACTGGAAAACGGCGGGTGTGATATAGTGAGAAAGAACTGAACCATTGATTTTTATAAGATAGGAGAAACATATGCAATGAAAGAAATCATTCTCTTGTTAGCGGAAGTCGTCAACCTCTGGCATGACGTGATCGCAAAATTCTCCGGAATGATGGGGTGGGAACTCTCAGATAAGGATCTGCATTTCTGGGTGATTGGAATTCTAGGAATCATCGGTCTTATTTTTGTAGATGTCCTGTTTCACGCTCTTGCGAAATGGAGTATTACGGTTATTTCCTTTCTTTTCACATTTGCTATGGTGCTTGTCTTCGTTTTTGCGGTGGAAATCCAGCAGAAGATCACAGGCCGTGGCAACATGGAATTTGCGGACGCACTCGTCAGTGTGCTCGGCTTCTTTTTCTTTTGCAGCCTCTACATGATTTTCCGCTTGATTACCAAGGGAATCCAGCGGTACAGGAAGAATAAAGAAGATGAAACCGCCGCTTGAGCGTGCGGTTTTTTTTACTAGATTAAAACGCTGCAGCAGCGTCGTTAGGATGGAGTGGGAGGAAGATGCTGAAACGCTTTTTCAGTTATTATCGTCCGCATAGAAAACTGTTTTTCATCGACTTTTTCTGTGCGGTCTTTGTTGGACTGCTTGAATTGGGGTTTCCGATCGCTGTTTCCTGGTTTATTGATGATCTGCTTCCTGAGGGGAACTGGGGAACGATTGTGGCGGTCAGTACTGGTCTGCTGCTTTTATATATGCTGAGCTCAAGCATGCAGTTTGTCGTCAACTATTGGGGGCATAAGCTTGGAATCAATATCGAGACAGACCTTCGCAGGGACTTGTTTCTGCACGTGCAGCGGCAGTCCTTCGGTTTCTTTGATAATACGAAGACCGGAAATATTATGAGCCGGATCACCAACGATCTCATGGACATCGGGGAGCTTGCCCATCATGGTCCAGAGGACTTTTTCATAGCGATCATGACCTTTGTCGGTGCGTTCTGGATTATGCTGACCATCAATGTAAAGCTCGCGCTTGTCGCCATCATTATCGTTCCGTTCCTCATCTGGCTCATCTATTTTTCCAACATCAAGATGAATGCAGCCTGGACGAAAATGTTCGGCAATATTGCAGAAGTGAATGCGCGGGTCGAAGATAGTGTATCCGGTGCCCGTGTCGTACAGTCATTTACAAATGAAGCGTATGAAATCAAACGCTTCAACACGAACAACCAATTGTTCCGAAAAGCGAAGCTGACCGCCTACAAGGTGATGAGTCTGAATTTGACGGGCATTTACCTGACAACGAGACTGATGACTATCACCATTCTCGTTTACGGCGCCTGGCTTAGTTTTTCCGGTGCCTTAAGCTACGGAGAGCTTGTGGCGTTCATTTTGTACTTGAATATTTTATTTAAACCGATTGAAAAAATCAGTGCGCTGCTGGAGTTGTATCCAAAAGGGATGGCCGGCTTCAAGCGCTTTACCCAGTTGATGGATACCATTCCCGACATCCAAAACCGGAGGGAAGCCGTTGACGTTCCTCATCTTCATGGTGACATCCGTTTTCAGAAGGTCACGTTTGGCTATGACGAAAACCGGGAGATTCTGAAGGACTTGAGCTTGTCCGTAAAGTCCGGCGAGACGATTGCTTTTGTCGGACCTTCCGGAGCGGGAAAATCGACGATCTGCTCGTTGATTCCTCGTTTTTATGATGTCAAGGATGGCGCGGTTACCATTGACGGCATCGACGTTCGTGACATGACGAAAGAATCGCTCCGTTCCCAGATCGGCATTGTGCAGCAGGATGTCTTTTTGTTTACCGGAACGATAAGGGAAAACATTGCGTACGGACGACTGGATGCCAGCCAGGAAGAAATTGAAGACGCTGTGGAGAAGGCCCATCTGAAAGAGATGATTGAAAACCTGGCCGATGGATATGATACACAGATTGGAGAGCGGGGATTGAAGCTTTCCGGCGGTCAGAAGCAGCGGCTTGCCATCGCACGGATGTTCTTGAAAAACCCTTCCATTCTCATTTTGGATGAGGCAACATCCGCTCTGGATACCGAAACCGAAACGCAGATCCAAAAGGCGCTCACCGAGCTTTCCAAAGACCGGACGACGTTGATCATCGCCCACCGCCTCGGGACAATTAAAAAAGCCGACCGTATTCTCGTGATTACGGAAGAGGGAGTGGCTGAAGAAGGAAGTCACGAAGAGCTTCTCGGGCGGGAAGCCGGCCTCTTTGCCAAGCTGCACGCCCTCCAGCATTAAAGAAACCGCTCTAGTTAATTAGAACGGTCAGCTTGTTGAGAAACCCCTTTCTCCGCAAGCTTTTTTTCTTGTCTTTTTTTAAATCTGCGTTCAACGTTCTCTTTTATAAGAGGGGCATTTATTTTGGTATCTACATATTCCAACATCGGCACGAGGAGTGTTCGGTGGTGAAGCCTGCGGGATCCACTTGGGCTGGTGATCTTCCTGCCCAAATGAGTGGAGGGTGTGCCCGCCGCAAGCATCCACCGTTAAGCGGAACGTGCCCTTCAACACGATCTACGACTTTCTTTAACTGGATAACACGGCCTTTTTACTGCGCCGCTTTTTCCTGATCCTCACCGGAAGGACGTTTCTTTTCCGGCGAAACTTCCTGCTTATCATTCTTCTCTCTCTGTTTCTTCGTTTCTTGTTTCCTGGCTGTTTCCGTTTCCTTTTCTTGATCTGTATCGGCATTTTTATAGCGCTGCTGCTGTCGGTATCCGTAGGTGGAGGACAGAACGACTTCTTCATTTTCAAGGGCTGAACCGAGCGCGCCGATAATGATGGATATGCTGGTAGCTGTCCAGGCAATGTAGAAATAATTATCGTAACCAACGGCGCCGGAAACTTCCGACTCCAACAACCCCATTGGGATGAAGACGACAACGGCAACCGAAAACATTACAAAAAGGATGGAGTAATATATGACGACGGTTACCCCAAGCGTCAGCAGCGTGGTCATATTGTACAGTTTCCGGAGGTAGGGGGCCCGATCTTTCCGTGGTTTTTCCCATAAATTGTGAGCAAGGATGATCCAGCCGACCATTAACGAAATGGACAGGATGGTAAGCAGAAGCATCCGCCATGAGCTGTAATTATTACTCAACCGCCATAACGTTGGGAACACAAGGGCGTAGGAACCGGTGGCAAAGGCGAAGATAATGACCTTCATAAAGGCGGGGAAAATCGCCCATGGGCGGTTGGCCCGCACCATGCCGGTCAATACCCTTAACGCACCACTGATCCGGGACTGGACGATGAACCGAACGTCCATATACGTATCCTCTTCATCCGGTGTTACCCGTTTAATGGGGGAAAATCGGTCTATTCCACGTTTCTCCACAAGCCGGCGTGAGCCTTTTTTCTTTAAATTTTCATGGTCGCCATCCTCTTTTGACTGCAGCCTCTCCTGCGCCTTTTCTCTGTCTTCTTCATCGCTTCCATAGTACATTTCATTGACGAGCTGCAGAATGGACTGCCGGACCCGTTTTAATAGAGGCGTGGATCCGAGCCCGGGGAGTGTAATGATGGCGATTTTGTCATTGGTTGATGCTTCAGCCATAATCGGCTTCCGATCATGAAAGAAAGGAAGATCGGTCAGACAGACGATATAATCCCAGTCTTCTTCTTCTTTCTTTTTTAAGCCGGCCTTGAATACTTCCTCCGGGTCTTCCGTGACGCCGGTCAAAGGATCGATTAGGGCTTCGACCTGCCATTCACAGTCGTCCTTCACGTAATATTTGAGCATGTCAGGAAGCTGCTCGCTGATTGTTTTACTGAGCTCCTTGGGATAACCAGGCGGTGTGACAATCCCAAGTGATCGCTGATGTTCACTCATATATGGTCATCTCCTGTTTGTAGGTTGGGTTTGTACACTATGAAATACCCTTTGGATCCGCTTCTTATGCAGGATTTTCCTATAAATTATATAAAAATAATAAATGAATCCTGCGTGCAGACAAATATTAAGGGCGAAAATGAAAATCCCGTGAACGAACGTCCACGGGAGACCGGTGTTGAGATAGTGATGATATGTAATGGCATAGGTATAAAAGGGGGATCTCCATAAAAGGTATACCCCTCCTTTTGGAGCATAAACATCCATTTTTCATATAGGAACATAATGGAGAGATTGAATGAACATGCACTTAACTTTTTTCAAACGCACGCCATCCAATCATCGTAAGTTTAACGATTACGCCAATGGCTGTGAATACGAGGAGAGAATAAAAAGATTTCCAATGGATGTAATCATAAATATGAAGGACCCGGAGGATCCCCTCTCCGATATAAGCAGAAACGAAGGAAGCTGCGAGTAAAGCCGTCAAGTATCGTTTCCACGTTGAAAACCGCTGATAGATCCACATATATATGACGGGTAGAACAAGATAGGTGGAAACGAAAAAGGATGGAGACAGGGGAGTTGGACTGATGGGATAAGAAGTGACGACATATTGAATCAACACCGTATCCAGAACGGTCGTTATCACAACAACAAGAAAACCTGCGGTCAGGACTTCAAAAAGTCTCGACCGGTCTATGTAAAACCGCCACAACACTATACATCCGACGTTAACAGCAATCAGGATCCACCATTGATAAGAGAAGACATTTTCGCTGACCCAGTAGTCCCAATACTGGTCACGTAACTGCTCGCGTGTGGATGTTATTTCTTCCCATAAAACGTGATCCATAATGAATTCCCCTCTTTCGGCATTCCGGGTGTTTTACCTATAAGGTTTTCCAGAACGCCTATTTTAATGCTGGGAAAATTATCTATTGGAAAAAGTCCGTGTTACCCGGATAGAATTGACCGTAAGTGGTAATGGGGGCGCGTTCCGCTAGTCTGTGGGTGCTTGCCGCGGGGCCGCCCTCCGCTCACTTGGGCAGAAAGATCACCCGTCTAAGTGGATCTTCGGCCCGTGCTGATCCCGCAGCTGTCACTACCGAACGCTCCTCATGCCGACGTTGGAATATATAGGAGCGGAAAATAGGTGGTTCCTATGATAAATGAGAACGTTGAGCACAGCTTCGTAGACCTAATCGGACAGTATAGTCGCTCATTCAACGAGTTTTTTTCATTGATAAGAAAAGAATCAAATATGGTACCAGGAGGGGAGTGCATTAGAAGCTCCTCACACATGAAATTATGGTATAGTGACAGTATCTAAAAAAGGGTTACAAACGAAATGTTTCCTATAGAACAGGGGAGGGATCTCTATGAGTGCAGAAAATAAAGATCAGACGGTTGTGAAACCTTTCTTGAACCAATATTCCTGTCCCGTAGAAGGAACGGTTGACGTTATCGGCGGGAAATGGAAAAGTGTCATCATTTTTCATCTGCTGGATGGAACGAAGCGGTTCAATGAACTGAAAAGGCTGAACAGCGGCATTACTCAGCGGATGCTGACGCTGCAGTTGAGAGAACTGGAGGCAGACGGGATTGTGCACAGAGAAGTGTACCCGGTTGTTCCTCCGAAAGTAGAATATTCCTTGACGGATTTTGGATTCTCCTTGAAGTCGATCGTCGTCATGATGCGGGAGTGGGGGACGGAGAATATGGAGAAGGTCCTTTCCCACAGGGAATCGTATCAGGAAATGGAAAAGAGGAATGGATGAACATCCATTCCTCTTTTTGTATCCGTCACCTCAAGCCCATAAACCTGTTTTCACGGTCAAGAGCCGGCCGATCTGTTCAGATGTCTCCGCTAGATTGTCCCTGGCCGTATCCGGGGTTAAAGCGTCCTGTAAGGAGGACGGTCCTCTCATAATCGAAAAGCAGGCATCGATTCCTGCACCATGAAGTGTTTTTTCAACCGCTGTAATGTCCCCGGCAAGGGCGATGACGGCTCTGCCCTGCTGTTTAGCACGTTCCGCTATGCCGGATGGAGCTTTCCCCATGGAACTCTGAGCATCGAGTTTACCTTCTCCGGTAATGATGAGATCGGCTTCGGCTATGCGCTCATCCACCTTTACCTCGTCCAAAATGAACTGGACACCAGACTGCAGGGAAGATTGGAGAAATCCTGAAAAGGCGGCACCAAGCCCACCCGCCGCACCACTTCCTGCGATGTCCTGGAGATCCAAGCCCAGCTGTTTTTGTACGACCGCAGCGAAATGCTGCAGTCCTTCATCAAGGAGAGAGACCTCCTCTGGGGATGCCCCTTTCTGCGGAGCAAAAATGTGAGCGGACCCGTTCGGTCCATAGAGCGGATTTGAGACATCGCACATCGTCTGGATCACCGCATCATTCAACCGTGGATGGACATGGGTTGTATCGATGTGAGCCAGTCGTGATAATTGACCACCCCCGTCACCGATACTCCGGCCATCCGCGTCCAGAAACTGAAAACCGAGGGCGCGGAGCATCCCTGTGCCCCCATCGGTTACGGCACTTCCCCCCAGTCCGATGATCATGTCCCGGCATCCCTTTTCAAGAGCATCAACTATCAGCTCTCCGACGCCATAGGAGGTGGCGGATAAGGCATTTCTGTCTTCTTCATTGACCAGCGGAAGTCCACATGCTTCTGCCACTTCAATGACAGCAGTGGTGTCCTGATGGATGATACCATAAGCTGCTTTGACCGGGCGTCTGAGAGGGCCACAGACGGTTTTATAAACCACTCTTCCCCCCAAGGCAGACACAAGGGCATCAATAGTCCCTTCTCCTCCATCTGCGACAGGGATGGTAGCGACACGGAATGAGTCTGATGCGTTCAATAGTCCCTTTTTGACCGCTGCATTCGCTTGCCTCGAGGACAGGCTCCCTTTAAATGAATCCAAGGCTACTAAAATATTCATACATTTCCCTCCAACTAGATATAGTGAAAAACCGCCGTTTATGTCTGCTATAATAGATGCATCAAAAACGAGGTGAGCTGACATGAGATTTGAAGAACGTGTCCATAAATATGAATATAAGCTGAATGATACCGATGATCAGATCATCGACTACATCCTTCAATATAAAGAAGATATGACCGGCCAATCCATCCAGGTGCTCGCGTCACAGGCCTATACCGTGCCGAACACTATTACAAGACTTTCGAAAAAACTCGGCTACGACGGATTCTCCCACATGAAGAACAGTCTGAAAGTAGAGCTTGAGGAACCCTATGAAGTGCCGGATGATGATTCCTACTCCTTAATCCAGAAAACCTTTGAGATCCTTGATAAGGATCGGATGATGGAAGCGGCCCGCCAGCTGGCGGAGTCGAAACAGGTGCTCCTCTTCGGGCTGGGGGACTCTTCGGATCTTTGCGAAATGATGGCCAGGAACCTCCGGGTGGTCGGCAAGCCGACGAGCCATCACATTCACCGGCATGAAATCCTCCACAGTCTGGATCAGTCCAATCAGCAGAGCATCCTTTTCTTAATCAGTCTTTCCGGCGAAACCCCGCTTGTGCTGGAAGCGGCAGAAAAAGCTGTGGAAAAGAACATTCCTATTATCTCCTTGACTCATTTTACGAAGAACCCGCTGCAGGCGATGGCGTCCATCAACCTCTATTGTTATGCACCGAAAAAAACGAAAAACGGCTACAACATAACAGGGCGGACGCCGGTCATGGTTGTTTTAGAAACATTATCCCAGTATTTTTGGAAATATTACTGAAGTTGTTTCCGCATACACAAGAAAACGCTTTATCTATGAAATGGTGTGTAAAAATAAGAAGAATCCGTCTTCTTATTTTTTTTTTGCTAAGATAAAGCCAAGTGATGAAAACACTTACAAAGCGGAGGTGGAACAGAATGGAATTAAGGAAATTGACCTCACCCCATTTGATAAGTACGAAAATACATCTTGCTTCAAAGCAGGAAGCCATTGAGTATTTAGTCAAACAGCTGGACGAAGAGGGAAAGCTTCATTCCAAAGACGAGTTTTTGAAAGCGGTTCAGGACAGAGAGGAATTGTCACCGACCGGATTTGAAGGAGGCCTTGCGATTCCACACGGGAAGTCGACGGCTGTTAAGGAAGCGGCTTTCGCCGTTGCGACAATTGAAAAACCGCTGACGGACTGGGAAAGCATCGACCCTTCCAATCAGGTGGAGCTTGTTATCCTGTTAGCCATTCCTGACCAGGAAGCAGGATCCACGCACTTATCCTTATTATCTGAATTTGTTACCCGTTTATCAGACGATGCGTATAAACAGGGCCTTTTGCACGCTTCTTCAAGCGAAGAGCTTTTCGAACGCCTCGATGCCTTCGGGGAAGAGGAAGAGGAAAGGGCAGAACACCCTGCGGAAAGCCGCTTGATTCTTGCCGTTACAGCCTGTCCGGCCGGGATTGCCCATACGTATATGGCAGCGGAAGCCTTGATGAAGGCAGGGAAAGAGCTGGGATTTAAAGTCCTTGTAGAAAAGCAGGGAGCCAACGGAATTGAAGACCGCCACACGAAGGAGAACTTAAGAAAAGCAGATGCGGTCATTTTTGCCAACGATGTAGCTGTCAAAGACGAAGAGCGCTTCACGCATCTTCCGAAAGTGAAAACGTCGGTAGCCGCACCGCTTAGGGATGCCCGTGGAATTTTGGAAAAGGCGGAAGCAAAAGCCGCCGGTTATGTGAAGGATGAACAGCAGTCCGAAGCTGCGGCGGCTGACGATACGGATGAGGAACAGGACGGAAAAGGATTTAAAGCGGAAATCAAGGATTCCATCCTTACCGGGATTTCCTACATTATTCCGATTATCGTTGCCGGCGGTATGACACTTGCGGCGGCTGTTTTAATCTCTCAGGCTTTTGATCTGCAGACGCTCTATGATACGGAAGGTTCATGGCTCTGGATGCTCCGTCAGCTCGGTGGTGGCCTGCTTGGACAACTGATGGTGCCGATTCTGGCCGCCTATATGGCCTACTCGATTGCGGATAAACCGGCGCTTGGACCTGGTTTTGCTGCTGGTGTAGCTGCGAACTTGATCGGCTCCGGGTTTCTCGGCGGGATGCTCGGTGGTTTCCTGGCCGGTTTCTTCCTGAAATTCTTGAAAAGCAAAATCAAGCCGAAAGGTACGTTTGCCGGGTTCATCAGCTTCTGGGTCTATCCCGTACTTGGAACGCTTGTCGTCGGATCCATTATGCTGTTTGTCATCGGTGAACCACTGGCCTGGCTCAATAACGGGCTGATCAACTGGCTTGGAAGCTTGTCGGGAGCCAACGCGCTGATTCTTGGAGCGATCCTTGGAGCCATGGTTTCCTTTGATCTCGGCGGACCAGTCAACAAAGCCGCCTACACGTTCTGTATCGGAGCGATGGCGAGCGGTAACTTTATTCCGTATGCGGCCTTTGCTTCGGTCAAGATGGTATCCGCTTTTGCTGTCACTGGAGCTACGATTTTAGGGAAGAAATATTTCTCCCTGCAGGAACAGGAAATCGGAAAACAGACGTGGCTCCTCGGCCTTGCCGGCATTACGGAGGGAGCGATTCCATTTATGATCAACGACCCGCTCCGTGTCATTCCATCCCTTGTGGCCGGATCTGCGGTTACAGGAGCCATCGTCGCCTACTTCGACCTTGGATTGAATGTACCGGGCGCCGGCATCTTCTCCCTCGCTCTACTTCAGGGACAGCCGATTCTATTGGCCGCTTCTCTCTGGTTTGGCGCGGCTCTGCTCGGAGCGCTGATCTCTATGGTGCTGTTGATTTTGACAAGAAAAAGAAAGATTACGAAAGAAGCGGCTGCTGCCGCCTAATAAAGAAGTGCGAATGATTAAGGAGGATGTCGAAATGAAGCAGACCCACATTGTACCGCATATGCACTGGGACAGAGAATGGTATTTTACAACAGAGGAGTCCCGTATCCTCTTGGTGAACAATATGGAAGAAATTATGGAGAAGCTTGAGAACGATTCCGACTATCCGTATTATGTGCTCGATGGACAGACGTCCATTTTGGAAGATTACTTTGCTGTGAAGCCGGAAAATAAGGAGCGGGTCCGCAAGCTCGTCCAGGAAGGGAAGCTGATCATCGGGCCGTGGTATACGCAGACCGATGAAATGGTGGTCGGAGCTGAATCCATTGTCCGCAACCTGTTGTATGGCCATAAGGATTCAGAAGCATTCGGTGCCCCGATGAAAATCGGTTACCTGCCGGATTCGTTCGGTCAGTCGGCCCAGATGCCGCAGATTTTCAACGGTTTTGACATTCAATATTCGATTTTCTGGCGCGGCACATCCGAGCGTCACGGAACTGATAAAACAGAATTCCACTGGGAAAGTGAAGACGGATCAAGCGTCCTCGTCCAGCTTTTTCCGCTCGGATATGCCATCGGGAAATACCTGCCGGAGGAGGAAGAAGCACTCCAGAAGCGGATCGATAAGTATTTCAGTGTTCTGGACCGCGGGGCGACGACCGATCACATACTCCTTCCGAACGGACATGACCAGATGCCGATCCAGGAAAACATTCATACCATCATCGAAAAACTGCAGCGACTTTATCCTGACCGTGAATTTTTCTTAAGCCGTTTTGAGCACGTGTTTGAGGAGTTGGAGAAGAATGACGACCTGCCGTTGTTATCCGGAGAGTTTCTTGATGGAAAGTATATGCGTGTACACCGCAGCATCTACTCCACAAGAAATGATATTAAAGCAGCGAATACACGGGTGGAAAATAAGCTGACCAACGTGCTGGAGCCGCTGGCGTCCATAGCGTATTCGCTCGGGTTTGAATATCATCACGGGCTGATTGAACTGATTTGGAAGGAAATGATGAAAAACCATGCCCATGACAGTATCGGCTGCTGCTGCTCCGATAAGGTGCACAGGGAAATCGTTAACCGTCTGTTCCTTGCAGAGGAGAAAACGGATCAGCTGATTGAATTCTATAAGCGTAAAATTACGGATGCTGTCCAAGCGGAGCATGATGTCGTATCCGCCTTCAACTTCCTTCCTTATGAGCGCGAGGAAGTCATTACAGATAAAGTCGTGACAAAACTGGAATCCTTCGTCATGGAAGGTCACGACGGCCGGGAAGTTCCTTTTGAAGTCCTGGAGAAAAACGTTCTTGACCCAGGTCTCATTGACCGTCAGATTGTTCACTACGGCAACTATGATCCGTTTTATGAATACACTATCCAATGGAAGGACACGCTCCCACCCATGGGGTATAAAACGTATGAAGTGAAACCGGAAGAAGGGACGCTTGCTGCCGATGGTCTGAAGAAATCCGGAAAAACGGAGGTCGATACCGATTATTACCGGATTCAAGTGAACAGCAATGGTACACTCACGATTTATGACAAAATGAACAACGTCGAAATCCAAGATGTCCTGCTTTTGGAAAACGGCGGTGATGATGGAGATGAATATGACTACTCCCCGCTTGAGGATGAGACGTTGATCCATAGTCGTTCTATGGAAGCGGACATTCAAGTATATGAAAATGATTACAGCGCCAAGCTGGAAATCGCCTTAGAATTACCTGTACCCGCCAACTTGGAAAGCAGGAAAGCCGGAAAGATCGACAGCTTCGTATCTGTTCAATGGAACATTAACATTGCGAAGCATAAGCCTGTCATTGAGGTGAAGGCAGATATCAATAACCAGGCCGGTGATCACCGTCTCCGCGCCCTCATTCCAACACAGATTGCCTCAGCCTTCTCGTGGTCGGATAATCAGTTCGGCATGATCAAGCGCGATGTCGTCGACGGCGCGATGGATTATTGGGAAGAGGAAGACTGGGATGAACGCCCGGATTCCATTTATCCGATGCTCTCCTACGTCGGTTTGACCGATGATCAACGTGGAGTCACCTTACTTACGAACAGTGTTCGTGAATATGAAATCATCGGCGAGTCATTTGATACCATCGCAGTCACGCTGTTCAGAAGTGTGGGTGTTTTAGGAAAAGAGGAACTGGTGAGGCGTCCGGGACGTCCATCAGGAATTAAACTTCCAACACCGGATTCCCAGATGATCGGCCGCCTGCAGCTCGATTTTGCGCTTGTGCTTCATGAAGGATCACTTTCAGATGCTGGAGCAGGGAGAATCGCGAAAGAGTATACAACTCCTGTGGAGATTTATAATAGAATTCCTTACAATGCCATGAAGCTGAATGAATCCGGCCTCGAAACCCCGGGCTCCTATTCAGTGCTGAAGGAAGGGAATGAAGGAGCCGTTTTAAGTACGCTCAAAAAAGCAGAAGAGGAAGAACGTCTGCTGCTGCGCTTTTTCAATCCGAAAGAAGAGGAACAGGAAGCGGAATTTTATCTTTCCTCCAAACCGGAGAACATCCAGGAGGCGAAATTGAACGAAGTGCCTCAGGAAACGGTGCTGCACCATCAGGGAAGAGTCTCTCTACCCTTGAAGTCGAATCAGGTGAAATCTATCTTGTTTTAACACATCAAAAGCCCCGTCTTCGTGAAGACGGGGCTTTCTTATAGTTGATCAGGAACCGAAGTTCACAATCATATCATGGGTTTTCTGGATTTCTGCATCAGACATGAAAATCAGGTACATGCCGTTCACCATCTGCCCGTCTCCGGACATTTGGTAAGTGGACGTGTTTTTACGGGCGCTGCTGTAGTTCGTCGCCAGACGCCTCATATCAGAGAACTGCATGTTGGTACTCACATTATCTCCAAGCACATCCATCACATTACCGACCTTGTTCACCGCATCAAGGCTTGCTCCTTTATCAATAATTCCGGTGATAACCTCGCGCTGCCGCTCGTTACGGCCGAGGTCTCCATTTGGATCGTTTTTCCGCATCCGGACATAAGAAAGAGCTTCCTGTCCATCAAGCTCAAGCTCGCCTTCTTCAAAGGTGTAATTGCCGGACGTAAAGGTCATATCGTTCTGCACCGTTACTCCGTTGACCGCATCCACAACCTGGGATAGGCCTTCCATGTTCACACGAATATAATAGTCCAGGTCGATATCAAGGAAATTTTCCACCGTATTGACTGCCATGTCACTTCCGCCATAGGCGTAGGCGTGGTTGATCCTCGTCACGCGGCCGTCATTGGCAATTTCCGCCCGTGTATCACGGGGGATGCTGACCATCTGCATCTGGTCATTGTTCGGATCAAGCGTCATCACAATCATCGTATCGGAACGGCCGACATCATTTTCGCGTTCGTCGACGCCGAGCAGAAGGATGTTGATCGGGTCCTTATTATCTACTTTTGCTTTTGTTTCTTCATTATCAATGGAAGCCACACTCTCGTGTAAATCTTCATTCACTGTTGTGCGGACATCCTGCAGGATCATATATGCATAAACTCCTCCTGCGACAAGGATCAATGCCAGTGCAGCCAGGAGGATTCTCCAGCGTTTTTTCTTTCTGCGCTTTTTCTTCTTGGAACGTCTGCGCTCTTCCATACCCCCACCTCTTTCATTCAAACTACTTCTATTATACGATTTTTGTAGAACCTTGTAAAAATAATCCTGCATATTGTCTTGGGAAAAAAGTCATTCTGATCAGTCGTAGAAATTGGAAATTCATTTGTATAGAAGGAAAATGCTGTCGCATAACGAAATGGTACCGTGGGTCTTTATCTACCAACCAAAGGAGGATTTGATGTTAAAACGAGCCATTCATGTATCCAATACACTCATGCAGCGGTACCTTCCCGACCCCTTTCTTTTCGTCATTCTATTAACGATGGTGGTCTTCGGGTTTGGATTGATCTTTACACCAAGCACTCCTGTCCAGATGGTGCAGTACTGGGGAGAAGGATTTTGGAACCTTTTATCGTTCTCCATGCAGATGGTGCTCGTACTTGTCACCGGCTTTGTTCTGGCGAGCAGTCCGGTGTTTAAAAAGGCGCTCGGGCGACTGGCATCCACAGCCCGAACACCGGGACAGGCTGTTGTCATTGTGACGGTTGTTTCACTGGCAGCCAGCTGGATAAACTGGGGCTTCGGACTTGTCATAGGAGCCTTATTTGCAAGAGAGCTTGCCAAAAGGGTGGAACGGGTGGATTACCGGCTTTTAATTGCAAGCGCTTACTCTGGATTTCTTGTCTGGCACGGAGGACTGGCCGGTTCTATACCACTGACGATCGCCACACCTGATCATTTCACAGCAGATTCCATCGGCATCATTCCCGCTTCGGAAACGATATTTGCCGGATTCAACCTTGCGATTACTGCAGCTTTATTCATTGCTGTACCACTTTTGAACAGGAGAATGACACCAGCAGAGGAAGAAAGGTTTGTCATCGACCGCTCCCTGCTTGAGCAGCCTCGTCATCAGGAGGCAGCCGGTCTGGAGGCTGAAGTCATGACACCGGCCGTCCGCATGGAAAACAGCCGGGTTCTATCCATGATCATCGGAGGACTGGGCGTTGGATTTCTTGTGTACTATTTTGTTACGACCGGTTTTCAATTGAATCTGAACATCGTCAATTTTGCTTTCCTATTTATGGGGATTCTTTTCCACGGCACGCCAAGACACTTTTTAGACGCTGTGAGCGATGCGGTGAAAGGGGCGGGAGGCATTATCATCCAATTTCCCTTTTATGCAGGAATTATGGGGATGATGGTCGCCTCCGGTCTGGCTGCGCTTATGTCGGAAGCGTTTGTGTCCATCTCCACCCCCTTTACGTTTCCCTTCTTCGCCTTTTTAAGCGCAGGGATCGTCAACTTTTTCGTCCCGTCCGGTGGAGGGCAGTGGGCTGTACAGGCACCGATTATGCTGGATGCGGCCCAACACCTCGGAGTATCAATACCAAAAACAGCGATGGCAGTCGCCTGGGGAGACGCATGGACCAATATGATTCAACCCTTCTGGGCCCTGCCGGCACTGGCGATTGCCGGCACTGGCGATTGCCGGCTTGAAGGCGAAGGACATTATGGGCTTCTGTCTTATCATTCTTTTTGTAAGCGGTATCATAATTTCGCTCGGGTTACTGTTCCTTTAGTGAAGCTTTCACGTATGTTGTGGACGGTCACGTTCCGTTTATCGGTGAATGCTTGCCGCGGGCACGGCCTCAGCTAACTTGGTCAGGAAGAACACCTGCCCAAGTGGATCTTCGGCTCGCGCTGTTCCCGCAGGCGTCATCACCGAACACTTCACGTGACCCCGCCTAAGGATAATTGGAGAGAGGGATCTTCTGTTAAATGGAAGATCCCTCTTTATGCTTTAAAAATTCTAAAAAACGTCTGTAGATTGATACTGGCGACATCTGCTTTTTAGAATAGCTCTGTTAAAGTCTGTTGTTGATATTTTAAACGATTACTAAATCGTCTCCGTCTGGAATTAGGGGTCCGGTTCGTTGTTTACTCAGAGCATGGGATGGCAGGGAAAACCGTCCGCTTTCCGCGGGGAACGATGAGCCTCCTCGAACTTCGTTCTCCGGGGTCTCACCTTGTTCCTTTTTCCCGCAGGAGTCTACCTGTTTTCCCTGCCATCCCTTTCGTAGTAGTGGAACGGACTTCGGTTATATCATTTCTAACTACCCTTCTTTGAAGAGGCGGCCTTGGGAATGGCGAGACTCCTGTGGGATGAAGGTACATCGTGAGACCCCGGAAGGCGCAGCCTGAGGAGGCTCACGGTACCCCACGGAAAGGGAGTCATTCCCAAGGCCGCCTCATACAAATCCCATGACAGAAAGGGGTGATCTGAGCTCACATGTTAAATAACAACACCAAGCAATAACAGAGCCTTCAGAATAAGAATAACCCAACCTTGATACGAAACGGTTGGACGAGAGCCCATTTTGGTCCAGGAAGGAGCGCAGACCTTTCCACTCCTGCGGAAAAACGGACGGCCGAGACCCCGCAGGGTGGTTTCCCCGAGGAGGCTTGGACGTTCGTCCGCGGAAAGGGAATGATCGGAGCTTCTGGAGGCACTACAAAAACACAGGGGTTCTCAACAAACGGCTCTCTGCCGGAAAGGCAGAGAGCCGTTTGTTGATCTAAATCGAGTAAGTCCGGTGATCGGCCTGGACGAATCCGCCGGCAGTGAAGGAGACGACACGATTCCGCCCCAGCTGTTTCGCCTGATATAACGACTGATCGGTCAAATCGATGATCTCCTGCCGGTCTTCCGTTGTAGATGGATACGTGCTCGCCCCGATGGAAACCGTTATCGGAATATGTGATGTGGCGTTGATCCAGAAGGTATGGGACATCACTTCGCTCCGGATCCGTTCCGCAATGGCACAGGCACAGGAATTGGAGCAGTCCGGCAGAATGACGGAAAACTCTTCCCCACCGTTCCGGGAGACGATATCCGTACCTCTTGTATGTTCCTGAAGAAGCCTCCCGAGCTGTTTGAGTACCTGATCTCCAGCCGGATGACCATACGTATCATTCACATGCTTGAAGTGATCCACATCAATGATGAGAAGAGACAACTCCTTCTTTTTCTTCTCGCTTTCTTCAAGCTGCTGGTTCCAGTGGAAATCGAACTGCCTCACATTGTTCAACCCTGTCAGATGGTCGATGGAAGCTTTTTGCTCGTAGCTCTTAAAAAGAGAGTGGGACCGGTCGAGGTATTGAATGAGATAAATGATCCCCACACCGCCGAGACAGCTGATCACCCAATAGACAGGGAGCAGGGTTTCGAGAAGACTCCAATCCCTTACGATCACAGATAGCACAACAGAAAAGACGAGATTGGAATAAAAAATCATGTAAAACCCTGAAATATAGCGGGGCTGATGACTTTTTCTCATTCGATTAATCACGATGATACCGGCAAGGGTCACGATCATAAAAATAATGGCCGCCACGGATGAAAGATTGAATCCGTATAGGAAACGACCGGCAATAATGAGGATAGTACCGATAACGGCCGGCCGGACACCGCTGATTAACAGAATCATAAGGACGGGGACATGCCGCAGATCCACAATCGTCAAATCAGTCACCTGGATGGAATAATACATCATCAAGTTTCCCATAATGCCCGCCGCGACTCCGTCAATCAAGCAGATGGCCTTTAGCGGCAGGTGTTTTTCAAGGGAGTGCCATCTTAATTGGAGGTAGGAGAAAAATAAGGCGGTCAGGATGCAGATATTGACAAAAAAATCGGATACCATGGAACATCAACTCCCAGCTGTACAAAAATATATGAATGTTCGTTTAGTCGCATTACGTCGAATAATAAATGGTAATCTTACCTCTCATATTACCATGATATTCCTTTGTGGAGAGGGGTATCCACGTTAAATAGGTCTATACACCTATATGAAATCCGTGTAGAATTATGGTAAATAATATACAAGGGATCATTCGATGGAGGAGGCAGACTTATGAGAGAGAACTTAGATCACAAATGGCTGGATCTCGTTGGAAAAGCGATGGATGGACCGCGTTCCAAAGAGGAATTCCGCCGTTACCTGAATGAACAGAAAATCCTGAAGGCCGGACGTGCCCACGAAGAGAAGAATGCCAGACAAAGAAACGAGCATTTGACTTTAGTTACACGTGAGCAGTAGTTACCGAACGTTTAGTTACCATCCTTTATCTTGTAAAAACATGTGGATGACAGCTGTTCATCCTCCGAAAGGGAAACTAGATGAATACGAAACAAACCATTCTTGAAAATGCCCTGCAGTTTTTTGCTTCCTATGGGTATGATGGGGCATCGATGTCATTGATTGCCCGGGAGACACAGATTACAAAAGCGGGGATTTACAGTTATTTCAAAAACAAGGAAGACCTGTACATAGCTGTACTTGATCATTTGATTGCGTTTCACAAAGAGTACTGGATAAAGAAAAAACAACGTCTGAAATCGGCGTCGAACGAAAAAAGGTTGAAGGACAGCTTTATCTTTTCGATCCAGACAGCCGTCAAAGAACCCGCGCTGATCGCTTTCTGGCAGATGGCACAGATTTCTCCGCCACGGTCACTGGAGCAGGTAGTGACCGAAAAAATCTCAGCATCCAGAAACTTTTTACTCGCTTATTTCGAAGAGATGTTCGAGGCTGGAAAAGCTGCTGGTGAAATCGAGACGCCTCATTCGTCCCTGACACTGGCTCATTCGTTCTACTGCCTGATTGAAGGGGCTTCCTTAAAGCATGTGAATGCAAATTTCCCTGATTACGAAGGAACGCTTCTTACAATATTTGAATTGTTCTGGGACGGATTGGAAGCACGGGAAGCCGACGAATGGAAGATTGTCTGAACCGTACAAAATCCGACTGAAAAAAAGTGCCCAAACCTTCTGGAAGGTTTGGGCATTTCGTTTATGCGGCGCTTGTGTCTTTCTGTTTTTCACCGCCTCGTTTTTTTATGGCCAGTGCAAACGGAAGGGCCAGCAGGGCAAGAATGATACCAACCACGACCACGTTGGACTCTACGAGGTTGATCAAGTTGCCGAGGACGATCCCGACGACACCGAAGTCCCCGTCACCAAATGTTGTTCCCTGGAAGCCTAAGGTTCCGAGAACTGGGAGGAGCAGTGCAGGGAGGAAGCTGATCATGACACCGTTGGCCATCGATCCGAAGATAGCACCTTTTCGTCCGCCTGTCGCATTCCCGAACACGCCGGCGGCTGCTCCTGTAAAGAAGTGGGGAACGAGGCCGGGGACAATAACTTTCAACCCAAGAAGGGGAAGGAACAGCATACTGATCAATCCGGCGGCAAAGCTGAAGAGAAAACCGATGATGACAGCATTTCCCGCGAACGGGAAAATAGCGGGACAATCCAGCGCTGGTTTAGCATTCGGCACAATCTTGTCTGCGATACCTTTGAACGCCGGGACGATTTCTCCAAGCAGCATACGCACACCAGCAAGAATGATATAGACGCCGGCCGCGAATGTCAGTCCCTGCATGAAGGAGAATACAAGGAAGTTCTGACCACCGCTCAGCTCGGATTCAACAAAGCCGGGACCCGCCGCTCCAGCGACGACGAAAAAGAGGATAACCATCGTCAGAGAGACAGAGACAGAAGTATCTCTTAGGAAGCTGAGCGATTTGGGTACTTTGATTTCTTCTGTAGACCTTGATCCCTTACCGACCACTTTCCCAATCGAACCAGCGACAAGGTAGCCGATCGAACCGAAATGTCCGACAGCAAAATCATCAGATCCCGTGACCTTCCGCGTATAGGGCTGAAGCATTGCTGGGAATAACACCATGATCGCCCCGAGGATGATGGAACCGAGAAGGATCATGCCTGCACCGGAAAAGCCCCCGGTCGTCAAAATGACAGAGATGAGACAGGCCATGAACATAGTATGGTGCCCGGTTAAGAAGATATATTTAAAAGGACTGATGCGGGCCAGGATAATGTTGACGACCATCCCGAACAGCATAATCATAGCCGTTTCCGTACCGAAGCTTTCCTGGGCCAGCGCAACGATCGCTTCGTTGTTTGGGATGACCCCTTCGACAGCAAAGGCTTCATCAAACATGCTGCTGAAGTTCCCGAGAGACTGGACGAGTACGTTCGCCCCTGCTCCCAGGATGACAAATCCCATCACGGTCTTCAGCGTACCGGAGACAACATCCCCGGAATTTTTCTTTTGTACAAGGAGCCCGATAAGAGCGAATAATCCAACGAGGATGGCGGGGGTTCCCAAAATATCTTTCATGATCAAATCAACCATATAAGTCGCTCCTTTGTTTGATGGATTGGGTTAGGTTACAGGTTTTGTTCCAACGCGCTTCTCAACTCGTTCTTGTCCATCAGGTTCCGCAGTTTTACGACGTTCTTCTGCCCATCTTCCAGACTTTCTACAATATCCTCAGATCCGAGGAAGAGGTCGGCCTGCTCAGTTTTGGCCGTCGTCAAATCGGTGTGGGAGACTTCTGCTTCCTTCCCCATATCCTGAAGGGCTGATTTCACATTCATTTCAACTATCATACTGCTTCCAAGTCCATTTCCACATACAACTAATACTTTTTTCATTTGAATTCCTCCTCATAATTTTACACTTCTATAGTTTGGTTGATCAGATGAAGAATCTCTTCATTAGATGACGCTTCAATCATTCGATCAACGGCCTTTTCGTCCGAAAGCAGTTCCGTCAGCTGGGCCAGCGCTTTTAAATGGGTCTGATTATCAATGGCTGCGAGAATAATGATCAATTGCGCTTTATGCTTTTCCTTATCAGAAAAACTGACCGGTTCATTAAGCTTTAAAAGACTCATCCCGAGCTGCTCCACGCCACTTTCCGGACGGGCGTGAGGGATGGCGATCCTCGGGGCAATCACGATGTAAGGGCCCAGCTCTTTTACATTTGTAATCATAGCTTCAACGTAATCAGGGTGGATGGAAGCTTTGTCGATTAACGGCTGGGCAGCGGTGCGAATCGCTTCTTCCCAATCCGGAGCCTGTTCTTGAAGCTGAATCGTATCCTTCGTCAATAATTCGTTAAGCATCGGCTTTCTCAGCTCCTTTCTATCGGTATGAAGACTGTCCAACAGGATAGTAATCTCTTTTTGAAGCCGTTCCTGCTGATGGATGGTCGCATACTTTTGAATCGTTTCCATCAATGCGGCAGGCAGGCTTCTGTCTGCGGGTTCTGTTTCAAATTGTTGATTCATGATTTGGATGACTCGTTCTTTTTCAAAATTGTTCAAGATGGCCGGGACGTGGATCACCGGCACCTCGTCCGACTTCACATAATTGGTGGAGAATACCACATCGGTGTCATGCTTGTTTTTCTGGTACTCCCGTTTGGAAAGAATGGCAGTGATCCGCAGTCCGGCAATCAACTCTTCCAGCTGGGAACGAAGCATGTTGGACGTACCGATGCCGTTTTCACAGACGATAATGCCTCTGTACTTCGTTTCGACGGCTTTTTTTTCTTTGTTCAACCATCCCCCGAAATGAAGAGTGATATAAGCCGTTTCCTCCTCAGGCACGGGCCTGCCGATGAACAACTCCAGGTGCTTCATGACGCGTTTGGTCAGATGATAAAGGTCGGCATAGGTTTCCTGAATGTTTTGAGACAGCTCGTTGGTGACTTTGACACCATATTTAATCCGGTAATAGGCGGGTTTGATATGGGACAGCAGATTCTCTGCCAGTCCTTTTCTGTCATCAAAAACGACGAATGAGTATATTTGAAAATCCTCGATCATCTGATGGATCACTTGTCGCAGCCCTTCACTTTCCCTTTCTGAATACCGGCTGATGTCGTCGTGCTGCACTTTGGAACTAAGCAGGTTCATCGTCATAAAGCAGATTTCATCTTCCGGAAAAACCAAGGGCCAGACTTTTTCCAGTTCCTGCGAAAGAACGGAAGCGGAAATGTAGGCATCTGTCTGTTTTAAAACTTCCTTCTCTTCCGGCTGTACGTGGACGAATTGGTTCATGTCGATCCGTTTGACCATCATCAGCATCTGAAGGGCCAGCAGATCAGCCATTTCGTCTGTAAATGTAGCCCCGAGCTGTTCCTCGACAGCAAACAGGAGACGTTTGATGACCCGGCTGTTTTCACCGGGCGGGAGGAAAGAGGGCAGGGCCATGTGTTGAAGGTTGTTTTGAACCGTCACCCACTCGGGATGGGAATAGGCATCAACGACCAGGTTCAAGAGCATCAGCCTCTGTAAATCCTCCGGTCCATCAACCTGATAGCCTGCTCCTTTTTGGTAATGGAGCGTCAACCCAGTCTGGTCAAATTCCTGTTTGAGTGCTGCAATGGCTTTGGCAACCGTCCCTCTGCTCATATGGGTGAGGTCCATAAAGGTATTCATCGATGCATGTGGCTGTAAAAGAATGTTTGCTTTGATCAACAGGGTGCGTTCTTTTCTTGAAAGCTGGTAGTGCCAGCCGTCAAAATGAAGAGAAGCCCCTTCCAGGTGATGTCTGGATGATTCAGGCAAGCAGAGTCCTTCACCGTGTCGCGTCTCCAACAGATCCAGCTGCTGGCCGGCCAGCCAGTCGTTGATCTGCTCGACATCATAGTAAACGGTGCGTGGAGAGACATTCATTTGGAAAGCCAGATCTTGAACAGCGACAGGAGTTGTCGACTGATTCAGAATAGATATCAGGTGTGCACGCCTTTTATCTAAAACCATGGAGGGTCCCTCCTTTGTATTTCCAGGAATATTCCTGCAAGATTGTACGTTTTGATTGGGATGATCATCTTATGTTATGAGTATAGCCGTTTAATGACGGTTATGTAAGGGGTTTCAATGTTCATAGTTTGTCATACATAAATTTGCAAAAATATACGCGTGTGAAGTTGATGAGCGGTTCCTGTGAAAATTTGAATGTCGGCCATAGAAACGGGAGATATTTTCCATGGTGCTGCATATAGTGGTATAAGCTTTATAATGGAGGAATGGAAACGTGAGAAAGTGGCTGGGAACCCTCTTTGTTTTCCTAATCGTAGCTGGATGCGGCGCAGGATCTTCGCAGCGGGCCATCCAGGAACTGACATCCACGATGGAACATGAACTTCATATCGTTTACTTTTATGAACAGGAACGCCCCACAGAAAAGCTGGAGGCTCAGCTGACAGGGATGAAAGTGTTTCTGGCAAGAAAAAATATACCTGCTTCCATCAGCTACAGGAAGATCAAGGCTGATAAGGATTATGAAGAACTACTGGGAGTCAAAGACGGGCAGATCCTTGTTTTCGATTATAAAGGCATCCGCTTTAACGCCCGCAATATACATGTACTGGAAGGTATGATCTTACAGCTTTCCAACCCATAAGCAGACAGAGACTTAGAAAAGTCTCTTTTATTTTTCTGTTTTTTCCAAATTTAGAAAAACCTCTTCCGTGTTATCCATGGATATGCTACCTTATACATAATAGATAATTGGAAGCGTTACCATTGAAGGTGGACCAGAAATGAACTTCTGGAAAATCAGGAGACAGTGATGGAGGAGGATGAATCATGATCGATGTATCGACCTGTCAAAAGACGACATTTAAAGGGCTGAAAGCGGTTGTACTGGAGAATGAGTATGTACGCTCTGTCATCCTTCCTGACTACGGAGGAAAGATGGTCAGTTTTTATGACAAGACCATTCAATATGAGTGGCTGTATCAGGCCAAGGAAGAGTCCCTCCGGATACCGCCGTACGGCGCGGATTTTTCGGCGTATGATTCCAGTGGGTTTGATGAAATGTTCCCCGGTATCGATCAGGGGCCGCATCCTGTAACGATGGACGAAATTCCCGACCACGGGGAAGTATGGGCCATGCCTTGGACGTGGAAGGCCACCTGTGATGGAATGGAATTGACGGTGGAAAGTGATCGTTTTCCGTATCGATTGATGAAACGTGTCAAGCTTGGAAAGAACGATGTGGAAATCACCTACAAGGCAGTCAATAAGGGATCGGTTCCATTTCCTTTTATATGGACACCGCATGCGCTTTTGAACTATAACGACCAGACGGAAATCCAAGTACCGGAAGCGATGAAGGAAGTGATGAGTGTAGAAGCTTCCTCCACCCATTTAGGTGGCTGGGGCACAACGCACACCTATCCGGAAACCTCATCCGTTTCTACCGGGGAGCGGCTCGACCTGGCTAAGCTTGAGCCATTGGAGGAAGGCACGGCTGAAAAGTTTTATTTTACAAAGCCTCTCAGTGAAGGTTGGTGCGCCCTTGTACAGCCGGACCTTGGAAGAAAATTGACTTACCATTTCCCTGAAGAAAAAGTCCCTTACCTTGGCGTATGGAAAACCCGCGGGGGCTATAGAGGCGAGCATAACATCGCCCTTGAACCGTGCACCGGTGTATATGATGATGTGTATGTAGCGGACAAAATCGGCCGGGCATCCTACATTCCCGCAAACGGCTCCTACACATGGAAGTTTAAGATGGAAACAGGCAGCAGTTTTTAACAAAGATGAGAAACCTACGAATCATTACAATCCTGGAATGTCAGGAATGAATGGGAGCCAGCATGTGGTCTCTGGTCACGTTCCGCTTATCGGTGGATGCTTGCCGCGGGCACGGCCTCAGCTAACTTGGGCAGGAAAACCACCTGTCCAAGTGGATCTTCGGCTCGTGCTGTTCCCGCAGGCGTCACCACCGAACGCTCCTCGTGACCTTCCCTGATGATGCTCTATAAAAGGAAGATTTTCTGTTTAACAGAAGATCTTCCTTTTTTATGTCCAAATCATAGAAAAAAGCATGTGCCTTCTCTTTATCAATCTGTATGACGAAACCAAAAGACGTACAACTCATATTCGATTGTCTGCTCGGGTGCTGTCCATGTCCTGAATCCTTCTCCCCTTATCCAACAGATAAAAGAATGGTCGGAACTTCTGGAGGGGGCTGGAAAGCAGGAGGTTTTATAATTTGTTGAGACTCCGACCATTCATCGGACTTTTTTTTGTGTAAAAGATAAAACAGCAAAAAAGTGCAGAATTATGAGGTTTTTTGGAAATTCATGGTGGCGGGATAGTAAGGTCAAGGCTTCTCCCAGCTCGAAACTGTTATAAAGCTTCTCCTATTGTAAGCAAAAAAAGACAGAAAACGGCAGAATTTTTACCATTGAAACGCTTTCAGGAAGACCGCTAATATAGGAATTACATAAAAAAGCGCATACATACATTTGGTTCCGCTTACACAAAGGAGAGGCATCTATGAATGCATTTACAGTCGTATCATTCTTATTTTTTACAGGTTTCGTTGCTCTCGTAGCCTGGTGGTTTACTAGAAAGGAAAAACTCGATACACAGGACGGCTATTTCCTTGGCGGGCGTAATTTGAGCGCCTGGGTCATTGCTGGTTCCCTGATGCTCACGAACCTATCAACCGAGCAGCTGGTCGGCCTGAACGCGCAGGGCTATTCTGATACCATTGCCGTCATGGGCTGGGAAGTCGGATCGGCCATTTCACTGGTCATTGTAGCTTTCTTCCTGCTGCCTCGCTATATGAAAGGCGGCATCACGACGATTCCCGATTTTCTGGAGGATCGTTATGATTTTAATACAAAACAGATTGTGACGATTCTTTTCTTGTTCGGATATGTATTCAACCTTCTGCCTCCCATTCTTTATTCCGGAGCTGTAGCGATCAATGGTTTGTTTGATATTCCAGGGGCTCTCGGTGTAAGCCGTACGGTCGGAATATGGATCACCGTCTTTGCTATTGGAATTGTCGGTTCGATCTACGCGGTTTTCGGAGGGTTGAAAGCGGTCGCCGTATCCGACACGATCAATGGTGTCGGTCTGTTGATCGGTGGTTTGATGATTCCTATTTTAGGTCTTTTCGCTCTTGGGGATGGGTCAATGACAAATGGTATCCAGACGATTGTTCAAGATTCTCCGGAAAAATTGAATTCAGTCGGCGGACCGGACAGCCCGGTACCATTTGGGACGATGTTTACAGGGATGCTGCTTGTGAACCTGTTCTATTGGGGTACGGCCCAGCACATCATGCAGCGGGCGATTGCTGCCAAAAACTTAAAAGAGGGCCAGAAGGGTGTTTTAATCGCTGCATTTCTGAAACTGCTCGGGCCGGTTTTCCTGATCGTACCCGGAATTATCGCCTTCAATATGTTCGGTCCGGGTCTTGAACCGACCGATGCCTACCCCCGCCTCGTCGCGGAAGTGCTTCCGGCACCACTTGTGGGCTTCTTTGCGGCAGTTTTGTTCGGAGCGATTCTATCCTCCTTCAACTCCGCCCTGAACTCTTCGGTCACCTTGATTGCCTTGAACATTTACAAGCCGTATTTCAACCCGGATGCCCCGGATAAGGTAGTCGTAAGAAAAGGGAAATTTGTCGGTATCATTCTTGCTGTATTTGCGATGTGTATCGCCCCGCTTATCGATAAAGTGCCACAGGGATTTTTCCAATACCTGCAGATCGTCAACGGGTTTTATAACGTACCGATCTTTACCATTCTCATTGTCGGGTATTTAACGAAACGGGTGCCGTCCATTGCAGCGAAGATTTCATTGTTCGTCTTTATTTCCATCTACGCAACGACCCAGCTGGTCTGGGATACAGGACTTCACTTCCTGCACATTCTCGGAATCTTGTTTGTTCTTTGTACTGGATTGATGCTTCTGATCGGGAAGCTTCGTCCGAGGGATACCGACTTTGTACTGGAAGAAAAAGCGAAAGTGGATATGACGCCGTGGAAGCTCGTCTATCCTGTCGGTCTGGCCGCAACAGCCGCAATGGTCGTCATCTACCTGCTGCTCTCCCCAATCGGCATCCTATCCTGACTGATGTTCCCGCCTTCTTTTTGATATAATGAGAGTATTGTCAAAAGGAGTGAAAGGCGGGAAAAAGAATGGGAAAAGCCAGTCAGCCGATTGAGTCTTTTTATCATAAAGTGTACGAAAACCTGGATGCGTTCCATGAAGAAGCGCAGGAGCTTCAACGAGAAGAGTCCGGTGGAGATCCAGTGGATGACGAAAAGCTGGAGCGGACAGAATTTGCGCTGCAGCTGGCCAAGGATGTCCTCGAAAACTTCGTCGACGATGGCAAGAGCATGACCATCAACTACGATAAACGTTCGGTCACCATTGAAGTACCAAAACGCTGAAAAAGAGCTTGTCGAGAAACTCCGTGTTCCTCGACAAGCTCTTTTTATGTGTTCAGGGTTCCCTGCCATTTCCTTCACCCACAAATGTCTATTTTTCTTTGGAACTTGCAAAAAAAGAAGTGACAGGTTGTTACTTTTCAGGGCCGGAATGCTTCTGCTTTAGTGGCTCTTCCTTAACTCAGCTACCTTTAAGTCTTTTAAAATCACCTTTTGGTGAGGTCACGAGGAGCGTTCGGTGGTGACGCCTGCGGGAACAGCGCGAGCCGAAGATCCACTTGGACAGGTGGTTTTCCTGTCCAAGTTAGCTGAGGCCGTGCCCGCGGCAAGCATCCACCGATAAGCGGAGCGTGACCTCAAGAAAGATGTTCCGACCATTCCACTCCTGCGGAAAAACGGGCGGCCGAGACCCCGCAGGGCGTTCTCCCCGAGGAGGCTTGGACGTTCGTCCGCGGAAAGGGGATGGTCGGAGCTTCTGGAGGCGCTGGTTAAACATAGAGCTGCTATAAACATAAGAAAGGACTGCCCTGACCGGGACAGTCCTTTCTTATGTCTGATTCTACTGTTACAAATGTTTATGAGATTCGCGGAATCTGCCGGGAGTGATGCCGGCCTGCTTTTTAAAAACCTTCGTAAAATAGTTGGCATTTTTATAGCCGGCAAGGACGGCGATTTCCTCAGCCGAGTATTTCGTATTCGCCAGCAGTTCCTTCGATTTGTTGATCCGGATGGACGTTAAGTACTGAATCGGCGTCTGACCGGTGGCGGCTTTGAACTGCCTCGTGAAATGATAGCGCGACATGCCGGAGGCTTCCGCCATATCATCCGGGCTGATTTCCTCGGTGTAGTGGTTTTTGGCATACATGCTTGCGGCGATGATGGCATCCGGCCACTGGACGAGTCCTTTTTCCAAGGTGGAACAGTAATGAAACAGCTCCATCGTGAATTGATAGGCGTAGCCGGAGGCCTGGTGGGCGTTGGCGATTTCTTTATTGGCCGCTGATTCGAGCAGCTGGTGGACGTAGGAAACGGGCGGCGCATCAGGCGGCATGTGGAGGATCGCCCCGACATTCTCCTGAATCTGGTTCCAGTAGGACTCCACCACATTTCCATACAGCGTCAAAAACATGAATTCCCATTTATCACTGTGATCGGGGAGATAATACCGGTAGTCCCCGGGGATGTTTACGATGAACGCCTGTCCCGGCGTCAGCTCATAGGTTGTTCCTTCAATATCGATGGCTCCTTTTCCTGCGGTCGTGTACTGGAAGATATACTTCCCGCGGTCGCGCCGGTTCGTTCCATCCCAGTCATACAGCGTTGTTGTCTGTTCGTCCCAGCCGAGCGACCAGATTTGGGCAAGCTGCTGCAATTCCGGGTCGGAAAACCGGTAGCCGTAGGAGCCGTGTGTCAAAGAAGAAGGTGTCAAAGCAATTCTCCTTTCCTGGAAAAGCAAATATAAGCAGGATTTCATAATGGTTGATTTTCTAATTTCCCTCCATATCATAACAGCTAACCTGATCTGGTGGAATATTGATAAGCAAAAATGTGCAGAATGCGTCTTTTTATTTACCATTGATTGAAAAAGGGTTCATTTTTACAATAAAGCTAACAACTACTTGGAAGCGTTTGCGGAAAAGATTGGAGGAGGGAACATCTTGGCGATTCACATCACGGAAGACAGCCGGCAGTTTCACTTACAGGGAAAAAATATCAGCTACATCATACATGTTCTTAAAAACGGCCAGATCGGCCATCTTTATTATGGAAAGAAAGTAAGGGACAGGGACGATTTCAGTCATTTGTCCAAGGAGGAATTCCGCGTCACCTCTTCCTATGTCTATGAAGACGATCCAGCATTTTCTCTGGATATGATTCCCCAGGACTACCCTGGGTATGGGACATCGGATTACCGGGAGCCGGCTTTTCATATCCGGCAGCCGGACGGATCGAGGATATCGAACTTCGCTTACTCCTCCCATCGTGTCACTCCGGGAAAGCCTTCGCTTGACGGGCTTCCGGCGACCTATGTGGAGGAAGAATCAGAGGCGGTAACGCTGACCATCACTCTTATGGACGACCATACCGGCATGAAGCTTGATTTATTATATACCGTCTATCATGACAAAGATGTTATCGTTCGCTCGGCGCGATTTACAAATGAAGGATCGGTATCGTACCAGCTGGACAGAGCGTTGAGTGCTTCCATGGACTTTCCGGACAGCAATTTTGAGTGGGTCCAGCTATCCGGCGGATGGTCAAGGGAACGTCACGTGCATACACAGCCGCTTCATCCGGGCATCCAGAAGATCCAGAGCACCCGGGGCACAAGCAGTGCTCAGCACAATCCGTTCATCGCTGTCCAGCGGCCGGGAACGACAGAGCATTATGGGGACGTTTACGGATTCAGTCTCGTGTACAGCGGCAACTTTTCAGGGCAGATTGAAGTCGATCAATATGAGCGGGCACGGGTCAGTATGGGAATCAATCCATTCGACTTCAGCTGGAAGCTGGAGCCGGGCGGATCGTTCCAGACGCCGGAACTCGTATCTGCTTTTTCATCGCATGGACGCAACGGTTTAAGCCATTTGTATCATGATTTGTATCAGAAGCGGCTTGCCCGCGGGCGTTGGCGGGATCAGGAACGTCCGGTGCTCATCAACAACTGGGAGGCCACCTATTTCGATTTTGATGAACGGAAGCTTCAATCGATTGCCGAACAGTCCAGCCGTCTGGGTGTCGAGCTTTTTGTCCTCGATGACGGCTGGTTCGGCCGACGGAATGACGATACGACGTCGCTGGGCGATTGGTTTGTAGATGAAGCGAAACTGCCGAACGGGTTGAAGCCGCTCGTTGAAAAAGTGAATGAGACAGGGATGGCGTTCGGCCTTTGGTTTGAACCGGAGATGGTATCCAAGCAAAGTGAGCTTTATGAAGCGCATCCCGACTGGATTATCCAGGTGGCGGGGAGACATCCGTCTACAGGCAGGCATCAGCTGGTGCTCGATTTTTCCAACCCGGAAGTCGTGGACTACATCTACGACCGGATGAAAACCATTTTGTCAGAGGCCAACATCGAATATGTGAAATGGGATATGAACCGGTATATGACAGAAATCGGATCGGCACGTCTGGCTTCTGATCAGCAGATGGAAGTGCCACACCGGTATATGCTCGGGGTTTATCATTTGTATGAGCGTCTAACCACAGAGTTTCCACACATTCTTTTTGAGTCGTGTGCAAGCGGAGGGGCCAGATTCGATCCGGGTATGCTGTATTACGCACCTCAAGGATGGACGAGTGATGATACCGATGCCGTCGAGCGGCTGGCGATTCAATACGGCACCTCTATGGTCTATCCATTGAGCAGCATGGGCGCCCATATTTCCGCCGTTCCCAATCATCAGGTGAAACGGGTGACGAGCTTGAAAACGCGCGGCGATGTCGCCTTCTTCGGAGCGTTCGGTTATGAACTGGATGTAACGAAAATGAACGAGGAAGAAAAAGAACGGATGAGTGAACAGATCACGTTTTATAAACAGCACCGTACTTTGTTCCAGTTTGGTACCTTTTACCGGCTGACGAGTCCGTTTGAAAAGGGTGGGAATGAAACGGCATGGATGGTCGTATCCGAGGACGGGCAGCGGGCGGTCGCTGCCAGTTATCAAGTGCTGGCCCGCCCCAATCCGGGCTTCCGCCGGATCCAGCTGACCGGGCTGAATCCGGAGACGGAGTATAAGATCGAAGGCTTGGAACGCACGTATTATGGAGATGAACTGATGCATGCCGGCCTGCCGCTGGAGAGCGGATACGATGGTTCGCAGACAGGGGGGCTGGAGGAGTCCGGCGACTTTACTTCCCAGTTGTTCGTCCTGACAGCCGTCACGAATTCTACAACAATGGATGAGGTGGAAAAATGAAGCAGATGATCGAGGCATTTTATGAACAATTTGGAAGCGGGGGAGACATTCAATCGTTTTTTGCGCCGGGGAGGGTAAACCTGATCGGCGAGCACACCGATTATAACGGGGGGCACGTGTTTCCTTGTGCGCTGAGCGTCGGCACGTATGCGGCCGCCAGAAAGCGCAGCGATGCGAAATTGAGACTGTATTCGATGAATTTTCCTGAACTTGGTATGATAGAAGCGGACCTGTCTGCGCTCGTTTATGAACAAGAGCAGGAGTGGGCCAATTATCCCAAAGGTGTCGCAGCTAAAATCAGGGAGGCAGGCTATCCTCTTTCTGAAGGAGCGGATATCGCCTATTACGGAAATATTCCAAACGGCGCTGGTTTGTCTTCTTCAGCCTCCATTGAACTCGTCACCGGCGTCGTGCTGGATGCCTTTGCCGGACTGGACATCGACCGGGTGGAGCTTGTGAAGCTTGCTCAAGCGGCGGAGAATGAGTTTGTCGGAGTCAACTGCGGAATCATGGATCAGTTTGCGATAGGCAAGGGAGAGAAGGATCATGCTCTGCTGTTGAACTGCCAGACGCTGGAGTATCAGAAAACACCGATCCACCTGGAAGAGGAAACGCTCGTCATCGCCAATACAAACAAGCGCAGAGGACTGGCGGATTCTAAATACAACGAACGCCGCCGGGAATGTGAAGAAGCCTTGGAGCAGTTAAAGACCGAACTGGAAGCCGTCTATCTTGGCGACATTTCTGTAGAAGATTTCGAGGCGTATAAACACGTGATTGACGATCCGGTCACACGAAAACGCGCCAAACACGTCATTTACGAAAATGCACGTACAATTGAAGCGGTGCAAAAACTGAATGCCGGGGATATCAGCGGTTTCGGCCGGCTGATGAATGAATCACACCGTTCACTGCGGGATGATTATGAAGTAACGGGACATGAATTGGATGCTTTAGTGGAAGCGGCCTGGGAAGAAGGAGCGGTGGGCTCACGGATGACCGGTGCCGGCTTCGGAGGCTGTACCATCAGCATTGTACCTAAAGCGGATATTGAAACCTTTAAGGAAAACGTAGGAGAACAGTATTATAAGCAAACCGGTCTTGAAGCGGACTTCTACGTGGTGGAAATCGGCGACGGGGCGAAACGGTTGGAGGAGGAAGAGTGATGACTGTATTAGTATGTGGAGGCGCCGGATATATCGGCAGCCACGCCGTGGCCCAGCTGCTGGACCGCGGAGAAAAGGTAATCATTGCAGACAACCTGCAGAAAGGCCATGAACAGGCCGTTTTGGAGGGGGCTGTTTTATATAACGGGGACTTGCGGGATGAAGACTTCATGAACCGGGTGTTCGAGGAGAATGATATTGATTCGGTCATTCATTTTGCAGCGGATTCCCTTGTAGGGGAAAGCGTCGAGGACCCGCTGAAATATTACGACAATAACGTATACGGAGCGGTCTGCCTGTTGAAGGCGATGGCTGCGCATCACGTGAAACGGATCGTCTTTTCTTCCACGGCTGCTGTGTACGGGGAACCGGACCAGGTGCCCATCCAGGAGGATGACCGCACGTTCCCGACCAACCCATATGGAGAAACGAAGCTTGCGATTGAGAAGATGCTTAAATGGGCTGAACAGGCGCATGGCATCAAGCACGTGGTGCTCCGCTACTTTAACGTAGCCGGCGCTGATCCGGACGGCCGCATCGGAGAAGATCACCGTCCAGAGACGCATCTCATCCCAATCGTGCTGCAGGTAGCGCAGGAGAAACGGGAAAAGATCATGATCTTCGGCGATGACTATCCGACCGCAGATGGCACCTGCATCCGTGACTACATCCATGTGACGGATCTTGTGGATGCCCACCTGCTGGCGATCGACAAGCTGAAACGTACAGAAGAAAGCGGCATTTATAACCTTGGGAACGGCCAGGGCTTCAGTGTCAAAGAAGTCATCGATACCGCCCGCCGTGTAACCGGCCGGGATATTCCTGCCGAAGTGGCTCCACGGCGCGCCGGTGACCCGGCTCAACTTGTCGCATCCTCCGGAAAAGCGATGGAGGAGCTTGGCTGGACGCCGCAGTATGCTGAACTGGAAACGATGATTCAAACGGCATGGGACTGGTTCCAAAACCATCCCGACGGTTACAACCAATAAATTGAAGGGCTGGTGAGAGACGTGTCCATTTATCGCAACATTGAACAACTTCTTCAGTACGGATTATCCAAAAAGATGATAGCTGTGTGGGATGTCGATTATACCCGCAACCGCCTGTTCCATCTGTTTCAATTGGAAGGGCAACATCCAGAGGAAGCGCCAAAAGAGCCGGTGCCGGGCACTCCTGCAAGCATTTTGGAACCGATGCTCGACTATGCAGCAGAGCAGGGGCTGATGGAGGATAACACAACGACAGAACGGGACTTGTTTGATCCGAAGATTATGGACTGTCTCGTTCCACGCCCGTCGGAAGTGATCCGCGATTTTTATCACACCTTTGAAAAGCAGGGGCCGGAAGCAGCGACCCGAAACTTCTACCAGCTTTCCAAGGAGGCGCATTACATCCGTACCGACCGGATCGCCAAAAACAAACACTGGTACAGCAAAACGGAATACGGCGACCTTGAAATAACGATCAACCTGTCCAAGCCGGAAAAAGATCCGAAGGCGATTGCCGCGGCGAAAAACAAAAAAGCCGACAGCTATCCGGACTGTCTGCTCTGTAAGGAGAATGTCGGCTATGCCGGACGTCTCGACCATCCGGCAAGGGACAACCACCGGGTAATTCCTGTCGATTTGGAAGGCGAGCATTGGTTCCTGCAGTATTCCCCATATGTGTACTACAACGAACATGCCATCGTTTTATCAAGGGAACACCGACCAATGAGCATCTCTAGAGAAGGGTTCGACCGGCTGCTTGACTTCGTCGATCAGCTGCCCCACTATTTTGTCGGCTCCAATGCGGATCTGCCGATTGTCGGCGGCTCGATTTTGAGTCACGATCATTTTCAGGGCGGCCATCATGAATTCCCGATGGCGAAAGCGCTTGTCGAAGAAACCATCCATATTCCGGGGTATCAGGACGTGGAAGCCGGAATCGTACGCTGGCCGATGTCTGTGCTGCGTCTGAAGAGCACCGACCGCACACGTCTGGCTGAGCTTTCCGACCGGATTTTGACGAAGTGGCGCACGTATAGTGATGCGTCGGCGGATATTTATGCCGAAACAAACGGAGAGCCGCATAACACGATTACTCCCATTGCCCGTTATCGGAACGGGGCTTTTGAAATGGATCTCGTTTTCCGTAACAACCGTACAAGTGACGAGCATCCGATGGGAATTTTTCATCCACATGAGGAAGTGCATCACATAAAGAAAGAAAACATCGGCCTCATCGAAGTGATGGGACTGGCTGTCCTGCCGGGACGTCTCATTGACGAAATGGAGTCGCTGACCGGCTACATCCAACAAGAGGAGCTTCAAGGGAAGGCCCTTGAGGATGAACAAACAGCCAAGCATGTCCCGTGGGCGGAATCCATCCGCTGGGAAAAGGACGATGTATGGCCGCAGCTGCAGGAAGAAATCGGGCGCCGTTTTTCAGTCGTGCTGGAGCACGCCGGTGTGTTCAAGCGCACGGAAGAAGGGCAGCAGGCATTCCGCCGTTTTCTTCAGACGATATAGAATAAAACCAGGAGGACAGCTATGACGTACTTAGGTGTAGATTATTACCCGGAGCACTGGCCGGAGGAAAAGATCGACGAAGATATTGAAGGCATCAAACAGCTGGGGGCTAACATCGTACGAATCGGTGAATTCGCCTGGCATCTGATGGAGCCCGAGGAAGGAAGGTTTGATTTTTCCTACTTCGATCAAGTCATTGAAAAGCTGAAGCAGGAGGATTTCCATATCATGTTCGGCACGCCGACGGCAACGTTCCCGGCGTGGCTGGCGGATCAACATCCTGAGATTTTGTCCGCCGATGAATACGGCCATCCGCGCGTTTTCGGAGGACGCCGGCAGTACTGCTTCAACTCCGACATCTATCGTTCGTATGCCGCAGCGATTACAAGGAAGGTCGTCGAGCATTATAAGGACGAGCCGGCCATTATCGCTTGGCAGATTGATAACGAGTTCGGACATGAAGGCAGCGATATGTGCTGGTGTGGGTCGTGTGAAAAGAAATTCCAGACCTATCTGACTGAGAAGTATGACAGCATCGACCAGCTGAACGAGGAGTGGGGAACGATTTTCTGGGGCCAGACGTACAACGACTTCTCAGAAATTCCGGTACCGAAGCCGACGATTACGACGCATAACCCGAGTTTGAAGCTCGAGTGGGCGCGCTTCCGTTCTGATTCCTTGAACGGGTTTGCTCATGAAATGACGGAGATTGTAAAGGAAACAAAAGGTGCGCACCAGCAGGTCACGACGAACGTTTCCGGCGGGTTTTTCTCGAAATGGTTCGATCACGCAGAAAACCTCCGCCCGATGGACTTTGTCTCCTATGACAACTATCCGGTCTGGGGCGGGCTGGAAGAACCGATTGCACCGGAAGCGATTGCGATGATGCATGACTTCAACCGAGGGCTCTTGGATAAGAACTATTGGATCGTGGAGGAGCTGATGGGGGCGCAGGGCCATGATGTCATCGGGTACCTGCCGCGTCCGAACCAGGCGAAAATGTGGTCCTACCAGGCCTTCGCTCACGGCTGTTCCAACCTGCTCTATTTCCGTTGGCACGGGATGACGAAAGGGGCGGAGCAGTTCTGCTACGGCGTCGTCGATCACGACAATGTGTACGGCCGCAAGTATAAGGAAGTCCAATCGTTGTTCAGCGAAATCAAAGATTATGGCGAGCTGCTTGATGCACCAATCCAGGCGGATATAGCCGTTCTCTATGATTATGACAACATATGGGCGTGGCGTTCCCAGATTCAGAGCCGCGACTTTGATTTTACCGACGAGCTTGTCCGCCTCTATCGTCCTTTTTACAACCAGAATGCAGCAATCGATGTGATCCCGGCGGACCGAGAGTTGTCCAGCTATAAGGTGGTTGTCGTACCGGTGATGCACGTGATGGATGAGACGCTTGCCGAGCGGATGAGAACGTTTGTGCAGAACGGAGGGACCGTTCTCTTCTCCTACCGTACAGGGTTGAAAGGCAAAGACAATAACCTGCGTCTTGGTGAAGTTCAGCCGGGGCTCGTCCGCGATCTCGTCGGCGCCCGGATTGAGGAAATCGAATCGCTCACCAAAGATCACCGTCTGAAGCTGCAGGGGGAAGGACGCTTCTCAGAAGTTCCCGGCACCGTCAGCATCTGGCGTGACCTGCTCGTACCGGAAACAGCGGAAGCTCTGTACCAGTATACCGATGCTTTTTATGACAGCTATGCGGCTGTTACGAAAAACAGCTTCGGGCAGGGGCATGTGTACTACATCGGCGGCGGACTCAATGAAGAAGCCCTCGATCGGATTGGTGGGGAAATTACAGAACACCATCAGATTGAAACGATTTCTTCCGACCGCGGAGTCGAAGTGTACCGCCGCAGAAGCGGGGAGGACTCCTACTTGTTTGTGATGAACCATACCAGTGAAGAGCAGTGGTTCCATGGAGAGTCGCTGGCACCATTTGAAAGCCGTTTAATCCAGGAATAACACGTGTTTAAGGCCCTTCCTTATTAGGAAGGGCCTTAAGCTTGTAGAGAAACCCCTGTTTCTTTACAAGCTTTTTTCTTTCTTACCGCCAGGAGCGAAAGCCCCTTCCCGTTCCGCGGACGAGCGCCCGAGCTTCCTCGCAAAACCAACGCTCGGCGATCTGGGCTCACTCGTTCTTCCGCAGGAGTGGAAGGGGCACCGCTCCTTGGGTGTTCTTTAAAATCGAAAAAGACTCTCCTTCACCCAGCTCACCTTTGCTGGATGGAGGAGAGTCTTTTTCATATTTCGGCAGCCAGCCGTCATCAGCGTCTGTTATGCCGGCCTCCTCTGCATCGCTTAAAGGTCTTCTCCTCCAACGAACCATCTGCTTTCTCTCCGCTGTTTTTTCCTTTTGAAGAGAACGGCAGTGATAAGGAAAGATGTCCTTTTCACCATCCATTTCGTCCTTTCCACGGAAAATCGGGGGCGGTTTATTCTCCGGCGGTTTACGATAGAGGCAGCAAAAGAAAGGGAGTGCGAGAAATGAAATGGATGCGGGTGATCCTCATGATGGCCGCTGGGATGACTTTTATGGCTTGGAGCAACGGAAAATATTTAATCAGTGTGGCGGCTTGGATTTTTCCGGTTCTTTTTATGATGGCTGTGAAGGAAATGTCCTTCAGAAAAGCATGGGTGCTACTTCCTCTGGCCACAGGGACGGCTAATCAGATCAGTTTTCATCATCTGCTGCCGAGTCTTGACCTTCCTTTTTTTGAGTACCTTCCTGGATTAGCTGGAGCTCTTTATGCCATCCCCTATCTTCTACAGAAGCATGCGTACCAAAGGAGTGATTCCTTTATCGTTACGCTGCTTTTTCCATCGGCTTATACGCTGCTGGATACGCTTCATATGTCCCTCAATCCATACGGCAGCTTCGGTCATCTCGGTTATTCGCAGCATCAGCTTCTTCCGGTCATGCAGATGGCATCCATCCTCGGCATTACAGGTCTCACGTTTCTCCTTACTTGGACGGCCGCTGTCGTCTTCTGGCTGATGCATGGAGAGGCGACGTTGAAGAAACGCCGGACGGCTCTTGTGATGGCCGGAGTGCTCGCAGCCGCTCTGACCCTTGGCGGACTGCGGACGATCTCAGGAGGAGAAAAAGAAACCGTCCACGTTGCCGGTCTGCACATCTTTGACCGGACCAACGAGGAGACGACGGAAATTTTTCAGCTTCAGGAAAGCGATCCTTCCTTATTTTTGGAAAAAGCCGGAGAGCGGATGGATGAATTGATCAAAGCTACTGAAAAAGAAGCAGAGCACGGAGCAGAAATCATCCATCACGCCGAAGGCTCGGTCATTATTGATGAATCCCAGAAGACGGAGTATCTTGACAGACTGCGGGAGGTCGCCGTAAAGGCCGGCGTCTACATCATCACCGTCCCGTACATCTATACTCCCTCAGAGGAACCCAACGAAAATGTTCTGTACATCATTGACCAGAACGGAGAGATTGCCGCGGAGCATTATAAGTACGGCGGGAGCTTTGTCGAACAGACGGTGGAGGGAGACGGGGATATCCCTTATGTGGACACTCCTTACGGTCGGATTGCCGGAGTCATCTGCTGGGATAAGGATTTCCCAGCTGTCATGAATCAAGTCGGGGAAAAGGACATCGATCTTCTCTTTGTTCCATCCGCTGACTGGAAGGAGATTTCACCGTACCATACCATTGCCGGTACGTTCCGCGGGTTGGAAAACGGAGCGGCTGTCATCACCCAGACGGTGAACGGGATGTCGATGATCACGGATGCCGATGGACGTACGCTTGCGGAAATGGATCATTTTACGACAGACGACTGGACGATGCACGGTCATGTACCGGTGGAGGGGAAGGGGACCTTTTATACGGCGGCGGGGCAATATTTTCCTGTATGTATTATAATAGCTGTGATTCTACTTCTGTACGTCGTGTTTATTAGAAAACAAAGAAAGTGAGGGGCTGCTGTGAAACTCGGATTGATCTGTGGGAATGACCACAGAGAGCGGATTTTGGGAAAATTCGAAGCTCTCGGTATCGAAATCTACCGACAGGCCGATGTCTATGTTGTCCAGGAAGGCCTGCAGGACGGATTTCTGCCGTGCATCGTTTTCCATCCGGATCATCTGGAGGACTTGACGCTGCTTCTGCAGACCGTCTCCTCCAAAGCATCCTCCACGAAAATCGTTGGTATGAAACAGGAGGAATTCCACGTCCTGCCGCATGCCGACATCTTATATTTCGAAGCTCAGGACGCCGTTGTTTTCTGTCATACGAAAAACGACGTCTACCGGATGAAGGAGAAGCTGTTCCGGCTTGAGGAACGACTGCCGGGAGAACAATTCATCAAAGTGAGCCGCTCGTTTATCGTGCATATCAACACAGTGGAAAAAATTATTCCGTGGTTCAACCGTCGTCTGCTCTTGACGTTTGAAGGATCGAAAAAGGAAGTGGAAGTGTCCAAAAACTACGTGAAATCTTTCAAAGCGTTTCTAGGAATGAGGTGATCAGCGATGAAAAAATATTATACGGAAGCGATTCTGCTGTCGGTCCTCATCGGCGTGTTGATCCGGGGAGTGGTTCTCCTGTGGTCCGGTCGTCCACTGCTCTCCGGCCCGGTCGATTATGTTTTCAGCGTGTTGATCGCGGTGCTGTCCTGTTCGGCCGCCTTCATCATCCACATGCACATCCTTGCCGGCAGGAAGTCTTCCTTTTTGAAAAAAGCCGGCTGGTCCTGCCTGCTGATCGCTCTTCTTTACGGGTCGGGCAACCTTTTGTTCAGCGGGTATTCGATTCTCTTCGAAGCGGCTTTCTATGGATATGGGGCCGGCATTCTTGCCCTATCGCTCCTCTTGATCTATCAATTGAACAAACGAATCCAAACCTATGAGTACTACTTGATGAAAAAGAAAAATCGTTAGGAAAACCCCTGTCACCACGGGGGTTTTTGTCGAACAAAGCGATTCCTATGCCTTTTCTCCCAGAAAATAACTTTGATTTTAATATTCAGAACATTATAATGATTGGTATATTTATGTTCATTAAGGGGGAGAGGTATGAAACAAGAGCTGACAAATTTATGGAAAGACTGGCGATTACATACGATTGTGCTGGCCATCGTACTCCTGACAGAAACGATTGGTACGCATTCCTTTACGGTCGGTCCCGGCGTAGTTCTGCTGCTGCCGATGCTTTACGCCATCATTATTGGTCTTGGATTATTTTTTACACCGCTCATCAAGGAAAAACAGTCGAAAAACGCCGAGCCGCTCATCGTTCTTGGTGTCACGCTGCTGATTGCCAAAATCGGCGTGATCATCGGTCCATCGCTTCCTCAGATTATTGAAGCCGGTCCGGCACTGCTGCTGCAGGAATTCGGGAACCTTGGGACAATCTTCATCGCCCTGCCTGTCGCGATCATGCTCGGACTGAAGCGGGAGAGTATCGGCATGACCCACTCGGTCGCCCGTGAGCCGAACGTCGGTCTCATTATGGACAAGTACGGGTTCAATTCACCGGAAGGACGCGGCGTCATGGCCATCTACATATTCGGTACGGTATTCGGTGCGGTATTCATGGGCTTGATTTCCGGCTTTTTGGCCACGTTGACGCCGCTCAATCCACTGTCCTTTGCCATGGCTTCGGGCATCGGTAGTGGAAGCATGATGGCCGCCGCCAGCGGCTCGCTCGTCGCCGCTTTTCCACAGATGGAAAATGACATCCTCGCTTTCGCCGGGGCAAGCAACCTGCTCTCCTTATCGACAGGCCTTTATATGAGTATCTTCATCGGTCTGCCGCTCACAGAGAAGCTGTATGATATCATGACACGCAGAAAGAGCACCAGCTCTCGCGTAGAAAAGGGGGCATAAGTGATGCTGAAAAATATACAGGAATGGCTGCTCATGCTTGCGATTTTCGGAGTGACCGCCCTTTTGGGGAACTGGATCGGCTATGATGTGATCGTCTGGGAGGCGGTTCCGGGCATGCTCGTGCTCATCGGCATCTGTCTCGTCGGTTTGATCTTAGGAAAAGTGCTCCCGGGCAGTATCCCAAGTGTCGCGTATGTCGCACTTGTCGGCGTGCTCGTATCGATGCCGTGGATTCCAGGCTCTTCCTTTATCGTAGAGACGACGAGTGAAGTGAATCTGCTTGCGTTGACGACACCGATTCTTGCCTATGCCGGTATCGCCATCGGCCGCTCATGGGCGGATTTCGTCAAGCTCGGCTGGCGAAGCATCGTCGTTGCGATGTGTGTCATGCTCGGAACGTATATCGGTTCGGCGTTGATTGCCGAAGTGATTCTACGCTTCCAGGGGATCATCTAATATAAAAGCCGCACCTGGCTGTCTTATAGAGGCGTTTACGGGCTGTTTATCGGTCAAAGCGGAATGTATATCAGTCTTTCCGCTTGGATATCGGTCGAAATGCTGATATATCGGTCAAAATAACGTTTTATCAGTCAAAAAGCGGATATATCGGTCTTCTGCTTGTTTCACACGATTAAAGCCGTACGACATAAAAAAAGCTGCAGGATCATGTCCTGCAGCTTTCCTTTTTCGTTATTCTTTTCCGGAAGGAACTTCACAACCGTCTTCGGTGCATGCGGCTCCATCGTCTGTAGAAAGATTTTCAAACGCTGGTTTGTTTTCTTCATCAAAGGCTTTCTGAAGACCGTTGACGAATACTTCCGTCGGCTGCGCGCCGGATACAGCATACTTACGGTTGATGACGAAGAAAGGAACGCCCTGCACACCGATTTCATGCGCTTCCCGTTCTTCCATGCGTACCGCTTCTGTGTAAGCGTCACTGTTCAGGACATCTTCCACTTCGCTTCGCTCAAGACCAGCGTCAACAGCGAGGCGCGTGATCGTTTCATGATCACCGATATCCTCAGAATCCGTCAGCACGGCTTTGAAGAAGCGTTCTGCTGTTTCCTTGCCGAGTCCTTTTTCGTTAGCCAGCTGAGCCACACGGTGGGCGGCGAACGTATTCGTTGGAATCATCGTATCAAAATGGAAATCAAGACCGACGCTCTTCGCCTGCTCTGTCATATTGGCTGTCATGCCGCGGGCCTCTTCCAAAGAGCGGCCGTATTTATGAGCCAGGTGCTCATGCATGACTGGTTCTGTGTTGCGTCCAGCATTCGGATCAAGCTCAAAGCTCTTATATTCGACTTCTACCGTTTCGTTGGGGAACTGCTTCAACGCTTCCTCCAGACGTGCCTTTCCGATGTAGCAGAAAGGACAGACGAAATCGGACCATACTTCTATTTTCACAAGGATCACCTCTACTAGTAATTTCTCTTTCCATTGTACGAGTGTTGGAGAACGAATGCCATTATTCTGTTTGTCAGGCGTTTGGTTGATATATTCGGAATTTCGTTGATATATCTGAGAAATAACCGATATATCGAGAAAATAATCGATATATCCGCAAAAAAATCGATATACGTGGAAAATAATTGATATCGCCCCTCCACCCCCAAGCCAGCAGCCCGGCACATCCATCTGTGAACAAAAAGTGAAAGCCGCCGCGGGTGATTGCATCTCTTTTCCAGAACCATTAAGATAGAACTAGTGAAAGCGCCATCCCAGGGCGGCGCCGCTGATTTTTTGTGAAAAAGGAGACAGCGCATGCTTAAAACACCCATTGGTAAATTGCGAGTGATGGGATTCCTTGAGGGGATGTCCTTCTTGATTCTGTTATTCATTTCAATGCCGCTGAAGTATATGTTTGATTACCCAGAGGCCGTTTCTGTCAACGGCGCCATCCACGGCGGGTTGTTCGTCATCTATATGGCTGCCGTCGCCTATGTGACCTTCACCGTCCGCTGGCCGATTAAATGGGCCGCAGGGGCGTTTGTGGTCGCTTTTATTCCATTCGGGAACTTCATTCTGGACCACCAGCTGAAGAAGAATTACACAAGTCAGCCGGACAGTTTGACCGCATAATAAGCCGATAGACACCGAATCCCTTTCTGCTTCGATTATAAAAGCAGGGAGGGATTTTTTATGATTGCATTGGAAACGTTGAAATCGCGGAGCAGGAATAATATGGGGAACGTCCATCCAGAAGTGGAGAAGAAAGTGGACAAGCTGTTAACCGAAGCCTACGAGCGAGGGCTGTTCGTCCAGATTTCCTCCGGCTTCCGGACGTATGAGGAGCAGGCGTCTTTATATGGAAAGGGGCGTCCCGGCTACACGTATAAAGGGAAAACGTATGGCAGAAGCGGGACGATTGTGACGTATGCCGAACCAGGGGAGAGCAATCATCACAGCGGACGCGCCGTCGATTTCTTTTTGGTAACCCCGGATGGGCGGACGGCGCTTTGGACCGTTGATCATAACTGGCGCTGGGTGGCGGAACGGGCGAAGGAAATGGGCTTTTCCTGGGGAGGCGATTGGTCGAGCTTCAAGGATTATGCCCACCTTGAGCTGCCGATCGTCCATTACGTCCGGCGCGGCAGCCAGGGGAGCCTTGTGAATGGCGTCCAGGAGAAGCTCCGGAAGCTCGGCTATTACTCAGGGGATATAGACGGAAGCTTCGGCCCGCTGACAGAGGAGGCGGTCTTCACCTTTCAGAAAAAAGAAGGTATCCAGGTCGACGGGAGCGCCGGACCGGAAACGCTGCAGCGGCTGGATATCCGGACGTACCCAGGTACACCGCTGAGAAAAGGGTCACGCGGGGAGAAAGTGAAGGCTGTTCAGAAAAAGACAGGCACAGAAACGGATGGGATTTTCGGAAGCCGGACAGAGGCTGCTGTCTGCGCTTACCAGGACTCCCGCCGCCTTGAGGTCGATGGAATTGTAGGTCCGAAGACATGGCGGTCACTGTTTGGCAGGTGAAGCACCCATTGCGGGTGCTTTTTTGTTATAGTTCTTTTTGACCGGTTGACATTATTTGATATTTTTAGAATAATACAGGGTGTAATATTCAGTTTTTTCTAACTATTAAAAATTTTTACATTAATGTGGTAACGCTTACAAAAGGAGGTAACATCCACATGTTCATTCCGCTGCTTCTTGCTCTCATAACCATCGTTTCTGTTGTGGCTGCAGTGAAAAAGAAGAAGCCGGTGTTGTTTGCCGTCCCACTGGCCGCTTTATGTGCCGCCGCACTGATCAAGGTGATCATGGTGCCGATGCCGTTCTGGGAGACGGTCGTCTTTATTTTCAACTTAAAAGGATAGGGAGGAGAAAACATGAAAAAGATGGATCCAAAGCAGGCCAAAGCCTATTTCCGGTTAAGAACGACACTGATTATGATCTACCTCGGCATTGGCGTGCTGGTGTCCTTTGGTATCGTTTTGTTTGCCGAAAGTCTTTCGTCCTTTACCGTGATGGGGATTCCACTTCCCTATTACATGGGATCTCAGGGGGCTATTCTAACGTTTATCGTTCTTCTTTTTTTTAATGCGGTCATCAGTGATTATGTGGATGAAAAGTTCGGCCTCGTTCCAAAGGACAGCACAAAGGAAACCGACCAGGCCGCCAATCAATAAGTCAGGGGGAAAAGTATGGATGCTCAGTTTCTCGTATCGTTAGGATTAATTGTTGTGACGTTTGCGCTCTATATCGGCATCGCGATCTACAATAAGGCGAAAGAGACGTCGGACTTCTACGTCGCCGGCCGAGGGGTGCCTCCGGTGTTCAACGGCATGGCAATCGGTGCTGACTGGATGAGTGCCGCTTCCTTTATCGGTCTTGCCGGAACCGTCATGATTTTAGGCTATGATGGGCTTGCGTACATTATGGGATGGACGGGTGGTTATCTGCTGCTTACATTCCTGCTTGCTCCGCAGCTCCGGAAATACGGGCGTTACACGGTCCCTGAATTTATCGGTGACCGCTATCGCAGCAACACCGCCCGGCTGATTGCCGCCGTGGCGACGATCATCATCAGCTTTACATACTCTGTCGGACAGCTGTCAGGTTCCGGAGTTGTCATCGGCCGTCTGCTTGAAGTGGATACGATGATTGGGACACTGATCGGAGTCGTCCTGATCGCTTTTTATTCGGCGATGGGAGGAATGAAGGGCATTACGTGGACACAGGTGGCGCAGTACCTCGTCTTAATTGTTGCTTATTTAATACCTGTGATCTTCATGTCCATGCAGCTCACACAGAACCCTGTTCCATGGCTCTCCTACGGGGAAGTCATTTCGGAAATGCGTTCCATCGATCAGGAGCTCGGGATATCGGAATACATCGTTCCGTTCACAGAAGCCTCCAAATGGCAGTTCATGGCACTTATGTTTACGCTCATGGCCGGAACCGCCGGTCTGCCGCATGTGATTGTCCGCTTTTATACCGTGAAAACGATGAAAGCCGCCCGTTGGAGCGGGGCATGGGCTCTATTGTTCATCGGCCTGCTGTATTTATCTGCTCCCGCCTATGCTGCTTTCTCCCGGTTCATTTTAATGACGGAAGTGGCCGGTTCCTCGCTTGGGAACCTGCCGGCGTGGACGCAGCCGTGGGTCGATACAGGCAAGCTGTCCCTTGCAGATGGCAACAGTGACGGCGTGCTCCAGTGGACAGAGCTTGCCATCAGCAATGATATCGTCGTCATGGCCACACCGGAAATCGCCAACCTCGGGATTTTCGTCATCGGTTTGATGGCCGCTGGTGCGATGGCCGCCGCCTTATCGACAGCCGGCGGTCTGATGATTGCCATTTCCGCTGCTCTCTCTCATGATATTTACTACCGGTCTATCAACCCGAACGCCAGTGAGAAGAAACGGCTGTCTGTCGGCCGCTGGTCCATCGTCCTCGCCACAGTGGTGGCCGGTCTGATCGCCTTGAATCCCCCTGGTGCGATCACTCAGATTGTCGCCTGGGCCTTTGCGCTCGCTTCTGGTTCCTTCTTTCCGGCTCTGCTCCTTGGGGTCTGGTGGCGCCGAGCCAACGGTCCAGGTGTCATTGCCGGGATGATCACAGGACTCTCGGTTACGCTCGGTTATATTTTCGCAGCCAAATACGGAGGGTTTACAATCCTTGGAATCATCGACACAGGGGCAGGCGTCTTCGGAGCCGCTGCCGCGATTATCGCCAATATCACCGTTTCACTTCTGACGGCTCCGCCGAGTAAACAGACACAGGATGAAGTCACCGACCTGCGCTATCCGGAGCAGATTCAATATAAGAACGGCGAATATTATAAGAAGGATGCCCAGTAAAGAAACCTGGTGGAAAAACGGAGCACAGACATAAAAAAGCCTGCGGTATGGAGAGGATCCACTGCCGCAGGCTTTTCTTTTCCCCATAGGAGAGGGGCATGTTTCGGTTATGAAAATTCCCGGGTCCATCCGCCTTTGATTTTCGTGTCCCCTTCAAAGTACTGGACGGTGATCCGGCCGTCTGAAAATGAAAATTCGTCTTGAAGAAAATCGGCAAAGGCTTCGAAAATCTCTTCATCTCCATCCTCCGGCTCCCGGTTCAGATCGAGATATATCGATGGAGCGGCCTCCACCTCACGGACACTTGGCGCATCCTCCGGCGTGTAGCGGTGCTGACTGCTCGTTGATTTTTCAAACTGGATATCGAGGTTTTCGACGCCTGCCATCTCTTCGTCCAGATACGTCATGGACGTCTGTTTGACTTCTTCCTCCCATTTGGAGGACACGTACGTATCCACCAGCTGGTTATCCTCATTCCGATAGACGAGAAATTCAATCCCGTCCTCCTCATGCCTGACCTGGGCGGCGGCCCTGAACGGCTGATTGCCCATCGAATCATACATCACACCGTACACCTCGGTCTGCCCACGAAAGCGGTCCTCTGTATAGACTTCGGCGTCTTCTTTTACCGCATCCTCATTATTGCCGCTGATGGCGATGAAAACAACCAGTACAGCGAGCAGGCCGACGGCAGCAAAAATCCCGGCACCGATGAGAAAGCGTCGCAGCGTTTTATTCATACGTCTAGCTCCTGTCCTTCATATTCTTTTGCTATTATTTCAAAAAAGCCCGTCGAGGGCAATGATGAGCTCCCGCTGACAGCCGTTTTAGAGCAGAAGCAGGACAACGCTCCCACATTTCTGATAGACTATTGAAGTTAACAGATATGCTCGATAAAGGAGGGGGAGTATGGCGATATTCTTCCAAGTCGTTCTTCCGGTCATCCTCGTCTTCGTGGCCGGATATGTTCTGCAGAAAAGTCTGCATCTGGAAATTAAATCACTGTCTACGGTTACGTTGTATTTGATGCTGCCCTGCCTTGTGTTCAAAACCTTCTATGAAGCGGATTTCAACCGGGATTACTATATGATGATCCTCTTTTCCCTGACGCTTTTAATAAGTATTCTGATTTTGAATAAAATCGGTGCCCGCCTGTTCCGCTACGGGACACCGACGGAAAGCGGCCTGATCTTGTCCACCGCTTTTATGAATGCCGGCAATTACGGAACTCCGATCGTGCTGTTTGCCTTCGGGGAGCAGGGGTTCGTCTACGCGGTGACATTCATGGTGCTTCAGCAGATCGTCATGAACTTTTTCGGTGTCTATTATGCCGCCAAAGGCACAGCCGGGTTCAGCATGGCTGTCCGCACGATTTTGAAAATGCCGCCGACCCACGCCGTCTGGATTGCCCTGTTGTTTAAAGCGGCCGAAGTGAACATCCCGGATAATCTGTATGCCAGTCTTGAACTCGTCGGCAATGCGACTGTTCCAAGCATCATGATTCTGCTCGGTATGCAGCTGGCGAACATTACCATTAAAAACCTCGACTGGAGCAAGATTTCCTTCGCGGCATCCATCCGTCTGGTCGCTTCTCCTCTGATCGCCTGGGGGCTGACCACCGTTCTTCCGATGAACGACCTGATGGCTTCGGTCCTTATTGTAGCCGCGGCGATGCCGTCCGCTGCAACGACGACGATGTATGCTGTCCAATTCGATGCCAAGCCTGATCTCGTTTCGAGCATCACGCTGGTGACAACCATTCTGAGTGTTGTTACGCTTCCGGTTCTCTTGAATCTATTGACGTAGAATAAGTCCGCCGTTCTCCGGCGGACTTTCGTTTGTATAGATATCCATTTCATCATTTCTTCTTAAACGGCTCTGGGATTGTCTCATGGAAAAAAGGAGGATCTCCTATTTATATTGGGATCCTCCTCTTTTTCTATTCATCCTCCGCTGAGGTCACGAGGAGCGTTCGGTGGTGACGCCTGCGGGAACAGCACGGGCTGAAGATCCACTTGGGCAGGTGGTTTATCCTGTCCAAGTTAGCTGAAGCCGTGCCCGCGGCAAGCATCCACCGATAAGCGGAACGTGACCATCTGCATGATGATTTCTTTATTCATTTTTCGAAGCATTGCGTTTTTCACGCCAGAACAAATATAGATTCCCAAAGAAAAAAGCGACACTCAAAACGCCGCCGACTGCTGACATTTCCACCGTGTCGGTGAACCATCCGAGCAGCACATAAATGAGAAAAAATCCGGCAAATGCAAGATAAAGCATAATCTCTTCCTTTCCAAGTCAAACGTCCATCGTTAGTATAACATTCCTGGAAAGGTTATGCGGGGGGATACATATGGAAGCGGTAGACGGTGAATTCCTCCCCCATCTCGATGCTGTAGGATTCGATCGGGATTTCTTCGTAAAACGTACCGTCAATCTGCTCAATCGATATAGAAAGAACGTATTCCTTATTTTCCATAATTGGAATAGGGAAGGGGTTCACGATTTCAATCATCCATTCATAGGCGAGCCGTTCCACAAAGGCGTGGGTGAAGGTCGTTGGTGCCTCGTCGAGCCAGATGCTGGCAAGGGGGGTCAGGGAGCGGGATGTCTCTTCCAAGGCCATTCCTCCGTTTAGTTGATATGACAGATGTTTTCCCTGTATTTTACATGTATAAACGCGCGAGCTTCATTCTCAAGATCCTGCGCCTCCGGTAAAAGGTCGAGGAGCTGATGTTCATCCGGTCCGCAATCTCCACATTTTTATAACCGTTAAGGAGGTCGGAGAGGAAGCGCTTTTCAAAAGGAGATAGAGTGGAGAGAAGAGCAGGATCTGTCGATGGGAGAGGATTTGTAAAGGAAGAGAGCGTATACAGGCGCCGGTGGGCAGCTGTCCTTTTCAGATCGTTGGAGACAAGGGTTTGATAGTGATATCGGAGTTTGGTGTGGAAGTACGTGGAGAACCGGCTTTTCCCGGGATCATAGCGTGCTTTGGCAGCGTGATAGACGAGGTAGCTTTCCTGGAAATAATCGTCGTGCGGGGGCGGGAGGTGCAGGTTGTGCATCACTTTGTAAATGAGTTCTTCCAATTCATGAAATTCCTGAATCTTTGACATGACTCACTCCTTTCTACTTTTCTATTGTCCTACATTTGCCGGCAGCTTCCCAGCGGAAATTCCATTTTTCCTGGTGCAAAATATATTTTTTGAAAAAAGATGACACGAAAACTTCCATTTTCTTCGATTATAGAGTGAAGGCAGAAAATGAGAAGGAGTGAAGTCATGGAAACGGAACAGGATTTTGAACAGCTGCTGGCCGAGTGGGAACGGAGCATCCATTACCACATCCGTAAGCTGCACATCATCGATGCGAACGGTGATTTTTATGCCGAAGGATTGTTTGCTTTATGGCAGGCCCACCGCACGTACAATCCCGAGGCTGGAGAATTTTCCACCTATGCCCACTGGAAAATCCGCAACGCGCTCATTGACCAAATCCGCCGCGAAAACAACCGTCAGGAAAGGGAAAACCGGTTTGTAGAGGAACTCATCCACAGCGAGGATTACATATGGGAGGACGAGCCGGTTGATACATACTTCTGGGACCAGGTCAAAAACCTGCTGACACCCAACCAGTGGAAATGGGTATCCCACCGTGTGAAGCAGGGCCGTTCTGTTGCGGAAACGGCCCGGATCGAAGGCGTGACCCAGGATGCTGTGAAAAACTGGGGACGCCATGCCAGAAATAAACTGAAGTCCTGCAGACATCTTCTTTAACCCTCACTTCTACATCCTCATAAAAAAGTCCGGCGCCTTCCAGAAAAGCGCCGGATGTTCCTCATCGATCGATGGTTATGTTAATTTTCGTCAGTCCCATAGCCCGGGCAGCCTTGATCATCTTCGCTGCTTCCTGTTCGGCATTCTGGATATGGATTTCGTTCCTGGATATACTCAACGTTGTCCCGCCAGACAACACGGTTGGTTCTTCCGGAGTCTCCTGGGCCAAGGCCAGCAGGGACTGGGGCTGCTGCTGTTCCGCCTGGATTTCTTCCTGACGCATACGATTGACGCGTCCGCGGATTTTACGACCATGATAAACGACACTAGCATAAGGGCATCCCGTTTCGGCCGCGATTTCGCGATAATTTTTATCAGTCTCACCGATCAGGCGCTTCACTTCGCCAAGATCGTAATCGTACTGCTTACTTTTCTTTGCCACTCTCGAATCCCCCTTTTTTCTTTCCATAAGCAATTGTATACAAGATTACAATATTTTAATAGTAGGTCCTATGAATTTATGAAATTTTTTTTAATTCCTGATATTTATAGTAGACTATTCATATGTCTTTCAGCTATTTTACATAGAAAGTGTGAATGATTTGTATAAAAGGTTAATCTTTACTATCCTCCCAATTGCAGTTATGGGCCTGATTTTTTACTTTTCCTCCCAGCCTTATGGCGAACAGGATATGCGTCCATCGTTATCGATGTATCTTCCGCTCGACCTGCTCCGTCCGCTTCTGGCGCCGGTTTCCTTTACCTACCACGGGGAAGAGGTCAGTCTGGCCAGCCACGGCATCGAAGGACTGGTGGAATTTTTCATTCGGAAGGGCGCTCATATCAGCATCTTTTTCTTATTAATGATCACCGCGTATGGAGCTTTCCTTGTGAACACCCGCTGGAAAAAAAGGACGGCAGCCATCAGCGCTCTGGCCGTAACGGTGCTATACGCATGTATGGATGAATACCATCAATCCCTGACGCCGGACCGCACGCCGTACATCGGGGATGTCGGACTCGACAGTGTGGGGGCCCTGATCGGCCTGGCCCTTATTTTTGCAGGAAACAGAAGAAGAAAATAAAAGAACCAGCGGGAATGGGCCCGCTGGTTCTTCGTTATTCAGGATTCGGCAGCTGGAACTTCGTTTTTCTGGATCGTTGTGACTCCATCCAGTTCGACAGCAAGCGCTTCGACCGTGTAGGAGGAAAGCTTATTTTGAAGCCGGCGTTCCTTTTCCTTCGTCCATTCGTCAAAAACGGCTACCATCGTCGGTCCGGCACCGCTGATGTAATAGCCGAGCGACTGCTCACCTTCAAGGACCTCCGTGACAGCATCGAATCCTGGGATCAGCATTTTCCGGTACGGCTGATGCCACTGGTCGTTCTTCATCATTTTTCCGGCGAGCGCCCAGTCTTTAGATGCAAGAGCAGCAACGAGGACATTCGCTCTCGAACTGCTGCGGACACCCTCCTTATAATCGATCTCCAATGGAAGAATGCTCCGGGCCTTTTCGGTTTCCAAATGATAATCAGGAACGACCGAAAGCCACGTCAATGTATCCAGATCCTCTGTGAAATGGACATAGTCAAGGTGCTCGCCGTCATAGTTGGAGACCATGATTCCTCCATAGACGGCAGGTCCGACATTGTCGGGGTGTCCTTCGATATCACAGGCGATCTTGAACTTCTCGTAGCGTGTCAGCTCTAGATCCAGCAGCTGATCGGCAAGTTCAATGCCACCGACGACCGCCGTTGAGGAGCTCCCCAGCCCGCGGGCGACCGGAACATCATTCGTCAACGTCACATGGGTGGGAGGCAGCGAATCAAAGCCGCGCGTTTGAGCGGCGGCGAGCGCTGTTTTATAAATCAAGTTGCGCTTATCTGAAGGAATATGCTCACGATCTTCTGCCGGAACAGAAAAATGCCACTCCTCTGCCGGTTCACAATCCAGCGTCACGTATTTAGAAAGCGCAATGCCCACTGAATCAAAACCCGGTCCTAAATTGGCGGATGTTGCAGGCACCCGGATTTGGAACCGGCTCATGATTGTACTCCGGTGACGGCGGAAGCGAACATTTCATAGTCGTTTTCAATCCGTGCCGGTTTGACAGGGCTCGTTTCAATTGCTGTCGTCGGATCTTTCAAGCCGTTACCAGTCAGAACGTGGACGACTTTGGAGCCTTGAGGAATCGTTCCTTCCTTCACTTTTTTAATCATGCCGGCAAGCGATGCGCAGGAAGCAGGCTCGGCGAAGATGCCTTCCTTTTGAGCCAGCAGCTGATAAGCTTCGACGATTTCTTCATCGGTCACTTCATCAATCAACCCTTTGGACTCGTCGCGGGCTTGGATGGCTTTATCCCAACTCGCGGGGTTTCCAATCCGTATCGCTGTCGCCAGTGTTTCCGGATCCTCGATAACTTGATTGCGAACTATCGCCGCAGAACCGCTGGCTTCAAAGCCCATCATTTTCGGGAGCCCGGACTGGAAGCGTTCATGGTATTCCTTGAATCCTTTCCAGTAGGCGGTGATGTTCCCGGCATTTCCGACAGGGATGCTGAGGATGTCCGGGGCGGAACCGAGCGCGTCCACTACTTCAAATGCGGCCGTTTTCTGGCCTTCAATCCGGTAAGGGTTCACCGAGTTCACCAAGGTTACCGGTTCGGTTTCTGCCATTTTACGGACCATCTTCAAGGCATCATCGAAGTTCCCTTTGATGGCAAAAATTTCAGCGCCGTACATGACGGCCTGAGCAAGCTTGCCTTCTGCGATTTTTCCGTCCGGGATGACAACGATACAGCGGATGCCTGCGCGTGCGGCAAAGGCGGCAGCTGCGGCGGATGTATTCCCTGTGGAAGCACAGATGACCGCTTCGGAACCTTCTTCAATCGCTTTGGCCATAGCCATCACCATGCCGCGGTCCTTAAAGGAACCGGTCGGATTGGCCCCTTCGAATTTTACATAGCCTTCGATTCCTAGGTCCTGGGAAATCGCCGGAATCGGAAGCAACGGGGTGTTTCCTTCATGAAGCGTCAGCTTTGGTGTGCGTTCATTGATGGGAAGAAACTCCGCATATTCATGGATTAAACCTCTCCACATGATCATTCTCCTCCTTCGACACGGAAGACGCTGTCGATTTTTCTAACGGAATCCAAGGTTTTCATTTCTTGAACCGCTTTTTCGAAGTCTTCTTCACTGACTTTATGCGTCACCATCATCAATTCACGCTCGCCTTCCTGATCGGTCGCTTTCTGGGTGAATTGATCGAAGGAAATCGAATAATCAGCAAAAATATTCGTCAATTCCTTCAGCATGCCGGATTTATCATCCACATGAAGACGGATGTACTTTTTCGTCAGTTTCTCGCTCTGTGCGCGCACCTGTTTCGGAAACTGTGGCTGGACGTAAGCGGTTCCCGTCGTGCCGAGACGTATATTCTTCAAGACGGCAATCAAATCAGAAACAACGGCTGTGGCTGTCGGCAGTTTTCCTGCCCCCGGGCCGTAGAACATCGTTTCACCGACTGCATCGCCGTACACATACACCGCATTGAATTCATCATTGACGGAAGACAGCGGATGCTCAACCGGCAGCAGCGTCGGTTCGACACTGACGGATACCCCGTTGGCATCGTTCTCTGCAATCCCGATCAGTTTGATGCGGTACCCGAGTTCTTCCGCATACGTAATGTCGTCAGAGGAAATGCCGCGGATGCCTTTTACATCGACATCCTCCAGTCTGTACGGCATGGAGAAGCCGAGAATAGATAAAATCGTCATTTTACGAGCCGCATCAAGGCCATCTACGTCAGCAGTCGGATCGGCTTCCGCAAAACCGAGGTCCTGGGCCTCCTTTAAGACGCTGTCAAAATCGACGCCGTCCTGAGCCATCTTCGTCATGATGTAGTTGGTCGTTCCGTTGACAATTCCCATCATTTTCGTGATGCGGTCGGAAGAAAGGCCGTCCATGATCGAGCGGATGATCGGGATACCGCCGGCCACACTGGCTTCATAATATAGATCGCAGTTGTGCTTCTGGCAGGCTTCGAATAGCTGCTCGCCGTGCTGGGCGACAAGGTCCTTGTTCGCCGTTACGATATGTTTGCCGTGCTCAATGGCTTCCAGCATGATCGTCAAGGTGTGATCGATCCCACCCATCACTTCCACGATGACATCAATGTCCGGATCTCTCGTAATGTCCTCGTAGCGGTCCGTCAGTTCCGTTTCAGCCGGAAGCTCACGTTCTTTCGCGATGTCACTGACAAGCACCGATTTAATCGTGACATCGCACCCCGTTTTATGTTCAATGCGTTCTTTATGATCGCGCAGAATTTCAATGACACCTGATCCGACTGTTCCCAGACCGAGCAGTCCTACCGTAATGGATTTGTTCATTCTTCACACTCCTTCTCTCTGTCTCCTATATATACACAGAATTCTTTGTATAAAGGACATTGTAACGGAAAGGAAATTGAAGTACAAGAGTGAATTATCCGACGATTACAGAGGGCGGGCTGCAGGATTTACAGGAAATTAACAATAGAGCGAAAAAGCCCTTTTGACCGCCTTGGAAACCCGCTTTTTTCAAAAGGCTTATTAATATAGTAGAAAAGCAGGTTTTTCAGAAAGAAAAGAGAAAAAACACAAATCTGGAATGCATAATGGGAGAGTTGACGTTTTCCAGAAGGTGGATTATAACTAAGTATGAAAAAAGAACCAGGAGGTGAGAACTATGTATCGCGGAGGTCTGTTTTTCTCTGGACTTATGATTAAGTATGAAAAGTACTACAAAATTCTGCTGCTCGATCTTGGGTTAAGCGGCAAGGAACATGAATTCGTTCAAGATGCTCAGGAAGTGGTTCAGGATATTCAGAGGAAACTTGAGACGGCAGCGAGCGATCAGGAGAAGTGCGCGCTGTTTTACTCGGCGCTGAGGAAACGGCTGGTCGACATCTATGGCGGAAATGGAAGCACCCCCGTTTAACAACGCATCCATTGAAAGGATTGCCCCCTCATTTTAAAGGCCTCACGCATACAATCACCTCAACAATAGAAGGATCAGGCAGGGAAAATGGGAAAGTCACATAGAAAAAAGGCGGGGATTCGGAAGCGGATAATTTCCATTAAAAACCTTGTCCGCTTCCCGTTCTGTCTGCAGGACTTATGATACAATACAGATAGAATCACTGGGAAATCAAGGAACTGATTTATTTCTTTATCCGGATACATACACAATTTTTGTCGTCTTGACAGGAACTTTTCCCGTTCATGACGAATGAAACGTTTAAGGCTTGACCAGTGAGCCGGAACTCTACATAACAGCGCGGAGCGGCCCAGCCGATCTGCTAAAAGACAAAGGAGTGTTGGACATGTGGAAAGACGAATACAAACGCTGGAAAGACTTTTCTGATCTTGATGAGAATCTGTCCGTCGAATTGGAAAAGATCGTAAAAGACGAGGCATCTTTAGAGGATGCTTTCTACAAGAACCTTGAATTCGGTACAGGCGGTATGCGCGGGAAAATCGGTCCCGGTACGAACCGGATGAATATTTATACCGTTCGTAAAGCCGCTGAAGGTCTGGCTTCCTATGTTAATGACCAGGGGATGTCCAAGCGCGGCGTTGCCATTGCGTACGATTCCCGATATATGTCGAAGGAATTCGCTGTTGAAACAGCAAAGGTCCTTGGACGTCACGGCATTCCTTCCTATGTATTTACATCCTTGCGACCGACACCGGAGCTGTCTTTCGCTGTCCGTCACTTGAAGGCGGCGGCAGGCGTTGTCGTCACCGCCAGTCACAATCCTCCGGAATACAATGGCTTCAAAGCTTACAATGAAGACGGCGGGCAGCTGCCTCCGGCTCAGGCGGAAGTGATGATCGACTTCGTCAACAAGGTCGAAAATGAGCTGAACGTAGAAGCGGCGGACCAAAAGCAGCTGGAACAGGACGGTCTGCTCCGCTGGGTGGACGAGGACGTCGATACTGCTTATATGGAAGCTTTAAAAACCGTAAGTGTCCGCGACGACCTGCCGAAAGATCTTTCGGTCGTGTTCACACCGCTGCACGGAACAGCACGCCACCTTGTTGAGCAGGGCTTGAAGCAGAACGGCTTCAATTCCGTGCACATCGTAGAAGAGCAGGCCACGCCGGATCCGGAATTTTCAACGGTGGCTTCACCGAACCCGGAAGAACACCAGGCCTTTGAAATGGCGATCGATCAGGGGAAAGCAGTGGGAGCGGACATCCTGATGGCTACAGATCCGGATGCAGACCGTCTCGGCGTTGCCGTCCCGGATGAGAACGGGGAGTACAAAGTGCTGACTGGAAACCAGACAGGTGCCCTGCTTCTGGATTACATTCTCGGACAGAGCGCCTCCATTCCGGAAAACGGCCTGCTTGTAAAAACGATCGTAACGTCTGAATTCGGCCGGGTAATCGCCGATTCCTACGGGATTTCCTCTCTGGATACATTGACAGGCTTCAAATTTATCGGAGAGAAGATTCGCGAGTACGAACAGTCCGGCGAGTACAAGTTCCTTTTCGGCTACGAGGAAAGCTACGGCTATTTAGTGAAGGATTTCGCCCGTGATAAAGACGCCGTCCAGGCAGCTGTGCTTGCTGTAGAGGCAGCGGCTTACTGGAAGAGTCAGGGAAAAACACTGGTGGAAGCGCTGGATACGCTGTATCAGAAGCACGGCTATTTCCTTGAAGACTTGAAGTCAGTCACATTGGAAGGGAAATCCGGAGCGGATACGATCGAAAAAATCATGAACGATTTCCGTGAGGCGGACATTCAGGAAGCCGGCGGAAAGAAAGTCATGGCGGTGGAGGATTACTCCACAACGGTCCGCCAGCTGGTACAGGAAGGAACCACAGAGGAAATCGATCTTCCGACGTCCAATGTCGTGAAGTTCATTCTTGAGGATGACTGCTGGTTCTGCCTGCGTCCATCCGGAACAGAGCCTAAAATCAAATTCTATTACGGAGTGAAGTCCACTACACGCCGTGAAAGTGAAGAACTGCTTGCAGCCGTGAAAGCCACGGTGGACGAGCGTCTGCACGCGATCATCTAATCGAAAAAATCCGCCCCTTATTCCGGGGCGGATTTTTTTCTTTGCCCTCTCGTAGAGCTCCCCCATTTGTTTGGGCATGGTCACGTTCCGCTTATCGGTGGATGCTTGCCGCGGGCACAGCCTCAGCTAACTTGGACAGGAAGACCACCTGTCCAAGTGGATCTTCGGCTCGTGCTGTTCCCGCAGGCGTCACCACCGAACGCTCTACGAGACCTTACTCAGTAATGATCGAAAAATCGTTCCCTTTATACTGCAAAATCATTTGGGGAAGAATTTTATCTTCATCATATCTCTTGGTTCATAGGATACTTTCCGAAATGGTTACATCATTGTTCGTGCAAATCCAGACCTCCTTGCCGGGAGCCACCCACGAAGGTGGATGAGTGAAGGAGAGTCCTTTTCAATTCCGAAAGGAGCGCAGACCATTCAACTCCTGCGGAAAAACGGGCGGCCGAGGCCCCACAGGGCGGTCTCCCCGAGGAGACTTGGACGTTCGTCCGCGGAAAGGGAATGGTCTGCGCTCCTGGAGGTACTAGAGGATATCGGTTATGCCTGCATACTGAAAACTTGTTCTCCTTAATCAAGGGACCGGATTTGTTCCGCCTATCTTTGCTGATGCGTTTAGAAAAGGCTTTCAATTGATTGACAAATGAGCGATAATAGAATAAAATACTGAAAATTCAGATATAACATAAAAAGGGGTGGGCCCATGTTGAACATAAAGATGTTGAAGCCATATTATGTTAAAGAAGATAAACGTTTTATACGCATCGTCTTAGCCTACCAGTACTTTTCTTTGTTTATTGACGACGAACTTTATCAGTTTATTCCAATGGAAGCAAGAGAAATAATCATCGACCGCAATCGTCAGAAGGTGCACAATGTATTCGATATTTTCGTGTTTCAGCGCGGTAAAAATATGGTGTATGTATCGGTGGCGGATTTGCTGCAGCTGCCGGAATTTCTGACACACCTTCATTCGATTGTGTCGCCGTATTATGAAGAGGGGATTGACATCAGCCAGCAATCATCAAAAGAAGTGAGAGCCATTATCCGTGAATTGGAAAAAGAAAACCTCCGGCGCCTGATTGATAAGGCCATTGATGAGGACGATCAGGAAGCTTTCCAAGTACTGACCGAGAAATGGAAAGCGATGCATTCATAGGTGCCGGGCTGATTATTTTGGCCCGGTTCTTTTTATCTGGTATACTATTCTACATAAAACCACAACGAATTTCCTAAAAAAACTGGAATATAAGTGATAAATGTTAAAAATATATGAATTTTTTTCAAATGTGGTGGCGCATAATCCATTATAATAGGCTTATACTTACAGGATTAGGAAAAAAAGAACCGGGATACGGGGAGGTTAACAAGATGAGAGAGATGCCTAAAGACCGTCTGCTGGATGACGAGTGGATCGACTTGATACAGGAAGCGAAAGCTTTAGGCCTGAGTAAGGAAGAAGTAGAAAATTTCCTGCGCGGCGGAACGGAACTGTATAAACTAGTATAACACCCTTTATCTTTAAGGGTGTCTTTTTTTATGCCTCCCTTTATAATGAGTATATAGTAGTAGTTGGAAGGAGGGTCGGCATGAAAAACTTTGAAATGATCAATCTGCTCAAAGACTGTGCCATCGCATTCAATATACCAGTCCATTTAATCGACCGAAAGAATACAGCCATCTTTCAATATCCTGACACTTTTCTTAAACCACCGGAAGAAATTCTGGAAACCCGCCATCCTTATCTTCAGGAAGCAAGGAAAATGCCCGGAACCCTGCACCTGCTGAAGGATCCTTTTAACCAGTATGCTTTATTTTATGCGTATGAAAATCCACAGAAGGAAACCGTGGTCGCACTGCTCGGCCCATTCCTGCATGAAATATCGGACTATAAAGAGGTCCAGCTGAGTTTAATTATGAATGATCTTTCCTCTTCTCTCGCAGAGGAGTTTGCCGGATACCTGGATCATCTGCCGGTAAGGACGCCGAAGGAACTGGCATCCATCCAGCGTGTCTTGCAGCATGTGCTGCCAGGGAAAAAGGAAAAGGAGAAGAAAAACCCAACAGAGCCTGATCTCCTGCATCATTATGAAGAATATGCGGCATCGCTTGAATCCTATCCGGATACGGTGGCATCGAAACAGGAATTCATGGAACGTTTCAAACGTGGGGAAAAACAGGCGGTGGAAGCGTACTATTCACTGATGGACAATAACCTCCCGCATATAAAAAATCATGTGCGTTCTTTTAAAAACCATCTGATCCGTCTGGTTACGGAATTGAGCCTCCTTTGTATAGAAAAAGGGGCCCAGCCGGATGAAACGGGGTCATTAAGTGATTTCCATATCAGCTTCCTGGAGACGAAAGAGACCGTCGAAGAACTGGAAGGGCTGGAATCGATCATTCTTCGTTCGTTCCTGGAAAGAATCCAGGGGGTGGGCAGGCAGTCCTTTTCTCCGTTGGTGGAGCGCGCACAGAAATATATTTTCCAAAACCTGACGAAAGATTTAACGTTAAAGGAAATTGCGGAAACATTGAACGTCAATCCGAATTATTTATCCGGTGTGTTTACAAAAGAAACCGGCGTATCGATCACCCAGTTCATTAATCAGCAGCGGATTACCGAAGCGAAAGAGCTCTTATGCATCACAGAGCATTCGCTTATGGATATCAGCATGCTGCTCGGCTATAACAGCCAGAGCTATTTTACAAGGGTTTTCAAGAGTGTAGAGGGAATCGGCCCGAAGGAATTCAGGCAGAAATACCGAATAAAGGAAAAGTAATCAGCTGATAAAGGCTCAGCTGATTTTTTATGAGGGAATGTTCTCAAAAACGGACTATTTGTAAGTAAATAGAAGATATATGCAGGAATGTATGGGATATATGTTCTTTATAATGAAAAATGGTTGTTTATTTCCAATGGGTGAGCGTTTATAATATTCTTAATAACGAACAAAAAGATAGGTTAATTATGTCAGGAGTCATCTGACGATGGAAGGTGAGGTAGGTGGAAGTGACGCCGATTGGTGAAAAAATCCGTGTCCTGCGCACCGGCAGAGGATTATCTGTCAACGAGTTTGCCAAACGTTCTGGTGTATCCAAATCGTATATCAGCAACATTGAAAGAGGGGTACAGAAGAACCCTTCCTTAATCGTGATGGGAAAACTCGCCCGGACGCTGGAGGTACCGCTGGAAGAGCTATTAACGCATAAGTATGCCGAAGAAACGGGGAATGGACAGAGCCGATAGCGGACGAAAGGGGACGATCATATGGTGAAACAGGAGGAATACAGAGAATGGATGGCTCTGATGAAAGAAGCCAGACAGCTCGGTCTGAGTCCGGAGGAGGTCAGGGATTTCCTGGACATCCCCCGGGTGCCGGAGCTTCTAAGCGAGGGGACGGGAGGATATGAAGGGTAAAACCGTCTTTACGAGAGAAGCAGGATGGCGCAATGTCACAGCGGTTTCCCCTCGGGTCATGGACAAACACAGGGCCTGCGCTCTCTCTTCTATAGTGGATCAGTATTCCCAGCTGCTTATCAAGCCGGGATGGGATATCCTCGTTGTCAACGACCGGGTATGGGGGAGGAAGCAGAAGGAAACTTCTGTGTGGGAAGAAGGGTTCATGAAGGCTGTGACCGGCGATGAGTCCCCGCTTTCCTACCTGCAGGCGTCGCTCTGTTATCATCATCTGCTGGAATATACGAACGAGGCATCCGGAGTCATTTCACAGGCCGTCCTCGACGATGGGTATGCCCGTACTCTCGACCTGTTCGGTGCTTGGCCGTTTGGAAAGCAGCTCCGCAGCTTTAATCCACTGTTCTTCTATGATTCTCTTTTTCATCCGGCTGTCGTTTTTTTTACGTACCATCGTGAAGGTGGTGCGGTCATACGAAAACATGTCCACCGTTTCGCTCATGGAAGCTATGAGCTGAAGACGCTGACGCGTAAGTGGGCAGCCATTTCTTAACCGGCCTATATAAAGGGGGCCGGTTTTTTTGTGTGTGCTGTCGAAAGATCAACGGCCTTTTCTACCATTTTCTTCTTTTCATTCTGACAAAAATAGATTATGATGTAACAAAGTATTTTGAATTTTATTGACAGATCATTACGAGAAACGTAGAAAATGCGGGGACTCTCTGTTTTTAGTCCTCATCCAACAGACTGGGCCCTTACATAATGACCGTCGGAAAAAGGCGTTTGATACCGAATCGTTAAGTAAATAGAAATATATAGGAACATCATGAATGAAAAGGTGGGTCGTATGGAGAATCTTAAAGAAGTGCTGGAAAATATCATCCAGCGCACGGAGAATTCAGAACTGTTGTCATCTCAGGAAGTTATCAATCAGCTGATTCAGCAGCTGCAGGAATAGATCGTGTGGAGCATCGCTGGGGACTATGGCGGTGTTTTTCCATGTTCCGGGTTCTACATAAGCTGAGAAAAAAGGCTCACGGGAAAGATAACGGAATCTTCGCGTGCCTGTGATATACTAATACCGACAAGAGTAAACTTACCAAGTAAGCGAGGATTTCTATGAACATTACTGTTGAAATTATCGTGGCGCTGCTGCTGTCGATGGCGGTCAGCTATGCGCTTGTATTCCCTGTTATGAAGTTAGCTGTTAAATGGAAAATGATGGATTATCCAGAATTACGGAAGATCCATAAAGAAATTACCCCGCGCATGGGCGGGCTGGCAATCTTTGGAGGAGCAGCCGCCGGAATGCTGTTTATCCGCCCGGATATGCCGTATATAGGACCGATCATTATCGGAGCGTTCATCATCGTCTTGACCGGATTATTGGACGACCGCTATCAGATCCGCCCGATCTTCAAGCTTGGCGGCCAGGTGGCTGCTGCGGCTGTTTTAATCTTTTCTGGTCTGAAGGTGGACGTGCTTAGTATTCCGTTCATCGGAATGGTCTCTCTGAGTGATCCGATCAGCATCATCTTTACGTTTCTATGGATCATCGGTATCACCAACGCCATTAACCTGATTGACGGTCTGGACGGGCTAGCGGCTGGTGTGTCGACTATATCCCTGATCAGCATTGCGGTGATGGCTCTTGCCATTGAACCGCAGATTTCGATTGTGTACTTATGTATTGTTCTGATCGGAAGCAACATCGGGTTTTTGTTCCACAACTTCAATCCTGCCTCGATCTACATGGGGGATACAGGATCCCTGTTTCTAGGTTACTCCATGGCCGTCATTTCCATGGTCGGCCTGTTCAAGAATGTGACGCTGTTCAGTTTTGTCATTCCGATTATCGTCCTTGCTGTGCCGGTGTTTGATACGTTGTTCTCGATTTTACGGAGAATGATCAATAAGCAGAAGATTATGATGCCGGATAACAAACACATCCATTATCAAATTCTTGCGGCCGGATTCAGCCACAGAGCAACGGTCCTGATCATTTATGCTTTCAGTGCCTTGTTCGGCCTGCTGGCGCTCTTATTTTCGCTGACATCCTTCGGGATATCCCTGATCATCACGTTCGTCCTGTTGTTCCTGCTTCACCTTTTTGCAGAAATGACAGGCGTCGTCTACCGTGGCAAGCGGCCGATCATCGGTTTGTTTTCAAAGACGGAACGCGAAAAAAACAAAGACAAAGAGAAAGCATAAGAAAAAGCAAGGGAAGCCGCGGCTTCCCTTGCTTTCTTTAATAGGAATCGACATCTCCGGGTGTGATGAACCATTTATCCGGGTCATTCATGTCGGTATTGTCCGATTCGATTTCTTTTCCGACGAGCGGCATCGGACTGTCTTTATGGACGAATCCATTCTTCTTCATCAGATGAGCCGGCATCATCGACGGCAGGGCCCATGACTGGACGATATCGGCTTCCCTCAGGACGCTGAGCGCTTCTTCAAGGAGAGCCCGCCAGGCGTCGTCATCGACGGCCAGCCAGTCGACGATCATCCCGTTACGGAAGCGTCCTTCTTTTTCATGCGTGATGACATATCCTTGCAGCTGTCCCTGCTTATAGAGGGCAGTCATCTTATAATGGTGGACGGGATGGTCGAAAAAGCGCCAGTTCAAGTACGCGGCATCACGGACGACGAGGCCGTCCGCCGTATGTTTCGTCTTTTCAGCCAGCTTATCGAACGCTTCATCACACCGGGTGATGCGTTTCACTTCATAGCCGTGCGGTGTTTTTTTCGACTGCCGGATCTTTCCGTACACACGATCCAGCGGCTTGAGGACTTTCAGTGGGGAAAGCTTGGAAGCGAGCAGGCTGACAGGCTTCTGCACATACATCCAGCGTGGCATATCTGTCAGATGGCTCGCGCCGGTGTAGCGCAGGAATAATTCCTTCGCTTTCGGGGCAGGAAAACCATAAAGGTATGTGATGCCGGCTTTGCGCCCTTCTTCGATCAAGGCGTCATTCAAGTGCTTGTAGATCCCCTTGCCGCGGGCATCGGGATCCACCATCGTGTCAACACGGACACCGACCGTTTCGACGCATCCTTTGATATAGGCACTCATCAGCCATAAGCTGATGTGGCCGAGAATCTTTCCGTTTTCCTCGAAAACGAGGATGAAGGGTTCTTTATGTTTAGGGTTCTGTTTGAATTTCCATTCCCAGGCGTCAAGAGGACGCTCCTGGTGGAAGGTCTTTTGGAAAAGGGTCTGAATTTGTGATTCATCGTCTGGTTGATAACGGCGGACTGCCATAATGCTTCTTTCCTTTCCGTATAAAAAAATACTTCCCAAAGTATAACAAAGAACGCACACGGATGGCAGAAGGTCTCTGTTACAAGTTCGTGACGTTTCATTAAATCCCGATGGCATTCAAGCGACATTTTTATCTCAAGATAGAACTCTGTCAGAAAATCAGCTATAATGGAAGGTAATGTCATGGAACGTTTGACCGCGTACGGCTGACGGGTATTAGATGATGTCGAAAGCATTGCATATGCAGGTTCTCACCCCTCCCCATCATCGGCAGACGTCATAAAGATAGGAAGTTGTCGAATGATATAAGGAGAAGGGCTGCTGAATCATTCAAAAAAATACATGATAAAACAATAGATCTAAGGAACCGCATCTAGATAATGGATGGGCCAGAGAAAGGGAGTATTGTTGTATGAAGAAGTCACTATGTGTAGTCGGATTAGGATATATTGGTCTTCCTACGTCCGTCATGTTCGCCATTCACGGGCACAAAGTGCATGGAGTTGATGTGAATCAAAAAGCTGTCGACATGATTAATGCCAAGCAGCTTCATATAGAAGAGAACGGTCTGCAGGAACGTCTGGAGGAAGCGGTAGATGCCGGTAACTTCAAAGCAGCGGTGGAGCCGGAAGAGGCCGATGTTTTCATCATCGCCGTCCCTTCCCCGATCCGCGAAGATAAAACCGCCAACCTCGACTATGTGCGTAAAGCGACAGAGGCGATTGTCCCTTACGTACGCGAAGGCAACCTTGTGATTTTAGAATCCACGGTTCCTCCTCGTACGGTGGAGGACGTCATGCTTCCGGTTCTTAAGGACACCGGTCTTGAAATCGGAACCGAATTGTTCGTTTCCCACTCTCCGGAGCGCGTCATTCCAGGGAAGGTCTTCCAGGAGCTGGTCGAGAACGACAGGATTGTCGGTGGAATCAATGAAAAATCCTCCGAAATGACGAAGGATCTTTACCGCTCTTTCGTTAAAGCGAATATCCATTTGACGGATGCTACAACAGCGGAAATGGCCAAGGTCATTGAAAATACGTACCGCGACGTGAACATTGCGTTCGCCAATGAGCTCGCCTTGATCAGCGACCAGATCGGTGTCAACGCATGGGAAGCGATCAAACTTGCCAACTATCACCCGCGTGTGAACATCCATACACCCGGCCCGGGTGTCGGCGGTCACTGTATAGCTGTGGATCCTTGGTTCCTTGCTGAAATCCAGCCGGATCTTTCCCAAATGATCCAGCTGTCCCGTAATACGAACGATAACATGCCGGTGTACACAGCCAACCAGATCGAGAAGCTGATGAAGGACCAGTTTATTCAGGATCCGAAAGTGGCCTTGTTCGGCTTGTCCTTTAAAGCGAACATCGATGACCAGCGTGAAAGTCCGTCCTTGAAAGTAATTCTTGAGCTCGTTGAAAAAGGAATCAGCTTCAAGACGTTCGATCCGCATATTAAAGAAAACGTCGCCTCCAACCAGACACAGGATATGGATGAAGCGCTTGATGGTGCCGATATCCTTGTGATTCTGACGGATCATGATGAGTTCAAGCAGCTCGATCCTGAATATATCAAGAGTAAGATGAACAACCGCGTCGTTTACGATACGAAGAACGCCCTGAACCTCGATAACTGGACAGAAGCCGGTTTTATCGCCAAGCGTCTGGGTGACTCCAAAAACGGATAAAAGATCAGGTGAAATCATGAAGGAACAGTTTTTAGGTGTAGACGTCAGCAGCCACTCCTACGAGCGGCTGAAGCAGAATGTATTGGATGATATCAATGAAAAGCGCCAGTCTTTCATTGTGGCGATCAACCCCGAAAAGATATTGAAAGCCCAGGAAGATCAGGATTTAAAGGCACTTTTGAATAAAGCGACGTATCAGATTCCCGACGGTGTCGGCGTTCTTCTGGCTTCCAAGCTGAACAAAGGCGGCATTAAGGAACGTGTGACAGGAATTGATATGCTGCTCACCCTTTGCGAACAGGCCGCAGACAACGGGAAGTCCGTCTTTCTTTACGGCGCAAAGCCCGGCGTTGCAGAAGAAGCGAAGGATAAGCTCATCGAGCAGTATCCGAATCTCCACGTTGCTGGTGTACTGGACGGCTATGAAAAAGATGAACAGAAGGTCATCCAGACGATCAATGAGTCCGGGGCGGATATTTTATTTGTAGCTCTCGGAAGTCCCCGTCAGGAGTATTGGATCGTCGATCATATGAAAGAGCTCAATGTCAGCATCTTCCAAGGGGTCGGCGGCTCCTTCGATGTCATTTCCGGCCGCGTCAAGCGCGCCCCGGCGCTTTTCCAGCGTTTCGGTGTGGAATGGCTGTACCGGCTGATTTCTGAGCCGTGGCGGATTAAACGCCAGATCCGCCTTCCATTGTTTCTGCTGAAGGTATGGAGAGATAAGTAAGAGAAAAAGCAGCGGTGCTTGTGCACCGCTGCTTTTTTATGTGGACTGATTTTGTGCAGATGGAAGCAGGGGGACGTTTGTTCTTCCCCCATCCAGCTCCGGCATCTTACAGAGAGGGCTTTTGTCATCGTTGGAAAAAAAGCTGGGGTCTCAAGTAGTCCGATACTTCTATAAGGTTTCTGTTACTTTTGAACTTAAAAAGTTAAAATTGTGCAAAGATACGCTGAGGTATGTTGTTTGCCGTCGAATCCTCTTATATAATGAACATATTATCCTCATAGAGGCTTATTTTGGAAAAATATAAAGAAACATGTAGAAAATTTTCGGGATTTCTCCCCAAATATTCAACCCTTTCGACAAATAAGCCGATATACATACTACCGGCACGTATTCATCCATTGAATAGGATGACCATGAAAGTTTGCTCAATAAGATACACTACTGCCCTATTCACTATATACCCGACCAAACAAACCAACAAACATGCCATCGTATACGATTCAAACACACTTTCTATGGAATCAGAGCCAAATCAAAAGGAGGGGGCTGCTCCGCCAATATCGCTGCATGGAACAACCTATCGCTGTCTGTCCGCTTTAGATTCTAGCTATCTATGATTTTTATTATGCAGGAGGTTCATATGAAAAAAATACATATCGGCGGCTTCTTTTTGCTGTTCGCACTTTTTGTCATTTTTCCGGCTCAGGCTCAGGCTGAAAAGACGGTTATTCTTGACCCGGGTCATGGAGGAAGATTCTCTGGAACGACTGGTTATTCCGGCGTATCCACGGGTTATTATGAGAAACATTTCAACTTGGAAATGTCCAACGAAATTAAGGAAGAGCTGGAGGCTGCAGGCTACGACGTACATATGACACGCACAAATGACAGCCACTTTGCCTGGAATCTCCACGACGACCTGCAGGCGCGTCTGGATATCGCCCACGATGCGGTGAGTGGCAACAATGATAACTCGATTTTCTTATCTGTTCACTCGAACGCGCTTCCTTCAAACCCTTATATGAGAGGGTATGAAACTTATTTCTTCGATATTGATGAAGGGATTAACAAGACTTACCCGCCATCCAAGGAGCAGATCGAATATTCGCCGGAAAGTAAGCGGCTGGCGTACACCGTCCATGAAAACATCCTTGATGGTGCCCCGTTGAAAGAAGGGCGAGGCCTTGTTCCATCCGACTTATATGTCACACGGAACGCCCACATGCCGGCAGCTCTTTTAGAGTTCGGTTACATGTCCAATCCGGATGAGGAAGCCCTGATTAAAACATCGTCCTTCCAGCAGAAAGCCGCAGATGCCGTCGTTGACGGGGTGAACGCCTATTTCCAGGTCTTTGAAGTGTATGACATGGAAGGTGAGCGCTTGAAGGTGTTTGATGATCAGCAGGACGCCATTGATTACGCCAAAGACGAAGCCAACGTCTATGTTTTTGATAAGTATACACAGGAGAAAATCTACGACAATACGAAAAAACGGTATGGCGCATATCACTCCAACCAGTCTTCTGTAACGAAGCTGTTCGTGAAAAAAGAAGACGCCATCGATTATGCGGATGACTGGAAGAATATGCGCGTTGTTGATAACGAAGAAGGCGAAGTCGTCTGGAGCAACTACTTAGACAAAAACTATGTCGTCGAGCATTCCAACAAAGGGGCCTTGTACAAATCCTACAACCTCGACGATGCTGTCGCCTATGCAGTGAAGTGGAAAAACACATCTGTGGTGGATCAAGCGCAAGAAGAGGTTGTCTGGAGCAATTATCTGGATAAAGACTTCATTGTTACCCACTCCGACAAAGGTGAACTGAAATCCTTCTACCGCGAACAGGAAGCGGTCGCCTATGCGGAGCAGTGGAAAAACACGAAGGTGATGAACGACGGGGATGTGGTCTGGTCCAATATGGATGACAGTCACAACTATTCATTTGAAACGAACGTCCTTGCCGGTAAAGACCGGATGAAGACAGCGATTGAAGTGTCCAAGCAGCTATATCCGAATGGACTGGACGGAGAAAAAACGGTTGTCCTTGCGACAGCGTTTGAGTTCGCCGATGCCCTGTCTGCCGGTCCACTTGCTGCACAGTATGACAACGCTCCGATTCTGTTGAACCGTGACGATGAGCTCAGTGGCGATGTAAAACAGGAACTGCAGCGGCTGAATACGAAAAACGTCGTTATTCTGGGCGGGACGAATGCTATCTCTGAAGGCATCGAAAAAGAGCTGAAGCAGAGCTATAACGTTGACCGCATCTCAGGATCCACGCGTATCGAAACGAATCTTGAAATCAATGAAAATCTGAAAGGCGCAGAAGGAGTGTTTGTTGCATCAAGCACAAGCTTCCCGGATGCACTGGAAGCCTCCTCTGTCGCAGCAGCCAACGGCTGGTCCATCGTTTTGACAGGAGAAGATGAAATCAGCAGCGACAGCTTGAATTACTTGACCGGGAAAGAGGTCGTGATTCTCGGAGGAACCGCTGTAGTTTCTGAAGATGTTGAAAAACAGCTTGTTGAGGCGAACGGAGCGGATCGTGTGGAGCGTCTGTCCGGTGCGACCCGTTATGAAACCGTTGCGGCTACCCTCAAGTACTTCCAGGATGACATGAATTCCGATACCGTCCTTGCGGCGACAGGGAAGAACTACCCGGATGCGTTAACAGCTTCGGCACTGTCCGCAAGAACGTCCGCCCCTCTTGTGCTCGTTGGGGACAAGCTGAATCCTGAGCTTGAAAAACAGCTCGATCTATACGGCGGGGAAAACGTCGTCGAACAGCTTCAAGTGATCGGAGCTGTCGTGGATGAGGACAGCCAGAAACAAATCGCTGACCACTTAAACTAAATCAATCAGTACTTTTTTGAACAAAGGAGAGGGATTGGATGAAGAAACTCAGCTTTATCGCCCTGTTCTTTGTTCTTCTGCTTTCAGCCTGCTCCGGCACCGATGTCGACCAGGCTGATCAGCTGGAAGAACCAGAGAACAGTGAAACAGAAACAACGGAAGAAGAGACTCCGTCAGAAGAAACTCCTTCAGAAGATACGGAGGAAGAAGCAGAACCTTCCGAAGAGGAACAGACGGAAGAAGCTCCTGTAGAAGAAGAGCCTTCAAAGGAAGAAGCGCCAACTGAAGAGGAACCTGAAGTTGAAGAAGAGGATCAATCACAAGAAGCGGCTGCAGAGGAACCAACAGAAGAAGAACAGTCGGAAGAAACGAAGGATGAAGAAGAAGATACTGTTTCTTCCGCATCCGATGACTCTGAAGAGACCGAGAAAGCAGGCTCATCCGCCGGTTTGAAGGCGTATATGCCGAAAGGACCGATGACGAAGACGTTCACGCAGAACGAAGATTACAAAGTGAAACATGAAGTAGTGGATGTGAACGACCGCTTCGTCCAGCAGATTGTGACGTTCGGAGACATGGTGACCCTACAGATTCTTGAATTCACAGAAGGCAGAATCGCTGTTGTCTACCAGGAGTCCAACCCGGAAGATACGTCCAGTCAGCTTGAATCATTTGAAGCGCATGAAACGATTGATGTCCTTGTTGATGCCACCGGTGGCTCTGAGAACTTCCAGATTCTTGATGAAGCTCAGACGACCGCTACGCCTTATGGAGAATTTGAGAATGTATTCGTTGTTCAACGAACGTCCGGTTCCAAGGTGACATCGATGTACCACTATGCCCCTGATTACGGTCTGATCCGTGAAAAGGTCGAGGACAAAGGGGACAACGGCTATACGATGACATCAGAACTGACTGAGATTCAGGAATAAAAAACATAAAAGGACGGATGAGTGTGAAAAGACTATTAACTTGCATTTCTGCTTTTCTATTGGCCTGCCTGACCGCCCCAGCCTTTGTTAGTGCAGAAGATTCCAACACATGGGTCGTCGAGGAAAGTAAAGCTTCCTATGAAATCAATGACTCTGTTACCGCTGAAGTTGAAAACAAAGAACTTGAAACGAGTCTTTCTGTAACAAAAGAGGGAAAAGAACTGCTTGAAGAAACGACACAGCTCAGCACAATCACGGATCTTATCCTTGTTGAAGAAACGCTCGTTGTCGTTTATCGTGCTGACGGGTCAGCTCAAAGTTTGTACTTTGATGCGTACGACTTGTCTAATGGAAAGAAAGTGTTCGAATCCGAAGCCTATGACCGTTCGACCTTCGAACTGTCCGGCAAAGAACTTATTATACAATATCCAATCCTTGATGAAGACAGCATCGATACAGAGCCGGAAGCCCTGGCGGAAGATGCGTTCACGATTGCCGGCGGTGACGTGATGAAAGGGAAAACAGAGGAAAAAATGTCTCTGCAGAACACGGTCACATCTCAAGCTGCGGTCAATGAGAAATATAAGAACCCGAGCTATGCCGAAATCAACCGCATCTTGACCGAAGAAGCCGAGAATTTCGATATTCCCCCGGAAATAGTCAAAGCGATTGCCTATCAGGAAAGTGGCTGGCAGCAATACTGGGATCCAGGCCGCACGCCTGTCACCCATTATCAAAATTCCTGTACGCCTTCAAAAACACGAGGAATCGCCTGGGACGGAACGAACCTGAAGCTTGGTTATGACTGTATCGGAATCGGCATCATGCAGGTGTCTGACTACCGATTCATTGAGAACGAACAGGAAAGAAAAGAAGAAGTGTACAAGCTTTCCACTGATATCCGCTACAACATTCGTGAAGGCCTGAAGATTCTTGAGTCCAAGTGGAACTATGCCAACTACGATCTTATTCCTACGGTCAATGACGGCGACCGTGATGTGATTGAAAACTGGTATTTCGCTATTTTAGCTTATAACGGAATTTCCGAGCGTAACAACCCGATCACGAACGGGTATATTGCTTACCAGGAAAAGATTTATGACCGCATGCGTAATTATGGATTATTTAACGTAACCCCATTCCCGACGCACAAGCTGAACCCTTATCAAGACGGCATCATGCGTTTTAAAGAAAGCAACGTAGAAACGACCGGACCTCTTCATACGACAAAACATGATTTTGGTACGGGTGAAAAAGTATACGTAACCGCAGGAAGTCTGAATGTGCGCAAAGCACCAAACAGTACAGTTGTCACAAGCCTGAAACGCGGCGAGCAGGTCACAGTGACCGGCGCCCCGATCGGCTATAACAGCAACACCCAGCACTGGGCATGGTACCCGGTGAAAACGACAAGTGGGAAAACCGGCTATGTCGCCTCCAGCTACCTGTCTGCCACACAGGAGCCGGACAGCTACCGTCTTTCCGGAATCAACCGTTATGAAACAAGTACGGCCCTGTCCAACTACGGCTGGCACTGGAATGAACCGAATGTCGCTGTCATCGGACGCGGGGATCTGCCGATCGACTCCCTGACTGGAAGTGTACTGGCCGCTTATCACAACTCTCCGCTTCTTTTGACACAGACGGACCAGCTTCCGGCAACCGTGGAAAAAGAATTGGAGCGTATGGACCCGGCGAAGATTTATCTGCTTGGCAGTGAAGGAGCGGTATCCGCTTCTGTCGAAAGCCAGCTGAAGCAGGAATACGGCTCTTCGAATGTCGAGCGCTTGTCCGGAGCCAACCGCTTCGAAACCGCTTATGAAGTGGCCGACGAAGTCGCCGATGAAGTGAACGTCGATGAAATCTTCATCACAACCTCTGATGAAACATCAACGGACGCCCTTTCCATCGCCCCTTATGCCGGCGATGAGAATACACCGATCCTATTGACACTGCCGTACAAGCTTGAAGACAACGTCATCAACTTCATCCGTGAAAACGGCGTGGAAAAAGCGACGATTGTCGGCGGAACAGGGGCTGTCCACCAGACCGTTGAGAACCAGCTGAAAGGTATCGTCGACACGGTCGAGCGTGTCAGCGGCCCTGACCGCTACAGCACAAGCGTGCAGATTGCCGAGAAGTACTTCAACGACCACCGCCTGGAAGAGGTGTTCTTCGCCCAAGGTGAGGAAGTCGTCGATGCTCTTGCCGGCTCACCGCTGGCCGCTTCCTACGAAGCACCGATTCTTTTGACGAGAAAAGACAACGTACCATCAACAGTGAAAAACTACTTGAACCATCTGCCGATCAGCCCGGAGAACTACTACCTGGGCGGGAATGCTGCCATTTCCGAAGAGGCCGAGGTGGAGCTGGAAAGTATCCGCCGCTAATATAATAGAAGAAAACCGGCTGTTCCCTTGAGGAGCAGCCGGTTTTTTGCGTTGACGGTCAGGTCTGCGGCCGGATATCGGTCGGAGCGGTTGTTTTATCAGTCTTTTTGCGGGAATATCAGTCGAATCGCAGATATATCAGTCAAACCCGCATTATATCGGTCGAAACGGAAATATATCGGTCAACCGCTCCCCCTCCCAGAGCACATATCAACGAAAATCCGCATATATCAATTATTCTGCGCATATATCAATGATTCTCCGCGTATATCAATGATTCCACTCATATATCAACGAATTCCACGATAGATCAACAAACCCTCATCCCGCCCGACCCACCCACCTCAATCCCACCACCCCCTCAGGTCGCATGAGCTTCTGCCCATATATGGAAAAGATATGACTAGACGATTACGATTCGTTTAAGGTTATGGTAAAATCAAAAAGTATGGATTATAGTGTTACATAGCGAAATTTGTTTGATTTTAGCAAACGTGAAAGAGGTATTTGTGTGAAATCTAAATTAGGTTTAGCGAGCATACTGTTTATCGGCGCCACCCTGATCCTGAAGGTTTCCGGACTGATCCGGGACATGGTCATCGCCTACTACTTCGGGGCAAGCTACGTGGCGGATGCCTACCTGGCTGCCTTCATTATTCCGAATATGCTGATTTTATTCATGCAGAACGGGATGAAGAATGCGCTCGTTCCGAGTTACATACAGGCGGCGGAGGAAAAACGCGGCCGCTCGTATTTGGGACAGGTCTTCAAAGGAACCGCCGGACTTGCTCTTATTCTTTCGATTATCGGAATGGCCATTGCACCAGTGCTGATTCCGCTCTTGTATCCGGATTTCAGTCCGGAAGCGAGTCAGATCGCCATCTGGGTGACGGTCATCTTCTTTGCGTGTATATCGTTCGTCGGCATGAACTCGGTTTTGGAAGCGTTCTTTGACGCGGAAAACAAGTTCTCTCTGTCGATTGTTTCTCAAATCATCGTCATTCTAAGCTCGATTGCCGGTGCATTCCTTTTCGCCAACCAGATCGGGGCCTACTCGCTGGCGATCGGTTATGCAGTGGGTACGGTACTATCCCTGATTTTCAAGGCGTTCATCGTCGTCCCGCAGAAATCGTTGACGCTGAAGGAGAAGTTCGACTGGCCGGAAGTGCGCCAGTTTTACTGGATCTTCCTGCCTGTAGGTCTGACGGTTATGGTCGGTCAGGTCAACCTGCTTGTCGGTTCGGTCTTTGCCAGCTACCAGGGAGAGGGCGCGGTCATGTACATCAATACGGCGAAGAACTTCGTGCACATGCCGCAGGCGATTTTCGGGGTGACGATTGCGACGATTATCTTCCCGTTATTATCTAAAGCGATTACAACGAACGATACCGGGCAGTTTAAAAAGGGTATCGAAAAAGGACTCACAACGATGTACCTCGTATTGATGCCGTCGATCATCGGCATGATGCTCTTGATGCCGAACTTGATCGAGCTGTTGTATGAAGGCGGAGCCTTTGATAACAAGGCGACAGAAGCAACGACCCAGGTCGCGTATTTCTACTTCGGTTCCGTCCTGTTCTTCAGTCTCAACAACATCATCAACAAAGGTTTTTATACCATGAAAAAGGGCCACCTGATCCTCATGATCAGTATTGGTTCCATCTTATTGAATGTCGTCTTCAATTTCGTGTTTGCCGAATGGCTCGGCTACCTCGGCATCCCGTTTGCGGCATCTGTGATGGCGCTCTTCTATACAGGGGCATGCCTCATCGTTTTCACAAAGCTTGTCGGGGGACTCAACTTCAAGTCCATCATCGTCGACTACGCGAAAATCACCGCAGCCGCCGCGCTTATGAGCGGAGCCGTCCTGGCTGTCAAACCGCTGATTTCAGGACTGCCGAACTTGTTCATTATCATCATCGTCGCTATCATCGGCGCGGTTGTATATGTCGGAGCCGCTTTTGTTATGAAGTCAGACGCCTTTATGTTTCTACTCCATAATGTTACGAAACGGAAAAAGAAAGGAGCAACGTCATGAGTCGTAAAGAATTGTTCATGAACGCGGTGCGTCCGGTCAACGCACCGATGACGAAATTCATCCTCGGCCGTCACTATAACGCAGACCTGATGGCGCTGAAAAATGAACCGGTCCAGAAGGTGCTCGTCCTCGCGCCCCATATGGACGACGAAACGATCGGTCCGGGCGGCACCCTCCGCCAGCACGCCGATCAGGGAGCAGAGGTCCACTGTGTGTTCATCACCGATGGAGCGAGCAGTGTTTCTGAGATGAGTGCGGAGGAGCTGAATGCCAAGCGCCGCCAGGAGATTGACAAGGTCAAAGACATCCTCGGACTGACGGACGTCGCCTACCTCAATCTGCCGGACGGTGGTGTATCAAGCACCCCGGATGCGATTCAATACTTGAAGGAAAGGATCGAAACCCTGAGCCCCGACATCATCTACACGACGCCGTTCATTGATGCGCATACCGATCACAGCGCCACCGCCAAACTGCTCAGCGATACGCTGAAGCGGATGGATAACGTGCGTTGTAAAATCCGCATGTATGAAATCAACTGTGCCTTCCCGCCGGATTCGATCAACTGCCTCGTCGACACGACCGAGCAGCATGAGAGGAAAGTGGAGGCGACCGAAGTGTTCGATTCCCAGGCCATCGCTTTTGACGGCTTCCTGGAGTTGAATCGTTACAAAGGAAAACTCGCTTCTGATCCTGTAGAAACTGCGGAGGCGTTCATCGAATGGGACAAATCCAACTTCGTGAAACACGTTGATGTGCTTGATCAGATGGGCTATAAGTTCCCGGAGAAGTTCAAGCAGGTCAACCGTACCGATACACTGCTGTGGGCGATTTTCAAAAACTACGCCATGAAGAAGGATTTGTACCGCAAAACCATCAACTAATCATCATAGAAAAGAGGTGTCCCCCATGCCTATCCCATGGAGAAAACTATACTTCGTGTTCGTCGCGCTTGCGCTTTTCTTCATCGGCGCAGCTCTCGATAACACGGTGATCGACCTATTGATCATGCTGTTCTTCGCCGGCTATGCCATCGCCAAGCCGAAGAACTCGCTGCTGATATTATTCACGTATTTCCCGATCCGCCCGTTTCTGCTGGAATTCAACCCGGCATTAAAAGGGATCGGCGACATCATCATCTTTGCGCTTTTATTCCGTGTCTTACTCATGTACCGCAAGGATTTAAAAAAGCTGTTCCAGTTCTACTGGTTTGAATACGCCTTTTTCGGCTTCCTTATTGTCGGAGCGGTATCGGCGTACTTGACTGGTGTATCCCTGACAGCGATCATCTTCCAAATCCGCGGCTTCCTGCTGTTTTACCTCGTGTTCTACATAGCAAGAAGGCTACACATTACGAAGGAAGACATCAACAAGTTTATTCTCACGACGCTGATCATGACCTTCTTGATCTGTATCCACGGCATGGTTGAAAAGCTGTCCCTACGAGGCGTCTTTCTGCCGCAGAGCTGGCAGGATATGCCGCTGTCTGCAACCAACCGGATTCGTATTTACGGAATGACAGGAAACCCGAACGTCCTGGCGTATTACCTGTCCTTCTCCATCATCATCATTATGTACTTCCGCAACCGTTTTACAGGCAAATGGCTGTGGTTGACGTACATTTCCCTTGCCTGTCTGTTTGGCGTCTGGAGTCTCACGTATTCCCGTGGAACATGGATTGCGTTTGCTCTCGCGCTTGCGATTTACGTTGTTGTAGCAAGAAAGTGGAATTTCCTGAAGCCGCTGCTCATTTCTCTCGCCGCCGGTGTGGTTCTCATCGCTGTCCCGGTCAGTATCGGTACGTCGATCGTCGAGAATACCGACTTCGGAAAAGAGAAGAAAGAGAAGCAGTCGCAGTATGACGACAGTGAAGGAAGCTTCAAGGACAGACTCGGCTCAACGATCGATAAAGAGACCCGTGAGCAGTCAAGCCAGTCCGGCCGTATCTGGATTGTCAGCAAAGGCTTTGAAATTTATCTCGATCACCCGATCATCGGGACCGGCTTTGCAACATTCGGTGACGGAGCGACATTGAGCTATGATTCACCGATTTACGATGACTACGGCATTGAGCGTGAATTCTTCTCCGACAACCAGTACATCCAGATCATCACCCAGACAGGGGCGGTCGGTGTCATTCTATTCGCCATCTTCCTGCTGAACATGCTGTACCACATTTGGAAAAAGCGGAACGAAACGCTGCTCGGACCGGTGCTCCTCGCTGTTCTGCTTGCGGCCTATGCCGCCGGGATGGTGTACAACATTTGGGAAGGCGATTCGTTCACGATCTTCTACTTCGCCATGCTCGGCTATCTCTTGAATATGCGGCCGGAGCATGAATATGACCTCTAATAGAGGAGGGCGCTTATGAGTAAACGTGTACTCGTCATCAGCAACATGTATCCGAGCCACCGCACACCGACGTACGGCATTTTTGTCAAAAATCAAGTGGAGGCCCTGAAGGAAAAAGGGGTCTCCGTTGATACCGCCGTCAACCGTGATAACCGCGGCGGGAAAGGCAACCTGATCCGCAAGTATATGATCTGGATCTTGAAAATCCTTGCCCGCTTCATCACGAAGGGGCGGTCGTATGATGTTGTGCATGCGCACTATATCTTCCCGAGCGGCCTGCCCGGGCTGTTATTCAAAAAGCTGTTCAAAACGAAGCTGATCGTCACCTCTCACGGCGGAGATCTTGATCAGATGGCAAAAAAGAGCGGACTGATCAAGAAGCTGACGAAAAAGATCCTTCATGAAGCCGATCACGTCATCGTTGTCGGCGAGGCTTTGAAATCGGAAGTGATTGACGGGTTTGGAGTCGCGGAAAACAAGGTATCTGTCATTAATATGGGGGTCGACCGCCGCGTCTTCCAGCCGGTCGACAGTACCGATGCGAAAAAAGAACTCGGGCTGAATCCTGATCATTTTCACATCCTGTTCGTCGGCAACCATATCAAGGCGAAAGGGCTCACCGAGCTTCTGGAAGCAGTAAAGAACATCCAGAAAAACCATAGAAACGTCGAGCTCCATCTTCTTGGAAGCGTCAAAGACGAAGGATACCTCCAGGAATTAAAAGAAAGCGTCCAACAGGAGAACAGCACCCTCGTTCATTTTCACGGACCGAAAGACCAGAAGACGGTCGCCACATGGATGGCTGCCGCTGATGTGTTCACTCTGCCGTCTTACATCGAAGGCTTCGGTCTTGTCGCCCTTGAGGCGATGTCATGCCACACCCCTGTGGTCGGTTCGGATGTCGGTGGTCTTTCCTATCTGCTTGCGGATGACCACGGCGTGCTCGTCGAGCCGAAGAGTGTGTCTTCCTTGCAGACCGGTCTGCAGCGGGTGATGGAGGATGAGCTCTTACGTAAGCGGCTGATCGAGAACGGTGAACAGGCAGCCGAGGAAAGCGATACGGAGCGGCTGCTGAATGAAATCATTGATCTTTACAACCGTGCATAGCCTGCCGTTTTAGATGAACCATAAGGAAGGGAAGCGGGGAACTGCTTCCCTTTTCCTCCACCTCGTTTAAGGTGGATTACTTACATAATCCTCTGACATGTTTTATACTAAAGGCGGTGTAAATGAATCGTACAGAGAAACAGGAGGTAACAGGAAAATGGACGAACAAAGCAACCAAAGTCAGCTTGGAATCGATTCCGCTCAGCTTATGGATGATATGACTTTCGTATTATTCGGAGCCAGCGGCGATCTTGCGAAACGTAAAATCTATCCGGCTTTATACAATTTATATGTCGAAGGAAAAATGCCGTCCTCTCTATCTGTCGTAGGCTTAGGCCGCCGGCCGTATTCCCAGGAGGACTTCCGTGAAATCATCAAGGAGTCGCTGTCTACGTTCTCCCGTAGAGAAGCAGACCCATCCCATATGGAAGAGTTTTTGGAAAGCTTCCGCTACTTCATTTTTGACGCGATGGAGCCGCAGTCGTACGCCGACTTGAAGGCCTTCATAGAAGAGCGTGAAACAGAGAAATCCATTCCACAAAACCGTCTCTTCTACTTATCTGTGGCGCCGAGTCTCGTCGAGCCGATTACGGCATCGCTTCAGAAGAGCGGCATCACAGAAACCGACGGCTGGAAAAAGCTGATCGTGGAGAAGCCGTTCGGCAGTGACCTGCATACCGCCCGTCACCTGAACGCTGAATTGAGAAAAGCGTTCGATGAAGAAGAAATCTTCCGCATCGACCACTATTTAGGCAAGCCGATGGTGCAGAATCTGGAATCGTTGATCCGTCCGAACCCGATTTTGAAATCCTTGTGGAACCATGACCAGATTGCCAACGTACAGATTACTGCCAGTGAAACGGTCGGTGTCGGTACACGTGCCGGTTATTACGATAAATCCGGAGCGATCCGCGATATGGTGCAGAACCATTTGTTACAATTGGTCATGATGACCGCACTTCACCACCCGGAAAAGCTGTCCGCCAAGCAGATCGAAGAGAAAAAATCGGCCATCATGGAGGCACTGCGCCCGGTCGATGAGGGGAATATCCAGCAGGATGTCGTCCGCGGTCAGTATGAAGCAGGAGAAGTGGACGCTCAGTCCGTTGTCGGCTATCAGGAAGAAGACGGTGTCGAAGAAGGATCCAACAACGATACGTATTTCGCTGCCCGTCTGTACATCGATAACGAATACTGGAAAGGCATTCCGTTCTACATTCGTACCGGAAAACGTCTTGCCCAGAAATCGACGCGCATCATCATTGAATTCAAAAACGAAGTAGAGGATGAGCCGGATTCCGAAGGCGCTACATCCAACCTGCTTCTTATTGAAATCAACCCGAACGAAAGCATCGGTCTGCGGGTCAACCTGAAGGATGACGGCAACGAGAAATTCGAACCGGCTTACGTCAATTTCACGAAAAATCTGGATGAGCAGCCGGAAGCGTATGAGAACCTGTTGAATGACGCCATGGCAGGAAACGCCACGTACTTTGCGCACTGGAACGAAGTTGAGCTTTCCTGGCAGTGGATTCAGCCGATTCTTGAGGCCTTCGAAGCCGACGAGCTTCCGCTTCACACGTATCATGCAGGATCCCAGGGACCCGAAGCAGCGGAGAAGCTGCTGAACGAAGACGGCTTCACCTGGTGGGAAGTATAAATTACGGATAGAGAAGGGGACTGATTGAAACATGGAGAAACAGAACATCGGTGTCATTGGTTTAGGAGTCATGGGTGCGAACCTGGCCCTGAACATTCAAGATAACGGATATAAAGTATCTGTGTACGACTACTGGACAGACCGTGTGGATGAGCTCGTCCAAAACAAAGAAAACACCGGCAACGTCAGCGGTGCCTACAGTGCCGAGGAATTCGTGGCTTCTTTGGAATCCCCACGCAAAATCCTTATGATGGTCAAAGCCGGCGAAACGACGGACAAAGTGATCGAAAGCCTTGTCCCTCACCTTGATCAAGGCGACATGCTGATCGACGGCGGAAACACGTATTACGAAGATACCGAGCGCCGTGCCGCCTACTTAGAAGAAAAAGGCATCCACTTCATCGGTACCGGCTTCTCCGGCGGGGAGGAAGGCGCGCGCCGTGGTCCTTCCATTATGCCTGGTGGGCCAATCGAAGCGTACAAAGAAGTGCAGCCGATCTTTGATGCGATCGCGGCGAATGTTGAAGGTACAGCATGTGCGGCCTACATGGGACTCGGCGGTGCCGGTCACTACGTGAAAATGGTCCACAACGGTATCGAGTACGGCGATATGCAACTGATCTGTGAAGCGTACTTCATTATGAAAAACGTCCTCGGCCTGTCTGCTCAGGAGCTTCACGAAGTATTCAAGGAGTGGAACGAAGGCGAGCTGGACAGCTACCTGATCGAAATCACGGCCGACATCTTCACGAAAGTGGACGAAGAAACAGGCAAGCCGTTGGTTGAAGTGATCCTTGATACAGCCGGCCAAAAAGGAACCGGAAAATGGACGAGTAAGAGTGCCCTTGATTTAGGTGTCCCACTTCCGATCATTACCGAGTCCGTATTCGCCCGTTTCATCTCTGCGATGAAGGAAGAGCGTGCGAAGGCAAGCAAGTACTTGACCGGTCCTGAAGTGAACTTCACCGGCAACAAGGAAGAAGCGATCGAATCGATCCGTAAAGCGTTGTACATGAGTAAAATCTGCTCCTATGCGCAAGGATTCGCTCAGATGCAGTCCATGAGTGAAGAAAAAGGCTGGGATCTTCAGTACGGCGATATCGCCATGAACTTCCGCGGCGGCTGCATCATCCGCGCGCAGTTCCTGCAGAAGATCAAAGAAGCGTATGACCGTGAAGACCACCTGTCCAACCTGCTGTTGGACCCGTACTTCACAGACATCGCAACAACGTATCAAAAAGAGCTTCGCGAAACGATTGCGATTGCGATCCAGAACGGTGTTCCAGTTCCAGCGTTCTCCAGTGCGCTTGCCTACTACGACAGCTACCGCACAGAGAAGCTTCCTGCGAACCTGCTTCAGGCGCAGCGTGACTACTTCGGTGCCCACACGTACAAGCGTGTTGACAAAGAAGGAACGTTCCATACGGATTGGATGAATATTTAATAGACGAAAACCCAGGCCATGCGCCTGGGTTTTTTATATAGAAAGTGTAAAAATTCCATTTTGTGGTATAGAAGAACTATACAAACGATGGGAGATGAGAATATGAATGAAAAGATGCCGGCAGGGTTCTGGGTGAGGTTGGGAGCAAGGGCCATTGATGGACTTTTAATAGGTATTTTTATCGTTGCCCTGACCTTTATCATTTTCCAAGGCTTCAGTCAGGACAATTCTGCTTTTAACTCCATTGCAACCGTCTACTACGTCGTTCTGCCTGCGCTATGGGCCGGATACACTGTAGGCAAAAAGGCCGTTGGGGTACGGATTGTGAAAAAGGATGGCACAGATGTAGGATTTGGACGGATGATTTTGAGAGAGGTTGTCGGTGGAATTGTCTACGCCGTGACTCTCGGCATTGGAGCCATTGTCAGTGCGTTCATGGTTGGAATGCGCGAAGACAAGCGCGCCATCCACGACCTCATCGGTGGCACGTATGTGACGCATCGTGAACCGGAAACATCAAGTGCAGGTCAGGCGGTTGAAAGCTCGTACATCTGAAAATAAAAAGAGGAGACGGCGTCACGCCGTCTCCTTGTTATTGCGATTCTGTACTTTCAGGTTCTTCTGCTTTTTTCGCGAACACGGCACTGACCTGTTTGTTCCGTGTCATCGTTACGGACGTGCTGGCACTCGATCCTGAGACGTCCCCTTCCCAGCGGACGAAGGTGTAGCCTTCATCTGGTACGGCCGTGACAGAAATGGACTGTCCCGCCTTCACCGTTTTATTGGACGCCTGTATCGTTCCTTCACCGATGACCGACATTGTCAAAGAATATCTCTCTGGCTCAGGTTCCGGTTTTGGCTTCGGCTTAGGTTCAGGTGTTGGTTCTGGCTCAGGTTCGGGCTGAGGCGCGGCTTTTCTTTCAAAGTTCGCAGCCACAACCTTGTTGCGGTTCATCTTCAACGTGATGGATGATGAGGAGGAACTGGCATCCCCGCTCCATCCGGTAAAACGCCAGCCATCTGCAGGAATTGCAGATAAGCTTACGTTCGTTCCGTCGTTGAACTGGCTGCCAGACGCACTTTTCTGGATTCGCCCTTGGCCATTAATCGCCACGTTCAAGGAATAGGTTTCTACAGCTTCTGTCTGTTCTTCTTCATCTTCCTCGGGTTCCTCTTCGTCCGTTTCTTCATCCACTTGTGTAAAAACAGCACGAAGCGTTTTGTCTTCATTCATCGATACTACGATATCGGAGGTTTCTGAAGTGAGTGATCCTTCCCAGTGATCGAATTCCCAGCCGTCAGCGGCACGGGCACGAAGCGGCACTTTAGCGAGGTGTTCAAAGTCTGTTTCCAACGTGTCCCGGACGACTTCGCCTTCCCCGGTCTTAGCCAGCGTCAAGGTGTGTTTGACAGGCTCAAAGACAGCCGTCACATTCATATGATCTTCCACTGTCAGGTTCACTGGATTCACGGCACCATCCAGATCATTTTCCCAGCGGACGAATTCATATCCCAGCGCCGGGTGAGCCTCTATCGTAACTTCTTCACCGACACTATAGCTATCCTGATCAGGATAGACCGTAACGGTTCCCTGCCCCTGGGATTTTGTTTGAATGATTTTAGATGACCCTTCAACGAAAATGTCGATTTGTTCTTCAAAATCTTCGAAGCGGACGTTCAGTACATCCTGACCTTCTTCTACTGCGGTCAACGTGGCTGTCTGGTCCTGGTTCACATCCAGTTCAAACAGCTGCTTTTCAATCGACCATTCGGGTTGGATGCTCATTTCTTCTCCGTCCGCATCATACCCGGTCACTGATAAGTCGAGGGTTTCTCCAACCGCAAGCGGTTCGATTTCTTCTGGTGTCACTTCAATCTGGTCCAGCAGCTGATCTACGACTTCCACTTCCATATCTTCTGTGTAGGATTCCCATTCAGCAGTAACCACCACTTTACCGACTTCCTCTGCAGAAAAAGTCGTCCCTGTGACGCCTTCAACAGTGACCAGTTCACCAAGGCTGTCCTCTTCCTTCGTCCACTTCGCCTCAAGAGGAATGAACTTTCCTTCTTCACTCTCCCACGCTAACTGCAGATCACGTTCATAGCCTTTCTGCACACGGGGTCGTTCCGATTGTATGGAAATCTGAGATTCCAATGTTTCCATGGCCTGTTTTACAGCATCAGCATCGTTTTCACTGTATTTGATGCCTTTCTCTAAAGCGCTGTATGCTTTTTCTACATCCTGCAGCTGCAGCTGGATGTCGGAGGATTTTGTATACAACTTTCCTTCTTCCGGTGTTTCATAGATCCCGTCCGACAAAGTTTTTACGGCTTTTGAAGATTCTTTTACAGCGACAAAAGCATCCGCAAGACCCAGCCTTGCATCTACAAATGCTGGATCTTTCTCTAATACAGATTGATATAAGTCAATGGCTTCTTCATAGTTTTCCTCTTCCAATGCCGCCTGGGCTTTCTCATATGTACTGTCCACAGAGTTTGCGCCAACGCCGTTCATAGTAAAAAAGATACCCGCACCAACAGCGAGCACTGCGATGACAGCAATGATGAGCACTTTCTTGTTCAAATGGTTCCCCGCCTTTCCTTCACACATAGGTTAAATGTCTCTTCATTATACAGGAATAGATGAAAGATTTGGTAAATGTCCCGTTAATTTGTCTAATGAAGTAGAATGATAAACAATCAAATTAAGCGATTTGAACTAATTTCGACAAAATTCTAAATAATGGATAGCGTCATGCCGATACTTTAACAAGATGTAGTACAAGAGGTTTGTTAACATTTTGAAAAAATACGCAATCCTCCCTCTTTGAAAGAATAAGAGTGTGCTATAATGTTCCTATCTGTAAATTCGACAAATATTGGAGGTTTATTAATGGAAGAGACCATTTCCTTGAAAGAAATTTTCGAGGTGATCAAAAAAAGAGTGTGGCTGATTGTCGGCTTAGCAGCTGGAGCAGCGGTCATTAGTGCCTTAATTACATTGTTTGTTCTGACACCAACGTATGAATCATCGTCCCAGTTTATTGTGAACCAGTCCAACAATCAAGAACAGAGTGCACAGTATAATTATGATGAAATACGAACGAACGTTGAACTTATCAATACATACAACGTTATTATACAAAGTCCTAAGATTTTAGATCAGGTGGCGGATGAATTAAACCTTGATATGACAGCATCAACTCTATCTAACAAGATTTCTGTTTCAAATGCGGAACAGTCCCAGGTTGTGAACGTTACTGCAACAGACGAAAATGCTATGCTGGCCGCTGATATTGCCAATACGACGGTGGAAGTATTCAAACAGGAGATTCCACAGTTGATGAACGGAGTCGATAATATTAATGTCCTGTCTACAGCTGATGTGGAACCGAATCCAACGCCGGTAAGCCCGAATACGGCTTTGAACATTGCGATCGCTTTAGTGGTTGGATTAATGCTTGGTGTCGGTCTTGCTTTCCTACTTGAGTACCTCGATAACTCGATCAAGTCTGAAACGGATATCGAAGACGCTCTCGGCCTTCCAGTTATGGGTGTCGTATCCACGATCACATCCGATGATACGGTGGATTTAGGGAAAGCACGGAAGTCAAAGAACCGCGTATCTGAAATGAGGGGTGAATCTGTTGGCACGTAAGAAGAAAGCAGCAACAGCGACAAATACAAGAGCGAAGAATCTAGTTACAAAGAACAATCCGAAATCTCCAATTGCCGAACAGTTCCGGACAATCCGAACGAACCTTCAGTTCACTTCTGTCGATAAAGACTTGGAAACGATTGTTGTCACATCAGCCAACCCTTCAGAAGGGAAGTCAGTCACAACAGCCAACGTGGCTGTTGTCTTTGCCCAGCAGGGGAAAAGGGTGCTATTGGTAGATGCAGATTTACGAAAACCTACCATTCACTATACGTTCCGTGTACCGAATACGATTGGTTTGAGCAACTATTTGATTGGTGCTCAGAAAGTATCTGAAATTGCGAGTCATACAGACTTAAATAAGCTTGATGTCATTACATGCGGCCCGATTCCACCAAACCCATCTGAACTGCTTGGTTCCAACAAAATGAAGGAATTCATTGAAGAAGCCAAACATACGTATGACATGATCATTTTTGATACACCACCGGTTCATGCCGTAACCGATTCCCAGGTGCTTGGAAACTTTGTTGATGGAGTCCTTCTCGTTGTACGCAGTAAACAGACAGAGAAAGATTCTGCGGTGAAGGCAAAAGAACAATTGGAACAGTCCCAGGCCAATATCCTCGGTGTTGTATTGAACGACCAGGATATTAAGTCGAGCAACTACTACTATTATTATGGGCAATAAAAAAGGGAGGGTCTAAGACCTTCTTTTTTTATTAGTCTCACCAGATAAAACTTCAGTCACATAATCTACAAAATTATAACAAATGTCATTGTCTTATTCTTCATATCCATGCTTATTCTTGATATAATCGGCGTTAGTTTATAAAACTAGTTTGATAGGTTGGAATAAGAAAGGGGAGTTTACCATGATTGATATTCACAGTCATATTCTGCCTGGTGTAGATGATGGTGCTCAAACGATAGAAGAAAGTATACAGATGGCCAAAGCAGCGGTCGCCGATGGGATTACAACGATTGTAGCGACGCCGCACCATAAAAATGGTGTGTATGATAATTATAAACATGACATTTTGATTCAAGTGGCTGAACTGAATCGGACCTTTCAGGAGCGTGGAATAGATTTAGAAGTACTTCCCGGGCAGGAAAACCGTATCTACGGCGAAATGGTTCAAGGAATTGAAGCTAATGAAATCCTAGCAATAGATGATAAGACAAAGTACGTCCTGGTGGAATTTCCATCCAGTTCCGTTCCACGTTATGCCGAACAGCTCTTCTTTGACCTGCAGGTAGCCGGGTACAGCCCTGTCATCGTGCATCCGGAGCGTAATAAACAGATCATAGAAAATCCCGACCTTTTATATTCCTTCGTTAAAAAGGGAGCCCACACTCAGGTCACCGCCGGCAGTCTCTGTGGGCATTTTGGGAAGAAAATCAAGAAGTTCTCCGAGCAGCTATTGGAAGCGAACCTGGCTCACTTAATTGCCTCTGATGCTCATAATACAAAGACTCGCGGGTTCTGTATGAATGAGGCGTATGAAGGGATTCGTAAGAAGTTTGGGAACGATATGGTTTATTTATTGATGGAAAATGCAGAAGATGTGCTGGATGGTAAAGTGTTGGCAGCCGAGCCTCCCAAACATATTAAGAAGTCTAAATTTTTAGGTGTATTTAACCGATGATCTAATGCGAAAAGGGCACATTGAACTATCTCACCTGTGTCCTTTTTCTTCTTTTTGTTATATAAGTAAGCGTATTCATAACAAACTTTTACATTTTATATAAGAGTTATGTAAAAATCTACATAGTAAGTCTTCTATTGGTTGGGGGAAAATGGTACAATCATATTTGTTACAAAAGAGTTACATTTGTGGGAATTATCAGGGTTATATCACAATTATAAGAAAGGTGGCAATTTTAAAAACTTCCATAATTAGTTATCAGAAACCCTAGACATATTAAATACGAATCTCTAGAAGAAAAGTTAATCACCAAACATAGAGTAATAGAAAATGCCCAGATTTAAATATTTAAAAAAGGAGGAAGTTCATTGACCACTGCATATAGAAGAAGGCTTCTATTATTAATACTGATAGATTCACTTATTGTTTCCTTCTCCATCTATATGTCCCATTTTTTCCTTAACCCATATGTTGCTGTTTTCGATGGAATTATGCTGGTTTTATCATTATCGCTGTTAGTCAGTCATCATTTGTTTTCAAGTCTTTTTGGGATGTATAAGAAGAAGTGGCGTTACGCAAGCACAGAGGAACTGTTAGGAATCATATCTGTTGTCACTTTATCAATTATTGCTGCTGCTCTCATTCAGTTGATTTCTTTCGGTGCTATATATGAGAGGGCCCTTGTTGTTACTTGGATGTTACATATTTTACTTATTGGTGGAGTCCGGTTCGCGTGGCAGTATTATAAGACCTATGGGTTTACAATCAATCCTAAATTTAAAAAGGCCAGAATTATAAAAAAGGACCCTAACCATCAGCGAACTTTAATTATTGGAGCAGGCTCTGCGGGAAGAATGCTTGCCAGGCAGATGATGAATTCCAATGAAGTGGAAAATGAACTTGTAGGGTTTGTCGACGATGACTTCACGATGCACCACTTAACAGTTGCTGCTCTTCCTGTATTAGGGAGTACGAACGAAATCAAAGCAATCGCAAGTGATTATCATGTGAATCACATTGTCCTTGCTATGCCTTCTGTTGATAATGAAAGAATTAAGGAAATCATTACGGAGTCCAAACAAGTAGTGAATAATGTGCAGACTTTGCCAATGATTGAAGATATCGCTATGGGGAATGTGTCTGTTAATCAAATTCGAGACGTACAGATCGAAGACCTTCTAGGTCGTGAGCCTGTTGAACTGGATATCAATTCCATCGAATCAGAAATCAAGGGGCAGACCGTCTTGGTAACAGGTGCTGGAGGAAGTATAGGGTCTGAAATCTGCCGTCAGCTTGTCAAGTTCGGACCGGAACGCCTCATTTTACTTGGTCACGGCGAAAACAGTATTTATACGATTCATATGGAGTTAAAACAGTACGATATTGAAACGGAACTTGTGACCGTCATTGCCGATGTGCAGGATCGGGAACGTATTTTTCAAGTTGTACAAGATTATGCGCCATCCTATATTTATCATGCAGCTGCTCACAAGCACGTTCCATTAATGGAAGCGAATCCTAAAGAAGCGGTGAAAAACAATGTCATTGGTACGAAAAACGTTGCTGAAGCTGCTCACCATACAGGGGTGAAAGCTTTTGTACTCGTTTCTACAGATAAAGCAGTCAACCCGCCTAACGTGATGGGTTCAACAAAACGTATTGCAGAAATGGTAGTGCAGAATCTTGGTCGATATAGTCAGACAAAATTTGTTGCTGTACGTTTTGGGAATGTGCTTGGAAGTCGTGGAAGTGTTATTCCTCTCTTTAAAAAGCAAATTGCTACTGGGGGACCCGTCACTGTCACTCACCCTGATATGACCAGATATTTTATGACTATTCCAGAAGCGTCTAGATTAGTTCTGCAAGCAGGCGCTCTTGCTCGCGGTGGAGAAGTGTTTGTACTTGATATGGGTGAACCTGTGAAAATTGTTGACCTTGCAAAAAATTTAATTCATCTCTCCGGTTTCACTGAGGATCAGATCCCCATACAGTTTAATGGGATTCGCCCTGGAGAGAAGATGTATGAAGAGCTTCTAAGTGATGAGGAAGTAAATAAGAAGCCGGTGTTTCCGAAAATTTTTATTGGGAAGACAGTGGAGTTTGATTATCAATTAGTAGAGTATCTAGTGAATAATCATAGTAAAAGTAGTAGTGAAAGTTTGAAAAAATACGCAATTGATTTAGCAAATAACAAGAATCCAGTAAAAAAAGAAAGTTTTGAGCAGGTCTTATAATATTTTAAGGGGGAATATGTTATGAAAACAGTAAAAAAAGCAATAATTCCAGCGGCGGGTCTTGGGACACGATTTTTACCAGCGACTAAAGCGATGCCAAAGGAGATGCTTCCGATAGTAGATAAACCTACAATACAGTATATAGTCGAAGAAGCAATAGAATCTGGTATTGAAGATATTATTATTGTCACAGGAAAAGGGAAGCGTGCAATTGAAGACCATTTTGATAAAAATTTTGAACTTGAAGATAATTTGATGCAAAAAGAGAAATATGATCTTTTAGAAAAAGTTAATGCTACTTCTAACGTGGAAATTCATTTTATTCGTCAAAAAGAGCCTAAAGGCCTTGGTCATGCTGTTTGGTGCGCTCGGAAGTTTATTGGGAATGAACCTTTTGCAGTTCTTCTTGGAGATGATATAGTACGTTCAGAAAAACCCTGTCTACGTCAGTTGATAAATGAGTATGAGAATACACTTTCTTCTGTAATTGGTGTTCAAACAGTTATGGATGAAGAAACACATCGCTATGGTATTATTGATCCTCAAGAACAAGAAGGTCGCCGTTATCAAGTAAATACTTTTGTGGAAAAGCCTAAGCAAGGCACTTCACCATCAAATTTGGCTATAATGGGTCGCTATGTTTTGAATCCAGAAATTTTCATGTTTTTAGATAAGCAAGAAAAAGGTGCTGGTGGAGAAGTGCAATTAACAGATGCAATCCAAAAATTAAATGAAATTCAACGAGTATTTGCTTATGATTTTGAAGGTCAAAGGTATGATGTAGGAGAGAAACTTGGCTTTGTAAAAACAACGTTGGAATTAGCTATTTCAAGGGATGAACTTAAAGATGATGTATTAACGTTTATGAAAGATTTATTAGAGAATTCAGTAGTGAAAAATTAAAAAGCTATCTTTATGCATTTTTTAGTTGATTGAGTAAAAACATGTACTAAACTTTGCCATCCGATAAAGTTTTGGCCCTTTATCGGTGGCAAACTTTAAAGACATTGTTTAAATGAATAATATAAATATTCATACGAGAATAAAGTGACCATTTATAAAAGTGAATTTTTTTATCATAATGATGTTTAGTGAATTAGGAGTTAAGTGGAAGGTTAATAATTGCCAACTAAGTTCTAGTTCACTAAAAACTTTCAAGGAGTGTCTTAGGATTGTATCTAGCTGTTAAGAGGTTAATTGATATTACGCTATCCATTATAGGTCTTGCTTTTCTTTTTCCGTTTTTCTTGATTCTATTTATTGCTATTAAAGTTGACTCACCAGGACCGGTATTGTTCAAGCAAAAAAGAGTTGGAATCAACTGCAGGTATTTCTATATATTAAAATTTCGTACAATGAGAGTAGATACCCCTAATAATACTCCGACGCACTTACTGAAAAATCCAGAAAATTACATTACAAAAGTAGGGAAGTTTTTGAGAAAGACCTCTCTTGATGAACTACCCCAGATTTGGAATATTTTTATAGGCGATATGAGTGTAATCGGTCCTCGTCCGGCGTTATGGAATCAATATGATTTGATTTCTGAACGAGAGAAGTATGGCGCAAACGAGGTGCCACCAGGGCTTACTGGATGGGCGCAAATTAAAGGTAGAGATGAACTTTCTATTGAAGAAAAAGCTAAATTAGATGGTGATTATGTTCGAAAATTAAATTTTTGGTTTGATATTAAATGTTTCTTTGGGACTATACTTACTGTTTTAAGAAGTAAGGGTGTAATAGAAGGTAAGAAAGATACCAACGAAGAAACTGACACAAATAATACTAAGAGGAATATATCTAAATGAAAAAAATACTTATAACTGGGTCTACTAGTTACATAGGCGAAAATGTAGTGAAATGGTTAGAAGATAGTCAAGGAGAATATGTTACACAAACAATTAGTGTAAGAGATGATTACTGGAAGAGAAGGGATTTTTCCAAATATGATGTGGTCCTCCACCTAGCAGGTATAGCCCATGTATCTGCCGATCCTAGAATGAAAGAAAAGTATTATCAGATAAACCGTGATTTAACTATTGAAGTTGCTAAGAAAGCTAAGGATGAAGGTGTTAGCCAATTTATCTTTATGAGTAGTATTATTGTTTATGGTGATGTTCAGAGGAATACTGTTATTGACAGGGATACTGTGCCAAATCCCAGTGATTATTACGGAGATAGTAAGCTACAAGCAGAAAAAAGTATTGTTACTTTAAGTAATAGCGCTTTTAATATAGCCGTTATAAGGCCTCCTATGATTTATGGAAGAGGTTCAAAAGGTAATTATCCAAGACTAGCAAGATTAGCTAAAAAAACCCCCATTTTTCCTAATATAAATAATCAACGTAGTATGCTTCATATTGATAGCCTTTGTGAGTTTATAAGATTAATTATAGAAAATAAAGAAGAGGGGCTATATTTCCCTCAAAACAGTGAATATGTTAATACTAGTGAATTAGTTTTGGAAATTTCAAAGCTTCATGGGAGAAAGGTTCATTTAACTAAACTATTTAATCCTTTAATAAGGTTCTCATGTAATAAAAGTAAATTATGCAATAAATTGTTTGGGGATTTAGTATATGATAAGAATATGAGCTTTTACTCTTCCGAATATAGAATTAGGAATTTCAAGGAATCTCTAAAGTTAACTGAGAACACTTAAACTCATTAAGTAAGGACTGTGAAAAAATGGCCGATTTAACTGCAATTATATTAACAAAAAACGAAAGTAAGAATATAGAAGCTTGTTTAGATTCAATAAAAGGTTTTGCTCATAGAATTGTTGTTGTTGATAGTGGTAGTACAGATAATACTGTAGAACTAGCCAAATCTAAAGGGGCAGAAGTTTTTACTAATGAATTTCAATATTATGCACAACAATTTAATTGGGGAATTAATAATACGAATATTGAATCTAAGTGGATACTTCGTCTGGATGCTGACGAGAGATTTACTCCTGAACTTTGTAAAGTTTGTGAGAGAATCATGGTTAAACATGCTGAGGATAACGTTAACGGTATTACAATGGAAGCATGGTTATACTTTTTAGGAAAACGTTTAAAATATGGAGCTAGTAAAAAAAGAAAACTAATGATTTTTAAAAGAGGTATTGGAAGGATTGAGGATCGGAAAAGAGACGCTCATACTGTACTTGATAAAGGTGAATCAATATCCGTAAATGAAAGGTTTTTACACTATGATTTTAAGGATATTAAAAGTTTCATTAATAAATATAACTGGTATGCTACCAGAGAGATGCATGATTATTTAGCCTTTAAGAACGGTAGCACAGAAAATATTAAATCTGATAAAAAAATTGAAAATACTAGGAAAAAGAAGTTTGGTATCTATTATAAAGCACCTAGATTTTTAAGAGCAAAGTTATGGTTTATATATAATTATTATCTAAGATTAGGATTCTTAGATGGAAGAGAAGGGTACATTTATCATTACTTTGAGTGTTATTGGTATAGGTTCCTGGTCGATACAAAAATCTATGAAAATGAAACAATGGATACTGAAGTTGAAAACTTAAAAGCTCTACAGGATTAATTTGGTAATTAAAAAGGGGGGGACATTTATATGGATAAAACTCTTAAGAATATAGTATTAACACCTATGAATTTTCTGTACAAAATTAATCCTAAAATCGGGTTAAAAACATTATATTTTATGAAATATTTCTCAAAATTAAATATAGACAATCCTAAAACATATAATGAAAAGCTAAATTGGATGAAGATAAACTATAGAAATGAATTAATGCCACTCTGCGCTGATAAATATACTGTTAGGCAGTATGTAAAAGAAAAAGGATGTGGCGAAATTTTAACTAAACTATTATGGGAAGGGTTTAACGCCGAAGATATTCCTTTTGAGAACCTACCTCAAAAATTCGTTATAAAAGTTACACATGGTTCAGGAAATAATATAATATGTAAAAATAAAAATGAATTAGATAAAAATAGAACTATAAAAAGATTAAACCAATGGCTCAAACAAAAGTACTTACCGTGCTATGGGGAATGGTTTTATGGAATTATCAAACCACGGATCATTGTTGAGGAATTTATATCAGATGATCATTTAAATATACCTGTTGATTATAAAGTGTTTTGTTTTAATAGTGTAGAGGGTATAAATGGGGCGCCAGTTACTGTTATTGACACTGACCGATTCACCACACATAAAAGAAAAGTATATGATGATACTTGGCAGGAATTACGTAATATTAGAATTAACTTTCCACTTGATGAAGAAAAGGAATTTAAAAAGCCAGATCAATACGAAGAGATGCTGAATTATGCAAAAATACTATCCGAACCATTTCCACATGCTAGAGTTGATTTTTATATAATGAATGAGAGGTTATACTTTGGTGAGATAACGTTTATGAGTGATGCTGGGTTTGGTAACATATCACCAAAATCATTTAATGAAAAGATGGGCCAATGGATTAAATTACCTGATTAGTAGGTGTTAATAGTGCAAACAGATAAAAGAAAGGTTTTAATAATTGCTACAACGAAATTTGAACTAGACGGAATCACTAATGTAATTTTAAATTACTATAGGGCAATGGATAAAAGTGATATGCAATTTGATTTTGCAGTCCCCAACATATTAAAAATTGAGTTAAGGAAAGAAATTGAAAATCAAGGAAGTAATATCTTTATAATTCAGGGGCGTAACAAAAATCCCTTATCATATATGAGAAAGTTGACAAATTTAATAAAAAGAAATAATTACGATATAGTACACGCTCATGGTAATAGTAGTACATTAGCTATGGAGATGGTTGCAGCAAAAAGAGGTGGTTCAAAAGTTCGTATCCCTCATAGTCATAATACAACAACAAACCATAGAGTGGTCCACAAGCTCTTGAGAAGGACTTTTGATAAAAACTATACAAATGGGTTTGCTTGTGGTGTCAAAGCAGGGGAATGGTTATATAAAGGAAAACCTTTTACGGTTATTAATAATGGTATTGATGTTAATAGATTTAAGTTTAATGAAGAGGATCGTAAGAATTATAGAAAAAAATATGGGTTAGTCGGATGTAAGGTGATTGGAAATGTTGGTGCATTCAATTATCAAAAAAATCATGAGTTTCTAACTGATGTCTTCTTCGAGTTATACAAGTTAGATAAATCATATAGACTCTTATTGATTGGTGATGGTGGGCTTCGAACAGAGATTGAAAAAAAGGTAGATAGTTTAGGATTAAATAATGCTGTTATTTTTGCTGGGAAATCTAGAGAAGTACCCCAACTTTTACAAGTGATGGATGCAATAGTAATGCCATCTCGATATGAAGGATTACCATTAAGTTTAATAGAAGCTCAATCAGCAAGCCTACCGTGTTTTGTCTCTGATGTTATAACACAAGAAATAGGGGTAACTGATTTAATTAAATTTATTCCATTGGAAAAGAAAGCTGATACATGGGCAAAAATTATTAATGATACTGAGATAATGAACAGTAGATTAACAAATGATAAAAGCTTATACGAAATTACCGAAGCAGGATATAACATTAAAGAAAATGCACAGGATCTACAAAATTTATATAACCTCTTTCTGACTAATCAATTAAAGGAGTGAAAGTGTGGTGAGTTTTGAGGGTATCAAATTAAGGTTTAGAAGAAAATATATGAAAAAAACTGCAAATATACGAAAAAAATTTTTGACTAGTGCTGACTTTACGATCATTTCAAATAATTGCTGGGGAGGGTTTATCTATCAAAGCTATGGACTAGCATACAATTCTCCAACGATTGGATTGTACTTTATGGCAGAAGATTATATTAAATTTATATCAAATTTGAGAGATTATATAAATTCAGAGTTGACTTTTATTAATCCGAATGAATCGCGTCATCTAAAGACTCTTAAGAATAGTGAAAATTTTGGAGAGTACCCTATTGGTTTATTAAAGGATATTGAAATCATTTTTCTTCATTATACTAGTGAGGAAGAAGCTTATGAAAAGTGGAATAAAAGATGTAACCGAATTAATTGGGATAAGCTATTAGTCAAGTTTAATGATCAAAATGAGTGCACAAAGGAACATTTAGAAAAATTCGACAACCTTACATATAAGAATAAAGTTTGTTTTATTTCTAATGATTATCCTAGTTTAAAGTCAATGATATTTATAGAAGCTGCAAAAAAACAAAAGTTTGTACGAGCCTCTCAAGAACCATTCGGTAAGTCAAGATACTTAGATGTAACTAAGCTAATAAACACAATTAAAGGTAGGTAAATCTTATACTTTTATTTTTGCAAGAAGGTAGGTAAATTTATTGAAAGTTTTATTTGTTACTAGGAGTATGTGGGCTGGTGGAGCAGAGCGTGTAATTGCAGAGCTGGTTAAACACTTCACTAAAATGAAGATAAAATGTGAAATATTGACTATTGATGATGAGAATATATTGTATGATATTCCTAAGGAAGCAAAAATATATCCTATAGGAGAGGTCACAAAGAATAAATTACTAGACAAATTTCTCAGGTATAAGAAAGTTAGAAAGCTTGTTAAAGATTCAAAGCCGGATGTAGTGTTGGCTCTTCCGGAAGATATAGGTATATATGTCATCCCTTCTCTATTAGGTATTAATGTACCTGTTATAATATCTGAACGAAATAACCCTTGGGTTATGCCTTGGAAAAAAGAAACCCGTTTCTTAAGAAAATTATTTTACCCGTTTGCTAATGGTTTCATATTTCAAACAAAAGATGCGGCTAACTACTTTCCTGATAAGATTAAAGAAAAAAGTATAATCTTACCAAACCCATTAGACTTAAAACAAATTCCTTCTATTAACCAAGAAAAAAGAAAAGAAATAATTGGGGCTGGGAGGTTAGATAAGCAAAAAAACTTTCCACTATTAATTAGGGCTTTTGCAAAATTTTATAAAAATAATAACGATTATGTGCTAACAATTTATGGAGATGGTGCACTGAAAAATGAGCTAGAGGACCTTGCTTCGTCGCTACTACCACAAGATTCCTTTCAATTTCCGGGGAGAAAAGCAGATTTATTAGAGCATATTAGTGGTGGCTCTATGTTTGTTCTTAGCTCGGATTATGAAGGAATGCCTAATGTAGTAATAGAGGCAATGGCTATGGGAATACCGGTCATTTCTACAGATTGTCCAACTGGAGGACCTGCAGAGTTAATAGATGATGGTGTAAACGGTTTATTAGTACCCGTAGGAGATTTAGATTCTATGACACAAGCTATGAGTAAAATAGCAAAATCCAAGAGTTTAGCTAGAAATTTAGGATTGAATGCTCTGAAAATTAGAGATCGCTTGGACACAAATGTTGTTTCAGAGAAGTGGATAGAATATATCAAGTTTGTGAAGTCAAATAAGGTGTGAAATTAAACAAGTGACAGGTAAGTTCAAATAATGGATCCAAATTGATAACATTTTTCAAATTTTAAAATAATAAGGATCGATAACTTATGAGATCTCTAGGTAACAAAATAAGTGTAGAAAACATAGCGGATGTATTATTTTGTCTGTTTTTGGTGATGTCTTTTCTTTCAGAACGTTCAATCCTTGGACGCTCTACGATGTTTTTATTTATCGGTATATGTTTATTCTTAATCGTTTTAAGAGGTAGCATAGCCAAACTTCCTTTTTATTTTGTGTTAGAAATAATTTTTATTGGGTATTGCATATTTCAGGTTCTAAGTGATATATCAGTAGATCAAAGTGCCTCCATAGATATGATTTATACGCTATCTATATGTACATTAGTATACATTATGTTATATAATTATGCGATTTTAAAAAACAATTTTAAACATATGTTAAAACTATTTTTCTTGTCTTATTTTGGGGCAATTGTTATTAATTTGATTATTGATGCAGGAACTCTGTTTGAAAGTAGGAGTGGTACCGGAATAGAAATAGGTGGAGTCCAAATAGGAGGAGTTACACCAATCAGCGTTGGATGGATGGCAGGTATTTGTATGGTGTTGGCAACTATTGTATATAAGAAAGATAAAAAAAAGTTTTGGCTAGTATTTGTTTTGTTGTTACTTGCGCTTTTATCGGCTGGTACTAGAAAAGCTTTTCTATTTGTTCCAATAGCCATGTTAGGTTGGTTTTATTTTAATAAACGTTCTAAAAATATTTTAAAATTATTCTCTTATATAATTATTGTAACAATATTATGTATTATCGGCTACTACATAACTATTAGTAATCCAACTCTATATTCAATTGTGGGTTATCGTTTTGAGAGTGTTGTGATATATATAACTAGTGATAAAGGTAATATTGATGACGCTTCAATGCTAACAAGGTTATCTTTAATTGAAACAGCAAAGTTTGCTTTGTCAGAAAGACCATTTGCTGGATGGGGACTAGATAATTTCCGTTATATTTTTAACAGTGGTGGATATTATTCACATAGTAACTTTTTTGAAATCCTTGTTAGCGGTGGATGGATTGGTTTTGTTATTTATTATATGAAATATCTATATGTAATGTTCTCTCTATGGTTTTGCCGAAGATATGCAGACAATCAAGCTAAAAATCGGATTAATATTTTACTATTATTAACAATAGTCATGATCGTATTAGAATATTGGCAAGTAACTTACTATACTAGAAAATTTATGATGGTGTGGGTCTTGATTTTGATATATGTACAGAGTGTTAGAACTTCTGAAAAGTCAATGCAAATACCAATTGAGTATAGGAGGAATCCATGTTGAGAATTTTATATGTTGCCCCAAGATATCACACTAATCAAATCCCAATTGCAGAAGGATTAATAAATAATGGATATTATGTTCGTTTTCTTGTTATGTATAAAGGAGTAACTGAAAATTATGAAGCATTAAAACCTGATATATTAAAACCCACTTTTAAGATTAAAGCTTTATATTATATGATTCTCAAACGCAAGGGGAAGGTATATGCTGAAAATTGGATGCTTCGTAATTATAAGCCAGGATATATTCAAGTTTTAAGATATTTGATAAACCTCAAGCCGGATATTGTGATAATTCGTGAAAGGTCTAGGCAATCAAGAATTGTGTATATGTGTTGTAAATTATTGGGGATAAATAAAGTGATTTTATATAACCAAAAACCAATAAATGTTTACGAATGGAAGGGGAAAAGGTTTAAGGAACTGTTATCTAAATTTGCATTTCCTCAAGTCAGATATTCTCCAGTAAAATATATTAATTTACTGAGCGACTCAACCCAATCATATCCATCTCATGAGAATCACCACGCATATTTCGCGCCATTTGTACAAGAAGCAAATGTTTTAGAAGGAGAGAAACAATATGGTACAGGTGGAATTATTCGTGTTTTAGATGTGGGAAAATATCGTAATTATAAAAATCATAAAATTTTAGTAGAGGCAGTTTCTTTAATGAAAGAAAAAGAGAACTTTCACGTAACTATTATTGGGCAAGTATCAAATAAGGATGAACAAGATTATTTCGATAACCTTGCTAGTATGATTAAAGATAAGAATTTACAAGATACTTTTACACTATTGAAAAATATACCATATCGACAAATGGTACCATTATACAAAGAACATGATATTTTTGTTCTACCGAGTAAAAAAGAAGTTGCTAGTATATCTGTTCTTGAGGCCATGGCGAATGGTCTATGCACTATTAGCACAGACAATAACGGAACAGCATTTTATGTGTCAGAGGGAAATGCAGGTCTAACTTTTGATAATAATAGTGCTCAAGACCTTGCGAATAAATTGACATATTTAGTGAACAACCCTGAATCAATAAGATTTTATGGGGGGAATGCCATTAAACACATTCAAGATAACTGCGGGTTTAATAATTATCTTGAAAGTTTAAAGCATATTGTAAAAACGGAGTTTGAATATAATTTATAAGTTACTCATGATTGACAATAACAATAATAAGATTAAGGGATAAATTTAGAAAGACTGAATAGATTAGAATTCAGTTAGATAAAAGAATATTTCGAGTTAAAAATATAATTATGGGTGGATTAATAACGAAATGAAGTTAGGTGAATTTGGAAAAAATATTTTCATGCTTGCAGGCGGTACAGCCTTTGCACAAGTTTTGAGTTTTCTTCTAATACCAATAATAACAAGAATTTACTCCCCTGAAGAATATGGAATACTCGCTGTTTACGTTTCAGTTTTGGGTTTAATAAGTATATTGGGTTCAATGAACTACGAATTAGCAATTCCTATAGCAGAGAATGAAAAAAAAGCTATAAATGTACTGGGATTAAGTTTAATTATTTTATCTATATCCTTTGTTTTATTAGTTGTATTGGTTATTTTTGTTGGTGATCCTATCTTAATAATGTTAAATAACGAAACTCTTATAGATTATAAACTCCTAATACCAATAGGATTTTTTTTACTAGGAGTATATAATATTTTAAAACAATGGGCTATTAGAAGAAAAGCATTTAAAGGAATTACAAAAACCAAATATATTCAGGCTATATTACAAAATATTACTACAATAGGGTTAGGAACCCTTGGCGTAGGAGGGATTGGCCTTTTATTAGGAAAAATGGTTGGACAAAGTTCAGGTATATCCACCTTAATGAGTCCATTATTAAGAAGAGAAAAAGAGTTATTTAATAAAATTAAAAAAAGGTATTTATTATGGGCTGCTAAGCGTTATAATAAATTCCCCCTATATACAACACCTAGAAGATATCTGGGAGATATAACAATTGTACTCCCTGTATTATTTATTACTTCTATATATGGATCAGAAGAAGTTGGTCTATTTGGTTTGGCAAATAGTGTGGTTCAAATACCGATGACTTTAATTGGGGCCTCTGTTAGTGATGTGTATTATGCAGAGTCTGCAAAGTTAAGGGGAACTAACCCAGCTAAACTAAAAAAACTTTCACACAAGCTATTGAGAAATCTAATTTTCATCGGAATAATTCCACTAATTTTGCTCGTTCTTTTTGGCCCCTATCTATTTTCTTTTGTATTTGGAAACCAATGGAGTGAGGCAGGAGTTTACGCAAGTTTATTATCACTTTCAGTTTTTTCAAGATTAGTATTTAAACCAATTAGTAACATCTTTGATGTTTTTGAAAAGCAAAGAATAGCGCTTTTATTAAATATATTTAGACTAGTTAGTGTTTTAATTGTTTTCGGAATAACAAAATATATGGCTTTAAACCCTTATTGGGCAATTGGTTTATATAGTGCATCGATGTCTCTAGTATACTTTACTCAATATTTATTAGCTCAAAAAATATTAGACTCAGCTATAAAAAGGTTTTAGGAAAATTCAACGATTTCAGTATTGAAAATTTCTAATTGAATATTGGGCAATGGGTTAAATGTTCCATAATAGATTTTCTAATACAAAATTCAATTAATAAACTAATGTTGTCTTTTTACATTTATAAGATATTTGTAGTGTTACGCTTCACACGTATAAGTATTGAAATCTTTAGTTGCTTACCGTTCACACCATTGGTTATAAGTGGTATATATGTAAATAGGAAAATTTAGGAGGCAGTAAAATGCATAAGATAGCAGTAGCAGGAACAGGGTACGTTGGTTTAGTCGCAGGAGTTTGTTTCGCAGAAATGGGTCATCAGGTAACATGTGTAGACATTGACAAAGATAAAGTGAAATTAATGGAGTCTGGAGTGTCTCCGATCTATGAAGAAGGATTGCAAGAACTAATGCAAAAAAATTATGCGGAAGGTCGCATCCAGTATACGACCGATTATAAATCTGCATACAAAGATGCAGATGCAGTCTTTCTTGGAGTAGGGACACCAGAAAAGCCTGATGGATCTGCAGATTTATCATACATAGCTACAGTCGCTAGACAAGTCGCTGAATCCGTAGAAAAAGATTGCTTGGTTGTTGTTAAATCCACGGTACCGGTAGGAACGAACGACAAAGTTGAACAATTCATTCAAGATTTTCTGGTTAACGATGTAAATGTAGAGGTTGCATCCAACCCTGAATTCCTAGCTCAAGGCTCTGCTGTTCATGATACACTTCATGCAGAGAGAATTATCCTAGGCACGGAAACAGAATGGGCTGAGAACGTTCTTAAAGAAATCTATAAGCCTTTCAATCTTCCAATTGTATCTGTTAATCGAAGATCGGCAGAGATGATCAAGTATGCATCGAATGATTTCTTAGCTTTGAAAATCTCTTATATGAATGATATAGCTAACCTTTGTGAACTAGTGGGAGCAGACATTCAAGATGTAGCAAAAGGGATGAGCTATGATGAACGTATAGGTTCTAAGTTCTTAAACGCTGGAATTGGTTTTGGAGGTTCCTGTTTCCCTAAAGATACACAAGCCCTTGACTATTTGGCTCAACAGAATGGTTATGAGCTCAAAACGGTAAAAGCTGCTATTGATATTAATAAAGAACAAAAAACGGTGCTTTACAAGAAAGCGAGCAATCGCCTTATTACATTTAATGGATTGAAAGTTGCGGTGCTGGGATTGACCTTCAAACCAGGCACGGATGATTTGCGCGAAGCACCTTCACTTGAAAATGTTCCTCTTCTATTGGAACAAGGAGCCGACATTTTTGCTTTCGACCCAGTAGGAGCAGAAAACTTTGCAAAAGTGTTCCCAGAAGGTAAAAACGGAAAAGGTACAATCACTTATGTAGAAAACGTGGAGGAAGCTCTGAAGGATGCGAATGTTTGCTTTGTCTTTACAGAGTGGGGAGACGTAAAAGCGTTAACTCCAGAACAATATAAGAATCTAATGAGAACTTCTTTAGTATATGATGGACGTAACGTCTATGATGTGAAAGAAATGAAGGGTGCTGGAGTAGAGTATCACTCCATCGGACGTGAACCAGGGCAAAGAGAGTTGTCTGCAAAGGAGCGTAATCATGAGCTACAAACCACTTGATACGAATAAAACCTATTTAGTTACCGGTGCAGCGGGATTCGTTGGCTATTACCTTTCTAAGCAATTGCTGGAGCAAGGCTGTAGAGTAATTGGCGTGGATAACATTAACGATTACTATGATGTTAACCTTAAACACACTCGTCTTGAGTCATTAGACCCTTTTGAAAAGTTTACGTTCATTAAAGAGGATATTTCTAATAAAGACGCATTAGAGAATATTTTCATAGAGCACAAACCGCAGATTGTAGTGAACTTAGCAGCCCAAGCAGGGGTACGGTATTCTATTGAAAATCCAGATGCTTATATCCAAAGTAATATGATTGGTTTCTACAATATCTTAGAAGCCTGCCGTCATTATCCGGTCGATCACTTAGTGTATGCATCTTCGAGTTCTGTGTATGGTGCCAATAAGAAAGTGCCTTTTGAAGAATCAGATTTTGTTGATAATCCTGTATCTCTATATGCATCAACGAAAAAGTCTAATGAACTAATGGCTCATACATACAGCCATTTGTATGATATACCTGCAACAGGTCTTCGTTTCTTTACCGTTTACGGCCCTATGGGACGACCGGACATGGCTTATTTCGGCTTTACGGATAAATTCTTCGCCGGAGAACCAATTAAGATTTTCAACAATGGCGACTTTGAAAATGATTTATATCGTGACTTCACCTATATTGACGATATCGTTATTGGTATTGAGCGTCTATTAAGCAATGAACCTGGTAAGGAAGAGGGAGCTCCACATAAAGTCTTCAACATTGGTAACAACAGCCCTGAAAAGTTAATGACGTTCATCCACTCTTTGGAAACTGCTTTAAGTAATGCACTTGGTCAAAAGATAGAGTTTATTAAAGAATATGAACCTATAAAACCAGGTGATGTCCCAGCGACCTACGCATCAACCGAACAACTCCAAAAAGCTGTAGGTTTTAAGCCAGAGACTACCATCCAAGCTGGCTTGCAGCGATTCGCTGATTGGTATGTTAAATACTATGAAAAAAAGATAACGGTTAAGTAATGAAGTAATCCCCCTCATTTTGAATGAGGGGGATTTTTATGACGCCCCAGGGCTTCTTCATTGAATAAAAAGGGACATATTTAAGTCGTTGTTTTAACACATGCGGTTATCTAAACTTTCTTATAAGAGGAGTAACTATTATGAGGAGGTTTCAATGTGGAAACGATAGAAGAACTCGAATCAGTCCTGTGTACGCCATCAGAAGCGTTAGTGGGAGATATAACGAAAATTGAGGGAGATGTGTTGATTTTAGGGGTAGGCGGAAAAATGGGACCGACGTTAGCGAAACTTGCTAAAAATGCAATGGACCAGGCCCAAGTGCAGAAAAAGGTGATAGGAGTTTCCAGGTTTTCTAATGAAACATTGCAAGCAGAGCTGCATGAACATGGGATTGAGACCATCGCTGCGGATTTATTGAAAGAGGAAGAACTTCAGGCCTTACCTGAGACAGAAAATGTCATATATATGGCAGGGAACAAATTCGGGACCACTGGGAATGAACATTTCACGTGGGCGATGAATGCTTATTTACCTGGGAGAGTGGCGGAAAAGTTCAAGAATTCCAGGATCGTGTCTTTTTCTACGGGGAATGTGTACCCTCAGACTTCGGTCGGTCATGGCGGGGCGTCGGAGGAGCATGCTGCGGGACCGGTCGGCGAGTATGGCCAATCCGCTCTGGGACGGGAGCGTGTGTTCACTCATTTTTCCCATAAATATGGAACACCTTTGTTACACCTGCGTCTGAATTATGCCATTGATCTGCGTTACGGTGTTTTATTGGAAGTCGCAAAGGCGGTGAATGAAGGCACTCCAATCGATTTAAATATGGGCCATGTGAATGTCATTTGGCAGGGGGATGCGAACGAGGCAGCTATTCGTTCCCTTTTACATTGTGATTCTCCTCCCGTCACCTTGAATCTTACGGGGCCGGAGACACTATCTGTCCGTTGGCTCGCGGAGAGACTTGGTGAGAAGCTCCACAGACACCCGGTTTTTGTTGGAGAGGAGCAGGAAACGGCCCTGTTGAGCAATGCTTCTCGAGCTCATGAGATTTTCGGATACCCGAACATCGGCATCCGTCAAATGCTGGATTGGACAGCAGATTGGGTGAAAGGACAGGGGCAGATGCTGGATAAACCGACTCACTTTCAAGAACGAAAGGGGCAATACTAATGGAGCAGACCTTATCATCCTCCATTCGTACGTTGCTGCATGAAGGGACGGTCATCCCGGCCCACCCGCTTGCTTTGCGCAAGGATCGTACGCTGGACGAAGAAAGACAGCGGGCTTTGACGAATTATTATATCTCATGCGGGGCAGGTGGAGTCGCGGTCGGTGTTCATACGACTCAATTCGAAATCAGGGACGAAAGCATTGATTTGTACGAAACGGTGCTGCGGTTGGCCGTTGAAGAAATCGACCAAGCAAATTTGTCCCGCTCGTTCATTAAAGTGGCAGGCGTTGTAGGAGAGGTGGAACAAGCACGGGAGGAAGCGGAAACAGCTAAAGGTTTGGGGTATGACCTTGCGCTTGTAAGCATGGGAGGGCTTTCCCATTTAAATGAAGAAGAGCATTTAGAAAGAGTCAAGGCCGTTGCAGAAATCATGCCGGTCTTTGGTTTTTACCTGCAGCCCGCCGTCGGTGGACGTGTCTTCTCTTATAAATTCTGGTGTGCTTTTGCCGATATTCCGGGGGTGTGTGCCATTAAACTTGCTCCCTTTGACCGATATCAAACCATTGATGTAGTAAGGGCCGTGTGCCATTCGAAAAGAAGGGATGACATTGCTTTGTACACAGGGAATGATGACCATATTGTGGATGATCTTCTGACGACTTTTCGATTTTCAGTCGATGGAAAAGTGGTAGCAAAATCGATTGTCGGCGGGCTGCTTGGGCAGTGGGCGGTGTGGACCTCTAAAGCGGTCACGCTGCTTGAGCAAGCAAAAGAAGCGAAACAGCAAGGGCTCGTTCCTGCTGAGTTGTTAACGGCAGGTGTGGAACTGACGGATGCGAATGCAGCTATTTTTGATGCGGCGAATGGCTTCAAAGGAAGTATCGCAGGGATCAATGAAATTTTGAGGCGTCAAGGCTTATTGCGGGAACGCATTTGTCTGATGGAACACGAGCAGCTCAGTCCGGGGCAGGAAAAAGAAATTGATCGGATTTATGAAAACTACCCACATTTACATGATGATGCATTTGTAAGAAATCACATTCAATCAGGGGTTTTATAATGCCGACAGATGAAAAACGAAACCATCCATCCACAGATGTACGACGATTTTTTTATTCGCGTGAAGACCGCAATGAAATCAGGGATCTGACTCTCCAATACTGGAAAGGAGAAGCAGATGAAGTAATCGAACGGGCTCGTCTTGCCAGTGAAAACACGTTTGTATTTACTCACCGTTGGGACATGGAGCGCTGTGAAACACCGGTCACTTTCCCGAATGAAATCGATTGGACGTTCCAGTTTCAGGATGATTTTGAGTGGACGGTGAACTTGAACCGCGCGCGCTTCATGGCAGAACTCGGGCAGGCCTACTGGTTAACCGGAGAGGAGGGCTTTGCGAGTCATTACATCCGGCTGATGAAAGACTGGATCCGTCAGAACCCATTGACAGAAGAAGAAATACTCGAAAGTCGGCCCCGTCATTATAATGTCAAGGATACTTGGAGGAAGCTCGATAGCGGCATCCGGATCTGTAACTGGATCAAAGGGTATTTCTGTGTCAGGGAGTCTGAGGAGTGGGGGGGAGCGCAAGAAAAGCTGTTTGAGGAGGCGCTTGCTCTTCATGGGAAATATTTGAGTATCGCCTATACGGCTCATGATCAACAGAGCAACTGGGGATTTTTAGAGACGAATGGCTTGTTTCAAATCGCTTTGTTATTTCCACAGCTAGAAGGTTCAGATCAATGGATGCAGCTGGCTGTGGAGAGAATGGCTGCGATGTGTCATCTTCAAGTTTTTGAAGATGGGATGCACAATGAACAAAGTCCGATGTATCATCATGAAGTCCTGCACTGTTTATTTGAAACGGTCCTGTTGGCCGGAAAGAATCAACGGTCCATTCCGGACATCATGGAGGATGCGTTGAACCGAATGTTCACAGCTTCGCTTTCTTTTGTGAAGCCGAGTGGTTATCAGCCGATGACGAGTGACAGTGATCATACGGACATCAGAGATGTTTTGAGCCGCGGTTCCCTGTTGTATGAAAGGGTGGATTTAAAGCATCAGGGGTATGATGTCCTGGATTATGAAGGCATTTGGTATTACGGGAAAAAAGGCTTTGATGTGTATGAGAGACTGGAAGCAGCTGAACCCGATTTCCAGTCGACCCATCTGGAGCAAAGTGGATACAGTATCATGCGGAGCGGATGGTCTCCGGACAACCATTACCTCCTTTTTGATGGTGGTCATATGGACATTATCAGAGCCCACGGCCACGATGATTTTCTCCATTTCGATTTAATTGTTCATGGATTGGATATGATCATTGATCCAGGGCGGTACACGTACAAGGAGGATGAATATCGGCAGTATTTCAAGGAGTCTTTCCAGCACAACACGTGCAGTGTGGATGGACGCTCGATTTCCACTTATCTAGATTCATGGCACTGGGAAGATGTCGCCCAGCCTGTGGACAGCTTTTGGAGAGGGAATAAGGAATTCGATTACGTCCAGAGTGGTCACAATGGATATTTGAGGCTCGAAGACCCTGTTCAGGTCAAGCGGCAGATACTGTTCGTCAAGCCTCATTATTGGGTGCTGGTCGATACGTTCAAGTCCAAGCATGTCCATGAATTTGCACAGCACTTCCATTTCGCTGAACATACCAGCCTTCACTATGACTCTTCCAAACGTAGGATTCAAATCCATGGGGGAGAGGGAGGGCATTTGGACATGACCTATCTTCAGGGTGTCTCGATGACTCAAGAAGACTGCTGGATTTCCAGAGACTACAACCAAAAATCGAAGTCTATGAAAATGGTGAATCGGCAGAAAGGGAGCGGACAGACGACGTTCGCAGCCATCCTGAACCCCTATCGTGATGAGGAAAACCCAGACATGGAGATCCTTGAATTGGACGTTTATAACACTCGTTCAGAGAAGATGTCGAAGGATGAGGTGACAGCCTTTGAAGTAAAAAGGGGAGAAGAAAGCGAGGTCCTGTTATTCTCCCATGATGGGCCGAAGAGCTTTCAATTTGCCGGTACACAAATGACTGGAGATGTGCTCTTGGTTAAGCGCAGTAGTGATGCCGAGGATCAATTGATCGTTAAAGTCTAGAAAACTTCTCTTCTTTACGTTCTTATAAAAAGGAATCCTTTCGCCTCCTGCAGGGTTTCGTGTAAACTTTCAGGAACTTGCAGATCATCTACATCTTTACCACAGGAGGCGTTTCATTTCCGGACCGCTTGAGGGGTAGCTGAACGGTTTGAAAAGCTTGGATTTTCCCGCTGCGAAACAGGATTTTCAACTGATTCCTTTTCTTTTTCTGTATTGGGTCGGTGTCATTCCCAACTGTTTTTTGAAAGTCTTCGTGAAGTGAGGATAGTCGCTATAACCTAGATCTTCAGCGATTTCATAGGTTTTATATAAAGGATTATTGAGCAGTTCTTTTGCTTTCTCTATTTTTAAATTCGTCAGGTACTGCTTGAAGCTCACACCGACTTCTGATTTGAATTCCATACTGAAATACGAGGAAGACATATGGATCGTATCCGCCACTTCACTTAACGTGAGGTTCTTTTCTGTGAAATTCGCTTCAATATATCGAACAGCCGTCCGAATGCTGTTTCGATGGCCGATGTTCCGGAAGGATTTGATTTCCTCTAGAACAGCGTGGCACAAACGATTCAGTTCGGCCGTCATTTCTATCCTTTCCCGTGAAAAATCGACATCAGTGAACAACGGATGAGAATGAAAAGGTGAATGATGAACCTCCAGTTCCCCCTGTAAGTACACCGTTAAATCTGAGTACATCCCCCGCATCACGTCTGGATGGACCTGTAAGTGATTCAACTTCTCTGATAGCTCCTCTGTTGCCTGGAAGACTTGATCCTCCTCCAGCAACCAAAGGTGTTCACCAAGACTTTCTGCGTACGATTTGATCATAAGCAAGCATTCGCTTCGCTGTTTGGAAGACGTGTGATCATTTTCCAGCTGCCGGTAAACCTTCCTTAACGAAGATAAAAATTGATCCGGCTTGATCGGTTTAAGCAGGAAATCGACCACCCCATAACGAATCGCTGTCTGCGCATATTCGAATTCGTCATATCCGGAGATGATGATGAATTTCGTATGCGGGTTTCTTTCCTTCACCTTTTTGATAAAATTCAACCCATTCATCTTCGGCATACGAATATCCGTAATAACCAGGTCTGGATTGGCTTCCTCCTGCAATTGCAGCGCTTCGCACCCATCCTTCGCTTCTCCAACGATTTCAAATCCTGTGTCATTCGCACGGATCAACGCAGCGATGCTTCTTTTAATCAACTTCTCATCATCTACAGTAATCGCTTGATACATGGTCAAGCCTCCTTCTTCGTTTCATGAGTCAGATAGGGCAGGGTGATGACGATAACCGTCCCTTTCTCATTGGATCGCTCAATAGTTAAACCATACGGTTGTCCAAACGTCGCGTGCAGACGTCTGTGGACATTATTCATACCGATTCTCTTCGTCGTCTTCTTCTCATCCAAGGTTTCATTGGTAAGGAAAGCCTGATTGTAGGTGTCTTTCGTTGACCGGTCCATTCCACTCCCATGATCTACAATATACAAGGAGTAACCGTGTTCATTTCTTTTCCCGTAAATGCCAATGAAAGAGGGAGCTGATCCGTGATCTTCATACCCATGGATGAAAGCATTCTCCACAATTGGCTGTAAAGTGATGCGTGCAGCCAGGACCTCTTTCATGTCCTCCTCTTTGAAATCATACACGACGTTTAAGTCTTCGAAGCGCTCTTGTTGAATATCAAGATACGACTGAATCTGCTGGATTTCCTCCTTCAGGGTGACGACTTTCTTGGAATTGCTGACATTATATCTGAACATGTCTGCTAAAGAGGTCGTCATCCGACTGATCATCCACTGATTTTCAATAATGGCATGGGAGTTGATGAGTTCAAGTGTGTTGTAAAGAAAGTGCGGGTTGATCTGTGATTGCATCGCTCTCAGCTCCGATTCCCTGTTTTTGATTTCCAGTTCCTTTTCCTTCAACTTCGAGTGGTGGACCTCTTCAATCAGTCGATTAAGCTCGTCTGTCATGTTGTAAAAGCTGTCATACAGGTCACTGACTTCGTCATTACGATAAAAACGGAGAGGTTTGATTTTATTAAATTTCAATCGCCCGGATTGCGCTTTTTTCATAAGCTTCTGCAGGTTGATCAATGAATAGGTCAAAGAGAAGGAGAAGCCTCCGACAAACAGTAAGGCTACACCGATGAGCGCAAGGCCGATCCATATGGTAAGGTTCCTGAAACTCATCAAATTGGTCATGACAGCCTGCATCGGGACATTGGCAATCATCGTCCAGTTGGACTGATCGGATCGATTCATGACCATGAGGGTCCGTTTGTCTTCGATTTGGTTGATCAGGAAATTCTGGCTTTCCGTCTGATTCTCTTCATAATCAAAGGTTTGGTTAAGTTCTGTCTGATCAGGATGGAAAATGATTTTATGATTTTCATTGACAATCCAGACACGGTTGAAGTGGCTTTCGGTGACTTCATTGATAATGTTATCGATTTGATTGAGGCGCAGATTGATGATGAGTAAACCGGAAGTCTCGAAGGTTTGAACATCGTAGACTTTGCGGACGACGGTTAATACAGGTGTATCATGGATGAAGTCGATATTCATGATCTGATAAGCGTCCAACTGTTCGGTTTGTTCCAGAAGTTCCTGATTTCTATTTCGGATCCGGTCCATATTCAGGAAGTGATTGACTTGGCTGTAATTGTTGATCTGCATTCCGAATTTGTTGATGAGGGAAATACCAAAAATATCCGACCTTCCTTCTAAAATACTGGAAAAGGCCTCTTCTTTAATGTCCTTATCCAATGTAAACCGTTCATAACGGCTGGTGGAACCGGGGGATAAATCCAAGTATCTTTGAATTGGTGACATGGAAACGATTGGTGCGGTGGACTGTTCTAAGTCATTCAAGTAAAAGTCCAAGTATTCATTCGTTTGAGCCAGAAGGTGCTGGCTGTTTTGGACCGCGTTATTTTCAATCGTTTTCGTTGATTTTCCATACCAGAAGAAACCGAGGATCAGCAGGGGAATACATACAAACACAAGAATGATCATAAAAAGCTTCGTGTGAATCGAGTTCTTTTTCAACAGTGAAAAATTCATGCTTCACCTCCTCCTGGTTAATATTCTGAATATTTATAATTTTATTGAAAAAAACACAAACTTTCAAATGGAATGACATTTTTATTTTTTATCAATCGCTTTAGAATAGTGGTTGTAAGCGATAACAAGAGTAAAGGGGGAAACAAGATGGCAGGCAAGTGGTTGAAGATTTCTGTCCTTATTATGGCTTTTGTGTTCATTCTAACAGGATGCTCGGATGAATCAGGTGGTGAAGCCGGTGCGAATTCTGATCAAACGGAAATCACGTTAGGATTTTATTCCTCAGGCAGTGCGGATGAGAAAATGAATGAACTAATCGAGAAGTTTGAGGCGGAACACCCCGACATCAAGGTCAACACGCAGAATGCTCCGTATCAACAGTTCTTTCAAAAGCTGGATACTCAAATTGCAGGAGGAACCGCACCTGATGTCTGGTTGTCTGACGGGGTGTTCGTACAGAAATATGCAGAACGTGGAGCAGCGAAGGACCTGACGGAGTGGATCAATGAAGATTTAAACAAAGATGAATACTATGGTTTGGATTTCAATAAAGACTCAGATGGAAAGTATTGGGGCGTCCCTCAAGGAATACAGATCGGTGCCCTTTTCTACAACAAAGACATGTTCGATCAAGCGGGTGTTGATTATCCAGACGAAAACTGGACGTGGGAAGACCTGAAAGAAGCCGGTGCCAAGTTGACGATGGATACGGAGGGTAAAAAAGCAGATGATGCTTCGTTCAAACCGGATAGTGTGAAGCAGTATGGTTTAACGTTCTTCAATATTACAGAAGGCTGGATGCCTGTGATGAAGTCTTATGGTGGAGGCGTACTCGGGGAAGATTTACGGAACTCGATTGTTGATTCGGAAGAGAACAAGGAAGCGGTCAACTATATCGTCGATGGAATGGAACGTGGAATTTTCACAGACCCTTCCGACCTTCAGGCATTTCAAAGTCCGATGTCTCCATTCCCTAGTGAAACAGCAGCGATGCGGATCGGGATTTATGCAAGGACGCTCGCCGCTAATGAAACAGGTGTGAATTATGATGTAACGGTGCTTCCGAAGGGTCCTGATGGAGAGAGGTTCTCACCGACCATCGCTAACTCATGGGTTATCAGTGATAGTGCGTCCGATGAAAAAGCGAAAGCGGCATGGGAATGGGTGAAGTATTGGGTCCAGGAAGATGAAGTGCAAAAAGAATGGGCGGCTTTAGGTGAAGCGGTGCCTGTGAAGAAATCTGTCGCGAACTCTGACCTGTTCTTAGGATCCGGGGACAAACCAGCCAATAAGCAGGCATTCCTGGACAGCTTTGAGCATGCGGGTACGTTGGACGTCAATGCGGTTTGGTCGGAATGGGTGAAGAAGTTCGGTGACAACATCAACCGAGCCTTTCTTAATGAAACGAGTGTAGAGGAAGCGCTGGAAAACGCAGACGAGGAAGTTCAGAAAGTATTGGATGAATTTTACGAAAACCAATAGAGAAGAAAGTGTGTGGCTGATATGAGCGATAACTTAAAACCGAAGGATCACTTCCCTGAGCAGCAAGGGGAGAAAAAACAAAAGAAATCCAAGTTAACATTAGCCAAGCAGAAGAAACCTAAATCACCGAAGAAGAAGTGGTTGACGGATGAGGGGAAATGGGGGCTTTTCATGATTTCCCCCTACCTCATTCAGTTCATCGTCTTTATTGCCTTTACGTTAATTGCATCGTTATACTTCAGTTTTTCCAGGTACGATATGCTGAACGCTCCGCAATGGATCGGACTTGATAATTATGACAAATTAATCAACGATCCGGTTTTCTGGAAGTCGTTATGGAACACCCTTTACTTTACCATCCTGTTTGTTCCGACACAGACGATCCTCGCTTTGATTTTAGCTGCGGCTTTGAATCAAAGTCTGAAAGGATTGAAGCTTTACAGGATGGCTCATTTCATTCCTGTCATTTCTTCCTGGACGGTCGTGTTGTATGTGGCGGATGCCATCTTCAACCCCCGTTTTGGATTGGCCAATGACTTGTTATTGAAACTGGGAATGGAGCCGCAGCAATGGTTGAACGATGAAGCCCTTGTCATTCCGGTGTTGGTCACCGTCGCTGTTTGGAAAGGAATCGGCTATATGATGATTATTTTCCTGGCCGGGCTGCAGAACGTTCCGGAAGATCTTTACGAAGCAGCAGATATCGAAGGGGCAGGCGTACTGCAGAAGTTCAGGCATGTAACGGTCCCCTTGATTTCTGGTACGACGTTCCTCGTTCTTGTCCTGAGTACCATCACGACTTTCCAAGCGTTTGAACAAATCTATGTCATGACAGGGAACTCCGGAGACATTACGGCAGCAGGTGGTCCGAATAATGCAAGTATGGTACTTATGCTTTACTTGTTCCAGCAAGGGTTTGCCTTCTTGAAGATGGGTTATGCCTCGGCCATTGCCTGGGTGCTGTTCCTTATTTTATTCGCCATTACGCTCGTTCAAGTGAAACTGCAGAACAAGTGGGTGCACTATGAGAAATAGAGGATCTAGAGGTGTTATCTATGAAAAATCCCAATAGGAAAAGGAAGATTATCAGTTATCTAATCATTACGTTCAGTGCGCTGATCATGCTGACACCTTTTGTGGCAGCGGCCTTGAACTCTTTAAAATCCTACACGCAATATACAGCGATACCGGTTGAATGGATTCCCAATCCTTTTAAATGGGAGAACTATATAGAAGTCTGGCGAATGACGGATTTCGCTCAATACGGGTGGAACAGTCTGGTTGTGACGTTGTTGTCTGTCCTTGGTGCATTATTCTCCTGTTCCATGGTTGCGTATGCGTTTGCCCGTCTGGAATTTCCTTTTAAAAATTCTTTGTTCGTCATGGTGCTCGGTACCTTGATGATCCCACCAGTAGTTATGATTATCCCGCAATTTATCATCTTTAGGAATATGGGTTTTTTAGATACGCTCGTTCCCTTATGGATTTTAGAATGGCTGGCTCAGCCCTTCGGGGTATTCCTGATGAGGCAGGCGTTCCTATCGATTCCTAAGAGTTATGAGGAGGCCGCGAAGTTGGATGGATGTTCTCCGTTCCAGACCTATTGGAGGATCTTCCTGCCGATGTGTAAGCCACAGTTAGCGACACTGACGATTTTTACCTTCATGACCAAATGGAACGAAATCATGGCCCCTGTGATTTACCTATCTTCAGAAGAGAAGTTCACGCTGCCCATCGGAGTGCTGTCGATGTCCGGCGCCTGGTTCGGTAAGGAGCAGTACTTGGTGGCCGCGGCATTGATGACATTGATCCCTATCCTGATTGTCTTCTTGTTCACAGAGAAGTTCTTTGTCCGCGGGGCCAGTTCATCAGGTCTGAAATAATAGCTTGACGATTCCCGTTCATAGGATGTGACTTCATATGAAAAAAAGGTTGTTGTTTGTCGGACAAAAAGAGGTTTGGAATAAAGTAGAGCGAGTAGCTGAAGAATTTCCTCTTCTCACGGTGACCCCTCTTTTGAAAGAGTCAGATAGAGATCCAAGTTTGGAGAGTCTCTCTTTATCTACCTTTGATGCTGTTCTGACTCCCATGTTTGAAAGTGAGAACCTGAAGAGGAAGTTCCCTGAAATAACGTTCCATGAACTGACTTGCTCTCCAATAGCTCTGAATGCTGCCTTGACCAAGTGTCTGTTCAGCCAAAGCCGGGTTTCAGAAGGGAAGTGGAGCGTTGACTATAGGAGTAAAGAAGAAATCCGTATGCAGGTTATGGAGGAAAACCTGCCGCTTGAGAACCTGGAAATCTTTGAACATAGGAAAGAGATGAAGGTGAACGATATCATCACCCATCATAAGCGTGGTTTGGAAAATCAACATATCACAAGTATCATTACCACTCATCCTCGCGTCTTCCAAGCTTTTCAGACGATGTGTGAGGAAACCCATTTGATCACGCCAACCCACTCCTGCATCCGGAGAGAAATACAAAAACTTGTCGACCGATGGAGTTGTCTGGCACCATCGTTTCCTTACAGACTGGAAGGTCAACAGTCACTGAAACACATGAAAAATATAGGCATCAGTGGAGCGACCATCTATCGTCTGATCGGGTTATGCCGTGCATTAGGCCGAGATAAAATGACAGCCGCGGAATTAGCGAAGGGGTTCTCCATCACCTTGAGAAGTGCACGCCGGATCCTTACGACACTGGAAAGCCACAGTCTCGCCAAAATCATCGGAGAAGAGCAGTCCGGAGGAAGAGGGCGTCCGAGATATATCTATCAAGTGGATTTATCTTCGTTTGAAGAAGGACTGACTTCCCTGTCTGCCCTGGGCTGAATGGATTGTTAATGAAAGGAAGTGTACGATGAGTCGATTTTTAATGAATACCGTCCTCTTCGAAAGAAATCGCTGGGAGGCAGGTCGCAACCCCTCCCTTCGCGTCAGTGAGTGGATGGGAAGGATGAAGGCCGATGGTTTTGATGGGATTGAATTATGGGAGAACCATGCATTGAAAAGCTCTAACGAAGAAGTAAGAGCTCTCATAAATCACTCATTACCGGTTGAAATCTATAATTCTTATGTCGGTTTTGATGACGATCAGGACAAAGAAAGAGCGGAAGCTGCAGCCATGATTGACCGGTTACATTCGAAGCAAGTGAAGTTCAACTTTGGAGATTCGGAAGCCTCGCTGGATGCGTATATTCGTAATCTTAAAGATTGGAAGAAACAAATCCCTGAATATTGCGAACTGTTATGTGAGTGTCACCCAGGGACGGTCATGGAAGATCCCAGAACTGCACGGGAGGTTCTTGAACAACTCGCACCAATGGACGTCAGAGCGGTCATCCATCCATTTCATGTCCAGGTGGACCTGAATAAATGGTTCGATCATTTAGGAGGAAAAATCACTCATGCTCATGTGAGTCTCTTTAAAAACCATGTGTTTCATGCCCTGGAAGAAGAACCTCATTTCATCCAGGAACGTCTTCAAATTCTAAAAGATGAAGAGTATCGAGGGAGCTTCTCTATGGAATTCACCAAAGGAGTAGCTGAAGCGGACGATACGAAGAAGGATATTTATGGGAATGCAGTAAAAGATTTCTCATACTTAAGGAAACAACTACAAAAACAGGAGGTGTAAAGGTGATGTTAAACGTCGGAGTCATCGGAGGAGGACTAATTGCTAAAGAACACCTGCAAGCTATTCAATCCCTGGACGAACTTCAAGCAGTGGCTTTAGCGGAGATAGACTCTTCCAAAAGAGATGCTTTAGCTGAAGAGTTCAGGCTGAATGGTTATACCGATTACAAACAAATGATCCATGAAACCACACCGGATATTGTCATCATCACCCTTCCTCACCACTTACATAAGGAGGCGGCGCTGTTCTCTGCCCAGCAAGGCTGTCACCTTCTGCTGGAAAAACCGATGGCCCTGAACTCTAAAGATTGTGAGGAGGTTCTGGCAGCAGCAACTGAGCACAACGTACAGTTGCTGGTCGGACATATTCAGCACTATTTTCAAGAAAACAAGAGAGCGAAGCGGGTGATCCATGAGCTTAAGCTGGGAGAATTGGTATTCATCAATGAGAAGCGTCATCTCAACTACTTTACAGCTGACCGGCCGGAATGGTTTCTGGATCCGGATTGCTCCGGGGGTGGCATCATCATGAACATCGGAGCTCATTGCATTGATAAGATTCAATGGGTGGTGAATGAGCCGTTTACGAAAGTTACCGCCAACTTGTCGTATACGTCACCAGGGATTGAGGGAGCTGGATTGCTTCACATGGAGACAGAATCAGGGATTCCCGTCAGCGTTTCAATATCAGGTTATAACCCGGTCCCTAAGCAGCTCACGGAATTTGTCTTCACAAACGGGATGATGAAAGTGGAGATAGGAAAAGGGGTGTGGGTGAGTAAAGGTGGAAAGTATGAACAAGTGTATGCCTCTAATCTGGACCACCCTTTTCAAGAGCAATTAACCGAGTTGGTGAATGGGATCACAGGGAAAGCTCCTATTGAAAATACGGGGGTGTACGGCAAGTCTATCATTCAAGTCATTGAATCCATCTACCAATCGGATCAGGAATCAAGGGCTGTACGGGTATCTCATTCGTACCAAGGGAAGGGGGAACTTTTGTGAACGTAAGGATGGAAGGGGATAGTGGAGAATTTCAAGCAGCCCTGGAGGAGCTTGCAGAAATTTATGGCTGCTCACTCAACAAAGAGGGTGGCTTGCGGATTCAGGTGAAACGGTGGGAGCATAAGAACCTGAAGGTCACCTTGAATGAAGAGGAAGGAGCTATTTTTTTCAATCAGCCGATTCATTTCTTCAGGGCGTTGGGATTATTGTTGAAAAAAGCAGCTCACACCTCTACTTTCACTATGGAGGAAACCCCACAGTTCACCATGAACGGAATCATGCTCGACTGTTCCAGGAATGGTGTCATGAAGCCGGACCAAATCAAAACGATCATCCGGATCATGGCCGTTATGGGGTTGAATATGCTGATGCTTTATATGGAAGATACATACGAAATCAAAGAGCAGCCGTACTTTGGTTATAGGCGGGGGCGTTACAGTCAGGAAGAACTGAAGGAATTGGACGATTATGCAGATCAATTCGGGATTGAATTGATTCCGAGCATTCAGACTCTTGCTCACCTGTCGACCTTCTTACAGTGGGACGGGAATGAGGCATTGAAAGATACATCCGATATTCTGCTTACAGGGGCAGAAGAAACTTATGAATTGATTGAGCAGATGATTTCCTCCGTGATGCAGTCATTCAGGACGAAACGAATCCATATCGGTATGGATGAGGCGCACTTGTTAGGGCGAGGACAATATTGGAAGAAGCACGGATACCGTCCAAGCTTTGAGATCATGAACGATCATCTGAAGGAAGTCTTGCAAATCACCCGGAACAAAGGGCTTGATCCGATGATATGGAGTGACATGTACTTCCGGATGGCTTCTGACAAAGGACACTATTACGATTTGGATGCCCGGATTCCGGATGAGGTCATTCAAGAGATGCCTAAAGATCTTCAGTACGTCTACTGGGATTACTATCATGAGGATGAGGAGTTTTACAGAGCATTCATGCAAAAGCATCAATCGTTCGGGACGAAACCATTATTTGCTGGAGGGATCTGGACTTGGAACGGTGTTTCGATTCATTATCCAAAAACATTCCGTGTCATCGAGTCTTCCTACAGGGCTTGTAAAAAAGAAGGCATACAAGAAGTATTCTCCACCCTGTGGGGGGATAACGGAGCGGAAACCAACCCTTTTCAAAGTCTTTTGGGACTGCAGCTGATTGCTGAACATGGCTATGATGAAGAGCCGGATAGGAAGAAGGTTAGGGAACGATTTGCTTTCTGCACAGGAGCAGATATGGAAGCTTTTCTAAAAATAGGAGAGCTGGATCAACCTCCAGAGTATGAGGAGGGGGAGTTGGAGCCTGCTAATCCATCCAAATACTTGTTATGGCAGGACCCATTCGTCGGTTTGTTTGATAAACAAACGGAAGGCCGGCCTTTGAACACTTATTACGGAGACCTCCATCGTCAGTTGGAGGGTGCTAAGAAAAAGGTGGGGATCTGGAGTTGGATTCTGGAGGTTCCCAGTCAAATGTGTGCGGTCTTAAGCCTGAAAAGCGAACTCAACCGTCAGTTGAAGGCCGCTTATGAGGAAAAAGATCATCAAACCCTGCAACATATGAAAGAACAACTTCTGCCCAGTCTATTACAAGAGGTGGAGCGGCTAAGAGATATGCATTACGAACAGTGGATGAAAGTGAATAAGCCTTTTGGATGGGAAGTTCTGGACATTCGATATGGAGGGTTAATGGCGAGACTTCGGACAGCAGTACGAAAGCTCTCAGACTATTTGGAAGGTCACACTCCAGATCTTCCTGAACTCGAAGAAGCAAGGCTTCCTTTTTCATCGCGGAAAAACGGGTATGTCAGGTGCAATGATTATCGTAACATCGCATCGGCGAACCCGCTTTAATAGATCACAGAGGAGGGTGTGATAGTCAAGGTTGGCAACTCGTTTCTTAAGACGCAGGTGTATGTAAAATACAGGAGGGTCTTAATGGAAAAATTATCTGAGAGAATAGGTTGGTTGACAGGTTTATGCGCAATGGCTGTGGTTTTCGTATTTCTTCCCGGAAGCATCTCAGCAGAAACAGCATCCGGCAAAGACAAAGCGATGTGGGCGTGGTTTCCGAATGAGGATATTAATACGGAAGAATCCAGGGAAGAGATGGTTTCCTTTGCGGAAGAAAAAGGTGTTAACATGATTTACTTGAACATTGGCGCAAGAGAGGATCTGCCCTATATCCAAAAGCACCCTGAACATTACCAAGCGTTTATCCAGCTTGCCCATGCCAATGGAATTGAAGTCCATGCTTTGGATGGAGCGGCGGAATGGGCATTAGCTGAAAATAGACATGTCCCCTTATCCCGTTTGTTCAGTGTACTTTGTTACAACCAGACCGCCGGAGGAGACGAGAAATTTGATGGCATCCAGTTTGATATTGAACCTTATTTACTTGACGAGTGGGATACAGATGAAAGAACACAAGTCATCGATCAATACTTGAAAGGGCTGCATGTGATCGACTCTATCGTGCAGTTCCCTAAAATGAAAAGTGATTTTGAGTTCATGGTTGCTATGCCGTTCTGGTTTGATGGAGAAAAATATGAAACCACGTATAAAGGCGTAACCAAGCCTCTTTCAGATCATGTCATGGATACCGTGACTGATGGGGTGGCGATCATGGCCTACCGGGATTTTGCAGAAGGAAAAGATTCCATATCGTATCATACCGAGCACGAAATCCAATATGCCAATCAGATTGGCAGCAAGATCGTAATGGGAGTAGAAACACAATATTTGGAGCCTTATGAGAAGGTGTCCTTCTTTGAAGAAGGGGAAGATTATATGAATGACCAGCTGAACATACTAGATGAACTCTATGAGAATGAACCTTCTTATGCCGGTCAGGCGATTCATAAATATCAAAGCTACCAGACGATGAAGCCATAACCTTGTGATAAGAGTTATAAATTCTGTTTAGAAAAGCGCAACTCCTCATCGCAATATAAAACCAAAGGCATTGTCACAAATTGAGAAAATCGATACGGCTGTTCTATTTGGCAGCCGTGCGCTGGGGATGATGAGTGGAAGGATTTGATTACGGCATTATTGAAGCAGTTCCCTTTTCGGGACTTGCTTGTGATAATGCCTCTTTTTTTCTGTATTCGGGCCTTTGTGTAAGCTTAATTTCACAGGCTCTCTTATGTCTTTCAGCATGCTGTAAGCATCAGACTTAAAATCTAATCACATAAAAATTCAGAATAATTGTAGAAATCAGAAAACGTTTGTTGTAGACTAATTGTATATAGAAATTGTATACAATCTTTAAACACAATGGTGGTAGGCGAAATGAATAAAAGGAAAAACGAAGAAATTGCGTACGAAAAAATCAAACGGGCCATTATGCTGAAGCGCCTGGTGGCAGGACAGCGAGTAACGGAAGACTGGGTAAGTAACGAGCTCGAAATGAGCCGCACCCCCATCCGTGCGGCATTCACCAAACTCGAAAATGAGGGATTGATTGAACTTGTTCCACATAGAGGAGCTTTTGTCTGCAGTCCCTCGGATAAAGAGCTCGAAGATGTGTTTAATCTTCGAATTGTTCTTGAAAGCTATGCGGCAGAGCTGGCTGTTCATCAGATGACCAGTGAACATTTTCAACAAATGGACCGGCTGCTAGACGAAGAAGTAAAGGCTTATGAGGACAAAGATTACGAGGAATTTCTCCGTATCAACGCCCTCATTCACGCGTACCCGGCACAAGTGGCGGGGAACAGATTTCTTCTTCAGGAAATCCAAAGGCTGAACCAATGGTCTGACTGTTATTTGATTCTAAGAGACAACTTTTATACAACAGCGATGGATGAGGTTCTCTCCGTGCCGGAGCATTTGGAGGTTGTGAAAGCGCTGAAGAAACGCGATGTGGCCGCTTCTAAGAAAGCGATTGAAGCCCATATGCTGTCCACGCTGACGGATCTCGCGGAACGAACATCCATTTTCAATTGAAGGGGGAAAAATAATGACAACACACGCGTCCATTCAAACACAGCTTCCAGGCCCTAAGGCAAGTGAGCTTTTAGAAAGGCGTCACAATATCGTACCGAATGCTGTCAGTTATGGCATCCCGACGTTTGCGGCAAAAGCAGAGGGAGCGAAGGTGACCGATGTGGATGGCAATACGTTCATCGACTTCGCCGGTGCGATTGGGACGATCAACGTCGGGCACTGTCATCCAACCGTGAAGGCAGCTCTCCATGATCAGGTTGACCAGTATATCCACACAGGCTTTAACGTGATGATGTATGAACCGTATATTGAACTGGCTGAGAAGCTGGCGGCTCTTGCCCCGGGCTCACATGATAAAAAAGTGCTCCTGCAGAACAGCGGTGCAGAAGCAGTGGAGAATGCCGTGAAAATTGCACGAAAACATACAGGTAGACAGGCCGTCGTTACGTTTGAAAATGGCTTCCATGGCCGGACGTTAATGACGATGTCGATGACGAGTAAGGTGAAGCCTTATAAGTTCGGCTTCGGACCTTTTGCTCCGGAAGTGTATAAGGCACCATTCCCGTATCCATACCGGAAACCGGAAGGGATGACGGAGGAAGAATACAACTTGTTCATGATCGAAGAATTCAAGAAATTCCTTCTCACAGAAGTCGCACCTGAATCTATCGCAGCCGTCGTTATGGAGCCGGTGCAGGGAGAAGGTGGCTTCATCGTTCCTGAAAAGAGCTTTGTACAGGCGGTTAAAGGGTTGTGCGAGGAACACGGCATTCTTTTTGTTGCTGACGAGATTCAGACAGGATTTGGCCGGACAGGAAAGTATTTTGCGATTGATCACTATGACGTGACGCCGGATTTGATTACCGTATCCAAATCACTAGGAGCCGGAACACCGATCAGCGGGGTCATCGGACGAAGTGAAGTGATGGATGCAGCCGGTGCTGGTGAGCTCGGTGGTACATACAGCGGGAATCCATTAGGCTGCCGTGCGGCTATTGCGGCAATTGAAGTCATTGAAAATGAGGGATTGAATGAGCGGGCCGTTCATATCGGAAATGTCGTCAAAGACAGGTTCCATCAGTTATCCGAAGATCTCGATTGTATCGGTGAAATTCGTGGCCTCGGAGCCATGGTGGCTGTAGAGATCGTAGAAGACAGGGATACGAAGGCACCGGACAAGCTGTTGACTCAGAAAATTATTTCCGAAGCCCAGCATGCAGGACTTCTTGTCTTAGGAGCAGGTTTGTACGGGAATGTCATCCGCTTCCTGATGCCGCTTGTCATTACAGATGAAGAATTAGACGAAGGATTATCCATTTTAGAAACAGCAATCAAGAACTGCTCGACACCCCAGCATGTGTAAAAAGGAGGCTGACTATGAATATCGTAATTGACGGAGAACAGATACAGACAGACAAAACCTTCCCGGTCTATAATCCGATCAACGGAGAAATCGTTGCTTCTGTACCGGATGCCGGTGAGAAAGAAGCAAAGCAGGCGGTGGAAGCTGCCCATCGTTCCTATCAAGCTTGGAAAAAGACGACGGCGGATGAGCGCGCCGATTTTCTAACGAGATGGTTTCAATTGATAGAGGAGCACACCGATGAGCTCGCTGAAATCATGACAAAAGAGCAGGGCAAGCCGCTGAAGGAAGCCAAGGGCGAGATTGGGTACGCCAACAGTTATATCTCCTGGTATGCCGCTGAAGCAAAGCGAGTGTACGGACAGACCATCCCGGCCTCCAAGCCTGATAAGCGGATTCTCGTTCAAAAGCAGCCTGTCGGAGTGGTAGCGGCTATTACGCCGTGGAATTTTCCGGCGGCAATGATCACTCGGAAAGTCGCGCCCGCTATTGCAGCAGGGTGCTCAGTCCTTATTAAACCAGCAGAAGAAACGCCATTAACGGCGATCCGCTTAGTAGAATTGGCTATAGAAGCGGGGGCGCCTGCAGGGCTGATCAATGTTTTGACCGGTGATGCAGAAACGATCAGTGATGTGTGGCTTTCAGATGCCAGAGTAAGGAAGCTTTCGTTTACAGGATCCACAGAAGTCGGGAAGCTGCTTATGAAAAAATCTGCGGAAACGATGAAGCGGGTGTCCCTGGAACTCGGTGGGCAGGCTCCTTTTGTCGTGCTGGCGGATGCGGATCTTGATAAAGCGGTTGCAGGAGCGGTGGCCTCGAAGTTCAGAAATGCCGGGCAGACGTGCATCTGCTCTAATCGTTTCTTTGTTCATGAATCCATCGTTGATGCTTTTACCGACAAATTAAAAGCAGCTGTTGAAGCGCTTAAAGTCGGTGACGGCATGGATCCTGACACAGATATCGGCCCGCTTATCAACCAGGGGGCTTGCGATAAAGTGGCTCGACATATCGAAGATGCACGCTCCCGAGGGGCAGAAATTGTAACCGGTGGAGCGGACTCAACCTCTAAAGGAAGTCTTATCATGCCGCCGACGATTTTGAAAAACGTCGATGAGTCCATGATCTGCATGAAGGAGGAAACGTTCGGTCCCGTCGTACCAATCACATCATTCAGTGATGAGGAAGAGGCTGTACAACAAGCCAACAATACCCCGTTCGGTCTGGCTGCTTACCTTTTCACAGAAAATATGAGCAAAGCGTTAACCCTCTCGGAAGCGCTGGAATACGGAATTGTCGGTGTCAATGACGGATCCCCGTCCGCTGCTCAGGCACCTTTCGGAGGATTCAAGGAAAGTGGACTCGGTCGAGAAGGTGGTCCCCAGGGGATCGAGGAGTATCTGGAAACGAAATACATTTCATTAGGTCTTTAAATAATAAAAAGGGAGTTTTTTGATGTATAAACCGATTGATTCTTCATTGTCCCCACGCTTTTGCGGATTGAGCACATTTATGAGATTGGAAGCTGTGAAAACGGAAGAAAACGTTGATTTCGCTGTGCTCGGAGTTCCTTTTGATACGGCAGTTTCAAACCGGACAGGTCAAAGAGGCGGACCGCAGCATATCCGGAATTCATCCGTGCTGCTGCGCCCGTACAACCCTGATCAGGACATCAATATTTTTGACTATGCCTCTGGTGTCGATTATGGCGATATCGATGTGATCCCAGGCAACATCCACCGTACATACGACAACATCGTCGAAGGACTGGATCCTCTTCTTGAGAAATCGGTCACGCCGATCATTTTAGGCGGTGATCATTCGATTTCCCTTGGAAACCTGCGCGCCTTCCATAAAAAATACGGCAAGATGGCGTTTGTTCATTTTGACAGCCACGGCGATACGTGGGACAACTATTTTGGTGAAAAGTATATGCACGGGACACCATTCCGGAGAGCGGCGGAAGAAGGGCTGCTGGATATGGATCGTTCGATACAGATTGGTTTGCGCGGACCTCTTTACGGACCGGAAGACTATAAGGATGCGGAAGACCTCGGCTTTGAAGTCCTGCCGATGAAAAAGGTCCGCAAAATGGGCTATGAAAAAGTCATTGAGCGCATTCATGAAAAAATCGGGCCGGACCATCCGGTATTTGTCAGCTTCGACATCGATTTTGTGGACCCGGCTTATGCACCTGGAACAGGAACGCCTGAAGTCGCAGGGCCGACAAGCTTTGAAGCGCTGGAATGTGTGAGAGGCCTGCATGGGCTTAACCTTGTCGGATTCGATTTAGTGGAAGTGCTGCCGACGTACGATGCCGGTGATATCACGGCAGGTCTTGCTTCTGCGGTTGGCTTTGAAATGATCAGTCTCGTCGCGATGAAGAAAAGAGCAGAACAGAAGGCGTTGACCAGATAACCACGATTTCTAAACGAAGGGGGAATGCACATGCACACACCGGAAAAAGTAGAGCAATGGGAGGAAAAGCGAGCGTCGACGTTTACCAATAATGATTACATAAAATTTATCATTCCGTCCGTTTTTGGCGCCCTGCTTTTCTTAGTGCCCATCAATTACAATGGTAAAGTGACGATCGGTGTCGGAATTATGGCAGAAGCGCTTCAATCCATCTTTGAGCCATACCTGTATATATTCATGACTGTGATTCTAGCCCTGTCTGCTCTGGGGGCGGCTTATACAAAAGCCGCCAAACCCAGGTGGATCATGCAGTCGAACTTTCTACAGTCATTGTTTTATATCCATTCTTTCTGGTTGACCATCCGCACGATGGGGGCCTTATTCGCCATTTGTACGATATTCAAATGGGGCCCGAGCTGGCTGTATGCCGATATTACCGGCGGAACGGTCCTTTATTCCTTGATCCCCGTTCTGACGACATGGTTTTTGTTTGCCGGTTTACTGATGCCCTTAATGCTGGAGTTTGGCTTAATGGAATTCGTCGGCTCCATCTTCCGGAAAATCATGTACCCCCTTTTCAAATTGCCGGGACGCTCCTCCATCGATGCCTTCGCTTCGTGGATGGGAAGCGGAACAGTCGGGGTCCTCATTACCACAAAACAGTATGAAGAAGGCTTTTATACCAAACGAGAAGCAGCCGTCATCTCGACCACTTTCTCCGTTGCTTCCATCGCCTTCAGCTTAGTCGTTATTACCTTCATCGGACTTGAACACATGTTTGTCCAGTTTTATTTGACCACTGTAGTGGCCGGATTGGCAGCTGCAGTGATATGTCCACGTATCCCTCCTCTATCCAGGAAAAAAGATGAATACTATGAGCCCGTTGGAAAACAGATCAGTGAAGCGGTTCCTGAGAACACCTCCAATTTCCAGTGGGGATTGCAGAAAGCATTAGAAAAAGCGCAGAAAGTCACCGGTTTCAAACAAGTAGCCAGGCAGGGCGTTCAAAATGTCATCGATATCTGGTTCGGCCTGCTGCCCTTAGTGATGGCTCTAGGAACCCTCGCCTTGATATTAGCCGAATTCACACCTGTATTTACGTACTTGTCCTATCCATTCGTCGGTCTATTGAATCTCCTCCAAATCCCATCCGCCGTAGAGACCGCACCAGCGATGCTCGTCGGATTTGCGGACATGTTCCTTCCAGCTGTCGTCGGGAGCGGAATTGAAAGTGAGCTCTCCAGATTCGTCATTGCTGCTGTATCATTGACTCAGCTGATTTACATGTCTGAAGTCGGCATCCTGCTTATTAAATCGAAAATCCCGGTCGGTATTGTCGACCTTCTTGTGATTTTCCTGCAGCGGACGTTGATTACGCTGCCGATTATAGCTGTGATGGCACACGTGTTCTTTTTTTAAGATACTAGATGATTCATTGTAGTAGCAGAGGAAACGAATAAAAAGCGGGTCGATTTGTTGTTGATAACGAATCGGCCCGCTTTTTTCTTTTGATTATGGTAAATGAGAGGTTTAGTTCGATCCCATTGATTTATTTGATGGATAATTTTGTTAATGGACTTTAGAAGTTCATCACTAAAACAAACAAATTCAAACATTTCTTTAGATTAAACGAACAAAAAGTAACATTATTTGTTTATTTATGTTGATTTACCTTAATTGTAAGCGTATACTTAACACAAACGAACATTGGAAGAGGTTGAAGCACATGATACAAGCAGAAAGACGGTTTGAGATTTTGAAACATCTTCACACAGAAGGAGCGGTTTACATTGATCAATTATCCTCCCTGTTTGATGTGTCACCGATGACCATTCGAAGGGATCTTGCTTCGCTCGAAGAAGAAGGCAGACTCATTCGTTCCCATGGTGGCGCAGTTTTGCCGGAAACATTGACTCAAGAGATACCTTATCAAACGAAGCTGTCCAGTTATACAGCAGAGAAACAAGAAATAGCTAGAAAAGCAGTCGAACGTATTCCGGAGCATTCCAGAGTGTTATTAGACTCCGGAACAACCAACCTTGAAATCGCTAAGCTCTTAAGCAAAAGAGATGACCTTTTAATTGTGACCAACGATGCGAAAATATCTATGGAACTCCTCAATTCAGAATGCCAGGTCATATCAACAGGGGGAGAACTCCAGAGAGGTGTCGGTGCTTTCATCGGTGCCCATGTACAGGAATTTTTGAAACAGATTAAAGTGGATATCGTCTTTATCGGCGCAAATGCTGTTCATCCAACAGAGGGGATTTCGACTCCTACGCTAGAGAAATCGTACATCAAAAAGCAGATGCTCAAAAATGCGAGTGTCAAATGGGTCGTTGCAGATTACAGTAAATTCAACAAACGATCTTTTGCTCACGTATGTGACTTAGAAGAAATCAACGGTATTATCACAGATGGTCAAATAGATAGTAATACAGTCGAAGAATTACAGAAAGTAACCAACGTCTATTAAATGAAGGAGGGGTGAGGATGAACAATATTGTTGTGCTTTGTGACGACCTGACTGGAGCCAATGCAACAGGAGTAAAGCTAAATAAAAAAGGGTTCAAAACGGCAACCATCATTCATGGTCTGCCTGTTCTGGATGCTGGATACCAAGCGATCTGCCTGGACACTGACAGTCGCTATGCTTCAAAGGATCTGGCAAGAAGCAGGGTGAAAGCAGCCCTTGAGAAGAGTGAACGTGTTGGACAGGGAGGGATTTACAGTAAGCGAATCGATAGTACCTTGAGAGGAAACATCGGAACCGAAATGGAGACAATGCTTGAATTCCTCGGCGAGGATGCAGTAGCTGTAGTCGTCTCCTCCTTCCCGGATTCGGCGCGAACCACTATTGGAGGATTTTTATTGGTGGACAATATTCCTCTCCAACAAACAGATGTAGCAGCAGACCCCGTTAAGCCTTTAACTACGTCAAAGGTGGAGGAAATCATACGATGTCAGACGTCCCTGCCAATTACTTCCGTAGGTCTCGATATGGTCATGGGTGATCCGGCTGCATTAAAGAAAAAAATTGATGACGTAAAGCAACATTCGAAAGTCATTTGTTTCGACGCTGTTACCGATGAGCATATTGAGTCGATTGCGGAAGTTGTCAAAGACATCGACAGTCCTATTCTTGCCGTAGATCCGGGCCCATTCACCGCTGCCTATGCAAGTAAGAAGTTGAACCATGTCCGAACGAATGAAAAATATTTAATAACCATAGGCAGCGCCACTTCCCAAACCGGTCTTCAAATTGATTATTTCACGCAGAAAACAAATGTTAAACCGATACATGTGGATCCTGCTCGCCTGGCTACTTTTTCAGAAACTTGGGATCAGGAAGTAAATCGGATAGTCGATATAGCGGGGGAAAGAATTAGGGACAGCGATATTCTGCTCGTGACAACCTATCATCCGGGACAGAAGATGCTGAACCTTTCTCAAATAGCAGAAGAAGAAGGGACAACGGAAGAAGGACTCGCCAAGAGAATAACAGATGGTCTCGGCGTCATCAGCCGCCGGCTTTTGCAGAGCCATAGTGAATCATTTAAGGGCTGCTATTTAAGTGGTGGAGATGTAACTGCTTCTGTAGCCTCGATCACTAGAGCACATGGGATTGCCCTAAAAGACGAAATACTACCGCTTGCCGCCTATGGAAACTTTACAGGAGGCTATCTGGATGGCCTGCCGATAGTCACTAAGGGTGGGATGATTGGGGATAAGAAAGCTTTGTACACTTGTATGAACTATATGATTTCTTCTACAAAAAACTATAATTAAAGGATGATGAGTAATGAAAAATAACCAACCTGTCATAGTAATTCCAATTGGAGACCCTGCTGGTATCGGACCTGAAATTGTTATCAAATCCTTAGCAAAGCAGGAAATTTATGATGTATGTAATCCTGTTGTCATTGGTGATCAAGGCGTCCTGAAAGTAATCATGGAATCCATTAATACTCACCTGAACCTGAATGTTATCAAACAGACGTCAGAAGCACTTTTTGAAACCGGTACCATCGATCTGATGCATCTCGACAATGTCGACCTCGACAAGTATGAAATGGGGTCTGTTTCGGGGATGTGCGGGCGTGCTTCCTATGAGTATATTAAAGCAGCTCATGACTTAATTGAGTCTGGAGAAGCTGACGCCATCTGTACTCCTCCAATAAACAAGGAGTCCCTGCAAGCAGCAGAAGAAGTCCCTTATATTGATCATACAGCGATGCTGTCAGCGTTTACAAAGGCTGATGATCCGATGACGATGTTTGAAGTGAACGACTTGCGCATCTTTTTCCTTACCCGTCACGTTTCTCTCGCCGATTCCATTCCTATGATGACAAAGGGGCGGGTGGAAGATTACTTGATTCGTTGTAAGAAAGCTTTGGAGTTGTTGGGGATAGAAGAGCCAAAACTGGCGCTTGCCGGTTTAAATCCCCACTCTGGAGAAGGCGGACTGTTTGGGCGCGAAGAGATAGAAGAGCTGAAGCCCGGTTTAGAAGCAGCTCGTGAACAAGGAGTTGATGTGAATGGACCAGTTCCAGCAGACTCTGTTTTCCATCAGGCTGCAAACGGAAGATATGACGCTGTGCTTTCGTTATATCATGACCAAGGGCACATTGCTGCAAAAATGTACGACTTTGAACGGACTGTATCTGTGACAAACGGTCTCCCGTACTTGCGCACCTCTGTTGATCATGGGACGGCTTTTGATATTGCCGGTAAAGGAATAGCAAGTCCGGTCAGTATGGTGGAAGCTATTAAGGCTGCAGCGAAATACACACCATTTTTCAAAAAATAGATAATAAACATACATTCTCAAAAAGAGTCCCCTTGGTGCCGTTCATGTTCCGACCCTACCAAAGATCCAGAACTGACAGTCCAAGGGAGGACTCGCTTGTGATTATATATAAACAGAAGTTCATTAGCAAATGAAAGAAGCGTTCTATACATGGAATTCCCCTATTAAGGAACATAAAGGAGATGAATGAGAGTGGAAGCACCAGGTGGACAAATAATATTAGGTTTGGTTATTGGTATTGCTCTGCTTGTTTTCTTAGTTATGAAAACTAAAATACATGCCTTTATCGCATTGATTATTTCAGCCTCGATCATCGGTTTAGTAGCAGGTATGACTCCTCCCAATGTGGCAGATGCTATAACAGATGGCTTTGGGGGAACCCTTGGTTCAATCGGTATCGTCATCGGTTTTGGAGTCATGTTAGGGCGAGTCATGGAAGTCGCGGGTGCTTCAGAAAGGCTTGCCTATTCATTCGTAAAAATGTTAGGGAAACGACGAGAGGACTGGGCGATGGCGTTAACTGGTTACGTCGTTTCCATTCCTATTTTTGTGGATTCAGCATTTGTTATTTTAACGCCATTATTGAAAGCGATTTCAAAGAAAACCAGACGTTCTATCGTAACCTTGGGTGTCGCACTAGCCATCGGACTAGTAGTAACGCACTCGCTCGTTCCTCCTACTCCAGGACCGCTCGGAGTTGCAGGAATATTCGACGTCAGTGTGGGGCTCATGATTTTATGGGGGTTGATTTTCTCTATTCCACTGATCATCGTCGGTGTATTCTATGCAAAATGGATAGGTAAACGAATTCACCAGCTTCCGGACGAAGAGGGGTTAGGATGGATACGGCCGGAACAGCCGGCTGATACTTATGAAGAATTTATTAATCAGCAAGAGAACAAACGTCTGCCATCCTTATTCATGTCTATGGCTCCAATCTTAATACCGATTTTATTGATTTTTGCAAACACAGTCGTCTCTGCGCAGGAATTAACAGAAGGGATCTTCGGCTATATTCAATTCTTCGGGAACCCTGTTATTGCTGTCGGTATCGGTTTGGTTTTTGCGATTTATACTTTGACGACGAGGTTAAGCCGTACAGATTCTCTTGACCGAATGGAAGAGGGGATTAAATCTGCAGGTATTATTTTACTTGTCACAGGTGCTGGTGGCGCTCTGGGAAACGTTCTTCGTGAAAGTGGATCAGGGGACTATGTTGCTGAATTGATTGTAAACATGTCCGTGCCGCTCGTTCTTCTGCCGTTCTTTGTTTCTAGCTTTGTACGACTAGTTCAAGGAAGTGGAACAGTGGCAATGATTACGGCGGCTTCCATCACCGCTCCTATATTAGCGGGAGTGGATGGAGTGTACATGCCCCTTGCAGCAATAGGAGCAACAACAGGGTCACTATTGTTCTCTTATTTTAATGATAGTTTTTACTGGGTTGTGAACCGTATGCTTGGTATTAAGAATGCGAAAGAACAAATAATGGTATGGTCAATTCCAACTACTCTGGCATGGCTGACGGCTTTTGTTATGTTGGTTTTAGTTTCATTCTTTGTATAGTACCTTTTAAGTGTCGAATATAAATAGTCTCAAGTATTAAAGGGACCGGACGCTGTGTTTTATCCTCCAACATAGCGTCCGGTTTTTTTTGACTTGAAACACTTAGTTATCCAAATATCACACGGGGGATAAAGCTGGGGTTGTGTAAATGCTGCTGAAGGGTTCTGCTTGTCAAAGACAATGTATAGAGAGATGCTCGCCTCATGAATAGTTGTTTATTTTTCTGAAAAATGGAGGATTACTCCTTTTTTATTAAATAATATAAAGAATATCTTCACAAAAACACAAAGCTGTGCTAAGGTTAGTTTATGAAAGGGCTTACATAAGCGGGGAGGTCATGATGGTAAGGAGCTTCATCTCAAATCATTCAATAGAGAGCGTTTTTCTGAAAAAAACAGTCACGTACAGATTGCTGAAATCAGGGGAAGCCCCAGGTGATTGTGTCGACCTTCTTATAGTTCATGATGGAGACGATTATTTAAAACTTGGGATGCTGAAAGAACAGTTTGAGAATGATTTACAGAAAGGACTGGGGAGAAACACTTGCTTCATCCTTTTACCACCAGGCACCTCCATAGATCGTTGGCATTATTACCATTCTGAAGGCAGAGATGTCCAGGCATTCCAACAGTTTATTTATGAAGAGCTGTTGCCGGAACTCAGGGAGACTTTCAAAATCAGAAAGCTCGGTATGCTGGGGGATTCACTAGCAGGAGCAGTAAGCTTGCGACTTGCCCTGCATGATCCGAATCAATGGACCCATATCCTTCTTCAATCTGCGGCTTTTTCTGAAAAGGATATAAAAGGTGGAGCAAATCTCCATAAAATCCTCCCTTGGACGATCTATCAATCGGTAGGGACAGGAGAAGATGACTTTGTTTCACCCATTACGAATGAATATCTCTACATACTTACAAGAAACCGACAACTAAAAACGAGTATTCAAACAGCACAACATATTTATGTCGAGAGCGATCATGGTCACTTATGGGAATGTTGGCGGGAAGATCTATCCTCCGCCGTTAACATATTTTATACAAAATAAGGAGATGAGGGGTTTGAAGAAGTTTTCATTTTTGTTGGTGATTACCTTTTCTTTCATGCTGGTTCTAGCTGCTTGTTCAGGATCAAGTGAAGAAGGGTCGGCGGAAGGAGAGGATTCTTCCGATTCCGGAGAAACTTCGGAAATTGAGTTCTGGACGATGCAGTTGAAACCGACCTTTACAGAGTACATTGAGGGAGTCATTGCAGACTTTGAGGAGGAAAATCCTGATATCAAGGTTAAGTGGGTGGATGTACCTTGGGGTGACATGGAGAAGAAGATTCTATCCGCTGTATCTTCTGAAACCGCACCGGATGTGGTGAACTTGAACCCGCAATTCGCCTCTCAATTAGCAGAACTCGATGCGCTTGTGAATATGGATGAAGCGGTTTCTGATGAAAAGAAACAGGAGTATTTTGAAGGCATTTGGAAGTCGAACTCCTTCGGTGGTCAAACGTTTGGAATTCCGTGGTATTTATCCTCCCAGGTTAGTATGTACAACAACAATATCCTGGAAGAAGCGGGGATGACTGGCGATGATGTCCCTACGAAATATGCAGATGTACTGGAATTTTCGAAGACAACTAAAGAGAAAACAGGGCAGTATGCTTTCTTTCCATCCATCGATGGAAGCCATTTACTAGAAACGATGGTTACCATGGGTGTTGAACTGACGAATGAAGATATGACAAAAGCGACCTTCAACACAGACAAAGGAAAAGAAGCGTTCCAATTTTTTGTTGATATGTATGAAAATGAATTGATTCCACGTGAAGTGCTGACAGAAGGGCACGGGAAAGCGGTCGATATGTATCAAGCAGGACAGCTGGCTGTTCTATCCTCCGGCCCACAATTCTTAAATACAGTGAATGAGAATGCGCCTGATATTTATGAAGCTACCGATGTAGCTCCTATTATTACGGGGGAAACGGGATTGATGAATGTTGCCGCGATGAACCTGGTGGTACCGAAACAAAGTGAAAAGCAAGAGGCGGCTGTTACGTTCTCCCTTTTCATGACGAATGCTGAGAACCAAGTGGAATTTGATAAAATTGTACCTATTCTTCCATCCATTGAGACAGCTCTGGATGACCCATACTTCAATGAACTTCCAGAGAACCCTTCTCCAGAAGACGAAGCACGTATCATATCAGCAGAACAGCTGAAAGACTCCGAAGTCCTTGTTCCACCAATGAAGAATTACTCTGACCTTCAAAAAGCGATGACGGATGCTCTTCAAGCGGCGATGCTCGGTGAAAAGTCGATCGAAGATGCGCTGGCTGATGCTGAACAGAAGTGGAATGCAGCATTGCAATAAGTCATTCATTTAAAGAGAAGGAAGAGCCCACGGTCTCTTCCTTCTTTAATAATCGAATGATAGGAAAGTGAGGAGCTTATGGATGGTGGTGAAGGGATGAAAAAAGAGGATTTTTTTGAAAAGGTGGAAGGTCAGCTGATCGTCTCCTGTCAAGCGTTAGAGGATGAACCTCTTCATGGGTCACATCTAATGGCTAAAGTAGCTGCGGCAGCGGAACTTGGAGGAGCAGCGGGCATTCGTGCGAATGGCTATGACGATATAAAAGCAATCCAATCGGTCACAAAGCTTCCGATCATTGGTTTGGTCAAGCAAGATTATTCCGAGTGCGACATTTACATTACGCCTACAAGAAAAGAAGTCGATGAATTACTGAAAGCGGGCGTTGATGTCATTGCATTGGATGCGACAGGCCGGGAAAGGCCGGAGAAAGAGAGATTGGAAGAATTAATTCAGTACATTAAAGAAAAGAATACTCTCGTTATGGCCGATGTTTCAACAGTGGACGAAGGGGTGGAAGCAGAAAGAATCGGAGCGGATTGTATCGGCACAACCCTATCCGGCTACACAGACTATTCGCCTCAACTTACTCAACCGGACTTCAACCTGGTCCATCGGTTAGTGAAAAGAGTCAAGGTTCCTGTCCTCGCTGAAGGGCGGTATTGGAGTCCGGATGAAGTGGTCCATGCGCTTGGACTTGGAGCCCATGCCGTTGTGGTCGGTTCAGCAATCACCAGGCCGCAAGTGATTACGAAACGTTTTACAGATCAAATGAAGAAAGCAGGTGTTCAACATGACGCAAAAGTTGTTGGAGGGGAATTTACTAAGCGTAATCCGTAGCTACTACCCTTCTTTGACAAAGTCGGAGCAGAAAGTGGCGGACAAAGTGTTAGAGGATATCGAAAGTGTCCTCTATTGTTCGGTCACGGATCTAGCGGACAAATCAGGGGTAGGAGAGACGACTGCGTTACGTTTTTGCAGAAAACTGGGATTCAAAGGTTATCAGGAATTCAAGCTGACGCTGGCTAAAACCTTATCAAATGATGCAAAGGAAGACGAAGTCGTTGAGCAGGGGATGCAGTATGCGATAGCTAATAATACGAAGTCTGTGATCGATGAGACGTTGAAAATGGTTGATGAAGAGCTGCTACATTCCTGTATTTCAGCGATTGCCAAGGCGGACCATCTTCACTTTTATGGAGTAGGAACGTCGGGGCTGACGGCTCTTGACGCCAAAAACCGCCTGATCAGAATTGGAAAGCATAGCGATGCCATCATCGACCCACATATTCAGGCGATGGGGGCAGCTACCTTAGGAAAAGGGGATGTCGTTGTAGGAATAAGCTTATCCGGAAGTACGAAGGACACGTTGGATTCTTTGGAAATTGCAAAGAAGAATGGAGCTACGGTCATTGCCATCACCTATTACGCCCGGTCACCGATCACGCAGCTTGCGGATTATGTGCTCCTTAGTGGAGGAAAAGAGTCTCCTCTTGAAGGTGGCTCCCTGTCTGCGAAGATTTCCCAATTATTTATCATCGATTTATTGTGCACGGGACTTGCTTTAAATGATAAAGAGCGGTCACTGGAAATGAAAGAAAAGACGGCGAGATCTGTCATTAATAAAATTTACTAACGAGGCCGGAGGGTGATTGGGATGCATGTCATTGGGATCGATATCGGAGGTACAACGGTTAAAGGTGTCCTTCTTGATGAACAGATGGAATTGGTTCATAAGAGCACATCCCCGACGGATGCGAAGGCGGGTAGGGATGCTATTTTATCCAGTTTAAGTGGTGTGATCGGAACCCTGACAGAAGCAAGTGAAACACCTATACGAGGCATCGGGATAGGGAGCGCCGGCAGGATCAATGTGGGTACGGGAGTCGTCGAATATGCCACCGAAAATCTGCCGGGTTGGCATGGGTTCGCTTTGAAATCCTGGGTTGAAGAGAAATACAACCTCCCTGTAATCGTAGATAATGATGCAAATACGGCGTTGATTGGAGAATTGTATTTCAATCATCTACTCATTGAAACGCAGCATACCATCATGTTGACTCTTGGTACCGGGGTGGGCGGTGCGAACTATTTTTCCGGTCAGGTTGTTCGCGGTGCCCATCACCAGGGTGGTGAGTGGGGACACATGGTGCTCTACCCTGGAGGACGTCCGTGCAACTGCGGAAAATCCGGGTGTTTGGAGCAGTATATCTCTGGTTCTGCTTTACGAAAAGAAGCGGAAAAGGAGACGGGTAGAACTTTTCTTCAGGGGCGGGATGTTTTCAAGGCTGCCCAACAGGATGCACGAGTAAATAAGGTTGTGACGCAATTTATCAGCGATCTTGCTTTAGTCATTGAAAACATTTCTATAAGTCTTGATCCTGACCGAATCATCTTAGGTGGAGGGGTTACTGAGTCGAGAGACTATTGGTGGGAGGATATGCAGGACCTCTTAAACCAGAAAGGAGTGGAAACAGAAGTGACGCCCTCCCTGTATAGGAACCGTTCAGGGATGTATGGTGCAGCTCTTTTAGCATCACAGATGAGGAAGGAAGTGAAAAGTCATGAATCAACGTAAATTCACCCCGCTTTTATTTCTACTGCCAGGCTGTGCAATTCTGGGAGCATTTATTTTTTACCCCATGATTCAGGCGATTTGGTTAAGCTTTACCGATTACAATATGATTCAAAAGAATCCTGATTTCGTAGGATTGGCCAACTATAAAGAACTATTTGCAGATCCGTTGTTTTGGAAGGTGCTCGGCCAGACTCTTTTATACTTAGTCATTGTGGTTCCTGCGCTTGTCTTTCTGCCTATTTTCCTTGCTATTCTTGTCAATCAACAGCTGAAGGGAATCACCTTCTTCCGATCCATTTACTACCTTCCTGTTGTAACATCCATGGTTGTTGTTGGGATTGCGTGGAAATGGATGTATGCCGATCAAGGTGTCTTGAACTATGTACTGGATACGTTCGGTGTCATTGATGAACCTATCCACTGGCTGACTTCCACGTCGACTTCTTTGTTCGCGGTTATGGCGGTAACCGTCTGGAAGGGGATGGGCTATTATATGGTTATTTATTTAGCAGGGTTACAAGCCATACCTACCAACTTATATGAAGCGGCAGATATCGACGGAGCTAGTAAATTCCGCCAAATCCTTCATATAACCATTCCGTTATTGATGCCTTCCATCATGATTGTGACGATCATGTCTTCGATTTCCGCGATGAAAGTGTTTGAAGAAATCTACGTGATGACTCAGGGAGGGCCGTTAAACAGTTCGATGACTCTTGTGTATTATATTTATAATGAGGCTTTCGATAGCTTGCAGATGGGCTACGCCAGTGCTGCGGGAGTTATTCTGTTCATTGTTACACTCATGTTTTCCATTGTTAATATAGCTTTCATGAACCGTCGTGAACAGGCGATGAAAGGGTGATGAATGTATGAAGTTAAATGCTGAAGCATTGAAACAAGAACCTCACGAACGAATTGCTGAAAATGAAGCACAACAAACTCATCCCAAGCCAAAAAAAATGAAACGAAAACAAAAAAAGACAAAGCCTGCACCAAGAAAAATCATAAAAACGACCTTATCTTATATAACGCTGATTCTTGTATCGATTATCATGGTCGGCCCTTTTCTATGGCTTTTAGCAACGTCACTCAAATCGGGGTCTGAAAATATCTTTGCTTATCCTCCGAAGTTCATTCCTGAGAATCCAACGCTGGCGAATTTCGGGGCAGTCTTGGAATACTTTCCTTTCTTTACGTATCTCTTCAACAGTACCGTCGTAGCTGTTTTGACGGTCGGTGCCAACCTTTTATTTTGTTCTCTTGCTGCATACCCGTTGGCAAGAATGAACTTCAGAGGAAAGAATATCGCTTTCATCTTGATCATCAGTACGATGATGATTCCATTTCAGTTATTGATGATTCCCATCTATATTCTCGCATTGAATCTAGGGCTGCAGAACACTTACTTAGGTTTGGTATTGCCGCACGCTACGACAGCCTTTGGAATATTCCTGATGAGGCAGGCTTTCTTGACGATTCCCTATGAACTTGATGAATCAGGACGGATGGATGGAGCGAATGCCTTTCAAATTTGGTGGAGAATCCTTATGCCTCTTGTGCGTCCATCCATGGTAACCTTGGCCATTTTCACTTTTATGATGGCATGGGGAGACTTTTTGTGGCCGCTCATCATTCTGAACGATCAAAGCATGTACACGTTACCACTAGGAGTTCAGTCTCTGCAGGGAAACTTCTCTTCGAATTGGCGCTATATTGCCGCAGGTTCTATCATTTCCGTCCTGCCAATCATCATTGTATTTGCTATCCTTCAGCGCTACTTCATTGCTGGAGCTATGAAAGGAGCTGTTAAAGGATGAAGCAGGAAACCTATCTGTGCCATGTTGTATTCCAGACCCACTGGGACAGGGAATGGTATTTCCCATTTGAAGTCTTCCGGCACCGCTTCATTCATGTAATGGAACGGATTGTAGAAGGAATCGAGACAGGAGATATTGAACGTTTCGTCCTCGACGGGCAGATGGCTGCCCTTGAGGATTATTTTGAAGTATGCAGCGATCAGCAGAGAGAAAAGGTTTGTCGGCTGATAAAAGAAGAAAAGTTAATCGTCGGCCCCTGGTATGTCCTGGCTGATGAATTTCTCGTCTCCGGCGAATCCTTATGGCGGAATTTGGAGCTGGGACTGGAGATGGCGAATGATCTGGGGCGCTCACAAAGGATTGGGTATTTACCTGATACCTTCGGCCATATCAGTCAAATGCCGCAGATTCTGGCATCCTTTCAACTGAAACATGCCGTCCTTTGGAGGGGCGTTCAGCCTTCAAAATCAGAGTTCTGGTGGCAGAGTCCTGACGGAAGCCGTGTATTAACCGCCTTTTTACCCGAAGGATATTACCAGCCGATTCTGAATGAAGAAAAACCTTTGAAAACATTTCAGGCATACGTAGACAAAGTGAAGCCTTATACAGATACGAAGCAGCTGTTATTAACCAACGGTGGGGACCATTTAATGCCGGCATGGGTGAATATGAAAGACCGGATGAGTCAGATGGAAACAGAGGAAGTGAAGCTTATCCAGTCGAGCTATGAGCAATATTTTAAGAGCGTTGAAAAAGAATGTGATGAACTAGACGTTTATGAAGGCGAATTACGGTCCAATGATCATATTTATCTTCTTCCTAATGTTCTTTCAACGAGAACGTACCTAAAAGAACAGAATCAGAGAATGGAAGATCAGTTGACGAGATATGTGGAACCGATGCTCGCTTTAGCTGGAGTCAGTCACATGGAAAAATACATGCAGCAAACATGGAAGCTGCTCATCCAAAACCATCCTCATGACAGCATTTGCGGATGTAGTATCGATGAGGTACATAGAGAAATGGAAACGAGAACGTTGAAGCTTTCTCAAAGGATAGAGGTTTTGAAGAAGGAAGCGGCCTATCGAATGGGAATGCAGGATTTTGCTGTGAGTGGAGCGGCTTCAGGAAAGCCATTTGAAGAGATGACTCAATTTGTCGTCTTCAATCCTCACGCCTATGAATTCAACGGTTGGATCGAAGGAGAGATTTGGTTGTATGAGGAACGCTCATTTGTCGTAAAGAATCATAAGGGAGAGGTTTTAAATACGGTTGTGCTCGATAAGAAACAAGAGCGGCATTTTGATTCTCCGACAGATGCTTTTCCAGAATTCAAAAGCGTCTGGCTGTACAAGCTGGCCATACAAGTCAAGGGACTTCCGGCCTTATCCTTCCAAACGTTTTCGATTGAAGAAGGAAAGCCTCAGCTGCCAGACACTCACTCTCAACCTGTGATTGAGAATGAATATATGACAGTAACCTTAAAAGAAGGTGAACTGTATGTGGAGGATCTCACTACAGGGGAAAGCTTCTCAGGGCTAAACCGATTATACAGCTCGCTGGATGCTGGAGATGAATACAATTATTCTCCACCTGTAAATGATGTCGTGACAAAAGGTATTCATAAAGGAACGCCTGAAGTGAGGAAAAGCCAGGATTTTCAAGAATTACGTTATTCCCTTCATTTACGTACACCTGCCGCTCTTAATGCAGAGAGGACCGGCCCTTCGGAGAACGAGAGTACCATCGAAGCTCATTTTGTCATTCGCTTATACAGACATGATCCAATGGCGGACGTTCAGGTGAAAATCGTCAACAACGCTCATGACCAGCGACTCCGCCTTGTTTTCCCTGCCAATAAAGAGATCCATTCATCCTACAGTGATACGGCGTTTGATGTTGTACACCGACCAGCGATTAAAGAAGAGCATGATGAGGCAGAAAAGCTGAAGGAGGTACCAGTGGTCGTTGAACCCAGTACTTCATTCATCCATGTTCATGGGTTCAGCTTTGTGCATCGTGGTCTGCAGGAATATCAGATTAATAGTCGGGATGAATTAGAAGTGACACTGATACGGGGTGTCGGCTGGCTTTCAAGGGATGATTTAAGAACACGTGGAGGCGGAGCGGGGCCGTCATTCGAAACCCCTGAAGCTCAGTGCGAGGGAGACTATTCTTTTCGATATGGCTTTGGTTTTCAGGGAGATGCGGTGTCTGCGTTAAATCAGGCCAATCGATTCCGATATCCTCCAACAATACAGTCTGGTATAGGGGGGACGCCTTCACTGATGACGTTTTCTAATCCAAGCGTCCAGATAAGTGCTGTCCGTCAAAAAGATGAAGGAATCGAGGTTAGACTATGGAATCCTCAAGTGGAACCTTTGGAAACAGACGTGTTCTCCGATTATTTGATCTACCAAGGAATGGAACGTTGTCAGGACACCTTGACAATCCCAGCTAAAGGCATACGGACTTTAAATTTAATTCGGAAGTGAGAGGTTTATGGTGAGAAGGAAAATTGCTCTACTACCGGTTGATGGTCGACCAGTAACAAGAAAACTTCCAATAGACATGGCTCGGATAGCGGATTGGGAAGTGATAGCTCCTTCGGTTGAGGAGTTAGGCTTCTTAAAACGTCCAGCTGATACAGATTCCCTTGAAAAATGGCTGATCAATATGGCTTCCCAAGTTGATGGCGTCATCCTCTCTATGGACATGCTCCTTTATGGGGGACTTGTCCCATCTAGAATTCATCCGTACACGGAACAACGTTTACTACGTAAGCTTGCAATTTTGAAGCAGGTGAAAGAATACGCCCCATCATTGAAGATCATGGTATTCAGTTCAACCATGCGGATGTCCAACAACAATATAAATGAAGAAGAAAAAGAATACTGGAAGGACTATGGCAGAGCTATTTGGTCACTTTCTTATCATGAGCATCGTTTTGAAAAACTGGGAGAGCAAGAAGATGCACACATGGTAGAAGAGATGAAAGGTTTGATCCCTGAGGAGGTGTTGGAGGATTACAAAAACGCAAGAGCTGTCAATTTCTCTGTCAACCGTCAGTTAGTGAATGAGGTGAAAGAAGGGTGGATTGATCATCTTGTCTTCCCTCAAGACGACACGAGCGAATATGGATGGAATGTGAAAGAACAGGAGCTGTTAAGGGAGACAGCTCGTGAGCAGGGTGTTGACGACTCTGTTTTCTTATATCCTGGAGCTGATGAAGTGGCCGTGACGCTCTTAACGCGGATGATTTTTGAGTTGGAAGAAGCGGATGTGCCGGTCTTTTACCCTGTCTACAGTGGCATAGCCGGCGCACTAAGTCGTGCTATGTATGAAGATCGTCCGATCATGGAATCGGTAAAGGGGCAGATTTACGCGATAGGTTCCAGGACAGAAGAAGATCTGACGTATGCCGATGTCGTGATAGGCGTCAATGTTCCTGGGCATCGTCAGGGCGACTTAGCGCTAAGCCTTCATCTCAACCAAGTGGACACCAACCACCGTAACGTTCCGGAGTGGCTGTCAAGATTACGGTCCTACATGAAACGAAGGCCTGTCGCCATTGCTGATGTTGCTTACGCCAATGGTGCGGATCCGAGGCTGTTTCCTTTGCTGTTCAAACAATTGAATTGGAGAAACTTGTACGCATTCGCAGCCTGGAATACAGCAGGGAATACACTAGGGACGGTGGTGTCGCAAGCAGCATTATCCTGGCTTTCAGAAAAAAGCGGTTTGGAAAGACAGAAGCACAGAGAGGGGATTTTAGTGGAACGTTTCCTCGATGACTATGTATATCAATCGGTTGTGAGAAAAGAAGGTAGAAAACGTTTAGACGTTCAACCATCAGAATCACTTCAGACTGTTGTGACCCCCGTTTTTGAAGGAAGGGCTTCTCAATTGCTGGATGACTGGGCACAGGAATATGAGCTCACTGATGTGCACTATCCTTGGAACCGAACATTCGAAATCGGGTTTCGGTGTGTAAGAAAGGAGGGGGAATCTTGAAAGCTGATGTATTAATTATTGGCGGGGGAATTGGCGGGACGCTTGCTGCCTTTTCTGCCGCTCGTATGGGCAGAAGTGTCATTCTGACAGAAGAGACGGATTGGATCGGCGGTCAACTGACTTCGCAGGCGGTACCTCCGGATGAGCACCCCTGGATTGAACAGTTTGGCTGTACAGACACATACAGGGAGTTTCGCAATCGTGTCCGTGATTATTATCGTGATCATTATCCGATACGCGAGGAAGGAAAGAAGAACCCACATGTAAACCCTGGAACAGCATGGGTCAGCAGGATTTCCCATGAACCAAGAGTAGCGAAGAAAATTCTGGAGGATATGCTCCAGCCCTATGAGAGCAATGGACAAATTCAAGTTTTGATGAATTGTAAAGCTGTGGAGGTCGAAGTGAGGGACGAGCGTATTGCATCTGTGAAAGTTCATTCCCAGGAAAAGGGGCCGCTGGTATTGCGGGGGACTTTTGTTTTAGATGCGACAGAATGTGGAGACCTTCTGCCACTTGCAAAGGTGGATTACCGTATCGGAGCAGAATCTAAAGCGATGACCGGTGAGCCGCATGCGCTGGAGAGTTATCATCCAGATGATATGCAGTCATTTACGCAAGTGTTTGCCCTTGAGTATGATCCATCTGAAAGTCATGTCATTGATGAACCAGAGATGTACAGTTATTGGCGTTCCTACCAGGCAGATTTCCTGGACCATCTCCAGCTCAGCTGGGAGATCCCTGATGCGGACACCGGAAAATCCAAGACGTTCCGGATGTTTACTGAAGGTCAGCAGTTAGGGTTATGGGAATATCGTAGAATTATTGATCCAACCCTGTTTCAGGACGGTTTTTTCAAGGGAGATATCTCGCTGATCAACTGGCCTCAGAACGATTACTGGGAAGGGCCCATCATCGATGTTTCTCCTGAAGAACGTGAGAAGCATCTGACGCATTCCAGACAGCTCAGTCTCTGTCTGCTGTACTGGCTGCAAACGGAAGCCCCCCGCGATGACGGTGGCTATGGCTATCCAGGGTTGAGACTTAGACCAGATATCATGGGGACGGTAGACGGGCTTGCCAAACATCCATATATTAGAGAATCAAGACGTATTGAGGCATTAGAAACCGTTGTCGAACAAGATATCAATGTCGATCATTCCCCTTATGGAGGCGTTCGTGAACGTCCAAACTCCGTTGGTATCGGGGCTTACCGGATTGATCTTCATCCAACTACGAAAACCAACCGACTTTTTTACGCCCCCAGCTATCCTTTTGAAATTCCATTAGGTGCCTTCATTCCGAAACGAATGAAAAATTTGATTCCTGCATGTAAGAACATTGGCTGTACACATTTAACAAACGGGTGTATGCGTGTGCATCCTGTCGAGTGGAATATAGGAGAGTCAGCTGGAGCATTAGCTGCTTTTGCGATAGAGAAAGAGACTGGCTTGAAAGACATTCACAGTGATAAAACATATACCAAAGAATTTCAGGAGCAGTTAGTGAGATTAGGCGTCCAGCTCCATTGGCCGGAAGTAGGCGTCCTCTAGATGGTTTTGTGAAGAATTTTTTCGACTGAATTTTCCTAATGAAGGAACAATCCTTTTTAACGAGTGGTTACCGCTGAAATTTGTAAGCGGATTCAAAAACTGGAGGGATCCTATGAAAGACGTGGTAAGTCGTTGGGGCGTAGGGATGGCAATAGCCGTGATGGTGGTAACGTTTTGGGCGGTCGGGTTGAGTGCAGAAGAAAACAATGTGACTACAGTGGCCAATAAAGATGGAAAGACAATGGAGATTCATGCAGTAAATGATAGAAATAACACAGACAAGCTTGTTTTGTTTGATCCAACATTCAGCTATTATACGGAAACGAAGGAATCGTCCTATGAAGTTGTCCTTGAAAAAAGCGGCTTAACTACTTATGAGGTGAAACATTCTGGAAATGGTGATCAGGGTATCCCGGAGGATGGCGTCGTTTTATCAACAAGCTCTCCATCCACAGAAGAAATTACGAGCTTCTTAAAAGGGCTGGATGACGGGGAAACCGTCGAGATTATTGAACCTGTTGAAAAAAAGTATGCCAGCAGCCTGGATGATGTTGATCCTACAGATGATTCAAATCCGGATGGAGCGCCTTTTCCTGGCAATCGAGGCGCAGACCAGTTGTTAGTGTACACTCCTGAGTTTGGTACCAGCACGGGAACAAATCCTTATGGATATGAGATTACCGTGAAAAATGGAGTTGTGACTAAAATCGGTGGCGGAGACAGTGCGATCCCTGAAAACGGATTTGTCGTGAGTGGTCACGGAACGGAAGCGGACTTTTTGAAGAAAGCGGAAATCGGTATGAAAGTAGAGTTCGAAGTAGAAGGCAGCGTGGAATTGATCCGTGATGCTTCGACGTATATTTTTAAGAGTGAGCAAGCTCTTCAGGAAGCGAAGGATCGTATAACCTATGCAAAAGAGAACTATGTAGATGCCGAATATGAAAAAGCGGGCGAATCCATCACGTTAGCTGAAGAATTCCTGCAAAAAGCAGCCGAAAACCAAAGCAGCAATCCACAAAAGGCTTTGGATTATACGAAGCAGGCTACACAAGCAGCTTATGACGGGTATTATTATTCCCTTCCTTCAGATGCAGCGGAACAGCGCGCTATCTGGTATCGTCCAGAGGAACAAGATTTGGATGATGTTCAAACAACCTTAGACCGTATGGAAAAAGCGGGTTTTAATTCTCTCTATTTAGAGACGACCTTCTGGGGCTACACCATTTTCCCTAGTGAAACGATGGAAGCATATGGATTGCCGAAGCAGCACCCTAATTTCGCTGACAACTCCTATGGCACGTATGGATCAGACATCCTTCAGGCTTTTATTGAAGAAGGTAAAAAAAGAGGGATTACCGTTCAATCCTGGACAGATGGCTTCATGATCGGACACAGCAGTCTTGGACTGCCTTCTCAATTTGAAAAATATCCGGAGTGGAGTGCGGTTCAAAGAAACGACGAACCGGGTACAGTGGGTTCCGACTCCAGTAACAACTATTACTGGTTGGATATAGCCCAACCAGAAGTGCAGAATTTCATGTTGGAAATCTACGAAGAACAGCAGAAAAGCTATGACATCACTGGTTTAAATATTGACTACATGCGCTACCCTCACCATCGTTTTGAAGAAAGCTACAGCTTCAGCCAATCCAACCGCGAACGCTTCAAAGAAGAGTACGGTGTAGATCCAAGGGAGCTATCTGAAAACGATGATTTGTGGGAGAAATGGGAGCTGTGGCTGCGCGAACAAGAAAACAAGTTCGTAGATCAGCTTCATGAGCAAAGCAAAGATATAGAGTCTTCCTTTATGTTGACAGCTACCCCCGAGCCTGGGGCAGAAGCCAAATTGATCAGTGACTGGGTGGATGATATTGACGGTGTCATTCCGCAAGCGTACGGTCACGATTTTAACAGCATCCAGTCAACGATTAAGGCTAGTAAGGAATTGACTCCCGAATGGATGATGTACTATACAGGGATATATTCCTTCTATCACCATCTTGGAGAAAAGGCAGCGGTGAATGATGTGTTAGCTGCTGCTCATGGAACATCAGGCGTTAATATGTTTGCTTTCGGACAGGCAAGCGCTCCTTCTGTAGATGCTTTAGGGAAAGGACCTTGGCGTGAGAAAGCTGTGAACCCGGGAGAATCTCCTAGAGAAGCTGTTCTGAAGACGGTTCAGGAAATCAGCGCACATACCAATGACATCTATGTAGTAGAAGGTGCTGTGAGTGAGGATGAGGGGCAGAAGATTATCAATGCCATGCGTAAGTGGGAAGTGATGATGGAGCGTCCTGATCATTCTCTAAGGCCTTATAAAGTAACAAAGGAACTGAAAAAAACTAAGGCGACGATTAACGAACTGGAAACGGTTGTGCCGATTGTGCGGGAACGATTGTTAGGCAAAGTGGAAGACATCGAAAAGTGGTTGTATTACTCTTTTAGAAAGCAGCAATAGTCAACGCTACACCCCCACTCCTCCTACTAGAGGTATGGGGGTTGTTTAATTAAATGAATATCTAACAAAGATATGTTTAAATCCATACTTTTTTATGGTGTAAATAGATGAGCCTGGATAAAGGTCCAAGCAAATTGTGAACATCGGGAATTTCTCATGAACTGAAAGAATAAAGGTATTGATTTAGGACAACGGCGGTTTATGAGATAATTAATTCGGAAATTCAATTCTATCACCTCAGTAAAGGAGTATTACTATGCCGGAATACGTTGGTTACATTGGTACGTACACCAAACAGGAAAGTAAAGGCGTCTATCAGTTCACCCTTGATACAGATGCTAAGGAACTGAAAAACGTTCAGTTGGCTGCAGAACTGCAGAACCCTACTTACGTTACAGTAAGTGACGATCAAAAAAATCTTTATGCAGTTTCCAAAGACGGGGAAAACGGCGGTGTCACGTCCTTTTCCATCAATGCAGAAACGGGAGAACTCACAAAATTGAACGCTCAGACAGCTGCAGGCTCTCCACCGTGCCACGTGAGTGTGGATCATTTGAACAACAATGTTGTCACGGCTAACTATCATACAAAAGAAGTGGTCTCCTACCTGACCAATGAAGATGGATCCCTGAATCCTGCAGTTTCAATCGTGGAGCATGAAGGGACCGGTCCTCATGAGCGTCAGGAAAAACCCCACATGCACTATGCAGGTTTCACCCCTGATGAGAAATACGTCATTGCGATTGACCTTGGCAGCGATCGTGTTATCACTTACGCCGTAGACAATGGCGAGTTGAGCCAGGTGCAGGTGTTCAACACGAAACCGGGTTCCGGTCCGCGTCACATTACTTTCCACCCGAACAAAAAGTATGCCTATGTGATGACAGAGTTAAGCTCAGAAGTGCTTGTCCTTCATTACGATGAGAAGGATGGCAGCTTCACCGAGCAGCAGGCCATTGCGGCGATCCCTAAGGACTTTGATGAAACCAATGATGGCAGTGCCATTCATATTTCTGCGGATGGACAGTTTGTTTATGCCGGCAACCGCGGGCATAATTCCATCGCTGTTTACGACGTCGATCAGGATACAGGCAGACTTACTTTTGTAGAGTGGACATCGACAGAAGGGAACTGGCCGCGTGATTTCGTGATGGACCCTTCCGAGGAGTTCCTGATTGCGACGAACCAGAAGTCCAATACAATGACGTTGTTCGAGCGGGACAAATCAACCGGCAGGCTGACGCTTGTTCAGTCGGATGTTTTTGTACCCGAGCCGGTCTGCGTGAAGTTTACAAAGTAAATAGAGACATAGGAAGGAGAGGGCGTCCCATGGAGGGATGTCCTCTTCTTTTTTCTATAGAAAAAGGGACAGTCATACACCCCGGGGCGTTTGAGTATAGTTAATTACTCCCCAATATATGGAACTAAATCAGGGGAAGGGAGGAAGGTACATAGCAGCAGGGGAAACACCTTCAAGGACGAGGGAGGTCGTCGGATGGATGTATGTAAACAGTGCGGTCACGAAATGAGCAGGGAGGAAACCTTCTGTACGGAATGTGGTGCACCCAAGGATGCTCCGCTGACCCGGTCGGAAGCAAAGGCTCCGAGAACACCGATGACGCGGAAAAAGAAAATCACGCTGATTTCGATAGGTGCGGTTTTGGCTGTACTGCTGACCGCTCATTTTATTTTGTCATCGATGCTTGACCCGACAACGAAGATTCGGGCCATGGATCGTGCAGTGACGAATAATGATGCGGCAGCTTTTGTAAGTGAACTGTCTCTTGATGAAAAAGCATGGCTGAATGAAAAGGAATACCTGCAGTACATGAAGGAGAACGACTGGGAGACCATCCGTGAACAGATGCTTGACGCTGTCAGCGGCCAACAGCGGTTCGATACCATCATCCGTGATGAATACGGCAGTCCGCTTTTGTCTGTCAAAAAAACAGCCGTGATTCCCGGGATGTACAAGACATATGAGATCGAAGCGGTTCCAACGTCAATCAGGTTCTTAACGAACATGGACGAGGCTTCCTTTACAGTCGGCAAAGAAAAAATCACGGTGGAGAATGCGGCCGAAGACGAAGGGACTGCCAAAGCCTACCCTGGTGTGTATAAGGTGGAGGGAGAGGCATCGAACGAATATGGTACGTTCAAAGAGACGTGGGAATACCAGGTGCTGGCGGAGGAGTCTGACTATTACATGGAAGTCTATTTTGAAGGCTATACGTATGATGTCGATACCAACCAGCCGGACGCGGTTCTTTTTGTAAATGGAAAGAGTACGAAGAAAACGCTGTATGAGCTTGGAGTGATCGGCCCTGTGCCGGACGGAAATAAACTGGTGCTTCATGCGGAGTGGAAGAATGATAAAAAAGAGGTGGTTAAATCCGAGCAGGTCCGTACGGAGGATGGCGACTACTGGGGTGAGCTGAATTTTTATTTTGAGGAAGAACTGGAGGAACCGGTCTTTGAATACGTACCGGAATCGGATGACTCCGAACCGGCCGAGGCTCACGTGCTCGATTTCCGGGAGGTTTATGAAGAAGCCTTGAACGCGGAGGATTTCTCGATGATCGCTTCTTTTTTAGAGGAAGACAGCCAGGCGTCCGAAGAGTTCCGGGATTATTTGGACGGGATCTCAGGCAAAGGCTTCACCTATGAGTTCACGGAAAATAACATTGTAGAATCCGCTGCTTACGGTGTGGATGGGTATGTGGTGACGACAGATGAAGCGTTTATCTTTACCAATGCAGACGGGGAGAAAACGCACTACGAGCGGACAAAGGATTACACCGTTATCAAAGACGGCGACAGCTGGAAAATTGAAGAGGTAGCGATCAATGAGACCAATCGTTCAGACGGATGACTTCTAATGAAGGGAATGGGATGATATGCATTGTGCGACATGCGGAAATCCATTGAATGAAGATAGTAAGTTCTGCGGAAAATGCGGTGCCTCTGTTCTTGCGGAGCATGCATCGGCATCGACGGTCGAAGCGGCCCCATTGCCTCCGCAGAAGGATTATACAGCTACAGCAAAGCAGACAGGGCGGCAGTTTTACCGCTTTGCGCTTCAAGCGCTGCAGGAACCGTTTCGGGCCAGTCAGCGGGTGGATGGCTCGCAGCGGACGAATGGTTTCATCGCTTTGCTGCTGCTCGCTTTTCTTATGCCGTTCTTTTCGTACTTAGCGGCGAGAAACGCGGCGCGCGGCCTGTGGGCCTTCGGTGAGTCCGTACCAGATGTATTCTTTGGTGTGCTCGTCCTTCAGCCTTTCCTTTATCAACTGCTCTTTTTAGCGGTGTTTATCGCGGTCAACCTTGGTGTAGGCAAATGGATGCGGGTGGAGATCACTTATATGAGCGTCATGGCGAAATACGGGTCGCTCGTCATTCTTCCTGTGACCGGTCTTCTTGCCGCCAATCTATTTATGCTGCTATCGATGAATACGGTTGGGGCTTTTTTCTTTTTTGTCAGTATTGCGTTATACGTAACGGCAAGTACGGCCCTTTTATTCTCGATTCATTCGGGTGGGGAGGCTAAAGGTCTGGATGTGTTTTACGGCGTTGTGATGACGAGTGTAGCGATGGCGGTTTTCTTTTTGATCGTGATGATGAGTATGATTGACCGGATGATAGGGGAAATGGGTGTGCCGTATGGATGGTAAATGAAGAAAAAATCATGATTAAATAGAAGAAGGGATGAAGAAGAACTCAGTTATTCACTTTTAGATCCTGTTTAAGATTGTTTTGAAGAGTGAAAACCCCCCATATTCAAAGGAATATGGGGGGTGTTTGAAATGGCCACAAAGCTTTATGTAAGGAACAGCAGAAAAACCTTCATTTAATTACTCAACGGAAGTTCATCACCATTCGGGGTGGTTTCAGACACTCCAGGTTTTCCAATTTCAACAGAATCCGCCGTCATGGTTGAAGCTGGACCGGCCATGAACACAAGGACCAAACTAAAGATCAACAATAGTTTCTTCATGATTTCCCCTCCCTGTTGAAGTAGTTAGTAGACAGCGACTGGATTGCTGTCGAGCGCTAATTTATAGTACTCAGCTGCTTTTTTATACCCTCCTTTTCCTTCATAGTATTCTCCCAAAAATCGGGAATACCTTTGTATTTCCTGATTTTTCTGTTCTTTTTTTAGAGAAGGCAGGAACGTTTTTTTGACATAGATTTCCCACTCTTTTTCGGATTGAAAGAAAAAAGAATGGAAGAACCAGTACTCTTTTGTGTGGATATTGTCTTCAGGAAGCTGCTTTGCCACCTCAAGATGTTCGTTCAAGTACTTCATGCAGGTATCTTTTTCGTTCTCCTGATAGTAAATGAGGACCAGCAGCACAAGGGATTTCATATAACTGGTGCTTATTTTTTTCTTGTAGTAAAGAGCATTTTCTAACTGGTCAAGAGAAATTTGCCTTTCCCTCTTTCTTAAATGCATCGTGGCGATATTATGATAAATGATTCCTAAATGATCTTGATCTCCAATGTCTCGTGCGAGGCTTTCCGCTTTCTCAAAGTTGGAGAGGGAGGAGGGGACATCTCCCAATCGGCTGTAGCAAATGCCAAGGTGGATGTGTATCTTTAAACACTGTCTGGATTTGTAGTTGTTTTGAAACAGGAGTAAAGCGGATTGAGCATAAGAAAAGCTTAAGGTCTCATTTTGAGACACATATAAGGTCAGGGCGTAAAGGAAATATAGATCCGCTTGTTCCAATTCGCTTAAATCCACCGAGGAATACTCGGACAAAGCTTTCTCAAAATGTTCTTTTGCGATCATGGGTTGATTCTTCACCCAATAGTAGTTTCCAAGGTGTTTGTAGTAAAAGAAGCGGTTGCGGGATGTGAGAGTATCGTGGATGTCATTGATAAATAAAATGGAATCATTAATATCATCAAATGCTTGAAGGATGATGCAGGCCCTTACCCTTTTTATATGATATTCAGCTTGAAGGTTGGTGTTAGTCACGGGGGTTATGAAAGACTTCAGCTCCTGGTAAATCTTTTCGGACGCCTGCTTATCGTTGTTCAGTAAGGGCTCTTCCCATTGACGGAGGAGTTTTTTTAATTTTTCTTCATTTGCTTGTATTTCATCGTAATTCACCCCCACCCTTTCCAAGAGCAGCATAAGGGTTTCCGGTTCTACAGTGGTTTTGTTGTTTTCAATTCTTGATAAGTAGGAGGGGGAAACAATAGATTCTGAGACTTCTTCCTGACTCATGCCTTCTTTCAATCTAAAGTATTTTAATATTCTTCCCATATCCACTCTTCAACACTTCCTTCTCTCATATTGCGCAATAGGATGAAAAAATCGAGAAAAACAGCCCTTTTCTTCCATAACATGCGAAATACATCTTTCATGGTTACCATGATACCATTTATCTAGGAAATAAGTGTAAGAGAAGAAAAGCAATTTTGAAGGGGGGGATACCACAAAGGAGGTACCTGTACTGTATCTGGTTGGCTCATGCTTTGTACGATCATTAAAGGAGGAATAACAAATGAAAGTAAAGAAGCAATTGATGGCAGGTTGTATGGCATTAGGGTTATTTGTTGGAGGGACGACAGCCACATCCGCTTTGGCTAGCACAGATGATATCGAGTCCCAAACAACTCTGGAAGTGAAGCAGGTTTCTGAAAATGGAGCCGAGCCGGAAGCTATTCCAGCAGTGGTGGGAGCTTACGCTCTTAAAGGAGCAGCAGTAGCAGGAGGAGCTTTTGTAGCGGGCGTGACAGCCAAGGCTGGTGCTGATGCGTATGACTGGGCGAAAAATCAGATTGGTGGAAACGATGTAATTAAGGGAGAAAGCGATTATGAAGATGTGAAAGTCGTCTTTGATCAATAATACTTAGGTGAGTTATTCCAACGCAAATCTCTGCCCTTTTTATAGAGGGCAGAAGATTTGCCTTTAAAGAGGTGACACGATGATAAAGAAAATTGGAGTCAGCTTAATTCTTTGCGTGTTTGTTTTTCATTTAGTTATAACAGCCTTATATCTAACTCCTTTCAACCCCGTTAAAGCAAAGTACAGTTTCGCCGTCAATGCCTATATGGAACCTTTATTTTCTCAAAATTGGAGGCTGTTTGCTCCCAACCCGGCTTCTACCAACAACCAATTCATGGTTCGGGCTCAGTTTGCCGATGGAGGTACATCAGACTGGCTTGATCTCACAACGTTTATGATTGATAAAAATCAGGCCAACCGTTTTACTCCGTATAACCGTTTAGTTCGGATCCAGAGAGGGGCCTTCACTTCCCTTTATCAAACGGATGAGGTGACGTTGAAAATATCACAGAAAATCGAAGAGAAAAACCTGGATCGAGAGGACTATGATCATCTGCTTGAAAATGAACGGACTCAGAAAAAAGATGAATATGCCCAGGAAGCTCTGAACCGATATGCTCAATCCTATGTAAGAAGTGTCTATCCAGAGAAGGATATTGAAAAAACACAAATTATCATGCAGGAAACAAAAGCTGTTCCATTTTCTGAAAAGGATAATGAGCAGTATGAAAGAGAACAGCAGCTTCATGAATTTAAATGGGTGGATTTCGTGGAAGTTTCTCCTGTATTTGATTGAAATCTATAAAGGAGGTCCTGGTAGTGAAGCGCTTATATGGAATGTTAACGGAAAAAAAACATATGTTGATTGGAGCTGGATTGCTTAGAGTTTCCTTTGGTCTGCTCATCTTGTTTATGTATTTCATTCATTACTCTCAAAGAAGGTTCATCTGGGGGCCTAATGGAATGCAGAATCACGATCATCTCCAAGAGCAGATGGCTCTGACCAGTAACTTTTCTTTATACCAGCTCTCAGATTCTCTTCTATACTTTGACATCATTTTTCACCTCGGTATCTTGTTTGCCCTCTTATTCACCTTGGGAGTGATGACACGTTTTACTGCTATCGTTAACCTCTTGTTTGTGTGGTCATTACAACATGCCAACGTCTTGATTCTTGACGGTGGAGATAACATTATGCGGATCATTCTGCTCTATATGCTGTTTGCGAATACTTCTGCGTATTTTTCGATAGACCGCTTGAGGGCAAATAAAGAAAGCAATGCCATAGGGCATGCTCCCGTATGGAATGCCTTACATAACCTGGCCATCCTTACCTCTATTATTCAGTTATGCTTCATGTATCTATCTTCTGGAACCCATAAAGTGATGGGGGAGATGTGGACGAACGGAACAGCGCTCTATTATATTCTCCAAGTTGGCGAATATACACATCCTTTCTTCCAAAATATGATAGCTTCTTCTGAGATTTTGCTGCTGGCAGGGGCTTACAGCGCCATTTTTGTCCAGTTGTCCTTTCCCTTTTTTCTATTAAATCGGTATACCAAATACTTTGCTATGTTCAGTGTTATCGGACTGCATATCGGAATAGCGATTGTCATGGGACTGTTTACGTTCTCAGCTTCTATGATTACTATGCAGTTTCTGATGCTCAACGACCAGGAGTATAAAAGAGTCTATAGCTGGATAAAAGGAGCAGTTCTTAGAGTACGAAACAAATTCCAAGGAGCAAAGGTGAAGCGGTATGAAACAAAACAAGTTCAGTGATCAAGCAGCCGTCATCATTTTTTACGATTCTCATTGTCCGGTATGCTCCAAAAGTATGAGATTCCTATCCAAGTTAGACCGGGGACGAAAGTTGCAGTATGAATCGATTAGAGACAACCAAGTACTGGAAAGGTATGCTATAGATAAGACAGAGGCAGAAAAACGGATGCATACGTTTACATTAAAGGATAACCAAATGGAAAAAGGGATCTTCAGTGTGCAGAGAATAGTGAAGCAGCTGCCCTTATTCTGGATAGCGGTTCCCATCATCCAAATATCCATATGGGCAGGGTTAGGGTCTCCTTTGTATGACTGGCTGGCCAGTAGAAGGACGATATTACCTGTTGGCGGATGTGAAGGGGATCGCTGCATGATTTCCAATGGAGAAAAGCAGGTGAAGTGATGAGACAGTTCGACTATTCGTTCCGATACAAGAATAAAACATCTGATCAAGTAAGTGTCTGGCTGGCTAATCCACCAGAGACACAGCGGCAAACGATCCTACAAGAAAAGAAACATCCTCCCCGCCAGGAGGATAAAGACATTATCGGAAATACAATCAGTTACTATGAATTAGCCCCGGGGGAGCAGATCCAGGCTTCCTACGTTGTTGGAATAGAAAAAACGTCAAAAAGCTCAACACCTCTTACGAAAGAAGAACGGGAGCGCTATACACGCTCAAGTCCTATGATTCCTGTTAACGAGGAAATGACTCATATGGCTTCAGCTATTACGGAACATGCCACTACAGATAAAGAAAAAGGCTGGGAACTTTTCGTCCACCTAGTGAAAAACTATTCTTATACGTTTCCGGTTAAAGCTAGAGGGGTTTCCCATTTTCTAAAAGAAAAGAAGGGAGATTGTGGCGAATATTCCTTCCTTTATGCCTCTCTTTGCCGTTCACTCGGCATTCCCTGCAGAGTGATGGTCGGGGCCTTTGCTATGGGCCGTCATCAGGCTCATGTTTGGAATGAGATTTATATTGAAGGCGAAGGATGGATGCCGGTCGATACAAGTATGGCTTACACGGTGCGGAGGCAATTGTGGCGCTTCTTTTTTTCCTCTATTCGTACATTAAGCTGGAGAAGCTACTTTGGCCATTTAGAGAATCAACGGATTGTCTTTTCTATTGATACGGAGCATACCCCCTCCCCTCCCTATGTAAAGGAAGGCGGAAGTACAGAAAACGTGTATCAATCATTCCCACTAGCCGGTGAGCGGTTTGTTTGGGGGAAAAGCTCCCTGGTCGGAACCATTCCGTATTTTCAGCCTATGTATTTTTATTATCATTCAGACAAACCCTATCAACTGAAAAAGACGGAAGAGGCTTTAGGAGATTGGAACGTGAAAGAGTCCGGAAAACAAAAAGGATTTCTGCTTGCTCGAACGATCTCAGGCTATCTTGCGTTTTTCATGGCATTCCTTTACTTGTTTACTGGTTGGGAAATTGCTAGTATTTTATTCCCTTTTCCAGCTTTGATTTATTGTCTTAGTTTTTTAGTCCGAAAAGAACGGCCGCTCTTTTTCTCACTGGCTTCGTGTTTCTTCGGAGCGGTGTCTTTGCTTGTTACGCTTGGTTTTCTTTCCGAATTTATATAACGAAAGCTCCTTCTCTCTATAAGGGAAGGAGCTTTTTTATGAGCCATTTAAAGGAGTTGAGTGACAGTCATGTGTTGGAGGGAACTATAAGATACAGCTCGCAGATGATAAGCATCTATTTAATCGCAGGCCATTTCAACCGATATATAATTATCAGATTTGTTAATAACTGACGTTCATGACTTTAATATTTATAGGGAGTTGTTTAAAAACTCATGCGGAAAACTATGATCATCCTTTTCTTTCTTATTTTTTTGCTATTTTTTATTCCTATGGCTTCAGCAGCGGATGAAAAGGACCGACTTGCCGGCTCAAATCGCTTCGAAACAGCTGTAGAAATCTCTAAAGCTGGGTGGAACAAGGCTGATACCGTGATTCTATCCACGGCTTCCAATTTTCCGGATGCATTGGCGGGCGGGCCCTTAGCAAAAGAAATCGACGCTCCCATTCTTTTGGTACAAAAAGACCGTCTGACTGACACGACCCGCGCTGAAATGGAGCGCTTGAAGGCATCCGAAGTTATCATTCTAGGAGGCGGTGGTGTCATTTCTGAATTAGTTGTAACAGAAGTAAAAGCGATGGGGCTTACTGTTGAGCGGATTGGCGGGAAAGACCGCTACGAAACAGCCGCAAAGATTGCAGAACGTATGGAGAAATCGGATACAGCATTTGTAGTCTACGGCGATAATTTTCCCGATGCTCTCTCCATTGCTCCCTATGCCGGCCAGGAAGGACACCCGATTTTGTTGACGCGTACCGCTTCCCTGCCGGAGGTTACCAGGGAAGCTCTCCGTTCTGTTGATCATTCCTTTGTGATCGGAGGTTCGTCGGTGGTCAGTGATGATGTGATGAATGAACTGCCTGATGCCACGCGCGTCTCTGGAAATAACCGTTTTCGCACATCGGCTGAAATTATCCGAAGGTTTCAAATGGACGCAGATAATGTCTACATCGCCACCGGTTACAGCTTTCCCGATGCATTAACAGGATCGGTGCTCGCCGCAAAAAACAACGGGGCGGTCATTTTAACAAAAACAGACACTCTTCCTGTAGAAATGAGCTATCTGCTGAATCAGAAGTTATTTGAAAGGGGGATTGCCCTCGGAGGGACGAAGGTGGTTTCGGAAGAGGTCGCCTCTTTAGTGAGAATTATGATTGCCAGGCTGAATCTATATAGCTGTCCAATATAAAATTGAATCATCATCAAAGAAGGAGCAAGCATTATAAGGCTGCTTATATAGGTAATCTCCGCTTTGTTCCTTTTATCTCCCCATCTACTCCCATGGAATTCAGGGAAATTAATATACTATAGGAAGAGTATCCTATGAATTTCATCACATTTATGTAGACTGTGCTATTGACATGAAATGAAAAAATAGTAATAATTGCATAGGTGTAAATAAATAGGGGGAGTCTATTATGAGTAAAAGAGAAAAGAAAAAGAAGCCTTTTTATAAAAAATGGTGGGTGTGGGTCATCGCCATTATCATATTTTCTGTAGCTGCAACTTCAGGAGATGAGGAAGCTACAGGTTCTGACGACGTGAGCGAACCAACAACAGAAGAAACATCCAACGATGAATCAACAGTGGAAGAAACAGAAGAGCCAGAAGAGCCAGAAGAGCCAGAAGAGCCAGCAGTTGAAGAAAACGTTGAGGAAGATGAATCTAGTGAAACTTCATCAGAAGAAGAAGCATCTCAAGAGGCTAGTGTTCCAAGAGAACATAGTTCTGCATTGAGTAAGGCAGAGTCCTACGCTGAGACGATGCATATGTCTAAAGCGGCCATTTTTGATCAATTGGTTTCTGAATATGGGGAGCAATTCCCTGAAGAAGCAGCAGAATATGCGATGGATAACATAGAGCATGATTGGAAAGATAATGCTTTGAAAAAAGCGCAATCTTATGCTGAAACGATGGATATGTCTTCAGCAGCCATCTATGATCAGTTGATTTCAGAGCATGGAGAGCAATTCACTAAAGAACAAGCTCAATACGCAGTCGATAACTTAGAATAAGCAGATACATAAGCCTTTCTGATTCCTTTAACCAATCAGAAAGGCTTTTTTATATGAAAATACACACGCATAAACGTTATCAAGAAAATCTGCCGTCTATTCCTTTATTTCTGTTTTATCTTGTGAATTTCTTTTTATACACACCAATAGTTACGATAAGCGTCATGATTGTCCATACGCCGATGATGAATGCAGGTTTCAAGGATATCCGCTGACCGAGGTCATCAATAAACAGCTGGATTTGATAGTTTGGCAGGTACTCAAGAAACGAAAGGAATTCATAACTCACCATCAACGATTCAAAAGTAACGTTCATCCCAAACAAAAGTAAAATCGGCATAAGGACAACAGAGGCTTCAATTAATGTACGGGTCAGCAGGCCGATCAGTGTTCCAAGGGTAATGTAGAAAACAAGCAGCAGGAGAAGCATGCCGGTCATCCACACAGGTTCTTGAATGGAATAGCCGACGATCAACAAACTGACAATCAGTGTGGCAAGCGTCATGACAAAGGTAACAAGGCTTTTGCCAGCCATAATATCCAAGGTGGAAGCCGGTGACATCATTAAACTTCTCAATGTATTCTTCTCTTTCTCTTCAGCAATCATTGCAGACTGGACAAAGGTCCCAACAGCAGCAAAGCTCAGTGTAATCACTAAGGTGACGCTGGCTGTTGTGACACCTTCCGCCTGACTCATCATGAAAGCCATCATAATCGGAAGAATGATCGTGGAGGATACAAAGAGGTTCCGGTATAATTCCTTCAAATCTTTTTGGAAAATCGCATAAATCCGTTTCATTGAAAATGTCATACTAGATTCCTCCCTGTGACCTCTACGAAAATATCGCCGAGGGTTGGTGTATTCATCTCAATCGTTTCCACTTCGCTGTTCTTCATCCATTGGTAGATTTTCTCTGCGCTTGCGGGCTCGTTCGGAAGCATAATTTCCCGGCCGTCTGTCAGTCCCACCATCAGATGTCCGTCGCCGAACTGCTTTCTAAGCTTTTTCGGGCAGTCGAGCAGTTGGATACTTCCTTTATCCAGAAATGCAACGGTGCTGCAGAGCGTTTCCGCTTCATTCATATCGTGCGTCGTTAAGAAAATGGTCGTCCCCCGCTCATTTAAAGTTCGTAGACCGTGATGAATGTGCTGAGCGTTGGCCGGATCAAGAGCTCCTGTCGGCTCATCGAGGAAAAGGAGATCGGGCTGATGCAGAAGAGCACGGGCGAGCATCGTCCGTTGCTTCATCCCTTTGGACAGCTTCGATACCCGCTTATTTTTTTCTGCTGTCAGATTAACGATTTCAAGGACCTCTTCGACTTGTGTAGAAGGCTGATCGTACAATTCGCAGAAAAGAAGGAGGTTGTCACGAATCGATAAGCGCTCGTATAAACCGCTAGAATCCGACATCACACCGATCCGCTTCAAATAATGGGGATGGTGCATATCTTTGGAAGGTACGCCAAAAACACGGGCTTCGCCGGAAGTCGGGACCTGCTGGCCGGTCAGAATCTCAATGGTTGTCGTTTTTCCAGCTCCGCTTGGTCCGAGAAACCCAAAAATGTCTCCCTTTTTTACTCCGAAGGTTAAATCCCTCAGGGCCTGTTCTTTTCCGAATGTTTTTTGGACATGATTGACTTCAATAATGTGATCCATTTTCATTCCCCCGTTTCGCTTCGTTCTCCTTCAGATTACGGGAGATCAACGAAGCGCACAGCTGTTTTTGCGTAAACGGAGTCACCTGCCGGCTGAACGGAGCTATTTGAGGCCCAGCAGTTCCTTTAGTTCAGCCATTTTACCTTTGGAAAGCGGGACTTCGGTCTTTTCTGCGTTATCGAGCTGGAGGCTGTAGCTGTTTTTGGTCCACGTGATGACTTTTCGGACCTTCTGAAGGTTCACGATATAAGACCGGTGGCAGCGGAAGAATCCGAACAGCTTCAATCTGGCTTCCAGATCATTCAGCGTGAACATTCCCTGGAAGGCTTCCCCGCGGATATGGACATATGACTGCCCCTGAATGCTTTCGATGTAATCGACTTCAGGCGGGTCAAATAAAATCATGTTTTCCTGCACTTTTGTCGGGATTTTATGGAAGGTGACGGATGCACCATCTGTTTCAGGCTCAGCGGACTCTTCGTGCTCTTTTTCCACTTTATGTATACCATCCTGATGGAGACGGTGGGTGTGATCGCCCATCAGAATGGCGCTCTCCAGGTTACTGGTCAAGATCAACACGGTTTTACCTTCTTCTTTCAGTCGTTGTAAGATCTTCATCAAAATCTGTTTCGTTTCGAGGTCTACATTTTGGTCGGGTTCCTCCATGAGAAAGAATGGAGGGTCCTGTAAAATGAGACAGCCCAGCTGTACCCGTTTTTTCTCGGAGAAGGTCAGCTTTTTCACCTGATGGTGCTGAAGGTCTGACAGGCGTGTCCGATCCAAGACTGATTCCAAGGAAACGCTGGAGTGATAAAGGTCCCTGTGGAAACGGAACAGCTCCTTCACCTTCAAGCGTTCATAAAGAGGGGCATCCAGGCTGAGCAGTCCTAAAGGAATAGGAGAAGGGCGGTCATGGAAGGAAATACAGCCTCCAGATAACGTCTCGTCTCCATTAAGAATATCAATCAGCCAGTGTCGGAGATCTGTATGAACGTAAACAGACACGACCTGTCCTGGTTCAATACGTAAATCAAATGGGGAAAAAATTGTCGTACCACCCCGGCTTTTTTCCGCCTTCGTAATGGTAAGTCCGTCCATAAACAGCGCTCTCCTTTCTATGTAAACTCTTTATTAGACATGATACAGCATTTGGAAAAATTTAAGTAGGAAATTTCCCGGGAAATGATAGAGCTTGTCAAAATAGTGGTTGGTCCTAAGAAGATATAGAAGAGGAAATCCAGTGACAAGGGTCACTGGATTTTTCATGTTGAATGAAATCATTAGTTCAATGAACGAAAACATATCCATGTCACTGTTTCGTATGAGGTCCGTTTGATCTGCAGGTATAGGGATTGAGGGATATGCTTCTATTCCACAGGTGGGCTTACAACTTGTACCCTTTCCTGCTTTTAAATCGTTTCAAAATAATTGAACTGTCCACACGGGTGATTCCTTCTACGGAGTAGAGTTCATCATTGATAAAGGCTTCCAGCATCTTAAAATCCTCCACAAGCACGTGCATGTGCAGTGTGCTCGGTCCGGTCATTTGGTAGATACTTGCGACACTCGGATTGTCTGCCAGATTCTGGGCCACTGCCTGTAGATTCATTGGCTCGACATCGACTTCGAAAAAGGCGGAAATGTTTTGACCGAACCGCTCAGAATTGATGACGGCTGTAAAGTTTTCAATCACGCCTTTATTGATCAGGCTGTTGATACGATCTTTGACGGCGACTCGGGAAATGCCGACTTTTTCAGCTAATTCCACATATGAAATCCGACCGTCTCTTACTAGTTCATCGACAATGATACGATCCGTTTGATCAAACTCGTTACTTTTCATAGCAAACTCCTTCCACCCTCATTATAGCAAACCACCAAGATGGAACAAACAGGTAATCTTTTACTTTATGTAAGTGAATATAATCTAATTCAATCTTTTTGTAAGCAATTACACGGATTTATCTTTATTTTTGTTTGAAATTGTATTGACATAGGGACATGCTTTATCTAGTATATTATTTAATTCGAAATTATTTGAAAAATTAAAAATCCGAGGAGGAAGAGGAATGAAAAAAATGATGGGGGCACTTATTCTTGGCGGCAGCTTGGTTTTATCCGCGTGTAGTTCAGCAGGGGGGTCGACGGAAGCAGAAGGAGAAAGCTATCCGGAACAGCCGGTTCAGATTGTTGTTCCGTGGGATGCAGGGGGAGATACCGATGCCATTAACCGTGTTATTGCCGAAGAGCTGGAAAAGGAACTGGACCAGGATGTCATTGTTAAAAACATTTCAGGTGGAAGTGGTGTCATTGGAGCTCAGCAGACGCTTGATGCCAAGCCGGATGGTTATACGCTTCTTGCGATTCATGATTCCATGGCGATGTCCGAATTGATGGGGCAGGCAGATTTCGGCTATTTTGACTTCCAGCCTGTATCGCTTATGACATCGACCTATGATCTTGTCGCTACGCACCCGGAAAACCCGTGGGACAATATGGAAGACGTCGTCGCTGATGCAGAAGGAGATCCGGAAAGCATTACATATGCCGCTTCCATCGGCTCTACTTCCCAGCTTGAGCCGGCGTTGATCCAAACCGCTGCAGATATTCAATTCAACATTGTCGGGTATGAAGGAACAGCCAAACGGATGAAAGCGATTGTTGCTAATGATGTGCACTTAGGCAGTGTATCGATTGCTGCTGGTAAGGAGTATATGGCGGATGACCGGATGAAGCTGCTTGGATACACAGGTGAAGAGCGCAGTGCTGAATTCCCGGATGTACCAACATTGAAAGAACAAGGGATTGACGTTACCTCTGCAGTAAGCCGTGGGATTGCTGCACCGAAAGATACGCCGGAGGCAATTGTAGAGAAGTTGAGTGATGCTCTTCAAAACGTAGCTGAAAGTGAGTCATTCCAGGAAAGAATGGAAGAGCTCGGAAGTGAAGTCTCCTACAAAAATACCGAAGAATACGTTCAGTTCCTGGAAGAAAATGAAGTGGAAATGAAAGAGTCCCTTGAAACAAGCGGGCTGCTTGAATAAGAGGAGGCGTCTGACATGATGACCGTTAAAAGAGATGCCATGAACGCTGTAATCCTCTTAGCCTTTTGCGGACTGGCCTTTTACGGATCCACATTAATCCCGGAAAGAAGCCTCGGCAAAACCGAAGGAGACTTCTTTCCAAATATTATCATTGGTATCCTTGCCGTCCTGAGCCTTCTTTTGCTCGTGAAAAGTGTGTATGCGTATGTAACATCAGAAAAACAGCAGCGCGCAGAACCAAAGACAAGCTTGAAAGAGCGGTGGGCGGAAGGGAAGAAAGTGTGGTACACGTTCGCTTTGTTTGGTGCCTACATCTTCATCATGCCATTAGCCGGGTACTTTCTATCTTCGGTTGCGTTTCTGTTCACTCTGTATCTGCTTCTATCATCCAACAGAAAGCGTCTCTGGCTTGTGCTGATCATTTCTAACGTTGTGACGTATGTCTTGAGCTTTATCTTCCAAAAGTTCCTGCTAGTCTTTCTGCCATCAGGAGTTCTTTTTTAAAAAGGGGTTTGAATAATGGATAGTATTTTATTAAGTTTCGAATCCATATTGAATATACAGACGATCCTCATCCTGCTTGCCGGCGTTGTTGCCGGGATCATTGTGGGAAGCATCCCGGGCTTTACCATAACGATGGGGGTAGCCTTGACGCTGCCATTCAGCTTCAGCATGGATCCGGTCAACGGAATTGCGTTAATGATGGGTGTACAGGTGGGGGGAAGCGCTGGAGGTCTGATTACATCCTGCCTGTTCGGGATTCCAGGGACTCCTTCGTCCGTCGCAACAACGTTCGACGGCTATCCGATGGTGAAAAACGGAGAAGCTGGAAAAGCGCTGGCCATTGGGTTGTGGTCATCGTTCATCGGTACGATCATCTCCGGTATCATACTTATTTTCACAGCTCCGATTCTTGCGGAATGGGCGCTGGAGTTCGGCCCTTGGGAAATGTTCGCTTTGATGCTGTTTGGCATCAGTGCCATCGCCAGCTTGAGTGATGGGTCCTTAATTAAGGGATTGATTTCCGGGATGCTCGGTATATTGTTCGCCCTTGTCGGTTCCGATCCGCTTACCGCGATTCCACGTTTTACGTTCGGAATGTCTGAGCTCATGTCAGGCTTTAATTTCCTTCCGGTGCTGATCGGATTGTTTGCCTTTTCCCAGCTGATGAGTGATATCAAAAGACCGCCCGCTCCTGTTCCGTTCAGTGAGGCGTCCAACGTCAGCTACCCACTCCCGAAGCTTTTAAAGGATATGTGGTCGTCCGGAACGAATGTGATAAGGTCGAGCTTTATCGGGACACTTGTCGGTATTCTCCCGGCAGCCGGAGGGAGCATTGCGAATATCTTAAGCTATGATATTGCGAAGAAGTTTTCCAGGAAGTCTCATGAATTTGGAAAAGGGACAAAGGAAGGGATCATTGCAGCGGAATCTGCCAATAACTCGTCCATTGGAGGGTCCTTCGTCCCGATGCTTGCCTTTGGGATCCCAGGTGATGCCGTAACGGCGATGATGCTTGGGGCCCTGCTCATTCACGGCATTCAGCCTGGACCGTTATTGATGGAAAACCAGCCGGTTCTTGTCTATGGAATCTTTATTTCCTTCTTCCTGGCGGCGTTCCTGATGCTGATTGTTCAGAGCCTTGGGATTAAAGTGTTTTTGAAAATCAATAACATTCCCCAGCATGTGTTAATTCCAGTGATTCTACTGCTTTGCGTGCTCGGAAGCTTTGCAGTGAACAATCGTATGTTTGATGTGTGGGTGCTGCTTGCCTTTGGTTTGATCGGCTATTGGATGAAAGCCAATCTGTTTCCTCTGGCCCCGTTCATTCTTGGCATCATCCTTGGTCCGATGATTGAAGAAAACCTGCGTCAGGCGATTTCCGTAAGTCCCGATCTGACAACCTTCTTTACCAGACCGATTTCAGCTGTGCTTCTGGTGATGGCCGCCGCGTCCTTAACGTACGGGATCATCAGCAGTATGAAACAGAACAAACCGAATGAATATGAACAAGAGAATAAGGAGAGTGCTTGATTATGATATCATTTAACCACCATGCCCAGCCCTATCCGGTCTCACGCAAGGCCGTCTATGCCAAAAATGGAATGGTCTCAACATCCCAGCCGCTGGCGGCGCAGGCGGGCCTCGACATTTTAAAGAAAGGAGGCAACGCCATTGATGCCGCGATTGCCACGGCCGCCTGTCTCACGGTTGTCGAACCGACCTCCAACGGCATTGGTGGAGATGCCTTTGCGCTGGTTTGGACGAAAGGAAAGCTGCACGGACTGAATGCGAGCGGGCGCTCGCCGCAGTCGATTTCCATTGACCAGGTGAAGGCGGATGGTCATGAGGAGATTCCGAAATACGGCTGGGTGCCTGTCACTGTTCCTGGAGCCCCGAGTGCGTGGGCGGAACTCAGTGAAACGTTTGGAAAGCTTCCATTAGAAGAGGTGCTCGCACCCGCTGTACAGTATGCCGAAGAAGGCTTCCCTGTTTCACCAACCCTTGCGAAATATTGGAACAAGGCTGTCCAGACGTTTGAAAAGGAACTGGAGGATGATGTATTTTCAGAATGGTTCCATACGTTCACACCAAAAGGACGGGCTCCAAAAGCAGGGGAGATCTGGTCGTCCCACGATCATGCAGAAACGCTGCGCTCGATTGGGAAAACGAAGGCCGCCTCTTTTTATGAAGGAGAACTGGCGGAGAAAATTGCGGCTTTTTCAGAGAAGCACGGCGGATACATAACGAAGGAAGATTTGGCTCAGCACCGCTGTGAGTGGGTGGATCCGATCCACGTCAATTACCGTGGCTATGAAGTGTGGGAAATCCCGCCGAACGGCCAGGGTCTGATAGCGCTGCAGGCGTTGAATATTTTGAAGGGCTTCGAATTTCCTGCCAAGGATTCGGTGGATACGTATCATAAGCAGATGGAAGCGATGAAGCTTGCTTTTGCGGATGGACAGAAACATATTACCGAACCTTCCTACATGAGGCATACAGCAGAAGATCTATTGAATGAATCCTACGGGGAGGAGCGCCGGCAGCTCATCAGAGAAGAAGCACGTCAGCCGGAAGCGGGTGAACCATCTTTGAGCGGGACGGTTTATTTAGCGGCCGCGGACGGAGATGGCAATATGGTTTCCTTCATTCAAAGCAACTATATGGGCTTCGGGTCAGGACTGGTCGTTCCCGGCACAGGCATCGCCCTGCAGAACCGCGGGCATAATTTCTCCATGGATCCTGACCATGTGAATGCTCTTGAAGGTGGAAAGCGGACGTATCATACAATCATTCCAGGATTTTTAACAAAAGGAAACAACCCCGTCGGCCCTTTCGGTGTGATGGGTGGCTTCATGCAGCCGCAGGGACATGTGCAGGTCGTCATGAATACCATTGATTTCGGATTGAATCCACAGGCGGCCCTTGATGCGCCGCGCTGGCAGTGGCTGAAGGATAAGCAGGTGGAAGTGGAACAGACCTTCCCCTCCCACATCGCCCAGCAGCTCGTGGATAAAGGCCATGACATTACGGTTCAGGTCGAGCCGAACAGCTTCGGCCGGGGGCAGATGATCTGGAGAGATCCGGAAAGCGGTGTCCTCGTCGGAGGCACGGAATCGCGTACCGATGGGATAACCGCGGGGTGGTAATTGAGGAGAAGGAGTTCTGCAATCATGAGAACCTATTGGGATATATTTATCGCTTTTTTCCGAGTCGGTATGCTCGGTTATGGCGGCGGCCCCGGGTCGATTCCATTGATTCATAAAGAAGTGGTGGACAAATACAAATGGGTAACAGCAGAGGAGTTCGGAGACATCCTGGCGCTCGGCAATACGCTCCCAGGCCCTATTGCAACAAAGCTCGCCGGCTATATCGGCCATCAGGTGAAGGGAATGACAGGGATGCTGATCGGGGTTCTGGCGACGATTATTCCGACCATCCTGCTGATCATCATTCTTTTGACCTCTCTGTCATCCATTAAACAATTTGACTGGGTGCAGGGGATGACAGCCGCTGTTATTCCTGTCGTGGGCGTGATGCTGGCGGTGTTGACGTGGCAGTTTTTAGATAAGGCAGGCAAAGGGATGGGGTGGCGGAACACAATCATCGCTGCTGTCGTGCTGGTCATCCTGATGGAAGTGCTCTCCATCCACCCGGGGATCATTATCGGAGCCCTGTTAGTATTTGCCCTTGTTAAAAAAGATAAGCAGAAAGCGAAGGAGGCGGGAGCTTCATGATGATTTACTGGCAGCTTTTTCTCGCCTTCTTCATTCCCGGCATCCTCGGTTACGGCGGGGGGCCGGCTTCGATTCCGCTTGTGGAAAATGAAGTGGTCCAGAACTACGAGTGGATGGATGTGCAGGAGTTCAGTGAAGTACTTGCACTCGGGAATTCACTTCCCGGACCGATTGCGACAAAAATGGCCGGTTATATCGGCTATGAAGTGGCCGGAGTGCCGGGTGCCTTTGTTGCGGTCTTTGCTACGGTGGCCCCGTCCTTGATATTAATGATCATGCTGCTCGGCCTGTTGTTCAAGTATAAGGATTCACCAAAAGTGAAGCGGATGACAATGTATGTCCGTCCGGTAATCGCCGTGCTGCTCGGCGTCATGGCGTGGAGCTTTTTCAAGGAATCGTTTGAAGGCATCGGCTGGCTGCAGACGGCCATTCTGATCGTGGCCGGCTACGTGCTGATGGAGCGGGTGAAGGTGCATCCCGCTTTCGTAATCGCCGGCGCTTTAGCCTATGGAGGGTTTTTCCTTTGAATAGAAAAAGAGAGGTCCCTTTTATGGGGCTTCTTTTCGTCTGTAGAGAAAACCTTTGTCATTCCGTGTGGTTTGGGCTACGTTCCGCTTATCGGTGGGTGCTTGCCTCGGGCCCGGCCTCAGCTAACTTGGTCAGGAAAAAATCACCTTCCCAAGTGGATCTTCGGCTCGTGCTGTTCCCGCAGGCGTCACCACCGAACGCTTCTCGTAACACTTGAAGACGGCGTATCCCAGCCTTAAAGAAAAGCAGGATACACTGGATAACGAGCAGACGGGTCCACATTCATAAAATTACATAAAAAAGCCGCCGAAACGTATCTTTCAGGCTGTTGAGCGTAGCTTTGCAGATTCAAAAGAAAGGCATGGGCTGTGCTATTTCCGTTTGCTTGGAAATGAAAAAGTGAAAAAACAGGCGCTGATGACGGCTGCCTGCCAGAATATGAAAAAGACCCCCTAAGGAGCGTTGCCCCTTCCGCGGAAAGGGAAGGGGGCTTTCGCTCCTGGCGGTAAGAAAGAAAAAAGCTTGTAAAGAAACAGGGGTTTCTCTACAAGCTGAGAGGTCCTTTAGAAAGGAGCTCTCTTTTTTATTTTGCAGTTGTTGTCAGTTTAACTTCAATGTTGTTGCGTGTCGCACGGGAGTACGGGCACACCTGGTGGGCTTTTTCAACAAGCTCTTCCGCTTCTTCCTGGGAAACTCCTTCGATTTCCACTGCAAGTTCAACAGCAAGACCGAAGCCTTCCCCTTCTTTTCCGATGCTTACGTTGGCTGTAATCGCAGATGTAATTTTTTTCTTCGCCTGAGAGGCAACGAGTTGAAGAGCGCTGTCAAAGCATGCAGAGTAACCGGCTGCAAATAGCTGCTCGGGGTTAGTCGCTCCTTCTTTTCCTGAGCCGCCAAGTTCTTTAGGCATGGATAGATCAAGGTTCAACGTACCGTCGCTGGACGTTACCGTACCTTGTCGTCCTCCCTGTGCTGTTGCTGCTGCTGTATATAAAGCTTTTTCCATCTTTCTTCACTCCTCTTTTAAATTGTGTATAATTAAGTTGTGCACAATTTAATTTATAGCAAAGAGATCATTTTGTCAACCAGCGATACTCAAAAACTGGTTTTGTTGTGACAAATGGATGGATTCGCTACACTGAAGATATAAAGGAGAGATCGATATGGCTGAAGAGCATTTGAAATTGGAAAACCAGATTTGTTTTTCCATTTATGCAGCGGCGCGTGAAATGACGAAAATGTATAAACCCCTGCTTCAAAAGTTGGATGTCACCTATCCGCAGTACTTGGTGCTGCTTGTACTATGGGAAGAGGACAGCATGACGGTGAATGAGCTTGGCAGACGTTTATATCTGGATTCCGGAACGCTCACACCGATGCTGAAGCGGATGGAAACATCGGGACTGCTTGAACGGAAACGGTCGCCGGAGGATGAGCGACGGGTGATCGTAACATTGACAGACCAGGGTAGAAATGCGGAAAAGGATGCCAGTGACATCCCGTTTCAGGTCATTGATCACCTCGCTATGGATGAAGCAGAACTGAAACAGTTCAAGGCTTCGCTCGTGAAAACTCTTGAACATCTCCATGATCGAAATGAGAAGTCATAAGAAAATCCCCGCTTTCTTAAAGAAGAGCGGGGATTTCTTTTTATACACCGATGAGGGACAAAGCATAAGTTGTTACACAGACAACCATCAGCAGAATGAAACTGTATTTCAGTGTCATCTTGAATAACGTGGACTCCTGACCGGTCTGTTTAACCGCTGCTGTCGCAATCGCAATGGACTGCGGGGAGATCAGCTTGGCCATCACGCCGCCGGCGGTATTGGCGGCGAGAAGCAGGGCCGGGTTGGCTGTGATCTGATCAGCAGTAACTGCCTGTAAGTGACCGAATAAGGCGTTATTGCTGACGACAGAGCCGGTAATGAAAACACCGATCCAGCCGAGCGCAGGACTGACGAGTGGGAACAGGCTTCCCGTTTTGGATAAGGCGAGTCCGATGGTGGAGCTCAGCCCGGCAAAATTGGATAAGTTTGCAAAGCCCATGACGAAACAGATCGTCAAGATGGGGATCCACAATTCCTGGATCGTCGCTTTCAAGTTTTTCATCCCTTCTGGAAGGGTGATCGCAGAGCTGAACCATCCAGTCAGAAGAACAGCCACCAATATCGCTGTGCCGGTCGCAGAAATAAAATCAAGTTTAAAAATGGCATCAAGCGCGGTTGTTTCCGGCGCGATCGGTGGAGCTTTCTGAATCTGCTGGTGCAGGTATGGAATCGATACCAACCGGGTCGTACCAGCAAGCAGGCCTCCATCATTGAACAGGGCTTTAAATGCAGGAAGACTCCATATGGTAATGACGGCCGTTAAGATGTAGAACGGAGACCAGGCTTTAACAATTTCCTTCAGGCTGTATGTTTCGCCATTCTGAACGGCTGGAGCATCCGCTTCTCTGTGGATCGTTTTCGGCTGCCATTTTCTTAGGAACAGCGCAAGACCAGCCATACTTAAGAGGGCGGCAAGGATGTTGGCAAGTTCGGGACCGAGAAATAGAATCGTAAACAGCTGGGTACCTGTGTAAATGCCACTGACGACGAGCAGGGCAGGCAGGGTTTCTTTCACGCCTTTCCATCCATTCAGCAAAAAGACGAGCACAAACGGAATGGCAAAGGAGATAGCGGGAAGCAGGTAAGCCAGTGTCCGGGAAAGCTCCATCGTTTCAAGGTTTCCCATCTGGGCACCTACGATGACAGGAATTCCGATTGCTCCGAAAGCACCGGAAGCAGCATTGGCGATCAAGCATAACGCTGCGGCTTTCAACGGGCGGAAGCCCAGTTCTACAAGCAGGGCGGCACTGATGGCAATCGGTACACCAAATCCTGCGGCCCCTTCAAGGAAAGCGTTGAAGCTGAACCCGATCAGCAGAAGCTGCAGCCGCTGATCCTGGGAGATGTTCGCGATACTGGAGCGGATGACCGTGAACTTTCCAGTATGTACAGCAATTTTGTACAACCAGACGGCCATAATGACAATGTATCCGATCGGCCACAGACCGTTCGCTATGCCGTGAAGGGCTGCGGCAAGCGCATTATCCCATGGCATATCAAACAACAACACAGCGATAACCAGACTCATGATGAGTGTGAGAAAGGCAGCTAGAATCCCTTTCATACGGAGGCGGGTTAACGCCAAAAAGAAGAAAAAGATGGGGAGAGCGGCTAACAGCGCGCTCACGCCCAGATTACCAAAAGGATCGTACTGTTGGAACCACATGGCGGATCATCTCTTTTCAAAAGAAGTTTAGTTCGTTTGTTTCACATCGAATTGTTCGCTTAGAATATCTTTCAAAACAGTGGCACTGTGATTCAGTTTCTCTTGTTCTTCTTCATTCAGGTTGATTTCCACCACATTACGGATACCCGTGCGGTTGAGGACGGCCGGAACACCGATATACACATCGTCCACATTGTATTCACCGTTCAAATAGGCGCTGACGGTCATGATGCTGTTTTCGTTATTAAGGATTGCTTTCGTAATGCGGGTCAGACCCATCGCAATTCCATAATACGTGGCTCCTTTTTTCTCAATGATCTGATAGGCCGCATCGCGGACATTCACGAAAATTTCGTCCAGGTCTTCTTTTGTATAGTTGTCGTGACGTTCGATTAATTCAAGGACAGGGACACCGCCGATTGTGGCGTGGCTCCATACAGGGAGCTCTGTATCGCCGTGTTCGCCGATGATACTTGCGTGCACGCTGGATGGAGAAACATCGAAGTATTCTCCAAGCAGGTAACGGAACCGGCCGGAATCCAGAATGGTCCCACTTCCAATGACTCGTTCTTTAGGGAGGCCGCTGAATTTCCATGTGGCATAGGTAAGCACATCAACAGGATTGGTGGCCACAAGGAAGATGCCGTCAAATCCGTTGGCCATCACGTCATCTACGATGGATTTGAAAATGACCAGGTTCTTTTTGACGAGGTCGAGACGGGTTTCACCAGGTTTCTGATTGGCTCCGGCACAGATACAGACAATATCAGCATCGCGGCAGTCTTCATATGTTCCATACCATGTTTTCGTAGGGTTCGGGGCAAATACTTTTCCGTGGTTCAAATCCATCGCATCGCCCATCGCTTTGTTTTCATTCAAGTCGATGATAACGAATTCCTCGGCTACGGCTTGGTTCAACATCGCAAAAGCATAGCTGCTCCCGACGGACCCAGCTCCAATTAAAGCGACACGGTTTACATTTTGTTTTGGCATATGAATTCCTCCCTAAGGATAGTGAACAAGATATTGTGAATCATTTCACATTTACATTGTGCAATACTTCCAAAGTGAATTCAATGGCTTTTGTGAAATAATTCACAATTAACTTGTCTCATTTCAAATAAAGCGTTTTCTTGTTCAAAAGTTGGACATATTTGTGTGGGGTCTTGGAGGGAAAGGGGAAGATCTTCCCCCTGCCTTCTATTATAAATGGAAGCAGGATGGAAAACTATTGAATGGATGTAAAATATGCAGATGTGATCCGTTCGATTTCGCCGCCATCCACGGCCTCAAAGATCTATTCTCTTTCATTAATGGATATTGACTTAAGCACCACCATTCACAAAAAAGCAGCCATTTCCAATCATGCGCTTCCTTCCTTTTTCGTATCTATTTCCTCTACGACTGCATCCAATTCACTGTGTTTGCATTTCTTTGTTTTTTCCAGATTCTGTTTGAAGGGCATCTTTATACGCCGGCAGAACTCCGCCTTCACTTCCTTACCCAGGGTTTTCAGCTGTATATTTGGTTCTACTTTTTTCTCAAGCTGGAGGAACTAATGAAAAGTGCGTTTATGATGATCACAAAAGCTTTTGCTGGATAGATCCAGAACAATTCCTTAAGAGAAACATCGGTTCTTGATTTTCTCCATCATTCCTCCCTGTAATCTGTGCTAGGATGGATAACAATAAGAACGACGGAGAGGGGTATGGGTATGCTGATTCCAAGAGAGGTAGCTCAATCAATTGTTCAGGAAACCGAACCAATTATGAATAAAAATATCAACTTCATGGATGAAAAGGCGAAAATCATCGCCAGTCTGGATAAAATGCGGATCGGTGATTTTCATGAGGGTGCAGCTAAAGTGCTGGAAACCGGCCAGACGTTAATCATTTCGTCGCAAGAAACGTATGAAGGAGCGAAAGCTGGGATCAACCTTCCTGTCCGTCTGCATGAACAGATCGTCGGTGTGATCGGAATCACGGGTGAACCGGAGGAGCTTAGCCAGCAGGGCGCGCTGCTTCAAAAAATGACGGAAATCCTCATTAAAGAAGCGTATCTAGATGAACAGGTCGAGCTGGAGACGCAGGCCAGAGAGACGTTTGTGAACGAATGGATCCGTAATCAGTATCAGGATGAAAAGCTGTTTGCGACAAGAGGGTGGATGTTCGGCATCAACATTTATAAACCCCGTGTGGCTGTGCTGCTGGAGCTCAGCGGCTTTCAGGATTATTGGTATGACAAGCTGGGATCACCACTCGGAGATGTCAATGATGAAGTGCAGATGCAGCGGTACCGGAGAAATGTGGAAAAGCTGATCCTCCGCCACTTCCCCGACTACAATGAACATGTCCTGATTCCAGAGGGCAGTTCCCGCTATATGATCCTGCTGTCTGTGAACGAACATAAAGATCCGCTCTATCAAAAAGAAAGAGTCAACGCACGGGTGCGGGAAATCCAGGAGGCACTCCGAAAGACGTATGAGCAGGAAAGTTCTGCTGGTGTCGGCAGCGTGTGCCGGCATCCCGGTACTATGTGGAAATCGGTGGACGAAGCCGACCGTGCGCTCCGCTATGCTTCTGATCACCATCAACCGCTTTATTTTTATGAAGATTTAGGTGTGGAGTCACTCATGTATGATGTACCGGAATCGGTTCGGCGTGATTTCATTGCAAGAAAGCTTCAGCCGGAGGATCTTGGGTCCATTCCGGATTGGGAGAACACCCTGGAGACTTTTTATCAACAAAAGGGTTCGATTAAAGCGACCTCGGAGGTGCTTCATATTCATAAGAACACCCTTCAATACCGGTTGAAAAAGATTAAGGACGTAACCGGATATGATCCCCGCGATATCAATGATTCGACATTACTGCAGATGGCTCTTGCCTTCCATAAAATCACCTGAAAGAGAAGCGGATTGAGCTTCTCTTTTGTTCTTTATACCAAAATAAAGCTGTGAAAACGTTTGTATTATTGGTCTTCGTAACATGGAAAGCATCCCGCATTTCACTTATGATAGCGTTAACATCATTTTTGGAGGGGACAAAATGACTCAAACGGCTGTCGATCAAATTAAACAGAACCTTTATGACGTATATGGAAATGAAAAAGGCGAGCGCCTTTACCAAAAAACGCTTGATATTATAGACACCTGCAGGCAGAAGGCCCAGGCGAAGGACTGGGTGGATGAGCGCGATGTGATGCTGATTACGTACGGAGACTCCATCAAGCAGGAGGGAGAAAATCCGCTCACAACGCTGAAACAGTTTTTGCAGGAGTATGTCGGGCAGACCATCAATTCGGTTCACATTCTTCCATTTTACCCGTTCACATCGGATGACGGTTTTTCTGTCCAGGATTATCTGGAGGTCAACCCGGAGCTTGGTGACTGGGATAACGTGCACGAATTGTCCGAGGATTACGACTTAATGTTTGATGCGGTCATCAACCACATTTCAAGAAAAAGTAATTGGTTCCAAAATTACCTAAAAGAGGAAGAAGAATACCAGGATTACTTTGTGGAATCCGATCCTTCGCTTGATTATAGTTCCGTTGTCCGTCCGCGGGCTCTTCCACTCTTAACAAAAGTGGAGCACGCCGAAGGGACAAAATATGTCTGGACCACGTTCAGTGATGATCAGATCGATTTGAATTACGAGAGTGAGGCGTTATTCGCAGAAGTGCTTAAGATTCTTGCCGCATACGTCCAACACGGAGCGCGTTATCTGCGACTGGATGCCATCGGCTTTTTGTGGAAGCGGCTTGGCACAACGAGCATCCACCTTGAGGAAACGCACAAAATTGTTCAAGTGATGCGCCACGTCCTGGAGGAAATCTCCCCGGGTACCATCGTGATTACGGAAACCAACGTGCCGCACAAAGACAACATCAGCTACTTCGGGAGCGGACATAATGAAGCGCACATGGTTTATCAATTCCCACTGCCTCCATTAACACTGCACTCGTTTGTTTCCGGAAACGCCCGCCATCTTTCCGAGTGGGCTGACGCTTTGGAAGACACGAGCGACCATACATCATTCTTCAATTTCCTGGCTTCCCACGACGGTGTCGGCCTCCGTCCTGTGGAAGGGATTTTAAATGAAGGGGAAGTACAGAGCCTTGCTGATCGTGCGAAGGAACAGGGAGGATTCGTTTCCTACAAAGATAATGGAGACGGTACAAAGAGTCCATATGAACTGAATATCAACTATTTAAGTGCGTTGACGAAACCGGAAGAGACGCCTCAGGATGCGGTCGACCGTTTCCTTGCTGCACAGACGATCCTTCTTTCTGTCAAAGGTGTTCCCGGCATTTACGTTCACAGTCTGCTCGGGTCACTGAATGACTTGGCAGGAGTCGAAGTGACAGGGAGGAACCGTTCCATTAATCGTGAGAAGCTGGCGGCGGACAAGCTTAAGAAAGACCTCGATACGGAAGGAACTTTACGAAACCGGGTGTTCACGACGTTTATGGACAGAATCGAACTTCGTAAACAGCAGAAGGCCTTCCACCCGAACGCCACGCAGGATGTGCTGTTCCTTGATGACCGGTTGTTTACAATCGTCCGTGGTGGTGAACTTGTTTCGGTTGTGAACGTATCTGAAGAAGCTGTGGAAGTGGATCCGGAAGAGTTTCAGGCTCCATTGCAGTCAGAAGTGTTTGTTGATGCTTTAAGCGGAGTGTCCTATACGACGGAAGAAAAAATAACGGTCCAGCCTTATGGAGCGCTGTGGCTGAAGGCGGGAGAACAATGAAAATCATTGTAGCGCCCGATTCTTTTAAAGGATCGATGAGCAGTGCAGAAGCGTGCGAAGCGGTGAAGCACGGACTTAAAGCAAGCGATTCTAGTGTGGAGGTTCAGTCCATTCCGATGGCGGATGGTGGTGAAGGGACCGTTGAAGCTTTGATGAAGATGTTTGATGGGGAACTGATTGAAGAGACGGTTCATGATCCATTAGGAAGAACAATGACTGCCGCTTATGGTTGGATTCCGGAGGAGCGGATGGCTGTAATTGAAACAGCGGCCGCTTCCGGTCTCCCCCTTCTGAACGAAGAAGAAAAAAACCCTCTTCAAGCGTCCACCTTCGGAACCGGAGAACTGGCGAAAGCAGCGATTGAAAAAGGAGCGGAAACGATCATCCTCGGCCTTGGCGGCAGTGCCACTGTTGATGCCGGGAGTGGTTTTTTTCAGGCTCTTGGCGTTCAGTTTTTGGATGACGATGGACAAGAACTGCAGATGAACGGAAAGTCACTCGAGAAAGTTGAAAACGTCAAAACAGACGCCTTCAAGCAGAGGGTGACAGGTGTGGAATGGCGGATTGCTTCGGATGTTTCCAACCCACTGCTTGGAAAAGAAGGAGCGGTGACGATTTTCGGACCGCAGAAAGGCGCGGATGAGTCGTGCCTGGCCGAGCTCGAGGAGGGCATGACAAGTTATGCCGCTGTGATTGAACAGCATACCGGGAGGACCGTCCGTGACAAGGATGGAAGCGGAGCGGCCGGAGGCTTTGGTTTTTCTTTATTCAGTCTGCTGGATGATTACCATGTGGAGAGCGGTTTTGAAATGATTGCAGAACTCGGAAAGCTGGAAGAGCAGATTGCCGGTGCGGATCTCGTCATTACTGGTGAAGGGAAAGTCGATGCCCAGTCGCTGTACGGCAAAGGGCCGATTGGTCTTTCGAGACTGGCGAAAAAGCATCATGTACCGTGTGTCGCTTTTGCCGGCATGATGGAAGGAGACTTGTCCGAAGCGGAGAATGAAGGACTTCTGGCCGTGCTTCCGATTGTCGACAAACCGATGACACTAAAGGAAGCTGTCAGACAGGGACCTGAACTGTTGAAGCAGGCAGCCCGCCGGTTTATGGATGTCTATATGTTAGATCAACGAAATGGGGAGAGGACAAAATGAGCAGTTTTACAGTCATTGATTATATCATTTTTGTCGTATATGTACTTGGAACCGCTTTTATCGGAGCGGCCTTCGGAAAAAACCAGAAATCGACTAAGGATTATTTTCTTGGCGGAAGAAGCATCCCTTGGTGGGCGATCGGTCTGTCGGTCATGGCGACACAGGCCAGTGCCATCACGTTTATTGGGGCCCCGGGGTGGGGCTATGACGGAGGGCTGACGCGGATCATCACGTTCATCAACGTGCCGCTTGCCATGGCCTTCCTCATTGCGACGATCGTTCCGTTTTTCTATAAAACCGAAGTCTATACGGCCTATGAATACCTGGAACGCCGGTTTGATGTGAAAACGCGTACATTAACGGCCGGGCTGTTCCTTATTGCCCGCGGACTTGCTACAGGGGTCGTCCTGTATGCCCCGGCGCTTGTATTGTCGGTCATTACTGGTGTAGACGTCAACATCATGATCATCCTCATGGCCGTGATCGCCGTTTCCTACACGGTTCTTGGCGGTATCAGCGCCGTCATCTGGACGGACGTCATTCAGATGGTCGTTCTCTGGATCGGTGCCGGCCTCAGTGTATTCATCATCTTCCAGGATGTTCCCGGCGGATGGGGAGAAGTGATGTCGACAGCGTCCCAGACCGGTATGCTTGAGTCGATTGATTTCTCTACAGATCTGAGTGTAGAGTACAGCATCTGGGCGGGTGTGATCGGTGGTTTCTTCCTCCATGCCGCTTATTTTGGAACGGACCAGAGCCAGATCCAGCGTGTATTGACGAGTAAATCGATTCGTGAAAGTAAGCTGTCTCTTGTGCTGAGTGGTGTCTTGTTGATTCCACAGATGCTGTTGTTCCTGCTTATTGGTGTATTGCTCTACATTTTCTATCAATATGCCGGGGATCCGAACATCAACAACTTGAACGAACTGTTTCCGCGTTTTGTTGTGAATGAGCTTCCGGTCGGTATTTCCGGATTGATCATTGCCGGAGTATTTGCCGCAGCGATGTCCAGCCTGGACTCTGCGCTGAACTCCTTGTCTGCCGTATCGGTCCGTGACTTTTACAGTAAATTTATGAAGAAAAACCAATCCGAAGAGCACTATTTGAAAGCCTCCCGTTATGCGACGGTATTCTGGGGGATTTATGCAACGATCTTCGCTTTCTTTGCCGGCAACCTCGGACCGGTGATTGAAGCGGTCAACCAGATTGGTTCCTACTTCTATGGTGCCCTGCTTGGTGTGTTTATCCTTGCGATCTTTACGAAGCGTGTCAACGGAACGGGCGCCTTTGCCGGCGTTATTGCCGGAATGCTTGCTGTATGGGCAGTGACCGTTTTTGCAGAAATTTCCTGGTTGTACAACAACCTTGTCGGTGCTGTCGTTGCTGTTGCGGCCGGTTACGCCGTCAGCCTGTTATCGAAAGCGCCTCCAAAGGAAAAGCTGGAAGGTCTGACGATCGACCGGACGAAGAAAGACGTCCAGGAAACCCTGCAGGATCGTGCGGAAGCTGCGGCCTCTGTGGAGGAAGTGGAAGAAGAGAAGAAAACGAAAAGATGGCCGATCTACCTTGTCCTTTATTTCTTCGTCGTCTTTGCGTTCCTGATGTATCTGCAGAATTTATAAGGAGGAAAATCCATGACTCACTATCTTCAACCTGTCATTGAAAAAGAGGAAGCCGTCCAAAAAATGTCCGGGCAGATTCATACAGGCTTATGGAAGAAGCTCAGGAAAACGAAGCAGCTGACATCCATGGAGCAGGTGTACATTCCCTTTTTCTGCTTTGATTATAAGGCGGTCACTCACTCGCTTCCTGACGGTCTGGAGGGCCGGATGGCAATCGAGCCGTTAAGCCGCATGAGTGCGATCTTACCCGTGGATCTTCCTTTGGAAGAAAGCAGCCGGAGCTTTTGGCCGGTGCAGGGAGAAGTGTCGAAGCAGGAAGCCCGTGAAGTGCTGTACTGGGAAATGTTCTCGAAGGAAAAGCGGCGCGAGAAAATCCAGGTGGAGATTGTGAGCCGTTCTATCGTCTACGTGCCGTACTGGCTCGGTTATATCAAAGACGGAAAAGGCTATGATGTGCTGGCTCTGGATGGATTGAATGGGAAAGTGGATGTTCCGATTAAAGATACGGTTTTGAGTTATGTATGTGCAGAAGATGAAGTGAATATGGGATAAAGGAAAGGCAGCTCATTGAAGAGCTGCCTTTTGCTTTCCTTATTTGTTTTGGATATATTCTTTGACCACTTCATAGACGTAGTCCTGGTTGGATGCGGCGGTTTCTGGATTGTATTCGCCGCCGTTGGTTTTATTGTTGGAAAGAATGCGGATGCCGAGGTACGGGGTATCGTACGCTTTGGCGATCTGTGCACCGGCGGCTCCTTCCATCTCTTCTACGCTTGAACCGAAGTTCTCGTGAAACCACTGAATACGGTCGACTTCATTGTTCCATACGTCCGCGGATCCGATAGTACCTTCCACGACTTTCCCTTCCTTGTGCGTTTCCTTGACCGCTTTGGCTGCTTCCAAAAGGCCTTTGTCTCCTTCAAAGTAGCGGATGTTTTCGGCATCCGGATCTTCGCCGGCACTTCCTTCAGATGCCATCAAGTCCATCGGAATCCATTCTGTCGGCGCGATACCTTCTCCTTCTTCACGGCTTCCTGTCTTCAAGGAACCGAGGTTGACCGTTCGTTCTCCAAGTACGATATCAAAAACATTCAATTCCGGATCGTGTCCGCCGGATGTGCCTTGATTGATGATGGCTGCTGGGGTGAACTTTTCAATAGCCAGGGCTGTGGCAGCGGCTGTGTTTTCCATACCTTTTCCTGTTTTCATGACGATGACAGGGTAGTCATTCACCGTTCCTTTATAAAAAACAAATGTACCGGATTGTTCCTCTTCTACGTTTTCCAGGCGTTCGGCAAAGTTCTCTGCCTCAATCGGCATCGGGCCCTGAATAAGGATGGGCTGTTGTGTTTCTTCTTCAGCACTTGCTTCCGCAGGTGCTGATTCGTTGTTGCTGCACCCAGCTAACAAAAAGATAGAGAATAGTACAAAGGTGAGTGTTCGTGCGAGATAAGACATACGTAGACGCTCCTTAGATGTTGTTATCCACGATAACGCCGCCTCTACAAAAAATGCCTGAAAGCAGAAAATGGGTTCTACCTTCAGACATCAACGTTTACATACGCAGCTGGACTGTGCCAATGGGGACACAGGTGTACACATGTAACTCGTAGTCCGGTTCTTAAAATGGGAACCAGGTAGAAACGCTCAGACCGTATTACTGAAAATATACGAGTGCGATATGAAATTGGATACGAGTTTACTATAACAGAGTGGATGTTGCTTCACAACCATAAAAACGAATGTTATATCAGTTTATCTTTCAATTGTTCGTTTATAAAGGTTTCTTTCGTGTTTTTTATCTGTTTTTGATATTTTAACTGGTTTTTAATGAATGTGAACGTTTCTGTTGAGCGAGTGAAGGGAAAGGATAAACATGGTTTAATTTACCAATTTTACACCTTGAAAAGCATTCGTATGAAAGGAGATGAACATGTGCCGACACTTTTGCTGACTGGTTTTGAACCATTCCTCAGCTTCCCGATCAATCCGACGAAACAGATTGTCCACCATCTTCACGGCAGGCAGATTGGTGGTTACCACATTGAAGGGCGTATTCTGCCGGTCGATTATGATACGTCCGGGGCAGAGATCCTATCTCATATCGAAGAGACCCAGCCGGATGTGGTCCTCTCGCTTGGACTTGCAGCTGGACGGCAGAGCATTACACCGGAAAGGATAGCCATCAACTGGAACGAAAGCAGTGAAAAGGATAACCGTGGAAACAAACCGGACGGAGAACCGATTCATGAGGAAGGGGCTGATGGCTTGTTTACGACACTTCCAATCCGACAATTTGTGGAAGGTCTTCATGAGAACGGGTATCCGGCTCAAATCTCGAACACAGCAGGCACTTATGTCTGTAACCATGTGATGTATCAGACGCTCTATCATTTTAAAAAGAGGAAAGAGCACGTCCCTTCAGGATTTATTCACCTTCCTGCTTCTCATGAACTCGCCGTCCAGCACGGAAAACTTCCCAGCTGGCCGCAGCAGGATTTAACGGCAGCGATCGAATGTGTCATTGAATCCATAGACTCTTAGTTGAAGGGAGGGCCTGCTTCTTAAAGAGCAGGTCCTTTTTTATCTGGGTTGGTTTATGTATGATCGATACAGGAGATAGACCACTATTGTTACATTCAGGAGGGAATGATAGGATGCGCCGTTCTTTGTTGTTTATTGGATGGATCCTTTTTATTTTATATGCGGTTTTCCTTGCACCGGATGGGAATCAGGGGTATCTGGCTCAGCTGATCGAAATGGATGACCCTGATCCGATGCTCCTTATGGTGTTCAGCTTTTTAGGGATGTACCCGATGGCTTTTGCGGCTTTTCTGCTTGGGGAGGATGACGCCCGCGTGCCTGCATGGCCGTTTGTGATCGGTTCGTTCATGCTCGGAGCCTTTGCCTTGATGCCTTATTTTTTCTTAGCCAAAAATGGCTTGGTTCGGAGGACAAGGACTCCAGGGTGGATCGTGAAAATGCTGAGGTCAAGGGCATTCCTTTTTGTGGTAAGTCTTGGCACAGCTGCCCTGTTTGTTTATGGAATAACAGAAGGCAGCGCCGGGGATTACGAAATTGCTTTTCAAGTGTCGCAGTTTGTTCACGTGATGACGGTTGATTTCTTCGTCTTGACCGCATTGTCTGTTTACGCCATCTACTGGCGGGAGCGGAAGTATGGAAGGGAGAATCAGAGACATTGGATGGGGTGTGTGCCAATTATAGGGATGGCTGCTTACCTGATGAGAGTCCAATCCTATGGAAAATAATAGCTGTTCCTCTATTTTGAGGGACAGCTATTATTATTGAATTTTCTAATAATTATTGATGTGAAGGAAAAAGTACGGTAGATTAATAGAAACGAAGGAAAAACTTCACACATTCTGAGAAAGGAGGAGGAAGATGGAGGAACCGATCCTTCAGACCATTAAAACGTATTATCCCTCTTTGTCTCAGGGGCAGAAAAAAGTGGCCTCCTATTTGATTGAGCATAAAGAGGAGGGAGCCATCATAACGGCTTCACAGCTGGGTCGGAATGTCGGCGTCAGCGAAACGACGGTCATCCGTCTGGCCAATGTGCTTGGGTTCCGCGGGTATTCCCATATGCAGGAGGCCATCCGCTCCAACTGGCTTCAGTCCTCTCAGTCTTCTACAATGTCAGGACAGGTGAAGGAAGAAGACCGGTTTTATCAAGTGGCGGAACAGGAAAAGAAAGTGTTTGCTCATATGATGGATCAGCTGAATCCGGAGGAAATCCGGGAAGCAGCGGAGGTCATGATGAAAGCGGACCGGGTGTTCATCGGGGGCTTCGGGGGGTCTTATGCGGCTGGGTATTGGTTTTACTACGCGCTGAGACAGCTGAGAGACCGCGTGTCCCTTTTCAGCGCTGAGGGACTGCTCCCGGAGGAAATGGTAGATATCGATGAGCTGTCCGCGGTCGTCATTTTTTCTTTCCCGAGGTATCGGAAAGAAGGAAAAGAGCTGTCTGACGCTGCCAGGAAAGCCGGCGCATCCATCGTCGCCTTCGCAGATAAGCCTTTGTCACCGGTTGGCCGGGAAGCGGATGTGACTATTACGACAGAAGAGCGGATGGAGACGGATTATCATTCCATTGCGGGCGCCGTCAGCGTTTCCGAAATGGTTATTCAGACGGCAGCGGACAAGTACTCGGAACAGGTAAAAGCAAGGCAGCAGAAAATTGAACTGATGTATGCAGAGCGGGGGATGTTTTTAGAGTAGGGATCTATTAAAAAGGAGTGGGGATTATGCAGGGAGAGTTTCAGACGACGAATGTTACAGAGAAAACTTATACGAAGAAGGATTACTGGAAATTTATACTGCCGTCATTATTTGGTCTTTTGTTTTTTATCGTTCCTATTAATACAGAATCAGGCATGACTGTTCCGGTAGCCTATTTTGCCAACAGTATCAACGGTGCTCTTGGTGCGTATATACCAGCCTTTACAGTAGCGGTTATAACGCTGTCTGTACTTGGTTCCATCCTGGCCAGGGGAATGAAGCCTGGCTGGATCATGAATTCTGCGTATTTGAAAAATCTCTTTTATGTAAGTAACAACTGGCTCGTCACCCGGACAGCCGGGATGGTCTTTGGGTGGATGGTGCTGGTTGCTTTCGGTCCTGATTTTCTCGTATCGGATGTGACCGGCGGCCTTCTCCTCAATGATCTGCTGCCTGTATTGTTCACAACGTTTCTTTTGGCAGGATTCCTTCTGCCTCTGCTTCTCAACTTTGGCCTGCTTGAATTCGTCGGAGCTCTATTGATGAAAGTGATGCGCCCGTCTTTTACACTTCCTGGACGTTCCTCGCTGGACTGTCTGGCTTCATGGGTGGGAGATGGAACGATCGGAGTGCTGTTGACTTCTAAGCAGTACGAAGAAGGCTATTACACGAAGCGGGAGTCCGCCGTTGTAGCGACTACGTTTTCGATTGTTTCCATCACGTTTACGATTGTCGTCATCACTTATTTGAACATGGAGGCGTACTTCCTGCCTTATTACGCAACGATTATCATTGCCGGTCTGGCCGCTGCGATTATTATGCCGCGGATTCCACCGCTTTCAAGAAAATCGGATGATACGTACGAAGGCGCCGAACGAAGAACAGAGGAGATGATTCCGTCCGGCGTATCTGTTGTCAAATGGGGGAAAGGCCAAGCCCTTGAAAAAGCACGGCACAGTGGCGGGGCGAAGGCAACGGTGAAAGAAGGCCTGCAGAACGTGCTGGATATGTGGATTGGTGTGATGCCGGTCGTCATGGCTATCGGTACGGTGGCTGTTGTGATTGCCGAATTCACCTCTTTCTTCACGATCATCGGAAAGCCTTTTGAATGGCTGCTTGTCGTGATGCAGGTGCCGGAAGCATCGGCCGCTGGTCAGACGATGGTCGTCGGGTTTGCGGATATGTTCCTCCCGGCTGTTATTGGAAGCGGCATCGAAAGTGAAATGACCCGCTTCATCATCGCTTCTGTTTCTGTCACCCAGCTTGTCTACATGTCGGAAATGGGTGGACTTCTGCTTGGGTCGAAGCTGCCGGTAAGCTTCAAAGATCTTGTTTTCATCTTTCTATTGCGTACCATCATTACACTGCCGATTGTTGTCGGTATAGCCCATCTCATTTTCTAAGGGGGAATGCATCGTGGATCAGCACCAGGATGACCTTATACAAACGTATGAAGCGCTCCACGCGCTTGCGGAACCGAGTGGAAAAGAAGAAAAAACCTCCCATTATTTACAGAGCCGGTTGAAGGATGCCGGCTATAAAGTGAATACCTTTGCCCGCCACTATGGATTTTACGTGGACTATCCGGGAGAGACAGAAGAAGTGATCGCCTTGAGGGCGGATATGGATGCGCTCGTTCAGGAGGTAGACGGGGAAGTGCGCCCGAACCACTCGTGCGGTCATGACGGCCATAGTACGATGGTGCTCCATTCCGCATTAAAGCTTATGGAATCCGGTGAAAAGCCATATCATACGGTCCGGTTTATCTTCCAGCCCGCAGAAGAAACGGCCGCCGGGGCGTTGCAGATGATGGAAAGCGGGGCCCTTGCGAATGTGAAATTTTTAGGTGGTATCCATCTGCGTCCGGAACAGGAAGTTCCTGACGGCAAGGCCGCACCCGTAATTCTGCACGGGGCAATTATTACATTGAAGCTGACAATTAAAGGAGTACCCGCTCATGCTGCCCGTCCTGAACTCGCCAAAAACCCGATTGAAGCTGCGGGCCGCTTGATGGCGTCGTTAAAAGCTGTACATGTGGATACCGGTTATTCTTTGAAGCCGACAGAACTGCATGCCGGTGAAGCTGCGAACCTCATTCCGGAAACGGCGAGAATGACGTTTGATATCCGCTCCGTTTCCAACGACGGGCTGCAGCGGCTTATCGACCAGACGAAGGAGATCATCCAACAGGTCGAGCAGGAAACAGGAACAGCAATCGGGAGCGAATGGGTGGAATTCTCGCCTGCAGCTGTCCAAAACGATCAAGCTGTAGGGCTGGCTGAAAAAGCGGTCGTGAAAGCCTGCTCCAAGGATGCCCTGGCACCGCCGTGTGTTTCACCGGGAGCGGAGGACTTTCATTTTTATACCTTCCATAACAGTGGACTGTCTGCGACGATGATCGGACTTGGGTGCGGGCTTACTCCAGGGCTGCATCATCCAGCGATGAACTTCAACAAAAAGGCTTTGATTACCGGCCGGGATATTTTATATGAAATGCTGCGTCAGGCCGATCAAGTAGACTGGAAGGAGGGGACTCCGTGAATATCGAAAAAGTGATTCTCCGTCAGATTAAGATGGACCTTCTGCATCCATTTACGACCAGTGTCGGGACTGAATATGATAAGGACGTCATCCTTGTGGAAGTCCAGTCTGCCAACGGTCATTCCGGCTGGGCCGAATCCGTATCCATCAATGAGCCGATTTATAATGAAGAAACGATTGATACCAACTGGCCGATGCTTCGGAAGTTTCTTCTGCCCGAACTGCTGAAAGCACCGATTGGTCACCCGAGAGAAGTTTCGGAGCGCTTTCAGTCCATACGGGGCCAATTCAACGCAAAAGCTGCTGTGGAGCAGGCGGTCTGGGACTTGTACGCCAAGGAACAGGGACGTCCACTGGCCGAAGTGCTTGGTGGAACGAAGTCCTCCATTGATGTGGGCGTCAGTATCGGCATTACGGAAAGTGAAGACGCCCTTCTGGAAAAAATAGCCGGCTATGTGAAGGAAGGGTATAAGCGGATCAAAGTGAAAATCAAGCCCGGCTGGGATGTGGAGCTGCTTCGTGCCGTCCGGCGCCGGTTTCCTGATCTTGAAATGATGGCGGACGCCAACTGCGCCTACACGCTCGATGACATTCCCCGTCTGAAGCAGCTGGATGACCTGAACCTGATGATGATTGAACAGCCGCTGGCTCATGACGATATCATTGATCATGCAGAACTGCAGAAGCATTTGAATACACCGATCTGTCTCGATGAGAGCCTGCATTCCTATGATGATGTTCGGAAAGCGATTGAGCTTGGCAGCTGCAGGATCGTCAATTTGAAGATCGGCCGTGTTGGAGGCCTGCAGGAAACGCTGAAGATTCATAAGCTCTGTCAGGACCACCATATTCCGATGTGGTGCGGCGGCATGCTGGAAACCGGCATCGGCCGGGCGCATAACATTGCCGTCACAGCCCTGCCTCAGTTCCTTTATCCAGGAGATACAGCTCCTTCCAGTCATTATTGGGAGCGTGACATCATCCATCCGGAAGTGCGGATGGACCGCGGTGAAATGAAAGTTCCAGACCAGCCGGGAATTGGCTTTGAGCCCGATATTGACTATATTGAACAATTAACGAGCAATAAAGAAACGTTTACACCAAAGGAAATGGCTGTGCGGCAGCACGATTAGAAAGTAGGGAATAGAATGATTGCCCAAGGGATATTACAGCATCAACCAACAGGTCAGGAAAGGAAGTACAGTGTCCAGGTTCTTTCTTTGGATGCCCTGGAAGAACTGCAGACGATGCAGAAGGAAGTGGATCAGCATGTAGAGGATTCATCGACGCTGCAGCCGCTGAGCGAAGAAGAATTCACGACCATTTTAACAGGCGGAGGGCTGCTGATCGGGGTTTACGTGCGAGAGACCCTAGCTGCCTTCCGAGCATTATGGTATCCAGGACACCACATAGAGAATCTCGGCCGCGATGTCGGTCTTCCGGAAGCCGAGTGGGAGAAGGTCGTCCATCAGGAGATTTCATGCGTGCTTCCTGAATACAGAGGAAACCGCCTGCAGAAAAGCATGGGTGTCTGGATTATGGATGCTTTCCACGCAGCTAACCACGGCAGGACTCATCTCTTTTGTACGGTTCACCCTGAAAATCCCGGAAGTTTAAAGGATAAGTTTTCTCAAGGAATGGTCATTGCTGCGATCAAGGAAAAATACGCCGGCATGCTGCGCTATATTTTCTATCGTCCGGTTTCCAGTCCTGTGCTGTGGGATGAGTCTACAATCGTAACCGTTCAGCAGAAGGATTACGATGAACAAAAATCCTTGATTGAGAATGGGTATGTAGGCGTACAGTGGCAGCCTTCCACGCTTCTCTTTGCAAAAAAACAATAATTATAGAAAGGTGATAACGTTTCAGGCGTTGTCACCTTTTTGAGCTTTAGGATTGAAAAAAGTTCCATTCCTCTATAGGATGAGATCATTGGATACGCTACCATAGTGAGGAGAATAATTGTGCGCCATTGGTCGAACTATTTATATCTATTCTACTCGTTTGTATTTTTACTGAATGTCCTTCATACGTTCTGGGCGGATGAAACGCTGTACATAATCATTGGTGTTCTGGGAATGGTGATGACGGCTGTCAGCTTCCCCAGGTCGGACCGCGTCTTTAAGATTTTAGGGACTGTACTGCTGACAGCCGGCGGCTTTTTCTACTTTTCCAGCGATGCGGTCCTGTCTGATATCCCCCAATTTTTTGCCGGGAATATCAGTCTGCTGCTGCTTATTTCCATGCTGCCGTGGATGAACAGTGTTGTGAAGGCGGGCAGATATAATAAGCTGCTTCAGTCATTGATTGGAGGGGGGAATCAGAGCTTAAGCGGATTGTATGCGCGCAGTGAAGTCACGATGGTTTCTCTTGCGGCTTTCTTGAACCTTTCTTCTGCTGCGGTCTCTCAGGATCTTCTTAAGGAAAAATTGAAGCAGATGAACTTGAAAATGAAGAATAACTTCATTCTGATGGTTACGCTGCGGGGCTATTCGCTCGCTCTTTTATGGAGCCCGCTGGAGATTTTACTGGCCACATCCATCTTTATTACCGGGGCCGACTACCTTCAAGTGCTGCCGTGGATGCTTGCGATTTCCGTGATTGGTATTGCTCTTGACTCGTTTACTGCCAAATTCATGTACCGGGGTGAATCGATTCCAGAAGACCGTACAGGAGCAGCACCATTGAATAAACGCAAGTTCATTCAGTTTATTGCCGCCCTGATTTTATTTCTGTGCTTCGTTGTTTTCCTGGGGAATGTTGTCCAGCTTGATTTTCTATTCTCTGTGACGATCGCTATTTTTCCGTTTGCCTTTGTATGGTCACTGCTGATCAAGCGCAGGCGCAGTTTTATGAATATTGGGTGGCCGACATGGAAGTGGAAAACGAACCGGCTTGATAATTTCATCGTCCTCCTTTTGACATTGTCGTTCTTGACTAAAACCTTGAATGCATCGCCATACCTCCAATACTTACAGGACCCTCTAATTGCTATGGAAGGGCAGCCGATCTTCATTATGCTGTTTATCCAGGCCGCGTTTTTAGTGATGACCCTTCTTGGTGTCCATCCCATTGCTACGATGGGAATCTTTGGAGGAGTCAGCGCGCTATTGACCAGTGCCTTTCCACCGGTAACCTTGACGATTCTGCTTTCGGCCTGTGCGATAGCCACCGTCCCTTCGGCACCCTATGGATTGATTGTGACCTTGACGTCTGTGGCATTGAAGGTGAACCCTTACCAGATTGTTCTTCGGAACCTTCCTTACAGTATCGGACTTGGTTTTGTGGGCATCGGTGTCGCTTTATTTTCAATGTGGATCTATTAATCTTGCGAGAACCTCCAAAAAATTGGAGGTTTTTTACATGGTTCATTTCTTCAGGAATAGGGTATTTCTCTTTTGTCGAAAGATTTTAGTTGCAAAATTCGTCATTATTTAACATAATTTTTACAAAGTAACGTTTCTAGTAGTTGTTTGAGTCGACTGGTGAACAAGTACAAAGAAAGAGGGGACATTTACATGAGAGAAGATATGATCCGTGTTTTAGATCAGAGAGATATCCTTGTGAAGGAAAATGAAAAACTGCAGCAGCAGCTGGAAGAAGAGCGTCAGAAAGTTGCCATGCTTCAGGAAAAGCTGCAGCAGGAGCAGCTGCTTTCTAAAAGTGGTGCTTAATCATAAGTGTTGTAAAAAGATTCCCGGGGTTGTCCTGAAACCCCGGGAATCTTTTATTATTTCATGATTGTTGAGCCGCGCAGCAGTTCGGGTTTAGCACCAAGAATGAGAAGAAAAAGCTTGGCGTCCCCGACTTCCCTGTGCTTATTGAGAAATTCCTGTACGACCTGGAAGTCCTCGTGGTCCTTCAGACGATTCACTTCCCGCTGATAGACAGATAGAATCGACCCTTTAATAAATTCAGGATAGCAGGCTTCAAGGTCTTCCTCCATCAGCAGGGCGCCCATATATCCGTATTTGATCTGGAGCTGACGTGTGAAACTGACCACATGGTTTAAAATGGCGTAAACGTCCGGATAGCGGGTGCGGATCTCCCGGATATCTTCTTTTGCCTCATAGAGCTCACCCAAGCTTGCTAATTTGATCATGTTCATCCACTCCTTTTTCCCACGGTTTCTCCAACCCGATGATTCTTGTTAATTCAGCACTATGGTCGCGGCGGAACCGCCGGCGCTTGGCTCTTTCCTCTCCCGATTGATAGAGGAACTTCTCTTCTTCGGTTTCAGGGATGACCTTAGGTACCTTCACCGCCTGTTTATGTTCATCAAGAGCTACAAACGTCAGGAAAGCTGTAGCAGCCATCCGCCGCTCACCGGTAATCATATCTTCTGCAATGACTTTACAGAAAATCTCCATTGATTTATTTCCTGTATAAGAAACAAAGGATTCCACACAAACCGAATCCGTCTGATGGATGGGGTGAAGGAAATCGATGGAATCTGTTGACGCTGTTACACACTCTTTTACCCGGGCGTGCCTTCGTGCAGAAAGGGTGGCGTTGTTATCCAGCTTTTTCATCAGCACCCCGCCGAACAGTGTATTGTAATTATTCAAATCGTTAATCATCACTTGGTCTGTATTGATCACAAGACTTTCTTTTGCTCGTTTACCTGTCATTATTTCTGACTTCCTTTCTGTAAATAAAATCATTTCGAAGCGCTTATTCGTAAAGACATGTCCCTACAAAAAGGAGAACACCATCAGTGTAAGCCTGAATAATCAGAAAGTGAAATAGCAATCCGGCATTCATACGATAGATAATATCTATGGAAATGCTTACAATTAGTCTGAAGTGGAATAAAAAAATCAGCTTTGGCGTTCAAAGCTGATTAATCTTCCATTCTGCTCATGCGGTTTTGGGTGTAGGTGAGCCACTCCTTGGCAGCAAAGGAAATGTATTGATCTTTCGGCCAGATGATAGCCAGTTCCCACGCGATGGAAGGCTCCGTCACTTTGATTTTACGTACATTGTCACTCAACAGTTGAGAAACGCTCTTAGGCAGCAGGGAGATCCCGAAATTGGAAGCGACCATTTTACCAATAAAGTCCCATTGAGAGCTCTCCGATACGATTTTCGGCAGAAAGCCGGCTTCCTGACAGGCGTTTGAAATCCGGTCATTCAACACAAAATCCTTGTTGAAAAGGATAAAGGATTCCTCTTTTAGATCAGCTAACTCAATTTCCTCGAGGCCCGCTAGCGGATGGTCCGGGTGCAGCACAACCTCCAATTCTTCGTTTAACAGGAAAAAGTAATGGAAACGTTCTTCATCCGTCGGCAGGACAGTAATCCCGACATCCAGTTCCTCCTGGAGAATCTGCTCCTCAATCTTTTTAGCACCACTCTCAACGAGCTGAAAGGTAATGTGTGGATACTGTTTATGAAAACTTCCGAGTGTCTGGATGAACTCCTCTGCATCCATGATGGGTGGCAGGCCGATACGCAGGTGGCCTTTCTGGAGGCCGAGCAGATCATCCAGTTGAGTCGTCAGGTTCTGGAAAGCTTTATCAATCGTTTTCGCCTGAGTGAGGATGAGTCGTCCGGCGTCTGTCAGGACGACTTTTTTTCTCCGCCGCTCAAAAAGCTCAACACCGAGGGCGTTTTCGAGGTTTTTAATCATTTTGCTGATGGTTGGCTGGGAGATATAGAGGTGTTCGGCCGCTTTTGTGAAACTCTGGAAGTGTGCGACTTCAATGAAATACTGCAGGTGACGGATGTCCATGAATGAAATCTCCTTTAGAAGTTTGGACTTATTCTTTCATCATATAGGAATTTTCAATCTCTCACAAAGAGTGATCAGATTAAACCTTCACAAGGGTATACAAACAGAAAAGAGACCACAGCTTGAACTGTGGTCCCCTTTTTATTTATTTAAGCTCCCGCTTTTGTGGTTTGCTGCCATTGTCCGTGTTCATCCTGCCATTTGATAACCATTGTGCCGCCGTTTCCAGACATAAAGAACGTTTGGGAAGGATTGGCGATAATTTCGCTTGAAACGCTGCCATTTGCCATTCTGTATTCGACATATACTTTGAATTCGTTGTTGTTAGTGATTCTCCAGACACGGTCTCCTTCTTTAATGTCCAAGTCTGGGTGAGCATCTTTAAATTCCTCGGATTGTCCGTCCTGGATATACGTAAGATTCAATTTTTGCACGACTAATTCAGCGTCGTACACATCTGGTTCATTCTCTACACCAATGCCGTCAAGCTCGTCAGCGGTTAATGGTTCAGCGTCTGCAGTCTCCTCATTAACTTGATCTGAAACTTCACCGAGCTCGGCGACTTTATCATTGGCTGCAACAACTTCGCCTTCCAAGCGCTCAATTTCAGCACTTTGTGCGCCGCTTGTTTCTTCAAGTTGATCGTATTCAGTTTGAAGTTTATCATAATCATCTTGAAGTTCATTAAGCTCATTTGTTTTATCTGCCAGAGCTTGCTCTACATTAGCTAAAGTAACTTTTGTAGATTCAAGTTCTTGCTCTTTAGCTGCTAAGGCTGCTTTTGTCTCTTCGAGGTCTGCTCCGAGCTGTTCCTTATCTGATTTTAACTGGGTAACCTCGCCATTCAGTTTATCAATCTGTTTTTGAAGGAAGCTTCTTTCTGCTTCAAGGTCCTTAACTTGAGACTTCGCATCAACTATTTTCGCGTTAGCGTCTGTCAATTTGGCAGAGGCATCCTTTTTGATTAAACCGATTTTATCCAAAAGGCTTCCTTCATTGGCTTCATATTGTACAATCTTATTTTTGAAGTCCTCGAGCTGCTGCTTTACCGTATCCACTGTATCTCCACCTGTAAATACTACGCCACCTGTAATCGCGGCAGCTCCTATCACACCTGCAACAACTGCTTTAGCTGGTAATAATGCCATCATTCATTCCTCCATTAATTGTTTTGTTAGAATTAAGAGATTCTACTAAAGGACTGATTATTAAGTACCAATTCAAACAGACTACATGAATCAGGGCTTCTTATGTATGTCCCCATCATGACCTATAATCTGTTAGTGGATCCCCCTCCTTTTGTTCTATTTACAGAACGATTATATTCTTAATTGAGAATAAAAGTAAATATCAAAAATAGTGCAAATTAGTTCATTTTTCATTGAAAAGAATATATTTTCTTTATAAAGAACGATAGTGCGACTTTTTTCTAATACTTCTAGATTTGAGTGGAATCGGTAATCGGGGTAAAATGTATAGTCATTTTTTTACATATATGTACATGGTTTGAATGAAAGTGAGGGGTGGTAAATGTAAAAGGAGCTATTGAAGAGAAGGAGATGAGAAAATGGATAACAAAACAAAACTCGGTAAATCAGATTTGTATGTCAATCCCATCGGCCTTGGTACAAATGCCGTCGGAGGGCACAACCTTTACCCGAATTTGGATGAGGAAGCAGGTAAGGACGTCGTCCGGACAGCACTGAACCACGGCATGAATTTTCTCGATACGGCCTTTATTTACGGACCGAAACGTTCAGAAGAACTGGTCGGCCAGGTGATGAGCGAATATAAGCGTGATGATATCATCCTTGCGACTAAAGGCGCTCATGAATTCAAGGGTGAAGAGGTTGTCTTCAACAACTCTCCTGCCTTCTTAAAGCAGTCCGTGGAGGACAGTCTGCAGCGTCTACGGACGGATTATATCGACCTGTATTACATTCACTTCCCGGATGAGGATACGCCGAAAGATGAAGCGGTCGGTGCTCTGAAGGAATTGAAGGATGAAGGGAAAGTACGCTCAATAGGCGTTTCTAATTTCTCTGTTGACCAGTTGAAAGAAGCCAACAAGGACGGATATGTGGATGTGATTCAAAGTGAATATAATCTGTTCAAGCGTGGAGCGGAAGAGGATATGCTTCCTTACACAGCGGACAACCATATAAGCTTTGTTCCATACTTCCCGTTTGCTTCCGGACTGTTAGCTGGTAAGTATGATAAAAATACGACGTTCAACGATCTGCGTTCAGAAAATCCGTTGTTCCAAGGAGAAGAGTTCAAAAAGAATCTGGATAAAGTTGAGAAGCTTCGTCCAATCGCTGAGGAAAAAGGCGTGGATATTCCGCATATTGTCCTGTCGTGGTATTTGAATCAGCCATCCATTGATGCGGTTATCCCTGGTGCAAAACGCACCCAGCAGGTCGTCGATAATCTGAAAACGCTGGATGTGAAGTTGAGCGACAATGAAATATCTAAAATCGATCAGATCTTTTCCTAAAAGCCTGCCTTTGTGCAGGCTTTTTTCTCTGTGGATAGAATAAGAAAGGTGGAAGGGGTCATCCTGGAAATAGAAAAGGGAAGAGGTGGAAGATGAAGATTCTTGGATACAGGTATGTTGATGTTTCTGAACATAGTGAGGCGATGGTGGACTTTTTTCAAAACAAACTGGGCGTCGGGAATGCGTGGGAGGATACGGAGGAATATCGCGGCGGTATCTTTAAGGCAGGAGACAGCTGGCTCGAGTTCTGGCACAAAAATGAGTGTATGATGCCTGTGAAAATGCTGCAGCTGGTCGTGGATGATGCGGATGCTTTTGCGGAGCACGCCAAACAGCAGGGGGTTGAGGTTCACGGCCCCATTGAAGAACATGGGGAAAAGATGTATTCGACAACCGCCCCTGACGGGATGCCTGTGACCATCTTATCCTCTTTATAGAAAATAAAAGCCCGGCCTATCAGCCGGGCTTTTATTGTATCCGGAAGTCTATTCTCTCCATTGTAAACGCATACATTTTATTTGTCTAATATTAATACTATTTACACAAATCAAACAATGAATGCTTTATAATGGGGGATGTTGGTGTATCGTGTCAATAATTATCGGGGAGGACCACAAATGAAAAAGAAAGGCCTCGTCAAAGGGGTTAGTTCAGTTGTTGTAAGCTCAATGGTGTTAGGCATGCTTGCCGGACCCGCTTATAATGTGAAAGCGGAAGCACCCACAGCGGATACGCTGTTGTTTTCGGAGTATGTGGAAGGCGGTTCCTTTAATAAAGCGCTGGAACTGTTCAATGGGACGGAAAATGATTTAGACCTTAGTCAGTTTACGCTTGATCATCATAATGGGGGGGCCGGGGAACCTACGTATTCCTTAGAGCTTAAAGGCACACTGGACGCTGGGGAAACATATGTGATTGCTAATGAAAAAGCCTCGCAGGATATTCTGGATGTGGCTGACCAAGTGACCAATGATCAGACGATGGGCTTCAATGGAAATGATACGCTTGTCCTTAAAAAGGATGGAGTGATTATTGATTCCATCGGACAAGTCGGTTTGAGTGATGACTTTGCTAAGGATGTTACGCTCACGAGGAAAACGGATCAGCTTGTTGGAGATGCCGATCCATCAGATAGCTTTGATATAAACACTTCGTACAATACCCACGCCAAAGATACCATTTCTTATCTAGGAAAATACCCGGACGTAACAGAAAACGTTGATGTAAGCAAGATCAAGGATGCCCGAAGTGTTGATGATGGGACGACTGTCAAAGTACAGGGAATTGTGACGGCATCGTTTGTAGAGGGCGGACAAACCAACTTATACATACAGGATGATACGGCAGGCATTATCGTCCGCGCCGCTGGTCTGGATGCTTCTATTGGAGATGAAGTGACAGCACAGGGTCCTTTCGGAGCGTATAACGGCCTGCAGCAGATTGCGACTAGTGCAGATCAGGTAATCGTAACGACTGAAAACAAAGGAACGCCGGATGTTCAGCTCGTGACCAGCGCTGATTTTTCTTCTGAGCAGGGGGAAAGTGTCGAAAGTGAATACGTGAAAGTTCAGGATATTACGATCACGGATGTCAATCAGTATGGGGATTATACAGCTGAAGATGAGGATGGTACGTTCCTGATTTCCCCGAAAACGGATTTGGAGATGGAAGTCGGTAAAACATATGAACTTGTCGAAGGTGTGGTTACATACGCATACGGTGAATACCGCCTTGTTCCCAGAGAAGAAGCGGATGTCGTTGAGACCATTTTCTCAGTAGCTGCCAGCCCGTCATCAGGTAGTGTAGTGAAAGGAGCAGAAATCAAACTTCGTACCGCCCAGCCGGATGCGTCGATCTACTACACAATGGATGGAAGTGACCCGACAAAAGAAAGTACTGCCTACACAGGTCCTATCACACTGAATGAAGATACAACGATTAAAGCTGTTGTTATCAAAGACAGTGGAGAGGTCAGTGAAACGGCGAGTTTCTCATATGAAGTCCTGGCGCCGCTTGATAACGTAGATATCCATGATATTCAGGGTGCTGCTCATGAATCCCCTTATAAGGATATGAACGTGGAAAATGTAGACGGGGTGGTAACCGCTCTGGATGGAAGCAATGGATTCTATATGCAGGACCAGGATCCTGACAGCGATGTGGCCACTTCTGAAGGGATTTACGTCTATTCCAGGAATTCAGGAGTAAGTGTTGGAGATGCCGTCAACGTCAATGGTCAGGTGAACGAATGGAGAGAAGACGGCTATGATGATGCGGACGATCTCTTGACAACGCAGATTAGTGCTGCTGCTGTGGAAGTGACTTCTTCTGACGAGACGCTGCCGGATACGACGGTCATTGGTGAGGACCGCATCCAGCCGACCGAAAACGTCGAGGATGACGGATTGACCAGCTTTGATGCAGAGGAGGACGCCATTGACTTTTACGAAAGTCTGGAAGGCATGGTGGTGGAACTGAAAGATGCGACCGTTACAGGACCTCCAAAGTACGATGAAGTGGCCGTTTATGTAGACAAAAGCGAAGATCAGCGAATGACAGAAGCCGGCGGCCTGCTCATTTCCCCTGATGATTACAACCCGGAGCGGGTCCTTGTTGATATTGATGGATACGACGTTGATGTCACCGTAGGAGACAGGATGAATGGATCAATCACAGGTGTTGTCGGTTACGATTACAGCAATTTCAAAATCCGGACAACCGGAGATTTCCCAACGGTTGAAGGTGGCGGGACGGGACGTGAAACCTCTGACCTCCAAGTGGAAGAAGATAAATTGAATGTGGCCACGTACAACATGGAAAACTTCTCTGCGGATACCTCTCAGGAAAAAGTGGATCGAATTGCCGAGTCGATGGTCAACAATCTCAACCAGCCTGACATTATCGGACTTGTCGAAGTCCAGGACAATAACGGCCCGACCGATGACGGGACTGTCGAGGCTGATGAGTCCTACAAGAAGCTTATCCAAGCGATTGAGAATGCCGGCGGACCGTCGTATCAGTTCACAGATGTCGCTCCGTTGGATAAGACGGATGGCGGCCAGCCGGGAGGGAACATCCGTGTTGGATTTATTTACAACCCGGAGCGGGTTTCTCTTCCTGACAAAGAAAAAGGTGACGCTGTGACAGCGGTGGATGTAGATGAAAACGGCCTTACGCTGAATCCTGGCCGGATTGATCCTGAAAATGAAGCTTTTGATGATTCCCGTAAGCCTTTGGCTGCTGAATTCGAGTTTAACGGAGAGAAAATCGTTGTGGTCACAAGTCATTTTAACTCCAAAGGCGGAGATGATGCCCTGTTTGGAGCCAGCCATCCGATTGAACTGGGAAGCGAAGTCCAGCGCATGAAACAGGCGGAAGTCGTCAACGGCTTCGTCCAGAAAGTCGTGGATCATGTAAGTGATGCAAACGTCGTCGTGATGGGCGACTTGAATGATTTTGAATTCTCCAACCCGATCAATGCCCTTGAAGGCGATGTGATGACAAATATGGTGGAGGAGCTTCCGGTAGAAGAGCGTTATTCCTATAACTATCAAGGGAACTCCCAGGTGCTGGATCACATTTTAGTGACCAACAATCTTTCCGAACGTACGTCGATCGACAGTGTCAATATTAACGCTGACTTCTCAGAAGAAGCCGGACGCGCCAGTGACCATGACCCAATGCTTGCGCAGATTGATTTTGCGGATACCGCCGAAAGGATCTCCGGCATAGACCGCTATCAAACAGCCATTGAAGTATCTAAAAAAGGCTGGGAGCAGTCGGGAACGGTGGTTATTGCACGCGGAGATTCATTCCCGGATGCCCTGGCAGGAGCACCGCTTGCGTATAAGCTGGATGCCCCGATTCTTTTGACGAAATCTAATAAACTATCATCCGAAGTCAAAGCAGAGTTGGATCGTCTTGGTGCGGAAAAAGCTGTCATCCTGGGCGGAGACGGGGCGGTATCCGATTATGTCCGCTACCAGCTTGAGGGTCAGGGTCTTTCTGTTGAACGTATTGACGGAAAAGACCGCTATGAGACGGCAGCCAATATTGCCGCTCGTCTCGACGGCAGCCCGGATAAAGCGATCGTAGCGGACGGAAGAAATTACCCGGATGCTTTGTCTGCAGCTTCCTTTGCCGCACAAAACGGATACCCGATTCTATTGACCAAAACGAACGAACTACCGGCTGAAACCAAACGCGCCTTAAAGAATATGGAGAGCACGATTGTTACGGGTGGGACGAAAGCTGTGAGTGATGATGTTTTGAATCAGCTTCCCGATGCCATGCGCGTCAGTGGAGCAGACCGCTACGCGACAGCAGCGAAGATTGCCGGCGAACTCTCCGGAAATTCCAAAGCCGCTTTCGTTTCTACAGGACGTGACTTTGCTGATGCTCTGACCGGGTCTGTCCTTGCTGCAAAATACGGTGCGCCTATGCTTTTAGTGAAGCCGGACGATATCCCGGACAGCATTGATGATGTCATTGAAAGTATGGATTACCGTAACTTTCATGTACTTGGTGGAACAAAAGCCGTAAGCGATGATGTGCTGAACGAATTGCAGGACTAAAACTTTTAATCTATTCCTCCAGCATCGGATCTGCCCTGCCTTGCAACAACTGAAGCGGGACAGAGCTGATGCCGGAGATTTATAAAAGGGGAGAATGTAGAAAATGAAAAATCTGAACTTGAAAGTATTGGCAACAGCCGCTGTGACAAGTGCCATTGCGTTGGGAACTCTAGCCATCCCTGGAGGAGAAGTGAAAGCCGCTGAAGGTGACTTTGACTTAACGATTATGCATACGAACGATACGCATGCACACTTGGAGAACGTGCCGCGCCGCGTGACCATCATTGAACAGATCCGTGCTGACCGTGACCATTCTATCCTTCTTGATGCAGGGGATGTGTTCTCAGGTACGCTTTTCTATAATCAGTACAAAGGGCTTGCAGATGTCCAGTTCATGAACATGCTTGATTATGATGCGATGGTTCCAGGAAACCATGAATTTGATGATGGTCCTTCTGTGTTTGCTGATTTTATTGATCAAGCGGAATTCCCGATTGTCAGTGCCAACATTGACTACAGCAAGGACGAGCGCTTGAACGGATTGTTCAACGATGAAATCGGCATGCCTGGGGACAATGGAAATATTTATCCTGCTTCAGTGATCGATGTGGATGGTGAAAAAGTCGGTGTATTCGGTTTGACGACTGAAGAAACGAAGTTCCTTGCCAATTCTGGGGACACCATTGATTTTGAAAACTATCTCCAAAAGGCTGAAGATACAGTGAAGATGCTAGAAGGAGAAGGGGTCGATAAAATTGTCGCTTTGACCCACCTTGGCGTTAATTATGACAAAACGCTTGCTCAGGAAGTGGAAGGGGTAGACGTTGTTGTCGGATCTCACAGTCATACCAAACTGGAGGAACCTCTTGTCTTTAACGAAGATGCTGAACCGACACTTGTCGTACAGGCAGAGGAATATGGAAATTACATCGGTGATTTGGAAGTTTCCTTTGATGATGAAGGTGTCCTTACGGAGTGGGACGGAAAACTCATTGATGTTGATGAAGAAGATGAAAACGAAGAATATGTGATTGAATCCGATAAAGAGGCGGCCGAACTGCTTGCTGAACTGGAGAAGCCACTTGATGAATTGAAGAAAGAAGTCGTTGGAGAAACGACGGTGGCCTTGAACGGAGAACGAAGTGATGTAAGAAGTGGGGAAACCAACCTCGGGAACTTAATCACAGATAGTATGCTTGCCAAAGCTAAAGAAAAAGTTCCCTCCACGACGATGGCTATTCAAAATGGCGGAGGCATTCGGGCTTCCATTGACCAAGGACCAATCACTATGGGAGAAGTCCTTACAACGATGCCATTTGGTAATACCCTTGTCACTCTGGACTTAACAGGGCAGCAGGTGTGGGATGCTCTTGAAAATGCAGTGAGTGACATCGAGAATACCGGCGGCCGTTTTGCCCATGTATCTGGAATGAAATATACGTTCGATCGCTCGAATAAAGCAGGAGACCGTATCGTTAATGTCAAAGTGAAAACAGACGATGGATATGAAGCGCTTGATCTGGACAAAGAATACACGGTGGCTACGAACGCCTTTATCGCCGCAGGTGGCGATGGATATGAAACATTCAAGGAAGCCAAGGATGCCGGTAAGATGACAGAATTATTCTTTGTAGACTATGAAGTATTCAATGAATACCTGGAAGAACAGGGCACGGTTTCTCCTGATGAAGAATCCCGTATTGTTGAAAAAACGACAGAACGTGTGAGTGGAGAGGATCGTTACCAAACCGCCGTTGAGATTTCTAAAAAAGGCTGGGATTCTGCTGACACAGTCATCATTGCCCGGGGAGATGAGTTTGCGGACGCTCTTGCGGGTGCTCCTCTAGCCTACAAGGAAGACGCGCCGATCCTTTTGACAAAGTCCGGAAATCTGAACAGTGAAGTTGCTGCGGAAATTAAGCGCCTGGGAGCTGAAAAAGCTATCATTCTTGGTGGGACCGGTGCCGTTTCTGAATACGTGAAATACAAATTGACTGGAATGGGTGTCGATGTAGATCGCATCTCTGGGAAGACACGCTTTGACACAGCGGCCAATATTGCCGCCCGTCTTGACGGTAATCCTGAGAATGTCATTGTAGCGGATGGTTTCAACTATCCAGACGCTCTGGCTGTGGCTCCTTATGCTGCCAAGGAAGGTTATCCGATTCTTCTTTCCAAAACAGATGAGCTTCCATCGATTACCAAAACAGCGCTTAGTGACTTCGATCAGAGTATCGTTGTAGGTGGAACGAATGCGATTTCTAAAGAGGTCGAAGCGATGCTTCCTGACGCTTCCCGTTACAGTGGTCAAACGCGTTATGAAACAGCTTCTTCCATTGCCGAACAGCTGGGTGTGAAGGAAGGGAAGACATTCGTAGCGAATGGTCAGAACTTCGCTGACGCTTTATCGGGCTCTGTTCTGGCTGCGAAGGAAGAAGCCTCCATGCTCCTCGTTAAGCCGGATCAGCTTCCGAAATCTACGAAAGACACGATTGGAAAGCTTGAAATCAACAACTTCCAAGTACTCGGCGGTACAAATGCGGTCAGTGATGAAGTGGCAGAGGGATTGGAGCAGAAATAAGCACATCAGTAAAAAGCCTCTGGTTATAAACCAGGGGCTTTTCATTTGGATGATAGGAAGGAAAGAATATTGAAAATAAATTGACAATTATGGTTGAGACTAGTAGAGTAATAAAAAAATATCTTATCCAGAGAGGTGGAGGGACTGGCCCTTGGAAGCCTCAGCAGCAGGTCTTTGAGATACTGTGCTAATTCCAGCGGGTGAACAATCCTGATCGATAAGAGACTTCCATCTATTATTTGTCAGTTGACGCACTCATTCATGGGTGCGTTTTTTAATTGTTTGCCCACCATAACAGGGGGGGAGACGAATGGAATATCAGTTTAAAAGAGAAATGAAGACGAGACACCTGTTGATGCTTTCACTGGGAGGAGTTATCGGCACGGGACTGTTTTTAAGCTCAGGGTACACCATCCAGCAGGCCGGCCCGTTCGGGACAATCCTAGCCTATTTGATTGGTGCTTTGGTCGTGTATCTGGTTATGCTCTGTTTAGGGGAGCTGGCCGTTCATAACCCTGAAACAGGGGCTTTTCATACATACGCTCATAACTACATAGGGCCGGGGACAGGCTTTACCGTAGCATGGCTGTACTGGCTGACGTGGACGGTAGCTCTTGGGTCAGAATTCACTGCTGCCGGACTCTTGATGCAGCGATGGTTTCCCGATGTAAGTGTGTGGATTTGGAGTGCGTTGTTTGCCGTTCTTATTTTTGGATTGAATGCCTTCAGCGTAAAGTTTTTTGCTGAGGCAGAATTTTGGTTTTCCTCTGTCAAAGTGGCAGCCATTGTCCTTTTTATCATCATCGGATTTGGGGCCGCCTTTGGGTGGATGCAGATGTCGGGGGCAGAACCGGCGCCATTCTTTTCAAATCTTACGAGTGAAGGCTTGTTCCCAAATGGAATAACAGCCATTTTCATGACGATGCTTGCGGTCAATTTTGCTTTTTCCGGTACAGAATTGATCGGGATTGCCGCAGGGGAAACGAAGGATCCAGCCAAAAACATACCGACGGCAATCCGGACAACAGTGGCACGGCTGATCATTTTCTTCATTGGAACGATTGTCATTCTATCCATCTTCCTTCCCAGTGAAGCGGCGGGAGTTGTGGAAAGTCCGTTTGTCGCTGTCCTTGACCGTATCGGTATCCCTTATGCGGCTGATGTCATGAACTTTGTTATATTAACCGCTATCCTTTCCGCGGCCAACTCCGGATTATACGCATCAGCCCGGATGCTGTGGTCACTCGCGGACAAGGAAACCATCTCACCGGTGTTTGCGAAGCTGACAAAAAAGGGAGTTCCTTTGACAGCGATCATCTTCAGTATGCTTGGCGGCGGTCTGGCACTGCTTTCCAGTGTCATTGCCCCGGATACGGTTTATATCGTTCTGGTATCGATCTCAGGGCTGGCGGTTGTGGTCGTCTGGATGAGCATCAGCGCTTCGCACTTCCTTTTCCGTCGGGCCCACCGGCGTGCAGGAGGAGAGGATGGTGACTTATCCTACAAAGCTCCGTGGTACCCGGTGGTTCCGATTACGGCATTCCTTCTATGCCTGGCCTCCTGCATCGGCATCGCTTTTGATCCGGCACAGCGGATCGCCTTGTACTGCGGAGTTCCATTCATCGCCTTCTGCTATGCGGCTTATTATGTGAGAGAATCTATGAAAAAGAAAAGGGGAATAAAGCATGTCCAACAAACAAAATCGATCCAATCCCATTGAAGCACTCCTGGAAAAACAATCGGTTGTTCTTCTGGATGGAGCTCTGGCAACAGAGCTGGAATCCTACGGATGTGACCTTGATGATCCTTTATGGTCCGCGAAAGTGTTATTGGAAAAACCAGAAGCGATCAAAGCTGTCCATGCCTCCTACTACAGGGCAGGAGCAGACATCAGTATCACCGCCAGTTATCAGGCGACGATTGATGGTTTCGCTAAACGAGGGTTATCAGAGGAAGAGGCGGTCACTCTTATTCGAAAAACGGTCACCCTGGCCGGTGAAGCACGGGATGAAGTGTGGAAGGAGAATCCAGAGAGGCCGAGGCCGCTTACAGCCGCTTCTGTCGGACCCTATGGTGCTTATTTAGCGGATGGCTCGGAATATACCGGTCATTACGGCGTCACGGATCAACTTTTATATGATTTTCATCAACCACGTATACAGGCGCTTGTTGAAGCCGGTGCTGACGTTTTAGCGGTTGAAACGCTGCCTTCTCTACAGGAAGCAAAGGTGATTGGTTCTATTTTTCAGGAGTATCCGTCTGCCTCTGCATGGATTTCCTTTACATTAAAGGATGGTCAATCCATCAGTGAAGGAATTCCGCTCAAGGAGGTGGCTGAAGCATTGGAGGGCAGCAGGCAGGTGGCAGCGATCGGGGTGAACTGTGCGACGCTGGAGCATGCGGCTGAAGCTTTACAAGAGCTGGGGCGCTATTCGACCAAACCGCTCATTGTCTATCCAAACTCAGGGGAAGATTATAATCCGGAAACGAAAACGTGGCATGGATCCACCAGCCGTCTTGATTTTCATGAGCAGTCCAGCATCTGGTACGAGTATGGGGCAAGGCTTATCGGTGGCTGCTGCAGAACGACGCCCGCTCATATAAAAAAGCTGGCGGAAATATGGAAATCATAAAGAGTAGCACGATTTGTTCAACCATCTTTTTAATCCATGCTGTTGCAGCGGCATGATTCTACCTTATTTACAAGAAGTTTACATAAACTTTACATTTGGGTAGAATAATAGAGAGGTGTTTATATGAAAGATTCGATAAAACGTTTACTAACCAGTTATTTCTTTTACTTTCTTATTATGATTTCCTTGAAGTTTATAATTTTGCGTTATCTGCTTCTTCAAGATACGAGTATTTGGGCAGGAATTTGGTATGATGCTTCGTTTATCTTGATTTTTATGGCTCTCATTGAGCTTGTCTTTAAGCGGGGCAAAGCGGCTGCCTATCTTGTTCTCGATTTGTTTTTGTCTCTTTTGTTTATTGGGATGTTGATTTACGAGCGTTACTTCGGAACCGTTCCTACATACTATGACCTATCCCAGCTTAATCAAGTTGGCAGTGTGAATGAAAGCATGTGGCTGCTCGTCAATGGCACAGACTTTCTGTTTCTCGCAGATCTGCTTCTGCTTGTTGTCATTTGGATTGTGGGCAGGACATGGACGTATCCAACGAAACAAACGTCCAATTTCGCTATGTCTGTCTTCCTTATTGCGGGTCTTGTGATTGCCATTTTCAATTTTCAAATGAATAAAGGAGAGCCCATTCTCGACAGCGCTCTTTTTGCTAAAGAAAACGGATTATTCAATACGCAGTTTGTTCAGTATTACCAGGACCAGACGAACAGTGAAAAAGCCTTCGCTTTTTCCGGTGAGGATCAGAATGTCACGCAGCAGAAAATAGAAGAGCTGAAAGGCAATTCTTATACACCGATGAGCGAGCATGACTACTTCGGGGTGGCGGAAGATCGGAACTTGATCGTCGTCCAGATTGAATCCCTGCAGGACTTCGTAATTGGTGAATCGATCGATGGCCAGGAAATTACACCGAACATTAATGAATGGCTGAACGATAGTATGTATTTCACCGATGTCTATCAGCAGATCGGTTCAGGCAATACATCAGACGCTGAGTTCCTCATGAATACGTCACTTTATCCATTAGGAAAAAAAGCGACCACCGATCAAGTCGGCGGCATGGAACTTCCTTCTCTGCCAAGAATGCTTGATGAAAAGTCGTATCATAACGTGACCATGCATGCCGATGAGGTGGAGTACTGGAACAGGGACGAGCTTTATCCGGCTCTTGGTTTCGATGATTATTATGATGATAAGTTTTACGGGGAGAAAGACACGGTGGGCTTCGGACCATCGGATGGCTGGTTTTACCACCGCTCGATGGGGGCGATTGATGAAATCGACGAGGAGTATGACAAGTTCTATGCCCATGTGCTGTCGCTGACGAGCCATACACCGTTTGAAATGCCCGCAGATAAAGAAGGTCTGGATCTTCCATCTGAGTATGAAGGAACTTTAACAGGGAACTATCTCCAGTCCGTTCACTATGCGGATCAGGCGCTTGGGGAGTTCTTCCAGGACTTGAAAGACCGCGGCCTCTGGGAGGAGTCAGTCATTGCCCTCTACGGCGACCACTCCGGCCTTCACGGCAAACTGCTTAAAGACGAGGATCAGGATCTTCTTGCTGACTTTTTAGGGGAGAGGTACTCCCTGTTGAACCGTTTTAATATCCCGTTTATTGTAGGTGTCCCCGGTGAGGAGGAGCTGACAGGGACGGTCGATCACACCGGAGGACAGATTGATATGATGCCGACGCTCCTGAATCTGCTGGGCGTGGAACCGGAGTCCCTGTACTTTGGACATAACCTGCTTCATTATGAGAACAACCTGCTCGGTATGCGTTACTATGTTCCAACCAGCTCGTTCTTGAACAATGGAACCTTCTATATTGCACAGAACAGCCGCTTCGATGCACGTATATTGAATATGCAAACAAACGAGCGGATTGAAGGTGCGTATAAAGACCCGAATCATGCCTTTAAAGAGGAAAGAGAAGACATCCTCCAATTGCTCCAATGGTCGGATGCCTACTTTGAAAGCCTGCGTTAAAATAAGAAGTATAAGGAACCTTGTCCTATATTGGGTAAGGTTCTTTTTTTCTGTCGGGAATTGATAGAATAATGAATCTTTAATGGAATGGTGTCCTTCTGTTTACAAAATGGAAGGTTTTTGGTAGTTTATGAGTTGTGTCTTCTATGATTAGGTACATAGGACTATTGTGAACAAAAGTTGTAAATCTACTATTATATTTTCTGCTGTCCATTATAAAAGTATTGTCGAACGATGAGGCTTATTCTATAATTATCTAGTCTATTGAAGAAATATGTTTAAGAGGAAGTGAGCTCATATGCTACTGATCCCTATTGTGCTGATCATCGTTCTTGCTGCTGGTATTTATGAATGGCAGCGCCATAAAAAGAACATCGATGCTCTGCCGATACGCGTCAACATCAACGGGGTACGTGGGAAATCCACGGTTACACGTCTTGTTACGGGGATTGTAAAAGAAGCGGGTTACAAAACGATTGGAAAGACAACAGGAACCTCTGCACGGATGATTTTCTGGGATACACCGGAAGAACAGCCGATCAAACGGCGTCCGGAAGGTCCGAACATCAGGGAGCAGAGAATGGTTGTGAAGGAAGCCGTAGATCGTGGTGCAGAGGCCCTCGTCAGTGAGTGCATGGCAGTCAATCCCGACTACCAGATCACATTCCAGGAAAAGATGCTTCAGGCCAATATCGGGGTTATCGTAAACGTCCTGGAAGACCATATGGATGTTCTGGGGCCGACATTGGAAGAGGTGGCTGAATCCTTTACCGCAACGATTCCATACAACGGTCACTTAATTGTGTCAGAAAGTCCTTATGTTGAAAAGTTTAAAGAGATTGCAGCGAAACGGAACACCGAGGTGATTGTGGCTGATAACAGCCGAATTTCCGATTCGTTTTTACTGCAATTTGAATATATGGTATTTCCTGAAAACGCTTCGTTAGCTTTAGGCGTCGCTCAGGCCCTTGGTATCGATGAGGAAACAGCATACAGAGGAATGCTGAACGCTCAGCCGGACCCGGGAGCCATGAGGATCCTCCCGATGGGAGACCAAGAAAAACCGTCATACTTCGTGAACGGTTTTGCGGCGAATGACGCCGTTTCCACGATTAATATATGGAAACGTGTGGAGTTCCTCGGATATCCGACAAAGAATCCGATTGTCGTTATGAACTGCCGGGAAGACCGTGTGGATCGTACGGAACAGTTTGCCCGTGACGTTCTTCCTTACATTCCAACTGATACGCTTGTGTTAATCGGGGAAACGACCGAACCGATCGTCACTGCGGTTAACGAAGGAAAGATCAAAGTGGAAACGCTGCTGGATTTGGAAGGGAAGTCCACGGATCAGATTATGGATGTCCTTTCAGAGATGTTCACGGACCGCGTCATTTATGGAGTTGGAAACATTCACGGAGCTGCAGAACCGATGATTGAACGAATGCAGGATTATAAGATTCAAACAAGCGTCAGCTGACGAGGGGGAAACGAAGGAAATGTTTGGTTCGGATTTATATATATCCCTTGTATTAGGGATCATTTTAAGCTTGATTTTTGCTGAGAAAACGGGTGTCCTGCCCGCAGGTCTCGTTGTACCCGGATATCTGGCTTTGGTCTTTGACCAGCCGATTTTTATTGCAGTAGTCTTTTTTATCAGTTTGCTCACGTATGTGATTGTCACGTTTGGAGTTTCGAAGTTCACGATTTTGTACGGACGCAGAAAGTTTGCGGCGATGCTGAGTGTGGGAATTGTGCTCAAGCTGCTGTTTGATTTCCTGTATCCGGTTGTTCCATTTGAGATTATGGAATTCCGCGGCATCGGAGTTATTGTACCAGGGTTGATCGCTAATACGATGCAGAAGCAGGGCTTGGTTGTCACAACAGCAAGTACATTGCTGCTCAGCGGTCTGACTTTCTTGATCATGACCATTTATTACCTGATTTAAGGTGGATATCACATGTCTAAACAATTAGATTTCAAAGAGAAACTGCTGAAGAGAATTAAGCGTGATAAAAAAGCGACCTCAAAGCATGTATTCATCGCTTTGGCTGTTACGTTCCTGTTTATTGCGGGATTTGAAATGTTTTATACCCAGCCTGTCCCGGAAGCTGAATCCAGAGAAGATTCTGAGTTCAGTGCCACATTCGTAGGCGATATGATGTTTGGGCGGCACGTGCTGGAGGTTACAGAGAATAAAGGGACCGACTTTCTTTTTGAAAATGTGGCCCCGTACTTCCAGAGTTCTGATTATGTGACGGGGAACTTTGAGAATGCTGTCACTCTTCAGGATGAAGAGAATTACCAGATGCTTGAAAAATCGATTCATTTAAGTTCAGATGCTTCACCTGTTCAATCGCTGGCGAGGATGAACTTCACGAACATCAATCTTGCCAACAACCACACCATGGACTTCGGGGAGCAGGGGATGATGGAAACCATAGCATCCCTTAACGAAGCAGGACTTCCTTATGTGGGTGCAGGGGAAAACATCGAAGAAGCTCAGGAGATTGATTATCAGGAAATCAACGGTTTGAACGTTGCGACTCTTGGGTTTTCTGATGTTCCTGTAGCCGGTTCCGAGGCCCTCCAGTTCCGTGCAGGTGTGGCAGATGCTGATCCGGAACAATTCCTGCCTTTAGTACAGGAAGCGAGTGAAAACTCGGATATGGTCTTTGTCCATATCCACTGGGGAGCCGAGTACGATAACGAACCGCACCCGAGACAGCGGAAACTGGCCGAGGCGATTGTGGATGCAGGAGCAGATGTCATCATCGGCCACCACCCTCACGTCTTATCACCGGTGGAAGTGTATAAGGATTCTGTAATCTTTTACAGTCTCGGAAACTTTATTTTTGACCAGGGATGGTCCAGAACGCGCGATAGTGCTCTGGTCAATTATCATTTGATGGATGATGGGACAGGCCGCTTCGAAATCCTGCCTATGAGGATCAGGGAAGCGAGACCTTCCTTGACGACCAACCCTTATAATCAGAAGAAAATCTTTCTGCAGTTGACTCGTGGAGAGCCACAGGAAAACTTCACAGAGGAGAACGGCAGATTAACGATAGAAGTCGATCATTCTTCCATTTTAGAGCAGAAAAATAACAGCCAGTAATTGTATACCGGCGTTCTACATTAAAAAAGGAGTGCGTATGAAGATGAAAGTAGTTAAATCGGTGTTTCCATTTGTTTTGTTGTTCGGAGCTATGTTTTTTATGACGCAGTATAAGCAGCTGGAAACATTGTCTGCTACAGAGGCGTACCAAATTGATGTATTCCAGCAGGAAGCGGAGGCAGCGGCTGAGGAGCAGACAGAACCGTTGACGGCATCAGCAGAAACGAGTGCCGGCATGGAGAGTGTCCAGTCCGAGCAGCCTCAGACGGAAGCCGCTGTAGAAAATGATTATGCTGTCACAAGTGATGGGAGTATTGTCCGTGTTTATAACAACTCCGGTGAACAGGTCTATCAAACGACATTGACCGACTGGGAGCAGAACCGCGAACAGTACTATGAAAAGTATAAGCTTGGATCATGATGTTGGAGCACATTCTTAGGAATGTGCTCTTTTTCTAAAGCATAGAGCATTTGTTGTTTGAAAGTTTTTATCATATAATAGAAATCGTTCTGAAAATACTAAAATTACATGGGGAATGTTATAGAGACATAAAGGACCAAAGATTTACGAAAGCTATAAATCTTAAATCAATCATTTAAAAAGATGAAAGGTGCGTCGGGATGGATGGAGAATAAAGGGTTGTTTATTACCCTCTTTATCATTGTGGTTGTAGGCGTTGGTATTGTGTACTACAGTCAAGGGAAGTTTCAGAGTGATGAAGTGGATTACGAAGTGGAGACGACGGATCCGATTGAAACGACGAATGGCTTCGGGGTCAGTTCGACACACCCGCTTGCCGTTCAAGTGGGTATGGAAGTTTTGGAAAATGGAGGAAATGCTGTTGATGCAGCTGTTGCGGTTACATATACCCTTGGTGTTGTAGAACCGTATGGCTCCGGAATCGGGGGCGGAGGCGAAATGCTGGTTCTTCCAAGTGACGCAGACACCCCGAAAAGTTATAACTATAAAGAGATCGCACCGCTTTCCGGTGGCGATCCACAGTACAATTTCGCTATTCCAGGCATTGTCAAAGGTATGGAAGCCATCCATGAAGACTATGGTACGACAGATATAGCCGAGTTGATCGACCCTGCTGTCACCTATGCAGAGGAAGGCTTTACAACGGACAAGCACTTGACAGATCGTCTGCAGGGAGCGGCTTACCGAATGAATATGAGTCAGCTTCAGAACTTTTATCCACAAGGGCAGCCGGTTGAGCCGAACCAGACACTGAAACAACCGGAACTGGCCGAAACGCTCCGTAAAATCCAGGAGCAGGGGTCTTCCGTTCTTTACTCTGGTGAAATTGCGGAGCAGATTGCCGCAGAAGTCAACGGAGTGGAAGTCAGCGACTTCGGCGCTTATGAAGTTGTCGAGAGCGAACCGGTCCAAGGGGAATTTGCCGGATTCGATGTGTATGCGTCTCCGCCGCCTCTTGCAGGGGCAACGACCATTCAATCCCTGCAGATGGCTGAAATGCTTGATATTAAAAGTTCACAGGGAACCTCTTCGGATTTCATCCACTTGATCGGTGAAATTTCTAAACGGACCTATGATGATCGCCTGAGTGAAATCGCTGACCCTGATTTCCATAAGATCGAAACGGATAAGATCATGACGAAGGAATACTCCGAGGAAATGGCTTCTACGATTTCCATGGATAAATTATCGGAGAACTACGAAGTCGATGATTCGATTGCTGATATCGAAGATGATGATAACACGACCCACTTCGTCATTGTTGATAAAGACGGCATGATGGTGACAGCGACGCACTCCTTGAGTAACTTCTTTGGATCCGGGAAGAACGTTGCTGGAATCTTCCTGAATGATACGATGAGAAATTTCAGTTTGACCGGGTTGAAACCGAATGATAAGGAGCCGGGTAAACGTCCGCGCAGTTTTACTTCACCGACGATTCTAACGAGTGACGAGAAAAAAATCGGCATTGGTACACCGGGAGGGAAACGGATTCCGCAGGTGCTGACACAGGTGCTGACCCGTAATCTCCTGTTCGATGTACCGATTGAAGAAGCGATTGCGGCTCCGCGTTTTTACATCGAGGATGACAATCTATTCGTAGAAGAAGATTTTGATCCTGCTGTAAGGCAGGAACTGGAAGAACGAGGATATACCGTATACCTGGAAGACTCTGCTTTCTATTACGGCGGAGTGCAGGCGCTCGTTGTTGATAAGGTCAACAACACGATGTACGGCGGGAAAGATGACCGCCGTGATGGAGCCTGGCAGGTGAAAGACAGCGAATAATGTAAACAAATGAAGACTGCCGTCCGATATTAGGACTGCAGTCTTATTTTTTTGAGCTTATTTATAAAGCAGAGGAGAAGTGATGGTGAAACGATTTTATTATGGAGTGTTGACGTTGCTGGTTTGTACGGTTTTATTGTTGGAGGAAAAGCCTGTGGATGCCGCTCTGACGTCCGTTGTGGAAGAAGCTGAGAAGCATGTAGGTGTTCCTTATCAATACGGTGGTGAATCTCCTGCCGAAGGATTCGACAGCTCAGGGTTCAGCCAGTATGTATACCAGGAAGGGGCCGGCATAGATCTGCCGAGGACCGTCCGCGATCAGGCGGCGTTCGGAGCTTCTGTACAGAACAATGAGCTTCAATCAGGGGATCTGCTCTTCTTTAGTAAAGATGAGTCGAGCGGTGTGACCCATGTCGGTATCTATGCGGGAAATCAAACGATGATCCACGCCTCAGCATCCAAAGGCATTGAAGTCATCAATTATGAGAACAGCAGCTATTGGTCTTCCCGTTATACGAAAGCCGTGCGGGTGAATGAAGAACCGGCCGGGTCTTCTGTTTCAGCTTCTCATCCGGTTGCCGTGGAGGCCTTAACACATGTAGGCGCGCCTTATGTCTACGGTGGAGAGCAGCCGGATGGTTTTGACAGTTCGGGGTTTGTGCAGTATGTGATCCAGAGTGTGCTGAATTTTGAAATGCCTCGGACGTTGTCCCAACAGATTGGGATGGGAGAGCCAGTGTCCCGGGAATCAATCCAGGAAGGTGACGTCCTCTTCTTCAGCAAGGATGGAAGTGCTCCATCTCATGCCGCGATTTATGTAGGCCGTGATCAAATCGTCCACCCTACCTTATCCAGTGGTGTAGAAGTGACCGCATTTGAAGGAAGCAGCTATTGGAGCGGCAATTTTATGGAAGCCCGCAGAATTACAGAAGGTCCTCAAATCGCTGAAGATCATGATCTCGTAGCAGAGGCCTTGAAATACTTAGGTGTCCCTTATGTCTTTGGGGGTGAATCACCGGAAACAGGCTTTGACTGTTCCGCCTTCACGCGGCATGTTTTTGAAAAGGCCAGGCAGATCTTCCTGCCTCGTTCCACGGATCAGCAGTGGCAGGTAGGCGAAGACGTGGACCTTGCTGATATCCAGCCGGGGGACGTCGTCTTTTTCAGTGACACGTACAGAGAAGGCATTTCTCACAACGGGATTTATGTCGGAGACGGGCAGTTTATTCACGCCTCCCGCTCAGAACAGGTGACCATTTCCTACTTGAGCGAATCGTACTGGCAGGAAAAGTTCACCGGTGTAAAACGGTTTGACGGTCTGCAGATTCCGAAAGAACATCCGGTCGTTTCCGAAGCGACCCAATTCATCGGAGAAGTTTCTTATCAGTCCGGAGGGACCACGCCGGACGGGTTTGATACGGCAGGATTCGTTCAATACGCGTTCCAGCAGGGAGCGGGGATTTCTCTGCCGCGTTATGCGGACGACCAATGGAATACTGGGACAGAAGTAGCGAAGGAAGATTTACAGCCTGGGGACATCGTGTTCTTTCAGGCCAGCTACTTGAACCCTGCAATATATATCGGGAACGGCCAGGTGGTCCATGTGACGTTATCGGATGGTGTGAGAGTCACGAACATGCATTCCAACAGCTACTGGGCCCCTAAATATTACGGCGCTAAAAGGATCAACTGAATGCTAGGAGGACCGCGCTTCCCTGCGCGGTCTTTTTTTATGGAACGTGGACTTCCGCAGCTTCCAGTGGACCACGGCCATCATGAAAAGGACACCGGTCCAGTCTTTAGCGATGTCGATCACGGAAAACGACCGGCCGGGGGTGAACCATTGGTGACACTCGTCTACGACCCCGTACATCATGCTGAATATACCGGCAGCGACACTTGTCCCTTGGGTCAATTTCCCATGAACGCACAAAGCTGTGATGATCAACCCATATAACAGGGCGAACTCTATCAAATGCATGGCTTCAAGACATGCCCCTAAGGTTACAGCCATATCAGGATCCACTCTTTCACTACTGTAATCGGGTAGCTGGACTGCAGCCATATGACAGCCATATATAGAAGGGGAAGAAGAATCACCGTCATTTTTTTCACCATAAGATCAACTCCTATAGCTGTCAGTTTCGGTGGAAAGCGGAAGTTTTATACAAAAATCAATTGTCATAATTGGTAGATTTTTTATATAATGGTTGATAGATTGCTTGAAAAAATTGGAGGAACGAGAATGAGCCGTTTACAAGAGAAAAAGAAAAAGAGAGGCCGTTGGTGGAAGATTCCCCTGCTGTTTGTCAGTATCCTTATCGCAGCTGGAGGGATTTATCTATTTACGGTCTATAATGGTGCCAAAGCGACGGTCGATAAAAAAATGAATGAAGAGGTCGCATCGATTGATCATGAGTTGACGGAAAAGAAAGTCCGGGATAAAGAGCCGTTGAATATCCTTCTGCTCGGAGTAGATGAACGCTCTAATGATTCCGGTCGGTCCGACGCTTTAATGGTGCTCTCTCTTGATCCGGATCATAACCGAAGCCAGATTGTCAGTATTCCAAGAGATACGCGGACAGAGATGGTCGGGGACTCCAGTCATAATGGAGAGCAGGATAAAATCAACCACGCCTACGCTTTTGGCGGGACGGATATGGCGATTCAGACCGTGGAGAATTTCCTCGACATCGATCTGGATTATTATGTTCGGATGAATATGGAAGGCCTTGCTGAAATGGTCGATGCTGTAGGCGGCATTACTGTCCAGAATTCCCTTGATTGGCAGGGGAGCAACGGCTACCACTATAAAAAGGGAGAACTGAATCTGAACGGCGAAGAGACCCTCGGGTACGTCCGCATGAGATATGAGGATCCTCAAGGGGATGCTGGACGTAACGAACGTCAGCGCGAAGTCATCCAAGGTGTGATTGAAAAAGGAGCAAGCTTTGGCTCCGTCAATAAAATCGGGGACATGCTTGATGTGCTTGGTGGGAATGTTACGACCAATATGGACTTTACAGTTATGAAGGATCTGATGTTGAATTACGGCAGCGCCCGCAAAAACATGACAACCTATCAGATGACCGGAAGTGGTACAAGAATAGACGGCATCTATTATCTGCTGGTTTCAGATGATGAAGTGGATAAAGTCCGTTCACAGATTCAGGGATACCAATCATAAAAAAAGCGTCCCTATCAGGGGCGCTTTTTTATCGTGAAAATAGGATATGTGCTGAAATAAGTCTGTGCGTTTTTTCAGGATGGTCACATGCCGCATACTCGCTGGAAAAGTTTATCCTTCGATGCGCAGCTGATGGCGGGCAAAATCCTGATAGAGTGTATGAGTGGCGAAGAGCTCATCATGACTGCCTATACCTGTAACCTCTCCTTTTTCCAAAAAAACAATCCGATCGGCATCGACAATGGTCGATAACCGGTGTGCAATGACAAGCGTTGTCCGGCCCTTCATCAAATTCTTCAACGCGTGCTGAACCACAACTTCTGACTGACTATCCAGGCTGGAGGTGGCTTCATCAAGCATCAGAATCTCCGGATCTCTCAGCAGGGCGCGTGCAATAGCGATCCGCTGCCGCTGTCCTCCTGATAGTTTAATTCCCCGCTCTCCGACTTCTGTTTCATATCCATTGGCGAGTTCGTTGATAAAAGGATGGGCATAAGCCATTTCAGCGGCCTGGATCACTTTCTCCCGTGTCACTTCGTCCTCTAATCCATAGGTGAGGTTCTCCATAATGGTCCCTGCATAAATCGGACTGTCCTGGGATACATAGCCTAGTTTTTTTCTCCACGATTTTAGTGCATAATGGCTGATCGGTTCGCTTCCGTAAAGGATTTGCCCGGACGCTGGCTTGTAAAATTGCTCAATCAATGAAAACATGGTCGTTTTCCCACTTCCACTGGGACCGACAACAGCGGTGACCTGTCCTTTTTCAGCAGTGAAGGAAACCTCTTTTAAAATCGGTTCATCCGGCTGGTAGTGAAACGATACATGACGGACAGCCAGGTTCTGGTGGTCAGGTACGTTTCCTGTTCCTTTTTCCAGCTCTTCCTCATCCAGCTCAAGAATGGTCAGCACTTTCTCTGTCGCCCCAATCGTTTTCTGGAACTGGGTCACAAACACGACCATCTGGGTGATCGGCATAATAATCTGAAACAGGTAGATGAAAAAGGCAGCCAGTTCACCAGCTGTCATTGCTCCCGAACTCACTCTTATGCCGCCAAATCCGATAATCAAAACAAGCACGACAATAATTAAGGAGGACACAAGAGGGGACATCAGAGCCTGAATAACACCCTCACGAACGCCGAGACGGTAAAGCTTCCGTATATCTCTCCGGCCGTTGTCCCACTCCATCGTTTCTGCGTTGGATGCTTTCACGAGTCTGATTTCAGAAATCACCCGAGTGAGGTGAGCGGAAAAGCCGGCGGTCTCTGCCTGCAGGTTCCGTGAAATCTCGGCCATTTTCCGTCCGACAGGGATCAGAAACAGCAGGGATAACGGAATAATGGAAAACATAACAAGGGTCAGAGGCCAGTCCAGGTAAAACAAAATAATGATAGCGCCAACGACGGAAATCACACCTGTAATAAAGCCGGTGAAATGCTCGGTAATCAGATTTTTTATGACACCCGTATCGTTGGTCATCCGGCTGACCGCATCCCCGGTTTCATGTTCATCATAATAGCTGACGGGGAGCACAAGCAGTTTTTTCCACAATCGCTCACGAAGCGAAGCAATGATGTGCTGCCCCACTTTTGCCAGCACATAAACAGAGACGCCGCCGGCCAGAGCCTGGATGAAGAAAGCAGCAATGATGCCGATGATGACGGCTGTACTCAGCTGACTTACATCAAAGTTATCGATCAGCCGGCTGGCGAGCAGGGGAATGGCGAGGCTTGCCATCGTGGTCAGCAGACTGAGCCCTATTCCGATGCTGAATAACAGCCTGGGGGGCTGGGTGGTGCGGATGAGGGTGATGAGTTGTTTCCATTTTGGTTTCATTCTATGACTTTCCTTTCAATATGAACTTCTCTGTTATCTATTATAAAGAAGTTTATCCTCCTATTCTTGTTTTACGCTTATACATCCACCCCGTATTTTTAAGTCGTTCAACAGCTGATAAAGGGGAGTGAATGTTCTTTATTATGTATATATGTGAAATTATTTGAGAGTCATAATGTGGTAAACATTCCTTTGTAAACCAAAAATAGAAGATATATTAAGTAATATAAAGATAATGAAACTTAATTAGCAATAAATGGCTTATAAAGTTTCTAAAGGATTTAAAATGGAGGAATATACCACTTTATAACAATGGTTCTTCTATATTATACTGGGTATAGTTCTCAATAATGAACGATATTGGAAGCCTCCAGCTTCTTTTATTTTTTATCCACTTGTTTCCTTTAAAGAATGATTTTTCTATAAAACGCAGAGAGGTGAGAGGTATGATTGATTTGAACTGCAAAATCCTTCCTGGAACAGGAGAGGGGCCTGAGTCGATGCACGGGAGCCTGGCGATGGCACAAAAAGCTGCTGAACAGGGTGTGGAAACCATTGTAGCCGCTCCGCGGTTTCAACCTGAGCGGAATCCAAGAGAAGTGAAAAACCAATGTGAAGAGTTAAACAGGGAACTGTTTGAACAAGGCATTGAGGTGAATATCCTCCCAGGACATGAAGTGAAGATCTACGGTGAACTTGTCGATGATCTTAAAAATGGTTACATTATACCGATGAATGAGAAGACCCCATACATTTACGTGGTGTTCTCTAACAAGGACATCCCACATTATGCCAAGCAGGTCCTGTATGACATGCAGATGGAAGGGTTTATTCCTGTCATCGTGCACCCAGAACAGAATCAGGTGTTCCAGCAGCAGCCGGATCTGTTGTACCAATTTGTCAAAAATGGTGCCGTTACTCAGATTTCAGCGGCTAGCTTAGCGAATAAACAGGGAAAACCATCCCAAAAGCTCGCGCTGCAGATGATCCGTCATAACCTGGCGCATGTGGTTGCTTCCCATGCTGTGGATGATAAGAAAAAAGGCTCTTTCTTAAGGCAGGCCTATGATAAGATTCAAAAAACTTTTGGATCTGATGTGATGTACCAGTTTATGGAGAATGCGCATGTGCTCCTGGATGGAGAGATGGTTTATACAGACCCACCGGAACGGATGAAAACGAAAAAGACACTTGGGATCTTCCCATTTCAATCGTAAGCGCTGGATGCCTCAGGTCCAGCGTTTTCTTTATGCTTGATAAACGTCAGGGTCATTCCCAGCGTTTTCTTTATGCTTGATAAACGTCAGGGTCATTCAGGCCGGGTATAAAGTCAATATTTAAAAAACCTGCAGCCCCATGTAAACTAAAAGGAGGATCCGGGCATCGGACTAAAACCAGTCCCGTATTCTCTACTACATAAAAAGGAGTACATATATGAACGGGAACTTCGTACGATCGATAATTGCTGCTGCAGCCTTCTTTGTGATGTTCAGTTTAATGATTCCAGCGATCCATGCTGAGGAGGGAGAACAGGTTCACCTGATCGTAAAATACAAAGATAACGTCACCTCACAGTCAGGGGAAAAGTCTTTCCCGGTGGATGTAGTACCAGTTGATAAAGAAAAAGTTGCTCAGAAACAAAAGGAACTGTCGAAGGATCCTGAGGTGGAATACATCGAAACAGATGTAAAAGTGTATGCCCAGGGGGAAATCCCCCACGACCCTTATTACCTTAATCAGAAAGAGACTTTTGATGCTATGAATGTCGAAGAAGCCTGGTCGGCCTATGAAAAGGTTAGAGGAAAGGATCCCGTTGTTGCGGTCATTGATTCCGGAGTGAGTCTCAAGCATCCCGACCTGCAGGGGAGATTAGTCGAGGGGACAAATATTCTCGAACCATCAGAGAAACCGGAAGATACCTTTGGGCATGGAACTCATGTCGCCGGTTTGATTGGTGCGGTTACAAATAATAACCTCGGCGTTTCATCCTTATCCACGGGAGATGTGCAGATGATGCCCGTAAAAGTGATGGAGGCTAAGTCCGGGAATTTGTCCGACGTGATTGAAGGTATTGATTATGCGGTAGAACAGGGCGTAGATATCATCAACTTAAGCCTTGGAACGTATGTATACCGGACAGCACTGGCCGATGCTGTTGAATTTGCTGAACAGGAAGGCGTCCTCGTCGTGGCTGCCGCTGGGAATGATGATCGGGAAAAAGCCTTGTACCCGGCTGCTTTGGATCCGGTAATTTCTGTCGGAAGTTATGATCTGGGAGAAAAAGAAAAAGCTTCTTTTTCCAATTATGGCCCTGAAGTTGATGTCATCACTCCGGGAACAGGCCTTTTTAGTACCTACCTGGAAAATGGGTATATGAGCATGGGAGGAACAAGCATGTCCTCCGGTCATGTGAGTGGCCTTGCTGCATTAGTTGAAAACCACGCTCCTTTTTTAAAGGCGGGGCAGGTGCAGCGGTTGATTGTGAATGCAGCAGAACCTGTTTCCAGTACGTATGAACTGGGAGAGGGGATGATTGACGCAAAGAAAACGCTTGACCAGGTTCGGGATTACCAGCGGATATCCGGAGCCACATCCGTTGAAACGTCGACAGCCATTTCTGAAAAAGGATGGGACGCTCTACAGGAAGAGACGTTGACCATTGACGGAAAAAAAGAACAAGGGAAATTCGTGATTTTGGCTACAGGAAAGGATTTTCCTGATAGTCTGGCTGCATCACCGCTTGCTTCTTATCTAGACAGCCCTGTTCTGTTAGAACGCCGGAGTGAACTCTCCCAGTCGATTAAAGATGAATTGAAGCGGCTGGACGCGACCGACGTCATCATTATCGGAGGAGAAGTGGCGGTTCCTTCTGGAGTGGCGGACGATGTTAAAAGATCCGGCTATGATGTCCACAGGATTAAGGGAGCGGACAGGTATGAGACCGCTGTAGCTGTGAACGAATCCATTCCTTACGATACAAATAAAGGATTCGTTGTTTCAGGTCAGGAATTCCCTGATGCTTTATCGGCATCGGCGTACAGCGGAGTAAAGCAGTATCCGATTTTATATGTGAAGCAGGGTGAAATTCCAGAAGCTGTCCAAGCATATATGGAAGAAGAAGGCATTACCAAGAATTATATTGTCGGAGGAACCCAGCCAATTTCTGAAAAGGTCGCTACAGCGCTTCCCGATGCCAATCCACTAAGGGTTTCAGGGAAAAACCGATATGAGACGAATAAGGCGATGCATCAGACCTTTGGCTCTCCTTCTGCCGGTACGCTCTATTTTACAACTGGACAGAACTTCCCAGACGCGATGGCAGCTGCTCCTCTGGCCGTGAAAACGGGAAGCCCGGTTATTTTGACGAACGAAAGGTATGCACCTGTAACAGCTGAAAGCATCCGGCGGTTCGATGAACGTTCCAGTTATTACTTGATTGGAGGAACCCAGCCTGTACCTCCAGAGCATGCGTGGGAAATAGATGATATTTTTTACCGGTAATTAATAATAGGAAGAAAGTCGGTTTTCTCTATGGAGATATATGCTTCTTCTGCAGAGTCTTTCATAGGACAAAGGTGCGAGAGGGGATTCAGAAATCTTAAGGAAAGGAGGTTTTGTATGGCAATTTCCTATGCTTCAACGACAGAGGACATCACCCGGGATGATCTACAGATGTTATTTCACTCTGTGGAATGGGATTCAGGCAGCTATCCTGATGAACTGCTACAAGCTATTCAAGGATCACATTCCGTGATGACAGCTTGGGACGGCAGACGGTTGATTGGTTTAGTGAATGCGTTGTCTGATGGTGTATTGACCGTTTATTTTCATTACATGCTGATCGACCCGGAGTACCAGGGCAGAGGTATTGGGAAAGTCATGATGGACCACATGCTGGATCGATACAAAACATACCGGACGAAGGTGCTGATCGCCTATCCGGACGTGGTGGAGTTTTATGGAAAACTTGGTTTTCAAAAAGAAGAGGGAACCACGCCTCTATTCATTTCGCACCTTATTTAACACTTCTCGTTCATGTGCATGATTTTTCATAGGAAGAATGGCTGAACCCGGTGAAATCACCGGGTTTTTTATTTGTCTCAAATATTCTAAATTGAGCGAATATTCATTGACGATATTCAGAGGATAACGTACAATCTAATTTGTAATATTTTGAAATATTTATGAAAAAAAAGGAGGCATAGAAATTCTCATTGTTGGACCAATATCATAGGGAGGTCATTTACTTTGGTGGCTGAGAAAAATAAAAAGAATGTGAAGAAGAAGGCATTATCGGTGTTAGCCAGTGCGGCTATTGTGGCGTCTTCGTTTGCAGGGATTGGTACATATGGAACAACAGGAGTTCAGGCAGAAACAAAAGCGGCGAAGTCTTTTAATACGTTAATGAATTATGATGAAGTCGTTTCCCTCGCTAACAGCTCAGAATCAAAACAAGAACTGGTCATTATCGGTGACGGGAAAACGGATGCGACAAAACAGTTGGAGAAGCTGGGTGTCAAGGTCATCCAAAACCATAAAAACTACGGCTATCTGGCTGAAGTTCCGACCAATAAAATTCTGGATATCGTAAAGCTTGATTCGGTTCGTACTGTTGGGGAGAACCAGGAGCTTGAACTTGCACCGGTCAATCCTGATGAATTGAATACGGACGGCCAGGACCAGGTGGATAAAGATGCAGTTGTTGACCCGGATCAGGTGGAGACCCATCCATCTACAGGCGTTGATGGTTTCCACGATAAATTCAGCGGTGAAGGTGTCCGTATTGGAATCATCGACTCTGGTCCAGACCCAGGACACGAATCTTTCACAAATCTTCCGGAAGTTGATGAAGATGCAGATGAAACTTCTGAGGAAGTATTTGAGGAAACGAGAAAATATGGGGATTCCCACATTACAGACGTCAGAGACTATACGATTTCCAATGAATTCATAGACCGTCCTTACGCCGCTGAGGAGCGTTATTCCAGCTACAAGGAATATACGGGTCAGAACGCCAATTATCTGGCGGAAGGGGATGTACCATTCTTTGATGAGTTTGAAGAAGGGGACACGATTTACGAAGGCATTTTCAAGACCGAGGGGATCGACTCTCCCGATGACAAGTTGTATTACGGAGAAACCTGGTTCGAAGCCAAGGCCGACCTTAATGGCGATGGTGAGTCTGGAGAAACCTTCGGCGACTGGTTCCCTGTCCTTCTAGCAGGGGATGAAGTCTATGTGGATACAGACTTTGATTCTGACTTCACAGATGAGACAGCCTACAAAGAAGGCGAAACGGGTACTTTTGATATCGACCCTACGGATGATGTAGCCGGTGCCAACTTCCGTGTGAACAATTTGGAAGAGCAAAAACTATTAAACAATGAAACTCAGGAATTCGATGCTGTGAAGAAGGTCAACTTGTTTACAGACTTCAACGGTCACGGTTCCCACGTTGCCGGAATTTCTGCAGCTAATGGACCTCTGAAATCCAACGCTACAGGAGCGATAGCCGGTGAAGGTGTAGCTCCGGAAGCTGAGCTTGTCGGTCTTCGTGTGTTCAAAGAAGAAGGCGGAGCTTATACGTGGAGTATTCAACGCGCGATGATTGACGCTGCCCTGCCTGAATCTAAAGGTGGATACGGTGTCGATGTTGCCAACTTAAGCCTTGGCTCTCTGCCGGACTTGAATGATGGCGGCGGAAGTTACGGCGAGTTGATGACACTGCTCAGCGATCAATACGATATCGTTTTTGTTACATCTGCAGGGAACAGCGGACCAGGAATTGATACGGTCGGTTCACCTGGGGACGTAGCCAGCGTCATTTCTGTTGGTGCACATATTGATGAGCAGATGTGGGCGAAGGAATACGGTGCCTACCCTTACGGTAAAGATGAAGACGGTAATCCGCTTAAAGGGGATGGCCTCTGGTACTTCTCCTCTGTAGGACCGAATGAAGCCGGAGACCAGAAGCCGGATATCGTAGCGCCTGGTTCTGCGTATGCAGCTCAGCCTGTCCACCAGTTCCCAGAAGGCCATGCATATGATGTCCTCCAAGGAACGAGTATGTCCGCGCCGCATGTAGCCGGGGCTGTAGCATTGCTTAAATCAGCTGCAGAAAAAGACCGTCTGCCATTTGATTATGAACTGGCCCGCGAAGCACTCGTGCAGACAGCGGATAAACTGGACGGTTACAACCGTGCTCAGGAAGGTCAGGGGCTGATCAATGTTCCAGCTGCCTACGAGTACATGAGAGATAATTTTGTCAATGAAGTGGAAAATGTCGATGTAACCGTCTTCCACGGTGAAAAAATTTCCGGCGGACCTGGATTGTATGTGCGTAACAAGGACATTCCAGAAACCGTGGAAGTGTTGATTGAAAACACTTCTGATCAAGCCAAGACTCTTGGTATTTCCGCCTCCCATGACTGGTTTACACCATCGGTTGATGAAGTCAAACTCGGTGCAGGCGAATATGAGTATATCGATGTCGAGTATGATGCATCCAAGCTTGAAACAGGTGTGAACGCAGGGAACTTAATCATTGATGATGCTTCTACACCTTATGTCGAAGCCAGAAGTGCCCAGACGATCATCACTGGCTATGAGTTCACGAAAGAAAACAAACACCGCTTCAGAACGACAGACGAAGTGCAGTCTTCCCAGACAAAAGGCTACACCTTCGACGTTGATTCCGGTGTTAGTGAACTGCGCTTCTCCTTGAACGCTCTGAAGGAAAGCGGAGAGTTCCAAGGCCGTGTCCGTATGCTTGTGTTTAATCCAGATGGCACACAGGTGAATGATTTTGTCGGATATGCCGGCTACGACGGCATTGATGTCGAAGATGTTGTTGTTCCATCTCCGAAGGCCGGCATATGGGAAGTTCATGTTTATGGAACGATTGCTCCTCAAGAAGGTAAAGAAATGAACAAGTACACCTTAGATGCTGTCGCCCAGGATATTGTCAGTGAGCCGGGCAGCATCGATCTTGGTAAAGTCGGATCATCTGAAACCTTCGAAAAAGAAGTATCCTTTACCAACTACATGAAAGAAGCGGCAAACGTGAAGTTTGAAACGATAGGCTTCAGCGGCCCTATTAACAAAACCATCGAAGGAACAGTCACTCAGGAAGTCGACGAAATTCCGAACGATGGAGATTTGATTGATGTTGAAATCAAGAACAATGTCTCCTTGAGCGTAGATGTGGCTCCAGCTGAGCCGGTTGATCTGGATCTGTTCCTATTCAACGAAGATGGAGATGAAGTCGCATCCAGTGCCTCCAGCTCCAATGATGAAGCTTTCACTGTAACAGGTCTTCCTGATGGAAACTATCAGATTGCTGTGGATTACTTCGGTACGGGTTCAGCTTCCGTCGATTACACGCTGAACATGACCGAAGAGAAGCTTCTATCCTATGATTCTGATGAAAAAGGCGAAGGTTCTGTTACTACAGATGCTAAAGCTACTAAACTTGGCGTCGGTGAAACTGTAGACGTTCCTCTTTCCATCACGACTCCAGAACAGCCGATCAAAGGCTACGCTGGTCTGTACATGGTGGATGCCGATACAGATGAAGTGCTGGACTTAGTACCAGTTACAACGGATGCAGACGTCGTCCATGTCCTTTCCGGTAAAACGCGTGAAGGTACAGCGCTTGAAATTTCCCAGGACCTTTACCCGGATGGTGGTGCGGATACCGTTGTAGTAACGACGGCTTATAACTTCCCGGATGCCTTGTCTGCTGGACCAATGGCTTCTGCAGCAGAAGCGCCGGTCATCCCAGTAAACAGAGATGGGAAGCTGAGCAAGGAAGCGTTGAAAGAAATTGAGCGCCTTGGTGCTGAAAACGTCTATCTTGTCGGTGGAGAAGGCGTCGTTTCTCCTGATGTCTTCGCTCAGTTGAATACGATCAGCATTGCCTCTGATCAAATTGAGCGTGTTTCCGGTGATACTCGTTACAGCACAAACCTTGAGATCGTAGAAAAACTGCAGAACGACTTTGATTTTGAAGGAAATGGTGTATTCCTTGCGACAGGTAAAAACTATGCGGATGCGTTGAGTGCCGCTTCCATCGCAGGTGCCGAGGGCATGCCGATTGTATTGACAAACGGCAAGGATCTATCCGACGAAGCTCTGGCTGTCCTTGAAAACGAAGACGTTTATGTGGTTGGTGGAACAGGCGTCATCTCTGATGAGGTCGCTGACCAGGCGAAAGAAGTTGCCGTTTCTGTGGAGCGCCTGTCCGGTGCGAACCGTTATGGCACGCTCGTCAGCATTTTGGAAGAGTTCGAGCCGAATGCAACGAACCTATTTGCTGCAAGCGGACGTAACTATCCAGATGCTCTTGCATCTGCACCGCTTGTAACAGGTAAAGATGGTATGCTTCTGCTCGTTCAGCCTGATGATCTTCCGAAAGAAGTGGATGCGTACTTAACGAAGTATGTGTATACCCATGATATCTCTTCTGTAACTGTTCTCGGCGGCGATGCTGCTGTTGGACCAGAAGCGAAGGAAGATCTACAGAACAAAGTTACCAAATAAGCTGCTTGGGAAGAGCCCTCCATATTGGAGGGTTCTTTAAATAGTAAAAACTACTTGTGGTCCCGTAGATCTGCTCATGCTGCGCGTGAATGGTCACGTCGTGCTTATCAGTGGATCTTCAGTTCTTGTTGTTCCCGCAGGCGTCACCACCGAACGCTCCACGTGCCCAGCCAAATAGAGAGCGGTCCTCTGTTTGAACATACGTAAAAAAAGGGATTTTTTAGATTCGGAACCGCATAGCTCGTTTTCCTCTTTAAAAAAAACGAACGGCCAGGATACCTTCGTATGGTTTTCCTGAGGTGCCTGGACGTTCTTACGCGGAAAGGAAAGGGGCGGAAGGTACCGAAATCACGTAGTTTCTATCTATGCGGAAGCACCCTCTGTACCGGCATTACATTCATTATATTTCCATGGTAAAAATTGTAGTACAATGTTCCTGATTCCTCCGACCAAAATCCTATCAATCTATGTTGTTTTTTGTGAATATATGTTGACAGCGTTTTCAGAAAGCGCTATAGTATTAGTAACAAGTTAAGCATGTGGCGGAGATATGGAGACCCACACTATTTTGCATACAGCCTCATTCGTATGCACCTTAGTGCGGGTCTTTTTTTGGACACATGCCCCTTGAAAATTGAGAAAGAAGAGGTGAACAACATGTCCGAATTCTTAGCTGAACTGATTGGAACGATGATTCTGATCATCTTTGGTGGCGGTGTTGTTGGAGGGGTCGTTCTTAAGAATACAAAAGCAGAAGGGTCAGGCTGGGTCGTCATAACCATTGCCTGGGGTCTGGCTGTTACGATGGGCGTTTACGCCGTCGGCAGCTTTACAGGGGCTCACATCAACCCGGCTGTAACGATCAGCTTCGCAGTGATTGGTGAGTTTCCTTGGACGAAGGTTCCCCTTTATGTATCTGCTCAAATGATCGGAGCTATGATCGGGGCGGCTGTCGTATTCCTGAACTACCTGCCACACTGGAGAGAAACGAAAGATCAGGGAGCCAAACTGGCGGTGTTTGCTACTGATCCAGCCGTACGCAGTCCTTTTTCCAACCTTGTAAGTGAAATTATTGGAACATTTGTCCTTATTATGGGTCTTTTATTTATCGGTGCCAACGAATTTACAGAAGGATTGAATCCACTGATTGTAGGTGCGTTGATCATCGCGATCGGTATGTCGCTTGGTGGAGCGACAGGGTATGCGATCAACCCTGCCCGTGACCTTGGCCCCCGTATTGCCCATGCACTGCTTCCGATTCCTGGAAAAGGCGGATCAGACTGGGGTTACTCCTGGATACCGGTTGTCGGACCGATTTTAGGCGGTATCTATGGTGCACTATTCTACCGGGCCATGTTTATGTCTGATTTCTCTGCGGGCTTCTGGCTGATGTCTGTCGTGATGGCGGTCATCCTGATTGGAGCAGCTAATGCAGAGATTAAAAAGGGGAAGACATTAGGTAATCAAGTAGAAGAAAAAATCAGCTGAAACGAAAAGGAGAGGGTTTGAATGTCAGAACAGTATATCTTATCCATTGATCAGGGAACAACAAGCTCAAGAGCCATTCTTTTTAACAAAGCGGGAAATATCGTCGAAACGGGACAGAAGGAATTTGAACAATTCTTTCCGAAGCCGGGCTGGGTAGAGCATGATGCGAATGAAATCTGGACATCTGTCCTCGCCTGTATCGCGGATGTTTTGAGAAAAGCGGATGTTGAGCCGTCACAGATTGCCGGAATCGGCATTACCAACCAGCGTGAAACGGCAGTGGTGTGGGACCGGAATACCGGGAAGCCGATCTATCATGCGGTTGTCTGGCAGTCCCGTCAGACCGAAGGCATCTGTAAAGAGCTTCGTGCAGCCGGTCATAATGAGCTGTTCCGCAGTAAAACGGGTCTTCTGCTTGACCCGTACTTCTCTGGAACGAAAGTGAAGTGGATTCTTGATCATGTCGACGGAGCAAAAGAAAAAGCGGAAAACGGCGATCTCATGTTCGGGACGATCGACACATGGCTTGTTTATAAGCTTTCCGGTGGAAAAACGCATATTACCGATTATTCCAACGCTTCCCGTACATTGATGTACAACATCTATGACCTGCAGTGGGACGACGAACTGCTGGACATCCTTGGAGTACCAAAATCCATGCTGCCGGAAGTGAAGCCTTCTTCCGAAGTGTATGCGCAGACGGTTGATTATCACTTCTTCGGTCACGAGGTTCCAATTGCCGGTATAGCTGGAGATCAGCAGGCAGCATTATTCGGACAAGCCTGCTTTGAAAAAGGCATGGCCAAAAATACTTACGGTACGGGCTGCTTCATGTTGATGAATACAGGTGAAGAAGGCGTTGCTTCTGAGCACGGTCTTTTGACAACGCTTGCCTGGGGCCTTGATGGTAAGGTGGAATACGCGCTTGAAGGAAGTATTTTCGTTGCCGGATCTGCGATTCAGTGGCTTCGTGACGGCCTGAAAATGATTGAAAGCGCTCCGGAATCCGAAGGGTATGCAACGTCTGTAGAATCTTCCGACGGTGTTTATCTTGTACCCGCCTTCGTTGGTCTTGGAACACCTTACTGGGATAGTGATGCCCGTGGTGCCATGTTCGGATTGACACGTGGAACGACAAAAGCCCACTTCATCCGTGCCACACTTGAGTCTCTCGCTTATCAGACGAAAGATGTTCTGGATGCGATGATTGCTGACTCCGGCATTGATTTGAAATCTCTGCGTGTCGATGGTGGAGCTGTGAAGAATGACTTCCTGATGCAGTTCCAAAGTGACATCCTTGGTGTACCGGTTGAGCGTCCAATCGTCCAGGAAACGACCGCTCTTGGTGCTGCCTTCCTGGCAGGTCTGGCTGTTGGCTACTGGAAAGACAAAGAAGAGATCAAGCAGCATTCTGAAAACGACCGTACCTTTACAGGTCAGATGGATGCAGATGAACAGGAGGAGCTTTACAGCGGATGGAAGAAAGCTGTAGAAGCGACTCGTAAATTCAAGTAATCAAATGAAGGGTACCTCTGATTATCAGAGGTGCCCATTCTTATAAAGCGAGGGGAAAATCGATGAAAAAATTAATCAACGATCCAAATCTTGTGATTACAGAAATGCTTGATGGATTTGTCGCTGCTCATTCTTCTTCTGTGAAAAGGGTGGAGAATACAACTGTTGTTGCGAGGAAAAATGCGCCCGTTTCCGGGAAAGTCGGTATTGTCAGTGGAGGCGGAAGCGGACATGAGCCGGCCCACGCCGGGTATGTCGGGGAAGGCATGCTGGATGCAGCTGTCTCCGGTGAAGTTTTTACATCGCCCACCCCTGACCAGGTCTTCGAAGCGATCAAAGCTGTAGACAGCGGAAAAGGCGTGCTGCTTGTTATTAAAAACTACACCGGTGATGTGATGAACTTTGAAATGGCTGCTGAACTCGCCGAAGCAGAAGGGATTCAAGTGGATCAAGTCGTTGTTAATGACGATGTTGCCGTAGAAGACAGTTCTTTTACTACAGGACGGCGTGGAGTGGCAGGAACGGTTTTCGTTCATAAATTGGCAGGCGCAATGGCTGAGACGGGAGCATCACTTGAAGAAGTGAAACAGACGGCAGAAAAAGTGGTTCAACACGTACGCACGATGGGTGTCGCACTAAGTCCATGTATCATGCCGTCTTCAGGGGAAGAAAGCTTCGAACTCGGCGATAAGGAAATCGAAATGGGAATCGGAATCCACGGCGAACCGGGCATAGAGAAAAAGCCTCTCGTATCCGCAGACGAGATCACAGACGAGATGGTCGAGCGCATTCTTCCTGAACTCGAATTGAACGGAAACGACGAAGTCGCCGTCATGGTGAACGGCATGGGAGCGACACCGGAAATGGAACTTTACATCGTGAACCGTAAAGTGCATGAACTGCTGGCCGAGAAGAGTGTCACCGTTTCTCATACGTTCGTAGGAGAATATATGACGTCTCTTGAAATGGCCGGATGTTCGATTACGGTTCTGAAAGTGGACGACCAATTGAAAGAACTGCTGGATGCCCCAAGTCAAGCACCGGCTTTCCGTATATAAAGGAGTGTTTCAGATGAATGTCAATCAAACGGCAGCATGGATCACACACTACAATCAGCATCTCCAGGATCAAAAAGACTACTTAACATCCCTGGACAGGAAGATTGGTGACGGTGATCACGGAATCAATATGGCAAGAGGATTCGCTGAAGCTGCCAAGGCAGTGGAGGCAGAAACGTTTGAGACATCAGCAGACGTGTTGAAAAAGGCCGCTATGACGGTGATGTCCAAGGTTGGCGGAGCTTCGGGCCCGTTATATGGGACAGCCTTATTGAAAATGTCCATGGCCGCTAAAGGAAAAAACGTCGAAGGGGATGTTTTTGCGGAAATGTTTGAAGCCGCGATTGACGGGATCAAACAGCGGGGAAAAGCAGAAACCGGAGAAAAAACGATGCTCGATGTGTGGGTTCCTGTTCTTGAGGAAGTGAAGAGCAGCGGATTTGATGCAGCGATTGTAGAAGAAACCGCTCAGAAGGCTATGGAAGCGACGAAAGATCTAACCGCTACAAAAGGGAGAGCCTCCTACTTGAAAGAGCGTTCCAAAGGACATTTGGATCCTGGTGCCGTTTCTTCCTATTACTTATTTGTGAGCCTTGCTGAGGCGCTGAAGGAGGAAGGCTGATGGCTGTAGGAATTCTACTAGTCTCGCATAGTGAGAAGGTGGCGGAGGGTGTAAAAGATCTTATTCATCAGGTTGTCGGTGATCTTCCAATCGAAGCCGCAGGAGGCACGGATGAGGGAGAGCTTGGCACAAGCTTTGAAAAGATCCAGACCGCTTTGGAGAAGGTCACAAAAAAAGCTGAAAGCACCATCGTTTTTTATGACCTCGGCAGTGCACGGATGAATGCTGAGATGGCCATTGAAGTCAGAGAGTCCGATCAAATCAAACTTGTCGCCCACCCGATACTGGAAGGGGCTTATCTTGCTGCTGTCGAAGCGAGTATAGATAAAAGTCTGGAAGAGATCCTGGATTCGCTTGAAAAAGAATTTGGAAAATCGTAATCAAAAAACCACGCCGATTTGGCGTGGTTTTATTCATATGGTTGAACTTGGTCTTCCTGTTTTCTTTGGAAAATCCAAACACCGGCGATGAGAAGCAGGTGGTACTGCTTCCATTTGACTTTTTATGGTATCTATAGACGTATAGGCAGCGATTTCGTTTTACTTATTTCAATTTAATTTGTACCGGTTTGCTTTTTTGTTTATCCTTTGAATCATTTGTTTTCCTGTCTTCCTTTTGCAGAGCCGTTCGTTTTATTGAACTTGTTACATCGTGTATCATATCGCCCATATCGTGAACGGAATCAATTAAGGGATCAACGGCTTCCATTTTTCCTTTTACATCAGCTGAAATTTTGTTGGCTTCGTGGATCAGTTCTTCAGCCTCATCTGTAATGCTGTTGACTGATTTTCGAGCGTCAGACAGCGTCTCTTTGGTTTCAGTCAGTGTGGCCATGAGTTTTCGTAATGTGAAGATTAAAAAGATGACGAGACAAATAAACCCGACCGCTGCAATGCTAACACTCCACTCAATTATTGAAATTACCTCCCTTCTTCTCTCTAAATCTATGGAAGGGGAGGCTCGGACATTCCTGTTATCTGGAAGATGCCTGTGCTCAATACTTTTTCAATAATAAAGTGGGGGAGGCGGGTATCGTGAGGAATTGTTTATAAAAAGGATTCACCAGGTTCAAGCAGTTCGAGGAATATGATAACCGGAGAAAAGATGAGTGGAACCTTCTCGGCAAATAAGAGTTCTCCCTGTTCGTCCTAGTAACTATATACACCCAGTTCATACAGTTATGATAGACTGAAAATCTAAAAAAATAGGCTGAAGTTAATGAACTAGTGGAGCAATTTCAAAAGACCATTTCCAATTTTGGTACAAAACTGTAATAAACCAAGTACTATTGTGAGCGACAGTACTTGGTTTTAAGTCGAAGTTAATTCTTTTTTTGTTTTAATGGAGTCATAATAGGGAAATCTGTGTCAATCTGATCAAGAGCCCATAAGAATTGATGCCATTTCTTGATATCTCCTATGACTTTAATGGAAGAAGGGGAAGGGCGGTTGTTGGTGGTGGCTAACTCATATAACGTTTCTTTGTTCATGATGACTTTCACTTGATCCTCTTGTAATTCATTTGATAAGTAACGAAAGATGCCTCGTTTGATTTCCGTTAAAGCTTTTCCCTCCCGATCCAGAATAATGAAGTTTAATTTAAAATCATAGTCTCCAGCGATCAACCCGTTTATACGTATGCTTAACATGTTCAACACTTGTTCCAGTGTCATAATATCGAGAACCTCTGTTGTGATGGTAGACTGTTGGATCGGAATAATTCCATAACGCAGTTCTTGGGCCCCCATCAAATATTCATTTCGCCACGGACCGGATTCTGCGATGTAGCCAAGCTGCTCCAAAGCGTCCGCACAAAGGTATTTGGCTTTCTTATTGGATGGGTTTGCGAAGATGACATGCTTGGTAACTTCCGCAACCCATTGGTAATCGCCTTCTCTAAAGCTTTCTTTAGCTTTCTTGATGACTTCATCCTCTCCGCCCATATAATCCACATATTTTTTGGAGGACTCTTCCGGGAGGAGCTTGTTTAAATCGACTGGATTGCCGTTATACCAGCCCATATATTTTTGGTACACCGCTTTAGAGTTGTGGTTGACAGTGCCGTAAAAAGAACTGTTGAACCACTCGTCTTTTATACTTTCAGGGAAGGTTACCATCCTTCCTACTTGATCGATGGTGTAGCCTTGATTGATCAACCTAAGTGTTTGATCATTAATATATTGGTACATGTCCCGCTGTTTTTCCATATAATCGATACAGTATTCTCTTCCGTGCCTCGGCCAATTATGCACTTCAAATACAGATGTCATGCTTTCTCCAAAAAGATCAATGGCCTGCTGGATATATTTAGCCCAGGCTACGGGGTCACGCACTTCAGCTCCACGTAATGTATAGATGTTATGAAGCGAAGCTGTACAGTTCTCTCCAATACAGAGACTCTTTTCTTCAGGGAAATAGGTGTTCATTTCAGCCGGAGCTTCTGTATCCGGGGTGATCTGGAATTTCACTCTTACGCCATCGATGACTTTCTCGACATAGGGTTCATCCTTGAGGGGGGAGATTTCTTGAGCGGAGTTGATTAGAGTCACCACACCAGTGGATACATATTTTCCGATGCCGCTGTCTACTTGACCTTTTTCCCCGCGGGGCAGCACCTCTCCATACATATAAAATCCTCGCCTCGACATGGCCATGCCTGCGGTCACGTTTTCTTCCAGCGCTGCACTTAAAAATCCATTTGGTGCAAAAATTTTCACATCATTTGTTGTTCCCCTATTGAGAACTCCATCCACACCGCCATAATGATCCACGTGTGAATGAGAAAAAATGATCGCACTAACCGGGAATCTGCCAAAATAGCTGTCAATTAATTCAAAGGCGGCTTCTGCTGTTTCTTTGCTTGTAAGACAATCTAACACAATCCAGCCTGTCTTTCCGCGAATAATACTTAAATTAGCAAGGTCAAAGCCTCTCACCTGATAAATGTTTTCTGTCACTTGGAAAAGTCCTGCATTCAAATTCAGTTTTCCCTGGTACCATAATTTCGGATTCACGGATGAAGGGAGTTTTTCTTTAAGCAGAAATTCATAGCGCTTTAAATCCCAAACAGGAAGAAGTGAATCCTCTGGTTTGATCACGGGAAAGGGGACGTTTTTCAACACACTTCGTGTGGCCCACTCCTGTTCAATTTTCAGTCTACCCCAAGGCAGGTTCTTTCTTATTGCTTCGTTGATTTCTTGGGTTTTCATCGTCGCATCTTTGCGAAAAGGGGTGAATGCTGCCTCCAGCTGCTCCTTGTCGTTTTGTTCCATGAAATGTCACCTCCAATGAATTATAGTATTCAGGTGAATTTCCTAACATGTATGGATCCTTGTACAAAATATGAGCAGAGGTCCCCTTAGGACTTGAGGCGCAAATATTAGGTCTGTCTCATGAAGTGAAGGCTAGAACCTTCCCTATAAGCGAATTTTTGTGCCATTTACTTCAAAAGGACCTGTGGTTTCAGCCCCTTTAGACTTCATAAAAGACAACGAATATTGGTTGAACGTGTGGGGAGCATCCAGGTTTACGACGTGTCCGGATCCCTTCACTTCAATAAAGTCAGCGTTAGGAAGCCCTTCGATATCCTCCCATACATGATCGATGAACATATGATCTCCTTCCCCCATCATGTAAAGCTTCGGAACATGGGCCGCTGGTTCAACCGCAGTTGTAAACGTACCTCTGACGGTCGGAGCGATGTCATACCAGCCGAGGAATTCGTTTCTTTTCATTTGGGCCGCCTCTTTAATAAACGAATTTCTGGATTCCTGATGATTTTTACGTGGCATAAGGATGTGAGCGAATATTGTATAGAGCCACATGTGCGGCACGAACTTTTTCACCATGCTGCCGATCAGCAGCAGCAGTTTAGGCAGTGGTGTGATTTTCGTAATCACTCCGCCAAGGACAGCCGTTTCGACACGATTGGGAGCAATGGCAAGGATTTGATGAGCAACGACGGCCCCCAGTGATATTCCCACCATATGGGCTTTGCGAATACCGATCTCATCGAGGACATCGACAACATCTCGTGCTGCCCGATTAAATGAAAAATCTTCAACGTCAAGAACGCTTGGAGATTTTTTGTGCCCTCTTAAATGCACGGCGACCACATTGAAATGGTTTCGATAACTTTTGATTTGAGGGAAGAAGATATTTGCACTTCCCCCGATACCGTGAATGAGAAATACATACTCTTTATTTGGATCATTACCGAAAATCTTATATTCTAACAACTATCTTTCTCCTGTCTATAAAAAAATCCTTCAGAATATTTATAACATACTGAGTACCATTATTGTTCAAATCCCTGAATTCTTCAGCACATTCTTCGCTCGCTTTCTTTCTAAGCTGCACTTCCCAGGGAAGAAGGAAAAACAGGTATGGATAATTTTTGCAGTAATTTTCTGAAAGGTGTTGTATTTTGAGAAAATTTAAAATAATATAAAAAGTAACATACCCACCGGTAGGTATGTGAACTCTCAGTGAGGAAAGAGGTTGATCACATGCATTTACGCTTGACCGATGAACAGGAAATGGTGAGAAAAACCATTCGTAAATTTGTGGAAAAGGAACTAATACCTCTGGAAAATGATGTGCTTCGGAATGAACGGGAAGGAAAGCCGAGCCTTCCGGAAGGAAAGATGGAAGAGCTACAACAGAAAGCGAAGGAAGCAGGCTTCTGGGGAATCAATACACCGGCTGACTATGGCGGCGCAGATTTAGGGCAGATGATGCTGGCCATCGTTCAAATGGAAGTCGCAAGAACGTTTGTGCCTTTCCAGTTTGGCGGTTCTGCCGACAATATCCTTTATTACGGAAATGAGAAGCAGAAGGAAACGTACTTAATCCCGACGATTCAGGGAGAGAAGAAATCCTGTTTTGCGATGACAGAACCAGGGGCGGGATCGGATACGAGGAACCTTCGGACAACAGCGGTGAAGGATGGCAGTGACTGGGTGATCAATGGAGAGAAAACATTCATCACCGGTGGAAATGAAGCAGACTTTGTAATGGTCATTGCGGTAACCAACAAAGAGCTTCATCAAGAATCGAATGGACGAAAAGGGGTTACGTGTTTCATTGCGGATCGTTCGATGGGCTGGGAATCAGAGTACATCCATACGATGGGGGAATGGGGTCCGGCAGCTCTCATTTTTGATAATGTCCGGGTTCCTGAAGAAAACATCCTCGGAGAGATTGATCATGGGTATGATCTCGGTCTTGAGTGGATCGGGTTTGCCCGCTGGATCGTCGGAGCACGGGCGGTTGGTGCAGCCGAGCGTCTGCTGAACATGGCGATCGATTATGCGAACGAACGCGAAACCTTCGGAAAACCGATTGGGGAGCGGCAGGCGATTCAATGGCAGATTGCGGATTCAGCTGTGGAGGTGGAAGCAGCGAAATGGCTCGTCCTAAACGCGGCATTTACGTTGGACCAAGGTGAGGATAACCGGCATTACGCATCCATGGCCAAACTGTATGGAGCGAACATGGGCAACAATGTGATCGACCGTGTTCTGCAGATTCACGGCGGTATGGGCTATACGCGGGAACTGCCGATTGAACGGTGGTACAGGGAAGCAAGACTGTGGCGGATTTATGACGGGACAGACGAGATTCAACGGTTGATCATATCCAGAAATCTATTAAAAGGCCATGTGAAGATTGGTTGATGGAGGAGGTATAGGATGAGGGAGAGATTTAAAGACAGGACAGCTTTTATTACCGGTGGGAGCCGTGGTATCGGAAAAGGTATAGCCCGCCATTTCGCAGAAAACGGAGCGAAGGTGGCCGTCATTGACGTCAATGAGGAAGCGCTTCAGGAACTGGAGGCAGAATTCCGTGACGAAGGCTTTGAAGTCTTCTGCCAAAAAGCGGATGTGACACAGTACAAAGAAGTCGAAAATGCTGTAAAGGAGACCCACGAGCGGTTTGGATCGGTCGATATTCTGATTAACAACGCCGGTGTCATCCGTGATAATATGCTCTACAAAATGACGGATGAGGACTGGGATACCGTGATGGATGTCCATTTAAAAGGATCCTTTCATGCAGCCAGAGCCGTTCAGTCGTATATGGTGGAACAGAAGTACGGCCGAATCGTGAACATTTCCTCGACTTCTGCGCTCGGAAACCGTGGTCAGGCGAACTATGCGACTGCTAAAGCCGGTCTGCAGGGCTTCACAAAGACACTGGCGATTGAGCTTGGCAAGTACGGCGTGACTGCCAATGCGGTGGCTCCGGGATTTATTGAAACCGATATGACAAAAACAACGGCCGCCCGGATCGGGATTACTTTTGATGAGCTTGTCCAGGCCAGTGTGGCTCAGATTCCTTCCGGCCGAAGCGGTAAGCCGGAGGATATAGCGCATACCGCAGCTTTTTTTGCGGATGAAGCGTCATCTTTTGTCAACGGCCAGGTCATTTATGTCGCAGGTGGACCAAGAACGTAACGAAAAGGAGAGGTGTCCGTGTTTAAAGAAGCGGTAGGAAAAAAATCGACGCCGGTAAAGAACGTCGTTGAACGTAGCGCTGTGAAGAAGTTCGCAGAAGCCATCGGGGACCCGCATCCGTTGTTTATCGATGAAGAAGCGGTACAGCGGAATATTGCTCCGCCTACCTTTCCGCGGGTGTTTGAATATGGTGGGATCGAGGGACTCCACCTCCCTGAAAAAGGCTTGATTCACGGGGAGCAGCACTACCACTACAACCGGCCGCTTTATGTGGGTGAAGATGTTTATTGTTACGCCCAGGTGGACGATTATTATGAGCGGAGCGGCCGGAGCGGTGATATGGGATTTCTTAAAGTGAAGCGTTACGGCGAAGATATTGACGGCCGGCTCATTTTTTCAGAAGAACAGGTTGTGATCATTACGGAAGCAGTCAGAAAGGGGATGAACGTATGAACCCAATGTACGGCGTCCAGCCCGGAGATAAGCTGAAAACCATGACGCTTCCGGCGGTAACGAGACTTGATTTAATCAAATATGCCGGTGCATCCGGCGATTATAATCCGATTCATACGATTGATGAAGAAGCGGAGAAAGCCGGGCTTCCCGGCGTGATTGCACATGGGATGTGGACGATGGGAAGTCTTGCCAAGCTGTTCACTCCTTTTTATGAAGATGGATTTATCCAGGATTATTCCATCCGTTTTCAGGGGATGGTGTTTGTCGGCGACGTCCTGACACTGCATGCGGATGTAGTCAGCCACGAGGAATCGATGATTACATTTGATGTCTATGCGAGAAACCAGCAGGAAAAAGATGTGATTCGTGGAAATGTGGTATTTAGGAAGCATTTAGAAACTTCAGCTACATAAAGGGGGAAGAGCGATGTATTTTGAGCATTCTGAGAAAGTAAAAGAGCTGCAGGAGAAACTGACGACATTCATGGAGGATCACATCTATCCGAATGAAGCCTTGTATGAGGAGCAATTGAAAAAGGAAGACCGCTTTTCTGAAATTCCTAAGATTATGGAGGAACTGAAAGCGAAGGCAAAAGAAGAGGGATTGTGGAACTTATTTCTCCCTGAAAGTGAATACGGGGCCGGGCTCACCAATATGGAATATGCCCCGCTGTGCGAGATTATAGGGCGTTCGGCGATTGCACCAGAAGTGTTCAACTGTGCTGCACCGGATACAGGCAATATGGAGGTGCTCGTCCGCTACGGGACAGAGGAGCAGAAAAAGCAGTGGCTTGAGCCATTGCTGCGCGGGGAAATCCGTTCCTGCTTTTCGATGACAGAGCCGGATGTCGCTTCTTCCGATGCTACAAACGTGCAGACGAGTATCACGAAAGTCGGAGATGAGTACGTCATTAACGGGACAAAATGGTGGTCGTCAGGTGCCGGGGACCCCCGCTGTAAAATCAGTATTGTTATGGGGAAAAACGATCCGGATGCCGCGCGTCATGAGCAGCAGTCGATGATCCTCGTACCGCTGGATTCCGAAGGGGTGACGATAAAGCGCTTACTTCCTGTGTTCGGCTATGATCATGCCCCACATGGGCATGCGGAGATTGAATTCAAGGATGTGCGTGTACCGGCCTCCAATCTGCTGTGGGATGAAGGGAAAGGATTTGCCATTGCCCAGGGCCGGCTTGGACCGGGGCGGATTCACCACTGTATGCGTACGATCGGTGCAGCTGAGCGGGCGCTTGAGCTGATGTGTGAACGTGTGCAAAGCAGGCAGGCTTTTGGAAAACCGCTGGCTGACCAAGGGGTGGTCCGGGAGTGGATTGCAGATTCCCGGATTGAGATTGAACAAGCTCGCCTGCTTACATTAAAAGCGGCCTACATGATGGATACGGTCGGCAACAAGGAAGCTAAATCTGAAATTGCCATGATTAAGGTGGTGGCCCCGAACATGGCGTTGAAAGTCATTGACCGCGCCATACAGGCCTTCGGTGCGGCCGGTGTAAGCGGAGATTTTGAACTGGCAGCGAACTGGGCCAACATCCGTACATTACGACTGGCGGACGGGCCTGATGAAGTCCACCGCCGGGCGATCGCCAAATATGAACTAGCCAAAGACTATGGAAGGAATGCGGTCCATGCACGCCAGTGAGCTGTTCGATCTTACAGGTAAAGTAGCTGTCGTAACAGGCGGTGGACGGGGCCTGGGCAGACAGATGGCCGAAGGTCTGGCAGAATCCGGGGCCCATGTGGTCGTTTGTTCAAGAAAGTATGAGCCCTGCCTGGAAGTGAGTGAGCGGCTAAAAGAGCACGGAGGCGATTCTCTTGCCTTCGCCTGTGATGTGACGGACCCGGATTCTGTTCAGAAAGTCGTGGACAAAACGATGGATCACTTCGGGAAGATTGACATTCTCGTCAACAACAGCGGGGCCACATGGGGGGCTCCTGTCGAGGACATGCCCCTGAGCGCGTGGCAGAAAGTATTCCAAGTGAATGTGACCGGCACCTTTCTCATGTCACAGGCGGTCGGTCGTGTCATGCTGGAGCAGGAGGAGGGGGCCATCATTAACATCTCCTCTGTCGCAGGCATGAAAGGATCGGACCCGGAGTATATGGATACGATCGGCTACAATTCCAGCAAGGGTGCTGTTTTAACCTTTACTAAGGATCTGGCTGTGAAATGGGGGCCGCGGGGCATCCGCGTCAATGCCATAGCGCCGGGGTTTTTCCCGACCAAAATGTCAGAAGTACTTATGGAGCGCAGCAGTGAGGCGTTCTTGAAGAACACCCCGCTCCGGAAGTTTGGAAGTGAAGATGATTTAAAAGGTGCGGTCATTTTTTTAAGTTCCAAAGCAGCGAAACACATCACCGGTGATGTCATCATCGTGGATGGTGGATCGCATGCCATGTAAAAAAGGAGGATGCTCATGAGTAACCGTGAAGCCGTCATTGTTTCAGCCGTCAGAACAGCCATTGGCAGACAAGGGGGGACCCTGGCATCTATACCGGCTCATGTACTTGGAGCCGAAGTCATCAAAGAAGCCGTCAATCGTTCAGGTGCATCCCCCGGGCATATTGAAGACGTCATCTTTGGAAACGTGTTGAGCGGTGGCGGAAACATAGCGAGACTTTCAGCTTTGCAGTCCGGGTTATCAATGGAGCTTCCCGGCCTGACCGTGGACCGGCAGTGTGGGTCGGGCTTGAATGCCATCCACCTGGCTGCCCAGGCCATTGAAGCCGGGCATGGGGATATTTATGTCGCAGGGGGAACGGAGAGTATGAGTCGGGCGCCGTACTTGATGGATAAGCCTGCTCGGGCCTACAGCCCGTCCCCGCCGAAATTCAGAGGGTCGCAGCTTTCACCTGAGGAGATCGGGGATCCTCCAATGGGAATAACAGCCGAAAACCTGGCCGAAAACTATCATATCTCCAGAGAAGCCCAGGATCAGTTCGCACAGACGAGTCAGGAGCGAATGGCGGCGGCTGTAGAAGACGGACGTTTTGCTGAACAGATCGTTCCCCTTCACATCCCTGTGAAAAAAGGGGACCCGGTGGTTTTTGATAAAGATGAGCACCCGCGCCCAAACTCTACGCTTGAGGGCATGGCGAAGCTTCCACCGGCTTTTCGGAGTGAAGGGTCCGTGACGGCAGCCAACAGCTCAGGGTTAAATGATGCGGCTTCAGCTCTTACGATCATGTCTCAGGTAAAAGCGGAGGAAATTGGAGCTTCTCCTATGGCTAAAGTCCTCGGCTGTACGGTTGCAGGTGTTGACCCGAACCTTATGGGCATCGGTCCGGTGCCGGCAGTAAAGAAAGTACTGGAGAAGACAGGCTTATCGCTGGAGGATATGGACGTCATCGAAATCAACGAGGCTTTCGCTGCTCAGGTGCTGGCCTGCCAGGCGGAGCTGAACATGGATATGGATATAGTGAATGTGAACGGGGGTGCCATTGCCCACGGTCATCCGCTTGGCGCTACCGGGGCAATCCTTGCAGTAAAAGCCATTTATGAACTGCAGCGGCAGAAATCCTCTTATGCGCTGGTGACGGCTTGTATCGGCGGCGGGCAGGGAATAGCTATGATTCTGGAACGTGCAAAATAAGGTCTCTTTCATAAAAAACGGGGATGTTATAATAAAATCACTTCCCAACATGAAAGGACACGGTATCTATGAAACAGGAAATCATTCAAACAAGTATTCATTTATTTGATAAAAAAGGCTTCACCGAAACGTCTCTCCAGGAAATCGTCGAGGAGATCGGCGTGACAAAAGGAACATTTTATTACTACTTTAAAAATAAACAGGAGCTGCTGACAGATATCCATCTGGATTTCATTGAATTCCTGCTCGGAAACCAGCAGAAAATTCTAAACGACACCCAACAGGATTCCAAGGACAAACTGCACTCGATGATTTTCATGGTGCTGGACAGCATCAAGTACAGGAAGAAGAGTGCACGGATCTTTTTCCGTGAAATGCGCAACCTCGGCCCTGATTATTTAGAACAGATTGTAGAAAAAAGGGACCAGTTCCGCGTCAACCTCCAACAGCTGGTGGAAGAAGGAATCGAAAAGGGAGATTTCCAAAGCAGTCTGGATCCGAACATGGTGACAAGAGGAATCCTTGGAATGACGAACTGGAGTTATTACTGGTTTGACCCGGACCGGGAAGTGTCGGCTGAAGAACTGACGAACATATACTTGTCGATGATCTTAAATGGAATCAGCTCCAAGGAATGATCAAGCCTTTTTCGTAAGGCTTCGGCATTCACATACTGACTGGTAGGAATGGATGGTGTGAGATGATTTATAAAACCACGGTAGGGATCAGGTTTTCTGAAACGGATATGGCCGGTCATGTGAATAACACGAGTTATTTCATTTATTTGGAGGAAGCGCGGGGAAAGTTTTTTCGGGACTTGTTTCACTCCCAGGAGAATACGCTCGGCCGATTTATCCTCGCGTCAACGAAGTGTGATTTCATCAGTCAGGCCTATTTCGGACAGAACCTGCTCATCGAAACGACGATTTCAAAAATTGGAAACTCCAGTTTCACATTTTCCCACCGCGTTTATGTTGAAGGCACCGACCAGCTTGTAGCTGCATCGGAAGCGGTGGTTGTCCATTTCAATTATGAAAGGCAGAAGAGCGAAGCCCTGCCGTCGGAATGGCGGATGATGCTTGAGGATTACGTAAAAAAGGGGGTGAACCTTTGAGCCGTTTTACAAACAAAGTGGCCGTTGTAACAGGAGCGGGCAGTGGGATCGGGGAGCAGACAGCCAAAAAGCTTGCCCGTGAAGGAGCGTCTGTCGTGCTTGTCGGGCGGACAAAGGAAAAACTGGAGCGGGTGGCCGCTGACATTCTGGAAAACGAAGGGGCAGAGGTCTTTGTTTTCCAGGCGGATGTGAAAAGCGAGAACCAAGTAGGCGCACTTGCTTCCTTCGTCAAAGAAACGTTTGGGGATCTGCATATCCTTGTGAACAATGCGGGAACATCGGGCAATGCGACGATTATGGATCTTGGTGCTGATGAATGGGACAGGATTCAGGAAACGAATGTCAAAAGTGTGTTTCTGACCTCCAAGGCGCTTGGGAAAATTATGATGGAAGGTTCGGAGGGTGCACGGGCCATCGTCAATGTGGCATCCCTTTCCGGCCATAAGGCAGGAGCGAAAATCCCGCATTACAGTTCATCGAAAGCGGCGGTGATTCATTTTACACGCTCCCTTGCCCTTGAATTTGCTGAAAAAGGGATCCGCGTCAATTCCGTATCACCGGGATTCGCTGAAACCCCGATGACGGCGGATGGTCTGAAGAACAAACGCTTTGAAGAAGCTGTCAATCGCAATACAGCCCTTGGAAGAGTCGGACAGCCGGAGGAAATCGCCAGCGTCATCTGTTTTGCTGCCTCCGATGAAGCCTCTTACATGACAGGTTCAGATCTTCTTGTTGATGGAGGCTGGCTCATAAAGTAGTCTGTCCACATTTTTTGGTAACGCTTACATTAAAGAGGAGTGATCTCATGCTGACCAAGCATTATGATTTCTGGCCGACGTTAACGAAGACACTCACGATTCCTGAAACAACACTCTACGATAACCTGCGTATGTCCGCGGAGCGCTATCCAACCCATGAAGCGATTCACTATTATGGAACAGGCCTTTCCTACGGGGAATTGAAAGAGCAGGTAGACCGCCTTGCCGGATACCTTCAAGTTCATTTGAACGTGGACAAGGGTGATAAAGTCTTGTTGTTCATGCAGAATTCTCCGCAGTTCATTATCGGGTATTATGCCATTTTACGAGCGGGAGCGGTCGTTGTACCGATTAACCCGATGCTGAAGACGAATGAACTGGAGTTTTATGTGAAAGATGGTGCCATCAATCATGCCCTTGCTGGTCAGGAACTGATGGATGTAATCGAACCGCTCTTGGAATCGACATCCCTGTCATCTATTGTAGCCGCGGCCTACTCTGACTATGTGAAGGAATCCGGCAGCGTGGACCTGCCGCCGGAAGTGTCGGCTGCTAAACAAGTGTATACCAGAGAGGCCGTTCACGTATGGTCAGAGGCTCTTGCCCTGCATGTGCCTGCCAGAGACGTCGTGGCGAGTGCCGATGATCTCGCCGTCATGCCGTATACGTCAGGAACGACCGGACTTCCCAAAGGCTGTATGCATACCCACAGGACCGTCCAGGCGAATACACTCGGTGCCTATTACTGGTCGCGCGTGACGATGGATGCCCGCTCTCTCGGGACGCTTCCACTGTTCCACGTCACCGGTATGGTCCACAGCATGCACATGCCGATTTACAGCGGAAGCACAATGGTACTTATGACGCGTTGGAACAGGGAAACTGCCCGGCAGCTCCTGCGCAGTGAGCAGTGTACACACTGGGTGACGATCAGTACGATGCTTGTGGATTTTCTGGCAAACCCTGAACTGCAGGCCGGGGACATGGCTTCCCTTCATGGCATATCCGGAGGGGGCGCTGCTTTCCCGAAGGCACTTGGCGAAAAATTGTACAAGCTGACAGGCCTTGAATTTGTGGAGGGCTACGGACTTTCAGAAACGATCGCCCAGACCCACTTCAATCCGCAGGAGCGGCCGAAAATGCAGTGCCTCGGCATCCCTTCCTTTGATGTCGATTCCAGAATCATCGACCCAGGGACGCTTGAAGAAGTGGGCGTCGGGGAAATTGGTGAAATTGTCGTCAATGGCCCCCAGGTGATGACCGGGTATTACAACCGGGAGGATGAAAACGAGCATGCGTTTATCGATATTGAAGGGAAGTCCTTTTTCAGAACTGGAGATATTGGACGCTATGACGAAGAGGGCTACTTTTTCATGGTCGATCGTCTGAAGCGGATGATCAACGCATCCGGCTACAACGTATGGCCGACAGAAGTCGAGTCTGCGCTCTACGATCATCCAGCAGTCCAGCAGGCGTGTGTCGTCGGGGTTCCTGATCCGAGAAAAGGAGAGGAAATCAAAGCATTTGTCATTTTGAATGACGGCGTTGAAGGAGAGATCACAGAAGATGCGATCATTTCCTGGGCCAAAGAAAAGATGGCTGCCTATAAATATCCACGCAAGGTGGAATTTGTGGAGGCATTCCCGATGACCAACAGCGGGAAAATCCTCTGGCGCAAGCTTCAGGAACAGGAACGGCAGAAGGCAGAAACGGGGCCACTGGAATAAAAACACCCGGTCCCGGAAAATCCGGGACCGGCCGCTTTTAAATTGAAGGTAAAGGGGACGTTCCATGGATATCTTCATTCAGCAGGTGTTTAATGGTTTGACGATTGGCAGTGTCTACAGTCTGGTGGCGCTTGGTCTGACACTTGTGTACGGCATCCTTCACATTCCGAACTTTGCCCATGGCGCACTATACATGCTGGGTGCGTACATAACATTGACGATGATGCTTTTGTGGGGCATCCATTACTGGATTGCGATGGCTGTATCGGTTCTTGTTGTCGGTCTGCTTGGTGTGTTAATGGACAGACTGGTGTTTCACCCCCTTCGTAATGCACCGCCGATCCATGACAAAATTGCGGCTATCGGTATTCTATTGTTTCTTGAAGCCTTTGCCCAGCTGATCTGGGGAGCAGACTACCGTACGATGGAAACGCCATATGGTCAGGTCGTCAACCTTTTCGGAATGACCGCAACGACGCAGCGTGTCCTCATTAATATTGGAGCTGTCGTCGTCATGATTCTGCTTTATTTGTTTTTGAAAAAGACGTACGCCGGCTCCACGATCATTGCTATGGCACAGAACCGCGAAGGCGCCAGTCTTGTCGGCATCAACACAAGCCGGGTCGCCATGCTGACGTTCATGCTGTCCGGGGGACTGGCTGCTGTTGCTGCTTCTTTATCCGCACCCATCAACCTTGTATTTCCCGGTATGGGGCATCTCGTCATTTTGAAAGCTTTTGTCATTATTATTCTTGGTGGGATGGGCAGCGTACCCGGAGCTATTTTAGGTGGGTACATTCTAGGGTTTACCGAAAGTCTTGGAGCCACGTATATCTCCAATGACTATAAGGATATCATCGCCTTTTTAATGCTTGTGATCATTCTGTCGATCAAGCCTAAAGGATTGTTTTCAAGGGAGGGCTTTTAATTGGTCTCACTTCTGAAAAACAGGGGATGGATCATAGGGTTTATCGCTGCCGGCGTTTTATTTCCCTTTGTTCTGCCCAACGCTTATTTTCTGCATATTTTAACGCTCGCCTTTATTTGGATGATTGCTGTTTACGGTTTGAATCTACTGGCCGGTTATACCGGTTATTTGTCCCTGGCTCATGCTGGATTTTTTGCCGTCGGTGCCTACGGGTTGGGATTGTTGACGGTCAAGACAGGAATGAACTACTGGCTCGCGCTCATTCTGGCCTGTTTAATCACAAGTGCTGTCGGATTGGTCGTCGGTCTCGTTGCCTTAAGGACGAGGGAGCACTTTTTTGCCATCTATACGCTTTGTGTCGGATATATCATCTACCTCATCATCGACAAATGGGACAGCTTAACCGGCGGTGTACGCGGGTTGATCGGCATCCCTGAACCTTCCAATATCGGACCCATATCCTTCCAGACGCCGATTTCTCAATACTACTTAATTTTTGCTTTTCTTCTGTTCACGATTCTGGTTATGTACCGGATCGTCCATTCCTTGACCGGCCGGACTTTTATAGCGATCCGCAACAGTGAAGACCTGGCCCGCACCCTTGGCATATCTACAATGAAAAATAAACTGATGGTTTTTGTCCTCTCGGCGTTTTTCGCCGGACTTGCCGGGGCTTTATATGCTTCCTTCATCCGCTTCATCGGTCCGGACATTGGTTATATTACAATTATTTTTGACCTGCTGACCTATCTGTTGGTCGGCGGTATCGGAACACTCGCAGGTCCCATTGTAGGAACCTTCCTCATTGTCGCCTTGTCCCAGTCGCTGCAGTTTCTTCAGGATTACCGGATGCTCATCTTCGGCCCACTCTTAACCTTATTGATTATTTTTTATCCGCGTGGAATCGCTGGAGCCTATCATGACTGGCGTTTGAAACGGAAGTCTGCTCAGCGGACGCGTCCGCAGAAGGAGCAGGAGTACTTTGAGACAGAAGAATCGGAGAAACAGGTGAAGGAGGGATGAGCATGTTGATGGAGACAAAAAAGCTGACGAAGCAGTTTGGTGGTCTTACGGCTGTCAACGACGTGGATTTTACGATCGAAAAAGGGAAGATCAATGCGATTATCGGACCGAACGGAGCCGGAAAGTCCACCTTTTTCAACCTGCTGAGCGGTACGTACACCCCTTCCGCCGGTCAGGTGTTTTATAAAGGACAGGATATTACGAAACGGCCGCCGGATAAAATCGCAAGGCTTGGCGTTGCCCGGACGTTTCAGACGACGCATTTGTTTGAAGAATCCACCGTGCTTGATAACGTGATTGTCGGTCACCGCCTCCGGACGTCATCGAACTTATGGGATGCCGTATTCCGTACAAGGCGTTTCAAGTTTGAAGAAAAGAAGTGTCGGGATAAAGCGATGGAAGTATTGGAATTCGTCGAGCTCACACATGTCATGGACGAGCAGGCGGGAAGCATCACGCAGGAGGAGAAGAAGCGGGTGGCCTTCGCCCTTGCCCTTGCCACGGATCCCGAAGTCGTCTTTCTGGATGAACCGACAGCAGGTATCAATCCCGGGGAAACCGAAGGGCTGGCCTCTCTGATGGAAAAAATGGTGCAGCGGGGCATTACCGTCTGCTTGATTGAGCACAAAATGAAAATGATCATGAAGCTTGCGGACAAAATCATGGTTTTGAATTATGGAGAAAAAATCGCAGAAGGAACGTCTGAGGAAATCATGAACAACCAAGCGGTCATCGAAGCTTACTTAGGAGGCGGTGCGAGTGCTTGAGTTAACCGATGTTTCGATTCAGTATGGATCTTTTACCGCTGTGGAAAACATTAATATTCACGTAGGAAAGGGAGAGCTCGTCGTTCTGCTCGGTTCAAACGGTGCAGGAAAAAGTTCGACGTTTAACACGATCAGCGGACTGCAGAAACCGAGTGCCGGAACTATTGTTTTCGAGGACCGCCCGATTCAAGGGGCTGGCCCTGATAAAATTGTCCGGTCAGGCATTGTCCAGTGCGCTGAAGACCGGAAGCTCTTTCCGCAGATGACAGTCAAGGAAAACCTGGTGATGGGAGGCTATGTGCATCGGAGGAAGCGGAAGCAGGTGAATCAGTCTTTGCAGGATGTCTTTGAACTGTTCCCGATTTTACAAGAGAAAAAGGATCAGCCTGCAGGCTCCTTAAGCGGCGGACAGCAGCAAATGCTTGCGATCGGGCGTGCGCTCATGGCTCAACCGAAGCTGTTGCTGCTGGATGAGCCTTCCATCGGACTCGCTCCGCTGATTGTCGAGCAGATGTTTGAGGTGATACAGAAAATCAATCAAGACGGAACGACGGTCCTGCTCGCCGAGCAGAATGCATTCGCCGCTTTGAAAATTGCCGACCGCGGCTATGTCTTTGAGAGTGGATCCGTCGTTGTGGAGGGGACAGCAGAAGAACTGCTGGCAAACGATACGGTACGTAAAGCTTATATCGGAGCCTGATGGCAGCGTTCTGCTTTTGTTTGGTCTGCAACAAACATTTCATATCTAGGGGGATCTCTTATGAAAATGATCAAAGGTTCAGCTGTTTTCCTATTGGCCGTCCTGCTTCTGCTTCTCGCTGGCTGTATTGATAATCCATCGAACCAGTCCACAAGCGGAGGAAGCAGTGAGACTGAATCCGAAGCACCGGAAGTTGAAGAAGGAGAGGAAGTTGTCAGTATCGGCTACAGTGGTCCATTGAGCGGTCCGGCTGCCTATTACGGCGAGCGTACATTAAATGGACTCAAGCTGGCTGTTGATGAAATCAACAACAATGGCGGCTTTGAGATTGAAGATCAGACGTACAAGTTCAACCTCGTATCGCTGGATGATAAGTACCTGCCGAATGAAACCGCAGCCAATGCAAAACGCCTGCTTCAGGAAAACGACACTCCGGTCATTTTCTCTCCACACAGCGGCGGAATCAAGGCAATGCAGGTATTTAACGAACAGGAGAACTTTTTGATTGGTGCCTATACGAGTGAGCCTGCCGTTACAGCTGAAGGAAACACGTTAACCGTACGTGTACCTCCAAGCTATGATGGCTATCTTGAACCATTCACATCCTATGCGATGGAAAACCACGGCATGAAGCTGGCCGCCCTGCCAACATCCTCTCAGTACGGGAAGGACTGGACAGAAGCGATCGTGCCTTACTGGGAGGAACAAGGCGGAGAAGTGGTGTACAATTCCTCGATTGATTTTTCCAAGGATACCGACTTTTTCACCCTTGTGACCAATGCCTTGAAGGAAAATCCTGACGTTCTGTTCATCGGAGGTCCCTCTGAACCGACCGCTAAAGTAGCGAAGCAGGCCAGGGAACTTGGATTCGAAGGCGGGTTTATGATTATGGACCAGGCCAAGCTGGATGAGATGGAGGCGGTTACCGGATCGTATGAATCATTGGAAGGGTCCGTCGGGGTTCTGCCACTGGCCAATTCCGAATACCCGGGGACGCCCGCTTTTATCGAAAAATATAAAGAGGAGCACAATGAAGTGCCGGGATCTGAAGCAGGGTACCATTATGTAGCGATGAACATTTTGATGGAAGCGATGAAGGCGGCAGGCAGCGTCGATGATCCGAAAGCCATCCGTGACCATATACAGGACGGCCTTGATGCCCTGCCGGAAGAAAAAGAAGTGTACACCATTGAAGAGATCGGGGAAGATGGCGGGTTTGCGACGGATTTAAGCATTGCTGCTGTGGAAAATGGTGAAATCGTAACGATTGAAGTCAACGATTGATGGTACCTGACAACCTGGCGGTGACTCCTATAGCATCGCCGGGTTTCTTTTTTCAAGGAGGAAGGAGAGGCGAAAGATGGATTTTCAACTGGACGAACAGACGACGGCGTTGAAAAAGAGTGTCAGAGCTTTTGTACAGTCAGAAGTGGAAGCGGCTGCCGCCGTCATTGAAAAGGAAGATCATATTCCTGAAGCGATTATGAAAATGTCCCGCGACCTCGGATTGTTCGGATTAAGCATCCCGGAGGAATACGGCGGATTAGGCATTTCAATGGTCGGAAAATGTGCCTTGTATGAGGAAATCGGAGCGACCCACAACGGATATACAACAGTGATCGGCGCTCACACAGGTATTGGCAGCGTGGGAATTGTCGAGCTTGGGACTGAAGAGCAGAAAGCTAAGTATCTGCCGCCAATGGCAGCGGGGATATCACTGGGGGCTTTTGCCCTGACTGAGCCTGGAGCAGGATCCAACGCCAGCGCTCTAAAGACAACGGCGGTGAAACAAGGAAGCCGCTACATTCTGAACGGGACGAAGCAATACATTACGAATGCAACGGTGGCAGATGTGTTTACGGTTATGGCCGTTACCGATCCGGAAAAAGGGGCAAAGGGGATCACTTCGTTCATTGTAGAAAAGGATTTTCCCGGTTTCAAGGTCGGAGCTGTGGAACCGAAAATGGGCCTGCACGGCTCTCAATCAGCCGAAATCATTCTCGAAGATTGTGAAGTCCCGGAAGAAAATGTGCTTGGAAAAGAAGGGGAAGGGTATGTGAATGCCTTGAAGATTCTTGCCAACGGCCGTGCCGGACTTGCCGCAAGGAACCTGGGCTCCTGTCAGAAACTGCTCGACATGTCGATGCAGTATGTAGAGGAGCGCCAGCAGTTCGAGGTCCCGATTATCGAGCACCAGGCGGTCGCCCATATGATATCGGAAATGGCTGTGGAAATCGAAGCGCTCCGTTCCTTTACGTACCGGGTGGCGTGGATGGTGGATCAAGGGAAAAAGGTCATTAAAGAAGCCGCCATGCTGAAGCTTTATGGATCGGAAGTGTATAACCGCGTGGCGGATAAGGCGGTTCAGGTGCACGGAGGGATCGGCTATATCTCAGATTATCCGGTGGAACGCTTTTACAGAGATGCGAGAATTACAAGAATTTATGAAGGGACTTCAGAGATTCAAAAGAATATCATAGCCGGGCAGCTGCGGAAGGAATATGCCCGCTGATGGATGGAGGGATCCAATGAACGAGGAAATCGTCATCGTCAGTGCTGTTCGGACTCCTGTCGGCCGATATGGCGGTTCGCTGAGGAATGAATCTTCCGGCCATCTCGCATCTCACGCGATCAAAGGGGCGGTATCCACGGCCGGGCTGAAGGGGGACGATATCAGCGAAGTGATTCTTGGAGAAGTCCGGCAGACGACAGAAGCATCGAACGTGGCCCGTGTGGCTTCTTTGAGAGCAGGAATTCCTGAATCATCCCCGGCATACACGATCAATCGGTTGTGCGCATCCGGTATGGAAGCGATCGCTTCTGGTGTCCAGCAGATTGTCTTTCAACAGGCAGATATTGTAGTGGCGGGCGGCACAGAGAGTATGAGCCGCGCACCTATATATTTAAGACAGGCAAGGTTTGGGGAAGGAGCCCCTGTCTTAGTGGACTCCCATAAGGAAGCCGGTCAGCAGCCAAAAGAAATGTACGGGCCTGACCTCGGGATGGGTATAACCGCTGAAAATGTCGCCGAACGCTATGGGATCTCAAGAGAAGATCAGGATTTATTTGCGCTTGAGAGCCAGCGGCGTGCTGCTGCTGCTGCAGTGGAGGCAGGGGTTTTTTTAGATGAAGTGATTCCTTATGAAGTGAAAGGTAGAAAAGGGATTCAAACGATCAAGATTGATGAGCACCCCCGACCGGAAACGACAAAGGAAAAGCTGGCTTCTCTACGTCCGGTGTTTAAGGATAACGGCACAGTAACCGCCGGCAATTCCTGTGGACGTAATGATGGGGCCTCAGCTGTTGTCATGATGACAAGGGAAAAGGCAGATGAAATGGGGTGTGTCCCCCTTGTCAAAATCACGGACTGGGCGGTGGCTGGTGTCTCCCCGGAAGTCATGGGAATCGGTCCTGTACCCGCTGTCCAAAAGCTGATGGACCGCACAGGCTTGAGTCTGAAGGATATCAGGTTGATAGAGTTGAATGAAGCTTTTGCTGCCCAGGCACTTGCCGTTATCCGGGAGCTGGAAGTGGATTCTGATATCGTGAACGTCAACGGCGGAGCGATTGCTCTAGGCCATCCCGTCGGGGCAAGTGGGACCCGGATTGTGACGACGCTGATTCATGAAATGAAGCGGAGAAAGGAAAGGTATGGACTCGCTGCGTTGTGTGCAGGTGGCGGTCAAGGAATGGCCATGCTGTTTGAACGTGTTTAAGGAAGGAATCTTAGAAAGGGAGCGGTGTTGTGGAATATCAAAACATAGCGTATGTGAAAGAAGATCGTCTCGCTTATATTGTTATTAATCGTCCTGAGGTCCGGAATGCCTTAAGTCAGGCCGTGCTCGATGAAATGGAGGACGCGCTGGGCCGGGCAGAGGGAGATGATGACGTAGGCGTCGTCATTTTCACCGGACAGGGAGAGAAAGCATTTGCCGCCGGCGCTGATATTCAGCAGCTGACCGAAGCGGAAGCGGTGGATGCATTGAAGAGCGGCGATATGCAGCAGTTGTACGATAAGATCGAAGCTTACCAAAAGCCGACGATAGCCATGGTCAATGGCTTTGCGCTTGGTGGCGGCTGTGAACTGGCGATGTGCTGTGACATCCGTATCGCCTCCATCCACGCTTCCTTCGGTCTTCCTGAATTGTCATTGTCCATCATCCCGGGCGCCGGAGGTACCCAGCGCCTGACCCGTTTAGTGGGGAAAGGAAAGGCATTGGAAATGATTTTGACAGGGAAAAGAATATCCGCAGAAGAAGCCCTGGCGATCGGTCTTGTCACGAAAGTGGTTACGCCGGAACGACTGCGCACAGAGGTCGAGGACACATGTGCCAGCATTCTGGCAAAAGGCCCACTCGCCGTCCAGCTCGCAAAACTTTCGGTTCATATGGGAGCAGAAACTGATATGAAGACGGCATTAATGCTGGAACGTCTCTCTCAGGCGGTCCTGTTCAACTCAGAGGACAAAAATGAAGGGGCACGGGCATTTCTTGAAAAAAGAAAGCCTTCTTTTGAAGGCAGATAACAGGAAAGGGCGGATTTCCGCCCTTTTTGTGATTTCCAGAGGATTTCCCGGGAAATATGAATCAGGCATCAGGAGTGATTTAGTAATTGGTTGATATAATTCCATTTTGACCGATATATTTCAAATTTGGCTGATATAATCCCAATTTAATTGATATATTCAAAAACTAATTGATATATGGATAAAAAAATGGATATCCAGCGCCTCTAACACTCAGTTCCTCATTCTTCCTACCGGTTTACAAAACTCCCCACAACCTTTAAAATCGTCTGTATGCCAAATACTTACCTAAGTAAATAATTAAGGGGTGATAGGATGGAACGCTCCGATCATAATATTCTCCACCTGTTAAATCAGCAGGTGCGGCGGTTGAACCAAAGGATGAATGAAAAACTGAAGGAATACGATTTGTACATGTCGCAGTGGGTGATCATATATACGCTTCATACGATGGGGCCGATGACGCAGAAAGAAATCTGGCAGTATTTGAATGTGGAAGCTCCGACGGTTACAAGGACCATTACCCGTTTGGAGGAAAAGGGGTGGCTCGTCCGTAAGCAGGGAGCCGATAAGCGGCAGCGGATCATTCACATATCTCCAGAAGCAGAACAGCTCAGAGATGAGATATCTACGAGTATTCGAAAGTATGAAAACGAGCAGCTGCTTGGGCTTACGAAAGAGGAAGAACATCAGCTCCGGCATCTTTTAGAAAAAATGATGATGGAGGAGGGGGATCTTAATGCAGAAGACTAATCAGCCAATTTGGACGAAAAACTTTATCAGTGTATCGCTGACGCACTTTTTTGTGTTCGTCACGTTTTACGCTCTGCTTACCACCCTCCCTATTTACGTGATCGATGAACTTGGCGGCAATGAGGCCCAGGGTGGTCTCGTCGTCACCGCCATTATGGTGGCAGCCATTTTGATCCGGCCGTTTTCCGGTAAATTTTTGGAGAAGACGGGTAAGAAAAAAGGACTTATTGCGGCGGCCTCCCTTTATTTGCTTACCATGATCTTTTATCTGACGGTCTCTGAATTTGAAGGACTGATGGCCCTGAGGTTTATTCACGGTCTGTCCTTCGCCGTTGTAACGACAGCAACGGGAGCTATTGCGGCAGATGTTGTTCCCGCACAGAGACGCGGAGAAGGACTTGGATATTTTGCGATGTCCATGAATGTGGCTGTCGTTGTCGGTCCGTTTGTCGGTCTTTCCATTCTTCAGGCGGCACCTTTTGAGACTTTGTTTATCGTTTTAAGTGCGTTTATGCTGCTTGGTGTAATTAGTTCATTGATGATTCGTTCTTCAGGTGAAAAAGCCGTACAGAAGACTGAACAGAAAGCAGCAAAGGTATCTTTCCATGATTTATTTGAAACACGAGCCCTGCCGACGGCCTTGATTGCCAGCCTTGTTGCTTTTTCCTATTCCAGTATCGTGTCGTTTATATCCGTATACGCGAATTCACTAGGGCTCGGAGGCGTATCCAGTTACTTCTTTGTCGTCTTCGCTGTCGTGATGATTGTTTCACGCCCTTCTCTCGGCCGGGCGTTTGATAATAAAGGACCGAGCATTGTCATTCTGCCGAGTCTGCTTATTTTTGCAGGAGGCTTGATCCTGCTTGGGTACATCGATTCCTTATGGGGAATGCTGCTGGCCGGAGCCATCGTCGGACTTGGTTATGGATCACTGCTTCCGAGTTTCCAAACGATGGCTGTCCAGTCTGCTCCAGAGCATAGGAGCGGCCATGCTACAGCCACCTTTTTCATGATGTATGACACCGGAATAGCAGCAGGATCTTATGTTTTAGGGCTGATGGTTTCCATGACAAGTTTCAGTGTGACCTATCAGATCAGCGGGATTCTCGTTCTTCTAGTACTCGGAATCTTTTATTATGCTTATACACGCCAACAGAAAACGCGGATGGTAAAAGAGAGAGCTGAAGAAGTCTGATGCGGCAGCTTTTTCTATAAAAAGCATCTCATTTGGCTACACTGAAAACAAAGAGGTGGTCAAATGATGAAAGAAGAAGGGAACTTCACGAAGGGACTGTTTTGGGCGGTTTTGTTATCGGTTCCTTTGTGGGGATTGATTTTCACAGCAGTCTATATGTTAATAAATTAAATTGATTTTAAAGCAGGGCCCCTGACAGGGGTCCTGCTTTTTCGTAATTATGAACGCTGATAAAGTTCTTTTCCATTTCTTTGATTCATCTTTATTTACCAAATATTTTAAAAATTATACTTGCTTTTCTGTATGCGCTTCCATTAGAATGGATAACAACAAAAGGTACCTATGTATTTTTAAAGGTAGTTATCTTTTAATGGGGAGGAACAATATGCTAAAGACTATTCAGAAGTGTAATGAAGGTATGGAAATCCACCATATTGATGAGGCGTCCTTCCACTTGTTTGGAAGAGTGCATGAGAATTTTCCAAAAGATCGTTTACTAGACAAAATGAAAGACGTCTCTATTCCAGCGGAAGGGAATGTCTACGAACCCGCTAATCTAAGGTTGGAAACAGCAGGGGATAAAGAAAAAATTGAGAACTTCTACTATGGTGGGATGCCTGTCCAGATTGGTTTTTGTGTTGGTAAGAACTCACATTTAGGAGGGTTGGAATTCCACAAGGGAAGCGAATTCAACATAGCTGTCACTGATATGATTCTTTTAATAGGTCATTTTAATGATATAAAAGATCATACGTTTTCAACAGAGCATTTAAGGGCGTTTTACGTGCCTGAGGGTTATGTAGTCGAATTGTTTCAAACCACCTTACACTTAGCTCCTTGTAAAGTATCTGAAGAAGGGTTTAAAACGATTGTTATTCTTCCAGAAGGCACAAACACCCCTTTAAATGATTCAGCTGTCGAGCAGGATCTCCTTCTATTTAAGAAAAATAAGTGGCTGCTATCCCATAAGGATCATCAGCGTTTTGTATCTGAAGGAGCCCATGTTGGTATAAAAGGTCCTAACGTTTTTGTGAATTATTTAATGGAGCGAGAGGGAGGAAAGCAGCAATGAATCTCTTTTTTACACTGATTACATGTGTCTTGTTCATGGGTTTGGTTGGCTGGGTGTCTTATCGAAAAGCCAAGGGACAGGTGAATGATTCCGACGGATACTTTCTAGCGGGAAGAGGCTTGACAGGCGGATTTATTGCAGGAAGTCTCCTGCTCACAAATTTGTCTGCTGAACAATTAATAGGGTTGAATGGTCAGGCCTATCGTACAAATCTTTCAAATATGGCCTGGGAAGTAACCGCTCCCATTGCAGTCATCATTATGGCTTTGGTCTTACTTCCGAAATATCTGGGTGGTGCATTTTCAACGCTTCCTGAATTTTTAAGTACCCGCTTTGATGATGGGGTAAGAAGGTATATCGTTGTTCTGTTTATGCTGGGGTATGCGTTCGTGACGATTCCTTCTGTTCTTTATTCAGGTGCACTGGCTGTTTTAAAACTATTTGATGTTCCTTCACTTTTAGGTATATCTTTTGAGTCATCGGTATGGCTGGTCATATGGGTCATCGGTATTATCGGTGCTGTTTATGCTATCTTTGGTGGTTTAAGAGCCGTAGCTGTGTCTGACACATTAAATGGAATCGGCCTTTTGCTGATCGGTTTGATGATTCCTGTTATCGGATTGTTTGCCCTTGGAGATGGAAACTTCTTTAGAGGATTTGAAACGATGGCCACAGAAAATGCTGATAAGTTGAATGCTATTGGTGGAAAGGAAGACTCTGTACCATTTTCAGCAATTTTTACAGGAATGATTTTCATGAATATGTTTTACTGGGGAACGAACCAGTATGTCATTCAGCGGGCTCTCGGAGCTAAAAACCTTGCTGAAGGTCAAAAAGGGGTTCTGTTTTCAGGTTTTTACAAGCTCCTCGTTCCAATTTTAATGATGATTCCAGGTGTTATCGCTTTTCATTTGTATGGTTCCGGATTTAAAACCGTCGATTTAGCTTACCCAACTATGGTTACTAATTTGATGCCGACCATTTTCTCCGGATTGTTTCTTGCAGTGCTGCTCGGCGCGGTCTTCTCCAGCTTTAACTCATTGTTGAATTCTGCTGCGACCATGTTCGCTCTGGATGTTTACAAGCCAGGCTTTAAACCGGATGCATCCGATGAGCAGTTGATTCGGGTTAGTAAATATTTTGGAACCATTCTGGCTTTGGTGTCCTTTTTTATTTCACCGATGCTGATGAGTGCACCGGATGGCCTTTGGGACATCATCCGTAAGTTTACTGGTTTCTTCAACATTCCAATCATTGCTATTGTCCTTGTAGGGATTGCATCGAAATTTGTCCCCCCTCTGGGAGCAAAAATAGCTGTCATCTTTCATGTAGTGACCTACTATATGCTGGTATGGGGTTTAAATCAGTTGTTTGGTATTGAAATTACCATGAACTTTATCCATATCTCTGCTATTCTTTTCTTCATCGAAGTAGGAATTATGCTGGTTGTGGGATATATACGGCCGCTTTCAGAACCGTATTCTTTCAAACATGCACCAAAAGTGAGCATGGTACCATGGAAGTACGCGATCCCTACAGCTATTATTCTCTTAAGTTTAATTGTATTCGTTTACATTACCTTCTCTCCAATAGGATTGGCATACCCGGATGCTGTCGTTTCGTCATGGTTCTGGGCAGCGTCAGGCGGTTTAATTGGATTGACAACTGTAACCTTAGTATTTGCTCTGAAAAAGTGGGACAAGAAGTATGATCAAGTTTTAGAAAATCAAACCAAAAAAGCGGCAAATTTATAGGAGGTACCAATTATGCAGACTAAACTAAAGCAAGGATTGGACATTCACACTAATGGGGGAACCTTTGAGGTTACATTGGACAGTAAATCTATTTTTAAGCATTCCCCAGCTTCTCCATGTTTATATGTCGGAAGCGGGGAAGAGACTATTGAGATGTATCGAGGGAATTATCATATTGAAGATTATGTTGTGGAAAGGTTCGGGTTGAAGACCTACGAAATAAGCCGAAAAAGAGATGATGGTTTTCAAATAGACTTTAAAAGAACGCCTGCAGACACAGAAGTGTTAACAGTGGATTTCCTCTACAAAGACCATAATTTAAAACTAACTTTTTCTGGTGATCGTGAGACGTACAGCCGTTTTTGGATCCGGATTGCCGCTGATTCTGATGAGAAGATCTATGGATGTGGGGAGCAGATGTCCCATTTGAACCTGCGTGGAAAAAACTTCCCGTTATGGACTTCAGAACCTGGCGTAGGAAGAAATAAAAAGACGTATACGACATTTCTTGCGGATGTTCATGACAAAGCAGGCGGCGATTATTATCATACGAATTTTCCGCAGCCAACGTACCTTTCCTCTAAGAAATACTTCTGTCATGTCGATACGACAGCTTACGCAGATTTTGATTTCCGTAAAGATCAATATCATGAGCTGCAAATGTGGGAAGTTCCTGAACACATCATGTTTGAAACAGGAGCGGATTTTAAAGAGCTGGTTTCTCGTTTAACGAAGCATCTTGGAAGGCAGCCGGAGCTTCCAGAATGGACGTATGATGGAATATGGCTGGGGATGCAGGGAGGAACGGATGCTGTTCAGAAAAAAATAGATGAGGCCCGGGAAAAAGGATTGAAGGTGGGAGCTGTATGGGCTCAGGACTGGCAGGGGAAACGTTTCACTTCCTTTGGACGTCGGTTGAACTGGAACTGGCAGTGGGATGCGAATGAATATCCTGGTCTGGATCAAAAGCTTAAAGAATGGAAAGAGCAGGGCATTCGTTTTCTAGGCTACATCAACCCATATTTAATTCTTGATGGACCGCTGTATCAAGAAGCTGCTGCGAAAAACTACTTTGTGCTGAATCAAAAAGATGACATTTACCTAGTCGATTTTGGAGAGTTTGACTGTGGAATTGTAGACTTGACCAACCCAGACGCTTTCGAATGGTATAAACGTGTCATTCAAATCTATATGATTGATTTCGGATTAGATGGATGGATGGCGGACTTCGGAGAATACCTTCCGACAGATGCCAAACTCTTCAATGGTGAGCCTGCCATGCTGATGCATAATGCCTGGCCTGCGTTATGGGCCAGAGTTAATTTTGAAGCAGTCGATGAAGCTGGTAAAACAGAAGAAATTGTGTACTTCATGCGTGCTGGCTATACAGGAAGTCAAAAATACTGCCGTCTACTGTGGGCAGGTGATCAAAGTGTTAACTGGGATCTTGATGATGGAATTGCTTCTGTGATTCCTGCAGCTCTCTCAGCGGGGTTAACGGGGAATGGTCTTCATCATAGTGACATAGGCGGGTACACAAGTTTACATGGGAATAAACGCTCGAAAGAGTTACTATTGCGATGGCTTGAACTTGCTGCTTTCACCCCTGTCATGAGAAGTCATGAAGGTAACCGTCCAACAGACAGCCACCAGTATGATCGTGATGAAGAAACGATGGATGCTTTCGTACGCATGACAGATATTCATACCACATTAGCTCCTTACCTTAAAGAAATTGTGAAGGAGAATGCAGAAAAAGGAATTCCTGTCCAACGTCCTTTATTTATGGAGTTTGAATCTGATGAAAAAACTTATGATATCCAATACCAATACATGTTGGGGAGAGACATCCTTGTAGCTCCAGTTTATGAGGAATCTGTAAGTCACTGGCGTGTGTATCTCCCAGATGTAGTGTGGATTCATTTATGGACTGGAGAGGAATTTACAGGTGGGAATGTTGAAGTGGAGGCGCCGCTGGGACAGCCGCCTGTATTCTATAGAAAGGGATCTGAATATGCTGATCTCTATAAGAAAATAAAGGCAGAGTATACGATCGAAAAATAAAGGTAATAACCTTTGTTTAAAGGTAGGTACGTATGTTATGATGTTTTCAAACAGAGATAAAGGTGGGACAGATCAATGACTATGAAAGTGTTATATCTTCCAATTGGAAGAAAGACGTTTGATCTAGAAGCAGGAGAAATTCAAAGGGGAAAAAGTTCGGAAATGTTGAATGATCTTGGGGTTGAAGTAATTGAACCGGAGGGGATTCTTACTTCACCAGATGATTTGAATGATTTTTTGAAAGCGATTCCTGAAGAAGAGGTTGGAGTATCAATCTATCAAAGTGTCACATTCGCTGATGGAGAATTTGTCGAAACGTTGATCAAACAGGTTCAAGCACCGGTAATGGTATGGTCGATCCGCGAACCAAGCATCAATGGCCGTCTTCGATTAAATTCTTTAACTGGTGGTAACAGTACCAGTCACGTCCTGAAATGTGCCGGTCATCCGTATTCCTTTCTTTTTGGTAATCCCGAAGAAGCACAAATCCGTGGTCGTTTAACCAAATATTTAAAAGTCCAGCAGATGATTCAGGATTTACGAGAATTCAAGATTGGTGTCATTGGAGAACATCCTCCTGGTTTCTTCTTCTCCGGAACAGACGAAGAAATGCTTCACAAACAACTAGGTGTGGAAGTGAAGCAGGTTGATCTGATGAAAGCCTTTGAAGAATCTAAGAAACTAACAGAAGGAGAATGGGAGCATGCTGTCGACCGGGCGCAGCAGCAAGTCATTGGCTTAAATAGAAATGACGAAACGGTACAAAGGTTTGCTCAGTTCACAACGTATGTAGAATCCATCGTAGATAAGGAGCAGTTATCAGGATTAGCGATCCGCTGCTGGCCGGAATTCTTTAATGAACTGGGAGCGGCTGCGTGCTCCACACTTTCTCAGTTCACAGAAGATGGGATTGTTTCTTCCTGTGAATCAGATATACACGGATCGGTTTCTATGTTTATCCTTCAGCAATTAAGTGGAGGGAAATCTCCGTACCTGGGCGACATGGTTCACGTGAATGAAGCTAGTAATTCAGTAGTTTTCTGGCATTGTGGAGCGGGAGCCTACTCGCTTGCCCACCCGGATCAAGGGGCGAGACCCGGGGTTCATCCGAATCGTAAACTTGGATTTACAATGGAGTTCGGTTTGAAGCCGGGTCAAGTGACTATGTTCCGTGTCAGCTACACACCGGAAGGTTACCGGCTGCTTGTTATGCGTGGGAATGCCTTGGATACCCCTAAGCGGTTCAACGGGACATCGGTGGAAGTAGAATTAGAGACAGATATCAACGGCACCCTTTACAGTTTAATGGAAGAAGGGTTTGAGCCTCACTATGCTCTTGTTTATGAAGATGTCGTAGAAGAGCTTAAGGAACTGGGGCGTCAACTGGGTCTTGAAACCATCGTATATACAAAAGAATAAGGAGGACACCAGATGAAACACGTCGCAGTAGGACAGGCAGGGGGGCCTACAGCTGTTATTAATGCCACTCTGGCTGGTTTCGTGGACAGTGTAAAAGAGCGATGTCGATTAACCTTCATTGAAGGAGGATACAAGGGACTGGTGGAAGAAAACTTCCTGGCCGGAGATGAAGAAACGGTGGAATGGATTAAAGAAAACCGCTTTGTTCCAGGAGCCTGCTTACAATCAGGTCGTTACCCATTTGAAAAGGAAGAAATTTGTGAAGCCGTTCGTTCTCTTAAGAAGAACAATATCGATACGCTCGTGTTTATTGGAGGAAATGGCACAATGGAAGCCCTTTTCAAAGTAAAAAAAGAAGCTGAGCGCCAGGATTGGCCGCTTCAAGTCATTGGGCTTCCAAAAACAGTGGACAATGATCTTGGTGGAACGGACCATGCACCAGGGTTTGCCAGTGCAGCCAAGTACATTGCTAAAACGACCAAAGATTTAAGCAGGGACTTGTACGCTATGAAGAATTTCGAGCAGGTCCGGGTACTGGAAACGATGGGACGGAATGCCGGCTGGCTTGCAGCTGCGGCCGGCGCTTGGAAAGAGTATGAAGAAGAAGGGCCTCATTTTACTGCTCTTCCGGAACAACCCTTAAATCGCCATCAGCTGCTGAAGACCGTTCAACAGGCTCTGGATGACTTTGGATACGCTCTTATCGTTGTCAGTGAAGGTGTTCAATGGGAAGAAGGCAGCCAGATTGAGCTCAACCAAGTAGATGGAAGGACGGTTCTTGGGGGGATTTCCAAGCAGATCAGTGAATTTATTGGTGAAGAATTGAAAGTCAATACCAGAGCCGAATTACTGGGGATGAATCAGCGGGCCGACACTTCATCGTTGTCCACCACTGATTCGAATGAAGCCTATCGAATCGGAGAAGAAGGTGGGAATTGGGTCTTTCAGGAATATGATAAGGTGATGGCTGCTGTTGGGCGCAGATCAGATGTTTGTTATACAATAGAGATTATACCAGTGAAACTTGAGACAGTTATAGCTGAGGGTGAACGATTACTTCCAGCAACATTCATTAAAGACAGGAATGCCTATTATGAATGGCTGGCCCCTTTGATGGGAGGTGACCGTCCTACTTACCCTCCGCTTTCGAAAAGGAGAGTTCAATATAGTGAATACTAAAATTAACCCGAACAAAGATCTGGCCCTGTATTTACAATTGAAGGAATTGTTTATAGATCGAATTCAGAATGGTCAGTGGGAGGCCGATAAACTCATCCCTACGGAACAGGAACTTATGAAAGAATTTGATGTCAGCCGCACCACCATTCGTCAAGCTGTATCGATTCTGGTGCAGGAAGGATTGGTGGAAAAGAAACAAGGACGCGGTACCATAGTCAAGCCGCGGAAATTGAGTGGAAACCTAAGCCAGTTGAAAGGTTTTGCAGAAGAGGTACTGGAAAGAGGACAGACACCTCGTAGTAAGCTGATCCGCGCAGAATTCAAATCCAATCTTCATCACGAAAAATCTATGTTGGAGATTAAAGACGATGAACCTATCCTGCTTATCGAACGAATACGGATGGCCGATGAGATTCCTGTAGCACTTGAACGTACATGCTGGCCGAAAGAAATTGGTGAAATTCTTATCAAGCACAATCTTGATGAAGCACGATACTACGAAATTCTTGAGAACTATAATATCTATTTAAATAGAGCTAGTGAAAAAATAGCAGCGATTAATGCCACCATTGATGAAGCGGATGCCCTGGGAATAAGGGGAGGAGAAGCTTTACTTGAAATGACACGATTAAGTTTCGGAGTAAACGAACGCCCTATTGAGTATACGAAAACGAAATACCGCAATGATCAATATCATTACAGCCTTGAGCTGAAAAGATAAAAGGAGTGGTCTTCTGTGCCATTTGTAGATGGAAAAACTTTATTGACTCATGCATATGAGAATCAATACGGAATCGGTGCCTTCAGTGCTCATAACGCGGAAACAATTCTAGCTATATTAGATGCAGCTGAAGAAAAACAGTCCCCCGTGATGATTCAGATTGGACAGAAAGTGATTCAAACATTAGGACTAAAACCTATGAAAGAAATGGTAGATGCGTTTGCCAGAAATGTTTCTGTACCGGTCTGCATCCACCTCGATCACAGCCGGCAGTATGAACAGACAATGGAAGCTGTTCAGGCAGGGTTCCAGTCTGTCATGTTTGATGGATCCGGCTTAACATTCCAGGAAAATACGAGGATCACGAAACAGGTCGTTGAAACGGCACGGGCTCTTGGCATAGGCAGCGAAGGGGAAATTGGGAAAATTGGCGGAACTGAGGATGACATTACGGTAGATGAAAAGGATGCGTTGATCACAACGACAGAAGAAGCTCTGAATTTTGTAAATGAAACAGATGTTGATTATTTAGCGGTATCGATTGGTACGGCTCATGGGATTTATAAACGAACTCCGAACCTTCGGTTTGAACGGCTGAAGGAAATATCCCAGGCTGTGAAACGGCCGATAGTCCTTCATGGAGGTTCAGATGTACCGGATGAACAAGTCCGAAAAGCTATTACGATGGGAATCGCTAAAATAAATGTGGACACTGAACTGCGTCAAGCTTATACAAAGGGAATAAAGGAGTACTTGCGGGACCATCCCGATGATATTGTTCTGGCTGATTCGCTGGGTGCTGGACGAGAATATATGAAAGAAAAGGTGAAAGAGAAGATTGATGTTTTCGGTAGTGCTGGTAAGGCAGATCAATTTTCTATGAAGGAAAAGGTCGTAACGTTATAACATATAAGGAGGTTGTTGTGATGAATAGTATTGCTACAAGTTATTCGTTTGGGTTATTTATTGATGGAGAATGGCAGGAGACAGAACAAACATTGAATGTATGGAACAAATACAATCAATCAAAGGTAGGGGAAACGGCAGTCAGTACTGCAGCTGATGTGAACAAAGCTGTTGCTGCGGCGAAACAGGCTCAAGGTACTCCTTTTTCTCTATACGACCGCTACGAAGTGTTGTTAAAGGTCGCTCAGTTACTGCGGGATCATGTAGAGGAATTTGCGGAAATCATAGCCAAAGAAGTTGGGAAGCCCATCAATGAAGCCAGGGGGGAAGTCGGCCGTTCGGCTTTAACGTTAGAGAATTCTGCGGAAGAAGCAAAGCGGATTCATGGCGAGGAAATTCCCGTTGAAGCTGCCCCGGGATCAGAAAATCGCAAAGCCTTTACAAGAAGGTATCCTGTCGGTGTTGTGGCAGCCATTACGCCCTTTAATGTTCCTTTAAACCTTGTCTGTCATAAAGTTGGCCCTGCTATTGCAGCAGGGAACAGTGTCGTTTTGAAACCCGCAGAAGAAACGCCATTATCTGCATTATTACTTACTAAACTCTTTGAGGAAGCCGGGCTGCCGAAAGGAAGACTAAATGTTCTCACTGGAGAAGGACGTGAAGTTGGTCCATTGCTTACCGCTAACCAGGAAATAAACATGTTTACTTTTACAGGAAGTCCACAGGTGGGGGAGCAGATCCGCAGGGAAGCCGGACTTAGAGATACCGCTCTTGAGCTTGGCAATAACTCGGCCACTATTGTGCATAACGATGCCGACGTCAATCAAGCGGCTCAACTTGTGGCTCAGAAAAGTTTTAACAATGCCGGGCAGGTGTGTATCTCTGTTCAACGTGTCTATGTGCATAGGGATGTCTATGAGGTGTTTATGGAGAAAGTGAAAGAAGCAACTTCCCGGATCAAGTTAGGTGACCCTTTGGATTCCGCCACCCAAATGGGGCCGATGATTGCAGAAGAAGAAGCCATTCGGGTTGAAAAATGGGTGAACGAAGCGGTTGCAGAAGGAGCTGTTGTTGAAACCGGCGGAAAGCGTGAGGGCGTTTTTTACCACCCAACGGTCCTCTCTCATGTTCATGCTGATATGAAGGTTTGCAGACAAGAGGTATTTGGTCCGGTTGTAGCGGTTCAGCCTTATACAAACGAAGATGAAGTCATCTCTCTTGTTAATGATTCTGAATATGGTCTTCAAGCAGGCCTGTTCACAAATAATTTAGCTTTGGCAATGTACGCAGCTGATCGTATTCATGTAGGCGGACTGATCATCAATGACACGTCAGGGTACCGGGTTGATCATATGCCGTATGGTGGAGTCAAAAAAAGCGGGACTGGAAAAGAAGGTCCACGCTACGCTATTGAAGAAATGACAGAAGAAAAAATTGTCGTATTTAACTTGTAAAGGGAAAGGGAGTCATGGTGACTCCCTTTCTTAATTTAAATTATAGGAGAAAGATGATGGAATTTATTACAATTCTGCTGCCCATTTTCCTCGTTTTCGGCATTGGTTTTGCAGCTCAGAAGATTCTGCAGTTTGATACGTCAGCCTTCTCGAAATTAGCGCTTTATATCCTTGTCCCTTTTCTCGTGTTCCAGACTTTTTATGAAGAAACCATTACATTCTCCTATGTTTATATTTCCATTTATATGCTCGGGCTTTGTGTAACGATTATTGCTATTGTAACCATTTTATCAAAAGTCAGAGGATACTCGGAGAAAGAAAGATGTGGGTTGGTGCTATCCTGTGCATTTACGAACAATGGAAACTACGGAACTCCGTTGGTTTTATTTTTATTCGGAACTACAGGGATGGATACAGCTATTGTCCTCATGGTTCTCCAACAGCTGCTTATGAGTACTTTAGGAGTTTATTATGCAGCTAAAGGGGGAGAGGGTGGAAGTGGTGTGAAAGACGCACTCCGTTCCGTCCGCCGTATGCCAATGGTTTATGGGGCGTTGATCGGATATCTCTTTCAGACCTTTGACCTCAGCATCGGTGGACTGGAGGGTGGGGTGGATTTAATTGCAGGTGCGGCCATCCCTTTAATCATGCTGACTTTAGGAATGCAGCTGGCCAATATAAAAGTGACAGGCTTGGAATATCGAAAAGTATCAACAGCTCTAATTATCAAGCTTATCGCAGCTCCAGCTATTGCAGCTGTCATCGTATGGGGATTGCCTGTTGATCCTTTAATGAAACAGATCATGATCATTATGGCCGCTACTCCTACCGCTGCCAATACAACGATGTACGCCATTCAATTCCAGACCGAGCCACAAACGGTTACAAGTTCAACTCTTTTTACAACCCTTATCAGCATTCTTACGATTCCTGTAGTTATATATTTGGTCACTTAACATCCTCAAATAATGATAAGTTTATACGTAGTCGTTCCTTTCTAATGGATATTTACATGTTGACAGAAAATTGTAAAAGATATAATCTTAGAAATAGAAAGCAGACCTTAAAAAAGGTATCCCCTTTTCCGTTCGGTCTGCCATGAACGTTGTAGCAATACCAAACTGTTAAAACTGCCCCATCTCCATGATCCGGAGACCATCCGCAGTTTAAAGCCAGTTTTCCTTTATGGGGAAGACTGGCTTTTTTTCATATCCAGGCCTGGATGGAAAACCTACTCTATTATAAAAAAGGGGAATGTTTATGTGTGCTGTAGACGTTAGAAAAGAACAAATGCCGGTTTTTTCAGGAAACGGATATACGATCCGCCCTCATGAAAAGCATGAACGTTTGTATACGATTGAATTGGATACAGAGGCGGTTCGGAAGTTTTTAGAGGACGTGAAAGATATCAGTGATGAACAGCTGGAGTATATTCCTTACCAGCGGCTGTTGACGGCTCAAGCTTTAGTAAACGTGTTGGATGAAGATTTCCAAAAGCATGTGACGTCTATTCTGAATGACAGAAGATCCGGCGGTTTTACCACAGGTGTTCAGGGAACGACGATGGATACTCAGGATTATGTGAAATTTTCAACTGCGTTTTCGCACCTGGCAGGTATTCCGAATTTTGATGCGATGTCGAAAAAATATTACGCTCGTTTTTCTGTCCAACATACGGATGACAGTGATTCCTACCTGCGACAGGCTTACCGGAGGTTTACCCTTCATACGGATGGGACGTATGTGGATGAGCCGACAGACTGGCTGCTCATGATGAAAATGGAAGAGGAAAATGCTTCGGGCGGTAATTCCCGCCTTCTTCATCTGGATGAATGGGAGGACCTGGACTATTACAGCCGTCATGCGCTGGCCGACTACCCGTTTACGTACAAAGCCCCAGCGAGTAAAAATGTTAGTGAAGAAGTGCAGCGGCAGACGTTTTATACGTGGAACAATGAGCCGTGCATCTGCTTTATTGACCAATTCGTCTATCCAGAAACGATCACACAGGCACAGTATTTAAAAGATCTATCCCATTCAATGGAGAACTCGGAAAACTTAGTGGAGCTTGAACTTCCAACAGGAGATCTGGTGATGCTGAACAACCGCTTCTGGCTGCACGGACGCGGAGCTTTTGAGAAGAATACCGATCTCCACAGAGAGCTTCTCCGACAGCGGGGACGATTTTTCAAGTAAAAGGCAGGGGGCTTCTATATGTATGATTATGTGATTATCGGGGCTGGTATTGTCGGGCTCTCGACAGCGTACGCATTACGAAACAAGGAACCGCACGCTTCTATCGCGGTTGTGGAAAAAGAAACGGAAATTGCGGCTCATCAAACTGGCCGGAACAGCGGAGTGATCCATTCAGGTGTGTATTATAAGCCCGGCAGTCTCAAAGCTAGAATGGCTGTTCAAGGCAGAAATTCCATGGTGAAGTTCTGCGAGGAGCATGAGATTCCCCACGACGTCTGTGGGAAAGTGCTTGTGGCCACAGAGCCCGAGGAACTGCCGCGGATGGAAGCTCTATATGAACGGGTGGGGCAGAATGGGCTGCATGTGACAAGACTTTCGCAGGAGGAGCTTCATGATGTAGAGCCTCATGTGCATGGGCTGTCTGGATTGAAGGTGCCGACGACAGGCATTGTCGACTATAAAGAGGTCAGCCGGAAGCTTATGGAACAATTGAAAAAAGGAGGAGCCGATGTTTTTCTCGGTTCTCCTGTCCAGGATATTGTAGAAAAAAAGGATGAGGTTATCATCGAGACACCCGGACGTACCATTCATTCCCGGTATATGGTCAACTGTGCGGGGCTGTTCAGTGATCGGATGACAGCGATGAGCGGCATTCATACGGATGTGAAGATTGTCCCGTTCCGCGGGGAATATTTTGAGTTGGTGCCGGAAAAACGTCACCTCGTCAAAGGCTTAATCTATCCGATTCCCAACCCGGACTTCCCTTTCTTAGGGGTTCATTTAACGAAAATGATGGATGGGGGCGTTCATGCCGGACCGAATGCGGTGCTGAGTCTTAAACGGGAAGGTTATCGCAAAGTGGACATGGACTGGAAGGACATGAAAGAGGTTTTAACGTTCCCTGGTTTTTGGAAGCTTGCAGGAGCCAATATGAAGGAGGGGATGAAAGAGATGGTCCGCTCCTTCTATAAGGAAAGCTTTGTGAAGAGCCTGCAGCGTCTCGTTCCCGAAATCAACGCGGAAGATATTGTACCGACGGATGCCGGTGTACGCGCACAGGCGATGTTGAAAAATGGAAAGCTCGTGGACGATTTTTATATTATTCCAGGGAAACGGACGGTTCACGTATGCAACGCCCCTTCCCCGGCAGCTACTGCTTCGTTGGAAATCGGGAAGGAAATTGCTGAAAAACTGCCCGGGCTGGGAAGGGAACGTGTTTCGATAAGCTGAGTAAAGAAACCTCGTTAATAGTGTTTATCCGTTCTTTGGAATGATTTCCGGTGCAGTCGTCTCTAAGGAAAGCGGAGGTCGTGCACGATCCAATAAAAAAACCCCGTACAATGATTCAATCATTGTACGGGGTTTTACATACTAAACCATTATTGATGGAGAAGGTACTGCTTATGTGCGTCTTTAAGGGAGGCTTCGAGAGCGTTCCCTGCTTTACCCAGATATCCTGTTTTTAATTCAGCTGCAGGCTCTTCCACACCGTCCTGTAAACTGTAGCCTTTCAGTAACGCTTTGACGAAACTTCGTCCGTGTTCTGTAGCAAGTGTACAGGAAGCATCGACGATGACGCCATACTTTCTGTCCACTTCAAGCGTCAGTGTTAAAGATTCCGAGATATGATTGGCGGCCATCCCTGCTGGGAGTTTGGCGTGGCCGGCTACGAAAATCGTTTTCATTTGTACGCCTCCTTCACTGGTCGGTGATTTGATCAAGTTCCTGCATCAATTCTCTGCCCACGAATGCTTCTGTTTCTATGTAGACGGGTTCGAGCGCCTGCCGCCATATGTTCTGCTGCTCTTGATTTAAATAATGGATGCTGATCGAGTCGGTGCGCTTTAATTCCCTGAGGTGGGCATCGTTCGTTTCAATAGAATGGCGGCGGATCCATTCCGTTGCATCCTCCATGGATGTTTCAATGATTTCTTGTTGTTCGTCGGACAGGTTCTTCCAGAAGGTTTCATTTGTAAGGACGATGTAGCCGAGATAGCCATGGTTGCTGATGGTTAAGTGATCTTGTGTCTCGTAGAGCTTTTTCGTATAAATGTTGGACGTGGTATTTTCCTGGCCATTGATAAATTCAACATGCAGGTTTTCGTAGGTTTTATTAAAGGGCAGCAGACTTGTACTTGCGTCCAGGGCTTGAAACTGCCTTTCGATCACCGGACTCGGCATTCTGCGGAAATGCATCCGTTCAAAATCGCTCGGATGAAGGAGAGACTCACTGGTACTCGTCATTTGTTTGAAGCCGTTATACCAGAATCCCATTCCTCTCATATCTGATTTGTTCAATTCAGCAAGCAGCGTCCGCCCGATTGTACCCTCATAAGCTTTTCTAACTTCTTCATAGGAAGAGAAAGCATAAGGGAGGTCCAGAATTTGAAAACCGGGATACTCTGAAGTGAGCTTAGACGTAGCAGGAGCAATCATCTGTACACGGTTTTCTTTGAGAGCCTGCTGTTCGTCCTGATCGTTATACAACGCCCCATTGGCATAGATTTCTACTGACACGGTGCCATTTGTACGTGCTTCCACGAGCTCCGCAAACTTACGCGCGGCCAAACCTTTTGGTGTGTGTTCAGACGTGACATGGCTGAATTTGATGACGACCTGATCTTCCAGGCCTTCCTGTTCATCATCATATTCCAGCGTTTGTACGGTATCTTTGAGGTCAAAACCGAAAACGAAAGCCGCCAGCACTCCGCTGCATATAAAGAGAGAAATGAGTGCGAACGTTCTCAATGACAGCACTCCTCTGAAATCGTTTACACAAGTGTACCATAATTTGTGTGGAAGATGATACACTGGAAGAACAAAAGGGGAAAGGAGCAGATTCATGTCATTGAAACGCATGCCGATTCGCTGGAAGATTACCATTCTATCGTTTGGTATGGTCCTTTTCTCATTATTGATCGGTGGAATTCTCATTGTCGGTCATACGGTCGAAACAAAAGAAGAAGAACTGGGAGAACGGGCGCTGTTGACCGGACAGACCATCGCAAGCCTTCCTGAAATTCAGAGCCATCTCAAAGAACCCAGGGGCTGGGAGAACATTCAACCTCTGGTCGAACAGATGCGTACCGTCTACCAGTCGAACTACATCGTTGTTTTGAACATGAACCGGATCCGCTACTCGCACCCTGTCGAGGAAAATCTGGGCACGTTGTCTTCCGGAAGAGATGAAGGACCGGCCTTTGCTGAGCACAGTTATACCTCCAAAGCGAAAGGAGAATCGGGGACAGCCGTGCGCGGGTTTGTCCCTGTAATGGATGAGAACCATGAGCAGATCGGTGTCGTGATTGTCGGTGAAATCCTTCCCTCCATGAGAGCAGTCATATGGGAAATGAAAAACGAAATAGGCCTTGTTCTTCTTCTCACCTCTTTATTCGGGATGGCCGGATCCTGGCTGCTTGCGCGTCATTTAAAGGAGCAGATGTTTGCTTTGGAGCCTCACGAAATTGTTCAGCTTTATGAAGAACGGACGGCAGCCTTCGAAGCCATGAATGAAGGAATCGTGACTGTGGATACGGCTGGAAAAGTGACATTAATCAACCAAAGGGCAAGGTCCCTGCTGGATGTTACGGGCTCACCGACAGGGCATTCTATACATACTATCGTCCCTGGTCTGAAACTCGGCCATGTCCTTGCTGGTGGAGAGCCTGTGTTGAATCGTGAGATCCGTGCAGGGATGAAGCTTCTTCTTGCTACGTGTATTCCGATCAAAGTAGAGGATCGATATGAAGGAGCCGTTTTGATCTTTCAGGATCGGACCGAGGTGACACGGCTCGCTGAAGAACTGACAGGAGTGAAAGCTTTTGTTGATGCCCTGCGGGTACAAAACCACGAGCATCGCAATAAGCTTCATACTATCGCCGGTATGATTCAGCTGGAACAGAACGATGCAGCCCTGCAGTATGTATTTGACACATCAGAAAAACAGGAGAAGCTGTCACGTTCCCTTCTGGCCACCTTCCAGGATTACAGCATCGCCGGCCTCCTTCTGAGTAAAATTGCCAGAGGAAAGGAATTAGGGATTGATGTTTCTGTAGAGGAAGAAAGCGGATTGATGGTATTTCCCCCGCTCTGGGACCATCATGACCTGGTGCTTATATTGGGAAATCTGATTGAAAATGCCTTTCACTCCTTTGAAGGGATCCAACAGGATGAAAAAACGATCCGGGTTACAGTTATACAGGACGACGAAACGTGCTCCATCATCGTTGAAGATAACGGGATGGGGATGAGCCCTTCGGTCAGCCGGCAGATGTATAAAAAAGGCTTTTCCACGAAGGGAGATCATGGGTCCGGCATTGGGTTGTATCTTGTCAAAAACCTCGTGGATCAAGCCATAGGAAAAATAACCGTGAAATCTGCGGAGGGACAGGGAACAACCATCATCATTGATGTACCACTTATCATCGAGGAGGGACAGGATGAGCAGACAGTTAGAAACGCTTGAAGTTCTTTTGATCGAAGATGATCCAATGGTTCAGGAAGTCAACCGGCAGTTCATTGAAAAGGTGCCACCTTACAAGGTGCAGGCCATTGCTTCCAATGGAAAAGAGGGTGTTGCACTTGCCTCCCGACATAACCCTCAGCTGATTGTCATCGATGTGTACATGCCTGAATTGGATGGAGTAGAGACATTGAAAGAACTCCGTGCGAACGGTGTTCAAGCGGATGTGATTGCTATTACGGCTTCAAAAGAGAAAGAAACCATTCGGACGATGTATCAGTACGGAGTGATTGACTACATCATCAAGCCGTTCAAATTTGAACGGCTGCAGCACGCACTGGAAAAGTACAGAACCTACCGGACGGCTGTGATTGGAAATGGAGAGCTCAGTCAGACCCAGCTGGATGAGCTGTTTGGATCGACAGTCCCAGCAGAAAATAAGGTGCTTCCTAAGGGATTGAATGAGCAGACACTGAAACAGGTGGTCCATGTATTGAAATCCTCGACGCACCCACTGTCGGCGGAGGAAGCGGCTGAAGCGATCGGGGCAGCCCGTGTCACGGCAAGGAGGTATCTGGAATATCTTCAGAAAGAAGGATCGGTCGTCATTGATATTCAATATGGAACGGTAGGCCGTCCGGTGAACCGCTACCGGATAAAACCTTGACTCTCTCCTCGTATGCAGGGGAGTTTTTTTATGAACAAAAAGACCAAAATGTTCATTATGTCCGTAATATTCTCAATCTAATTTGTAAGCGTTATCATTATTTTTAGAATATTACGAATTGGAGGCAATTCTATGATGAAGCGTGTTTTTCTTATATCTGTACTGATTCTTACGGCATTTTTAGCGGCCTGCGGAGGCAGTGGAGATTCAGAAGAGGCATCCGGGTCCGGTGAATCAGGTTCAGAATCGATTGTATTAGGTACAGGTGGTACATCAGGAACTTATTATCCCATTGGTGGAGCGGTCAAACCCGTATTTGAGGAAAGTGAAACTGTGGACAATGTCACCGTGGAATCAACTGGGGCTTCTGTCGCGAACATCCAGAATATTAAAGATGGTTTGAATCAGATGGCCATCATTATGAGTGATGTCGGTTATGATGCAATAGAAGGGCAGGGGCAGTTTGATGGAAATGCGGTTGACGTTCAAGCGATGGCGGGAATGTACCAGAATGTTGTCCAGATTGTCGCTTTAAAAGACAGTGGGATTACGTCTGTAGCTGATTTGAAAGGCAAGAAAGTCGGAGTTGGAAAAGTCGGTTCCGGCGTAGAGCAGAGTGCGAAGAAAGTCCTGGAGGCAGAGGATATTACCTATGATGATCTTTCCAAAGTGACGCATACCGGCTATGCCGACAGCGTGCAGGAAATGAAGAATGGAAACCTGGATGCTGCCTTCTTCACATCAGGGGTACCGAACAGTAATATTACCGATTTGATGCAGCAGACAGACATCCAGTTTGTCGAAATCAGCGGGGAGACAGCCAAGACGCTGATGGACAAGTACCCTTTCTATAAGGCGAATACGATAGAGGCTGGCAATGAAGCGGCGTATGATCTTGATGAAGCAGTGGAAACGGTTGGTATTCAGAACATGATTATCGTGTCCAAAGATTTGAGTGAAGACGTCGTTTACGACATGACCAAACGGTATTACGAGTATTTAGGAACAGAAGAAGTTTCCGTTGGAGCGTTAAAACAGCTGGACAGAGATGAAATTGCGAAAGGCCTGATTGCTCCGCTGCATCCAGGTGCTGAGAAATTCTATGAGGAACAGGGAATTTTAGAGTAAAGGAGAGGGGCATCGTTGATCCGGTGCCCTTTATTACGATGAGAATTTTCTATGTGTTTCTAATCGGTCTATCAGCCGTGTCTCTGTTCTCAGCCTTTTATTCTTTAGAAGCGCTGACATTGATTAAAGAAGGAAAGATCACAGCTTTATACCTTACAGATTCGGAGCAGGAATTCCGCATCCGCTGGAATCATTCGGTTGAAAAAGAAGATTGGGAAGAAATATTCATCGTCCAGGATGGCGGGATCACCCTGACAGGGACACGCTTTAAAACTTTTGGAGCCGGTGTACCCCATGATACAGGCGATGATACGTATGTCGAGGACGGCTGGGTGTATATGACAGGCATTCACCAGCCGATTGGAAGTGAGCTGGTCGTCCGTACAGGGGAAGCAACCGAACACCGCCTTTTCTATGGAAAGGATATCACGTACCAGCTGGATGAGAAGAAGGCTTATCGGGTTGTTGTCCGTCGGATGACCGTCTGGAGGTATGTTGTTTTAAAAGCACAGGGGTGGAAGGGAGAGGAATGATGATGAACAAACAGAACAGTGAAACTGCAGAAAAGTATGACAGGGAAAGTACGACGAGAACGGACTTTGTAAAGCCGATGGCGATAGCGATTTCCGTCCTTGCGATTTCATTATCCTTATTTCATTTGTACACGTCCTATGCCGGTTCCCTTGTGGATGTAAAACAAAGGAGCATCCACTTGTATACGTTAATGACACTCGGATTTCTGCTGTATCCTTTTGTTAGGAAAAGAGGAAGCAGGAAAGTTCCGGTTTATGATTACATCACGGCCGGTCTTTCAGTATTTGCCGGCTTGTATATGTTTATGACGGCCGAACGGATTATCCAATCCGGAGGGCAGATCAACGATATGGATTTTTACGTAGGGATTCTCATTCTGCTTCTTTTATTTGATATTACGAGAAGGGTGACGGGGTGGGGGCTTACCCTGCTGGGACTTGGCTTTTTGGTTTACGGCTTTTATGTGAAATTGTCTGTCTATCCAGATCTGAACAGCGTCATTGTTACGAGTGTGGCGAAGCAGATCATTGCCCAGCTCATCTTCATCACCGAAGGGGTGCTCGGAACAGCCATCGGGGTGTCGGCGAGCTACATTATCCTGTTCATCTTATTCGGTGCTTTCCTAGCCCGGTCCGGTATGGGGCAGTTGTTTAATGATCTGGCCCTTGCCGTGGCCGGTCATACGAAAGGTGGCCCTGCCAAAGTGGCGGTCATCGCCAGTGGTTTTTTAGGATCCATTAATGGATCAGCGATTGCCAACGTCGTCACAACAGGAACGTTTACCATTCCACTAATGAAAAAAATCGGCTATAAAAAGAACTTTGCCGGTGCCGTGGAATCCGCGGCCAGTGTAGGTGGACAGATCCTTCCTCCGATCATGGGGGCTGCTGCTTTTATTATGGCGGAAAATTTGAACGTCCCTTACACGAAAATCATTCTCGCCGGGATTATTCCCGCTCTTTTGTTCTATGTAGGGATTTTACTTCAGGTTCATTTCCGGGCAGCAAAACGGGGTCTGCAGGGACTGCCTAAAAGTGAACTGCCGTCTGTAAAGGAAGTCATCGCTGAACGCGGACATTTAATCATTCCGATGCTCACCTTGCTTTACTTGTTGTTTTCCGGCAAAACTCCGTTTTATGCGGCGTTTTGGTCGATTATTGCCACCGTCGTCATTGCCGGGACGAGCAAAATGATTCCTATTATCCTCGGAATCTCTATGTTTCTCATCTTCCAGCCGCAACTGTCTGCGGTTCTGTCCGGAAGCGCCGTACCGAATGTACGGAGTGATTGGTGGGAGCTGCTGCTTATCGTAGCCGTTCCACTTGCGATTAACCTATGGAGAAAGCGTCTCCGAATTAAAGGGGATGAAGTAGGCGTGGTTGATTGCTTGAAGGCTTTAGAGGAAGGCGCGAAAACAACGGTGCCCGTTGCGATTGCCTGTGGAGCGGTAGGGATTGTTGTAGGGATTGCCTCTTTAACAGGGGTAGCCCTGGAAATTGCCAACAGTATCGTAAGTATCGGAAGTGCGGTGAACAGTCCGCTGATCCAGCTGATCATTACGCTCGTTCTGACGATGATCACGTCAATCATTTTAGGCATGGGACTTCCAAGTATTCCGACGTATATTATTACAAGCACGATGGCGGCACCTATCCTTCTCCAGCTTCCGTTGTATAGAGAACTGGCAGGATCGACGGAAACCGCGACGTTTGTGGCCCACATGTTTGTGTTTTACTTTGGTATCTTTGCCAACATTACTCCACCTGTAGCTTTGGCGGCCTTTGCCGGAGCCGGAGTCGCAGGCGGTGATCCGAACAAAACCGGTTTCCAAGCGATGAAGCTGGCGATTGCCGGATTTATTGTGCCCTTCATGTTTGTATTTTCGCACGAAATGCTGATGGTGGATGCGACGATGATGAACATTGTGACGATTACCGTTACGTCCCTCATAGGCGTTTTCCTCCTGTCCATCATGACAGAGGGATACTTGAAGACGAAGGTTTCCACCGGCTTCCGTTTTCTTGCCGGAGCAGGCGCACTGCTGCTGATTTATCCAGGGTTGTGGACTGACTTTATTGGATTGGCAGTCTTTGTGGTCATCCTTCTATTCAACTTTAGACAGACGAATGCAGTCAGCGAGCAGAGGTCTGCTCTTTAAAAAAATACAGCATTCCGACCCCTGGCGAGATTCAAAAATCACGTCAGGGGATTTTGTTTTAAAGGCCTCTTCCAGACAAATCAATTGACTGTCCGGTTATAGAGGAGTAGTTTAGACAGCACGCTCATCTGGTTAGGTGAGTCCAAGGAATTGGGCCGCAGACGGTCCCGGCGTTTCACCGTTTCCTGGATAGGGAAGAGCCGGGGCATAACAGCCTGTACAAGAAGGTCGTTTGACTGCTCAACATTCAAAAGGAGACGTTTATGATGGAAAACTATCAAGAACTGGTACAGAAGCAGAAATCCTTTTTCCGTAGTGGAAAGACGAAGGAGACAGCTTTTCGTAAACAAGCTTTAACAACAATCAAAGAATATATGACCTCTCACCAACAGGATATCATCGATGCAGTGAAGGCGGATTTGAATAAGCCGGAGGAAGAGACTAACCGTGCAGAAATCGGTCTTGTACTGTCAGAAATTGATTTTATGCTTGAGAATCTGGATACATGGTCGGCCACGCAGGAAGTTCCGACTCCTAAAACTCATGGCGAAGCCAAAAGTTTTATCCAGCCTGAGCCTTATGGTTCCACTCTGGTGATCTCTCCGTGGAACTACCCCGTACAGCTGGCTGTGGCCCCACTAGTCGGAGCCATCGCAGCAGGAAACACGGCTGTATTGAAGCCGTCTGAGTTAACGCCGAACACATCCAGCCTGCTGGCCGGCATGATTAATGAAAACTTCAAGGAAGAATACATCCATGTAGTCGAAGGGGAAGTAGAGACAAGTACGGCCCTGCTTAAAGAAAATTTCGACTACATCTTCTTCACGGGTAGTACAGGCGTCGGTCGTATCGTAGCAGAAGCTGCCGCGAAGACCTTAACACCAACGACCCTTGAGCTGGGAGGTAAGAGTCCAGCGATTGTTCACAAGGACGCTGACCTGGATCAGGCAGCTGCCCGTATTGCTGGAGGTAAATTCATGAACGCCGGGCAAACCTGTGTGGCTCCTGATTATGTTCTAGCCCACAGCGATGTGAAAGAGGCATTGATGCAGAAAATCAAAGAAGTGAAAACGAACACGTATGGCGATGTGGTTCCGGCTGATACGTATCCTCACGTAGTTAGCGGAAAGCACTTCGATCGTCTCAAAAACTTTTTGGATAACGGCGAACTTTACATGGGCGGACGTACGGATAAGGAGAACTTATTTATTGAGCCAACGCTTATTGATCAAATTACCTGGGAGGACGATGTGATGCAGGACGAAATATTCGGTCCGATTCTTCCTGTGCTCACATTTGATGAAGTATCTGAAGCTGTTGAAGCGGTCATGGACCGTCCGAAACCACTGGCCCTCTATTTGTTTACAAAAGACGAGGAAGTCCAGAACGATGTCTTCACGAACATCTCCTTTGGTGGAGGTGCGATTAACGATACGATCAACCATATGACAACCCACTACCTCCCATTTGGTGGTGTAGGAAACAGTGGGATGGGAGCTTATCACGGCAAAGCAAGCTTTGATACTTTCACACACTTCAAGAGTGTTTTGAAACGATGAAAAAATATCCCTATACGAAAAGAGCTGCTCCGGTTTATTTCCGGAAGCAGCTCTTTTTTTATTCTATAGAGATGGAATAGGCTTCAAGCACTTGGTTTGGTACGAAGAAACGGGCAGTTTTCAGCGGGTCCACGACCTGACTGACCTGTACCTGCCCGGCAGCACTCATCAGCATCGTCAGTTCCGATACAGAAAGGTCTGTCTGCGGCTGGAGGAAATCAATCATCAGCTCAACCGCAGAGTCTACAGCTTCATCCAGCGTTTCTTTAGAGACAAGAATACTCAGTCCATCCTCATTTTTCAAGAAAGGGAAAGGAAGTGGCCGGCCTTTGATAATCTCTACATGGATTGAAACTTCCGCCGGAATTTCCACACCGGAGACACTGATTTCTCCGTCTCCCATGGCTGCGTGAAGATCCCCCAGAGAAAGAAGGGCACCTTTTTGAAAAACAGGGAAGTAGAGAGAAGCTCCTGTCGTCACTTCTTTTGTATCCATATTTCCTCCGTGGGCGCCTGGTGTGCCACAGGACACGGCATCACCCTCAGGTGCCACTCCAATCACCCCGATCATCGGGTTAAGCGGAAGAGATACATCCTTATTGAAAACAGCTTTTCCGTCTTCTACAGGAATGATTTTCGCCTGGAATTCTTCCATCCGGTGCCCCATCACTCCAAGGTCAGGACCGGTGACCATCACTCCGCTGTCCCCTAATTGAATATCCTGAATCGTAACTTTCAATGTATCTCCAGGCTCTGCTTCTTCAATGTAGACAGGTCCTGTAGCCGGGTTGATCCGGTTCCAGTCCACCGCATCAATTTCGGTATCCTCCGACTGGATCTGACCTTCGAAGCAGTCGTTCGTATGCACCTGAATCGTTGTGCCTGATGAAACGTTTAAGGCAGGGGGATGATCCTTGTCCATCGCATAGACGAAATGTTCCTTGGATAAAGTGACTGTCATAGGGTTTTCCTCCTTTTGGTTCCGTATTTCAATAAATTTTGAATCCTTTGTATCGAAGGCTTGGGGTCGTCTCTTCTGATGAGAGCTGCCGCCCATTCTTATGAAAGAGGCTCCCTTAATGGGAGCCTCAGCTTGTAGAGAAACCTATATTTCTTTACAAGCTTTTTTCTTTCTTACCGCCAGGAGTGAAAGCCCCTTCCCTTTCCGCAGACGAGCGCCCGAGCTTCCTCGCAAAACCCACGCTCGGCGATCTCGGCTCACTCGTTCTTCCGCAGGAGTGGAAGGGGCGGCGCTCCTTGGGGGGCTTAAAATCGAAAAAAAACAAGGCTGTCGAGACCTCTCGACAGCCAGACGCTCCCTTAATGGGGGCTTCCTGATCAGCCTGTGATTCCTACTTCGTTCAGTCCATAGGCAGCAGCTGCTGCTTCAGGGCTGTCTTCTCCGTATAGATCGACCGCTGATTGAATGATCACTTCACGTGCATGGTCAAAGTCAGAATCAGGCATCAGGTACACGGTAAGGGCGCGGTAATAAATATGGCCGAGTTTATCTTTACCAATCTTTTCACCTGTCAGGTAGGCGGCATGGTTGATGATGGAGGAGTTGATGTGGACGCCCCCGTTATCCAGTTCGATAGGCAGGTCATAATACTCGTCCATATGGGAAGGGTACATGCCGTTTCCATCTCCGTAAGAGACATAATCTGCCCCGACAGGAAACTTACTCGGGTTACTCAAACTGCGCAGGGCGGTCCGGCCGTCTGCTTTCGCTCCAGCTCCCATGATATCTTCACCCATTTCCCAGTCATCTTCATCAACCAAGGCTCCAAAGATGTCGGAGAAGGCTTCATTCAGAGCCCCTGATTGGAAGCGGTACTTCAACCCTGCTGAGAAAGTCGTCACCCCGTGGGTCATTTCGTGGGCAGCAACGTCAAGACCTGCGGATAGTGGGATGAAGAAATCCCCGTCGCCGTCTCCGTAGGTCATCTGCTGACCATTCCAGAAGGCATTGTTGTAATCCTCCCCAAAATGAACCGTCGATACGATCGGCATGCCTTCTCCATCGATAGAGTTTCGATCGTGTTCTTCCAGGAAGTATTTGTATACTTCTTCCGAATTGTAGTGGGCATCTGTCGCCGGTCGTTCATAGGAAGTGCGGAAAGCCGCATCCGAGGAGGAGAACAGCTTGCCTGGAAGCACCCATTGATTTTCAGCATCCAGGGTATAAATGCCATCCAAGTTCTTATGGCTCTGATCAAGCAGGTAGTAATCCCGTCCCTGGGTACTCATGTCCTTGGAAATGTGCAGCGTCTTGTAATCCCCAAGCACACCGATGCCAAAGCCGCGGGACGTTTTATAGCTGGCATGCATAATCGTATTATACTGATCGATGACTTTCCCGGTTTTAGCGTCTACATACACCATCCAGTTTCCCGGCGTTTCTCCAAGGAAGTTGACGTTTACTTTATAAGCCAGGTGATTTTCATCGTTGAATGGATAAATGACAAGGTCGGAAGTGGGGGATTCAACTAGTTCATCGGGTGCAGTAACCGCTTTCTTAGCGGTGGCGATGCTTTTTGCTTTTGTTATGGATGGCTTTGTGGACATGCTGGACTTTTCAATAGAAGTGTTGAACTGCCCATTCACAGCTTCCACTTTCTCGTCTTCACTGTAATGCACCTTAACAAGATGTCCTTCGACTGGGACCCCGTTTTTTGTCTGCTGCAAGGTCACGTGGGTCATTCCGAGATCATCGGTTTTCAGGTCGGTCTGTTTGAGGCTTTGGTCCGGATTGGAAATGTTATATGCCTTTTTGTTCTGCTTCAAATGCTCTTGAGCGGATTTTTCCGTGGCACTTGAGGACGTCTGTGTCTTTTCTTTGTTGAAAAAAGGCTTGTTCTGCTGATTATGTACAATCTTCTGTTGAACCTGCGTTTGATCGGATGTACTGACGGCATGTGTCTGGACAGGGGCCAATGTTCCCATGAATAACGCGGACGACAAGACGGCTACTGGAATGACGTACTTCTTTTTCATAATCAACCTCCTATCAGGAATACAACCAATTATAGGAAAAAATAGGTAAAAAAGACAGAGTCGTTCGAACTGTTTATCTTTTCTGAAAATTATGCAGGAATAACAAGAATTGTGACTATTTACGCAGGTAAGAAGGGGAGGGGCTGGTCATAGGAGACAATGGGTTCACGAACAAAAAGAGGGCAGGAAAAGTCAGCTGATGCTTATAGGGAAGAGCGGTGCATTTAGAGGAGACATTGTAAAACCCGTGCTGTGTTCACAGCACGGGTTTATGGTTAGCATTTACTGTATTTTCTTACGCGTGGGCAATTTCTTTTAAAGCTTCCAACACAGGTGTGTAGGAGTAGCCAAGATCACGGGCAACCGCTTCGTACGTCAAGTGACCGTTAGCTGTGTTGACCCCTTCTTCAATCGCTTTGTTATCATTCACTGCAGCGGTAACTCCTTTGCTGGCGATCTGCAGGGCGTAGGGAATGGTGACGTTTGTCAGTCCAATCGTCGCCGTGCGTGGTACAGCTCCCGGGATGTTGGCGACAGCATAGTGAAGGACACCGTGTTTTTCATAAATTGGATCATCGTGAGTGGTAATGTGATCCACTGTTTCGAAGTTCCCGCCCTGATCAATAGCAACGTCAACGATGACAGAACCTTCTTTCATGGATTTCACCATATCTTCAGAAACCAGCTTCGGTGCTTTAGCTCCAGGGATAAGAACCGCGCCGATGACAAGGTCTGCATCTTTCACAGATTCAGCAATGTTATACGGGTTGGACATCAATGTCTGGATGTCGGAACCGAACTGATCGTCAAGTTCACGGAGGCGTGTCGGATTAAGGTCAAGAATGGTCACCTGAGCACCGAGACCAATTGCGATTTTCGCAGCGTTCGTACCAACGATTCCGCCGCCGATGATGACCACTTTACCGCGGGAAACGCCTGGAACACCGCTCAATAGTATGCCCATGCCGCCGTAGGATTTCTCAAGGTACTGGGCACCGATCTGGGTAGCCATCCGCCCGGCTACTTCACTCATTGGTGTAAGCAGAGGGAGTTTTTGATCAGCAGAAACGGTTTCGTAAGCGATTGCCGTTACTTCATTTTCCACAAGTGCCTTCGTCAATTCAGGCTCTGCCGCCAGGTGAAGGTAGGTGAAAAGAATTAATCCTTTACGGAAATAAGGATATTCTGAAGCCAGTGGTTCTTTAACTTTCATAACCATTTCAGAAGCAGCCCACAGTTCTGAAGCGCTTTCAATAAGCTCAGCACCAGAGGCTTGATATTCTTCGTTCGTGAAGTTACTGCCAAGACCGGCATCGACTTCAATGTATACTTTATGTCCTGCTTTTGTAAGGTTTACAACCCCTGATGGTGTAATAGCTACACGGTTTTCGTTGTTTTTAATCTCTTTCGGTACTCCGATAATCATAAGAAAATGACCACCTTTCAGAACAATTTGTAAGAAAAGTATAGCCCGGGAAATGAGTTTTTTGTTTAGCAGAAAATGAGAAAATAAAGAAGAGGATTTGTGAAAAATCACAAATCCTCTTTTTCTTGTTCATCGATTAGCAAATCTATGAACAGCATCATTTTTTGACTGGCATTTTTATAGTCGATTCCGCCGATTTCCCGGATCCTTTTCAGCCGGTAATTCAATGTGTTGGTGTGAATATGCATGTCTTCGGCTGCTTTATGGACGTTGCTGTTATGAGCAAGGAAGACCTTCAACGTTTCAAGAAGGGCCGCCCGGTTATCTTCATCATACACCTTGATTTTGCGGAGGGCATCATTATGGTAATGTTCTTTCCTCTGCAGCTCGGCAATTTCATTAATGAACTGATAGATGCCGAGGTCCTGGTAATGATCCACTTCAGCAAGGGCTTTCGGGAATTGATCCTTCAACTCAAGCACTTTAAGGGCCTGCTTGTAGCTGGAGTGGATCAGCGACGGTGTGTGGTAGACGAGGCCGACGGCTCCCTTTAAATCATCGAAGTTCAGCCGTTCTTTCATTTTCTGGGTGAAATCGTTCAGAAAAGCACGGCTCAAGTGTTCCGCCTCTTCTTTAGGGTCTGTCCGTACAAGCAGGATCAGCTGATGATCGTCAAAAATCCGGCTGACAATCCTTGTCTGGTACAGTGTCTCTGATAAATAGTAGGCCTGACGTTCGACAGACTGACTGAGGTCTTCTGTAAATTCGAAGACAGCTACACAAAGCTGACCCTGGAGGTTCATTTGATATTTTTTTCCCAGTCGTTTGATATCGGAGGAGTTTTCCAAAGCGCCGGTTAACAGCTGCCAGAAAAACTCTTTTTGGTTTTCTTCGGATTTCTTTTTCTTCGCCTGCTGGCGGAGCAGGTGCTGACTTACGATGCGGGCGGCATCTTCAATGGTCTGAAGATGCTCTTCCGTGATCGTCAATTCCGCGGTCTGTGCCCAGATGAAGCCGAGGATGTCCTCTTTATGCCTTACCGATACGGCAAGCCTGCGGCCGAGGCCGATGTCATCAATCGGAGGGACGATGACAGGGCGTCCGCTTTCGAAAAGCCTGGCCATAATGCCGTGCTTCCATAAGCCGTTGACGACGCTCTCCGGTACTTTCCGGCGCATGATCGTAGCCGTTCTGGCATCATCCACACGTTCTTCATGTTTGCTGTAGGAAACAATCTGATGATTGGCATCTTCGATTGTTACGGGGCATCCAAGGCTTTCGGCGATTCGATCGGCTAATCCTTCGGGAGAATCAATCAGATCGTTCAATGTTTTAGGGGTACGTGGTGATGGACTCATAGACGTTCTCCTTCTTTCAATCATTACTTCTATTCTATCATGGTTTTCCGTATGCAGACATGACCATTTTCCCTTGCTTATTTTGTGTATTTATACGAAGATAGAAAGATCTGTTTGTGTAAAACGACAAAAGGCAGAAAGCGTTTCATAAAACAACAGGAATTTTTTACATAAGGAGGAGCAGCATGAGTAGAATTTTTAAGATTGCCAGTGCATTTATCGGAATTATTGTAGGAGCAGGTTTCGCTTCCGGCCAGGAAGTGTTGTTGTATTTCACCAGCTTCGGACATATGGGTACCGCGGGGGCCGTACTGGCCACAGCCTTTTTCGCCTACATGGGGATGATGCTGACAAGACTCGGCACCCGGATGAAAGCCGATTCTCATAAAGAAGCCGTCCACCGTGTGAGCGGCTGGCGCTGGCTGGGATGGGTCGTCGATGCGGTTATCATTTTCACGTTATTCGGCGTAGGTGTTGTCATGATTGCTGGAGCAGGTTCGATTCCAAGTCAGCAGTTCGGAATTCCAGCAATCACAGGTGTCATTTTCATGTGCGTCATCGTAACGTCTGCCCTATTGTTGAATGTCGACAAAGTGGTAAAGATTATCGGCAGTATTACCCCGTTTTTAATATTGACTGTCGTGGTTATTTCTATCTATAGTTTGATGTCGATGGATAAAAGCTTTGCTGTTTTGGAAGCGACCGCCCTGAAGCAGCCGAGTGACTTTTCCTATTGGTTCATTTCTGCCATGAACTATGTGTCGTTTAATATCGCAGTCGGTGCTTCGATGGCTCTATTGATGGGCGGGAACGAAACAGATGAAAAAACCTCTGCGCTTGGCGGACTTTTTGGCGGACTCGGTCTCGGTCTGATGATCGTGCTCAGCCATCTTGCCATTTTTTCAAGAGTCGATTCCATTGCGGGGTACGACATGCCGCTGCTGGCTTTAGTGGACGAGCTGTCGCCGGTGCTCGGGGCGTTTTATTCCATCGTTTTATTCGGAATGGTATTCAACACCGCGGTCAGTATGTTCTTCTCTTTCGCTGCACGTTTTACAACACTGGGGACAGCCCGGCATAAAAAATTCGTTCTAATGACGATTGCGGCCGCTTTCGGATTGAGCTTCCTCGGATTTACAGACCTCGTTTCCTTATTCTATCCTCTCATTGGAAATATGGGTCTCTTTTTAATTGCGGCACTCCTTGTTGCGCCGTTCCGGTTTAGGGCGGAAGAAAAAAAGAACAGCAAACAAGCAGCATAGCGGAGACAGCCCGGACTAATAACAGTCCGGGTTTTTCTTTTTTGAAATATAATTACGAATTTTCTAACATTTAATTGACATGAAAATTCATACGCTCTATAATGAGTTCAACAAGGTTTGGGAGGAAGCCCATGACGTACATCATAGGTATTGACGGTGGAGGAACCAAAACGACCTGTCTGTTTTTGAAAGCGGACGAAAGGGCGTATCCAAAGCGGCCGCTGATGGTGAAAGGGCCGGGGACAAACCCACACGTCGTTGGTTTTGAGGAAGCCGGGAGAAGACTTGAGAGCCTGATCCGGCACGGAATGAAGACGTTCTCCCTGGCACCGCAGGAAATATCAGGAGCAGGAATGGGACTGGCAGGAGTCGGCAGGCGGGATGAGATCGAACAGATGGTGGGTACAATGCGTACTATTTTTTTTAATCCATATTTTTCAGAAAATTTAAACTTGTACATCACATCCGATGTGCATGCGGCGTTGAAGGGATCGCTGGCCCCAGGCATAGAGGAAGGGATGCTGTTGATTTCCGGCACGGGCTCCAATGCTGTTGGAATAACAGCGGAGGGAAAAATTGTGACATGCGGGGGATGGGGACATCTAATTGGAGATGAAGGCAGCGGTTATCACCTTTCTTTGAAAGCGTTATCAAAAGTGGCTAAGGCAGCGGATGGGCGCGGAGAGCCTACACAAATGACTTCTTATATTCTGCGTGCTTGCGGTTTAGAGCGACCGGAACAGTTGATTCGGTGTCTGTATGATCGTCCTTTTGAGAAGAAGGAAGTCGCTGCTTTGGCTCCTTACATCATCGAAGCTTCTGAACAGGGCGATAAGGCAGCGGTGGATCTGCTGAAGGAAGCGGCAGAAGAGCTGGTGCTTCATATTGAAAGTCTCGTTAAGCAGGGAGTGGATCCGAAAGCGCCTGTTTCAGCAGCGGGTTCCATCCTTACATACTCCCAAGTTCTTCGAAATCATGTTGGAAAGCTGTTGGAAGACAGGCAGTTCGGTCCCTTGACCGATCCTTACGCTCCACCGGAATATGGAGCGGCTTTACTTGGCAGATCAGCCGGAATGGAAAAAGAAAGGTGATGGACTCATGACAGATTCCCTTACATTTTTAACGACGGAACAGAGGAACGCACGGACGATACATATGGACGAGATGACAACAGTAGAAATGCTGACGGTGATGAACGACGAAGATCATAAAGCAGCGGAGGCTGTGAAAAACGTACTGCCGGCGATTACAAAAGCTGTCGACCACATCGCAGAAGCCTTGAAAAACGGGGGCCGCTTATTTTACGTCGGCGCAGGAACGAGTGGAAGACTCGGCGTGCTTGATGCATCGGAGTGTCCGCCGACATTTATGGTTGACCCTTCGCTTGTGCAGGCAGTGATGGCCGGAGGCGGCCGGGCATTTACAGAAGCAAAGGAAAACTCCGAAGATAACGAAAATCAGGGCCGGGAAGATTTGAAGGCCCGCGGATTCAGCAAAAAGGATGTCGTCGTCGGGATTACTGCCAGCGGCCGGACCCCTTATCCTATCGGAGCGCTGACTTATGCCGGGGAGGTCGGCGCTTTTACAATCTCTCTCTCCTGTAATGATAAGTCTGAAATCAGTGGGAAGGCCGATTGTCCGATCGAAGTCATCGTCGGACCAGAAGTATTGACAGGGTCCACCCGTTTGAAGTCAGCGACGGCTCATAAGATGGTATTGAACATGCTGAGCACAGCTGTGATGGTCAAGCTTGGAAAGGTGTATGAAAACCTGATGGTGGATGTGCATGCAAACAACTACAAACTGCGGGAGAGGGCTAAAAGCATTTTAATGGAAGCGGCCGGGACTTCCTATGAGGAAGCGGAAGAGGCTCTGCAGAAAGCGCAGCATCAGGTGAAACCTGCCATCGTTATGTTGAAAAGGAAGGTGTCCTTTGAAGAAGCTAAACGTCTCCTCGATACCTGTGACGGGCAGCTCCGGGATGCGGTGAATGCGAAAACTTAATTTGAAAACCACACGTTGGTTTCAAATACATGATTTCATTCAAAAAAGGGGGAGCTTATGTTGAGTTTATGGAGGAAAACATCAGCTTGGTTGATTGTCGCCGTTTTATTTGGTTTTCTTTTACTCGTCGGTTGTGCACCCGGAGCAGGGACAGAAGAGACAGATAGTGAGGGCAGCGAAGAGGAGTCTTCTTCAGAGAACAGCGGAGAAGAATCGGGAGAGGTTTCGGGAGAACTTGAAATTCAGTATTTTGTCGGCGGTTATGGAGATTCCTGGTGGAAAGAGGTTATCGGTGATTTCCAGGAGGAGTATCCGGATGTCACGATTACGGAGCATGCCGGTCCGAACATTAACGAAGAAATGCGTTCCCGCTGGGTTTCGGACGATCCGCCTGATGTCGTCTACATCGATGGAGCAGGCTCCAGTGAAACACAGATGGTGGAAGACGGTCAGTTGATGGACTTGACCGACTGGATGGAAGGCGTCGAGCTTGAGGATGGTACGGCTTTGAGCGAGAGCTTTATCGTCGATCCGGCTGATTATGATGGCAGCGTATACAGCCTGCCGCTTGTTTTTGATACATGGGGAACGTGGTATGACAATGCCTGGTTTGAAGAAAAAGGCTGGGAGGTTCCAAAAGATTTTCCTGGATTTATGGACACGATGGGGCAGATCAAAGACGAAGAGGGCATCGCTCCTTTTGTCACCACTGGTCAGTACCCGTATTACTTCCTGCGCGGTGTGCTGTATCCCGCCTTCGGTGCGGCCGGCGGGGATGAGCTTTTGACGGATGTGATTAAAGGTAATGAAGGGGCCTGGACGAGCGATCCGGTTCTTGATGTTATGAAAAAAGTCGAGCAGATGCAGGCAGAAGGCATGATTGATGATGGGTTCGGTGCTTTGAACCATACGCAGTCCCAGATGAACTTCCTTCTTCATGACAATGCGTTCATTCCTGTAGGATTCTGGCTGCCTAACGAAATGGCCAACGATACACCGGATGACTTCGAGTATGGATTCGTTCCATCACCGATGCAGGATGAAGGAGAGCCTTATGCCATCGTTCCTGACCTTCGTCCACTGGCTATCGCTGAAAAAGCAGAAAACAAGGAAGCAGCCAAAGCGTTTGTCGAGTTTGTTTTCACAAAAGAGTATGCGAAGAGCTTCTCTGAACATACAGGAGCAATCATGAACCTGCAGGGGGTTGATTTATCTTCCAGTGAAGAAGTGCCTTCCTTCTTGATCGAAGCGAATGAAATGATCAACGATCCGGAACAGGTGCAGATTCATCAGAAGCCCCACCCAATGAGTTCAGAGCTGGAAACGCCGATCAGCAACTCGCTCGTTTCCCTCATGCTCGGAAACATAACCGCAGAGGAATTCGTGGAGGAAGCTGAAAAAGCCGCAGCTGAATACCGCAGCAGTTTAGAGTAGGCTCACATGGAAGGAGGAATGGGAAGGCTCTTGTCTTCACATTCCTTTTTTCATAACCATACAGAAAGAGAGGGAAGTGTGATGGTCCAATCGCGCAGGCAGAGGAATCTATTTCTCGCATTTTGTCTTGTTCCAACGTTCATCCTGTTTTCTGTTTTCACCCTTTATCCATTATTCAACGGTCTTTATTATTCGTTTTTTGAATGGTCCGGTGCATCGTCGCTGGCGGAATTTGTCGGGTTTGATAACTACCGCCGGCTGTTCAGTGATGAGATTATCCCCAGAACCATCCTTCACGATTATTTCCTTGTTGTGACCAAAGTGGTCGGGATCATGATTTTGTCGACATTTTTTGCCGTCGCTTTGACACAGCTGAAAATTAAAGAAGCCCCTTTCTACCGCATCGTCTTCTTCTTTCCCAACATTATGTCGGTGGTGGTCATCGGTATCTTATGGATGTTCATCTATAATCCGAGTCTCGGTCTCGTCAACTCCGGTCTTGAGCTGATTGGTCTGGAAAGCTGGACGAAACCGTGGCTCGGCAGTGAGGACTGGGCGCTTCCAAGCCTTGTACTTCCTTCTGTCTGGGCTGGGATCGGATTGTTCATGCTCATGCTGATGGGCGGGATTTCCAACATTTCGAAAAGCTATTATGAAGCCGCTGAGATCGACGGGGCGACAGAGTGGCAGCAGTTTTGGAAAGTGACCCTGCCGCTCATCTGGCCGCAGATTAAGATCAGCATTTTATACATCATCATTACGACATTGAATGGTTCCTTCATCATTGTCCAGGTTATGACAAAGGGCGGGCCGAACAATTCGACCCATGTGATGGGATCGTATTTATATGAACAGGCATTTGTTAAGTACAATTTCGGCTATGGCGCAACGATTGGTGTAATGATTTTAATTCTATCGTTGGTCACGGTTCTTATTATGCAGTTTTTTATGAGAAGGGAAAAAGTGGAATATTAACAGACAGGAGGGGAATGGAGTGCAGACAGGAAAATTCTTTTCACGTACCATCGTTCGAATTCCTTTGATCATCTGGACACTCGCTGTTCTGTATCCGATCGTCTGGATGGTTCTGGGCGCGTTTAAATCGAACGCGGAAATTTACGCCAACCCGTGGGGACTGCCGGAATCATTCAGCTTTGCCAATTTTGTGGATGCCTGGAGCAACTACAATATCGACACGAGTGTTTTCAACAGCTTCATTGTGACAGGTCTCGGTGCCACGTTAACGCTGATGATGGCGATTCCTACATCCTACGCGTTGGAGCGTATGCGTTTCCGCGGGAACCGTCTGTTGTTTACGCTGTATATTTCTGCGATGATGATTCCAATGGTTCTCGGCTGGATTCCATTGTTCTTTTTATTGATGCAGCTGAACCTACTGGATAACATTTTCGGATTGAGCATCGTCTATGCGGTGAGCCAGCTGCCCTTCAGCATTTTCGTACTGACGAGCTTTATGGCTACGATACCGAAGTCACTGGAAGAAGCAGCAGCCATTGATGGGATGTCGCCGTATGGCATCTTGTGGAAGGTAATTACTCCGCTCTCGACAACGGGTATCATTACCGTAACGATCATGAACATGATCCAGTTCTGGAATGAGTATTTTATGGCTTTAATCTTCCTGCAGACGGAAGAAAACTATACGCTGGCCCTGGCGATCGATTACATAAGCAATGAGACCCAGTACACCAACGCGTGGGGAACCTTATTTGCAAGCTTAGTGATTGCCATCGTTCCTGTCATCGTCCTGTATGCGATTTTCCAGCGGCGCATTGTCAAAGGAATGACAGAAGGAGCTATTAAAGGATAAGAGTGGTGGAAGATATGAAAAATTCATTGAAAGGCGGCCTTGTCATTCTGAATGAAATGAAGGACAAGCTGCCACCGTCAGAAAGAAAAATTGCCGAATTTATACTGGATCAGCCTCATGAAGCGATCCATTGTACGGCTACACAGCTTGGTGAACTGAGTTCCACCAGCAGTGCTGCGGTCATCCGTTTGTGTAAGTCCCTCGGGTTGAAGGGCCTGCAGGAGCTGAAGCTGCGCATTTCCGGAGACCTGCAGAAGAAGCCGGAGGCCCGCTTCCGGGATATCCAGCCAGGGGAACCCTCTGATTCAATTGTTGAAAAAGTGACCAACAACAGCCTGCAGGCGATCAAGGAAACGACGGAAATGGTCGATTACCGGACCCTGGAAAAAGCAGTGGATGTTTTGAAAAAAGCGGATACCATCCACTTCTTCGGTGTTGGAGCCTCCGGGATCATCGCCCAGGATGCCCAGCAGAAATTCCTTCGGATGAACAAGGCGACTTCCGCATTTACGGATATGCACAATGCGGCCATGAACATTGCGAACGTAAAGGAAAATGATGTCGTCTTCGGCATTTCTTTTTCCGGTGAAACGTATGAAACGGCGAAAATCATGGAAATTGCCAAATACAAAGGGGCCAAAACGATCAGTCTTACCCGCTATGGGCATTCCCCCGTGACGGCCCATGCCGATGTGTCGCTGTATATTTCAGCCTCCAGGGAAATTCCTGCCCCATTCCGGAGCGGGGCAACCTCTTCAAGGCTGGCACAGCTGCATATGATCGACATTCTTTTTGTTAATCTTGTCACCGACCAGTGGAATGAAGCGTCCGATTACTTTAATGAAATTACCGATGCCATGGATGTGTTGAAAGGAAAACCGCTTCGTCAGAAAAAAGCCCAATCTTAAGAAGGAGCTGAGCATATGGACGAATGGATCGAGGAACTCCGCCGGATCATCCCTGAAAAAAGGGTGCTGACGGATCTTGCAGACCGGCACAGCTACAGCTTTGATGCCTCGTTCGACGAGCATCTGCCGGATGTTGTGGTCCAGCCGAAAACCAAGCAGGAAACCGCTGATGTTTTGAAACTGGCCAACCGTTATAGAATTCCTGTTCACCCGAGAGGATCAGGCACATGTCTGAGTGGCGGACCGCTCCCGGTGCACGGAGGAATTGTTCTGGATATGTCCCAGTACCCCGCTGAAATCCATCTGCGTCCGCGGGATCTCACCGTGGACGTCACTCCGAGTGTGCTCACGGCTAATATCAACAAGGCAGCTGAAGAGCACGGCCTTATGTACGCGCCGGATCCAAGCAGTGCCCATGTTGCTACGATCGGCGGCAACCTTGCGGAGAATTCCGGAGGCCCCCGGGGCTTGAAATACGGGGTAACAAAAGATCATGTGCTTGGCCTTGAGGTCGTCACACCGGAAGGGGAAATCATCCGCACCGGCGGACGCACGATCAAAAATGTCACCGGTATAGACTTAACGAAGCTGATTGTAGGGTCAGAGGGTATTTTAGGTGTCATCGTCGGGGCGACGTTGAAGCTGATGCCGAAGCCTCCAGCTGTTCAGACGCTGATGGTTACGTTTGATGAAGTGCGAAAAGCGGGGGAGGCCATTTCCCAGACCCTTACCTCCGGAATCCTTCCGTCTAAGATGGAGTTTATGGATCAGGCCTGTGTCACGGCTGTAGAAAAATTTCAGCCGGCTGGTCTTCCTGTCGATGCTGCTGCCGTCATTATTATTGAACTGGACGGTCATCCCGAGACGTTGAAGGTCGAGAAGCGCCTCATCGAAGAAATTATGGAGGATATGGGTGCGCTTGATGTGATCATTCCGAAAACGAACGAAGAAGCGGCTAAGCTTTGGCATGCAAGGAAACAGGTATCGCCTGCGATTGCGAAAATCAAGCCGACAAAGGTCTCCGAAGATGCGACGGTGCCCCGGAGTAAAATTCCCGATTTTATGGACCGGCTTCAGATTATTAAGGAGAAGTATGACGTGGAAGTGGTCGCCTTCGGACATGCCGGGGATGGAAACCTCCATCCGAATGTCCTGTGTGATAAGCGCGATGTGGAGGAAATGAAGCGCGTGGAAAAGGCCGTGGAAGAAATGTTTGAAGCGGCTCTGGAACTCGGCGGCACCCTCTCCGGTGAACATGGAATCGGAACGATGAAAGCCCCCTTCATGGAACTGGAGCTCGGCGAAGTCGGACTGGACATGATGAAGCGGATCAAGGAGAGCTGGGATCCGAACGGCATTCTGAACCCAGGCAAGGTGTTCCCGGAAAAAGGGCAGAAGCTGGTGCTGCACCATGAATAGTCTGCTGCAGGAACAACTCAGCTATGACAAAACGTTCGACTGCGTCCAGTGTGGCTACTGCCTTCCCGCCTGCCCCACGTATGAGACGATGGAAAGAGAAACCCACTCGCCGCGCGGCCGGATCAACCTCGTGAAAATGGTCGCTGAAGGGAAGGCATCCGTCGAAGATTTGAAAGAGCCGATCGAAAAATGCCTCGGCTGCATGGCGTGTACAACCGTCTGTCCGACGAATGTCCAGTACGGAGAAATTCTGGAGAGCGCCAAGCACGTCATTGATGAACACGAGGGAAAAAGCAGACCACGGAAACTGGTCGAAAACTTCATGTTCCAACGCTTCTTTCCTTCCACAGCTTGGATGGATTCGCTTGGACATGCCACTTGGCTCTATCAATCCAGTGGTCTGAAAAAAGTGTCCCAGCGGTTCGGTCTGACGAAGCGGGCCCCGCTGCACATTCACGAATTTGAAGCGGTCCTTCCCGAGATGCCTTCCCCAAAGCGGCGGAAATCCAGGGCGGGCCGATACGTCCGTAAACGTCCGGCCACAGCTAAAGTTGCTTTTTTCAAGGGCTGCATTATGGATAGTGTGTTTTATGAAACGAACCAAAACACGATGGAGCTGCTGTTGCGAAGCGGCGCAGAAGTTGTTTTTCCAGACCAGCAGACGTGCTGCGGGGCTCTTCACGCGCATTCCGGGAAAGTCGATGCATCTGTTGAGCTGGCCAAACGGAATATTGAAGCCTTTGAAGAGGAAAGTTTTGATTACATTGTCAATAACGCAGGCGGATGCGGCGCCCGTCTGATTGAATATCCGCACCTGTTTGAAAAAGGAACGGACTGGCACAGTCGGGCTTCCGCCTTTGCAGCTAATGTGAAGGACATCTCAGAAGTGCTGGTGGATCTGGACGGCCTCCGGTTTGAGCAGTCCGTTCCGCGAACTGTAACTTATCAGCCTTCCTGCCACCTGCGAAACGTCCAGAAGGTAACCGATGCGCCTGTCGCGCTGTTGGAAAAAGTGCCCGGACTGACGCTGAAACAGATGGACCGTCCGGAATTCTGCTGCGGCTCCGCAGGGATTTACAACATCGTCAACTATGAAGAGGCGATGGACGTCCTCGATGTGAAAATGCAGGACGTCTGCGGTGTGGACCCGGATGGCATCGTCACCTCCAACCCGGGCTGCCTGCTGCAGATGAAGCTCGGCGTTGTCCGCGAAGGTGCCGGTGACCGTATGGAAGCCGTTCATTTGGTGGATGTGTTGATGGAAGCGGATCCTCAGCCGAAAACGTAAAGCGCCTCCTCCTGGGGGGCTTTTTTGTTTTGGACTTTATGGGGGAGGGGCGGCTGATATCAATTATTTCTTGTGTATATCAATTAAAATGGCGATATATCAATTATTTTCCGCAGATATCAATTAATTCAGCAACTTATCAACGAATTATCCAATATATCAATTTAAACACTCATTCCAGTACATATATTCTCCCTTTATTCCTGCCTACTGTTTTAATCTTCATCGCTTTTAGCAGAATATTAGCAGCTGAGGGAGAGGGAATACGCAAAAAATCTCTGGCCTGTTTGTTTGTAATGGTTTTTCCAATTAAGAGCGAGTAGTCTTCCAGGGCAGCCACATGAGCGGACTTGCTGATATGAGCGCAGTTCACGCACTTCCATCTGCCGTGCATACGTTTCATTGGGAGTGAGGAACATTCCGGGCAGAAAACCCCTTTCTTAAAATCTTCTTTTTCTAGTTTGAAAAATTTCACATAGTCATAAAAGTAGCTTTCGTGATTGGTGTGCAAGTGGGTGGTGAAGCGGTTCATATGCGAGGCATTTAAAATGGGGGTCCGACCTTCCATCAGAGTGGAAATTTTCTCAGGCAGCGTTTCAATTCGAATGACGTTCTCAAGGTCATCATCGTCTGTATCAATCCTTGCCGTAGGGTGGCTGTTGACGACCAGTCCATAAATTGGAACGTTAGGAAACTGCCAGAGCTTCAGCAGCTTCCGAAGCTGCCGGGTATGACGGCTTACCTGAATGACTGGATCGGCAAACGTAGAATGATCTTCCTCCCATTTTCGTTCAAGGTAATGGAAGCGCTGGTTGAAAAACAGCTCACCTCCAATATTTTTCACTTCAAGAATGATTAGGAGAGAAGCGGTTACGACAAGGCAGTCGATTTGAAAATGGTGGGTGCCGTCATACAGACGCAGGTCATGGAAAATATAATGGTCCGAGGGGAGAAAAGTAAGAGGATAATTCAAGGATAGTTCGCCTTTGTAGCCGGTTAATCGAAGCTTCAACTGGTCATTTACAGCTTCGGATTGAGGGTGATGTTCCACCAGTCTCCGCTTCAAAGCCTGCAGCACTTTGATATCGCTGGGAAAAGTGCGTTCTTTCATAATCATGACATCCATCCTTTCGCTCTTTCCTTATTCGACATGGAGATCGGTATTCCTTTGGCGGATATCGATTTTATTTTCGATATATCCATTTTTTCTGCGATATATCAACTAAATTCGAGATATATCAATTAAATAAAGGTTATATCAATTAATCCCCAGGTATATCGCTTAAATTGAGATGGGATACAAATAAGAAAAAGCAGGAGAGCGCCAGCTCTCCTGCTTTTTTAATACAACTGATACGATGCTGCAAAATAAATGACGATCATAATCAGGGACGGTACCGCATAACGGAAGCTGTTTTCCTTTGGCTTGCGATTCACCATGAACACGGTCAAGAAAAGCATCGCTGTACTTAAAAGCGCCACAGGCAGATGAGTGGAGCTGAGCGACTGCAAAATCGCGCCTTTCTGGTAAAACACATCGGTCACCGCAAGCAGCTGCAGGTTGAACAGGTTACTTCCCAGGATAGACCCGAGCGCCATGCCGTAGTTGGACATCTTCATGGCTACAAGGACAGTTACGAGTTCCGGCAGTGAGGTGGAAGCGGCAATGAGGAAGCTTCCGACAAAGCTTGAACTCATCCCTGTCTGCTGGGCGAGCTGATCACCGGAAATCGATAAGGCGCTCCCTGCGGCGAACACGATCAGTGCTGCAACAATAAAACCGATGACCGCTGTTTTTAACGTATAATCTTTGCCTGCGGCGGCTTCATCCATCTCCTCTTCTTCCCCTTGATTCATAAACCGGGTGGCCGCGATGTACAACCCGACGAGGATGAACATCTCTATCCCAATGTTAAACAAGGAAAAATCAAACGGCAGGATGAGGGCGGCGACTACAATCAGGGTGAATAGGATACCGGCCACTGCTGTTGGCATGTGCTGTTTCTCATCGATTGCGTTAAACATTTTTCGTTTTCGGTAGATCATATCTACAACAGCAATGATAAGCAGGTTGAACACATTACTCCCGAGCATGTTACCGACGGCGATGTCAGGGTTGTCGATGTAGACGGCCGTTAAACTGGTCGTCAACTCCGGCAGTGAAGTCGCCCCGGCGATGAGAAAAGTGCCGACGACAGCACCGCTCAGTGTGGATTTCCGGCTGATTACATCTCCGAACCGGTTCAGCTGGACAGCCGCAAATACAACGATGACGGCGGATAATAGAAAAATAAAATAAACCATCATTCCCATCTCCTTTCTATATACAGGGCTCTGCTCAAAAAAAAGAGACTCCGGCCCTGTTACGGGCCAAAGTCTCGCGTCCTATCTATATAGTTTGATGAACCAGGTGAAATCGATCACCGAAATGACGATTCATCAGCCGCGGATATGCGGTCGCTACTCCCTTTGGTACTTTTACTATAGCGAATAGTTGGCAGAATAGTCAACTGATAAGAAAAAGGAAGGCGCATGCAGGCGCCTTCCTTTTTTTCTACTTAATAGTTCACCGCATCGTAGGAATTGATCAATCCGTGCTCAAAGTAGGAACCTGTCCCGCTGATTGGATCGGCCGTCTGCTCAATGGCAGCTCGGATGTTGCTGTTGGAACGGCCCTGGGATGCGAGTAGTCCGGCAAGACCGGCTACGTGAGGGGCTGCCATAGATGTTCCGGACATGTAAGCATACCCTCCGTTCGGCATGGTAGACGCAATGCTGACGCCTGGCGCTGTTACATCCACCCATGTGCCGTAGTTGGAGAAGGAGGCTTTTCTATCATAGCGGTCGACCGCTCCAACGGCGATGACGTTGTCATAGGAAGCAGGTTCGAAAGTTGTGGAAACTCCGTCATTCCCTGCCGCTGCAATAACGACGGATCCTTTGTTCCAGGCGTAGTTGACCGCATTTTCCAATGTCTGTGTATCACAGTTACAGCCAAGGGAAAGGTTGATGACCTCTGCGCCTTGATCAGCTGAGTAGCGGATCGCATCTGCTATGTCGTTCAAGGAGCCGCTTCCATTTGCATCGAGGGCACGCACGGCAAGAATCTTTGTATTAGGCGCCATTCCTGCAACTCCTCTGGCGTTGTTGGTTTCAGCGGCGGCGGTTCCGGCTACGTGCGTGCCGTGATCATTGAGATCCATTGGATTGTTATCGTTATCGACGAAGTCATAGCCTTTAATCGTTTTTCCATCAAGATCCGGGTGGTTGTAGTCGACACCGGAGTCGATGATGGCGATTTCCTGGCTGCTGCTTCCGCGTGTTACGTCCCATGCCCTTGGTGTTTCCGTGTTCTGCGGTCCGTATTGATAGCCGCTGTAGTACGTATCATTCGGTGTCCAGGTGGCTTGGAATAGATAGTTCGGCTCTGCGTATTCCACGTTTGGATTTTTGTTTAAGGCTTCGACGACTTTTTCAACGTTTTTTACCTTCAACACTTTCTCCTCAGCTTCGACGACTTCCTGTTGTTCCTCCAGGACAACAGCGTCCATCTGGTTCATCTCTTTTTTGTTTGGAGAGAAGCCTTCTTTATATTTCACGACGACTTCACCCGGCACGTACTTTCCTTTTTCGAGATAAGTATCAATTTTGTTTGTCCGTTCTGATGATGTTTTGTCGGAAAGGGAATCGGCCAGGACACCTCCAGTGGACGGCATAAGAACGAGAGCGGCGGCAAGGGACAGGGAAGCAAGCTTTTTAAACTTCAAACGATTTCCTCCTTTAAAAGATATACTCTAGTAATTCGGAGAAATTGGAAGGATTCCTGCGATATCGGGGTTGGGATAGACGTGTGAAAAAAAGACCTCTTAAGTGTGGTTTCGACATGGAAGTTGGGCAACTTTACTTTGTAACAAAAGCTTTATATCAGAAATCATAGTGTAATCAATCGCTTTTCGTAGGCCTAGGGGAGGGTTCTCTCAAGGTGAAATGATGTCTATATTCCCATTTTTATATAAATGTGAAGGGCAGCGGGTTTCAGAAAAGTGAGTGTGGGAAGTAAGGATAGAAACGACTGCCTTCGAGCAGAAGTGTGGTGATGCTGTGAATAATCGAGAAGATTCTACAAATTGGATGGAACGTGTAGGAGGAGGAGTGAAAAAAACTGCGGAATCGCTGAAGGAACATCTTCCGGATCCGAAAAAAGTATTCCGGAAAAGTGATAACTGGAAAGAAGTGAAAGACCGTGCCGGTGATGAGCTTAGCGACCGTGCGGGAGATTTTGCAAAAGAACAGTTTCGGAATTATCTGCAATCCCAAATCAATGAAAGAAAGCAGGAATGGCAGGAAAAGACCGAGGCGAATGCCAGGGACGTCCATGCCAAAGCAGAGAAAGCCAAGGAACAAGTGCAGGAGAAGCTGCTGGACTTCAAGGAGAACCTTGCGGATGTCAAGCAGAGGGGACAGGAGATCCAGAGTGCTGTGGGTGATCGGTCCAATGGTTCGAAACGGTTGAAGGGTGTGCAGGACATCAAAGGTGTTTCGCACATAAAGAGCGCTTCTACCATGAAAGGGCCGAAAGATGTGAAAGGCCTGTCCCATATGAAAACCTATCATTCTTAAAAACTGAAAGGAGAATCCCTCATGGCGATTCAAAAATCCACTGATAGTTCAAGTCTTGCAGAAGTTGTTGACCGAATTTTAGATAAAGGTATTGTCATTGATGCGTTTGCCAGAGTTTCCGTTGTAGGAATTGAGTTGATTACAGTAGAGGCGCGCGTCGTCATTGCAAGTGTAGACACGTGGCTGAGATACGCTGAAGCCGTTGGACTGCTTCGTGATGAAGTGGAGGAGGAAGGTCTTGGCGGCCGTCTCGGTGAGAGCGGTTCGTCTCCAGAGACGGGCTCTCAAGAGCGCGGGGAATTCAGTATATAAGCGAACGTCAAAGAAAGAGAGGGTTTTGGTTGTATGAAGGTTTTGAATGCCGTCCAGGATTTTTTTCAGCAGAATATTGCGCCCGTCCATAAAATCATTTCGGCAAGGAAAAAGGATGAGGAATGGCGTGTCATCGTTGAAGTGATCGAAGAGAAGGAATATATGAAAAAGTATGCGAGGGATCAGATGGTCGGGGTGTACGAAGTTTTTCTGGATGAGCAGCTGGACATCAGCGGATTTTCCAGAATACGTCTCCGATACCGTACGGAAATTGATGAGCAGGTCGAAACGTAAGGGGGGGGAATGGCGAATGACACGTTTGAACAGCAGACAGCCTTCCTCCCGTACCCCGGGGGATGTGTTTGACCTCCCTCACTTCAAATCGATGATTCAGCGGACCTTAAGGTATGTGTCGGCCGGTTATCCGGTTCATTATACAGGACCGGCTGGAATCGGGAAGACCACTCTTGCGCTTCACACAGCGGAGAAGCGCGGCCGCCCTGTAACCGTTATTACCGGAAGCAGAGATCTTTCAAGAGAAGATTTGATTGGAGCTTACAGTGGGTACAGCAGGAAAAAGCTTCATGATAATTTTGTCCGAACCGTCCATAAGATTGAGGAGAATGTTTCGGAAAACTGGGTGGAGGGGCATCTTTACAAGGCTGTGAAAGAAGGGCATACACTCGTTTACGATGAATTCACCCGCTCCTCCCCTTATACGAATAATTTATTTCTTTCTATATTAGAAGAAAAAGTGATGCCTTTATATGGAGCCAAGCGGAATGAATCCCATATCCGCGTCCACCCTGAATTCCGTATGCTGCTCACAAGCAATCCGTCGGAGTACGCCGGTGTTTATGAAACACAGGATGCTCTTTTTGACAGGCTGATCACAATTCCGCTTGAACGGATGGATGTAGAGACAGAAACGGCTGTTGTCATGAAACGGACCGGAATGAAAAAAGAAGGCGCAGTAAAAATCGTCTCCCTCGTAAAACGAGTGAATGAACAGCTCGGGGGAAGCGGCAGTCCATTGAGCATCCGTACATCAATCATGATGGCGGATATCGCCTATCAGCATGCCATCCCGGTTGAAGGCAGTCATCCGGCATTCCAGCATCTCTGTCTTGATTTTATGATGTTCCCGCTTCAGCTGCAGGCCGGTGAACAGACAAAAAATGTAGAGGCACTCATTTTAAATGAGTGCCGGAATATAAAGGAGGGATCGTAATGGCGGAGGAAACAGGTGTTTACATCTTCTGCTGTATACAGGCGGAAGGAGAAAAAGATTTTGGCACGATCGAATTCGAAGGAGAAGAGCGTCGGTTATTTACGCTTCATTATAAAGATGCGGCTGTTGTCGCTGCTCATGCTCCCGTCAAGATTTACCACCCGAAAAAAGATCCATTGATGACCCATCAGGCGGTCATTACTAAAGTGATGCAGGAAGAGAGAGCGGTCGTTCCGATCAGCTTTGGAAACGTTTTTAAATCGAAAGAAGATACCGAAGTGCTGCTTGAAAATCTGTATCCACAGCTTGAAAAGCTGTTCACGGAAGTCCGGGACAAAATGGAAATCGGCTTGAAAGTCGTCGGTAAAAGGGAATGGCTGGAATCCATGGTCCATCAGAACGACAGAATGCAGAAGCAGAAGGAAACGGTGAAAGGGAAATCAGAAGCCGCCGGCTATTTCGACCGGATTCAGCTTGGGGAAATGGCCCGTGATTTCTTTACCGACATCCAGAATGATGTAGAGAAACGAATCCATGAACCTCTCGCAGAACTTGCGGAAGCCGCTAAGAAAAATGATACCTTAGGAGAAAAAATGCTGCTGAACGGCGCGTACTTAATCGATCGGGACAAAGAGGAAGTCTTTGATGCCCTTGTTAACGAGCTTTACCAGACGTGGGGCGATTATGTGGATTTCAAGTATACAGGTCCGTGGGCCCCTTATAACTTCATCCATATCCAGTTGAAAGTGGAAGCTTCATGATTCATAAACTGTTCACTTCTCCGATCACTTTGATTAAAAAAGTCGGTGAGCACGTCAAAGAAGAAGTGGATAAGGAATGGTACGATCTGGAGCACATCCAGAAAAAAATCATCCAGCTTCAGATGATGTATGAACTGGAGGAAATCTCTGAAGAAGCGTATGAGCAGCAGGAGGAAGAACTGATGCTGCGCTATGAGATGGCCAAAAAGCGGGAGATGGAACAATGGGAAGAGATGACGAAACGGTATGAATAGGGAGTTTTTATTATGGAAGAATTGTTATACCTGTATGGCGTGACGTGGAAGGAAGAAGCACAGGAGACGGATATGACTCAGTGGAGAGGCGTGGATGACTCTCACCACCTTTTCCACATTGAGCTTGGAAATCTGGCAGCTGTCGTCAGCTTCGTAGATGAATCCGAATTCGGGGAAGAAGTGCTGGAGGAAAAAACAAATGAAATGGAATGGCTCAGGAAAAAAGCTTTCCGCCATCACGAAGTCCTGCTGCAGCTGAACGACGGGATGACACTGATTCCGATGAAATTCGCAACAATTTTTAAGAAGGAAGAAAATCTTCAGCATAAAGCGGCAGTCTATGAAACGGAATGGAAGATCATTCTTCAGCAGCTGCAAGGGACGGAAGAGTGGAATGTGAAAATTTATAACCGCTCCGACCTCCTTAAGGAACATACAGCTGCCCGGCACCCGGAGGTTATGAAGCGGAAAGAGGATATTGCGCAGATGTCAAAAGGAATGCAGTACCTTCAGACGAAAAAGCTCGACAGTTTTATTCAAGAAATCGTCTCGCAGGAACAGGAGACCTATGCAGGGAATCTTCATCACCGCTTCAAGGAGTTTTGTGTCGACACAAATAGTAAGAAAGTGTGGAACAAGAATGTAACCGGCAAAGACGAGGAAATGTGCTGGAACGGTGCCTACCTTTTGAAAAAAGAGCAGGTGGAACCTTTCCTGGAGCAGGTCACTACTGCTCAGGAAAACGGAAGGGATGCGGGATGGATGATCGAAGTGACCGGTCCGTGGCCTCCCTATCACTTTTCAGACACGAAAACCGTCAGCGGGGTGGAGGGATGAGCCGGAGGGAACAATTCGAAAATCGTGACATTGCGTTGATTGATATTTTGGATACGGTGCTGGATAAAGGAGTCGCCATCAAGGGGGATGTCATTATTTCCATTGCGGGCATCGACCTTGTCTATCTGGATCTGAAGGTTCTGATTTCGGCCGTGGAAACCCTCGTTCAATCACAGCAGAACGAAATCAGTTCTGAGAATATGGACAAAGAAAAGGAGGAACTGGAATATGCCGTTGAACGACCTTGAACAGCAGCCGTTAAAAAGCGGGCGGATCAACCTTGATCCTGATGGTGCCGAACAGGGACTGGCGCAGCTTGTCCTGACTGTTATTGAACTTCTCCGTCAGCTTGTGGAACGCCATGCCATCCGCCGGGTGGATGGTGGCACTTTAACGGATGAACAGATTGAGCAGCTCGGTGTGGCCCTGATGAACCTGGACGTGAAGATGGATGAATTGAAGGAAATCTTTGAGTTGACCGATGAGGATCTAAACATTGACTTAGGTCCGCTTGGAAACCTGTTGTGAAGGAGGAAGGCTGATGTCTATTGAACACCCGACCCAGTCCAGCAGTATCGTCGATGTCTTGGAAACCGTATTGGACAAAGGGGTTGTCATCGCGGGTGATATCCGTGTAGGGCTGGCTGATGTAGAACTGCTCACGATCAAAATCCGCTTGATTGTGGCGTCTGTTGATAAAGCGAAGGAAATCGGGATGGACTGGTGGGAAACCGATCCCTACTTAAACTCTAAAGCAGCAGAAGCGGACACCAAGGCTTTAGAGAAGGAAAACCAGCAGCTGCAAAACCGCATCGAACAGCTGGAAAACTCGATGCAGCGCATGTACAACCATCAAAAATGATGAGGAGAGATAAGCATGATTGATCAAAAAACAACATTGACGTCAGCGGACAACAGCCAGGAAAAATCCCCGGGCAAACCAAGTGGAAAAGTGACCCGTGCCATTATCGGCGGTGTTGTCGGAGCGGTCACAGGTCTGATGCTGAATCCAGGAAAATCTGAAAAGACAGGAGATTCTTCTTTAAAGGAGAAAGCACAGAAGGCCGAAACAAAGGTGAAAGATAAAGCACAAAAAGCGGAAGACAGAGTGAAGGACGTTAAGGATAAAACGAAGGATAAAGCGGAGGAATGGGTCGAAGGAATTAAAAATAGAAAGGCGGCCGATGAGGAAGAACAGGAAAAACTGGATCCGACGGAAGAAACACCTGCCCTTGAAGGACCTGAACTTTCCCAGGAGCAGATCGAAAGCTCGGAGAAGGAAGCCGCTGCCTCTGAAGCTCCGCCTGAACCGGTGGATGAAGATTCCAATCAGGAAGAGGAAATGGAAAAGCCGCCGGGAACACCAAAGAAAACATCACTGACGATTAATGACGACACGGTTCAATAAACCAGTCAGGAAGGAAGATCTTTGATGGATAATGTGCTGAGAAAATTTGTGAAAGCAGCAAATATGAAGGACTTTTCCCTGGACATTACGTTAAACGTTAACGGAGCTTTGGTGACAGGGACAACGGTTTCGGCTGAAAAATACTTTCGTTCTTTAAGTGGTACCCTTGCTGAAGGGAATGAAACGGCTCAGTCCCTCAGTGAAAAGCTTGAAAAAGCCAGCCAGATGAATTATTCGCAGGAGGAAATTCAATACATTCATCTCGAAAATGCCCAGGTCTACAATGGCGATGCCCAGGCCACCCCGGCGGAAGGATCGTTTTTCTGGCGGGGACGTCTCGACAGGATCGATGGTTTTTTCCTCGGCCGTATTGATGCAAAATAGTTAAAAAATGTAAGGTTTGTTACGACAGTTCAAAAATTTCATGAATAATCGACAACAATGCGAAAGCAGACCATGATTTCATGGTAAGATGGCTCACGCACCATTAAGTCGAACCATTAAAGGAATGATTCCATGAAAAAAGAAAGAATTGAGTCCATCTACTTTCTGCGCATCTTTGCCATGGTCATGGTCGTCCTCGTACATGTCAGCGCGGCCTATGTGAAGGTTCTTACGGAAGGCACGGGCATGTATGAGGCCTATCATTTTATCAACCGGATCATCCGGATTGAAGCCGGCATCTTCATCATGCTTACGGCGATGGTCTTTTTCTATAAGTATATTGATCAGAAAATGGATAAACAGGAACTCTTCTCTTATTTCAGGAAGAGAGCTCTATATATCGTCGTTCCCTATTTCCTGTGGGCCCTTTTCTATGAGGCTTTCTCTATTTATCTCGGAGTAGTATCGACGACGCCGGAGAACATTTTGACACGGATGTTTACAGGGGATTCCTTTTATCATCTGCACTTTATTTTCTTAATCGTTCAGTTTTATTTATTTTTCCCTGTCGTCCTTTATGCCGCGCAGAAATCTGCGTTCTTCAGAAAGTATATGTGGCTGTTCGGAATGATTCTCCAAGTCGGATATTATTTCTTCAACCGCGAATTCCAAGTCTTTTCGTTTAATTTGTTTATGACAAGCATGGGTCCGTACCTTCTTGGAGCATGGATCGGCGTTCACTATAAACAGCAGAAGACTGCGGCTTTCTCAAGGACAACCCCCGTGTGGGCTGTCGGAGGCCTGCTTGCCGGGCTGACCACTGTGTATCTGCATGGAAGTGGGTATCAGATTTTTGGTTCCCAGCTGCCGACATGGGGCTATTTGATTATTAATATGCTCTTTCTCGTTGTCGGAAGCTATGCCATGTTCCGTATTGCGGAACGATTGGTCGTCAAGTGGCCGGTGGCACTGTCCTATGTGAAGAATATTGCGATTTATTCGTTTGGCTTTTACCTTCTTCACCCATTCGTATTGAAAATCTTTGAATTTACCATTCCAATACCGGCCGGAAACATGTTCCACGCAGCTATCATTGTGCGGCTACTTGCCACCCTGCTGTCGTGTTATGTCATCATCTGGCTGTCCCACAGGTACCTTCCTTTTGCCGGTTTGTTCTTCGGTAAACTGCCGAATAAGAAACCGGGCTTTTTCGAGGGAAATCGATCGAAGGGGAACAAGTCGCAGCAGGAAACAGGAAAAGCCATTTAATAATTGTCATGAGAAGACCGCTCCAGCCGGACTGCCGGAAGGAGCGGCTTTTTCATGACTTCTATTTTCTGATAAATCTGTAAATTTTATTGAAACGATGACGAATTGTAAGATATAATAACGATAATGTGTAAGCGCATACATAAAAGGAGGGTTTTTGTGAGTGGGATTTGGCTGGCCGTTGTTGGTATGCTTGTCTTTTTTCTAGGGTATCGGTATTATTCTAAGTTTATTGCCGAAAAGATCTATAGACTTGATCCGAATTACGTAACGCCCGCCCATCAGTTTAAGGATGGTGTCGATTTCGTACCTACGAACAAGTTCGTTCTCTGGGGGCACCACTTCACGTCGGTGGCTGGGGCAGCTCCCATTGTAGGGCCGGCTATCGCGGTGTACTGGGGATGGCTTCCGGCTGTTCTCTGGGTGCTCCTTGGCACGGTGTTCGCTGCAGGGGTCCATGATTTCGGTACACTCGTTTTATCCGTGCGAAACAAAGGACAGTCGATCGGGACGCTGGCGAGCAAGTTGATCGGCCAGAAAGCAAAAGTGTTGTTTTTGTTCATTATCCTTCTGCTTGTTCTTATGGTCAATGCAGTGTTCGCCTGGGTCATTGCCAACTTGTTCATCTCGTTTCCTGCGAGTGTATTATCCGTCTTTATTCAAATTCCACTCGCTGTCTGGATCGGTTACAGTGTCTACAAGAGACAGGGCAGTATGCTCCTGCCATCACTTGTAGCCCTTGCCGTCATGTATATATCAGCCATTATCGCAAGCTATGTTCCCGCCCTGCAGATTGACCTCGTCCGTTATTTCGGCGGGGAAGGGGCAGAGGCCGCCTTTGGATTGAGTGCGACATCCATGGCATTTTTCGTCTGGATCATCGTGCTCATGGTCTATGTGTATATTGCCTCTACGCTTCCTGTGTGGAAACTGCTTCAGCCGAGGGATTATATCAACTCCCATCAGCTGATTGTCGGGCTGGGTCTCCTGTATCTCGGGCTGTTGTTTTCCAATCCGGAAATTACAGCACCGGTAACCAATGCATCAGCGGATACGTCCTGGTTCCCGCTTTTGTTCATTACCATCGCCTGTGGAGCGATTTCCGGATTCCACGGTCTCGTCTCTTCCGGAACTTCATCTAAACAGTTGAACAATGAAACAGAAGCACGGTTTGTCGGCTATCTTGGATCTGTAGGAGAGGGAGCTCTCGCCTTGGTCGCGATCATTGCTGTTGTCACCTTCTTCCCGACAGCGGCGGAATTCACAGCAACCTACAGCGGTTTTGCGGCGGCCAGTAATGCCGGGCTTGGTGTTTTCATCCAGGGGGCCGGCCAGCTGGCCACAGGACTCGGGATCCCAGCCTCTGTTGCTGCGACAATCGTGAGTGTGATTGTCGTCAGTTTCGCTGCGACAACACTGGATTCTTCGGTTCGATTGATGCGGTATATTATTGCAGAACTCGGAACTGAATATAAGATCACACCATTGACGAAAATGCATGTCGCAACTACGCTGGCTGTTGTTTCAAGCGCTGCACTGACCCTGATTCCGCAGGGGCCGAAGGGATTCGGATCCGGAGGTTATCTGCTTTGGCCGTTATTTGGAACATCCAATCAGCTCCTGGCCGGCATTAGTCTCCTTCTCGTATCGATCTGGCTGAAGCGTCAGGGGAGGAATTACCTTCCAACAATTATTCCAATGGTCTTTCTTATGTTCATGACGCTGTGGGCGATGATTTCACAGGTGCTGACAGAATGGGCGCCTTGGAATGAGAATAGTGACTGGATGCTGTTTGCTTTTGGCGCAGTCATCCTCGTTTTCACCTTCTGGATTTTGCTGACGGCCTTTTCAGCGATTACGAAGGACCATAAGGATTCCATTGAGCGAAGTGCATAAAAGCAAGAAGCTGTGCCGATGTACGGCTTCTTGCATTCAGGTAAGGAGGAAAAAGGCATGATTGATGTCATGATGATGCGGGCGGAGAAGGAAATTGGGATGGGCTGCTGTGGTGGAGTCTGCTCCGATCCGGATGGTCTGATTAACATGGAGGACGAATTTTCGCATCATGACGAAGAACGAAAAAAACTGCAGCAGCTTTATCTAAAGACACTGGAGATCGATCCTGATATCAACATTCAATTCATGGACCCTAGGAACCTGCTGGCTGCAGCCGCTTATTTCTGGCAGCAGCAGCGCCGGGGGCGTATTCCCCGCCGCCGGGCACTGACTTCCCTTCTGCTGCACAGCACGTACGGGGCGGTGTTTGTAAACGGAGAATATATAGCTTCAGCCGGACACTATGAAGAGCGGCTGTTGGAACTGATAGAATCCTGAGGAGGGAGACCGATGGAAAAGAAGCTTTCCCTGAGACGGATTGTAGAACTGTATGATGAAGTATTAAGTCTGCCTCATAAACAGGAGGTGGCCCGGGAGCTGAGAGATGAAGAAGATCTTTTTCTTCTGCTGCTTTATTCCGATCTGCTCGGCATCCCCAACCCCGCGTTTTACTATACGCTTGAATTGTACCCACATATTGTTGAAAAATTTCATGACTGGCACTTGCGGATGGGCATGGAGAAATCCCCGCTCGACGGCATCCGCTGCTGTTAAGGAGGGGGATCGATGAAGCATATCCAGCATCATTCTATTATTTTTGTGGGAGGAAAAGGAGGCGTCGGAAAATCGACCTCATCAGCGGCCCTTGCGCTCTCATTTGCTGAGCAGGGGCATGAAACCCTGGTGGTTTCGACAGACCCTGCCCATAATCTCGGCGATGTTTTTCATACGTCTTTATCCCACACGAAAACGAAGCTCGCCAAGCATTTATACGGAATAGAAATTGACCCCGGTTATGAATCGAAGCGGTATATTGAAGGGGTGAAAGAAAACCTGGAAGGTCTTGTGAAATCCAAAATGGTCGAGGAGGTGCATCGGCAGATCGATATGGCATCCGCTTCACCGGGTGCGGATGAGGCCGCCTTGTTCGACCGCCTCGTGTCCATCATTTTGGAAGAATCCGGCCGGTTCGATAAAATCGTGTTCGACACGGCTCCGACCGGACATACGATCCGCCTGCTTACACTCCCTGAGATCATGAACGTGTGGATTGATGGCATGCTGGAGCGGCGCAGCCGGATGAACGAGACGTATACGCAGCTGCTTCATGATGGAGAGCCTGTGGATGATCCGATTTTCAACGTGCTGCAGATGCGCAGGGAAAAATTCGCAGAGGTGAGGAAGATCATTTTAGACGAAAAGAAGACGGCTTTTGCATTTGTCCTCATTCCTGAGCGCCTTCCCATTCTTGAAACGAAGAAAGCGGTGGACCAGCTGGGCAGACATGGACTTGATGTGCAGACCTTGATTGTAAATAAAGTTCTGCCTGACTACGCTGACGGTGCTTTTCTCGCTAAAAGGAGGAAACAGGAGCGCGTCTATCTTGAGGAGATCAAGCGGACGTTTAGAGACAAAGAGCTGGTATATGTGCCTCTTTTTGAAGAAGATGTCTCAGATATGGAAAAGCTGCATACCTTTGCGGGCTCTTTTCAATCAGCGGCCCCCGTTTCTGATTAGAAGAGAACATTCACTAGATGAAAAAGTTCGACTCATCATACATCGAATCCGTGTAGACGTACACGGATTTTTTTGCGCTTAATTTTCTGATTAAATAGGACTTTATAACTGAATCAGGCGTGCGGACCTGTATGAACTCCGGGGACGGCCGATATATAAGGAGTCGAGCACAAATAAGTTGAAATTGCACGCTCAGGAGGGAATTTATGCTGATTATTGATGAACAAACGGTGTCCCCTATCCTAGTACAAACGGCCCTTACCCATCACTTGCCTATCTATTATAAGGACGATGAAAGAGCCCTGGATATGAAGGAACATTCTAAACTACTAACCAATTCGGAAAGCTGTCTGCAGATGCTGCAGCACCACCATCCGGAGCACATACATACGAAAGTATCCCAGATGGTCAAAAACAAAGCCCGGTTTCGGGAGATGATTGCCGATCTGGATGAAGGCTATTATTTCAAGCTTGTCACACTTGATGAATTGATGAGTTCAAACAAGGAAGATATCCCTTTCCCTGTCGTTATCAAGCCCAACAAAGGCTATTCCAGTGTCGGTGTTTATATCGTGAAGGAAAAAGAGGAGTGGGACCAGGCGGTACAAGGATTGTATTCCGACCTGCTTCTTTCCCGGTCGATGTATTCGGATGACGTATTGGACAGTGAACAGATCATTATTGAAGGATATATTGAAGGACAGGAGTACGCGCTTGACTGCTACTATGACGAAGCGGGTGAGCCTGTGATTTTGAATATCCTGAAACGCCGGTTTGCTCACGATCAGGATACGTCAGACCGCATTTATTACACATCCAGCCGTATTCTTGAGGAAGTCCGTGAGCAGGCGCTTGATTACCTGCGTCTGTTAAATGACCGCCTTCAGCTCCGAAACTATCCTTTTCACATAGAAATGAGGAAAAACGATGGCGGAATCGTTCCCATTGAGATGAATCCTCTCCGCTTTGCCGGGGCAGGTACGACAGATGTGAGTCATTACGCTTATGATATCAACTCGGCTTTAGCCTACTTCAAGGGTGTAAAGCCGGATTGGAAAACGATTGTGAAGCGGGCCGACGAGTCCTATTACGGGTTTTTCTGTGCGGAGGTTCCGGGCCATATCAGCATGAACCTCATTCAATCCATTCAGCACGATGAGCTGAAAAAAGAGTTCAGTCACATCCTGGAGTATCGGATCATCCAGTCAGCCAGTGACCGGACGTTTGCCGTCGTCTTTTTCAAAACGAATCAGCTGAATGAACTCAACCGGTTACTTACCCTTGATTTAGAGCCCTTCCTAACAATGAAACCAGCAAAGGAGGCTGTCCGATGAATTGGCAGGCCTTGAACCCGAAGAAGTCGTTAAAAACCCAGTTGTTCGTTAATTTCATCATCCCAATCCTTATTCTTGGTGGACTGACCTTCGGATTTGTGAAATTCGTAACCGGTAATATGATTGATGATCATATTCTGCCGCAGTTTGAACAGGTTCTTTTGACAAATGGTCAGGAGCTTGTCCGCTCGATTGAACCGAATGCCGTCCGTGAAGCGATGGAAAACCCATCGGAGAACCATGCCAGCTTGATCAACACGCTGGACAGCTTCATTGAAGGACAGGAGCGTCTGGAATATGCCTATATTTTGACAAAGCAGGGAGAGAAGGAATACATCGTCGCCTTGAACGGTTCCGAGGATGTGATGGTGGAGTCTCCTTTTACAGATAAGCAGAGGGAGGCGTTCCAGACAGGGGATACAGTTGTGACATCCATTTATGAAGATGAATGGGGCGTCCATAAGTCTGTCTTTATGCAGATAGGTGACATGGATGCGATTGTCGGTGTCGATATGAGTACCTCCTTTGTCGGAAGTCTCCAGAAGGAAATCAATACGTTCCTTGCCATCTTTTTAGCGGTCGCTGTGCTGCTTGGTGCTGTGTTTGCTTATATCTTCGGCAGCCGTCTGACGAAAGCCGTCCGCTCCCTGCTGTCATCGGTGAACCGGATTAGTGATGGTGATTTGACAGAGGACATCGAAACGAAGCGGGCCGATGAAATTGGTCAGCTGTCTGTGGCGATGAATGAAATGGTGGGCAGCCTGAGAACCCTTGTTCAGAGGGTGACAACAGCGTCCAGTGAAGTGTCGGCGCAGAGTGAGGAGCTCACGCAGTCGGCAAACGAAGTGAAAGAAGGAAGTGAGCAGGTCGCTTCAACGATGCAGGAACTGTCCTCTGGTGCAGAGTCCCAGGCAGACAGCTCGAGCAGTCTTTCTGAAGGAATGGACAGCTTCGTCCGACGTCTGGATGAAGCCAACAAAGGTGGAAAAGCGGTATCTGAAACATCGAAGGAAGTGCTGTCGATGACCGAAGAAGGGCGGGGTTTGATGGAAACGTCCGTCCAGCAGATGAACACCATCAATGGCATCGTCAAAGAGTCTGTGGAGCGTGTGCACGGACTGGATAAGCAGTCCAAGGAGATTAATAAACTCGTCCAGGTCATTCAGGATATTGCCGAACAGACCAACCTGTTATCCTTGAACGCGGCTATAGAGGCGGCAAGAGCCGGGGAGCATGGCAAAGGGTTTGCCGTCGTGGCTGATGAAGTCCGCAAGCTTGCCGAGCAGGTTTCAACGTCCATCATTGATATCACATCCATTGTGGAAAGTATCCAATCGGAGTCGAACCGGGTCGCTCAATCGCTTGAATCCGGCTATCAGGAAGTGGACAAAGGAACGAAACAGATTGAGGTGACCGGGGAAACATTCCACCGGATCCATACTTCTGTCAGTGACATGTCCGGACGGATCGGGGAAATTTCCGAGCATCTTTCGGATATTGCAGAAAACAGCCAGCAGATGAACCAGTCGATTGAAGAGATTGCTTCTGTTTCCGAAGAGTCTGCGGCAGGGGTCGAGCAGGTTGCCGCTTCCTCGCAGCAGACGACAAGTTCAATGGAAGAAGTTTCTCACAGTGCCCGTCAGCTGTCCGAGCTTTCTGAGCAGTTGAATGAGGAAATCCAGCAATTTAAACTGTAAAAGGTTATTTGTGAAGGCTTGCAGGTCAACGTCGATTCTTTTGACCTCGACGGTTGATGAGCTGAAAATAGGAAGATCTTCTGTTTATTAGAAGGTCTTCTTTTTTTATCCTTCACGTCCGGGTTGTGAGACAGTCCTGTCTCACAGAAGAAGGAGCCTCACGGGCTATGGGCAGCGAATCCTGCACCATCCACTTGAAGGGAGAGAAAGAATGGGACAGGTCTTTCATTAAGGACTTTTCCTGGGTAGTCACCTAAATACTCATTCCTCCCTTGGAACGGGGAGTGTTATGATGGAAGCAGTAAATATATAGAAGGTGATTGTTTTGGACGTAACCATTAAGGATGTAGCCAGAGCGGCCGGCGTAGCCCCCTCGACGGTTTCCCGTGTGATTGCAGACAATCCGCGGATCAGTCCGGCCACGAAAAGGAAAGTGAAGCAGGCGATGGAGGAGATGGGGTATCACCCGAATGTGACCGCCCGTAATTTAGCAAGCCGGACGACGAAATCTCTCGGAGTTGTTCTGCCTTTCAGTGCAGATAAAGCCCTGCAGAATCCATTTTTTCCGGAAGTACTGCGGGGCATCAGTTCCATCGCCCATGAGATGGACTATTCCCTTGTTCTCTGCACGGGGGAAACGGATGAGGAAATGCTGGAGGCCGTGAAACGGATGGTGTACAGCAGTCAGACAGACGGGATTCTTCTCCTCTACTCGCAGGTCCGTGACCCGATTCAATCCTTCCTGCTGGAGCAGAAGTTTCCTTTTGTGGTCGTCGGCCGTCCGGCAGAAAACGGAAATCACGTGACGCACGTCGATAACGATAACATTCAGGCTTCCAAGGATATTACAAAGCATCTGATCGATATCGGTCATGAGCGTGTGGCGTTTATCGGCGGGTCTCCTGAGCTCGTTGTGACGCTCGACCGCCTTCAAGGGTATGAAGAGGCGTTAAAAGAGGCCGGAATCTCTGTTGAAGAAAATTATAAAGTCCATACAGAGTTCTTGAAATCGGGCGGACGCTCAGCCGTTCGTGCACTCATGTCTCTCACTCATCCACCGACCGGGCTTGTTGTCGCCGATGATCTGATGACGATTGGCGTCATATCCACCTTGGAGGAAGCGGGCATTCATGTACCGGAGGATTTATCGATCGTCAGTTTCAACAATGTCTACCTCGCTCAGGTGTCCCGTCCGGCCCTGACGACTGTGGACGTACACATCCAGGCCTTAGGGACAGAGGCAGCTGCCTGCCTTATTGAAAATGTGCAGCGGCGGGAGCAGCCGCCGAAGCGTATCATCATTCCGCATAAAATTGAATATCGTTCGTCGGCGATCTCCCGTCCCGCTCCGTCTGAAGTGTAACCTTCAGGCGGTTTTTTGTGAAGGAAGGGAAAGGTTCCATAAAACTCCCATATCCGCCTTTTTTTACAGAAAAATGCATAGATGTGGAAAATTTTTTGCATGTTTGCTCAATTTTCGGTACCCTAGTAGAGTTGACCTTTAAACAATTAGGAGAGGGATTTATATGAGTAAGACAAAAAGGAATGATCCCTGCTTTTGTGGAAGCGGGAAAAAATATAAAAAATGCTGCATGGTGAAAGACGATCAGGCTGTCGGATCCAGCAGCCTTCATGAGGAACTGCAGAGTAACTACAGCCATTTTATGGCCTATGTGAACCGTAATTATCCGAACGTTACGCCATCTGAGTCAAGAGAAACACAGGAAGAAGAAGTAGAAGCGGCGTTCCAGATGGTCCAGCGTGTCCTGATCGACAAACAGGAGGATGGCTCCACCTTATATGAAGAATTTTTTGCGAAGAAACAGGATAAAATCATCCGTCCGGCGACGATGGCGACGATGGAAGCCTGGAAATCTCCGCACGCGAGCTTATTCAAAATCAACGGTTCTGCCTCTGAATACACCGCTTCTGTAGAAGACGTGTGGAGCGGAGAGTCGTTTGAAGTGAAAAAAGACGGCATTCCTTTGAAAGAGGAGAACTACGAGCACATGCCATACTGCATCGGCGTGCTCTTGAAGTGGGGACCTGTTCATAACTTCGTACCCCTGGCGATTCCGAATTACGAGTCTTCCTACGTGACGTTCCGCCAACAGCTGGAAGAGGCGTTTGAAGCGAGCGGTGCTGCGACGATTTATGACTATATGCAGGCAACGATTATAGAGCAGCTGCGCAGCTGGATGTATATGACTTCTACAGATGAAACCGAAGAAGACACAGCTGAACAGCCGGTCGAAGCTTCTGCTGAAGGCGATGACGTGCTTGACTTGTTCGATGAAAGCTTGAAGCAGGAAGATGGATTTGAACTGTTGAAGCAGCGCTGGGAAATGTACAAGCAGGCGGAAAACCCGACATTCCGTAAGCCGGAAGTCGTAACCGCAGCCCTTGAGCATATGTACCGCAGCACGTCTGCTTTCCGTTCTGAACCGGAAAAAGTAACGAAAAAAGCGGTAGCCGAAAAGTATGAAGTCAGTCCGGGCAGCATGAGCAAACGTATCACACAGCTGTCGGAATACCTTCTTCCATCATAGTATTTCAACGTCCAGAATCATTCTGGGCGTTTTTTTTAATAAAAAGCTGGTGGAAAAGATGGAATAAAAAACCGGTCGCCTGCAGAAACTCTCTTTGTAGATAGTCAATGACAGGAGGAAATCATATGGACAACTATAAAGAACAGGGGCCTGGTGGTGCGGACGACCATCGTTTTGCCGAAGGAGAAGGCGAAAAAACACTGACAACGAGGCAGGGACATCCAGTCCGGACGAACCAGAACTTAAGGACAATCGGAAACCGGGGACCGGCCACGCTGGAGAACTATGATTATATCGAAAAAATTTCCCACTTTGACCGGGAACGTGTACCTGAACGGGTGGTCCATGCCCGGGGGACAGGGGCACACGGCTACTTTGAAACCTACGGGAAAGCCGGCGATGAGCCGGTGGAGAAATATACACGGGCAAAAGTTTTTTCCGGAGCAGGCAAAAAAACGCCGGTGCTCGTCCGATTTTCGACGGTGACCCACTCGGCTGGTTCTCCGGAGACGCTGAGGGACCCGCGCGGATTTGCTGTTAAATTTTATACAGAGGATGGCAACTGGGACCTGGTCGGAAACAATTTGAAGGTATTCTTCATTCGTGACGCAATGAAATTCCCTGATTTGATCCATTCGTTCAAGCCTGATCCAGTGACCAACATCCAGGACAGCGAGCGGATTTTTGATTTTCTCAGCGAGACGCCCGAATCGATGCACATGGTCACCTTCCTGTTTTCCCCGTGGGGCATCCCGGCCAACTACCGGCAGATGCAGGGATCTGGTGTGAACACATACCGGTGGGTGAACGACGAAGGGAAAGCGGTTCTTGTGAAGTATCACTGGGAGCCTCTCAAGCAGGGAATCAAAAACCTGACCCAGGAGGAAGCAAACGAAATCCAGGCAGAAAACTTCAACCATGCGACACAGGATTTGTACGAAGCCATCGAGAGCGGCGATTATCCTGAATGGGAGCTCTGCGTCCAGATTATGGAGGATCACGAGCATCCCGAGCTTGATTTTGACCCACTTGATGATACGAAGCTGTGGCCGGAGGATCAGTTCCCGTTTTTGAAGGTCGGAAAAATGGTGCTGAACAAAAATCCGGACAACTATTTCAATGAAATCGAGCAGGCGGCATTTGGTACAGGTGTGCTTGTCGACGGTCTCGATTTCTCTGATGATAAGATGCTTCAGGGGCGGACATTCTCCTATTCCGATACGCAGCGCTACCGTGTCGGGGCAAACTACCAGCAGCTTCCGGCCAACGCCCCGAAAAAACATGCGGCCACCAACTATGAAGGAGGAAGCATGTCCTATTTTGTAGATCGGCCGGAAGGGTCCAACCCGCACGTGAACTATGAACCTTCCTCCTTGAATGGTCTGGAGGAATCCCCTCCGAAAAAGGCGCCTCACCAGCCTTACGTGGAAGGAAAGCTGAAGAAAGAGCCGATTGACAGGGAAAACAATTTCAAGCAGGCAGGAGAACGGTACCGGATGCTGAAGGACTGGGAGCGGGACGATTTAATCAACAACCTCGTCGTGTCTCTCAAGCCGTGCCACACCCACATCCAGAAGAAGATGGTATCCTTGCTGACCCAGTGCGATGAGGATTATGGAAGCCGAGTGGCAGAGGGACTTGGGATGAATGCAGCAGCGGGACAGATGAATGAGGAATTTGCGAACGACATCACCCCCTCCAAGGGGAAACTTCCGAAGCGGGGTGGCTCTCCGATAGGCAGCGATGGGGCTGCGGATGCGGTCGACCAGGCCGAGGAAAAAGGGCACGAAGCAGATCCGTATTGAAAGATAGGCAAAAGGCGGCCTTCCATCATTGGAAGGCCGCCTTTTCTTTTTTCTCCTGTTTCCGCATAAGGTGATAAAGGGAGGCGGTGAAATGAAGAAGAAAGGTTCTGGTGGGAAATTCCTTGTCATCACGGCCCTTATCCTTCTGGCTGCTGGTGTGACGGCTGCCGGTCTGTTCATCACATCCCGTCCGGGTTATCAGGCGGAAAAGGCGGTGGAGGCGTTTTACAGCTATGAACAGAAAGGGCGGTACGCCGATTCCTGGCTGCTGCTTCATTCCCGGATGAAGGATAAATTCGGAAAGGGCCATTACATACAGGACAGGGCCCACGTGTTTATGAATCATTTCGGCGTGGAAACATTCACGTTTACAACAGGAGAGGTCACTCATCTGGATACCTGGTCGATGGAAAAAGGAACGGACCCGTTCAAGAACGTGTACGTTGTATCGGTTGACCAGACGTTCAAAGGGAAATACGGTCGATTCCGCCTTCATCAGGATGTATATGTGACTGAGGAAAAAGGCGGGTGGAAGATTCTTTGGGATTACAATAAATAAAAAGGCCTCCGCCTTCATAGGGGGAGGCCATTCGATTAAGATGCTTTTGAGGAAGGAACCTGGACGACCTTGACGACATTCTCCTGCTGTGGATCGAAGTGGAAGATGTATTCTCCGCTCGATTCCGGAGTGAACGTCAGATTTTCTCCTTCCTGCCATTCGCCGTCACGGACGAATTTATACTCGACAGTTTCTCCTGCTTTCAAAGCGACAGGGGCACTGCTCCAGACGCCTGCTTTTTCATTGTACGTCAGGGCGTGCTTATCTGTTTCCCAGTCGAGGGGAGCAGATCCGCGGAGGACCACTTTGTTGTACTTTTTCTCTTCGGAAGGCTCTTCGTATGTGAGTGTGCCTTTGACATCGTACACCTGGGCGGAATGGGCGTCTGCTTTGACGTACAAGTCATCCCGGCGGCTCAGCGTCCGGCTCTCATCAATCACCGATTGCAGCATGACTTTATTCCGCGTCTTTTGGTTGTACAGCTCTTTGATGTTCAATGTGCGGCTCTTTTCTCCTTTATTGATGACGGTAAGCACATGATCCTGAGGCATTCTCCGTTCAAATACGAGGACGTCATCATCCGAATAAATCACTTTCATATCGCCGTAGGCAAGGGCCGGTTGATCTTTTCTCGCCTGAATCAATTCTTCATAGTGGGCTTTTATATCAAGGTTCTGTTTACTTTCATCCCACGGCATCATTTCCCGGTAGTAGCGGTCTTTCCATTCTTCCACTTTCGTATGATCACCGCTTTGGGACAAACCGACTTCATCTCCGTAATAGATGATCGGAGCCCCCGGCAGAGCGAACTGCAGGGTTGCTGCGTTTTTCATCGTGGTTTCATTTTCATCTGCTTCATAGATGAAGCGCGGCATATCATGGCTGTCCAGGAATGTGGCAGGTACGAATTCCTCATCATAGGTTTCATGGATTGTCATCAAGGAATCAGCTAAGCTGTTCATTGATTCATCGTTAATGTACGTATTGAAAATCGCGGACTGGGTTTCAAAATCAATCGCTCCATCCAGCTTCCCTGTATAGGAATCAATGGTTTCCAGGCTGTCCCATACTTCTCCGAAAATGAAGGCCTCGGAATCTATGGATTTCACCTGGTGGCGGAAATCGACCCAGAAACTGTGACTCGGTCCTTTCGCATAATCGAGACGGAAGCCGTCAACACCGATGTCCTCCATCCAGAATGGAACCACTTCCTCAAGCATATAGGTCCTCGTTTCCGGATGGTCGTTGTTCAGTTCCGGAAGCTCCTGGACATCATAGAACGTTTCATATTCATCCGGCCATTTCAAAAAGGTGTACCATTCGTAATACGTACTGGCTTCTCCTTTTTCAACAGCGTCCTGGAAAAATGGATGCTGGTTGGACGTGTGGTTCGGAACAAGATCATAGACGACTTTCATATCGCGGTCATGAGCTTCATCGACAAGTTCCTTCATCAGCTGGTTGCTGCCGAAGCGGGGGTCGATGTTCATGAAATCTGTCGGATGATAGCCGTGGGAATACGGGCCTTCGTAAATCGGTGAAATCCACAGTGTATTCACACCAAGCTCATCGAGGTAATCGATTTTTTCCAACACGCCCTGAAGGTCGCCGCCCATCCATCCTTTCAACTGCTCATCTGTCGGAAGGTCCGGATTGACGGAGGTGTTGTTCTCCTCACTGCCATCACGGAAACGGTCTACGAAAATCTGATAGATCACAGATTCTTTCGCCCAGTCCGGAGATTGATAGTCTTCGACGTAATAGGCAAACTCGGTGGCTTCCTCAGGGGCCAGGACGTTGTTGTCGGCAAACTGGGAGCCCTGCGATCCAGTGTTCCAAACGTCGAGTTTGTATTTCACACGCGTTTCATTCTTTTGAGCAGGAATCGTGCCCTTTAAGGTTGAAGTTTTTAAGCCATCGGTGGATCCACTCGTCTCGACGACACGCAGAGCAGCGGTCATCCCATTCTCTGCCTCTCCGCGCTTACCGGAAGGGGAGGATCCATCCGTCGTATAATACACTGCTCCTGTATCAATGGGACCAAAGTGCTCGACCTCTACCGTTACGTCCACCTCATCTTTTTTAGTGGGGGTGTAAGGCTCATGGTTGAAATCATGGGTGACAGACTGGGCTACGGGAATCGTCTTCCATTGGTCCACCGTATCGTTTTGGACGCTTGAATCCTTTGTCAGAGTGACCGTGCGGCGCTCGCTGCGGACTTCCTCATAGGCTTTCCCCGCAAGGCTGTATATATAGGAAACGTTCTGTCCGTCCTCACCGACAAGTGTAAACGTATACGTATCTTCACCCGTCTTTGTCATCGGGGCAGCCGTGTAATGAAAATGGTTCGTGCTTGAGGCAACGGTCGGTTTCACCCATTCAGGTGTATGCTCCGGAACAGTCAGTTCGAGTGTGGCGGATGCTTCATGCGTTCCCGCAGGACGGATATCCACCGTCCGCTCCTCTTCCGGGTGAAAAGCGAAAATATACGCTGCATCCTGAGGAGCGGTGACGGTCAGGTTGGAACCAGTCATCCATGTTCCGTCGTAGACAAACTTGTATTCTGTTGTTTCACCGCCTTTCAGGGTCACCGGTTCACTGAGCCATACCCCTTCTTCTTCGTCATACTGCAGTGGATGACGATCAGAACTCCAATCAAGCGCCTCCGCACTGCCGCGCAGAACAACAGTGTCGTACGTTTTGGCATCGGCTTGAACGTTTTGTGCAACCGGTTGCACAAAAAGTGAAAATAAAAGGACAAGCCCAATCATCCAAATCCATGATATCTTCATTCGTTTTCATTCCTTCCTTTTTCCATTTTTATGAAATCGCTTTCATTGTATCGGATAGACATACGCCTGTCCATAGGACTATCCTAGTGATTGTTTCAGGCGCATGGATGCAGCATATGAAAGGTCAGTCAAAGAGCAGACGGATGGAGTAAAAGATCATTTTCGTATATTCGCTGAAGGTTGTCTTTTTTTCCATTTCCGTCAAACCGTCGGCGGGATTGAACGAGGAGGAGGTAAAGGCATAGCTTAACGTATAGTCTTTTCCGAAAATATCATCGAACGTCATTTTCGTCCTCCTCGAGTGGAATTCACTCGTAACGACGATGGCTGAGGAAAGGTCCTGCTCCTCCATAATGTCCTTGGCGTACAGTGCATTGTCATATGTACTCGTGGCTTTGGTGTCTTCTAAAATATCGGCTTCGGATATGCCCAGGGAAACCGCCCGGTCCGGCGTCGTCCCATTTTCTTCGGCATTCGTTAAAATGACTGTATCTGACGCTCCCTTAGCGTACAATTCAGCTCCGCGTTCCAGTCGTTCTGCACTACCGCTTAAGACGATGATGGCATCCGCCTCCGAATCCTCCTCCACGGTATCGTCCAGGATGAGAAAATCCGTTCCCAGTTGATAGAGTGTGAAAAGGAAAGCTGTCGCAGCGATGAGAAACACCCCGAAAAAGATCAGGATGGTCCGCTTTATTTTATAAACGGCTACAGACAAAAAAGATCATCCTCTCCATTTTTTTCTATTTCTACTATATACCGCCTGAGTGATTTGTGAAACCATAAGTATTTTACTTGTATACTTTTGTCGAATTTAGTAACATATATTGTAAAAGTTTTGTTTGAATTGTTTGTTTATTTCATGTAAACTTTTTTGAAACCAATAATGTTGATTCAGAAAGGATAGAGAGATATGATACAACCTGATGATCGTATTGCAACACCTGGTCAAATTGTTACCTTTGAACGAAATGATATCACATTTAAAGGAAGAGTTATTCCAAGTCAATGCCAGCAGTCTGTCATTGTTGATTTAACCATTATGGACAATCTGAATGACATCGATTTCGAATATGACAGGACGGTTGTGGCTCATACAAACTATCGCATTATCGAAGAATAACATGAACAGGCCTTCTCCACTTCGGTGGGGGAGTTTTTTTTATTGAGAATACCCGCCCGTTCAGTCGATGAAAAAAGGTTGGGTTCAGCTGGAAAATGGTACAAAAGAATCCTTCCAGAAGGTCTATGACTCTCGGAAGGCTGAAGAGCAGGGAAAAGACCTCCAGTCCCGTGTGAATAAGGATTTAGGACAGAAGGAGAGCGGATGGCAGAACGATATTCAAGGACTGATGAAAGAGGCTTTCTAACCAACTAGGAATATCTGCCGTTTCCAATTTATTCTCCTTTTCTTATAATATGGATAGAGTACCCTTCAAAAGGAAGGGGCTCTTTGTCATTTTATACAGAGAGGATGTCAGGGGTAGTGCATGTAACCAAGCTTTTACTGGACCAGACAGAACTGCCGGTGAGCGGCCGGTGCAGCGTGCGGATTGACAAAACGATTGTCGTGGAACCTTTCAGACATTTAACAGAAGATACCTTCCGCCGGATCTTGAAAGAGAAAGCGTTGATACAGCGAATCAAACTTGAAAGTGATGAAGAGGGGTTTCCACAGGAATACGAAGGTCCCTACACATCGAAACGGACCAACGGAATCTTGATTTTTACCAGGACAGCTTAAGGATACATAAAAAAACTGACCACATCAGAATATGGTCAGTTTTGCTGTGTTTATTCACTTATTTCATCCGTAGTGTTCCCGTAGGATCCGGAAGGCGTAATATCCAGAGCCTGCTGCAGTTTCTGCTTCGTGTCCTCTAAAGCCCCTTCGTCCGGGACGAAATAATACAACCCGTCTTCCAGACGCATGTCCTGTCCTTCAATCGTATAAGTCGTCGTCGAAGGATTTTCGGAAGACAGCGTTTTTTGAATGGCATACAGTTCGGAGATCGTCAGGTTCGTACTGACACTGTCACCGAGGATATCCGCAAATTCACCGGCTTTGAGCAGGTTGTCAGCAGAAAGGGCCTCATCAATGCCCGCCCGGATGAATTGACGCTGGCGTTCGTCCCGTGGATAGGATACGGCAACATCACGCTTTCTCATCCTGACAAAAGCGAGAGCTTCCTCCCCGGTCATCGTTGTTTCACCAGCTTCAAATTCAATCTTCTTATCATAATCCAGGCTGCTTCGTTCCCAGAAGCCTTCCTTCACATCAATCGTGACGCCGCCCATCAGGTCGACAATTTCCATGAACCCTTCGAAATTGACGGATGCGAACTTATCAATCGGAATGCCGAGGTAGTCCTCAACGGTTTCAATCGTCAGCTTTTCAGCCCCGTATCCGGAAACCTCCCCGAGCGAGTAGGCTGCGTTCAGCTTGTGTGATCCTGCATATTGATCTCCGACTTTATAGGCCGGGATGTCCACCTGCGTATCCCGTGGAATACTTGTCATCGTAATGTCCTTTGTATCAGGATCAAGGGTCATCACAATCTGGGTATCCGCACGGCCGGCGCCGCCTTCTGTCGAATAATCCTCAACACCCATCAGTAAAATTGAAATCGGATCATCGCCGATGTCCACGGCTTCATCACGCAGGTCGGATTTGTCTCCTCTGTCCAGATCTTCGTAAGAGGCGGTGTAGACTTTATTCACGTAATAAAAGCCACCACCGATCAGCAGCGACAGGACAAATAAAAAAACGACCCATCTTCTTATTCTTCTTTTTTTCCTGCGTCTGCGGACGCGGACGAGTTTTTTCGCCATTTGTTCCACCTCTGTTTTCTAACCTCTCAAATTCCCATTCTACCATAGATGAAAACGGGGGGAGGTGTTCATTTTGAGGATTGGAAAATTGTTAACTGACTGTCATACAACGTCGTTTTTTGTAGTGATTTTGTCGAAAAAGAAAACTCCCCGAAACATTTCCGGGGAGTTTTCCTATTATATTTCTTCTTTTTCTAAAATCAGATAGTTCATTTCTTTACGGCTGATTTCGTTGTAGCGTTTCGCATTCAATAGATAGAAGACGATTCCGATGATGATCCATACACCAAGAGCGATGTAGGATTCCTTCCCTAAGGCTGCCGGTGACCATGGCAGCAGCAGGAGAACGAGAAAGCCGATGGAGCTGATCATTCCGATCAGGGAAAGAAGCTTGCGTCCCGGGGAAACCGTGCTTGCTTCATTCTCCGCCTTGGAATTCTCTGACCAGCGGAAAAACTTGTACGCCGTTGCGGTACAGAAAAAGTACGCGATGGCAACGCCGGTGGATGACATATCGACGACCCATAGGAGGGCTTCTCTGCCGAACCACGGAGCGACGAGACAGATTGCCATCGTAAACAGGATGCCGACATAGGGTGTTTTATATTTCGGGTGCAGTCTGCGGAAGCTGTCCGGCAGAATGCGGGCACGTCCCATAGCAAACGTCAGGCGGCTGGCAGAAATGTAAAAACCGTTCAACCCTGTAAAGATACCCATACAGACAGCGACAGCGATGATGAAGACGCCGGCACGTCCAAGGTAGCTTTCAATCGCATCACCGGTTCCCCAGACCGACTGGGTGTCGTTGATCATCGCAAGCAGCTGCTGCCAAGGCATCGTACTTGCTGTAATCAAAATCATGGCGCTGTAAGCCAGTCCGGCAGCGAGCAGTGACCAGATAATCAGGCTGAACGCCTTTTTCGGTTCGAATTCAAATTCTTCCGCTGTCTGAGGAATGTTGTCAAACCCGACGTACGCGAACGGGGCAATGGCAAGAATCGTTAAAATGGATGCCAATGCGGTCTGATCCGGTGTAAATCCAGGGGAGATATTGGATACGCTCGGTCCATCGGTCATGATGGCACCGATTCCAAGCAGGACAATCCCCGCAATCAAGATCAGGCTGAAAACAAATTGTGTCTGCCCGGAAAAGCTGGCACCACGGATATTCAATAGAGCAAATACGATAAGGGCAAGAGATGCAATCGCAATCTGGATCATGGATACATCATATCCAGCCACGGTATACATATTCCCTGTCTGAACAAAATCAGGGAAGAGGAATTTTGCCAGCAGCGCGAGGGCTGAGGCATTCAATGCAACAATACAGATATAGCCGAGCGTTAAAAACCATCCCGCCATAAAAGCGAACCGCCGGCCGAATCCAATATAGGCATAAGCGAATTCACCACCCGTAACGGGGAATTTTTCAATCAAAAATCCATAGCTGACGCCGATAATCATCATAAGAGCGGCGCCGAGTAAAAGGCCGAGAACTACACCGACAGGGCCTGCCTGGCCGATCCAGTCTGTGGGGAGCACAAAAGCGCCCCAGCCAATCGCTGAACCGAAGGCAATCGCCCAGACCCAGTGGGGTTTTAACGTCTTTTCTAATTTTCTTCGTTCTCTAGTTGCCATAAACGAATGAGTCCTCCTAGTTAGATGTCAAAGATAACTTCCCTATTTTAGACAAACCGAAACGAAAGTGTAAACAAAAAACTCTCTACAAAGAAAAAGTCAGAAAAACGCAAAAAATGAAATGGGATTGTTAAAAACCAGTTATTCCACTGACATAATCTGCTGATATAGTGAGGTTTGTGACGAAACCGATCTAAATAGGTTTGAGGTCTGAAAAAATAGGCTAACGGAAATTTAGGAAATCGTTACATTGCCCCCCATATTCCTGTGATATAATTTTCTCGATTACAAACCTTAGTATGAACACAACAGATGGAAATTATCGATCCGCTTACAATGGACCGGAGAGGATATAATAAACCTGAGGAGGGTCTTTATGGAGTATAAGGCCTTGCTGTTCTGCCTGATCATTTCGGTGGCGATTACGCCGCTGGTCAAGCGGGCAGCAATAAAAATCGGTGCGACGGATCAGCCGAACCACCGGAAAGTCCACAAAAATGTGATGCCGCGTCTCGGCGGTTTAGCGATATATTTAAGCTTCGCGCTGGGAATCGTCTTCTTTTTTCCGGAAAGTGAATTAACATGGCCGGTCCTTCTCGGAGGAACGATCATTATCGTGACAGGCGTACTGGATGACTTGAAAGAACTGTCTGCAAAAATGAAGCTCGCCGGGCAGCTGCTTGCCGCAGGTGTCGTCGTCATCGGCGGTGTTCAGGTGGAGTTCATCAACCTGCCCTTCGGCGGGGAACTGGAGCTTGGATATCTCAGTATTCCGCTTACGATCGTCTGGATCATTGCCATTACAAATGCCATCAACTTGATTGACGGTCTGGACGGCCTAGCCGCAGGTGTGTCCGCCATTGCGCTGTTAACTATTTCCGGCATGGCCATTACGATGGGGAACGTATTCGTCGTCTTCGCAGGCTTGATGATGCTTGGAAGCACCCTCGGCTTCCTCGTCTACAATTTCTATCCGGCTAAAATTTTCATGGGTGATACAGGTGCCCTGTTTTTAGGTTTCATGATCAGTGTTCTTTCTTTACTCGGATTTAAAAACGTAACGTTATTCTCACTCGTTATTCCTGTCATTATTTTAGGTGTTCCGATTTCGGACACGCTCTTTGCGATCGTCCGCCGGGTCATTCAGCGGAAACCGCTGTCGGCACCGGATAAGTCGCACCTTCATCATTGTCTGTTAAATCTCGGCTACAGTCATCCGGAATCTGTTCTGATGATTTACGCCGTCAGTGCCCTGTTCAGTCTTGCTGCCGTTATTTTCTCGCAGGCGACGATGTATGGAGCGGTCCTTGTTGTAGCCCTTCTTGCGCTGATGATTGAATTGATTGTTGAAATCACCGGATTGATTGGAAAAGATTACAAACCGATTTTGAATATGATCCGCGGCGTCCGAACCCGCAGATAAAAAAGCAGAAGGCTGGATAAACAGCCTTCTGCTTTTTTTTACATGGAATTACTGCTTTCGTCTCCGTCGGAAAAGCTGTCCACCTCATCGTCCTTAACGAGAGGGTTGGATAGGTTCAAGTGATCTTTAAGCGTTTGAGTGACGGCGGTGAGATCTTCTTCATTCACCTGATAGTACCAACCGTTACCAGTGAATCCGCCTTCACCAGCCAGCTGCATTTTATCAAATGTAAAGCCGTCCTTCTGGAGGAAATAATCTTTGAAGGAAATCATTTCATCAAAGGTCAGGTTCGTTTTCATGTTGCTGCTCACAGATGCAAGAATATCGTCGAAGTTGTTCAACCCTTTTGTGGACATCGTCTCACTGAAAATTTCCTGGATGAGCTTCATCTGGCGCTCCCCACGGGCAAGGTCGCTGTCATACTTCCTTGTTCGTGCAAGGGCCAGGGCTTCTTCGCCGTTAATCGTCTGGTAGCCTTCCTGCAGCTCTACGGCTCCCGCCGTATCCGAGCTGTTCTGCTCTGTCATATCAAAAGGAACTTCGTAGTTGATCCCGCCGATGGCATCGACAACTTCCACAAATGAATTAAAGTTCAATCGGACATAATAATCGACAGGAACATCAAGCAGCTGCTCCACCGTCTTGACGGTAGCGTCTACACCGCCGAAGGCATGGGCGTGGGCAATTTTATCCTCATAGCCGACTTCAGGGATATAGGTGAGGGAGTCCCGGGGGATGTTCAGCATCTTAATTGATCGATCATCCTGATTGAAGGTGGCCAGAACGAGGGCGTCGGAACGGGCCGGAAGTCCTTCGTCACCTGTACGCTTCTCGCTGTCATCAATGCCGATGAATAAAACAGACGTATGATCTTTGGCAGGGTTCACTTCTTCCACGCGTTTATCCGACATGCCCCTACGGTCCAGCTCTTTGTGGGATTCATCAGCGGTTTCTTTCACCTGATCGGTTAAGTAAACCGCATAGCCGGCCGCTGCTCCGACGCCGGCAAGCACGAGGAAAGCCGCTGTCCAGAGGAAGATGGTCAGCTTTTTCAGCTTCATTCGTCAGTAAGCTCCTTTACTCCGGTGTGACGTCAAATTCTACGTAGGAGGTTCCGCCTCTTGTGATGTCCGCCTGACCGCTCGTCAAATCGACCATCCAAGCTTCGAATTCCTCTTCCAGTCCGCTTTCTACGTATATTATTAGTTCCACATTTTCGAGGTAATTAACCGTTTCAAGTGTATACGTCGAATTCCGCACTTCATTTTCCACTTTTCCAAGCAGGGTATAGTCGATTTTCACCTTGATTTCCTGCATCAGCTGCCGTTGGACGACACCTGTGGTTTGGATTGCTTCAGAAGCAGTGGATCCGTAAGCACGGATGAGTCCCCCGGCCCCCAGTTTAATGCCGCCGAAGTAACGGGTAACGACGACAGCGGTGTCCTTTAAACCACGTTTTTTCAATACTTCAAGCATCGGTACACCGGCGGTTCCGCTCGGCTCTCCGTCATCATTCGCCTTTTGGATCAAATCGTGCTCGCCGATCATGTAAGCGGAGCAGTTATGGGTGGCATCGCTGTGTTTCTTTTTGATTTCCTGAATAAAGGCCTGTGCTTCTTCTTCTGTTTCACAACGCTTCACATAACCGATGAAGCGGGATTTTTGTATGGTAACTTCTTCAGAACCCTCAGGTTTTACGGTATAATATCTTTCCAGCATCGTTGAAAACCTCCTAAGCTTTTATTATATCGAGGGGGGTTGAAATGGGCAAACCATACAAATAGTAGGATTGCGGCTGAAAAGTTATACATAACCCCCATAAATGGACATGGGTCTTACGAATGATTATGTGAATATTGATGGAGGGACTTGTAATGAGCGAACAGAAAACGGGGGATATTGCCCTTGACCATATCATCGATGAAATGGTGGATACAGTCACCAACAGCAAGGATGAAATCTTCGAGATCGGTGAGGGATCCCGTCAGGAATATGAAAAGCTGTACGATGAACTGCAGGAAACGAAACGCCAGGTGATCGCTTATATTGAAGAAGGCGATCAACTCGATCAGAAAGTTCGTTTTTCGCGCAAGCGTTTGTCCGAAGTAAGCAGTCAGTTCCAGAAATATTCAGAGGAAGAAATCCGCGAAGTCTATGAGAAAACCCATGCCTTGCAGATGGAACTCTCGATGAAAAGAGAAAAAGAGAAACAGCTGCGCTGCCGCAGGGATGACCTTGAGCTCAGACTCCGTCAGCTTGAGGAAACGATTGGACGTGCGGAAGCGTTAGGCGGAAAAATTTCCGTCGTTTTGAATTACTTAACAGAAGATTTTAAGCATGTCAGCGATGCTTTGGAAACAGCGAAAGAAAAGCAGCAGTTCGGCCTGCAGATCATTGAAGCGCAGGAGGAAGAACGCCGCCGGCTCTCCAGAGAAATTCATGACGGTCCGGCGCAGATGCTGGCCAACGTGATGCTCCGTTCCGACCTTGTTGAGAGAACCTATAAGAAACGCGGCATCGAGGATGCGATGCAGGAAGTGAAAAGTGTCCGCTCCCTCGTCCGTTCTGCCCTCTATGAAGTACGGCGGATCATTTACGATCTCCGTCCGATGGCCCTTGATGACCTTGGTTTACTTCCTACATTGAAAAAATACCTGGCGACCGTCCAGGATTACAATGATGGACTGACCATCACCTTCGCCACGTTCGGTAAGGAAGACAGGCTGGAATCCAAATACGAAGTAGCTCTGTTCCGCCTTGTGCAGGAGGCCGTCCAAAATGCGGTCAAGCATGCCGAAGCACAGGAAATCAAAGTGAAAGTCGAAATCATGTCCACCAGTGCGATGATCATCGTGAAGGATGACGGAAAAGGTTTTGACACGAACGGGAAGAAGGAAAAATCGTTTGGCCTGATGGGGATGCGGGAGCGTGTAGAAATGCTCGAAGGCGAACTGAACATCGATTCCAGCATCGGTGAAGGGACGATAGTCACAATCCATCTGCCATTAAATTGATAATTTTGTGAAAAACTATGTAAATGGACTTAAATCGTTTATAATAGAAAGCAGGATTAGGGTGTCATTTACAAACAAACAAAAACAGAGATAGAGAGAGAACAAAGAATAGGTTAGGGGAACAAAAAACCATTCTATGTAAGAGAAACAGGAGGAAATGACCATGACGACCAGAATCGTACTGATTGACGACCATAAATTGTTCAGGGAGGGCGTAAAGAGAATCCTCGACTTCGAATCCAGTTTTGAAGTTGTAGCCGAAGGTGATGACGGGGATGCAGCACTGCGCATTGTCGAGGAACACCTGCCGGATGTAGTGTTAATGGACATTAACATGCCAAGCATGAACGGCGTAGAAGCGACAGCAGAAATTACGAAGCGGTATCCTGAAATGAAGGTCATCATCCTGTCCATTCACGATGACGAGAACTACGTCACCCACGCCTTGAAAACAGGGGCACAGGGGTATCTGTTGAAGGAAATGGATTCCGATGCGCTCATCGATGCCATCAAAGTCGTCGGTGCTGGAGGCTCTTATCTGCATCCGAAGGTAACACACAATCTAGTAGCGGAATACCGCCGCTTGTCTGAAAGTAAGGGAAGCAGCAGCTATCGTACGATCGAGTACCGCAAACCGCTTCATCTGCTTACCCGCCGCGAATGCGAAGTGCTGCAGCTGTTGGCGGACGGTAACAGCAACCGCGGTGTCGCAGAGGCCTTATACATCAGTGAGAAGACCGTTAAAAACCATGTCAGCAATATTTTACAAAAGATGAATGTGAATGACCGTACGCAGGCGGTTGTCACGGCCATTAAAAATGGCTGGGTGGAAGTCATTTAACGGTAGATTTGCTCCTTACTCAAGCTGTCCGGAACCTCCGGGCAGCTTTTTTCTTTGTCTGCATGACCGGACCTGGTACTTCATTAACCAGGACGGGGAGGCTCTCATTCAGCAAGGGTCGAAGGGGGACGGGGAGACTCCTGCGGGATGAGCATGCAGGGTGAGGCCCCGCAAGGCGGAGCCTGAGGAGACTCAGCGCATGTCCGCGGAAAGCGACCTGTCCCCCGCAGAACCGAACTCCGACTTCGTTGATAAAACAAGAATGGGAGTGCCTGACATCGGACAGCTGCACAGTTTGTTGGTGCAATGGCAGCAGCCTTCATGTAAAATAGGGGAGGAGAAAAAGGAAAAATATCGTACATATAAGCATAGAGGAATTTTTTTATAAGGAGCTGGGTCGGATGAAAACAGCAATCATAACGGACAGTACGGCTTACCTTCCGAAGCAAGTAAGACAAGCCCATCACATACATATGGTTCCCCTGAACGTCATCTTTGGGGAAGAATCCTATCAAGAAGAGATTGATATCAACGCCGATGATTTTTATGACATGGTCAGGGAAGGCGGGAAGCTTCCGAAAACCTCCCAGCCGTCGATCGGCATCATGACACAAAAGCTCGAGGAACTGGCGCACAACTATGACGCCGTCATTTCCATCCACTTATCCAGCGGAATCTCCGGTACCTATCAGGCGATGATGACCGCCGGGGAAATGGTGGATGACATCGACGTCCACGTGTTTGACTCGGAAATCAGCTGCCACATGCAGGGCTTTTATGCGCTTGAGGCTTCGGATATGGCTGAGCGCGGAGCAGGTCCTGACGAAATCTTGTCCCGTCTGAAGAAAATGAAGGAAACAATGCATGCCTACTTCATGGTGGATGATTTGTCCCACCTGCAGCGTGGAGGCCGTCTGAACGGAGCGCAGGCATTTGTCGGCAGTTTGCTTCAGGTGAAGCCGGTGCTGCACTTTGTGGATACGAAAATCGTTCCGTTTGAAAAAATCCGTACGCGTAAAAAAGCGCTGAAACGGATCCTTTCCCTGCTTGCAGAAAAAGTGGAGGATGGGGGAGAATACGAAGCAACTCTGATACACGCCAACCGTCCGGATGAAGCTGCGGAATTGAAGAAAGAAATTGAATCCCGGCACGCCAATGTCCGCGTGACATTAAGCTACTTTGGTCCGGTTATCGGCACCCACCTCGGTGAAGGAGCGATCGGCCTTGGCTGGTACCGTCAGTCCTAAGAATACGAGCCTGTCTGTGAGACTCAGGCAGGCTCTATTTTTCTAAGGAAGGTGACGCTGTGCTCTCGTATTTCCAACGAAAGAAACCTCAGGACTTCTCCTGGATCCCCACCAATCCCGTTCCTCATCCGTACTTCGATCTTGCCGGTAAACTCCTCCTCCAGCATGAAATCCCCTACAGTGAAAAACAGATGTTAACGTTGGTTACGAAACGAATTTTAACGAAAACAGAGAGTATAGAGCAGCACCTGTTTCAAAAACGCTGCCGCCGCTGCGGGAACACGCAGGCCCATTTATTTGCCGAACTCCCCCATACAACCTGTGGAAAGTCGTGCGTGTACTGCCGGAACTGCATTCAAATGGGACGTGTATTGGAATGTGAACCGTTATATATAGGCAGCGCGAACGTACAGTGGCCTATCTATGAGGCTCCGTGTGTATGGGAGGGAACGCTTACTCCCGGCCAGCAGCGGGCGGCCGATGATTTAACCGCATTGGTTCAAAACTGCTCCGGGGAACACCTCATCTGGGCTGTCTGTGGAGCTGGGAAAACAGAAGTGCTTTTTCCTGCGATTACAAAAGCATTGGAAACCGGCAAAAGAATCTGCCTCGCCACACCGAGAACCGACGTTGTCCGGGAGCTGCAGCCCCGGCTGCAGAAGGCTTTTCCAGCAGTCGATACAGCGGCATTGTACGGCGACAGTCCGGACAAAAACGGGCAGGCTCCATTTGTCATTGCCACCACCCACCAGCTTTTCCGATTTGCACATGCTTTTGACGTGCTCATTATCGATGAAGTCGATGCCTTTCCCTTTCACAACGACCCCACGCTGCATTTTGCAGCCAAAAGAGCGGCCAAGCGGGAGGCTGCAGTTATCTATTTAACCGCAACGCCACGAAAAGAACAAAAGCAAAGGCTCCGCCAAAAATCACTCCCCGTCACTTTCATCCCGAAACGATTCCACGGTCACCCGCTCCCTGTACCTGTGTTGAAGCTGACTCCGATGCTTCACCGTTCTTTGAATCAAGGAAAGCTTCCTCAGCATCTATTGAAAGCCATAGCAGCCCAGCAGACAACAGAGAGGCAGCTGCTGCTTTTTCTTCCTTCCATTAAAAAGGCAGAGGAAATCGCTTCTTTCTTAGAGGAAGAAGGGTATGAGGTGAAGTCGGTCCATGCCGAAGATCATCACCGGGCAGAGAAAATTCAAAGCTTCCGCAATAAAGAGTACCGGATTCTTGTTACGACAACAATCCTGGAACGGGGCGTTACCTTTCCCTCCGTCGACGTTTATGTCATTGATGCCGGTCATGTCGTCTTTGATGAAGCGGCTCTCGTTCAGATTTCCGGCCGGGCTGGAAGAAGCGCTGACGATCCGGATGGAGAGGTGCGTTTGTACCACATCGGCAAAACGGATGAGATGCTGGACGCGGTGGAAGCCATCAAAAAGATGAACAAGCTGGGGCAGAAGCTGTGAACTGTTATCTCTGCTTTTCACCCATCGTACCGGAGGTGAACTGGACAAATTTCCTGCTGCCGGTAATCGAAAAGAAAATCTGCCGGACGTGTGAAGAAGAGCTTGAGGAGCTTCCTGCTGAACGCTGTCCGATGTGTTCAAGACCCGGAGAGGGTCTCTGCGGTGACTGCGCGCGCTGGGAAGAGACGCTTCCTGGTGTGCTTGATCAAAACGATTCGGTGTTTACGTACAATGCTTTTGCCAAAGAGCTTGTCGCCAAATGGAAATACCGCGGCGATTACGTGGCTTTGGAAGCCCTTGAAACGTTCATTAAGGAAAAATGGAATGTACTGAACCGGGATGATTATCTGACTGTCTGCGTTCCTTTGAGTTCGGAGCGGGAAAGGGAGCGCGGTTTTAATCAATCCGAGAAGATCATTGAAATGGTCGGAAAAGAACCCGCGTATCTATTTAAACGCATCCATGGGGAAAAGCAGTCAAAGCGGAATAGACGGGCGAGGCTGGAAGCGGAGAACCCATTTTCTGTTGTAAAACTGGTAGACCAGCCGGTTATCATCGTCGATGACATTTATACAACGGGAAGAACAATCCGTCACATGGCCTCGCTGTTGAAAGAAAACGGCTGTCCAGAGGTGCGGTCATTTACAATTTTCCGATGAATCTGTCTATGAGACTTTTGAATCTTATTTTTCAACCGATATAATAAGAAAGAGAGTATAAGGGGGACCATCGACATGGGAGAATTAGCGAACTGTCCGCGCTGTAATTCAATTTTCATAAAAGGAACGGCCGTCATCTGTCAGGCATGCGTGAAAAAAGAGGAGCAGGACTTTCAGACGGTGTATACGTTTCTAAGAAAAAAATCCAACCGGACGGCTACGGTCAATGAAATTGAAGCAAAAACCGGCGTTTCCAAGAAGCAGATCAGGGAATTCGTAAAGCAGAAAAGACTTCACCCTTCTCAGTTTCCTTCCTTGGAATACGGATGTGAGAAGTGCGGCTCCCCCATTCAGGAAGGACGCATCTGTTCTGGCTGCAGCAAAGAACTCGGTAAAGAGCTGGAGCAGGTAACACGCAATGAACAATTTGCTGGTCGGATCAAGGAGAAGGAAAAGATATATCGTAAGACTTATTACTCAGTGGGAAATGATTAATTTGGATGATGGATGGAGCGATTCCTTTTTCCGATATATAGAGTATAACGAAACGGACACGTAAGTGAGGTGTATCTAATGAAAATCAATCGACCGCATCATACTCAGATGAACCCTTATCAAAAACAGTTGAATCAGCAGGCGGATGCCAAAACTCATCAGGCGAAGGATAAGCTTGAGATTTCCCCGCAGGCGAAGCAGATGCAGGAGAATGATTCGGTATCCCCGATGCGTCAGAAGCTCGTGGAACAGATCAAGCATGATGTGGAAGCGGGCAATTATCAGGTGGATGCCCAGGCATCAGCGAAAAAGATGATCGATTTCTTTTCAAACAAGGAATAAAGGAGCATCACCATGACGATCGGTACCATCATAACTCTAATGAACAAACTGACTCAGCTGCATAAAAGCCTGCTGACGGTATCGCACACCAAAACAGAGGCGTTGAAGCATAATGTAACGGACGAAATGCAGAAGCTGCTGCAGCAGGAGCGGAAGCATGTCCAGGCTGTGAAACAGGTGGAAAAGCAGCGGACGGAAGCAGCGGCTGAGTGGTTCAAGCAAAAGGGGCATACGGGGCAGGACGAGACTGTTTCAGCTATGCTCGAGCTTCTTTCAGGTGAGGAAAAGGAGGAACTGCAGCGTGCGTATGAAGCGCTCATCTTCGTTCTATCTGACTTGAAACAGCAGGAGGCATTGAATGCTGAGCTCATCCAACAGTCGATGCAGTTTATCAGCCTGTCTCTGAATACACTGGAGCCGTCCATCCAGTCGTTGAATTACGGAAATCAAAAGCAGGAAGCGCCGAAGCGCTCCCTGTTTGATTCGAAAGCTTAAATAGAGGAGCAGCACATATGACATCTACGTTTCACGGGCTTGAAGTAGCCAAACGCGGCTTGTTTACCCAGCAGGCTGCCTTATACACAACCTCTCATAATATCGCCAACGCCAACACCGAAGGATATACGAGACAGCGCGTCAATTTCGAGCAGACAGGTCCATATCCGGCCGCCTCGAGAAACCGTCCGGAAATTCCCGGTCAGATGGGAAGCGGTGTGCAGGCAGCTTCCATTGAGCGCGTGCGTGTCGGTTTTCTTGATCAACAGTACCGCGGGGAAGCCAGCAAAGCGGGCTATTATGATTTACGCTCGGATGCTCTTGCGCGTCTGGAAAGCGTCATGAACGAACCTTCCGAGGACGGTTTATCCAGCACGATGGACCGTTTCTGGGGAGCCCTTCAGGATTTGTCCGTGAACCCGGAGGATTCAGGCGCCCGTTCTGTCGTCCGGCAGCGCGGCCAGGCGGTGGCCGAAACGTTCAACTATCTTTCCAACACGATCCAAACGATGCAGAAGGATGTGAAAACGGAAGTGGGCGTCACGGAAAAGTCGATCAATTCCATCGCCAACCAGATTCATAATATCAATGAGCAGATCAGTGGAGTCGAGCCCCACGGAATGGTTCCGAATGATTTGTATGATGAGCGTGACCGCTTGATCGATCAGCTTTCCGAGCACGTCAACGTACAAGTGAGCTATGAGGAGACGTCCTCATCTGCCAGTCCACTGGCTATGGGGAGAGCGACGATTTCCTTAGTCAATCAGGACGGTAAAGCGATGAACCCGCCGGCCACCCTTGTAGACGGAACCGTCGGTGGCGGCGTGAATGAGCTCGATGTCACCTATGGCGCAGACAGCGCTCTCGCTACAGGAATGACAGTAGGGGAGAACACGTACACGATAGATGAATTTTCTTCCCCCGGAAAATTGAAAGGTTTAATCGAATCCGGTGGGTATGTGGAGGCCGGAGAGAAAAAGGGCAGCTACGAAGACATGCTCTCAGATTTAGACCGGATGGCCACAGGCTTTGCGGATGCATTCAATACCGTTCATCAAAACGGCGAGTCCTTGAACAGCATCAATAACGGAACACCTGTACCGAAGTTTTTCGATATCGATATGTCGCAGGCAAACAATGACGGCGTGGTGGAAGGCATTGCAGGGACGTTGGATTTAACGGATGAAATCAAAGCCGACGGCGACAACATCGCAGCAGCGGTGACAAACGAGTCGGGGAACGGTGAAAACGCCCGGAATCTTGCTGAAGTGAAGAACGAAAGTAACGCCCTTTTCGGGGAGGAAGCGTCCCTCTCCAACTTTTATGAATCCATGATTGGTACGATGGCCGTGGAAACACAGGAGGCGGACCGGATGTCAAAGAATGCCGGCACACTGCGAGCCTCCGTGGAGGAGCAGCGGCAGTCGGTCAGCTCTGTCTCCCTCGATGAGGAAATGGCCAATATGATCAAATATCAGCACGCCTATAATGCGGCCGCCCGTAACATTACGATCATTGATGAAATGCTCGATACCATCATCAACCGGATGGGCGTCTAAGAAGGGAGGATAACCTATGCGCGTAACTCAATCGATGTTAGCCGGCAATATGCTGCGTAATTTAAGCAGCAGCTATGAAAACATGGGCACCTATCAGGATCAGCTGGCGACCGGGAAGAAGATCACCCGCGCCTCTCAGGACCCTGTTGTTGCGATGAAGGGCATGAATTACCGCTCCCAGCTTTCCGGAGTGGAACAGTATAAGCGGAACATCAGCGAAGTGCATAATTGGATGGACAGCAGTGATTCTTCTATGAATGAAGCCACACAGGCGATGCAGCGTGTGCGAGAGCTGACGGTTCAGGCAAGTAACGGCACGTATGAAGGAGAACAGCTTGCCAACATCGCAAAAGAAATCCGCCAGTTGAAGGAGCATGTCGGAAGCATCGCCAACACGAAGGTGAACGATAAATACATCTTTAACGGGACCAATACGACAGCCGCACCGGTCAATATGGACAATGCCGCTTTTACGATCAATCAAAGCGCAAGTCCGGTCATGATTGAAGTGTCGGACGGCGTCCGGATTCAGACGAACGTGAACGCCGGTAATGTGTTCAACGAAGATTTATTCAACGACCTTGAAAGCTTTGCCAATGCTTTGGAAAGTGGGACAGACCTTGATGAATTTCTTGGTAAATTCGATGGTCATATCAACAATATCGTCAATGAGCGGGCCGACCTCGGCGCGCGGATGAACCGGGTCGAGCTGATTGAGGACCGTCTGGCGACTCAGGAGGTGTCGGCCTCCAAGCTTGTCTCCGATAATGAAGATGCCGACATTGAAAAAGTCATCATGGATTTGAAAACACAGGAAACGATCCACAGGGCCGCCCTCGGTGCTGGCTCACGCATTATCCAGCCGACGCTGATGGACTTTCTAAGATAGGCTGCTCCCTGAAGGGACAGCCTGCTTTTTTATGAAAAGGAGAGCATCCTTATGAACATACCAAAGCTTCAGGTGCAGACGACTCAGGCACGGCTCGGTCATCAGGTGGATGGGTCACAGCAGACGATCCGTCAGCCGAAAGCGGAATTGTCCATCCAGCAGCCGGCGGCAGAAATGAATATCCGTCAGCGTCCTGGAAAACTGACAATCGACCAGACAAAGGCGTGGAACAATATTGATTTGAAAAGCGTGGCGAAGCGGAGTGATGAGCTTGCCGCTGCTGGCCGGCAGTTGTTGCTGGAAGGCATCGCCCGGATGGCGCGTGAAGGCGATGAGCTGATGAAAATCGAAAACGGCGGCAATCCAATCGCCTCTCATGGAGAGGAAAATGCCAAGCTGGATTTTACATTTGCGCCGGGAGGGCTGCCTGCGTATGATCTTGTTGACCTATCGTATGAGACCGCTTCTGTGGAAATTGACGTAGAGCCGCAGAAACCGGTGATCCAGGTTCAGCCGCAGAAACCACAGCATACGTATCAGCCTGGAGAAGTGAGCTTTCAGTTAGAACAGCATCCGGACGTACAGATCGACTGGAAAGTGTAAAAGGAGAATGGATATGAATATCAATACAAAGCATTTCGGTGAACTTGCTGTAGAGGAAAAGGATCTTCTCACCTTCAAGCACGGACTGCCGGGATTTGAAGATGAGCATACATATGTGCTGCTGCCTGTGGATGAAAATGGTGTTTATTACGCGCTGCAGTCCGTGGACGAAGCCGAGGTGGCACTCATCGTCACCAACCCGTACCTGTTTTTTGAGGATTACGAGTTCCATATTGAAGACGCGGTCGTTGAAGAGCTTAGCCTGAACGGTCCGGAAGATGTAGCTGTCTACAGCGTGCTGACGCTAAAAGATCCTTTCACAGCCTCTACAATCAACTTGAAAGCTCCAATCGTGGTTAACGTCCATAAAAACAAGGCCAAGCAGGTCATCCTGAAAGAAGAAAGCTACCAGAGACGGCAACTTCTTTTGACAGAGGATAAAGGCGGTGAAGCTGATGCTCGTCCTTAATCGTAAGTCCGGAGAATCGATCAAAATCGGTGATGACATCGAAATTAAAGTCGTTTCCATTGAAGGCGGACAGGTGAAGCTCGGCATCGAGGCTCCCCGTCATATCGATATCCACCGCAAAGAAGTGTATGTCAGCATTGAAGAGGAGAACAAGGAAGCCTCCGCGCTTTCAAAAAATTTACTGGATCTGCTGAAAAAATGAAAATAATCGTTAACAGTGGGAAAAGTCGTCCGATATAAGTAATGTAAAAGCATTACAAGAGTCGGCCGACTTTTTGTATGTATTCTAATGGATTTCACAAGGACGTGAAATCAACCATTTCAAGGAGGAATTTGTAACATGAGAATTAATCACAATATCGCGGCTTTGAATACTTATCGTCAATTGGGCTCTGCTAACAATGCGCAGTCCAATTCTATGGAAAAACTATCTTCTGGTCTTCGTATTAACAACGCATCTGATGATGCCGCTGGTCTTGCGATCTCTGAGAAGATGCGTGGTCAGATTCGTGGGTTGGATCAAGCTTCTAAAAACTCTCAGGATGCAGTTTCAATGATTCAAACTGCTGAGGGAGCTCTTAATGAAACTCATGACATACTTCAACGTATGCGTGAACTTTCAGTTCAAGGTGCTAACGATACAAACGTAACTGAAGATAGAGCAGCTATCCAAGAAGAATTAAACGAATTAAAAAACGAAATTGACCGTATTGGTGATACTACTGAATTTAATACGCAAAAGTTGCTTAAGGGAAATCTTGGAGGTACAGTCGATCAAGATTCAACTACTACGACAGTCTTAGGAGTAGCTGGTGTTGCTTCTGCTGAAACTTCTGGTGCAACTGCAGGTACTTACGCAATTACTGCTGATACAACCGCCCACACTCTTACAATGACGTCTGGTGGTAAAACCCAAACCATTGACAATGCTGCAGGTGCTCAAGAACTTAATTTTTCTGACTTCGGCATAAGTATTAAAACAAATGCTGGGTATGCACAAGATGCTGGTGTTGGTGATGTAGTGGTAAACTCTGGCTCTGCAACATTCCAAATTGGTGCGAATGAAGATCAAAATATTTCTTTAGCGATCCGTAATATGAAAACAGATGGCGTTTTAGATTTAGCAGCAGCAGGTAAAGTGGATGTTACTGATCATTCAACAGCAAAAGCTTCAATTTCTAATATTGATAAAGCGATTACGGAGGTTTCCAAAGAACGTTCCAAGTTAGGTGCTTACCAAAACCGTCTTGACCATACCATCAACAACTTAAACACATCTTCTGAAAACCTAACTGCTGCGGAATCTCGTATCCGTGACGTAGATTATGCCTTAGCTGCTTAATAATGCAACTAAAGCACAGTCGTCCTGACTGGTAACGGTCAGCGATCATTATCGGGTGAATTGCTGGAAACCCCTGAGAACTTTTCTTACCACAACGTAATTGGAAACGATAAGCGTGAAGGTTAACAAAAGAAAAGATTGGGCAATCAGCAGCCAAGCTCCTGTCTCGAAAGAGTGGAGAAGGTTCAACGACTAGGATAGACCATCTAAAGCAAATGCAAGGATGATGAAATCCATAGGTGAAACAATGTATCATCAGCATTGTGAATCCGAAGTGCCCGACCCCTCCTGGATTACTAGAGGGTGAAGATATAGTCTGGTCATTTGTGAAAGCAAATGTTCGCACGATGGCGAAAGAAATGATGAACCAAACAAAGAACTCTATCCTTTCTCAAGCTGCACAGGCGATGCTTGCACAGGCAAACCAACAGCCACAGGGAGTTCTTCAACTTCTACGTTAATATTTATTGTAAAGGATCTCATTCTGAGGTCCTTTTTCATTTTTGTAGAATGAAGCAGTATTGTACGAGAGAGTTATATGAGAAACCAGTTCTTCTTTTTAACCAATACAGTTTTTCTAAATTCTCATTCCTCACTACAACTTGGTATTTATTGTAGCTACCTCTTTTATTCGTATTTAGTAATGAAAAGTAGTGTAACTGATAAAACATATGATTTCTAACATCTTTAATAACACTGGATAGGTTAACCAACGAGTCATTTATTTCCTGTGTAGGTTTGTTCAAAGTAATGTTAATCGGAAGGCTTATTGTGGTCCTTTTATCCGGGAGTCCAGGTAATGATTCTGAATAGGAGATATGTTTCCGCTCCATACATGGTACCGGTGGAATTTGAATGAGATGAAGGAAATAGTGAATGGAGGGTTGGTCGTATAATACTAAGCGGTTGTAATTATCTAACAAAAAACGAAGCTGAAACTCTTTATCGAAGAGTTTCATTAATTTTGTATTTTCAACGTAGGAGAAACATTCAGTGGAAATAATGATTTTTTGAGGAATATTTGAACGGGACTTTTTTAAATGTCCATCGTCGTAATACCACCATGCTAACATCTCATTAGTGAAGCAGGTTTCAATAAGGTGAAAGGGGATAGTCTTCTTACGGTCTTTATACCATTCCATTTCTAAAAAAGTTATGAGTTCAGATATTCTACTCTGGCATTGCCACGATTCAGAATACCCCTTCTTTAAACGGGAATCCTGTACTTTGCGGTAAGTTGGTAGTTGGAGAGGAATATAATCTTTGAGACTATGGTAACAATATGTCATCCATTCTTTATCCTTATCTGCGTGAATGAATTGCATCCTGGGCTGGCGATTTATTTGCTTTGTGATTCCTCCATCACCTAAAAGCTTACCGGTAATCCGGGATTTGATAGCTTGAGGGAGATCGACCCATAAGTTATTCAATAAATTACACTCCTCTGTAGAGAATGTACGTTCGTATTCTTCTCTCTTCAATATATCCTTTCTAATACTAAATAAAAAGTATAATGCTCCGATATAAAAAGAAAACCGTATAGGAGTTGTTGAAGGTGCACCTGCCCACACGCATCACCCCCTCACAACCCCTGCAGAGCACCTATAAGCCACATAACCCAACGACATCTGTTCAGGACGTACAGGAGAAGAGAGAAGCGTACTCTTTTCCTGCTGGTGAAAAAGAAAAGCTGACGCAGTTGACGGACAGCTTGAATGATATTTTCCAATCGTTGCAAACATCCCTGCGCTTTCAGTTCCACGATAAGCTCGGGGAATATTATGTAACCGTCGTCAATAATGAAACCGACGAAGTGATTAAGGAAATTCCGCCGAAGAAGATGCTGGATCTGTATGCATCGATTGCGGAATCGATCGGCATCATTGTCGACCATAAAATATAAGAAGGTGAAATCATGAGTGATATGCGGATCGGAGGCCTGGCTTCCGGGATGGATATTGACGGTATCGTCAAGGATCTGATGAATGCGGAGAAACAGCCGTTAAACAAAATGGAGCAGGATAAGGAATGGCTCACATGGCAGCGGGATTCGTACCGTGATGTGAACAAGCAGTTGAAGGAACTGGATGATATGGCCTTTAACATGAAACTGCAGTCAACGTTCAATTCCAAAACAGCGACTTCTTCGAGTTCAGCCGTTTCTGCAACGGCCAACTCTTCCGCTGGAAACGGCGATTATACGCTGAGTGTCGAACAGCTGGCGACGGCTGCCTACAATTACAGTGAAGAAAAGATTACAAAAGATGGTTCATCATTTGATCCGAGTGCTTCGTTAAGCAGCCAGCAGAACAGCTTCAAAAATGGTCTGACGCTTGGCGAGACATTTTCGATAACGACGTATAATGAAGACGGCTCAAAAAATACGAAGTCGTTCGAAGTGACCGGAGACAAGTCACTGAATGACGTTCTCTCTGAAATCAGCAAGTCTGATCTTGGTGTCCGTGCGTTTTATGATAAAAGTGCGGATAAAGTGATGATTGAACGAACCGTGACCGGAAACTTCAATCAGGATGATAATGAATTCTTAGGTGCGGAAATTGGTTTTGATGGAAGTGCCTCGTTTCTGTCTACGACCCTTGGCATTAAGAATGGGGATAACTCCTCCGGCTCGTGGAAGCTGAATGAAAAAGGCGGACAGGATGCGAAGTTCACCTATAACAACGGACTGGAAATTTCGTCGAAGACCAACAACTACACGTTGAATGGTGTGAATTTTACCTTTAACGAAGTGACCAACGGCAACGTCAAGGTCAATGTGACCAACAATGTGGATGACGCGTTTGATAAGATTGTCAAATTCGTCGATAAATACAATCAGATCATTGAGGACTTGAACGGGAAGGTACAGGAAAAGAAGAACCGTGACTATCCACCACTGACAGCCGAACAGAAAGAGGATATGGAAGAGAAGGAAATCGAGCTGTGGGAAGAGCAGGCGAAGAGCGGCATGCTCCGCAATGACGCCGCTGTTTCTGGAGCCCTCAGCAAAATGCGGGAAAACTGGTACACACCTGTTCAGACAGACGGAGCGTTTTCCATGCTGTCGCAGATTGGCATCACATCCTCCTCCAACTACCGTGACGGCGGTAAGCTCATCGTTGACGAGGACGATTTGAAGAATGCCCTTCGCAACGACCCGGAATCGGTCTATCAGCTGTTTTCGGGTACAGAGGAGAATCCCGGTATTGCACGGCGTCTGGAAACGACGATCGACAGCACCGTGAAATCGATCGAGCAAAAGGCAGGAAAAGCGACGACGCTTGATAACAATTTCCTGCTCGGCCGGCAGATTGAGGATTTAGATGATGAAATGGACAGCTTCCAGGACCGCTTGAATCAAATTGAAGACCGCTACTGGAGAGAGTTTACCGCGATGGAGAAGGCCATTTCACAGATGAACTCTCAGTCAGCTTTTATTATGCAGAACTTTGGCTAAACGTTATAAAAAAAGGAGTGTTGAATAGATGTCTATTCAAGCCTATCAAAACAACTCAGTGGAAACAGCCTCCCCTGGCGAACTGACACTCATGCTCTACAACGGCTGCATCAAATTCATCAAGGCAGCGGGAAAAGCGATGGAGCAGAAAGATATAGAAAGTAAAAATACGAATATCCAAAAAGCCCAGCGCATCATCCAGGAACTGATGGTGACGATGGACCAGAATACAGACATCAGCGCACAGGTGCTTCCTCTATATGACTATATGAACCGCCGTCTGATCGAAGCGAATACGAAAAATGATCCGGCCATCCTTGATGAAGTGGAAGGGCTCGTTGTCGAGTTCCGCGATACGTGGAAGCAGGTTATCCTGCAGACGAGAAAATCCCAGTACCCTCAGGGCGGAAACGCGTAACGATGGTGTGGCAGACATTTTTAACGCTGACGAAAGAACTGGAGGAAATGGTTCACCAGCCCTCCTCTCAGACTCGCTCTCAGCGGATGGAACATATCAATGACCTGTTAGAAAAACGCCAGAAACTGTTATCCAAGCTGCCGCAGCCTTTGACGGATGAAGAAAAGGCAATCGTACAGGAAGTGAAGAAGCGGGACTTGGTGATCAATCAGAAGATGGAGTTTCTGCTAATGGATTTGAAGAATCAGATGCGGAATAATAAAAAGCAGAAATCCAGTAAACAGCGATACATCAATCCGTACCAAAGCGTATCGACCTATGACGGCATGTATCTGGATCATAAAAAATAGAAAGAGGGATTCCTCTGCCTTTTCTAACCTGTGAACAGCACACGATGCTTCGTGCTTATAATGAGCTTATCCACACCACTCAGGAGGGCCTGGACTATTTAACAGACCAGTATGCCGGGCTTCCATCACCACAGGCTCCTGGTGTTTTTCAGGATGTGCTGACGGCTTTCCAACAGTTGAACGTCACTCATGAGAAAATGTGTGGGCTTATGGAAAGTAATTTGCTGAAGGCTGGTTTGACATTCCCTCTCAGGAGAAGTCCATTCATCTTTCTGAAGTAGTCCTGCCTGCCTACGCGGCATGGTCAGAAAAAATCCAGTCCGCTCTGCACCCCTACATCGTGCACTAGTAAAGAAGTATCAGGATCCTGATACTTCTTTTGTTTTGGATATGTGGTAGATTTCATGACTAATCTCCTATATAATCCCATGGTGGAACCATACATAAAAAGGGGAGAGGTTATATGAAGAAATGGTTAGGACTGGCAGCCACCGCTCTGGCAGCGGCAGGGTTGTTTCAAGCATCAACCGTCGAGGCAGCGCAAGGTCCCATCGAGGTAGAGAAAGTCGAAGCACAGAATACATATGAAGAAAAGGAACCGAACGATGGACGGGAAGATGCCACACAAGTTCCGTTGAATTCCTACATTTCCGGGGAATTTACGGACGAGGATGTGGATTACTACCGTGTAGAGGTGAATGGGGATACACCGGTTCAATTTACCTTTCATCTATTCGAGTATGTAGAGGAAAAAACGGATATGAAGTTTCAAGGCAGACTCCTGACCGAACAGGGAGAGGTTTTGCCACCTTATAGCATGAATGGAAATGAATATGGTTACATAGAATCCCATCTTTTAGATCCGGGCGTCTACTATATGAAAGTATGGGATAAGGCGGACCTTGGGGATGGCAGCACCTACTATCTAGGTACTGGAGCAGAACTTTTAAACGCATCCGCAGAAAGAATCTGGGGAGTCGACCGCTACTGGACAGCCGCCAATATTGCAAAATATGGCGATGCGGACCGTTATCCATCTGAAAATGTTGTGCTGGCAACTGGAGAAGATTTCCCTGACGCACTGGCAGGAGCTCCATTAGCAGAGCACCTCGATGCACCGATCCTTTTGACGCGGGATGACAAGCTTCCTGGAATCACAGAACAAGTGATGAACAGCTTTGATACCGAAAAAGTGACGATACTTGGCGGAACAGGCGCTGTTTCCACTGATGTAGAAACGTATCTCGAAAATGATCTTGGAATGGAAGTCGACCGCATTTCCGGAAAAAACCGCTATGAAACCGCCGCAGCGATTGCGGACCGTCTTCCTAAAAGTGATCAAGCGGTCGTCGCCTACGGACGCAATTTCCCGGACGCGCTTTCTATCGCCCCGATCGCGGCTGGAAAAGGGATGCCGATTCTCTTAACCGAACAGGATGAACTTCCGGAAGCAACAGAGCAAAGTCTGAAAAAATATGGGGAAAGCATCGCGGTCGGAGGGACAGGTGTAATCAGCTCTGATGTACTCGCTGACATGCCGAAAGCAGAGCGAATCTCTGGGAAGAACCGTTACCTGACGTCTCTTGCCGTCGTGGAACACTTCAACGTTGTAGGAGTGAAAGCGAGCTTTGCGACAGGGTCCCATTTTGCTGATGCTCTTGCCGGCTCTGTGAACGATGTCGACCAGCCGCTTCTTCTGACACCGAAGGATGAGCTGAACGAAGAGATTAAAGCGTACGTAAAAGAAAAGGAGATGTTCCGTTTCAATATTTTCGGCGGTACAGCTGCTGTCGAAGACAGTGTGGAACAGGAACTGGAAGCTCTCTATGAATAAAAGTGAATGTGTATTGTGCTTTCCACACGAAAGACTTACGGTCACGTTCCGCTTATCGGTGGATGCTTGCCGGGGCACGTCCTCAGCTAACTCGGACAGGAAGAACGCCTGCCCAAGTGGATCTCCGGCTCGTGCTTTTCCCGCAGGCGTGACCACCGAACTCTCCTCATGACCTCACCAAGTAATCGATTGAAACAGGGGTGACCGAGACCACGCTGGGAAGTCTTCATGAGAAGGATTGGATGTTCGTCCGTGGAATAGGAAGTTTTTTCCTCCCGGAGGCATTGGAAAACACAGTTTTGTAAAAGTGAAAGTCAGCCTGAACCAGGCTGACTTTTTTTATCTTAATCTTATTGTAAGGTTATGACGGAAACCGCGGTTCATCTATCATTCTGACAAAATCCATCCCTGTTTCATCCACGTTTTCATTGTCATGGGACAAATTCCAGCAAATACCGACATAAAAATGACACAATTTTAAGAAAGTTTATGCAGGAAAGGCCGTGGGTATGATAGAATATATATCACATAAGGATGAAAGGAGGACACTTCTAATGCTACAGTACAACATTCGTGGTGAGAACCTTGAAGTGACGGATTCTATTAAAGAATATGTGGAGAAAAAGGTGGGCAAGCTTGAACGCTACTTTGACACTCCCCCGTCCTCTGAGGTGCACGTAAATTTAAGTGTCTATAATGATGAGCAGACAATCGAGGTCACAATCCCGATGAAGAATCTACTACTCCGAGCGGAGGAGCATAATACAGATTTATACGCTGCCATCGACCTTGTGGTTGATAAATTAGAAAGACAGATCCGTAAGCATAAAACGAAGGTAAACCGCCGATTCCGTCAGGAGGGTGCACCAAAATACGTATTTGCCGAATTAGAGCGTGAAGCCAATCAGGAGCAGATGCAGTCGGATGATGAATTCGATGTGGAAATCGTGAAAACGAAGCGCTTTGACCTGAAACCGATGGATAGTGAAGAAGCGGCCCTTCAAATGGATATGCTCGGCCACAACTTCTTCGTCTTTACAAATGCGAATACTGATGAAACCAATATCGTATACAAACGACGTGACGGCCGCTACGGTTTAATTGAAACGTAATCTATGAATGATAGGGAAAAGCATTCCTGTTTTGACAGGGGTGCTTTTCTTTTTGGAAAAATTCCAGAAAAAGAAAAAAGGAGAACCGTTCCCTCTTAAAACCCGCATTTTCCACAGAGCAAATCTCCACTTTCGACCAGCTCTTCCTGTTGAAACCTCCATTTTACACGTGTGCATGCTTCCCCTTCCTGTAGTATAACTAAAGCAACAGGGAGGTGAGGAGATGACCTGCAGAAACTGTCATGACGTGGATCAACGCTTGAAGCAGCAGGAAGATACAATCGTCCAGCTTGTCCACATCATCGGCTCCACCAATAAGCGTGTAAAAGAACTGAATGAAAGACAGCTCCAGCTTCTGCCGCTCTTCCTAAATGACCCCGCTCCAGCCACCACTACAACGACATAAATCCCTGGTGACTAAAGCCCCGCTCTTGAATTGTCAGGCCGCTTCTCTTAGTGTTATGATAGGAGTTGGACTGAACTACACAACCGAAGATTGGAAATCAATAGAGGAGCGGTTGCAATGCTTGGAACTTTAAAGAAAATCTTTGGCGACGGCAATACTCGTCAACTGAAACGATTAGAAAAGATTGCTGATGATATTGATGCAATGGAATCAGACATCGAGAAATTGTCAGAGGAAGATTTAAAGAATAAGACAGCAGAATTCAAAGAACGCTATCAAAATGGCGAAAAATTAGATGATATGTTAGTTGAAGCCTTCGCAGTCGTGCGCGAAGCTTCGAAACGTGTGTTGAATATGCGCCCGTTCCGCGTCCAGCTCATGGGTGCGATCGCCCTTCACGAAGGGAATATTGCAGAGATGAAGACAGGGGAAGGTAAAACCCTTGCCTCTACCATGCCTGCGTACTTGAATGCCCTCACAGGTAAAGGCGTCCACATCATTACCGTGAACGACTACCTGGCGAGCCGTGACTCCACGGATATGGGGGAGCTTTATCAGTACCTGGGACTGACGGTCGGTTTGAACTCCAACGGCATGTCCAAGGATGAGAAAAGAGAAGCCTACAACGCTGACATCACGTACGGAACGAACAATGAGTTCGGCTTTGACTACCTGCGTGACAACATGGTGCTGTATAAAGAACAGATGGTCCAGCGCCCGCTGCACTATGCCATCATTGACGAAGTCGACTCGATTTTAATTGATGAGGCGCGTACACCGCTGATCATATCCGGGTCTGCTTCGAAATCCGCCGACCTTTATGTTGGTGCCAATTCGTTTGTTCGTCTGCTTGCTCGTGAAGAGGACTTTACGTACGATGAAAAAACGAAAAACGTCCAGCTTACAGAAGAAGGGATTAACAAAGCGGAGCGTTTCTTCAAGATTGAAAACCTGTTTGATCTTTCCAACGTATCGCTCATTCATCACATCAACCAGGGGCTGAAGGCGCACACGTCGATGCAGCGTGATACCGATTATGTGGTGGAAGAAGGAGAAGTGGTCATCGTCGACCAGTTCACCGGCCGTTTGATGAAAGGCCGCCGCTACAGCGATGGTCTGCACCAGGCGATTGAAGCGAAGGAAGGGCTTGAGATCCAGAACGAAAGCCAGACGCTCGCTTCCATCACGTTCCAGAACCTTTTCCGGATGTACGAAAAGCTTTCCGGTATGACTGGTACTGCGAAAACCGAAGAAGAGGAATTCATGAACATCTACAACATGCGTGTTGTCGTGATTCCGACGAACCGTGATATTCAGCGTGATGATAAAGCCGACCTCGTTTACAAAACGATGGACGGGAAGTTCAAGGCGGTTGTCGAGGATATCAAAAAACGTCATGAAAACGGCCAGCCCGTACTTGTCGGTACGGTAGCGGTGGAAACGTCTGAAATTATTTCCCGCTATCTGACAAAAGCAGGCGTGCCGCATAATGTCCTGAACGCGAAAAACCACTTCCGTGAAGCGGAAATCATTGAAAACGCCGGACAGAAGGGTGCCGTAACGATTGCAACGAACATGGCCGGTCGTGGTACAGATATCAAGCTCGGCGACGGTGTGAAAGAAGCCGGAGGTCTGGCGGTTATTGGTACTGAGCGTCACGAATCACGCCGGATCGATAACCAGCTGCGTGGTCGTGCCGGACGTCAGGGGGATCCGGGTATGTCCCAGTTTTACCTGGCGACAGATGATGAACTGATGCGCCGCTTCGCCTCTGACAACATCCGTAACATGATGGACCGTCTCGGTATGGACGATTCCCAGCCGATTGAGAGTAAAATGATCTCCCGTGCGGTTGAGTCGGCGCAGAAACGTGTGGAAGGGAACAACTTCGATGCTCGTAAGACGATCCTTTCCTACGATGATGTGCTCCGTCAGCAGCGTGAAGTGATCTACAAGCAGCGTTATGAAGTGCTCACATCTGAAAATCTTCGTGAAATCATCGAAGGGATGATCGACCGTACGGTGGCTCAAACCGTTGATGTCCACACGAGTGAAGAGGAAGATGAAAACTGGGAGCTTGAGAGCGTTGTCGATTATCTTCGTGCCAACCTGCTCTTTGAAGGTGACGTCACCGTTGAAGATTTGAAAGGAAAAGATCCGGAAGAAATGAAGGAGCTTATCCTGGCTAAAGTGAAGGAACGTTATGACGAGAAGGAAGAAGAGCTGACACCGGAGCAGATGCGTGAGTTCGAAAAAGTCATCCTGCTTCGCACGGTCGACCAGAAATGGATGGATCACATCGATCAGATGGACCAGCTTCGCCAGGGTATTCACCTGCGTGCGTATGGACAAAACGATCCGCTTCGGGAATATAACTTCGAAGGCTTCCGTATGTTTGAACAGATGGTGGCAAGCATCGATGAGGAAGTGGCCCGTTATGTCATGAAGGCGCAGATCCGCAGCAATCTGCAGCGCCAGGAAGTGGCGAAAGGTGCAACAGCCGTTTCCGGCGGGGAAGAAAGTAAGGAACCGAAAAAGAAAAATCCTTACGTAAGAAAAGACACCGTCGGCCGCAATGATCCTTGTCCTTGCGGAAGCGGCAAGAAGTATAAAAATTGCCATGGTAAATAACCAGTGGGACACTCTCTTTTTACAGAGAGTGTCTTCCCTTGTGTTTAGAATAATAGAGGAGTGATTCAACATGGATATGGCAGAAATCCGTCATGAATTAGATAATACAGCTGAGAAATTAGCGGACTTCAGGGGGTCTCTTTGACGTCGATCAAAGAAAAACCCGCATTGCTGAACTAGAAGAACAGATGACAGAGCCGGGCTTCTGGGATGACCAGAATACCGCGCAGAAGGTCATTGATGAAGTGAACGGCCTGAAAGGTCTTGTTCACACATTGGAAGAGCACGAGGAAACGCATGAGAACCTGGAAGTTTCCTATGAGCTTGTTAAAGAAGAAGAGGACGAAGAGCTTCTCGAGGACCTCGTGCAGGAAGTGCAGAAGCTGTCGAACGACTTGAACCAGTTTGAGCTGAACATCTTACTTAGTGAGCCGTACGACAAGAACAACGCGATTCTTGAACTCCACCCGGGTGCCGGTGGTACAGAGTCCCAGGACTGGGCGAGCATGCTGCTTCGTATGTACACACGCTGGGCAGAGAAGAAAGGTTTTTCTGTGCAGACGATGGATTACCTACCTGGAGATGAAGCGGGCGTGAAGAGTGTAACCCTGCTTATTAAAGGGCACAACGCCTACGGCTACCTGAAAGCGGAAAAAGGCGTGCACCGTCTCGTCCGTATTTCTCCGTTCGATTCTTCCGGCCGTCGTCACACGTCATTCGTATCGTGTGAAGTGATGCCTGAGTTCAACGATGAAATTGAGATTGATGTACGCACAGAAGATCTGAAAATCGATACGTACCGGGCCAGTGGTGCCGGTGGTCAGCACGTCAACACCACCGACTCCGCGGTTCGTATTACGCACACACCGACAAACACGGTTGTAACGTGTCAGTCCGAGCGTTCTCAGATTAAGAACCGTGACCAGGCGATGAAGATGTTGAAGGCGAAGCTGTATCAGCTTGAAATCGAGCGTCAGCAGCAGGAACTTGACGACATCCGCGGCGAGCAGAAGGAAATCGGCTGGGGAAGCCAGATCCGCTCCTATGTGTTCCACCCGTACTCCATGGTCAAAGACCACCGTACGAATGAAGAAGTCGGAAACACGCAGGGCGTCATGGACGGCGGCCTTGATAAATTTATCGATGCCTACCTGCGCTCACAGATGGACGGTTAATAAAAAAGACTCTCACTTTGCTGTGAGGGTCTTTTTTTGTGTGGGGAACAGCTGTCCAATCGAGGCCGTTTCTGCTAGTATAAAAGGGCATACATAATTTGGAGGAGGCGTCACGACATGAAGGTGAAAAAAGCGATCATTCCCGCCGCCGGGCTTGGAACGAGGTTCCTTCCGGCTACAAAAGCGATGCCGAAGGAAATGCTTCCGATTGTTGATAAGCCGACCATACAGTACATTGTTGAAGAAGCGATCCAGTCGGGGATTGAAGATATTATCATCGTTACCGGGAAAGGGAAACGAGCGATTGAAGACCATTTTGACCATGCTTTTGAGCTGGAGGATAACCTTTATAAAAAAGGAAAGATCGATCTGCTTGAAGAAGTTCAGCAGTCCGCAGAAGTCGATATCCACTACATCCGCCAGAAAGAGCCGAAGGGCCTCGGCCACGCCGTCTGGTGTGCCCGGAAGTTTATCGGCAATGAGCCCTTTGCCGTCCTCCTCGGAGATGATATCGTCCGCTCCGATGAGCCGTGTCTGAAGCAGCTGATTGATCAGTATGAAGAGACACACTCATCTGTGATCGGTGTGAAGCAGGTGCCGGAGGATGAGACAGACCGCTATGGCATTATCGCTCCCAAAGATCAGCAGGGACGCCGCTATGAAGTCGAACATTTTGTCGAAAAACCAGCAGTAGAGGACGCTCCGTCCAACCTGGCCATCATCGGCCGCTACGTGTTTACGCCGGAAATTATGGACCTGTTGGAAACACAGGAGACAGGAGCCGGTGGGGAAATCCAGCTGACCGATGCGATTGAACGCCTCAACCTCGATCAGCCGGTGTACGGCTATGAGTTCAAGGGGGACCGCTATGATGTCGGTGATCAGCTTGGATTTATCAAAACGACGCTTGCTATTGCTATGGAAAGAGACAACATGCGCGAGGATGTGCTCGAACTGCTTGCGGAAGTTATGGAAAAGCAGGAATCAAGATAAGCCATACGAAGAGAGTCCAATACAGGGCTCTCTTCTTTTATGCTCCTGCATAGATCGTATCATCAGGTGAACACTAAAAAGGGCGTCAGGCCGCTCCTTTACCGTGTTAATACGTTATTCCGCTCTTATTTACACCCTCTGAATGGAATGGTATACTCCATACGGTTTTAGAAGTACGTATACATAGGGAGAGTTGAACATCATGATGATGGCTAAAAAATACCGCAGGGAGCCGGTGCCGCCGGCCCTTCGTCATACGATGGATTACGGTCTCGTCATTCTCGGGTCCTTTTTTGTAGCAATCGCTTTTAACTTGTTTTTACTTCCCAATAACGTTGCTTCCGGAGGAGTTGCGGGGATCAGTACGATCACCAAAGGCGTCTTCGGCTGGGAGCCGGGGGTCGTCCAGTGGGTGCTGAACATTCCCCTGTTTATTATGGGCTGGCTGATCCTTGGGAAAAATTTCGGCGTCAAATCGTTAGTGGGGACGGTCGTTCTTCCGTTTTTCGTTCTTTTAACGAGCTCTATGGATGCGGCAACCCCTGATCCGCTTCTCGGGGCTATTTTTGGAGGGATGGGTGTCGGCCTCGGTCTCGGCATCGTATTCCGTGGACGGGCGTCTACGGGGGGCATCGATCTTGCCGCCCAGGTCATCCATAAGTTCACGCATCTTCCGCTCGGCATCTGTGTGGCGATGCTGGACGGCCTGATCGTGATCACGTCCGCGTTCGTATTTTCCTTGGAGGAAGGGTTGTATGCCTTGATCGGTCTTTTCGTTACAAGCCGGACTATCGATTTTGTCCAGGTCGGCTTGAACACATCAAAAAATGTGATGATTATTACAGAAGAAGTGGACGAGGTTCGTGATGAAATCTTCCGCCAGATCGACCGCGGCGTAACCGTTTTGAGCGGTGCAGGTGGGTATACCGAACGCGAGCGACGCGTCGTGATGTGTGTCGTTCAGCAGAATGAATTCATCAAATTGACACAAACGGTCAAGATCGTCGATCCCGGGGCATTTGTCGTCGCGATGAATGCGACGGAGGTGCTCGGAGAGGGTTTCAAAACGACCTGACTCGGTTATACTTACACTATATTTCTATAAAATACCAGGGGGGATGACACGTGAAAAAACTTTGGCTGGCTATGATGCTGGGACTTATACTTATTCTCGCTGCCTGCGGAGGCGGAGAAGAATCATCCGATGAAGATACGAACGAAGAAACGACAGAAGAACAATCCGACAGCAGCTCGGAGGATACGGTCGATGCAGCAGCGGCAGAGGAAGTTTACCAAAATAACTGTGCGACTTGCCATGGCGGGGACCTTGAAGGTGCGATGGGGCCGGCGTTAACTGAAGTCGGTGGTAAATATTCCGCAGATGAAATCGTAAATATCATTAAAAACGGGAAAGGCCAGATGCCTGCCCAGGGCGTTTCTGATGAAGACGCCCAGCTTGTTGCCGGGTGGCTGGCAGCCAAGCAATAATCCGAGGAACGCCCGGTGTATTCAGCCGGGCGTTTTGTTTTGATAAAGAAATGTAATAATTTCATAGCTAAAATGAAGGGTGTTTAATGTTATAATGATGGTGTTTGTAAAAAGATCTGGCTAATAATAATAAAGATTAAGGTGATACATGTATGATACAGATGCAAGGGGTTTATAAAACCTATCGGAACGGAGTGACCGCACTGAACGGTCTTGATGTGCAGATTGATCAAGGTGAATTCGTATATGTTGTCGGGCCGAGCGGAGCAGGAAAGTCGACGTTTACCAAATTGATTTACCGTGAGGAAAAGCCGACGAACGGAACGGTTTTCATCAACGATATCAACACGTCCACGATGAAGCAGCGCCGTATTCCGATGCTGCGCCGTCAGATTGGTGTCGTTTATCAGGACTTCCGTCTGCTTCCGACCTTGACCGTATATGAAAATGTGGCGTTTGCGCTCGAGGTCATCGAAGAAGATACGGCCAACATCCGCCGCCGTGTTATGGACGTTCTTGACCAGGTGCATTTGAAAAATAAAGCCCGTTTTCTTCCGGATGAGCTTTCCGGCGGGGAGCAGCAGCGTGTTTCCATCGCACGGGCGATGGTGAACCATCCGAAAATTCTGATCGCTGACGAGCCGACCGGTAACCTTGACCCGGATACGTCATGGGAGATCATGCACATTCTTGAGGAAATCAATACAGGCGGTACGACCGTCCTGATGGCAACGCACAGCAGAGAGATTGTCAACACGATTCGTAAGCGTGTTATTGCCATTGAAGACGGCATGATTGTCCGCGATCAGGCGCAGGGCGACTACGGCTACGAAATGTAACGAAAAGAGACTGTCTCACGAGCGGGGCAGTCTTTTGTTTTTCTATTCTGATAGACCGATAGATTTCCCACCATGAAATAGACATGCAGAAAGATTGGCGTGCATACGTTAATATCAGGCTGTATGACATTTACGTTGCAGGAGCTTTTTTGCTAGTATAGAAGCAATAAGGAAATCCATTATAGAAGGGTGAATGCGATGAATATAAAACCGCGGTACGTAGTGCTTTTTCTAGCGCTTGCGGTACTTTTAGGGGCTGCCGGCTCTTATGTTGGCCTAGAGTATTTCGGGAGCGGCTCCAAGGAACAATCGCAGTCGGAGCAGTACGCCAATACCGAAGCGGAGAACTTTGGTAGTTTAACAGAGGAACAGCAGAAAGAAGTCATAGAAAACATGGGTGGCGACGCTGACCTGAAGAAGGTCGAACAGGCGTATTCTGTCATTGAGGAGAACTACTTGGAGGATGTGGACAAGCAGACGCTCGTGGAGGGTGCCATTCAAGGCATGCTGGATACATTGGAAGATCCGTACAGCGTCTATATGGACCAGGAAACGATGGAGCAGTTCAACCAGACCATCGAATCCAGCTTCCAGGGTATCGGAGCTGAAGTGAGCATGGTGAACGATAAGGTAACCATCGTCGCTCCCATCAAGGGCTCACCGGCTGAAGAAGCCGGCTTGAAGCCGAACGATCAAATTTTAACTGTTGATGGGGAAAGTGTCGAAGGCCTGGACTTGTACGAAGCTGTCCTGAAAATCCGTGGTGAAAAAGGGACGGAAGTGACACTCCAAGTGGAACGTCCCGGCGTCAGCGAACCGCTCAACATCGACATCACCCGTGATGATATTCCGCTTGAGACCGTCTATTCTGATATGAAAAAGGTCGACGGTAAAAAAGCAGGCGTGATTGAAATTACATCCTTCTCAGAGAAGACCTCTGATGAATTCCATAATGCGCTTGAGAAACTGGAAAGTGACGGCATGGAAGGACTTGTCATTGATGTCCGCGGAAACCCGGGCGGATTGTTTACCGACGTCCAGGAAATCCTGAAGGAATTCATTCCGAAGGACAAGCCGATCGTGCAGGTGGAAGACCGCAGCGGTGAGAAAACGGAGTATTATTCAGAGATTACCGAGAAAAAAGAGTATCCCGTCACGGTCTTAATGGATGAAGGCAGTGCCTCAGCTTCTGAAATTCTGGCCGCCACGATGAATGAAGCCGGCGGTTATGATCTTGTCGGAACGAAAAGTTTCGGAAAAGGAACCGTCCAACAGGCTATCCCAATGGGTGATGGCAGCACGATCAAGCTGACGCTGTTCAAGTGGCTCACGCCTGAAGGCAACTGGATTCATGAAAAAGGGATAGAGCCGACGGTTGAGGTGAAGCAGCCGCAGTACTTCTATACCAATCCAGTTGACATTGAAGAGGCACTGGCTTATAACGACAACAATGAAAAAGTGAAAAACGTGCAGGAAATGCTGAAAGGTCTTGGACATGATCCCGGCCGTACGGATGGCTACTTCAGTAAAGAGACCGAAAAAGCTGTGAAAGCATTCCAGAAGGACGCCGACCTTGAAGCCACTGGAGAAGTGGATGAAAAAACCGGCGGGAAGCTGGAAGAAGCAATCATTGAACAAGTGAGAGACGAAGCCAACGATAAACAGATGGACAAAGCGGTAGAGGTCTTGTTTGAATAAGCAGGATTCTGCCGATCCATGACGAAATATATCCGTAGTCGAAGACTGCGGATTTTTTCGTACGATCAGACCTGTTGGTGAAGTGTTGGAAAGGAGAATCGTGTTGGGCGCTTGGTTTATGGAAATTCTTCAAGGAACGGGCAGACTGTTTTTCCTGCCTTTTTTATACATTGCTCTCATCATGAGTGTGATGGTATCTGCAAATCGAATCAAAAAAGAGAGGCGCATGTTCGGAACACGGGTATTCGACCGTTTTTCTGAATGGAAAGGGACGTGGAGTGTGTCGCTTCTCACAGGACTCGTCATCAGTATCATCGGTGTAGGAGCTGGACTGACAGTCTCCTACCCGTTTCTTTTTCTCTCAGCAGCCATTTTGCTGCTTGTGAGCCTCACGGGACGGCTGTCGTGGTATTCTCCCGCCTACACGCTCGGGGTTACAGGGCTTGTCCTTTTACTGATGCCGTTTCTGCCGGAAAGCTGGAAATCCCATCCTTGGATGGAGACGTTGTTCGATACCTCCCTTCCGATGGTGGCGCTGCTGTTGAGCCTCCTGCTGGTCAGAGAGGGGTTACTGCTGCTGAAAACCTCCCCTTCCCATACGTACCCTGAGCGGACGAAAGGACGGAGGGGCCTGTGGATCGGGCAGCATAGGGGGAAACGAATGACGGTTGTTCCGTTCTTTTCCCTTATTCCGGGTGGCGTGATTGAGCCGTTCGCCTCGTGGTGGCCGGTCATTCCTGTCGGTGGCGACACGTACGGCGTCATTCTCATTCCTTTCGTTCTCGGGGCGGAGTGGCTCGTACGCGGCCAGTCCCCGGAAATGGCGTCCAAAGCGATCGGTCGTCATACGTTCCTGTTGGCTTTCTTCCTTACTATGCTGGCTGTAGGGAGCTTTTTCTTAGAAATTCTTTCGATTGTCGTATTTGCGCTCGCCTTGATTGGGCGGGAATGGATTTATCTCCGCCACCGGTCAAGAGAGAATAAAACCCCGTTTTTCACATCGACGCCAAAAGGTGTCCGTATCCTGGGCGTGATTCCGGAGAGCCCGGCTGACCAGATGGGCCTTTTCCCTGGTGAGCTTATTGAACGGGTGAACAGCATCCCGGTCCGTACCGAGAATCAGTTTTATGAAGCGCTCCAAAATACTGGTGCTTTTACAAAAATTGAAGTGCGCGATGAGTGGGGCGAAAACCGTTATGTGCAGCGGGCGATGTATGAAGGAGAGCATTATGAGCTCGGTCTTGTATTCGTGGAACCGCCGACACATGAAAGTTCGGTCGGGTTCTTTTAATAAAAAGATGAGGAATATTGTTTTACCTTTAAAACGTTCACTGCCCGTATTAGGGAAAGTGAACGTTTTTTTATTGGCTTCTTTGAAAGTCTTACAAGGATAATTCTGCGACTAACATCATGCTTTAAGAAGGCATTATTATACAGGGCTTAATAAAAGAAAATTTTCCTTTATTTTTATATAATCTAATAAATTAAGAAAATTTCTCTAAAAAAGCTTGTTTTCCTCAATGATCCGTATTAACATAATATTAAGAATTTTTATCCAAGGAGTTGTGGTCAATGAGCATGGAAGGTTATCAGATTACTGACTTTAAAATGGAGTTCTTCAGTCTAAGAGGGAAAGTAGCTATGATTACGGGAGGCAATTCAGGGCTAGGTCAAGGCTTTGCTCTTGCACTTGCAAAAGCAGGAGCAGATGTTTTTGTTGTCAGTATGGAAAAAGATGATGACAAAACTAAGAACTTAATTGAAGCAGAGGGTGTAAATTATCACCTTGAAATTGCAGATATCACTAAGGATAGCGTATGCAGGGACCTAGTTGATAAATGTATTGAAATATTTGGAAAAGTGGATATTCTTTTGAATAATGCTGGAATAGGAATCAATGAACCTGATGTAACAAAATATACTAGAGTTCAGTGGGATAAAATGGTCTCTGTTAATTTGACTGCTCCATTTGAATTAGCTAGTGAAGTAGCCAAACATATGATTCCTCGAGAAAGTGGAAAAATTATTAATACATGTTCATTATTTTCTTTTCTTGGGGGTCAATGGTCCCCGGCTTATGCATCCACTAAGCATGGATTGGCAGGATTTACGAAAGCTTATTGTGATGAATTAGCTCAATTTAATATTCAAGTAAACGGAATCGCCCCAGGGTACTTTGCAACGGATGTTACAAAATCAACGAGAGAAAACTCAGAGACAAACCAACGCGTTCTTGATCATATTCCTGCAAATAGATGGGGAAATATACTTGACTTAATGGGTACAATTGTATATTTAGCATCTGATGCTTCTAATTATGTGAACGGAACTTTAGTAACTGTTGATGGTGGCTATCTAGTCAGATAAAGCACTTAAAAAATATTTTTATTAAAGGAGATTGAACTTATGAACAACCAAACTGTTGAAAGTACAATTGATGAATTGAAATCTTTACTAACGGAAAAGCAAATAGTCACAGAAACAGAGGAACTATATGATGCATCAGCAGATCGATATAAGAAATATGCCAAAGTTAAGAATGTTCTGGATGTACCTATGCCGATTGCTATTCTTTACCCCCATTCTACAGAGGAAGTAAAATCGCTCATTTCTTACTGTAATCAGAATGATATTAATGTTATTCCAAGGAGTGGAAAAACAGCTACAGAAGGCGGATTGGAAAACTGGAAAGACAAGACAGTAGTCATCGACGGGTCCAGAATGAATGAAATCATCAAAATAGATCCATATAACATGCAAGCCACTGTTCAGTCAGGCGTAAAACTACAAACTTTGGAAGATGAATTGCGTAAACAGGGCTATACAACTGGACATTCTCCACAATCCAAACCTGTTGCTCAATTGGGAGGATTAGTAGCCACAAGGAGCATCGGACAATTTTCTACTTTATACGGAGCGATTGAAGATATGGTGGTTGGATTGGAATGTGTCTTCCCAGAAGGACAAGTTTCAAAAGTGAAAAATGTTCCACGGCGATCTGGGGGGCCGGATATTCGTCACATTGCTATTGGGAATGAAGGTGCCTTATGTTATATCACGGAAGTAACAGTTAAAATATTCAAATTTTACCCTGAAAATAACACGTACTATGGATATCTCGTTGAAAACATGGACGCTGGATTAAAAGTTTTAAGAGAAGTTATGGTCAATGGTTTCAAACCGTCTGTGGCTCGATTGTATTCCGAAGAAGATGCGAGACAGCATTTTAATCATTTCTATAAAGACAAATGCGTGTTGATTTTTATGACAGAAGGTCCAGAAGGTATTGTAAAGGCTACTAATGGAGCTATTGAGGAAGCAGCTGAAAAGTTCGACTCTCATATCTTTGAGAAGGTAGACTCTTCACATATTGAAAACTGGTTTATTAATCTTAATTGGGATCAAAGCAGAATTGATGAAGAAATTAACGAAATGAAAGACCACAATTCACATGATGGTTTTACAACAGAAGTTTCTGCTGATTGGGAGAACGTTATAAAAATTTATAATAACGTTATGCATCGAATTAGAAATGAATTTGACAGAGCAGATGAGTTAACGATGCTCGGAGGCCACTCTTCTCACAGTTACCTTAATGGAACAAACATGTATTTTGTTTATAACTACACGATCAATTGTGCGCCAGAAGATGAAATGCAAGTCTATCACCACCCCATTCATGAAATTATCATAGAAGAAACTTTGAAATGTGGTGGTTCAATGTGTCACCATCACGGAATAGGCAAGTATCGTTCAGAGTGGACGAAAGCAGAACATGGTTCCGCCTATTATATGTTGGAGAAATTGAAAGAAGCTTTTGATCCAAAAGGGATCATGAATCACGGAACAATTTTTCCACAAGAAAGTGAAATAAAGAAATTCATTAGGTCTTAAAATAAAACACTTTTGTATGCATATTGTTTGATTGTTATGTAGTAGTAGAATTAAATCCCCTCCTTAGTGAAGAAAACACCATGATTTAGAATGATTGGTTATTTCTTATCTAAGGAGGGCTAATTTGGTGAAGAAAGGCATGGTTATGATGATTGAAAATAGATATGTTTTAGGGATCGATAATGGTTCACAAAGTACTAAAGTTATTCTGTTTGACATGGAAGGCACAGAAGTTGCATTTGGTTCATGTCAACTAAAAGATCCTTTGACTCCAAATCCAGGAGTCGTACTCCATCCTGATGATGACTTATGGGATAGTGTTTATCAAGCGATAGAGAATTGCTTGAATAATTTTGATGGAGATCGGAAATCTATCGAAGGAATCGGACTCTGTACAATTCGCAGCTGTCGCGTCTTGCTTAAAGAAAATGGCTCGCTAGCTTCCCCTGTTTTGAGTTGGATGGATGAGCGATTAGCAGAACCTTATAAACATGAAAATGACCAAGTGCATTATGTTACATCTACCTCCGGATACCTGGGTTTTAAACTGACGGGAGAATTTACTGATACAGCCGGAAACTATGAAGTGAACTGGCCGTTGGATCGAGAATCATTAGAGTGGTCTACAGATGATTACGAAATGGAAGCTAATGGTTTAAATAGAGGCATGCTCTTCGATCTTGTAAAACCAGGAGAAAAATTAGGTTATATCCGAAAAGAAATAGCCAATAACTTCGGGTTAGCAGAAGGTATCCCGGTCATTGCTACCTCCAATGATAAGGCTGTCGAAGCATTGGGAGCCGGGATAAAGAATGAAAACTCAATCATGATTTCATTAGGGACATATATATCTTCCATGCTCATTAGGGACAATGATTATGAAAACGCAAACAATTTTTTCCCTACACTTTCGGCTATTCCTTACAAATATGCATATGAATCCAATGGAATACGGCGCGGAATGTGGACAGTCACTTGGTTTAAGAAGTTGATAGGAGAAGAATTGGTCTCTAATGCTTCTAAGTTCGGCTTGACCGAAGAGGATTACTTAAATAAAAAGGCTAAAGAAGTTCCAGCAGGAAGTGAGGGATTAATCACAATCCTGGATTGGTTAACAAGTCCTGATTATCCTTATAGGAAAGGGTTGATGATTGGCTTTGATGATAGGCATACCAGATATCACATATATCGGTCTATTTTGGAAGCGATTGCATTCAATATTAAGAATAACATTGATAACATGCTGGAAGAAATAGACTCCCATATAAGTGAAATTGTCGTAACAGGCGGAGGATCCAAAAGTGACGTAATCATGCAGATAATATCTGATTTATTCGGTTTACCAGTTCATAGAAGATTAGGAAATAGTAGTGCTTGTTTAGGTGCTGCAATAAGTACTTGCTGTTACTTAAATAGGTACGAAGATTTTTCAGAAGCTATGGAAAATATGATAAAGACTGATAAAACTTTTATTCCCAATATGGAAAATCATAAATTATATAACAAAATAAATGAGACGGTTGTGAAAAATGTAAGACCCCATACTGATGAGGTTTTGAAACTTACTTATTCTATATTTTAAATAAGAAATGAGTGAAAAATATGCAAACGAACAACCTGAAAAGGTATTTTCAGTTCTCTCTTATTGTATTAGCAGGTGGTTCTATTTTTCCATTAATCTATTTAAGAACGAATTACCAGGAAACTATCCTGGAAGTGTACGGATTAAGTCTATCTGACTTGAATTTGATTCTCTCAGCTCTGGGTATTGCCTATGTAATCGGTTATTTTCCAAGTGGTTGGCTGGCAGACAGGTTTTCAGCCAAAAAGATGCTGTCTCTATCCCTTTTTGCTGTAGGTTTAGCAGGAATTTGGTTTGCTCAGGTTCCTAGTTATCCAATAGTCATATTGATTTTTATTATCTGGGGAATTTTCTCTGTGTTGACTTTTTGGTCAGCACATTTGAAACTAGTCAAGCTGATTTCTAAAAAAGAAGAGGAAGGCCGTTTCTTTGGTATTTTGGATGGAGGAAAAGGTATTGTTGAAGCGGTTCTCGCAAGTATTGCGGTTTCAATTTTCTCAACCGTTTTAAGTGGCAGCACGGCAACTGCAGATAAGCAAGATGCATTAACTTCAGTAATTTATATGTATTCTGGTGTATTAATACTAGTCTCAATCTTAATCTTGATGTTCGTGAAAGTCGATGAACCAAATTCAAAACCATCCGTAAATGACAATAAAAATAAGAAATCAGATAAAAAGTCTGCCATAAATCTCGAAGTCATGAAAGAGGTTCTTACCAATAAATCTGTATTGTTAATGGGTGGCATTATTTTTATGGCTTATATTGTTGCATGGACTGTATATTACGTAGGGGGATTCTTGGAAGTTAGTGTTGGTGTATCTGCTTCTGCCGTAGGTGTAATTACTGTAGTGATGCTATGGATGAGGCCCATCGGAGGTGTGTTGGGCGGCTTTTTAGGTGACAAACTAGGAAGAAGTCTAGTTTTAACTTTTTCTTTGGTTTTAGCGACAATTGTCTTAATAGTTACGGCCTTACTACCGTCGGGTATCCCAAATACTTTCTTCTATGCAATGATCATTTTAATCGGTTTATCTGTTTATTCTATTAGAGGTTTGTACTGGTCATTGTTAGGGGATTGTGAAATTGAAGAGAGATCCCTGGGTTTATCAATAGGGTTAATTTCATTCATTGGCTATTTACCGGATATACTATTACCATTGGTTGTAAGTGGATTAATGACCAGCTTTGGTGAATCCAATGGATACAATGCTTACTTTATCTTTAGTGCATTGGCAGGTGTAATAGCTATTATTTTCACAGTCAATTTTAGAAAGATGATTAATAATAAAGCGATCAATCAAGAAAAAGAAGCGGTCTCTCAATAATATGGAAAGCTGAATAAGTTTATAGGCAATCCGTTACTCTCTTTATATTTTTGAGAATAGCAGGTTGCCTTTTTTTATAAAGGTGTGAAATGATGTTTGCTTTTAAGTTAATATGTTCTATATCAACATTTAGTTTAATACGGGTATTATAGAGCTAGTTAACATGATAGATTTGTACATATACTTTAGAAATTGAATAGAACATGTCAAATCAGAAGTTAATTTATTATCAAGAATTATTGTTGAATGCTTGAATAAATTTGCAAATTCTTCTATTTAATAATGGTAATAAAATAAAATATAATGAATAGCTGCTTCGTCATATTTTGAATGACCAGTAATTATTGTACTACCATACAAACGAAAACATGAGGAGTTCTAGAGAAATGTTGAAACTAAGAACAGAAAAATTAACTTCACTAGAGAAGAGGATACACAATACATTGTCAGAAACCGCCGCTTCAGACAATGCCTTGAAAATTGTGGAAGCAGCTGAGTTGTGTGAGGTATCCCCTTCTAAAGTATCAAAGCTAGTCAGGAAATTGGGATTTGAGAATTTTAAACAATACAAACTATACTTTAGTGGAGACGAATCTGCTGTTAAAATGAAACAGAAATCAAACGAAATTGAGCGGTTGATGCAATTTTTAGAGCATTATGATGACAAAATAGTTGATGACTTCATGGCTGTTTTTACGCAATTTGATAAGGTGATTATCTATGGCTTAGGTCCTTCATATATCTGTGGCGAGTATTTTGCTTACAAACTTGGAACATTAACTAAAAAAAATATTTACGTAACTCAAAATGAGGAATATGCTGGACGTTTAGCCGATGAGAATACCTTATTAATAGTGTTATCAGTCACAGGAACTTTCTCATCTTTTAGGAATTTGTTTACTTCCATGAGAGATAAAGGAGCTCAAATCATGTTAATACTGGAAGAGCATATAAATACACGTGATTTTGATGCAGATTATATCTTCCGTTTAACAAAATTCGCTCAAGATGAAAATTTGATGGCATTTGAGAAAACCAGAACTTTATTTTTTATCTTCATTGAAGAAATTATATTTAAATTGAGGCAGGAATTGAACGAAACATAGTTATATAAATAACATAAAGGTAGTATGATAATTTTTTTGTTCGATATATATCTTTTGATGCTACACATGTATTAGGAATAAGAATAGGATTATTGTGTTTGAAAAAAAGAAGTGGTACGATGGAAAAAACAGAAAGGACTGATGATTCCAAATGATTAACTAATCTATATTTTATTAAAGTGTATGGTTTCGAATACCACTAAAATATAGGATTAGTCTATTCATTTATAAAAATCAGTCGTAACCTCCATATGCTGTTTTCTATTGGCATATTTGTTGGTTTATCGTGATGTACGTTGACTAATCCTTCCAATGATTATTGGGAGGATTTTTTATTCCTCTCATAGTTGGTTACATTTCATTATCTATTTCAGTCGTCTGTACGGAAGTAGATGTGTGTTTGAATATGTAAAGGAGGAAAAAAGATGTCGATGATTCAAGTTCAGAACCTGACTTTTTCATATCCAAGCAGCTTTGACAATATTTTTGAAAATGTAAGCTTTCAAATAGATACTGATTGGAAACTGGGGTTTATTGGTCGGAACGGAAGGGGGAAAACAACATTCATGAACCTCCTGTTAGGAAATTACGAGTATAGCGGTCAAATCATTTCTTCTGTGGAATTCAACTATTTTCCTACTCCCGTTGCGGATAAAAGGAAAGTCACTCATGAAGTGCTGGAAGGCATATGCCCACAAGCAGAAGACTGGGAGTTCTTCCGGGAAATCTCGCTGTTGAATGTTGATGCAGAGGCTATGTACCGGCCGTTTGATACGTTATCAAATGGTGAGCAGACAAAGGTGCTGCTTGCAGCTCTTTTCCTAAATGAAGGCCGGTTTTTATTAATTGACGAGCCGACCAACCACTTGGATATAGAGGGAAGAAAAATCGTTGCTCAATATCTAAATAAGAAAAAGGGCTTTATATTAATTTCCCATGATAGAAACTTTGTCGATGGATGTGTGGATCATATCTTATCGATCAACAAAGCGGATATCGAGGTTCAGACCGGAAATTACTCTTCATGGAAGCTGAACTTTGACCGTCAGCAGGAACTGGAGGACGCGGTCAATGAACGGCTTAAGAAGGATATAAGCAGGCTGAAAAAATCATCAAAGCGCTCAGCTGGCTGGTCTCATAAAAAGGAAGCTTCTAAAAATGGCACGACCAACTCTGGTTCTAAAATCGACAAAGGATATGTCGGCCATAAGGCAGCAAAAATGATGAAGCGTTCAAAAAACATAGAAGCAAGGCAGCAGAAAGCTTTGGAAGAGAAGGAAACACTCCTTAAAAATGTGGAAACCAGCGAGTCATTAAAATTAGAGCCGTTGAAATTTAAGTCGAAGGAACTTCTGCATGTTGAAGAGCTAACCGTTATGTATAACGATGCCAAAGTCAATCAACCGGTTAGTTTTACTGTTAATCAGGGAGATCGAGTCGTGTTCGATGGTAAAAATGGTACAGGGAAAAGCAGTATTTTAAAGCTGATCTTAGGAGAGTCCGTCCAGCACACGGGAACGATCATATCAAATTCAGGACTGATCATCTCCTATGTGAAGCAGGATGCTTCTGATTTTAAGGGGAGTTTATCCGGTTTTATAGAAGAAAACAATATCAACGAGCCGTTACTTAAAGCCATTTTACGTAAGATGGATTTTGAACGGGTGCAATTTGAAAAAGATCTATCCACTTTTTCAGAAGGTCAAAAGAAGAAACTGCTCGTAGCCAGAAGTTTGTGTGAAAGAGCTCACGTATACATCTGGGACGAGCCCTTAAATTTTATTGATATGTATTCCCGTATGCAGATTGAGGATCTTATTGAAAGGTTTCAACCTACAATGCTTTTTGTCGAGCATGATCAAGCATTTAAAAAGAGAGTTGCGACAAAGACAATCACTTTATAGCTTTACACATGATTACATTAATCAGCCCTTTATGAAAACCACTGTTGAAGTTAGGAATGAGGAAATGAAACGATCATTAAATACATTAGGTTCCATCATTCTTTTTATCGGAGTCGTGCTGTTTATCCTTAGGTTTCAATCAGGTATGGATCTTTTTTATACACCCTGGCTCTTTTCTATTACAGGGTTGGGTTTCCTGGCTTTTTATGCGATTTCAGCTAAAGAAGAAACGAGCCTTTTCTGCAGGGTAGGCTTGCACAAGTATGAGAAAATCGGCTGGGATGATGAAATAAAGTCCAGAGCTGTATATCAGTGTCAAAGGTGTGGAAGGAAGAAGACAGTGTTCAGATCTGTGTAGATCCGCTCTAGATTGCCACATAAAGGGAAGGTAATCATGAATTTAGAAGTACCCAATCGGTCGATCATTCTAACGGGGGGGGGGGGTTATGTTTTGTTTCATCCTTTTCCTCCCTGAATGTGTGAGTTTTATCAATGGATGATGCTTTTCGTATCAGAAATGATTCCCAGCCCTCTCCCAAAGGTGAGGGCTGTTTTTTTATGTCCACTGAATTACGCTCTGACATCTCCCTGACACATTCAAGACTTATAGTGTAATCAGATCAAAGGAAATGAGGGAGCGGAATGAGTGAACAGAAGACATCACTTTTAAAAATAACCGGTATCGCTTTATCATCAGGGATTTTAGGGGCCGCACTTACATTAGGAACCGTTTCTCAATTGGAAGAACTGCCGAAGACATCTGAAACGGTCAGTGCGTCTCAAGAGTCGGTGGAAGGTGAGACAGAAACCTTATCCACAACGTCTGCCTTGTCTACAGCGGATGTTGCAGAGCGAGCTTCCGAAGCGATTGTCGGTGTCGTCAACTTGACGAACCAGCAGACGCCGTTTGCTTCGGCAGAGGAAGTAAAGGAGGCTGGTACAGGCTCGGGCGTCATTTATAAGGTGGAGGATGATGCCGCTTTTATTGTGACGAACAACCATGTGATTGAAGGGGCCTCGGAAGTGGACATCTCACTTTTTGATGGGGAAACCACCTCCGCAGAAGTCATTGGCGCCGATGCGCTTACGGATATCGCCGTTTTGAAAATAGAAGGGAGCTATAGTATCGAACCGCTGGCCTTCGGCGACTCCGATTCCGTCCGTGCAGGCGAGGGCGTCCTTGCAATCGGGAACCCGCTCGGACTGGACTTATCCCGGACGGTCACTCAGGGGATTGTCAGTGCGGTCGACCGGACGATTTCTGTAACGACGTCTGCTGGAGAGTGGGATCTTGATGTCATTCAGACCGACGCCGCCATCAGTCCGGGGAACAGCGGGGGTGCGTTAATCAATGCCTCGGGTGAGCTGATCGGAATCAACAGCTTGAAAATGGCCGATGCCGATGCGGAAGGGCTTGGTTTTGCGATTCCGAGTAATGATGTGGAAACGCTGATTGCGGACATGAGTGAAGATGGTCAGGTGGACCGCTCCTACCTCGGCGTGGGTGTCGTCGGCGTCAATGAGGCGCCTGCCCAGTACCGGACGTCACTGCCGGAGGGAACCGAAGAAGGTGTCATTGTCGCCTCTGTCGATGAAACATCGGCGGCTGCTAAAGCAGGCCTGCAGGTTGAAGATGTGCTGACTTCTATCGATGGAGTGGCAATCTCAGACAGCACGGACCTGAGAAAATATTTATATACAGAAACGAGCGCAGACGACACTGTCGTTGTGGAATTTTACCGCAATGGACATTCGCAGACGGTAAATGTGACCCTTACGGAACAAATCAATGAGTAGAATAGGAGTTTTGAAGAGATGAATAAAAAAATGCTGCTGGGAGGAGTGGTCGCGGTTTCCGCTGTCCTCCTGATTATTTTGAGCCTGAGTATGGATCCGAAGGAAAGTGTAGCTTCCGTGAACGGAGAAGACATTGAAAAGGAGGAGCTGTATGATACGCTGGTGGAACAGTACGGTCAGGAAACGCTGGATACGCTGATTACCAACAAAATCGTTGAACTGGAAACAGAAGACAATGACATTACGGTGAGTCAGGAAGCTGTGGAGGAAGAACTGGATGTGTACTATGATCAGTACGGTGGTGAGGAAGCCTTCCAGTCCACCCTTGAAGCAAGCGGGATGACGATTGCTGACGTAGAGAAGGATATTGAAGATTACTTAGCTGTTGATCTGCTGCTTGCTGAGAGAATTTCCATCACTAATGAAGAAAAGGAAACCTACTTCGAAGAAAACAAAGAAAGCTATAATGTACCGGAGCAGGTAAGCGCACGCCATATTCTGACCGAGACGGAAGAGGAAGCAGAGGAAGTGCTGACGAAACTGGAGGATGATGAGGCGTTTGAAGATCTTGTGGCTGAATATTCCATTGATGATACGACGGTGGCATCAGGAGGCGATCTTGGAGCGTTCAGTGAAGGTGAAATGGTCGAAGCCTTTGAGGAAGCCGCTTTTTCGATGGAAGTTGGGGAAGTCAGTGATATCGTTGAGACGGAGTACGGCTATCATATCATTGAAGTGACCAATCATACCGAAGCGCAGGATGCGGTTTATGATGAAGTGGAAAAGGAGATTGGTGAGACGTTATACCAATCCAAAGTCAGTGAAGAGTACAACCTTTGGATGCAGGAGAAAATGGAGGAGTACGATATTGAAAATACTCTGGAGTAAATAAGAAAAGGCCAGCCGTTTATAGGCTGGCCTTTTCAGTTTCTTGAACATGTATTGGTCATCAAGTGTGTTTTTTGTGAGGGTAACGGTCACATTACGCTTATCGATGGATGCTTGCCGCGGGCACGGCTTCAGCTAACGTGGGCAGGAAAGCCACCTGCCCAAGTAGATCTTCGGATCACGCTGTTTCCGCAGGCGTCACCACCGAACGCTTCTCGTGTCCTTTAGTCTCCACAACCTGAAAAGGCCGGCCTTTTATGGGCTGACCTTTTTTCGATGCTTGATGGAGGTGCGCGTCTCTAGATAGGAAAGCAGCTCATCGATGATTTGATCCTTATCGTAGTCCATCGAGGCGACATGGTAGGAATTCTCCAAGACGTATTTCGATACGCTGTTTGAATAGACTTTTCTAAGGATGTAATCGGTATTCTCTGGTGGAACGACGTTGTCAACGCTGGACACAAAACAGGTGATTGGACATCGAATGCCGGATAATTTCCTTCTGACGACCTTCATATACTTCAACAGTTCCTGGTAAGCGGTCAACGGTGTCTGGGTATAGGTGATTTCCACAGCACCAGGATCTTTGATGTCAGGCTTTCCTTCCTCTATATAAAAGGGCTCGGAAGCTTGTTCCAGATGGGAGAGCGCCGGAATATACATAGCTGGGTTGATTAACGCAATGCCGGAAATGCCGGGATATTGAGCAGCGAGGTCCAGGGTCAGCGTGCCTCCCATCGACTGACCGATGACGAACACCTCCCTGCACCTTGAATACAGTTGAAGATAAGCGGTTTCGATTTGCATATACCAATCGGAAAACGAGCAGGAAGCCAGGTCTTTATAGTGCGTTCCGTGACCTGGAAGTCTTGGCACCGATACGGTATAACCTTGATCCGCCAGCCCTTCTGCCACCTCTCTCAGACTCTGGGGCGTTCCTAAAAAGCCATGACAGAGCAGTACCCCTGTATCATTTCCTTCAAAAAACAACGATTCCGCACCATCAATAACCGGATAGGCTTCCTTCATCATATTTCCCTCCATCTTCATTCACTGGTCGTTCGATAAAAATCTATTAGTGCTATTAAAATGCAATAATTCCGATAAGTCAACTATGTTATATAAGCTGATCGATTTGATCAACGCTTACCTTCCATGTGAAATGGATTTTTCAGGGGCCATCCAGGAATGATAGAATAGCAGAGAAAGTGTAAAAGGGGGCTTGCTTTTGAAGGGAATCCTATTGGTGCTTTTATCTGTTTTATTCCTGACAGCGTGCCAAAGTGAAAGGGAATGGTCCTTCTCTGAAATTGGGAAAAAGGATCTTCCAGGGGACGCGTTGTCCTATTTTCAAACGGTAAAAAATAGACATGGAAATCATATGTTCCAAGACGGAGATCAGAATATAGTATATATCTATTTGAACGGAACAAAACAGGGCGAAGGGGCGGAATATTATACATCCTTCGAAGTGCGGGCAGAAGAAGATACGCTGAACCTGTTATACAAGACAGAGGCCGGCGCTGGTGGTTCGCTTAAATCCGAACGCTTCTACAGAGTCGACGGTTATAAAAGTTATGAGATCTTGAGGATTTATGAAAACGGAAAAGAAGCCGTCTTTGAGACCATATCTCTGGGCGGATAATTTTTTCTATCCCTATAGAAAAAAGGACTCTCCTCCTCTCATTCGCCTTACCCTGATCCATAGGCGCCGCCAACGCCTATACTGCAACCTGGTCATGTGGTGAGGTCACGACGAGCATTTGATGAAGCCTGCGGAAACAGAACAGACCCACCCATAATCGGAACCTGCGCTTCTTTTACCTACATAAATAAAACAACATGAAAGTGAGCCTGTACGATGCGGAAATTTCTTGCTGCCTTAATCAGCAGTTTTGTAACAGCTTTATTGGTTTCTATTTATCTCACATCGGATTACAGCAATCTGGTAGGAAACTTACATTTTAATTTAGTCAACATCTATTTGGGGCATGCTGTGTTTGCCCTCCCCCTGTCTTTCATAGCCGATCGTTTAAGCAGTCAGCTGTCGTTGGGACGCTTTTTTATTGAGTGGGGCCTGTATCTTTTAATTGGGCCACTTCTAGCTGTGTTATTGGCTGTCTTTACGATGTTCTTAAGCTTGTATCTCATACCGATCAGTTTCATTTTTCCAATCACCTACACGCTCGTTAAAAAAATTCCTGCTTCTTTCCTAAAGAGGAGTCTGACAGCGGCTGTCCTCTTATCCGTTGCGGTCATCGCGGCTATGTATTATAGTATCCGTTAGTTTCAGTGTCATAAATAAGCTGTTCGGGTCTTCCTTGTAGCCGGCGAAAGGATCGCAGAAAATAAACCCGAACTTCTTATACAGCTGGACAGCCGGATGGAACGCCTTTTGAGACCCGGTTTCTAAAAAGAGCTGTGTATACCCTCGGTCACTGGATTCATTTATGATGTGTTGGAGCATTCTATGGGCGACGCCTCGTCTTAAATGGGAAGAGGCCGTTCTCATCGACTTGATCTCTCCGTGCGCCGGATGGAGTTCTTTCAACGCTCCCATTCCCACCAGCTCTCCCTTTTCCCAGGCTGTCCAAAAGGTCACGCCGGGCTGCTTTAATTTTTCTATATCCAATGCGTGGATGCTTTCGGGCGGGGAGTGCAGGGTCATATTGAAAAGGTGTTCCTTTATGAATGCTTGTACTTCCGCACCTGTTAAATCGTCTTTTTTGATGTTCATCCAATGCCTCCTGTTCTATACGTCATCCGTTTACATTTCGCGATTGAACAGGACTTGTCCTTTCCAGACGCCTATGTTGTAATGAAAATAACAGTTTTATAGCATGTTTCACTAGGGGAGCCCTGATGACCGGGCTGAGAAAAGCAGAAGCTTTGACCCTTACAACCTGATCTGGCTCATACCAGCGGAGGGAAGTGAAGCGGTCGATGATTGATCTTTTCTTATATGATGATCAAGCCCGCTCCTTCTCTCGAAGGGGCGGGCTTTTTACATGGAAGGAGAGAGTACGATGATTCAGTTAGAGGAATTGCTGCAGAGAGTGGAGGAAAAGGAAGAGGAGATGCACCAGCTTCTAGGGGATTTGGTCGCCTTTCCGACGTTAAGCCCTCCAGCCCGAAATGCGGCGGAAGCACAACAGTACATAGAAGAATATTTAAGCCGGATGGATTTTGAAATAGACACATGGGAACTGTATCCCGGTGATCCGATTGTCGTCGGAACGAAAAAAGGAACTAATCGGGAACACAGCAGAAGTCTCATCTTAAACGGTCATATTGATGTGGCTGCGCTGGATGAAGGGGAATCGTGGGAGCATGATCCTTTTATACTGACCTTGAAGGGCGACCGCTTGTACGGTCGCGGCACGGCGGATATGAAAGGTGGAATGGCGGCTGTTCTGTTTGCACTCAAATTGCTCCATGAAGCGGGAATCGAGCCGGCCGGCAATCTTCATGTGCAGTCCGTCGTCGGTGAAGAGGTCGGAGAAGCAGGAACAAAATCCTGTGGAGAAAGAGGGTATCATGCAGATTTAGCCATCGTAGCCGATACGAGTAACTGTGCCATTCAGGGGCAGGGAGGCGTCATTACCGGATGGATTACGATAGAAAGTCCGGAAACCTTCCACGACGCGGAACGCCGTTCGATCATTCATGCCGGTGGAGGAAGATACGGAGCAGGGGCAATTGAAAAAATGATGAAAATCATCCAGTCGCTGCAGGAATTGGAGCGGCACTGGGCGGTTACGAAATCGAGTCCGGGCTTTCCACCTGGATCGACGACAATCAATCCTGCTGTCATTGAAGGTGGAAGGCACGCGGCTTTTATCGCCGACCGCTGTGCTTTATGGATTACCGTGCACTATTATCCAGAAGAGCATTACGACGATGTGATCGAAGAAATTGAAGCACATGTCCGTGCTGCCGCCCAGGCCGATCCATGGCTGAAAAACCATGCCCCTCAATTCAAATGGGGAGGAACGTCCATGATTGAGGACCGCGGAGAAATTTTCCCCGCCTTTTCTGTTGATCCTGCTCATCCAGGGGTACAGCAGCTCCAACAGGCCCATAAAACCATCCACGGTACGCCGGCGGAAACGTCCATGTCTCCGACTGTGACAGATGGAGGGTGGCTCTCAGAAGCAGGGATCCCGACGATTCTCTACGGCCCAGGCACGCTCGATCAGGCGCATGCGGTAAATGAGTCGCTGGACAGGAGACAGCTGTTGGATTATACGAAAACGATGATGGCTTTTTTGTACGATTGGTTTCAACAGACAGATGACAAGGAGGAAGCGTAATGTTTACAGACCGTTTATACGAAAGTGCCCGTCCGATTTGGGAAGCCTACCTCGATCACCCATTCGTCAAAGGGATTGGGGACGGCACGCTCGAACTTGAGAAATTCCAATTTTTCATGCGCCAGGATTATTTGTACTTGATTGATTACTGCCGGGTGTTTGCTCTTGGTTCCGTTAAGGCGAAAAGCCTGGATACAATGACGATGTTCTCTGAACTGCTACATTCCACTTTAAGTGAGGAAATGGAACTGCATCGGAACTATGCGGAACGGATCGGCATCAGCCGGGAGGAACTGGAGGAGACAAAACCTTCTGCCACCCTCCTCGCTTATACGAGCTATATGCTGAACAAGGCAAATCAAGGATCAGAGGCTGAGGTGGCGGCCTGTGTACTGGCCTGCACATGGAGCTACAACGTGATCGGCCTTCACCTTGCCGAACAGAATCAAGGGGAAAAGCACGAGTTTTATGGCGATTGGATTGAGATGTATGCGTCCGACGAATTTTCTGAGCTTGCTTCCTCCCTGAAAAAATTAATCAACGAGCTGGCTGACGGACTTCCGGAAAGGGAAAAAGCTCACCTCGAAGAGATCTTTATTCATACGAGTAAGCTGGAGTATATGTTCTGGGAGATGGCGTGGAAACAAAAAATGTGGGTCGAGGAAGAGAGCTTTTTGAATACCTGAACACCCCTCTCCTCTTTTGAAAAGAGTTTAGACGCACTCAACTGCTTATCTGCCATGTGGATGACCACGATCCGCTTATCGGTGGATGCTTGCCGTGGGCCCGGCCTCAGCTAACTTGGACAGGAAGATCACCTGTCCAAGTGGATCTTCGGCTCGTGCTGATCCCACAGGCGTCACCACCGAACGCTCCTCGTGACATCCGCAGATTTTCTCTGACAAGAGAAGTTATACAACTTGGAATAAGATTAATCAAGAGTAAAACGTTCCAGGACTTAAAGAGGTATATGATAACGCTGTTCTTTGGATAAGAGGCTGTTCACCAAGTATTTGTCTTCAAATCCCCGATGGATTTTCAATGGAACAAGATAAATGGTTACCTTTCATACATCCATTAAAAAAATGTAGATAATCTTTTCGGAAGACCGCCCTCTCCTAAATGGAGAGGGTTTTGTCATTAATGTCGAAAGTAGTCAAAATGTCACGAACGATGTAGAATAAAAGGTAGTCTATCCCTTTCAACCCATTTGAAAAAAGAGGCAAAGGAGAACATACCTATGAAGGAAATTCAACAGCAGATCCTCCACTATTTTACCGGGATTCCGAACACGTTCATCCCGACGGGTAAGATTGCGGAGTCTCTCGGATACTCAGATAAAGCCATTCGAAATCATCTGCCGGCAGTTCAGGATTATTTGGACGAGCAGGGCCGGACGGGTGTTATTGAGAAAAAAGCCGGCCGCGGGGTGCGGCTAGCGATTAAAGAAGCTGACAACGCCCTGTTGATCGACCATCTCCATCATTCCTTTCCTCAAAATGAAGCGCACGAACGTTCTCTCCGGACGAAAATCGCCTTTGACCTGTTGTCCGCTCCACGCCCGGTCACCATCCAGAAGCTGCGGAAAGACTACTACCTTTCCCATACCGCTGTCAGAAATATTCTGGATGAAATCGAAACATGGCTGCGCCCTTTTCATCTGGAAATGGTCTGCAAGCAGAAAATCGGGGTCTATATTTCCGGAGAGGAAAAACAGATCCGTCAGGCCGTGACAGGACTTTCTTCACTGGAAGGCCCCGCTGAAGATGTAACAAAGGTTCTTTTTGATTCCTTCTTCATCCGGACGATTCAGCACGAATTGGCAGCCCTTCAGGAAAAACACCAGGTCGACTTTACAGACGCAGCCCTCGAATCCCTGCTTCTCCATACCGCTTTTATGATTAAGAGGGTTCAGCTTGGTCAGATCATTTCGCTGCCGGAAGAGGATGTTCTATCCATCCGGACCCACGAAGAATTTCCGTGGGCGGAAGAAATGTGTAACCGTCTGGAGGGTGTTTTTGCGATGACGTTCCCAAGGGAGGAAGTCCTCTATTTGACCATGCATCTGAGAAGTGCCAAAACTCATGCGGCTTCCAGGGAAGGTCTTACACCGGAGCTTCCCGAAGAAATTTCCAACATTATCGACTGGCTGGTGACAGAAGCATCGGCCCAGACCGGGTACCGTTTTGAAGAAGACGAAGTCCTGCGTGATCATTTATATGTGCATCTGAAAACGACGCTGGCCCGCCTTTCCTACGGGTTGTCCATCTCTAATCCCCTGCTGATGACCATCAAAAAAAAGTATCCATACCTTTTTGACACGCTTGTCTGGATTTTAGACCAGCACAAGGAAGAACTGCTCTACCCGATTCCGGAAGAGGAGGCCGCCTATTTGGTACTGCATTTCCAGGCGGCTTTGGAAAGAAAGGCGACCGTGAAAAAGGAAAAAGTGGAAGTGGTGATCGTCTGTCATATGGGGATGGGACTTTCACAGCTGCTGGCAGCCCGGATGGAAAAGCTGTTTCCGGATATCCATATTCACGGCAGTATTGCGGCACACCGGCTGCGTTCGTTCACAAAGGAGCATCGTGTAGACGGAATTATCTCTACAGTGCCGGTCGAAGCACTGGGCATTCCTGCTGTCGTCGTTTCACCGTTATTTGAAGCGGAGGACCAATCACTTGTAAAGAGTCTTATCAAGCAGCTGGAGCAGGGGAGAACCTCTGATAGAAAGAGGGGGAAAGAATCCCTTCTGCTTCAGAGTATGTCCCCTTTTCTCATTCAAACGGGCCAGTCCGGGTTGTCGAAATATGAAGTGATTGAGAATCTCTCCCGCCTGCTTGTGAAAAAGGGGTATGTGAAAGAAGGTTACCCTCAATCCTGTCTGCACAGGGAATACTTGTCTTCTACAGCCATTGGCGGCGGAATCGCCATCCCTCATGGACAGGTGGAAGACGTGAACAGCTCCGCCATTGCAGTGGCCGCCTTTCCTGAACCTGTGGAATGGGATGGTGAGTCTGTGCTTGTCGTTCTGCTTCTTGCGATGAAATATGAAAACACACAGGAAGCCCGGCAGTTGTTCAGGGAAATCCACACGTTGACGTCGAACCCTTCTTTTGTAAAGCAGCTGGCTGAACAGAAAGATGCCGCTGCATTTATGAATGCGCTTCACAATAATCCATAAGTACCACAGCCTGTGGAAGATATAAAAATTTTTCCTCTGTTATTGTCTGCTACAGTATAAGTAAGCGATAACAAGAGGAGGAAGCTTATGAAAATTCTAGCGATTACATCATGTCCCAACGGCATCGCCCATACGTACATGGCTGCAGAAAACCTGCAGAAGGCGGCCGATGCGATGGGCATCGATATAAAGATTGAAACCCAGGGGTCCATCGGGGTGGAAAATGAATTTACGCAGGCAGACATCGATGCAGCTGACGGGGTGATCATTGCGGCTGATAAAACAGTCAATAAAGAGCGGTTTGTCGGCAAGCCACTTGTAGCCGTCGGCGTCCAGCAGGGGATTAACGCTCCTGAAACATTGATTCGGCGGATTGTCGACGGTCAGGCATCCGTCCATGAAGAAAGTGGTCAGCGCTCCAATGAAGATGCTGGAAACGCGGCCGGTGGGAAAGGGCAGAATGCTTTTTACCGCCACTTGATGAACGGCGTTTCCTACATGATTCCGTTTATCGTCATCGGAGGACTGTTGATTGCCATATCGCTCACCCTTGGCGGTACATCTACACCAGAAGGCATTCAAATCCCGGAAGATTCCTTCTGGAAGACGATTGAAAACATCGGTGCGGCATCGTTCAGCTTCATGGTACCGATCCTGGCTGGTTTTATCGCCATGAGTATTGCAGACCGTCCGGGTCTTGCGCCGGGTATGGTTGGCGGGTACATCGCCATGAACGGAAGCTTTTACGGCAGTGAAGCCGGAGCTGGTTTCCTTGGAGGAATCATTGCTGGTTTTCTTGCAGGTTACATTGCTCTTTGGATTAAGAAAATCAAAGTCCCGAGTGTCGTCCAGCCGATTATGCCGATCATTGTCATTCCAGTGCTTGCTTCCCTAGCCGTCGGATTGATCTTCGTAACGATCGTAGGTGCACCGGTCGCCCAGATTTTTGAGTCGTTGACAACGTGGCTGCAGGATATGCAGGGAACAAGCTCCATTCTTCTGGCCTTAATTTTAGGCGGCATGATTGCTTTTGATATGGGAGGACCTGTCAATAAGGTAGCCTTCCTCTTCGGATCAGCCATGATTGCAGAAGGAAACTATGAAATTATGGGGCCGATTGCCGTCGCTATCGCCGTACCACCGATCGGTATGGGAATCGCTACCTTCTTGAATCGAAGGAAGTTTGCAGCAACGGAAGTAGAAACAGGAAAGGCATCCTTTACGATGGGGCTTTTTGGAATTACAGAAGGAGCCATCCCATTTGCTGCGCAGGATCCCTTCCGTGTCATCCCGAGTAACATGATCGGTGCCATGGTCGGAGCTGTTATCGCCATGATGAGCGGAGTGGGTGACCGTGTTGCCCATGGCGGACCGATTGTCGGTGTGCTTGGTGCTGTGGATAATGTCCTCATGTTCTTCGTGGCCATTATCGTAGGTAGTTTTGTAACAGCGATTACCGTGAACCTTTTGAAAAAAGAAGCAGCTGTAGAACCTGCGTTGGCGGAAGTTCCGACGCAGCCAGCGGCAGAAGAAACGGTGAAAGAGGAAAAACCGGCCGTGAAAGGACAACCGCAGCCGGAAGAGGAAAACGCAGACCTTCATTCGCTCACGAATAAGAATCTGATTCAAGTGAACGTAAAGGCAGAATCAAAGGAACAGACCATTGATGAGTTGATTGATCTTCTTGCAGCAGAAAATGTCTTGACGTCCCGCGCCGATGTTAAAGAGGCGATTTTAGAACGCGAAGCGGAAGGATCCACAGGCATCGGAATGAACATTGCCATTCCGCATGCCAAATCGACCGCTGTGAAAGAACCACGCGTCGCCTTCGGAGTGAAAAGGGATGGTGTCGACTGGAACAGCCTTGATGGCACAGAAGCCAAGCTGATTTTCATGATTGTTGTACCGAAGGAAAGTGAAGGAACCCAGCATCTGAAAATTCTACAGATGCTGTCCAGAAAATTAATGGATGATCAATACAGGGAACAACTATTACAGGTCACATCAACCGATGAAGCCTATCAGTTATTAAAAGAAGTCAAATAAAAATCAGAGGGCCACAGGCCCTCTGATTTTTATTTGGGATAAGAAACGATGGCTTTCGCCGTTCCTTCCAATTTGAAGTTTTCCAGTTCGTAAGGAAGAATAAAGTGATCGCCCTTTTTCAGAAGATGGGTGTCTTTTCCTGTGAACGTGACTTCTCCTTCAATGATCGTGGCAAGAAGATAATCCGCCGGTCTGCTTCCTTCATAGATGCCATCAAGATCAAGATGGAACACAGAGAAAAAGTCATTTTCCGTCAAGGTCGTAATCGAGAGGTCATGCACATTTTGATAAGAAAATGCGTTCTCCTGCTTTTCATCTGGAATGGTGGTGACCTCGACTGCTTTATTTAAATGCAGTTCACGCGTCTGATTCTGGTCATCCCGGCGGTCATAATCGTAGACGCGGTACGTGGTGTCGGAGTTCTGCTGGGTTTCCAGAATGACGATCCCTTCACCAATGGCGTGAATCGTGCCAGCGGGAACGAAAAAGAAATCGCCTGGTTTGACAGGTACTCTTCGCAGAAGTCCATCCCAGTCCCCTTTTTCAATATAGTCCTCCAATTCCGCTCGCGTTTTTGCATGATGCCCGAGAACGATTTCAGAACCGTCTTTACAATCCACAATATACCAGCATTCTGTTTTCCCATAGGCCTCATTATCTTCCAATTCGTGCGCCTGGGCGTCATTGGGGTGCACTTGGACAGATAGATCATCATTGGCATCCAGAATCTTAATCAAAAGAGGGAAGGCCTTCTCATCGTTGTCCTCATTGAACAATTCTTTTTTATGTTCCTTCCAGGCGTCCATCAGTGTCCAGCCTGTCAACGGTCCGTTCGTAATCGTGGAGGATCCGCTAGGGTGGGAAGCGATTCCCCAGCATTCGCCTGTGTGATCACTTGGAATATCGTAATCAAAATTCGTATGTAGAGAACTGCCGCCCCACACTTTTTCCTTAAAGATCGGGGATAGTCGTATTATATCTGTATACATAGCCAAACTCCTTTATCCGCGTAATAGAGTAAACCGCTTACGTAAATCGACTAAATTATATCAAATTATTCAATGGAGAGACAGGATTTTAAAGAAGAGTGAAACGAAAAGGAGCCTTCAACGTATAGGAAGATAAAGGAAAAATTGGAGGAGTGCATACCTTATGGAAGTGATCATGGAACCCCCATTACGGCAGTTATCCAAAGACAGTATAAAAGTGTGGATATGGAAGGAAGTCATTGAGAATATCATCGGAACAGCTGTACTGATCGTTTTGTTTATTCTGGACCGGATATTTTCCTGGCCGGTCTGGGCCGGCTGGATTTTGTACGGCCTTGTTGGTTTAACGGTTATGGGTATGATCTGGGCTGTGTTTAAAGTGAAATTATTACAAAAGCAATGGCGTTACGGAATCAATGAAGATTTCCTGTATGTTAAATCAGGGGCTTTAAAAGAAGAATACAAAGTCATTCCGATGACGAAGGTCCAGTCTGTTTCCACAAATGAAGGTCCCCTGTTGAAAAAATACAACCTCTCGTCTGTGGAAGTCAGTACCATTGGCCGAATGCACGTGATTCCTGCTCTTCCGAAAGCAGAGGCGCAGAAACTGCGGCAGCAGATCGCTCTATACTCCAACGTCGAGGAGGAAGACGCATGATCAAAGACGGCAGAAACAGGTATCACCCGATGGCCATGCTTCATGATTACATCCACTTGATCAAGACGACTGTTCCTTTATTCTTTCTGGCTTTTGTATTAAAAGCGGATTCAAGCGCATGGTTGTTCACCTATGGCCGGTACATCCTTCCTGCAGCCGTTATCTGTTCGGCACTATATATTCCGGTCAAATGGTATACAAAAACGTATGAGATTCTGCCTTCCGCTATTGTTGTGACCTCGAAACTTTTTACAACATCAACAAAAACGATTCCCTATTCAAAAATTCAGCAGGTGAAAAGAAAAACGACATGGGTGCATCGTCTGCTTGGAATGACTTCGTTGACATTGGAGACGAGCGCGGAGGGCCGTGACGGTACTGTTAGATTTGATGTTTTAAGACCATCGGAAGCTTCGTCCATGGAACAGCGCGTCCAACAGGAGAAGCCTGATTTTGAAAGGAAAACGTTTCTGGAAAAGCAAGACCAAGAGAATGCTCAGGAGGATAATCATGAGCAGGAAGAAGTAGAACGGGCAGAAGCGGCGACCCCCGTTGATCAAAAGGAACCAAGGGTTATAGGTGATGAGAAAACAATTCATTTCAAGCCGACGAAAAAGGATCTTATCAAGGCGTCTCTTGCATCGCTCAGCTTTCTTGCGGTTATTCCGTTTGCGGGGTCCCGGCTCTCTGATGCAGAGGATCTTCATTTTGAAAAACAGGTGGATGGGTTGTTCGAGAGCCTTTTGTCATCGATCGGAATGATCGTCGGAGCCCTTACCGTCTTAACTGTGATTGGTGTTGGGCTTGGCTTTGTTCGTACATATAAGAAATACGGAAAATATGAGCTGGCGTCGACGTTTGAACGGATTTTCATCACGAAGGGGGCCTGGGAGCAGGATTATCTTTCTGTGAGGAAAGATCATGTGCAGGCTGTCTTAATTGAGCAGTCCCTCATGAAGCGGCTTCTCGGTTTTGCATCATTAAAACTGGTCATTGCCGGTGAAAATGAAGGGGAGGAGGAAGTAACATCTGTTTATCCGTTTTTTCCAGTGAAACGCGCCTACAGCCTAGTTCATGAGGTGCTTCCCGATTACCGGGTGCTTGGGAATATGGATAGGCTGCCACGCCGGGCCTTTTATCTACGCCTGTTACGTCCCAGCTGGATATGGGTGGCGGTAACCGCGGGATTGTATTTCTTCAAACCTGGCTCGTTCTTTATCGATCTGCCTTGGTGGGCGTTTTCCTCAGCTCTTTTCGTCATCATTGTCCTGTCCCGGATCCAAGGGTACGTTCACAGCCGATTCCAAATGGATGATACGTTCATTCAATTCCAGGCAGGGGGATTTACAAAAACGCTGTATCTTTCCAAGCGAAGCAAGGTGATAGAGTTGGAAGTTTCCCGAAATTATGTGCAGCAGAAATCAGGGTTGGCTTCGGTCAAGCTGATCAATCGGGCCAACCCTGTTCGCGAGACGATTATGAACGATGTCCCGGACGAATTTGCTGAGCGGCTGAAGGTGTGGTATACCCATCAAACCCTGAAAAGAAAAGCCTCTTAAGAAAAAGCCCCCTGCTTTTAGAACAGTGGACTCAGGCTGTAGAAAAAACCGTGTTATCCAGTTAGAGTTCTCCGCATGTCGTGTTGAGCGGGGCACGTTCCGCTTAACGGTGGATGCTTGCCGCGGGCACAACCTCAGCTGACTTGGTCAAGAAAACCATTGACCAAGTGGATCTTCGGCTCGCGCTGTTCCCGCAGGCGTCACCACCGATAAGCTCCTCGTGCCGATGTAGAATATAGAGGAGAGAGATTGCGCCCAATGCAGATTCGCAGATTCAAAAGAAAGGCATGGGCTGCGCTATTACCGATTGCGTGGAAAAGAGCAAGGGAAAGAACAGGCGCTGATGACGGCTGACGGCCGGAATATGAAAAAGATTGTTCTCCATCCAGCAAGGGTGAGCTAAGTGAAGGAGAGTCTTTTTCGATGTTAAAGAACTCCCAAGGAGCGGTGCCCCTTCCACTCCTGCGGAAGAACGAGTGGTCCGAGATCGCCGAG
>NZ_AUDY01000010.1 GCF_000425705.1 Halobacillus kuroshimensis DSM 18393
TAAAGCGGTACGCGAGCTGGGTTCAGAACGTCGTGAGACAGTTCGGTCCCTATCCGTCGTGGGCGTTGGAAATTTGAAAGGAGCTGTCCTTAGTACGAGAGGACCGGGATGGACACACCGCTGGTGTACCAGTTGTTCCGCCAGGAGCATCGCTGGGTAGCTACGTGTGGTCGGGATAAGTGCTGAAAGCATCTAAGCATGAAGCCCCCCTTGAGATGAGATTTCCCTCTGCTTCGAGCAGATAAGATCCCTCAGAGACGATGAGGTTGATAGGTCCGAGGTGGAAGCGTGGTGACACGTGGAGCTGACGGATACTAATGGATCGATGACTTATCTATATATACTTCGTGAATCGTGTTTTAATCAATAGTTGTTTCCTTATCCGGTTTTGAGGGTTCACCTCAAACTTTATATTGATGTGGTGGTGAAGGCGAAGAGGTCACACCTGTTCCCATGCCGAACACAGTAGTTAAGCTCTTCAGCGCCGATGGTAGTCGGGTTTACCCCCGTGAGAGTAGGACGCTGCCACGTCACACGAACCCTTCAGGATGATCCTGAAGGGTTTTTTTATGTTCTCGTATGAAGAAATAAAGAAACGTGTCTAAAGGACTGGTTTCAAAGTGGGGAAACCGAGTCTTTGGTCACAAATCTGTTCCATAAGCCTGCTGCTGTGTTTAACATAGCAGGTAAACGGTTATGTTCCCTCTGTGAGTTCAAATCTAGTTTGGAGGTATGAACATGAATCGATTTACAATCCCACGCGATATATACTTTGGTGAAAATGCCCTTGAAATCCTTCAGGACATCAAAGGCAAACGGGCACTCCTTGTTATTGGCGGAGGCTCAGTAAAAGAAAACGGAAATCTGGATACGATTAAACAACATTTATCCAAAGCGGATATAGAAACGAAAGTCATTGAAGGTATTACGGAAGAGCCGTCTACGGACTTAGTTAACAATCATCTGGAAGAAGTGAAAAACTATGAGCCGGACTGGATCATTGGTATCGGGGGCGGTTCCCCAATGGATGCTGCCAAAGCCTTCTGGATTTTCTATGAACATCCGGAGCTCAGCTTCCAGGACGCAATGGAGCCATTTAATCTGCCTGCTCTAAGAGGGAAAGCGAAGTTTATCGGAATCCCGACAACAAGTGGTACAGCATCAGAGATTTCCAACCTCTCTGTCATTACAGAATCAGAAACAGGGGTGAAATATCCACTGGCTGATTTTGACCTGACACCGGACCTTGCTGTCATTGACCCGGTTATGGTTGAATCCATGCCGAAGCACGTGACCGCCTATAGTGGTATGGATGCTGTAACACACAGCATTGAAGCTTATGTGGCTAAACCGAGGACGACTTTCACAGATGCCTTGTCCATTGAGGCGCTGGAGACACTGGATCAGCACCTCCTGGCTTCTTATAATGACAATCAGGATTCCCGTGAAAAAGTCCACTATGCTCAAGCGATGGCAGGCATGGCTTTTGCGAATGCTGTTCTCGGAAATGTGCACAGTCTGGCGCATAAGAGTGGACCTACCTTTGGTGTTCCACACGGCTGTGCGAACGCGATTTATCTTCCATATGTCATTCAATTCAACCGAAGTGTAGTGGAAGACCGCTATGCAGCTCTTGCCCGCCGGATCGGCCTTTCCGGACAGACAGATGAAGAACTCGTGGATGGTCTGATTGAATGGGTACGCAATCTGAATAAAGAGATGGATGTACCAAATACACTGAAAGACTTTGGTGTAGAGGAAGAATTGTTTAAAGAGCATGTGGATCAAATGGCTGCCAATGCTGTAGAAGATCCATGCACTGGAACAAACCCTCGTGAAACTTCTGTAGAGCAGATGAAACAATTGTTCATCGCTGCTTACTATGGCAAAGATGTAGACTTTTAATCCATGAAAGACACCCGGTCCATGACCGGGTGTTTTTTTGATTAGATAAGGGTATGATCCATCCATGAACATTTGAAAGTGTGGTAAAATATAGGCGGGAAGGTGTATACATAAGGAATGAAGGAGCGTTTGAAATGGTTCATTTTGAAAGAAAACGCAATACATTTTGGAATTGGAAGTATGCCGTTCTTTTGCTGCTTCTCCCCCTTGGGTTTTATCTTGTTTCTCTGAAAGGAGACATTGGAGAAATCCAGCACATGATTTTTGTGGCTGTGATTGTATGGCTGGCTATCGCAGGTGTTTTCGGTTTGACGAACAGGTGGGACCGGCTGCACGCCTATGGATATCTGTACCTCTTCAGCAGTCTCTTATTCTCGTTTTTAGGACTTGCTTTTATTTGGTAATACCGGTTGTGTTTTCATAGATTCCTCGTTATACTGATTGGGAGAATATATGTTCGGGGTGATCATCATACAACTGACGAGATGGAGTTATTCACGTAGGAAAATGGTCCGCGGATATTTTGATAAGTTTCCACATTCAACCGTATACTTCCGAAGGGTACGGCGTTTCTATATTATTTATATGGTCGATTGGCATGAGCAGGATCCGGTCATCACCCAGGAGGACCGGGAAGGGATGCAGCTGTTGATCAACCGGGAGCTTGGCCGGGAAAAAGAATATAATCAAAGAAAGTCGAGAAAGGGCTGACCCTTTCTCGACTTTTTTTGTCATGCCATTGCTTCCCATGCTGCATGCATGCCCGCTACACGGCCGGTGACCATTGCTGATGTAATATTGTATCCGCCGGTGTATCCGTGAATGTCTAAAACCTCTCCACAGAAATAAAGTCCCGGCATGAATTTCGACTGCATGGTATTCGGGACGATTTCCTTGATAGAAACACCGCCGCCTGTTACGAAAGCTTTTTCGATCGGCTGGGAATCGTGTACATGAACGGTGAAGTGTTTCAGCAGTTGAACGAATTGGTGGAGCTGCTGATTGGACAAGTTCGCCGCCTTATCCTCACGATCGATTTCAGACTGATCCAATACATAGTCAAGCAGACGTTCAGGAACCATCCCTTTGACTACATTCCGAAAAGCTTTCTTGGGCTGGTCTTTCATTGTTTTCTGAAGCTCATCGAGCAGGGATTGTTCATGCTGATCAGGAAGAGCATCAATCTCCACCTGAACAGGTGAGCGGCCCTTCATCAGCTCTTTCACAACATACTGAGAACAGCGTAAAACAGCAGGGCCGGAAAGGCCGAAGTGAGTGAACAGCATATCCATCCGGTGGGTGATGATTTTTCTGCCTTTCGGATTTAATACCGATACGTTCACCCCCCGTAGAGAAAGCCCCTGAAGAGTCTTCTGTTTAATTACAGTGTCGTTTGACAGCAGAGGCACTTCTGTCGGAAACAGTTTTGTAATCGTATGGCCTGCTTTCTTCGCCCATGCATAACCGTCTCCAGTAGATCCGGTATGCGGGACAGCTTTTCCTCCGGCCGCAATGACTACAGCATTCGTTTGTATCTTCTCTTTGGACTTCAGAATGATCTGGTGCTCGTTTTCCCCGTAATGAATGGCATCCACAGGTGTTTCTTTTCTTACTTCGATATTCAATTCATCCATCCGGTTCAAAAGGGCCTGGACAACATCCTTGGCCTTATTACTGACAGGAAACATCCGGCCGTGGTCTTCTTCTTTGAGCGCCACTCCAAGCCCCTCAAAGAAATCAATGATATCGTAATTGTTAAAAACAGAAAATGGACTGTATAGGAACTTTCCGTTTCCTGGTATATGTTTGATGACTTCCTCTTCTGGAAGGCGGTTCGTAACGTTGCAGCGGCCGCCTCCGGAGATGGCAAGCTTGGTGCCCAGCTTTTTTCCTTTTTCAATCAAGAGCGTACTTACACCCTGTTCAGCAGCAGCGATGGCTGCCATAAGCCCTGAGGGCCCTCCGCCGATGACGGTTACGTGGTAATTCATAAATGTCGTCCCTTTCTTATCTCATTCGTTCCTTGTTTATCCTCTATCTATGATAAAATAGATGAGGTCGATTCTACAATAAAATTGAAGGTGAAAAGCGAATTATGTCAAAAATACTTAAAGGTACCTTGTTATTGACTGCAGGAACTTTCCTATCCAAGTTCCTGGGAATGATTTATACGGTTCCGTTTGAAAATATGGTGGGAACAGACGGGACCGACCTATTTTCCATTGCTTATGTTCCCTACAGCATTCTGCTCAGCTTATCGAGTATGGGCGTCCCTGTCGCTGTTTCCAAGTTTGTGTCCAAATACAACTCGCTTGGTGATTACGAGACCGGTCAGCGGATGCTGAAAGCCGGGATGACTCTGATGTCCATCACAGGAGTGATCGCCTTTTTAATGCTTTACTTCTCAGCTGAACAGGTAGCTGTCTGGACAATCGGCTCAGACTCTGACCGCCTTGACCATGCAACAATGGTCATTCAGATGGTCAGTTTTGCTCTGCTTGTTATCCCGCCGATGAGTATTACGCGCGGGTTTTTCCAGGGACATGAGTCCATGGCCCCTACGGCTGTATCACAGGTCGTTGAACAAATCGTCCGAATTGTTTTCCTTCTGGCCTCCGCTTTTATTATTGTCCAGGTCCTGGGCGGCCCTGTCCATCAGGCGGTAGGTTTTGCAACATTTGCTGCCTTTATCGGAGGGATTGCTTCCTGTATCGTTCTGTATGTATATTGGAGAAAGCGTAAACCTTTCCTGGAAAATCAAATTCAGGCTCAGGAATATACGTACGGCTTGTCCAATAAGGAAATGTTCAAGGAATTGTTCACCTATGCCGGTCCTTTCATTCTGGTCGGGATTGCTACGCCTTTATACCAGCTGGTGGACCAGTTTACTTTGGAAAAAGCGATTAAGGCCTCAGGCGCTGAATATAATAATGCTTTTTCCATCATAAATTTTCTAAGTCATAAATTGATTATGATTCCGGTTACTCTCGGCCTTGGTTTATCACTCGCGCTGCTGCCGGCGATTACACAGGCGTTTACGAAGAATGAGATGGACCGCCTGAACAAACAGATCAACCAGGCCCTCCAGATCGTTGCGCTGCTGATCATCCCTGCTGTCGCCGGCTTATCTGTCGTCGCGTGGGAAGCGTATGGAACGTTTTACGGCGTGGATGAGGTAGAATACCGCGGAGATCTTCTCAGGTGGTATGCACCAGTAGGGCTGTTCCTGGCCTTATATACGGTCACTTCTTCGATTCTTCAAGGGGTGAATAAACAGAATTTTGCTGTTGTCAGTCTCGGAACAGGGATTTTGTTAAAAGTCAGCCTGAACTGGTGGTTGATTCAGCTGCTTGGCGCAAAAGGAGCAATTTTAGCGACAGGCATCGGTGTCGCTGCAGCTGTCAGCCTGAACTTCTGGCGTATTTTTACGACCATCGACTTTTCTTACAAGCAGCTGCTGAAGCGTACTCTGCTTGTCGTCATTTTGACAGCAGTCATGGCCGTAACGGTTCTTCTAGTCAAATGGCTGCTCGGTTTTGTATTTGAACCCACCGAGAACCGTGTGGATGCTCTGATCGTATTGATATTCAGTATTGGGGCCGGCGGGATCGTCTACTTGTGGACAGCCTACAAGACGACACTGCTTGAACATGTACTCGGCGGAAGAGTCCGTGTGCTGGATAAGTTTTTGAAGCGCAGCTAAGGAGGAATAGGATTGAGAATTGATAAACTGCTTGCCAATATGGGCTATGGAACTCGTAAAGAGGTGAAAGGCCTTTTGAAAAGCGGCCATGTCCGCATCAATGGCGAACCGGAAAAAAGTCCCAAAACCCATGTAGATCCCAAGGAAGACTTAGTGACGGTTATGGGCGACGAAGTGGAATACCGTGAATATATCTATCTGATGATGAACAAACCAGGGGATTTAATATCCGCTACCGAAGATCCCCATGAGACGACAGTGATCGATATTCTCCAGCCGGAAGATATCGTCTTTGAACCGTTTCCTGTCGGGAGACTCGATAAGGATACAGAAGGCCTGCTCCTGATCACGAACGACGGTCAGCTGAACCATCGGTTGACTTCCCCGAAAAAAGACGTAGGAAAAACCTACTTTGCCCGTATTGAAGGGAAAGTCACTGAGAGCGATGTGGAAAAATTCGCTGCAGGTGTCACTCTGGATGACGGCTACCATACGAAGCCGGGAGAGCTGGTGATTCTTTCTTCTGATGAATTTTCGGAAATCGAACTTACGATTACCGAAGGCAAGTTCCATCAGGTGAAGCGGATGTTCGAAGCTGTAGGAAAGAAGGTTGTGTATCTCCAGCGGATTAAAATGGGGGAACTGGTTCTTGATGAAGAGCTGGAGCTTGGAGAATACCGTGAGCTGACGGATGAGGAACTGGAGTATTTGATGAATATAACAAACCTCTAAGTTCGAGAATAAGCAAAAAAACACCCGGTCCACGACCGGGTGTCATCTATATAAGAAGAGATAATGATTCAATTATGAGATTTTGACCCTCTTTTCAGTGATTGACCACCTTCCACGGTGTGGACTGGCGACAAGTCCATTGTATTCCAATATGCTTAAGTCCCTCTGCATTGTGCGATCAGTGATACCAAACTCATCTGCTAACTCATTTGTCGTGACTGTCCCTTTTTCTCTAATGTAAAGGTAGACAGCTTTGATCCGGGTGAGCATACGTGATGATGGATGATTCAAAAAACCACTCCTTAATCGTCATTATATGGAACTTGTGGTGCCAGTGAATCTCTGAAGTTGGTTTCATTCTACAATAATGAAAGGTATCGTGCTACTATAATCCTCTCAATTTACAGATTATTCACCTTATTTACAGATTATTAAAGATCGGAGGCATGAAATTGTACTTTTTCAGGAAAATTCTTTTAAAAATGGTGAAGGTCAATAATCTTGTCCTTTTCTTAGCAAGCATAGCCCTGCTGCTTCTATCCAGTATTTTGATCGTTATCGTGGAAAATGATACCTTCCCGACACTATTCGATGGGTTCTGGTGGGTCATGACAACGGTAACCACTGTAGGTTACGGGGATTATTCTCCTATCAGTGCTGGTGGGCGGCTGATAGCCATGTTTTTATATATCTTCGGAATCGGTTTGATTGGAATTGTGATTGGTAAGGTCGTTGATAGCCTGGCCATTTATAGAAAAAAACGTCTGGAAGGTGATATCGTGTATAAAGATCAAGGCCATTTTGTTATTATCGGCTGGTCCCAGAAAACAGAATTTGCTGTGAAGGAAATGCTGGATACGCATGAAGACTGTGAAATCGTATTGATCGATCAGCTACCAGAAGCTCCTATGCTTTCAGAAAACATACACTACATAAAAGGAGATGCTGGAGATCATAACACATTGGAAAAAGCCAATATTACAAAAGCGAAAGCTGTATTGATCTTTGCTGATGACCAGATGACCAGCAATCAGATGATTGATGGAAAGACACTTCTGATTGCTTCATCCGTTGAAAATCTGGCTCCGGGTGTTCATACGATCGTTGAAGTGATGGAGGAAAAACACATCAATAACTTTAAGCATGCCCAGGTGGATGAGTTTATCGTCTCCAGTGAAACGATTTCCTCTTTGGCAGTCCGGGCAGCATTCAGAAAAGGGGTTTCTGGAATTTATGGACAGCTTCTGAAGCGTTCTGTAGGAGAGGACCTCTTTTACATTCCGACACGTTCAGAATGGCGTACCTACCGGGATGCTTTTCAAAATCTTCTATCTGAAGGAGCCACCCTTATCGCAGACCGGAATGATCTGGCGATTAATCGAAAGCTGGAAGAGCCGATCCCTGATAACGCAGAACTTTATGCCGTTTGTGATAAAGCCACGTATGACGCCATTCTTTCTAAAGGAGGACAATCATGAATTTCAAAAAATTAAGTGAAGAGTATTTGGATTCCTTCCTTATTCATGCTGGTGAACTGATCAGCATTCCAAGTGTTTATGAGAAAGACGAGGATACACCATTTGGACCCGCCATACAGCAGGCCTTATCCCATATGCTTGCGCTTGGAGAGAAAGACGGGTTTGTAACAAAGAACATCGACGACTTTGCTGGACACATCGAATTTGGAGAAGGAGACGAAATCATCGGGGTGCTCGGCCATCTTGATGTTGTTCCTGCAGGTGAAGGATGGACATCTCCGCCCTTTGAAGCTGCTGTAAGGGATAATAACCTGTACGGACGCGGAGCCCAGGACGATAAAGGACCTGTGATGGCTGCTTATATGGCCATGAAAATGCTAAAGGACCAAGGATTCCAGCCTAAGAAGAGAATCCGGCTTATCCTGGGTACAGATGAAGAGCGGGACTGGCAGGGGATCAGCCATTATTTTAAAAAGGAGCCTATGCCTGTGGCCGGCTTCACTCCAGACGCTTCTTTTCCAGTAATTCATGCCGAAAAAGGGCTGCTTGATGCTTATGCTGCGTATCCTGCTGCACCGGACACAGAAAATGACATCCGCCTCTTACGTGTGAAAGGGGGAGGGCCGTTGAATATGGTACCGGATGAGGCCGTAGTCGAATTGTCAGGGGCTGTTCGGCCGGCTTTTGATGCCTACATAAACGAACATCAAGCAGACGCATACCTGAAGGAGAAAGAAGAGTCTGTCCAAATTGTGTTCAAAGGGAAAGCAGCTCATGCAAGCCGTCCGGAAACAGGAAAAAACGCGCTGATAGACCTTTTGGGCTTTCTCTTCTCCCTCCCGCTTCCTCAAGTCGACCATCAACTTGTTTCTCAGCTGCTTGCCTGCTTTACAGACACGGACGGCAGTGGTCTCGGTTTGGACATGTCTGATGACGTATCCGGACCATTAACCTCAAACCTGGGTTCTTTGGAAAAGACAAAGGAAGAATGGAGAGTCGGGCTGAACCTACGCTATCCTGTAACGGCGGACGCAGAGCAGGTTATGGAACGATTGCACAACGCGCTGGAAATAAACGGAGGAACAGTAGAGATTTATGATCATCTGGCGTCTCTCTATGTTGAGAAAGAGGATACTTTAGTACAGACGCTGCTGTCCGTCTATAACGAAGCCACCGGCGGGCTGGCAGAAGCTTTGTCCATTGGAGGAGCCACTTATGCCCGTTCTTTGACAACCGGGGTCGCTTTCGGGGCGATGTTTGCCGACAGTCCGGATACTGCGCATCAGTCTGATGAACACGTCAGGTTGAAGGATATGGTAAAAGCAATGGAAATTTATGCAGAAAGCCTTTACCGGCTGACAAAATAAAAGGACTAAGGAAACGGAGGCGGGATCATGAGCGACCCTCATTATTTTATCGGCCTGAAGACAGAACAAGCGGCAGATCATCTTCTTCTATGGCAGCAGGAACTGAGGGAACATATGCAGTACAAAGTATGGACGAATCCCTCAGACTTTCACGTAACCCTAAAGTTTCTGGGACCGGCATCCGATGAAAAAATAAACAAGTTGATTACAATCCTCCACCAGCAGGAGCTGCCGGATGCTTTTTCAATCACCATCGGACCCGCCGGTGGTTTCGGCCACCCGCAGTCCCCACGGGTCTTCCTCGCTGAAGTGGAAAAGGCCCCGCAGCTGGAGAAGCTGTACCAACAGGCAGAGAAAGCGGCGGCTGCATCCGGATGGGATCGGGAAAGAAGGAAGTTTCACCCCCATATTACACTGGCAAAAAAACAGGCGGAAGGGCAGTCTCCGCTCTCGTTAAGCAACGTTCCCCCTGTATTTCAACAGAAGTTCCCGATGATTATGGACCATGTAACGTTATTCAGGATCCACCCCGGGGAACATCCGAAATATCAAGAAGTGTTCACCATTGAATTAAAAAGTAGGGATGGCAATGGCTCAACTAATTAAACTGAATGATTATATCTCCAGATATGAAGTGAATATGTATCAATATCCCGCCCAGTTTATCCGTTTGAAACAGGAGAACTGGACGAAAATGCGGTCCCTGTACGAGCAGGGACGGCTGGACTTTCAAAATGAGCTTCCGGATTCTGTAGAAGTTGAACCGGAAAAAATCCCGTGGTGGAAAGCTTTATTCCGGGATAAAGGGCTTGGAGACGCTGGTGAAGAAGCAGCATCCATGATGGTGGAAAAACAGCCCCGCTCATTAAGGGAGCTGAAGCAGTACTATCTGGATGGGCTGCTTCCTTTTCAATTGAAATGGGCGACGACCACCCTGCAGAAAAAATCCTTTCTGCATCCAGCCTACAAGGACGACCCGTCCCTCTCTTTTTATCTGCAGCGCTTCCCGGATACTTACCTGCTCATGTATGAACCGGTCGCTCAGCTGAGAAACGCAGAATTGGAAATCGATCACATCCTGATTGGTCCGCATGGACTGGAGTTGGTTACATCTCTGCCTGCCCGGAAGGGGGAGACGGCGTATGTGCAGTCTGAACACACGTGGATGTTGGAAGAAGGTAACGTTCAGCGGAAAGTCCAAAGTCCGCTGATTTCCTTGAAGCGTACGGAAACCTTTGTAAGGAGCATTCTTAGAAAATACGATATTGAATTCCCTTACACTAAAGTGGTGTTATCTCCTTCCTTGTCATTTGAAAAAACACAGGAGCCCTACCAGACGATCTATGTAGGAAACAATGAGTATGAACGCTGGCTTTATGAGAAAAGACAGATGAGCACACCTTTGAAGCATAAGCAGCTGAAAACGGCAGAAGCTCTCTTGAAGCACTGCCGGACAAGTGCGGTAAAACGAGCCGAATGGGATACGGAGGAACCTATGGAAGAATAGCGGCATGTGGAAACGGAGCTGGTCTGCCAATCAAATAGCCCTGGCCGAAGTGGACACCCAGAGCGGCAAGCCAGTTCCATTCCTCCGGGGTTTCAATCCCTTCAGCCAGGACATCGATAGTAAGTCTGCCTGCGTCAGCCATTACTTGGTTAAGAAAGGACTGTTTCTCCGGCTGGATATGACAGTCCTGAATGTAGGAACGGTCAATTTTGACATAATCGGGCTGTAGTAAGCGAAGCATCTCCAAAGAACTGTATCCGGCCCCCACATCATCAAGAGCTGTTTTCATTCCGGAAGCTTTGTATTTCTCCAGGATCGTTTTTAAGTGATCGACGTTTGTAATTCTCTCTGTTTCCACGACTTCAAACACAAGGTCCTCCGAAGGGACATCGTATTCCTTGACCATTTGGAAGGTATGAGCCAGACAGAAGTCCGGGTCATAAATGGTGGAGGGGAGGAAGTTGATGAAAATCTTTTCTCCTTTTTGTAAATGTTCAGCTTTTGCTTTTACGGCCGCTCTTCTTGCTTTTTGGTCAAGCATCGACTGAAGTCCCGCATCACTGGCAAAAGAGAACAGCTCACCTGGATGGATAGAGGCGTGATTCGTCCGCAGTAAAGCTTCGTATCCAATCACCTTTTTCATTTTTATATCCATGATAGGCTGTAAATGGGCTTGAAACTCACCCTTATGAATAATCGAAACGAGATCCGGACGGGTAATCCTTTCGTAGAGGTGTGTCAAAGGGATTGGATGGGAACGATCCGTGGAAGGGTCTAGAACGTGAATACGGATGTGGGGAATATTCCCGTCATTCCACTGTTCAAGGGCACCCTTCAGCTCCTCGTGACTTCGGTAGGAAAATACAGTGTGAACCTCGTCTTTATCTTCCACCGTTAAGGGCAGTGGTTTTGGGAAGTGATTGAAATAGGATTCTTTAATGACCAGTTTTCCTTGATCAGGGACTGTGAAAATAGTCCCGCATGACAGGCAGTTGTTCCTCATGTGCTTCTCCTCCTTTTATACTAGTAGTATACTGGAGTAGCTATCATAAAGTATAGTCATTCAACTCGCAGGGAGTGGGGCTCATGTATATTCTGATTGTGAATCCTGCGGCGGGAAACGGCCGGGGATTAAAGCTGTATCAACAGCTTAAGAAAACGTCCGACTACCACAGCCGGGATATTCAGACGTTTTTCACAGAAGCGCCTGCTGGTGCGGAAGCACTGGCGTCCGACCTGTCAAAATCTCAGGGGCCTTCCTTGAAAGCTTGTTTAGTTCTTGGTGGAGACGGCACCCTTCATGAAGTGATCAATGGCTGGAATCCGTCACGGCCTGTCCCCATCTGTTTTTTACCAGCCGGGTCAGGGAATGATTTTGCACGGGGACTGGGAGTAAAGTCACGAATTCCAGATTTGTTCAAATCCGTCCTCCGTAAGCCGCGGGAGCACCATGTTTATCTGGGAAACTACCAGGTGCACAATGGGCAGAAAAGAACCTTCTTGAACAGTGTTGGTATCGGATTTGATGGGGCAGTGGCGTCCTATGCGGACCGCCCTGCTTTTCGGTTGTGGATGCGCCGTCTTCATTTAACGAAATGGATCTATCCCGCGGCTCTTGTCCGTGCTTTGCAGTGGTTCAAAGCTGTGGAAGTGGAAGTGAAGCTTGATGATCAGCCTCCTGTTATTGAAAAAGTCATGATGATGACGATTACAAACCATCCTTATTTCGGGGGCGGGATGAAAATTGCACCCAGAGCAGGCATCCACCATCCACGCTTCTCGGTTATTCTCGTTCGAGCTCTATCCAAGCGGAAACTGCTGGCCCTTTTTCTAAGCGTATTCATTGGAAAACATACAGCTTTGAGGGAAGTGGTCGAGTGGGAAGCGGATAGGGTCCATGTCCGTACAAATCAGGGGACACTTTTCCAGGTGGACGGCCAACCTTCTCGATCGGATGAATGGTTGATCAAGAAAGCGTCATCAAAAACGACATTCCTGAGCAATTCATAGATATCTCTTGAAACTTGACAGATCAATGAGTTAATCTATTCTAAGGTGACTATTGAATCGGCAGGGTATATTTCGAATAATGACAAAAGTACGGTATACTGAATGAATAAAGACGTGATTCGATCACAAGAGGATTTGAGGAATTGAAGGTGAATTGGTTGGAACATATACTCGGTAGTAATTGGACAATAACACCAGCAGGCGGTTCGACAGGGGAAGCTTACTATGCCCAGACAGATGAGAAGCGGCTGTTTTTAAAACGCAACTCTTCACCTTTTTTAGCCGTCCTGTCCGCAGAAGGGATCGTCCCTAAATTGATCTGGACCAAAAGGCTGGAGAATGGGGATGTCATTACTGCCCAGGAATGGCTGGACGGGCGGGAATTAAATCCGGAAGAGATGAAGCACCCGCGGGTAGCCGCCCTGTTAAGTAAGATCCACCATTCCACTGAGCTGCTGGATATGTTAATGAGACTGGGTAAGCATCCTTTAACCCCTGATGAGATACTTTTGGATATCAAGGAAAATCAAAAGGTTCTGGATAAGGTGGATCCAAGGATTGAAATTCATCAGGCCGTCAGATACCTGGATCAGGAAGTACGGAATGTCCAACATGATGTTCACGTCGTCTGTCATTGTGATACCAATCATAATAACTGGATGTTATCCGCAAAAGATCATCTTTATTTAATCGATTGGGATAACGCGATGGTAGCTGATCCCGCTTTGGATCTCGGAATGCTTTTATATAACTATATCCCAGAGGATTACTGGGAGACATGGATGAAGGAATACGGCATCCGGCCTGACTCCCACATGTTCCAGCGGATGAAATGGTACTCGATTTCCCAGGCGCTTTCATTTATTCAGTGGCATCAAATGCGGGGAGAATACCATGAATCCGCCGTACGAACAGAAAAGTTAAAAACCATCATGAAGCAGCATGGAATAATATAAACGTCCAATAGAGAAAAAGCTTATGCCGCCGCGGCATAAGCTTTTTTTGAACGGGTCCAGAACATTAAAAGGATCAATCTTCCAAACAGGCGGGTATCGTTGGGTATCTGTCATTAAAATGGAGGGATTGGGTATGGAGAAAAATGTACTCGTTTCAGGAGGAAACCGCGGCATAGGTTTTGAGGCGTGCCGTCAGCTGGCCGAAACGGGCTTTAAAGTGTGGCTGGGGTCCCGGGATGAAGAAAAGGGAAACGAAGCCGCTTCCCGTCTTCAGAAAGAGGGACTGGACGTCCAACAAATTTTCCTTGATGTGGCCCAGCCGGATAGAATGGCTGAAGTCAGGGGTAGAATTCTTAAAGAGGACGGTCGAATCGATGTACTGATTAATAATGCCGGGATCTTTCCTGATAAAAGAAGTTCCATCCTGGATATTGATACCGTTACCTTTGAAGATATTCAGCTTGTGAATTATTTTGGCCCTTATTTTCTCATGAGGAGCCTTATGCCTGTGATGCTGGAGAATAATTATGGCCGGATTGTAAATGTTGCTGCAGAGATGGGGGTCAGTCAGGCGATGGACGCTCCAATGGCTGGTGCCTATAAAGCGTCCAAGTACAGCTTGAATGCCTTAACGAGATTGTTCGCAGGAGCAGCACGCCGGAAGAACGTGAAAGTGAACTCCGTAAGTCCCGGATGGGTGAAAACGGAGCTTGGTGGAGAAAAGGCAGAGCGTAAGCCTGAAGAAGCTATGGAAGGGATTTTATGGCTTTCGCAGCTGGAGGAGGACGGCCCTACAGGGAAATTCTTCAGAGATAGAGATGAACTTGAATTTTAGTGGGAAATGAGACGTCATAAAAAAACCACTGCCCTCAGGCAGCGGTTTTTTGTGTGGCTGGTGTATATTTAAGTTTTTTGGCTTTGACTTCTGCACTCATACGTTCAGACATTTTTTCAAACGGATAAACAAACAGGGCATATCCTGCGAATAGAACAGAGAAGACGGCCAGAACAGATACTTCAAAAAGTTTTGTCATCAATTTCATAGCTTTCTCATCACTCCCGTTCAGTATTGATCAACACGATACTCATCATAAAGTAGGAAGCGCTTACAACCCAACCCCCTTAAAACGGTGAATTTTACGTTATACACGGAGCAGACGTTCTGTAGAAGATATATCCGATAAAATGGCTTTAATCATCACGGATGGTCCATAATCCGTACAGATACAGCGAATATAGAAAAAAATTTTCAATTTCCCGGTCTTCATGGTACCATTTTATCGATAAGAAGGAGGAATTCCATACATGCGTTTAAGAAATAAACCTTGGGCGGATGATTTTCTAAGGGAAGAAGATCAGATTGTCGTCCAGGCTCCATTTGCACAAAAGGGAAGCTGGAAGCATTTGTTTTCCCATCCTGAACAACCCCTTCATTTAGAGATTGGATCAGGAAAAGGTCAGTTTATCGCCGGGATGGGTGTCCAGCATCCTGAAGTCAATTTCATCGGCATTGAATTCGTGAAGAGTGTGATTGTCGGCGCGGTGAAAAAAGTGAAAGACGCGGAGACTGAGAATGTAAGGATGGTCAATGAAAATGCAAAAGATTTGACCGATCTTTTTGAAAATAATGAAGTAGACCATATTTATTTAAACTTTTCTGATCCGTGGCCGAAATCGAAGCATGAAAAAAGGAGGCTGACATTCCATACGTTCCTCTCCCAATATGAGGCGGTTCTTAAAGAAGAGGGGAGAGTCACGTTAAAAACGGATAATAAAGGATTATTCGAGTATTCACTGGTCAGTTTTTCTGAATACGGCATGATTCTTGAGGATGTATCCGTTGATCTCCACGCAGATGAGGATCCATTGAATGTCCCGACGGAATATGAAGAGAAATTCTCGGCAAAAGGACAACCCATCTACCGTTGTACAGCAAGATTCACAACTTGATAACGTTTTCAAAGGCTCTAGTTATTATGATAAACTAGAGCTATCTTTATAGAAGGGGTGATAGTGGTGGAAAAGCTGACGATCGGTCAAGCAGAGCTGACCTGGCTGGATGGCGGGGTAACTCATTTGGATGGCGGTGCCATGTTCGGAGTTGTTCCCAGAGCACTATGGAGCAAGAAATATCCTGTGAACGATAAGAATCAAATTGAGCTTCGGACGGATCCCATCTATGTGCATGCAGGAGGGAAACATATTCTCATTGATTCCGGGATTGGGAATGGAAAAATGAATGAAAAACAGATGCGTAATTTCGGAGTGCTTGAAGAATCCAAAATAGATCAAGGACTTCAGGCATTAAATCTGACCCGTGAGGATATTGATTATGTCCTGATGACTCACCTTCACTTCGATCACGCCTGCGGTTTAACCCGCTGGGAGGGAGAAGAACTGGTATCCGCCTTTCCTGAAGCCGTTATTTATACGAGCCGGACGGAATGGGAGGAAATGCGGGAGCCGAATATACGCTCTATTAATACATACTGGGAGGATAACTGGAAACCTGTAGAACATCAGGTGCGGACCTTTGAAGACAGCCTAGAGGTTGTGCCCGGCCTGCGGATGATTCACACAAGCGGTCATAGTGACGGCCATGCTGTTCTTGTTTATGAGGAAGATGAGCATGTATGGATCCACATGGCTGATTTGATGCCGACCCATGCTCATCAAAATGTGCTGTGGGCTCTCGCTTATGATGATTATCCGGTGACTTCTGTACACGAAAAGAAAAAATGGATGGAATTTGGGTATGATAAAGAGGCCTGGTATACGTTTTACCATGATGCTGTATATCGTGCGTTGAAATTCGACCAGGACGGAAAAATCATCGATCAGGTGGATCAGAACAAGCATCATTACACATAAAAAAATACCCTCTTTGGAAGAGGGTATTTTTATAAGTCAGGCCGTTGTTTCCGCTACATCCACAATGGTGCCTGTGTCTGTATCGATATAAAATTCGAATTGAGAGGTTTCCCCGTCCTGGTTCTTGGAGATGCCGCCTCGATACACATCATAATTGATACCGTTTTTATTCAGTTCTTCCGGCTTCATGTAAATCCATGAACCGCTGATCGGCCCCTGTTTCTTAAAGGCTTCCTTTGCAATTTTCAGTGCCTTTTCAGGAGTGACATTCTGACTGCTGCTGATTTGTTCTTTTACAATATAACCGGCGAGTGCTCCTACACCTGCGGCTATCGCGACTTTTTTCCAGTTCATTAACCAATCACCTCACAACTAGTTTCTAGTGTCCAGTATACTAAATATTCCCGTTAAAAGGAAATCAAAACTCATTTGAACGGCGGATTTGTAGAAACGTTTTCACAATTCCGTTAAAATAGAAACAGATGGAAATAAAGGAGATGTACATATGAATCAAGAAACCCAAGAACTTTTCAAAACGTTGACGGAACTGCCGGGTGCTCCTGGAAACGAACATCTGGTACGCCAATTCATGAAAGAAGAGTTAGGGAAATATTCGGATGGAATCGTTCAGGATCGCCTGGGCGGTGTGTTTGGAGTGAAGAAAGGGAAGGGGCCGACGGTTATGGCTGCGGGCCATATGGATGAAGTAGGCTTCATGGTCACTCAAGTCACTGAAAACGGCATGATCCGCTTTCAGCCGCTGGGAGGCTGGTGGAATCAGGTCCTTCTGGCCCAGCGTGTCCAGGTAGTGACCGATCGCGGGCCCGTGGTTGGTGTGATTGGATCCATCCCTCCTCACAATCTGACACCGGAACAGCGGAAAAAACCGATGGAAATTAAAAACATGCTGATTGATATCGGAGCAGATAACAAGGAAGATGCCGGAGAAATCGGCATCAAGCCTGGACAGCCGATCGTGCCGATCTGCCCGTTCACCTCGATGGCCAATGAAAAGAAAATCCTTGCGAAAGCCTGGGACAACCGTTATGGCTGTGGTCTTTCCATTGAACTACTGAAAGAACTGCAGGGAGAAAAACTTCCGAATGTTCTCTATTCCGGAGCTACTGTTCAGGAAGAAGTCGGACTGCGTGGGGCTCAGGTAGCCGCCAACATGATCCAGCCGGATATTTTTTATGCGATGGATGCTTCACCAGCCAACGATATGAGCGGGGATAAAAAAGAATTCGGTCAGCTGGGTAAGGGGGCACTTCTCCGTATACTTGATCGTTCCATGATCACACACCGCGGCATGCGTGAATTCATCCTGGATACAGCTGAAACCCATGATATTCCTTACCAGTATTTTGTTTCACAGGGTGGAACAGATGCAGGACGGGTGCACATGGCGAACGATGGAGTTCCATCTGCCGTTGTTGGAATCAGCTCCCGATACATTCACACATCCTCTTCCATCATTCATGTGGATGATTATGCAGCAGCTAAAGAGCTTCTCGTGAAGCTGGTCAAAGCGACGGATCAATCCACTGTTGACGAAATCCGCCGGAACGTATAGATCACCAAAAAGTCACACGTGCTGATGTCAGCGGGTGTGACTTTATGCTAGAATGATAGGAACTAAAGAATTCAAGGACCTTGAAAGAATATAAGTGAGAAGGAGAAAGGTGCCTGTTATGTTGAAGATTTATGTAGGATCAAAGAACCCTACGAAGGTTGATTCGGTGAAGCGGGTGTTTCCTGAGGCAGAAGTCGTAGGAATGGAAGTTGAATCAAAAGTGGCAGCACAGCCCTTTTCTGATGAAGAGACGTTGGAAGGTGCCATCAACAGAGCACGCGAATGTGCGTCGCACCATAAATCAAAATTGGGCATCGGCCTGGAAGGCGGGGTCATGGAAATTGAAGATGATCTCTACCTTTGCAACTGGGGCGCTCTTGTAGATGAAAAGGAAAACGTCTATAGTGCAAGCGGAGCCAGAATTCGACTGCCGGATGAAGTGAAGGCAGGCCTTGAAAAAGGAAAAGAATTAGGCGATGTCATGGACGAATACGCAGATAAGCACGATGTCCGGAGTAACGAAGGGGCTATCGGCATATTTACGAATGGTCTGATTCACCGAGAAGATATGTTCACACACGTTGTCCAGCTTCTGAAGGGGCAGTGGGAATTTGATCAACAATAAATGGACGGGGGATTTCCCCCGTCCATTTTCTAATTTTGGATTCGGTTTTCAGCGGCAGTCGCTGCAGCTTGCTTTATTCATAAAGATAGGCAAGGACTTCAATGGCTTGTTCGATGGTTTCTACTGTTACATCAGCCTGATTGGAGAGCTCCTTCAATGGATGAACGAGGGACTCCGGGCGGATCAGGATAAGGGGTTTGCCTGCCTGAATCGCAGCTCCGGCATCCATCGCTGTGTTCCACTGTTTATACGATTCCCCGAAATAGGCAATGGCTGCATCCGACTTGTTCAATAATATTTTCGTACGGAAATTGTTGATGGAAGAGGCCGCATCATCGCGTTCCACTTGACCGGGCTGGTCCCCGAGTATTTTTTCCCCAATATCGTCGGACAGTGCATGATTTTCCTGAGGGCTGACAAAAGTTACCGGCAGCTGTTTCTCGTCTGCCTTGGATTTGATTTCCCTGCGCCAATCATCGTGAATCTGTCCTGCTAAGTATACGGTAAGCTGCATAATTCTCCCTCCCAATCTTTTCTTCTTTTTCAGTATGAGAGAGATGTTGATTCAAGTCCAGTCGAAGCTCTTTGTCAGGAGCTTCGTTTTTCCGGTATATTCCATTCGGGGTCTTTAATTGTAACAACATCGTTATCTAATGGGATTTCTTTTTCACTCGGCCCTTCGTCATCTTCCATCAGCTGTTGAAGAGTGAATTCGCTCACTTCTTCTTCAAGTTCGCTGGACAGTTTTTTAACATCTGAAGCCGAGCGTGTCACCTGCTCGATGGCAGACAATTGATTTTCACTGGATGCCGCTACTTCTTCGGATGTTGCCGCTGCTTCCTCAGAAATGACACTGATATTGTGAAGGCGGCTCTTGACCTCTTCATTGGCTGTTTCGACTTCGTTGACCGCATCCGTTACTTTACCTGTCTGCTCGTTTATATACGTGATGTGGGAAGCGATCGTCTTGAAGGCTACTTCTGTCTGCTGGACGGAGGATTCCTGTGCGGCACGGTACTGTTGGAATTGGTCGGCTTCACTGGTCAGCTTATCCATCTGGACGGTCATATGCTCAATCATGCTTTGGATGCTTCGTGCTTCTGTTTTGGACCGTTCAGCAAGTTTCTTCACTTCATCAGCCACAACAGCGAAGCCACGTCCGGATTCTCCGGCGCGGGCAGATTCGATAGCCGCATTTAAGGCTAAAAGGTTCGTGCTGTCAGCAATATCTTCGATCGTAGTTACGGCTTGTTGGACTTCTTTGGACTGCTCGGCCGCAGCTTTCACTTCCTGTGTCATTAAATCAGACAAACGGATAAAATCATCGGACGTTTCTTTTAAGCCTGTCATCGTCCGAAGGCCTTCATCTCCAGCTTCTTTCGCTTGATCAAGCTTCCCTGCGATATCTGCTGCTGCTGTTTTTGTCTGTTGAATGGCCTCTGATACATCGTGGATGAAGTGATTGGTTTCATCAATCTGCTGAGCCTGCTCCTGAGAACCAGCGGCCACCTCTCCGATGGCTGCATGAACTTCCGAGGCCTGTATGGAAGTTTGTGAAGATACTAAGGACATCTGTTCCGATGTGTCGTTCATCAATCCGGAGGCTTGAAGAACTTTTCTGACGGACTGCTCCATTTTCCCGGCCATCTCATTGAATTGACCCGCAAGTTCGCCCATTTCATCTTTCGTTTCAAGCCGGATCCGGTGACTTAAATTTCCATCTCCGATAATGGAGGCCCCTGTTTTCAGCTGCTGGATGGATTTACTGATGGAGCGGATCAGCAGAAAACCGGTTGAGAAGAGAATGATAAGCATCAATGATCCTAAGGCTAAAAGGCCTCCTGTAAACCAGAGCTGCTGTTCTTCCTGCTCAGCAGCCATGCGTTCGTTCATTTCACCGGCTGCCTGCATCACCTGATCCACCTGGGTGGAAACCTGTGAAGCAATTTCCTCGAACGATGTGCGTATGTTTCCTGCCTGTTCGTAAGTATTATCGATGGTGTTTAAGCCCTGCTCATACTTCAGCAGGCTTCTGCTTAATGTAGTGTTTTCTTCTTCAGAAAGGTTCAAACTCTCCGCGGACTCTTTTAAGGATGAGGAGCTCTCCTTAAAATCAGAAAGCTGTTCTTCCTCTGGATTGTTTAAATAAGCCTGCTCATCCATTTTCATTACCAACAGGGTATTTTCCAGCGCTGGACTTTCGGATTGGCTGATCAGCTCACTGAACTGTGCAGAGGCTTCCTGTATCTGCTTACGAAGTCCTTCTGAATCGGAAAAGCCTATCAGCTTAAACATATTCACCAGCGGTCCGAGCTCTTCTATGTACTGTTCGGAGCTTCCGTAAATCGATTGAAACCCCTTCTCGATGGATGGGTAGCTGCTGTAGGTTTCTTTATAGCTTAGAGATGCTTCCTTCACTTCAGTGATGGCTGTCTCCACGGCTGCGCCCTGGTCTTTTGATGGCTGATTGAAAAACTGCTGCTGTTCCAGTTTCACCTCGTTCATGAGAGCTTGGACGGATTCACTGTCTGTTACGGCCTGCTGAATCATCTGTCTTTCTTCGGCCTGCTTCGACTGTTCCATAAATAAATACGTCGATACGCCTACAAGAAGCAGCAGGGAGCAGAGTGAGGAGATAAGGATGAACCTTACACGTGCACGAATCGTTTTCATAAGAACCCTCCCTGTGAATATTCTGAAATTTATGTAGATATGGATTTATTATAAGACTAATCGATTAGGAACACAATAGAATCCAGGCTTTTAGGTATGGGTCTAAAGACCTTACGGGAAGATGAGGCGACTTGTCTTTACACATGTTGTGTATAGGTGTATAATTTCTTTCGGTAAGACAGGAGGTCATGGAATGAAAAAGTTTTTAAATAGAAAAGGTGTGTATATTTCGGTTCATGCCTATTTCATAACGGCTCTGAGTTATATGGCTCTCGGACTTTTTTCTTCATTAATAATCGGGTTGATTATGAAAACGATTGGTGAACAGCTGGATTTAGGGATGTTTTCAGTTTCTCTTATTGATATGGGAACCTTCGCCATGGATGCAAAGATATGGGGAGGAGCAATCGGGGCGGCTGTAGCCTACGGGTTGAAAGCACCACCGCTGGTCATCTTTGCTGCATTATTCAGCGGTGCTTACGGAGCAGATCTCGGCGGTCCGGCCGGCAGTTATATTGCTGCTCTGTTTGCAACGGAATTTGGGAAGCTTGTCAGTAAGGAAACGAAACTTGATATTATCCTTACTCCTTTTTCTACGATTTTGGTAGGGTACTTTGTTGGTGTGGTGATTGGAGCGCCGATTGGAGCATTTATGACCGGATTGGGAGAAATCATCAACTGGTCCACCCAACAGCAGCCACTTTTGATGGGTGTCCTTGTTGCCGTTCTCATGGGGCTGGCCTTAACTGCCCCGATCTCGAGTCTGGCAATCGCTCTTATGCTTTCTTTAGAAGGGGCAGCGGCCGGAGCGGCTACCGTCGGCTGTGCAGCCCAGATGATTGGGTTTGCGGTGACGAGTTATAAAGATAATGGATTTGGAGGTGCGGTTGCCCAGGGGATCGGCACATCCATGCTTCAGGTAGCCAATGTCGTGAAAAAACCGTTGATCATCCTTCCACCGACGCTGGCCGGGGCGCTGCTGGCTCCATTAGCAACGATGTGGCTGTCGATGGAAAACAATGCAGCCGGTGCCGGTATGGGTACGAGTGGTTTTGTTGGTCAGATTATGACAATTGAGACGATGGGACTTTCACCTGAAGTGGGTCTGATCATCCTTTTCCTCCACTTTATAGGGCCCGCGGTCATCAGCTACGGTTTCTATTATTGGTTTTCAAGAAAAGGGTGGATTGAGCCTGGAGACATGAGAATTGAATATGAGTGATCCTGTGCTAGAATAGCGGTGGAGGTGTCCTTATGATTACATTAGAATCTGATCAGCAATTAAAAGAATTGATAGAAAACGAATCGGTCATCCTGCTCTTTTCGGCAGACTGGTGCCCGGATTGTCGAGTGATCGAGCCATTCCTTCCTGAGCTGGAAGAAAAATATTCCCAATGGACATTTGTTTATGTAGACCGTGATCAATTTATCCACGTCTGCGCCGAAAATGACATTTTTGGAATTCCGAGCTTTCTTGCTTTCCGTGAAGGCGGAGAAGCAGGACGGTTTGTCAGTAAAGACCGTAAGACAAAAGAAGAAATCGAAGCTTTCTTAACGAAAGTTTCCGGTTGATCCACAGACAGGCTGTGCAGATGGCGCAGCCTGTCTGCTTTTTTTACACCAAAGATGTGTGTATAATGGAAGAGTATGCAAATCGAAGAGAAATCAAGGACATGATCTTCTTTCTTCCCATGTAAAAGGAGGAAAAAACAATGAAAATGACAAGTATTAAAATGAAGAAGAAATTAGAGGAGCGGCTGGCCCGGGACGAGTGGAAAGCTACCTTTAACCGAGATAAAGACACATTCAGAATTGAATGGGCAGAGTCTGGAAAAGGGATTACGATCACCCTCCCCAATGTCATATCTAAATACCAAGCGCGCGGGGAAGAGGCTCTTGATGAGCTGGAAGACCATGTAACAGAAGCTCTGCGTGTGATGGAGGAAGACCACCACCTGACAGGAAAGGAACAGTATATCTTTCCTGTTATTCGTGCGGCTTCTTTCCCAACAGAGACAGAGCAGGGAAAAAAGCTCGTTTATACAGATCATACGGCTGAAACCCGTATTTATTATGCCATTGATCTTGGGAAGTCTTATCAGCTAATTGATGAGGATATGCTTAAAAAAGAAAAGTGGGATCTGGACAGGATCCGGGAAATTTCGGGTTTCAACGTCCGGTCTCTGAAAACCAATCTGAAAAAAGATACGGTCTATGGCAATGACTTTTATTTTCATTCCGCCCGGGACGGGTATGATGCCAGCAGGATTCTGAATGAAGCCCTGCTTGAACAGCTCAAAGCAGAAGCCAAAGGAGAGCTTGCCATCAGCATTCCCCACCAGGATGTTATCATTTTTGCGGATGTTCAAAATCCAGAGGGCTATGATATATTAGCTCAGATGGCTATGAAGTTCTTCGCCGAAGGAACGGTCCCCGTAACTTCTTTGAGCTTTCTTTATGAAGATAAACAATTGGAGCCGATATTCATACTGGCTCAGAAAAAACCGAAAAAGGACCGAAAGGAAGAGTAGATCATGCACGTATTTTACAACAAGCAAGGAATTGGAGACGTTTTACTTATTCCCGTTAAAGAAGGCAGCCGGGACGAAATCAAAGAGGAAGCCTATGGTGATGTCGTCAAAATCACCGACAAGAGAGACGGATCCCTCCTTGGATACAACATTTTCAACGCATCCAAGTATTTCAATATTGAAGGCCAGGGGAAAATCCGCTTAACGGAAGAAGTGCTGGCTCCAATTAAGGATCTTTTTACCCAAAACGAATTGAATGATGTCCTTGATTTCGATCTCAGCCCTAAGTTTGTCGTCGGGTACGTAAAGGAAAAAGCCCCTCATGAAAATGCAGATAAATTAAACGTATGTCAGGTCGATGTTGGAACCGAAACCCTTCAAATCGTCTGCGGTGCGCCGAATGTTGATGCAGGACAGAAAGTGGTTGTAGCGAAAGTAGGAGCTGTCATGCCAGGTGGAATGAAGATTAAGGATGCGAAGCTTAGAGGCGTTCCATCTTCAGGGATGATCTGCTCTGCCAAGGAACTCAATCTACCGGATGCTCCTGAGGAGAAGGGTATTCTTGTATTGGATGACCAATATGAAACAGGACAGACGTTTGAAATGGAATAACCCTGTCTAAAAGCAAAGCAGCTCGTCTGCTTTGCTTTTTTTGATTCAAAAGTCATTTTTAAAGCGATTGTAAACCAAACCCTTCTGTAAACCTGTTAAAATATAAGGGAATCAGCATTATGATTTAAATTGGAAAAGAGTGTGAACTTAATGTGGAAAGACCTAAAAGATAAAATGAAACGCTTGTTTGAACAGGAAGAAAACCATGCTGAAGAAGCTGCCGTACATAAAGAAGAAAAGAAAGATGTCAACGCAAAAACAAAAATGACGTATCGATATCCGAAGCAGGGAGAATTCCGTTTTCCTGTCATTCCAGATCAGGACCAGGAACGCCGGGAACATGTGTCACGTGCAAGATCTGAGCGCAGACGTCATGTGCAGGAAGAAGAGCCGGAAGTGGAAAAACGACCACAGCGTAGGAAGAGAAAGCAGCCGGAACCTGAGGAGGAATTAAAAGAGACACTTGAAACGACGTCCATTCCTTTTACTCCAACCGATGTTCCCTCCCCTATCTTTGGCTATCAAACCAGACAGATGACGAAAGGACTGCAGAACCTGGAGTATACCGTAGAGGAAAATTCCAAGCCGGAATTTTACACAGGTTCCTATGAAGAGAAAAAATGGCAGGATTTACGGGAAAAGTTGAGAGAGCGCGTCCAGGTTGGCAGGAAACAGCCGGATGCTGTGACTCCATCCGAGGAGGAGCCGGAACAGGAAAGCCATCAGGAAGGCGCGGCGTCGCTGGAAATGGAAGCGCCTGTCCAGGAGGAGCTTCCAAATAGAAAGGAAGAGCTGTCCAAGCTCAAGGATACTTCCATTCGCGGCGAACATACCGAAGAGACGCCGGCAGACACAGCCCCCCCTGGACACGAAGACACATCCACAGTAGATTTCGAAATGCATGCATCGCATTCGGAGACAGAAGACAGCTCCATGGAAGCCGGCCCAGATCAGGAAGTAAATGCAGAGGCGCATGAAGAAGAAACATACAGGTACCGCCTCCAGGATATCTTCGATCAGGACGCTCCAGCCATAGGCAATGCCAATGACGATGGTAATGGAGAGGTTCATACAGAAGAAGAACAGCCGGAAGAGCCGGAAAATGAAGAAACCCAGGTGGACCCGTTTGAAGATGATTCTTCTGAGGCGGCAGAACGACCGTTCATCAATGAGGAGGAAGAAGAAGCTGTTCCCGAAGGTGCTGGAGAGCTTCCTGACCCGGAAGAATATATGGCAGGGGAAGTAGAAGCTGAGCTTAAGGTAGAGACGGAAACAGAGCGGACTGAGGTGAATCAACCTGAATTCGAGGAGCCGGAAGGTCACACAGCTGAGGACGAATCCGGAGATGGGACAGAGGCAACTGAAGAGCTTCCGGTTGCGGGCCCAGAACACGAGGCTGCATCTGTTTTGGATGAACAAGAGAGGAAAACGAAAGAAGACATGGAGCCCCAGCCGCTTGGGGAAGAACCGGCAGACTCCGGGGAAGACCAAGAGGAAACACCAAAATCCTCTTCCAGAAGAAGCGTGCCATTTAATGTTCTTATGACGCCGCGGGATAAGCGGTCAAGAGATCATCAGAAGCCGGAAGCCCCTAAACAGGAGGAACCCAAGCCTGAAGCTGTCCAAACGAAGGATACTCAGGTGGAGAAACCAGCAGCTGAACAGGAAGAAGCAGCAGGAAAAAGACGTACGGAATATGTGCGCAGTGAATATCAGACACCGCTGCATCTACTCGAGGATCCTGTCCGTCCATCCACAGATGATGACAGCTGGATTACCGGACAGATGGAACTGCTCGAAACAACCCTGCGTCATTTCCATGTCCGGGCGAATGTTGTCAATGCAATGAAGGGTCCTTCTGTCACACGTTTCGAAGTTCAGCCGGAGCCGGGTGTGAAAGTAAGCAAAATCACCAACCTCGCGGATGATATAAAACTGAGCATGGCTGCAAAAGATATCCGTATAGAAGCTCCGATCCCAGGAAAGCAGGCCGTTGGGATTGAAGTTCCCAACAAACAGCCACAGATGGTGGGGCTGCAGGAGATTTTTGAGGATGAAGCCTTTTCTCAAGAACAGTCCCCGCTTTCTGTGGGACTCGGCCTTGATATCGGTGGGGAGTCGATCGTGACCAACCTGAAAAAAATGCCGCACGGGTTGATTGCAGGGGCTACAGGTTCAGGGAAAAGTGTGTGTATCAACACCATTCTTGTCAGCTTGTTATACAAAGCACATTATGATGATGTGAAGTTCCTGCTTATTGATCCTAAGATGGTGGAATTGGCGCCTTACAATGATCTGCCTCATTTAGTCGCACCAGTCATTACAGATGTAAAAGCGGCCACGACAGCATTGAAGTGGGCCGTGAAGGAAATGGAAGAGCGGTATGAAAAGTTCGTAGCCGAAGGCGTCAGGGATGTGGAGCGTTACAACGATAAAATGATCAAACAGGGACGTGCTTCTGAGAAGCTTCCTTATCTTGTGATCGTTATTGATGAGCTTGCTGATCTGATGATGGTTTCTCCTCAGGATGTCGAAGATGCCATCTGCCGGATTGCTCAAAAGGCTCGTGCCTGTGGTATTCACCTGCTGCTTGCTACTCAGCGTCCGTCAGTAGATGTCATAACAGGCCTTATCAAAGCGAATATTCCAACGAGGATTGCCTTCAGTGTATCTTCCCAGGTGGATTCCCGTACCATCATCGACTCCTCCGGTGCCGAGAAGCTGTTAGGAAAAGGGGACATGCTTTTCGTTGAAAATGGTTCAGGTCAGCCTGTCCGAATTCAGGGAGCCTTCGTATCGGATGATGAAATTGAACGGGTCACGAGTTTCATTAAGAAAATGGCTCCTCCGCAGTATCTGTTCCATCAGGATGAATTGATCAAGCAGGTATCGACCGAAGAGGAGACGGATGAGTTGTTTGATGAAGCGGTCGATTTCGTCCTCGCTCAGAACGGAGCCAGTGCCTCCTTGATCCAGCGGCGCTTTAAAGTCGGGTACAATAGAGCCGCCCGCCTGATTGACCAGATGGAGGACTATGGGATTATTTCTGAACAGAAGGGAAGCAAACCGAGGGATGTCCTTCTGACCAGACAGCAGATCGAAGAAATAATGGACTAAAATCTTGGAGATTGGTCGAAAGGCTTGTGAAACAGGTCTCAATTTTATATGATGGACTATGAATAAAAATTCGACCAATTACGACCTATATGTTTAAGGAGTTAAGCCATGAAGGAAATTGCACTTAAATTAAATGGGGAGATCAGCCGACTCACCAACAAGACATTCAAGTTTGATGAACGCGTTGCTGAAGGCTGGTTCTCTGCCGTCTATTTTTTGAAGACCCGGGATATCGTTAAAAGCCACCTTCCTGATAATAAGGTGACGATGCAGTTTTTCCAGAAGGATCATGCCGTTTTATGCGGGACGGATGAAGTGATTGCCCTTATCCATACCTTTGCGGACCACCCGGAGGAACTGGAGATTCATTCGCTGAAGGATGGCGATAAGATCAGTCCGTATGAAACTGTTCTTACAGTCACGGGCCCTTATCAATATTTCGGATTTCTGGAAGGAATCATTGACGGTATTCTGGCCCGGCGTACATCTGTGGCCACCAATGTCTACAATGTCGTAAAAGCGGCCAGATCCTCTGGTAAACAAAAACCGATTATTTTTATGGGAGACAGGGATGACCACTTTACGCAGCAGTCCGGTGACGGATATTCTGCATTCATCGGGGGATCGACTGCCCAGGCCACCCATGCCATGAACGAATGGTGGGGGAAAGAAGGAATGGGTACGATGCCCCACGCTCTGATTCAAATGTTTAAAGGTGATGTCGTTGCAGCCACCAAAGCCTATCATGAACAATTCCCGGACGATCAGCTCATGGCTCTCGTTGATTATAATAATGATGTGATTACAGATTCCCTTCATGTGGCCCGTGAATTCGGGGAGGAGTTGAAAGGGGTACGCCTGGATACATCAAGGAATCTCGTGGACAAATATTTCCTGAGAAATCAGCATCTGATGGGGACATTTGATCCGCGGGGGGTCAATCCTGAATTAATCTTTGCCTTACGCCGAGCATTGGATCAGGAAGGATTCCGTCATGTGAAAATTGTAGTGAGCGGCGGGTTCACGAAGGAACGTATCCGCGCGTTTGAAGAGAAAAAAGTTCCTGTTGATATGTATGGAGTAGGTGGAAGCCTCTTGAAGATAGGAATCGGATTTACGGGGGATAATGTCATCATTGATGGCGAAGCGGAAGCCAAGGAAGGCCGTCGTTTCAAACCGAATCCAAGACTGGAATATGTAGAATATACAGGATCAGCCGAATAGCAGTTTGGAAGGCGCGGACGATACTCGTTGGTGCCTTCCCGGCAGGTCCTGCTTTTTCTAAAGCGATTTCCGTGATAAGATAAGGAAATGCAGACAAGGATTCATCTGTGCAGAGAGGTGAAGCGCAGATCGATACTTGTTACATATACTATACCTAAAGTGACCCACTTTATTTTGGAGGTTCTTGTTTATGACAACTTACCATTTCATTGGTATCAAAGGAACTGGAATGAGTTCGCTTGCCCAGATTCTCCACGACTCGGGCGAGAAAGTTCAAGGATCAGATGTAGATAAACGCTTTTTTACACAAGACGTACTAGAAGCTAAAAATATAGAGATCATGTCTTTTTCAGAAGAAAACATTACAGACGGCCTGACGATTATTGCCGGAAACGCCTTTGGGGACGATCATGAAGAAATCGTGGCAGCCAGGGAGAAAGGTCTGCCGTTTTACCGGTACCACGATTTTTTAGGTGAGTGGCTGCAGAAGTATACAAGTATAGCTGTCACAGGCGCACACGGGAAAACGTCGACAACAGGCCTTCTTGCACATGTGCTGACAGAGAATTATCCGACGTCCTTCCTGATTGGGGATGGAACTGGGAAAGGCCATGAAGACAGCCGTTATTTTGCCTTTGAGGCGTGCGAGTACCGCCGCCATTTTCTTGCCTATGAGCCGGATTATGCCATCATGACAAATATTGATTTTGACCACCCGGACTACTTCTCAAGTGTGGAGGATGTTTTCCAGGCCTTTCAACAGATGGCAAAGCAGGTGAAGAAAGGGATTATTGCGTGCGGAGATGATGAGCACCTGCAGCATATCCAGGCCAATGTTCCTGTCCTTTACTATGGACTGGCTGATACGAACGATTTCCAGGCTCAGAATATCCGTGAAGGTGAAGATGGAACGACGTTTGATGTGTTTGTACGCAACAATTTCTATGATACCTTTACGATTCCACAGTACGGGAACCACACGGTTTTGAATGCTCTCAGCGTGATTGCTCTCTGCCACTATGAGCAGATGCAGCCCGAGCAGATCAAAAAGCTTGCTACATTCAAAGGTGTGAAACGCCGCTTTACCGAAAAGGTCTGGCATAATCAGATTCTTGTCGATGACTATGCCCATCACCCGATCGAAATTACAGCGACCATCGACTCAGCCCGTAAGAAATATGCCGATCGACCGGTCATCGCTATTTTCCAGCCACATACCTTTACAAGGACGAAAACCTTCCTGAATGAGTTTGCGGAAAGCTTGAAGGAAGCGGATCAAGTATACTTGTGCGATATCTTTGGTTCGGCCCGTGAAAATGGTGGAAAGCTGACCATTGACCATCTGCAGGAGCTGATTCCTGAATCCAAGGTACTTCAACTGGATGAGACGCAGCAGCTGGTCGAATACGACGATGCTGTTCTTCTTTTCATGGGAGCCGGGGATATTCAAAAGTTCCAGGACGCTTACGAAAAGCAGTACAATTAAGCAGGCATGCGGCTTTCCATTTTGAAAAGCCGCATGTTTTTTCAATAAAAGTAGAAAATTGGCTGATAAAAAAGGATATTATGTTTAAGATAGCGAATATGTCCATTTATAAGCAGCCTTCACGTTTAGGAAAAGCCTGATTAGGGCAATAACTAAACTGTGTTGATTACATAAGAAGGAGTGTGCAGGGGGAATGATCAATATCCTTTACATTGCTGCTTTAATTGCAGCAGTGGCTTTTGCTGTTCTTGTGATTTTCTTAGCAAGAACGTTAACGGCTGTGCGCCGTACAATGAACAACGTAGCTGATACCCTTGAGGGTGTAGAGAAACAGATGGAAGGCATCACCCTTGAGACCACTGAGCTGTTGAATAAGACGAATAAGCTGGCTGAGGATGTAGGCGAGAAATCGCAGAAACTCAATACATTAGTTGACGGTGTAAAGGGTATAGGAGATACCGTACAGGAATTTAACCAATCCATACGATCTGTATCCAAGGGTTTTACCCAGTCAGCCAATGAGCACACAGACTCAGCTGCCCAGGCGGTCAAGTGGGGACAGGTGGCTATCAGCCTTTGGAAGAAAGCCAAGAAAGAAGATAAGAATTCATAAGGAGGAATTAACATGGGACAACAAAACAAAGAACAAAATAATGGTAGAGATTTTGTACTGGGTTCGCTGATCGGCGGTTTAGTCGGTGCAGCTGTTGCCTTGCTCTTTGCTCCGAAATCCGGACGTGAACTGCGCGAGAACATCAATCAAAGCTCCGGAGAGTTGAGAGAACGTGCCGGAGAGTGGAAGGATGTCGCTTATGAAAAGGGCGGAGAATGGAAAGACCGCGCTGTTGAATCCTCTTCCCATCTGACAAAATCCGTTTCTGAAAAATCTCAGGAGTGGAGCGGATTGATGAAGGACAAAGTGAAAAACATCCGAACAAATGAAGAAGATGAAGCTGAAAGAGCCGCTCAAGAAGTAGCTGAAGCGATCGAGGAAGCTGCTCAGGAGCTGGAAAGACAGCAGGACTCTACGACATCGACAAATATTTGACACAGTATGGAGACTGTCCGCAGTCTCCATCTTTCTTTTAGGAGGAATGGAAATGACAATCGAAGTAATTCAAGACAAGCAGACATTTGAACAGGTGGTTAACGAAAAAGAGGCATTTATCCTGCTCAAGCACAGTTTGACATGCCCTGTCAGCACATTTGCCCATCACCAATATAAGCAGTTCACCGACGGAGCAGATGTACCGTGCTACATTCTCCATGTTCAGGAGGCAAGAGATTTGTCCAATCATATTGCTGCGGAATACGATGTCCAGCATGAATCCCCGCAGGCCCTTTACTTCAAAAATGGGCAGGTGGTATGGCACGACAGCCATGGCGCAATTACAGCCGACCAGCTGAAAGAAGTCACAGCGTAAGGGCACAGGTTTATGGAGGAAGGGTCAAGGTAATCTTGATTCTTCCTCCAACTTTTTAGCCACTTTTTCATGAAAACACTTTCAAAGGGATGACAATATTCAAAAAGTTAGCTATAATTGTCCCTAATTATTTCATAATACTTATGATTCTAATTATCAAATTTCATTGTAGGGGGACGTAAGCATGAGTAATCAAAAGCTTGACCAGTTGCGCAGCGAGTTGGATAAGGTTAATTTAGACCTTTTGAGTTTAATCAATAAACGCGGTGATCTGGTAAAGGAAATTGGTCAGATCAAAGAACAGCAGGGGATGAACCGCTTCGATCCAGTAAGGGAGAGAGCGATGCTGGACCAGTTGTCCCAGCACAATGATGGACCTTTCGAGGATTCAACAATCGTACATTTGTTCAAGGAAATCTTCAAAGCAGCGCTTGAACTGCAGGAAGATGACCACCGTAAAGCACTGCTTGTATCCAGGAAGAAAAAGCCTGAAGATACAGTCGTTGAAATAAAAGGAGAAAAAGTCGGAAACGGCACGCCTTCCTTTGTTATGGGTCCATGTGCGGTGGAAAGCTACGAGCAGGTATCTGAAGTGGCCAAAGCTGTGAAAGCAGAAGGTCTGACACTGCTTCGTGGTGGAGCCTTCAAACCGAGAACTTCTCCATATGATTTCCAGGGACTTGGTCTGGAAGGGTTGAAGATTTTGAAGCAGGCGGCAGATGAGCAGGGACTTGCAGTCGTCAGTGAAATCGTGAATCCAGGAGACCTGGAAGAAGCCCTGGAGTACCTGGATGTCATTCAAATCGGTGCCCGTAACATGCAGAACTTCGAGCTTCTGAAAGCAGCAGGTTCTGTGAACAAGCCTGTATTGCTTAAACGTGGATTGTCAGCAACGATTTCCGAGTTCATCAATGCCGCTGAATACATCATCTCACGTGGAAATGAAAACATCATTCTCTGTGAGCGCGGAATCCGTACCTACGAAAAAGCGACAAGGAATACATTGGACATTTCCGCTGTCCCGATCCTTAAGCAGGAAACCCACCTGCCGGTCATGGTTGATGTGACGCACTCAACCGGCCGTCGCGATCTACTGCTTCCAACAGCGAAAGCAGCACTTGCTGTAGGAGCGGACGGTGTGATGGCTGAAGTTCACCCGGATCCGGCTGTCGCTCTTTCGGATTCAGCACAGCAGATGGATATTCCGACTTTCCACTCTTTCATGGAAGAACTGAAAAAATAACGAAGAAAAAGATAAAGACAGGCTGATCAAACAGCCTGTCTTATTTTTTTCTTCATAGTTTCTAAAAAAATCAGGAAGACTATAAGTAACCTTTTGCACGAATTTAGGAATCCGTTATAATGGATAGGGTACAAACTCTAGAGAACCGTATGATTATTGCGCAGGCAGGCGATCTGTCGTATGATTGTTCTTATAAGTACTACGGTACGACAGGATTCGATGAGGAGGAAATTAGATGAATGTAACAATATATGATGTAGCACGCGAAGCGAACGTTTCAATGGCAACCGTTTCGCGGGTCGTCAACGGGAACCCGAATGTGAAACCCGCCACAAGAAAGAAAGTACATGATGCGATTGAACGGCTCGGGTACCGTCCAAACGCAGTAGCGAGAGGTCTTGCGAGTAAGAAGACAACGACAGTAGGTGTCATTATCCCGGATATCTCCAGCATTTTCTTCGCAGAACTGGCACGGGGAATCGAAGACATCGCAACCATGTACAACTATAACATCATTTTAAGTAACTCTGATCAGAACAAAGACAAAGAGCTTCATTTGATCAATGCCATGCTCGGCAAGCAGGTAGATGGGCTGATCTTTATGGGTGGCGACATTACTGATGACCACATCCGTGAGTTCAAGACGTCTTCTGTACCGATTGCGCTGGCGGCGACTGTTGATGAGTCACAGGAAACGCCATCTGTAAACATTGATTATGAAGAAGCGGCTTATGATGCGACGAAGATGCTTCTTGAATCCAATAACGAGCGGATTGCCTTCATTTCCGGACCGGAAAATACATTAATCAATACAAGAAAAGTAACAGGCTACAAACGTGCCATGGCTGAAAAGGGCGTCGAGGATGCTGACAAATATATCGTAACTGGAGATTATTCCTACGATTCCGGTCACGAAGCGCTAGAGCAGATCCTTGAGATGGACGAACAGCCGTCAGCCGTTTTCGTTTCTTCTGATGAAATGGCCCTCGGTGTTATTCACGGAGCACAGGACCGCGGCATCCGTGTACCTGAGGACATGGAAGTGTTCGGTTTTGACAATACACGTCTGGCTACCATGGTGCGCCCGACGCTGTCCACTGTAGTACAGCCGATGTATGACATCGGAGCAGTGGCTATGCGTCTCCTTACGAAATTCATGAACAAAGAAGAAGTAGAGGAAAAGAACGTGGTTCTTCCACACCGAATTATTGAAAGAAACTCAACTCAGCAGAAATAGTACCGATATATGTACTAAAAGGTACTTGTTCGAACTGAGGAGAGAGTGAAATGACAAAAAAAGATTTAATGACTCCCATAGGAATTACTCTTGGATTTGCTATGGTTATGGTTGGGATCATGTCCAACGCAGGCATCGGAGGGGCCGCCTCCTTTATACAAATATCCTCTATCGTGATTGTGTTGGGAGGGCTGGCCGCCGCCATTCTCGTGAACTTCAATCTTACTGAAGTGAAGCTGACCTTCCGAGTAACGAAGGAAGCCTTCAAAGAAAGCAGCATGAATCTAAGAGAGCTGATCAGCCTCTTTGTGAGACTTTCTGAGCGGGCCCGGAGGGAAGGGCTGCTTGCCTTGGAAGCTGAGCTTGAGGAAGTGGATGATCCTTTTATAAGGAAAGGGATTCTTCTGGCTGTTGACGGTGTAGAGCCTGATGTCATTAATGAAATTATGAATGCGGAAATTTCCGCTGTGGAAGAGCGGCACCAAAAAGGAAGAGCTCTTATTGAAAAGGCGGGGGAATATGCTCCTGCCTGGGGTATGATTGGAACGCTGATCGGTCTTGTCCTGATGCTTTCCAGCTTATCCACCCCGGAAGAGCTTGGTCCCAAAATGGCCGTCGCTCTTCTTACTACTTTTTACGGAACACTGCTAGCCAACCTTGTTTTCATTCCGATGGCGGGGAAGCTTGAGAACAAAACAGACCAGGAAGTGTTCATGAAGCAGATTATCATTGAAGGGGTCATCGGCGTCCAGTCCGGCCAGAATCCGAAACTCCTGGAAGAAAAACTGGGAGCATTCCTGTCTGAAAATGATAAGAAGATTCTGGAAGACGAAGAACAAAACGATCCACTTGGGGAAGCAGCCAATGAGGCGTAGACCTAAAAAGCAGAAACAGGACGGCGCTCCCAAATGGATGACTACATATGCAGACATGATCACCCTTGTCCTTGTATTCTTTATTCTTTTATTTTCCATGTCCCAGATTAATCTCGATAAATTTGAGGCTATAACAGAAAGCTTCCGAAACCGGATGATTTTGGACTTTTATCCTTCTGCTGTGGAAAACAAGAACCCCGCCGATCAGGCTGAGATAGAGGGAAATGATGAAAAGAATAATGAATTTGACATGCCGCCGGAAGAAGTGGAAGCTTCACAATCAAGTGAGGCTGAAGCGGAAAAGGAGCAGGATCTGGATGAATTGAAGCAGGAGATCGATGAATACCTTAAGGAAAACGACTTGAGTGACATTATTGCTGCGACGAATTCCGAACGCGGCGTCGTCCTCGTTCTGGAAGAACAGCTGCTCTTTGAAACAAGTGAGGCGGAAATTCTGGAGCAGGCTAAGCCGTTCTTATCCAAGGTAGGAACCCTGCTTGAAAACATTCCGAACTTTGTCAAAGTGGAAGGGCATACGGATAACCGTCAGATTTCCAGCTACCGCTATCCTTCAAACTGGGAATTGTCCGGAGCACGGGCGAGCAGTGTTATCCGTTATATCCTTGATAACACACAGGACATGGACCCGAAGCGGTTTACGGCTGTTGCTTACGGAGAGACGAGACCGGTCGCCCCGAATGATTCTGAGGAGAACTGGAGCAGGAACCGAAGGGTTGAAATTGTCATTTTAGATCCGGCTTACGAAAATTCCGGATCTTAAAAGCCACTACATAAAAGTAGTGGCTTTTTTTGCTACAAGGAGTTGAATTTCTTTTGGTTATGAATCAGCTGCAGTGCTTTTTCCAACAGCTTATTGTTCTTTTCTGTAATTTCTTCTCTTCTCGGTATAGGTTTGAAAGCATTTGGTGGATCGTTCCATGCATCGGGCAGAGAAACGGGGGATTCTTTTTCCCATTTCTTCAGCCACTCGACAGGAAGGGGACCTGTAAAAGGCTCTTCTTCCAACATGACTTTCCAAATTTGAGCCCATGCTCTCGGGACAACACGCCAGATGTCATATCCGCCCCCGCCAAGAGCCACCCAGCGCCCTTCACAGTATTGATGAGCCAATTCGTGGGCAATCGCAGGTATGCGCTCGTAAATGGCCATCGTGGAGCTTAGATGGGTGAGGGGATCAAGAAAATGAGCATCCGCCCCGTTTTGTGTAATAATGATGTCGGGCTTGAAATAATCGGTGATCTCCTTGAAAGCGGATTCATAAACGTGCAGAAATGATTCATCTTCAGTGAAGGCATCGATCGGTAGATTAAAAGAGTATCCGTACCCTTCCTTCAATCCTCGTTCATTCACATGTCCGGTGCCGGGAAACAGATAACGCCCTGTTTCGTGGATGGACAGGGTGCAGACGTTGGGATCATCATAAAAGGCCCACTGTACACCATCGCCGTGATGGGCGTCTGTATCAACATACAGGACCTTGTAATCGTATTTCCGGCGGATGTATTTAATACCTACGGCCCCGTCATTGTAGATACAGAAGCCTGAGGCTTTGCGTTCAAATCCATGATGCAGGCCGCCACCCAGATTAAGGGCATGGGTGACATCACCGCCCAGAACCGCATCAATAGCAGACAATGTACTGCCCACAAGCAGCTGAGAAGCCTCATGCATGCCTTTAAACATTGGTGTATCTTCTGTTCCTATTCCGTATTCAAGCCCTTCCTCTTCCGACAGATTACCTTCTGATGCTTTTTTCACTGCCTGGATATATGCTGGACTGTGGGCAAGGCGCAGTTCTTCCTCTGTTGCCATTCTGGGAGTGATCAAGTGATTTTCCTCAAGCATTCCTGCTGCATCCAGTAGTTCCTTTGCCAGGACGACTCTCATCTGATTAAATGGGTGGTCATCCCGGAACCGGTAGGAAGTAAAATCGTTGGAGTATACAAACCCTGCTTTACAAGTCATAGGGACTCTCCGGTTTCTTAGGCCACAAAACTTCATAGCCTGCTTCCTCCAGATCTTGAACAGTTGGAAGTGGGTTCATCGTCTGAATCCGGACGACGACAACTTTGTAGTTGGCATCCGGCTTATAAGGATAAATGAGGATGGAGCTGATATTCACCTTTCGTTTTCCGAATACTTGCGTCACTTGAGGAAGGATCCCTGGCTTGTTGATTACTTTCACTTCAATCTGCGAACTCTGGACGTGAGTGCCCGTTAATTGAATCAACGTATAGAGCATGTCTTTTTCAGTTACAATTCCGACCAGTTTTCCGTCTCTGGTGACAGGAACACAGGCAATTTCCTGTTCATAAAAGATGGATGCTGTTTCTTCGACAAAATCAAGGGGATGCACGGTCGTTACCGGATAGGTCATGATGGAGCGGATTGGATACTGCAGTTCCTCCTGCCCGGTGTCTTCTTCCAAAATCGATGGACTGGCATCTCTGACATCACGGTCAGAAACAATACCTATGACGGCTCGGTCCTCATCTATAATTGGGATATGCCGGATATGGTGTTCATGGAGAAGTTTCAACGCTGTTTCAATCGTTTCATCCGGAGTAAGTGTAATCACATGGTCCTTCATGATTTCTTCTACTAACAATTCCGCTACCTCCTCAGCTGGCGATTTCGATGCCTCGTTAAAAAGCGCAGTTGATCAAATGTCTCCACTGATGATTCAGGAACCCGGCTGCCTACTCTGACCATCAGGCAGTTGGCTGGATGGGATATGATTTCAGGATCGTCGGTGGGGGAAGGGGTCAATCCGCCTGCGGCCATCATCTTTTCCATGACCTTTCGATAATCCCATATGTTCAGCCCTGTCCCTTTCAAGTCCCAATGCCAGTAATATTCGGTGGAGATAATAATGTAATTTTCCATATAGTCATCCATCATGGAAAGTTTCAAGAGACGTGAGCCAATCCGGTGTCCACGGAATTCCGGGCTGACTTCAATGGCACCCAGTTCAATTAAATCTTCCATGCTGCCTTCCGACCACCGTTCCAAAGGATCTGGATGCAGGTAGGTCACATAGCCGATGATCTCTTCACTGTTTCTTGCAATGATGATCCGGCCTTCATCGAAATCCGCAATGCTTTTTACAGCTTCAAATTGTTTTTCCGGCGGACGGAAAGCGATAAGGCCTTCGTTAAACGTAAAATGTGACAATTCGTCTGATGTCAGCGGTCCTTCAACAATGATCGGTCCATGCTCGGAGCTGAAGGATTCGCTGTAATAAGTTTTTTCATGATTCATTCAGTCACCACCTGAAAAAGAGATTCATAGAGCGATTGTTTCTATTATACAACAAAATATGGGATTGTTAATTGTTCTCCAAAAAGAAAACCAGCCCATGGCGGGCTGGTTTAATTCATTTATTCTTCATTTTCCGTAGTTTCATCTCCGCTGGACTCGTCGGTGTTTCCGTTATCTGAGTCTTCTTCCGGTGGTGTATCGTTTGAACCATCATCGGAATTTCCTTCTGAATCGTCGGATTCACCACCTTGATTATTGTCATTAGCGGGATCATTATTCTCTTCTGTACTTTCATTTGACTCATCTGCATTGGAGTCGTTCGTGTTTTCGTTATTGTTGCCATTGTTACCATTGTTACCTTCGCTGCTGTTTTCATTACTGGAATCATTCGTATCCTCTTCCGGCTCCGGTTCCGGCTCTGGGGCTGGCTCAGGATCCGGCTCTGGTTCCGGCGCCCCTGGATTTCCGACCGTCACGGAAGAAGAAAGACTGGATGATTGACCGAAATAATCCACCGCTCGAACGGCGTAGACGCCATCGCCTGAAAAGTTGTACGACGTGTTCACTGTGCTGCCAAGCAGGGAATAGCTGCCACCCGGCTCAGAAGCGCGGTAGATCCGGTACCCGACGACATCATTGCTTCCGGATGCATTCCAGCTGATTTTTGACCCGCTGGCAGAAACAGATCCCGGAGCGGAAGGAGCCTTGCCATCATTATCAATGGACGACACGGTAGATCCGATCGAAGAAGAGGAAGGCAGAGCTACATTGCTCCATCGTGATGAATTAGGAATCAATGCTCTTAATTCTTCAGAGGACGTCAATCCTTCCTCTTCCAGCCATTCAGGACTCAATGTGACACCGCCGCCGTCTTTGACGAATTCACGCGGTGTATCCGGCCCAGCGATAACCAATTTATCTTTCACGCTTACGAAGTCGCCGCCGATCAAGCTGTCATCGGCGTTTGAAGGAGCATAGTCGGCATCAAAAATGTCGCTGTCTACAAGACCTGCGGACGAGCATAAGTCAGATGGCAGCATCCCTGATGTCGCACAGTAGGAACTTGTAACAAGGCCGCCCGGGTTCTCGAAATCATTGCTTGGAGCCATCAGTTCCGGCCGTAATTCCGTGACTGCATTGACTACATCGGCCCAAAGTCCCTGTGTCCGCTGGTTGTAGTTCATGTTCTGCATGTTGCCTTCATCAAACCCTGTCCACATTCCAACAGAGACATTCGGGTTCGTAGCAACAAACCAAGAGTCTTTCGTCATTTGAGAAGTACCGGTTTTACCAGCCCACTCGACACCGCGGTCAGCAAGCAGCCCGCGTACACGGGAGCCTGTGCCGTAATCTAATACATCTTTCATGACATCCAGAGTAAGGTAGGAGGCCTGCGGGCTGAATACTTCTGTTTCTTCTGCTTCGTGCTGATAGACGGTTTCCCCGTCTTTGGTTTCAATTTTTTCGATCATGTACGCATCGACGAATTTACCCATGTTGGCAAAAGTTGCGAACGCATTCACATTCTGCTCGACGGATATGCCGTAGGTTAATGCGCCGAGGGCCATGGATTCATTCGTATAGTCATCCTCGTGTAATCGATCTTTCATCCCCATTTTCTCTAAATAACTTTTCACGGGGTTATCGCTCTTAATCTCATTGTACTGTTTAACAGCCGGCACGTTATAGGACTGGGCCAGCGCATATCGGGCACTGACAAACCCTTTGTGGCTTCTGGAGAAGTTTCGTACTTCTCCACCGATGCGATAGTCATAGGGGACATCTGCAATGACGGATCCCGGCTGGGCAGCCCCCATGTCAAAGCTCGGACCGTAGACGAGCAGCGGTTTCATTGTACTGCCGTTGGAGCGGTAAGCATGGGAAGCATGGTTAAGATTCTTTTTATCGAAGTCATATCCGCCGATGAACCCATGAATTTTCCCTGTCGAGTTTTCAATTATTATACTTCCCAGTTGAAGTGGGATTGTCTTTGTGTCTCCAGTAGGGTCACCGTTCTCATCCCTGATCGGAACAGTTTTCCATGGCCAGGATGAAGGTTCTGTATAGGAGTCCTTCACATCCTGCATGGCATCATAGACTTCTTTATCCAGTGTTGTATGGATTTGATAACCGCCGGAGGACATTTCCCGCTCTGCCAGTTCATCGTACTCCTGGGCCAGTTCTTCATCGTTTTCCAGGTCTTCCTGGGTATGACCGTTTTCTTTCATTAAATAGTCTTGGATTTTACCTTTCGCACGTTTCTGCACTTCCTGGTTGATAGCGGGATACTTGCTGATCGCTGTCGGTTTAGCATCAGCCAGCGTTTCATCGTTCAACGAAAAAGCCATCGCCTCATCGTATTCCGCTTTCGTAATGTATTCCGCTTCCAGCATACGTTCGAGTACTTCGTGCATCCGGTCTATGCCGGGTTCCAGTCCTGCTTCGTCCTTAATCGTCCCATCATTGTTGAAAGGGGTATAACCGAAGGGGGATTGTGGCAGGCCGGCAATAAAGGCCGACTGGGCCAAGGAGAGTTCACCGGCATTTACGCCGAAAATGCCCTGTGCAGCTGTTTGTACACCCGCTACATTCTGCCCGTTCGCATTCCGCCCGAACGGGACGATGTTCAAGTAAGCTTCGAGTATTTCTTCTTTTTCAAAGAAACGCTCGATACGAAGGGCAATGAGCATTTCCTTGGCCTTCCGCTCAAATGATACTTCGTTCGTTAAAATCTGGTTTTTAACGAGCTGCTGAGTAAGTGTACTCCCACCGGTTTTTACAGAGGAGTTCGTCACTTCCTGAACGACCGCACGCATGACGGCTTTCGGAACAACACCTTGGTGCTCTTCGAAATACTCGTCTTCCGTAGCGATGACAGCATTTCTTAAATAATCACTGACCTGATCGAGTTCAACGACCTCCCGGTACAGGTCGGAACTGACATCTCCAATTTCTGTTTCGTCCGTGAATAACATCGTGGACGTCTGCGAATAATTATAAATATCGTCTTCCATATCCGCCTGGCTCCGTACTGGCTCGTCCTTTACGAGGGAAGCAAAGTATCCAGCTCCGACACCGCCGGCGAAAAACAAACCGATCACACCGATAATGATAAAAAATAAGATGACGTTCCAAACGACATCGTATGTAATCCGTGTGTTTTTCTGTATACGCCCCTGCTCCCATAAAGAGCGGAAATCTATCTTATTTCGACCGTTCTTCTGGTTATTAGACATGAATAAAACCTCCTAAAAAATCCATCAATATTATAACATACCCCTCTGTATTAAGACACGACGGGACTTGGGGATTTTGTTGCATTTTTTTTTGGAATGTGTTAAATATAGTACATAGTTTAATAAGTGTGCGTGGATGGATTGAAGTAGAATGAAGATCCCTGTTGCAGAGAGCTGACGGTTGGTGCGAGTCAGTACATATTGGATTTCGAATTACGACCCGGAGCATCTTCTGGTAGGAATCAGAAGACGGTGGAAACCGTTATCGATAGAAGTGGCACGTTTTTTATGTGCAACAAGGGTGGTACCGCGAAGACCTCGTCCCTTTTTCAGGGATGGGGTCTTTTTTGTGTTCCGAATCTGAAACCACAGCTTAATGGAAGTAATGACAAGTAGAGGAGTGTTTGTAATGAATTTATTAGAGGATCTGCATCAGCGGGGACTGGTCAATCAAATGACGGATGAAGAAGGCTTGCAAAAGCATTTGGAGAACAATCAGGTGACATTGTACTGTGGGTTTGACCCAACGGCGGACAGCCTGCATATCGGCCACCTGCTTCCTGTGCTGATGCTGAAAAGGTTCCAGGTAGCGGGTCACCGTCCGATTGCTCTTGTCGGTGGGGGAACAGGAATGATTGGAGACCCAAGCGGCCGGTCTTCAGAACGTCAATTGAACAGTGCAGATGTTGTGAAAGGATACAGTGACCGTATCAAGGATCAGCTTGCTAAGATCCTCAACTTTGACGATGGGGAAAATGCTGCTGTCGCACGCAATAATCACGACTGGCTTTCTCAAATGACAATCATCGATTTTCTGCGGGATACAGGAAAGCACTTTGGCGTCAATTACATGCTGGCAAAGGATTCTGTGGAATCTCGGATTGAACAGGGGATCAGCTTCACAGAATTCAGCTACATGATTCTACAGTCCCTGGACTTCCAGCAGCTGTACCAGAAAGAAAACTGTACGCTACAGATCGGCGGCAGTGATCAGTGGGGCAACATTACAGCGGGTCTTGAACTTCTGCGCCGTTCTACAGCAGGGGAGGAAGAGGTGGAAGCCTATGGATTGACGGTGCCTCTTATTACGAAGGCAGATGGATCCAAATTCGGAAAAACAGCAGGCGGCGCTGTCTGGCTTGATCCTGAAAAAACTTCGCCATACGAGTTTTACCAGTTTTGGATCAATGCGGATGACCGTGATGTCATCCGGTACTTGAAGGTCTTTACTTTCCTTGATATGGATGAAATTGCAGCACTTGAAAAAGAGGTGCAGGAGCGTCCGGAAAAACGTGTGGCGCAGCGCAGACTTGCAGAGGAAATGACGAAGCTTGTCCATGATGAAAAAGCACTTCAGCAGGCAGAGCGTATTTCAGAAGCTTTATTCAGCGGTGATATCAAAGCTCTCTCAGGGGAAGAAATTGAACAAGGCTTTAAAGATGTCCCGTCCTTTACGTCTGAATCCAAAGACTCTCAGCTGCTTGATTTATTGGTACATGCCGGAATCTCACCGTCCAAGCGCCAGGCGCGGGAAGATATCAGCAACGGTGCGATTTACATCAATGGGGAGCGGAACCAGGACCTGAAGCATACCATTCAGCAGGAAGAACGGATTGAAGACCGCTTTACGATCATTCGTAGAGGGAAGAAGAAGTATTTCCTTATCCGTTACTAATATCACGAAAAAAGCAGGGATATCCCTGCTTTTTTCTATCATGAAACCAGGAAGGAAGATGGGTTGATGCTTGATAATCGGGGTGTTATAAGAAGAGCTGTACCGGGAGATACGCTGCAATTGGAAGCATGTATGCAAAAAGCATACAGTGTTTATAAAAAACGGATGAATGGAAATCAGCTCCCTCCGTTGGAAGCTGATTATAAAGATGAAATCGTTTCCTATCCAGTGTGGGTTCTGGATAAGGGGGATGAAATTCTTGGGGGTGTCATTTTGATGTTCCACCCGACGTACACGCAAGTCGCCAACATTGCTGTCGATCCTGATTATCAAGGGCACGGGCTGGGACGAAGGTTATTAGGATTTGCTGAGGAGAAATCTGTGGAGCGTGGCTGTTTTGAAATGCGTCTGGCCACACATAGACTCCTTACAGAGAACGTGGCTTTCTACACATCGATGGGGTGGGAGGAATCAGGAAGAGATGACTTCCGGATCTTCTTTAAAAAGCGTTTGGAGACAACATAAATAAAAAAACCGCCGAAATGGCGGTTTTTTTGAAAAGCTATTAACGAGAGTAGAATTCAACGATAAGAGCTTCGTTGATTTCAGATGGAAGCTCAGAACGCTCAGGGAAACGAGTGTACGTACCCTCACGCTTGTCTTCGTCGAAAGTAAGGTATTCTGGAACGAAGTTGTTCACTTCGATAGCCTCTTCTACGACGTTAAGCTTTTGAGATTTTTCGCGAAGGCTGATCACTTGACCAGGAGCTACGCGGTAGGATGGAATGTCAACGCGGCCGCCATTAACAGTAACGTGACCGTGTGTAACAAGCTGACGCGCCTGGCTGCGTGTACGTGCAAGACCGAGACGGTACACAAGGTTATCCAGACGAGATTCAAGAAGAATCATGAAGTTCTCACCGTGGATACCTTTCATATTTCCGGCTTCTTCGAACATGCGGCGGAATTGACGCTCAGTCAAGCCGTACATGAAACGAAGCTTCTGCTTCTCTTGAAGCTGAAGACCGAATTCAGAAAGTTTTTTACGTTGGTTAGGACCGTGTTGTCCTGGTGCGTAAGGGCGCTTTTCAAGCTCCTTACCTGTTCCGCTTAAAGAAATACCATAGCGACGTGATTTTTTCCAAGTTGGACCTGTATATCGTGCCATAGGAATTTCCTCCTTTTTATTTTATTTCGCATAAAATAAAAACAGTGTGTCCTGCTTCCATTGCTCATTATGTTTTCATGCACCATCGCCCCAGCAGCAGAGGGTTACACGATGCACCTCCGTAGAGGAACAAAATGATAACAACGGCGGCTCACATAGGCTGCCATTTATTTTACACAACGAATATTATATAAAGAATAATAGAGGAAGTCAAGGTGTTCTCTGCTTTTTTATTTAAGATTTCCAACGTACACCGATTATTTACTGCCACAGCACATTGGATTGTCATTTTTTACATATACACATTCACTTTTGGGTATAAAGGGATGGTACAATATACTTAAAAATGTGTGCAGGAAGACAGGTGAATCGGATGAGTGTCCCATGCTCTATGGAAATGAAGTTTAACCGCTTGAACAGTCGTCTCTTTGAATGGATGATGACAGAGACGCCCCCTGCGTTTGAACAATTCCTCGTCAAGCTGATGAAGGAAATGAAGGATTTTATGCACGCAGAAGGCACAGCCTGCTACATGTTTCATCAATGGAGAGGCGTGTATCAGCTTTACAGACAAGAAGATACACCGGTTTATTTTCATCATTCCTTCGCCCCGGCTGCTCCACCCGGTCAGGAAGAACAGATGCCTGGTCCTTCTATAAAAGGGCGGATGCTGGCACAACCTGGTCATCATGATCAGGTTATTGTCCTTCCTTTGAAAAAAATGAGCGGAATCGTCGGGTATCTGGCTTTCACTTACACAGATAAAAATTCTTCTCTGATCCCTTCCTCCTATCTAAAGGCTGCATCTGAAAGCTTGGAGAAGGTTATTGAAAAAGCGGATAATTTTTATACGATGAAGGAAGAAAAGAAAATGTTTGAGCGTCTCTTGAATGTGACCGCTCATTTTCATTCTTCTATTGATATCCAAACCGTGTTAAAGGAGATCATTGCGACGCTTTCTGAAGTGTACCCATCCTTTCAGTACCATCTTCACCTTTCTCAGGAGTTTGAGGAAATGCCTGACCTGCCTGTGTACGTCCTCTCCTATAATGAAAGCTCCAGCAGCAATACGGGTCTTCAGGCTTTTATCACAGGTGAATTTCAAATCATTGAAAATCCGGATGGGCAGCAGTTCTTATTATACGCGCCGCTTAAAGGAAGGCAGGGCGTGTATGGCGTGCTTCAGATTACTATTCCCTATACCCTTCCCATCAGAGGGAAGGAGGTGGAGTTCTTTATACAAATTGCCGATACAGCGGGAAAGGCATTTGAAAATGCACGTTTATATGAGCAGGCCCGGAAACAGAATAATGACCTTCAAATTATTACCGCAGCCTCCCAGCGTTTGAATTCCTACACCAAACTATCGGAAAAGGCTGCATTTATGGTAGAACAAATCCAGGAGATTTTTCAAGCAGACGAGGCAGGCTTTCTTACCTATGCAGGGGATGGGGGAGCGAGCGTCCTGGAAGGCAGTTCTAACTACTTCACGTCGATTTTCAACCTTGAGGAGGTTTCAGCTATCCGATCCCTGTTCGAAAGGGAGAGCGGCCCGGTTTTTATCAGTGATCTTCATGGGGACGGTGCGGACGTCCTTCATCCATACCGATCACTGATGGCTGTGCCCATGAAGGACCATCATCAACAAACCGGGTTTGCGGTCGTCCTGCATAAGAAACCTTCTTTTTTCTCTTTTGATTCCTTTAAGCTCCTGCAGTCCCTTGTTCAACATTCGGCTCTAGCCTTTGCCAATTCCATCCTTCAAGAGGAGCTGGAACGAGCAGTGATCACCGATTATTTAACAAAACTTCACTCCAGGATTTATCTTGATCATCGTGTGGAAAAGCATATCAAGGAAGATGAGCAGGGGCATTTAATATTGATAGATATTGATCATTTCAAAGCGGTTAATGACACGTATGGACACCAGACAGGAGACGAAGTCATCTGCCAGGCTGCGGCAGTGATTCAGGAGGAAATGGCTGGATCTTCCGGTCTGGCCGCGCGCTGGGGTGGGGAGGAGCTGGCAGTATATTTCCCTTCGATCAGTTCAGGGGAGGCCTATCAAATCACGGAAAGCATACGTGAGCGAATTGCTTCAGAGACCCACCCCGGGGTCACTGTATCCTGCGGGTTTTCCTCCTGGAAAGCTATACACGGCAGGCCGGAAAGGAAAGAGCTTATCCTTCAAGCGGACCGCGCCCTCTATCAAGCTAAGAAAGCAGGACGGAACTGCATCAAAAAAAATGATCCAGGTATTTTACCTGGATGATTCTTGATTTCAGAGTGTGCAAAGGGGAGATAGACACAAAAAAGTTCCGTTCTTTTATGGAACGGAACTTTTTTTGTCTATTAAATATAGTTTTGTAGAGTTTCCACGAACTCGACCAGCTTCTGCTCGTCCACTTTATCAAAGCGGCCTTTAGAAGGACTGTCGATATCCAGAACGCCGTATATGTCTCCGTTTTTAAGAATAGGAACGACAATTTCGGACTGACTGGCTGCATCGCAGGCAATATGACCCGGGAAAGCGTGAACATCTTCTACGCGCTGAACTTTTCTCTCAGCGACCGCTGTCCCGCATACGCCTCTTCCAGAAGGGATGCGGACACAGGCGGGCATGCCTTGGAATGGTCCGAGTACAAGCTCGTCTTCCTTCCATACATAAAAGCCGACCCAGTTTACATCATCGAGGAACTGGTTGAGCAGGGACGATGCGTTGGAAAGGTTGGCCACAGCATCTTTTTCATCCTCAATCAAGGCTTTCAACTGCTTATTTAGCAGATCATACTGTTGCTCTTTTGTACCTGAATAAGTCATGGATTGGAACATCATAGACCTCCTGATCATTTTTTATTCGACAAAACATGGGAGATTTGTCGGGATTTGCAGGACGATTCTAAGCAGGATTTCCCAAAATTATAGAGAATCCTATCCCGAGGGGGAAAAATAATGAATCGACCGAATGGAACACGTAATAAAGTGTTGGACGTAGCCTGCCGCCTATTCTACAGCCAGGGGTTTAATGGAACATCGGTCAGAGATATTGCTAAGGCAGCCAATGTGAATGTTTCATTGATCCATTACTACTTCAAAAGCAAGCAGGGCCTTTTTGAATCGCTCGCTGTCAGTTACTTTGAACCCTATCTTGAAATGCTTGAAAGTGAGCAGCCCTCTGAGGATGGCAGCCGTCTTCATTCGTTAGTGAAGAAAATTCTACATTATAAACAGACTCATTATCAACTATCCTGTCTCTTGAACCGGGAGCTTTCCTTGAATACTGTATTTGCCAGGGAAATGCTTGTCACCTATCTGGCTAAGGAAAATCATTTGTTCACGCAGATTTTATTTGATAAACATTCCCACATTGAAGTGACCTTCAAGGAGAAGCTCTGCCTTTTACAGCTGAAGGGTCTCTTGAATGCACCCTTCACGATGCCTCATGAATTTAAAGATCCGTTTATAACAGAAGCCTCCATCGACCATTTTGTTGAAGTATACAGTGACTTAATGAATGAACATCAATCGGTGCAGCTTATCGCGGCCAGGGCTTGATCAAGGAATGATCAACAGCCTCCCAGCCCTGCTTCAAAGCTGAAGCGGTATGAGCATCCGAGCCATAAATCAATGGAATTCCCATGGAAGAAGCCTCCCGGGCGATGGCAAGCGGCGGGTAGGTTTCTTTACAGTGGTTTTTTTTCATTCCTGCCCCGTTATAATCGAGCTCAAAGCCATGTTCCTTGACCAGGGTCAAAAAGCGGGAAGCCCTGGACGGCCATTCTTCCGGACCGGGATAAAGCTTCTGAAACTTCCTTACTAAAGTCATGTGGCCGATCCGTTTTGGTTTATAGGAGCCTAGAGGAGCTTGGACTGATTCGGCAAGGGCGTCATAATAGGCGCGGTAGAGAGCCTCTATGCTTCCAAAGTCTGCCGCTGCCTCTTCGAACATTTCCGGACTGTAATCGATACAGTACCACGCCTTGTTCCCCTTGAGAAAATGAACGGAGAGGATGCTGTCATCCAGTTCCGGACCATAGGTGTCAAGAAACGATGAGGTTTCCTTCTCGTACCCTTCAATATAATCCACTTCGAGTCCTTTCAGAATCGTCAAATCCTTCTCGTACTTTTTCTGCAGCCCGCCCAGATCCGCCAGGTAGTTTTCCAGGTCCTCGATTGTCATGCTGCTGTCTTTAGCTGGTGCAGGGTCTGTAAAGGAATCAGGAAGAGGAGCGTGTTCGGTGAACGTCAAGGCGGAATATCCTGCTTTTATGGCATTTTCTATATAACTTTCCAGCGAATCCTTCGACCCGTGAGGGCAGTAGGGAGTATGGATGTGACCGTCTTTCATCCGGCTGTCCTCCTTAAATAGAATTTTTTGTCAGCACACTAATAATTTTGAAATAATTTAGCCAAAAGGCTGTTTTACATGGTATCATTATAAACAACTAAATCACATATCGGAACGTAATTCATCCGTAGGACATGTTTATTGTAAGGAGGCTATTTATGAAGTACGTCATAGGGGCTATATTACTACTAATTGCAATGTTCATCATCGGGCTGATTTGGCGTAAAAAGGTCTATGATGAAGTGGATCGTCTGGAAGGTTGGAAAATGGATATTATGAACCGGCGCGTAACGGAGGAATTATCCAAAGTAAAGAACCTGAACCTTTCCGGCGAGACACAAGAAAAGTTCGAAACATGGCGTGAACGTTGGGATCAAATCCTTACAAAAGAACTGCCCGAACTGGAAGAATACCTTTTTGACGCAGAGGAAGCGGCCGACAAATACCGACTGAAGAAAGTCAGGTCCGTGATTGAAAATACTGAAAAGAAACTGGAATCGATTGAAGAAGATATAAAAACGATGCTGACGGAATTGGAATATCTTCTGAACTCTGAAAAAGAGAGCCGTGTGGAAATCGAATCCATTGCTCCTGAATTGAAAGAATTGACGAAACGTCTGATCCAGAACCGTCACCAGTACGGGAAAGCTGTCAGTTTTTTTGAAAAAAGGGTGGATGCACAGAAAGAAAAGCTGTCCCAGTTTGAACAGCTGACAGAGCAGGGGGATTACCTGGAGGCCAATAAACTGGTGCAGACCGTAAAAGAAGAGACCGTCCTGCTGCAGGAGGATGTTGAAGCTTTCCCCGAACGGTACCGTAAAGTGAAAGTTGAACTCCCGGAACAGCTGAGGGAGTTGAAGAGTGGAATCGAGGAAATGAAAGCAGAAGGCTATCGGATTACCCATTTCGAATTTCTGCCGGAAATACATAAACATGAGCGCACACTGACCGAAGCTTTTGAAAAGCTGGAGCAAGGGGATCAGTCCGATGTTCAGGAAGCTGTAGAAGCCATTGAGTCCAGAATTCAGGAGATGTATCAGGTCTTGGAAGGCGAAGCCGTTGCTCATCAATATGTAGAAAAACAGTTTGAACCTCTTAAAGCGAAGCTGGATGAGCTGGAAAGCATGTTGAGTGTGACAGAACAAGAACTGAATGAGCTGCTTGTAACCTATCAGCTTGAAGAAGAAGATGTGGAATCCCATCAAGGATTGAAAAACTGGTTCAATCAGCTGAGAAAGAAAATGACCAGTCTCGAATTCAAGCGCCAGGATGGGGAAACCGCCTATTCTGAACTGCGTGATGATCTGGAGCAGCTGCAGAAACAGACCGCTGACCTCCAGGAAAAACATGAATTCTTCCAGGAGCGGGTGGAAAACCTAAGGAAAGACGAACGCGAGGCGAAGCAGCAGTTGAGAAAAATGGAAGAGCTGCTGATGGAAACCCACCGCCGTCTGAAGAGGAGCAATATCCCGGGAATTCCTGTTTTTATCTTTGAAGATATGAAAACAGCGAGTGAGAAAGTAGATGAAGTTTTTCAGAACCTGGAGAAACAGCCTCTGGATATGAATGATGTTCATGCATCTTTAGATGAAGCAGTTGAACTGGTGGAAAAGCTGAGAAACGATGCTGAAAAAGTGATGGATAAAGCGCATTTATCAGAGCGTCTCATCCAACATGGGAATCGATATCGGAGCAAGCATCCACTGCTGGCGGCTAAGCTGCTTGAAGCTGAAGAGAAGTTCCGTTCCTATCAGTATGACGAAGCTTTAGCTCTGGCGGCCGAAGCGGTAAAAGAAGTTGACCCCGGAGCGCTTGAGAAAATGGAAGCAGAAGAAGAAATGCTAGTCTAGGACGTGGATGCATGAGAAAAAAACTCTTAATAGGTTTATCCGCATGTGTCGTCCTCCTATGGACAACAGTGCTTGTTATTCTCCTCCTGCCTCGTGACAGCGGACGTCTTCCTGCATCGGAACACAGCTACAGCCGTCTGGACTACGGAGTGGAGGAAAAGCTGATGAAACAGGTGGATAGAGACAACCCGTCCGCAATCCTATCTTCTGAAAGCCAGCCTGAAGATATTTTAGGAAGCATGGAATACACGCAGTCCTGGGTGGACGATGTGACGGAAGATGGAAAGCTTAGTATAGATACAATCCTCGAACATTTGGATTCAATGGAATAAGCCGTCTTCCGGTGAAAAAGGCATCTGCAGTCGTGCAGATGCCTTTTTTTGCAGGGCTGCGACAGGGGCCGGCTGTTCCATTTCTGCCGTTGGTGTGGTAGAATTATGGACTGCAATTTGAAAAAAAGGAGTCAAAGCCAATGATATACTTGGATAACAGCGCGACGACCCAACCTTATCCGGAAGTGCTGGCAAGTTTCCAGAAAGCCGCAGAGCAGTATTTCGCCAATCCTTCCTCCATTCACAGTCTGGGAAGTGAAGTGGAGCGACTGCTAGATCGTTCCCGTAAGCAGGCAGCCAGTCTGCTGCATGTGGATACAAATGAAGTGATCTTTACATCTGGTGGTACAGAGGGGAACAATATGGCGGTGAAAGGGGTGGCTCTGCAGCATCAAAATAGAGGGAAACATCTGATTACAACTTCTATTGAGCACCCATCTGTCATGGAAGCTTTTCGAGCCTTGGAGTCATTGGGCTTTGAAGTTACCTATATAGATGTAAATCGAGACGGTCTTGTAGATGCGGATGCTGTCATGAATGCCGTCAGGCCGGATACCATTTTAGTCAGTGTGATGTCTGTAAATAACGAGTTGGGTTCCATTCAACCCATTAAGGACATCGGGCAGAAACTGAAAGCACATCCAAAAATCCACTTTCATGTAGACCATGTTCAGGGACTTGGTAAAATCGATCTTCCCATGAATGAATGGGGCATTGATTTGTGTACCATTTCCGGTCATAAAATTCATGGTGTGAAAGGGACAGGGGCCCTCCTTGTGCGAAAGCATGTTTCCTTATTTCCAATGCTTCATGGAGGAAGCCAGGAAGCTGAATTGAGAGCGGGTACCGAGAACCTCCCAGGAACGGTAGCCTTTGTTAAAGCCCTCCGCATCCTGAAGGAAAAAGAGCAGCAAAACCGGGACCATTTATGGAAGCTGAGAGCCCGGCTGAGGGAAGCCTTAAGGGATCGGCCTTACTGTGTGTTGAATTCTCCAGAGGACGGGGTTTCCCACATTACCAATTTTTCTATACCCGGCTTAAAACCTGAGGTGGTCATCCACGCATTAGGGCAGAAAGAAATTTATATTTCGACCAAGTCCGCCTGCTCTTCTAAGCAGCCGGATGTGAGTGCTGTACTGAAGGCTTGTAATTTTGATTATGACCGTACCACATCAGCGTTAAGAGTCAGTTTTTCTTCACAGAATACGGAAGAGGATATTAAACAATTTGTAGATGCACTGGATGAAGCTGTCCATCACTTACAAGCTGCAATGAGGTGAGCAATCAATGAAATTTGATCGTATTATGATCCGTTATGGTGAAATGGCGTTAAAGGGAAAAAATAAAAAGTTATTTGAACAGAAACTGAAGTACAATTTGTCGGGTAAACTCAAGGAGTTCCCTGAAACGACGATTGAAAAGACGCAGGGGCGCATGTATGTACACTTGAATGGAGAGCATCCCCAAAAAGTGATGGAAGCGTGCCAGAAAGTATTCGGTATTCACAGCCTAAGCTTTGCTGTGAAGGTTGAGCAGTCAGAGGAAGCGATGAAAGAAGCTGTCCTCCTGGCTTTTCATGATGCCCGGGGAGCGCAGACCTTTAAGATCTCTTCCAAGCGGACGGACAAATCGTTCCCGCTTCCCTCCCAGGACATTAATCCAATGCTTGGCGGTCATATTTTAAGAAATACAGACGGTGTCACAGTCGATGTCCACCGTCCTGACGTGGAAATCAAAGTGGAGGTCCGCCACGAAGGTGTCCTCATCACTGCACGTGATTACCCGGGAGCCGGTGGTCTTCCGGCGGGTACGACAGGAAAGAGTCTGTTGATGCTTTCCGGAGGAATCGACAGTCCTGTGGCCGGGTATTTGACGATGAAGCGCGGTGTGGAACTTGAAGCGGTCCACTTCCACTCTCCGCCTTATACGAGTGAGCGTGCGAAACAAAAAGTGATTGACCTCGCTCAGGAACTGGCGAAATACGGAAGCAAGGTGAAAATACACGTCATCCCGTTCACAGCTGTTCAGCAGAAAATTCATAGGGAGATGCCGTCCGGGTACAGCATGACGATTACAAGACGGATGATGATGAGGATCAGTGAGAAAATTGCAGAACAGCAGGGGATTTTGTCCATTACGACCGGCGAAAGTCTTGGTCAGGTGGCCAGCCAAACGATGGAGAGTATGAACACCATTAATGAAGTAACCAATTACCCTGTCATTCGTCCACTTGCGGCGATGGATAAGCTTGAAATCATTGATATTTCCCGGAAAATAGGAACGTATGATATTTCGATCCGTCCATTTGAAGACTGCTGTACGGTCTTCGTACCAAAAGCACCAAAAACAAAACCGACAAGAGCGAATGCGAATTACTACGAATCCAATACCGACTTTTCGGAAGATCTTGAGAAGGCGGTCCGTGAATCCTACACCATCGAAGTAGATGCGCAGGGAAGTACGGATCAGCAGGAAGACGCTTTTGATGATCTCTTATAAGCCATTGAAACCCTGACCTATCCTAGGTCAGGGTTTTGTTTACAGTTCTCTTTTTTTCCTGGATATGTTATAGATAGTAGTAAATGAAAAGAGAGGAAGTGCTGGGATGAAGCTTTGGTATGGTGGGAAAATTTATACGCTGACAGCTGAAGACACCTGGGTGGAATCTGTTGTGACCGAAGGCGGGCGGATTAAAGCTGTAGGAGATACACAGGATCTGTTTGAAACCTACAAAGACGGAATAAAGGAAGAAATCGATTTGAAAGGGGCGGTGATGTACCCCGGCTTTACTGACAGCCACCTGCACATCCTCGGGCACGGGGAACGCCTGATGCGTCTGGATCTGTCTTTTATGAAATCGGCCGAGGAAGTCAAGCAGGCTCTCCAGCTTCACGCTGAACAGCTTCCTGAAGGGGAGTGGATTATCGGGGACGGCTGGAATGAAAATCAGTGGGAGGAAAAGCGGATCATACATAAAGATGAACTGGACGAAATCTCCCGAAATCATCCCATGATGCTTACGCGTGTCTGTCGTCATGCTCTGCTTGCCAATACAAAAGCAATGGAGCTCGCGAAGGTTACAGATCGTACTCCCGATCCTCAGGGAGGGGTGGTCGTTAAAGATGAGTCCGGTCGTGTGACCGGGTATTTTCACGATAAAGCTCAGGACCTGATCAAATCAGCCATGCCGGAGGTTACACCGGAATACTTAAGGAAAGCAGCAGATCTTGCCGTCAAGGATATGCATGCCTTCGGACTTGTCGGTGGTCACAGTGAGGATTTGAACTATTATGGAGGATTCAAAAGAACCTATGACGCCTTTTTGGATGTGATTGACGGAAAAACAACGAAGTTCAGGGCCCATCTGCTCGTTCATCACGGTGTGATCGAGCAGGTGGATGAGTCCGGGCTTGGATTCAAGCAGGGAACAGACTTTGTAGAACTGGGAGCGTTGAAAATTTTTTCTGATGGGGCTCTTGGAGGACGGACGGCATGGCTGAAACAACCTTATGCGGATGATCCGGACAATTACGGGGTAGCTATCCATACGCAGGAGGAGCTGGACACCCTCGTCGGTGAAGCGCGGAAGCGGAACATGCCTGTGGCCGTTCATGCCATCGGAGACGGAGCGGTGGAAGCTGTAGCAGACGCAGTGGCCAGAAACCCTCTCAAGACAGGCGAGCGTGACCGTATCATTCACGCCCAGATTTTAAGCAGTGAATTGATTCATAAGCTTCAGCATTTGAACGTCGTTCTGGATATCCAGCCGACCTTTGTAGCCTCCGACTTTCCGTGGGTGATGGAAAGGCTGGGGAACATGCGTCTGAAAAACTCGTATTCGTGGAAGACGCTTCTTGATGCAGGAATAAAATGTGCGGGTGGATCAGATGCTCCGATTGAAGAAATCAATCCGCTTCTCGGTATCCGGGCTGCCGTGGACCGAAGAGCCTCCTATGATCATGAAGTCTACCAGGCAGAAGAAAAACTGAGCGTTTATGAAGCCGTCTGTCTGTATACGAAAGGAAGTGCTGAAGCGATTCATAAAGAGGGAGAGCAGGGGATGATCCAGCCTGGATTCACCGCTGACTTTACGGTGCTGGACAGAGACCTGTTTACGCTGAAATCGCACGAACTTGCAGATGCAAAAGTGATGATGACAGTAATCGACGAAGATATTGTCTATCAGCGCTCCTAATACAAAAGGCCTCCGCGGATATTTTTCCGCGGAGGCCTTTTTTGACAGTTATAGGAATGTGCGTTTCACTCGATCCCAGTACGTATTATTTTTCAGCTTGACCGTTTTGATCACTTTTTCACTAAGGTTTACAGTAACGTCATGGATGTTGCGGATAGAGAACGCTTCATTGTCCATGCCGATAATAGGGTAGTCGTTTCCGTCCTGCCTGACCTTAAGGTTCAAGGTTCTTTCTCCACTGAGGATGAAGGATGAACCGAGGGTCCGATAGCGGTTGTTATTCAAGGAGGCAAGCTCACTGATTTGGAAGCACGGAAGTTTTGGATCGACAACGGCTCCATTAATGGATTTGTTGTAGGCTGTACTTCCTGTTGGAGTGGCGATGATCAATCCGTCTCCCCGGAACGTTTCAAAATGAAGGTCATCAATATAGACATCAATGACAATGGACTTAATCAATGTCGAGCGTACACTGCATTCATTTAGACAGGAGAAGGTAGATTCATCGTTGATGGTGGTATCGATGACAGGAAAGCGGCGGACTTCTACTTCTGCATTTTTCATGGCTTCTATCATTTCATCGTGGTCATCAATATTAAAATCACAGTACAGACCTGCTTCATTTTCACTGCGGATTCCTACGTACAGGCAGTCCTGGCGGAATCCTGTTTTTCTGACAGCTTGAAGAAAGGCACCGTCCCCTCCAACAGCAATAACGATGTTGGCGTCTTTAGAATTTTCAACAATTTGGAAATCGTTGTCCCTTGCCAGCTGGAAGAGAGCTTCTAATTTATCCTGAAGTTCGGTTTTTTGATGATAATAAAAGTATAGGTTTCTACGTTGATCCGTCATCGTGACTCCTCCTTTAAGTTGTACAGCTTCAGCCATATCATATCATTTCAAAAGTGTAAGCGCACACAGTTTTCAAATAAATCGGGAAAGTTTCACATTGTTGAATTACATCATGGTTTTCGTTATGGTTAGTTTAGACCATAATGGAACAAGTACGTAAACGGGCGCATTTTGTTATTGACAACGTGCGTCATTTCTTTGGAATTTTTACAGAGAAGGAGTCTAATAGTATGAAGCAGGAACATGTAGAGCAACTATTTCAATGGATTGACAATACAGCGACAACGATTTCAGAGGATATGAATATTACCTACCTCGAATCCATTGCGGAAACAATGGACGTTTTATTCAACGGGCAGCCGTTTGATGACATGAGTGAAAACCTTCAAACGTATTTGACAAATGAATTGACGAAAGTGAAAAAAGACAATCATGAGAAGGAAGAAATCCGGAAAGCTGTTCAGCTGGCGATTCTGAAGGGAATGAAAGGGGCCACGCAGCAGCAGCACTTGATCACCCCGGATTCTGTCGCGATGTTTATGGGGTATCTCGCCTCCCGCTTGTTTGAAGGCGAAGAGGAATTGAAAATCTTCGATCCGGCTGCCGGAAGTGCCAACTTGATTACGTCGGTGATGAACCAGCTTGACATGCCGGTGAACGCCTACGCCAGTGAAGTCGATCCTACATTAATCCAGCTGGCAGTCACCAACGCCAACCTGCAGAAAAACAAGATTGAGTTCTTCCACCAGGACAGTCTTGCCCCGTTCTTAATGGAGCCTGTTGATTTTGTTATGGGAGATCTCCCGGTCGGTTACTATCCGGATGACGTACAGGCAGCGAAATATGAGCTGAAAGCAGAGGAAGGTCTTTCCTACGCTCACCATTTATTCATTGAACAGGGCTTGAACTACACGAAGGAAGGCGGGTATATGATGTTCATCGTGCCAAACTTCCTGTTTGAAAGCGATCAGTCCAAAGCTTTGAATGCCTACCTGCGTGAACACGCCCATATTGTAGGGATGCTCCAGCTTTCTGATTCTCTCTTTAAGGATGAAAAGCACGGCAAGAGCATACTAATCCTGCAGAAGAAAGGGAAGGATACAAAAGCGCCGAAGCAGGCCCTTCTTGTGAAACTTCCGTCCTTTAAAAATCCAAATGGCATGGCGGATATTCTCAGTCAGATGAACGCCTGGTTTGACGAATATAAAAGCCGGTAATTGTGAGAAAATAATGAATATAACAAGTAAACGTTAACATCACGGAACTGCCTTGAAATCAAAGGGTGCGGGTGATTAAATAGTAATGGTAGAAAGTTACGAACCTATATTTAAGGGGATGAGCATCGTTGAGTAATAACATTCTTGCTATCAATGCCGGCAGTTCATCGTTGAAATTCCAACTGATTGAAATGCCTGAGGAAACAGTCGTTACAAAAGGCCTCGTTGAGCGGATCGGTCTGGATGACGCTGTATTCACCATTGAATTTAATGATGAAGAAGATAAAACGGTAACAGAAATTCCTGATCATGCCGAAGCGGTAAAAATGCTTTTGGATAAGCTGACAGCCAACGGCATCATCAACTCTCTGGATGAAATTAACGGTGTCGGCCACCGTGTCGTTCATGGAGGCGAGCGCTTCAGTGAATCTGTATTGATTACAGACGAAGTGATCAAAGAAATCGAACAGGTATCGGACCTTGCACCACTGCATAACCCTGCCAACCTGACAGGGATCAATGCTTTCCGTGAAGTGCTGCCGAACGTTCCGCACGTGGCCGTTTTCGATACAGCCTTCCACCAGTCCATGCCTGAGCAGTCTTACTTGTACAGCCTGCCATATGAATACTATGAAGAGTACGGCATTCGTAAGTATGGTTTCCACGGTACGTCGCACAAATATGTGTCTGAGCGTGCAGCGGAAATGCTCGGCCGTCCGGTTGAGGAACTTCGTCTGCTTTCCTGCCACCTTGGTAATGGAGCGAGTATAGCAGCCATCGAAGGCGGAAAGTCCATCGATACATCCATGGGCTTCACACCGCTTGCCGGGGTAACAATGGGAACCCGTTCCGGGAACATTGACCCTGCCCTTATTCCATTCATTATGGAAAAGACGGGTAAGACAGCGTCAGAAGTTATGAATGTATTGAATAAAGAAAGTGGAATGCTGGCTCTTTCCGGTTTCTCCAGCGATCTGAGAGACATCGAAGTGCAGGCGAATGAAGGGGACGAACGTGCAGAGCTTGCTCTCGAAGTGTTCGCAGCCCGTATCCACAAATATATTGGTTCCTATGCCGCCCGCATGCACGGAATCGATGGCATCATCTTCACAGCAGGTGTTGGTGAAAACAGTATTACAATGCGTGAACGTGTCCTTAAAGGATTGGAGTTCATGGGCGTTTACTGGGATCCATCCTTGAACAAAGTCCGTGGAAAAGAAGCATTTGTGAACTACCCGCACTCTCCGGTCAAAGTTATGGTCATTCCTACCAACGAGGAAGTCATGATTGCCCGCGACACTGTGGAAAAAGGTTTATAAGAAAGGTCAAAGCAGTGAATCCGGTTCTCCGGGTTCATTGCTTTTTTTTCGTTGTTAAGGCTACAATAGAGGAAAAGGCTGCCTTATAAGGGGGAGAATGGATTGGCTGATGATCGAATCCACAGAGAACTTGAGATATGGCTTCAGCAGTTCCGGCAGTACCAGCCGAATGATTTTGAAAACATGTATGATCAATGGATGCATCAAAATTTTCAAAACCTCGACCCTGGAGTCAGGAATAAATTCTTTTCCAAGCTGGATGCGTGGTTCTTTCACACCCATGCGTTTCTCCAAGGGACGTCCTATCAATATGAGGCGCGCGCGCGTATTTTGACTGCAGGACGGATCTTTTCTTCCAACATCCATCACATTCAGGATATGGAAAAAGAGTTAACCACTGATCAATTGACCTATATTGCTGAGCAGCAGATGGCCCGTGGGCGCCTGTATTCTTTTGCTCAGGGTGGATTGACGGGGGCTGGAGGGTGGTTGTTTCTCGGTGTCGACTATCCGATGATGATGCTTATGAACATCCGGGCTATTCAGTTGATCGGACTTACCTTTGGGCATGAAATGAATCATCCTTACGAAATGATGATTTCCTTGAAGGTGTTTCACGCGGCGACACTCCCCAAGCGTTTGAAAGCGCAGGCCTGGGAGGATTTGATTCAGGAAGTCGAGAAAAAAGAACACAACTTCATTGTTGCCGGTGATGACCGTCTGACGGATGAAGGGTGGCTGGAGCAGCCGCTGAAGCACTGCTTCAAGTCCCTGTTCATTTTGATGTTCAGAAAAAAACTGGTGCAGGGTCTTCCTTTTATAAGCATAGCCATCGGCGCATATTCGAACTACCATTTAACCAAGCGTGTGACGGAATTCGCTATGAAATTTTACCAGTATCGTCATATCACGAATGAGGAAGGAGGCTGAATGTGTCCGTTGATGAACATAAGCAAGCAGTAAAAGGGCCTGTCCGCTGCGGGATCATTACCGTTAGTGATACAAGGACAGTGGATACGGATAAGAGCGGCAGACTGATGAAGGAAAAACTGCTTGAGCACAATCATGAAATCCTCCGCTCTTCGATTGTGCCCGATGAGAAAGCGTCTATTCTCCAAGAACTTCATGAGAATATGGCTCATCCTTCTATGGACGTCATTTTACTGAATGGCGGCACAGGAATCGCCGCCAGGGATGTCACTATTGAAGCAGTGGAAAGTGTTTTTGAAAAGGAAATGCCGGGCTTTGGAGAGATTTTCCGTATGCTCAGCTACACAGAAGACATTGGATCTGCCGCTATCCTATCGAGGGCAGCGGCAGGGGTGGCAGGTGGAAAAGCGGTCTTTTCCACGCCTGGTTCAACAGGAGCGGTGAAACTGGCTATGGATAAGTTGATTTTACCGGAGCTCCACCATGTTGTCCGTGAATTAAGAAAAGATCAATAAAAAAAGAGCCCTTAAAAGGGCTCTTTACTCATCTTGTTTATCGGCACCGGCGCGGACAACGAGAACGTCACATGGGGAATAGCGGGTAATGTGCTCGGAAACACTTCCAATAAAGAAGCGTTCCATAGCATTCAGACCGGTCGCACCGCAGATAATTAAATCAGCGTGATGTTTAGGCGCAATGTCTTTAGCGATTTTCACTTTCGGGGACCCATACTCAATATCAATCACGACGTTGGTGACGCCGGCTTGTTCCGCTTTCTTTTGATAGTCGTTCAACAGCTCCGTGGCGTACTGCTCTGCCCGTATTGCTAAGGAACGGTCATACGCTTCCACGGTAGCAAAAGCTCTTGTATCCACTACGTGAGCAAGAATCAGTTTTGCTCCGTTTCGATTGGCTATGTCAATCGCTTTTGAAAAAGCCTCCTCTGCTGTAACGGAACCATCCACGGCAACGACGATATCTTTATATTCATAAGTCATCCCAATTACCCCCTCCCATTTAATTACTTTTATTATATCATGCTATCCTCTATTGTAGACCGTTGTTCCATACATAATCGGGAGAATTGTGTGAACAATAAGACAGAGGTGATGTCAATGAAGAAGCCAATGAACCCTCTTGAAAAAGAAAGCATCGACCAACGCCGGATCATGAGTGCTTTGAATGAAAGCTACCAGTCCGGTGACCGTCGCCAAAAACGTCGATAAATAAGAAGTCCCCCGCCTGGAAAAAAGCGGGGGATTTTTCGTAACCTATGTTTTCTTATGCTTCTGCGTTTCTCTGAGTGAGCGGGTAAATCATTGCAATAACTACAAAGGTAAGAAACCCAGGGGACCAATCGTCCGGAAAGGCAAAGTACAACAGTGTCCCGACGGTCACAGCACCCATCGCTGAACGATTGACAGCCGGGGCAGAAGGAAGCAGGTTCAAATCCTCGTTGGTCAGACGGCCGCGTTTCACCACAAGGAAATCACTGACAAGAACCGCAGAAATCGGAATGATCAAGCCGCCCAGCAGAGAGATAAATGATTCCGCTTCATTCACGAGGTTCGGAAATCCACTCAGAATAACGCCTGCGCTGCCAAAAAGCACGGCACTCTGAACTCTGGACAGCTTAGGGAAAATGTTGAGAAGACTGAAACCGCCGGTATAGGCATTGCTGACGTTGATGCTGATCATGGAAATGACAGCTGTCAAAGTAATCACCGTGATGATCACGGGGGATGCCGTCTGGTTTGAAGAGGATACATATGGGTTGAGACTTCCATAAAGAGTAGCGGAAGCACATCCGATCACTGCTGTTAGAAGAAACCCGGCGGCGTTGCCAGTAAGCAGTCCCCAGAAACCTTGGGCCGGTGTCTGCGCATACCTCGTCATATCAGCTGATGCGCTCACTCCAGAAACATACTGGACGAAGGCCAGGCTTGAGAAGAACAGCATCATCGGGAGAGAGCCGCTCCAGCCATCCATGGCAAGCGTCAAGGATGCACCGGATTCATTGTTTGTAGTAAAGTATACATAGAGCATAGTTCCCTCTCCAACAAGCAGGAGCGGAAGGAAATAACTGGTCGCCTTCTTAACGGCGTTAAAACCGAGGATAGCTAATAGGACCATCAAAAGAGATAACGGCAGGGAAACAATCCAGAAGGGAAGCGCAGCTCCGGAAATTCTGGATACCAGTTCTTGAATGACGTACGTTCCTCCGATGGTCTGGACCGCGAACCAGTAAAGAGAAGTCAAACTCCTTACAGGAGATGATAGAAACTGTGCGCCTCGAACACCCAGCATTGTCCGGATCGCGTACTGGGCGGGGATGCCGAGCCGTGCCCCGGGTAAAGATAAATAGGATACAAAAAGAAACCCAAGCCAGGCACCTGCACAGGTGCAGAGAACAGCGCTCCAGAAGGAAAGCCCGCCTTCCATGACAGCAAGAGCGGGCACGAGGAAGTTTCCGGCATTGGCCGCAACGGCCATCTGGATAAAAGCGAAACGATACCAGGGCGTATTTTTCTGGTGGAGAGGCACGGCTTCAAGTCCGTACCTCTCCACAACAGACTTACTGCCTGCAGCAGCTCTCATGATTGTCACGTCCTTTCTGACGAGCTCATTGTACAGAACGGGGCAGAAGAAGTAAACAATACAACTGTTTGAAAGTAGAGATGGATCGATAAAAGGAGGGGTTTAGATGCGCCATGCCATCATAACAGCCGGCACGAAAGGCCTCGGCAGAAAAGTTACGGAACACATGCTTGCTCAGGGGTATTCCGTAACGGTAACCTATTTTAACGACGAGCAGAAGGCGCAGACACTCCTGAATGACTTTGCTTCCGCACGCGGGCGTATTCAGCTTGTAAAGGCGGATGTCACAGTGGAACAGGATTTGGAACGTGTGGTCGAGCAGGCGGTGGACCGCTACGGCCGTATCGACTTCTTAATTAATAATGCAGGGCCTTATATATTTGAACGGAAAAAGCTGATGGACTATTCTAAAGAAGAATGGAATCAAATGATCCGTGGGAATCTGGATGCCGTCTTTTACCTGCTTAAGCTGACCATTCCCTATATGCGCAGACAGCATTTCGGCCGGATCATCAATTATGGATTTCAAGGAGCTCATTCGGCGTCCGGTTGGATTTACCGATCAGCCTTCGCTGCAGCGAAAGTAGGCCTCGTTTCCCTGACCAAAACGATTGCCTATGAGGAAGCCGAGCACGGCATCACCTCAAATATGATCTGCCCTGGAAATATTGTGGGTGAATGGAAGGAGTCTTCCATCGATCAAAGCCGGAATACGACGGATGACGAGACACCGATAGGAAGACCCGGCACAGGGGAGGATATCGCACGGACCATCGATTTTCTATGTGATGAACGCTCGGATATGATTACAGGCACAATATACGAAGTCACCGGCGGTCTTGATGTCATCCACCGCCATCGTTAAGGGGGGAGGGTGAATATTTTTAGAAAAAGTGAAACCTCTGCCCGGGGCTTTCCGTACATAAGGTACACAGGGCAAAGCAGAAGGGAAGTGAAGGATTGGGTTTTTTCTCTCGATTGTTTCAAAAGAAAGACCAGCAGGTGCCCGAGGTGAAAGAACGGACGCCTCTGATGATTGAAGTAGGAGATATTGTGACCTACGACCTCGCCGATTACGAAGTAGTAGGGAAAATCACCTATCGGGACGGTTCTTATGAATGGTATGCCTATCAGCTGCTGGAAGGGAATCGAACCAAATGGCTCGCTGCTGAAATGGATGACGAGCTGGAGCTTGGAATGTATGAGAAGGTCAATCTGCCTGTGGGCAGGCCGTACCCCTCCTCTCTTGAATACGAAGGTGTGACCTACACGAAGGATGAAGAAGGGGAAGCCCAGGTGACAGGGGAAGGCCGCAGTGCGAATGTGAACGGCCGGACCGTCAACTATGCGGACTATATATCTGAAGATGAAGAAGCATACCTGAGTGTTGAAGCCTGGGGGACGGAAGTTGAAGTCAGTATCGGGTCAGACATTGAAGCGTATGAATTGAAAATTATAGCAGGTTCTAAATAACAAGGAGGAATTTACATGTTCAAATTTTTCAAACGTGTGAAGACGGTCGTAGGTTCTGAAATGAATGCGATGCTTGATAAAGCTGAAGATCCAGTGAAAATGCTCGACCAATTTATGAGGGACATGGAAAATGACATTCGTGAAGCAGAGAGCGCTGTTGCTAAGCAGATCGCCAATGAGAAAATGCTGAAGCGCAAGTACGATGATGCCCAGGCTCTTGCGGATAAGCGGATGCAGCAGGCTGAAAAAGCCATTGAAGCCGGTAATGAAGATCTTGCCCGCCGCGCCCTGGAAGATAAGAAAAATCATCAGGAACAGGCCGAGCAGTTGAAAGCGTCCTGGGAGCGCGCTCAGACAGACGCTTCCAATCTCCGTGAAAAGCTCGATGAAATGAAGAAAGAATACCAGGAAATGAAACTGAAGAAAGATTCCTTGAAAGCCCGTGCGGAATCAGCGAAAACCCGTACGAAGATGAACCGGACCATGTCCAGTATCGGCGGGGATGAATCCCGTCAAGGCTTTGAGCGTATGGAAGAAAAGGTCATGCAGTATGAAGCGGAGGCGGATACAAGTGATGATCTTTCATCAGAAGCCCGCTCCATTGATGATGAATTCGAGGAAATGGACAAAAAAGATGATGTGGATGATGAACTGCAGGCGCTGAAGCGTAAAATGAATAAAGAGTAACGGCGAGACCCCCGGCTTCCGGGGGTCTTTGTTTGTATGATTACCGCTGGCGCAGCTCTGGTTCCGGATAGTTCATAAACTTCCTTTTTTTAAGCGGATAGTCGTGGAAATCAAGGACTTCCACGGTAACGGCCATATAGGTCCGCCCGTGTTTCAGGAGTAGAAAGACAGGGAAATGAAAAGAAGTGTAGAAGGAAATGGAAAGGGTTGGATAAATGCATCCAGCCGTATACATTACTTTTTGTGAGAAGGAGTGGAAGGATGAAAGTTTCTTATCATGGACACGCCGTAGTCAAAGTGGAAGCCAATGGAAAAACGATTTTGTTTGACCCATTCATCTCAGATAACGGGAACACGGATTTGAATGCGGATCAGGTGGAACCGGATGTCATTCTGCTGACCCATGGACATAACGATCACGTAGGGGATACGTTCGAAATTGCCGAACGGACCAATGCACAGATTGTTGCCCCGTTTGAGCTGGCTACCTACCTTGGAAACAAAGGGTTAAACGCTCACCCGATGCATATCGGCGGGGGGCATGAATTTGATTTCGGACATGTGAAGTTCACCCAGGCTTTTCATGGTTCAGCTTATACCGAAGAGGATGGCACCATTGTCTATACAGGAATGCCGACGGGGATCCTTCTGACTATCGATGGCAAAACCATTTTCCATGCCGGTGATACCGGGTTGTTTTCTGATATGAAACTGATCGGGGAACGCAATGATATTGATCTGGCTTTTCTTCCGATCGGGGATAATTTCACGATGGGGCCGGAGGATGCTTTAACCGCAGCAGAATGGCTGCAGGCGAAACAGGTCGTTCCAGTTCACTATAACACCTTCGATCTCATCAATCAGGATGGAGAAGGATTTGCTTCACAGGTGAAGCCTGGAACAGGACGTGCGCTACAGCCGGGAGAGGTCATAGAATTGTAGAGCGTTGGAAAGGCGGCAGGCCATTGTGGCCCTGCCGCTTTTTTTATCCCATACCGATTCAGTCCTGGAAACCATGCGCCTGAATTCTGGAAGAAATTGCAGAACATCTGTATCAGTTGTATAATAACAATAAAGAGAGAAATGACTAGTACAGATAGAAAGTTTGGTGGGTGAATGGCTACAAAACATGAACAGATCCTGGAACACATCGAGTCCTTATCCGTAGGAAGTAAAATATCCGTACGCGGGATTGCAAAAGCGCTGAATGTCAGTGAAGGAACGGCCTATCGTGCCATTAAGGAAGCGGAAAACCAGCATCTTGTCAGTACGATGGAGCGTGTGGGGACCATCCGGATTGAAAAGAAGAAGAAAGAGAATATTGAGCGTCTGACGTTCGCTGAAATCGTCAACGTCGTTGATGGGCAGGTTCTGGGCGGTAGAGAAGGCCTTTATAAAACCCTTGGAAAGTTTGTCATCGGAGCTATGAAACTGGAAGCGATGATGCGTTATACAGAAGCGGGTTCCCTCCTCATTGTCGGGAACCGGACGAATGCCCATGAGCTGGCAGTGAAAGAGGGCGCGGCTGTGTTAGTAACGGGTGGATTTGATACGACAGATACCGTGAAAAAACTGGCCGACGAAAAGAAGCTCCCTGTCATCTCTACAAGTTATGATACATTTACTGTAGCGACAATGATTAATAGAGCCATTTACGATCAGCTTATTAAAAAGGAAATCGTACTGGTGGATGATATCTACACTTCTTTTGATGATTCCAGGTTTCTTTCCACAAGGGATACTGTCCAGCGCTGGCATGACCTGAATGAGGAAACGAAGCACAGCCGCTATCCGGTAGTGGATGAGCAGAACCGTGTGGTTGGAATTGTCACTTCTAAAGATGTCATCGGGCAGGAGAAAACGGTCAGGATCGATAAGGTGATGACCCGTAATCCGATGACGGCTCATACGACGACATCCCTGGCTAATGCGGCGCATGTAATGGTGTGGGAAGGAATCGAACTGATGCCGGTCGTTGATACCAGCCATAAATTCCAGGGGATTATCTCCCGGCAGGATGTGCTGAAGGCGCTGCAGCACATTCAACGGCAGCCTCAGGTTGGAGAAACCATCGATGACCTGGCTACAAACCGGATGGTGATGGTGGAGAGCGATCAGAGCCCGCAGCGCTGGAGTACGAGAGTGACACCGCAGATGACCAACCAGCTTGGGACGATGTCGTACGGCGTGTTTGTTTCCCTGATTACGGAGGCCTCCAGCCGGATGCTCCGGAAGTACAAAAAAGGGGATCTGGTCGTCGAAAATATTTCCGTCTATTTTATCAAGCCGGTTCAAATTGAAAGTGATATTGAAATTATTCCACAGATTTTAGAAGTCGGCCGCAAATTTGCCAAGGTGGACATTGAAGTTCACCACGGAAAATCGATTGTCGGAAAAGCTCTTCTTATGGCCCAGTTGATCGACCGATAAAAAAAGCCGCTGTCCGGGCAGCGGCTTTGTGAACCATTCAGGTCTGGGAACGGGCTTCCTGCTTTTTATATTCCTGCTGGTAATGGCGGCTCGCCTTAAAGCCGAGCCGTGCCTGAGCAGCTCCGAGTATAAGGAAGACCAGCCCGACAAACAAGGAAAGCCTTGTCTGATAAAATACATACTGGTTAATCGCAAAGAAAAACAAGAATCCGCCGAGAAAAATCTTCGATCTGCTGTTCAAGTATTCCTGTGTAAGTGGATCTCGGGCCCGGATGACCATCACTTTGTAGTAAATGTAAAGAACAAGGGAAACTAAGATGAGAATCGGAAAAATAATCAAGGTGAATCGACTCCTGATCGTTAAGAATTCCTTTTCATTGTAGCTTGTTTTGTTGGAAAAGGCTACCTGTGCCGGGAATTCTGCAAGCGGTTGTCAGGAAAAAATAATAGGAGGCTTTATTTCATGTCTACACAAGCCATCATTCAGTCCATTAAATCTCATTCGACTATCATTATCCACCGCCACGTCCGGCCGGATCCTGATGCCTATGGTTCCCAGGCCGGACTTGCCGAAATAATTCGTGCGAGCTTTCCGGAAAAGCAGGTGTATCTTGCGGGCGAAGGGGAGCCGTCGCTGGCATTTCTTGCCGAAATGGATGATATTGCTGATGACACTTTTAAGGAAGCTTTAGTCATCGTCTGTGACACAGCCAATCAGGCCCGTATTGATGACCAAAGATTTGGATCCGGAAAACAGCTCGTGAAAATTGATCATCACCCTGACGTCGATCAGTATGGAGACATTCAATGGGTGGATACGACATCCAGCTCCACCTCCGAAATGATTTATCATTTATACAAGGAAGGAATCGAGGCAGGACTGAAAATGAATGAACGTTCTGCAAGGCTTCTGTATGCAGGAATTGTAGGGGATACCGGGCGTTTTCTTTTTCCAAGCACAACGAACAGAACGCTCTCCTACGCTGCGGATTTAGTGCATTATGATTTTGATCGATCTTCCCTGTTTAACGAAATGTATAAGACTCCTGTCCACGTAGCCAGGTTAAAAGGCTATGTCCTTGAGAACTTCACGCTTCACCCGGCCGGCTATTCCACCATACGACTTGATAAGGATACTTTGGAGCGTTTTGGTGTAACAGCGACCGAAACGAGCCAGCTGGTCGGCCTTCTCGGAGATATTGAAGGCATTCTTGCGTGGGCGTTCTTCGTGGAAGAAGAAGATAATATCCGCGTCCGCCTGCGTTCCAAAGGTCCGGTGATTAACGGAGTTGCCGCTGCTCATAATGGTGGTGGACACCCGATGGCCTCAGGGGCTTCTGCTTCCAACTGGGCGGAAACCGAGGACATTGCCGGGGAATTGGAAGAGGTTTGTAAAGCATATCGAAACGAGCAGGCATAAGATAGCCTGCTCGTTTTTAACGTACCAGCTTTATTTCAAGTCTTAACGTAATGACCTCGGAAATGATCAGTTGGTTCACTTTCAGTTGGTAGGTGAAGTCATCCACCACATAGTTTTTGTTTTCAAGGGCGGTTAAGATCAGATCCGCCTGATCAGCTACCACCTTTACGGGCTTCCCTGGCAGGGAAGAAAGCTGATCCTTGACCATCGTCGTCAGCTGGTGCTGCGTAAGCAGGTCGACTTCCAGCTTTTTGGCATTGGTGTAGGAAACGTCCATTTCGCCAACCGTCAGTGGTGCGGATTCAGAATCCTGATTTTTATTGTTCAGCAGTCCCTCATACTTCACTTCCAGTTCGTGCAGCTCTGTAGTCAAGCCGATATGTTCTTCGGTATATTTCTGCTGGAGCTGCCCATGAGTATAAAGAAAAAAGAGCCAGCCGGCCAGGGTGCCGAGCAGAACACCGGCGAAAAAACGCCTCCATTCCCTGCTTTTATGGTAAGGAGGGAAATGCATCAGGTCACCTCTTCTCCGAGCAGCCACTCAAACAACAGAAGTGCTGCCTTCACCCCGCCCATAGCCGCAACGATTATGACGATCTGCTTGAACATATCGAAAGTGGAGCCGTCGAGAATGCCTTTTTCAAAGTTGCTGATGGCATCAAAGGTTCCCCCGATGGCTGCAACAACAGCCCAGATTCTTAAACTTTTGGCGATGCGGAACATGGCGGTCAGCGGAGCTTCCCCTGTTAAGTAACTGCCGATACTTCCAATAAGTGTTCCACCTACAATAACTCCAAAAGCGATAAAGAAGCATTGGATCATGGATACGATTAAACGGTCTTCCATCTTGTCCCTCTTTCCGCCTGGAAAATGTGTTTCTATTTAAACGAATATTCTTTTTCCTGTGGTTTTATGCAGAGGGCTTTATTCCCTATCCAATAGTAGCTATAATTTACACATGAAAGAAGGTGTGCGAAATGACTTTCACCCATTTAAATGTCCGCAGCGGCTATAGTCTTATGAAGAGTACGGTGAAGATTAACGATTTGGTCCATGAGGCGAAGGCCCTTGGGTTTGAATCCATCGCGTTGACGGATGAGAACACGTTGAGCGGGGCGCTGGCATTTTACGAGGAATGCCGGGCGCAGGGGATCAAGCCGGTGATCGGTTTAACGACGACCATCGAGGACCGTTCCCTTCTCCATCCCGTACGGCTTCTTGCGACCAGCCAGACCGGGTATAAAAACCTGATGAAAATAGCTACGTGGGCTAACACAAAAGATCATCCGATGAACCTGGAAACATTCGCCGACGTGAGTCAGGGGTTGATCGTCATTCATATGACCTCCGCCTCACCATGGGGAGAACCCTTATCCGACCGGATGTTCGAGCATATGGAGGACGGGCTGAACCGATGGATGCACGCAGTGAAGAAAGAGGACTTTTACTTAAGTATTCAAGATTTGGATCTTCATTCTGAACGGCAGCTGCACACCCCTCTGCGGGAATGGACGGTTGAAAAAGGGCTGCAGGTAACGGCTGTCGGGGACGTGCGTTACATAAGAAAAGAGGAAGCCGACGCCTATCAATGCTTAAGGGCGGTCGATGAAGGTACGCGTTATACACCGAACAGTGCTCACGGCCCCTTCTATTTAAAAAGTGCGGAAGAGATGGAATCATTTTTTGGGGAATGGTGGCCGGAAGTTCTTGAAGCAGCAGACCACATCGCGCGCCGGTGTCAATGGGACATGGATCTGAACCAGCAGCTTCTTCCTACATATCCGGCACCGGAAGGAAAAAGCGGCGCGGCCTATCTGCGGGAACTCTGTGAGCGTGCCCTGAAGAAAAAATATGACGGAAAGAGAGAGGCTGTCGAGCGGCTCAACCATGAGTTAAGTGTCATTGAATCCATGGGCTTCAGTGATTACTTTTTAATTGTGTGGGACTTTATCGATTTTGCCCGCGCAAAGGGGATCAATGCCGGACCTGGGAGGGGATCGGCGGCTGGATCGATTGTCGCTTATCTTCTCGACATCACGAAAGTGGATCCGCTCGAATATCAACTGCTCTTTGAACGGTTCTTAAATCCGGAACGGATTACGATGCCGGATATCGACATCGATTTTCCTGACCAGCGCAGGGAGGAGGTCATTTCCTACGTAGCTGAAAAGTATGGAAAACAGCATGCAGCTCAAATCAGCACGTTCGGTACATTCGCTGCCAAAAGTGTGCTGAGGGAATTGTTCAAGGTTCTCCATATTGAGGAGAGCGATGCGTCTTTCATCCTTCATCAGCTTCCGAAACAGGCGACTCAACCTCTCGTGGAAATCGTCCGTCAGTCGGAAGAATTGAAAGATTATATTAGAAACTCGGAAAAACTGAAGCAATTGTTCAAAATTGCAGCCAAGCTGGAGGGCCTTCCCCGCCATATTTCCACGCATGCTGCAGGTGTCGTGCTTTCTGAAAAGCCGCTTATGGAATATACACCTTTAATGAAAAGCCAGGGAGAGGTGTATGTAACACAGCTTACTATGGGGGATTTGGAGAAAATCGGTCTTTTGAAAATTGATTTTCTGGGACTGAGGAACTTGACCTTTATGGAAAATCTGGAACGGAAGATTCAAAGGGCGGGAAACCACTCCTTTACTCTGGATCAGATTCCATTGAATGATTCTGCAACTTTCTCCCTGCTTTCGGAAGGAAAAACCAATGGTGTCTTCCAACTGGAGTCGCAGGGCATGAAGCAGGTGCTCACAAAGCTGAAGCCCACTCATTTTGAAGATGTGGTGGCTGTTAACGCTCTTTACCGGCCGGGTCCGATGGAATATATCGATACTTATATTGAAAGAAAGAATAAAAAGGCAGCGATCGAACTTCCACACGAGGATCTGGAGAGAATTTTAAGCCCGACTTATGGCGTACTCGTCTATCAGGAGCAGATTATGCAGGTGGCGGGACTTGCTGCGGGCTATTCGCTCGGCCAGGCGGACATGCTTCGAAGAGCGGTCAGCAAAAAGCAGGGCGGCGTTTTGGAGAGTGAGAGGAAAGCGTTTGTATCAGGAGCATTGGAAAATGGATATTCCGAGCAGGTGGCCGAGCAGCTGTTTGACTGGATTGTCAAATTCTCCAATTATGGATTCAACCGGAGCCATGCCGTTGCCTACAGCTTGATTTCCTACCAGCTGGCCTTTATGAAAGCTCATCATCCGTCTGCATTCATGGCTGAGCTTATCAACGCGAATCTGGGGGACCGGGACAAACTGGCCACGTACATTCGGGAAGCGCGGGAGATGCACGTACGAGTAAAGGCTCCTTCCATAAATAAAAGCGGGGCGGCCGCTCGAGGGCAGCGCAGTGAAATCACTATGGGTTTTCTTTCCATCAAAGGCGTAGGGTATCAGGCGGCTAAAGCGATTGTAGAAGGGCGTGGGCAACAGCCTTTCCGCCATTTGAACGACTTCTGTCTGCGTGTGGATACGAAAATTGTATCGAGAAAAGTGATTGAAGGTCTGATTATTGCCGGAGCTTTTGATGAACTGCACTCCAACCGCGCCAGTGCTCTGGCCACCATTGATCAGGCTCTTGAGCAGGGAGAGTTGTTCAAGGAATTCCAGGATCAGCCCGGTTTCTTCGATCAGGAAATGGTCATGGATATGGTGGACGTGGAACCTTTTCCACTTTTGAAGAATCTGGCGATGGAAAAAGAAGTCCTCGGCACTTATTTATCCGATCATCCCCTGGAGAGTCAGCGGAAATCCCTCCGACGAAGAGGCATCCTTGCTCTTTCTCAGCTTTACAGGATGAAAATGAATAAAAAAGTCGATACGGCTGCGGTCGTTGACAGTATTCGGGAAATCCGTACAAAGCGCGGGGACCCGATGGCCTTTTTATCCATGAGTGATGAGAGCGCTGAAGTGGATGCTGTCATCTTTCCGGATACGTATCGGGACGTTAAAGTGTGGCTGAAAGAACAGATGCTTGTGACAACATCGGGAAAAGTAGAGGAAAGAAACGGAAGAAAGCAGCTTATTATTCAGTCCCTTCACCCTTTTGAAATGGATGAATCCTCCCATGAGTCGGCACAGGAAGAAAGACGGCTGTTCGTCAAAGTGACGGATGAAAACGAAAACGAAGCTCTTCAACAGTTGAAAGAAACGGCACAATATTTCCCGGGGAATACACCAGTTTTTCTTTTCCGGTCAGAAGATCGGAAGACCTACCGTCTTGATGAAAGCTATGGCCTGCAGCCGACAAGAGACTGTCTTGATCAGTTGAACGCATTTTTTGGTGAGAAAAATGTCGCATTAAGAAGTAATAAAAAGAAGGCGGAAAATTAAAAACCAAGTCCATATTTTTGAAAATCTTTACACGACCTTTTCATCTGTTATAATTAAGGAGTTACTGGTGGTCAGACCACCTGGGTCGGTTTAATCATTCATTCATTTAAAGGAGCGTGTTGTTGTGTCAAATCTGCGAGATGAAGCATTGCATATACACCGAGTGAACAAGGGGAAGCTGGAAACACATTCAAAAGTACCTGTACGGAATGCTAAGGATCTAAGTCTTGCCTACTCCCCTGGAGTGGCTGAGCCATGTAAGGAAATCTACGACCATAAAGAAACGGTCTACGATTATACCATGAAGGGAAACATGGTGGCCGTGGTCAGTGACGGCTCTGCCGTGCTTGGACTTGGAAATATCGGTCCTGAGGCTGCTCTTCCAGTCATGGAAGGGAAAGCCGCATTGTTCAAAAGCTTTGCCGGTGTTGATGCTTTTCCTATCTGCCTGAACACGAGAGAGATTGATCAGATTGTGCAGACGGTGAAGTTGATGGAGCCTACGTTTGGCGGCGTAAACCTTGAGGATATCGCTGCACCAAACTGCTTCATCATTGAAGAGCGTTTGAAGAAAGAAACGAACATCCCGATCTTCCATGATGATCAGCACGGAACGGCCATCGTGACGGTCGCAGGCTTGATGAACGCTTTGAAGCTGACAGGAAAATCTTGGTCGGATATTAAAGTGGTGGCCAATGGGGCAGGGGCCGCAGGAATTGCTATTATTAAATTACTTTATCATTTCGGTGTACGTGATATTATTATGTGTGATTCCAAAGGCGCTATCTTTGAAGGCCGCGACTACGGAATGAATGATGTCAAAGATGAAATTGCTAAAATTACGAATAAAGACCGTGTCGAGGGTGCCCTTGAGGAGGTCATGGAAGATGCTGACGTCTTCATCGGTGTATCTGTGGGTGGTTTGTTGTCCAAAGAAACGGTCTCCCGTATGAAGGATGACTCCATCATCTTTGCCATGGCCAACCCGGAACCGGAAATCATGCCGGATGATGCGAAGGAAGCAGGGGCCCGTGTCATCGGTACAGGACGGTCCGATTTTCCTAACCAGGTAAATAACGTTCTGGCTTTTCCAGGAATCTTCCGGGGGGCTCTTGATGTACGTGCGACTCGAATCAATGAGAAAATGAAAATCGCAGCTGCGGAGGCGATTGCTTCTCTTGTAAGTGAGGAAGAGTTGAATGAGGATTATGTTATTCCTGCTCCCTTTGATCCGCGTGTAGCTCCAGCTGTGGCAGCAAGCGTTGCTAAGGCCGCGATGGAATCAGGCGTAGCCCGTCATCATGTAGACCCTGAAGAGGTGGCAGAAAAGACGAGACAGCTCACTTTAATTGATGAAGAATAAGTGCCGGAAAAGGGGAAAGGAATCTTTCCCCTTACATATGGCCATAGGATAAAAGCGGGAAAGAGGTGTTCGGGTACGTTGACTAAACCACAAGGGAAGGTATATGAAGGGGTTTTGTATCAATTGAAAGCCTACATTGAGGAGAATCAATTGAGCCCTGGTGATAAGCTGCCTTCTGAACGCGAACTAAGCGAACAGCTCGGTGTAGGAAGGTCATCGATCCGCGAGGCGTTCCGCGCAATGGAACTGCTCGGTCTGATTGAAACCCGCCGCGGAGAAGGTACCTATATGAGATCCTACCGCCCGTATCATATGGTTGAACTGCTGTCGAACTTCCTGTTAACGGAAAAGAGGACAAAAGAGGAACTATTGACAGCTATGCAGATGATCGAGAAAGAAGTATTGACGATTCTGCAGCATAAGCTGACCAGCGAACAGCTCCACCGTCTAAAAGACATCATAGAAGGACATGTTGGTAAGGAAAGGCATCACCATGTGTTTGACTATCTTTTTTCTACATGTGGGCAGGAGCTGCTTTTCTCTATGTGGCAGTTTATAGCCGGATTTACCAATACCGTACATCATGTGCACTATGATAAAAGCTGGTATGATGCTGTGGCGGAAACCCTGCAGAAGGGCAATACAATGGATATCATACAGCTCTATCGTTGAAAATGATGTCGAAACCATAACGACAAATTCAGCAGTATTACGCAAAGTACTTTTTGTATATTGAATAGAAAGGAAGCTTTGTCCCAAAGGAGGAATCACCTTGCTTAGAGACTTTTTCAGCAAGAAAAAAAGGTATGCATCCATACCAAGCCAGGAAGCCAAACAGGATGTACCGGAAGGTTTAATGCAGAAATGCCCCAACTGTCAAAAAATCTTCTATCGTAAAGAATTAAATCGGAATATGAATGTCTGCCCATATTGTGATCATCATCACCGTCTCAATGCTTATGAACGGATTGAGCACTTGTTTGATGAGGGTACGTTTACCGAATGGGATAAGCATATGATTTCCAGCAACCCGCTCGGCTTTCCAGATTACGAGGAGAAATTAGAGAAAGACCGGTTGAAATCCGACCTCAATGAAGCTGTAGTAACGGGTAAAGCCCGGATGAACGGCCTTGAGGCGGCAGTAGCTGTCATGGATGCCCGGTTCAGAATGGGGAGTATGGGATCCGTGGTCGGTGAAAAAATAACGAACGCCATTGAAAAGGCCCGCGAAGAAGGGATTCCATTTATCATCTTTACGGCATCCGGGGGCGCACGTATGCAGGAAGGAGTCCTCAGTCTCATGCAGATGGGAAAAACTTCTGTAGCGCTGCAGCGCCTTCATGCAGAAGGGGGCTTGTTCATTTCTGTCATGACTCACCCGACTACAGGCGGTGTATCAGCCAGTTTTGCTTCCCTTGGTGATTATAACTTTGCAGAACCTGGAGCTTTGATTGGTTTTGCGGGACGAAGGATTATTGAACAGACCATCCGGGAAAAACTGCCGGATGATTTTCAGACGGCTGAATTTCTGTTGGAGCATGGCCAGCTGGACCGTGTTGTCCACCGCCATGAACTGAGAGAGACACTGACCACTGTTCTGGATCTTCACGCAGTAGGAGGAAGCCGGTTATGAAACACGTGTTAGAATTTGAAAAACCAGTCATCGAACTAAGAGAAAAAATTGTAGATTTGAAACAGCTCACAGACAGCAGTGAAATGGATTTAAGCGATGAAATCGCCAAGCTGGAAAAACGTCTGGAAAAGCTGGAAACGGACGTCTATGACCGGATGGCGCCATGGGACAGAGTCCAAATGGCCCGCCATCCGGAGCGGCCGACGACCCTTGATTATATTGAGCACTTATTTACAGATTTCCTGGAGCTTCATGGAGATCGTACATTTGGTGATGATGCGGCCATTGTTTCTGGAATTGCCAGGTTCAATGAACAGCCAGTCACAGTCATTGGTCATCAGCGGGGGAAAGATACGAAAGAAAACATCCGCCGTAACTTCGGGATGCCTCATCCGGAAGGGTATCGTAAAGCGCTTCGTTTAATGAAGCAGGCGGAGAAGTTCAAGCGCCCGATCATTACGTTCATCGATACGAAAGGCGCTTATCCAGGGAAAGCAGCAGAAGAACGCGGGCAGAGTGAAGCGATTGCCCGCAATTTGATGGAAATGGCCGGCTTGACCGTGCCCATCATCTGCATTGTCATTGGTGAAGGAGGAAGTGGGGGAGCTCTCGGACTCGGCATCGGAGATAAAATATTCATGCTGGAAAACTCCACGTATTCCGTTATTTCTCCAGAAGGAGCATCGTCCATTTTATGGAAGGATGCGGGTCTTGCTCAGGAGGCCGCTGAATCGATGAAGATTACTTCCTACGACTTGAAAAAATTAAACGTCATTGACGGTGTCATCCCAGAAGTGAGGGGTGGAGCCCACCGTGATGTCGAGAAGCAGGCGCAGGAAATCAAACAGGTACTGACCGATTCTCTGAATGAACTTCATACTTTGAATCATGATCAACTGTTGGAGAATCGTTTCAAAAAATATAAAAACATTGGCGATTACTCATATCTTGATTTATAATGGTAGGGTTGAAATATAAAGGTCCGTTATTGGAAGGTCGCACATTTCGTGCGGCTTTTCGCATCTTTACAGGATGGTAACGTTATCACGGGAAAAAGAATGGTCCGGCTGTGCAAAAAAGGGTAGACTGTAAAGGGAGTCCTAGAGATCAGGGGGACTGAGGTTTCAATTCATCTTTAGTTGGAAACAACATAAATAGATTACTTTTGAGGTGATGAGAATGAAAAAAATTGGAGTACTTACGAGTGGTGGAGACGCTCCAGGTATGAACGCGGCCATCCGTTCAGTTGTCAGGAAAGCTATCTATCATGACATTGAAGTATACGGCATTAAATACGGTTACCAGGGTTTGATCGACGGCGACATCGAAAAAATGGAACTGGGATCTGTAGGTGACATCATTCAGCGCGGAGGAACCAAGCTTTATTCTGCCCGTTGTGAAGAGTTCAAAACCGAAGAGGGTCAGTTGAAAGGCATTGAACAATTAAAAAAACATGGCATTGAAGGCTTGATAGCTGTCGGCGGTGATGGTACCTTTATGGGGGCTAAGAAACTTACGGAAAAAGGCTACCCATGCATCGGTGTACCAGGAACGATCGATAACGACATACCTGGAACTGATTTCACAATTGGGTTTGATACCGCATTGAATACCATTATTGATGCCATTGACAAAATTCGTGATACAGCTACGTCCCATGAGCGGACGTTCATCATAGAAGTCATGGGCCGAGACGCCGGGGACCTTGCCCTTTGGGCTGGACTTGCGGATGGTGCGGAAAGTATCATGATTCCGGAAGCGGAAGATGAGCTGGAAGATATTATCGACCGTCTTCGAAGAGGACATGAACGTGGCAAAAAACACAGCATTATCATCGTTGCCGAAGGCGTCTGCACAGGCGGCGAACTTGCCCGCCGTATTGATGAAGCTGCCGGCTTGGAATCCCGTGTCACTGTACTGGGACATACACAGCGCGGAGGATCCCCAAGCGCTGCGGATAGAGTTCTTGCAAGCCGCTTGGGCGCTTATGCGGTCGATCTGCTTATCGAAGGAAAAGCAGGCCGCATGGTCGGTATCCAAGCGAACAAACTGGTGGACCATGACATTGTGGAGATCTTGAACGCCAAGCATACGGTTGACCTTGATATGTATCGTCTTTCCAAAGAACTATCTATATAAACGTAAGAGGCACTAGAGGAGGAAATAATATGTTTAGAAAAACAAAAATCGTCAGCACAATTGGACCAGCGTCTGAATCTGTAGAAAAGTTGACACAGCTTATCGAATCAGGGATGAACGTCGCCCGTCTGAACTTTTCACACGGAGATTTCGATGAACATGGCGCACGTATTACAAACATCCGTGAAGCTTCAAAAGCCGTAGGGAAGACTGTAGCGATCCTTCTGGATACCAAAGGTCCGGAAATTCGTACCGGTTCTCTAAAAGGTGGAGAGTGCTACCTTGAAAAAGGATCCACAGCCTACGTATCCATGAAGGATATCGAAGGCGATGCAGGACGCTTCTCTGTGACTTATTCCGGTCTCATCAACGACGTGCACCCTGGATCCAAAATCCTTCTTGATGACGGTCTTGTGGAACTTCAGGTGGAAGAAGTAGACAAGGAAAATGAAGAAATCAAGACAACCGTTCTTAACAATGGACCATTGAAGAACAAAAAAGGGGTCAACGTTCCAAACGTGAGCGTCAACCTGCCTGGTATTACAGAAAAAGATGCCAAGGATATCGAGTTCGGAATTGAGCAGGGTGTTGATTTCATCGCTGCATCTTTCGTACGTCGTGCCTCTGATGTTCTTGAAATCAAAGAACTTCTTGAAAAGCATAACGCCAACCATATTCAAATCATTCCAAAAATCGAGAACCAGGAAGGTGTCGACAACATCGACGAAATTCTTGAAGTCAGTGATGGATTGATGGTTGCCCGTGGTGACCTTGGTGTTGAAATTCCAGCAGAAGATGTACCTCTTGTACAGAAGCAGTTGATCCGCAAATGCAACAAAGCCGGCAAGCCGGTTATTACAGCCACACAAATGCTTGATTCCATGCAGCGCAACCCACGTCCAACGCGTGCGGAAGCTTCTGACGTAGCCAATGCCATTTTTGATGGCACCGATGCGATCATGCTTTCCGGCGAAACAGCTGCTGGTGACTATCCGGTGGAAGCTGTCCAAACGATGCATAATATTGCATCCAAAACAGAAACAGGCTTGAACCACGTATCCCTGCTGCAGGACCGCTCCAAGCACAGTGACATGACAATTACGGATGCCATCAGCCAGTCTGTTACCCACACAGCGATCAACCTGGATGCAGCAGCCATCGTTACGCCGACTGAAAGCGGACATACAGCCCGCATGATTTCCAAGTATCGTCCAAAAGCTCCGATCGTAGCGATTACATCTGACGAAGAAGTAAATCGCAAGCTTTCTCTTGTATGGGGTGTCTATGCAGTGATGGGGCCTCGCGCGTACTCTACGGATGACATGCTTGATGTTGCCGTTGAACGCAGCCTTGCTTCAGGTCTTGCTGACCGCGGTGACCGTGTCATCATTACAGGAGGCGTACCTGTAGGTGAGAGCGGTACAACCAACCTGATGAAAGTTCACGTCATCGGTGATGTTTTAGTCAAAGGCCAGGGTGTCGGCCAGAAGAGCGCGTATGGTCGTGCCATCATCGCTAAAGATGCTCAGGATGCCATCAACCGTGTAGAAGACGGCGATATCATCGTCACTCACGGAACCGATCGTGACATGATGCCTGCCATCGAAAAGGCAGCTGGAATCGTTACACTTGAAGGCGGTCTGACTTCCCACGCAGCCGTTGTCGGACTTAGCCTTGGTATCCCGGTTATCGTCGGCGTACCAAATGCTCTTGAACTGATCAAGGATGGTTCCGATCTTACCATTGACAGTTCCCGTGGTGACATTTACGAAGGACATGCAAGCGTCCTGTAATAGGTAGAAGGAAAGGCAGGGATTGAGATCCCTGCCTTTTATTTTTTACCTTACAGCTTTATAAAGGTATAATGGAGGAAAGAAAAAGAAGGGAAGATGCTATGTTTCGCTGGTTATTCATCCTCATATTGATCATACCCGCATTGGAAATCGGTCTGCTGATCGGGGCCGGTAATGTCATCGGACCATGGTGGGTCATTCTTCTGATTATAACTACGGGGGCCCTTGGAGCCTGGCTTGCGAAAAAACAAGGACTGGAAACGATCCAGAATGTCCAGCTCTCCATGCAGCAGGGGCGTATGCCTCAGGATGCTTTATTGGATGGGGCTTGTATCCTTGTAGGAGGAGCTGTCCTGTTAACGCCTGGATTCATTACAGATGCGGCAGGATTCATCCTTCTCCTGCCCGTGACGCGAACGCCGTTAAAAGGATTTGTGAAACGGGCGATTCAAAAAGCTATGGATAAAGGAACCGTAACCATTTACAGAAAATAAAAAAACTCCATTTCCGGACTGGAAATGGAGTTTCATTTTGCTGTAACAAAATGAAAGAGTTCTTTCAAAGCTCCAGTCCTCTTTAATGTTTGAAAGACCATCAGCAAAAGCGGACTGAGCATGATGCCATAGACGCCGAGAAGTTGAAATCCCACAGCAAAGGTAAGAAGCAGGACAATAGGAGGGACGCCGAATTGATCAGCCATCAGCTTGGGCTCCAGCAGCTGCCTTGTCGTAACGACGACAGCGTATAGAACAGCAAGCCCGATCGTCATCGGGAAATCCCCCGAAAAAAACTGGAACAGCATCCATGGGATGAAAATCACCCCTGTCCCTACATAAGGAATGAAGTCGACCAGACAGGCCGCAGCCGTTACAGTGAGAGCGTGGGGAGCATCAAGCAGATAGAGACCGGTTCCTATAATAAGAGTGCTGATCGTTACAAGCATACATTGAGCCTTGATCAGTCCTTTGAATGTCTTTCCGATTTCAACACGCACCTGTAACGCACGTTCCTGGATAACAGCCGGAATGATACTCCGGAGAGGTCGGTGAATCGCTTCCCAATCCTTGCTGAAGAAAAAAGTACCGATGATAACGATACCTGTGTAAGCTAAAGAAGTCGGAACCATCCCTGCTATATGCCGGATACCTTCGAACAGACCACTTAACAAATCCATACTAACCCGACCTGCCTGGCTCTGCACAGCCTGCAGGTATTCATCAATGGAAGAGGTCACGATTCCGGAGTGCTCCAGAGAGGACTGTAGTCTTAAAATCAGCGGCTCTGCCCATTCTCTTCCTTGATTCATTATAAACACCGATAAAGCGGCTGCCTGGGCAGGGAGATCTGTGGAATAGTGCTGAAATCCTTTGATCAGCTCAGCTACCACAAGGGCGAAGGTGCTGAGTGCAAGCAGGGTGAAAATCCCGAGTACAAGTAGAATAGAGAGGAAACGGGGCAGATGAAGCCTGCGAGATACCAGAAGGATAAAAGGACGAAGGAGTGCCGCAAAAAGGTAGGCACTCAGAAAAGGATGTAAATAATTCCATAGGAACAGGAAAAGTATAGTGGCTGCCGTTAAGCCTGCGAGCAGCAGAACGGACCTTAAGATGATGGAAATAAGGTGGTTGGTCAACTCCTGCACCCTCTTTTTCAATGTAGATTGTAAAACTTCTGACCTGTTTGCACCCTGTTCACTAAGGGAATAAAAGGAAAAAGGTTCGATAAATTCCATCAAAATTAAACGGTTTCAATTCACATTCTCTTCAGAATACTTTATAATTGTGTGTGGGGTCATTTTCCTATAAAGGGATTCTGTTAAATGTAAAGCGTTTTCTTGTCAAACGGACAAGCATTCGTTTGGAACTTTTCGAAAGGGAGAGATTGTATGTCATCATCAACTAAAGGTCTTGAAGGGATTACAGCAACGGAATCATCCATCAGTTCCATCATAGACGATAAACTTACGTATGTTGGGTACGATATCGATGATTTAGCTAATAACTCAAGCTTTGAAGAAGTGATCTACCTTCTTTGGAATTTAAAGCTTCCTAATTCACAGGAATTGAAAGATTTCAAAGAAGATTTAATTTCCAATATGGATATTCCAAAAGAGGTCATTGATCATCTTAAATCCTATGATTTAAAGACAGTTCATCCAATGGCTGCCCTGCGTACAGCCGTTTCAATGCTCGGTCTGTACGATTCTGAATCCGACGTGATGGAAGAGGAAGCGAACAACCGCAAGGCGCTTCGTCTGCAGGCGAAAATTCCTACTGTGGTCACGGCTTTTGCCCGGATCCGTAAAGGGAAGGAGCCTGTCTCACCTAAAAAAGAACTGAGCTTTGCAGCGAATTTCCTTTACATGCTGAATGGAAAAGACCCGGAAGATCTTGAAGTTGAAGCCTTCAACAAAGCACTTGTCCTGCACGCAGACCATGAATTGAATGCATCTACATTCACAGCCCGTGTTTGTGTAGCCACTTTATCCGATGTATATTCCGGTGTAACAGCAGCAATCGGAGCACTGAAAGGGCCGCTTCATGGTGGTGCCAATGAGCGTGTCATGAAGATGCTTACGGAAATCGACAGTGTGGAAAATGCCGTACCGGCCATTGAGAAGAAACTTGAAAACAAAGAAAAAATCATGGGAATGGGCCACCGTGTCTACCGTTCCGGCGATCCACGCGCCAAGCATTTGAAAGAGATGTCCCGTGAGCTTACAAAGCTGACCGGCCACTCCAAATACTATGAAATGTCTATTAAAATTGAAGATTATATCAAGGAAAACAAGGGACTGCCGGCAAATGTGGACTTCTATTCCGCTTCTGTCTATCACAGTCTTGGAATCGATCACGACTTGTTCACGCCGATATTCGCCGTCAGCCGTGTGTCCGGATGGCTTGCTCATATCCTTGAACAATATTCCAACAACCGCCTGATCCGTCCTCGTGCGGAATATGCAGGGCCTAAAGGCCAGACGTATACTCCGATTGAAGACCGTTAATAACCGGCAGTGAAGTTGTACCGGCTTTTTATTCATCCTATTTTAACGTATGATAGAATAGGATGAATCATCCATGATTACAGAAAATTTAGGAGGGTTTATTTTGACACAAGCACAAAAAATCGCAGTAGAACAAAACGGAACATTAAACGTACCTGATCGTCCGGTGATCCCATATATTGAAGGTGATGGTATCGGCCCTGACATCTGGGCAGCAGCCAGCCGTGTTATTGAAGCAGCTGTAGATAAAGCCTATAATGGTCAGAAATCGGTTGAGTGGAAAGAAGTCCTTGCTGGGCAGAAAGCCTATGATCAGACAGGTGAATGGCTTCCGGAAGCTACACTGGACACGATCCGCGATTATAAGATTGCAATCAAAGGACCTCTAACGACTCCAATCGGTGGTGGAATCCGTTCCTTGAACGTAGCGCTGCGCCAGGAATTGGATCTATTCACATGTCTTCGTCCGGTCCGCTACTTCAAAGGCGTCCCTTCTCCGGTGAAACGTCCTGAAGATACGGATATGGCGATCTTCCGTGAGAATACTGAAGATATTTATGCAGGTATTGAGTGGCAGAAGGGCACTCCGGAAGTTAAAAAAGTCATCGATTTTCTGCAGAACGAAATGGGTGTACATAACATTCGTTTCCCTGAAACTTCCGGTATCGGTATCAAACCAGTATCTGAAGAGGGTACGAAACGTCTGGTCCGTGCCGCGATTGACTACGCGATCAACGAAGGACGTAAAAACGTAACGCTTGTCCATAAAGGAAACATTATGAAGTTTACAGAAGGTTCCTTCAAGTCATGGGGTTACGAAGTAGCAGAAGAAGAGTATGCAGGCAAAGTCTTTACATGGGCTGAATATGACCGCATCGTTGAAAAAGAAGGCAAGGATGCAGCCAACAAAGCTCAGGATGAGGCGGAAGCGGCAGGCAAAATCATCGTCAAAGATGCGATTGCTGATATTTTCCTTCAACAAATCCTGACACGTCCGAAAGAATTCGACGTTGTTGCTACGATGAACTTGAACGGAGACTATATTTCTGATGCTCTTGCTGCTCAAGTCGGCGGTATCGGAATCGCTCCTGGAGCAAATATTAACTTCGAAACCGGCCATGCTATTTTTGAAGCGACTCACGGTACAGCTCCTAAATATGCCGGGCTTGATAAAGTGAACCCATCTTCTGTCATCCTTTCCGGTGTCCTTATGCTTGAACACCTGGGATGGAGAGAAGCGGCTGATCTTATCGCTCAATCCATGGATAAAACCATCGGAAGCAAAGTCGTTACTTACGACTTCGCCCGTATGATGGATGGGGCAACAGAAGTGAAATGTTCAGAGTTTGGTGACGAACTGATTAAGAACATGGACTAATGGCAAGTGGAAGGAGAGGAACGATGAGTATTCAAAGAAGGAAGATCTCTGTCATCGGTGCCGGATTTACTGGTGCAACTACGGCATTAATGCTTGCTCAGAAGGAACTTGGGGATGTCGTCCTTGTAGATGTTCCGGATATGGAAGATCCGACGAAAGGGAAGGCACTGGATATGCTGGAAGCCAGCCCTGTCCAGGGATTTGATGCGAAAATCCAGGGAACTTCGGACTATGCGGATACGGAAGGTTCCGACCTTGTGATCATTACTGCCGGTATTGCCCGGAAACCGGGGATGAGCCGTGATGATCTTGTCAGTACCAACTCCAAGATTATGAAGAGCGTAACGAAAGAGATTGTGAAAAACTCCCCCGACTGTTTCATCGTCGTATTGACGAACCCTGTCGATGCGATGACTTATTCCGTCTTTCAGGAAGCCGGTCTTCCTAAGAACCGGGTCATAGGTCAGTCTGGTGTTTTGGATACAGCCAGGTTCCGTACGTTCGTCGCAGAGGAATTGAACATTTCCGTGAAAGATGTCACAGGCTTTGTGCTCGGCGGGCACGGGGACGATATGGTACCAATGCTTCGCTATTCCTTTGCGGGAGGTATTCCGCTTGAACGGTTGATTTCCAAAGAACGTCTCGAGGCTATTGTGGAACGCACGAGAAAAGGTGGAGGAGAAATTGTAGGTCTGCTTGGAAACGGCAGCGCCTATTACGCTCCTGCGGCTTCTCTTGTTCAAATGGCAGAGGCGATCTTGAAGGATCAGCGTCGTATTATCCCAGCCATCGCCTACCTGGAAGGCGAATACGGGTATGACGGCATTTACCTCGGTGTGCCTACCATCCTTGGCGGTAACGGTATCGAGGAAGTCATTGAGCTCGAATTGACAGAGGAAGAAAAACAACAGCTGGATCAATCAGCTGACTCTGTTAAAAATGTCCTCCATGTATTAAAATAAAGGAAAGAAGGGGTTCGGGGATATCTCGAGCCCCTTTTTCACACCAAATTAGCAAACGCTTTCAAAAAAAGGAGTGACTGCCATGATTGGGAAGAAAAGAAAACTCGGCAGAAAGATACAGGCTTTGAAAGTAGGAGATACTTTTACAACTACATCAAGAGTAGAAGACCGGGATCTGCTTATTTATCTTGGGCTGACCGATGATGCGAATCCGCTTTATATTCAACATGATTATGCATCCCAGACCCCCTTCAAACAGCCGATTGTACCCAGCGTTATGCTGTGTGGTATGGCATCATCCATCGTGTCCATGCATCTTCCGGGACCGGGGAGTCATATTATACATCAGCAGTTAAGCTATCCCCATCCTCTTTACCACTATGCAGAAGTCCGATTTCATGCAGAAATAACGGATATTAATCATGAGGAACACCATGTCGTTGTGGATATGCATGGATATGACGAGGAAGGAAAGGAAGTCATTCAGGGACAACTGACGGTCATTCCACCATATGAACCTGCCTCTATGAATGCCGTTTCCCTCGAAAACTTTTATTGAGTCATTCTCTCGTCTTATGGACAAGCTCTCTCAACCAGGCTTCCGGGATTGTATCCCGCAAGCCTGGTTTTTTTATGGCAGCAGAAACAGAGTCTTCACGTATGAAGACAGGGATTGGGACTATATTAAAATTAAGTAAAAATCATAAAGATCCGTATTCAAAATGTAAACTTCATTGTATGATGAGATTAACTTTGCAGTTGAGGTGATGGGATTGGAACAACAAAGAATACTAATTGTCGATGATGAAGAATCCATCGTAACATTGTTGAAATACAATATAGACCAGGCTGGATTTGAAACGGAAGTGGCTTATTCCGGCACGGATGCGCTTGAAAAAGCATCAAAATCTACGTTCGATCTCATCGTTCTGGACGTGATGCTTCCAGGTATGGATGGCATGGAAGTGTGTAAGCAGCTGCGTCAGATGCAGGTGTCCACGCCGATTTTGATGTTAACAGCCAAGGATGATGAATTTGATAAGGTGCTCGGCCTGGAGCTCGGGGCGGACGACTACCTAACGAAACCTTTCAGTCCAAGAGAAGTTGTTGCTCGTATTAAAGCAATCTTAAGAAGGATGGTCCGGGAACCGGCCGGTCCGGAAATGAAAATGATTCAAGTGGCCGATTTAGTGATTTACCCGGAGCAGTATGAGGCATCCATTAAAGACAAGCCTCTGACATTCACACCGAAAGAGTTTGAACTGCTTCTCTACTTAGGGCAGAATCTCGGGCGTGTCTTATCCAGAGACCAGCTGCTGAGCGCGGTCTGGAATTATGATTTTGCCGGAGATACCCGTATCGTCGATGTCCACGTCAGTCATTTGCGGGAGAAAATTGAACCCGACACGAAAAAGCCGGTGTATATCAAGACGATCCGCGGCCTTGGCTATAAAATGGAGGAGCCGAAATAAATGTCTTCCACCAATACAAAACCACTCATGACATACTCCGTACTCGTCGTAATCGTCATGCTTGGTCTTGGTGTCATTCTTGCCCAGCTGACGCGTGGGTATTTTATAAACATTTTTGAAGAGCGGGTGGAGCTTGAAAGCCGGTATTTCGTCACCTACCTGGAGAGATTCACGGATGAAGAGGATGTCAGTCAGGATGAACTTCTAGAGTTCAGTGACCAGCTGAATACCGGAATGGTTTTTATTTCAGATGACGGTGACAAACTGCTGGATACGGTGGAGGCTGTTCCCATTATCAGTGATCGTGAAAAACAGCATGTCCTGACCAGAGTGGAGGCCGACCAAATTGCAGATAATGAAGGGTATTTGATCGACAATATCTTTTATTATTCTGTCGATAACCAGGTCAACGATGTCGACGGGACGCTCATTCTCCTCTCGCCGGTCAATTCTTTGACCAACATTACCAAGAACATCTGGCTGTTGATCGGATGCACACTGTTAATCGGACTGGTGATTATTTTTGTTCTTGGCTATAATGTCTTTTCAAAATACATCCGTCCGATCCGTTCGGCAGCTGATGTAGCGAATGAACTGGCAGAAGGGAATTATAAAGCCCGCACGTATGAAGGGCACTTCGGTGAAGCTGGTCAGCTTAGTCAGTCGATTAATATCCTTGCACGCAACCTTCAGGAAATGACCAGTACGAAGGGGATGCAGGAGAATCAGCTGGAAGCGGTTATTAACAACATGGGTAACGGTCTGATGCTGATTGATGAAAAAGGGTATATCCTTTTGACCAACCGTGCCTTTATGGAGACTTTCGGCGGGGAGCAGAAGGATTACATCGGATTTCTTTACCATGATGCCATCCCATATACAACCATTCACGAGACGGTGAAAAAGATTTATATGTTTGAAGAAACCATCAGTGAAACATTCGTGCTCCCGGTCAATATCGATCGGAAACACCTTGAGGTAACAGGAGCCCCTATTTTCAGTGAAGGCCGGAAATGGAAAGGCGTTGTGCTGGTCTTCCATGACATTTCAGAGTTGAAGCATTTGGAGCAGATGAGAAAGGACTTTGTGGCTAACGTCTCCCATGAGCTGAAAACACCGATTACCTCCATCCGGGGATTTTCAGAAACGCTTCTGGACGGCGCAATGAAGGATGAGCAGATGCTGGAGCAGTTTCTTCAGATCATATTGAAGGAAAGTGGACGTCTTCAATCTCTTATTCAGGATCTCCTTGAGCTGTCCAAGCTGGAGAGGGAAGATTTTCTTCTCAATATTGAGAAAGTCGACGTCCAGCGTCTTCTACACGATCTTCTACCCATTGTCGAGCAGCATGCTGAACAAAAAGGTGTGCAACTGCAGGCATCTGTGGAAGGAGAAACCATTATCCGCGGAGATTCCAGTCGTTTAAAACAGGTGTTTATGAATTTACTGGCCAATGCGATTAATTATAGTCGTGATCATGGAGACGTTTCATTGACATTTAGAGAAAAAGAAGAGACGGTGATGATTTCTATATCTGACAATGGTGTAGGTATTCCGGAAGACGAGGTTCCGAGGATTTTCGAACGCTTCTATCGCGTCGATAAGGCAAGAAGCCGGAATTCTGGTGGTACCGGGCTCGGTCTGGCCATCGTCAAACATATTGTAGAAGCCCATCACGGAAACATTCACGTGGAGAGTGTAGTGGATCAAGGCACGACCTTCCATGTTGAGATTCCGAAGAAGTTTACGGAAAATTAATATTTCATTAAATTGGAATTAACAATGTTTCGATAAAATATCTTTGAAACCCTTTCATCCAAGGTGTTTTCTCTTATTGGCAGAAGCTTCCCTCGCTTCTGTCTTTTTTTGTATCAAAAAACAGGCTTTTGAAACCTTTTTGTTACAGTTTCGTAAAGAATAGTAATCTACATAAAAGGGGAAATCTACATGAGTCTGAAACAGATATATAAGTGGGCCGGCTTAATTGCCGGGGCGGCAGTCCTGCTTGTCGTATTCATGACCACATGGTACACCGTTGATGAGTCTGAGCAGGCGGTCGTGCTTACGTTCGGAGAAGCAGAGGATGGCATTACAGAGCCCGGTCTTCATTTTAAGATGCCGTGGCCTGTGCAGGAAGTAGAGAAAATGTCCAAGGAAACATTCAGCCTTGATTTTGGTTTTGATGAAGAAGGAGAAGAGGCTGATAAAGTGACAATGATTACAGGAGACGACATGATTGTGCAGGCAGATCTTGTCGTACAATGGAAAATCACAGATCCATCCGGTTATTTATTTGCATCGGAGAACCCTGAGCAGGTGCTGTTTAACGCCACCTCTTCAACACTGAGAGGGGTCATAGGCAGCAGTGAAATTGATGAAGCGTTAACATCAGGAAAAGCTGAAATCGAAAATGAAGTCAGAGAAGACCTTGTCCGCCTGATTGAAGGCTATGAGATTGGAATATCCATCATAGATGTCCGTCTGCAGGAGGTGGACCTGCCAAACGAAGACGTCCGTAGTGCCTTCACGAAGGTGACGGATGCGCGTGAACAAAAACAAAGTAAAGTGAATGAAGCCGAAAAGTATGCGAACCAGATGCGGGAGGAAGCCAAAGGTGAGAAAGATGCCATTATACAAAGAGCGGAAGGGGACAAGGTGGACAGGGTCCGGACAGCGGAAGGAGCAGTGTCCAAATTTGATGCACTGCTAAGTGAATATCAAGGCAATGAAAGTGTAACAAGGGAGCGTCTTGTCATGGAAACGCTCGAGGAAGTCCTGCCTGAAGCAGATGTGTATGTCATGAACGATGACGGAGATACGATGAAGTACCTTCCTCTTCAGCAGCAGAATCAGCCCGCCGCACCTGCACAGGAAGAGGACGGGGAAACAGAACAAGAAGAGGAGGAGCAATCATGACCGACGATCGGATTCAGGATATCAATGAAAAGCAGCAGAAGGATTTTCGGAAAATCATCAAAGGCGGCCTTGCTTTAGTGGCTGCTGCCGCATTGATATTGATCGCCCTCAGTTCTGTAGTGATTGTCAAAGAAGGGGAATATAAGGTAGTAAGGCAGTTTGGTGATGTTATCAAAATCCATGAAAGCCCCGGCTTGAAATTCAAGATCCCGCTGATCCAGGAGGTATCCACGCTTTCTCAAAAGAAAATGGTGTATGACGTGGATGAGAAGGAAATCACAACGCTTGATAAGAAAAGGATGATCATTGATAACTATGCCGTCTGGAGCATATCTGACCCTGAGAAAATGATTTCCAATGCGAGAACAATGATGAGTGCAGAAGCGCGGATGGGAGAATTTATCTTTTCGATCGTCCGGGCGGAACTCGGGAAAATGAATTTCTCTGAAATCATCAATGAGGAAGAAAGCTCACGGGGGACACTGAACGAAGAAATTGCCAAGCGGGTGAATGAATACCTGGATCGTGATAATTACGGCATAGTCGTGGATGATGTCCGTATTAAGCGTTCGGATCTTCCGCAGGCGAACGAGGAGGCCGTGTTCAATCAGATGATCACGGACAGGGAAAAAATTGCCCAGACGTATTTGTCGGAAGGGGAAGCAGAAAAAAGCCGTATCCGGGCTTCTGTGGATAGAGAAGTCAAAGAGATGCTGTCTACAGCCAGGGCCGATGCGGAAAAGATCCGGGCGGAAGGTGAGCAGGAGGCGGCACAGATCTATAACAATTCCTTCTCTGAGGATCCTGAATTTTATCAATTGTACCGAACGCTGGAATCATACAAGAAAACCATTGACGGTGAAACAACGATTATTCTGCCACAGGGATCACCATACGCCGACCTGCTTCTCGGCTACTACGAATAACGGCGGGGTACGCCTTTTCCTTCTCTCCATGAATCATGGTAGAATGAAGGAAAAGGCGTTTTCTTTAAGGGAACACTGGAATAATTACGCTGGAAAATGCAGACGCTCCTCTTTAAAGGAGAGAAAGGCATTTCCGGTTAAGGAGTGAGTTTATGGCTGAGAAAGTTGTATTGATTGATGGAAACAGTATCGCTTACCGGGCATTTTTTGCCCTGCCGCTGCTGAATAATGATAAAGGTGTGTACACAAACGCCGTCTATGGTTTTACGACAATGCTGCTTAAAATATTGGAAGAAGACCAGCCGGATCATCTGCTTGTCGCATTTGATGCCGGGAAAACGACTTTTCGTCATGAAACGTACCAGGAATACAAGGGTGGAAGGCAGAAAACACCATCTGAGCTGTCCGAACAGTTTCCTGTCCTAAAGGAACTGCTCGATGCGTTTGGAGTGAAATATTATCAGCTTCCGAACTATGAGGCAGATGACATTATCGGTACGCTGGCGACCCAGGCTGGAGAGAAAGGTCATGAGGTGAAGGTCATCTCCGGAGACAAGGATCTTCTGCAGCTGGTCAACGATCAGATCACGGTCAGCCTTACGAAAAAAGGGATTACGAACGTCGATACATATACCCCTTCTTTCCTTATGGAAAAAATGGAGGTGCGGGCAGATCAGATTATCGACTTGAAAGCTCTTATGGGAGATAACTCCGATAACATCCCGGGTGTTCCCGGTGTTGGAGAGAAAACGGCTGTTAAGCTGCTGAAGCAGTTTGATACGTTGGAAAACCTGTATGAGAACCTGGACGAGGTCAGTGGTAAAAAGCTGAAAGAAAAGCTGGAGACAAACCGCGGCAATGCTTTCATGAGTCAGCAGCTCGTAACCATCGAGAGAAATGCGCCGATTGATGTCAGCGTCGATACGATTGGCTATGAAGGATATCAAACCCAGCAGGTGAGCGGTTTCTTCAAAGAACTCGGCTTCCAGTCCCTGCTTCCGAGGATCCAGGAAGGCGGAGAAGGGGAGTCTGTGGCTGAGTCTCTGCCGGACATCGATGTGAAAGTTGTCGAAGAAGTAACACCCGATCTGTTTACAGGCGGGGAAGCGCTTGTCGTGGAGATGCTGTATGAAAACTATCATACCGCTCCAGTCGAAGGGATTGCCATCGTCAATGAGGATTCCAAAGTGGTCCTTTCTATGGAGAATGCCGTGAAGTCAGAAGCCTTTGTATCCTGGGCGGAGGATGCGTCCAAGGAAAAATGGGTCTTCGATGCAAAACAGACCGCTGTAGCTCTCATGAGACACGGCGTGGACATCAAAGGGATCAGCTTTGATCTGCTTCTTGCTTCCTACCTGCTGAACCCTTCTGAAAATAATCATGATATTCCTGCCATCGCCCATCGAATGGGGGAGACAGCGGTCCAATATGATGAAGAGGTTTACGGAAAAGGAGCAAAAATGAAACGTCCGGAAGACGATCAAGTCGTCTACGAGCATATTGCAAGGAAGGCTGCAATTCTGTATAAGCTGAAAGGGAATATGGAGGAACAGCTGAAAGCCAATGAACAGTATGAGCTTCTCGTTGAGCTGGAAATGCCTCTGGCTGTTATTCTCGGGCGGATGGAGCACCGGGGTGTCTCGGTGGATGTCAGCCGTCTGCAGGAAATGGGGGCAGAGCTTGAAGAGCGCTTGAATAAAGTAGAACAGGAAGTCTATGAGCTGGCGGGAGAAGAGTTCAACTTGAATTCTCCAAAACAGCTTGGACCGATTTTGTTCGAAAAACTCGGCCTTCCTGTCATTAAGAAAACGAAAACAGGCTATTCCACCTCCGCAGATGTATTGGAACAGCTGGAGGATCAACATGAAATCATTTCTAAAATTTTGTTGAACCGACAGTTGTCCAAGTTGAAATCCACCTATATTGAAGGACTGCTGAAGGTGGTTCATGAAGATACCGGTAAGATCCACACCCGTTTCAATCAGGCGCTTACCCAGACAGGACGTTTGAGTTCCACAGATCCGAACCTGCAGAACATTCCGATCCGGCTTGAGGAGGGACGGAAAATCCGCCAGGCGTTCATTCCGTCCAGGGAAGGCTGGGTCATGTTTGCCAGTGACTATTCCCAGATTGAACTGCGTGTACTGGCACACATTGCAGGGGATGAGAAGCTGATTGAAGCGTTCCGTGAAGATAAGGACATTCACACTCAGACCGCCTCGGAGGTTTTCGGTGTGCCGGCTTCGGACGTAACGGGTGAAATGCGCAGGCAGGCGAAAGCCGTCAACTTCGGCATCGTCTATGGAATCAGTGATTATGGCTTGTCACAAAGTCTCGGCATATCGAGAAAAGAAGCCCAGGCGTTCATCGATAAATACCTGGAAAGTTATCCGGGAGTCAAAACCTATATGGAAGAGTCTGTCCGTGAAGCGAAGGAAACGGGCTATGTGCGGACGTTCATGAACCGCAGGCGTTATCTTCCGGATATTACAAGCCGGAATTTCAATAAACGCAGCTTTGCTGAGCGGACGGCAATGAATACCCCGATCCAGGGCAGTGCGGCTGATGTCATTAAAAAAGCCATGATCGATCTGGAAGAAAAGCTCCAGGAAGAAAAGATGGAAGCAAGAGTTCTCCTGCAGGTGCACGATGAACTCATCATTGAAGCGCCGGAAGCCGAAATTAAAAAGCTGGAAACGCTCGTCGCAGATGTTATGGAAAACACCGTAGAGCTTGATGTACCATTGAAAGTGGATTCCTCTTATGGAAATACATGGTACGACGCGAAATAAGTAAGGAGAATGAGAGATGCCCGAATTACCAGAAGTGGAAACTGTAAGAAAAACGTTAAAGCATTTAACTGTAGGAAAAGAAATAAAGGATGTCTCCATTTTCTGGGGGAACATCATTAAACAGCCGAAGGATCCCAATGCCTTTGGTGACCTGCTTAGAGGACAATCCATCAAGGATATTGATCGCAAGGGGAAATTTCTCATTTTCCACCTTGATGACATTGCCCTCGTTTCCCATCTGCGGATGGAGGGGAAATTCGGCGTTTATGATGGAACGCTTGAAAAACCGAAGCATACTCATGTGATTTTCCATTTTACAGATGGAACAGAGCTCCGCTACAACGATGTCCGGAAGTTCGGCACGATGCATGCGTTTAAAAAGGGCGAAGAAGCCTTGAATAAACCATTGGTCCAGCTCGGCCCCGATCCTTTCGATGAGGCCTTCACCCTCGATTATTTTCATCAGAGGCTGCTGAAAACAAGCCGCAACATGAAGGCGGTCCTCCTGGATCAGTCCATTGTTGCCGGCCTTGGCAATATCTATGTAGATGAAGCGCTGTTCCGAGCCGGACTACATCCGGAACGGACGGCGAATACGCTGACGAGAGAAGAGGCCGAAAGCATCCGGGAAGCGAGCATCACGGTTATTCTAGAGGCAATCGAGCAGGGAGGCACAACGATCCGCTCCTACTTAAACAGCCAGGGTGAAATCGGAATGTTCCAACAGCAGCTCCGTGTGTATGGTAAACAGGATATGGAGTGCCTGAACTGTGGGACACCGATTGTTAAGACAAAAGTCGGCGGCAGGGGCACGCACGTCTGTCCAGTCTGCCAGCCGCTTCACGTATCTGAATAAACAGCCATATACTATCCCACTTCCATGTTAGAGGAGTGGGCGGTATGGGCATCGGGATGTTCATTTTTTTATTTGTTACAGCCGTAAGTGTCGACAGCTTCGGGATTGGCTGCGTGCTCGGGTTGAAAAAAGTAAAGCTCGCATTCTGGGGCATTGTGGTGATTGCCTCTGTTTCAGGTATAGTCTTTCTTCTTTCCTCCTATTTCGGTCAGCTGCTCGTTCAAGTTGTCAAACCGGAAATGGCGGAAAATGCTGGAGCTGTTGCCTTAATAGGTATCGGCATGTATTTTTTAAGACAGTTTTTTAAACAACATACCGAGGATCAGCAGGACCCCTGGCTGCACCCCGCAAAAGTTTTGAATGATCCAGTGACCGCTGATGTGGATAAGTCCGGAGGGATTCAAGGTAAAGAAGTGTGGCTGCTTGGAACCGCCCTTTCCCTTGATACCATAGGGGCAGGCATCAGTGGAGCGCTGATCGGTCTCCCCGTTCTGTTGACGGGTGGACTTATCGCTTCATCTACGTTTCTTATGCTCGGAACTGGAATGATGGCCGGGGCAAAACTGACGAACAGGGTGGAAAGTATCTCTATTCTCCCGGGGGTTCTATTGATTATCATCGGCTTGATCAAGCTATCGTAAAGGAAGGGTTTTATGACACTGGTCATTGGTTTAACCGGTAGTATCGCAAGTGGAAAAAGTACCGTATCCGGCATGTTCGATGAATGGGAGATTCCTGTCATCGATGCGGATCAAATATCGAGGGATGTCGTCCGCCCTGGTGAGCCCGCCTACGAGGACATCGTACGGGTTTTTGGGAAAGACGTCCTTTTTGATGATGGAACACTGGATCGCAAAAAGCTCGGGAAGGTGATTTTCAGCAGCGAAGGACGAAGGAAAGAACTGAACGATATCGTTCACCCTCGTGTCCGGGAAGAAATGATCCGGCGGCGGGAATCTTATAAAACAAAAGAGGCCAAAGCGGTCGTTCTGGATATTCCCCTTCTTTTTGAGAGCGGACTGACGGATTATGTAGAAAAGGTGCTTGTCGTTGCAGTCGATGAGGAAACACAGCTCCAACGGCTGATGGAACGGGATGGTTCATCGAGGGAAGATGCACAGGAGCGGATCGCCTCGCAGATTCCTGTCAGCCGCAAATCGGAAATGGCGGATGCGGTTATCGATAATAATGGAACGAAAGAGGAAAGCTTTCACCAATTAAGAGACATACTTCACCGGTGGGACCTCGTATAATAACACGTCTGAGAAAGACGTGTTATTTTTGTGTAAAATTATTGAACCCACTTCAAAAGCGCTTACAATATGTTATACTAATCCTAGAAATGATCCAAAAAGTATATCATATATAGGGGGCTGGAACATCATGGGGAAAACAAAGATCGCCATTAATGGCTTGGGAAGAATCGGACGTATGGTATTCAGACAGGCGGCAGTAGATGATACCGTGGAGCTTGTGGCTGTCAATGCCAGCTATCCTGCTGAAACGATCGCTCACATGGTGAAATATGACAGTGTTCATGGACGATTCGACGGAGAAGTACGTACGATTCCTGAAGGGTTAATGGTAAATGGGAAGAAAATCAAGCTCTGTTCTACAAGAAACCCGGCTGAGCTCCCTTGGAAAGAGCTTGGTGTGGACATCGTAATCGAAGCTACCGGAAAGTTCCGTACGAAGGATGAGGCTGCTCTCCATCTGGATGCAGGTGCAAAAAAAGTCATCATTACAGCTCCGGGTAAGGAAGTCGATGCGACCATTGTGATGGGGGTCAATGAGGATTCCTATTCCCCTGAAACGCATGATGTTATTTCCAATGCTTCGTGCACGACCAACTGTCTGGCGCCGGTGGTCAAAGTGCTGGAAGATGAATTCGGTATTGAAAACGGCTTGATGACGACGGTTCATTCTTTTACCAATGATCAGAAGAACCTGGATAACCCTCACAAGGATCTGCGGAGAGCCCGAGGGTGTACACAGTCGATCATACCGACCTCCACAGGAGCAGCCAAAGCCCTGGGAGATGTCATTCCAAGTATGAAGGGAAAGCTGAACGGAATGGCTTTACGTGTACCGACACCGAACGTCTCTTTAGTGGATCTAGTCGTCGATCTGAAGAAAGCGGTTACGAAGGAAGAGTTGAATGAAGCGTTCGCATCTGCCTCACAGAGGGACATGAAAGGTATTCTGGAGTACAGCGATGAACCACTGGTATCCATTGATTACACGACTTCTCCGTCTTCCGCCATCATTGATGGGCTGTCCACACAGGTGATGGAAGGCTCAAAAGTGAAAGTGCTTGCCTGGTATGATAATGAGTGGGGCTACTCCTGCCGCGTCGTTGATCTGGCGAAATATGTGGGAAAATTATTGAAACAGGAAAGGACGGCGAGAGTGTCTTAAAGGACGCCTCTGATTCCGGGTGAAGACTCTTCACGGCCCTTTTCAGGCTTCTTAAATATATCTTGCAAAAACGGGATAAACCCTTTATACTTTCTTTTGAACTTCTGAATTTCAAAAATCTTCATGTCTACTCAAAGGGTTAGGACCTCTCAGGACTAACTTTCCCCCGTGGTAGTACATGGCCGCAATTTCAGAGGGGAAGAAGTTAATGTACAAAGGGGGATCCGTTATGGATACAATGGGAAGACACGTAATTGCTGAACTATGGGATTGTAATGAATCAAAATTGAACGATATGTCGTATATAGAACAGGTTTTTGTTGATGCTGCACTCAAAGCCGGTGCAGAAGTGAGAGAGGTGGCTTTTCACAAGTTTGCCCCTCACGGTGTTAGTGGTGTTGTTATCATTTCAGAGTCACATCTGACGATACACAGCTTCCCGGAGCACGGATATGCAAGCATTGACGTGTATACGTGTGGAGACCGGATCGATCCCAATGTAGCTGCGCACTACATTGTGGAAGCTTTGGAAGCCGGCCGGAACGAAACGGTTGAAGTACCAAGAGGAATGGGTCCTGTAGAAGTCAAGGAAGCCCGTGCTCTGTAAATGCACAAAATGAGAAAGTCATGCAGGAGGTTCTGCATGGCTTTTTTTCTGCTTTCCTATTGGATAAAGCTGTCTGCTCTCTCCTTCTGTAAAACCGTTTCTAATTTTTTAAAGTCATGTTAAAATAAATTAAGATTATGTCGAATGGACTGAAGGAGTCAGATTAGTGAAAGCATTTATTTCCAGGTATCTCAACACTCATTCCGAAACCAGTGAACAGCATAAGGACACGGCCCTTATCACACACTATTACAAAGCCAAGCATGATGAGGTTTTCCGCGCCGTGGAAGAAATGTTCCCTTCACCTTCTGAAATCAAAGCCGTCTCCAGGGAGCGCGGAGAACTGACGATCACTTATAAAGGAAAACGGCGGGCCTTTGTTGTCGCAACAATCATTATGGTCCGTCCGTTCCGCACGGCCGTGGACTTTTCGGTCACCACTGATTCAGGAGGCCCTGTGGATTTCGGCTACAGCCGTAACCTGATCGTGCAGTTCTATGAACAGCTGGACCGGCAGTTTACAGCTGTGGATCCCGGATGATTGGATGATGAAACGAAGACGATGTGGAGTTGATCAAAGGTGAAGTGTCCAAACTGTCACTACAAAAGCACGAAGGTGCTTGATTCAAGACCAATAGAGGAAGGTCAGACAATCAGAAGACGGAGAGAGTGTGAACAGTGCGGCTTTCGTTTTACAACGTTTGAGCGGATTGAAGAGGTCCCTCTGATTGTCGTGAAAAAAGAGGGAACGCGGGAGGAATTCAGCAGGGAAAAGCTGATGCGGGGATTGATCAGAGCCTGTGAAAAGCGTCCGGTTGAAGTGGAAAAGCTTGAAGCCGTTACGCTCGATATTGAAAAGGAACTGAGGAACCGCGGCGTTTCAGAAGTGCTGAGTGAGGATATCGGCGAAATGGTCATGGGCCGTCTCTCCGAAGTTGATGAAGTGGCCTACGTCCGGTTTGCGTCCGTTTACCGCCAGTTTAAGGATATAAACGTATTTATTGACGAATTGAAGGAATTAATTAAAGATGATCATGACGAATGAGCCTGAGCCGGCTCATTTTCTTTTTCATAGATTTGGATGAACGAAGGAGGTGTAGACGATGAATCAATCCATTGGCAGACTGCTGCCTGTAGACGGTTTTAAAATCAGGAACGGCGGAGAAATGCCTCGAAATTTTCATCGTTCGTTATCCCATCTATACCAGCCGATTGTAGGACGTCTGGCTGTATCTCTCTACCATTTACTGCTTTCTGAAGCCGATCTTGCGGATCAGGATACGGTTCAGACCCACCATTCATTGATGGCTTACCTTTCCGCTCCTCTGGATAAAATTTATCAAGCCAGAGGGAGGCTGGAGGCTCTTGGGTTGCTGAGAACGTATCGTTCGAACGAAGAGAGCGACCAGACTGTCTATATTTATGCGGTTCACCCCCCTTTTACGCCGGAGGAATTTTTCCAGGATGACATGCTCGCGCTTCTCTTGACCCATGAATTGGGTCAGGACAAGTATGAACAGGTGAAAAGCCGGTTTGTTAAGCCTGAGCCTTCGGTGGAAGGATACGAAGAAATCACGGCTTCTTTTGACGAAGTGTTTCATCATAAAATGATGGAGTCTGTGCAGAGGGAAACCGAAGTGATTGCGGAGCAGAAGCGTTTTCAGGAATACCGCGGCCCCCGAACCTCGGAAAGCCGCGTCGATTTCACCTGGCTCCGCCAAGCGCTTCAAAAGAGAATGTATCCAAGTGAACGGATCTTGACGGGACGGAATAAGAAACTGATCATACAGCTGGCGACGTTGTATGATTTGTCCAACGTTGAATTGGAAAAAGCGGTGACATGGGCCATAGATGAAAATCACTGCTTAGTCGAGGAAGAGTTTAAGGCTGCATGTCACGACTTTATGAAAGAAGAAAAAAATGTACAGCCCGCCTCTGTCGATGATCGTGAGAAGTGGGCGTCCATGGAAAAAGAGACGACAGGATCCAAGGAAGACCAGTTTATTGAAATGCTCGAGCAGATATCCCCGAGGGAGCTGCTTGAGGATTTATCCAACGGCAACCGTGCATCGGAACAGGATTTGAAGCTGATCCGGGATGTCATGACCGAACAAGGCATCACAGCCGGGGTTATGAACGTGCTTGTCCATTATGTGATGTTGAAAACGGATATGAAATTGTCGAAATCCTACATGGAGAAAATCGCCAGCCACTGGGCGCGTAAAAACGTGACCACCGTGCGCCAGGCCATGAATCTGGCCAAGGCAGAGCATCAGAAATACCAGCAGTGGGGCCGTCAGAAAACACAGAAACGGACCTCCCAAAAAGACGAAGTCATTCCTGTCTGGTTTAATAAACAGGAAGAGAAGCAGCATGCCGCAGCGTCTGCTGAGCCTCAGGTCGATAAAGAAGATATCGCAGCCAGAATCGCGAGGCTGACCAATAGAGGAAACTAGAGTAAGGGGTGAATGGAATGGAGCCCATTCAGCAATCGTTGAAAAAATGGATGAAAGAGAACAAGCAGTTTCAGCAGCGCTACAATCATATGAAAGCGGAAGTCCTGGACTCTGCTGAAGTCCAGCGTCTGATGCAGGAAAATGAAGGCCTGGATGAAAAAGCGGTGGAGAAACACTTGATCAAGCTTTATGAATACAGGACCCAATCGAAAAACTGCGAAAAATGTCCGTCGAGGGAGGCGTGTATCAACATCCTGCCCGGATACGTTCCATCGCTGGAAGTGGAAGGGACCGACATCAAGCTGATTTATGATAAATGCAGACGCCAGCGTTCACAGGAGCAGCAGTCGTATCAGAAGTCATTGGTAAGCAGCCTTCATATGCCTAGAGAAATTCTGGAAGCATCGCTGGAACGAATGGATCTGGAAGACCCCGACCGCGGAGGGGCGGTAGCGAAAACCGTCCAGTACATTGAAACTCTCAGGGATGAGCTTCCTGCAAAAGGATTGTATTTCCATGGACCGTTCGGTGTGGGGAAAACGTATTTCCTCGGGGCGGTCGCCAATGCTCTCAGTGACAAGCAGATCCCATCGATGATTATTTATATGCCTGAATTTGTAAGGGAAATGAAATCATCCATCAAAGATGATTCCCTCAATGACAAAATCACCGCCTTTAAAGAAACGCCGGTGTTAATGCTGGACGATATCGGAGCAGAGTCCCAGTCGGCCTGGTTCAGGGATGAGATATTAGGCAGTATCCTGCACTATCGGATGATGGAGCGTCTGCCTGTCTTTTTCACCTCCAACTATACGCTGAATGAGCTTGAAAAAGTGTTGATGACAAGCAGCCGCGGCGATGTGGAACAGGTGAAAGCCAAGCGGATTACCGAACGGATCAAACAGCTGAGTGAAACGGTTTATGTCGGCGGTCAGAACAGGCGTTCATAAATCTTTGTGAACAAGAAGGTCAGTGACATGATTTACCTATCCCTTTCATAAATATAACAATGAAAAGACGAGCCGGTCTTGATGATATTTTCTATGCTTCCAGGAAGCATTGATGATAGACATAGGATGGAAAGTCGGGATGAGGGGGAATTCTGGTGTTTGACTTATCTTTTTCCAAGCGTCTGGAAGCCGAAACGTTTTATAATGCCATCGTTTCCGAGCAGAAGCTGTGGGTTTATGAGGAGAGCGGAAAACGTTTTTCTGTCAAATTGATGCATGCTTCCTCAAGGGAGTCTGCCTATGTGGATGTCGTGCGTGCGCTGCACCATGTTGTCAGGAAAAGGAAAATCCCTGCCTGGATGGAAGGAGTCCTCCGGTTCTCCTATCACTTCGAGGATGCCGATGAAATTCAGCGCATTCTTGAGATTGAGCAGGACTTTGACTCCCATCCTCCAGCAGGTCTGCGGCTTCCGCCCATTCACCACTACATCAAGTCTTTTATACAGGAGTACGTGCATGTAAGGGATACCGTCCTGTTTGATGACTTGAGTGCCGGCTGTCTGGCGCATGTCCACAGATGCCTTACGGATTATACAGGCAAGGTCATTGATGAGTATAAGCAGGAGGAATCGTATCAGCTGCTGGTCGATTCATGGCGTCACCGTGTTCATCATCAGGATACGGGAGTGCAGCTTCTTCATATTCTCGATGACCGTGGACTGACTTACTTCCACGATGAAGGCAATCCGCTGAGTGATTCGGAGACGCGTCTCTACCAAAAGCAGTACCCGGATGAAGCCGTGTCTGATCTTCCTCTTGAATGGCCGGTCACGCCGGCGCTCGTCCATGCCCCTGAGGAAATCATCATTTACTCCGATCAGGCGGAGAATTCCAACTTGGAACTGCTGATGAATATCTTTGAGGAAAAGGCTGTCTGGAAGCCCAAATCGCAATTTCCTTTTTAAAGCCCTTGATTTCCTTTTCGCAAATGGATATAATACGTACATATTAAATCAATGGCTTTGATAAGGATACGAACGGAAAGTGGCGTATGATCAGAGAGAGGAGTCATCGGCTGGAAGCTCCTTCTTAACGGCTTATCGTTTACCACCTTGGAGCCCTGTCTGTGAAATGATTCAGAGTAATGGACAGCGACTGATCCGCGTTAAGGATATTGAAGCCGCAGCCTTGCGAGGATGCGGGAACCTGGGTGGAACCACGAGAGACAACGCTCGTCCCTTAGCACTATGCTGAGGGATGGGCGTTTTTTTATATTTATTTAGAAAAGGAGTGTTACACATGGCGGATGCGATTCAAATCAAGTTCCCAGACGGAAACATCAAGGAGTTTGAGAGAGGGATCACAGGGGAAGACGTCGCTAAATCGATTTCTTCAGGCTTGAAAAAGCAGGCCCTGGCCATAAAGCTGGACGGCGAACCTTACGACCTGAGACGTCCGATTGAACAGGATGGGGAAATTGAGATTCTTACCTATAAAAATCCGGAAGGCTTGGAAGTGGTGCGCCACTCTACAGCCCACCTGATGGCACAGGCCGTTAAACGCCTTTATGGAAACGTCAAACTTGGCGTTGGTCCGGTCATTGAAAATGGATTTTATTATGATATCGATATGGAGGAATCCCTGACACCGGAAGATCTTCCGAAAATCGAAAAAGAAATGCAGAAGATTGTAGATGAAAACCACGAAATTGAACGCATAGAGCTTTCAAGGGAGGAAGCGATCGAAAAGTATAAGGAAATCGGCGATGAGCTGAAGCTTGAACTGATCGAAGCCATCCCTGAAGGCGAACAGGTGACGATTTATAAGCAGGGGGAATTCTTTGATCTCTGCCGCGGCGTCCACGTTCCACAGACAAGTAAAATCAAAGTCTTCAAGCTGTTGAGCATTTCCGGTGCCTACTGGAGAGGGGACAGCGACAATCAAATGCTTCAACGTATCTACGGAACGGCCTTTGAGAAAAAAGCCCATCTGGATGAATACCTTCAGATGCTTGAAGAAGCGAAGGAACGCGATCACCGTAAACTCGGTAAGGAACTGGAGATCTTTACGATCAACCAGAAGGTCGGTCAGGGACTTCCGATGTGGCTGCCAAAAGGTTCGACCATCCGTCGTACAATTGAGCGCTACATTGTAGATACAGAAGAGCGCCTGGGATACGATCACGTGTATACACCTGTTTTGGGAAGTGTTGACCTGTACAAAACAAGCGGACACTGGGATCACTATCAGGATGATATGTTCCCGACAATGGAAATGGACAACGAAGACCTTGTTCTTCGACCGATGAACTGCCCGCACCATATGATGGTCTATAAAAACCAGATGCACAGCTACCGGAACCTGCCTGTCCGTATTGCTGAACTGGGTACGATGCACCGCTATGAAATGTCCGGAGCTCTTGCCGGCCTGCAGCGTGTGCGTGCCATGACATTGAATGATGCGCATATTTTTGCCCGCCCGGATCAGCTGAAAGATGAATTCAAGCGTGTTGTCCGTCTCGTTCAGGAAGTGTACCGCGATTTCGGTATTAACGATTACTACTTCCGTCTGTCCTACCGTGACCCAGAGGATAAGGAAAAGTACATCGACAATGATGCCATGTGGGATAAAGCGCAGGGGATGCTGAAAGAAACGATGGAAGACATGAAACTGGAGTATGTGGAAGCCGAAGGAGAAGCTGCTTTCTACGGTCCGAAACTGGATGTTCAAGTGAAAACGGCGCTTGGTAAGGACGAAACGCTTTCGACTGTCCAGCTGGACTTCCACCTTCCAGAACGCTTTGATCTGACATACGTTGGGGAGGATGGAGCCGATCACCGTCCGGTCGTTATTCACCGTGGGGTCGTGTCGACAATGGAACGTTTTGTTGCCTTCCTTATTGAAGAATACAAAGGTGTCTTCCCGACATGGCTTGCCCCTGTCCAGGCGAAAATTATTCCAGTATCTGCAGACGTCCATCTGGACTATGCGAAAAAACTGGAAGATGAACTTCGTGAAGCTGGTGTGCGTGTCGAAGTGGATGAGCGGAATGAAAAAATCGGTTATAAGATCCGTGAAGCACAGATGCAGAAAATCCCGTTCCAGCTTGTCGTTGGAGATAAGGAAATCGAAGACCATGCTGTAAACGTCCGTCGCTACGGAGAACAGGATTCTGCTACAAAGTCCGTAGACACGTTCAAGTCTGAAATCAAAAATGAAATTGATCAGAAGCTTCTGAGAAAGTAAGCAGAAGAAGCGGAGACGATTTTGTAAACCCATACCAGGTTGGAGGAGTTTTCATCCTGGTATGGGTTTTTATCATTTTATCTCGTTTTGTTTTCACGCCGAGTACCTCCGGGCAGACGCCGGATCTTCTTCCTCCAGGTATTGGTTTGCAGGAAAAGGATTGATTTTTATCTGGATTTCGATTATCCTTGATTAGGTAGTCAGACAAACAACATTTGATTGTTGACATGCATCATCAGGCATGCTATTATTGTTTAGGTAACTGAATGAACGGATCTAGAGACAAGTAGGAGCACCCGCTTCTCACCTGATCGACGCTGATAAAGCAGTTGGCAGGTCACTAATTCCTTAAATGTTAGGATACGTGTGGGTGCAGAATGTGTACCGACACTTTTTTTATTTTCAGCAGGAATCTTGTCGATGACAGATCTCATATAAGTTTTCTAAAACTAGTTGGAGGTGGCTCGATATTAGCAAGGATAACATGAACGTTAATGAAAAAATCCGTGCCCGTGAAGTCCGTCTGATCGACGTAAATGGTGAGCAGCTTGGAGTTAAATCCCGTAACGAAGCGCTTGATATTGCAGCAAATGCAAATCTTGATCTTGTTATGGTGGCCCCAAATGCGAAGCCTCCGGTTTGCCGAGTGATGGACTACGGAAAATATCGTTTCGAGCAGCAGAAGAAAGACAAAGAAGCTCGTAAGAAACAAACCGTCATCAAAGTGAAGGAAGTGCGTCTCAGCCCAGGGATTGAAGACCACGACTTTAACACAAAACTTCGTAACGCACGCAAGTTCTTGTCTAAAGGTGACAAAGTGAAAGCATCTGTCCGTTTCCGCGGACGTGCCATCACACACAAAGAACTAGGGCAGAAAGTACTCGAACGCCTGGCTGAAGAGTGCAAAGATGTCGCCCAAGTTGAGACCAAGCCTAAAATGGAAGGTCGCAGCATGTTCTTAATGCTTGCTCCTCTGAGCGAGAAGTAAGACAAAGTATCAAGTTTAAAGGAGGAAATTCACATGCCAAAAATGAAGACCCACAAAGGTTCTCAAAAACGCTTCAAAAAAACTGGGACAGGTAAAGTGAAACGTTCCCACGCTTTCACAAGCCACTTGTTCGCGAACAAATCAACTAAGCAAAAGCGTAAGCTTCGTAAAGAGGCACTGGTTTCTGCAGGAGACTACCGCCGTATCAAGCATATGCTTCCGAAAGACTAATAAAGACTGATTTAATTAGGAGGGATTACCATGCCACGAGTAAAAGGTGGAACAGTGACACGTCAACGTCGTAACCGTGTCCTTAAACTAGCAAAAGGTTATTATGGTTCAAAACACGCACTATTTAAAACTGCTAAACAGCAGGTAATGAAATCAGGACAGTACGCTTACCGCGACCGTCGTCAGAAAAAGCGCGACTTCCGTCAGCTTTGGATCGCTCGTATCAACGCTGCAGCGCGTTTGAACGACATTTCCTACAGCCGTCTTATGCACGGTCTTAAACTTGCGGGTATCGAAGTGAACCGTAAGATGCTAGCTGACCTTGCTGTCAATGACGCCCAAGGTTTCGCAAGTCTTGCAGAGCAAGCAAAATCTGCTCTTAAGTAATTTTATGAGAAGAGCCATTTCCGTCCGGTTGGAAATGGCTCTTTTTTTATACCCTGTTTGAATACATAAGGGGAGCGTGAAGGTGATGATGTATGCAGGATTGTTTTATCTCGGAGTGAATATCTGGCTGTTTATCCTGATGGGAGTGGACAAGAAGAGGGCAAGAGAGCAGAAATGGAGAATACCCGAAAAGCAGTTATGGCTGGCGGCTTTGCTGGGAGGCGCATTCGGAGGAGTGCTCGGGATGAAGGTGTTTCGTCATAAGACGAAGCATAAGTCGTTTACCGTCGGTTTTCCATTACTCATAGCCGCGCATGGCGTATTGATCTGGTATTTGTACGTGCGGTTCTACACCTGAGTATCTTGTCATAAGATGTAGGCAGGGAGGGGATTGACGTGGGCGGGACAACGACAGCAGTGCTGGCATGGTTGGAACATCAGGAAGCCTGGGCGCCGCTCTTGTTTATCGGAATTCATCTGCTTCGGCCTTTTTTGTTTCTACCGGTCATGCTTGTCTGCATAACCGGAGGAGTATTGTTCGGACCGATTGCGGGAACCGCGTACTCGGTCATTGGGACGATGATATCCAGCCTGTTGTTTTACCGGACGATCCGGATGGTGCCTTGGGTGATGAAAAGGATGGCGGGAATCAAGGAGCGATGGATGAAAAAACAGGCATCTCTGTCCGTCAAGCAGGTAGCAGTGCTGCGTCTTGTTCCTTTTATTCACTTTCACCTGTTGTCTTATTGTCTTATTGAAAGCAGCGCAGATTTTAAGGATTATGCGAAATCATCTTTATTTGCTAATTTTCCACTCGCCTTTATTTACACATCTGTCGGTCAGTGGGTCACGCTTTTTTCGCTGCCGATGATGGTCGCTTTTTCAGGCGCGCTTGTTGGTGTGAGTTTCATGATCCGGAAGAAAAGTGAAGTGTTTTTATGGAACGATTTCTTCCAGACGAATCCATAAAAGAACAACCCTCTGCAGCAAAGGGCAGAGGGTTGTTTTAATGGAAATCGTCATGATTTTTCAGTGGATGGATAATCAGGCGGTTGATCGGGTACTTCCATTCGATAGAAGCATGTGGATAACGGAGAAGGATTTCTTTTTCCATAAAGTATATATCTTCCCGTTCCAGCCCCTGAAGCTTGTTCGGGTCGTGGGCACTTACATTGATGGTAACGACCTCAAAGGCATCTTCGGTTGTCCCTAAATATTTTTCCCCTTCAAACACATGACCTTTCAAAGTCATCAGGAAATTCTCTTTCGTATCTTCCTGGTTATCATGAAAGTAAAATTCTTTTTTATCCCGGGCGAGATCCAGCTTTCTCCTTGGATTGACGATGAATTTATAAGCGGTGTACATAATAAAGGCTATCGCCAGAAGCAGCAGTAGTCTGAACAAAAGGATGATCATGAGCATCGGACTCCTTCCTTGAAGGTACGTGCCTGCTATACGTATCAGCATGTCTTTTTGTTTCAGAAAATGATACATTATTATCGATGATTTTTTTAGGAGGGACAACCAATGTTTTGGGAATCGTTATATCAGATGCAGGAAAGACTGGATCATTATATTGAACAACAGCACAATTTGGAGAAAAGCGCTTATGTCGAATCCAAAATCCTGGCCTTATTTGTAGAGCTTGGCGAGCTGGCGAATGAAACACGCTGCTTTAAATTTTGGAGTACAAAAGGGCCGAGCGCTCCATCGGTCATTCAGGAAGAGTATGTAGATGGGGTTCATTTCCTGTTGTCCCTTGGTTTGGATCTTGGCTTCCGCTATACCAGCCAGGAAGAAGAGAGCCGCTCCATGACAGAGACGGAAGCATTTTTGGACGTATACAGCAGCGTAGAGACGTTCCGTCATGAACAGACGAAGGGAAACTACGAAGAACTGTTTCGCGCCTACGTTTCCTTAGGGCGGACCATCGGAATTACGGCAGAGGATTTGAAAGAAGCGTATATAAATAAAAATGAAGTGAATTTTAAAAGACAGGACCAGGGCTATTAATTATAAAATGGCAGAATTTTTGTGAAATCGCTTCAAAAGGTTTATAATAACATTGGACAGAAAAAGGAGGATTTGAATACATATGGCTAAAAAAGATGAAACACTGCAGATGTTGAAAGATCTGACGGATGCGAAAGGTGTACCGGGGAACGAAAGGGAAGCCCGTGACGTCATGAAGCAGTACATCACTCCCTATGCGGATGAAGTCTTCACAGATAATCTTGGAAGTCTGATTGCGAAGAAAGTAGGAAATAAAAAGGGCCCGAGCGTTATGGTCGCCGGTCACCTCGATGAGGTTGGATTCATGGTTACCCGCATTGATGATCATGGCTATATTTATTTCCAGACCGTCGGAGGATGGTGGAGTCAGGTTATGCTCGCCCAGCGTGTTACGATTATGACACGTAATGGCGACCTTACCGGTGTGATCGGTTCAAAACCACCGCACATCCTGCCTGCGGAGCAGCGCAAGAAGGCTGTGGAAATCAAGGATATGTTCATCGATATCGGCGCTTCCAGCCGTGAAGAGGCGATGGAATTCGGTGTGAAGCCGGGAGATTCTGTCGTTCCATATTTTGAATTTACACAGATGAAAAATGAAAAAATGCTGCTGGCTAAAGCATGGGATAACCGCATCGGCTGTGCCATTGCGATTGAAGTGCTGAAGCAGTTGAAGGGTGAAAAGCACCCGAATACGGTTTACGGTGTCGGAACGGTTCAGGAAGAGGTCGGTCTCCGCGGTGCCCGCACATCCGCCAACCTGATCAACCCTGATATTGCTTTCGGTGTCGATGTCGGTATTGCCGGGGATACTCCGGGTGTATCAGATAAAGACGCTTCCAGTAAAATGGGAGACGGCCCGCAGATCATCCTGTACGATGCCTCTATGATTTCCCATAAAGGACTTCGTGATTTTGTTACGGATACAGCGGATGCGAACGACATTCCTTATCAGTTTGATTCCCTCGCCGGCGGCGGCACGGACTCAGGTGCCATCCACTTAAGCCATGATGGGGTTCCAGCTCTTTCTATTACGATTGCTACGCGTTATATTCACTCTCATGCGGCTATGCTTCACCGTGATGATTTTGAAAATGCGGTACGATTAATTGTAGAAGTTATTAAAGGCCTGGATGCTGATACAGTCAAAGAAATTACCTTCCAGTAATACTAAAAAGCCAGCCGTAAAGGGCTGGCTTTTTTCGTGCTTATTTCTGTTGTTTTAAGCCTTGTTCTAATGTATCAAGAATTTCCTGGCGTTCCTGTTCATCGGATTCTTTCCACAGCATTTCAAAGAATACGCCAAGCCCGGGAAGCATTTTTTCCTCACCCTTCTGCAGGGCATCATCAATAGTGGCTTCAAGCTGTTCGGCATTATGATTGCTGACATTGGACAGAATCGCTGCGCGCAGATTTAAATTCATCGTCGCGTCCTCCTTTGTAATAGGATTCGAAAATTATTCATGATTAGTTTGACCAACCGTGGTGTGGCTATGTATGATGAATGAGAAATAAATAGGAAAAGAGGGACGATAATGCTCACTTCCTTACAAAATGCAAAAGTGAAGGATTGGAAGAAACTACATAAACGAAAGTATAGAAATCAAACAGGTACGTTTCTTGTAGAAGGGTTTCATCTGTTTGAAGAGGTGATGAAAAGCGGCTGGACCGTTAAAGAATTGATCATCCGCGAAGAAACGGACATCGAACTTCCGGATGATATTCCTTATACGATTGTCAGCCGGGATGTTTTTGCGTCCGTTGCTGAAACCGAAACGCCTCAAGGGATTGCTGCTGTTGTCGCTAAAGAAGATTATACCTTTACGCCGGGAAGCCTTACTTTGATGCTTGATGCTGTACAGGATCCGGGGAATATCGGGACACTGATCCGTACAGCAGATGCTGCCGGTTTCGACCAGGTCATTGTCGGTACGGGTTCTGTGGATATTTTTAATGATAAAGTGATCCGTGCTTCTCAAGGATCTCTGTTTCATTTACCGGTCTTTACAGGAGACCTCGGCGCTTACGTGCAGGTATTGAAGGATCAGGGTGTGGAAATCTGGGCCTCTGCGCTGGAGAACGCCGTCTCTTTTAAAGAGCTGGCGGTTCCTGAGAAAGCTGCTTTAGTGATTGGAAATGAAGGCAGCGGAATTTCAGAAGAACTCATTGAGGCAGCAGACCAGCAGGTGTATATTCCGATATATGGTCAGGCAGAATCATTGAATGCTGCTGTTGCCGGTGCTGTTCTTATGTATTATTTGAAAAGCTGAGGTTGCATCCAGCAGCAACTTTGACTATAATTAATGCAGTTCTAACAATTACATGGATCAATAGCTTTGATAGAGCAAAGTAAATGAATGGGAATCGTTTCAGGGAGGAAGCACCATAGACTGGGAGTGCTGCCATCGTGACATTCGTTGAAATTTCACTCTGGAGCTGGCCGTTTCGGCCCGGATGAACGTCCGTTATTTCATACAAGTGGGCACCACAGGTGTCAACAAGGGTGGTACCGCGAAACAAACCATACAAGTCTCGTCCCTTTTTACAGGGAGGGGGCTTTTTTTATTTTCATTAAAGGAGGAATTACTGATGAAGGAACGTTTAGAGCAGCTGAAACAGGAAGCGCTGCAGAAGGTGGAGAACGCTGATTCCATTCAAGGGTTGAAAGACATTCGTGTTGAGTACCTTGGGAAGAAAGGACCAATCACGGAAGTACTCCGCGGCATGGGGAAATTATCGAAGGAAGAGCGCCCGGTCATCGGACAGCTCGCTAATGAAGTGCGTGAGAGCATTGCAGATGCGATCGAAGCGAAACAGACAGGTCTTGAGGACGAGGCGCTTGAGAAACAGCTGGAAGAGGAAAGCATTGATGTCACCCTTCCTGCCCGTCCGGTTCACGTAGGCGGCCCGCACCTGCTGACGAGCATTGTAGAAGAAATTGAGGATTTATTCATCGGTATGGGCTTTGAAATCAAGGAAGGACCAGAGGTGGAAACCGATTATTACAACTTCGAGGCGCTGAATCTGCCGAAAGGCCACCCGGCCCGTGATATGCAGGATTCCTTCTACGTTACAGAAGAGTTGTTGATGCGTACCCATACTTCGCCTGTACAAGCAAGAACGATGGGGGCAAGAAACGGTGCTGAACCTGTTAAAATGATCTGTCCTGGTAAAGTGTACCGCCGTGATACCGATGATGCCACGCACTCCCACCAGTTCACCCAGATTGAAGGTCTGCTTGTAGATAAGCATGTCCGCATGAGTGATCTGAAAGGCGTACTGAATGCATTTGCGAAGCAGATGTTCGGAGCGGAACGTGAAATCCGCCTTCGTCCAAGTTTCTTCCCGTTCACAGAACCGTCGGTTGAAATGGATATTTCCTGTAAAGTGTGCGGAGGTAAAGGCTGCTCTGTCTGTAAGGGAACGGGCTGGATTGAAATTCTCGGCGGGGGCATGGTCCACCCGAACGTATTGGAAATGGCCGGCTATGATTCCAGTGAATACTCCGGCTTTGCTTTCGGAATGGGACCTGAACGGATCGCCATGCTGAAATACGGAGTAGACGATATCCGTCACTTCTATACCAACGATATCCGGTTCTTGGAACAGTATCATAAAGCTTAAGGGAGGAATGGAAAAATGCTTGTATCTTTAAACTGGTTGAACGAATACATTGATGTCAGCGCCTACTCTCCGGAGGAACTGGCTGAAATCATTACAAAAACGGGGATTGAAGTAGAAAGCGTGGAGCCTGTAGCAGAGGGCGTCACGGGGGTCGTCGTCGGACATGTGACATCCTGTATGCAGCATCCGAATGCGGATAAACTGAACCTCTGTCAGGTCGACGTTGGCGAAGAAACGCTTCAGATCGTATGTGGGGCGCCGAACGTGGCTGTGGGGCAGAAAGTCGCAGTCGCTGTACCGGGAGCCGTCCTTCCGGGAAACTTCAAAATTAAGAAAACGAAGCTTCGAGGGGAAGCGTCCAACGGGATGATCTGTTCGCTTCAAGAGCTTGGGGTGGATGAAAAGGATGTACCCAAGGAATATGCGGAAGGGATTTTCGTGTTCCCGGAGGATACAGAAATCGGTGCCGACGCTGTCTCTGAACTGAACCTTGATGATTTGATCATTGAGCTTGGTCTGACTCCGAACCGTTCGGATGCGATGAGTATGGCGGGAGTTGCTTATGAAGTAGCTGCTGCGATTGACGGCGCCTATACGCTGGCTGAAGAAAAAGTTGAAACCATTGATGAGAAAGCATCTGATCTGCTTACGGTTGAAGTAGACGACCCAGAGGCCAATCCTTATTACGGTGCTTTCGTCATCAAGGATGTTCAGATCGGCCCATCACCGTTATGGATGCGCAACCGTCTGACAGCGGCTGGAATCCGTCCGATCAATAATGTTGTGGATATTACCAACTATGTGTTAATGGAGTACGGCCAGCCCCTTCACGCATTTGACTATGACCGCTTCGGTTCTCAAACCATCCGCACACGTCGAGCGGAAGATGGCGAGAAAATCGTCACATTGGATGACCAGGAGCGCACATTGAACAGCCGTCACCTGGTCATAACGAATGGGGAACAACCGCATGCGATCGCCGGTGTGATGGGCGGAGCGGAATCAGAAGTCCAGGAAGATACGACTACGATCATCCTGGAAGCGGCGTATTTTGCCCCTTCTGTCGTTCGTGAAGCTTCCAAGGACCACGGGCTGCGCAGTGAATCAAGCTCACGTTTTGAAAAAGGGGTGGACCCTAACCGTGTAGAACGCGCCGGAAAGCGTGCCTGTGAGCTTCTTCAGAAGTATGCCGGCGGCCGTGTACTGGAAGGGAATGCTTCCTTCGACAAGCTGGACCGTTCCGAAAAGCAGGTGACCGTCCGTACGAGTGTGATCAATGACCGGCTCGGTACAGAGATTTCCAACGAGGAAATGGCTGATATTTTCCGTCGACTGCAGTTTGTATACAACCAGGACGGTGAGCAGTTCGATGTAACGATTCCGACCCGCCGCGGCGATATCACCATTTTTGAAGATATCCTTGAGGAAGTTGCGCGTATTTACGGCTATGATAATCTGCCATTCACCCTTCCGGAAGGAGAATCACAGGCAGGTGGACTCACTGTGAATCAACAGTTGAAACGCCGCGTGAAAGCATACTTCGAAGGTGCAGGTCTTCACGAAACCATTACGTATTCCCTGACACATAAAGATAAAGCCGTTATGCTCGTCAGTCCGGAAGTAGAGGAGGCAGCCGAGAGCCCTGTAGGTCTGGCAATGCCGATGAGTGAGGATCACGCCTACCTTCGGTTGAGCATCCTGCCTGAATTGCTCGAATCCTTATCTTATAACGTTGCCCGTCGTCAAGAGAACCTGGCCTATTATGAAGTAGGTACAGTATTCATTAGTGACGAGGAGGAAGTGACGAAGCAGCCATCCGAAATGCTGCGTGCCTCAGGAGCCCTTACCGGTGACTGGACGTCCCATCTGTGGCAGCAGGAGAAAAAAGCGGTTGACTTCTTTGTCGTCAAAGGCATTGTCGAAGGTCTTGGAGATCAGCTCGGCCTTTCCTTCACTTATGAAAAGGCGAAACTGCCATCCATGCACCCGGGCCGTACAGCTGTCATCCGTCACGGAGGCCGTGTCATAGGCTTTGCCGGTCAGGTGCATCCGAAGCTGCAGAAGGAATTCGGCTTGAAAGAAACATACGTGTTCGATCTTAATCTTGAAGCCTTGTTCCAGTCGTATGAAAAAGAAGAGACGTTCCGGGTCATTCCGAGACATCCTTCTGTTTCAAGGGATATTGCGCTGGTCGTGGATGAGGATGTATCAGCAGGTGCGATTGAAGCGACGATTTCTGAAGCAGGTGCGCCGCTTGTAAAAGATGTTCAAGTTTTCGACGTCTATCAGGGAGAGCATCTGGAAGCTGGCAAGAAGTCCCTTGCCTTCCGTCTGCTTTATCTTGATCCTGTTCGTACATTGAAAGACCAGGAAGTAGAAGAAGCCCATGAACAAATCTTAGCTGCTGTCAAAGACAAGCACGAAGCAGAACTTCGCGGGTAATGCAAAACCCCCGCCGGATGTCCCGGCGGGGGTTTTCTCTGTCACTTTACAAATTTTTTCGCTTTTTCGGTGTTGGCAAAGTGGACTTTCGCCAGTTCATCGAGCTTGTCTTCTCCATAGGCTTCAATGACGGCGGCAGCGGCCTTATCCACTTTCCCTGAAGCGCCCTTTGGAATCGGCAGCCCCGTATCGAATTCAAGCGTGTCCATCGCTTTGACGAAAGCTGACCGGGCAATGATCGATCCAGCTGCTACGGCAATGGAATAGCTTTCAGCTTTTGTCATGAAGTAGACGTTTTCCTGAAGCTGCTGTTTTTCAGACCGCAGATGCTTCTGATAGACATCCGGCTGGGAAAACTGGTCAACCAGGATCCCTTCCGGCTTTTCCGGAGCGATTTTTTCCAGCAGCCGGTTGATAGCCTGGTGGTGAAGGATCGTTTTCATTTTACCCTGGCTCCATCCTTTTTTCTGCAGCTGGTTGTATTTTTTATTAGGCAGACGCAGCAGGCTGTAAGGAATCTTCAAGGCAACCAGGTCCTTGGCCAGGTCGGTAATCTGTGCATCTGACAGATTTTTAGAGTCCTTAACACCGATGGCCTTCAACTGTGGAATCTGCTCCGCCGTTACATATGCGGCAGCGACAGTGATGGGGCCGAAATAGTCTCCGGTCCCGGCTTCATCCGATCCGATATGAGAGCTGGTAAATAAGCTTTCGGACGGATGATAGCGGTGGTGGGAGGAACTCTTCTTCTTCTGACCGGATGCAGAAGATCCAGTGCCCCATTTGTCGGCTTCTTCTTCAGGATTCTTCCCTTGGAAGAGGACTTTCCCTGAACGGTAGGCGGTAATGGTGCAGGCCGTTGTTTTTGCAGCAAATAATGCACTGGAAGGGACGTTCGGCTTGCTCTGGGATGCGTAATAGGTTTTCATTTTCTCTAAGGTTGAGGTGGGAAGTGTTAAGACAACTTGAGGCATAATTCGTTCCTTTCTTTCGTACCAAAATAATAACCACAGTATAGCAGAACGGCGTAAAAATGAGAACATTTGCGAAAAACATCCATATTGGTTTCCCTAAGGAGAATAGTCATGTTAATATTAAGTTTAGGATTGAGAGAAACTAGGGGGTATGAATGTGTCGCAGTCAGACCAAGAGAAAAAAAGAATCACCGTGGAGATCAATAAACGATCTTACACGATAGTTGGTCATGAAGAGCCTCATCATATCCGTATGGTATCGAGTCTGGTGGATCAAAAAATGCGTGAAATCCATGAAGCGAACCCTAGTCTGGATACTTCCATGCTCGCTGTATTGACCGCTGTGAATACAATGAATGAATACATTAAATTAAAAGACGAATGTGCGGAACTTATGAACTATATTGAAAAGCTAGAGAAAGAGGACGACAGAGAAAATGATTGATTTACTGCTATTGTTTCTTTTGTTTATCGGAATACTTACCGGGTTGAAGAGAGGGTTCATCCTTCAGCTCTTTCATTTAATCGGTTTTATTGTTGCCTTTGTGGTAGCTGTCATCTATTATGACGATCTCTCCCCGAAGCTTACCCTGTGGGTTCCCTACCCCGAACTGCCGGCAGACGCCACGTGGGCTGTATTTTTGGATAACCTCCCGCTTGAACAGGCTTTTTATAATGCAGTGGCCTTTGCCATCCTGTTTTTCGGAGCGAAGATTGTGCTTCATATTATAGCCTCCATGCTGGATTTTGTATCGGAGCTGCCGATTTTGAATTCATTGAATACCCTGCTGGGTGGCATACTAGGCTTCGTCGAGAACTATGTCATTCTATTTGTCGTGTTGTACATAGCCGCACTGGTACCTGTAGCCGGGGTGCAGAGTGCGTTGGACGGATCCCTGTTAGCCCAGCTGATCATTGAACATACGCCGGTGCTTTCCAATGAATTGGAAAATCTGTGGATTGAACACGTAGCGGGCTGAGCAGGTACGATTTAGGAATGAAGGTTGAGCCGCTGTGATAGTAATCATGGCGGTTTTTTCATGAGCATCTGCATCACTCATAAAAAAAGGAGACGATGAACAATGGCTGTCGATAAGAAACAGGTCATTAAATTGCTGGAACAAATCGCTGTTTATTTGGAATTGAAAGGCGAAAACCCATTTAAAATATCCGCCTACCGGAAAGCGGCCCAGGCGTTGGAGCGGGATGACCGCTCCCTGAGTGAGATCGATGATTTTACAAAGATGAATGGAATCGGGAAAGGAACGGCGGCGGTCATCGACGAATATATCGCCAACGAAGAATCTGATACGCTGAAGCAGCTGCAGGCAGAAGTTCCTGAAGGGCTCGTTCCTCTCTTGGACCTGCCGGGACTTGGCGGCAAAAAGCTGGCCAAGCTTTACCAAAAGCTTGAGGTGACGGACGCAGAAACGCTGAAAGAAGCACTGGAATCCGGCAGGGTGGAGGAACTGGAAGGTTTCGGTAAAAAGTCTGCCGAAAAAATGCTGAAAGCTCTTGAAGACGCCCATTCCCGCCCAGAGCGTCTGCCGATTGCAATCATGCTGCCGCTGGCAGAGAAGGTGGAAGCTTACTTGGAGCAGGCGGGGACGTTTAAGCGCTTTTCCCGCGCAGGCAGTCTGCGGAGAATGAGAGAAACAATCAAGGATCTTGATTTTATTATTGCGTCGGAGAACCCGGCAGCAACAAGAGATGAGCTTCTGGCTTATCCAGACGTGAAAGAAGTCGTCGCTTCCGGGGAAACAAAGGTTTCCATCGTTGTTCATGAAGGCTATGATATCGGCATTGACTTCCGTATCGTGGCGCCTCATGAATTTGCGACCACCCTTCATCATTTTACCGGATCCAAAGACCATAACGTGGCTATGAGACAGCTGGCGAAAGAGCAGGATGAAAAAATCAGCGAGTACGGAATTGAAGACATCCATACGGGTGAAGTGAAAACTTTTGAATCCGAGGAAGACTTCTTTAAGCATTTTGATCTCCACTTCATCCCTCCGGAGGTCCGTGAGAATTATGGAGAGGTGGAAAAATTTAAGGAAAAGATCCAATTTGTCGATCTTCCTGATATACGTTCCGATCTTCATATGCACTCGACGTGGAGTGACGGCGCCCAGTCCATTAAGGAAATGGCTGAAAGAGCGAAGGAAAAAGGGTATGACTACATCGTCATTACCGACCACTCCAAGTATTTGCGAGTGGCAAACGGTTTGAATGAAAAACGATTGCGCGAGCAGCGGAAAGAAATTGAAGAAATCAATGAAACGATGGAAGATTTTCATATATTTGCAGGCATAGAGATGGACATCCTCCCAGACGGAAGCCTCGACTTTGAGGATGACTTTCTTAAAGAGATGGACTTCGTAATCGCGTCGATTCACTCAAGCTTCCAACAATCCGAGGAGCAGATTATGGAACGATTGATGAATGCCCTGGAGAATCCGCATGTGCATATGATTGCCCACCCTACGGGACGTTTAATTGGACGTCGTGAAGGCTACGCGGTAAATCTAGAACAGTTGATTGAAGGAGCAGCACGCACAGGTACCATTCTTGAGCTGAACGCCAACCCCAACCGTCTCGATTTGAACTGGGAGTGGCTCATGAAGGCTCAGGAAGCCGGTGTGAATATCGCCATCAACACGGATGCTCACAGCTACGCCATGCTGGAGCACATGAGAATTGGTGTCGGCACCGCCCGTAAAGGCTGGTTAAGAAAAGAAACGGTTGTGAACACATGGACGAAAGAGCAGTTCATGGACCAATGTAAGATTCGTAAGTAGGAATAAAAGGAGTCGGTCAGGCATGAATCAAAGAATCCTTCATGTACTTGAATACAAAAAAATAATCGAACAGCTCAATGAGCAGGCAGCCTCTTCTTTAGGGAAAGAGAAGGCAGCAGCACTCAAGCCGTCATCAGATCTTGATGAAGTCATCCAGCTGCAGAAAGAAACAGATGAAGCCGGGCAGGTCCTCCGTTTAAAAGGGCATGTACCTCTTGGTGGGATCTTTGATATTAAGCCGAGCATTAAGCGCACAACCATTGGCGGAACACTGAGCCCGCTGGAGTGTCTGGATATAGCGAGCACCATTTACGGCGGCCGTCAGCTGAAACGTTTCATAGATGATATGGAAGAGCCGGAAATGCCGATTCTGAGAGAACTGGCAGCCAGTCTTGTTCCCTTAAAAGAACTGGAGCAGGAAATCAGGAACTGCATCGACGAGCATGGAACAGTGATGGATGGGGCTTCTGAAAAACTCCGCACCATCCGCTCCAGCATCCGGACGTATGAGAGCCGGGTGAGGGACAAAATGGATTCCTTTACAAAATCAAAATCCAAAATGCTCTCAGACTCCATTGTGACCATCCGTAACGAACGTTACGTCCTCCCGGTCAAACAAGAGTACCGAGGCTCGATTGGAGGGATTGTCCATGATCAGTCTTCTTCAGGAGCCACCTTGTTTATCGAACCTCAGTCCGTTGTAGATTTGAACAATAACCTGCAGGAAGCTCGCGTAAAGGAAAGAAATGAGATTGAAAAGATTCTCAAGGAACTATCTGAATCGATCGCTGAAGAACACGCGGTCTTGTCGTACAATGTGCGGATTCTTGGACAGATCGATTTCATGTTTGCCAGAGCCAAACTCGGACAGCAGATGAAAGCCTCCATGCCCGCTATGAATGATGAAGGTCGTATTAAAATGAAGCAGGCGAGACACCCTCTAATCGACGGGGATGAAGTAGTCCCGAACGATATTGAGATCGGAGAGGATTACACATCCATCGTCATTACCGGTCCGAACACCGGTGGTAAAACCGTCACCCTGAAGCTGATCGGCTTATGTACGCTTATGGCTCAGTCCGGCCTGCAGGTCCCCGCGCTTGATGGATGTGAGCTTGCGGTATTCAAAGAAGTCTATGCCGATATAGGGGATGAGCAGTCCATCGAACAGAGCTTATCTACGTTCTCTTCCCATATGACTAACATCGTGGATATTTTAGATAAGGTCGACCATCAATCCCTTGTCTTATTCGATGAATTGGGAGCAGGAACAGACCCGCAGGAGGGGGCCGCTCTTGCGATGTCAATCCTGGATGAGGTCGTTCAACGGGACGCCCGCGTCATTGCTACGACTCACTATCCAGAGCTGAAAGCCTACGGATATAACCGGGACGGTGTAATTAATGCCTCAGTGGAGTTTGACATCCAGACATTGAAACCGACGTACCGGCTGTTGATCGGTGTCCCGGGACGCAGTAACGCTTTTGAGATATCCAGACGTCTTGGTTTGAAGGAAGACGTGATTGAATCTGCGAAAAGCCATATCGGTGTCGATTCACAGAGTGTGGAAAATATGATTGCCTCTCTCGAAGAGTCTAAGCGTGAAGCCGAACGCGACTATGAAGAAGCCGAAGAGATGCTTGCCTCGGCAGAGAAGCTGAAGCGTGAACTGGAGGAAAAATGGAATCAGTTCGAAAATCAACGGGAAAAGCTGTATGAAAAAGCGGAGCAGAAAGCAGAAAAAGCCATCCAACAGGCCCGTGAAGAAGCGGAAACCATTGTCGGCGAAATCCGTAATATGAAAACCCAGTCGCAGATGAAAGAGCATGAGTGGATTGAAGCCCGGAAGATGTTTGACGAGGCGCAGCCTGAGCTGGCGAAGAAAAAAGCCAAGGAAGCTCCGACACCTAAAAAGAAAGAAACAAAAGAACTGAAGCCGGGTGACGAAGTGAAGCTGCTTACACTCAACCAGCAGGGTACCATCGTGCACCAGACGGGAAAAAATGAATATCAGGTCCAAGTTGGAGTTATGAAGGTAAAAGCGAAACGAAAAGAGCTTGAATTCGTAAAAGCTAAAGAGCCTTATAAAGAAAAGCCGATGGCGACGGTAAAAGGAAAAAGTTTTCATGTAAAAACAGAACTGGACCTGCGCGGGGAGCGTTACGAAGATGCCCTGAACCGGTTGGAGAAGTATGTGGATGATGCGCTGCTTGCCGGATATCCGCAAGTGTCCATTATCCACGGAAAAGGTACAGGAGCGTTGCGGACAGCGGTTCAGAACTATGCGAAAAACCACCGGAGCATAGCCTCCCACCGTGCAGGGGGGATGAATGAAGGTGGAAGTGGAGTCACCGTACTGGAACTCCGCTAATGTTCAAAGAAAAGGGGAGCGGGAGCGAGTATGACTGATTTTTGGGAACATCCATTAGTGGAAACAGCCGCCAGTTACAGTGTTGTCGTCCTGTGTCTGGTCGTATTCATGGCGATTTTTGAAATTGTGACTTCCTACAACAACTGGGAGGAAATAAAAAAAGGCAATCTCGCCGTAGCTATGGCTACGGGCGGGAAACTATTCGGAATCGCTAACATATTCCGCTTCTCCATTGAACATAATGATGCCCTCACCCAGACGATGGGATGGGGCCTTTACGGCTTCTGTCTTCTGCTTGGCGGGTATTTCATCTTTGAATTTTTAACGCCTTCGTTTAAGATTGACGAGGAAATTGCTGCGGACAACAGGGCTGTCGGTTTTATTTCCCTCATCATATCCGTCGGTCTTTCCTATGTGATCGGGGCGAATATTATTTAGGGAGCGAGTCGTTTGGAAACATTAGCGAAAGTCCTCATGGTCGTTGCCGCTCTATTTCTCATAGTCGGTATATTGTTTTTCATCATTTAGCTATGGCGTGTGTTGTATCCTCCTGAACGAGTGTGGATCACAGCTGATATCCCGGGACGTGAGAAGGATGCATCAACAGCTCCTGATGGGAGACGTCCGAAAACGTACAAAAAGAGAACGATTGAATTCATCGGAGACAGACTCCGGTGAATTTTTTTATTTTCTGTAGAATCCTGTCAAATATTCTCAAAATTTTAAATTGTATTTCAAATGTTGGGAAAGTGTCGTTATAATAGAAGAGAAGATAAAAAAGGGGGCATGTGAGTATGACAGACTTTCAGCGTCCATGGCACAAGTACTACCCGCCGGAAGTACCGGTGGAAATGGAGTACGACCAACGTCCACTGCAGGATTACCTGCGCGATACCGCTCAAGCTTACGGAGGAAAGAAAGCGCTTTATTTTATGGGGAAGGAGCTTTCCTATAAGGAAGTGTACGATCAATCCCTCGCTGTAGCCAGTTACCTGCAGCAGCTGGGTGTGGAAAAGGGGGACCGCGTTTCGATCATGCTGCCCAACTGTCCACAGTCGGTCGTTGCCTATTACGGTGTGCTTCTTGCTGGTGGGATCGTCGTTCAGACGAACCCGCTGTATATGGAGAGGGAACTGGAGTACCAGATGAAGGACTCTGGAGCCAAGGTCATCATTTGTCTCGACATACTGTATCCGAAGGCAGCGAATGTGAAGCCCGAAACGGACCTGGAACATATTATAGTGACGGGGATTAAGGATTACCTTCCATTTCCTAAGAATAAGATTTATCCTTTTATACAGAAGCGCCAGTATCAAGTCCTCGTTAAACCGGAGCAATCGACGGACACCCACCTCTGGACCCACCTTTTAAAGGAGAGCACTCGGGAAGTAAAGCCGGTTGATGTGGATCCTTTGGAGGATTTAGCGCTGCTGCAGTATACCGGCGGCACGACTGGATTTCCAAAAGGGGTGATGCTGACCCATTACAATTTGATCGTCAATACACAGATGGCGAAGAAATGGCTGTATAAATGCAGGGACGGAGAAGAGCGGGTGCTTGCCATCCTGCCATTCTTCCACGTGTACGGCATGACTTCGGTGATGAACTTGTCGGTCATGATGGGCAACAAAATGATCCTTATGCCGAAATTCGATGCGGAAGCCGTATTGAAGGTAATCGAGAAACAGCGTCCGACGCTTTTCCCTGGAGCACCGACCATTTATATTGCGCTGTTGAACCATCCAAATTTGAAGAAATATGATCTATCCTCGATTGAAGCCTGCATCAGTGGTTCTGCGCCTCTCCCGGTTGAAGTGCAGGAACAATTTGAGAAAATCACCGGAGGCCGTCTCGTAGAGGGGTATGGTTTGACTGAAACGTCACCGACCACGCATTCCAACCTTATCTGGGGACACCGGATCAGCGGAAGCATCGGGATTCCATGGCCGGATACAGACTCCAAAATTTTCAGGATGGATGCGGATGAGGAAGCGGACTATGGAGAAATCGGGGAAATTGTCGTCAAAGGACCTCAAGTCATGAAGGGATATTGGAACCGTCCGGAGGAAACAGCTCAGGTGTTGAGTGAAGACGGCTGGTTCCGGACCGGGGATATGGGCTATATGAACGAAGATGGTTATTTCTATATTGTTGACCGTAAAAAGGATATGATCATCGCAGGTGGGTACAACATTTACCCGCGTGAAGTGGAGGAAGTGCTGTATGAGCACTCCGAAGTGCAGGAAGCGGTTGTAGTCGGAGTACCGGATCCGTATCGCGGGGAAACCGTCAAAGCTTTCATCGTAAGAAAGCAGGACAGCGATATTACGGAAGACGAACTGAATGAATTCTGCAGGAAGCATATGGCGGCCTTTAAAGTACCGCGGTTATATGAATTCAGAGATGAGCTTCCGAAGACGGCTGTAGGTAAGATTCTGCGTCGTCAGCTCGTCGAGGAGGAGAAGGCGAAGTATGAAGAATCCGAAAGTATTCAATAAACATAAAAAAGAAAGTTGACAGAATATTTCCTTGAATGTAATATAATAAGTGAATGATGATTCATTCATTTTCAGTATACAGATCAAGGAGATATCCACATGAAAAAAAACAAACCAAAATTCAAACAGATTATAGATGCAGCGGTCGAGGTCATTGCTGAAAATGGGTACCACTCCTCACAGGTATCAAAGATTGCTAAAAAAGCAGGAGTGGCTGACGGCACGATTTATTTGTACTTCAAAAACAAGGAAGATATCCTCGTTTCACTGTTCCAGGAGAAAATGGGGCAGTTCATAGAAAAGATTGAGCAGGAAACCACCTCCAGGCAGTCAGCGGATGAAAAGCTCCATACGTTGATCCATACGCACTTTGAGCAGCTGGCTGCCGATCACCATCTGGCTATTGTCACCCAGTTGGAGCTGAGACAATCAAACAAGGACTTAAGACAGAAGATCAACAATGTCTTAAAGCGCTATTTGAATGTCATCGACCAAATCGTCGAGGAAGGTGTGGAGGAAGGGCTGTTCCGCAATGGCTTGGACCGCCGTCTCGTGCGTCAGATGATTTTCGGGATGATGGATGAGACGGTAACCAACTGGGTCATGAAGGATCAGCGTTATAACATAGTAGACCAGGCAAGTGAAGTCCATAGCTTGATTATCTATGGATTAGCCCGGAATCGTGAAGAAGAGGAGAGGTAATGTTGTCAACGTTAACGATGGAAATCCATAACCATGTCGCAGAGATTACCCTGCAGAGTCCTCCGGCCAATGCTTTGTCGAGTCATATTCTAAAGGATCTTTCCGCGGAACTGGATAAGGTGGAGCAGGACGCATCCGTCAAGGCCATCCTTCTGAAAGGCGAAGGAAGATTTTTCTCAGCCGGGGCAGATATTAAGGAATTCACGACACTGCAGGGCGCGGATGATTACAAATCCCTGTCCTCCAAGGGACAGAAGCTTTTTCAGCGGATTGAACACTTCCATGTTCCAGTAATCGCATCCATACACGGAGCTGCCCTTGGAGGCGGCCTGGAACTGGCGATGGCCTGTCACATCCGCTACGCAGCAGAAGATGCCAAACTCGGACTTCCGGAAATCAATCTTGGAATAATTCCCGGATTCGCAGGGACCCAGCGGCTTCCGAGATATGTCGGAGCAGCTAAAGCGTATGAAATGATTTTGACGGGTGTTCCGATCACCGGGCAGGAAGCGGCGGCCAGCGGGCTGGTTAACAAGAGCTTTTCTGCTGAGGAAGTGCATGGGGAAGCATCAAAGCTGGCTGCTGCTATTGCGGAGAAGAGTGGTCCGACGATTCATCATGTGATGAATCTCGTTCCCCTGACACACAATCCTCAGTTTGAGGAAGGGAACCGCGCTGAGGCGGAAGCCTTTGGCGATGTATTTGGGAAAGAGGATGCCAAAGAAGGCATTCAGGCGTTTATTGAGAAGAGGAAACCTGATTTCAAACATTAATGCTTTAGGAGGTCATAGACAATGAACATTTATGTACTGCTTAAAAGAACGTTTGATACAGAGGAAAAGATTGCGGTCAATGGTGGAGCGATTGCTGATGACGGAGCCGAATACATCATCAACCCTTATGATGAATATGCCGTGGAGGAAGCGATCAATCTCCGTGACGCCCACGGCGGTGAGGTTACGGTCGTAACGATTGGCGAGGAAGACGCTGAGAAACAGCTTCGTACAGCACTGGCGATGGGGGCGGACAAAGCCGTCTTAATTAATACAGAGGATGACCTTGAAGAAGGAGACCAGTTTACAACCGTCAAGATTTTAGAGGCCTTTTTCGAGGGTAAGGAAGCTGACATCATATTAGCTGGTAACGTCGCGATTGACGAGGCCAGCGGTCAGGTTGGCCCGCGCCTGGCAGAACGTCTTGATATAGCCTGTGTGACAACGATCACGAAGATCGAAGTCGATGGCACGACCGTCAATATCGAGCGGGATGTGGAAGGTGATGTAGAGAAAGTTGAAACTTCTCTGCCATTGCTCGTTACGTGCCAGCAGGGATTGAACGAGCCGCGCTATCCATCTCTTCCTGGAATCATGAAAGCGAAGAAAAAGCCGCTGGAAGAGCTTGAGATAGATGATCTGGACTTAGAGGAAGATGATGTAGAAGCGAAAACAACCACCATGGAGATTTTCCTTCCGCCTGCGAAAGAAGCGGGTAAGGTTCTTGAAGGGGAAGTCGACGATCAGGTGAAAGAATTGGTTTCCTTACTAAAAACTGAAGCGAAAGTTCTGTAAATAGACAAAGGGAAAGGAGAATGGGTTATGAGCAAAAAAGTATTGGTCATTGGTGAATCGAGAGAGGGATCTCTTCGTAACGTAACTTTTGAAGCAATTGCTGCAGCGAATCTCGTCAGTGATGGCGGCGAAGTAGTCGGTGTCCTCTGCGGAGATGGGGATTTGAAGGGAATGGCACAGGAAATGGTCTACTACGGCGCCGCACGTGTCATCACTGTTTCAAACCCGGAATTGAAAACGTATACATCTGATGGATATGCCCAGGCGGTCCAGCAGGTCATTGACGATGAGTCTCCGGAAGGGATCATCATGGGGCATACCGCCATCGGGAAGGACTTGACGCCGAAGCTTGCCAGCAGGCTGGAGTCCGGGCTGATTTCAGATGCAACGGAAGTTGTAGTCGAAGGCGGAGATATCGTCTTCACCCGTCCGATTTATTCTGGTAAAGCTTTTGAAAAGAAAAAGATTACAGACGGATTGATTTTTGCTACCATTCGTCCAAACAACATTCCGTCCCTGAATCGTGATGATTCCTTGACCGGTGCGGTGTCAGAGAAAGAGGTTCAAATCTCCAACATCCGCACAATCATTAAAGAAGTCCTGAAAAAATCCTCCGATGGTGTGGATTTATCCGAAGCCAAAGTCATTGTAGCCGGAGGACGCGGTGTGAAAAGTGCAGAAGGGTTCGAGCCGCTTGAAAAGCTGGCCGAAGCGCTCGGCGGAACCGTAGGGGCCTCCCGCGGTGCGTGCGATGCCGGTTACTGCGACTACTCCCTGCAGATCGGTCAGACAGGGAAGGTTGTTACACCAGACCTCTACATTGCCTGCGGGATTTCCGGTGCGATTCAGCACTTAGCGGGAATGTCCAATTCCAAAGTCATTGTAGCCGTCAATAAAGATCCGGAAGCGAATATTTTCAATGTAGCTGATTACGGCATCGTCGGTGACTTGTTCGATGTCATCCCGAAACTGACCGAAGAAATCAAGCAGATGAAAGTAAACGCATAGGAAAAAGCCGGAGCCGATCATTTGGCTTCGGCTTTATTCCATGTTTAAATAAGGTATAAACAAAATATTAGTCACTAACAATAGATAGTGATATACTCTTTACAGACTAAAAGGTCGAGGAGGAATTATAGTATGGCAATTGTAAAAGCTACTGATCAAACATTTACAGAAGAAACAGGCCAGGGACTTGTCCTTGCAGATTTCTGGGCACCTTGGTGCGGACCTTGTAAAATGATCGCTCCTGTATTGGAAGAAATCGATGCGGAAATGAGCGACCAAGTGAAAATCGTGAAACTCGATGTTGATGAAAACCAGGAAACAGCTGGTAAGTTCGGCGTTATGAGTATCCCGACACTGCTTCTTTTCAAAGACGGCCAGGTTGTTGACCAGGTTATCGGCTTCCAGCCTAAAGAAGCGCTAACTGAAATCATTACGAAACATGCCTGAGTAAAAAGGTGATCGTAGAAAGCCGCGCTGTATGCAGCGCGGCTTTTATCATGCATAAATGTACCGGTCGTGTGGTATTTTCATTATATATCCTTCTGACAGTATGGAGTGAAAACAATGAATTCAACGATTAAGGAGAAACTGGCCGTTTTACCAGACCAGCCCGGCTGTTATTTAATGAAAGATAAGCATGGGACAATTATTTATGTGGGGAAATCCAAAGTATTGAAGAACCGCGTGCGCTCCTACTTTACCGGAGCCCATGACGGGAAGACCCAGCGTCTTGTGCGGGAGATCGTCAATTTTGAATACATTGTCACCACCTCTGAAATAGAGGCTCTAATTCTTGAGATGAACCTGATCAAAAAGTATGACCCGAAATACAATGTTCTATTGAAAGATGATAAGACTTATCCTTATTTGAAGGTGACCGGTGAACGTCATCCCCGACTGATTGTAACGAGGAATGTGAAGAAAGATAAGGGGAAATACTTCGGTCCCTATCCGAACGTCATTGCGGCAAGGGAAACGAAGAAACTGCTTGACCGGCTGTACCCTCTAAGAAAATGCAACACGATGCCGGACCGCGTCTGTCTGTACTATCATATGCACCAGTGCCTTGGCCCCTGTGAGTACAAGGTTACAAAACAGACGAATGATGAAATCGTCCAGCAGATTACTTCCTTCCTGAACGGTGGACATAAGGAAATCAAAAAAGATTTGAAGCAGAAAATGCTCGATGCGTCTGAGGAACTCGATTTTGAGCGGGCCAAGGAACTCAGGGATCAGATCGAACACATTGAATCGGTCATGGAGCAGCAGAAGATGACCATGAACGATCAAGTGGACCGGGATATTTTTGGATACAGCTATGATAAAGGGTGGATGTGCGTGCAGGTCTTTTTCATCCGCCAGGGCAAGCTGATCGAACGCGACGTCTCGCTGTTCCCGTTCTTTGATGATCCGGAAGAAACCTTCCTCAGCTACATCGCCAGGTTTTACCTGCATCAAAACCACCCGTATCCAAAGCAGGTGCTCGTGCCTGTGGCGACGAACGTAGATGTTCTGGAAGGTGCCATCGATACGAAGGTTATGATTCCGATGCGCGGGCGCAAGAAGGAACTGGTGGAACTGGCAATGAAAAACGCCAAGATTTCCCTTGAAGAGAAGTTCGCCTTGATTGAGCGGGATGAAGAGCGGACGATTAAAGCGGTTGAATCGCTGGGAGAGAAGCTTCATATTGAAACCCCGCACCGGATTGAGGCGTTTGATAACTCCAATATCCAGGGAGCGGATCCGGTTTCAGCGATGGTCGTCTTTACGGACGGCCGTGCCGATAAAAAAGAGTACAGAAAATACAAAGTCCGGGATGTTAAAGGCCCGGATGACTATGAAACGATGCGCGAAGTGGTTCGAAGGCGCTACCAGCGTGTCTTAAAAGAAGACCTTCCGCTCCCGGATCTGATTGTCGTTGATGGAGGAAAAGGACAGATGTCAGCGGCCTTGGATGTATTGGAGAATGAGCTGGGGATAGATGTTCCGCTCTGCGGCCTAGCCAAGGACGATAAGCACAAGACGAGCGAACTCCTGTATGGAGATCCTCCTTCGCCGGTGGATCTGGATAGGAAATCGCAGGAATTTTACCTCGTCCAGCGGATTCAGGACGAAGTCCACCGATTCGCCATCTCCTTCCACAGGCAGCTGCGCGGAAAGGGAGCCATCCAGTCTGAGCTGGATGAAATTCCTGGTGTCGGTCAAAAGCGGAGACGCCTTCTGCTTCGTCATTTTAAGTCCGTGACAGAAATCAAGGAAGCGGATATTCAGTCAATTACGAAGCTCGGAATTCCGGAACCCGTAGCCAACACGATCCTCATTCATTTGAATGATAACCAGGACGACCCTGATGAACAAGAAGAACCAGCTGAGGAATAACAGCTGGTTCTTTTCTTATGCTTTCATCGCTTTGATTTCCACGACATTTTCTTTTTTATTGACTTCTTCAAAGCACTCATATGTATCATCCGTCATTTGTTTAATGGATTCGGAAAGAAATCCGCATTCCATACGAAAATCCACGTCCAGCAGTTTTTGGTGGAGGCGTTTTTCAATCATGTGCCCTTTCAGGTGAAAGGTGTATTCGTTTTTCTTTTCTTTTATTTTAACGAGCTCTCCCCAGCCCATGTACTGGAAGAATTCAAAGAGCTCATCGAAGGTTTCAAGACTGGTCTGTCGTGCCATGTTTTTCCCCATATAATAAAGGAGATAAGGGGCATCCTTTCCAAGAAAGTCAGGGAGGGCGAAGTAGCGCATTAAATCGAACCCTGCTCCGGTGCCCACAAGCGATGAAATGTTGCTTGTTGTTAGTTTCGTAGATTCTTTCAAAACGCTCATTCCTTTCTCCCTTTATTATCACTCGAAATCTTCAGTGGTGCAATATGATTTCTCTCATTTTATCAAAAGGAAATAAATGTGTATTTTTGAACATTTTATAATCCCGCTTTCTTGACGCTTATTCGGGATAGAAGTACAATAAACATGTCACAAATTGTACATTCGTCAGACGAGTTTAGGGAATGGGGCTTTTCCTATAATTTTTTTAAGCGGAATTAAAGCGCTTAACTGTCTGAAAAATGTCCATATTCAATCTGTTACTATCTTGAGGGGGGTAAATATGGCGGGAACGCGCGGATACGTCAATCGAAGACTACATTCATTACTGGGAGTTATTCCAATCGGGATCTTTTTGATTCAGCACTTGACTGTAAACTATTTTGCAACACGTGGTCCACAGGCATTCAATGATGCGGCACACTTCATGGAGAGTCTGCCTTATCGGTATGTGCTGGAAACATTTATCATTTTCCTACCACTGTTGTTTCACGCAATTTATGGTGTGTATATTGCCTTTACAGCCAAAAGCAACTTGTCTAATTTCGGATATTTCCGGAACTGGATGTTCATTTTCCAAAGAATCACAGGGATTGTTACGCTGATCTTTATCGCGTGGCACGTCTGGGAGACACGGATCGCCATCGGTTTTGGATGGGCGGATCTTAACTACCAGTTGATGGAAGGGATTTTAACGGAGCCGTTCTTCTTCTGGTTCTATGTAATCGGTGTAATCTCTACAACCTTCCACTTTTCCAACGGACTGTGGTCTTTCTTTGTCAGCTGGGGCATCACCGTGTCACCACGCTCTCAGAAGATCATGACCTACGTAAGCATCATCGTTTTCGTTGCCATTTCCTATGTTGGAGTGCGCACGTTGATTCAGTTTGCCTACGGAATTTAAAACTATGAACATAACAATGGCAGTTTTATAGATTTTCAGTACTTAAGGGAGTGAGCTTCAATCATGACAAATAAAAATATTGTTGTTGTCGGCGGCGGCCTGGCCGGCTTGATGGCAACAATTAAAGCAGCAGAACAAGGGGTTCACGTAGATCTTCTATCTATTGTGCCCGTTAAACGTTCTCACTCTGTATGTGCCCAGGGCGGAATTAACGGGGCCGTCAATACAAAAGGGGAAGGGGATTCCCCGTGGGAGCACTTTGATGATACGGTCTACGGCGGCGACTTCCTCGCCAACCAGCCACCGGTGAAAGCGATGTGTGATGCAGCGCCCGGCATCATTCACCTTCTGGACCGTATGGGGGTCATGTTCAACCGTACGCCGGAAGGGCTTCTCGATTTCCGACGTTTCGGCGGAACCCAGCACCACCGGACAGCCTATGCGGGAGCTACGACAGGGCAGCAGCTTCTTTACGCCCTTGATGAACAGGTCCGCCGCCACGAGGTGAACGGTCTTGTAACGAAATACGAAAACTGGGAGTTCCTTTCCGCGATTATCGGCGACGATGGCGTCGGCCGTGGAGTGATCGGACAGAACTTGAGCACCCATGAAATTAAAGCGTTCCCTTCCGATGCCGTCATTATGGCAACCGGAGGTCCCGGGATTATCTTTGGTAAGTCCACCAACTCGGTCATCAATACGGGCTCTGCTGCCGGATCCTTGTATCAGCAGGGTGTGAACTATGCCAACGGTGAGTTCATCCAGATCCACCCGACTGCTATTCCCGGTGATGATAAACTGCGCCTGATGAGTGAGTCGGCACGTGGAGAAGGTGGACGTGTCTGGACATACAAAGACGGGGAGCCATGGTATTTCCTTGAGGAAAAATATCCGGCATACGGAAACCTTGTGCCGCGTGATATCGCAACGAGGGAAATTTTCGACGTTTGTGTTAACCAGAAACTGGGAATCAACGGAGAAAACATGGTATACCTTGATCTCTCTCATAAAGATCCTAAGGAACTGGATGTTAAGCTTGGCGGCATCATTGAGATATATGAGAAGTTCGTCGGTGAAGATCCGAAGAAGGTTCCGATGAAAATTTTCCCTGCCGTACACTATTCGATGGGCGGCATGTGGGTCGACTATGATCAGATGACCAACATTCCTGGTATTTTTGCTGCCGGTGAATGTGATTATACGCAGCACGGAGGCAACCGTCTCGGAGCCAACTCACTTCTTTCCTCCATTTACGGCGGTATGGAAGCAGGTCCGAATGCTGTGAAATACCTGGATGGTCTTGAAACCCTTGCGGACGATATGAGTTCAGCTCTGTTTGATAAAGCCGTCAAAGAAGAGCAGGACAAATTCGAGAAAATTATGAGTATGGACGGCGACGAAAACGCCTACCAGATTCATAAAGAGCTTGGGGAATGGATGACGGATAACGTGACCGTTGTCCGTGATAATGACAAGCTGTTGGAGACGGATAAAAAGATTGTTGAGCTGATGGAACGTTATGAACGCATCAACATCAACGATACATCCCGCTGGAGTAACCAGGGAGCTATGTTTACCCGCCAGCTTTGGAATATGCTGCAGCTGGCCCGTGTCATCACACAGGGGGCCTATAACCGTAATGAAAGCCGCGGTGCCCATTATAAGCCTGAATTCCCGGATCGTAACGATGAAGAATGGCTGAAGACAACGGTAGCAAGCTACGACAAAGAAAATAACAAGCCGGTTTTCCGTTATGACGATGTCGATACATCCTTAATCGAGCCTCGTAAACGTGACTACTCGAAGAGTAAATAAAGGAGGTAACGATCATGAGCGAAAATAAAATGATTACGATGATCATCAAACGGCAGGACGATCCTGATCAGTCTCCGTATGAAGAGAAGTTTGAGATTCCGTATCGTGAAAATATGAATGTCATCTCTGCGCTTATGGAAATCCGCCGTAACCCTGTCAATGCAGATGGCCAGGCGACGACCCCTGTCTATTGGGACATGGGCTGCCTGGAAGAAGTATGTGGGGCCTGTTCTATGGTGATTAACGGAACACCACGACAATCCTGTACAGCGCTGGTGGATCAGCTGGAACAGCCGATCCGCCTGGAGCCGATGTCCACGTTCCCGATCAACCGTGACCTTGCTGTTGACCGGAGCCGGATGTTTGATTCCTTGAAAAAGGTCAAAGCCTGGATCCCGATCGATGGAACATACGATCTTGGTCCTGGACCACGTATGGCCGAAAGCAAGCGTCAGTGGGCCTATGAGCTTTCCAAATGTATGACATGTGGTGTCTGCCTGGAAGCCTGCCCGAACGTAAACAGCAAGTCCGACTTTATCGGACCTGCACCGTTGTCCCAGGTGCGCCTGTTCAACTCCCATCCGACAGGGGAAATGAACAAGAGCGAGCGCCTGCAGACGATTATGGATGGCGAAGGTCTGATGGGCTGCGGGAACGCACAAAACTGCGTACAGTCCTGTCCGAAAGGCATTCCTTTGACGACATCCATTGCTGCATTGAACCGTGATACCGCCGTTGAATCTTTCAAGAGCTTCTTTGGCAGTGATAAGCAGGTATAAGTCTTTACGAAGGACCCCGGAACTGACCGGGGTCCTTTTTCTTTTTCCATATGTGAAAGGGGTTGTAGGACTTGAGAAGGATAGTATAATAGATGTGACTGAAATTCGCTCGAGTAAGAAGGTGAGCCGTAGTATGAAAAACTTCAAATGGTCTCAATGGATTGTTTTGACCTTTTTTATTGTATCAGCGTGCTATTTAATTATCTTATCGGTAACCCAGCCCTATCTTGGGATTGATGCTGAACAGCAGGAAAGCGGCTGGGTCATTACCGATGTAGAGAGTGGGGGCTGGGCGGACAGGCAGGACGTCCCGCCGGGATCTGTTATTCTCTCTGTGGATGGGGGGAATCCGGGTCTCCATCATTCTCTTACGATGTTCAACGAACTGGAAAATGCCCAGTCCTTCAGGGTGGAATCTTCCGGAGAAGTGCTCCGTTACAGCGATATCGACCAGTTCAGCCGGGTGCACTGGGTGTTTTATATTCTGCTTCCTGCTCTGTTTTTTGTGGCGATTCTAGGAATCTCTTATCTGGTTCATAAACGGGTGCCTAAACGGTATTCGGCGGAACAGCTGATTTTGTATTTCCTGGCGATTGCTACGGCTTATTTGAGTAACAGTGGAGCTGTAAGAGATGACTTGTATAGTCTTGTTTTGAATACCAGTTTATTCCTGATTGCTCCTGTTATCCTTCTCCATTTCCTGCACAATTATTTTCAGGAATTGAAGGTCATCTGGTTCTCTAAGAACTTTCTCTATTTCTTATACGCTGCCATGGCAGGTGTTTCCCTGCTGGATACGTATTATTTAGTGACTCTTCAAAACCCGCCCTACTTTCAACTGGTGCCGCTCACGTGTCTGCTTGGGTTGTATATCATTACCTTTGTGATCGTGTACAGGGGCGTATTTATTTACCGGCATGCCGCTGTCGGACCTGTCTTTAAGTATATGGCGATCGGGATGACCGTCGCGTTTTTCCCTTATATTCTTCTTTACCTGATTCCTTTTCTCGTATCCGGTGTGACCATTGTGTCGTTGGAGTTCGGTGCCGTGTTTCTAATCGCTATTCCAGCCACCTTCATGTATTTGATTACACGGGAACAGCTGATTGATATCAATTTCATTATGAACCGCCTGCGCTATTACTTTATCCTTTCTGTTCTGCCGTCTTTTGTTTTGACAGCTGCCATCGGGTGGATCGTATCCGGCTTATCGATGGTGTCCTTCATCCAGCTGTATTTATTGATGCACACGGCGCTGATTGCTTTCTTATCATTAAAGGAAGTGCTTGACGTCCGTATGCAGCGGTTTCTCTTTTCAGCACGGTACAGTTACCAGGAAAGTATGCACCGACTGGCCAGCGACATGAAGGATCAGTCCAATGCGGTCGATTTGATGAAGGTCGTGAGGGATGAAATTAAAAACGTGATGAGTGTACGCGACATTTACATTTTCTCCAAACACAATAAGCGGAAGATGTACTGTGTCTACAACGAAATTCCTGAGGGAATTGTCGACCATTTTGACGACCACCTGTTCCATCAACCCTATGATATCGGATCCATCATTGAAACGGAAAAAGGATTCGGGGTCGTCGTCGGACTGTCGCTTGAGAAGATGACGATGCTCTGGTGCCGGGGAAAGAAAGACTTCACGACGTTAAATAGAGATGAAAAAACGTATTTACAAACCATCTCTCATAATGCCAACATTGCAATAGAGAATATGAATTTGATTGAGGACCTGGTCAAGGAGCTCCGGACATTGAGGAACGATCAGACGCAGAAGTATCCGGCATGGCTGTCCCGGCTCTTATTTACGATTGCGGAGAACCAGCGGAAGCAGCTGTCGATCGATATCCACGATACGGTGCTTCAGGAACAGCTGTACCTGTATCGTAAAATGGACGACCTGATCCGCAACCGGACCGATTTATCCACGAGTCTTCATGCAGAGTTGAAGATGTATAAGGAATCTCTTCTGGACAGTATTCACCTCACAAGGGAAACGTGTAACGAGCTGCGGCCGGCCTTCATCGAAGAACTCGGCCTCGTGCAGTCATTGAAGAATTTGATCCATCAGTATCAGCTTCGTTCCAATTTCACCGTCTACTTTTCTCATGAACGGTTTGAATCAGAGCTGGATCAAGAAAGGATTCTCGGAATTTTCCGGATTGTCCAGGAGCTTTTAACGAATGCGATGAAGCATTCCGGTGCGAAGATCGTCAAACTCTCTCTTTTCAATGAGAAGGACCAGGTGGTTCTCTACTATTCAGATAATGGAAAAGGAATGGATTATTCCATGAAGCGCGACTTGTTTTCCCATATCGGACTTTCTGGAATCGAGCAGAGGGTCAACGGTTTAAATGGAAGTCTGGAAATCACCACAGCACCAGGGGAAGGATTCAGGACGACCATCACTTTCCCCTATCCGTCACACAAGGAGGTCCAGCACGTATGATTCACGTATTAATTGTCGACGACCACCCCGCGGTTGGAGCAGGCACGAAAGCGATGCTCGAGCAGGAGGGGGATATGCAGGTGGATGTCATCCACGAAACCGACCATCTGGAAAGCTGCCTCGAAAAGAAAGCCTACGATGTGCTGCTTCTGGATTTGTATATGCCAGGCCTGAACGGCATTGAACTGGCCAAACGCCTCAGAAAAACGTTCCCGGATATTAAAATGCTGATCTATACCGGATTTGATTTGAGCACGCATTTCAATATGATTGTGGAAGCGGATATCAACGGCTTTGTCAGCAAGACTGCAGCAAGTGAACAGCTGGTTACAGCGATCAAAGCCGCTCTAAGAGACGAAGTGATTATTCCGCTCCACCTTTTCAAGCAGCTGCGCCGGACAGAAGCCTGCACGGCGGAAACGATTGAGTCGGCTGAAAACAAAGGAATCTCCTTGAATGAAAAAGAGCAGTCGATTTTAAAGGAAGTCGCTTCCGGTTTCACCAACAGGGAAATCGCCCAGACGCTCCATATGTCCCAGCGGAGCGTGGAATACACGCTCACGGGCATCTTCAACAAGCTGAACGTCCGTTCGAGGACGGAAGCCCTTTTCAAAGCCCAGGAACTCGGGCTTGTGTCTAAATCATGAAAGCGTAGCACACGGGGGCTAATCCCCTCATACGATACAAAGACTAAATAATTCCCCTCAAGAAAAGCTCAGGAACAACAAGGAGGGGTACGCTTGTGAAGGAGGACGGCTATCGGCCAACACAAATTCTTACCAAGCGGGAGCGAGAAGTCTTCGAGCTTCTAGTACAGGATAAGACGACAAGGGAGATCGCAAAAGAGCTCTTCATTTCGGAGAAAACTGTGCGGAACCACATTTCAAATGCCATGCAGAAGCTAGGAGTGAAAGGCCGTTCCCAGGCAGTGGTTGAACTGCTGCGTATGGGTGAACTGGAGCTTTAATTCCATGAAGCAGCAGAGGCATTGGCCTGTGGAATGGAGGGAGTCCTTTCAGGTAGGGTCTGTCACGTGGTGATGATCATACCTGAAAGGGTTTTTTTGTATCGCCGGATACATTCACCTTGAAATTTTAGTGAGAAACGACCACAATGATATTTATCAAGTCATTTCGTTAGGAGTGCTGAATGTGGCTGAAACCCAGCAGACATCCATGATCGCTGATGTAGAGAAGGAACTTCGTTACATATCCGGGATCATTAAACAAAGAGGACGAGTTATCCTGAATCATTACTCGATTACAGCTCCGCAGTTTGTTGCGCTGCAGTGGCTGATGGAAAAAGGGGACTTAACGATCGGGGAACTCTCCAATCATATACACCTGGCCTGCAGTACGACAACGGACCTTGTCGACCGTATGGAGAAAAACGAGCTGGTTGAGCGGGTCAGGGATCCGAAGGACCGCCGGGTCGTCAGGATCCATGTACTGAGCAAAGGACAGAAGATCATTCATGAAGTGATCGAAAAACGACAGAACTACCTGGAAAACGTGTTGAGAAATGTTCCGGAAGAAGATGTGGAAACGCTGAACCGTCTGCTCCACGTCCTTCACGGGAACATGATTGAAATCGATAAAGAAGAACATTAAGGCATAAAAGAGGGATGCAGAGTGAAACAGGCAATCGGAGTCATTGATTCTGGCGTCGGGGGACTGACGGTAGCGAGAGAGTTGATGAGGCAGTTACCAAAGGAAACCTTTATCTATCTTGGGGATACGAAGCGGTGCCCGTACGGTCCGCGTTCAGAGGAAGAAGTGCGGGCGTTCACATGGCAGATGGTCAATTATCTGCTTGGGAAAAATATTAAAATGCTTGTTGTCGCGTGTAACACAGCGACGGCTTATACGCTGGCTGAGCTGCAGGAAGAACTGGATATCCCGGTCATCGGAGTCATTGATCCGGGGGCACGTGCCGCCATCAAAGTCAGCCAGAACAAGCGGATCGGCGTTATTGGTACAGAAGGGACCATTGAAAGTAAAGCCTATCCGCAGGCGCTTGCTTCCATTGATCAGGACATCCGGGTGAACGATTTGGCCTGTCCGCCGTTTGTCCCGATGGTCGAAGAGGGGATCTTATCCGGACCGAAAGCGGAAGGAATCGTTTCCCGAACGCTGCAGCCATTGAAGGACATGAATCATATTGATACATTGATTCTCGGCTGCACCCATTATCCGCTCATCAAGGATCTAGTCCAGAACGAGATGGGGGATCACATCCAAGTGATCAGCTCCGGTGAGGAAACGGCCCGTGAAGCGAGCCTGATTCTTGCCTATCACAAAGCACTGGAAACCGATGACCATACACCAAGGCATGAATTTTACACGACCGGCGATATGGAGAAATTCCGTCTCGTCGCCAACAGCTGGTTTGAAGAGCCGATTCAGATCCTGAAATCGGTAGAACTGGAACACGTATCAAGCTCCGCCTGATTCAGGCGGAGTTTTTTCATATGCTTTTCTCCTCCAAATTACCCTGGTCTATTCCAAACGAGGGCTCGTATACATGGTAGTACAATCTATCTCAGGGGGGAAAAGAATGAGAAAATACAGCTATAAATCCTTTTTGACGGCTCTGGTGCTTCTTATGTGCACAGGGCTGCTTGCCGGATGCCTGTTTGAAGGAGAGCAGTCGCTGGAGAAAATGGATGCTCCGGATGAAGCTGTGACAACATCACCGGAAGCGGAAGAGGATGGTTCAGCACCGGAGGAGGATGGAGAGAAAGCAGAGGATTCGACAGAACAGGAATCCACAGCAACCGTCCCTCGTGAGCTTTATTTAATGGATGCCAATGGAATGATCGCCCCGCAGACGGTGGAACTGCCGGCTTCTCAGGAAGTCGCTTCCCAGGCGTTGGAATACCTTGTGAAGGATGGGCCGGTCACGAATCTGCTGCCGAACGGGTTTGAAGCCGTTCTGCCGGCAGGAACAGAAATTCTTGGGTTGAATACGGAGGAAAATGGAACGCTTGTCGTCGATGTGTCGGAGGACTTTAAAAATTACGAAGCCAAGGATGAAGAGAAAATCCTTCAGGCGATGACCTACACACTCACTCAGTTTGACAACGTGAAGCGGATTAAGCTGTGGATCAACGGACACGAGCAGGAAGTCATGCCTGTAGACGGCACCCCGATCTCCCAGGGAGTCTCCCGGGCGGACGGGATTAATAACAACGTCGGCGTGCAGCGGGATGTGCTGAACAGTAAGGCCGTTACCGTCTACTTCCCTGCCCAGAACGGGGAGCAGGTGTACCATGTTCCTGTCACCACACGTGTCGCTGAAGACAGTGATGAATATGCGGCAAGAGTGGAAGCCCTTTTTGAAGGGCCTGAGCTCGGCAGCTCATTGACCAACCCCTTCCATGAAGGGGCAGAAATGGTCAGCTCCCGGCTGGAGAACGGCGTCCTCGCCCTTTCCTTCAATGAAAAAATCCTGACAGGATCAGATCAGCCGGCCCTGTCTGATGCTGCCCTCGCCAGTCTTGTGTTGAGCATGACGGATCTTGATGATGTGGAATCGGTCGAAGTTCAGGTCGAAGGATCGGAGCAGGTCATCAATGAAGCGGGTGAGCCGCTCGCCGAACCTGTTTCAAGAACCGACATCAGCGGTGCTGAAGAAATGTAAAACCCGGCGCTTCAGAAGTGAATCACTTTTGAAGCGCTTTTTACGTTCATGAATAACTACCCGCACGTATGTAATTTGTGTTAAGATGGGCAAGGATAATGATGAAGAAAAAGGAGGTCATCATTGATGCGAAATGATCAACGCGAAGTCAATGAATTAAGAACCGTTACAATAGAAACCGATTATGTGAAACACCCAGAGGGATCTGTACTCATCAGCTTTGGAGATACAAAAGTGATCTGTAATGCCAGCATTGAGGACCGAGTGCCTCCTTTTTTACGTGGTCAGGGCAAAGGCTGGATTACAGCTGAATACGCCATGCTTCCAAGAGCCACCGAATCACGCAACATCCGTGAATCTTCCAAAGGGAAGGTATCCGGCCGGACGATGGAAATTCAGCGCCTGATCGGCCGCTCCCTTCGTGCGGTCGTCGATCTTGATAAAATCGGAGAACGTACCATCTGGGTCGACTGTGACGTCATCCAGGCCGATGGTGGAACGCGGACAGCTTCCATTACAGGTGCCTTTGTAGCTGTCGTGCTTGCCCTTGGAAAGCTTGTGAACAAAAAATCCATCAAAGAGCTGCCGATCACCGATTACTTGACGGCGATTTCCGTCGGGGTACTGCCGGACGGCAAGGAAGTACTCGACCTCTGCTACGAAGAAGACAGCCGTGCTGAAGTAGATATGAACGTTATCATGACCGGCAAAGGCGAATTCGTAGAGCTTCAAGGGACAGGAGAAGAAGCAACCTTCTCTATGCAGCAGCTTCAGAAAATGCTTTCTCTTGCCGATGAAGGTGTCCAGGAACTGATCAAGCTTCAGGAAGAAGCGATCGGAGAATGGGCGGACGTGATTCGTGCGAAAGCCGGGGCGGCCAAAGCATGAAGGAGCTCTTAATCGCCACAAAGAACGAAGGGAAGATCAAAGAGTTCCGCGAGATGTTTTCCAAATACGGCATCTCCGTCGTTTCTCTTCTCGATCATGATCCTTCCATCGATATTGAAGAAACCGGTACAACGTTTGAGGAGAATGCCGTCATTAAAGCAGAAGCGATGATGAACGCTTTGAACATTCCTGTTGTAGCCGATGACTCCGGTTTAGAGGTCGATGCCCTGAACGGAGAGCCTGGGGTTTATTCCGCCCGCTATGCAGGAATAGAAAAAGATGACGCAAAAAACACAGCTAAACTGCTGAACGAGCTGAACAGAGTGTCCGAAGAAGAACGGACCGCCCGTTTCGTCTGCGCCGTTGCCGTCGCACGACCGGGAGAAGCGACGTTTACGAAGCGCGGCACGTGTGAAGGCCGGATTGCCGGGGAGCCTCAGGGAGAGCAAGGATTCGGATATGATCCCGTGTTCATCCCGGAAGGCTCCAGCCGGACGATGGCTGAGCACACGTCCGACGAAAAGAACGCCATCAGCCACCGTCATCAAGCCATCGTGCAGATCGAAGACTGGCTGAAAACTCAATCCTGAAAGTGGGGATGAAGGATGCCGAAAGTACTCATCATCAGTGACACACACGGACTAACCGACGAAGTAATCGAAGTGAAAGAACGTCACAGTGACGTGGATGCTATGATCCACTGTGGCGACTCCGAGCTCTCCTACGGATCGAAGGAGCTGGAAGGCTTTCATTATGCCAAAGGAAACTGTGACTTCGAACCCGAAATGGAAAACGATCAGGTTTTCACTGTCGGCGACATCACATTCCTCGTTACGCACGGGCATTTGTTTCAAGTGAAATCCACCCTCATGCCGCTGTCCTACAGAGCAGAAGAGGCTGGAGCCCAGATCGCCTGCTTCGGACATTCTCACATTGCAGGAGCGGAAAAGGTGAAGGGCACCCTCTTCATCAATCCGGGAAGCGCAAGACTTCCACGGGACCGCAAAGAACCGACCTACGCCATTTTGGAGTGGGAGGATCTCGATCTCGTCCGCCTGCAGTATTACCATGTGAACGGGCAGAAAATCGACGATCTCTACATGGAAACAGCAGTAGCAGCAAAGAATTAAAATTCTTTGCTGCAATCTGTTGACATATGAGCGAATCCCTAATATAATAATTCTTGTCCGCTTCAAAAGGACGTTCGAAAATATCTTTTGAAACACACATACATAGCTTTACATGCGGGTGTAGTTTAGTGGTAAAACCTCAGCCTTCCAAGCTGATGATGAGGGTTCGATTCCCTTCACCCGCTCCATACATATTTATTTGTCCCAGTAGCTCAGCTGGATAGAGCAACAGCCTTCTAAGCTGTGGGTCGGGAGTTCGAATCTCTCCTGGGACGCTAAAAAAGACCAACCCTTTGTATTACAAAGGGTTGGTCTTTTTTTGTATTAAGGTATTATTAGATGTTTTAGTATAGAGAACTTCTTCTACAAGCTTTGCTATATTTATTGTATATCCTATCTATGTTGGTTTCATATTTGATATGTTCAAAAACAAACAATAACAAAATTATTCAAAACAAAACAAAAATATGTTAAGGTAAAACAAACAATTAAATGGAGGTTTTACTTTGGTTGAAAATTTGTGGGACACTCATAATGTGAATTTTGAAAGCGGTTTATCAAGTTTGGTTTATCGTTCTAACCTTTTAGGAAAAGATCGATCGATTGCAAATTGGGGAGGCGGCAATACCTCAACTAAGACTTTTGAAAAGAATTTCCGCGGCGAAGATGTAGAGGTCATGTGGGTCAAGGGTAGTGGTTCTGACTTAGCTACGATGGACTCTACTAATTTTACTGCATTAAAAATGGATGACATACGTCGGCTTTTAACGGAAGACCATATGACAGACGAGGAAATGGTCCGTTATTTAAGTCATTGTATGATTGATTCAAGTCACCCGCGTTCATCTATTGAAACTCTCCTGCATGCTTTCTTACCATTCAAACATGTAGATCACACTCATCCTGATGCCATCATCAGTATTGCTTGTGCAGATAATGGGAAGGATGTAGCCGAAAAAATCTACGGAGACAGGTTTGTTTGGGTGCCCTATATCCGCCCTGGGTTCGATCTTTCTAAGATGATTGCAGAGAGCGTGAAGAACAATCCGAAAGCGGAATTAGTCATTATGGAGAAGCACGGATTGGTAACTTGGGGGGGAACTTCTGAAGAAAGTTACAATCAAACCATTTCTGTCATACAAGAAGCTGAAAAATATATACAAGAACAGTCCGGGAATCAAGAAATTTTCGGGGGCGCCCAACACACATCCCTTACAGAAAAAGAACGTAGGAATACATTAGCTGAAGTACTTCCTGTGATTCGTGGACTCGTCAGTACTGAAAACAAAATGATTGTTACCAATAATGATTCTGAAGAGGTTTTGAAATTTGTTAACAGTAAAAATGCTCACGACCTTTCACAAGTTGGAGCTGCCTGTCCTGATCACTTAGTACACACGAAAAGGGCTCCATTATTTGTGAGTTGGAATCCTCAAAAAGAGGATACCCACGAATTGATTGAGAGCATCAAGAACGGTGTCGAGTTTTTTAGAGAAGAATATAAGTCCTATTTTGAAAAAAACCAATCAGGAAATGAGACGATGTTTGAACCTGTACCTAGAGTCATACTTATTCCTGGTATTGGAATGATCAATACTGGAAAAGACATTAAAGCTGCAAAAGTAAGTGAATCCTTATACCATCGGGCTATTTCAGTCATGAAAGGGGCGACGATTCTAGGAAACTTTGTATCCCTGAAAGAAGAAGAGGCTTTTGCTGTAGAATATTGGCCGCTAGAGTTATATAAACTGAGTTTGGCACCTGCAGAAGCCGATTTTTCACGTCATATCAGTTTTGTTACTGGTGGAGCAGGTGGTATAGGTAGTTCTACTTGTTATCGTCTAGCATATGAAGGATCGCATATCGTTGTGGCAGATATTAATTGGGAAGGTGCTCAAGAACTTGCTGATAATTTAAACAATCAGTTTGGTAGTGAACGGGCTATTGCTGTGAAAATGGATGTGACGAAGGAAGAAGAAGTGGAAGAGGCTATCAAGAAAGCCACACTTACTTATGGTGGCCTGGATATTCTCGTCAATAATGCTGGTCTTGCCAGCTCTAGTCCATTTGAAGAGACTACATTAGACAAATGGAATTTAAATGTCAATGTGCTTGTGACAGGATATTTCCTTGTAGCTAGAGAAGCGTTCAAGTTGATGAAGAATCAATCATTAGGTGGAAACATGGTCTTTGTCGGTTCAAAGAACTCCATCTATGCAGGGAAAAATGCAGCTGCTTATAGTACGGCAAAAGCTGCGGAAGTCCATCTAGCAAGGACCATTGCGGCGGATGGAGGCCAATATGGGATCAGGGTTAATTCTGTACTTCCGGATGCGGTCATACGAGGATCAAAAATTTGGGATTCTGAATGGAAAGAAGAAAGAGCTTCCTCTTATGGTATCCAGGCTGATGAGTTAGAAGAGCACTATCGTAAGAGAACAATTTTGAATGAGAATGTACTTCCGGAAGACATCGCTGAATCTATCGCCTTCCTAGCATCTTCGAAATCAGCTAAGACCACTGGATGTATGATTACAGTCGATGGTGGAGTACCGGCAGCGTTTTCTAGATAACCTTATTATATGGGATATAAAGGAGGAGTGTTTTGTATGACTGATCAATTCTATCAGATTTTTGAGCAACAGCAGGGAGATCGAGGTATTCAACTGGAAGTCGTCAAAGAAAAACTCAAAGCTCTCAATATAGAGACACCCTCATGGGGATATGGTGATTCCGGCACTAGGTTTAAAGTATTCCGACAAAAAGGAATACCTAGAGACCCTTTTGAAAAAATTGAGGATGCAGCTCAGGTTCATAAACATACAGGGATCAGTCCTGGTGTTGCCATCCACATTCCCTGGGATAAGGTAGATGATTATAACCAACTCCAAGCCCATGCGCATGAACACCAAGTTAAAATTGGGGCTGTAAACCCGAATTTATTCCAAGATGACGACTATAAATTCGGTAGTGTAACAAACTCTGATCCTTCGATTAGACGAAAAGCCACAGACCATTTACTTGAGTGTGTGGAAATAGCTAGACAAGTGGGGTCAAAAGATTTAAGTCTATGGTTCGCTGATGGTACTAATTACCCTGGACAAGCAGATCTGCGAAAGAGAAAGCAGTGGATGTACGAATGCTTAAAAGAGATGTATGAGGATTTGGATGAAGATATGAGGATGTTGATCGAGTACAAGTTCTTTGAGCCTGCTTTCTATCATACAGACTTGGCAGATTGGGGCATGTCATTTAATATGGCTCAAAAATTAGGTGGAAAAGCAGATGTCTTAGTGGATACTGGCCACCATGCTCAAGGTACGAATATAGAACATATAGTCGCTTACCTCTTGGATGAAGAAAGGTTAGGAGGTTTCCATTTTAATAGTCGAAAATATGCGGATGATGATTTGATTGCCGGGTCACAAAATCCTTATGAACTATTTTTAACATTTTTCCAGATTATCTCTGCTCAATTTGATGTAAACCCTTCAATCAGATCAAAAGCAGACAAAATTTCTTATATGCTGGATCAATGTCATAACATCGAACCTAAGATACCAGCTATGATAAGGTCCATTACAAATGTGCAAACTCTATATGCTAAATCCTTGTTGATCAACCTTGATGAAGTGGCTGAAGCGCAAGAAAAACAGGATGTATTAGCTGCAGAAAATGCGGTTCGAAAAGCGTTTGAGTTTGATGTATCGCCTCTATTACAAGCAGTAAGAGAAGAATTGGGAGTACCTGTGGATCCTATGAGTGCTTATCTTACAAGCGGTTATCAAGAAAAAATCCTCTCAAGAGGTAAAGGCGGGTCTAGTTGGTGAATGTTCTCGCTTTTGATTTAGGAGCTAGCAGTGGCAGGGCTGTAATAGGTCACCTAGAACAGGGTGAATTACAGATTAAAGAAATCCATAGGTTCTCTAATGATCCAGTGCAAGTGGGGCCGCACTTGCACTGGGATATCCTTCGCTTGTTTTTTGAAATTAAGCAAGGGATTTTAAAGGCTGTACAGCTAGGATATAATGATATTGAAAGCTTAGCTATTGATACGTGGGCGGTGGATTTTGGGTTATTGGATAAGAATGGAGAGTTATTAGCTAACCCTTATCACTATCGTAATGATCATACTAATGGATTAGTAGAAGAGGTAAATCACCTCCTTTCATCCGAGGAGATTTTCTCTAAAACAGGCATTCAATTTATGCCTATTAATACCATTTATCATTTATATGCAATGAAAAAAGCTGATAATGTAGCTCTACATCAAGCGGAAGATTTTATGATGATTCCTGATTTGTTACGGTATTTTTTAACTGGAGTAAAATCCAACGAGGTGACGAACGCGACTTCCACTCAACTGTTTAATACGGATTCAATGGACTGGGATGATTCCTTGATAAAAACATTAGGATTACCAGAACATATCTTTAAAGCACCTGTTAAGCCAGGAACGGTTGTAGGGAAAGTTACACAAAGGATTTGTAAAGAATTGAAACTTGAAGAAGCGATTCCGGTTGTGACCGTGGGAGAACATGATACAGCTTCTGCTGTTGTAGCTGTCCCTCATGTCGGTGAAGAAAGCTTTGCCTATTTAAGTTGTGGAACCTGGTCGTTATTAGGAACGGAAGTATCACAACCTATCAAAACCAAACAAGCGTTGGAATGGAATATGACAAATGAAGGTGGTGTTGACGATACATTCCGTTTGTTGAAAAATATCATGGGCTTATGGTTACAGCAGGAGTGCATGCGCGTATGGGAAAAGGAAGGTGAGAGTGTAACCTATCAACAACTAAATGAAGCTATAGAAAAATCCCCTCCTTTTAAAGCATTGATCGATCCTGATGATCAAAGGTTTATAAAACCAGAGAACATGCCTGAAGCGATCCAGCAATATTGTTTTGAAACAAATCAAGAAGTTCCTCAAACAAAAGGGGAGATCTTACGTTGTGTTTTAGAGAGTTTAGCATTAAAATATCGCTTTGTTTTAGAGAGATTAGAAAAACTTACAAATGAAAAGTTCACATGTTTATATATGGTTGGTGGTGGAATTCAAAATCGATTATTATCTCAATTTACAGCAAACGCTATTCAAAAGCCCATTTACGCCGGCCCAATAGAAGCGACATCGATTGGAAACCTGCTAACTCAATATAAAGGGCTCGGATATATAAAGAACTTACAGGAAAGCAGAAATATCGTGAAGAATTCCTTCCCTATCACCCCGTACTCTCCCGCAGATAATGAGGAATGGAATCATGCTTACAGAGTGTTTAAAGAGTTGATAGACACTTAGAAGGAGAGAAAGAAGAGATGATGGTTGCTGAGCGAAGGCAGCAGATAGTAGATATAGTGAATGAAAAAAACAGTGTTCGCGTAACAGAATTAAGCCAGATCTTTTCTGTTACGGAAGAAACAATTCGAAGAGATTTAGAAAAACTGGAAAGCGACGGCAGAATTGCTAGGAGTCATGGTGGGGCTGTTAAAGCACCACAGCATAAAGCCCTCAATGAAATTCCATATTTCGAGAGGGAAATCATTAACGTCAAAGAAAAGAAGGAAATAGCTGAGGAAGCTGTTAAACAGGTGGATCCTGGAGATAAAATCTTATTAGATGCTAGTAGCACGGCCTGGTATATGGCCAAAAGCCTTAGTGATATACCAATAACCGTGTTGACTAACTCGATAAAAGTCGCCATTGAATTAAGCAATAAAAAACAAATCACTGTCATTTCCACTGGTGGACAGTTGCTACAGAAATCTCTTTCGTATGTAGGGCCCCTCGCAGAGTCCTCACTGAATTCCTATCATGTTGAAAAAGCTTTTATTTCTTGCAAAGGTTTTGATTTAGAACACGGAATGAGTGAATCCAATGAATTGCAATCCATTATCAAAAATAAAATGATGGATATTGCTGACCTTGTTTATATAATGGTTGACCATAACAAATTTGGGCTTCGCGCATTTTCACAAATCAATAACAAAGAAAAGGTCGATTGTGTCATTACGGATCGAGAAACTAATGAGAGCATGACTGAAGCTCTTCGCAAAAATGGTATTAGAGTTATTAAAGTTGAAATGTAATCTGTACCACCCTGCAGCTGAATTCAGAATGAAGCTGCGGGGTGTTTTTTTGTTTCCCAAGCCATGCATTGATTAATTACCCTTAAATTAGTTACTATAGATATGTAGATATTTTAAAGTAACAATTCATTTTTTATTACTCACAATAAAACACAAGTAATTCAACATTAAAACAAAATTAATTGTGGTTTTAATGTTGAATTTTTGTTGTTTTGGTGTAGTGTAGAAAATAATAAAAATAAAGGCGTGAGGGTATTTATGGTGGGTAAAACTAATGGAAACAATGAAGCATTATTTCATTTAAATGATCGTCAAAGGAACATATCCGATTTAGTAGATAAAAATGGTTCGGTACGAGTAGCGGATTTAAGCAAACAGTTTAATGTGAGTGAAGAGACAATCCGACGTGATTTCGAAAGACTTGAAAAACAAGGATTATTAAGAAAAATTCATGGTGGTGCGATTCGAGTAGAAATGAGCACAGAAATTCCAGTACCAAAAAGACAATCCAAACATATGGAAGAAAAAGAAATGATCGCACGTACAGCGGCTACCTATGTGGAAGACGGGGACATTATTGCGATTGATGCTAGTACAACAAGTTTATTGATGACGAGGCATATCAAAGGAAAAAACCTAACAGTAATAACAAACTCCATTGGAGTAACCTTAGAATTAGCAAGTGAGCAGAGTATCCGTGTCATTTTAATTGGTGGCTACTTATCTGAAGGGTCCATGTCTTTAGTCGGGAACTTTGCTGAAAGAGTAGTCCAGGATTACCATGTAGATAAATTCTTCTTTTCTTGTTTAGGCGTAGATTTTAAAAGAGGAATAAGTGAAATTCATGAAGATCAAGCGTCGGTCAAAAAACAACTATTATCTATATCCGAAAAATTAATTTTACTTGTAGATCATAGCAAGTTCGGCCAGAAATCATTGATTCGCTTATGTGATTTAACAGCTGTTGATTATTTGATTACAGATAATAGGGTCTCTATCAACACGATTAAAGAGTTGAATGTTCAGGGAATCCGGGCGATTATCGGAGAGCAGTCATAGTATTGACTGCTTTTTTTTGGCTTTTCAAGGTAGGAAATTGTAAAACTCAATAAACAAACTCGATAATGTTATTTAAACCAAATCAGATTTGATAAAAACAACAATTTTATGTTGTAAACCACAAAATGTGATGCTATAATAAAAATCAACAATATTCTTATAATTCTAAAATTTACATTGGATAAGAAAATATCAATTATTAGTAGGGAGAGAGGGATATGACATCAATTGGACCATCTTTAATGTGTGCGAATATGGGAGAACTCCGAGACACGATTGTTCGTCTTGATCAAGCTGAAGCTGATTTTTTTCATTTTGACATAATGGATGGAAAGTTTGTCCCCAATTTTACTATGGGGCCAGACATGATTAGAGAGTTACGACATTACACAGACAAGATTTTCGATGCACATTTGATGATTGAAGAACCAGAAAGGTACATAAAAGTTTTTGCAGAGGCAGGCTGTGACATGATTTCTGTCCATGCTGAATCGACTATTCATCTACAAAGAACACTCAACCAAATTAAAGAACTCGGTGTAAAAGCAGGTGTTGCATTAAATCCGGCCAGCTCTCTTAATCATTTGGATTATGTATGGGACATTGTGGATTATGTGGTTTTAATGACAGTGAACCCTGGCTTTGCTGGTCAAAAGTTCATTCCACTAACTTTAGAAAAAATCAAGAAGTTGAAAAAATTGATTCAAGAGAATGGAAATTCCATAGAAATTCAAGTAGATGGAAACATCAGTTACGAAATCATCCCTCAAGTATTGAATAAAGGGGCTGATATGTTGGTGTGCGGAACATCATGTTTATTCAGAAAAGGTGAATCTTTGGAGTACTCTATGGCTAATTTACACAGTTTTTTGGAAGGGCTTTCAAAAGGGAACGTCGCAAATTCTTAATATGAAAAGAGATGATTGACTATGACCATTACAGTGGTTGGCAGCATAAACATTGACATCGTGGCATTGACAGATGATTATCCCTTGAGAGGAGAAACGATTTTTGGTAAGAAGATCAATTACTTCTCAGGAGGGAAAGGTGCCAATCAAGCGACTGCTGTAGCCAAATTAGGTGAAGAGGTCCAATTAATTGGTGCAGTAGGAAAGGATTATTACGGGGATCAATTAATCCAAACATTAAGAGATTCTAAAGTAGACACCACGCATATTAAACAATCAGAAGATCTAGCGACAGGTACAGCGATCATAACCATTGATAGAACAGCTGAGAACACCATGCTGGTACTGAGGAGTGCCAATGATGACTTGCTTACGGAAGATGTTGAAAACGCCTTCAATAATTCGAGACAGAGTGATGTTTTGCTCGTTCAAATGGAGGTACCTCAAGATACAGTTATCAGAGCTATGCAATTAGCCAAGGAAAAAGGAATGTACGTGATCTTGGATCCAGCTCCAGCGGAAGGGATTACTGTCAAAGCGTTAGAGTATGCCGATATCATCACCCCGAATAAACAAGAAACGAAACATATGCTTGGCATCGATGTGATTGATATTGATTCAGCTATTAAAGCTGCCAAGGCTTTTGAAAGTATGGGAGTAAAGAACTCAATTATTAAAATGGCGGATAAAGGGTCGATTGTGTATCGAAGCGGTGAATGGACTCATATCAATTCTATTCAAGTACAAGCTCTTGATACAGTTGGAGCAGGAGATGCATTTGCAGGAGCGTTAGCTTGCCGTCTATCGAATGGAGATGATTTAGTTACAGCTGCTGAATTTGCAACGATCGTAGGGGCTCTCAAGGTAACTAAATTAGGGGCGCAAGCTGGAATTCCAACTCTAGAGGAAGTTCAAGTCTTCTGTAAGGAAAGAGGATTGACACATCAACTATCTGAAGGAACCACTCTTTAAGGAGGTTACCCATAGTGAGTGACTATATTTTACAAATGAAGAACATAAGTAAGACGTTTCCCGGGGTTAAAGCTCTTGATAATGTTCAACTGGAAGTGAAAAAAGGAGAAGTACATGCCCTGATTGGAGAAAACGGAGCAGGTAAATCTACATTAATCAAAATACTGGCAGGGATTCATCAGCCTGATCCTGGTGCAGAGTTTTATTTTGAAGGTAAAGACGCTGAGATCAAAAAACCTATTGATGCAACTTTGAAAGGTGTTTCTATCATTTACCAAGATTTAAGCTTATTTCCGAATCTCTCCGTTGCAGAGAACATCTACATCGGACGAGATAGTGGTAAGAAGGCCTGGAAAAAAGTGAATTGGAAGAATATCAAGCGTATATCTGAAAAAGCATTGAAAGAATTAGAGGTCGATGTTGATATTAATACAAAAGTAGAGCAACTAAGCATTGCCCAGCAACAATTGATTGAAATAGCGAGAGCTATGGCATTCGAGTCCAAGCTTATCGTCATGGATGAACCCACTTCTTCTCTTTCGTCAAGTGAAGTTGAAAAACTTTACCGCGTTGTAGATAAGTTAAGTGCACAAGGAATATCAATTATTTTCATAAGTCATAAATTGAAAGAGTTGTTCAGGTTATCGGATCGATTCACGGTGCTGAGGGACGGTAAATATGTCGGGTCGTATGATGTGGATACTATAGATGAAGCTAAGCTTGTTAATTTGATGGTTGGCCGCGAAGTGACCTATGAAAAAAACCAATCTCAAGTAAAGACTGGTGAAGTCATTTTTGAGGTCAGAGATTTTTCTAAAAGTGGAAACTTTAAGGATATTTCCTTTCAGCTTAGAGAGGGTGAGGTTCTTGGCATTACTGGTTTAGTCGGTGCAGGACGGACAGAGTTGGCACAATCGATTTTCGGGATCAACAAAAAGGATCAGGGCAGCCTTGAAATACATGGCGAACCAGTGGATATCCGTTCTTCTGAGGATGCGGTCAAAAAGGGAGTCGCCTATGTACCGGAAGCCAGGCAGACACAAGGATTAGTACTTGATCAATCAATCATCAACAATATATCTCTACCAGTGATTGATAAACTCAATAACAAATTCAAGTTCATTGATAGAAAGATAGAAGTAGAAATGGCGCAACAATATATAAAGTCCCTTGATGTTCGTCCATCTTTGCCAGAATTGCCAGCCTCTAAACTCTCAGGCGGGAACCAGCAAAAAGTCGTCATCGGCAAGTGGTTATCGGCTCAACCGAAAATTCTGATCATTGATGAACCGACGAACGGCATTGATATTGGAGCAAAAACAGAAATTCATAAACTTCTCAGAAGACTTGCTAATGAAGGAATCGGAGTCATTATGATTTCCTCAGAGTTACCTGAAGTATTAGCAGTAAGTGACAGAATTTTAGTCATGCGGAATGGAAAGATTTCAGGAGAGATGGATGTAAATCAAGCAACACAAGAGAAAATCATGAACTACGCTCTTGGAGGGAATGGGAAACAGCACGAATCTGTTGTGATTGAAAAAGAAAAGGTTAGTCAGGAGGTATAGAGTGTGAAATCTTTATTTAAACAAAAGGAATTCAGTATTCTGGCGATCGTATTACTTATCAGTTCCATATTAACCTTTGTAAGCCCTGTTTTCCTAACGGTCGGAAATTTGTTGGACCTCATAGAAGGCAACGTCGTTATAGGGATATTAGCAATAGGAATGACTTTAATTATCATCACCAGCGATATTGATGTATCGGTTGCAGCTGTAACAACAGCAGTGGCCGTAAGTATTAGTTATCTGTTCGGTTTTTTACCTGATAGTTGGATTTCTGTTCTCCTGTTATTTTTATTTGCTCCAGTGATTGGATTAGTGATGGGTCTCTTCAATGGATTACTTGTTTCAAAAATTGAGATTCCAGCGATTGTTGTAACGCTTGGAACCTTAAATATCATAGCGGGCCTTGTACTATATATCACTAATGGTAACTACGTCAATAGTACCAGCTTCCCTCAATCTTTCTTATCTTTCTCGAATATTGAAATTTTAGGCATACCGATCTTGATTTATCTCCTTGCAATTGTCGCTGTTGGTACTTGGTTCATTCTTAAACATACTCTGATTGGCCGTTCTGTTCTAGCTATCGGTGGTAATACCCAATCTTCTGTTCGTGTAGGCATTAACTATCAAAGAGTGAAGCTTTTCGTTTTTGCTTATATGGGTTTTTTAGCAGGTATTGCAGCTATTGCTCAAACAGCTTATACAAAAGCTGTAGACCCTAACGGCATGATAGGTCTTGAACTAACTGTAATTGCAGCAGTTGTTCTTGGTGGGGCCAATATTCATGGAGGACGTGGAAGTATCCATGGAACATTATTAGGTGTATTGTTACTGGCTATTATGCAAAATGGAATGATTTTAGCACGTATTGATACGTATTGGCAGAATGTAGTTACAGGCGCCATCATCGTCATCGCTGTTTCTTACGACCAAATTAGTTATAAACGTTCTCAGGATAAATTAGCTAACATTGAAGTAGAGGCTTAGGAGGGAGGGGAATAATATGAAGCTTTCTAAAGAAAGTATATTAGGACTGATTGCTCTCGGTACATTTTTATTCATGGCTTTATTGGCACCAGGATTCTTATCTTCGAACAATATTAATAGTATGATGTTCCAAATACCAGAGTTTGGCTTGCTGGCTATTGCTATGATGGTAGTCATTGTTACAGGTGGAATTGACCTTTCCATCACTTATATAGCAGCCTTAGCTGGTGTAGGGGCTGCGTTGATGCTGACGAACGGTTTTGGAATTTTCCCTGCGATCATTATGGCCATTTTATTTGCGCTAGCTTGTGGAGCATTTAATGGATTCATTGTATCCAAAATCGGTGTATCCCCTATTCTAGTTACCTTAGGAACGATGGTTTTGTTTGAAGGAGTGATATTGGCCATTACCAAAGGGAGTTCCATTTCTGGTTTTCCAGATGCGTATAGTTTAATTGGGAATGGTTACTACTTAGGCTTAGTTCCTTTCTCTATCGTAATCTTTGCAATCTTTGCTATCATAACTGGTCTCTTACTTAGCAAAACAAGCTGGGGGAGAAGAGTCTACATGTATGGGAGTAATGAAGTTGCAACTCTTTATTCTGGAGTGAAAAACAGTAAAGTACTTATGAAGGTCTATCTGTATGCGGCACTATTAGCAGCCATTTCTGCCATCATCATGACCTCACGTTATAACTCTGTGAAGGTGGATTTAGGGTCTTCATACCTTTTGCAGAGTGTCGCAGCTGCTGTGTTAGGGGGAACAAATATTCATGGGGGTTATGGAAAAGTAATAGGAACAATTTACGCTGTATTTGTTTTCCAATTTATTAGAAATGGTTTGAATTTATTAGGATTTCACTCTTCATTAGTAGACGTAGTAATTGGCAGTATTCTAATCCTCGTTCTGACCATGAATTTCTTTTCTGATAAATTCAAGAAAAAACAAGAACAAAAGAATGCTAGTCAAGCAGCCTGATGCAGGTGATACCCTAGTGGGGTTTTCTAGGTATTATAAATGATTACTATATAGGAGGAGTAAAACATTGAAAAAATTAGTCTTCAGTTTGTTGATGTTGATGTTTTTGGTTGGGATTTTGGCCGGTTGTGTTTCGGAAAATACGAGTGGGAGTTCTGAAGAAGGTTCTAATGACAGTGGTGGTGAAGAGAGTTCAGACGATGGTGAAATGAATATTGCAGTAGTACCTAAGCTTGTCGGTATTCCTTATTTTAACGCTTCTGAAACAGGTGCTGTACAAGCTGGTGAAGAGCTAGGAGTGAATGTAGAGTACACAGGTCCAACCCAGGCTGATGCCTCAGCTCAAGTTAAAGTTATTGAAGACTTGGTTTCAAAGAATTCAGACGTTATCGCAGTTGCTCCAAATGACCCTGCTTCTGTAGAGCCTGTGTTGAAGAAAGCTAAAGACCAGGGCATCAAGGTTATGGACTGGGATACACCAGCTGATAAAGAATTAGTCGACCTTTCAGTGAAGCAAGTAGATGATGAAGAATTTGGGAGACATATGGCTGGAAAACTTGTAGAAGCAATGGGAACAGAGGAAGGGAAGATTGCTATCCTTACCGGAGGGCTGTCTGCAGCAAACTTAAATCTTTGGATCGACGCAGCTAAGAAAGAGTTCGATGAAAATTATCCTGATATTGAAATTGTTTCTGAAAAAATTCCCACGGATGAAAAACAGCAAGTGGCATACCAAAAAACACTTGACCTACTTAAATCCTATCCTGATTTGAAAGGTGTTCTAGCTGTATCTACTCCTGCACCTCTTGGAGCAGCTCAAGCTGTACAAGAAAAAGGACTACAAGATGAAGTGTCTGTGGTAGGATCGGCTTTGCCTAATGACTCAGAACCTTTTCTGGAAGATGGTTCTTTAGATACTGCTGTTCTTTGGAATCCTAAAAAGCTCGGTTATTTGACAGCTGCTCTTGGAAAAATGCTCGCAGGAGGGGAAATGCCTGAAGATGGTCAGGAAATTGAAAATGTCGGTGAAATCTCAGTTAAAGATGATGGTAAAACAGTCATCATGGGACCACCTGCAGATTTTACAAAGGAAAACGCAGGAGATTTTGACTTCTAAGGTTTGTTGATATTAAGAAAGGGCCGACCAAACCTGTATATATTTCCTTTGGTCGTGCCTTTTTTTGATGAAGGATCATTTATTTTTCATTAGTTGGAGTGGATAGTATGAACCAGAACTATCAAATCAAGAGTGAAGAGATAAAGAAGAAATTCTTGGCCTTGAAAAAAAAGAGCCCTGAATTATTTGAAAAAAGATTGAATCTTTCTTGGAGTAACTGGGGGTTCGGGTTTGAATCCCTGGAAGATTCTGTTGTCCGTTTGAAGAATGCAGGAATTAACTATGTTGAACTGCACGGAAACCATTATGGTGAGGATCTTGGTTATGAAATTGACCGAACATTAACGGTTCTGAATAAGCATGATATGAAAGTTTCAGGTGTTTGTGGAATGTTTTCATCTGAGAATGATTTATCTAGTAATAACCCAAGAAACAGGCAGAATGCCATTGGTTATATAAAAAGGGAAGTACAATTCACTAATATTGTTGGAGGACATTATTTACTGGTGGTTCCAGGGGCTGTTGGTCGTCCTGAAGCGTACGATGAGATGGAATTTGAAAGAAGTGTTGCAACGCTTGAAAATTTGGGGGATCTTTTCTTGCAAAATCAAATCAAAGCTGCTATCGAGCCGGTCCGAGCTGCGGAAGTAAGCTTTGTTCATACGGTTAAAGATGCACAATATTATATTGAAGCTGTTGGACATGAGGGGATCCAACATATCAATGGAGATATCTATCATATGCAAACCGAAGAGACTCACATAGGAGAAGCAATTATACAAGCAGGCCCCCAATTAACTAACCTGCATTTAGCGGATAGTAATAGAGGTGCACTCGGTGATGGAATGATAGATTTAGATACTATCATTATGTCGTTATACTTAATAGGTTTCAACCAAGAAGGAAAGTTCGTAACTCCTGAACCTTTAGGCCCTGGAGCTGACCCTTATCCTGCAATGAATATGAAACCGAATCATGAAAAGTTAGAATACCTGGTCACTCAGACAGCCTCTTATTTCAGAGGAAGGGAAGCGCATGTTCTAGGGTTATGATGAAAAATTCACAGAAACAGGAAGGTGTTTGTCTTGCTCGATCAATTAAAACAAGAGGTATTAGAAGCAAACCTTTCTTTAGAAAAATATAAGTTAGTCACTTTTACATGGGGAAACGCGAGTGGGATTGACAGAGACTCTGGACTTATCGTCATTAAACCGAGCGGTATCCCATATCCCGAATTATCTTCAGAAGACTTGGCAGTTATTGATTTAGATGGAAATCTGGTAGAGGGAAAGTGGAAACCTTCTTCAGATGCGCCGACTCATCAGGTCCTTTACGATACATTTCCCAATATAGGAGGGGTTGTTCATACTCACTCTTTATGGGGAACGTGCTGGGCACAGTCAGGTAAATCCATTCCTGTTTTAGGTACTACTCATGCTGACTATTTTTATGGAAAGATTCCTTGTACAAGACCTATGGAAAGTGCAGAAATACTGGGCGACTACGAAAAAGAAACGGGTAAGGTGATTACGGAAACTTTCCGGGATTTGGATCCAGACGCAATACCAGGCGTCCTAGTTAATAACCATGCGCCTTTTACATGGGGCAAAGATCCCATGGAAGCCTTTCACAATTCAGTAGTTCTTGAAGAAGTTGCAAAAATGGCGTTGTACACCTATCAATTGGATCATCAAATCAATTCTATAGATGAGAATCTATTAGACAAACATTATTTAAGAAAACATGGATCAAAAGCCTACTATGGCCAATCGTAGTTAAGGGAGGAAGAACATTGAAAAATGGAAAATACACCATTGGTATAGACTTTGGAACAGAGTCAGGAAGGGCTGTAATCGTTTCATTATCAACAGGGGAAGAAATTGCAGAAGATGTTACTTCCTATCCACACGGAGTGATAGATGATACATTACCACAATCTAATATTAAATTAGATTTTGAGTGGGCCCTTCAACATCCAGGAGATTATATGGAAGTTTTAAAATCCTCTGTACCCGCCGTGATTAAAAAAGCGAATGTGGATCCAACTTCTATTATCGGAATAGGTATAGATTTTACCTCCTGTACGATATTACCGATTGATGAAGTTGGTGAGCCGTTGTCTTTTAAAGAAAAATTCACTCATGACCCACATAGTTGGGTGAAGCTTTGGAAACATCATGCAGCTCAAGATGAGGCTAATAAAATCAACGAAATCGCTGCAAGCCGTGGTGAAAAGTTTTTATCTAGATATGGAGGAAAGATATCCTCCGAGTGGATGATTGCGAAAATTTGGGAAATACTTAATGAAGCTCCTGATGTTTATGAAGCCACCGATCAATTCATGGAAGCTACGGACTGGGTAGTATCCAAGTTGACGAATAATCTAATAAAGAATAGTTGTACTGCTGGCTATAAAGCAATCTGGCATAAACAAGAAGGTTATCCAAGCAAAGAATTTTTCAAAGCATTGGATCCACGGATGGAGAATTTGACGGAAACTAAATTACGTGGAGAAGTGGTTCCACTTGGTACAAAGGCAGGAGAACTGACCGAAGAAATGGCCTCCCTCATGGGTCTGTCCCCGGGGATTTCAGTAGCTGTTGGAAATGTTGATGCTCACGCATCTGTTCCCGGAATGGGAGTAGTGACACCTGGTAAAATGGTGATGGCGATGGGGACGTCGACTTGCCATATGATACTTGGAACGGAAGAAGTAGAGATTGAAGGAATGTGCGGCGTTGTCGAAGATGGTATCATCCCAGGTTACTATGGATATGAAGCTGGACAATCAGCGGTTGGTGATATATTCGGCTGGTATGTGAATGAAGCCGTTCCTTCTTATATAAAGGAAAAGGCAGAGCAAGATAAGATGAATACTCATCAGTGGTTAGAAACTCAAGCCAGCAAATACCAACCAGGTGAAACCGGATTGATTGCATTGGATTGGTGGAACGGTAATCGCTCCGTATTAGTGGATGCGGAATTGAGTGGTCTATTAGTAGGGGCTACTTTACAAACCAAGCCAGAGGAAGTTTATCGTACTTTAATTGAAGCTACTGCTTTTGGTACTCGAAAAATAATTGATTCATTTCATGAAAATGGTGTACAGGTAGATGAGCTATATGTGTGTGGTGGCTTGCCGCAAAAAAACAAACTTCTTCTTCAAATCTACGCAGATGTAACGAATCGAACGATTACCATTGCAGACTCTATTCAAACCCCTGCCTTGGGTGCAGCTATGTTTGGTGCTGTAGCGGCTGGGTCGGACGAAGGCGGTTACGATAATATCGTGGAAGCGGCTCAGTATATGGCCAGGTTAAAAGAGGACAAAATAAAACCGATTCCTCATCATGTAGAGATATACGATGAACTTTATCGAGAATATAGTAAATTGCATGATTATTTTGGCAGAGGAGAAAATGATGTCATGAAACGTTTGAAAGAGATTCGCTCAAACACAAACCTTAATCATAAGGTGGGAAGTTCAGCTGAATTCTTATCTCTGTAAGGTTAGTGAAGGTTTTTTAATATATACCAAAAAGCAGTTATACTCTAACTTTGGTTACCAGTTATTTGTAACATCCTTAATACTAATTAAGCTTAATGGGGCAGTATCATATTATTGCCCTATTTTAGATTCAACGATAGATCGATGTGTTTTATATAGTTTTGAAAATGACTGTAATTTAAGGGCAATATAAACTTGTAGTTGTACTTTACTTAATTAAGAGTAAAATAAAGGTCCTATATATACTTTAATAGTAATGGTGGATGCGCACCATAAAGAATTGAATTTTCAGACTAATTAACCTATACTTACAAATATAAACCCTGTATTTTTTTTGACCACTACATACCAACCGGTCAGTATCTAAAGGAGGCTCTTATGAAAACAAACGAAAAACAAACCGATTCCTCTACAGAACAAAAGGCTATCAAGCTTACTGCTCATGAAAGAATTCACCTGCTTGCTGATTACGGAACCTTTCTTGAACTCGGAAAATCTGCCCATTCATCTGTCCCGGGAATGGAAGAACGGACGCCTGCCGATGGGCTGATCGGCGGTTTGATCCGTGTCGATGGCCGGGAAGCGGTCGTTCAGGCGATGGATGTGAGTGTGTTATCTGGAACGGAAGGGGAGGTTCATCTCCGTAAAAGTGAGTATTTTCATCAGTACGCGAAAAAGAGGAAGCTGCCGCTTTTTAATTTATGTGAAGGCGGAGGGCTGCGGATGCCGGACGGGATGGGTTCAGACGGAATCAGTGACAAGCTTTTTCCGAACTGTCTGCTGGATCACTCCAGAGAAACACCGATCCTTACCGCCATTCTTGGGGACAGCTTCGGCGGTCCGACGTGGATGGCCGTGACATCGGATTTTGTCACACAGGTGCGCGGAACGGGAATGGCCGTAGCCGGGCCGAGGATGTTGGAGATGGCGAGTGGAGAAGAGATTACAGCCGAAGAACTTGGGGGGGCTGACATGCATGCGGCATATACAGGACAGATTGATCACGTCGCTGACACAGAGGAAGAAGCGATAACGGCTATGAAGCGGTTTTTCAGCTATCTGCCTTCTTCATATGAAGACACGCCTCCTTTTAAAGTATCTGTGCCTTCGCCCTCATCTTCAGGGGAAAACGCAACGGCTGTTGTTCCTTCGAACATGAGACGTCCGTATGACATGAATAAACTCATTCGTGAGATTGTCGATCCGGAATCCTTTATGGCTTACCGACCTTTTTACGGAAAAGCAATCCTGACAGGTCTTGCGCGTATGGACGGGCGAGTAACAGGAGTGGTGGCGAGTCAGCCGCTTCATATGGCGGGAGCTCCAGGGCCGGAGGAGTGTGATAAGGCGGTGGATTTCATCTGCCTCTGTGATTCCTATCATATTCCATTGATTTTTCTTCACGATACTCCCGGGTTCAGGATCAGCAGTCAGGCAGAAAAGCGGAAAATGCCTTCAAAGATTATGAATTGGAATACGGCGCTTGCTAAATCCACTGTTCCCAAGTACTCCATCGTCATTCGCAAAAGCATTGGAGCGGCTTATGGAAACATGGGTGGTCCAGGCATGGGGGCGGACCTGGTGGCTGCCTGGCCGGAGGCTGAAATTAACTTTACCGGCCCCGACGTCGGTGTGAATGTTGTTTATGGAAGGCAGATCAAGCAGGCGGACAATCCTTCTGAAGCCCGTGCGGCTTATTTGGAACAGTGGAGCTTCGACAGCTCACCAGCGAAAGCCGCGGGTAAGTTCTTGATTCAGGAAATCATCGAGCCGGAACAGACCCGGGATTTTCTGCTTCGGTTTTTACGAACGGCGTCGGATAAAAGTGAAAGACGGCTGGCAGACTGGCCGATGTCCACATAAGGAGGATTCGAATGAAAAGCGAAATGAAACGGCATCAAATAGAGAACATGTACCCTCTTGGAAAACACCCGCTTCTCGTATACGTCCAGCACCACGCAGAGGAGCGCCCGCATGAGGCGGCTTACTTTTATTATGGATCCACACTGACGTGGGCGGAGCTTTTGAATGATATTGAAAAGATGGCTGGATTTTTGTCACAGAAGGGCTTTGAAAAAGGGGATCGGGTCGGGCTTTATATGCAGAACAGCCCGCAGTATATCATTGCCCACTATGCCATCCAGTCAATTGGTGGGATTGTCTGTCCGTTGAACCCGATGTACAAAGCGAGCGAGTTAACCTATTTAATGAAGGAAGTCGGCATGAAAGGACTATTTACCGGCGGGGAACTGTTAAGTGAGGTGAGAAAAACAGACAGCGATCTTCATGCGGTTCTTGTCGTTTCTTACGAAGATTATATCCCTGAGCATACCGAATGGGAAGTGCCGGGTGACTTGAGGGTTCCGGATTTGAAACTAGAGAATAAGGAAACCCACTGGAGCGATGCTGTAAACGAATCGGAACCACAAAAAGCGTCTGAAAATGTCGATTTGAATGATACGGCACTGCTTGCTTTCACATCAGGAACGACCGGAAGACCGAAAGCGGCGATGCTCACATATGAGAATGCGCTTTACAAAACGGCAGCGGCTGTGGAAGCGAATGGGGTGGAAGAGGAAGAGACGTGGCTTGCGGTGATGCCGCTCTGTCATATCGCGGGAATGGTGATGGGCGTGAACATCCCAGCATTTACCGGTTCCCCCTGTGTGTTGTTTGCAAGGTTTGATCCCCGGCAGGTGGTCAAAGCACTGACTGCTTACGATGTGTCGGTGTGGTACAGCATCGCCCCGATGAATGAGGCTGTGTTATCCGTGGCGGACGGGGAAAAAGCGGATGCTCTGAGGCTCAATTTGTGTACGAGCTTCGGTATGCCTGTGACAGAAGATCTGGCAGAACGCTGGCGCTCTTTTGCGCCGGACAGTTCGTTGTATGAAGCGGCTTACGGTCTGAGCGAGACGCATACCGTGGACACCTATATGCCCGGTGAGGGTGTGAAATTCGGATCTGTCGGCCTTCCTGTTCCTGGGTCATTACTGGCTGTCCGCGATCCATTAACAAAAGAACAGCTGCCCCTCGGTGAGTCAGGGGAAATCGCTGTGAAAAGTCCCGGTGTTTTCAAAGGCTACTGGGGGAGGCCTGATGCGACAGCGGAAGTGCTGGTGGACGGATGGATGCATACGGGTGATATCGGTTATTTCGACGAAGACGGCTATTTATATTTCCAGGGGCGTCTGAAGGAAATGATCAAATCGTCAGGATTCAGCATTTTCCCTGAAGATGTCGAAGCATTACTGAAGGAACATCCTGCCATCTCCCAGGCGGCTGTCATCGGTGTGCCGGATGAATCAAAGGGGGAGGTCGTCAAAGCGTTCATTGTTCTAAAAGAGGAAGCAGCACTGGAGAAAGAAGCATTGATCCAATGGGCAAAAGCCCATATGGCCCGTTATAAAGTTCCGGCGTTTGTCGAATTCCGCACATCCCTCCCTCAGACCGGCGCGGGTAAAATCCTAAGGCGCGTGCTGAAAGAAGAATCCCGAGACTGAAAAAGAAGTACACAGGGGTGAGGAAAAGCGCTCGTTCCGAGTGAGGCCGTGCCCGCAACAGACATCTACGGATGAGCGGCACGTAACCATCCATACGAAAGAGACATCCATAGAAAAGAGGCGCAGTGAAAAGCGCCTCTTTTTAGTGAATTTCTTTTTTCTTAAAACGGCCGCCCCGCACTTCGGCGATATCTCCGATCGCCATGAAGGCTTGTTCATCGTGCTCTTGGACGAGCGCTTTCAGCTTCGCTTCCTCCAACCGGTTGATGACGCAGAAGATCACTTTTTTCTCGTCATTGGAGAAGGCTCCTTCTCCTTTCAAAAAGGTGACGCCGCGGCCGAGGCGCTGGATGATGGCTTCACTGATGCTCTCGTATTCATCGCTGATGATATGTACAGCCTTTGATTCATCCAGTCCTTTAATCGTAATGTCGATCATTTTATAAGCAACAAAATAGGCGAGCAGGGAATACATTGCCCGGTCCCATCCGAAGACGAAGCCCGCGCTTCCAAGGATGAACAGGTTGATGAACATAATGATTTCCCCGACAGAAAAGGGGATTTTGCTGCTGATCAGAATTGCAGAGATTTCTGTCCCGTCAAGACATCCTCCGTAGCGGATGACCATTCCTACACCGATCCCGAGGATAAATCCCCCGAATAATGTCGCAAGCAGAATATCATCGGTAAAGGCGGGGACCGGATGAAGTACAGTTGTGGCCGTTGAAAGGATGGCAATGCCGTACACCGTTGACCAGGCAAATGTTTTTCCAATCAAGTTATATCCAAGAAAGAAAAATGGGATATTCAATAGGAAGATGAACAGCCCGAGTTTCCATTCCGTCAAATGCGACAGGATAATGGAGATTCCGACGATTCCACCATCAATGACCTGATTAGGAACGAGGAAAATTTCCAGTCCTACCGCCATAATGATGGCACCGAGCGTGATGAAAACCGCGCGTTTTGTAAACTCCTTGGACGTAATTTTCAGATGCTGGACTTGTTGACCGCTGATGGCAGGTCCCTCCATTTATATCAATTTTTATAAAAATCGTTTACGAACATCCGGCGATGGTATAGGACAAGTAACGTCTTTTTTTCCGAACCATTTGTAACGATTGGATGCAAACCACCGGTAAAAAGCGTTGCGCAGCGGTCTTGGGATCAGAATCAAAAAGTACGCAAGCTTCCAGAATCCTTTCAACTGCCGGCTGATCGTTAAAGCGGCGGTGAATTCCAGACGGGCTTTTCCGTTCTGGATTAACACAAGACTGTCGGTGTCGTCAGGAATGTTATACTGCAAAAGCAGTTCTCGTCCCTTGTCACTTTGAAGCGATGCAAATTGAAACCGGCTGCGTGGATCTCTTTGAATGATAAACTGGACACTTTTGTCGCAGAAATGGCAGTCCCCGTCGAATAATATGATGGCACTCATACGTATCACCTCATGTATGATTATACCATTTTATGCAGGGATCCTCTAAGGAATTTCAAGAAAACGTCTGCTTTGGAAAAGCGTCACAGCGTCTCTTTTTCTCATACGCTATGAAGGGAAGGAGTGGTGGATGTGCTGCTTTTCACATATCTGTTCATCGGCGTGTTTTTCTGCTTTTTTAAAAAAGAACCGGTGCTGAAGGACAAACAGGAGCAGGCGGTATATATGTTTTATCTGCTTGGATGGATTGTTCTATGGCCGGTGTTTCTTATACGAAGACTCATGCGAGGGATTTAAAGGCAGAAACGCAAAAGATTGCCGGTCATAGTCGGAGGGTGGGTGCAGACAATAAGAGAGGCTTTAAGCCAACCGATTTGAGGAGTGATCAGGATGGAAAAGAAAAATGTGCAGTGGCTGCCGGTTATCGCTTCGGTCGGTATCGGTGCGGCCACATACAGCATGATGACTGGTCAGGCCGGACAATTGCAGAATGTCATCCCGAGTTTAGCGAAGATGTCCGGGAAACAAGGAACAGCCTCTAATCAGTAAATGAAAAAGGCATGCAGATGACTGCATGCCTTTTTCCACGTCCATTTATATAAGATGTGTGGAATTCTCGGTTGGTAGTTGGATGGATCGTTTATCAATTTCTTGCGTGACTAAGTGAACAAATTCGTCGTCCAGCTGAAGCTTTACAGACTCCAGATAGGTTTCCAGCAAGGTTTGATCATCAAGCAGTGACAAAACGATACAACTCCTTAGCGTATGATTCGTTATTATTTTATTGACATTTACTTATTCTAGCAAAAAAATCTGTTTCATCATGAGTAGAAAGACCTGTTTTGCACAATTGATTGAGGATTAAGAAATTATTCTTCTATACGATTGATGCGGACGTGTACATTCCTGTTTGTTCGTGTCTAAACAACAGGAATAGCGGAAAGTGGGGAGGGGACACTGGATTTCAATTGTATTTCTTTTGTATTTGCTTTAGTATAGCGTAATAAGCTGAGGAACGATGGTTTGAACGGAGCAGCGATAGGATAGAATAAGGAAATAAGGACGTTTTTTAGGGAAGGGTGTCTTATGGAGAATAAAAGAGGAAACCTTGTGATGTTTCCTGGATGGAAATCGAGACTGGAGCAGTCGGGACTGGAGGCTTTGAAGGAAAAGCGCTACAAGGAAGCGGCTGAAGCCTTCGAACCACTTGTTGAGTATAATCAGGCCGGCCATGATGTCATTACAGGGCTCCTGATGAGCTGGATTGAGCTCGGTCATTTTGATCAGGCTGAGGAATTGTGTCAGGAGCAGATGAAGGAAACGATCGACCAGTATTACCATTACTTACATATCTATATTACGATCCTTTTCCAAAGCAGCCGTTACAGCGATATTATTGACCTGCTCGATGAAGTTTTTGAATCCGAGGACATCCCCCATCAGAGCCGTACACAGCTGTGGCAGATGTATGAAGTGAGCAGAAAGCTTTTGGAAGACAGCCGCAGGGAGCAGGGGAAGGAATTGTCTCTCGCCTTCAAGGAAGCCTTGGAATCAGATCACATACATAAGCAGTGGCAGACCCTCGATCAACTAAAGAAACAGGACCCCCATGATTATCTGGAGGAGTTTATCGTCTACCTTCAGGAACCAGTCGTACACCCCATGGTAAAATCCTCGATTTTGGAATGGTTTAGAGATGGACGTGTGGATAGAGAAGTGGCCCTGACTAAATTCGGGGTCGAGATGACTATTGTCCCCGGCCATTTATCGATGCTTCAGCATGATTACATTATGAAGCAGATCCAGATGAGGCTCGGCCAGGTGGAACAGAAAAACCCGACCATGTACGAGATGGTGAATAACCTGCTGTTTCACTACTGTTATGTTCGTTACCCGCTGTTCCCTGATGAAGAGGAAGTGCCGCTGCTCGTCGAGGCGCTGAAACAGCTCGGACATGAATACCTGCAGCTTCCATATAAACCGGATCCCCATTTAGAAGAAGTGGACCGGTATAAATCAGAAATTGAACTGTGTGAGCAGCATTATGTTTTCGTGACCGGTTCCTAGAAAAACCAATGAGGGTCACGCCTTGAAAGCAGCGGGGATTATGTTATAATGTAATGGTTGCAAAAGAGATTCGTATGTAATCAGAGTCATAGAATCAGTAAACCATCGTCTCCGGACGAAAATGTGAATAGATGTTGGAGGGAATTTTTTATGTCAGCAAAATGGGAAAAGCAAGAAGGCAATGTAGGTACATTAACAGTTGAAGTACCTGCAGGCGAGTTCGACAAAGCGCTTGATTCTGCCTTTAAAAAAGTAGTTAAACAGGTACAGGTACCTGGATTCCGTAAAGGGAAGGTACCTCGTAAATTATTCGAACAGCGTTTCGGAGTAGAATCTCTGTATCAGGATGCTCTTGATATCATCCTTCCGGAAGCTTACTCTAACGCAGTGGACGAAGCGGGCATCGAGCCGGTTGACCGTCCCGAAGTTGACGTGAAGCAGATCGAAAAAGGCCAGGACTTGATTTTCACTGCTGAAGTAACGGTGAAGCCTGAAGTGAAACTTGGCGAATACAAAGGTCTTACTTTTGAAGAAGAAAGTACAGAAGTTACAGACGAAGATGTAGACAGCGAACTGAAGCAGATGCAGGAGCGTCAGGCTGAGCTTGTTGTTAAAGAAGAAGGTTCCATTGAGAACGGCGATACAGTCGTTATGGACTTCGAAGGTTTCGTTGATGGGGAAGCCTTCGAAGGCGGCCAGGCGGATAACTACTCTCTTGAAGTAGGTTCCGGTTCTTTCATCCCTGGTTTCGAAGAGCAGCTTGTTGGTAAGCAGGCCGGCGAAGAAACAGAAGTGGAAGTCACATTCCCTGAAGAATATCACGCAGAAGAGCTTGCTGGTAAAGCAGCTACTTTCAATGTGAAAGTTCACGAAATCAAAGGCAAAGAGCTTCCAGAACTTGATGATGAATTCGCGAAAGATGTCGACGAAGAAGTCGAATCCCTGGAAGAACTTAAAACGAAAACACGCACGCGTCTGGAAGACCAGAAGAAAACCGATGCAGACAACCAGAAGCGTGAAACTCTTGTAAACAAAGCTTCTGACAATGCAGAGGTTGAAATTCCGGATGCCATGGTCGACACAGAGCTTGACCGTATGGTTCAGGAATTCGAACAGCGTCTTCAGATGCAGGGCATGACGAAAGACATGTACTTCCAGTTCACTGGTCAGGACGAAGACGCCCTTCGCGAGCAGATGAAAGAAGATGCTTCGAAGCGTGTGAAAACGAACTTGACTCTTGAAGCTATTTCCGAGGCGGAAAATGTCGGCGTAACCGACGAAGATGTCAATGCTGAACTAGAAAACATGGCTGGCATGTACCAGACAGATGTTGCTCAGCTGACGCAGATGCTTGGCGGTAACACGGACATGATCAAAGAAGATCTGAAAGTCCGCAAAGCCATCGACGTTCTTGTCGAAAACAGCAAAGCTGAATAATACTGGTGGAAGACAAGGTGCCCGGGTACCTTGTCTTCTCATATATTTTCTTCGGAAACACCGTTTAGGCGGGGTGGTTTGTGGGGAAAATAATGATACTTCCAAGCGTTTTTACATATACTATTTAAGATGCTCAAAGGTTTGACTTATGCGTTTTATATCTACATAATGAGGGTGTCGCAGGAATTGACGGCACACCTCTAAAAGGTATTGCTTTTGTGTTTGGAGTTTATTTGGTATGATGGGCAAAAGAAGCGAAACGTTGGCGTCGTATCAGTAACTTCAGTCGCAACGATTGCGTCATTTTATTAAGGGGTGAAACGTATGTTTAAATTTAACGATGAAAAAGGACAATTGAAATGTTCTTTCTGCGGAAAGAGTCAGGAACAAGTCCGAAAACTCGTTGCAGGACCTGGCGTATATATATGTGATGAATGCATTGAATTGTGCACAGAAATCGTGGAAGAGGAGCTTGGCAACGAAGAAGAGGTGGAGTTCAAGGAAGTTCCGAAACCTCAGGAAATCCGTGACATTCTGAATGATTATGTCATCGGACAGGATCAGGCGAAAAAGAACCTCTCCGTCGCTGTTTACAACCACTACAAGCGTATTAACGCCGGAGTGAAAAATGATGAGGTGGAGCTTGCGAAGAGTAACATTCTGATGCTTGGACCTACCGGAAGCGGTAAAACACTGCTTGCCCAGACCCTTGCACGTATCTTGAATGTTCCGTTCGCTATTGCAGATGCCACGTCTCTTACAGAAGCCGGTTATGTCGGTGAAGATGTGGAGAACATTCTTCTTAAACTGATCCAGGCTGCTGATTATGATGTAGAGAAAGCAGAAAAAGGAATCATCTATATTGATGAAATCGATAAAGTAGCACGTAAATCCGAAAACCCTTCCATTACACGTGATGTGTCCGGTGAAGGTGTTCAGCAGGCGCTTCTTAAGATCCTTGAAGGAACGCAGGCGAGTGTTCCTCCACAAGGTGGACGGAAGCATCCTCATCAAGAATTCATCCAGATTGACACGACGAATGTCCTGTTTATCGTGGGTGGGGCCTTCGATGGGATCGACCAGATTATCAAACGCCGCCTGGGCAGAAAAGTGATCGGATTCGGCTCCGAGCAGGTGACGGACGAAGCAGAGAAAAAGGACCTTCTGACGAAAGTGCTGCCTGAAGACCTTCTAAGCTACGGTCTTATTCCGGAATTCATCGGACGTCTGCCGGTTATCGGCAGTCTTGAGCAGTTGGATGAGGAAGCGTTGGTTGAAATTCTTACAAAACCGAAAAACGCTCTTGTCAAACAGTATCAGAAGCTGCTTCAAATCGACCATGTTGAGCTGGAAATGGAAGAGGAAGCGCTTCGTGAAATTTCCCGTCTTGCCATTGAACGGAAGACAGGGGCACGCGGCCTCCGCTCCATTATCGAAGGCATCATGCTTGATGTGATGTATGAACTTCCTTCCCGCGATGATATTGAGAAGTGTATTATCACGAAAGATACAGTCAAAGCGGAAAACGGCCGTCCAAAGCTTGTGCTTACAGATGGAACCGTAGAGGATGACAACAAACAGTCACCGAAAGAAAGTGCGTAACGCCTGAGGGGGTTCCCCTTGAAAAAGCCGTGCTACGAATAACTGTAGCACGGCTTTTTTATAGGGGCTTTGCAGGCTCGACCCAAGCATGAAACCGTGGTTTCTGCTTATAATAGGGATACCATAAGGAAAGCTCCCCTGCCTGACTCGAGGCCGGGGCTATGCGTGTTGGCACCATCTGGTATCGTTTCGTTTACTTTCCACTTACATTTCTATATGATTAAACTACGTATCCGCATTTATCGGAGGTGCAAATAGATGACAGACAAACAAAGAAACAATATACCTCTACTTCCTCTCAGAGGACTGCTTGTCTACCCGTCCATGGTGTTACACCTGGATGTCGGCCGGGAGAAATCTGTCCAGGCCCTGGAGCAGTCCATGATGGATGATAATGAAATTTTTCTTGTTTCTCAAAAAGAAGTGAACATTGATGAACCAGCGTATGAAGACCTTTATTCCGTAGGGACTGTAGCCCGCGTCAAGCAGATGGTGAAGCTTCCGAACGGAACCAACCGTGTGCTCGTCGAGGGGCTGCACCGGGCAGGTATGGATGAATTCAGTGAGGATGGCGACTTTTACCGGGCCTCTATTAAAATCATTGAAGATGAACATGAAGATAAAAACGAAGAAGAAGCATTGATGCGCATGCTGCTCGAACAATTCGAGAAGTTTGTGAAAGTTTCGAAAAAAGTCACACAGGAAACGTACAACACTGTAGCGGACACGGATGATCCAAGCCACCTGGCTGATATCGTCTCCTCCCACCTGCCGATTAAATTGAAGGACAAGCAGGATGTGTTGGAAACCCGTAATGTGAAAGAGCGCTTGAATAAGCTGATTGAACTGATCGGCAATGAACGAGAAGTGCTGCAGATCGAACAGAAGATCGGTCGTCAGGTGAAAAAATCGATGGAGAAAACGCAGAAGGAATACTATCTCCGCGAACAGATGAAAGCGATCCAGAATGAACTCGGTGATAAAGACGGGAAAACTGGAGAAGTCGCTCAGCTGAAAGAGAAAATCGACAAGGCTTCCATGCCGGAACGGGTGGAACAGGTTGCTCTTAAAGAGCTTGGCCGTTATGAGAAGGTGCCTCAGAGTTCTGCAGAAAGCTCTGTCATCCGCAACTACATCGAATGGCTCGTTTCTCTGCCTTGGTCTGAGGAAACGGAAGACAACCTGGATGTAAACCGTGCGGAAGGTATTTTGGATGAAGATCACTACGGACTTGAGAAAGTGAAGGAACGGGTACTGGAGTATCTGGCTGTCCAGAAGCTCACCCAGACGATTAAAGGGCCGATTTTATGCCTTGCCGGACCTCCAGGGGTTGGGAAAACATCTCTGGCCAAGTCTATCGCACGTTCCATCAATCGTAAATTCGTCCGAGTATCTCTTGGTGGTGTGAGGGACGAAGCTGAAATCCGTGGTCACCGCCGGACCTATATCGGAGCGATGCCGGGTCGGATCATTCAGGGAATGAAGCGGGCGGAAACCGTCAACCCTGTTTTCCTTCTGGATGAAATCGACAAAATGGCAAGCGATTTTCGGGGGGATCCTTCTTCTGCGATGCTTGAAGTGCTCGATCCAGAGCAGAACGGGACATTCAGTGATCATTTCATTGAAGAAAACTATGACTTATCGAAAGTTATGTTCATAGCTACGGCGAACAACGTAGCCAACATCCCCGGACCGTTGCGCGACCGGATGGAAATGATTACGATCGCCGGTTATACAGAAGTGGAGAAACAGCAGATTGCCAAAGAGCATCTGCTTCCCAAACAGATTAAGGAAAACGGACTGAAGAAAAGCCAGCTGCAGGTGAGAGAAGAAGCCCTTCTCAAACTGATCCGCCGCTATACCCGTGAAGCGGGTGTCCGGGGATTGGAAAGAGAACTGGCCGGATTGTGCCGGAAAGCGGCTAAAATTATCGTAGCCGGTGACAAGCAGCGCGTCGTCGTCACCGAAAAAATGCTTGAGGAACTTCTCGGCCGTCCAAAATTCCGTTATGGACGGGCAGAGCTTGAAGATCAAATTGGTGCAGCCACCGGTCTTGCCTATACGACAGCGGGCGGGGATACACTTTCTATTGAAGTGTCCATCTATCCAGGAAAAGGCAACTTGACGTTGACGGGTAAACTGGGAGATGTCATGAAAGAATCCGCTCAGGCTGCATTCAGCTATATCCGTTCACGCGCGGCTGAGCTTGATATTGATCCGGAATTTGTGGAGAAGAATGACATCCACATTCACGTGCCTGAAGGAGCGACACCGAAAGACGGGCCTTCAGCGGGTATCACGATGGCCACCGCTCTTGTTTCCGCTCTTACCGGACGTCCTGTCCGCAAGGAAGTCGGGATGACTGGTGAAATCACACTCCGCGGCCGTGTGCTTCCGATCGGCGGCTTGAAGGAGAAATCCTTGAGTGCGCACCGGGCGGGCTTGACGAAAATCATTATTCCTGATGAAAATAAGAAAGACCTGGAAGATATTCCAGACAGTATTAAAGAAGGCTTGACCTTCGTCCCTGTGAAACACTTGGATGAAGTATTGGATCAGGCATTGGCGGAGGGTGCACATGAAGGTTAATACCGCAGATATCGTCATTAGTGCGGCGAGCAGGAAACAGTATCCCAACCAACCGATTCCGGAGATCGCCCTTGCCGGGCGGTCCAACGTCGGTAAGTCATCGTTTATTAACAAGATGATTCAACGAAAGAACCTGGCCCGGACATCTTCCAAGCCGGGAAAAACGCAGACGCTTAATTTTTATATCATTAATGATAAATTCCATTTCGTTGATGTGCCCGGCTATGGGTATGCGAAAGTTTCCAAAAAGGAACGGGCCAAATGGGGAGAAATGATGGAGGAATATTTTGCCGAGCGTGAACAGCTGAAAGCGACAGCGCTTATCATTGACGTCCGTCATAAGCCTTCCGAGGATGACCAGGCGATGTATGACTATTTGAAGCATTTTGACGTGCCGGTGATGGTCATTGCAACAAAGCTGGATAAAATTAAAAAAGGGCAGCGCCATAAGCAGCTGAAAATGATTCAGGAGGTGCTGGAAATGGAAGAAGAGGATACCCTTATTCCATTTTCATCCGAAACAGGTGAAGGAAAAGATAAAGCCTGGAAAGCGATGCTCTCTCATCTGCAGGTATAAAATCAGACCGTTCTCCCTATGGGAGAGCGGTTTTTTTATGTATTTTTCTATTAAAGAGGAGGAATATAGAGTATTTATAAGGCATATGTAGTATTTATGCATTATATCCGCTGTACCCTTCTATATACCCATTTTTAGAATCTCACTAATTTTGGGAAATATTTGATAAATCGATATACTTTTAATATTACAGAACGATGACAAACAGAGAAGGGATGATACAGGGCTGATGAAGAAAATGAATGGAATGCTGCTGTTATTCATGACTCTGGTGCTTTTCCTTGCTGCTTGTGGAAGCAGTGAAGAAGGAGCTTCCGGAGATGAAGGAGACAGTGGTTCAGAGGATACATCAGAAAATAATACGGATTACGAGCTGGTGGAGGAAGGGACATTTACCTTTGCGGCTTCCGGAGAGTTCCGTCCTTTCAGTATGACAGGGGCCGATGGAGAGATGGAGGGCTTCGATATTGATGTAGCCAACGCCATTGCAGAGGAACTGGGACTTGAACCAAGTCCTCAGAAACAGAAGTTCGCAAGTATTGTAGAAGGGGTGAAAACCGGTCGTTTTGACGCAGCGGTCGCCAGCCATACGATTACAGACGAGCGTAAGCAGGAGGTGGACTTCTCGACACCTTATTATTACTCAGGTGCACAGATTTTCACCCGTGCAGACAGTGACATTGAAACCCTTGAGGATCTGGAAGGCAAAGAAATAGCTCTTTCTAAGGGATCCACATACAGTCAGTATGCAGAAGAAGTGACGGAGAATATAAAGACCTACGACAGTGATGTTGTGGCCCTGCAATCCTTGTCCAAGGGCCGTCACGATGCTGTCATTACCGATTTTCTGACCGGAAAGGAAGCTTCCGGTGAAGGACTGGATATCGAGGCGAAGGAAATGATTGAACGCAGCGAGCAGGCCGTCGCTGTATCGAAGGAAAACACAGAATTACTAGATGAGATCAATACAGCGCTGGAAACACTTCGAGAAAATGGAACCCTTTCTGAAATCAGTGAGGAATATTTTGGAGATGACATCACAACGGCTCCTGAATAAACCGTGATGTTAGACAGAAACGAAGGTGAAGAGTGCGCAGTCGCGTACTCTTTTTCATATGACAGAGGAGTTGGTGCAGATGTATTTGAATGTTGTTCATTTCTGGGATTCATTGATCAGCAGCCGGGGGATGTTCTTTGAAGCGGCTCAACTGACGCTCGCCTTAACGGCTGTATCCATCTTTATTGCGATTTTCATCGGACTTATGTTTGCTTTTATGAAGATTTCCGATATCAAAGTGTTGGAATGGATAGCGAATATCTACATTTATGTAGTCAGAGGAACACCGTTGATCGTCCAGATTTTTGTTTTCTACTACGGGCTGACCGAAATCTGGATGATCAGTGGGTTCTGGTCGGTAGCGCTCGGTCTTGCCTTCCATAATGGAGCCTATATTGCTGAGATATTCAGAGGTTCGATTCAGTCGATTGGAAAAGGGCAGACGGAAGCAGGGCGCTCCCTCGGAATGAGTCAGGCGCTTACGATGCGCCGGATCATTCTGCCTCAGGCGTTCAGGCGTGCATTGCCACCGCTGGGGAATCAGTTTATTATTGGGTTGAAAGATTCATCCCTGGCTGCATTTATCGGGGTATCGGAGATTTTCGCTGTCGCCACCACTCAGGGGGCGAATACCTTTGATTACATGACCTGGCTGCTCGTCAGTGCGGTATGGTATTTGATTCTGGTCTTCCTGCTGACCCTTGTTGTCGGGGCTGTTGAGAAGAAACTGGCGGCCAGCGATTAATGGAGGAGGAAATCGATTGTCTGATTATATGATTGAAGCGAATCAATTAAATAAATATTTTGGGGACCTGCACGTCTTGAAGGATATTGACTTTCAAGTAAAGGAAAGTGAAGTCGTCGTATTGATCGGGGCCAGTGGTTCTGGGAAAAGTACGATGCTTCGCTGCCTCAATTTCCTGGAAATGAAAAATGGCGGAGAGCTTTACATTCAGGGGAAAGAAATCAATCCGAAGAAGGATAACCTGAACGAAGTGCGCCAGCGGGTCGGAATGGTATTCCAGCACTTCAATCTGTTTCCGCATAAAACGGTGCTCGGGAATGTAATGGAAGCTCCGCTGCAGGTGAAAAAGCTCTCCAAGGCGCAGGCGGGAGAGGAAGGGAAGCAGCTGCTTGAAAAAGTCGGGCTCGGCGATAAGGCGGATGTATTCCCGTCCCGCTTGTCCGGCGGGCAGAAGCAGCGTGTAGCCATCGCCCGCGCCCTGGCCATGAAGCCTGAAATCATGCTGTTTGATGAGCCCACCTCAGCGCTTGATCCGGAGCTTGTCGGAGAAGTGCTTCAAACGATGAAGACCCTTGCTCAGGAAGGGATGACGATGGTCGTCGTTACGCACGAAATGGGCTTTGCCCGTGAAGTGGCCGACAGAGTCGTGTATATGCACGATGGAAAGATCGTCGAGAGCGGGACCCCACAGGAGATTTTTGAAAATCCGAAAGAAGAGCGGACACAAGCCTTCTTAAGTTCCATCCTGTAAAATAAAAACAAGGCTGTCGATGACATTCATCGACAGCCTTGTTTTTCTGCTTCCCTTATGGTTTCTTTTTAAGAAGATACAGACCGAAGGCAATCAAGGCCAGAGGCCAGAACCTTTCGAGTAAAAGGAAGAATTGGTTGATCCACTGCATCCAGGCAGGCATTGTAGGTGAAAAAAGGACGAAAGCTCCTGTTCCGAGCAGGACAAGGGCTGGAATGAGTCCTTTTTTTGTTTTTCTATACTGAAGCAGAAAGGCTGCGCCGACAATACAGAGATAAACGCCCCAGTGATCGCGCCAGAAAGCCAGTTGATCAACAGCTAGAAAATGAATCCCGAAACCAGTAACGATCGTTCCTGTAAACAGACTGGAAGTATCTTTACTCACATAGCTGTGAAATAAAAAGGCTGCGCCGACCAGAACGAGCAGGAACGGCCACGAGTAAAACGGCTGCAAGTGGGGAATATTGAGATGACGAAGAAAAAAATACGCACCCAGTCCAATGAAGAGAAACCCAAGCAGGGTATGGTTTTTATTCAATGTGCTCACATCCAGTCATTATGTAATGATAATGTTTGTTCCTTGATATTCTCCTGTAGATTTGGTATATTACAAACGAATTATAAATTAGATTCGTTCTAATCTAATAATTATAAGTATTTGATTGAATAACTCTATTTCATCCTATCATAACAGATTCAAGATCTGTTCATAATTGGGACAAAAAATCTTCCGTTATTTATGTTATAATCTACACTACAGGAGAAAATCTGCACGTGTAATGGGGGTATACGAAATGCACATTATAGCCGTCGGTCTTAATTACAAAACAGCCCCTGTGGAAATTCGAGAGAGGCTCACATTTTCTGAAGAGAAGCTTGAGGAAGCTATGGCTCAGTTGAACGGGCGTAAAAGTGTCCTGGAGAATGTGATTATTTCTACATGCAACCGTACGGAAATCTTCGCCGTTGTGGACCAGATCCATACAGGGCGGTATTATATTAAACAGTTTTTAGCTGACTGGTTTCAAGTGGATAAAGAGGCGTTCACCTCTTACCTTGCGATATATGAAACAGATGGAGCTGTCGAGCATCTGCTGCGCGTCACTTCCGGCCTTGATTCCATGGTCCTCGGAGAGACGCAGATCCTTGGACAGATGAAGCAGGCCTTCCTGCGTGCACAGAATGCAGGCACGACCGGAACCATTTTCAATCAGCTGTTCCGACAGGCCGTCACCATGGCGAAAAAAGCACATAGTGACACGGAAATCGGTGAAAACGCTGTCTCGGTCAGTTATGCAGCTGTTGAACTGGCTCGGAAAATATTCGGTGACCTCGTTCATAAGCACATTGTGATTCTGGGCGCCGGAAAAATGGGCGAACTGGCCGCCAAAAACCTTCACGGCTCCGGTGTCCGTAAAGTGACCGTCATCAACCGCACGCTGGAAAAAGCACGGACTGTTGCCGGTCAATTTAACGGGTATGCCAGGACGATGGATGAACTGGAAACGGTACTCGCTGATGCCGATATCGTCATCAGTTCTACAGGTGCGTCCGAATATGTGATTACGAAGGAAATGATGGAGCCTGTCCATAAGAAACGGAAGGGCAGGCCGCTGTTCTTCGTCGATATTGCTGTGCCTAGAGACCTGGATCCAGCGATGGAATCCTTGGAAAGTGTCTTCCTCTATGATATTGATGACCTTCAGGGAATCGTAGATGCCAACCTGGAAATGCGCAGGCAGGCCGCAGAGGAAATCGAGATTATGATGGAAGCGGAAATCGTGGAGTTCAAGCAGTGGCTCCAGACAATCGGTGTAGTTCCGGTGATTTCTGCGCTTCGTTCCAAAGCCCTCGACATCCAGTCGGAAACGATGAAAAGCATTGAACGGAAAATGCCTGACTTATCCGATCGTGAACGGAAAGTGTTGAACAAGCATACGAAGAGTATCGTCAACCAAATGTTAAAAGAACCGATTTCACAGGCCAAGGAACTGGCGGCCCAGCCGGATTCTGAAGAAACCCTGAAGCTGTTCACCCAGATCTTCGGTATTGAAGAGCAGGTGGAAAAAGAGGTCCAGCAGCAGGAAAAAAAGAACAGCTCAGCGAATGAGCGTCATATAGAGGCCGATCACTCTGTTTCCATCATCAGCCCTATGATTCATTCCTGAGGGGGGCGGCTCCATGTTTGAGTTGAAATGGGTGTACGAGCTGATCCTATTCCTATATGGACTCAGCCTGATCGGGTATTTTATTGATTTTGTCCAGACAAACCGGAAGGCCAACCGTGCGGCCTTCTGGTTGCTTAGTATGGTCTGGGTTCTGCAAAGCGTTTTTCTGTTGTCCCAGTTTTTTATGAACGACAACTTTCCAATCATGACGGTGTATGACGGCTTATATTTTTATACGTGGATTCTGGTCACGTTTTCCCTATTAATCAACCGGCTGTTCAAGATGGATTTTCTCGTATTCTTTACGAATGTTGTCGGTTTTTTGATTATGATTATTCATATTTTCACAAGGGCTCAAAATGTAATGGAGAAGGAAGGGGTGGCGCTGGTCAATGAGCTTCTCGTCATCCACATCAGCCTGGCGATTATCTCCTATGGCTTTTTCACGCTTTCCTTTATTTTCTCCATCATGTATTTACTGCAGTACCGGCTGTTAAAAAAGAAAAAATGGAATGCCAAATTGTTCCGGCTCGGGGATTTAACTAAGCTGGACCATTTTTCTTATGTTGCGGTCATTTTAGGCGTGCCCCTCCTCCTCATCGCTATCATTCTCGGGGTTGTCTGGGGCTATGTTTCAACAGATGTGTTCTACTGGTATGATTTTAAGACGCTCGGCTCTTTCCTCGTGTTAATCGGTTATATGATTTATCTCATTCTGCGGGTGGTTAAAGGGTATCAGGGACGGACCATTTCCATATTTAACGCCGCCGCCTTTTTATTTCTGCTTATCAATTTCTTTTTATTCAGCTCTCTATCCAACTTTCACTTTTAAAGAGGAGGAACAAGCATGAGGAAAATCATTATCGGCTCTAGAAAGAGTAATCTGGCCATCACTCAGACGGAATGGGTGATCGATCAGCTGAAACAGATTGATCCATCCTACGATTTCGAAATCAAGCGCATCACGACAAAAGGTGATCAGATTCTTGATGTGACGTTATCTAAAGTCGGAGGCAAAGGCTTGTTCATCAAAGAGATCGAACAGGCGATGTACGACGGTACCATTGATATGGCTGTCCATAGTATGAAGGATATGCCGGCTGTAGTGGCCGAAGGGTTGACAGTCGCTTCCGTGCCGATCCGTGAAGATCACCGCGATGCGTTCGTTTCCAATAATCACGTTGCCTTGAAGGATCTTCCGGAAGGCGCCATTGTAGGGACAAGCAGTCTCCGCCGTGGGTCTCAGATCAAAGCGGTCCGTCCGGATCTTGAAATTAAATGGATCCGCGGGAATATTGACACACGCCTTAGGAAATTGAAAGAGGAAGATTATGACGCTATCGTTCTGGCCGCTGCCGGTTTGAAGCGGATGGGCTGGGATGACAACCTCGTCACAGAGTATTTGGAGCCGGAGGTTTGTGTACCTGCTGTCGGTCAAGGAGCGCTCGCCATCCAGTGCCGTGAAGAGGATAAAGAACTGCGTGATTTTCTTATGAAACTGAATCATGAATACACGCAGACGACAGTGGCGGCCGAACGGAAATTCCTCCACGATTTGAATGGCGGCTGCCAGGTTCCTATTGGTGGATACGCGTACCGGAAAGGCGATGACATCGTCCTTACCGCTTTAGTGGGAACGCCGGATGGCAACACAATCCTTCATGAAACCGTAACCGGACAGGATCCAATTGAAGTCGGCAGACAAGCGGCTGATCTTTTAAGAGACCAGGGGGCACAGGAAATCGTTGATCGTGCCAAAGAGGAGTATGGTCAGTAATGGACGCGCCACTGCAGGGGAAGAACATCCTCATTACTAGAGGCAGATCCCAGGCGGCGCCGTTGAAAGAGCGGATCGAGGAAGCGGGCGGTGTTCCAAGACACACCCCGCTTCTCGCTTTTCAATTGAACGATCAACAGAAAAACGAACACATAGAAGATGAACTTCACGAATTTTCCTGGATTTTTTTAACCAGTTCCAATGCCGTGAAGTTTTTTTTCAAATGGCTGCATAGATATGGCTTGGTTCTTCCTGATCAGGTCCGTATGGCTGTCATCGGCACAAAAACAGATCGGGCGCTGCAGAGGTATGGAAGAAAAGCGGATTTTTTGCCTGCATCCTTTCAAGCGGCTAAAATGGAAGAGGAATTTTTTCAAATGTACCCGGATCCGGGAAAGCTTTTATACATACGGGGAAACCGTTCCCGGGACGTTCTTCCGGAAGCTTTTCGTAAACGTGGCGTGTTTTTCAAATCGCTGACCGTTTATGATACGCTGTTATTGACGAGTAATCAGAAAAATATTACCAGCTGGCTGGAGAACGGGGACCTGGATGCCTTAACGTTTACAAGCCCGTCCACCATACAGGCTTTTAGAGCGGTGACGAAGGGCAGCCGGGAAAGTGGGTTGTCCCTGCCCTGCTTCTGTATAGGACCGACGACGGCCCGGAAAGCGGAGGCGGAAGGGTTTACCTGCGTGTTTACTCCGCCGCAGTATACCATAGAACACATGGTGGAACAGATGGTTTTCTATTTTAAGAACGAAAGGAATCGATAGGAATGAAAGATCTGCAATTTAAACGGCACCGTCGACTGCGCCGTACGGAATCCATGAGGGCCCTCGTAAGAGAAACACATCTGCGCACAGATGATTTGATCTATCCGATTTTTGTCGTTGAAGGCCGGGATATTAAAAATCCAGTAGCTTCTATGCCGGGAGTCCATCAAGTGTCTCTTGACCACTTGACGTCCGAAATGGAGGAGCTTGTGACGCGAGGCATCCGTTCAGTGATCGTCTTCGGAGTTCCTGGACATAAGGATGACGTCGGGAGTGAAGCTTATAATGAAGAAGGCATCGTCCAGCGTGCGATCCGCCAGATTAAAGAAGAGGTGCCTTCCTTGACCGTCATTGCTGATACGTGCCTGTGCCAGTATACCGATCACGGCCACTGCGGCATCGTTCGTGACGGGGACATCGATAACGATGAATCCTTAACCTACATTACCCAGACAGCTGTCACCCAGGCACAGGCCGGTGCGGATATTATTGCTCCGTCCAATATGATGGACGGCTTTGTTGCAGCCATCCGCCGGGGACTTGATGAAGCCGGCTTCAGCCATATTCCAGTGATGTCCTATGCCGTGAAGTTTGCGTCCGCCTTTTACGGACCATTCCGCGATGCTGCTCACAGCTCTCCTCAGTTTGGAGACCGCCGTGCCTATCAAATGGATCCATCCAACCGACTGGAAGCTCTTAGAGAAGCAGAGTCTGACGTCGAGGAAGGCGCTGACTTCCTTATCGTCAAACCGGCACTGGCTTATCTCGATATTATGCGCGAAGTGAAAGACCGTTACAACCTGCCTGTCGTCGCCTACAACGTCAGCGGCGAATATTCCATGATCAAGGCTGCTGCCCAGAACGGCTGGGTCAATGAAAAAGAAATCGTCCTTGAAAAGCTGACCGCTATGAAGCGGGCCGGTGCGGATTTGATCATTACGTATTTTGCTAAAGATGCGGCAGACTGGCTGAAGGAAGACCAATCATAAGAAGGAAGGTGCTGACGATGAAAAACTTTGATCGTTCCAAACAAGCGTATCAGGAAGCTGTAGAATTGATGCCCGGGGGAGTCAACTCTCCAGTTCGTGCATTCAAATCCGTAGGCATGGATCCCATTTTTATGGAAAAAGGAGAAGGCTCCAGGCTCTTTGATGTCGACGGCAACGAGTATATCGATTATGTCCTGAGTTATGGCCCGTTGATCCTCGGCCATGCCGATGAAAGGGTGACCGATGCTTTAACAAAAGTGACGGCCCATGGAACAAGTTTCGGAGCGCCGACAGAGATTGAGAATCAACTGGCTGATCTCGTTCGCGAGCGCGTTCCTTCTATTGAAATGCTGCGTATGGTCAACTCCGGGACAGAAGCTACGATGAGTGCCTTGAGAGTGGCACGCGGCTATACCGGCCGGGATAAAATCCTTAAATTTGAAGGGAACTATCATGGTCATGGAGACTCTCTGCTGATTAAGGCTGGATCCGGGGTGGCGACACTCGGACTTCCTGATTCGCCTGGTGTTCCAGCTTCCATAGCCCAAAACACGATTACGGTCCCATACAACGATCTGAAAAGTGTCCAATATGTCTTTGAAGAGTACGGGGATGACCTGGCGGCGGTCATTATTGAGCCGGTTTCCGGAAACATGGGTGTAGTCCCTCCGAAGGAAAGCTTTCTCCAGGAGCTTCGCCAGCTGACAGAAGACAATGGCACGGTTCTGATCTTTGATGAAGTTATGACGGGCTTCCGTGTCGGCTATCACAGTGCTCAGGGCCATTACGGTGTCACACCGGATATGACCTGCCTCGGTAAGGTAATCGGCGGCGGACTTCCTGTCGGTGCCTATGGTGGGAAGCGTGAAATCATGGAACGTGTCGCGCCGGTTGGTGATATCTACCAGGCAGGGACGTTATCAGGAAATCCGCTTGCCATGACGGCCGGGTACCAGACGATATCGGCGATGACAGAGGAAGCCTATGCTTCCATCAGTGAACGTGTGGATCAGCTGATTGAAGGTTATAAAAAGGCGGCCGAAACCTACGACATTCCACTTACTGTTAACCGCGCAGGTTCCATGGTCGGTTTCTTCTTTACCAACGAACCTGTCTATAACTTTGAAACGGCCAATCAATCTGACCTGGACATGTTCAAGAGATACTATCAGGGCATGATTCAGGAAGGTGTCTATCTTCCACCTTCCCAATTTGAAGGGATGTTCCTTTCCGTGAAGCACACGGAAGCAGACATTGAACAAACGATTGAGGCGGTCAACAAAGTATTTTCAACACTTAAATAAACACCCCTTTTAGAAAACAGGCAGCCGTTATCATCGGCTGCCTGTTTTCTTTTGAAAGAAGACCGGTGGGCAGCAGGATGTTTTACGGCGATTCCTCCCATTCATGTATATAACGATATCTTCCGCATAAGGTGTTAGTAGAGAACAGGAATACCTTAGGGAGGGACTCTGGATTGCCGAATAAACAAAATGTATTTTCCTTTTATCTGGATGAATCGATATGGTTTCAGGAAGGACAGGGTGTAAGAGAGCTGATTGGTATTTCTTTGGAGCCGGATATTACGATTGAAGACCGCGGAGATGAAGTCTGCCTGAAGGGGACCGTTGATCTCGGCGGTGAATATATTCCGACGGGTCCTCAATCCGAAGCGGAGCCATCGGGAGCTTCGGGAGCAAGGGTGATGGACTGTGTCGAGGCGCAGGAGGATGGTGTCTACGTCTTTTCCCACGCTTTTCCAGTAGAAATACGGGTCCCGTTGGAGCGTGTTTCCAATTTGGATGATGTGCTGATTGATATTGAGACGTTTGATTATGAACTGCCGGCTGACCGTCAGCTCCGCCTTCACGCACAAATCACGATTAACGGAGTCGAGGAAGCCCGGAATGAAGCGGCCAATGATGATGCGTTCGATGAGCCTGTCCAGGCGGGACCTGTCAACTTCAAGGAGGAAACGCCGGAAGCAGAGCGGGCGGTCCCCGAAAAAGAAGCCCCTGTATTCCGGATGAACGGACAGGAACAGGAAGAACAGGAGCAAGAGGATGACGGACGCTGGTTTTACAAGAAATCACAAAGCTTTCCTGAATTTTTCGGAACAGAGCAGGAAGCTGTCCATGACATCCAGCCTTCCTCCGATAGTACGTCAGACTGGGGAGAGGTCAGTGTGGAGGAATCCTCAGAGTCCAGTGAATCTGAGGCGGCCCCTGGTGGGATGGATGGCATCAAACAAATTTTCAAGCACTTGTTCCCGAACCGTGAGGATACGTATACTCGGATGAAAATGTATATTGCCCAGGGGGAGGAGACCTTGACATCCATTGCTGAGAAGTATGATGTTCCGGTCAGACAGCTGGAGCGTGTGAACAGCTGTGATGAGGATGTAGCCCCTGGACAGATTGTGTATATTCCTGATTAAATCCATTTGTATTTAAAAGCCAGCCACAGACCGATGACGAGTCCGAGAAGGAAAATATCGAAGGTCGTCGGCCAGAAAATGGTACGTAAAGCCTGGAAAATCACAATCGGAAGCAGAGAGGTTTCAATGACAATCAACCACGTCTTACACCATGGAGGCAGCCGGTAGCGGTACATTCGGCTCATCTGTTCACCTCGTTTCTTAAATCCAGAAGCCCGCAGGCCCTGTCTGCGGGCTTCTGCATATTTTTTGTCAGACAGTTGACTAAAGACGTATGTTCTATATACAATATGTAATATAGTCTTTATACGTGAAATGCTTAGATAGGGAGTAGTACGTAATCATTTCTTTCAGAGAGGAAAACAAATGGTGGAAGTTTTCCATGAACCCTGATTATGAAAGTCGCCCTTGATGCAGCTTCTTTGAACATCAGTAGGAGAAGCCGGTTCGAAGCCGTTATGATTGTGAGTGTGCAGGAGTCTCTCCTGTGAAATAAGGTGGTACCACGGAAATCAAACCCTTTCGTCCTTTTACTGGATGAAAGGGTTTTTTTATTTTCTCGTCTGGTAAACCCCTTGCAGAGTGTAATGACTGATATCAATTAAAGGAGGAAGATCAGAATGAGTGAACAGGATCTTTCAATGCCAACCAAATATGATCCGGCCGCTGTCGAAAAGGACCGGTACCAGTACTGGGTGGATGGGAAATTTTTTGAAGCGGAAGGTGATACGGACAAAGAACCGTATACCATCGTTATTCCCCCGCCGAACGTTACAGGAAAGCTTCACCTCGGCCACGCATGGGATACGACCCTGCAGGATATTTTATCCCGTGTGAAGCGGATGCAGGGCTATGATGTCCTGTGGCTGCCCGGGATGGACCATGCCGGTATCGCTACACAGGCGAAGGTGGATGCCAAACTTCGTGAACAGGGGGTTTCCCGTCACGACCTCGGCCGTGAGAAATTCCTTGATAAAGCATGGGAATGGAAGCATGAATATGCGAAGTTCATCCGCGCGCAGTGGGAAAAGCTCGGCCTCGGCCTTGATTATTCCCGCGAACGGTTTACGCTTGATGAAGGTCTTTCAGATGCTGTTAAGGAAGTATTCGTTACTTTATATGAAAAAGGCTTGATTTACCGAGGGGAATACATCATCAACTGGGATCCGGCTACACAGACGGCTTTATCGGACATTGAAGTGGAGTACAAGGATGTCCAGGGAGCGTTTTATCATATGCGCTACCCGCTGAAGGATGAAGAAGGATCCATAGAAATTGCTACGACCCGTCCAGAGACGATGCTTGGGGATACCGCCATTGCGGTTCACCCGGAAGATGAGCGCTACAAGCATCTGATCGGTAAAAAAGCGGTTCTTCCTATTGTGGGAAGAGAAATTGAAATTGTTGCTGATGACTACGTCGACATGGAATTTGGTTCAGGTGCTGTGAAGATTACGCCGGCTCACGATCCGAATGACTTTGAAATCGGGAACCGCCACAGCCTTGAGCGTGTGCTCGTCATGAATGAAGACGGTACGATGAATGAAAATGCCGGGACGTACAAAGGTATGGATCGTTTTGAATGCCGCAAGCAGATTGTCAAAGATCTTCAGGAGCAGGGCGTCCTGTTTGAAATAGAAGATCATATGCATTCCGTCGGTCACTCCGAAAGAAGCGGCGCTGTAGTCGAGCCCTATCTTTCCACACAGTGGTTTGTTGATATGAAGCCGCTGGCGGATGCCTCCGTTGACCTTCAAAAAGGAGAGGAAGCCGTTCAGTTTGTTCCGGACCGTTTTGAAAAACCATATCTGCATTGGATGGAGAACACCCGTGACTGGTGTATTTCCAGACAGTTGTGGTGGGGCCATCGCATTCCGGCCTGGTACCATAAAGAGACCGGTGAAATCCATGTAGGCAAGGAAGCGCCGAAGGACCCGGAGAACTGGAAGCAGGATGATGATGTCCTGGATACGTGGTTCTCTTCCGCCCTCTGGCCGTTTTCAACGATGGGCTGGCCGGATGAAGACAGCAGTGACTACCAGCGCTACTTCCCGACCAACGTTCTCGTAACCGGCTATGACATCATCGGTTTCTGGGTGAGCCGAATGATTTTCCAATCGCTTGAATTCACTGGTGAACGTCCGTTTAACGACGTTCTCATCCACGGGCTTGTCCGTGATGCTGACGGCCGTAAAATGAGTAAATCCTTAGGAAACGGTGTCGATCCTATGGATGTCATAGAGAAATACGGCGCGGACTCACTCCGTTACTTCCTGTCCACCGGCTCATCACCAGGCCAGGACCTGCGATTCCACTGGGAAAAGGTGGAATCGACATGGAACTTCGCAAACAAGATCTGGAATGCCTCCCGTTTTGCTCTGATGAACATGGGCGGGTTGAAATTTGAGGATATCGATCTATCCGGAGAAAAATCCGTTGCGGATCAATGGATTCTCACACGACTCAACCAGACGATCGAGCAGGTGACGACCAACATTGATAAATACGAATTCGGGGAAGCCGGACGTCACTTGTATAACTTCATCTGGGATGATTTCTGTGACTGGTATATTGAAATGGCCAAACTTCCATTGTACGGAGAAGATGAGCAGCGCATTCATACTACGCGTTCGATTCTGGCTTATACACTGGATCAGACCATGAGAATGCTTCATCCATTCATGCCGTTCATTACAGAGGAAATCTGGCAGCACCTTCCTCATGAAGGGGAATCCATTACCCAGGCATCATGGCCTGTCGTAAGAGAAGATTTCCATAATGAACAGGCGGTTGCGGAAATGGATCGTCTTGTTTCCATCATCCGTTCCGTTCGTAACATCCGTGCGGAAGTGGATACACCAATGTCCAAGCAGATCCAGCTGCTCATTCAGGCGAAGGATGAGGATGTTGTTCAGGAGCTTGAGAAGAACCGCTCCTATGTAGAGAGGTTCTGCAACCCGAGTGAACTGACGATCGCCACCGATTTGCAGGCCCCTGAAAAAGCGATGTCCGCCGTTGTTACAGGCGCTGAACTTTATCTGCCGCTGGCAGGCCTGATCAATATCGAAGACGAAATCAAGCGTCTGGAGAACGAATGGAAGAAATGGGATCAGGAAGTGACTCGTGTGCAGAAGAAGCTTTCCAATGAAGGCTTTGTAAGTAAAGCCCCTGAGCACGTGGTTGAGGAAGAGCGGAAGAAAGAAACCGATTATCTCGATAAACGTACGAAAGTGGAAGCACGTATTAAAGAACTGAAAGCATAAGAGGAGAAGGAGGGTATTCTACGGAATACTCTCCTCTTTTTAAAGAGAGGGAAGACCTATGAATTACGAAGAAGCGGTTCAATGGATACACGCAAGGGAAAAATTCAAAATCAAACCGGGCTTGAAACGGATGGAATGGATGATGAAGCGTCTGGATCATCCAGAACAGAAGATAACCGCCGTTCATATAGCAGGCACGAACGGCAAGGGATCCACGGTTTCGTTTTTAAGGCATATCTTGCAGGGGCAGGGTCAATCGGTAGGTACTTTTACTTCTCCGTATATTGAAACGTTCAATGAGCGGATCAGTGTGAATGGCCGTCCGATTTCGGACCTCGAGCTTGCAGAGACTGTCGGGCAGATTCGTCCATTGTCGGAGGAACTGAAACAGACCTCGCTCGGAGAACCGACGGAATTTGAAGTGATTACGGCTGCGGCTCTTTTGCACTTTTCACAGTTGGACCTGGATTTTGTCCTGATGGAAACAGGGCTTGGCGGTACGTATGACTCTACAAATATCATTCATCCTGTGTTGAGTGTTATCACGAACGTCGGTCATGATCATATGAACATCCTCGGCTCTACAATCAGTGAGATCGCCGGCGAAAAAGCCGGGATCATCAAGCAGGGAGTCCCCCTTGTCACCGGTGCCTCCCAGCAGGCAGCGGTTGATGTCATTGCTGCAAAAGCGGAAGAGTGTGGAGCCCGTATGTACGGATACGGGAAGGAATTTCACGCGGATCATTTGGCAAGTGGAGAAGGCAGGGAAACCTTCCGTTTCATCAGTCCAACCTTCACCTCTCCTGTTTGGAAAAGCTCGCTGCTCGGGCCCCATCAGGTGACCAATGCTTCGCTTGCGATCCAGGCAGCGGAGGTGCTAAGAGAGCAGGGCGTGCCTTTGGAAACAGAACAGTATGGAAAAGCCATTGAGAAAACGTTCTGGCCGGCAAGATTTGAAACGCTCCGTCGCCGGCCGTTGACGATCGTGGACGGGGCGCATAATGAAGAAGGCACCGATGCTCTTGTGGAAACAGTGAAGCGCCACTACTCAGACCGTCGCATTCTGTTGGTTTATGCAGCTTTGGAAGATAAACCGGTGGAAAAAATGTTGGGGAAGCTGAAGGAAGTGTCAGATCACCTCTATGTCACCACCTTTGATTTTCCAAGAGCATTATCTTCAGAGGCTTTGAAGGAACTTTCCCCTGTGCCCCATACCGAAGCTTTTGCTGATTATAAGCAGGCGGTCCGTGAAGCAATGACAGAAGCGGGTGGGGAGGACGTTATTGTCGTCTCCGGTTCACTTTATTTTATCTCTATAGTCCGGTCATTTCTTAAGTAATGCTTGTAAAAGTGGGAATTTATAGAAAATTTTTCAATGTTTTATGGTAAAATATACTATAATGAACGGCGTTTACAGGCAGAGGTGATACGATGTCCAAAGAAAAAATTATTGGTGTCTGGCTGGTCTGGGCGGTCATCTGGCCCCTGGGTCTTGTACTGATTTACAACTTGGAAACGCCGGCGATTTCCGGAAGCTTGATCAACCTGGTGATATTTGCGCTGCTTACGGTCATTGTAGCCCTGTTTCCACTGCGGATCGGAGACCACCCGGTGTTTTTTTCACAGGGAGTGGCTTTCGCCGTATTTCTCCATTACGGGCTGTTTGCAGAAATAGTCATTTCTCAAATTGCCTTAGGTGCCCTGCTCATCAAAGTAAGGTTGAGCAGGCATACGATGTACAGAATCCCCATCAACCAGCTTATGTTTCTGATGATCTCTGTTTTTTCCGCGCTCCTTTATGAAGGACTCGGGGGCGGACATGGTCCTGAGGCTGTGGATGAATTTCGTGATCTTTTTCCTATCGTTTCCTATGCTGTCTCCCAGATTGTGTTGAACCAGCTTTTTCTATCGGCCATCTCCAAATGGCTGTATAAACGGCCGTTCAAATGGCTGGATCAAGGTTTGTTATGGGATGTGATGACAGCGGGGCTGGTGCTGCCGATCGGTTTTGTCCTGTTCGTCGTCTTTCTCCCATTTGGAATCAGTGGGATTTTCTTTGTTGGTATTCCTTTTGTGTTCATATCAGGCATGATGATGATGTACCATAACAGCAGTCAGGTGAATGAGTATTTGAAGCGGGCGAGCCGGATCGGCCATGAATTGACAGGCGAGCTAAGCGTGACAGAGGTGCTGAACATATTCGTCGATCACATGTCGGACCTTCTTCCGCTGGATCATTTGTATGTGTTTGATGTGAAGGAAAGCGGCCGTTTGAAACTGATCCGTTTTTTCGACCGGTCGGGAACGTTGGAGTTTCCGCCGATTACCTTGCAAAAAGGGGAGAGTGTGAGTGGTCATACGCTCCAGGCTGGAAAAGGGGCCTACTACAAAAAACGGACAGAATGGAGAACGTTGGAAAGTCCTTATATACCGGACGCTTCGGAAAGTGTCTTATCCGTCCCGGTCGTCCGGAATAACGAGACGGTTGGTGTGATTACGGTATACTCGAACCAAAAACGGGCGTTTTTGCAGTTTCAGCTCCTCATATTGTCCATTTTGGCCAACTATCTCGGTGTAGCCATTGAAAATGCGCGTCACTATGAGAAAACGAAAGAGGAAAGTGAGCGCTGTGCGCTGACAGGCGTTTACAATTACCGGTATTTCGATGATTTTATAAAGCAGTCGTTCCTAAAGCATGAGGAAGATGAACGGGAACCGGTTTCGCTGATCCTCCTGGATATTGATCACTTCAAAAAGGTGAACGACACGTATGGGCACGAAAGCGGAAACGAAATTTTGATTGAACTCGCCGGTCGTTTAAAGGAAGCAGCCGGGGAGGACATGACACTGGCCCGTTACGGAGGAGAAGAATTTGTTTTTCTTCTGCCGGGATTCGACGAACAAGCGGCTCTTGCTTTCGCCCTTCATATCCAGGGCGTCATTACGGAGGATCCGTTTACCGTAGTTGAACATATTCTGAAACAAGAGGGGCCTGTTTCCGTGCAAGTCACTGCAAGCATCGGTGCGGCCTCCTATCCTGACCCGTGTGAGGAACCCCTCGACTTGATTCGTCAGGCGGACAGGGCGATGTACGTCGGAGCGAAACAAAGAGGGAGAAACAGAGTTGCGGGATATAAAGATTTGATGCAGCCAGTCCAATAAATTTTTATTGGACTGGCTTTTTATTTTTTTTGAGACAAAACCGGAGATGTGGGCTATAATTTTTATGATCCTCTGCTTTTGAACCCACCGCCTGATCAAACTCCCTTCTCTCCTTTTACACCGGCTATTCATTTCTGAAAAAGGAGATCCGCGTATGTATATCCTTTTCTCTTTCTACTTTTTCCTCACTGGAACCATATTAGGTTCTTTCTTTCATGTGGTTGGGGTGAGACTGCCTCAAAACGCTCCATTTATCACATCAAGATCTGCCTGCCCGGTTTGTTCGACGACGCTGCAGGCCAGAGATTTGATTCCTCTCGCTTCCTACACGCTCGCCAAAGGGAAGTGCCGCCATTGTCAAACGCACATTTCTCTGGTTTACCCTGCTGTAGAGCTGATCACAGGAGGCATGTTTCTGTTTTCCTATTGTCAATTCGGGTGGTCGGTGGACGTATTGGAGGCTGTCCTCCTCCTTTCATTGGCGGTCATCGTGACCGTCAGCGACGTGAAGTATATGATCATTCCCAACCGGCTTCTGATGTTTTTTGCCTTTGCGTTTGTCGTTCTGCGTTTGTTTTTTCCTCTTAGTCCATGGTATGCCTCGCTGCTTGGTGCCTGTACCGGCTTTGCAATCGTGCTTTTAATCATTGTTCTGAGCCGTGGAGGGATGGGGGGAGGTGATATGAAACTGCTGGCCGTGCTCGGTTTGTTTTTCGGGGGCCCGTTGACTCTCTTGACGTTCTTTCTGGCTGTGACAGCAGGAACTCTGATCAGCACATTTCTGCTGGCTGCCAAGGTGATCAGCCGCCGTCAGCCTTTCCCTTTCGGCCCGTTTATCATGGCCGGGGCCGTTATCAGTTTTTATTATGGTGACGCTATACTGGCGTTCTACGTCCAAAGCTTTCAATAACAAGGAACTGCAGGGGAAAAGGAGAGAAGAGGAGCTTATGAATAAGCCGAAATTGTCGAAGCGGCCCCGACAAAATTAAGCATGGTTTTTATTTCTTCTGTGATAGGGTTGGGACAAACGTTGCAGGAGTGATAACCATGGATTCAAAAAAGAAAATTTCGATTTCATTCCGGCCTGAGAACGGCTCAAAAAACGAAGTGGTCCGTACTCAAAATGAACAGGCGGCGGCTGTGGATCAAGATAAGAAAAAAGATAAGCGGGCCACTCCTGTTTATCCACTTCCTGTGAAAAAGAAGTGGCGGATCCCTGGATCCTACCGGCCGGTCCTTGCTACGGCAGTGATTGCCCTCCTGCTCAGCCTGGGAATTGGTTTCGTTCTGTTACGGATGTTTGTTTCCTTGACGGATGTCACAACGGCAGGGACGGAAACTCTTCCTTCTCCCGAAGCACCGGCCGGACAGGTACAGGGGGCAGAAGAAGGAGCTGAAAACCAACTGCCGGCCAGTGCGTCAGACACGCTGGATACATACATCGTCCAGGCCGGTGCTTTTTCTACAGAGGGAAAAGCCGGCGAGTGGCAGAGCCGTTTGAACGCCCAGTCCATATCGTCAGTCATATGGAAGCGGGACGGGCAGTATTTTCTGTTTGTCGGAAGTGCTTCTTCCAAGCAGGAGGCAGCCTACATGGCAGAAGAGATGAAGTCTAAAAGTATCGAAACCTATGTGAAACCGTGGGTCGTGACCATTGAGAAAGAGCTGCCTCCGGCGCTGCAGGAAGGGATGAAAACCCACACCCTCGGTTCAATCAATGAGTCACAGCGGAAGGAAATCGCCAAAGCAGCCGGCGAAGATTCCGCCCTTGGCCAGGCCCTTGTGAACTGGGAGTCACAGGATGAGAACAACCTGAACTGGCTGAAAGTCGCAAAATCCCTGGAATAAGCTGTTCGTTGTAAAAGAAGAGTGAGAAAAGGAAATTTGCTCAGGCAGCCCTTCCTTTTTTATATCAGGGACTTCTAATAGACGGATGTTTCAGTCATCTGCATTTCCGGTTATTTTTAGTATGATACATGTAACCCCATGGATAGAAAGGATGTTTGTTGTGATGAAGACGCTTGTGCTCGGCTCTCAATCCCCCCGGCGGAAAGCCTTGTTGGAAATGGCGGGGGCTTCCCCGCTTATCCGCCCCTCCTATGCTGATGAAATGCTGGATCATGCCATGCCTGCCGAGGAAGCAGCCGCTTTTCTGGCGGAACAAAAAAGTGTCGCTGTGCAATTGAACGAGAAAGAAGTGCTGCTGACTTCAGATACTGTTGTATCGATTGACGGAGACCTTTTAGGTAAACCTGCTGATACCGGTGAAGCCCGTCGTATGCTGGAAACAATGAGCGGGCGGACGCATCAAGTGTACACAGCTGTATGCCTGCGGACCCTGGAGGAGAAACGAACCTTTACGACAGGGACGGATGTAAGCTTTTATACGTTGACGGACGAGGAGATCGATCACTACCTGAACACTAAAGAGCCCTGGGATAAAGCGGGCGGGTATGGGATTCAGGGGAAGGGCGGCCTGTTCGTCAAGGAAATCAAAGGTGATTATTACAACGTTGTCGGCCTCCCCATCGCCCGGGTCATCCGGGAGTTGAGAGCGTTTGGTATCTTCATCCACTAACAGCTTATTCCCTGGGGAGGATTGAGGAAGGATGTGAATCTTTGACTACGCCAAACGTAATGATTAAAGATGTTCCAAAGCAGGACCGCCCGCGTGAAAGGTTGATTGAACTGGGACCGGCCCACTTGTCCAACCAGGAGCTTCTCGCCATCCTTCTGGGAAGCGGAACGAAACAAGAGTCCGTGATGGAGCTTTCCAATCGTCTGCTCGTTCATTTTGAAGGGATGACCCTGTTAAAGGATGCGGCCATTGAGGAGCTTACTGCTATCAAGGGCATCGGAGCCGCCAAAGCGGTGCAGCTTCTGGCGGCGGTTGAACTTGGGAAACGGATGCACAAAATGAAGCCGGTGGAACGCTATATGATCCGGAGTCCTGAAGACGGAGCGGATTTTATTATGGAGGAAATGCGTGATTTAAAGCAGGAGCATTTCATCTGCTTGTTCTTAAATACGAAAAACCAGGTGCTTCACAGGCAGACCATCTTCATTGGAAGTTTAAATGCATCCATCGTCCACCCTAGAGAAGTATACAAAGAAGCGGTGAAACGTTCCGCAGCCTCGATTATCTGTGCCCACAACCATCCCTCCGGAGACCCTACACCTTCCCAGGAAGATATTCAGGTCACCCAGCGACTGAAAGAATGCGGGAAAATGATCGGTATTGAACTGCTTGACCACATTGTTATTGGTGATCGTACATTCATCAGCCTGAAAGAAAAAGGCTATCTATGAATGGTCGCGCTTTCTTTTCATGGTCTTACCATAAGCTTTCGTATGTTTCTGGAAAAAGTTTAATAGGGATTGTTGTACCACTATCTATTTTTGTAGTTTTTTCGTATAATTGAATAGATGAAAAAGATGAGCGCCATTTATAGGATCTTCTTATAAATCGGCGCTTCTTCTAATCAGACAATTTTGGGGATGTCTCACCCCCGCCTGAGGAAAGCGGGCTCTTAGAAAGGAAGATAGAATTGGGGATTTTTGGATTCTCTCAAGACCTCGGGATTGACCTGGGTACAGCGAATACACTTGTATTTTTGAAAAATAAAGGGGTTATCGTCAGGGAGCCTTCTGTCGTAGCCAAAAACTCTCAAACTGGAGAGATTGAAGCCGTAGGAAATGATGCGCGGAATATGATTGGAAGGACACCCGGATACATAAACGTGATCCGCCCGATGAAGGACGGGGTCATTGCTGATTATGATACGACGGCGCAGATGATGAAGTATTACATTAAAAAAGCCTTGAAAAACCGTTCTTCGTTCGCAAGCAAACCGAACGTTATGGTCTGTGTACCGTCCGGGATCACCATGGTGGAGGAAAGAGCTGTTGTAGATGCAACGAAACAGGCCGGTGCCAAGGAAGCCTATCCGATTGCAGAGCCGTTTGCTGCGGCTATCGGGGCAGGCCTCCCGGTATGGGAGCCGACAGGAAGCATGGTCGTCGATATCGGCGGCGGTACGACGGAAGTAGCCATCATTTCCCTCGGCGGGATCGTGACGAGCCAGTCCATCCGTGTAGCCGGGGACGAAATGGATGACAACATCATCCAGCATGTGCGTAAAAAATATAATTTGATGATCGGTGAGCGTACAGCCGAAGACGTAAAAATGGAGCTTGGCGGCGCCGGTGAAGTCAAGGATATCGAGGAAATGGATATCCGCGGCCGCGATCTTTTGAGCGGTCTTCCAAAGACGATTACGGTTAAGAACGATGAAATTTATGAAGCCATGAAAGATACGGTCGATTCGATTATAGAAACGGTGAAAAACACATTGGAGAAAACCCCGCCTGAACTTGCTGCGGACATTATGGAACGAGGCATTGTCCTGACAGGGGGCGGCGCTCTGCTTAAAAACATCGATACAGTCATCAGTGACGAAACCAATATGCCGGTCTTTATTGCGGACGAACCGCTTGACTGCGTAGCCATCGGAACAGGGAAATCCCTGGAATACATCCATCACTTCCGCTCACAGCCCAATGTGGCCAGCCGGGCGAACATGGAGTAAACGAATAGGTTATGCCTTCTTTATTCCGCAGAAAAAGACTGATGATTGTATTGCTTGGTTTCATAGTACTTGTCACGTTAATTGGATTTTCCATCCGTGATCGGGATTCTCTCAGCACTCCTGAAAAATTCCTTCAGGATTCGGTCGGATGGATGCAGACGATTTTTCATAAGCCGGTCAGCTTCGTAGATACGACGGTTGAGAACGTACAGGATATGTTCAACGTATACGAGCAGAACCAGGTGTTGAAAACCCGCCTGTCTGAATATAAAGGTGTGATTCAGGAGAATCAGCGTCTTAACAAAGAAGTGGACGAACTTCAGGATACCCTCGGGAAGTCGGAGGGGCTCAGCGATTATTCCTCGATTCAGGCGACAGTCATCGCCCGAAGCTCGGATCGGTGGTTTGAGCAGATGACCATCAACAAAGGCGAGGAAGATGGTGTGGAAAAGGACATGGCGGTCATGACGAGTGACGGTCTGGTCGGAAAAGTTAAATCCGCAGGAGCCTTCCATTCCACTGTACTGCTGCTGAGCGGATTTGACCGCTCCAATAAGATTTCCTCCTGGGTAGTCCGGGAAGATAAGGAAGAAGCCTTCGGTTTGATCGAAGGTTATGATGATGAATCGGGGCGTCTTCTCCTTGAAGGCATCAAGCTTGATGAGGAGCTGGAGCCTGGGGACACGGTTATTTCCTCAGGGCTTGGAGGTGTCTTTCCAAGTAACCTGAGAATTGGAACGGTCGAGGAAGTGGTGAATGATCAGTATGGTCTGACAAAAACCGCGTATGTGGAACCGTTTGCTGATTTATTCGACATCAACCACGTGATGGTGGTGGATCGTTCAGTGGAAACGATTGATACAAGCAGTGAAGCGGAGGGGGATGAATCATGAGCCGGTATGTCATCCCGCTTTTCTGTCTTTTCCTCCTTGTGATGCAGGGAATGGCAATGAGCCTGCTTCCTGCAAAGCTTGTCTATTCGGATCTCCTGATCACTCCTCACTGGATATTGATCTTTCTATTTATCATTGCGATCTTTTACGATAAGGATCATACGTACCACGCTGTCTGGTACGGTCTTGTCTTTGGCCTGTTGATTGATGTCGTATACACAGGGGTGCTCGGGGTGTACATGATTACCTACACCCTGATTATTTATGTGGTTCACGGGTTGAAAAAATTGGTTCACGCCAATTTCCCTGCCGCATTTTTACTTGCAGTCATCGGCCTCATACTGGCGGATGCCCTTCTTTATATCGTGTATTCGTTCGTTCAGATTACGTCAATCAGCTGGGTGGACTATGGTCTGCTTCGTCTGCTGCCTACACTGGCGGCGAATATGATCTTTTTCACCCTGCTTTATCCGCTCGTGAAAGAGAGGGCATACGATTGGTCGGAAGAAATCAGTAACGTTTAGTGTAGTGAATGTCTAAGGTCTTGAGGTGATTGCCAATGTCGGCGAATGGTCAGAGAATCATGATTAAAGGAACGAGAGATGGATTGATCTTGAAATTGGATGACCAGTGTTCATTCGATAGGCTCCTCCGGGATCTGCAGGATAAGCTGTCCATGAACGGAGTCACGGAAGATGAGCCGATGATCCGGGTCATTATTCAAGTCGGAAAGCGCTACTTGACAGAAGAGCAGAAAGAAGAACTTTCTGCCGTTGTCCGTGAAAAACAGAAACTCGTCGTAGATAAAATCGAATCGGACGTTTTGACAAAAAAAGAAGCGTTGGATTGGAAAGAAAACACAGAAATTACTCCCGTAGCCAGAACTGTCCGTTCAGGACAGGTCGTTGAAGTGAAGGGTGATCTGCTTCTTGTCGGAGATGTCAATCCCGGTGGCCAGGTGAATGCCACTGGAAACATCTTTGTCATGGGGCGTCTGAAAGGGATTGCCCACGCCGGGTGTGAAGGGGATACGGCTGCTGTGATTGCGGCCGCTTATATGCAGCCCAGTCAGCTGAGAATTGCTGATCAGCTCAGCCGATCCCCGGACTATGAGTCTGAGGGCGTGTATATGGAATGCGGGTTTATTGATAAGGACTTTCAGAAGATTCGTATTGATCGGTTACAGGAAGTTGTAAAGAAGAGACCGAATCTCGTAAGTTTTGAAAGGAGAATGATCAATGGGTGAAGCGATTGTCATTACCTCTGGAAAGGGAGGCGTCGGAAAAACGACTACAACTGCCAATCTGGGGACCGCTTTGGCCTTGCAGGACAAAAAAGTCTGCTTAGTTGATACTGATATCGGTCTCAGGAATTTAGATGTTGTGATGGGGCTTGAAAACCGGATTATCTATGACATCGTGGATGTCGTAAAAGGGCGCTGTAAAACAAAACAGGCACTGATTACCGATAAACGTTTCGAATGCCTTCACGTGCTGCCGGCTGCACAGACATCTGATAAATCAGAGGTCACGCCGGAAGGCATTAAAGCCATTGTCGAGGAACTGAAGCAGGACTATGATTATGTAGTGATTGACTGCCCCGCTGGTATTGAACAAGGGTATAAAAATGCCGTAGCCGGTGCAGATAAAGCGATCGTCGTTACAACGCCGGAAAAATCAAGTGTTCGTGACGCCGACCGGATTATCGGACTGCTTGAGCAGGAAGAGCTGGAAGCGCCGAAACTGGTCATCAACCGGATAAGGAACCACATGATGAAAAATGGAGATATGATGGATGTGGATGAAATCGTCAACGTGTTGTCCATTGATCTTCTCGGCATCGTCATTGATGATGAAGCCGTCATCAAGGCATCCAACAGTGGAGAGCCTGTTGCGATGAAGCCGAACTCCAAAGCGTCGTTAGCCTATAGAAATATTGCCCGCCGGATCCTGGGTGAAACCGTACCTCTGTTAAGTCTGGAAGAGGATAAAGGCGTGCTTGCAAAAGTGAAGCGGTTCTTCGGAATGCGCACCTAAAATACGAACCAGCGTCATCCTGCTGGGCCTGAAAGCTGTCGAGAATACTCTCGACAGCTTTTTTATATCCAAGCATGTCCCGTCGAGAAGGAAGCTGGAACGACACCGGTTCTTCAGAAGCGAGAAAGGATTAATAAACCCACCCCTTGTCCCATAGAATAATAGAAAAAAGGGCCATAGAGAGGGGTTTGAGTGTGAATAAGAACATAAGGGATGTACGGAGGAATATAGCAGGCCGGAAGAAAAAGAGGCTGGACCGGCAGGCGCCGCGGAAGGGGCCGGTTTATCAGCCTCCCCAGGATGAAGAGGTTCACGGTTTCCCGCCGTTGATAACCAATGATCATGATGGAGGGCCTCCAAGGGAACCAGTTGAAAACCGCCGTAGCAGCCGAATCGGCCTGCAGGTATTCTTCTCTGTGTTGTTATTTGCCGTCATGGCCGCCGGTACACATTCCAGTACAGCCCTCTTGAAAGCACCAGCGGACTGGGCAGCTGGACAGATGACGGATGAGTTTCCGTTTGCTAAAGTCACGGCCTGGTATAATGACCGGTTTGGTGATCCTCTGCAAGTTATGAAACCGAAAGAAGAGCAGGTGGAAGAGCCTCTTGCCATGCCTGTGAATGGGACAGTGACAACCCCTTTTCAAAACGATGGTAAGGGGATCATTTTGACGACAGCCAGTGATTCCAAAGTGCGCGCTGTCAGAGAAGGAACGGTCGTGTTTGCCGGAAATGACCCCGACTCAGGTAAGACGGTTGTCCTGCAGCATCAGGACGGCACGGAAACGACCTACGGCTATTTGTCCGAGATCGATGTGTATTTGTATGAAAATGTTCAGTCCCAGGGTGGACTCGGTTCTGTGAAAGCAGAAGAGGGAGAAACGGCTGAATTTTTCTTTGCTATAGAAAAAGACAACACGTACCTGGACCCGGTTCAGGTGATCAAAGTAAATGAAGGATCTTAGGGTGGCCGGCTGGCTTCATATCCACCCTCTTTTCTTTCTGCTGGCTTTCTCTGCTATTCTTACAGGAGCCATTCTTGATTTTATTCTTTTATTCTCCATCGTCTTCATTCATGAAATGGGTCATTTTTGGACGGCTCGTCATTTCAACTGGCGGGTGGAAAAACTTGAAATCTGGCTGTTCGGCGGAGCGGTTGTCAGTGAAGAACACCACACCCGCCCGTTTAAAGAGCAGGCAGCCGTCGTCCTCGCTGGCCCCCTTCAGCACCTTTGGATCTATCTTCTTCTGTACGGCATTGCAATGGGTGCGGGACCACACCCTTTCATCACGACGGCCTTGTTTTACAACACCCTGATCCTGTGTTTTAACCTGATGCCCGTATGGCCGCTGGATGGCGGCAAACTCATCTTCTATTTCTTCTGCCAGGCGTATTCCTTCCAAAAGAGCTTGAAAAGGACGCTTCTTTTTTCTGCGCTCATTTTGACAGCGGCGGCCGGGTGGTTGTTCCTTGAACAGCGGTGGACGCTTGCAGCCGTCCTGCTCACAGCCTTTCTCATTACAGAACACGTTCTGGAATGGAGAAAGCGTGCGTTCAGCCATATGCGCTACCTGCTCTTCTGCGCCTATCAAGACAGGGAAGGGATGAAGACGGAATACCAGCACGTGTCTCCGGATATGCGGATCATGGATGCTGTGAAACACGTGCGTCCCAACCGGAGGGTGAAGTATATATTGAAACAGGCGCCCCACTTTTATATAGTAGATGAACAGGAATGTCTGCGCGCTTATTTCGAAAATAAGCAGCCGTATTTAAAGTTTAAGGACATCCGCCAATTTGCTTGAAAAAGAGGGATGGCATGCGAACGTTGATCATACAGACGAAAACGACAGAACGAACCGGGCTGCTTATAGAGAGTGGAAAGGTTCAGGAATATAAAATGGACAGGCCCGGGGCGCGTACGCTCACGGGCTCTATTTACTGCGGCGTGATCGCTCAAATCGATCAAGGACTGCAGGCGGCCTTTGTGGATATCGGTTTAGAGAAAAAAGCATTTCTACGGGGGAATTCGATTCCATGGGGAGAAGGGAAAATCGAAAGCAGAGTGAAGGTCGGAGAGCGTCTGTACGTCCAGGTCGAGAAGGATCCTGCTGGTGAAAAAGGAGCGAAAGTAACGGCAGATGTGACCCTTGCAGGAACCCATATGGTCTACAGACCTTATGGCGGAACAACGGCTCTCTCCAAAAAGCTGTCCCCATCCGAACAGTCGGAACTCCAGGCTTTGTTTCGCCCTCTTCTTGAAGAACCGGAAGGCATGATTGTTCGAACCGGAGCCAAAGATGCATCCAGAGAATCCTTAATGGAAGAATGGCAGCGTTTAAAAGAAGAATGGAAGCGTACAGTGAATGGTGCGGCGGGGAAACCAGGGTGCATCTGGCAGGAGGATTTTCTGCCGGACCAGTGGTTGAGGAAGTTCCCGGTTTCCTCCATTGATCAGGTCCTCATCGACGACATCGAGACAGCGAACCGTGTGAAGAAGCGTCTGCCGGCCCTGGCCGGAAGGGTTCAATGGGCCAAAAACCTGGAGCAGCACCTGCCTGTACCGATCCACACGCTCCAAAAGGCTCTCCTCCAGCCGGAAGCTCAAACGAAAGAGGGAATTACGCTCGTTATCGAACAAACCGAGGCTATGGTGGTGATCGACGTCAACAGCAGCCAGTTCAAAGGCCGTTCTTTTTCCAATGCCCAGGCTCTGGATGTGAATCTGAAAGCCGTTGAGGAAATTCAAAGACAGATCCGTTTGAGGAACCTTTCCGGGATCATTATGATTGATTTTATCTCGATGAATCATCCGGATCATAACAAAAAGCTGGAGCGGACATGGAGACAGCAGATGAGGAAGGATCCTGTCCCCACAGTCGTCCATGGACTTACGAAACTCGGGCTTATGGAGATGACGAGGAAAAAGGAAGAGGCGCCGCCGTTCTCCCTTCTTGCCGTCCGGAAAGAAAATACGTTCACCTATGAGACGATGGTTTACCAGCTGGAGCGCGCATTGATGGAGCTTGGCGATACAGAAGCTGTCCTATTGGCCGTGCATCCTGCATGCCTGAAAATAAAAAAACGCTTGTTTTCTGAGGCTGTATCTAGTAAAATTCCACAGGAGCTGTTTGTCAGGGTGGATGACCAAATCCACGGCTGGCAGATAGAGCTTGAAGGGTCTTCCGACATGATTAAAGAAGTGGCGGAAAGCCGTGATGCACGTGTTGACAACTTGTTTTGATCTGTGGTAACATTATTTTGTTATTCTAGTAGCACCCGCTGCTACAACCGCGCAGAACAGGTTTTAAACCGGAAACGGTACCTGAATGGCGAGTCTGAGTATATTGAGGAGGTGCAGGTATGTACGCAATTATTGAAACTGGTGGTAAACAAGTAAAAGTTGAACAGGGTCAGGAAATCTACGTTGAGAAAATGGACGTGGAAGCTGGCGAAACGGTCACTTTTGACAAAGTTCTATTCGTAGGTGGAGACGATACAAAAGTTGGTGCTCCATACGTAGACGGTGCTTCTGTAACAGCTAAAGTTGAAAAACAAGGCCTACAGAAGAAATTGACTGTCTTCAAATACAAGCCTAAGAAGAACTACAAGCGCAAGCAGGGTCACCGTCAGCCGTACACGAAACTTATCGTTGATGAAATCAACGCGTAAGGATCGTTCCGGATGATTAAAGTATCCATGTTTCGCTCACAAGGGGATATTACAGGTTTTGAAATATCCGGTCATGCAGAAAGCGGACCCTACGGCCATGACTTAGTCTGTGCTGCTGTGTCAGCTGTCTCGTTCGGAGCCGTCAATGCTATTGTAAGCCTTTGTGAATTCGAACCTCATGTTGTACAGGGGGGCGAGGGTGGTTATTTGAAAATCACACTCCCCGACGATCTGCAGGAGCCGGTAAAAACGAAAGCCCAGACGCTTTTGGAAGGCATGCAGGTTTCCTTACAAACGATTGAACAAGATTACGATCAATATATTCATATATCCCAACGATAAGGAGGTGAAGACTCATGCTACGTCTTGATTTGCAGTTTTTCGCCCAGAAGAAGGGTGTAGGTAGTACAAAGAACGGTCGTGACTCTGAGTCCAAGCGTCTTGGAGCTAAACGCGCAGACGGACAGCACGCATCCGCTGGTTCTATCCTTTACCGCCAGCGCGGTACGAAAATCTATCCAGGAGCCAACGTTGGCCGTGGTGGAGATGACACATTGTTTGCGAAAGTAGACGGTGTTGTTAAGTTCGAACGTTACGGACGCAACCGTAAAAAAGTCAGCGTTTATCCTGTAGCACAGGAAGCGTAAACGAATAATTTCGTGCAGCAAAAGCCGCGCTTATTGCAGAAAGCAAAGCGCGGCTTTTTTTATATCTGCTTTTCCAGGCTCCGCAACCGTCAGGAAGCTCCCGGCAGAATTTTACCGGAACTGTTTTTGCCGGCTGTAATCTCTGCTATACTTTTTATTATTATGGGTGTTCGAGGGAGTTGAAACGATGGAGGAGAAAGAGATCATCGGACTGCTTAGACATAAGCGTCATGACTGGATGAATCAAATCCAATTGATTCAAGGGTATGCTTCGCTTGGGAAGCACGATCGTCTGATGGATCTGCTGGAAACTGTGAAGGCAGAGTCAGAGGAAGAACGCAGACTGTTGAATACAGAAGCGGATGAATTTTCGTTATGGCTTCTCACGTTCAACTGGTCATACCAGTCGTTCCGCCTCACCTATTCGCTGGAGCAGGGGCTTGATTTATCCAGTCATGATCAGACACTGGCTGCTTATGGCAGGCGTATGATGGAAATAATGGAAAAGTATAAGGATAAAGATGAACTCTATGAAGGGACTGTGACCCTTTATCGTGGAGGACAAGGGGCTCTCGGTTTAAGCTGGGAATGGGATGGACGCTTCCCCGACCCCGATTCCGTGCTGGAATCCCTCCAGGATGAAGGGTTTGTCGCTTCCATTTATGACAGGAAAGAACTTTCTATTGAAATGACAATAGAATGAAGAGGTGAATACAAATGTTTGTCGATCAGGTTAAAGTATTTGTAAAAGGTGGAGACGGCGGAAATGGTCTTGTCGCCTACCGCCGTGAAAAATATGTACCAAAAGGTGGTCCTGCCGGTGGAGACGGCGGTAATGGAGGAGATGTCGTCTTTGAAGTGGACGAGGGCTTGAACACTCTCATGGATTTCCGGTACCAGCACCATTTTAAAGCGGTGCGTGGACAAAATGGAATGAATCAGAAGCAGCACGGAAAAAACGCCGAGCCGCTTGTTATCAGCGTACCGCCGGGGACAACAGTGAAAAGCGCGGACTCTGATAAAGTCATCGCCGATTTGACGGAACATAAGCAGAGAGCGGTCATCGCCAAAGGTGGGCGCGGGGGACGTGGAAACGCTCGTTTCGCAAGTCCGAGAAACCCGGCTCCTGAAATTGCTGAAAATGGCGAACCAGGGGAAGAACTGGATGTCGTGGTTGAATTGAAACTGCTTGCTGATGTCGGCCTTGTCGGTTTTCCAAGTGTCGGGAAGTCTACATTCCTTTCAGTCGTCACCGCAGCACGTCCGAAAATCGCAGATTACCATTTCACGACACTGGCACCGAATTTAGGCGTCGTAGAAAGTCAGGATCACAGGAGTTTTGTGATGGCGGACCTTCCCGGCCTGATTGAAGGAGCCCACGAAGGGGTCGGACTCGGCCACCAATTCCTGCGCCACGTAGAACGTACCCGGCTTCTTCTTCACGTCATTGATATGTCGGCTATGGAAGGCCGTGATCCCTACGAGGATTATGTAACGATCAATCAGGAACTATCCTCCTACGATGAGCGGTTGAAGAACCGTCCGCAGCTTATTGTCGCTAACAAAATGGATATGCCTGGAGCAGAGGATAACCTTGAACTCTTCAAAGAGCAGCTCGGAGATCAGGAAATCGACATCTATCCGATTTCCACGGTGACACGGGAAGGCCTGGATGAGCTTCTTTATGCGGTGGCAGATAAGCTTGATCAAATGCCGAAGCAGGAAGAAGAACTGGAAGAAGTCGATGAACGTGTTCTTTATAAGTTTGAAAAAGAAGAAGCTCCATTCAAAGTGACACGGGCCGATGATGGGGCCTACGTGTTATATGGAGAGAAAATTGAATCCTTGTTTAGACGGACAGACTTTTCCAGGGACCAGTCGATCAATCGTTTTGCCCGTCAGATGCGCAGCATGGGCGTGGACGAAGCCCTCAGAAAACGGGGAGCTAAAGATGGCGATACGGTAAGACTCATGGATTATGAATTCGAATTTGTGGATTAAGAAGGGAGGAAGAGGTCATGGCGGATTATAACGAAACGTTTTATTTAGTCCGTAGTGATATTCTCCCGGAAGCGATGATGAAGACGATTGAGGCAAAGGAGCTGCTGGAAAGAGGCAAAGTCGGCTCGATTTATGAAGCGGTCAAGCATGTGGGATTATCCCGGAGTGCGTTTTATAAATACCGGGATGCGGTTTTTCCTTTCCAGGCCATGGTGAAAGAACAGATGATCACCCTTTTCTTCCATTTAGAAGATCGGAGCGGGACATTGTCGAATTTATTGATGACGGTGGCGGAATCAGGCTGTAACGTACTGACCATCCACCAGACAATCCCTCTTCAGGGCAAGGCCAATGTGACTCTCTCCTTAAATACGTCAGGAATGAAGGAAAGCATCGAGAAATTGTTACAACAGCTCCATAAACTCGATTTCGTCGATCGTGTTGAAATTTTAAGTTCAGGAGCTTAATTGGAGGGGAAATCATGTCGGAACAGCAGATTGGGTACTTGGGACCCCAGGGGACGTTTACAAAAATGGCGGTGGATGCTTTATTTGATGGCGGGTCATTCATTGCTTATGAGAGCATTCCATCCTGCCTGGATGCGGTGGAGCGTGGTGAGATAGGAACAGCCGTTGTTCCGCTTGAAAATGCGATTGAGGGCTCCGTCCATTTGACGATCGATTATTTAGCACATCAGGTGGATCAGTCTATTATTGCAGAACTGACCGTACCTATTAAGCAGCATCTACTAGTACATCCGGCAAGGAACGGGGAAGAGATCCGAAAGGTGTATTCCCACAGCCACGCCATTGCCCAGTGTCACGAATACCTTCATAAGCACTATCCTAACGCTGAGATTGAGTATACCGCTTCGACGGCTAAAGCCGCTGAACTTGTGGCAGCCGAGCGTGACGGAGTGGCGGCTATTGCGAACCACCTGGCTGCAGAAGGGAATGGACTGACCTTCCTGGATACGAATATTCATGACTATGATAACAACCACACACGTTTTGCTGTCGTCCAGAAGAACCCGCAGACATTGAAGGTGAAGGATCATCCTGTCAGCAAACATAAGACGACAGTCATGGTGACACTGCCTAAAGATTATGTCGGTGCCCTGCATCAAGTACTCGCAGCTTTTGCGTGGAGAAAGATGAACTTATCAAAAATTGAGTCGAGACCAATGAAGACAGGTCTAGGCAACTACTTTTTCCTGATAGATGTGGATCAGCCCTATGATCAGGTGCTGTTCCCAGGTGTACAGGCGGAGCTGCAAGCCCTTGGCTGCCGGTTGAAGGTGATTGGGACGTATCCAAGCTATCAGATTGACATCCCTGCGCCTGTCCATAAAGCTTGAACCTAAAAACCCCGGAATCCCTGCTGTGGCAGGGACATCCGGGGTTTGTTTATATTTTATACAAATTATTATAGGCTTTTTCATCAAACTTTCGGCTTGTGCTGCATAGAGTGTTATGAAGTTATTTTTGTTTTATTGTTCCTCAGCAATGACAGGAAGGGAGTTGCAATTGTGAGAATTCACATTGTACAAAAAGGAGATACACTCTGGAACATAGCCAAGAAATATGGGGTTGACTTTGAGGAGTTAAAATCCGTAAATACCCAGCTTTCCAATCCTGATATGATTATGCCGGGTATGAAAATCAAAGTTCCTCAAGGTACAAAGCCTGTAAAGAAAGAAGCACCGAAGGCTCAGGCACCTGCAAAGGAAATGCCTTCAGCCCCTTATAAGGAAAAGGCAAAGCCTATTCCTTCCATTAAAGAAGATGAGAAAAAGCCTGCGCCTAAAGGGGTAAAGGAAAAACCGATGCAGCCCATGCAGCCTATGCAGCCGATCCATATGAATATGCCGATCACCATGCCGAGTATCGATCAGCAGATGCAGAATTATTATACAACCTTCCATCTTCCTCAAATGCCGGGACCGAAGCCTGAAGAGTCCCCGGAATCACCGGAGTCGCCAAAAGAGGAAGTGAAAGGAGAGCAGTATCAGCCGATGCAGCAGCCCTACTGTCCTCCGATGCAGCCTCAACTGGTTCATACGGATTACTACTGCTGTCCTCCTTATCCGGTTATGATGCCGATGCCATACGGCGGTATGCCACATCCGATGCAGCAGCCAATGGGGCAGCCGATGTATGGAGACGACTTCGAGTCGGATGATGATATGGTGCAGGGCGCCCAGTCGGATGAGGACTGCGGCTGTGATGGGGGTTCTGTGAAAGGCTATGGTCCTGCGTACGGCGGCCATCATCCTGGCCATCACCCCCATCACCCTCAACATCCATGGCAGCAGATGCCTTATGGCGGAATGCAGCAGCCGGGTGGCTGGGGTCAGCCGTACCCGCAGCATCCCCAGCACCACCAATATCCTCAGCAAGGCTGGGGGCAGCAGCCATACCAAGGGTGGGGTCCTTACCCTCAGATGGGACCATGGAACCCACAACAGGCCGGTCAGGGGATGCCGCAGCCCTGGAGAGACGATGATGTAGATGAAAGCTGAATATAAAAAGGGCGATTCATACACGGATCGCCTTTTTCATTGGATACAAAAAGAAGAAAATCTTCCTGTCGTGTTTGAACGTACCATCAAGCCAAAAGTTTACAAAGTATCGTTTGCAGGAAGACCGATGATTTTAAAGGGCTACCGGAGGCTTCATGTCATACAGCAGCAGATCGACTTCTTTGAACACTGGAATTATGCTTCCCGGACAGCCGCCCGTCCGGTTCCGTTCCGTCCGGAAACATTTACGCTGGGAAAATTAGGCTGTGACTGGGCTTTGTTCGAAAGGATGGAAGGAAGGCACGCCGACTTTGACCGGCATCAAGATCGAAAGAAAGCGGTCCGTATTCTGCATCAGTTCCATCGTACAACGAAGGGCATCGCGGTCCTGTCGATCCCGAAAGATCCATTGTATGTGAAATGGGAGCGGAGGCTGGAGCAGTTTTTGGAAACGAAAGATGTTTTTACGGACTTTGGCAGACGCCAGATGTTTCAGGATATTTCTTCCCTTGTGGAGCGGAGGCTGGAGGCCTTCTCAGATTGTCCGTGGGGGGAGATAGAAGAACGAGCATGGGATAATCATGAATGGCTCCACGGGGATGTCGCGCATCATAATTTCATCGTCACCCGTGACCAATCCATCCGTATGATTGATTTTGATCTCCTGCATACTGGTCCGCGCGTGTATGATCATATCCAGCTTGCCCAACGTTTCCTCCCCCATGTGGAATCTGAACGCTCCACACTGGTCCAATATTTTCCTCACGTGAAAGAACGGGAAATCTGGTGGAAAGGTGTCCTTGTGCCTTCTGATCTCCTGCGTGAATGGCTGTATGGCTACAGAAGCTGCTTAAGGGAGGAAAGCTCCTTCGTCCGCCAGATAAAGAAACTGGAAAACGCCTGGGAGAGCCGGAAGAAGTTTGTCCGATATGCAGAACATATGCTATGATTAGTTATCATATGTGTGAAAGGATGAACAATCCGGTGGAAGAAAAAGTACAGCAAATAACAGCCTGGCTTCAGGATAAAGTGAAAGAAGCCCATGTAGACGGTCTCCTTGTCGGAGTGAGCGGCGGCATTGATTCCGCAGTCGTAGCCAACTTGATTAAAAAAGCATTTCCTGAGCGCTCTCTCGGTGTAATTATGCCCTGTAAGAGCCAGTCAGAAGATCAGGAGCATGCCCGCCTTGTAGTGGAAGCCTGTGACCTTCCAGCTTTGACGGTGGATTTGACGGAAACGCATAACGTGATGTTCAAAAACATTCAAACCCAGCTGGAAGCTGCGGGACAGTTGAATGAGGATCAGTTGAAACTTGCGGATGCCAACCTGAGAGCAAGGCTTCGGATGAGCACCCTTTATACGATTGCCACCAACCATAAGTATCTTGTCGTGGGAACAGATAATGCTGCTGAATGGTATACAGGCTACTTCACGAAATTTGGAGACGGCGGTGTTGACCTTGTGCCGCTTGCGAACCTGACCAAAGGTGAAGTGAGAGAGATGGCCGAATACTTAGGAGTACCGAATGAAGTCATTCATAAACAGCCGAGTGCGGGGCTTTGGGAAGGTCAGACGGACGAAAATGAAATGGGTACCAGCTATGCCATGATCGACCGTCATCTTAAAGGAGAGGAAATTCCTGAAGAAGACCGTAAAATCATCGAAGCGATGCATAAGCGGTCCGCCCATAAGCGTCAGCTTCCTCCTGCACCACCGCAGTAACTTTGGTGGAATTTGTCAGACTAAAACATTCTTCTTTACCCATAGTAAGGGGAAAAGGAGAATGTTTTTATGTGGAAAATTATTGGAGTGCTGCTTGCTGTCTGTCTCTTTAGCGCGTGTCAATCAGAGGAAGCCCGGGAGCCGGAGGGAACCTCTGATGAAATCTACGAGCCGATCAGCTACGGGGGAGTGGAGGACACGGAAAGAAGCGGCCGGATTCCGACGGGTAAGGACAGCTATTTTAAGCGGACCGCTGAAAAGGATTTTCGTAACGCCCGGTACGGGGAGACGAACCGATCTCATGATAATGATTTCAACAATGAAGATGCTATGGCCGTCGTAGAGAAAATTCATGAAATCAAGGAAGTAACGATGGCTCAAGCCTATTCTACAGACGATGCTATGTATATTGCCGTCATGATCAATCCGACAGATCGGAGAGACACCGACGTAACAGAAAAAATCAAACAAAAAGCCGGGGAACTGACAGATAAGAAGCTCACCATCTATACCAATAATAACAACTGGGATCATATGAAGGATCTGAATGCCCGCTTGAACGCCGCGGAAGCACCGGACTCCGTGAAAAAACGGATTCGTGAGTTCTTCAACCGGGAGTAAGCCTCCTGCTTTTATGCCATAAAATGATTATGGTATAGTGAAAGATAGAAATGTTTTGGGGAGAGGAGAATGTCCTATGGCAGGCCATTCAAAATGGAGCAACATCAAGCATCGTAAAGGGGCCCAGGATGCAAAAAGGGGAAAACTCTTTATGAAGCTGGCCCGTGAAATTTTCATGGCTGCTAAACAGGGCGGAGGGGACGAGGAAACCAATCCTGCCCTCCGGATAGCAGTGGATAAAGCAAGGTCTAACAATATGCCGAAGGATAACATCGAAAGGGCCGTTAAAAAGGCCACCGGGGATCTGGAAGGCGTCAACTATGAAGAATTCACGTATGAAGGATATGGCCCCGGGGGCGTAGCTGTGATGGTCAAAGTGCTGACGGATAACAAAAACCGTACCGCCGGAGAAGTACGCCATGCCTTCAGCAAAAATGACGGCAACCTTGGTGAAAACGGCTGTGTCGCCTTTATGTTCAACCGCTCCGGTTATCTTGTCATTGACCGGTCCACGACGGATGCAGATGAAGAAGACGTCATGCTGCAAGTGATTGAAGCAGGCGCTGAGGAAATGGAGACAACAGAAGAAAGCTTTGAAATCTATACGGAACCAGAAGCTTTTTCTGATGTGAAAGCGGCGTTGGAAGAAGAGGGTTATTCGTTCTCGACAAGTGAAGTGACGATGATTCCTGAAACCTATACAGAACTCGATGAAGAGGGCGTAGAAAAAATGCTGAAGCTCATTGATATGCTGGAGGACAACGATGATGTCCAGGAAGTGTATCACAATCTCGATGCGGATGAAGCGGTTCTCGAAAAATTGTCCTGATTCTGCCTTTCTATGATAATAACTTCTATTTCTGGACACACTGGAAATAGAAGTTATTTTTATTTGGGAGTGTGAGTGCTGTGAAAGCTGTCCCCTATGGAATCATCAGCTGGCTTCTCGTATGTCTGATTCTTGCTTCCTGTTCTCCCGCTGTTCTGGAAGGGAAGGACCACAGCCTGATGAGAAGTGTGGACCAGATGGAAAAAGGAGCATCAGAACCGAGCGTCGAAACGCTGGTCCAGGCTGAACCTTTGGAATTGACGATTGTCATGAAAGAGCACTACCTCGATGGAGTGGTGGAAACAACAACCAAAAAGGAAACGATCTGGTCGATGGTGGATTTCTGGGCTTCATATGAAGGCTGGAGAGTGGAAAATCAGGAGCTGGATCGTATTGTTTTTCAACGGCAGGTGGAAGATATATCACCACTGACTAAACAACACGGATATTTTGGATTGAATGAGGACGGCGAACTGGCAGTTTTTCAAGGGATTCCCAACGAAGGTAAGGTCATCGAATCGTTCAAGCCGATTCCTGTAAAACCGTTGGAGTCGAAGCGTATCGATGTATTGAAGAATGGCATTAAGATTAAGGACTCCGTCCACTTTGAGCAGGTGGTCCACCAATATTCAGAAGAAAAGCAGATGTAAGGACAAACAGCCGCAGCCTGTCTGCGGCTGTTTTCGGTATGGAAGCTCTCCCACTTTCACTGGTTTTACCCCCTTCATTTTCCGTGCGTGTACATAGGCGAACATATGGTTCTATGTTACAATAAGAGGGTTAAGACTAGAGAGCAGGAGAGGTTGCAGCAGATGATAAGTTATATCAAAGGTCAGCTGACGACGCTTGAAGAAGGGTCGATCACGATAGAAGTAGGCGGGATCGGTTACGAGATTTTATGTGCCAATCCTTTTCATTTTGAAACACAGATGAATAAAGAAGTGAAAGTACATACGTACCACTATATCCGGGAAGACAACCAATCGTTGTATGGATTTAGGAAAAAGGAAGATAAACAGTTGTTCGGCCAATTGCTCAACGTATCCGGGATCGGACCGAAAGGAGCACTGGCTATTCTCGGAACGGTCAGTGTACCGGAGTTTGTTTCTGCAATTGAGCAGGAAGACGAAAAATACCTGACTAAATTCCCTGGTGTCGGTAAGAAGACAGCCCGTCAGATGATCCTTGATTTGAAAGGCAAGCTGATTGTATGGCTGCCGGATGAGCAGAACGAAGAGACCTTGTTCTATCAGGAGGATTTGACGTCGCGTGAGAAGCGAGAGCTGATCGATGATGCTATTGAAGCCTTGAAGGCGCTTGGATATACAGAGAAGGAAGTGAAGATGGTCCGCACCCAGCTTGAGAAATCCAAGCAGGGTACCGTGGATGATTACGTAAGACAAGGACTTCAGATGTTGATGAAATCATAAAGAAAAGGAGGGATATCCATGGATGAACGGATGATATCCGGTGAGCAGCAGCAGGTCGATCAGGATCTTGAGCTGAGCCTGAGGCCGGAAAGGTTAAGCCAGTACATCGGACAGGATCAGGTGAAGAACAACTTGAGCATCTTTATTGAAGCCGCTAAAATGCGGGAAGAACCGCTTGATCACGCCCTTTTGTACGGGCCTCCGGGACTTGGTAAAACGACGCTCGCTTCGATCATCGCCAACGAGATGGGTGTGCAGTTCAGGACCACAGCGGGTCCTGCCATCGAACGGGCCGGGGATTTGGCTGCTATTTTATCCTCTCTTGAGCCGGGGGACGTCCTTTTCATTGATGAAATCCATCGGCTTCCCCGTTCCGTTGAGGAAGTGCTTTATCCAGCGATGGAGGATTTCTGCCTTGATATTGTCGTCGGGACCGGGCCGAGTGCAAGGTCTGTACGCCTCGATCTCCCTCCCTTTACGCTTGTAGGGGCAACGACAAGGGCGGGGCTCTTGTCCGCACCGCTCCGGGACCGTTTCGGTGTACACAGCCGCCTGGAATATTACGATACGAAAGCGCTCTGTTCCATTGTAGAACGGACGGCGGAAATTTTTTCTGTATCGATTGAGAAGGATGCTGCTGTTGAAGTGGCCCGCCGTTCACGCGGAACCCCCCGGATTGCCAACCGGCTCCTGAAACGGGTCCGGGATATTGCCCAGGTCAAAGGTGAAACCGTCATCTCCAAAGCGACAACGCAGGAAGCGCTGAGGATGCTTCAGGTCGACGCAGAAGGCCTGGATTTTATTGATCATAAACTACTGATGGGTATCATGGACAGCTTTCAGGGGGGCCCTGTCGGCCTGGATACGATTGCAGCGACGATCGGCGAGGAATCGCAGACGATCGAAGATGTATACGAGCCGTATCTGCTGCAGATCGGTTATATCCAGCGCACACCGCGCGGCCGGGTTGTGACCCCGAAAGCCTATGCCCACTTTAACAGGGAGGTGCCCGGCTCTTGACGGGGTTTGGCAGAATCTTTATTGTTATAGGGATTGTGTTTATTGTCATAGGAATCGTGTGGAGTCTGTTCGGCAGGCTCCCTGGTGACCTTTCTTTTAAAAAAGGAAATGTCACATTTTATTTTCCGATTATGACCTCGATTATTGCGAGTATTGTTTTATCTTTGATTTTTTATTTGATTCGAAGATTTTAGCAGCACCTGCAGGAAACGGGCACGAGGAAAGAAGAATTATCTCAGGAAGAATAGGGGATTTGTATGGATATTAAGCAGTATGATTTCGATCTGCCGGAAGAGCTGATTGCGCAGGTTCCGCTTGAGGACCGCTCCTCTTCCCGATTGATGGTCTGCGACCGCAGCACAGAGAACATTGAGCATAAGCATTTTGCTGATATTACGGAAGACTTGAATTCCGGGGACTGTCTTGTATTGAACGACACACGTGTCCTTCCAGCCCGGTTGTTCGGAGCGAAGGAAGACAGCGGAGGGAAAGTAGAAGTGCTGCTTCTGCATCAGACAGAGGAAGATGAATGGGAAGTTCTTGTGAAACCAGCGAAGAAGGTGAAGGAAGGAACGAAAATCGTCTTCGGGGGCGGAAAGCTGACGGCTGAATGTACGGAAATCCAGGAGCATGGCGGCCGGAAGGTGAAGTTCAGTTATGAAGGCATCTTTTTGGAAGTCCTGGAATCTCTTGGAGAAATGCCGCTGCCTCCTTACATTAAAGAGCAGCTCTCGGACAGAGAACGGTACCAGACGGTCTATGCAAAAGAAGAGGGCTCGGCAGCTGCTCCAACAGCGGGGCTTCATTTTACGAACGCTCTTTTAGAGGAGCTGCAGAAAAAAGGGGTGGAGCTTGCCTACCTGACACTGCATGTTGGTCTTGGAACGTTCCGCCCGGTGAGCGTCGATCATATCGAAGAGCATGATATGCATGCGGAATTTTATCAGCTCAGCCGCAAAACCGCTGATCAGCTGAACAGGGTCCGCAAAAACGGCGGAAGAATTATTTCGGTGGGTACAACGTCTACCAGAACACTGGAGACGATCATGAGGGACCACGGAACGTTTACAGAAGCGAGCGGATGGACGGATATCTTTATTTATCCCCCGCAGAAGCTTCAGGCCATCGACGGGCTGATTACGAACTTCCACCTTCCAAAATCCACGCTCATCATGCTGGTGAGTGCATTTGCCGGGCGTGACTTCGTAATGGAAGCCTATCACCGTGCTGTAGAGGAGCGCTATCGTTTCTTCAGCTTCGGGGATGCTATGTTTATTAAATGATCAGGATGATCTATGGAAGAAAGGATAGGAAAAATGGCAATCACATATGAATTAATAAAAACTTGTAAGCAGACAGGCGCGCGCCTCGGAAAAGTCCATACACCACATGGCTCTTTTGAAACGCCGATGTTTATGCCTGTCGGTACTCTTGCTACAGTGAAGACGATGAGTCCCGAGGAACTCGAACGGATGGGGGCTCAGATTATCCTTTCCAACACGTACCACCTGTGGCTCCGTCCTGGGGAGGATATCGTGGAGGAAGCCGGCGGCCTTCATAAATTTATGAATTGGAACGGCTCCATTTTAACGGATTCCGGCGGTTTCCAAGTGTTCAGCTTGAGCGACCTGCGGCAGATCGAAGAAGAGGGTGTGCACTTCCGTAACCACATCAGCGGAGAGAAGCTGTTCCTTTCTCCTGAAAAAGCGATGCACATTCAAAACTCTCTTGGCGCGGATATTATGATGGCCTTTGATGAATGCCCGCCGTATCCAGCTGAACACAAATATATGAAAGACTCTGTAGAACGGACGAGCCGCTGGGCAGAAAGATGTCTGGAAGCTCATAAGCGTCCTCATGATCAAGGCTTGTTCGGAATCATCCAGGGCGGCGAATACGAAGACCTTCGTCAGCAGAGCGCCCGTGATCTGACGTCCATGGACTTCCCCGGCTATGCTATTGGAGGATTGTCTGTAGGGGAGCCGAAAGACGTCATGAACCGTGTGCTCGATTTTACGACACCGCTTCTTCCGGACCAAAAGCCCCGTTACCTGATGGGCGTCGGTTCACCGGATTCCCTGATCGACGGAAGCATCCGCGGCATTGACATGTTTGACTGTGTCCTGCCGACACGTATTGCCAGGAATGGTACCTTGATGACCTCCCAGGGCCGTCTCGTTGTCCGCAATGCGAAATATGCCCGCGATTTCCGCCCGATTGATGAAAATTGTGATTGCCATACGTGCCGGAATTACAGCCGGGCGTACATCCGTCATTTAGTCAAAGCCAACGAAACTTTTGGTTTTAGACTTACGACTTATCATAATCTTTATTTTCTGTTAAACTTAATGAGGCAAGTGCGTGAAGCCATTAGAGAAGATCGACTCGGTGATTTTAGAGAAGAATTCTTTGAACAATATGGTTTCAATAAACCAAATGCAAAGAACTTTTAGAAAGGGGGAATAATAGATGGACACATTAGTAGGCCTGTTACCGATTATTCTAATGTTTGTCATTTTCTATTTCCTATTGATCCGTCCGCAGCAGAAGAAACAGAAACAAGTGCAGCAGATGCAGTCGGATTTACAGAAAGGTGACAAGATCATTACTATCGGAGGAATGCACGGTACGATACATGCGATTGACGAAGGTACCCTTGTTATCAGTGTACAGGATGGAACGCAGATGAAATTCGACCGTTCATCCATTCGTGAAAAAGCCAGCGAATAATACAGACCCCCGCTCATGGAGCGGGGTTTTATATTTTTTACCGCTTTGCTGTTTTTTTAGGCAGGTTCACCCCGATCATTCCCCCGAGCCATGCAGCAAGTATCAGACCTCCGAAATAGCTGAGCTGCGGCAGTGTTACCATAGTATTTTCAAAAATGATTTGGAATAAGGCCATCGCCCCTACAAATACAGCACCGGTCAAGACGCCGGCCAGCCATCCTTTCTGTTCTCCTTTATAGGCGGCCGCCCCACCTCCGAATGCCAGAATACTGATTCCTACGATTAATGCGAGCTGATTCAATGTGCCGTATTCCATTTCTGTCAGCTTCAGTAAGCCGGCCAGTACCCCGGAAAAAACAATCATCAGGATAAAGATGGAACCAATCCCGTAGCCCAGCACACCCTGCATCATTTTCTTCATATCGACCCTCCTGGATTCAGCTTGTCACTTTCACTATATGCGCAAAATCCATAGAGATAGAAGCAGATATTTCTGCCTTCCCGTGAATACGTATATAAAAAGTCCGTATAAAAGGGGAAGATCTATGTCAACCGTACTGGCAATTCTCATATTTACTGCAAGTTACATCCTCATCATGACAGAGAAACTGAACCGGGCACTCGTGGCTGTTGCCGGCGGCGTCCTTTTATTAATGACGAAGGTTTACGCGTGGGAGGATGCTTTCGGGTTTATTGATTGGGAAACGGTCGCCCTCTTGTTCTCGATGATGGTCCTTGTCTCCATTACAAAGAAAACCGGTATTTTTTCGTTTATGGCTGTCCGACTCGTCCAGCTCGTCCAGGGACGGCCTGTTCCACTGTTGATCGTCACCGGCATTTTTACCGCAGTAGGCTCTGCCTTTTTAGACAACGTGACAACGGTACTTTTATTTGTTCCTGTTCTCCTGTCCCTCATCGATGAGTTGAAGCTCCCTGCCTTTCCTTATTTAATTACGACCATTTTCAGCTCCAATATCGGCGGGACAGCGACGCTGATCGGTGATCCGCCCAACATTATGATCGGACAAGCCGTGGAGCATTTCAGCTTTGTCTCCTTTATGTACCATCTTGGTCCCATCGTTATTGTCATTTTTGTAGTCATGATGGCCGGAATAATCCTTTTATACCGCAAACGACTCGTTTATGATGAAGCACTGGCCCGGCGGTTGATGGAAAGAAACGCCAAAGCCGATTTGAAGGTCACCCCGCTTCTTTTCCAATCGATCGGTGTCCTGCTTCTGACCATTACAGGATTTATGATGCACCCGTTCATCCATATGGATATTACGACCATCGCTGTCAGCGGTGCGCTCCTGCTGTTGTTCCTCTCTGAAAAAGAGCTTGACGTGGAGCATGTGTTTCAAGAGGTGGAGTGGGTCACGTTATTCTTCTTCATGGGACTGTTCATGCTGGTTGGAGGACTGGAGACGGTCGGCGTCATTGATGAAATGGCCCGTGGAATGGTCTGGCTTTCCGGCGGGGACCTGCCTGTGACCGCCATGGTCATGCTGTGGAGTGCAGGAATCTTGTCAGGGGTCGTGGATAACATCCCATTCGTGGCGGCTATGATCCCTGTCGTTCAGGAGCTTCAAGGCTATGGAATGATGAACGTGGATCCCATTTGGTGGGCGCTGGCGCTTGGGGCGTGCCTTGGAGGAAATGGGACGTTGGTGGGAGCTTCTGCCAACGTCGTTGTAGCCGGACTCGCGGCAAGCCACAACAAGCCGATTCCTTTTCTGAAGTTTTCTCTGTACGGAATTCCTGTTCTGCTCGTATCCCTGCTCATCTGCACTGTGTATATCTGGTTCCGGTATCTGCTTCCGTTCCTGTCATAAATTTTGAAAAATAGGTGATGTTAACAACAAAGGCACGGAAGAGGAAAGGTCGTGGATGGACGTGCTTGTCATCTCTGTAATTTTTCGAACCCTCATTACCTATCTGATTATTCTGCTCGTCTTCCGGTTTATGGGCAAAAGGGAAATCGGAGAGCTGAGTGTCATGGATCTTGTCGTATTTATCATGCTGGCTGAGATTGCTGTTTTTCTTATCGAAGAGCCTGATGAAGAAATCTGGAAGGCGATTGTCCCTATGGCGGTCCTTCTGGCGATTCAAATCGGCAGCGCCTGGATTTCTCTTAAAAATCAGTCGTTCAGAAACTGGTTTGACGGAAAGCCCTCTGTGATCATCAAGCATGGAAGAGTGGACGAATATGAAATGAGGCGGCAGCGTTATAACTTCAATGATCTGCTTCTACAGCTCCGCGAGCATGGCGTTCACGAAGTGCAGGATGTGGCATATGCCGTTTTAGAGCCTTCAGGGAAACTGTCTGTTTTTGAGAAAAAGGAAGATGGAACCTCTGATTACGCAGTCGTTTTAATAGCAGACGGAGAGATTCAAAAGAGCGGTCTGAAGATCATCGGGAAAAGCAGACGCTGGCTGCTGGAACGGCTCCACCATCAAGGGTACAACGATGTGAAGGAAGTCTCTCTCTGCACGATAAATGATCAGGGAGAGCTTCAGTTTGATCAAAAGAATGAATTCCATTAAAACAGCTGCCTGCAGGGCGGTTGGTGCAGGACCGTTTGTCATTGAAAGGATGCCATGGACACGCGAAACAAACATAAGCTGAAAAGAGGAAGATCTTCTGTTGAATAGAAGATCCTCCTCTTTTCTTTTCAAAATGGTTCAATGCTTGTCTATAGCAGGCAGGGAGACCTGATTTCTATTAAGTGAACATGGAACGGGTACAAAAATCCATGCCGCTCCAGAAGGCCCTGATCCTTATTTTTTTGGCAGGATTCTCTTCCAGGGGATCATTTTCCATTCTTCATTTCGAATCAGCTGGAACACATACGTCAGAAGCAGGTAGAGGATAGCAAGCCCGCCGCCCATAATGAGCAGCTGGGAAAGCGGCCGGGTTTCATCGAGCCAGTTGTTTTTCCAAATAAAACCGACGATACCGGTCGTTCCGATGACGATGAAAAATTTAAAGAACAGTAGAAATGGAAAACGGAGGACGTTGTATTTCACAAGAACTTGAAGATGGAGCAGGGTGACAATGACAACACCGACACAGATGGCCGCTGCCGCTCCGTGAATACCGAATTCAGGACGGGAGGTAAGAGCGACAAGGACGACGAATTTCACAACCGCTCCAATGAGGGTGTTCCACATAGCCGGACGTGCAAGATCAAGAGCCTGCAGGGCGGCCTGGAGAGGCGTCTGGATATAATGTAGCAGGAAGAAAGGGGCCATGAACTGGAGCATGAAAGAAGCATGGCTTGTCCCGTATACAGCGGTTAAAATCACGCCAGGGAAAATCATGAACACAATCGTGATTAAACCGCCGGAAGCGATCGATAGACGGATGGACTGCATAATCCTGTAGCGGATGGTTTCCTTGTTACCTTTGGCTGCGGCTTCGCTGATGGAGGGGACGAGTGCTGTAGAAAGGGCATGCGTAAGAAACGTCGGCAGAAAGAGAAGCGGGAGCACATAACCGGTTAATTCTCCGTAAAGTTTTGTGGATTCTACAGCTGCAAAACCGGCAAGGGCCAGACTCTGGGCGACAAGGATTGGTTCGAAAAAGTAAGTCAGCGAACCGATAAAACGACTGCCGGTCGTAGGCAGGGCAATGGTCATCAGCTCATTTAACGTCTTCCGCCCTTCGCCAAGATTCTTTTTCCATGATTTTCTCAGCCGGAAGCTTTTATGAACATTGAACTGCCTGAGCATATACAAAAGCGAGATCAATTCTCCAAGGACAGCACTTCCCATGGCACCGGCAGCTGCATACTGGACACCATATGGATAAAGCATCTTCGTAAAAAGAATGACCGATCCGATGCGGACGATCTGCTCAATGACTTGGGAAACAGCCTGCGGTTTCATGTTCTGCCTTCCCTGGAAATACCCGCGGATGACAGAGCTGACGGCAATGATCGGTATGATTGGTGTAACCGCAAGCAGCGGGGAAAGTGCCCGTGCATCCGTTAAAAAGTGTTTAGCAATGACAGGGGCCAGCATGAAAATACCGATTGTAAATACAATGCTTAATGTTGTGGTGACAGCGAGGGATACAATCAAAATCCGCTTGATTTTCCCTTCGTTCCCTGTAGCCTCTGCTTCTGATACACGTTTGGAAATCGCTACGGGAAGTCCGAACTGGGTGATGGTAATCGCCATGATTAAGGTCGGGAGGGCCATCATATAGAGGCCGACGCCTTCCGGACCCATGACCCGCGCCACGACGATGCGGTTCACAAAGCCGAGGAACCGGGTAATTAATCCGGCGGCAACGAGGATCAGAGCCCCATGCAGAAAAGTTTGTTTAGACATATTTCGATCCGCCTTCTCAAAGAAATGAAATTCCGATACAATGAAGTATATGCTCAATCGTGGACAAGGCATGACTACGGATTCTACGAAATGATGAAGTGAGGAGTATCGATATGGAACCTTATAAGCGTGTCGGATTGTGGAAAAAGGAAGTAGCTCCTGTGACAAAGAGTAAAGCGGAGGAATTCAGACTGCTTGGTTATCCGCGTGCGACAGAAGCGGAAATCTGGAATTGTCTGATGTCCAAAGTATGGAAAGGGGAGCCGGAAATGAGGCTTCACCAGGTGGTTCAGGATATTTTTCATTTATCCAGTCATACATACACAAGTTACCTGACGGTTGAAGCCTATCAAAATGATGATCTGCTCGCGTCTATTGAAGCACTCAACCAGACAGAATCGGAATAAAAACACAGCTTTACACGGATGCTGTTGCGAAAAAAGTAAAAAGTAGTAGAATAGGGACGGGAAAGACCGGACCCTGTTTTGTACAACCATACGGGGCCATTCCCCGTGCTGGGATACATAAAGGAGGAGCAGAAGCGAATGGTGAAACGAGGGCGGATTGTCGCCTTTTTCATCGTGGTGCTGTTGTTGGCAGCTACGATTGGGACGACGATTACTGGAGTTACAAAAGATATCAAATTAGGACTGGATCTGCAGGGCGGCTTTGAAATTCTTTATGACGTAGAGCCTCTCAACGAAGACCAGGAAGTGAATGAGCAGGTATTGGAAGCCACGGCGGAATCATTGAGTCAGCGTGTCAACACGTTGGGAATCAGTGAAACCAACATATCCATTGAAGATAACGGGCGGATCCGTGTGCAGCTGGCCGGTGTGGAGGACCAGCAGACGGCAAGGGAACTGCTTTCCACAACAGCGGAATTAACATTCAGAAGTACAGATGGAAAGCTGTTTCTTGACGGATCCGATTTAGTGGAAGGGAGTGCCCAGCAGTCCTTCGATCCAAATACAAATGAACCGGTCGTAACTTTGAAGGTGAAAAGCGCCTCCGAGTTTTACGATGTTTCAGAGGAAGTTTATAATACACCGGATGATCCATCGACCCCTTACCCGGACGATCTGCTTGTCATCTGGCTGGATTACGATGAGGATACATCCTTTGCAGAACAGTATGGTTCAGCGGATCCTGAATACATTTCAGCACCGTCCTTCCGGGAGAATGGACCGATCCGCAGCAATTCCATTCAGATCAGCGGCGACTTCACCGTTGAGTCAGCCCAGCAGCTGGCCGACGTTTTGAATGCAGGTTCTCTGCCTGTGAATCTGGAAGAAACGTATTCCAATTCCGTCGGGGCGCAATTCGGGGAACAGGCGATGAACAAAACGATCATCGCGGGAGTGATCGGCGTAGCCGCTATTTTCCTGTTTATGATAGCCTACTACCGGTTCCCGGGTGTCATAGCATCTCTGACGCTGTCCGTCTATATTTATTTGATTTTAGTTGTGTTTGAATTGATGAACGGGGTTCTGACCCTCCCGGGAATCGCTGCCTTGATTCTGGGTGTGGGGATGGCCGTCGATGCCAACATCATTACTTATGAACGGATCAAAGAGGAACTGAAATCAGGCAAGTCGCTGATGTCTGCCTATAAAGCAGGGAATAAGCGCTCGCTGTCCACCATCATGGATGCAAACATAACCACGTTGATTGCGGCCGGTGTGCTGTTCATTTTCGGTACAAGTTCGGTAAAAGGCTTCGCTACGATGCTGATCGTCAGTATTTTGGTGAGTTTCGTAACAGCGGTATATGGCACGCGCCTGTTTATGAGTTTGTGGGTGAAGAGCCGCTTCCTCAATAAACGTCCGCGCTGGTTCGGAGTTAAACCGGAGCAGATTCAAAATATAGAAGATGGTGGAGAAGTGGATGCCACCTTCATGAAGCGTTCCTTTAACTTTGTAGGCAAGCGGAAGTTGTTCTTCACGATTTCCATTGTCCTGATCGCAGCCGGTGTTCTTGCGCTGTCTGTTTTCCGACTCAATCTCGGCATAGATTTCTCCAATGGTTCCCGTGTCTCCATTTTATCGGACGGGGATATAACCGCTTCTCAAGTGGAGGAGACAATGGAAAGTGAATTTGATGTTTCTCCTGAGCAGGTCGTCATTTCAGGGGATAACAATGAAATTGCCGTTGCGAGGTTTGATTCTGAACTGAGCAAGGACAAAGTAGCTGACATCCAGTCGTACTATGAAGAGGAGTTCGGTAATACACCGAATATCAGTACAGTTTCTCCAATTGTGGCCAAGGAACTGGCGAAAAACGCAGCGCTTGCTGTTCTCTATGCTTCGATTGGTATCATCATCTATGTAACGATCCGGTTTGAAATATTCTTTGCGATTACCGCCATTATCGCTCTGCTGCATGATGCGTTCTTCATTCTCGCCTTCTTCAGCATTACAAGGCTGGAATTCGATATCACGATTATTGCAGCCATTCTCACCATCGTCGGTTATTCTGTCAACGATACCATCGTTACGTTTGACCGGATCCGGGAGAACTTGAAACTGAAGAAGAAAGTCAAGTCCTTTACGGAGCTGGCTAAGATTGTGAATGACAGCTTAATGCAGACCTTGGCTAGAAGTTTCAATACGGTGATTACGGTCATCTTTGCAGCGGTTATGCTGCTCGTCTTCGGTGCCTCATCGATTACGAATTTCTCTTTCGCCCTTGTCATCGGACTACTGGCAGGAACATATTCGTCCCTGTTTATTGCGTCCCAGCTATGGCTCGTCTGGCGCGGAAGAAATATCAAAGATAAGCCGATCAACTATGTGAAGAAAAAGCGTAATGACGGACCTCAGGTGTAACCGTTCCTTCGGGGAATGGAGTATGGTCCTGATCAAGCGGTCTTTCCTGGTGGAAAGACCGCTTTTTGTTTGTTTAGAGATCGGGTATATCTTTAGTGATAGGATATGAAAAGGGAGAGATGCTCTATGAAAGGTCAAACGTACATCATTTCAGCTCTTATTTTTGCTGTTGTCATTGCTGTGTTTGCGGTCATCAACGTCGAGTCTGTGCAGGTCAATTATCTATTCGGAACCGGGGAGGCTCCATTAATTCTTGTTATTCTCGTTTCCGTGCTGCTTGGAGGTCTTGCTACAGCCTCTGTAGGGGCCGTCCGCTACTTCAGATTAAGAAGAGAGAAACGGTCCTTGCTGGAAAAACTGCAGGCATTCGAGAAGGAAAACGGAGAGAAAACAGAGCCCGCCTCTGAAGCCGGTGAAGAGAATGACTCCAGGGAAAACATCACATAATTGCATTTGCTACCCCTGATCCGCTCTTGTATAATAGATGGGTCAGGGGTGAACTTATGATAGAAAGTAAGATGAAGTGGAAAATTACATATAACGATCCGGTCCAGGGAGATAGAAGCAGCCGCCCGGGCGGACTGACGCCGCTTACGAAGCAGCTGTTGGAAAAGCGGGGGATTTTTGAGCCGGAGGCGGAACAGCGTTTCCTGCACCCGTCTTTTGAGCAACTGCATGATCCATTTCTGATGGAAGGGATGGAAAAGGCTGTTGCACGCGTGAAAGAGGCTGCCGCAGCCGGGGAGCCTGTGCTTGTGTTCGGCGATTATGATGCAGACGGGGTCAGCTCCACTACCCTTATGATTGAGGCGCTGAGAGAGGCTGGGGTGGAATGCGACTTTTATATTCCCAACCGTTTCACAGAAGGATACGGCCCGAATAAGGAAGCCTTCCAATTTGCCTTCGATTCCGGGTATGGCGTCATTATAACCGTCGATACAGGAATTGCTGCAGTCGAAGAGGCGGCGTTTGCCAAAGAGCTGGGTCTGGATTTAATTATTACCGATCACCACGAAGTCCAGGAAACCCTTCCTGATGCGTTTGCCATCATCCATCCGAAAACATCAGCGGATTACCCGTTTCAGGAATTGGCAGGCGTCGGCGTTGCTTTTAAATTCGCTCACGCCCTTTTAGGAGAATGTCCGAAGCATTTTCTTGATCTTGTTGTCATCGGCACCATTGCGGACCTTGTCCCTCTTGTTGATGAGAACCGCGTCCTTTCCTACTTTGGTCTAAAGGCGATCTCCCAGTCCAAAAGGCCGGGGATTCAGGCCCTCCGGAATGTCTGTTCGATTGAAGGGGAGATGGATGAGGAAACGATCGGTTTCACCATCGGCCCGAGAATCAACGCTGTCGGCCGTCTTCAGGACGCCGCTCCGGCGGTTGACCTTTTGTTGTCCGAAAGTTTGGAAGAGGCTCAGGAAATGGCCGCTTTTATCAACCAGTTGAATCAGGAGCGTCAAAAGATCGTGGCTGCCATTGCCAAAGAGGCAGAGGAGATGGTTGTGAATGAACAGGGCGTGGCTGATGAAGTCATCGTTGTAGCCAAGGAAGGATGGAATCCTGGTGTGCTCGGTATTGTAGCTTCCAAGCTTGTCCGTCAGTTTGACAGGCCCGCCATCGTTCTTGGCGTTGATTCCGAAAAAGGGGTAGCCAAAGGTTCGGCCCGTAGTATCGATGCCTTTGATATGTTTACCAATTGTATGGAAGTCCGTCACCGGTTCCTTCATTTTGGGGGACATGCCCAGGCAGCAGGAATGACCGTAGAGCTGGATCAGCTGGATGCCTTGAGAGAAGACTTGATCGGCATTGCACGGAAAAAGCTGTCTGCTGATGATTACCAACAGGTGCTTGACATAGAAACCACTGTAGCTGTGGACGATGTCTCTCTGAAGCAGATTGAAGAAATTGATCAGCTCCGGCCGTTCGGTATGGGTAACCCTAAGCCTTTGTTTCATCTCAAGCATACCCCTAAAGAAGTACGGTTGATAGGAAGTAAAAAAAACCATCTGAAATTCCAATTCCAAGGTGAGCAGGTAAAAGTGGACGGCATTGCTTTTGGCCTTGGAGAGTTGTATACACAGCTGTCTCCGCATGCTGTTATGGACTTTGTCGGGGAGCTGGGTGTCAATGAGTGGAATGGAAGGAAAAACCTTCAGGTCATGATCAGGGACATCAGCGTAACAGAGTGGCAGCTTTTTGATCACCGCGGGTCCAGGCATCTTGAAAAAAATATAGCTGTGCCGCCACAGGAAAAGTATGGGGCTGTAAGTTTCCAAGATAAAGAGGCAGCCCCGTTCGACCTCCCCGTTCTGAAACCGGAACAGGTCATGGATGAATCTTCGTGGGACGGCCTTCTGATTCTGGATCTGCCGCGGGAAATGAAGGAGCTGACATCCATGCTGGAGGCCGTTCAAGTGAAGAAGGTGTATGCCTGCTATCACCTGGAAGAGAGTACCTTCCTAAAAACATGGCCGTCACGGGACCACTTCAAGTGGTTTTATGGTATGCTGTTGAAGCGCGGCCGTTTTGACATGAATAAAGAAGCGGATCTTCTGGCCGGGAGAAAAGGCTGGGACCGATCCATGGTGGAATTTATTTCAGAGGTGTTTTTTGAACTTCAGTTTGTTAAAATAAAAGATGGGATTTTAACGGTTGAATCCGAACCATCTCAAAAAGATTTACGTGAATCTTCGCTTTACATCGAACGCGAAGAACAGTTGAAAATGGAACAAACGCTATATTATTCCACATATAAAGAATTGAAGGAATGGTTCGACCGCTATCTGAACCAACGTTCGAAGCAAGTCAAGGAGGAAGTAGTTAATGGATTATAAAGAACATATTGCAATCGTACAGGACTGGCCGAAAGAAGGCGTCCAGTTTAAGGACATCACCCCATTGATGGATAACGGCCCTGCCTTTAAGTCCGCTGTTGACGAGATTGTAGAGTACGCGAAACAGCTGGAAATTGATATTGTCGTAGGTCCGGAAGCGCGTGGCTTTATCGTAGGATGCCCGGTTTCCTATGCTCTTGAAATCGGCTTTGCGCCGGTACGTAAGGAAGGGAAACTCCCTCGTGAAACCATCAAAGTGGATTACGGTCTGGAATACGGCAAAGATGTCCTGACTATTCACAAGGATGCCATCAAGCCTGGTCAGCGTGTTTTGATTGTGGATGACCTGCTGGCTACTGGTGGAACGATTGAAGCGACCATTGACCTTGTTGAGCAGCTGGGTGGAGAAGTAGCCGGATGCGCGTTCTTAATTGAACTTACGTATTTGAATGGCCGTGAAAAATTGAAAAACAACGACGTATTGACATTGATGCAATATTAATAGAAAAGAGTGCCCTTTCTTTAGGGCGCTCTTTGTTTTACAAGCGCTTGAAGTGTATGACTTTACAAAGAAGGTGCTTTTTTTGATAATGATGACAAATAACTTTAGAAAGTCTTAAAGGAATCAGGGTGATTGAATGGCGAAAGATACAGTTCTAACTGCGGAAGAGGTCATAGAACAGGCGAGTCAGTATTTAAATGAGTCGGACCTGGCTTTTATTCGCCGTGCCTATGCGTTCGCAGAAGAAGCGCACAGCAGTCAATTCCGCAAATCCGGTGAACCTTATATTATCCATCCCATTCAGGTTGCAGGGATACTGGTCAATCTGGAAATGGATCCTGAGACGGTTGCAGGGGGATTCCTGCACGATGTTGTGGAGGATACGGATATTACACTGGAGCAGATTGAGGAAGCTTTCAATGAAGAGGTTTCCATGCTTGTCGATGGCGTTACCAAATTAGGTAAAATCAAATACAAGTCCAAGGAAGCTCAGCAGGCGGAAAACCATCGGAAAATGTTTGTAGCTATGGCGAAGGATATGCGTGTCATCCTTATTAAGCTGGCTGACCGTCTGCATAATATGAGAACACTGAAGCACCTTCCGGCTGAAAAACAGCGGAGAATTTCCAATGAAACGCTGGAGATTTTCGCTCCGCTTGCCCACCGTCTTGGGATTTCAACGATTAAGTGGGAGCTGGAAGATACAGCGCTCCGGTATTTAAATCCGCAGCAGTATTACCGGATTGTTCACTTGATGAAGCAGAAGCGGAACGAACGTGAGCATTACATCGAAGAAGTGATCGATGAAATCCGTGAACAGCTGGACGATGTGAACATTGGTGCCGATTTAAACGGAAGGCCGAAGCACCTGTACAGCATCTACCGGAAGATGGTGCTGCAGAACAAGCAGTTCAATGAAATCTATGACTTGTTAGCCGTTAGAATTACCGTGAACAGCATTAAGGACTGTTACGCAGTTCTTGGAATCATCCATACCTGTTGGAAACCGATGCCCGGCCGTTTCAAGGATTACATTGCTATGCCGAAGCCGAACCTTTATCAGTCCCTTCATACAACAGTGATCGGCCCGAAAGGCGACCCGCTGGAGGTTCAGATCCGTACCCATGAAATGCATGAAATTGCCGAGTACGGAATTGCCGCCCACTGGGCTTATAAGGAAGGCAGGCAGACCGTATCCGGACAATCGTTTGAAGAGAAATTGACATGGTTCCGTGAGATTCTGGAGTGGCAGAGTGAAACTCATGATGCCGAAGAGTTTATGGAATCGCTGAAAGTCGATCTCTTTTCCGACATGGTCTATGTCTTCACGCCGAAGGGGGACGTCATAGAACTTCCTTCCGGCTCTGTCCCTGTAGACTTTGCTTTCCGTATTCACACAGAAGTGGGGAATCAGACAATCGGCGCCAAGGTCAACGGAAAAATGGAGCCGCTGGACTATGAGTTGAAAACCGGTGACATTGTGGAAATCATGACGTCCAAGCATGCATACGGCCCTTCAAAAGACTGGATTAAACTGGCCCAGACATCTCAGGCTAAAAACAAAATCAAGCAGTTCTTCAAAAAGCAGCAGAAGGACGAAAATACGTCCAAAGGGAAAGAGCTGGTGGAACGGGAAATCCGGAATTTCGGTCTTCAGCCGAAAGATGTATATACGCAGGACAACCTGAACCGAGTGTCTGAGAAGTTCAATTTTGCCAATGAAGAAGATATGTTTGCTGCTGTCGGATACCAAGGCATAACTGCGGCTCAGATTGCTACCAGACTTACGGAGAAGATAAGGAAGCAGAAGCAGAAGGAGCAGGATCTTGAGCAGACCCTGGCTGATGTAAGCACAACGGAAATCAAGAAGCCTTCCAGAAAAGGTAAAAAGGATTCCGGTGTCCGCGTCGAAGGTGTCGACAATCTGTTAGTGCGGCTTTCCAAGTGCTGCAACCCGGTACCCGGTGACGATATCATCGGCTATATTACCAAAGGGCGTGGAGTGTCGGTCCACCGTACCGATTGTCCGAACGTCCACACAGAGGAAGCGCAGACACGTCTTCTTCCTGTAAAATGGGAGACATCGGTCACCGATTCCAAACAGTATCATGTCGATTTGGAAATCTGGGGCTACGACCGGAGAGGCCTGTTGAACGAAGTGCTGCAGGCGGTCAATGAAACGAAAACCAATATTACTGCTGTTTCGGGTAAATCAGACCGGAATAAAATGGCGACCATCCACATTACGATTCTGATTCAGAATACAAATCATTTGAGAAAAATTGTGGAACGGATCAAACAAATACAGGAAGTATACACGGTACGCCGTGTTATGCAGTAAAAAGGGGAATAGAAGATGAAAGCCGTTGTCCAGCGTGCGGTTGATGCTTCTGTTACTGTTGAAAATGAAACGGTCGGAAGTATCGAGCGCGGTCTCGTAATCCTGCTTGGGGTTACACATGAAGATACAGAGGAAGACGCCCGTTATTTAGCTGATAAGATTCCTCATTTGAGGATTTTTGAAGATGAGCACGGGAAAATGAATCATTCTCTTAAGGACGTCGAGGGGCAGATGCTGTCCATCTCCCAGTTCACGTTGTATGGGGATACGCGTAAAGGCCGCCGGCCGAACTTTATGGGGGCTGCCCGGCCCGATACAGCCGCTCAGCTCTATGAGTCCTTTAATAAGATGGTGATGGATCAGGGAGTCCAGGTGGAAACCGGTTCTTTCGGAGCGATGATGAATGTGCAGTTAACGAACGAAGGACCTGTCACTCTTATTCTGGATAGTAAAGACCGATAAAAAACAGCTGCGGGAATCGTTCCCGCAGCTGTTTTTGTTTTGTTATAAGTCCAGCTTATTTAAAATATTGAATAAGTCCCTGGACAACCCCCTGGCTGACTTTCTGCTGATAGGAGGATGTACGTACGGTCTGCTCTTCACGGGCATCCGAAATGAAGCCGAGCTCCAATAGTGCAGATGGTTTCTGGTTCTCGCGGATAACATGGAAGTTGCCGTATTTAATTCCGCGGTCCCGCAGGCCCGTTTTTTGGACCATGCCTGCCTGAAGCGCTGAGGCAAGGTTTTTGTCTCTGGAATGATAATAGTACGTATTCAATCCGGTTGCTGAAATATACAAAGGAGCACTATTGTAGTGAAGACTGATGAATGCGTCGGCACTGGAAGCGTTGGAGTAGTAAGTTCTCGCTGATAGACCGACATACTCATTGCTGCTTCTTGTCATCAGGACGTCCGCACCAGCCTGCTCCAGTTGTTTCTTCAAAATAAGAGCTGTACTCAACGTCAGATCACTCTCGTAACTTCCGGCTCTTCCAACGGCGCCTGAATCACGCCCGCCGTGACCGGGGTCAAGCATAATCGTTTTTCCTTTCAAAGATCCTGAAGAATAATTGGTATGCTGGGCGCCTTTTGTCGTTTCCGTGACAATCCATCCGGCGACATAGGCTGTACTGCCGTTGAATTTGATCTTATACCAGCGTCCCTCTTCAGCGATGACATCAAATTGATCGCCCTTATGAGCCTGCCCTACAACTTTATATCCTGTCGATGGACCACTGCGGATATTGGTGTAGTTGTAGTCCAGTGTGACGGCTGCATTCGCCGTTGTCGTCCCTGAGGAGCTGTTTCCGCTCACAGGATCGACGAGCCAGCCGGCCACCCAGCCTGTCCGGCCGTTTCCCCACTTGATCTGGTACCAGCGATCCTTTTCGTTTATGTATTCATAAACCTCGTCTTTTTTAATCTGCGTCAGGATGGTCCCTTTTGTTGAATTTTGACTACGAACATTCAGGACCGGTGTGTCTACTTCAATCTTTCCAATAACAGATTGACTGCCGGAGCTTTCATTGGATGACGAGCTTCCGGATGAAGAAGTGGATGATTTCTTCTGGGCCAGATAATCCCCATGCACCCAGCCTTTGATGCTGCCGTGCTGGATATACACCCATTTCCCGCTGGATTTCTGCGGAGTTACGACATCATTCTTCATCAAGTACCCTTTGATTTTTCCGTCCAGTCCCGCCGAAGAGCGGATCCTTAAGTAATCATACTTGGAATAATACGTACCGGAAGCCTGTGAGGTTTCCTTCTTTACAGTGGTAAGCCATTTAGCTACCCATCCGGTTTTGCCATTCCATTTGATTTTCAGCCAGTTGTTCTGCTCTTTGACGATGGTGTACGTTTCGTTGGCGTGCACCTGGCCGATCCGGTTGTAGCTTGTATCAGGACCTGTTCTTACGTTCAGGTAATCCACCTGAATGACGGCTTGATCCGCATGCACCGTCCTGCTTTCAGCTTCCAGCATGCTGAAAGCAGCTAATAAAAAGACAATAAGAAAAAGTCCTTTTTTCAATATTTTTCCACCTCCTATTTCAATAAGCTCCTTTCACTATTCGACAAAAGACTTTGGTATCCTTCAAAGTTTGTGAATTATTTTCATACTTTTATCGAAGCATCAACTTGACATAAGTGGAAAGGAGAATATATGATAGAAATCAATTCTAACATGAAACGAAAAAACCGTTGAGGGAAAAAGTAATCAGCATCCATGCGGACAGAGAGGGAATACCATAGGCTGAAAGTATCCCCCCGTCACGTGCAGACGAAAGACATTCCTTAGGTTCTATGTCGAAATCCTTAGAGTAGGCATAGACGTACACAGGCGTTAACTGTTTTGAGCGGGAGCTGCAGGAAGCTCCAATCAGGGTGGCAACGCGGTTAAATCCGTCCCTTTTCCGTAACAGGAAAAGGGACGGATTTTTTTGTGGGAAAAAATGGTTGAAATGACAGGAGGAATAATTATGACGATCAATGCACCGAGAGGTACGCAGGATATTCTGCCGGGTACATCAGAAAAATGGCAGTACGTGGAGCAGAAGCTGGTGGATTTGTGCCGCCGCTTTAATTATAAAGAAATCAGAACCCCGATTTTTGAACACACAGAATTGTTTCAGCGGGGAGTAGGCGACAGCACAGATATCGTACAAAAGGAAATGTACACATTTGAAGACCGTGGGGGGCGCAGTATTACCCTTCGTCCGGAAGGCACCGCCTCTGTAGTCCGGGCTTATGTCCAGAACAAAATTTACGGCCTGCCGAACCAGCCGTCCAAATACTTCTACATGGGGCCGATGTTCCGGTATGAGCGTCCGCAGCAGGGAAGAATGCGCCAGTTCGTTCAGTTCGGCATTGAAGCACTCGGAAGCGACGATCCGGCGATTGATGCAGAAGTACTGTCCCTTGCTTTGAATTCCTACAGGGAACTCGGCCTCTCCTCCTTGAAACTGGTATTGAACAGCCTTGGGGATGCAGAAAGCCGTGAAGCTCACCGGGCGGCGCTTGTCCGTCACTTCGATCCACATCGTGAAGAGCTGTGTTCCGATTGTCAGGTACGCCTTGATCAAAATCCGCTGCGTGTGCTGGATTGTAAAAAGGACAAGGATCACCCGGCCATGAAAACGGCTCCTTCCATCCTGGAATACTTAAATGACTATTCTAAAGATTATTTTGAGAAAGTGAAAAGTTACCTGGATGCGATGGGTATTGAATATGTCATTGACCCGAATCTTGTACGAGGTCTTGATTATTACAATCACACCGCTTTTGAAATCATGAGTGAAGCAGAAGGGTTCGGTGCGATTACGACATTAAGCGGAGGCGGCCGTTACACAGGGCTTGTTCAGGAAGTCGGAGGCCCGGAAACGTCCGGCATCGGTTTTGCAATGAGCATTGAACGCCTTCTGATGGCTCTGGAGGCTGAAGGTGTTGAGCTGCCTGTCGATGAAGATCTGGACTGTTATGTCGTGGCTCTTGGCAACGAAGCGCAGGTCGAAGCGGTCCGTCTTGCAGATGCCATGCGTCTGGCCGGTCTTCAAGTTGACAAGGATTATCTGGGTAAGAAAATGAAAGCCCAGTTCAAGTCAGCGGATCGCTTGAATGCGAAATACGTACTTGTCCTGGGAGAACAGGAACTTGAAAACGGGGTCATCAATGTGAAGGAAATGGCCACAGGCGAACAGAAGGAAATCGAACTTGGTTCGGTGATTGAATATATGAAAGAACAGATGGCAGGAGGAAAGTAAGATGACACGAACTCAAAGCGGAACGATCCGCAAAGAACATCTAGAACAGGAAGTTACTTTAAAAGGCTGGGTGCAGAAGCGTCGGGATCTGGGCGGTTTAATTTTCATTGATCTGCGCGATCGTTCCGGACTGGTACAGGTGGTATTCAACCCTGAAACATCCGCAGAAGCTCTCAAGACAGCGGAAGACGTAAGAAGTGAGTATGTACTGGAAGTCAAGGGGCATGTGGTTGCACGTGATCCTAAAACGGTCAATGTGAATCTTGGAACTGGGGAAATTGAAGTCGCTGCCCAGGAAGTGACGATCCTTAACAAGGCTAAAACTCCTCCATTCATGATCGAAGAGCAGTCCGAGGTATCTGAGGACCTCCGCTTGAAATACCGTTATCTTGACCTTAGAAGAAAAGAAATGCAGGAAACGTTCAAAATGCGTCACCAGACGACCCAGTCCATCCGCAGCTTCCTTAACGAAGAGGAGTTTCTGGATATGGAAACGCCGATGCTTACGAAGAGCACGCCGGAAGGGGCCCGTGACTACCTTGTTCCGAGCCGTGTACATGAGGGTGAGTTTTATGCGCTGCCGCAGTCCCCTCAGTTATTTAAACAGCTGTTGATGATTTCAGGTTTTGAAAAATATTATCAAATTGCGCGCTGTTTCCGTGATGAAGACCTTCGTGCCGACCGTCAGCCCGAATTCACTCAGGTGGATATTGAAACATCCTTTATGACTAAAGAGGATATCATGGCCATGACAGAGCGGATGATGAAGCGCGTCATGAAAGAAGTCAAAGGACTTGATATTGAGACGCCGTTTGTACGTATGCCCTACACAGAAGCGATGGAACGATTCGGTTCAGACAAACCGGACACCCGGTTCGGACTTGAACTGGTCAATCTTTCAGACGTTGTGAAGGATTCCGGATTCAAAGTCTTCCATAGTGCGGTAGCATCCGGAGGACAGGTCAGCGCCATCAATGTGAAGGGACAGGCGGATGCCTTTTCCAGAAAAGATATTGATAAGCTGACCGAAGACGTCAAAGTGTACGGAGCGAAAGGACTGGCCTGGTTGAAAGTGAAGGACGGGGAATTCAACGGTCCAATTGCCAAATTCTTCGCTGAAGAAGAGGCTGGAGCCATAAAAGATAAGCTTCAAGCGGAAGACGGAGACCTCCTTCTGTTTGTTGCGGATAAAACGGAGATCGTCTGGGACAGCCTCGGTTCACTGCGCCAGAAACTTGCGCGCCGCCTCGACCTTATCGATGAAACGAAATTCAACTTCTTATGGGTAACCGACTGGCCGTTATTCGAATACGACGAAGAAGCCGGCCGCTATTTCGCAGCTCACCACCCGTTTACGATGCCTGCCGGCGGGGATCTGGAGGAATTGAAGAAAAACCCTCGTGATGTGATGGCGGAAGCGTATGATATCGTCCTGAACGGATATGAGCTTGGCGGTGGCTCCCTTCGTATTTATGAAAAAGAAATGCAGAATGAAATGTTTGATGTGCTTGGTTTCAGCAGGGAAGAAGCGGAAGAGCAATTCGGCTTCCTGCTTGAAGCTTTGGAATATGGGACGCCTCCACATGGAGGAATTGCCTTTGGTCTTGACCGTCTTGTGATGCTTCTTGCCGGACGGACAAACTTGAGGGATACCATTCTGTTCCCTAAAACGGCCTCTGCGTCCGATCTATTGACGGAAGCCCCCGGCACGGTCAGTGAAGCTCAGCTGGATGAACTTCATCTTCAATTGAAGCCGTCGGAAACATTGAAATCTGACCAGTAAATTTTCATCTTCATTCTTGATAAGCTTATGTAAATATGCTAAGATGAATTTACAAAATTAAAGAAACCAATCCTGATGTGTACGTTGTTCGAATGTACGTTTTGACCGAACATTTTTGATACGGGAGCCTGGTGTTTCCACATGGAATGCACGCCTCATAACCATCACTGATGGGAGGACGCAAGAAATGTGGAACAGGGCACCCACCTGCCTAGAGCGGGTTCAAAACTCATGATGCAACGGCACGATTGGGATTGGTTTTTTTATGTACAAAGAGGAGCTCTCTGAATAGAGAGCTCCTCTTTTGCATTTATCTGGCGATATTTTCGAGATTCCCGTTCTTTTCCATACGGAACTGCGGCTTGTAATCCTGTTCAGGTTCATCGAACATAACCATTTTTCTGGCTCTGTCCATAATTTGAATCAAGGCTTGATAATCTTCTGTCACGGATTCCAGTTTTCTATGAAGCTGGGTGTTCTGCTCGGATAGGGATTGATTTTCCTTCTCCAATTCATTGAGGCGGGCCTGGACACCAGTCTGACCGGAAGATTCCTGTTGAAGCTCCTTAAGGAACTGAATGACTTCGTTCAAGCCGATCTCTTCCTGGAGAGCCATCGAAGGGGATTCGGCTTCTGTCGTTTCCTGATCTGGGAGCTTGAAATCTTCCGGATCAGGGGATGGTGGATAATAAGCAGCCGGCTGAGGTTTCTGATACGCCTGCTGTTCTTTGGCCTCTTTCCTTTTCTTTTCCTTGCGCTGTTTTTTAGCCAGTTCAACGGCCTGTTCATATTTCTGGCGGACTTCAGCATTCCAGCGGAACCCGCAGGCTGCAGATGTCCGGTTCAACAGATCACCGACCTCATCGAAAGCTTTCAGTTGTGTACTGCCTTCTCTGATGTGCCTCAGCACCGTTTCCGCTAATAGTAAATCATCTTCATGAGACCAGGCATCCTGCCTTACTTTAGGCATCTTCATCACTCCTAAATCTAATTGAAAAGGTAATAGTTTGTCAGATTTAGTAGTAGTGTAGCCAACATAAGACAGGAATATACTCAGGTGGTCCGCTGTTTATTAATCCTGCTGTATACCTGTTCCAGAGCCTGTTCAAATTTTCCAGTCTTCTTCGGTTCATAATACCGCTTATTTTTCAGTGTATCCGGCAGGTACTGCTGATCGACCCAGGCATTATCATAGTTATGTGGGTATTGATAACCGATTCCACGTCCGAGTGCTTCTGCTCCTTTATAATGAGCATCCTTTAAATGGGCGGGAACATCACCGCTTTTTCCTTTACGGATATCGGATAACGCGGCATCCAGTGCTTTATAAGCGCTGTTGGACTTTGGTGACAGGGCGAGTTCTGTGACGGTTACCGATAAAGGGATCCGCGCCTCCGGAAAACCAATCCGTTCCGCTGCTTCGACGGCTGCGAGTGCCCTTGGACCTGCCTGCGGGTTGGCCAGACCGATGTCCTCATAAGCAATAACAACGAGCCTTCTGGCGATGCTGTCCAGGTCACCTGCTTCGATTAAACGGCCGAGATAATGCAGGGAGGCGTTGACATCACTGCCCCGGATCGATTTTTGAAAGGCTGACAAAACATCGTAATGAGCATCTCCGTTCTTATCGTGGGAAAAGCTTTTTTTCTGCATACATTCCTCGGCGGCTTCAAGATCAATGGAGATTGTTCCGTTGTTCTCCGGTGTGGAGAAGGCGGCGAGTTCCAAGCCGTTCATGGCTGAGCGGAGGTCTCCGTTTGAAGCCCCTGCCAGATGGTCAAGCGCGTCGTCACTGATTTCAATGGATAAATGCCCGAGCCCTTTCCCGTCGTCTTCTACCGCACGGGTAAGGGCCTGTTTAATTTCATCCATCGTCAGTTTCTGCAGTTCGAACAGGTGACAGCGGCTGCGTATGGCCGGGTTGATGGAATGATAAGGGTTGCTTGTTGTACATCCGATCAAGGTGATCCGGTTATTTTCAAGGTGGGGAAGCAGAAAATCCTGCTTCGCCTTATCCAGGCGGTGCACTTCATCAAGGATAAGGACGAGCCGGCCGTGCATTTTTGCCTCTTCGACAGCAGCCTCCATATCTTTTTTCTTATCTGTAACAGCGTTCAACATTTTAAAAGGAATACGTAGACTTTTAGCTAGCGCCGTTGCCATCGATGTTTTACCTGTCCCGGGCGGTCCGAACAGGATCATCGAAGCCAGGCGGCCGGCCTTGACCATTCGGTTGATTGTTTTTCCCTCGTCAACGAGGTGGGACTGCCCGATGATTTCATGAATATCCTCCGGGCGCATCCGGTAGGCAAGAGGTTGCTGACTCATGGTTCATTCTCCTTTAAGGGGTGATAAATGTAAGCGTAGAATGATTGCACATAAAATGCAAGGGACTTGCCATCCATGCTATAATAGCGTTTGGTATAATAGAGAGAGGAGGATGGCCGTGCAATCGACCACGAATAAAAAGCGTGCCCTGTGGCTTCGCTGGACCTTTTTTTGTATGGGATTGATCATCCTCGGAATGGGCATTTCAATGACTATGCAGGTCAAGGACTTCGGTATCGGTCCATGGGACGTATTTCACTACGGCCTTTTCCTGCAGCTGGGACTGACAGTTGGAACATGGTCCATTATCGCCGGTCTTTTCATTGTCGTTGTAAGTTCCGTACTTCAGAAAAGATGGCCGCAGATCGGGACCATTTTAAATATGGTTTTTATAGGTGTATTTATTGATTTCTTTAATTGGCTGCTGCCCGAACCTCACATGTTATGGATGCAGCTTCTTGTATTTGTGTCAGGAATCTTTGTCACTGCTCTTGGTATCGGGATCTATGTGGCCCCTGAAATTGGAGCAGGTCCGAGAGACAGTCTGATGCTGTTGATTACTGAGAAAACCGGATGGAAGGTTTCGAGTGTCCGGAATGGAATAGAAATCATCATTGCTGTATTTGGTTTTCTTCTGGGTGGACCTGTTGGAGCAGGGACTGTATTCATTGCTTTATTCTTGGGTACATTTGTAGGATACACACTGCCTCATGCAAAAAGATGGCTGCAGTTTTTAATAATGAAGGGTGAACTATATGAAGATATCTACGAAAGGCCGTTACGGGCTGACCATTATGATTGAACTGGCAAGAAAGTTCGGGGACGGTCCGATTTCCCTGAAGCAGATCGCCAGGGATAATGATTTGTCCGAGCACTACTTGGAGCAGCTGATTGCTCCACTAAGGAATGCCAGCTTGGTGAAAAGTGTCCGCGGAGCTTACGGTGGCTATATGCTGACCAAAGCCCCGCACGAAATTACTGCCGGTGATGTCATCCGCGTCCTTGAGGGACCGATCACTCCGGTGGAAGGCATAGAAAATGAGGAGCCTGCCAAACAGGCCTTATGGAAAAGAGTCCGGGATGCCGTGAAAGATGTGCTCGATACGACAACTCTGGAAGACTTAAAAGATCATGTAGACGACCAGACCCAGGACGCCTATATGTTTTACATTTGATTCATGGGAGGGAATTCTATGAAATCCATTTATTTGGATCATGCAGCGACGACACCTGTCCACCCGGATGTGGTGGAGGCGATGGTGCCTGTCTATCAGGAGACATTCGGCAACCCTTCCAGTGTTCATCAGTTCGGAAGGAAAGCAAGAAGCATCCTGGACAAGGCGCGTCGTCAAGCGGCATCCAGTCTGAATGCGGATGAAAAGGAAATTGTGTTTACAAGCGGGGGTACGGAGGCGGATAATCTCGCTGTCATCGGAACGGCCCGCGCAAATAAAGCTAAGGGAAGTCATATCATTACCACTTCGATTGAACATCATGCTACATTACATGCAGTCGAATTTTTAGAAACAGAAGGTTTTGATGTGACCTACCTCCCTGTTGATGAAAACGGCCTCGTTCAACTTGAGGACATCAAACAGGCGTTAAGGGAGGATACCATCCTCGTTTCGATCATGATGGTCAACAATGAAACAGGGGCTGTCCAGCCGATTGCAGAGACAGCAGAATTGTTAAAGGACCATCAGGCTTACTTTCACTCCGATATCGTACAGGCCTACGGGTTGATGGAGATGGATGTGAAGGAACTCGGTGTAGATCTTCTTGCTGTGTCCGGTCATAAAATCAACGGCCCTAAAGGCGTCGGCTTCCTTTATGTGAAGGAGGGCACCGTCCTTTCTTCTCAGCAATACGGAGGAGAGCAGGAGCGGAAACGCCGGGCGGGTACAGAAAATGTGCCGGCGGTTCGGGGACTTCAGGCTGCGATTGAAGTGATGGAAGCTGAGCGTTCGACGTATCAGGAAAAGTATCTTCATTATAAAAGAAGTTTTATCCAGACATTGAAGGATCAAGAAGTTGCGTTTGAAGTGAACGGAAAGGAAGAGACAACGGCCGCTTCCATTGTAAACATCAGTTTTACAGGAATGAACGTGGAAACGCTCCTTACGAATTTCGACCTGTCCGGGATTGCTGCATCGAGTGGAAGTGCCTGCACAGCAGGTTCTGTGGAGCCTTCCCATGTGCTGACAGCTATGTTCGGAACCGGTCATCCGAAAACGACAAATTCGATTCGATTCAGTTTTGGTTTGGCTAATAATGAGGACGACGTGATAGAAGCGGCTGAGAAGATCAGCCAGATCATCAAGCGTCTCGCTTGATTTAAGGAAGGTGAAAGATAATGAAAGAACCGAAAGACACACGCGTCGTAGTCGGTATGAGTGGAGGAGTGGACTCTTCCGTAGCGGCCCTGATGCTCAAAGAGCAGGGGTATGACGTTGTGGGTATTTTTATGAAAAACTGGGATGATACAGATGAGAACGGCGTCTGTACAGCAACAGAGGATTATGAGGATGTGATCCGTGTCTGTAACCAGCTGGACATCCCGTATTATGCCGTGAATTTTGAGAAACAGTACTGGGATAAAGTATTTACTTACTTCCTTGATGAATATAAAAAAGGCCGGACACCGAACCCGGATGTCATGTGTAATAAAGAAATCAAGTTCAAAGCGTTTATGGATCACGCCATGTCGCTTGGGGCTGATTACCTGGCTACCGGCCATTACGCGCAGATCCGCGAAAATGATGGACAGTATGAAATGCTGCGCGGGAAAGATAACAATAAAGACCAAACCTACTTCCTGAACCAGCTATCCCAGGATGTATTGTCTAAAGTCATGTTCCCGCTCGGGCATCTGGATAAGAAAGAAGTACGTGCCATCGCCGAGGAAAATGATCTGGCAACAGCCAAGAAAAAAGATTCCACCGGCATCTGCTTCATCGGTGAGCGGAACTTCAAAGAGTTCTTAAGTGAATTCCTGCCTGCACAGCCGGGCCGGATGGAAACCCTGGATGGAGAAGTGAAAGGCCAGCATGACGGTCTGATGTACTATACGCTTGGACAGCGCCAAGGGCTCGGAATCGGCGGCGCCGGTGATCCATGGTTCGTCGTTGGAAAGAATGTAGAAGCTAACATTCTTTACGTCGGACAAGGCTTCCACCATGATGCTCTCTACTCTGATGGTCTGATGGCTTCAGAAGCGAACTGGACGAGTGGAAAAGCACCAGAAGCTCCGTTTGAGTGTACGGCAAAATTCCGTTACCGTCAGGATGACAGCCGTGTAACCGTGCATCCGGCAGAAAATGGAAACTGGAAAGTGGAATTCCACGAACTAGAGCGTGCAATCACTCCTGGTCAGGCCGTCGTTTTCTATGATGGGGATGTCTGCCTTGGTGGTGCCACCATTGACACAGTATTGAAAGAGGATACAGCCCTCAACTATGTAGGATAATAAAAAAGTCATGTCCATCTTTGGAGGGGCATGACTTTTTTATGTGATTCGTATTAAAATGAACGTTGGAAAAGGAGTGGATAATATGGATAAATTGAAACAGGGGATCCAGGAAATGCAGAACCACAATTATGAAGAGGCGGCGAGGCTTTTCACAGAAGCCATCGATGAAAATCCGAAAGAGCCGGTCGGGTATATCAACTTCGGAAACCTCTTGATGCATATGAACGAAAATGAAAGGGCCGTGCGGTTCTTCAACCGAGCCATTGAAATCGATGAGACGGCAGCCACCGCTTATTATGGTCTTGGCAATGCTTACTATGAGCAGGAGAAATATACGAAAGCGCAGGAGCAGTTCCTTCTTGCTGTGAAGAATGGTCTGGAGGAAGCGGATGTTCACTTTATGCTCGGCATGACCTTCATTCATCAGGAGTATGTCAAACTGGCTCTGCCTTACCTTTTACGGGCAGCCGAACTGGCTCCGGATGACGTGGATGTTCAGTTCCAGTATGGGCTGTGTCTCGCACAGAACGGGCAGATCGATGCGTCTGAAAAGGTGATGAATCATGTGCTACAATTGGAGGAACAGCATAGTGATGCCCACTATAATCTGGGCGTAGTGGCGCTTCATAAGGAAGATGCTCATAAAGCCCTGGATCATTTCCGACAGGCACTGGAGATCAATCCCGAGCACATGCTCGCCGCTCATGCGAAAAGCCAGGTGGAGCAGGCGTTAAACGAGTAAGAACGAAGGAGAACGATGGATATGACTCAACAATCCTTTTTTAGCGAAATGAATGAAGAAGAACGTCCCTATGTCAAAGGGGAGCTCAATCGGATGATTTTTCACAACGAGTCGGAGCATTTTTCCATCGCCTCTATCAACGTGAAGGAGACGAATGAGGCCTTTGAAGAAAAAACGCTTGTCATCAAAGGGCATTTCTCGCCGTTGGAAGAAGGAGAGACCTATATCTTCCACGGATCATTCACAGATCATAAGAAATTCGGGAAGCAGTATGAAGTGGAAATGTATAACCGGGTGCTTCCTGAAACAAAGGACGGCCTCATCTTATACCTTTCCAGTGACCTGTTTCACGGGATTGGAAAAAAAACCGCCGAGCGGGTGGTAGAGACCCTTGGTGAAACAGCGGTCAGCCGTATTCTCGAGGACAGGGGTGTGCTGGATCAAGTTCCGAAACTGCCGAAGGAACGGGCGGATCAGCTTTATGAGGCCTTGAAAGAGCATCAGGGATTTGAGCACGTCATGATTCATTTGTCCCAGTACGGTTTCGGTTTGAAGCTTTCTCAGAAAATCTATGAAGCGTTTAAGGATCGGACGCTTTCCATTATTGAAGAGGATCCCTATCAGCTCGTCTTTCACGTAGAAGGATTCGGTTTCCACCGGGCGGACGAGATGGCACGGATGCAGAACCTTTCCTACGACCATCCAACGAGAATACGGGCCGGCTGTCTGTATGTGATGCAGAAAAGCATGAGTGCCGGCCACGTCTATCTTCCAACGGAAGAATGCCTTGTCCAGGTGGAGAGCCTGTTGAACCATGGAACGGACACAGCCATCACCTTCGACCAGCTGTCTGAGCAGATCATCCACCTTGGCGAGGATAAGTTCATCTATATCGAAGATGACCGTCTCTATCTTCCTTCTCTTTATTTTGCAGAGAACGGCTTCCGCGGTCATATCGAACGGATCATGGAGGAAGAGGTTGAAGTCACACACACGCAGGCGGACTTAATGAAGATCATCGGTGATCTGGAAGAGGAAGAGGCGATGAGCTATGGTGAAGATCAGTTCAATGCCATCGAAAAAGCTCTTACCTCCAAGTTGATGATTCTTACCGGCGGTCCGGGAACTGGAAAAACTACTGTAATTAAGGGAATTATCCATACGTATGCTTCCTTGAACGAGGAAACGGTGGACCCGGAGGATTACAGTGGGGATAAGACCTTTCCGTTCATTCTTGCTGCTCCGACAGGACGGGCGGCTAAACGGATGACCGAATCGACGGGACTGCCGGCGAGTACGATTCACCGGCTCCTTGGCTGGGATGGTCACGACTCCTTTGAACGGAACAGAAACAATCCACTGGAAGGGAAGCTGTTGATTGTAGATGAATTTTCGATGGTGGATATCTGGCTGGCCAATCAGCTGTTCCGAGCCATTCCCAACGACATGCAGGTGCTTCTTGTAGGAGATGAAGATCAGCTGCCTTCTGTCGGCCCCGGACAGGTGCTCGCTGATTTACTGGCTTCTGATCAGCTGCCTTCTTCCAAACTGACCGAAGTGTACAGACAGAAGGAAGGATCGAAAATCATCCAGCTGGCCCATGAAATCAAAAATGATGCCTGCACACAGGCGTCGCTTCAAAAAGAACATGATTTCAACTTTATCCCGGCCAAAGAACACCAGCTGGCCGACCTTGTCACTAACATTGTAAAAAAAGCCATGGATAAAGGCATTGATGCGAAGGAGCTCCAGGTGCTTGCCCCGATGTACCGGACCGATGTCGGGATCCATAAGCTCAATGAAACGATTCAGCAGACAGTGAACCCGCAAAAGAAGCAGAAGCGTGATTTAAAGCATTTTGAAGTGACTTACCGTAAAGGGGATAAGGTGATTCAACTTGTCAACCAGCCGGATGATGGTGTCTACAACGGCGATATCGGGGAAGTAGCGGCTATTTTCCGCGCGGAGGAAAACGTCGATGGTGTAGAACAGGTTGTCGTAGATTTTGACGGCAAGGAAGTTGTGTATCCGAAGAAGGAATTGAACAGCATTATGCATGCCTACTGTACGTCGATTCATAAGTCACAGGGCAGTGAATTTTCCATTGTTATTCTTCCTGTGGTGAGGAGCTACCGGCGGATGCTGCGTAAAAATCTGCTGTACACGGCGATTACAAGATCCAAACAGTCCCTTATTATCTGCGGGGACAAAGACGCCTTTTTAGAAGGAATCCGGACGACCGATACGAACACGCGGTATACGAGACTTAAAGACAAGCTGCAGGAACAAAGCACACCTGAGATCCAGCCTGAAGAGGAAGAAGAGCAGCTGTCTCCTTATGACTTTATGTAGGAAGGGGATTGCATTGAATCATAGACTAGGACTGTCAGGAAGTACGATATTATCTGATCCGGACCAGCTTTCTTTTTTATTTGAACGAGGTCTGGACCATGTCGAAATTGGAGAATTCCCGGATGAAGCCTCTTATCAGACGTTCAGGCAGATGACCAATGATCATCACCTCGAAAGCTTCGGCATCCACTCTCCTTTAATCAGGGGAAGGAGCAAGTACGACTTGATTGAACATGTCGCTATGGACCCGGAGCAGGCCAGGGAGGCCTTTGAGCAGGAAGTGGCCCGTCTCGCTGAACAGGGGGCGGCCTATGTGCTTGTTCATTTTCCCTATTTTGCGGGAACCTCAACCAACCCTTCACAACGAATCGAAGAAGGGTTGAAATTTTTACATAGATTGAAAGAAACCTATGCTCTGCCAATTGTCTGTGAGCCAAAACTCGGTCGGAACCGTTCAGGTAAAGGAGTGGAATACTTACGGCAGTTCCCTGTTGAACTGTGGAAGCGTTATGGTCTGGATATCTGTGTCGACCTTGGAGACTACCGGATGGCGGCAGGGGAGAAGTGGCGCGCGTATGTGGAGCCTCTCCTGCCTTTTGCGTCTGTCGTACATCTTCACAATGTCTGTTATATCGAAGACAAGTATTTCTGGATTCCGCTTCATCCGGACAAAGGGAAATGGAATGGGGCGTATGACATGGAGCCAATGCTGCAGATGCTTGGTGAAGGCAGAGGGAAATACTTCATATTCGAACATACCCCGCACGTGAATCCAACACCCGAAGAAGTGGACGAAGGAATCCGCTGGGTGAAGGACGTGCTCGGCGGGGTATGAATTTCCGTTATGAGGACATACTGATGGGTAAAAAAAGGAGTATGTCCTATGCGGTGCCCGAATTGTAACAATAAAAATCTGGGGAAAATCGGTAGTGAGCAGTATTACTGTTGGAACTGCTGTCTGGAGCTTTCAGTCGAGGATGGGAAAATCAATATCAACCAGATCGAAGAGGATGGCAGTCTCAGTTCCCTGAATGATATCTTTTACCAACAGGGATCCTGATGTTTCATGGGTGAGCGTTCTTCCAAGTGGCTCAAACGATTAACCATCTTCTTTGTTACCTTGTTGTCCCTGCTGCTTCTGGCCTGGCTTTTTCCTTATTATGACCAGGGGCTGGCAGTGATCGGGAAGGTTCTTCTCCCTTTTGCTGCGGCCCTCGTGCTTTCACTCCTGCTCCATCCATTGGTGCATGGGCTTGAGGAAACCGGTGTACCCCGACCCATAGCCATTCTGGTCATCTTTCTGGCTTTTTTTACGTTGGCGAGCTATGGGCTTTATAAAGGGATTCCGAGGCTGCTGGATCAATTGAAGCTTCTGAATGAGCATCTTCCGGCTCTTGTGGAATCGTATCAAGGCTGGACGAAGGAGTGGTATGCCCAGACCGAGCGTCTGCCGGACGGGATTCATAAAAAACTGGATCAGCGTTTTGAAGCTTTTGAAGGATGGATCAGTCAAAAAGTGATGACGGTTTTCACCGGAATCAGCGGTCTTTTCAATATGATTCTGCTTCTTGCTGTTATTCCTGTAATGACCTTCTACTTTTTGAAGGATTATAAAATGATCGGACGGTACTTACTCACCCTGCTTCCGCGAACGTGGCACAGCGAAGCTGGGCGTCTTGCTGTTCAGCTGAATCACTCACTTGGCGGCTACATCCGGGGGCAGCTGCTTATCAGTCTTGTTGTCGGGGTGCTGGCAGCTATTGGTTTTTGGCTGATCGATCTCCCCTATCCGCTCGTTCTCGGATTGATTGCAGGGCTCACTAATATCATTCCGTATTTCGGTCCAATCCTTGGGGCCGTTCCTGCTGTTGTGGTCGCTGTAACCGTTTCGGTGAACAGCCTGCTCCTTACCCTTCTCGTTGTCATCCTGATTCAGGTGATTGAAGGGAACCTTTTATCTCCCTATATTATGGGCCGAAGTATCCATACCCACCCCTTGTTCATCATCTTCGCCCTTCTACTGGGAGGGGAAATTGCGGGGATTCCCGGCTTGATTCTGGCTGTGCCGGTTTTGACGTGTCTGAAGGTGATTGTCGATGAAGTGCGGGCTGGAAGGCTCCATATTGACAGATGAAGAACACTTCCCTATAATTACGCTTAGCGTAGACTTTTTGAACGAAGAAAACGATGAAGGAAACGAGTAGGTGCCTTATTCATGGACAGAGAGGCGTGTTCCCGGCTGTAAAACACGCTGCATGATCGTGCTGAACGCTATTCCCGAGTGCGGTTAATCCCCGCCGTAGTCATGCCGCGTTACAGGCATTCCAAGCTGACAGGTGCAGAACCTGTAACCAGGGTGGTACCGCGGAAAAGCTCCCGTCCCTGCCGATGAAGGCAGAGGCGGGAGTTTTTATTTTTCTTCGTTCGTTACGGTCTCTCTATATATACTTAAGGAGGCAGCTTTATTATGAGAAATTTGACATCTGCTGACGTGCGTCAAATGTTTCTGGACTTTTTCAAGGAAAAGGGCCACAGCGTAGAACCCAGTGCATCACTCGTTCCCCACGAAGATCCGACGCTTTTATGGATCAACAGTGGTGTAGCGACATTGAAAAAATACTTTGACGGCCGCGTGATTCCGGATAACCCGAGAATTGTCAATGCCCAGAAATCCATCCGTACCAACGATATTGAAAATGTCGGCTTTACCGCCCGTCACCATACGTTTTTCGAAATGCTTGGCAATTTTTCCATCGGCGATTATTTCAAGAAAGAAGCGATGGAATGGGCATGGGAATTCCTGACGAGTGACCAATGGATCGGCTTTGATCCTGAGAAGCTCTCAGTAACTGTTCACCCTGAAGATGACGAGGCGTTCCAAATCTGGCGGGACAGCATCGGACTTCCAGAAGAGCGCATCATCCGCATTGAAGAAAACTTCTGGGATATCGGAGAAGGCCCGAGCGGCCCCAACACGGAGATTTTCTATGACCGCGGGGAAGCGTTCGGCAGTGACGCCGGTGATCCTGAATTGTATCCAGGCGGTGAAAACGAGCGTTATCTGGAGATCTGGAACCTTGTATTCTCCCAGTTTAACCACAATCCGGATGATACCTACACGCCGCTTCCGAAGAAAAACATTGATACAGGGATGGGGCTTGAGCGGATCGTCTGTGTGATCCAGGAAACAGAGACGAACTTTGAAACAGACTTGTTCAAACCGATTATCGAAGCGACAGAGACTATGACGTCACACAAATACGGCGACAGCGTCGAAGGAGATTCTTCCTTCAAGGTCATCGCGGACCATATGAGAACCGTCACGTTCGCTGTCAGCGATGGAGCTCTGCCTTCAAACGAGGGGCGCGGCTATGTCCTCCGCCGACTGCTGCGTCGTGCGGTACGATTTGCTAAACAGATTGGTATTGATAAGCCGTTCATGTATAAGCTTGTCCCTGAAGTTTCCAATATTATGGTGGATTTCTATCCAGAAGTGAAGAAGAAAGAAGCCTTCATTCAGAACGTGATCCAGACAGAAGAAGAACGTTTCCACGAAACGCTGAACGATGGTCTTCAGATTCTTTCTACCATCATGAAAGAGGAAACGGAAAAAGGAAGCACCGTATTCCCTGGAACGGAAGTGTTCCGTCTGTATGATACGTACGGATTCCCTAAAGAACTGACAGAAGAGTATGTAGCAGAAGCCGGCTTTACCATTGATGAAGCAGGTTTTAAGCAGGAGATGGAGAAACAGCGGGAACGTGCCCGCAGTGCCCGTCAGAAAACCGATTCCATGCAGGTCCAGGACGGTGTGCTTGGTGAGGTCCATGTAGACAGTACTTTTGTTGGGTATGATCAGCTTACGGTTTCTTCCACGTTGGTGGAATTAATTAAAGACAAAGGTTTCGCCGAGAAGGCAGAGGAAGGCGACACCGTTTATCTTTTCTTGTCAGAAACACCATTCTACGCTGAAAGCGGCGGACAGATGGCGGATAAAGGCTGGATAAAGACAAATCACGGTGTGCTTGAAGTGACGAATGTCCAAAAAGCTCCGAACGGACAGCACATGCATGAAGCGTTCGTGAAGGAAGGAACGATTGAAAAAGGGGCGGAGGTCACAGCAGAGGTCGACCAGGGCAGCCGTTCGTTCATTGTGAAGAATCATACGGCCACCCATCTGCTGCATCAGGCACTGAAAGATGTCCTTGGTGAGCATGTGAACCAGGCCGGCTCTCTTGTCGCTCCAGATCGTCTGCGTTTTGATTTCTCTCACTTTGGAGCAGTAACCAATGAAGAAATGGAAAAAATCGAAGCGATCGTCAACGAAAAAGTATGGCAGTCCATCCCGGTTTCCATTGAAATTAACTCCATTGAGGAAGCTAAAGCCAAAGGAGCGATGGCGCTCTTTGGTGAAAAGTATGGCGACACGGTCCGCGTCGTTCAAGTAGGCGACTACAGCCTGGAGCTCTGCGGAGGCTGTCACGTCCTGAATACAGCGGAAATCGGCCTGTTCAAGATTGTATCTGAATCGGGCATCGGGGCAGGAACACGCAGAATTGAAGCGGTCACGGCTAAAGATGCATATCTTTACATGAATCAGAAAGCTTCTGTCCTGAAGCAGGCCGGAGCTCTATTGAAAACGTCTCCGGAGCAGGTGCCGGAACGCATTGAAACCCTTCATAAAGAAATGAAGGATCTTCAGAAGGAGAATGACTCCTTGAGCGCGAAGCTGTCCAATATGGAGGCATCCAGCATTCTTGATGAAGTGGAGCAGGTGAATGGTGTAAACGTGCTTGCGAAACAGGTGGATGTAAAAGATATGAACGCATTGAGAACCATGGTGGATGATTTGAAACAGAAAATCGATTCAGGCATTATTCTTCTGGTTGCTCCAAATGGAGAAAAAGTTCAGTTGATTGCCGGGGTTTCCAAGGATTTGGTCGAAGAGGGCTATCATGCCGGCAAATTGATCAAAGAAGCCGCCACTCTGTGCGGCGGCGGAGGTGGCGGTCGTCCGGATATGGCTCAGGCCGGCGGGAAAGACGCTTCCAAGATTCCGGATGCCCTGCAGTACGCCAAAGAGTACGCCGGTCAAAACTCCTAGTTTTTCCTGGACGAGATTTAGGTATATAATGGAGTAAATACATTTATGTGTGAGGTGACCGAAATGAGTTCAATGGATAAAACGATGCGGTTTAATTTTTCAGAAGAACCCTTCGATCAGGATGTTCAGTCTGTACTGCTTTCTGTTTACGGGGCGCTGCAGGAGAAGGGGTACAATCCGATCAACCAGATTGTCGGCTATCTGCTTTCCGGTGATCCTGCCTACATTCCCCGTCATCAGGATGCGAGGAATTTAATCCGTAAGATTGAACGTGATGAACTGATCGAGGAACTGGTCAAATTTTACATTAATGAGAATAAAGAGGGCAGTAAATGAAAAAAATAGGTTTGGATGTAGGCGAAAAAACGATAGGCATTGCTATATCGGATGCCTTAGGCTGGACAGCCCAGGGGCTTACAACACTTCACTGGGATGAACAGGACTATTCTACAGCGCGGGCAGAGCTGAAACAGATCATTGACGATCATCAGATTACGGAAGCTGTTGTCGGCTTTCCGAAAAATATGAACGGCACGGTCGGCCCGCGCGGAGAAGCCAGCCAGGTTTTCGCCTCCTGGTTGGAACAGGAATTTCAGCTCACTTCCCATCTCTGGGATGAGCGGTTAACGACGATGGCAGCAGAACGTGTGCTGCTTGATGCTGATATGAGCCGGAAAAAAAGAAAGAAAGTCATTGATAAAATGGCAGCGGTCATGATTTTACAAAGCTATTTAGATTCGAAACAATGAGGAGGATGTCTGTATGGCATTAGAAAAAGAAGAACGCATTATTATCCCTGATGAGAATGGGGAAGAGCATTTATTTGAAGTCTTGTTCACCTTTGATGTGGAAAAGACGGGACATTCCTATATTGCTGTTATTCCAGCTGAACAAAAGGATGGCGAGGAAGTAGAAGTCTTTGCTTTCCGTTTTGAAGAAAAAGGCAACGAGGAAGACGATCTTGCTCTTTTCCAGATCGAATCAGATGATGAGTGGGAAATGGTTGAGGAAATGCTCAACACACTGACAGATGAAAATCTGACGTAATGCATGAAACGATAAAGCTGCCGGGATCTCCCGGCAGCTTTTTTGTATGGGCATGATTGTTTTTGTATACCCTTGAGAAGAAGAAACTTATCACTGTCGGTCTTCGGATATTGTTGAAAATTCCGGGAATATGTAGAAAGATTCTCTCTACTTATAGTATAATGTACCGGATGAAAGGAGGAAGTCCGTTGTCTAATTCTGACTTTAAATCCCAATACCAAAAGAAATTGAAAAATAGAATAGAAGAAGCCGGCAAAGTGAGAAAAATTGTCGCCATTATTCTTACGGTTTTCACACTTGTGATTCTTATCGTAGGAATATCCGGATACCTTTATGTGAAATCCGCACTCGAACCTGTGGATCCAGGAAATGATAAGCAGGTGGATGTGGAAATCCCGCTCGGTTCCTCTACTTCCAATATCGCTTCCATCCTTGAAGAGAACGATATCATCAAAAATGATATGATTTTCCGCTTCTATACAAAATTCAAAAATGAATCCGGTTTTCAAGCTGGAGACTATCAGTTCACATCCTCCATGACATTGGATGAGGTGATTGAATCTCTGAAATCAGGAAAACTGGTGAAGGATCCCGCTCTTACTGTCACTGTTCCGGAAGGACAGAATGTAGAGCAGATTGCGGCCATTTACGCAGAGGAATTCTCCTTTACTTCCGAAGAATTCATGGACAAAATCAATGATGTCTCTTATGTGGAAACGCTGATGGAAGATTACCCTCAGCTGCTGACCGAGGATATCCTTGATGAGGATATCCGTTATCCGCTGGAAGGATACTTATTTGCAGCCACCTATCCGATGTATGTCGAGGATCCAAGCATAGATCAAATCGTGAGGAAAATGCTGGATCAGACGAATAAAGTAGTCGCCCCCTACTACAGCCAAATCGAAGAACTGAATGATATAGAAAATGTCCACGATTTAGTGACCATGGCCTCCCTGTTGGAAAATGAAGCACGGACAGCAGAGAGCCGCCAGAAGATATCCGGTGTTTTTTATAACAGGCTGGAAGAAGATATGATGCTGCAGACCGATCCTACGGTCCTTTATGCGAAAGGTGAGCACCAGGAAAAGGTCTACTATAAGGATCTGGAGATTGAATCACCTTACAACACATATCATGTGAAGGGCCTGCCTGTCGGCCCGATTTCCAACTTCAATCAAAACTCCCTTCAGGCAGCTGTGGAACCTGTAGAGCATAATCATTTGTATTTCCTCGCAGACAGTGAAGGGGAAATTCATTATGCTGATACGCTGAAAGAGCATAATGAGCTGAAAGAAAAATACATCAATTAAATGGCTGCGCATCAAGTGAACAAGGGCAGCTTAGAACGGGACACTCCTTCATGAGTGTCCCGTTCTTTTCTCTACTTCATGAAAACAAAGAAGAATGACCTTACTACCCTTCTTCAGCCTTTCACAGGCAACGTTCTGAAGTTTCTGTAAACGAATGCAGCTCCAAAGAACAATGGCGTTACCTAAGAGATTTGTGTTAAAATAGTGGGGTTGTAAAAACGATGTAAATTTGATGTGAAGGGATGAAGCAGGATGGAGCAGGAGAATTACCTACAGTCGTTGCTCTCTAAGCCTTCCAAATCATTTCAAGATATGGAGTCGTTCGCTGAAGAACATAATATACCGATTATGGAGCCGTTGGGAATGAACTTCCTTATGCAGCTGATCCGAATGCAGAAGCCGGAGCGGATTCTGGAAATCGGGACAGCCATCGGCTATTCAGCCCTGTGTATGCTGGAGGCCTATCCTGCAGCCCGTATTACGACCGTTGAAAGAGATGAATGGCGCTATAAGCAAGCCTTGAAAAATATAGAAAACATAGAGGCCGGGGACCGTGTTTCTGTCATCTTTGGGGATGCGCTGGAAACAGGGGACCAAGCACGTGAAGAAGGGCCGTATGATGTGCTGTTCATTGATGCAGCCAAAGGGAAGTATGAGGAATTTTTCCACTTGTATGCCCCGATGCTGAAGGATGACGGAGTCATTATTACGGATAACGTTCTATTTAAAGGCTATGTTGCTGATGACCGGGAAGCCAGTCCACGGATGGCAAAAATAGCAGGTAAAATCCGTAAGTTCAACGAATGGCTTGTCAAGCACCCGGACTATGATACAACGATTGTGCCCATCGGGGACGGCGTTGCCATTACAAAGAAGAAAAGCAGTCACAGCTGACTCGCGGATGGGATGAAAGGAGAACCACGTAACTATGAACGATAAACCGGTAGTCATTGGTGTAGCGGGGGGAACAGGTTCTGGGAAAACGAGTGTAACCAGATCCATTATCCAGCGCTTCACGGATAAAACTTTATTGATGATCGAACAGGATTATTATTATAAGGATCAAAGCGATGTACCTTTTGAGGAGAGACTTGAAACGAACTATGATCATCCTCTTGCTTTTGATAATGACCTGTTGATGGAACATCTCCAGGAGCTGATCGACCAGAAATCCGTTGAAAAGCCGGTGTATGATTATAAAATGCATACCCGTTCGGATGAGACGATTCACGTGGAGCCGAAGGAAGTCATCATTGTCGAAGGGATCCTTGTTTTGGAGGATGAGCGCCTCCGTGATATGATGGATATTAAAGTGTTTGTCGACACAGATGCTGACGTCCGGATTATCCGCCGCATGATGAGAGACATTAATGAGCGGGGACGCACCCTGGATTCGGTTATTGAGCAGTATATTAATGTCGTCCGCCCGATGCATCTTCAATTTGTAGAACCTACGAAGAGGTATGCGGATATCATCATTCCAGAAGGTGGACAGAACCACGTGGCTATTGATTTGATGGCTTCGAAAATCCAGACGGTCCTCTATGAAAAGGGTTTACTGATAGACGAAGAAAATAGTTGAAATACTGGCAAAAATCTGGCATAGTTTTCAATAGTAGTTCTAAAATTTTATGTCCTCGGGTAAAGTATAGTAAATCTCTACAATGAGCGTACAGATGTACTGCTCATTTCCTATATTAAGGACATCTCATTTTTTCTTGTACTAAAGGAGTGTAGACGGACCATGGCAGAAGAAAAAAGTTATTATATGACAGAAGAAGGAAAACAGAAGCTCGAAGATGAGCTTCATCACCTGAAAACAGAGCGCCGTAAAGAAGTGGTGGAACGGATTAAGATTGCCCGCGGCTTCGGCGACCTTTCCGAGAACTCGGAGTACGATGCAGCCAAGGACGAGCAGGCCTTTGTTGAAGCACGGATTACACAGGTGGAAAATATGATCCGCAATGCTGTTATTATTGAGAATGACAATCAGAACCCTGATACGGTAACAATGGGTAAATCCGTAACCTTCAAGGAACTTCCTGATGGAGATGAGGAAACGTATACCATTGTCGGCAGTGCAGAAGCCGATCCTTTCGAAGGGAAAATCTCCAACGATTCCCCGATGGCCCAGAGCCTGATCGGCCACGTTGTCGGTGATAAAGTGAAAGTAGCCACACCAGGTGGAGAGATTGACGTTCAAATCATTACGGTGGAATAGAACGAAAGACAGGGGATGCCCCTGTCTTTTTCTTCATCTGCATTTATAGACCAAAGGGGAGCTGTTATTCCCCGGGAAATAGAGAGGACCTTGGATGGATTGGTCATAACAGCCGGATATTGTATAATGTACGGCGTATTCGAAGGAGGAAATGAACATGGCAGATAAGCATACATCCGAGTCCCGTACCGGGCGTTTTGAAAAAAAACGTCAATGGACCAAACGACTTCCGTGGCTTGCAGGAGCGGCCGGGGTATTTGCAGTGCTGTTGATTTCTTTGATGTTATTTAACGGAAATGATCAGACCGGACAAGCTCAGAATCCGGAGGAAGAACAGCAGGAGGACACTGCAAAGGATGAAACCCAGGAGGAACAAGAGAAAGAAGCTGAAAAAGAACCTGAGGAAGAAGCCGATCCTGACAAAACAAGTGTGTCCCTGGAAGGTTTTGAAGAATTGGAGCCGATTAAGGAAGAGGAAGGCCTGCAGATAGAAGAAAGTGACGATCCTAACGTTGAGAGTGTCGTAACTAAGGACTGGCCGGTTATTCCGACAGAAATGGATACAAACGGCAGTCACAGCATTTCGTACAATGAGGGTACCCAGGACTATAAAGAGCTCCAAGAAGCTGCCAGGAGCGCTGTGAACCTTTCTGAGGACAATATTATTTACTGGTGGATTGGAAACGATGGCGGCCCGCAAAAAGCTGTAGTCACCGTTTCTGATAAGAATAAAACCGGATATCTTCGTGTACATGTCCAATGGGTGGACAACGAAGGGTACAAACCGGTGAAGCTGGAAGTACTAAAAGAAAAAGTCGTGGAAAGATAGAAAGGACGTATGGATGATGGCGATTGGAATTATTGGAGCGATGGATGAGGAAGTCGAACGCCTGCAGACAGAAATGACAGATAAAGTTGAAAAAGAAACGGCTGGAAGCTTGTTTATCGAAGGAATGCTGCGTGGAAAAAAAGTCGTTCTCCTTAAATCAGGAATCGGCAAAGTCAACGCAGCTGTTTCGACAACCATTCTGCATGAGCAGTATGAGATTGAAAGTGTCATCAATACCGGATCCGCCGGTGGTTTCGCTGAAGACCTGGAAGTCGGAGATATTGTCGTATCCGACTTCGTCACGCATCACGATGTTGACGTAACAGCTTTCAAATACGCCTACGGCCAGGTGCCGGGTATGCCGGCGATGTATGAGGCGGACACTGTCCTGGTGGAAAAAGCGATGAAGGCGGTCGGGAGCACAAATGCCCGTGCGGCCAAAGGGATTATTGCGACCGGTGATTCCTTCATGCAGGATCCGGAGAGAGTGGCCTTGGTCAGGAGCCGCTTCCCGGAAATGATCGCTGCGGAGATGGAAGCGGCAGCAATCGCCCAGGTTTGCTACAAATACGGCACACCTTTTGTTGTGCTTCGTGCGTTATCCGACATAGCCGGGAAAGAGTCTTCGATTTCCTTTGATCAGTTTCTACCGGTTGCTGCCGAAAATGCAGCACAGATGATCATGACGATGATCGAAGCGGATTGACAGTCATTTCCACCTTTTTTGACAACTTCTTTATGATACGATGATGGAAATCGGGAGGTGGAGGAGTTGTCATCCAGGGAAGCTCCAGCCGTGAAATTAAAAGACTATCGAAGATTTGTTTTAACACTTATCATTTTAAACGCTTATCTTTATGCAGGAGCGTTGATCAGTCTGTATGTGTATGAATCCCGGGCTCATTTATATATGTACCCCGTGATATCCGCTTCATCTGCGGCTGCCTTTTTCATGATTCTTAAAATGAAAAAGTGGAAACAGCAGACGCTCGAGGAATAAATACCGAAAAAGCTTCATTGACTATTGTCAATGAAGCTTTTTTTATGAAAGGCCTCCCTGCTTACTCTGCTTATAAAATTCATGAAAGATCTTCATTAATGCCCTTTTTTCAATGCGGGAGACATAGCTTCTTGATATTCCAAGTTCTTTGGCAATCTCCCTCTGCGTTTTCTCCTCTGTTTGATTAAGTCCGTATCTGAAGATGATCACCTCTTTTTCCCGATCATCCAGCACATTAATAAAATCTTTGATTTTCTCAAGCTCCATGTGAAGCTGAATTTCTTCTACGATGTCCGTGACATCCGCCTGCAGAATATCTAGGAGATTGAGTTCATTTCCTTCCTTATCGTGGCCGATCGGATCCTGAAGGGAAACATCCTTGCTCATTTTCTTCGTGGATCTGAGGTGCATTAAAATTTCATTTTCGATACACCGGGCGGCATAGGTGGCCAGTTTTGTTCCTTTTCCTGTCGAGTAGCTTTCGATGCCCTTGATCAGTCCTATCGTGCCAATAGAGATCAAGTCCTCGAAATCTTCTTTCGTATTCTCGAACTTCTTGACGATGTGTGCCACAAGACGGAGGTTATGCTCGATCAGTTTGTTCCGTGCCTCATGACTGCCCTCGGCCATCAACTGGAGCTGCTTGGCTTCTTCTTCGGGTGAGAGGGGGTTGGGGAAGGCCTGGTTTTTAACATAGGACATGAAAAAGAGGGACTCTTTGAAAAAATAAAGGATCGAAGCAATCAGACTGCTCATGGATGCACCTCCTCATGAATTAGGCAACTGCCTATCTCATGTGTATGTAGAGAAAGGAGGCTCCGTGCTTGTCTGCTCCCAAAAATAAAAAGCATAACCGGGAGAAGAGGACAAATTCTTACCATAATGAAAACCCCATGCGGTGATGGAAATCTCTTCATCACCGCATGGGGTTTATTGTATCAATAAATGTTTGTCGAACATTCTTCGTTACTTATGAATCCTGGGCCTGGTGTTTCTTTTCCTTTTCCAGAGCTTCTGCATAATCATCCTGCACACTCTTTTCCCAAAGAGGCACGCCGGCACGGTAGGCGGCTCTTGAAATCATATGACCTGAAACAGGAGCTGTCAGAAGGACAAAGAAGATTCCAAGCAGCAGTTTCCCGCTGACAATCCCATTCTCTACATAAAGAAAGAGGAAAGCTCCGATCATAATGCCGGCCACCCCGAGTGTAGAACTCTTTGTAGCCGCGTGAAGGCGGGTATAGACATCGGGGAACCGAAGAATCCCAATGGACCCTGAAACGAGGAAAAAGGCACCGCTCAGCAGGAATAGACAAATGACAATATCAAAGATGAAGTTAATCCACGTCCCGCTCAATAATAACACCCTTTTCTAAGAATTTCGCCAGAGCTACTGTCCCGATGAACAGGAGAATTCCAATCAGCAGCACGACGTCATTAAATTTGGTTGTCACAAGCAGGATGGCAATCAGACCTGCGAGGGCCATTAAATTAATTCCGATGGTATCAAGAGCAACGGCCCGGTCCGGGTTGGTTGGACCGAGAATCGCCCTGTAAAGAAGAAGGATGACGGATGCAGCAACCGCTACAATGGCGATGATGGCTGAAACTTCAATCAGCGTCTGTGTCGTATCTAAAACAGTCTCCATTTAACGCGTCACCTCCATAATTTGTTTTTCAAATGAGTTCTTAATATCATTAATGGTTTCCTGTACGTCGGGAATATCCATGGCGTGAATATAAATCTTCGTATGATTTTCACTGACTACAACAGAGAGTGTACCAGGCGTAAGTGTAATCAGATTGGCAAGCAGTGTAATCTCAAAATTCGTTTTCACATCAATGGGAAGAGCGAAAATCCCCGGCTGCATATCCTGCTTCGGTTTGTATACATATTTCAGTATATCCAGGTTAGACAGGACCAGCTCCCTTACAAACAGGAGGATCAGCTGGACAAACTTCCACGTCCGTTTCATGTAAAAGGAATCAGGGACGAAACGACGTAAAAGAAACAGAAGAATAATCCCGAGAATATAGCCGACAAGGAAAGAGGTGAACGTGTAACTTTCACTCAGGAACATCCACATGATGGCGATAATGATGTTCAGTACAATTTGTAATGGCATCGGCTTCTACTCCTTTAATACAGAATCAATGTAGATTTCCGGATCCATTAAGTATTGGGCGATGGACTCCACTACGGGGAAGAACCATTCAGCGCCAACGCCTAACAACACGGAAAGCGTTAATAGAAATACAGCCGGGTAAACCATACGGCTGCCTTTTTCTTTCCGATCCGGCCGAGGGATATCGGTCTTGTCTCCCCAGAATCCCCTGATGAAAATACGAATCATCGAGAATAGAATCAACAGACTCGAGATCAACGCCACAATGACTATCATAACTTCTCCCTGACCAACAGCTCCCCGGATCAACTGCAGCTTGCCGATAAATCCGCTGAACGGAGGTATTCCGGCAAGAACAAGAGAAGCAAGGAACATCATCCAGCCGAGTACAGGATAGTGGTGGATCAAGCCTCCCATTTTTCTTAAATCCGATGTGCCAGCCACATATACCGTGGCACCGGCAAGGATGAAGAGGGCGGCTTTAATAATCATGTCATGAATAAGGTAATAAACCGTACCACTTAGAGAAACTTCAGAGAAGATTCCGATCCCCATCAGCATGAACCCGACAGCTGGAATGATGTTATACGCAACGATCAGCTTCACGTTGTGCGTTGATAAAGCGCCGATCACACCGAAGATCATTGTCAGTGCGGCAAGATAGATGAACAAGGTATGTGTCATATCCACCTCCTGATTGAACATCAGTGTGAAGGTCCGCAGGATAGAGTAGATTCCGACCTTCGTCAGCAGCGCTCCAAAGAGTGCTGAAACGACGGCATTCGGTGCTGAATAAGGCCTTGGCAGCCAGTAGTACAGCGGGAATACGGCTGCTTTTGTAGCAAAAACGAAAAACAGCAGAATGCCAATGGTTGTTAAGATCCCCTGCTGTTCGACTTCCTGCACACGCTGGGCAATCTGCGCCATGTTGACGGTTCCCACAACAGAGTAGAGAAAGCTGATCGTTGTGACAAACAGCATAGAAGAAAACAGGTTGATTAAGACGTATTTAATCGATTCCCGAAGCTGTGCTTTTCCATTACCGAGAACGATCAATCCGTAAGAAGCCATCAATAGAACTTCAAAGAAAACGAAGAGGTTGAATAAGTCTCCGGTAAGGAAAGCTCCACTGACCCCTGCAATCAGCAGGAAGAAAAAGCTGTAGAAATAGAAGGACTCCTCTTTTTCTGTTAAAGACTTCGGAGCAAAAAATACGGCCGCCACACCAATGATATTGGTGGTCAGAACGAGGACGGCAGCTAATAAATCACCGACAAGAACAATTCCGAACGGTGCTTCCCAGCTACCGACCTCAAGCACGATGGTCCCCTGAGAGCGGATGGTCATAAAGACGTACCCAACCACAATCAGGTTGATGACCGCTGTAATCTGGGAAAAGGAGCGGACCAGTTTTGTTTTTTTGTGTATAAAGGCAGTTATGATTCCTGCCAAAAGCGGCAGCAGAATCGGCAGTATAGCTAAATTACTCATAGTCGTTACCCCTCAGTTGCTCCATATTATCCGTACCATTGATTTTAGCGGCACGATAGGCAAGGACCAGCAGAAGGCTGGTGACCCCAAAGCTGATAACAATGGACGTCAAAATCAAAGCCTGTGGGAGCGGATCTGTGTACTTCTCGATTCCTTCTGTTAGAACCGGGGGTGCCCCCCGTTTCAGCTCTCCCATTGTAAGAATGAACAGGTGGGCTCCATGGGAAATGAGCCCTGTTCCAATAATGATTCTCAGCAATTGTTTTTGAAGGAGGTTATACACGCCGGTGGTGAATAAAATACCGGCTAATACAGCCATAATGAATTCCATTTTTATTCATCCTCCTTCGGTTTCTTTAATCGGATTAACCCGTAAATGGCCATGGCGGCGATTCCGAGAACGACGATTTCAAATAACGTATCCAGACCACGGAAGTCAACAAGAATGACGTTGACAATGTTATCTCCGCCTCCAAGCTTATAGGAGTTCTTAACAAAGTATTCGGAAATGGAATCAAACCATTTACTGCTGTGGGCAGAGATGGCAACCATTGTCATGAGTGCCCCGAAGCCGACAGAGATAATCACGTTAAGAACCTGGGTGCTCATTGGCTGGTCCTTCTTCTTCAGCTTAGGAAGGTGATAGAACACAAGCAGGAATAGAGCTACCGTTACGGTTTCCACGATGAGCTGAGTCAAGGCCAGGTCAGGAGCCCTGTAAAGGACGAACAGCATGGAAAGTCCGTATCCAACGACACCTAGAATCAAAATGGCCGCTATCCGGTTGTTGGTCAGGGCTGTACCGATGGCGGCCAAGACCATTGTGACAGCCACAGCGATTTCAGGTGCGGTAATTCTGGATAAGTTGGACGTATCCACGGTAAATCCGCCGGTCAGGGCCATAAAAGCAAAGCTGACGATTAAGATGGCTGCAAGAATCAAGCGGACATAGCGGCCGAGCGATCCGTTCATATAGCCTTTGGTAATGACTCCGGAATACCTCTCTGTCCGATCGACAAGTCCATCATAAAACTTGTTCAGACTTAGACGTCCAGGCAGGAAGTTGTACACCGGCGTCCATCCTTTCCTTGATATGGCCAGGATTGCACCGAAGACCACAACGGTTAAGGACATGACAAACGGCGGGATAATGCCGTGCCAGAATGTAATATGTTTTTCTTCAAGGGCTGTGCCTTTAACGGCCTCCGCCGCATGGGCGATGAACGATCCGTTCACAAGGAATGGGAATAGACCGATAATGATCACACCAGCGACCAGAATCATCGGAGATACAAGCATTCCGATTGGAGCCTCGTGTGGTTTTTTCGGAAGTTGATCAATCTTTGCCCGTCCTCGGAAGGTCCCGAAGAAGAAATACATGGAATAGACGAATGTGAAAATGCTCCCCAGAACAGCCAGGTAAGGAATGACACTCATCATAAAACCAGAGAAACCAGCGGCTGATGCTTCCAGGTGAAGGGAAGATTCAAAGAACATTTCTTTACTATAGAACCCGTTTAAGAACGGGAGCGGTACACCGGCCATGGAGAATGAGGCAAAAACAGCCAGCGTCGCTGTGATCGGCAGATAAGTCATCAAGCCGCCAAGACGGCGGATATCCCTTGTCCCTGTTTCATGGTCAATGATTCCGGCAACCATGAAGAGGCTCCCTTTAAAGGTAGCGTGGTTCAGAATATGGAATACTGCGCCAAACACGGCGGCTTTCGTTCCGAACCCGAGCATCGCCATAATCATTCCCAATTGACTGATGGTGGAAAAGGCGAGAATTCCTTTCAAGTCTGTCTGTCGGACAGCCATATAAGATCCCCAGCATAATGTAACAATCCCAGCTGTGGACACAATAATGAAGAACCATTCACTGGAAGATAACATCGGAGAGTATCTGGCTACTAAATAGATTCCAGCTTTAACCATGGTTGCTGAGTGAAGATATGCACTGACAGGCGTCGGTGCTTCCATGGCATCAGGAAGCCAGATGTGGAAAGGAAACTGTGCGGATTTCGTGAAAGCCCCTAAGAGAAGCAGACTTAAAATCAGCGGGAAGTATTCACTGTTTAAAACCAGCTGCTGCTGGTCAATCATCGCGCGGATACTTGTTGTATTCGTTAACTCACTCATGAAAATCAACGCACCGAGCAGGCTCAAGCCCCCGAATACGGTAATCAGCATGGATTTAAGTGCACCATAACGAGATTCCTGTTTATAATTCCAAAAACCGATTAACAGGAAAGAAGACAACGACGTAAATTCCCAAAAGCTGTACAGGGCAAATACGTTGTCGGAGAGAACGACACCGAGCATCGATCCCATGAAAATAAGAAAATACACGTAGAAATGGCCCAGCTGCTCAGATTTATGTAGATAGTAAATCGAGTAGAAAGCCACTAAGGCACCGATTCCACTGATAAGAAGAACAAACAGCAGACTCAGTCCATCCAGGTGGAAAACCATGTTGATCCCAAGCGAGGGAATCCATGAGTACTCCTGGACGACAGGTTCAAAACCTGATCCGATATGACGGACAAAGTAAATAAAAATGACCACAGGCACAAGTGTTACAAAAAAGCCCGGGTGCAGCTTTTCTTTCCATCTGCTTAAGAATGGAATGAAAACAGCAAGAATAAAAGGCAGTAATACGGCCACCAGCATGCGGATAATTCCTCCTTTGGCTATGTTTCATCTATTTAGTTCGTATAGGGATGATGACAGCCTTGTATCCATTCAATTGTAATCAAAAAAACGGTCATTGTTCAACTGTAGCATACCAGCAGCAGCATGTTGTAGACTTATTTTAGTCTTTCCTTATAAATATGAAGAGACACATCAAAAATAAAAATAAAAAAACACAAAAAAACATTCATTCTCTTGAGAGAAACGAATGTTTACGATGACGCCCTTTTATTTTGTCTACCCGACCCGGGGAATCGTTTTTTTCAATTGGTTCTGGATGGCTCTCTTTTTGATTTCATTACTGATCTGTTCGACAAATTCTTTGGAAAGATTGAGTTCAATAGCTTTGTGGTAAGATTGTATAAGCAGGGAATCCGATAATTGCTTCATACCGCTGTCACTCATGTGACAGTCACCTCCCGTTTTCTTAATCTCTCAAAGTCCATCTTTGAATGTATGTTTACCTTACCATGACCCGAAATTTGCCACAATATAGAAGTTATCTACAAGAAAATGTAGATAACTAATTGGAAAAACCATCTAGGTTTAGTGATAACAAAGAAGTAACTGTGTGGAAAGTGTGTATAAACTTATCCACAGCCCGGATTTGTCGGTAAATGTCGAACGAATTTTGTTCTTAATGGAAGACCTTTTGAAACATAACGAAATTTTGTATATGATGGTGAAGGAGATTTTGCCGTTGTATAAGAGATGGAGTGAGTTGATGTTAAATAATTTTCTGCCTGATGAACACGTTCCAAGTGTATTTGATATAGATCCACAGGAACTCAAGGACAAAGGAATCAAAGGTGTTATCACAGATCTGGATAATACGCTGGTAGCCTGGGATGTTCCTGATGCTACCGAAGAAATCAAGGCATGGTTTAAAAAGATGAACAGTCATGGAATTCAGGTGACCATCGCTTCAAATAATAATGAAGCGCGTGTGAAATTGTTTTCGGAGCCTTTGGATGCCACGTTTATTCACAGCGCCCGGAAGCCCCTGTCCAAAGCGTTCAAAAAAGCACGCAAGCAGATGAAATTAAATAAGAACGAGGTGGCTGTTATTGGTGACCAGCTTCTCACGGATGTTCTTGGAGGCAACTCTGCGGGTTACCATACCATTCTCGTCGTACCGATCGTCGAAACAGACGGATTCGTTACCCGTTTTAACCGGAAGATTGAGCGGCGCATTTTAGATTGGATGAGAAGAAAAGGGAAAATTACGTGGCAGAGGAGAGATGGATAATGGCAGAGATTCAATGCCAGGGATGCGGAGCGGAAATACAAACAACAAACCCTGAACAACCGGGTTACGCCCCCGCTTCCGCTTTAAATCGGGAAGACATCATTTGCAAACGGTGCTTCCGCTTGAAACACTATAATGAGGTGCAGGATGTACCGTATCAGGATGATGATTTCCTGGAGATGCTCAATCAGATCAATGGGACGAAAAGCCTCGTCATCCAGCTGATTGATATTTTTGATTTCAATGGAAGTTTTATTCCAGGGTTGAAACGACTGACCGGGAATAATCCCGTTCTTCTAGTAGGGAATAAAATGGACGTGCTGCCAAAATCGGTGAACCATAACAAGGTGAAGCACTGGCTGAAGCGCTCCGCCAGGGAAAATGGCTTGGAGGTCGAGGATGTGTTCTTGATTTCCGCTGAAAAAAACCAGGGTGTCGAAGAATTATCAAGAGCCGTGGAGGATTACCGTAATGGAAAAGATGTTTATGTTGTAGGGACGACGAACGTAGGAAAATCAACGTTCATCAACACCCTTATTTCCAACACATCAGGAGTGAAAGATGCGATTACGACTTCTTACTTCCCGGGAACGACCCTCGGATTCATCGATATCCCGCTGGATGAGCAGAGTTCTATGTTCGATACACCTGGAGTGATTCATCGTCATCAGATGGCCCACTATGTGTCGGATAAAGACTTGAAACTGATTACACCCCGCAAAGAAGTAAAGCCGAAGGTCTATCAGCTGAATGAACAGCAGACTCTGTTTATCGGTGGACTGGCAAGGCTTGATTTTGAAAAAGGGGAGCGTTCGTCCTTTATCGGTTATTTCTCCAATGAACTCCACATTCACCGGACGAAAATGGAGAAAGCTGATGACTTGTATAAGAATCATTTAGGGGAGCTTCTAACACCACCGGATCAGGATACAAAAGAGAAACTGCCTCCTTTGAAAGCCCAGACATTGAAAATTACGGAGCCTAAGACAGATATCGTATTTTCGGGGCTGGGATGGATCACTGTTCCAGAAGGAGATGTCACAGTTACGGCTCACGTTCCGGAAGGTGTGAAAGTATCCCTTCGCGCATCACTCATTTAGGGGGAGATTTTTTGTATACATTCGGCTTGGCAGGATTTCCGGTCGGCCACTCGCTGTCTCCATGGATTCATGAACAATTGATGGAACAGACGGGGGTTGAAGGAGAATATCAACTGTTCGAAATCACACCGGAAGATTTCGATGAGCAGATCGATCAGATCAAAAAACAGCAGCTGGATGGTTTCAACGTGACGGTTCCCTATAAGGAAAAAATCATTCCATATCTTGATGGAATCGACGCGAGCGCCAAACAGCTGGGGGCCGTGAATACAGTCAAGCGGACATCTGCTGGCTGGATCGGCTATAATACAGATGGAACAGGGTTTCTGCATTCGCTTCAGGCACGTTTTCCAGATCTTTTTCATCAGAAGATCAACGTTCTGCTTCTTGGAAGCGGAGGAGCGGCCAGAGGTATCTTTGCCGCGCTGATGGACCAGGCAGAGGTTAAGGTTGATGTAGCGAACCGGACGGTCAGCAGAGCAGAGGCCATGATTGCTGAAACCGGTGGTGACCATGCTGCCAGAGCGGTTACGATTGAGGAAGCTGAACAAGCAGCCGGGGGTTATGATTTAATTATCCAAACCACCACGGTTGGCATGAGCCCGAATGATGACACATCCATTATGCCGCTTCAAAATATCAAGGAAGGTACGGTAGTCAGTGATATTGTCTACCGGCCGGTGATGACGAACTTCTTAAAAGAGGCGGAACAAAAAGGGGCCCGTCTGCATTTTGGCCATGAAATGTTGCTGCAGCAGGCGGTTTATGCCTTCCAAATCTGGACGGACCTTCATCCTGAAGCGCATCCGCTCCTTGAAAAGTTCGAACGAAAGTTGAAAGGGGAATAACATGTTAACAAGTAAACAGAAAAAGCATTTGCGTGCGGCTTCCCACCAGGTGCAGCCGATCTTCCAGGTTGGTAAAGCAGGGGTCAATGAAAATATGACGACACAGATCAATGAGGCGCTTGAAAAGCGTGAACTGATTAAAGTCAGCATTCTGCAGAACTGCCTGGAAGAACCCGCGGCTGTAGCAGAAGAAATTGTAGATGCTACAGATGCCCACATCGTACAAGTGATCGGAAGCACGATCATCCTGTATAAAGAGTCTAAAGAAAATAAGCAGATTGAGCTGCCGTAAAGCAGGATGCCCTTATGAAAAAAATCGGCATCCTCGGCGGAACGTTTGATCCACCCCATTATGGACATTTGTTAATGGCTGAATACTGCCGGGAGGATATGGGGCTGGATGAAGTCTGGTTTATGCCGTCCTATATCCCCCCTCATAAAAAAGAATCACAGACAGACGCTGAGCTTCGTCTGGAGATGGTAGAACGGGCGATTGCCGGTCATCCGGATTTTCGGTTGTGTGATATCGAACTTGTTCGAAAGGGAACGTCTTATACCTATGACACGCTGACACTTTTGAATAACGAATACCCGGATCACCATTTTTTCTTTATCATAGGTGGAGATATGGTACAAAATCTGCCGCAATGGTATAAAATAAATGAACTGAAAACCATTGTGGATTTTGTCGGAGTGAAGCGGCCGGGGTATGAGTGGAATTCGGAAGCCGGTGTTCATTACGTAGAGATCCCCGGTGTTGATGTTTCCTCCACCATGATCAGGGAAAAGCTTAAAGATGGAAAAGGTGTCCGTTACCTCGTACCGGAAGCGGTGAATTCTTATATAAAGGAGCATCACCTCTATGGAAATGACTCGTGAACAAGCGTTGGAGTACGTCAAACCTTTTCTTAAACAAGAGCGTTTCGACCACACTGTCAGAGTCGCTGATGAGGCGGTCATACTCGCTGAGCGTTTTGGCGCTGATGTAAAAAAGGCAGCCCTTGCCGGTGCACTCCATGATTATGCCAAGTACAAGGACAGGGACCTGATGAGGCGCTGGATTGAAAGCGACAGACGTCTGCCTAAAGATCTTCTTGATTATCATCATGAGCTTTGGCACGGCCCTGTTGGAGCCCTGATGCTGGAACAGGAAATTCATTTGACAGATCCTGAGGTGTCCAGTGCAGTATCCTGTCATACGACAGGAAAGAAACATATGAGTCTTTTGGATAAAGTTGTTTTTTTAGCGGATTACATTGAACCCGGGCGGAACTTCCCCGGAGTTGATGAAGTCCGTAAAACGGCGGAAACGGATTTGGATCAAGCCTGTCTCCTTGCATTAAAAAACACCATTGTATTTTTGGTCGGCAAGGGAAGGACTGTTTATCCGGACACGTTTCATGCATATAATGATTTATTATAAACAGAAAGAAACCCAAAGAGATATAGGATGAATAAGGGAGGAAACTCATGGAAAGCAGAGAATTGGTAACACTGGCCGCACAGGCCTGTGATGAAAAAAGAGCTCAGGATATCGTCGTATTGGATATGGCGGATGTATCTTTAATCGCGGATTACTTCGTGATATGTGAAGGATCCAATGAAAGACAGGTACAGGCTATTGCCAGAGAAGTAAAGGCTCAGGCTGAAGAGAATGGTATGGAAGTGAAACGTATGGAAGGTTTCGAGCAGGCCCGCTGGGTGTTGATTGACCTGAACGGTGTCGTGTGTCACATCTTCCATAAAGATGAACGTCATTATTACAACCTGGAAAGACTTTGGGGAGACGCCGACACGGTGTTCGTTGAGGGCTTGGAAAACTAATATGAGTTACAGGGACATGGCGCGGGTGTACGACCGTCTGATGGAAGACGCTCCATACAGCAGCTGGGTGACATTCACCAGGAATCAGATGAAGCACCACAATGTGACTGGGAGCAGAATTCTTGATATCGGCTGTGGTACAGGTGAGATCACCCATAGACTGGATCAGGAAGGATTTCAAATGACAGGTGTGGACTTGTCGGAGGAGATGCTTGCTGTCGCCCAGCAGAAAAATCCCCGTTCCTCCATCCAATGGTTGAAACAGGATATGACCGAGCTTGAACTTCCAAAGGCTTTTGATGCGGTCATCAGTTATTGTGACGTTTTTAACTACCTGCAGGAACCGGGGCAGGTAAAAGCGGCATTCAACAGTATTTATGCTTCTCTTGAAAAGGGCGGGCTGTTTTTATTTGACGTTCACTCTATAGATCATATTCAGAGTGACCTGAGTGGTTCCACCTTCGCAGAGGTGTATGATGATTTGTCCTATGTATGGTTTTGTGATCCCGGTGAAAAGGACAACAGCATCGTTCACGATTTGACCTTCTTTATCCAGGAAGGGTCCAGTTATCACCGATTTGATGAGGTTCATTACCAACAGGGGTTTGAGCTTGATGATCTTAAAGCATGGCTGGAGGACGCGGGCTTCAGCTTCCGGGGAGTCTATGCAGACTTTAGTACAGAACCCGGTGGCGAAGGAGACCGCTGGTTGATTGCTTGTACAAAATAGGGAAGAGTCCGATTGGAAAATCGGACTCTTTTTTTATCTTATCCAGCAGGAATTCGTCAAGTAATGTCGAATAATAAAATTACAAGTGAATGTGTTTCTTATCCTCCTGATGTTTCCTCTGTGTTGCTTCGAACATCTTCTGGAATAAAGGGCCGATATGATCCTCCAGAGCCTGAAGGCCCTCGCCGGTCACCCCTCCTTTGACAGTCACTTTCTCCATGAGTTCTTCCAATGTCATAATCCGCCTTGAAAGCAGTTCTCCAAGTCCTGTCATCATATTTTCTGTTAAGACAGCAGCTTTTTCCTTTGGCATGCCGGCGACCTCTCCGGCGGCTTTGATCCATTCACTCAGAAGAAAACTGATAAATGCCGGGCCGCAGGATACGATGTCAGAGGCTGCCCGGATATATTCTTCTTCAATTTCCACCGGAGTCGACACATGAGAGAAGGCCTTGTTAAGGGCCGTTCGATAGGCTTCACTCGTTTTTTCTCCGAAAGTCATTAAGCTGACACCGGCAAGAGCGTGGTTCGTTATGGACGGCACAACCCGGGCGACTTCACAGGGCACAGCTTTCTCCAGCTGGTCCACAGCGATCGGGGAGGTGATGGAAACAAGGCATTGATCTTTTTTCCACTTTCCTTTCAGCTGGTCCAGGATCTCTTTATAATGATGTGGTTTCACACAAATGAAAAGGATATCGCTGTTCTGCTGCGTTTCCAGAATCGTATCCGCCACAGTAATTAAACCCAATTCTTCTTTTAACGCTTCCGCCTTTGTTTTTGTTCTATTGTAAATCGTTAATTGATCGCTGCGCACGGCTCCGCTTTTGATCAGCGATGTTGTAAGCATGCTTCCCATATTTCCGGTTCCGATGATTCCCCATCTCATTGGAATCCCTCCCTTAATGGTTACCTATACAATAGTATTCCAAGAGTAAAGTTTTATGAAAGAAGGGCGGACGATTCATGATCAAACGATACGGATGGATAGGAATGGCTGTTCTCCTGTTTGTACTCGTTTACAGGCAGGCGCAGCCGGCTGCAGATGTCGAAAACACGGTTGTAACTGAAGAAGAGCAGGTAGAGGTCATGGCTGAAGGAGAGGTTTCCAGTGAGGAAATTGTGGTCGACGTTAAAGGAGAAGTCTTACGTCCGGGCGTGTACTCCATGAAGGGTGGTGCAAGGGTGGATGATGTCATTGCGAAGGCAGGGGGAATGACGAAGGAAGCAGACCCTCACAGCGTCAACCTCGCCCAGGTCCTGCAGGATGAAATGGTTGTTCTCGTGACAGAGGCGGCTGCAGAGGGGGAAGACACATCCCAGTCATCAAGTATGGATACGGGCAGAATAAGGGTGAATCAGGCTTCTATGGAGGAAATCCAGACATTGAACGGTATCGGGCCGTCAAAAGCCGAAAGCATCATCAAATACAGGGAAGAGCATGGTCCGTTTGGATCTGTCGAGGAACTGCTCGATGTACCCGGAATCGGAGAGAAAACATTAGACCAGCTTAAGGAATATATCGCTGTTCCATAACGTTGACGGCAGGACATACAGCAAGTAAACTTAATGAAAAAACAGGGGGATACATAGATGGAACGAATCACGTGGAACCAATATTTTATGGCACAGAGTTACCTGTTGAAATCCAGAAGCACCTGTCAGAGGCTTGCCGTAGGAGCTGTCATTGTCCGGGATAAACGTATGATAGCCGGCGGTTATAATGGCAGCGTGAGCGGGGGAGTGCATTGTATTGATGAAGGATGCTATGTCGTAGGCGGCCACTGTGTCCGGACGATTCATGCTGAAATGAATGCTCTGCTTCAGTGTTCGAAGTTTGGCGTAGCTGCAGATGGAGCGGAGGTCTATGTTACTCACTTTCCCTGCGTCCACTGTACGAAGGCATTAATACAGGCAGGAATTAAAGCGGTTTATTATGGAGAGGATTATAAAAATGATCCATATGCTGTCGAGCTTTTCCAACAGGCCGGTGTCCGTATGAAAAAGGTACCCCTGGAAATTCCTCCTATGCAGACGGAGCAGCGGGATCTTGTCGGCCGCCTTATTGAGAAACTGGAAGAGTCCCGTGATCCTGAAGTAGAGCAGTTAAGGGAATTAGCCGGCCATTACTTCTCCCTTCCCGAAAAATGAACGCCTGTACCGGCCGGTGGCACCTTCCCGTCCTTGCTTTTGCATCGGGCGGGGTTCTGGCCTCCCTGGAAGGGGATGCCGTTTATGTTTTTGCGGTATTGATAACCGTTGTTCTCTATGGTTACCGTAACCATCTCCCTCAATTTTTTCTCCTTTGTATTCTCCTCGCTGCTGGTTTTTTCTACCTTGCCCCTCAGACTCCCCAAACACAAATGGAAAACAGTGAAACATGGACCGGTGTCATTGATTCAGAAGTGAAGGAAACCTCCTACGCTGTGCAGTTCCTTATGGAAAATGCAGACGGCATCAAAAGGCAGGTGCGTATTTTAAAAAGTGATCCTGATGAGCGGGTACCTGTGTTCCACCACGGATCTGTCTGCACGGCTTCCGGTGTGACGGGCCCGTTTGCTTCTGCCCGGAACCCGGGTGCATTTGATTATGCGGAGTATATGTACACGCAGGGTGTCTTTGCGGAGATGGTGGTGCAGGACCATTCAGATACAGCGTGCGAGGGAAGGTCACGGTTAAGTTATCTGTATGAATGGCGGACACATCTTCTGAAAAAGGTTCAGCGTCAGTTGGATCCTGAATCGTACAGCTGGGTCAAAGCGCTGGTCTTTGGAGAGAAAGATGCTCTCCCCGAGGATATCGTGAATTGGTTTCAAGCGTATAACCTTTCTCATATCCTTGCTATTTCAGGACTGCACGCCGGACTGCTGGCCGGAGGAGTCTATGTCTCTCTTTACCGGTCCGGCCTGGCAACAAAAAGACAGGCCCGCATCTTTCTGTTTCTCTTTCTCCCATCCTATACAATCCTCGCCGGCGCCGCGCCATCAGTCATCCGTGCTTGTGTTATGGCCCTTATCGTGCTTGTATTTTCTATGAGTAACCGCCGGATCCCTTTGTCGGATGTTATTGCCTGGACAGCTGGTTTCCTGCTCGTTTGGAATCCTGATTACCTGCATCAGATCGGCTTTCAATTCTCCTTCCTTGTCACCTTCAGCCTCATCCTTTCTGCGCCTGTGTTGAAGAAAGCATCTGGTCTTTGGCAGCAGACGGTGATCATCAGCCTTATTTGTCTGCTGGCCATCCTCCCTCTTCAAATCCACTATTTTTATGAATTTCAACCGCTGTCCCTATTCGTAAATGTGGCGGTGGTCCCTTATTTTTCCTTCTTTGTCATTCCGGTGTCCTTCCTTTTGTTTCTTGCTGCGCTCCTTTTTCCCGGTCCTGTCACTTATGGGTTTTCCTTGATATTTTCTGATTTTCACCAGCGTGTCCTTTCAGCAGTTATGAAAGTGGGAGGTTTGCTGGACTTACCCTGGGTCATTGGTGAACTCGCTGCTTCAGCTATCCTAGTGTTTATGGTCTTGTTTGTCAGGATGATGTTCCATTGGTGTAGAGAAAAACGTGGGAAGGCTCTTTTCTTCGGCGCTGCGTGTGTGGGTGTGCTTATGGTTTACACTTCCCTTCCTTACTTGTCACCGAAAGGGACTGTGACAATGCTCGATGTTGGTCAGGGGGACAGCTTTATCATTGAACTGCCTTACAGGAAAGGGGTATGGATGATTGATGCTGCGGGGCCTCCTGTTTATATGGAGGATAAGGCGGCGACGGCGGAAACCATTATTGTCCCTTTTTTGAAATCCAGAGGCATCCATACAGTTGATACCCTTCTCATTACTCATGAGGATAGTGATCATGATGGAAGTGTTCCTTATCTGCTGCAACATCATAATGTGAATCGTCTGGTGACATCACCTTATAATCCTGTCCAGTATAAAGGGGTGGAGCAGAAAAGGGTGGAGGCAGGAGACTTGTTGAAGGGCGGCGGCCTTGAAATGCGCGTACGGCATCCGGCAGAAGACAGGGGAGATGCCAATGACAATTCCCTTGTGGTGGATTTTGATCTTGGTGGGAAGAAGTGGATGTTCACCGGAGACATCTCGGCCCCTGTAGAGAAAGAGCTGCTTCAAGGGGCTGTGGCTGTTCGCGCAGATGTCTTGAAGGCAGCTCACCATGGCAGTAACACATCTTCAAGTGAGCAATGGCTGGAGCGGGTGGGTGCTGAGGTGGTATGGGTATCTGCAGGCGTTGATAATCGTTACGGTCACCCGCATGAAGAAGTTCTGGAAAGGCTGATGGATCAGGAGGCGGTCATCCTTCGGACAGACCAATCCGGGGCTGTCAGCTATAATTTTTATGGAGATGATGGAACGTTTTCTACTTTCCTTCCGTATAATGCAAGCAGAAAATAAAAAAAGACTGCTTCATAAAGCAGCCTTCCGGAATTGCACCATTATTGACCGACCACAGAAAATACAACCCCGATTGCGAAAATAATGAAGAAGAAGACAAATGAGAAGACAAATCCCAATCCGGAATCAATAACATCATTCGTTTTGGATTGAATATCATTCTTGAACTCGTTCATATTACCCCTCCTATATCAATTACTAAGTATAGTCCATTTACAGCCAAAAATCTACATGGTGTGAAAAGGATTTCTAAAATTATCCTGGATTCATACGTTTGCCACAGCTAGCAAGACTTGTCACAGATAATTCTTCCCGAGGCGGTCAAACTAAACGCAAGAGACGAACAACATCGTCCTCTTCAAAAGCACCCGGGGCTTTTGAAATGGCGTTTATATAGATGGTTCATACGGCATGCTCAGGTCACTTTTTGACAGATCTTGAAAAGGACAATAAAATAGTGACACTGAGCTCCCTCTCAGGAGGGTGCCGTATTCTTTTTTTATAAGAAAGGACAACCACTGTATGGCCAAGCTGAATCAATCACAGGTGTACTTACTATATGGAGTAGAGCCGTATCTGATACAAGAGAATAAAGATAAAATCATTAAGCAGGCGTTAAAGAAAGAAGATCGCGAATTTAATGTATCCCAGTACGACCTGGAGGAAATCCCTGTCGAGGATGTTGTTACGGATGCGGAAACCTTTCCGTTTCTAGGGGACGGGAAAGTGGTGATCGCCGCCAGTCCTGTCTTCTTAAAAGCAAAACCGGACAAGCTGTCCTTTGAGCATGATGTGGATACGCTGCTGAAGTATATACAAAATCCAGCAGAATACACGACACTGATCCTCATCGCTCCCTATGAAAAACTGGACGAACGGAAAAAGCTTTTCAAGGAATTGAAAAAACATGGCGAGATCATCCACTGCGAGCCTGTGAAAGAATGGAATATGGATAAGTGGATTTCAAGTCTCGCACGGGATTTACATATTACCGTGCCGGAGGATATTTATGAATTGTTCACACAGGAAATTGGCGCGAACCTGATGGCTTTGCGAAATGAAATGGAAAAGCTTGCCCTTTATGTAGGGGAAGGCGGCGTAGTTACGAAAGAAGTGGCGGAGCAGCTCCTTTCACACAGTGCGGAGGCATCCGGGCTTAAACTCGTCGATGCTGTGATGGAAAGGGATCTTGGAAGAGCAATCCGGATTTATAAGGATCTTGAGAAAGTCAATGAAGAGCCGATTGCGCTGACGGCCCTCCTTTCCTCCCAGTTCCGCATCATCAATCAAGCGAAAGTGCTTAAACAGAAGGGGTATGCCCAGAACCAGATGAAGACGTATATTAAAGCTCATCCCTACGTCATAAAAATGGCGCTGAAAAGAGAGCGTTTTTTCACAAACCAGGAACTGAACCAAATCATGAATGAACTTGCAGAGACGGATTATAATCTGAAGCAGGGGAAAATGGAAAAAGCGCTCGCTTTTGAAATGCTCCTGTACCGGTTGATCCACATTAAACAGCAGGCGGCTGATACGAAAGCGACGATATAAAACAAAGAAGCCCTCCGGCAGCAGGCCGGAGGGCTTCCTTCATGTAAAAACGACCCATTCATAAGAAGGATCGTCTGTTGGTCATAAATTACGATTTAATTATAGTGCGTTAACTAATTTAGTTAGGCGGGATTTTTTACGGTTTCCTGTGTTTTGAGGCAGGGCGCCGCGCTGAACAGCTTTGTCAATTTTCTTAACAGCTGTAGGAAGCACTTCTTTCGCGTTTTCTACATCTTTAGCTTCAACAAGCTTTTCTACACGTTTAACCGCCGTACGCATGTCAGATTTGAATGCTGCGTTAAGAGCGCGGGCATCATCGTTTACACGTACACGTTTTTTCGCTGATTTAATGTTAGGCATGGTTTCACCTCCTAGGTAAAAACAAAAGACTCATTCATATCGAACAAGAGACATTTTACCAGAGCAGCGAGGTGTTTTCAATACTTATCTCATTCCTTATCTTATCATCTGCATAGTTTTCTTCTGCTTGGGAGAACATTTGAGTAAGGAGGCTGACGATATGGAAGAACAATTACACTACTCCATCCGCACGGATCTGGCGCTTGAAGCGCAGGAAATGAATGTTAAGGATGATCCGTCATCCTCAGACAGCGACGGGGTGGAAGTTCATGAAAATAAGAAAAATGATATTACCATTACGTATGTGACCGTAGATGAAGCGGGGGCAGAAAGAATTGGTAAAAAACCAGGACACTATGTGACGTTGGAATCCCTGGCCATCCGCAAACAGGATAAGGAACTTCAGGAAAACCTGGCAGAAACGATGTCGGTTCAATTGAGAAAATTAATGGAAGCTTGCGGCATTAAAGATATGGACAGAGGCTTGATTGTCGGGCTCGGAAATCATAATGTAACCCCGGATGCTCTTGGACCGCTTGTTACCGAAGATGTCTACGTGACCAGTCATCTGTTTGAACTGCACCCGGAAACGGTTGCGGAGGGGTGGCGCCCGGTTTCTGCAGTTACACCGGGAGTGATGGGGGTCACAGGGATAGAAACGAGTGATATGGTCCATGGGATCATCGAGGAGATCAAGCCAGATTTTGTCCTCGTTATTGACGCTTTGGCCTCGAGATCCATCAACCGGATTAATGCGACCATTCAATTGTCGGATACAGGCATTCATCCAGGATCCGGTGTCGGAAACAAACGAAAGGAAATCAGCCGGGAAACGTACGGCATTCCTGTCATCTCTATAGGTGTCCCCACAGTTGTGGATGCCGTTACCATTACGAGCGATACGATTGACTATGTTCTCAAGCACTTCGGCCGTGAATGGAGGGAGAAAGACCGTCCCTCCAACGCATTGTCCCCTGCCCTCAATCCATTTGAAAGAAAAACACTGACAGAAGAAGACCACCCTGATGACGAACAAAGCCAGGCGGTGATGGGCATGTTCGGTCAGCTTGCGGCGCACGAGAAAAAGCAGTTGATCAAGGAAGTCCTGACCCCTCTTGGTCACAATTTGATGGTGACCCCGAAGGAAGTCGACAGTTTTATCAAGGATATGGCCTGTGTCATTGCTGCCGGGATCAACGGCGCGCTTCACTCCGGAGTAGAAGACGGCCGGCTGGAGTCATACTGAAATAGAAAAAATGATAGAGACCGGTTCTATGAAAATCCTCTTTCTCATACCATTTACTAGATGTGTATGAGAGGAGGATTTTTTATGTCCCGTTACCCGGACAAGTGGAAAAAGGCGGACAAAAACGTAGTGAAGCGCGGGACCCGGTGGGTGGTTCTGAGTGTCACGATCCTGATTCTATTATTCATTGGTATCGGTGTGCTTACTGGTGCGAAAACGACCTACAGGCTGTATTCCGATACGATACAGGAGTGGACGGCGAAGTTAAAAGGGGGATCCTTCATCTACCTGTTTGAAATGGAAAACCGTGTGTTTAAGGACGCGCATCCAGAGGGGAACCGGATCCCGGGTCTCACCTCCCTCTCTTTTCAATTGCTGACAAGTCTGACTCCCAATGATCCACGAAGCCTGCTCGGCAGAGAGATTCCCGGGCTGTCCTCCTACAACAGTCAGATTATTATTGCCGGGCAGGGGACGGACTTTTCTACACTGCCGATTGAATCAGAGCCACCGCTTGAAGTAGAGGATCGTGGAGAAGAAGGGGACATAGAGGAGCAGGAGGCTCCTGGTACAGATCAGGAAGCTGAACCGGCGGGCGAAGACTCTGTCTATATTTACCATACGCACAATACCGAATCCTTTTATCCTCATCTCCCAGACGAAACGACCGTGTACGATGGGAAAGTGAACATCACCCTTGTGGGAGACCGCTTAGGACAGAGTCTGGAAAGAAGAGGGGTTGGAGCGGTGGTGGATAAAACAGATGTAGCCGCCCTCCGGAGCGAAAATGGTATGGAGTACTACCAGTCCTACGATGCCGTCCGTCCGGTTGTGGAAGAGGCGGTAAGCTCCAACGGTTCGTTGACCTACTTCTTCGATCTTCACAGGGACAGTCTTGCAAGGGAGCACACAACGACAACGATCGATGGAAAGGATTACGCTCGTTTCGCTTTTGTCATTGGAGCAGAGCATCCAGGTTATGAGAAAAACCTGGCCTTTGCCACTGCCCTTCATAACAAGCTGGAGGAAACATATCCAGGCATCAGCCGGGGAGTTATTACGAAAAAAGGGTCAGGCGTCGATGGCGTCTACAATCAGGATATCAACCCGAATGCCATTCTTATCGAGTTCGGCGGGGTTTATAATAATCTGGATGAATTGTACCGTTCTGCGGATATCATGGCTGAAGTATTCAGCGATTACTACTTTGATGAACAAAAAGTAACGACAGAACCATAAGGAGGGACGATCATGAAGGGACTGGCCGGTCTGATCATCCTGTTCGGCGTCTTTATTGCTGGAGCTTTGTATGGCGTTGAGAAGAACAATGAAAAGTTTGATGAGGCCGCGCCTGTCCATCAGGAACGTGTGGAGGAGGAAAAAGTGGAAACAGAAAGCGGGCAGACCTCCTCCCAAACAACAGAACAAATCCCCACGGATGAAAAAGACTGCCGCCCATCTTTTCAAGAAGAAGACGTCCCCTGGATTACCCGTCTCGCTGCAGGGATCGGGGAAGGAGTGGCGGTCACGTTCAACGGTTTGATCGTCGTGGCTTCGGAAATCATGCAGGCAGGCTGACACGTCCTGCTTTTCTATGCCATTGAATAATCCGGGGGATACTGCTATAATCAACCTAGATATTTGTGTCGAATTCAGTAGGAGTGATTTAAGTTGACAGCACAAAACAAACAGGAGAGGGTCCGTAACTTTTCGATTATTGCCCATATCGACCACGGGAAATCGACATTGGCGGACCGTATCCTAGAAAAAACAAAAGCCTTAACCCAGCGTGAAATGAAAGAGCAGTTCCTTGATGCTATGGATCTGGAACGTGAGCGCGGGATTACGATTAAACTGAACGCCGTTCAATTGAATTATGAAGCGAATGACGGTATGGATTATACGTTTCACCTGATTGATACACCGGGCCACGTCGATTTTACATATGAGGTTTCCCGAAGTCTTGCTGCCTGCGAAGGGGCGATCCTCGTCGTCGACGCTGCACAGGGAATCGAAGCCCAGACGCTTGCGAACGTGTATCTGGCGTTGGAAAACGATTTGGAAATCATCCCGGTAATTAACAAAATCGACCTTCCTGGTGCGGATCCTGAGCGGATTAAGCAGGAAATCGAAGACGTGATCGGCATTGATGCGTCCGATGCGATCCTTGCGTCAGCTAAAGAGGGAGTCGGCATCGACGAAATTCTGGAGCGGATCGTGACTGATATTCCTGCACCGGAGGGCGGTGTCAAAGACCCGACGAAAGCGTTGATCTTTGATTCCCTCTATGATTCCTACCGCGGTGTCGTTGCCTATGTCTGTGTCCGTGAGGGCTCTATTAAAATGGGCGACAAAATAAAAATGATGGCAACAGGCAAAGAGTTCGAAGTGAATGAACTCGGCGTCTTCCGTCCGACTCCGACTCAGAAAAAAGAACTGACGGTCGGTGATGTCGGTTACTTGACAGCCTCCATAAAAAACATCGGAGACAGCCGTGTGGGTGACACGATTACGCTGGCCTCCAACCCTGCAGCTGAACCGCTTCCGGGTTACAAGCGTATGAATCCGATGGTATTCTGTGGGATGTATCCGGTGGATGCCAGTAAATATAACGATCTTCGTGATGCGTTGGAGCGTCTGGAATTGAACGATTCCTCCCTGCAGTTCGAAGCAGAGACCTCCCAGGCGCTTGGGTTTGGTTTCCGCTGTGGTTTCCTCGGAATGCTGCACATGGAAATCATCCAGGAACGGATCGAACGCGAATATAAAATCGACCTCATTACCACAGCTCCGAGCGTTATTTATAAGGTTTCGACGACAGATGGTTCTGAAATGAATGTCGACAACCCGTCCATGATGCCTGATAACCAGACACTGGATGAGGTGCAGGAGCCTTTTGTCAGAGCTACGATAATGGTTCCGAATGATTATGTCGGTCCGGTTATGGAGATCTGTCAGCGCAAGCGCGGAAACTTCATGGATATGCAGTATCTTGATGACAACCGTGTCAACATCGTATATGAAATTCCATTGTCTGAAATTGTCTATGACTTCTTCGATTCCTTGAAGTCCCAGACGAAAGGATATGCGTCCTTTGATTATGAACTCATCGGCTACCGTGTATCCAACCTTGTGAAAATGGATATCCTTCTGAACGGAGACACCATTGACGCGCTTTCCTTCATCGTGCACAGAGATTTCGCCTACGAGCGCGGGAAGCTGATTGCGGATAAGTTAAAAGAACTCATTCCGAGACAGCAGTTCGAGGTTCCGGTCCAGGCTGCAATCGGAAACAAAATCATCGCCCGTACGACGATCAAGGCGATGCGTAAGAACGTCCTTTCCAAATGTTACGGAGGAGATATCTCCCGTAAGCGTAAACTGCTTGAGAAGCAGAAGGAAGGGAAGAAGCGCATGAAGATGGTAGGCTCTGTGGAAGTTCCGCAGGAAGCCTTCATGTCTGTGCTTGACTTGAACGAAGACTAAACGAACAGACTTACTATAAAGACCGCAGGAGACTATTCTCTTGCGGTTTTCCTTATGAAAGGTGGAAACATCCATGAATATCCCATCCGCTTATATACACATTCCTTTCTGTCAGCAGATCTGCCATTACTGCGACTTTACGAAGTTCTTTTACAATGAACGGCTGGCAGATGAATATTTAGAAGCATTGGAGAAAGAAATTCACACGTACATTCCAGGGGAGAAGGCCCGCGTGCGCACGATCTTCGTAGGTGGAGGTACCCCTACAGCCGTCAATCATAAGCAGTTGGAAAAACTGCTGAAGATGATTGATGATCACTTTGATACCGCCTCCTGTGAGGAATATACATTCGAAGCGAACCCGGGAGACCTTGACGTGGAGAAAGTACGTCTGCTGAAAGCCTACGGGGTGGATCGGATTTCTCTCGGTGTCCAGGTTTTTGATGATGAGATGCTGGAAAAAATCGGACGTGTACACAAAGTGAAGGACGTCTATACGAATATTGACCGTCTCGTACAGGCGGGCCTTACCAATATAAGCATTGACTTAATGTATGCTCTTCCCGGCCAGACGGTGGAAGACTTCGAAAAAACGGTGGATGAAGCGGTCCAGTTCGGTCTGCCTCACTATTCGTCCTATTCACTGCAGATTGAACCGAAAACGATTTTTTATCAACGCTATAAAAAAGGGAAACTGACAAAAGCGCCGGAAGAGGATGAGGCCGAGATGTATGAGCTGCTACAGCGTAAACTCGGTGCCGCCGGAGCCCATCAGTATGAGATCAGCAACTTCGCCCTTCCCGGGTTTGAAAGCAAACACAACCTGACATACTGGAATAACGAGTATTACTACGGAATCGGGGCAGGTGCCCATGGCTATATGCCTGGAAAACGAACGATCAATATCCGTCCGCTTCCAGCCTATGTGAAAAAGGCAGGAGAAGACGGAAAGCCGATTCTTCACGAAGAACCCATCACAACCAAGGAAGAAATGGAAGAAGAGATGTTCCTCGGATTGAGGAAAACGCAGGGCGTATCCATCGAGCAGTTTTACGAAAAATACCAGAAGCCCATGGATTACGTTTTCGGTGACGCACTGGGTATATTGAAAAACAGGCAGCTGATTCAGGAAAACAACGGGTTTATCCAGCTCACACCACGGGGAAGAATCCTTGGGAACGAAGTGTTTCAGGAATTCCTTCTGGACGAATGAAAAATTGATGGTTTTCCGTTGACATCACCGAACCCTTTTGATAATTTATTATTAGATTTAGCACTCACTTTAAACGAGTGCTAACAGAGGTGATCATCGATGTTAACAGATAGACAATTGCTGATTTTGCAAGTGATTATTGATGATTTCATTCTGACCGCTCAGCCGGTAGGATCGCGTACCATAGCGAAGAAAGAAGCTGTAACGTTCAGCTCCGCTACGATACGTAACGAAATGGCCGACCTTGAGGATCAGGGGTTTATTGAAAAGACCCATTCCTCATCCGGAAGGGTGCCTTCTGAAAAAGGCTACCGCTTTTATGTCGACCATCTGCTTTCTCCATTGCGGTTGTCCCAGCAGGAAATCGTTACGATCAGAGATGCCTTTAATGATAAAATGATGGAATTTGAAAGAGTGGTTCAAAAATCGGCGGGGATCCTGTCTGAAATGACCAACTATACGTCCATCATACTTGGGCCGGAAGTTTTTGAAACGAAGCTGAAGCAGCTCCAAATCGTTCCGCTCTCTGATCACTCTGCGATTGCCATCCTTGTTACAGACACCGGGCATGTGGAGCACAGGGCTTTTAATGTACCTGTGGAAATGAAAGGCACCGACCTTGAGAAGATGGTCAACATCCTGAACCAGCGTCTGCAGGGGGTTCCCCTTGTGAAGCTGCACGAGAAGCTCTATACGGAAATTAACGAGATGTTAAGGCACCATATGGATCACCATGAAGAGGCCTTCTCTTATTTAAGGTCCGCGCTTGTGGAAGACCACCCGACGAAGCTTTACATCGGTGGTAAGACAAACATTCTCATGCAGCCGGAATTCAGGGATCTGGAAAAGGTCCGGTCGCTTTATGCTACGATTGAACAGGAAAATGAAATGGCTGATCTGCTGCGTTCCGGTCAGGAAGGCATCCAAGTCAGAATAGGTCAGGAGAATCCATTCGATTCCATGCAGAACTGCAGCCTGATAACGGCCACCTATCATCTTGGCAACAACCAGATGGGGACCATCGCTTTATTAGGTCCGACGCGCATGGAGTATAACCGGATGTTTTCATTGATGAATGTACTATCCAAGCATATGACCAATACGTTCCGGGGCTGGTATTAACCCTGCGGACGGCAGAAAGAGGATGGGCGGGATTTCCCATCGCTTCTTTTTGTGTGATGCTTTTTTAGGATATAGATTCATGTTATATTCATTAACGGTGTAATGGATAGTAGGAGGTGGAAGTCATGGAAGAGAACAAACAGGAAATCATTGATGAAAAAGATGAACAGCATGAACCGGAAGAGGTTCAAGGTGAAGTAGTAGAGGAAACTGAAGAGTCTCAAGGTGAAACAGAGCAGCTCCGTCAGGAAAAAGAAGAGCTGAACAACCGTCTGGTTCGTCTTCAGGCAGACTATGATAATTTCCGCCGCCGTACTCAGAAAGAAAAAGAGGCGGATCGGAAATATCGATCCCAAAGTCTTATTGAAGAGCTGATTCCAGCTTTAGATAACTTCGACAGAGCCCTTCAGGTGGAAGTCGACAGTGACGCCGCCAAAAATCTTGCCAACGGTATGAAGATGGTCTACGACCAATTCAAATCCGCTCTTGAGAAAGAAGGCGTTGAAGTCATCCCTGCACAGGGAGAGGAGTTTGATCCACACCTTCACCAGGCAGTGATGCAGGTAGAGGATGAAAACTACGAATCCAATATCGTAGTGGAAGAGCTCCAAAAGGGCTATCGATTGAAAGACCGGGTTATCCGCCCGTCAATGGTAAAAGTAAACCAATAAAAAAACAGGTAGATGAGTACGTAAAGGAGGACATTCAACCATGGGTAAAATCATTGGTATTGACTTAGGTACAACGAACTCTTGTGTGGCAGTGATGGAAGGTGGGGAAGCGAAAGTTATCCCTAACCCTGAAGGTAACCGCACAACGCCATCCGCAGTGGCATTCAAAAATGGAGAACGTCAGGTAGGGGAGGTTGCGAAGCGTCAGGCAATCACCAACCCGAACACTCTTCTTTCCATCAAGCGTCACATGGGTACAGACTATAAGGTGGAAGTTGAAGGAAAAGAGTACACACCTCAAGAGGTTTCTGCAATCATCCTTCAATACATCAAGAACTATGCTGAAGATTATCTTGGAGAAACCGTTGATAAAGCGGTTATCACAGTTCCAGCCTACTTTAACGATGCTGAGCGTCAGGCAACCAAAGATGCCGGTAAGATTGCTGGTCTTCAGGTAGAGCGTATCATTAACGAGCCAACAGCTGCAGCATTGGCCTACGGCATTGACAAGGAAGACCAGGATCAGACGATTCTTGTTTATGACCTTGGCGGCGGTACGTTCGACGTATCCATCCTTGACATCGGTGACGGTACTTTTGAAGTAGTTTCCACAGCTGGTGACAATCGTCTGGGCGGAGACGACTTCGACCAAGTCATTATCGACCACATGGTAGCTGAATTCAAAAAAGAAAACGGCATTGATTTGTCCCAGGACAAAATGGCAAAACAACGCTTGAAAGACGCAGCTGAAAAAGCGAAGAAAGATCTTTCCGGCGTTGCACAGACACAAATTTCCCTTCCGTTCATCACAGCAGGGGAAGCTGGACCGCTTCACCTTGAAATGAACTTGACTCGTGCGAAATTTGAAGAGCTTGCTTCTGATCTTGTTGAGCGTTCCATGAAGCCGACACGTCAGGCGCTTAAAGATGCCGGCATGAGTGCTGGAGACATCCACAAAGTCATCCTTGTTGGTGGTTCTACACGTATTCCAGCTGTACAGGAAGCCATCAAGCGTGAAATCGGCCAGGACCCTTCCAAAGGCGTAAACCCTGATGAAGTGGTAGCTCTTGGTGCCTCTATTCAGGGTGGTGTCCTTCAAGGGGACGTAAAAGATGTTGTGCTACTTGACGTCACTCCACTTTCCCTGGGTATCGAAACGATGGGCGGCGTAACGACGAAGCTGATTGAACGAAACACAACGATCCCTACAAGCCACTCCCAGACGTTCTCTACAGCGGCGGACAATCAGACAGCAGTAGACATTCACGTCCTTCAAGGGGAGCGCGAAATGGCTCAGGATAATAAAACTCTTGGACGCTTCCAGTTGACGGATATCCCACCGGCACCACGCGGGGTACCACAAATCGAAGTATCCTTCGACATTGATGCCAACGGTATTGTAAATGTCCGTGCGAAAGATCTTGGTACGAACAAAGAGCAGTCCATCACAATCAAATCTTCTTCCGGTCTTTCTGATGACGAAGTAGAAGAGATGGTTCGTCAGGCAGAAGAAAATGCCGAAGAAGACAAGAAAAAGCGTGAGACTGTTGAACTTCGCAACGAAGCTGATCAGCTGATCTTCACAACAGACAAGACCATCAAGGATCTTGGTGAGCAGGTTAGTGAAGAGGAAAAACAAAAAGCAGAAACAGCTAAAGAAGAACTTCAAACAGCCCTTGAAGGCGAAGACCTTGATGCAATCAAGGAGAAGAAAGACGCTCTTCAGGAGCAGGTCCAGGCTCTTTCCGTTAAGCTTTACGAGCAGGCACAGGCGCAGGCTGAAGCCCAGCAGGGTGAACAGTCAGGCGGAGCCGATGAAGATGTCGTAGATGCTGACTATGAAGAAGTCAACGAAGACGACAAGAAGTAAGATAGCGTAGAAAAAAGTCAAAGTCAGGATCTTCTTGACTTTGACTTTTTTAATGAATAAGAAGGGGAAGCGGCGACAGTTGCCCGCCCTACCCTTCAATGTTAATATTAACGTTATGCAATAGCGTCCGGGAGAGTGATCTACAAGTGAGTAAACGTGACTATTATGAGGTGCTTGGTGTATCCAAGGATGCCTCGAAGGATGAAATTAAGAAAGCCTACCGTAAGCTGGCTCGTCAATACCACCCAGACGTCAGCAAAGAGGAAAATGCTTCTGAGAAATTCAAGGAAGCAAAAGAAGCTTATGAAACCTTGAGTGATCAGCAGAAGAGAGCGCAGTATGACCAATTCGGCCACGCCGGTCCGAACCAGGGAGGCTTCGGCGGATTTGGCGGTGGAGCGGAAGACTTCGGTGGCTTCGGCGATATCTTTGATATGTTCTTCGGCGGTGGAGGCCGCCGCCGTGATCCGAGCGCACCGCGTAAAGGTGCCGATCTTCAATACACGATGACCCTTCAGTTTGAGGAAGCCATCTTCGGAAAATCCACAGATATTGAAATTCCTGTTGAGGAAGAATGTGATACGTGTGATGGATCCGGGGCGAAGCCGGGGACCACTCCGGAAACATGTTCCCATTGTCAAGGCTCCGGTCAGATTAATCAGGAACAGAACACACCATTCGGCCGTGTTGTGAACCGTCGTGTCTGTCACCACTGTCAAGGAAGCGGGAAAATTGTCAAGGATAAATGTAATACCTGCGGTGGAGACGGCCGTGTGAAAAAACGCAACAAGATCCATCTTGATATTCCGGCAGGTATTGATGATGGACAACAGATCCGTGTGCAGGGCAAAGGGGAAGAAGGAGCCAACGGCGGACCAGCGGGAGACTTGTTTGTCGTCATCCGTGTCCAGCCTCATGAATTCTTCCAGCGCGAAGGCGACCATATCTTCTGTGAAGTACCCCTGACTTTCGCTCAGGCAGCTCTTGGGGACGAAATCCAAGTACCGACGGTTCATGGGAATGTGAAGCTTAAAATTCCTGCCGGTACGCAGACTGGCAAAACGTTCCGCCTGAAGGAAAAAGGAGCACCGAATGTTCATGGCCGTGGTCAGGGCGATCAGCACGTGAAGACGAAAGTCATCACACCGAAAAACCTGACCGAACGTCAAAAGGAGCTGCTTCGTGAATTCAATGACATTAGTGGCAACGAAGCGGCTGAAGAACAGCACGGCAATTTCTTTGAACGAATGAAGCGCGCATTTAAAGGCGATTAAGGACGTATCAGAGTCTGTACGATGGAAGCTGCAGGTGATTTTTATCCAATGTCCTGTTTTTCATCGTACAGATTTTTTTTGAGAGGGAAGAAAGGGCCTGCGGGCTTTTTTAGAAATAAGAGAAGAGGGTGGAGTGTAATGAAATGGTCTGAAGTCTGTGTTCATACGACGACAGAAGCGGTTGAACCTGTATCTAACATCCTGCATGAATCCGGTGCCAGCGGAGTGGTCATTGAGGATCCTGCGGATATGCAGCGTAAAAAAACGAAGCTTGGAGAAATATACGAGTTGAACCCTGCCGACTATCCGGCTGAAGGTGTTTATGTTAAAGCTTATATGCCTATGAACAGTTTTCTTATGGAGACCGTCGATGGAGTGAAGAAAACCATCAGCAATCTGACTGAATTCGGCATTGATATCGGCCGCAATGAAGTGACGATCCAGGAAATCCATGAGGAGGACTGGGCAACAGCTTGGAAAAAGTATTACAAGCCCGTTAAAATATCCGAAAAAATCACCATTATCCCTGAGTGGGAGGATTATACCCCTGTATCCAGTGATGAAATTATCATAGAAATGGATCCCGGGATGGCCTTTGGTACAGGGACTCACCCGACAACGGTGCTGAGCATCCAGGCGCTTGAGCAGTACCTGGAAAAGGGAGATGTCGTCGCTGATGTCGGTGCTGGGTCCGGGATTCTGAGTGTCGCTTCCGTCCTCCTTGGAGCCGAGCATGCGTACGCCTACGACCTGGACGATGTGGCTGTTTCGAGCACGAAGAATAATGCCATATTGAACGGGGTCGAAAACCAGGTGAGTTCCGAAGTGAATGATCTGCTTGAAGGTGTGGATTGGGAAGCGGATTTGATCGTTTCCAACATTCTCGCTGAGATTATTGTGAAATTCACAGATGATGCGTTCCGCGTCGTGAAACCAGGCGGCTATTTCATTACATGTGGAATTATCTCTGCCCGCAAGGAAATGGTGCGCGACCGTTTAATTGAATCAGGCTTCGACATTGTGGAAACAAATAAAATGGAAGACTGGATCAGCATTATCGCTAAAAAGCCGGAGTGAACCCCTATGCAGCGTTATTTTATAGACGCTCCGTATTGGAGTGACACGTCGGTAACCATTGCCGGGGATGATGTCCATCATATCAGCAGAGTGATGAGGATGGGAGAGGGCGACCAGCTCATTGCGGTCCATCCTGTCCATGGACCTGCTGCATGTAAGATTGACAGCCTCTCTGAGGAGATTGTCTGCTCCATCACCCGCTGGATTGAAGAAGATCGTGAGCTCCCGGTCAAAGTGACTGTCGCCGCAGGCTTAGGTAAAGGGGACAAGCTGGAGCAGGTTGTTCAAAAGGGGACAGAGCTTGGCGCATTCTCCTTTATCCCCTATCAGGCTGACCGCTCTGTGGCCAAATGGGATGGGAAAAAAGCGCCCAAGAAAATTCAGCGGCTGGAGAAGATTGCGAAAGAAGCAAGCGAACAGTCAGAACGGACAGTCATCCCTTCTATCTCCGGACTTTATTTCATGAAGGACATTACAGACTTGAAAGCATCCCATGACTGGTGCTTGTTCGCCCATGCAGAGGAAGCGAGGAGTGAGTCAGAGCAGGAGTTTTCCGAAGTTCTGCGCGGCATTCGACCGGGCGATTCCATCGCTGTCGTTTTTGGTCCGGAGGGCGGCTTTTCTGAAAAAGAAGTGGAAGCCTTCAAGAATGCCGGGTTTTTATCCATCCGGCTGGGACCTCGCATTCTGCGGATGGAAACAGCCCCGCTTTACTTTTTATCCGCTTTGTCCTACATGTTGGAGGAAGCATAAACCACTTCGTTAACTCTCGCAATCAAACCGCTTTCATGCTAAGATAGTGGAGAGGTACGTACAACCTATGATAAAGGAGCGTTTAGAAATGGAACAAAATTTTGCAAAAATGATTGATCATACACAGCTGAAACCAGATACACCGAAAGAAAAAATTACACAGATTTGTGAGGAAGCCAAAGAGAGCGGCTTCATGTCTGTCTGTGTCAACCCATACTGGGTGGAATACTGCGCAGAACTGCTGGCAGATACAGATGTAAAAGTCTGCACAGTCATCGGCTTCCCGCTTGGAGCAGTTACGAAAGAAACAAAAGCTTTCGAAACGAAGCAGGCCATTGAAAAAGGAGCCACAGAAGTGGACATGGTGATCAACGTTGGAGAGCTGAAATCAGGAAATCACGACAACGTACAGCAGGATATCGAAGCTGTCGTTCGTGAAGCTGAAGGAAAAGCTCTTGTGAAAGTCATCATTGAAACATCCCTGCTGACGGAAGAAGAGAAAGTGAAAGCTTCTGAATTGGCGAAAGCAGCTGGAGCTGATTACGTGAAAACATCCACTGGATTCTCTGGTGGTGGAGCAACCGTGGAGGATATCAGCCTGATGCGCAAAACCGTAGGACCGGACATGGGGGTTAAAGCCTCTGGAGGCGTCCGTGATTATGAAGGAGCTAAAGCGATGATCGAAGCCGGCGCTACACGTATTGGTGCAAGCTCTGGTAAAGCAATTATCAGTGGTGGACAAGGGACATCTGATTATTAAAATGTCGAAAGCGGCCTCTTACGGCCGCTTTTTTTAATTTCCTTTTTTTGATACACTATTTAAAAAAGGAAGAATGGAATGGAAAAACAACCATTGAAAATGCACAGCTATCCAGGGATGGTGGCCGTTGTAGGCAGTGAGTATGATGGAGAAGTGAATTTCATGTCAGCTGGGTGGCATTCCTTTTTATCTATGGACCCGCCGATGTATGGAGTGGCGGTGGGAAGAGAACGTTATTCCTATCAGCTGATCCAGCAGGCCGGTGCATTCACGATTAATTTTCTGCCCTATGAGGAGGCGGCTTTTATTCAATATGCCGGAAGTACTTCCGGGGTGGATACAGATAAAGCTTCCAGTTTCGGCCAGGCATGGAAAAGAGGGAAGGACGGAGGGCCGGTCCTGGAGAGGGCCTACCTTACTTATGAATGCAGCCTTGATCAGGTGCTTCCAACTGGAGATCATGACTGGGTGACCGGGTCCATTACCGCCTGTTCCTATATTTCTGAAATTTTTAATGAAAATGGTCTTCCCAATTTTAAAAACCTGCACATTCCTTTGTATTTAGGTCGTTCCGAGTACATAAAGCTTGATGAAAAGATAAAAAAACAATCCTTTATCGACCCTTTTTCTTATAAAAAAAGTTGACCATCCTTAAACCATATACTATAATTGTCAAAGGTATGGGAGGTCCCATACAAGAGAAACAGTTTTGTTTGCTTCGGAGGGAGGGAAATTAGCATGTCAAATACAACTCGCGTTCGTAAAAACGAGTCTCTTGAAGATGCTCTTCGTCGCTTTAAGCGTTCTGTATCAAAGAGTGGTACATTAGCGGAATATCGTAAGCGTGAATATTACGATAAGCCTAGCGTACGCCGTAAGAAAAAGTCTGAGGCGGCTAGAAAGCGTAAGTAATCAAAGAGGGTGTTGAATAGATGACGATCACTGACCGTCTGACCCAGGACATGAAAACAGCCATGAAGGCGCGGGATAAGGAAAAATTATCTACGATCCGCATGGTTCGTGCTTCTATGCAAAATGAAGCAATTAAATTGGGTAAAGATTCATTATCTGAAGAAGAAGCATTGACTGTTTTATCTCGTGAGGTAAAGCAGAGAAATGATTCCCTCCATGAATTCAAAGAAGCTGGACGTGACGATCTTGTAGAAGGACTCGAGCGTGAAATTGAGATTTTACAAGTATATATGCCGAAACAGCTCACTGATGAAGAACTTGAACAGATTGTCAATGAAACAATCGAGGAAGTAGGAGCTGCTTCCAAGAGCGACATGGGCAAGGTGATGAGTGCCATCATGCCTAAAGTAAAAGGCAGAGCCGATGGTTCACAGGTCAATAAGTTCGTTCTTCAGCAATTATCGTAAATATAAAAGGCCTCTCTGTAGAAAGAGAGGCCTTTTTATTTTTAACGAAACTTTTTGTTTTGTCATTCGTATAGGAAGTATACGGAGGGGAAGATAAAAGAGGGGGTGATTGTTCGATGACACGTACTTGGCGTTTACGACTCTGGCTGACATTGTTTATGCTTGGAACCGCAGCTTCTTTGGTGCTCAGTTTCGATTTTGCTGCAGCAGAAGGAGAAGGAGAAACCGTTTACGTCATTCCAGTTGAAGATACCGTCGAACGTGGAATGGCTGCTTTTCTGAAGAGGACCACAGGGGAAGCTGAGGAAAATGGTGTCGATCACATTATTTTTGAAGTGGATACACCCGGAGGCCGTGTTGATGCGGCAGGAGAGATTGGAGAAATTTTTCAGGATCTTGATATACCTAACACAGCGTTTGTAACGAGCCGTGCCTACTCGGCGGGTTCCTACATCGCCTTGAATGCCGATAGCATATACATGAAGCCGCAGGCGACTATGGGGGCTTCCGGAGTGATCAACTCAGATGGGACAGCAGCCGATAAAAAGGCCCAGTCCGCCTGGATTTCCTCCATGGCTGCTGCAGCAGAAACGAATGGAAGAGATCCACTCTATGCCCGTGCCATGGCCGATGCAGCCGTTGATCTTCCCGATTACGGGGCTCCTGAGGGCGAGTTCCTTACCCTGGGACCGGGAGAAGCAGAAGAAGTCGGCTATGCAGAAGGAATTGTCGAAGACCGGAACGAATTATTAAATGAGCTTTCTTTATCCGGGGCGGAAGTGGTGGAACAGAATCCGACACTGTCAGAAAACGCAGCCCGTTTTCTAACAGATCCCGTTGTCATACCGATATTATTATCAGTCGCAAGTCTCGGGCTTGTGGTGGAACTTTACTCACCAGGGTTCGGGATACCGGGAACAATGGGGGCAACAGCCCTTGTCCTGTTTTTCTACGGCCATATTGTTGCCGGTCTGGCCGGCTATGAGGCCATTATCTTACTCGTACTGGGGATAGGTCTTATTGTTGCCGAATTCTTTCTGCCTGGTGGGATAGCCGGAATTGCCGGGGTGGCGGCCGTCGTCTTTTCTCTGATGCTTTCTTCAGCGGATATGGGACATATGGCGATGAGCATTGGTATTGCGCTTCTGGTAACTGTAATTGTATCCGTAATCCTGTTTAAGACGATGGGGCTTGAACGTGGCTTTTTCCGGCACATCATTCTGAATGATTCCACCTCATCCGAGCAGGGGTATGTTTCATCGGTCAACCGTCTGGATCTGATCGGTCTGGAAGGAACGGCCGTGACGCCGCTGCGGCCGTCGGGAACCGCTGAATTTGACGGGGAACGGCTGGACGTCGTTACCGAAGGTGTCTTTATCGGAGTGAATCAGAAAGTGAAAATTATGAAAACCGAAGGATCACGAATCGTGGTCCGTGAACTGAAAAAAGAGGAGGAAACAACGTGACATTGCAGGAACTCATGCCGATTATCATTATCGGTATCATTATTATCGTACTGGCTGTGCTCTTCACATTTATCCCGGTCATGCTCTGGATCAGTGCCCTGGCTGCCGGAGTTAAGATCAATATCTTTACGCTTGTTGGAATGAGATTGAGAAGGGTTATTCCTTCCCGCGTCATCAACCCGTTGATTAAAGCCCATAAAGCCGGCGTCAACGTCAACACCAACCAGCTGGAAAGCCACTACCTTGCCGGTGGTAACGTCGACCGTGTGGTCAATGCGCTGATTGCCGCTCAGCGTGCGAATATCGAACTGAGCTTTGAACGCTGTGCTGCGATCGATCTGGCCGGCCGTGACGTTCTGGAAGCCGTACAGATGAGTGTCAACCCTAAGGTTATTGAAACACCATTTATCGCTGGTGTAGCGATGGACGGAATTGAAGTGAAAGCCAAAGCGCGTATCACCGTTCGTGCCAATATCGACCGTCTTGTCGGTGGTGCTGGTGAAGATACCGTGATCGCCCGTGTTGGTGAAGGAATTGTATCGACCATCGGTTCCAGTGAAAACCACAACAAAGTATTGGAAAATCCGGATCGTATTTCTCAAAACGTATTGAGTAAAGGGCTGGATGCAGGTACGGCTTTTGAAATCCTCTCCATCGATATTGCTGATATTGATATCGGTAAAAACATCGGTGCGATTCTTCAGACCGACCAGGCAGAAGCAGATAAAAACATCGCTCAGGCGAAAGCAGAAGAACGACGTGCGATGGCCATTGCCCAGGAGCAGGAAATGCGCGCCCGCGTACAGGAAATGCAGGCGAAGGTTGTGGAAGCAGAAGCCCAGGTTCCTCAAGCCCTTGCAGAAGCTCTTCGTTCCGGAAAAATGGGCGTTATGGATTACATGAACTATCAGAACATCAATGCTGATACGGATATGAGAAATACTCTCGGCCGCACATCAGACGAAGAAGCCGAAGAAGATAAGTAAATCCTCGCTGACTTAAAGGAGCATGCATATGGCAGATCTTATTGAATTGATATTCAGTAATTTTGTCATCGTCGCTGCGATTATCGGTGGAATTATCAGCTGGTTCAGCGGGATGTCAAAAGAAAAGGATCAAAAGCCGGGAGCTCCGAAGAAACAAACGGCGCCCCGTCCTTATCCGAATAAGTCCCAGGGGGAACCGCAGCAGGAAAAAGAGGGTCAGCAAGATAAAGGAGGCCGTCTCCGCGAGTATTATGAAGAAAAACAGAAGCGTCTGGAAGAAATAGCTGAAAAATCAAGGTCTGACGCTTCTGGATACAACAATAACCGGACCATAACGGATTCTCCGGTCTATAACGCAGAGAAATCCAGCCCGATGGAGGAAAACCCTCCGGCGGGGCGGAAAGCCTCGACAAAGGCTCCTCCGTTAACGACGGAGGGCCCTCTGGTAGAGCAGGCGCGGAAGTGGGATAAGAAAAAACTGGCCGAAGGAATTGTAATGGCTGAAATTCTTGGACCCCCGCGTGCGCACAAGCCGCATCGCTCGCATCCCCGAAAAAGATAGACGAACGCCCGAATTGTAGTGATACAATTCGGGCGTTTTTCGTATAAATGAAAAGAAGGGGGGGCGTTGTATGCCAAAATGGCAGCAGCAGATTAGAACATGGATCGGCCGTTACTTTGACCTTCCGGCTGATGTGATGCTGGATTTACCACGAATTACTACGATCGGATCCATACATGTCTACATAGAAAATCATACAGGCCTCCTGCATTTTTCAGAGGAAGAAGTAAGGATTCAATACAAAAAGGGCCAGGTCCGGATTGTTGGCAGAGACCTCGGGGTGAAAATGATGCTGAAAGAAGAACTTCTCCTGGAAGGAGAGTTGAAATCTGTTGAGTTTTTTCCTGATTCCAAAGGAGGGTGAGTCTTATGGGAAACCAGCGGGGATATTTTGAGGGTGTGTTAACCATCGAGGCTTCCGGTCCACTGCTGGAACCTTTTTTACAGGCGTGCACACGGCGCGGGTGCAGGGTGACCAGCCTGAGGCGACTGGACGAAACGACTGTCCGCTTCACCATCCGGCTCAAGGATTGGAAAATTCTCCGGTCGCTCCGGAGAAAATACAAGTGCCGCCTGACCATTAAGGAAGGGAAGGGCGTTCCTTTTTTATACAAGCTTATGCGGAGGCGGCTTTCCGTGGCGGCGGCATTTCTGGCTGCGCTCGTTCTCGTCTTTCTGGCGGCGAATACATTGTGGTCGATCAAGGTCGAGGGATTGACGCCTGAATTAGAGGCAGCAGTTGAAAAGAAACTGAACACTTATGGGGTATCCCCGGGACGGTTGACCATCGGAATGAAGGATCCAAACGATATCCAGCAGCAGCTGTTGGAGGATATTCCGGATCTGTTATGGATCGGGGTGAAAAAACAAGGGACAAGCTACCATTTGTACGGTGTGAAAAAGACCAGGCATGATACGAATCAGGACAACCAGCCCTCCAACCTCGTCGCATCAAAGAAGGGGATGATCGTTCAGACCTTTATAAAAAAAGGCCGGCCGCTTGTGTCTGTCTATGATGTCGTAAAGAAAGGACAGGTCCTCGCCACAGGTGAACTCGTCGAAGAAGGGGAGACGTTTGTCCACACAGAGGGGGATGTCACAGCGGAGACATGGTACAGGGTGGAGCAGGAGCTTCCCCTTCAGCAGATCATAACACTCACTGACGGCACAGTTGAAACCGAGTATCACTTGAAAATTGGAGGCTGGTCTGTTCCGGTATGGGGGTGGTGGCGCGGAACAGATGGAAGCTACAGAGACGAAAATGTAACAACAGACTGGAGGGTTTTTTCTTACTCACTCCCTTTGAACATGAAGCGCGTAGACCATTTCGCCATTGATACAGGAGCGATGGAATCATCCCGTAAGGAAATAGAGAAAATAGGACGGAAGGCTGCGGGGCAGAGCCTGCTGCAGGAGCTTGAACCGGGAGCAGAAATCAAAGACGAAAAAGTTTTGCACCTTAGTGAGGAGCATGGTAAAGTAAAATTAATCCTATTGTACAAAGTTTATGAAAACATTGCAGAGACCAAGTATATTAGTCAAGGAGATTGAGTATGCCGGAAGAGTTGAAAACAATGGACATCCAATTGGATAATACAACAGAAACTCTGGCCCTGTTCGGGACAGAGGACCGTAATTTGAAGCAAATTGAAGAACAGCTGCAGGTGACGATCATCTCCCGCGGCGGCCAGGTCCGGGTGTCCGGGCAGGCGGAACATGTTCAATTAGTTGAGGATATTCTTCTGAGTGTCCTTGCTCTGATCCGTAAAGGACTTTCCGTAACAGAGCGAGACATTGTCTACGCCGTGGAACTGGCTAAAAAAGGAAAAATCAATCAGTTTGAAGCGTTGTTTGAAGACGAAATCACGAAAAACTCTAAAGGTAAGTCCATCAGGGTGAAAACTCTCGGACAGCGGAATTATATTGCTGCCATTAAAAATCATGATCTTGTATTCGGAATCGGCCCGGCCGGAACCGGAAAAACATACTTAGCTGTCATTATGGCCGTCAATGCCCTGAAAAACGGAGACGTAAAAAGGATCATCTTGACACGCCCTGCCGTTGAAGCCGGGGAAAGCCTTGGTTTCCTGCCCGGGGATTTGAAGGAAAAAGTGGATCCTTATCTACGGCCGCTGTATGATTCTCTTCATGACGTTTTCGGAGCAGAACACACAGCAAGACTGATTGACCGGGGAACGATTGAGATCGCCCCGCTTGCCTATATGAGGGGCCGTACCCTGGATGATGCGTTTGCCATTCTGGATGAAGCGCAGAATACCACCCCTGAACAAATGAAAATGTTCCTCACCCGCCTTGGCTTTGGATCGAAGATGATCATCACCGGGGATATTACCCAGGTTGACCTGCCGAAAGGTGTCAAGTCCGGGCTGCGTGTAGCTGAAGAGACGCTTGGCTCTGTCAAAGGTGCATCGTTCATTAAGCTTGATCAGTCGGACGTTGTCCGTCACCCGCTTGTACAGAGAATCATTGATGCATATGAAGGCGATAAACAATAAGACCCTCCCCGGGTCTTATTTCTTTTTGTGTCCGCTTACCATGAACCATTTGCCTTGGAGCATGACACCCTATATGATAGGGGTAGAGGGGAGCTTTTCACTTGGAAAAGCGGGTTTATGGCCGGAAAGAAAAAGATCCATCATAACATCCCCTGCAGCAGACGCAGTTACTTTACATGAGGCTGAAGAAGCCCTTAAATAAGGAGGAAGACAAGTGATCACCATTGATTTTCACGATGAAACGAACTCTGTAGACGAAGCTTTTGTTGATATGATCCAGCGCATACTTGAATTTGCAGGCGGACGGGAAGGCATCACCGGAGATGCTGAAGTATCGGTAAGCTTTGTTGACAATAAAGAAATTCAGGAACTCAACCGCAACTACCGACAAAAGGATGAGCCGACAGACGTCATTTCCTTTGCCATGCAGGAGACAGGGGAAGGCGAAGTGGACATCCTGGATGAAAACCTGCCAATGATGCTCGGTGATATCGTCATCTCTGTGGACAAGGCCAAGGAGCAGGCGGAGGATTATCATCACTCTCTGGAAAGGGAATTCGGCTTCCTTGCTCTTCACGGATTCCTTCACCTGCTGGGATATGATCATCTGAATGAAGAGGATGAAAAGAAGATGTTCACCCGCCAGGAGGACATTCTCCGTGAATTCGGGCTCCAGCGATCCTAAGAAAAAAGGAATAGGATTTGCCTATGCATGGAGGGGCATCAAACTGGTCTGGACATCGGAGCGGAATTTCCGCATTCATGCTGCGGCTGCCATCCTTGCCTTAACAGCAGGCGGAATTCTGCGGTTATCCTTAGTGGAATGGGCTGTACTTACGGTTACAATTGCTTTGGTCCTGACATTAGAGATGGTTAATTCCGCTATTGAAAAACTGCTGGACCACCTCCATCCGGACCGTCACCCTGCCGTGGGTGCTGTCAAGGACGTGGCAGCAGGGGCCGTACTTACGGCTGCCGGTGGATCTGTGGTCGTAGGTGTTTTCCTGTTCGGGCCTAAGCTCCTTGCTTTATTGATGTAACGGTAAACCTTACGGGATGTTATAATAGAATACAGAAGAACCTAAAGGTTAGATTTTATTGGAGGAACATGTATGACAGAGAATTTCAAATCAGGCTTTATTACGATTGTGGGCCGTCCGAACGTTGGTAAATCCACGTTCATGAACCGCGTAATTGGTGAGAAAATTGCCATCATGAGTGATAAGCCGCAGACAACAAGAAACAAAATCCAGGGTGTCTACACCGATGAAGAATCCCAGATGGTCTTTATCGACACCCCTGGTATTCATAAACCAAAGCACAAACTCGGCGATTTTATGGTGAATACAGCTGAAAATACGCTTAATGAAGTGGATGCCGTCCTGTTTATGATCAATGCAGAAGAAGGATACGGGCGCGGGGATCAGTTCATTATCGATCGCCTGCAGCGCGTGAACCAGCCTGTCTTCCTGATCATCAACAAAATCGACCGGGTTCACCCGGACAAGCTGCTGCCGTTGATCGAGCAGTACAAGGACATGTATGATTTTGAAGAAATCATCCCGATCTCCGCTCTCGAGGGTAACAACGTCAACCATCTGCTCGGGGTTTTAAAAAGCCATCTGCCGGAAGGTCCGCAGTTTTATCCGGAAGACCAGATTACCGATCACCCGGAGCGGTTTGTCATCAGTGAATTCATCCGCGAAAAAGTGCTTCACCTGACGAGAGAGGAAATTCCGCATTCCATTGCTGTGGTCATTGAAGGGATAAAGCCCAGGGAAGATGCTCCCGGCGTTTATATCCAGGCGGCCATCATCGTGGAACGCAAATCTCAAAAAGGGATCATTATTGGGAAGCAGGGCAGCATGCTGAAGGAAGTCGGCAAGAGAGCCCGTAAGGATATTGAATCCCTGCTCGGCAGTAAAGTGTATCTTGAACTGTGGGTGAAAGTACAGAAAGACTGGCGGAACAAGCAGATTCAACTCAGCGATTTCGGTTACAGGGACGACGAATATTAAAGGTTGGAAAAAATTAAGCCTTATAGATCAGGCCGGGGAAAGCAAGATAAGCATGTAAATGGTATCAGCGAATAAAAGAAAGGCGGTGTTTCTTGTGCTCGACAACCTTTCATGGAATGTTTTCAGGCAGACGGGAAGTGTGGAAACTTACTTGATGATGAAAGAATTTGAGTCGCAGGATCAACAACAGTCTCAGGAACCATTTGCTTCCTCCCCTGATCCCCTGACAACGAATGATCAAAATTCGTAAACGGAGCAGGTGATACACTTGATGGACAAAGTGGAAGGCCTTGTGATCCGTACTAATAATTATGGGGAAACACATAAGATAGTCACGATGATGACAAGGGAGAAAGGGAAAATAGGTGTCATGGCCAGAGGCGCTAAGAAGCCGAAGAGCCGGATGGCATCTGTATCCCAGCCGTTTATTCACGGAATGTATCTCATACAGTCAGGATCCGGACTTGGATCTATGAGCCAGGGGGAAATGTTATCTTCCCTCCGTTCCATCCGCGAGGATATTGTCAAAACAGCCTATGCTTCCTACATTGCAGAGCTGACCGACAAGCTCATAGAAGAAAAACAACCGGATCCTTTTCTTTTTGAACAGCTTCTGCAGACGATGGTGTGGATGAATGAAGATAAAGATCCGAACATCCTCACTATGATGTATGAATTGAAGCTTTTTAAAAAGGCCGGATTTGCACCGGTGGTCGATCACTGCCTGAACTGCGGCAGTACAGAAGGTCCGTATTCCTTTTCCATGTCCGAAGGCGGTCTTCTCTGTTACCGCTGCAAGCATATCGATCCCGGAGCCTACGGCCTGCCGGATCCGCTGCCAAAGCTGCTGCGTGTATTTTTACATATTGATGTAAAACGACTCGGACAGATTACCATGAAGGAAGAAAATAAAAAGCTGCTCCGTCAGCTGATGGATGAATACTATGACCGTTACGGCGGATATTTTATCAAATCCAAAAAGTTTTTGAAGCAGCTTGATTTATTTTCTGAGTGAGGTTTGACAGCATCCTTGCAACTAGAGTATGATTCTAATATCAAATATACGTACTGCAGTGAAAGAGAGGAGTAGCTGAACTCCGTTCTCCACAAGCGAGCCTGAGCCGGTGAAAGTCAGGCGGGAACCATTCAGTGAAGGCGCTCTGGAGCAGTTTTTTAAAGTGGCTTTTCTACATAGAAGAGCAATTAGGGTGGAACCGCGGAAATCCCGTCCCTATGTCTGATTCAGGCATAGGGGCGGGATTTTCTTTATCCGCTCACTTTCTAGGAGGAGGAAAAGACTTGAATATTCAAGATATGATTTTAACCCTGCAGAATCACTGGTCCAGCCAGGGGTGTCTGCTCATGCAGGCTTATGATACGGAAAAAGGGGCAGGAACGATGTCTCCGATGACGCTGCTTCGAAGCCTTGGTCCGGAACCTTGGAACGTAGCCTATGTAGAACCTTCCCGTCGTCCGGCTGATGGACGCTATGGCCAGAACCCAAACCGTTTGTACCAGCACCATCAGTTCCAGGTCATCATGAAACCATCTCCGGATAACATTCAGGAGCTGTATTTAGAATCCCTGCGTGCCCTTGGCATCGATCCATTGAAGCATGATATCCGCTTCGTTGAAGATAACTGGGAAAACCCGACACTTGGAGCCGCCGGCCTTGGATGGGAAGTATGGTTGGACGGTATGGAAATTACTCAATTCACGTACTTCCAACAGATTGGTGGATTGGAAGCGAAGCCGGTGTCAGCGGAAATCACGTACGGGCTTGAGCGTCTGGCGTCCTATATTCAGGATAAGGAAAATGTTTTTGATCTGGAATGGACCAACGGCGTGACAGTAGGAGACATCTTTACACAGCCGGAATACGAACATTCCGTTTATACGTTCGAAGCGTCCGATGAAAAGATGCTCTTTGATTTGTTTGCAACCTATGAGAAAGAAGCGGAACGCATCATGGAAGAGGGACTCGTGTTCCCTGCGTATGATTACGTGCTGAAGTGTTCGCATACGTTCAACCTTCTGGATGCTAAGGGCGTCATCAGTGTCACAGAGAGGACGGGATACATTTCCCGGGTCCGGAACCTTGCCCGTAAAATTGCGAAAACCTATGTAGAAGAAAGGGAACGCCTCGGATTCCCAATGTTGAAGAAAGAAGGTGGAGCAGATGAGTAAGACTGTATTATTTGAGCTCGGCCTGGAGGAGCTTCCTGCCCGTTTTATTAATGATGCTCTTGCCCAGTTGAAAGATAAGACAGAGAAGTGGCTGACAGATAACCGGATCCCTTTTGGTGATATCCACGGCTTTGCCACACCAAGAAGACTGGCTGTCCAAATCACAGAAGTCGCTGATAAGCAGCCGGACCTTGAGGAAGAGGCGAAGGGTCCTGCTAAAAAGATCGCCCTCGATGAAGAAGGGAACTGGTCGAAGGCAGCCATTGGATTTACAAAAGGGCAGGGCAGAGACGTCGATGATATTTACTTCAAGGAAATCAAAGGTACAGAATATGTGCACGTGCGTAAATTCATTGAAGGAAAGGAAACGGCCGCCCTGCTTGAGCAGTTTGGAGAGGTTTTTCTATCTCTGAATTTCCCAAAGAATATGCGCTGGGGAGACCGTGATCTCCGTTTTGCCCGTCCGATCCGCTGGATGGTGGCTTTATTCGGGGAACAGGTGATTCCTTTCCAAATCGAGAACGTTCATACAGACCGCCGGACATTCGGCCATCGTTTTCTTGGATCAGAAACAACCATCCCGAGTGCGGATCACTACGAACAGACGCTTTCTGATCAATACGTTATGGCTTCTGTGGAAAAGCGTCAGGGTCGAATTGTAAGCCAGCTTAAACAGCTGGAAGAGAAACAGAGCTGGAAGCTTATGATAGATGAGGAGCTTCTCGAAGAAGTGACCCATCTGGTGGAATATCCAGCTGTTTTCAGCGGAGCATTCTCAGAGGAATTCCTGGAGGTGCCTGAAGAAGCATTGATTACATCCATGAAAGAGCACCAGCGTTATTTCCCTGTCCGCTCCCATGATAACAAGCTGCTGCCATATTTCGTCGGTGTGCGTAATGGGGACGACCAGAACATTGATATCGTAGCCCGTGGAAACGAAAAGGTGTTGAAAGCACGCTTGAAAGATGCGCAGTTCTTTTATGAGGAAGACCAGAAGGGAAGCATCGATGAGAAGATGGAGAAGCTTTCCCGTATGGTTTATCAGGAGGAACTTGGTACGCTTGCGGATAAGGTTCAGCGTATAACAGCCATTACTGGTAAACTGAGTGAATGGCTCGGCCTGAGTGAAGAAGAAAAACAAAAAGCTACGCGTGCTGCGGAAATCTGCAAATTTGACCTTGTCACCCAGATGGTCGACGAATTCACCGAGCTTCAAGGAGTGATGGGTGAGAAGTATGCCCGTCTGTTTGGGGAAGATGAGGAAGTGGCTGCGGCTGTCAATGAACACTATATGCCTCGGCAGGCCAATGGTGAAGTGCCATCATCTACGATCGGATCCATTGTGAGCATTGCAGATAAACTCGATACGATCGTCGGAAGTGTTTCTATCGGTCATGTACCAACAGGATCTCAGGACCCATACGGGTTGAGAAGACAGGCCCTTGGTATTCTTCAAACGCTGAACAGCCGTGGCTGGTCCGTGTCCGTTGAAAAACTGATCGATCTTGTTCATCAGTTCTATATCGAACTTGAACTCCCGACAAGATCGGAAGAAGAGGTTCACAAGGATCTTCATGAATTTTTCCGTGTCCGTGCCGCCTATCTGCTACGTGAAAATGAAGTGGATCCAGACATCGTGGAAGCTGTTCTCGCACAGGGTATCGGTCACTTCCCTGTTGCAGGGCGAAAAGCGGATCTGCTTGTTGAAAAACGGAATGAGCCCTCTTTCAAACCTGTGCAGGAAGCCCTCGGCCGTGTATTGAATTTAGCTGAAAAAGCCGATGCAGAGGAAGTCCATCCAGAACTGTTTGAAAGCAAGGAAGAACAGCAGCTTTACGATGTGTTCCAAACGGTCCATGAATCGTACAGCCGTCAGATGTCTGAAGGCCGTGTGGAAGAGGCACTGGAGACCCTGTCCGGACTGGCGGAGCCGATTCACTCCTTCTTTGATGCGGTCATGGTCATGGCAGAGGATGAAAGAGTCAGAGCCAACCGACTCGGCCTGTTGAAGCAGATGGCTGGAGATATTTATCAGTATGCCGATCTGACACGAATCGAGTGGAAACAGCAGTTCTAAGCACCCTTCTTTTGCCCATTCAGGAAAATGAGGTATAATAGTGAATAGTATGTCACATTCAGTGTTCAGGGTGGTGAGAACTTGGAATTATCAAACCGGCAGGAGCAGATTATTCAAATTGTGAAGGATAATGGACCGATTACCGGAGAGAACATCGCAGAAAGACTGGAATTAACACGGGCGACCCTGCGTCCGGATCTTGCTATATTAACGATGGCAGGCTATCTGGATGCGCGGCCCCGGGTGGGTTATTTTTTCACGGGGAAAACAGGTTCTGAACTTTTCACGGAAAAACTGAAAAAGTTCAAAGTGAGGGAATACCAGTCCCTCCCGATAGTTGTAGAGGAAGACGTATCGGCGTATGATGCGATCTGTGCGATGTTTCTTGAAGATGTCGGAACATTGTTTGTCACGAACCATAAATCCCATCTTGTCGGCGTCCTTTCCAGAAAGGACCTGCTGAGGGCAAGCATAGGATCGAAGGACTTAACGTCCATCCCGGTCCATATCATTATGACGCGTATGCCGAATATTACGATATGTGAGCCTGAGGATCTCCTTTTGGACGCCGCCCAGAAGTTAATAGAAAAACAGATCGACGGACTGCCGGTCGTGAATCCTGCAGAGGATGGGCTTGAGGTCGTTGGAAGATTAACGAAAACAAATATAACCAAAGCCCTTGTAGAACTTGCACGCGATCAGCATATTTGATTCAGGATTAGGAGGGGCAGTATGGAGAAACCATTAATTTATGTACTATCCGATTCCGTAGGGGAGACCGCTGAGCTTGTTACAAAGGCTTGCTTGAGTCAGTTTGATGACGGACCTTTTGACCTTCAGCGCATCCCGTATGTAGAAGATAAAGGGACGATTAACGAAGCTGTCCTTCAAGCGAAAGAGCACGATGCCATGATCGGCTTTACCCTTGTCGTTCCTGAATACAGGATTCACCTGAAACAGGAAGCCGAAAAACACGGGGTCCGCTGTGTTGATATTATGGGGCCGATGATGGAAGCGATGGAAAGTCACCTCAAAATACAGCCGAGACTGGAGCCGGGTCTCGTCCACAAGCTTGATGAGGATTATTTCAAGCGGGTGGAAGCCATTGAATTCGCTGTCCGGTATGATGATGGCCGTGACCCGCGGGGCATTTCCAAGGCAGATATCGTTTTGATCGGCGTATCCCGAACGTCCAAAACTCCACTGTCCCAGTATCTTGCTCATAAGAGGCTGAAAGTGGCAAACGTCCCGATTGTTCCGGAAGTCCAGCCACCGTCTGAATTGTTCCGGGTGGACCCGGAGAAATGCATCGGCTTGAAAATCAGTGCAGAAAAGCTGAATGATATCCGGAAGGAACGTTTGAAATCCCTGGGACTCGGTGATCAGGCTACATATGCCAACCTTGAACGGATCAGCCAGGAGCTGGAGCATTTCAACAGAATAGTCGATAAAATCGGCTGTCCGGTTATTGATGTCTCTAATAAAGCTGTAGAGGAAACGGCGAATATCATTATGAATAAGCTGAGGAAAGATGCTCAGGAATAATGCAGAATCTCAAAAAGTCGCGCTTTGATTAAGCGCGGCTTTTGTTGGGAAGAATGAAATTAGGTAAAATTAGACATAGCATTCACAGGAGAAATGTATTATAATATTTTTTTGTGGAAAAATCCTGACAGGTCCGTTTTCATATCTGCAGGATCCTTACTCCTTACGCACATTGTCTATTTTTCAGAAAAATAAAACATTTGCATTTTAGGAGGATTCTACCGCTTGCTGTAGAAATATTGATACTATGCCAAAAATACATCGAACGATCTGGGTAGACGCAGACAGCTGTCCCGTTCAGAAGGAAATCGAGGAAATGAGCGCGGAGTGCGGCGTGACGGCCAGATTCATTGCTACGGTAAATCATTTCAGTACAGAGAAGTCACAGGCATCCTGGACCTTTGTTGATGATGGTTCCCAGTCTGTAGACCTTTACATTTTGAATGCAGCTGCCAGGGGAGATGTGGTCATTACGCAGGACTTGTCGCTGGCTGTTCTTCTGACCTCTAAAGGGGTTTATGTGATGACGCCGCGAGGAAAACTGATAAAGGAAACCGATGCGGATCACATTATGAACCAGAAGTTTATCCGGCAGCAGACGATGAAGCAGAAGCGTAAATGGAAGGGGCCTTCCGCCTTTACGGACAAGCACAGAGAAGAGTTCCGGGAAACTTTCCAATATTTGTTGTCTGATCATGAAGGAATTTAGCCTTTGGAAGAGAATAATTGAGTAGTATGGTGATCATATGGCTGGACACATTCCAGAAGAAAAAGTAGATGAGATTCGGAAATCAGCCGACATTGTGGAAGTGATCGGCGATTATGTTGACCTCAAAAAGCAGGGAAGAAACCATTTTGGCCTTTGTCCATTCCATGGGGAAAACACTCCTTCTTTTTCCGTTTCACAGGATAAGCAGATTTTTCATTGCTTTGGTTGTGGAAAGGGAGGGAATGTCTACACCTTCCTTATGGAAATGGAAGGATACAGTTTTATACAGGCACTCAAGCAGCTTTCTGAAAGCACGGGTGTGGAAATTCCAGAGCAGATTGCTGATGAGAACCACACCGGGGCGGATAACCAGGAATCACAGGCGATGCTTGAAGCACACCAGTGGCTGACAAAATTATACCATCATTTGTTAAAGAATTCCAAGGACGGCCGAAAAGCCTATGAATATCTTTTGGACAGAGGGTTCACAGAAGAAACCATCCAGAAGTATCAGCTCGGTTATTCGCCGGATGATAAGGACTTCGTCGTTACCTTTCTTGAGAAAAAAGGCTTTCATCCCCAGACGATGGTCAAAGCCGGCCTGTTGAGTGTGAATGATCAGGGGAACTATGCCGACCGCTTTCGCGGAAGGGTCATGTTTCCGCTGCGCAACCACCTGGGGAAGACCGTGGCTTTTGCCGGAAGAGCTCTTGGAGATCAGCAGCCCAAGTATTTGAATAGTCCGGAAACGGAACTCTTTCATAAGGGCCGGCTGCTTTATAACTTCGATCTTGCCCGGTCCTCCATACGTAAGGAAAAAACCGTTGTCCTATTCGAAGGGTTCGGGGATGTTATATCCGCTGCCCAGTCGGGTATCCCTTATGCAGTAGGGACCATGGGAACATCGCTTTCCAGTACACAGGCCAACTTGCTGAAAAAGTATACGGATCAGATCATCGTCTGTTATGACGGTGACCGTGCAGGGATTGAGGCGGCTGTCAAGGCTGCCAGACTGACAAAGAGCATCGGTTGTCAGACGTTTGTAGCCCGTGTACCCGACGGTCTGGACCCGGATGACTTCATCCAGCGGCACGGCGGGGACCGTTTCAAAAAGGAAGTGCTTGATACCAGCGACACGTACATCTCCTTTATGATGAGTTATCTCCGCAGGGATTATAACCTGCAGGTGGAAGGAGATCGTATCGCCTATATCGAAAAAGTACTACAGGAGATTGCCACTCTGGATCGTGCGGTCGAGAGAGAGCATTACCTGAATGAGATGTCGTCTGAATTTCAGTTATCTCTGGAAACCTTGAAAGAGGAAATCAGTCAGATAAGAAGTCAGCAGGGTGTGAAGGATAATGAGCCAAAGAACCGATATACTAATCCTAAGAGGGAAACATCGGTTCAGAACAAGCTTCTTCCTGCATTTCATAATGCGGAAAGAAAGCTGATTGCATATATGTTGAAAGATCCCTACATTGCTGATAAAGTTCAGGAGGAAATAGGAGGGGCTTTTAATATAGAAGACCATCAGGTCATTGTCACACATCTTTACGCATATTATGAAGACGGCAATGAATCAGATATCAGTCAGTTCGTTGAAATGATTGAGGATATGTCCATCAAAAACCTCGTGATCGAGCTCGCAATGGCGCCCGTCAGTGAGGAAGTATCCGATCAGGAAATCCATGATTATATGGAGCGGATCCGATTGGAAAACTGGGATCGAACGGATATTAAGAGCCTGGAATCCGAGTTGAAGCGGGCTGAACAGCAGAACGAGCCGATCAAGGCCGCGGAAATTGCGATGGAGATTATAAAACGGAAAAAAGAATTAAAAGCGTAATCAGGTAGAGTTTGGATAGATTGTTGGAAGGAGGGGGACTTATGGCAGAGAAGAAACAACAGCCATCACGTTCTAAAGAAACTGAAAATCAGACGGAATTGACACTGGAGCAGGCCAAAGAGCAGGTCGTAGAGTTAGGGAAAAAGCGCGGAATCCTCGCGTATGAAGAGGTGGCTGAGAAATTATCCAGCTTCGAACTCGACTCCGATCAAATGGATGAATTTTACGAGCACCTGAATGAACAGGGTGTAGAGGTCATCGGTGATTCTGAATCGGACCCTAGTATCAAGCAGCTTGATAAGGAAGAGGAATTCGACCTCAATGACCTGAGTGTGCCTCCAGGTGTGAAAATCAATGACCCGGTCCGTATGTATTTGAAAGAAATCGGCCGCGTCAATCTATTATCAGCCAAAGACGAAATCAGTCTTGCCCAGCGTATAGAAAATGGGGATGAGGAAGCGAAAAGGGATCTGGCAGAAGCCAACCTTCGTCTTGTTGTAAGTATTGCCAAGCGTTACGTCGGCCGTGGTATGCTTTTCCTTGATCTTATCCAGGAAGGGAACATGGGTCTGATTAAAGCGGTTGAAAAATTCGATTACCGCAAAGGTTACAAATTCAGTACCTATGCTACATGGTGGATCAGACAGGCGATTACCCGTGCGATTGCCGACCAGGCACGTACCATCCGTATTCCGGTTCACATGGTGGAAACGATTAACAAACTAATCCGTGTTCAGCGGCAGCTTCTTCAGGACCTCGGCCGCGAACCAACACCAGAGGAAATTGCTCAGGATATGGATCTTACACCGGATAAAGTCCGTGAAATCCTTAAGATTGCCCAGGAGCCCGTATCACTGGAAACACCGATCGGGGAAGAAGACGACTCCCATCTTGGTGATTTCATTGAGGACCAGGAAGCAACCTCCCCATCTGACCATGCCGCCTATGAACTATTGAAGGAACAGCTTGAAGACGTCCTGGACACACTGACAGATAGAGAAGAAAATGTCCTGCGCCTCCGTTTTGGACTTGATGACGGACGTACGCGAACACTCGAAGAGGTCGGAAAAGTGTTCGGAGTAACCCGGGAAAGAATCCGGCAGATTGAAGCGAAAGCTCTTCGTAAGCTGAGACACCCGAGCCGCAGCAAACGCCTGAAAGACTTTATGGAATAAGAACAGCCGTAGACTCAGGGTTCTTTTACAACGCCTATGTAGGAGGATCTTGAGTTTATCTGTGTTTTGGAGGAAAGTATGCAGGATGAGCGTACGAAAACCATCATTCATGAGATTCAGTATTGGAAAGAAAGCAGGCTTCTCCCCGCGGAATACTGTGACTTTCTTTTGGCGTTGTACACCAAAGGCGAGGAAGAAAAACCCGGCCATGCTCCTGTACAGACCGTACAGCTGCTGGTCCCGGCCTTTGTTCTGCTCAGCCTGTTTATGATACCCCTTACATTACTTGTCATTTATTTTACTCAAATGGGGTTCATAATGCAAACAGGGCTTTTGTCGTTTTTTGTAGGGTCGGTATGGTTTATAAGTGGATGGTTACACTATAAACGGACCGACTGGTATTTGATCCCTTTTGTCAACGGTCTGTTGATCCTTCTAACGATGTCCATCTTCGTAGTGGATCACTGGACAACATCCGTCCAGGCTGTCTACATAACGATGCTGTTTCATTTTCTTATCTGGATCAGCCTCGGAATGTTCATGAAAATCAGGTTTTTGTTATGGAGTGGCGTAACCGCTGTCATTTTATGGATCATTTTCATTGTTTTATAAGTTTTCGGTGGTTAAGCCTTTAATAAGTAACGGTTTTCATATAAAATAAAAATAGTCGAATAGACGCGAAAAATTCATATAGGGAATACATAAGGAGGTTGCCATTCATGAGAAAGAACCCTGTGATCCCATTTGCAATTATCGCTGTACTGGGGATCGTAGCCATGATCATTGTTTCTTCTGCCGGTATCAACCAACGTGAAGCGATTCAAAGCGAGGAAGAAGGCGGCGGAGAACAGACGGAAGAAACTGCATCCGCTGATCCGGAAGAAATGTACCAGAACAAGTGTTCAAGCTGCCATGGCGGTGACTTGAGTGGAGGCGCAGGTCCGAATCTTCAGGAAGTCGGCTCCCGTTATTCAGCAGAAGAGATCCAGGACATTATCATCAATGGTAAAGGATCACAGATGCCTGCAGGTCTTTATACCGGTGAGCAGGCCACTCAGCTGGCAGAATGGCTCGCTGAGAAAAAATAAGAAGTACGTGAGAAGCTTTCTGCTGCTGTCAGAAAGCTTTTCTTTATGAGAGGAACGATTTTTTATGAATGTACACCAACTATCCGAACGGCTGGCAAAGGTAGCGGAATACCTGCCTGCTAGAGCTGTATTCGCTGATATTGGGTCTGATCATGCCTATCTGCCTTGTTATGTCTGTTTAAAGGATCCACAGGCACAAGCGATAGCCGGAGAGGTTAATCAAGGCCCTTATGACAGCGCCCTGAATGAAGTGAAAGCCCATGATCTTCAATCCAGGATTGATGTCAGATTGGGAGACGGTCTGGAAGTGATCCAGCCTGGAGAAGTAAAGCAGATCACCATCGCTGGTATGGGAGGGCCGTTAATCCGGGATATCCTGGACAGAGGCAGGGATAAATTAACAGCCGTTAACCGCATCATCGCCCAGCCGAACATTGACGCACGCTCGATCCGTCAATGGTTTTACACGCATGGATACAGCCTGATTGACGAACAGATTATGGAAGAAGGTGGGCACATCTATGAAATCCTCGCAGCGGAAAAAGGGGACCCTGCCACTGCTTATGAATCCGCTGACTTGGAAAAAGAGCTTTGGCTCGGCCCTTACCTTATGAAGGAAAAGTCAGCAGCGTTTAGGAAGAAGTGGCGTGAGGAAATGATCAAGAAGGAATATATCCTGGATCAAATGCAGAAGGCTGCCACTGTCGATGCAGTAAAAGTGGACACGCTTCAAAAGGAAATAAAATCGCTGCAGGAGGTTTTATCATAATGAATAAAGTAACAGCCCGGGAAATCATAAAAACATTGGAAACGTGGGCTCCCAAAAGCTTTGCTTATGACTGGGACAACGTAGGGCTGCAGGTAGGCAGTCTGAACAAGCCGGTGCAGAATGTCATGGTAACGCTTGATGTTGTTGAAAGTGTAGTGGATGAGGCGGTTGAAAAAAAGGTGGATCTTATCATTGCCCATCACCCTCTGTTATTTGTGAAACTTCATCAAATCAATGTGGATACGCCAAAAGGACGGATAGTGCAGAAGCTTCTTAAACACGACATTACGGTTTATGCGGCGCACACGAACCTGGATGTTGCAGAAGGCGGAGTGAATGATGTGATGGCAGACCTTCTCGATGTTAAAAACCGCCGGCCTTTGATTCCGACAGAAACGGAAAAGCTTGTGAAACTGGCTGTTTTTGTCCCTGATTCCCATCTGGAAGCTGTACGGGATGCGGTGAGCGAAGCAGGGGCCGGCTTTATCGGTGATTACAGCCACTGCACCTATCAGGTTTCCGGTGAAGGGACGTTCAAACCACAAGAGGGTACAAATCCTTTTATTGGGGAGCAGGGCCGGTTGGAGCAGGTCCAGGAGAAACGTTTGGAAACCATCGTTCCGCAGAGTAAGCTGTCTAAAGTTCTTCAAGCGATGGAAAAAGCCCATCCATATGAAGAAGTGGCTTATGATCTTTATCCTCTTCTCAATGAAGGCAGGAGCCTCGGAATTGGAAGAGTGGGCCTGCTGGACGAGCCAATTTCTCTTCAGGACTTTGCTGACAAAGTGAAGGAGCGTTTTGATGTCCCTCATGTGCGTGTGGCAGGGAAAATGGGAAAAACCGTACAAACGGTCGCCCTTCTGGGTGGAAGCGGAGAAAAATATATCCATAAGGCGAAGAGCAGCGGAGCGGATGTATATGTGACTGGAGATATGACCTTCCATATGACCCAGGATGCTGTGGAGATGGGCTTACATGTGATTGATCCCGGTCACCATGTTGAGAAAGTGGTCTGCGTAAAAGTACAGCAGTATCTTGAGGAGCGCTGCAATAAAGATGGAGCATTGAACATCCTGGTGTCCGAAGTAGATACAGAACCCTTTACAATCCAGTAAAAAAAGGATGAAAGCGGGAAGCTTTCATCCTTTTTATTATCGTTTCACTTTTTTGCGTGCTCTTACAGGAGGGAGAATTTTCTTCTGTTCGACCTTGGATTCACGAATCCAAGTAGCATCGTCCTCATGGTCAAACTGCTCAATGAATTTGATCACTTCTTTTGTGATCGGCGTAGGAGTTGAAGCACCGGCGGTTACGGCTACTTTATGGACACCTTCCAGCCATTCCAGCTGAATTTCGGTTACATCAGCAATCCGGTAGGCGGTGGTTCCAGCTTTTTCTTTGGATACCTGGGCAAGCCTGTTGGAGTTATTGCTCATCGGGTCACCAACAACGAGCGTCAAATCGGCTTCACCTGCCTGTTCTGAAACAGCTTCCTGGCGTACCTGTGTTGCCATGCAGATTTCCTGCTGCTTCTCAAGCTGAGGGAACTTTTCCTTGGCTTTTTCCATGACATCATAGACGTCCCATTGACTCATCGTCGTCTGGTTGGTAATCATAAGCTTATCATGATCCAGCTCCAGATTCTCAACATCCTCTTCAGTCTGTACAAGGTGGACCTTTCCGGGAGCGACGCCCATCGCCCCTTCCGGCTCAGGATGTCCTTTTTTACCGACGTAGATGACTTCAAATCCTTCCGCAACTTTTTTGCGGATCAAGTTGTGGGTGTTGGTAACATCCGGACATGTGGCATCAAGAACAGTCAGTCCTTTATCGCGCGCCCTTTCCTTTACCTGCGGGGAAACGCCGTGGGCCGTGAAAATAACCGTACCTTCATGAATACCTTCCAGCATATCGCTGCGGTTTTTACCATCGACAGTGATGATGCCTTCTTCTTTGAAGGCTTCAGTCACATGGGAATTATGGACAATCATACCTAATATATAAATCGGGCGCGGCAGATTCTGGTCTTTTGAGGCATTTCTCGCAATGACCATGGCATCTACGACTCCGTAACAATAACCGCGAGGGGCGATTTTAATAACTTCCATTGATTAACGTCCTCCTCTTTATCCAATCGAACAACTTTTAAGATACCATCTTCATTATAAAGGGTAAAGCGTAAGTTGACAAAGAAAGCGGTGGTCAGACAACGTTATCGTGCAATTTAGGGCGCACTCTATTATAATAGGGAAGGAACATTTTACATTAAAGGAGAACGGACATGAGTAAGCATACTTTTGAACAATACGCAATTTCCTCTACAGTAAGCAGAATTGTAGAAGGGTTGGGCTTTAAACAGCCGACGCCGATCCAGCAGCAGGTGCTGCCGCCGGCATTAAGAGGGGAAAGTTTGATCGGACAATCCCACACTGGATCCGGTAAGACACATGCCTATCTGCTGGCATTATTCAGCCGCATGGATGAAAACGCTGATGCCGTACAGTTTGTCATTACAGCACCGACACGTGAACTGGCCATCCAGATTCATGAAGAAGTAAAAAAAGCAGTGAAGCACGCAGGTAAACAAGAGATCTGGCGGTCCAAGCTGTTGATCGGTGGAACGGATAAACAGAAGATGGTGGAGAAACTGGCTTCCAATCCGCCACACATTGTTGTAGGAACACCGGGCCGTATACTCGATATGGTCAAAGAGGAAGCCGTAGACCTTTATCAAGCAAAATCGTTCGTTCTGGACGAAGCGGATTTAATGCTGGACCTCGGATTTATCGAAGAAGTGGATCAGATTCTTGTTCGCATGGCCGAAGACGTACAGATGCTTGTTTTCTCTGCAACTATTCCTGAACGGCTGCAGCCATTCCTGAAGAAATACTTGACCAATCCGGTCCATATTCAAATCGAGGACGATAAGCCATCTCCGGAAACGATGGAGCACCGGCTGATTCCTCTCCGACATAAACAGCCTGGAGAAGTAATCATGGATATCACGAAGGCGATTCAGCCTTATCTCGCCATTATTTTCACGAATGGAAAAGGTCTTGCAGACGAACTGGCGGAGGACTTGATGAGCCGTGGATTAGAAACAGGCGTCCTTCACGGAGGCTTGTCCCCGCGTGAGCGTAAAAGAGTCCTGAAAGAAATCCAAAACCTTCGTTATCAATACATCGTAGCGACCGACCTTGCTGCGCGTGGCATTGATATCCAGGGTGTGAGCCACGTAATCAATGCCCAGATGCCGAAGGAAGAGGAATTTTATATACACCGTGTCGGCCGGACAGCAAGGGCCGGGTTGGAAGGTACAGCGATCAACCTTTATCAGGAAGCCGATCTTCCATTGATCCAGAAACTTGAGAAGAAGGGGTTGTCTTTCCAATTCTATGAAGTGAAACAAGGAGAATGGAAAGAAGTCAATGCCTATAATGAGCGGCAGATCCGTGAAAAGAAAGAAACGGATCTGGATAAACAGGCGAAACAGCTCGTCCGTCGTCCGAAAAAGGTGAAGCCGGGCTATAAGAAAAAGATGAAAAAGCAGGCGGAACAAAATAAACGCAGATTGAAGCAGAACCGCTTTAAAAAGAAATAAGAAAGGGTCGAGATCGTCATGGTTAAAATTGGTTCACACGTATCAATGAAAGGGAAGAAAATGCTTCTTGGGGCAAGTGAAGAGGCAGCTTCCTACGGATCCGGCACATTTATGATTTATACAGGCGCCCCTCAAAATACGCGCCGTCGTCCAATTGAAGAATTGAATATCGATGCGGGACAGGAGCATATGAAGGCTAACGGTATTCAGGATATCATTGTGCATGCCCCCTATATCATTAATGTAGGTAATACGACCAAGCCGGAAACCTTTCAGCTGGGTGTTGATTTCCTGCGCAGCGAAATTGAGCGTACAGAAGCGCTGGGAGCAAGACAAATCGTTCTTCACCCGGGGTCCCATGTAGGTCAGGGAGTGGAAAAGGGTCTTCCGAAAATCATTGAAGGGCTGAATGAAGTCCTTCATAAAGATCAAAATGTCCAGATTGCCCTGGAAACAATGGCCGGCAAAGGCTCTGAAATTGGAAGGAGCTTTGATGAGCTTGCGCAGATTATTGACGGAGTGACCTTGAACGAAAAGCTTTCCGTCTGCATGGATACGTGCCACATTCATGATGCGGGCTACAATGTAGTGGAAGATTTTGATGGCGTGTTGAACGAGTTTGATAAAATTGTCGGACTGGACCGCCTGAAGGTCATTCACGTCAATGATAGTAAGAACATTCAGGGAGCAGCCAAGGACCGCCATGAAAATATCGGCTTCGGTCATATCGGCTTTGATGCCCTTCATCAGGTGATTCATCACCCGCAGTTGAAGGATCTGCCTAAAATTTTGGAAACCCCGTACGTCGGGGAAGATAAGAAGAACAAAAAGCCCCCGTATCGATTTGAAATCGATATGGTTAAACAAGGGACGTTTGATCCGGGCCTAAAAGAAAAAATTCTACAACAGTCATAAGAAAAAGGCGGGGGTCTTGTACCTTCCGCCTTTTTTTATTTCAGCCAGTCCTCGACCCCGTACTCCTTCGCCAGTTTATGAAGCAGTTTATTTACAGAGCGAGCCGTGTCTGCGGAGGTCAGCCCGGCCAGTTTCTTCAACATTTTCTTCCGGCCGTCCTTTTCAAAAGGGTTTTCCTTATTCTTTTTCAACGCTTGAACAATAGCCTGTGCCTCTCCCTCGGTAATCGGTATCCGATACTTCCTGCTGTATTGAAGCAGTTCTTTGACGGTTAACTGCTTCAATTTCTGGGTAATGAACTGTTGGGCCATCTTCTTCATCACGTCATCACCTTTTTCCCCTGTTTCATACACCATATGAATTGTGGGAATGATGTGTGTTTTACAAAATATTCACGCGTGAGTAGATAAATTGAAATCAAACATCCATTCGGGTAAGATGGCGCAATGGGTTTCATTGGCTCTTATGTAAAAGGAAGAGTCATGGGAAGGAGTGAACAGAATGAGGGATCAAAAGCCAATCATTCGAACGGTCTTTGCTATGCTGTTAATGAGTCTTGTCTTTATAACTTATCATCAATGGCATCAAAACGAACAGCAGGCACTGGCAGATGAAAATAAAACGCTGGAGCAGAACCAAGAAAAGCTTGAGGGAGATAAGGAAAAGCTGTCTTCTGTCAACGATTATTTGAAGGAGCAGTCTTCAGAGAATAAACAAAAAAATGGATATCTGACTTGGCCGGGGATTGAAGACCAGGCTGATATTCTGGTACAGGAAAGTGAGGGAGCCTTCAAGAAGGCATGGGCCATGTATTTAGTGAAGGAGTCCAAACGCTATGATTTGGATCCATACCTCGTATATGAGTTGTTGAAGGTGGAAACGGGCGGGACATTTGATCCTGAACTTGTAGGACCTGAAACAAAGTATGGTCGTGCCTATGGCATGTCTCAGTTCATGAAGAATACAGCGCCGTGGATTGCGGATATGGCCGGGCTTCCATATGAAGAGGAGCTGTTGTTTGATCCTTATTATTCCATGCAGTTATCCCTGGTTTATCTGGATTATTTAAACAGCCGTTATCAAAACTGGGACGAGGCATTAACCGCTTATCACAGGGGAATGTCAGGTCTTGAACAGTATAAAAGTGAACATGGACATGCGGAGAGCTGGTATGCCGTAGAGATTCAGGAAAACGCTGAAGCTCATACCACACTGGCTTCAGCTGAATAATGATAAAACCGGATGATCTCATCCGGTTTTTTTCTGCCATCAAATCCCTTCGTTAAATACAGAAGAAATGTCACATAATATAGGTGATTCTCCATACAGAAAGTGAGGGAATTCGCATGTACGATCCAAAAGAAACTGTTGAGAATCAAACGGAAAATGCGCCCCATTACGGGGACGCACGGGAACAGGTTCATGAAGATGAGCCGACAACGGAGCAGGTGCTGGATGAAGCGTTTGATGAAATCCAGGACAGCGATTTAAGAAAAGAATCCGGGTATGACAAGGTGGAGTCCGTGGATGACCATGGCCGCGGCCCTTATCAGCCTGTTTATGGCGACAGTTATGAAGAGGAATTTGCCCAGGAGGCCGCTGTCGGTCCCATTGATGAACCAATGAATAATGGTGAGCAGGAAACGACGATGGAGGATGATGTGAAAGTAGGAATGGGCTGGCTAGGGCTGTCAGCCGCTATTCTATCCTTCTTTTTTGCTCCACTTATTCTCGGTGCCGCAGGGATTATTCTTGGGATTGTCGGGAAGAGAAGGGGAGCTGATACTCTTGGAAACACGGCGATCATTATCAGTGTCGTTTCCATTGCCTTTTCTCTTTTCTTCGCTCCGTTTATCAATTTCCTGTAAAAAAAGGGTGGACCATTATGGTCCACCCTTTTTTATCTTAGGATTGCTGCTGTTCAAGCTTTTTCTGACGCTCTTTCTCATAGTGCTCTTCAGCAAGTTTATCTACTTCTTTTTTAAGTTCTTCGACCATGATGTCCTCAGGAACTTTCCGGATAATTTCTCCGTGACGGAAGAGAAGGCCTTCCCCACGGGCACCGGCGATACCGATATCAGCTTCACGGGCCTCGCCTGGTCCATTTACTGCGCAGCCAAGAACAGCTACTTTAATGGGAGCCTTGATGGTCTGGATGTATTCCTCAACCTCGTTGGCGATGGAAATCAAGTCGATTTCAATACGACCGCATGTTGGGCAGGAGATTAGCGTGGCAGCGTTGGACGCAAGTCCGAAAGTCTTCAGAAGTTCCTTCGCTACTTTTACTTCCTCTACAGGGTCAGCACTTAAACTGATACGGACGGTGCTTCCGATTCCTTTGCTTAAAATGGCACCAAGACCGGCAGCACTTTTTACAGTACCTGCGAAAAGCGTCCCGGATTCTGTAATACCAAGGTGAATCGGGTAATTGAAAGCGGCTGCTGCTTTTTCGTAGGCATCAATCGCCAGTTTTACATCAGAAGCTTTCAAGGAAACGATGATGTCGTGGAAGTCGAGATCTTCAAGAATTTTAATGTGGTGAAGGGCACTCTCAACCATTCCATCAGCCGTTGGATAACCGTATTTTTCAAGGATGTGACGCTCAAGGGAACCGGCGTTGACTCCGATACGGATGGGAATCCCTTTTGCTTTTGCTGCTTTTACGACAGCTTCAACTTTTTCGCGCTTCCCAATGTTCCCCGGATTGATCCGGATTTTATCCGCGCCGCCCTCGATCGCTTTCAATGCTTTCTTATAATCGAAGTGAATATCGACAACAAGCGGTATATTGATGCGTTTTTTGATTTCAGGGATGGCGTCAGCAGCACGATCATCAGGGCAGGCCACACGGACGACCTGGCACCCGGCTTCTTCCAGACGTTTGATCTCAGCTACAGTAGCCTCCACATCATGGGTCTTCGTCGTGGTCATGGACTGAATGACAACTTCATCAGAACCACCTATAGTAAGGTCCCCGACTTTCACGGGACGAGTATCTTTTCTGTGCGTAATTGGCATGAATATCGCTCCTTTAAATTAAAAAAAGGGTTGCAGGATGTTTTTCCAATCTTCATTATAAGGCTAATGGCCGGAAATGAGAAGTAAGGACTCTTAAAAGCCCCGGATTTCACGTTAAGTTTGTGTAAACAGATTGGATTTCCTCGACGTGAAAAGTATATCACGAGAGGAAACGGAAGAAAATTGTTATCATTTGAAACATAGCACCACAGTCGTTCGTATGTATAGTAATAGAAGAGAGGGTGAGCGGTTATGCTTCAAACAGACTGGATAGCACTCCTGATTACATTTTTAGGAACAATGTTCCTGATTGGTGAGCTGCTTGTTAACATGCGTGGGGTTTTTGCTGTGCTGGGGCTTGGATTTATTACCGTGTTTTTTTCCAGTTACCTGGCTGTCGATATGTTCATTATCATGATGTTTGTTTACTTTCTAGGTCTTACACTTATGATTATTGATGGAAAGCTGATTAATGATGGAACGCTTGCCACTATAGGTGCAGCAGCGATGATTACAGCTGTCGGTTTCAGTGCGCCCAACTGGACGGCGGGATTATACAGTGTCATCGGTGTCATTGCCGGAGGTTTTTCTGCCCTCATTTTTCTCAAGGTTTTTAAGCGGAGAAACATGTGGAACAAAATGGCGTTGAATGATCAGATGACCTCGGAAATGGGCTACAATTCCATGAATGAATCCTATCAGAAGCTTTTAGGGAAAACAGGGTCTGCACAGACGGATATGCGTCCTTCCGGTACGATAGAGGTAGATGGAGAGGACTACAGCGCTGTTTCGAACGGACAGTGGATTTACAAAGGGGAGCCGGTGACGGTCGCCTCTGTCGACGGTACTAAAATCATGGTTAAAAAGGTTCAGAATTAACAATTGTTCACGTATTCTTCATCATTTCTTAACACTTCATTGTCATCATTTATTTGGATGATTATTCAAATGACAATGGAGTGTTTTCTAATGAACTTTAAAAGAAAGACCGGCTTATTAAGATTCACACGGGGCGGATGGCCTCTTCAGGTAAGGCTGACGCTCCTGATTATTTTACTTGTTCTTCTCTCTGTATCTGCAACTGGTTTTTTTTCCTATACGAAAGCAGAGGAAAACCAGCTGGCTCTTGTGCAGGACCGATTGGAACGTGAACTGCTAGTAGTTCAGGATGTAGCGCAGCAATTGATGTATGCCTTTGTAGGGGATCAGCAGGAATTCAATCAGCGTTTTCAAGGCTATGCAGATGCACAGAAAGCTCAGATGCAGCAGGATGGTCTGACAGCAGATGCATACCTGTTCACTGAACAAGCTGTGTATTCCTATCCAGACTTGACTCCTGTTCCTTCCTTTACCGAAGAGGAAGTAGAGGAGGTTTTAAGTAAGGAAAATGGCACAGAACAGTGGACGACAAATGGAGAATCGTTTGTGTATTCGTTTGCCCCTGTCCAGGAGCTGCAGGGGATCTATGTTCTTGGTGTGGCAGAAGAGGATATTATGAAAGAAGTCGATCAAATGGCCTGGTATACGTTTCTGATAGGAGCTGGGACGGCGGTTGTAGCTGGAGTCATGGTTTCCTATATTATTCGAAAGACTGTCCGTCCCCTTAAACAGCTGGAGGAAATGATGGGGAAGATTGGTGAAGGGGTGATCGGGGAAGCATCGGCTGTAAAAACGAGCCTGCCGGAGGTCCGGTCATTAAAAATCAGTTATGAGAAGTCCATTACCACTATTGTAGATATTCTTTCTACGGTAAAAGCAGCCGTCCAAAACCTTGATCAAGGGGGAAGCCGCATGGATGAATCGGCGCGGGTCCTTGATCAATCCCAGCGGGCGTTAAAGGAAGAGCTTCTTAAAGTAGATAGAGCCGCTGCCGAAACAGAAGGATTTATGGAGGATCAGCAGGAAGTCTTTCGTGAACTTTCTCAAGTTTTCTCCCATTTGAAATCAGCCATGGATAACATGATGGAAAGACAAGGGCAGATGAACCAGTCGGCTGCTTCCGGTAATGCCGGGGTGGAGCGCGTGGAAAGCTCCTATATGAGTATAAGAAGAGAACTGACAGAAATAACATCAAGAGTAGAATCTTTTCAGAGCTATATGCATTCGGTACAGGATTCGGGAGCTAAAATCCAAGAGCTGGCTGAGCAGACGAGGATGCTTGCTTTAAATGCTTCCATTGAGGCAGCGGGAGCCGGAGACCATGGCCGGGGATTTGCTGTTGTAGCCAGGGAAGTGGGTAAGCTGGCCGATCTATCCCGGCACACGGCCTTGAACATCGATCAAAGAATGGCGGATCTCATCGAGCTTGGAGCAGACTTTTCTAAACAGTTCAGGCGCCTTTCTGTTGAAATGCATGATCAGCAGAAGCAAATGGATATTTCAAAAGCGGCTTTCCGAGATCTTTCCTCTGGAATGGAAACGTTCAACGTACAATTAGAATCCGCATACCTTCATTTGGTGGATGGAGAAGAAATGATGCCACGGATGCAGAAGATTATAAGAGGGATGGAACGCCTGACAAGGGACCAGTCCTCGTCCATTGACCATTTAGCACAGGCATCAGAATGGCAGGAGGAAAATGTGAGAATGACGAAGGAATTCATAAGAGAATTGGTCGTTCTGACTCGGGAACTGTCCGACATGATTACAACTAAACAGTTGGTTTATGAAGGTGGGGAGGATTTTTCTGCGCCTCATGCTTCGTAAACATCGAATGTTTTGAAGTACCTGTACATATCGAAGGCTTCCTTGTAAAAGGAGGCCTTTTTTGTTTTAGAAAAGACTGATATGCATGGCACCTAAGGTGGCTTGTACCCCGGGGGCAGTCTTTACAAGAAAAAACGCCAATGTAAATTTAATGTTAAGTTTTCTATTTCATCTTTACAAAAGAATCGTAGTTCGTTAATAATGGATGAGGTGTTTTAAAGAGAGACATACAGAAATTTTGGATGAGGAAAGGGTGGAAAACATGGAAATCGATGTGCAGCAGATGATATTTGAATTCATCGGCGGGCTAGGTATTTTCCTGTTTGGAATTAAATTTATGGGGGACGGCCTCCAAAAAGTAGCCGGAGACCGTTTGAGAGAGCTTTTAGACCGTTTTACCAGTAATCCGTTAATGGGTGTCATTGCTGGTGCCGTAGTAACGATTCTCGTTCAGAGTAGTTCTACAACAACCGTTCTGACTGTTGGATTGGTTAACGCTGGATTTATGACCTTTAGACAAGCCATCGGCGTTATAATGGGTGCCAATATTGGGACGACATTTACCGCATTCATTATTGGTATTGATATTAAAGAGTATGGACTGCCGATCCTGGCTCTAGGTGCCCTTTTGATTTTCTTCTTTAAGAATAAGAAAGTATCCAACATCGGCCAGACCGTTTTTGGACTCGGTGCTTTATTCTTTGGTCTTGAATTAATGAGCGGAGGAATGAAGCCGCTGCGTTCCCTTGAAGCATTCAGGGAACTGACACTCAGTATGAGTGAAAACCCTGTACTTGGTGTTGTGATCGGTACACTGTTCACAGTAATCGTACAAAGTTCCAGTGCTACGATCGGTATTCTGCAAGGGCTGTTTGGAGAAGGCCTTGTAGATATACAGGCAGCTTTGCCGGTGCTTTTTGGAGATAACATTGGAACAACCATCACAGCTGTCATTGCAGCGATTGGAGCAAGTGTAGGGGCGAAGCGTGCCGCTTTTGTACACGTGATTTTCAACGTACTCGGTGCTACCGTTTTCCTCATTCTATTGAAGCCTTTTACCTTATACGTGGAGTGGCTCCAGAACTATATGGACCTTGGGCCGGAGATGACCATCGCTTTCGCGCATGGATCATTCAACATTGCCAACACGGTGGTCCAGTTCCCATTCATCGCTGTTCTGGCGTGGATTGTTGTTAAACTCGTACCAGGAAATGATTCCCTGATTGAGTTCAAGCCTCAGCATCTGGATCCAATCTTTATCGAGCAGTCTCCTTCTCTTGCGCTTGATCAAGCGAAAGAAGAAGTGATCCGCATGGGTGAATATGCCTATAAAGGATTGGAAGAAACGAGTCTGTATTTAAACAATAAGCAGCAGAAGCATTCAGAAATTGCGATGCAGATTGAAGATGCATTGAATAACCTTGATCGGAAAATTACTGATTATCTGGTTGATCTTTCTCAAGCATCCCTTACGGACGAAGAAAGCCGGAAACACTCAGCTCTCATGGATTCTGTCCGTGATCTGGAGCGGATCGGGGATCACTTTGAGAACATCATCGAGCTCATCGATTATAAGAATTCCAACAAAGTAAATCTTACTGCTCAAGCTGTCGACGACTTGAATACAATGTTCGATCTGACATTGATGACAGTGAAGCAGGCAACAAAATCCCTTGAAAACATGAGCCGTGAGGAAGCACTCGCTGTTGTCCAGAAGGAAAATGAACTGGACCGGATGGAACGAAGCTATCGTAAGAAACACATCATCCGTCTGAATGAAGGGGTATGTACAGGACAGGCCGGTATCGTCTTTGTAGATATGATCAGTAATCTCGAACGAATCGGAGACCACGCTGTGAATATCGCAGAAGAAGTACTGGGAGAAAAAGAGAGTCTGTAATGAACGAGGTGAAAGCTTAAAAAAGCTTTCACCTTTTTTTATAAAATCCTTGCCGAGCCGTCAATTGCATGGTATATTATTTTTGTCGCTGAAAACGGGTCGAAAAAATAAATTGACACAGTGATACATAAATGGTATATTAATTAAGTCGCTTACAGAGCGAATATGGCGGTGTAGCTCAGCTGGCTAGAGCGTACGGTTCATACCCGTGAGGTCGTGGGTTCGATTCCCTCCACCGCCACCATACATATGATCTTATCTATAAACATGGCGGTTGTGGCGAAGTGGTTAACGCACCGGATTGTGGTTCCGGCATTCGTGGGTTCGATTCCCATCAGCCGCCCCATGTGGACCCTTAGCTCAGCTGGTTAGAGCTATCGGCTCATAACCGATCGGTCGCAGGTTCGAGTCCTGCAGGGTCCACCATATAGATTCCGGAGGAGTACCCAAGTTTGGCTGAAGGGAGCGGTCTTGAAAACCGCCAGGGGGTTTACGCCCCGCGGGGGTTCGAATCCCTCCTCCTCCGCCATCTTTTCTTTTATTATAAAAGAATATATAAAACAGCATACTTTTATGGCTCGGTAGCTCAGTCGGTAGAGCAACGGACTGAAAATCCGTGTGTCGGCGGTTCGATTCCGTCCCGAGCCACCATTTTGAATGAACAAGCGATGTGCTTGTTTTTTTTATGTTTAAGACCGATACATAAGGGAATTTATAATACCGGAAGATATTCCATTTCTTTGCCTTGCAAATCAGTTGCAACCGGCAGGTCTGTTTGATAATGTAAAACAAGAGGCAGAGGCTTCTTATTTTACATACTATTTTAAAGGAGGAGTTACATTATGGCTAAATTCGAACTACCAGAACTACCTTACGCATACGATGCACTGGAACCAACTATCGATAAGGAAACAATGAACATTCACCATACGAAGCACCACAACGGATATGTAACAAAGCTGAACAACGCACTTGAAGGACATGCTGATCTTCAGGACAAATCATTGGAAGAGCTTCTTTCCAACAACCTTTCAGCTGTACCGGAAGATATCCGCACTGCTGTGCGCCGTAATGGCGGTGGTCATGCCAACCACAGTCTTTTCTGGACGATCATGTCTCCAAATGGCGGCGGTGAGCCGGCAGGGGATCTTGCTACTCAGATCAACGACACATTCGGAAGCTTTGATCAATTCAAAGAAAAATTCGAAACGACAGCAACCGGCCGTTTCGGTTCAGGCTGGGCTTGGCTTGTAGTCAATAATGGCAGCCTGGAAGTGATTGATACACTAAACCAGGATTCTCCGATCATGGAAGGTAAAACACCTATCCTTGGCCTGGACGTATGGGAGCATGCGTACTACTTGAACTACCAGAACCGCCGTCCGGATTATGTTTCTGCATTCTGGAATGTTGTAAACTGGGATGAAGTAGCGAAGCGCTTCGATGCAGCTAAATAATCTTATGAAGAATATGTGAGAGAGGGACGGATATTTCCGTCCCTCTCTTTTTGTATATCTCCATATGTTCTGAAAACACTAAAGGAGAACATAAAGGAGACATGCATATGATGAGTAAGCTGCGCACATGGCTGAGCCGCCAAAACGTTTCTAGAGATTTATTATTGTTACTTCTCATTGGAGGCTTGTACTCCCTCGGAATATTCTTATCCAGTACCTTTGTGAACATATACTTATGGAAGCAGTCCAACAGCTACACGGATATCGCTCTTTACAACCTCAGCATATACATTTTTCAGCCGCTTACCTTTATCGTTGCGGGACGGTGGGCAAAAAAGATGGACCGTGTCATTGTGCTGAGAACAGGAGTAACAGTCCTTTCGTTATTTTTCCTGACTGTGCTGGTTGTGGGGGAACGGGCAGCTTCCTTCAACTTGATGCTCGGTGCCCTGCTCGGAATCGGTTACGGTTTTTACTGGCTTGCTTATAACGTACTGACTTTTGAAATCACAGAGCCGGACACAAGGGATTTTTTTAACGGCTTTCTCGGTGTCCTGCAGTCGCTTGGCGGTATGACAGGACCTCTTTTGGCCGGCTTTATTATTTCACGTCTCAATAACTTTACAGGGTATACTGTGATTTTCAGTGCTTCGTTTGCCTTATTTATTGTAGCGGTACTCGTGAGTTTTGGGTTATCAAGAAGAAAAGCACGGGGGAATTTTTCTTTCCGGCGGATTATAACCGAGCGGAAACATAATGTAGACTGGAAACGTATTTTGAATGCTCATGTAGCCCAGGGGTTCAGAGAGGGGACTTTTTTGTTTGCTGTATCCATTTGGATTTTCCTGCTTACAAAAAATGAACTGTCTCTCGGAGTTTTTAATTTGGTCTATTCCGGTTTTTCATTTATGTTTTATTTTCTTGTCAGCAGATGGGTGAAACCGAAGCGGAGGAAAACATCGATCTTTATCTCAGGACTCTGCTTATATGTCAGTGTCGTCATCCTTCTATTCAGCAGCACGATGCCGCTGCTTTTATTGTACGCAGCTGTTGCCGGAGTCTTCTTTCCGTTGTTGTACGTACCATATGTGTCTCTCACCTATGATGTCATCGGGAGATCGTGGAATGCGGCCGAAATGCGGATCGAGTATATCGTAGTTCGGGAAATTTTTTTGAATATGGGAAGAGTTCTATCCATCCTCGTCTTTTTAGGGGCCATTACATTTATCCCACCGGAAACGGGGATTCCTTACATTCTGCTCCTTGTCGGCGGAGGACACTTCCTGATTTACTTTTTCATTCGAGGTATTGATTCGAAACCTCCCCGTGTCACACATAATTGAAACCAAACACCCATGAGCTTCTTCTATTCTTAGGACCTGAAAAAATGGTATAATAGCAGAAGGATTTTGAAAGAAGGAGAGGAGTTCATGGGGAAAAACAAACGACATAAAGATAATACACACCTTCCCTTTCGGTTGAACGTGGTGTTTTTTATTGTGTTCGTCTTATTTGCCGGGATCATTCTGCAGCTTGGTGTTATTCAAATATTGAACGGCGAAGAAGCACAGGATGAAATTGACCGCACCGAAAATACAACAACGACCATTTCTGTGCCGCGGGGTGAAATGTATGATCGTAATGGCCAGGTGATTGTTGATAATGAACCGTTATACTCGATTACGTATACACCACCCAAAGGGGTGCAGGCCGGGGACAAGCTGGAACTTGCTCAAACATTGTCCTCTTATATAGATATGGACTATGAAAACCTGACAGATCGTGACTTGAAGGAATATTTCTATCTGCAGAATGAGCAGGAGGTTCGTGATCGTGTAGAAGATCAGGTGACAGAAGATATGGATAACGGTGATGTATATCAGCTTCAGCTGGACAGCATTACAGAAGAAGAGATCTCCGGCTACGATAATCAGACGAAAGAAGTCATCGCTGTGAAAAAGGAGCTCGATCAGGCGTATTCCCTGGCGCCGCATGTAATTAAGAATTCAGATATTACAGAAGCGGAATATTCCGCGGTGGCAGAAAATCTGGCGAAGCTTCCCGGCGTGAATGTAACTTCAGACTGGGAACGTACATATCCGTATGAGTCCACATTCCGCAGTTACCTCGGAAGTATCACATCCAGTGAGCAGGGTCTCCCTAAGGATGATCTTGATTATTACATGTCTTTGGATTACAGCCGCAATGATCGTGTAGGTACAAGCGGACTTGAACAGGAGTATGAGGATGTTCTCCGGGGGACGAAGGAAAAGGTCCAGTATGAAACGGACAGCAACAACACCGTGATCAATTCCAAAGTCATCCGTGAAGGACAGGCAGGAAAAGACCTTCAATTGACACTTGATATGGAGCTTCAGGAAGAAGTGAATAAAATCGTCCAGGAAGAGCTTCAGTCAGCAATCGTCAATGCGCCTTCTCTAAACCGTCATCTGGAGAATGCCATTGCTGTCGTTTCCAATCCGCAGACAGGAGAAATTCTGGCGATCAGCGGACAGACCTACAACCGCAGTCCGGAAGAAGGAGAGGACCGTTTCACAGATACCTCCCATCAGGCGTTATACAATGCCTATATGCCGGGGTCAACGGTTAAGGGAGCGACGGTTCTGACAGGCCTCCATGAGGGTGTCGTTACACCGAATACATGGATCAATGACAAACCGATTACCATAGCCGGCAGACAGAAGGCGTCATACACTTCAGGAATTGGATCTGTTAACGATATATCTGCCCTGCAGCAATCCTCCAACGTCTACATGTTTTTCCTTGCCATGTATCTTGGTGGAGAAACAAGCAATCAATATAATATGAATGCTTTAAAACTGGAAGATGGAACGTTGGATAAATTCATTTACAATTTCAACCAGTTTGGGCTGGGCGTTACAACTGGAATTGATTTTCCGTATGAAGCAACTGGAGTCAATGGTACACTTCAAAACCCAGGAGAAATCCTCGACTTTTCCATCGGGCAGTTCAATACGTATACAGCAATGCAGTTGAATCAATACGTCTCGACGATTGCAAATGGCGGCGACCGTATTCGCCCAAGCCTGGTCAACAGTGTCCACGAACCATCCAGCAGCGATGGACTCGGTCCGGTTTATAAAGATTATACGCCGGAGGTGCTGAACCAGCTTGATATGGATTCGTCCTATATTGAGCGGGTACAGGAAGGGTTCAGGCAGGTGGCCCAGACGAGCGAAGGAACGGCGAGCTCAATATTCTCAAAGCAGCCCTATGCCCAGTATGATATGGCTGTGAAGACGGGGACGGCACAGGCGTCTAAAACTGTTTTCAGTGAAGATGGAGAGAGAACCACCTACGATGAGCTTCTGAACAAGACATTGGTCGGCTATGCTCCATCGGATAATCCGGAAATTGCCTTTTCCATCATCTCCCCTTACCTGGGAGAAGGGGCAACAAGTACGTTCAGCATCAGCAATAACATTGGTGCCCGGATCGGTGAGGCGTACTTCGAGTTGAAAAAAGCAAGGGAAAATGGAACCGCTGAAGAAGGACCGGATGAACAAGAGAATAACAATGGAGAAGATGCAGAAACTGAGGAGTGATACACAACGTATCGCTCCTTTTTTTATACAAAGACGGAGGGAATAACGTGAAAACAAGTCAATTCTCAATCTTTTTCGCTAAAAAACCTCAATTTACAAAAGCTTTACGTTTCATTCATATGTTATTAAAACTCCGTCGTTAGTATAGAAAATGTGAGTTGGCCAAGCGGCCGACGGCATTAAATATCCGTAAACAATAGGGGGAGAAAGAAATGAAAAACTTCAAGAGTTTAGCATTAATGCTCGCATTCATCCTTGTAGTAGGAGTGCTTGCAGCATGTGGTGGTTCCGAGGAAGGCAACACAGAAGAACAGGACAGCACAAGCGGTGAAGGTTCTGGAGAAGGAAGCTCCGAAGAAGTATCCGGCCCAATCGACATTGATGGTTCTTCAACTGTGTTCCCGATCATGGAAAACTTAACTTATTCCTATCAGCAGGAACAACCGGAAGTTGACGCGACATTGAACTCTTCTGGTTCCGGCGGTGGATTTAAAAAATCTACAGTTGGTGAAATTGATCTAAGTAACGCTTCCCGTGAGATCAAGGAAGAAGAAAAAGCAATCGCTGAAGAAAATGATGTTACTCTTGAGCCTATAGAGCTGGCTTACGATGGTCTTTCTGTAGTAGTGAGTGCTGAAAATGATTTCGCTGAAGAGCTTACAATCGATCAGCTTAAGCAGATTTTCCTTGATTCTTCTGACGCTCAAATGTGGTCTGACATTAACCCTGACTGGCCTGAAGAAGAAATCAAAATCTTCAGCCCTGGTCATGATTCCGGTACATTCGACTACTTCAACGAAATTGTTCTTGAAGAAGAACCGATGAAAGAAGGCGAAAACACAACTCTTTCTGAGGATGACAACGTTCTTGTACGTGGAATTAAAGACAATCCAAACGCTATCGGATTCTTTGGATATGCCTACTATGCTGAAAACCAGGACAGCCTGAAAGCTCTTGCCATTTCTGAAGGTGAAGGTGAAGCTGTTGAGCCGAATCCGGAAACAATCCAGGATGGTTCCTATACGCCGCTTTCCCGCCCGCTATTCACATATGTAAACGTGAATGCTTATAAAGAAAAAGCACAGGTTCGTGACTTTGTAGAGTACACGTTGAACAATGCTGGTAAAGCAGCTGAAGAAGTTGGTTATGTAGCTCTTCCAGACGAAAAATATCAAGAACAGCTTGATACAGTTCAAGGCTGGGCAGAGTAAGTTACTTTAAAACCTAACAAGGAGGGTGAGGCTGAATCCAGTCTCACCTTGCCTTATGGATGAGAGGAGTTTAATGATGGACAAAGGTTTACAATCAGAGGGGAATATGATTGACGTCCAGCAGATGATTGAGAACAATAAGAAAAAGAAAACGGTCGGTGAAAGAATAGAGAAAATCATCCCGTTTTTCCTGTTACTTTGTGCAGCGGTAAGTGTTCTCACGACACTGGGAATTCTATTTACTTTATTAAGGGAATCCATCGGATTTTTCTCCGATGTTTCAATTGTTAATTTCTATACAGGTACAAACTGGTCTCCGTGGTCCGGCGAATATGGGGTTGCTCCGTTAATCGGTGGTACGCTGCTTGTTACGCTGATTGCAACACTTGTTGCAGTTCCACTTGGACTAATGGCAGCCATTTTCTTGAGTGAGTATGCGAATGATAAAGTTAGAAGGATCATCAAGCCTATCCTGGAAGTACTGGCTGGTATTCCTACAGTCGTCTACGGATATTTTGCTTTGACGTTCATCACTCCAATGTTTCAATCCATTATTCCTGATCTTGGAATTTTCAACGCTTTAAGCGCAGGGGTTGTCGTAGGTATTATGATTATTCCTATGGTTGCATCCCTTTCTGAAGATGCCATGAACTCTGTTCCGAATGCTCTACGCGAAGGTGCGTATGGACTGGGTGCTACGAAATTGGAAGTTGTATTTAAGGTCGTTCTTCCAGCCGCTCTTTCCGGAATCGTTGCGTCTATTGTACTTGCCATTTCCCGTGCGATTGGGGAAACAATGATTGTAACGATTGCGGCCGGCGCTACACCGAATCTTACTTTCAACCCGACGGAGTCCATCCAGACGATGACTGCTTTTATTGTACAGGCTGCAACAGGGGATACGACATTCGGATCCACGATCTATTACAGCCTTTATGCAGTAGGGATGACCTTGTTTGTATTCACCTTGGTCATGAACCTGATTGCCCAGTACATTTCGCGTAAGTTCAGGGAGGAATATTAATGCTTGGACAGAATGAACAAAATATGAAGAAGCGCATGGAAGGCAGAGTAGCCGCGAATAAAATCTCCATGGTTTTATTCGGACTTGCTACAGCTGTCGGCCTGATCGTTCTAGTTTTACTATTTTACCGTGTATTGACTCAAGGGGTTGGATACCTCAGCTTGGATTATATTTTGAACTTTCCTGCACCGTACCCGGAAGAGGCAGGGATATATGCCGGCTTGATCGGATCGATTTTCTTAATGATCATCGTTGCCGTGTTTGCCATCATTATTGGTGTGGCAACAGCCATTTATCTTGAAGAATACGCACCACAGAACCGCTTTACAGACTTTATTCGTGTGAATATCCAAAACCTTGCCGGCGTACCGTCGATTGTTTTTGGACTTCTGGGATTAACTTTCTTTGTCTATATGTTCAGCTTTGGGTACACCCTTCTTGCGGGTGGTTTAACCATGGCGCTTCTTATTCTTCCTGTCATTGTTGTGGCAGCGCAGGAAGCTGTACGGTCTGTACCGTCTGAGATCAAGGAAGCTTCCTATGGAATGGGAGCCTCCAAGTGGCAGACGATTGCCCGCGTTGTACTTCCAGCGGCAATTCCAGGAATATTGACAGGCGCGATCATTGCCTTGTCACGGGCCATTGGGGAAACAGCTCCGTTGATTATTGTAGGAGCAGCAACAGCTATTTATACACTGCCGGATTCACTGCTTGCGAAGTACACAGTGATGCCGATTCAAATTTATAACTGGACGGGCAGACCACAGGAAGAGTGGCAGTATGTAGCCGGTGCGGGAATCATTATTCTACTGGCTGTCCTGCTTTTGATGAACTCGATCGCTGTCTTGATCCGGAACAAATATCAGAGACGCTTTTAATTAGGATGAGGAGGGTTTCATTATGAGTAAAGTAATGGAAGAGAAAACAAACGTGAGAAACGAACAGACAAAAAAACCTGAAGTGAAATCAGAGGTTAAAAAAGAGAAAACCAACAGCATCATCGAAGTGAATGATTTGAATCTATGGTACGGATCCGATCAGGCTCTTTATGAAGTAAGCATGGATATTCCACAGGAGCGGGTAACGGCTATAATCGGACCTTCAGGCTGTGGTAAATCCACGTTCCTAAAAACATTGAACCGTATGGTTGAAATGGTGCCGATTGTTAAAACATCAGGTTCTATTAAATATCGAGAACAGGATATCTTCAGCAGCAAATTCAAGGAAGAATACCTTCGTACAAAAGTAGGGATGGTTTTCCAAAAGCCGAACCCGTTCCCTAAGTCCATCTATGACAACGTTGCTTATGGTCCGCGTATTCACGGTGTGAAGAAGAAAGAAATTCTTGATCAGATTGTTGAAAAGAGTCTGAAAGGGGCAGCTATCTGGGATGAGTTGAAAGACCGTCTTCATGAAAATGCGTATGGATTGTCCGGTGGTCAGCAGCAGCGTGTATGTATCGCTCGTGCCCTCGCTGTAGAACCTGACGTCATTCTTATGGATGAGCCGACTTCAGCCTTAGACCCTATTTCTACAGCAAAAGTAGAGGAATTGGTTCAGGAACTGAAGGAGAAGTACAGCATTGTCATTGTCACACACAACATGCAGCAGGCAGCGCGTATTTCTGATAAAACGGCCTTCTTCCTAAATGGAGAGCTTATTGAATAGCCGATACAGATAACCTGTTCCAAAACCCTCAGGATAAGCGTACAGAGGATTATATTACAGGACGGTTCGGCTAATTCAGGAAGGGGAGATTCTATGTCCATTCGTGTTCACTTTGAGGGAGAACTTGAAAGTATAAAAGAACAAATTAAAGATTTAGCTATCGATGCCAAGTATTCCCTAGATACAGCTATCCATCTGTTGTATCAGGGTGATGTAGAGGCGGCTGAAAAATTAATTGAAAATGATGCGGTAATTGATTCTAAAGAAGAAAAAATCAATGATGATGCTATTTTGATGCTTGCCAAGCAGCAGCCGGTTGCCCGCGATTTACGAAGAATCGTTACAGCTATTAAAATTTCTTCTGATTTGGAGCGGATGGCCGATCACTCTACAAACATTGCCAAGGCGACGATTCACCTTGGAAAGAATCATGGGATAGAGATTGATCCTGAACTGCGTGAAATGGCCATATTAGCGATGGATATGGTGGATTTAGCTGTAAAGGCCTTTGAATACGAAGATATTTCGCTGGCAAATAAGCTTGCTGAAATGGATGATGTCGTTGACCGGAAATGTGGGGATGTAGTGAAGCAGATGCTTGCATTTACAGCCATCAACCCCGAACAGGTGCAGCATGTCATGCAGATGGCTTATGTTGCAAGGTATATAGAACGTTATGCTGATCACATCACAAACATTGGTGAAAATATATTTTACCAGGTCAAAGGGAGAACGTATGATTTAAACTGATAAAAAGCGTCTGGATACCTACATCCAGACGCTTTTTTGTAGTAGCTGTAAAAAACTAAAGAGACCGTTAAAGCGTGAGCTCTAACGGTCTCTTTATAGACGTTTATTTTGAAGTAATGGCTCCGGCAATTTCCTCCAACGACATTGTTGACTTGACCGTGGCCTGGCCGATTTGAATGTACCGGCTGTAATCGCCATCTTCCATAAATGCAGTAAAATCATCCGCATCCTCAATAATGCCGGCATCCACTAATTTCCCGCCGATTTCGGGAGTTGTCGTCCCTTCGGCAATATCAATGGTATACGTTGTATCCCCGGAACTGGATGGTTCTGCTTTTTGGGTTGAGGGATTTTCTGCTTTTACCGCTGCCCATTCCTCATTGGAGAGTACCCGGTATCCGGACTGCTCCAGATCGTCCATCATATCCTGTTCACTCATAGATTCTGTAATCACTTCCGCTTCAGGGGATTCCGTATTCCAGTATGTTATTCCTAGAACAGCGGTTGATGTCAGTAATCCTATGGAAAAGGCCTGTATCCACTGCTTCATGATTGAACTCCCTGCTTCGGTCGATGGACCATGGCAAGAACCTCATCTTCACTCAAATTCGTCTGCTTCGCTATGTAATGGGTTTTATAACCCTTTTGATACATGGTAAGCACCGTATCTGCTGCATTCTGTGGTGAAGGCCTGCTTGTTTGCTTTTGATTGTGCTGATCGACAATTTCCTGTGTTAAATCGCCAGCAAGCAATTCTTCTTCAAGGACTTTCATTTTTTTCTTCATTTGATAATCGTTCTGCATCATTGTCAAGTTCATCTGTTCCATTTGATTCTCCAACTGTTTGATGCGGTCTTTAGCAAAGAAGGAAAGAATGAAAAAAACAATAGCTGCGCCCGCCAGCGCTGCAACTGCATAAAGCATAATATCACTCCTAAACGAATCCCTGTTTATTTATATCATACAAATCCCGGCATGGCTATGGGATATTCAGCCGTTTTTACTGGAATATTCACTTGAAAGAAGGGAAGGTTTTTGTTATTATGAGTAAGTCTGATAATGTGAATAAGTCAGTGATTAGATACCTAGGAGGAATGAACATGCGTGTAAACATTACACTTGCCTGCACTGAAACAGGTGACCGCAACTATATTAGCACTAAAAACAAACGTAAAAACCCTGAGCGCATCGAGCTTATGAAATACAGCCCGCGCGTTGGTAAGCACACACTTCACCGCGAAACAAAGTAAGCAGTAGGATTTATTCCTACTGTTTTTTTTATACATATCGGAGGTGACGGGATGGATAAAACAGCGTACCGCTTTAAAGGGAAAAGCATCCTTCATAACATATCATTAAGAGAGAAACAGTCCATTGAATCATCCATGTATCAGAGCTTGTTCTCCAGTGAAGAATGGAAAAAAGCCAAGATTATCGGAGTCACTCTTTCGCAGGACCATGAATGGTCTACAGAGCCGATTATAGAAGAAGGCTGGAAAGCAGGGAAGACCATTGCGGCGCCCCGGTGTCTGCCTAAGGAAAAGCAGCTGGAATTTTATCAGCTGGACAGCTACAATCAGTTGGAGCGCGTTTACTTTGGATTGAGGGAGCCGGTGCGCGATAAAGATTGGTTCGTTGAAAAAAATGCCATTGATCTGCTGCTTGTTCCCGGACTGCTGTTTGATTCCAAAGGATACAGAATTGGTTATGGTGGTGGGTACTATGACCGTTTTATTGAAGGCTTCCGAGGGAAAACGATGATGATTGCTTCAGAAAAACAGCGGGAGGATATCCTTCCATTTGAGGACTATGATCAGCGTGTGGAATATGTACTCACAGAAAAAGGGATTCATTCCACCTATACTCTGTAATACAATGCTGGTTTAAAAATCAAAAGAAGCTTGTATAAGGGAAGGGAGCTGAACAGAAACTAGGCGTATCCAATCACAAATGAGGTGGCTTACATGCGTCTATTCTTTCGGTGGATCTTCATTATCGGGTCTTTGACTACAGCGTTATACAAGTATCGTTACCAAGCCCTGGATATAGTCACGAGATTTCCTGCCCTGCGCCGGATGCTTGTACGTTTTTCTATGAATATCCCTTGGGTGCGGCAGAAATTTCTATCCCAGATGTTTCGGGGGCACTCTTGAAGCGGTCAGGTTATCCTGGCCGTTTTTTATATTTACAGTCAGGTAGTGTGAATGGCTGTGCAGGTGGGAAGCGTGGTAATATGAAAGGTGCAGGGAGGGACCGCCATTGTTTATTGAACAGGAATATTACCTCTGGAAAATGGCTGACTATATGGTCCAGGTTCATCATTTCCAGGTACTCCATGTGAATACGAGTCATGGGGAGATATGGCTGGAGAAAAAAGTGAATAAAAAAAACCATGTGTTCAGGCTTTCTCATAAACAGCTGAATTGGAGAAATGAGCTGGCGAGGGAATTGGAAACCGGGTATCGGCAGCTCAATCAAAACCGGTCTCTTTTTCGCGGAGGGAAGCTTGAGTTTCACATGGTATTCGTATCTGAACATCCTCCTGTTGACGAGTGGGAAGATACTGTAAAGGATTATAAAGGTCGAAAAATCCCATTGCATTTGTATTATATGAATGATGAAAACAAGGAACAGGCACTGGCTGATCTTTTTCAACCATTAGACATCGATAAGCCTGTAATCGACCGAAGTATGGGGGCAGAGGAAATGGAAGCCTCCCTTCCTTATATGAAGCATCAGCTCGTGAAGAAACAGAGAGAACAAAGAGAGGCTGCAGCTTCCATTTTTGATTACGGTCGTCCCCGATTGACCTATGTTCTGTTAGCCGTAAACATTTTGGTCTTTCTTTATCTGGAGATGATCGGAAGCACAACCTCCGTTGAAACGTTGATTTCCTATGGTGCCAAATATAACCCGGCTATTATGGATGGAGAATGGTGGCGGATCTTTACGTCGACCTTCCTTCATATTGGCTTCATCCACCTCTTTATGAACATGCTGGCCTTGTATTATTTAGGTTCTGCAGTAGAGAGGATTTACGGCACGGTGCGTTTTGCCGTCATCTATTTTGCCGCAGGCCTGTTCGGAGGCATGGCAAGCTTCATGATGAATCCTTCGGTCGCTGCCGGGGCATCGGGAGCTATCTTTGGGTTGTTTGGGGCACTATTGTTTTTCGGTGTTCAGTACAAGCAGCTGTTCCTCCGGACGATGGGGTATAACCTCATCGTAATTATTGGGATCAATATTGCTTTTGGTGTGATGGTTCCCCAAGTGGATAACGGCGCCCATATTGGTGGATTAATTGGAGGTTTTACAGCGTCTGCAATGGTCCATATGCCTGCGCATTCCATGAAAAAATGGCAGCCCGCTGCTGCGCTGCTTTATATTGGAGCCATGGCAGCTATGGTATATCTTGGTATCACAGGCGTATTTAATGGGGAGCAGGCCAGGGTGGTTGTTGAGGAAGTAAGTGAGTTGAACGAACAGCAGTCCTACGGGGAAGTAATCCAACGAACCACCCAGGCTCTTGAGGACCCGCAGGGCTATGAGGCGCAACTCCTTTTCCACAGGTCCTTTGCCTATCTGCAGTCCGGGGAGTCGTCAGAAGCCAAAGACGACCTTGAGCAGGTCATATCCATTGCGCCGGATCTGGCAGAAGCCCACTACAACCTGGCCCTTCTGCTTCAACAGGATGGTGAATTGGAAAAAGCGGCTGAACGGGCGTCCACAGCCGCTGAATTAAATCCGGACAACACGAACTTCCAACAGCTGAATAAAGAATTAGCTCAATAATATTGAATGAGCTGATGCTTTTTCCCTGTATCATCTTCGTATAATACAATTAAATGCTTCCCATTCTTGTCAAACAGAATCAGGGGAATGTAACTTTGAATCGGATGCGATGATTTTGTATCGCTTATACCCAGCACATAATTTTTATACAGCCCTTCCCATAGTTGCCCTTTGATGCGTTCAGAATCAGCTTCATTTGTCCCGGGGAAGGGCTTGTTGTTGTAATCAGCAAGTTCTGTAAGAGCGACCGCTGTATATTTATCCCGTGGAATTTGATAATGGGTGATAAGCTCCTGCCACTGGGCTTCAATCTGTTGTTGAATAGAATGATCGAGCCTTTGTTTCCATTCCTTCTCCTCCTCGGTTCCCGGCTGCTTAAAAGCGGTTCGGAGCGAGTGGGGGGAATCGATGACGTACAGTTCATCCTTGGAGGTGGCCTGCATACTCTTAATTTCATTTTCACCTTCATGTACCTCTCCGTGGTGAAAGGAAACCGCCTGATATTTTTGACTGTCTTCGCCATGGAGCGACGTCTCTTTTTCAATGACGTCTGCATTCTCCTTCCACTTCGATACAACCCCTTTCAATCTTCCATTCACGTAAAGCAGGGAAACGTCCTGCCTTAAATACACAGGATTTTCACTTTTGGAAGCTACCTTCCAGGATACTTTGTATTCATCCTCGTCTTCCTCAGCGTCGTAGTCAAGAGCGGTTCCAAATGATTCGAATGTTTCCGATTGATCGATAGGGAAATATTTGATGACGGGCTGCTCTCCAGTCTGGGTAAATAATGCCAGGGCGACTGCCAGAGTCAGCAGGCCCAGCACCCAGTAGATCCACACTTTTTTCATTCGACTCTCTCCTTGGCCTGTCACAATCTTGAATTAGTAAAGGATATGTATTGAAAAAGCAGGACATGCCTCTGACCTGGAACTTCTACATGAACCTTTACGCATGAAATCGGGGGTTTGTAGGAAAATAAAAGATAGCACAGGAGAGTGTAAGGAGGCAGGCGCGTGGAAGAACAAAAGGATCAGCGATTGTTTGACAGTTATGAAGAAAACGTAGCGTATATGAGAAAACGCCTCGGCGTGGATGAAAGCTTTGATATGGTTCATCTTGACCTGGTTTATGCCGGCCGGGGGATGTCCTTGTTCTTTATCGATGGTTTTGTGAAGGATGATATTCTTCACTATTTAATGAAGCTATTGTCCCGTCTGGAGCCAGAGCAGCTCGATCCCGATCCTTTAGATAAATTATTGAAAACCCATCTTCCCTACGTAGAACTGGGGCAGGAAAAAGATATGAATCAGGCGGCCAATCTCGTTCTGGGAGGACCGACAGCCCTTCTTGTAGAAGGGGTCGACGAGATCATTATCATCGATGCCCGGACCTACCCCGTACGCGGGCCGCAGGAACCAGATCTGGAGAGGGTTGTCCGTGGCTCCAGGGACGGCTTTGTAGAAACGATTATTTTTAACACCGCCCTGACTAGAAGGCGTGTGAGGGACCGGTCCTTACGAATGGAGTATCTGCAGGTCGGGAGAAGGTCGCTGACAGATGTTTGTATCTGTTACATCAAGGATATTGCCGATACAGATCGAGTGGACCATTTGAAAAGGGTGCTGCAGGAAATTGATACAGACGCTCTTCCTATGGCGGAAAAGACGATCGAAGAATATATCAGTGGGCAGCATTGGAATCCCTACCCTGTCATTCGTTACACGGAGCGGCCGGATACAGCGGCCGCTCACTTGTATGAGGGACATATCCTTGTCATTATTGATGGATCTCCAAGTGTCATGATTACTCCGGCAACGTTCTGGCACCATATGCAGCATGCGGAGGAATACAGGCAGAAACCATTGGTGGGGGCTTATTTACGGTGGGTCCGCTATTTTGCGTTTTTTGCATCTATTTTTGTTCTGCCCCTGTACTTCTTATTTTCAAAAAATCCAGACCTGCTGCCGGAATCCCTTTCTTATATCGGTCCGACAGAAGCGGGAACCATCCCATTGCTAGTGCAGTTCCTTTTTGCTGAGATTGGAATAGATATGCTGCGGATGGCCGCCATCCACACCCCGTCTTCTCTTGGGACAGCTCTGGGGCTCGTGGCTGCCATATTAATCGGGCAGGTCGCCGTGGAAGTCGGGCTCTTTTCAAGTGAGGTCGTGCTGTATCTCGCTCTTGCTGCGGTTGGAACATTTGCTACGCCAAGTTATGAGGTCGGCCTGGCGGACCGCCTTTCCAGGCTCGCGCTTCTTTTGGCTGTGGGACTTTTCGGCCTTAAAGGGTATGTGATCGGGATTACGTTCTGGCTGATCTACCTCACGCGGATGCAGTCGTTTAAAACGCCGTATCTCTGGCCGTTTATGCCGTTTTCCTGGAAGCCCTTAAGAGATGTGCTGCTGCGTTCTCCCATTCCATTGAAAAACAGACGACCGGCATTTCTTCATCCGAAAGACCCTGACCGCTGACGGCCGGGGTTTTTCTTCATTTTCAATCGGACCGACTCTTGCTATAATAGGAACTGGTGATAAAATATGAAAACGATTTACGATGTTCAGCAGTTTTTAAAAAAATTTGGAACGATCATATATATTGGTGATCGGACAGCTGATTTAGAAATGATGGAAGATGAGATCCGGGAGCTCTATCAATCCCAGTGTATGACAACAGAAGATTTTCAGATGGCTTTATTGCTGCTCCGCAGTGAAATTGCCCGGGAGAGAGACCGGCAGGAGGGGGACAATAGACGATGAGCGGACACGTGTACATAGGTGCTGATATCGGCGGTACAACGATTAAGCTTGCTTTCATTAATGAAGAAGGACAAATTATGAAAAAGTGGGAAGTTCCGACGAATACAGATGACAAAGGAGCGGCCATTCCTGATGACATTGCCGAAGCCATTGAGCAGGTCCGGGCGGAGCTGGGCATCAATCCGTCACAAATTATGGGAATCGGTGCAGGAGCTCCTGGATTTGTGGAAACTTCATCCGGTTATATTCATGAGGCTGTAAACATAGGCTGGAAAGATTTTGACTTTGGCCAAATTTTAAGTGGACTGACCGGCTATGACGTTTGGGTCGATAATGATGCCAACCTTGCAGCACTCGGAGAGAACTGGCTCGGAGCAGGGCGCGGATGTAAAGAACTCATTGCGGTTACGCTTGGAACTGGAGTAGGCGGAGGTGTGATCGCCAACGGCAGTGTATTGAATGGAGCGAATGGCACAGCAGCAGAACTCGGCCACGTGACGGTCATCCCGGAAGGTGGGGCCCCTTGTAATTGTGGGAAGACCGGATGTCTGGAAACAGAGGCGTCAGCTACAGGGATTGTTAGAAAGGCGAAAGTGGCAGCGGAGAACCATGATGACTCTGCTCTTCATTCCCTTATTCAATCCAATGAGCTTACAGCTAAAGATGTCTTCCAAGCTGCTGCGGAGGGTGACGAAGCGGCATCGGTTGTTCTTCATCAGGTAACCGATGTGCTTGGTATGGCGATTGCCAACATGGCGATCGTTATCAACCCTGAGAAAATTGTCATCGGCGGAGGGGTTTCGCAGGCTGGTGATCAACTGCTGAATCCCTTGAAGACGGCATACCGTAAATATGCTCTCTCCAGAACGGCGGAAGCGTCCACTTTTGAATTTGCAGAACTTGGAAATGATGCCGGGGTTATCGGCGGAGCCTATCTTGTGAAAAAGAACAAATGAAAAAAGCTGGAGCCTTGTCGGCTCCAGTTTTTTTGTGGGGATTCGGTTCATATAAAACATTCTTCATTCTGGAGGAGAGATCCATTATGATGGAATAGGCAGATGGACCTTATTAAAACTGGTAAAATCAGGGTAATAAAATTTGAAACTTTTATGGTACAATAGACGTCATATATAAAGTGACGGTTTAATATTGATAATAAGTGGAAAATGTAAAGTTAAATAATAGCTATGGTTAAAAAATGTAAAGATATGGCCATAGATGTACTAGAGGAGGAACCACCATGCAATTGAGAAATATTCGCATGCCTTTATTTATGATTGCTACGGTTTTGTTTGGTATTAAAACATACATCGTTTACCGATTTATGTTTGATTTATCGATTGAAAACCCAATGCAGGAATTGATCCTGCTGTTTAATCCTATTGCGAGTGCCTATTTGATTTTCGCCATCAGTGTATGGATGAAACCAAAGAATCAAAGGAAATACTTACGGTGGACCGTGCTTCTCGGTTCTTTTATTTTGTTCGTGAACTTGATCTTCTATCGGAATTTCACAGATTTCATTACCATTCCTGTATTGTTCCAGGGGAATAATGCAGCGGACTTAACAGGGAGTTTCCTTACGCTTCTGCATATCGAAGATGTTTTCATTTTTGCCGATGCAGCCATCGTCTGGTACTTGAGCAGACAGAGGTTTGATTTGACTGTAAAGCTTCCTAAGCGTGGGAAGATCGCTGCAACAGCCGTCACTTTTCTACTGCTGGCCGGCAATGTCGTCCTTGCTGAAATTGAGCGTCCGATGCTGTTTGTACGTGCGTTTGACCGCGAGTATCTCGTCAAAAACATAGGCATCTTTAACTATCACGTGTATGATGCGACCATGCAGACAAAAACGAGAGCGCAGAGAGTATTCGCTGATGGTAGTGAAATCAGTGAAATCGAGACCTATCTTCAAGAGAAATCACCGGATGAAGCTGATAAAGATGCTGAATTGTACGGGATCGCTGAAGATAAAAATGTAATTTTCGTCAGTGTGGAATCTTTCCAGCACTTTTTATATGATTCAGAAATCAATGGAGTAGAGACCACACCTTTCCTGAACGAATTGAAGGAAAGCAGTGATACGGTTACGTTTGAAAACTTCTATCATCAGACTGCCCAAGGGAAAACGTCTGACTCAGAGTTTATCGTTGAAAATTCGTTGTACCCTCTTGGCAGGGGAGCGGTGTACTTCACCCATGCGGGGAATGAGTACCATGCGCTTCCTGAAATCCTCAACAATGAAGGATATGAAACATCCGTTTTCCATGCTAACAATGGAAGCTTCTGGAACAGGGATGTGATGTATGACAATATCGGATACGATGAGTTCCACGATGAACAGTCCTTCGAAGTGACACCGGAAAATTCCTTTGGGTGGGGACTTGAGGATAAGGCGTTTTTTGAGCAGTCGATTGATTATTTGAAAGAGCAGGAGCAGCCGTTTTACAGCAAGTTTATTACGCTGACCCACCATTTCCCTTTCGAACTGCCGGAAGAAAAGGCGCATATCGACAAATACGATTCCAATTCCAATACGTTGAATGCATACTTCCAGACCGCAAAGTACACAGATGAAGCACTTGAACAGTTTTTCCAACAGCTGAAGGATGCAGATCTTTATGAGGATTCCATTATTGTTATGATGGGTGATCACTACGGCATTAGTGATTTTCATAATAAAGCGATGAGTCAGTTCCTTGGAGAAGAAGTAGATCCATTCGTTCAAACACAGCTGCAGCGTGTCCCGTTCATGATCCATATTCCAGGGTATGAAAATGGGGGCGTGGAGGATAAGGTCGTCGGGCAGATTGATGTGAAACCGACGCTGCTGCATCTCCTGGGGGTTGATTCCGGAGGGGATATGACCTTTGGTGACAACATGTTTTCTGAGAAGAAAAAAGATTTCATCGCCCTCCGGGATGGAAGTTTTGTGACGGAAGAGTATGTCTATACCAGTGAGACATGCTATGACAGGAAAACCGGGGAGCCGTTGGAAGAAGGGCTGATGGAAGCCTGTGAACCTGTGAAGCAGGAAGTGGACCAGGAGTTGAACTACTCTGATAACATTATCTACGGAGATTTATTCCGGTTCTATGATTTTAAATAATAAGAAAAGCCTGTACAGTGAACTGTGCAGGCTTTTTTTCTGCTGCATAAATGTTTCTTCGGAAGGGTAAAGATAGGCAGATAGATGAAAAAGGGGGAAGGGCTGTGTTTCGTTTTGAACACGTCAGCCAGCAGCCGCTGGAGGATTTGAACTTTACAATTGAAAAAAAAGACCAAGTCATTTTATTCGGCCCATCAGGAGCTGGAAAAAGCACGCTGTTATTTTTATTGAATCGACTGAATGATCCCGAGAAGGGGACCATCTATTTTAAAGATGCGCCTATCTCTGAACATCCTGTAACAGAATTAAGAAAAAAGGTGGGACTGGTCCTGCAGGCGCCGAATTTGTTTCCCGGAACGGTTCTGGACAATTTGAAATATGGTCCAAGCCTTTTTGATGAGTGGCAGGAAGAGGACGGCAGGAGGCTCCTGGATTATGTGCAGCTGCCATCCAGCTATTTGGAAAGGAATGTCGATCAGCTGTCCGGAGGAGAAAAGCAGCGGGTCTCTCTGGCAAGGACACTTGCGAATTCACCGGATGTCCTGCTCCTCGACGAACCAACAAGTGCACTGGATTACCGGACGGCTGAAGAAATCGAAGAAGTGTTGGAAGGGCTCATACAGGAACATGAACTGACGATGGTGATGGTTACCCATAATTTGAATCAGGCCCGGCGGCTTGGAACGCGCGGCCTTTTTGTTGCTGATGGAAAGCTTCAAGAGGATGGAACCATCCCGGAAATGTTGGAGAACCCGGAAACGGAACGGCTTCGTGAATTTTTGGAACAGTAAGGATGTGGTGAAGGTTGGCTCCTGAAATATCAAATCAGTCATTATTATTTTTAGTAATCTTTGTCATCGTCCCGCTTGCTTTGTCTTATTTTTATCAGCTTGGAGTCAGTAAAAGTGTATTGTGGTCAACATTCAGAGGGACTGTGCAGTTGTTTGCCATCGGCTACATCCTAACCTTTCTATTTGAACTCCCGGCCTCTTATGGTATTCCTTTTATGCTCTCAGTCATGATCATTATCGCTACTTTTCATGCCAGACAACGGGGAAAAGAGCTGCCTTATGTCGGCTATGTCTTATTCGCCGGTCTGGTTGCGATTGAGGCAGGAGTGCTCGGTCTCTGGCTGATTTTTGACATGATCCAGTTCAAGCCCTCAGAAGTCATCCCGATGAGTGGGATGGTCATTGGAAACAGTATGACAGCCATGGGACTGGCTCTTGAAAGGATGAAGAGTGAGTTCAAGGAAAATAATGGTCGGCTGCTGGCGGCTTTATCACTCGGAGCGGAGCCGAAGCAGGCCTCGCACTTAATCGTACAAAAAACACTGCATGCTTCATTAATCCCAAACGTAGACCGGTTGAAGACCATTGGTCTTGTGCAGCTCCCCGGAATGATGACGGGTTTGATACTCGGAGGTGTATCTCCGGTCATGGCGATTAAATATCAGCTTGTGATTTCCCTGAGTATCTTTTCTTCTGTATCCTTGAGCTCTATGTTTATTACGCTCGCTATGTATAGGTATTTCTTTAATAGGGAGAAGCAGCTCCTCCAGTCGGAAGAGGAAATCCGCAGTTCCAGATCCTAAAAAAAGCAGGCTCTTCATCAGAAGAGCCTGCTTTTTCATTTAAGCAAAGAGATTGTACCAGATTGTCATGACAGAGAACCAGCCAAAAACTAAAGCTGATGCCCCTGCAAAAAGGACAGCGAAAAAGTTTTTTGTTTTCAGTTCGCGGAAAATTGCAAAGACACAAAGAATTGTAACAAGTAATAGAAGAATAGCTGTTACCAAATTCAGCACCTCCCGGCTCACTTTTCTTTATTATCATCCCAAAACCATGGATGTTATACTATATGTAACGAACGTTGATACTCATATATTTTATAGTATTATAAGGAAAATGTCGAGTTATCTCTCCGTATTTTCTGAAAATCAAAAAGAGGTGGATCCTATGATGAAAATTTCCCGTCTTCCCTTAGGACCGGTATCCACAAACGCTTACATTATTCATGAGAATAAAAAAGCGCTGGTTATCGATCCCGGCGGTGATTACAAAAAGCTGGAAAGTTATCTCCAGGAAAGAGAACTGGACGTGAAAGCGGTCCTTCTTACTCATGCGCATTTCGACCATATCGGTGCCGTTGATGAGGTGAGGGAGGCATATGGTGCTCCTGTTTACATACACGAAAACGAAGCCGGGTGGCTCGGAGATCCTGAAAAAAATGGTTCTCAGCTGTTTGGGCTTGGCCGGATAACAGCGGCTCCAGCGGATGAGTTCCTTAAGGAAGGACCGATGGAACTGGAAGGCTTTCCGTTTGAAGTGCGTTTTACTCCCGGTCATTCACCCGGCAGCGTGTCCTTTGTGTTTAGAAATCAAAGGTTTACCATCGCGGGTGATACTCTCTTCCAGCGCGGCATTGGGAGAACGGATCTTCCTGGTGGAAGCCGGGAGGTGCTGGAGGACAGCATCCGGACGCAGTTGTTTTCGCTGCGGGCGGATATGCGGATTTTCCCCGGACATGGACAACCGACAACAGTGGGCGAAGAGATGGAAGAAAATCCTTTCCTGAACTAAAAAAAAGCTGTTATCCATTGAACTGGATAACAGCTTTTTTTCTAGTGTCCACCAAACCCCGGTACCAGAATAAACGAACAGTAGTAAGTAAAACCAATCATAAAGACTGTCAGGTATGAGAAGAATATGTACACATACATACGTTCTGACAGCTTAAGATACCCAATAGTAAGGAAAAAAGCCGTTTGAACTAGTGAAAGTAGAGATGCTTCCACCATATCACCGGTATAAAACATGACAGCGAAAATACCTGTCCAAAAGGCCAGAACTCGAAACATACGATCCATGCTTTTTTCCCCCTCCTTTTCTGTCGTTAAACCATCACCCATATTATATACGACCCTGAAATAATTGTAAATAAAACGGATACATGTTCCTTTGTGTAGTATATGTATATCCGTTAACGCTTACTCGTAATCGTCCTGATTCAGTACGAACCTTTCTTTTTCTCATCAGACCTTTGATGGACAGTACGTATATCTTTCGCGGAGTGCTGCGGAATGATGCAGAAAAATGCCTTAGAATTGTGAACATTTTATGTCAAGTGAAGAAATGTGTTTAAAATATTGTACAAAGGTTATACAATCACTGTACAACAAAAAACACACAGCGAGGAGAGCTGAGCATGGAAGAGTTGAAATTTTATACCTACCCGAGTTGCACGTCCTGCCGCCGAACGAAGTCATGGTTGAACAGCCAGGGGGTCGTTTTTAACGAACAGCACCTGTTCCGTGAAACTCCTACAGCCGATGAACTGAAGCAGATTCTCGCCCTTACAACAAACGGAATTGATGAGATACTAGCCAAAAGAAGCAAGGAATTCAAGGCTTTGGATATTGATGTAGATGACCTTTCCCTCAATGAATTTTTGAACCTTGTGATTGAAAAGCCGAAGTTGCTGCGCCGTCCGATTTTGACAAATGGAGAAAAGGTTGTCATTGGTTATGATCCTGAGGGATTGCGTGGAATTACAGATAAACGCGTGGAATACACGGAAAAAATTTCATGAACTTACTTAATGGTGCACCTGAATGGAGGTGCATTTTTATTTGTCTGGATATTGGAAAGTGACGACATATTTACTTCCCGATTCGTTTACGGATAATTCCCAGCTGCACTTCCATAACGTTTCTGTTTCTTTCCTGCAGTCGGCAGCAGCTGTTCCGTTGGCGGTACGGTAGGAATAGGGAAAAACCGCTTCGCTGTCCTGTGCTAGTGTCAGCTCAGTGTTGATGTAGTGCCGTGCTCTCTCCAGCAGATGCTTTTTTGTAATGCCATATTGATGGCTTTGTGTAAGCCTTTGGTGGTTTTCAAAGGAAGCAGCTGTGAATGATACAAGAAGGACAAAGACAAGGGTAACCATCAGGACCCATGGGAAAATCATGCCGGATTCATTTTTTGTGAGGCAGATGAACCACCTCTTCAAAGGTTTCCTCATTTGTTAAACCCACCTCTACAGATACCGTAAAGTCTTTTTCGATATACGACAGGTTTTTAACGTTTTCCAGAAGGATTTCGTATCCCTTTCCATTTACCGTTCGTTTAATCGTGGATCCGTTTTTGGAGATTTCGATAGTCCGGTCATCCTTGTCTGTAATGACAAGGACGTCCCGGGTGAAGGTATACGTCTTAGACTGACTTACCTCCTCATAAAGAACATGGGTGAATTGTTCCACAGCAAATTCCTCCGTATAGCTGCTCATACCTTTGATGAGAGGAAAGACAGGACTGATGAAGGCTGTCACGATTGTCAGGATCGTCAGACTCAGGACAACCTCCGTGAAGGTATAGCCCTTATTCGGGCGGAACATCATACAGGCAGAACTTATTTTCGCGATTTTTGGTATCCTTCCAATAGGCACAGCCCTTGCCACCGCCTTCCTCTGTGAATATCAGTGTGACTGGGTTGTGAATTTGATACACTTTTGTGTAAGGGTAGGGCCGGTTCTCTTTGAGGTGAAGGTGATATTCATCGTATAAAAGGGAAACAGCTTCCCGTTCCCATGATAGAGCAGCCCTGCCGTTTTCGAGTGAGATAAGAGCCGGGAAGAGGGTGAGAAGAAGCACCAGCAGGACACTGAACGCTGTAACGGTTTCCAGAAGAGTAAACCCGTTAGAGTTTCTCAATTCTCATCCTGCTCGTCCCAAAAGGAAACGTGATTTTATACGTAGCATCAGGTGATGAAATTCTCATCGTCCCGGCTTTCCGGATGACCCCCTGCTGGTTGAAGTAAACGTTATAGGGAAGTGTCAGCATTTCAATCGTCCACCCTTCAGGCAGTGTAGTTTTTGTGATGGTTTCCCTGTGAAGGGAGTCGTAAATATAATAGTATCTCCGGCTTGTATTAAAACGGAGTGAATGGTACGCATGATCGTTCATGGATAAGTGTTGAATGAGGTATACATCTTCCTTGAATTGTTCCAGGACCTGCGCAGCCTTTACTTGCTCATAAGTGGAGCGGTGGACCGGAGTCAGGCAGAGGATCAGCACAGACCATGTCAGCAGGACAAGAAGCGTTTCTGTCAGGGTAAATCCTTTATTCCCCCGCAGCTTCCACTACCTCGCCGTTTGTAATGGTCAGGGCTGTACCATCTGGACATTCAGTTGTCTTGATGTATTCAGCTGTTTTCAACTCTTCAATGGTCGGAACAGCATTGTTTTCGACTTGATAAGCTTCCATCTGAGCTTCCACCGTCACTTTTAAGGCGTCACATCCTTTAGTTCTGATATTTTCTGTGTTCTGCGACAGATTGGGGATGGTGATGATCAGCAGAACAGAAATCACGAGCAGAACAATCAGCATTTCTATCAGCGTAAACCCTTTTTCATTTTTCCACATAGGTCGATCTCCTTTATTTATAATTGATTCATCCATTGGTAGAGGGGCAGCATAATAGCGGCATAGACCATTACAATGACAAAAGCAATGCCGACAAAAAAGACAGGCTGGATCCATTGGATGGATTTCTGGATTTTTTCCTGCATGAGGGTCATGAGAAATTCCGAGAACAGATCCAGTTCGTGCTTGAGAGCATGCATATCATTGGTATGATGGAACACATCCGTGAGTTCTTTTCGTAACAAACGGCATTGGTGAAGGGAAGCGGATATGGTGCTCCCTTCAGACAGGTTTTCTAGAATGTTCGTACAATAATAGGACAGGATGTCATACTGCTTGTGCTCCTTGACCAGCATAAGGGCATCCTTCAGAGGAAGGCCGGCTTGGAAAAGAGAGGCCAGGTGAGAGGAAAAGAGAAAAGAAAGCCTGTAGGAATGATACATACGCAGTGGAGGAAACCTTTCGATCACCTTCATTTTTTTCTCAAACGGCAGCATTGGGATGAAAACAGCGAGCCCTGCCCCTAGAATAAGGATAGCGGTAAACAAGATGCCGGCAGTGTTTAATCCATGGTTCATAAGGTGCATAAGCGTCAAAGAAGAACTTTCCTGATCAGCAAACAAGATAGTGAAATTAGGAATGATTGTCCTTTTCATAATGATAAAAGTAAGGAAAAGGAACAGAAGAAGGAAAACGGGGTAGCGGACAGCCGCGAGAAATTTCTCTTTGTATTCTTTCTTCATAAGAAGAAGTTCACGGCACTGTTTAAACGTTTTAGGAAGGTCATCCTGGTACTGACTGAAGGAGAGGTACTGGGTGACGGTATTGGAAAAATGGGCTTTCTCCAGCGCAAGGCTTAAGGTGTCACCTCCTTTCAGCACTTCAATCAATTGATGGCTGACTGGCTTGAGGCGCGCGTCCCATCCTGTCATAGAGAGGGAATCGAGCAGGGGGTATCCTTTTTCGAGGATATGACTCAACCTGTGAAAAAAATCGATCTGCAGTTGAATGGAAGGGCCTGGTGTTCGTTTAATCGGCCATTTCTTCCTCAGAAATGAAGCCGAGCGCATAAGCTTTCCTCCTTAGTTGTTCGAAAGTATGAATATAGGCGGGACTCCCGTTCAGAGCCTGGAGCAGCTGACCGCCCTCCAGTGTTTCAAGAATGGCCGCACGTTTAGGGAGGCGGTCTTTTCCAGTAAGGGAAACCAGCTGCTGAGCGGCGATGGCCAGGAGCGTCTGTTCCATTTCCACTTGTTGAATGTTCATTTCCTTCAGCCTGTGCAGGGTTCCCTCGGCATTTTTAGCGTGGATTGTACTGATGACGAGATGCCCGCTTAAGGCCGCTCGGAAGGCGAATTGAGCGGTTGCCTGATCACGGATTTCACCAACCATGAGGAGATCAGGATCATGTCTGAGGGCTGCTTTCAACCCGGTATCATAGGTGATGCCTGCACGCTCATTCACCTGTACCTGGATGAGGTTGTTAATATTTTTCTCAATAGGATCCTCGAGAGTGATGGCCTGATACGAACTCTGCGTCGTCAGGGCTTGAAGAAGGGCATATAAGGTCGTGGTCTTTCCACTGCCGGTCGGGCCCGTGAATAAAATCATACCGCTGCGGTGATGAAGCCATCGTTTTAACCGTTTTCCTTGATGAGGGAAAAGAAATAACTGTTCCAGCGGGGTATGATCCATGGGATTGAGGATTCGGACAGCGAGGCTTTCGGAGTCCTGGATAGGAAGGGTAGAGAGACGGAGGTCAAAGAGACTGCTGCCGGAGCGGTGTTGAAAGGTCCCGTTCTGCGGACGTTTCTGCTCACCGATATCCATCCCGGATGTGAACTTAAAGTAGGAGAGTATTTTTTGATACAAAGGCATAGGAAGACTGGAGTGGAAAATTCTTTCGCCGTGGATCCTGAAATAAATGGAGCATGATTCGCGGTAGGGGGAAAAGTGGATGTCCGAGGCGGACTGCTGTACTGCGGAGACGATCAGGTCATAAGCATAAGTCGCAATGGATTTCAAAGGGTTATCACCTCATTTATATCGTGGTTAAATAGAAGTATTCGACATAAAGTGAAAATATCCTGCATGGAAATGGGAAAGGGGAACAAAATGATTTATTTAATTGGTTTTATGGGAAGTGGAAAATCAACCATCGCTTCAAGGCTTGCAGAGAAACTGCAGTGCTCCTGCATAGAAATGGATGAAAGTATTGAGAAGCAGGAGGGTCTGACTATCCCGGAAATGTTTGCTCAGCATGGAGAAAGCTATTTCAGGGAAAAAGAACGGGATTTTCTGCGAAGTTTAGAGGGTGAAGCTGTTGTTTCCACCGGAGGCGGTGTCATATTGTCCAAGGAGAACTGTGAGATGATGCGGGAGGGCACCGTGATCTACCTTCATGCCGGATGGGAAACCATTGTGCATCGATTGAAAAATGATACATCCCGGCCGTTATGGTCAGGCGACGAATCGGAGAAAAAGCAGCGTTTTGAAGACAGGCTTAAGCTTTATAAGGAAGCCGCTCATCATGTGGTTGTCGTGGACGACAAGGCTCCAGAAGTCATTGCTGAGGAAATCGCCGCACGTCTAAAATGATGAATTCCCGGGCATACTCATTGTAACTGATGCTTAAAAGAGGGGATTTTATGAACCAAAATGATTATGTAAAGTTTTTGACTCAGGAAATGGTCAAATACATGCAGTTGTCCAAAGAAGAAAAGAAACAGCGAAAGCGGGAAAAACCTTCAAAGAAATCGTCTGTTTACTGGTTTGGATTGATTCCCCTTGCCATACGCATGTTCAAAAGGAAACGGAACATCTCTCATCATTGAAAAAGCCGCTGGTCATCAGCGGCTTTTTTGATGGATCCAGGGAGCACTTGTTTCCTGAGAAATATAAAACAAACCTCCATTAACCACTTCAAGCTTAATGCAGGGCTTATAGCGGGTATCCATCTGGTCACGTTCCTTCGTGAACGACTCGAGATCGATGTCTTCCGACGCATAAAAGGACTCAAGCAGCGCTGTTTCTCTTTGTAAATGTTGATGGGATTCCACAGCCCATTGATTATTTTGTGATGAAATATACGTCTCCACGTGCTTTTCCATCCGTCTGTATGCGTTGGAAAGAGAAATGACAGGCGTCATGGGAAACGTATAGTCTGATACAGTGTTTCCAAACGGGACCATTTCCAGTTTTTCCATCATCTTCAGCATCATCGTTCCATGAATGAGATTCAATCCGATAGATAGTGGCTCATCCCGTGCCTGTTTCCCTCGGTAATGCAGCAGGAAGTTGACGACAAGCCACGGACTTACAGCTGTATGACCTGCATTCTCCGGCGGGATCCGCTCATACAGCCGTGCAGTTTTTCCTTTATTGATGGCTGTTTGATAGAGGGCATGCAGTTTAGGTGTTCCGGCATGAAGGTAGATGCCTTGTTTCTGACTCCCATCCGTCTGGGTGAACGTGAGGCGCATCGGTTCGCCTTCGCGGCCCATTTTTTTCATATAGTGCCAGTAAAAGGGGCGGTTCATGATCTCTTCATCCATCTCACTCGTCAACTGGACGGTGAAATGAGTCGAACCTTTTTCAAGAACCGGACAGTTATATGCGGCGAAAAAATGTTCAACAAATGCAGCGTAGGGGTGGGGAACGCTCAACTGGATTCTCTCCTTTCATTAACCGTATGTTCAACGTAACTGACAAGATTTTTTAACTTAATGTCCATTTCCCCCTGACTTTCGGACTGTTTGACAATCGACTGTATCTGCTGCTCAAACGTCCCGCCGGGAATCTGCTCCAAGATGTGATCCAAATCCCCGACCGCATTCTTAAAGACCTCAATTTTTTCGTATAGCATGTGCATAATGTGGTCCTCAATCGTGTTTTCTACAGCAAAATTGTAAATGTTTACATCATACTTTTGTCCGAAACGATGGATTCTTCCAATACGCTGTTCAAGACGCATGGGATTCCAGGGGAGGTCATAGTTGATCATATGGTGGCAGAACTGGAGGTTGATGCCTTCTCCGCCTGCTTCTGTGGCGACCATCACCTGTGCTTTGTTTTGAAAAAGCTGTTTCATCCAGTCACGCTTGCTCTTGTTAAATTTCCCGCTGAATGGAACAGAGGTGATCCCATGCTGCTGTAAATACCACTGCAGGTAAAACTGGGTGGCTCTGTATTCGGTGAAAACGATGAATTTCTCATCTTTTTCCTTTATCAGATCCACCATACGTTCAGCTTTAATGTGGTGGGGAAGACGGCCGAGGGCCTCAATGAAATCATCATAAACCGCTTGTTTTTCAGGTGGGGCTTTCTTCTTCAATTGGTTCAAAGACATGTAACAGGCTTCCCTTGAAGAACACAGCTCTTTGGCCAGGGTCAGCCATGTGAACGAAGGATGATCAGCTTTTAACTGTTCAAGGGATTGGTACAGTTCGGCTTCTTCATTTGTAAACGTCAGTCTTTCATTCCTCACTCTGCGTTTAGAGGAATCCAGCCCTGTATCCTTTCTGCGGTTGCGGATCATAAGCTGACCGACAAGGGAGTGGATATGCTGGATATGCTCTTCTTCCTGGGCATGCTTTTGATATTTCTTTTTAAAGTCCGTCAGGTTTCCTAAATATCCGGGCTTCAGGATGGATACAAGGTTAAATAAGTCACTCAGTTTATTCTGAATGGGGGTGGCTGTGAGAAGAAGGCAGTAGGTCTTTTTTAAAGACTGGACAAACTGATAATTCTTCGTTTGATGATTCTTCAGCTTATGGGCTTCATCAATGATGATGAAATCGTATTCCTGGGAAAGAATCTCCTCCCTGTGATGGTCCCTTTTAGCCATATCAATGGATGTAACTGCCACATCCCATTCTTTCCAGGACGCCTGCTTTTTTCTCGGGGATGCTGCCCGGATGTAGAATTTCTCATTCAATTCCTGAATCCACTGATTGACGAGGGATGCAGGAGTAAGTATAAGAACTTTTTCAGCTCGGCCTCGAATCATGTATTCTTTTAAAATCAATCCGGCTTCCAATGTTTTTCCGAGTCCGACCTCATCAGCCAGAATCGCACGGCCGTTCATATGATGTACGACGGTTTCAGCCGCTTCTACCTGATGATCCATAAAGTCCACATGAGGAAGGTGATCAAGCGCCAGCAGACCCCCGAATTCCGGCACGGTTTTGAATTGGGCGGCCTGGTAGGCCAGTTTAAATCCTTCCCAGGAGGCCAGATGTTCCGAGTGGTCAAGGTGGCTGGACAGAGAGTGAATGAACGTTTGATCTGGATGAATAGTAAACATGGAAACAACCCTCCGTATTCCGATATTTTAAGATTGTGAATTGTTGTAGAATTTTCGTGTTCTTTGCCGGAGACGCATGATATAATGAACGGGAAAAGATGTGTCATCCATACATTACACGATAGTATGCCCGGTAAAATCTAGGAAAATACAAACGCGAATGACTGCAGAGGGAGAGACCCTTGTAAGGGCGCCGAAGGAGCAAGCAGAATTGTGAATCTCTCAGGCAAAAAGACCTCTGCAGGACGCAGCTCTGGAGAGCGTCTGCCTTCTACGGGCAGACCACCCAAGAAGCAAACACCCTCTACAGGTGTGAAACTTTCTGGTTCACGGACAGAGACTCCCGCTCATAGCGGAGGAGTCTCTTTTTTTATGGGCGGAACGACGTAAAGGAGTGGTTGAATTGACAGAATTGAAACGAACACCTTTATATGCAGAGTATGAAAAGCTTGGAGCGAAAACCATTGATTTCGGAGGCTGGGATCTGCCGGTGCATTTCTCCGGCATTAAAGATGAGCATGCTGCGACAAGAAATGCGGCTGGTCTTTTTGATGTGTCTCACATGGGGGAAATCATGATCGAAGGATCCGACAGCCTGGCTTTTCTGCAGAAAATGCTGACGAACGATGCTTCTAAGCTCGTCCCTGGAAAAGCGCAGTACACGATTATGTGCTATGAAAACGGCGGGACGGTTGATGATTTGATCGTTTATCACCTTTCTGAAAACACGTATCTATTAGTCGTTAATGCGGCGAACAGGGAAAAGGATTTTGAATGGCTTCAACGTCACGCAGAGGGCGATGTGTCTGTGAGAGACGTTTCCGATGCATATGTTCAACTGGCTGTCCAAGGGCCGAAGGCAGAAAAGATTCTTCAGAAGCTCACGGACACAGATGTGTCCACCATAAAGTTTTTCCGATTTGAACAGGGCGTTTCCTTTAATGGAGTGAAAGACAGCGCCATTGTTTCCCGTACAGGCTACACAGGGGAGGATGGATTTGAAATCTATCTTCCTTCAGCTTCAGGGCCGGATCTCTGGCAGGTTTTATTAAAAGCAGGTGAGCCGGAAGGGCTGCGTCCGATCGGTCTCGGTGCAAGAGATACGCTCAGGTTTGAAGCGAATCTCGCTCTTTACGGACAGGAGTTGAGCAGAGATATTACACCGATTGAAGCCGGTCTGAATTTTGCCGTCAAAATAAAGAAAGAAGAGGATTTCATTGGAAAGGAAACTCTCATGAAACAGAAAAAAGAGGGGCCCGAGCGGAAGCTGGTCGGTATTGAAATGCTCGATAAAGGTATTCCGCGTACTCATTATGAGGTATATGATAGAGATGCGAAGATTGGTTTTGTAACAACCGGGACCCAGTCGCCGACCTTAGGTAAAAATGTCGGACTCGCGCTTCTTAACCGTGCGTATACAGTGGAAGGGACAGAAGTAACTGTTCAGGTGCGGAAGAGACGCCTGAAGGCCAGGGTCGTCCCGACACCTTTCTACAAAAGATAAATACCTGAGGGGGATGGAACAATGGAATTTCGATATTTGCCTATGACGGAAAAAGATAAAAAAGAAATGCTTGAGACCATCGGTGTCCAGACATCTGAAGAATTGTTTGCTGATATTCCTGAACGCATAAGGTTTCAAGGTGATTTGAATATTAAGCCGCCGAAAAATGAATACCAGTTGATGAAAGAACTGGCGGATACAGCCGGTCGGAACGTCAATCTCAAATCCCATACGTCTTTTCTTGGAGCAGGGGTTTATGATCATTACATTCCTTCCATTGTTGACCACGTCATATCAAGGTCTGAATTTTATACAGCTTACACCCCTTATCAGCCGGAAATATCCCAGGGGGAGCTGCAGGCCATCTTTGAATTTCAAACGATGATTTGTGAATTGACAGGCATGGATGTGGCCAACTCTTCTATGTATGATGGCGGAACAGCACTGGCAGAAGCCGTTAACCTTGCTGCTGGACAGACGAAAAAGAAAAAAGTGCTTGTATCCAAAGCCGTCCATCCAGAATCTCTCGCTGTGATTCATTCCTACGCCAAGGGGCCGGGGGTTGAAATTATCGAAATCGATCACAAGGAAGGCTTGACAGACCTTGAACAGCTGGACCATCACCTCGATGAAGATACAGCTGGAGTAGTCGTTCAATATCCCAATTTCTTCGGCCAGGTGGAGCCGCTTGAGTCTATCCGCCGCCTCGTAGACAAGCAGAAAAAGGCGATGATGATTACTTCAAGCAATCCGCTTGCGCTCGGGTACTTAACTCCTCCTGGAGCGTTTGGCTCTGATATTGTCGTTGGCGATGCTCAAGTGTTTGGAATTCCTGCTCAGTATGGCGGTCCACACTGCGGTTATTTTGCAACAACGAAAAAGCTGATGAGAAAAGTGCCGGGCCGGCTTGTCGGCCAGACGGTGGATGAGGATGGACGCAGAGGTTTCGTCCTTACCCTTCAAGCCCGCGAACAGCATATCCGCCGGGATAAGGCGACCTCCAACATCTGTTCCAACCAGGCATTGAATGCGCTGGCGGCTTCTGTTGCTTTGTCGTCCATAGGAAAACAGGGATTGAAGAAGATGGCGGCGATGAACATTAAGAAGACGTTATACATGAAACAACAGCTTCAAGCCAGGGGCATCGAAGTTTTGTATAAGGGAGCCTTTTTCAATGAGCTGGTCATCCGGTTGAAGAAGCCTGTGAAAGACATCAATCAACAGCTGCTCGAGAAAGGGTTCATCGGAGGATATGACCTTGGACGGACGGAGGAGCGTCTGGCAGGCTGTATGCTGGTTGCTGTTACTGAAATCCGTACAAAAGAAGAAATCGACACCTTCGCAGGGGAAATGGGGGATTTGAATGGCTAATCAAGACTTTCCATTAATTTTTGAATGGAGCCAGGAGAGCCGGACAGGGTTCAGTCTTCCTGAACTGGATGTGCCGGATACCGATATTGATGAGATGTTTGAAGATGCGTACGTGAGACAGGACGCACCTCAACTGCCGGAGGTCAGTGAACTGCAGATTATGCGGCATTACACAGGTCTGTCCAAACGTAACCACGGGGTGGACTCCGGATTTTATCCTCTTGGATCGTGTACGATGAAATACAATCCGAAAATGAATGAAGATGTAGCCAGACTGGCTGGATTCAGCCATATCCATCCGTACCAGCCGGAGGAAACGGTTCAGGGGGCGCTCCACCTCATGTATGATCTCCAGGAATCGCTGGTGGAAATTACAGGAATGGATACCGTCACGCTTCAGCCTGCGGCAGGTGCTCATGGCGAATGGACAGGACTGATGATGATTCGTGCCTTCCATGAGGCGAATGGTGATCATCAGCGAACAAAAGTTATTGTGCCTGATTCTGCCCACGGGACAAACCCTGCTTCTGCTACGGTAGCTGGATTCGAAGCCGTGACGGTAAAATCAGACGAACGGGGATTAGTGGACCTTGAAGACCTGAAGCGAGTCGTAGACGAACAGACAGCTGCACTTATGCTGACAAACCCGAACACGCTCGGTCTGTTTGAAGAGGATATCGAAGAAATGGCGGCCATCGTCCATGAAGCGGGTGGCAGGCTGTATTACGACGGAGCCAACCTGAATGCTATATTAGGGTATGCAAGGCCGGGGGATATGGGCTTTGATGTTGTCCACTTGAACCTGCATAAGACCTTCACAGGCCCTCACGGCGGTGGTGGTCCGGGATCAGGTCCTGTGGGTGTTACGGCAGAGCTTGAGCCGTTTCTTCCAAAACCGATTCTTACGAAAAAAGACGGCCGGTACAAATTTGATGACGATCGTCCCCGTTCCATCGGCCGGGTGAAGCCTTATTACGGGAATTTCGGAATCAATGTACGAGCCTACACGTACATTCGCACCATGGGGCCGGAAGGGTTGAAAAAAGTAAGTGAGTACGCTGTTTTGAACGCCAACTATATGATGCGCAGACTGCAAGAAGCATTCGATCTTCCTTTTGACAGGCACTGTAAGCATGAATTTATTCTGTCGGGCCGCCGTCAGAAAAAACTCGGCGTACGAACACTGGATATGGCCAAGCGCCTGCTTGATTTCGGCTATCATCCGCCGACGATCTATTTCCCGATCAATGTTGAAGAAGCGTTGATGATTGAGCCGACGGAAACGGAGTCCAAGGAAACTCTTGATGACTTCATCGACCGTATGCTTCAAATAGCCAAGGAAGCAGAAGAAGAGCCCGAGACGGTTCAGGAAGCTCCTCATACGACAATTGTAAGCCGAATGGATGAAACTCAGGCGGCAAGAAAGCCTGTTCTTCGTCACCCGATGGAATAGAGAAAAACCGGCCCCTTCGTGGGAGCCGGTTTTCCTGTTTTGAGATATCTTCTGTTATTTCTTCGTCTTGATTTTACCGGTCCATTTCTTGAAGCCGCCTTCAAGCATGTTCAGGTCATTGTACCCTTTTTTATGAAGGGTCATTGCCGCACGTGCAGACCGTGCGCCGCTCTGGCAGTACAAGTAGACGGGTTTGTCCTTGCGGATTTCCACGAGCCTGTTGTTCAGCTGTGAGAGCGGAATATTTCTCGCTCCGAGGATGTGACCCCCGTCAAATTCCTTTGGTTCACGGACATCTATCAGCTGAGCTTTGCGGTAACCCTGACGGAATTCTTCTTCAGATATCGTGTTCAAGATTTTTCTTGTCTTGAAGAATCTATACAAACCGAAAGCAATAAGTAGAACTAGTGCTCCGAGTAAGATCCATAATTCCATTTTCATTTCCCCCCTGTTTTCTCTATTCTTTTATCTATTATAGAAGGGAAGGGCAGGTATTTCAAAAAAATTTTTCTTTCTTCCTGAAAAAAATGCCGTTTTGAAGGGGATTATATCGATTTAACAGATGCAAGACAGGAAAAATCGAAAAAAAAAGACATGAGAGGTGCTTTCCTCTTATTCCCTGCTTTTTTCTACCTGTATCTTACGATTTTCTGATTGACAAATTTCAACACATTCGTTCAATAACACAATATATGGTGATCGAATAATAAACAAACACAATATATTGATTAAAAATCTGTATATGTGGTATGTTACATATATCAATTATGGAATTGGCTTTTTCAAGATAAGGGAGAGATGCGAACATGCAGACTACAACTTCTAAAGATGTGCATACAAAAATCAACATAGACCGGCTGAATGCCGATATCAGACAGTTCCCACAGGTCCACCCGGTTACGGACAACATGTCCATTACCCACAAAGGGGTATCCAGGCTTGTCATGCTGGACCGTTATGCGTTCAAAGATACAGAAAAGCTGACGTTGTCCGAAGGGGATTTTGTCGTACTTACTGTAAAGGACGATCCAAAGTTCCCAGCCCGCGGCTTCGGTTTCATTCAGTCCGTTGACTGGCAGACCCATGAAGCGTTTGTAAAAGTGGAAGATGAGTTCGTGAACGTTCTCGACCGTGAGGAAGAAAGAGAGACCGGTGTCATCAAACGAAATCTTGATACCATCGATAAACCGCTGGAAGTCTATTATGAGCAAATTGCTTTAAGAAATGCGACAGGACTATCAGAGGTTGAAACAGATCCGGAAAGACAGACGCAGAGCTTTGAGGAATTTTACGAGGAGCTATCCAGCCTGAACTTCATTCCTGCCGGCCGTGTGCTGTACGGAGCAGGATCCAACACGGATGTGACCTACTTCAACTGTTACGTGATGCCTTATATCCAGGATTCACGGGAGGGTATTTCCGATCACCGTAAACAAGTCATGGAAATCATGTCACGCGGCGGTGGTGTCGGGACGAATGGATCGACCTTGCGCCCGAGGAACACGCTCGCCCGCGGGGTGAACGGGAAGTCATCCGGTTCCGTTTCATGGCTTGATGATATTGCTAAACTGACCCACTTGGTGGAGCAGGGAGGATCCAGACGCGGTGCCCAGATGATCATGCTGGCAGACTGGCATCCGGACATTCTTGAATTCATTATTTCCAAGATGCAGAACCCGCGTATCCTCCGTTTTCTCATCGAAAACACGGAAGACGAAACTATTAAACAACTGGCGAAGGACAAGCTGAAATTCACGCCGTTGACCGAAGTGGAAAAAGACCTTTATCAAAGTGTGGTCAATTACAAGCACATTCAGGGTCAGGGTGGTTTTACAGATCAAAGCGTGCAGGAAGCACAGGAAAAACTGGCTCTCGGCGGGACGTATTCCGTTCATAATTCAGAATTCCTGACAGGAGCCAACATTTCCGTCTGTATTACGAATGAGTTCATGGAAGCCGTGGAAAACGACGACGAATACCAGCTTCGTTTCCCTGATGTAGAGAATTACACAGCGGAGGAAATGAACGCCTATAATGAAGAATGGCATGAGAGCGGCGATGTACGTGAGTGGGAAAAACGCGGCTTCGGTGTGCGTGCCTACAAATCCATTAAAGCGAAAGAACTGTGGAATCTGATCAATGTCTGCGCGACGTATTCAGCAGAACCGGGGATTTTCTTTATTGATAATGCCAACGAAAAGACAAATGCCACAGCTTATGGACAGAAGGTCGTTGCGACCAACCCATGCGGGGAACAGCCGCTTGCACCATATTCCGTCTGTAACCTGGCTGCTGTAAACCTGGCGTCTGTAGCGGATAAGGAAAATAAAACGGTTGATTTTGACAAGCTTAAACAAACCGTTAAACGCGGTGTCCGTATGCAGGATAACGTGATTGATGCTACTCCTTACTTCCTGGAAGAAAATAAAGTACAGGCCCTTGGTGAGCGTCGTGTAGGCCTGGGTGTCATGGGTCTCCATGATCTTCTGATCTATTGTGAAACAACCTATGGATCAGAAGAAGGCAACAAACTGGTGGATGAAATCTTCGAAACGATTGCTGTAACCGCCTACCGCGCATCCATTGAACTTGCAAAGGAGAAAGGCAGCTTCCCGTTCCTTGTCGGAGCAACGGATGATGAAACACGACAGCTTCGTGAAAACTTTATTCAGACAGGGTATATGAAGCAGATGCCGGAAGACATTCGACAGGATGTTCTGGCTTATGGAATCCGTAACTCCCACCTGCTTACTGTAGCTCCAACCGGAAGTACAGGAACAATGGTAGGAGTGAGTACAGGTCTTGAGCCATACTTCTCCTTCTCCTACTACCGCAGTGGTCGTTTAGGCAAGTTTATTGAAGTGAAGGCGGATATCCTTCAGGAGTATCTGGATGCGCATCCAGAGCAGGATCCGGAGCAGCTTCCTGAATGGTTTGTGACGGCGATGACGATGTCTCCGGAAGCCCACGCTGATACACAGTGCGTCATTCAGCGCTGGGTCGACAGCAGTATCTCCAAGACGGTCAATGCACCGAAAGGATATACGGTCGAACAAGTGGAAAGCGTCTATCAGCGCCTGTACCGTGGCGGTGCCAAAGGTGGTACAGTGTACGTGGATGGGAGCCGTGACAGCCAGGTGCTTACTTTGAAAGCCGAGGAAAACGCTTTTGATGGAGAGCAGACGGAACTGTTTGAAGATGACAAGCGTCCTCGTGTTGTCCTGGTCGATACAGTTCATGAACTGGATAAGACTAACGTGACAATCGGATCAGAAGTCGGCGATACATGCCCGGTCTGCCGTCAAGGAACCGTGGAAGACATCGGTGGCTGTAACACATGTACCAACTGTAATGCTCAGTTGAAGTGCGGTTTGTAATAAATAAAAAATCAGCCCTTCAGATTTGAAGGGCTGTTTTTTATGTTAAACAGAGGCTGCTTGTATCGCATAAGAAACTAGTGTATCATTTTTCTATGTAGTCATCAGCAGATCACAAGCGTTATATCTACATAAAGACAGGGTATTGGAGGTTCATCATGCCAACACCAAGCATGGAAGATTATATTGAACAAATTTATATACTCATTGAAGAAAAGGGTTATGCCCGCGTCTCGGATATTGCTGAGAACCTGGATGTTCACCCGTCTTCCGTGACGAAGATGGTCCAGAAACTCGATCGCGACCAGTATTTGAATTATGAAAAATACAGGGGATTGATTTTGACTCCGAAAGGGAAAAAAATCGGGAAGCGGCTGGTATATCGCCACGAGCTGCTGGAACAGTTCCTGGAGCTGATCGGAGTAGATAAGGAAAACATCTATGAAGATGTCGAAGGTATTGAGCACCATATGAGCTGGAATTCCATCGACCGCATCGGCGACCTTGTCCAGTTCTTCGATGAGAATAAAGGGTATGTCGAAGCTTTGAGAGAAGTGCAGAAGAAAAACGAAGACCAGAATAACGAATAGAGTGCCTGAGACACGGATGTCCGTGTCTTTTTTTTGTGTCCAACAGCTCATGGGAGGGATCTTTGAGGAAGGGTGGAATTCTTCCACCTGCGTTCTATTTAGTGGACCCGCTGTTTATAATGAATTAAAGCGGGGTGAAGCATGGTGAAAGTAGATGGAGTGTTTTCTGGAGGTGGGGTGAAGGCACTCGCTTTTATAGGAGCCGTTGAGGAACTGCAGAGTCAGGGCTATGTGTTCAGACGTGTTGCCGGTACCTCCGCAGGAGCGATTCTGGCAGCATTAACAGCAGCGGGCTATACAGCCGGGGAAATCAAATCCCGCCTGATGTCCATGTCTTTTGAAGAGATGATCCATGTTCCACTGACAGACCGCGTCTTCCCTTTTATGAAATGGTTGTTCCTGTATTATCGTCTCGGCCTATACAACGGAGCGCAGATGGAAACCGTAATGGCTCACTGGCTGGAGGAAAAGGGTGTGCGTACGTTTGCAGATCTCCGGCCCGGATCGTTGAAGATTATCTGTTCAGATCTTACTTTAGGGAGAATCGTCGTCCTCCCTGATGACTTGAAGAGCACTTATGGCATTGATCCTGCTACCTTTTCCGTGGCAAAATCTGTAAGGATGAGCTCGAGTCTTCCATACTTCTTTATTCCTGTGAAGATTCATGGAAAGCGCGGGAAATCAGTGATTGTCGATGGAGGGGTCCTTAGTAATTTTCCGCTGTGGATATGGGAAAAGCAGGATGGGTGCCGGACGAGACCAGTAATCGGCTTAAAATTAAGTGATGAGCCGGATAAGCTTCCTGAACAGAAAATCAGAAACGCCATCCAGATGTTTCATGCGCTGTTTAAAACAATGCAGCGGGCTCATGACTCCCGCTACATTTCAAAATCCATCAGTAAGGATATTCTTTTCATCCCTGTAAGCGGCATTGAAACCACTGATTTTCATATGACGAATGAGGAAAAGGAACATTTGATGAATTACGGACGCCAGCATGCATTGGAGTTTTTAAAAAGGTGGACAAAATAAAATCGAGCCTTTAAAAAGAGGCTCGATTTTTGTCTTTGTTTTTATTTCCTTCAATGACCCGGAGTTGTGGCCCATTGGTTCTTCTGCTTTTTTTGCGTGGGAACGGAGCGGATTTAACAGCTGTTTTGGCAGCCGGACTTTTCTTAACGACCGGTGCAGGCTGTTTGTACTTCTGTTTGGATTGTTTAACGGCCTGTTTGTATTTTTTCATTTCATTGCGGTTGCCGGAACCCCCGCCAAATCCGCGTCCGCGGAGGAAGAAGTAGTAGATGGCTCCATAGAGGATAGCCGCCATCCCGATCATAACCACTATGTTTGTTAAGAAACCTGATGTATTGGTAAACAGCTGAACGCCTACAAAGAAAATGGCAAGCCCGATCAAAATGTACATGACTGGTGTCATCCAGTTACGCATATCAATGTCCTCCCTTCTAGTATTAGGTCACCTGTACGACATCTATTAGTTATATATACCCTGGATTGTACACTTTTCAACATTTCCTGTGGCGGGTATGTGCTATTTTCAATTGTTTCCGTAGTAGATGAATTTATGCAGTATTTATACTCAAAGTTCAGGTGAAAGATTCGGGGTTATTCTTTTCTTTCCTTTAGACTGTCACCTCTAAACTAGAAACATAATAAGTATCTCTGGACCTTTATTTTACAACAAATGGAGAAGAATCACTAGGTCTATTATGAAAGCAGGCATGAAAAAATGCGGGTTGGTTAAAATGAGGAAAGAGGTGATGGAGATGGCAGAACAAACTAAAGATCAACGGAAGCAAGAGCCTCGGCAGAGTGTTGCCTCAAAAGCGGCAGCAACAGGTTTTGCCGGGGGGCTTTTATGGAGTGCTCTGGGTGCCGGCGCCTATTATTTTCATTTTACGGAAGTGTCCGCAGCATCCTTTATATTCCGGTCCTTCTGGCAGACGGATTGGACTGGAACATGGCTCGCAGAAGTTCTGTCGGTGCTGATTGTTGCGCTTCTCTCAATCGGAACGGCGTTCGTTTATTACTTTACTTTAAGATCAAGAAAAGGGATTTGGCCGGGCGCCATTTTCGGACTGCTTCTGTGGGGCGTGGTCTATTTTGTGTTAACCCCTGTGTTTCCAGCGATCCCTGGTTTCATGGAACTGAGCAGTGATACGTGGGTGACAACGGCCTGTTTATTTATCTTATACGGTGTGTTTGTAGGGTATTCCATATCTTATGAGTATCATGAATTTAATCAAACGGCAGATTCTTATTCAAATAAGGAGGGAGTATGATAAGATTTAAATGTATGATCCTTTGGGGAACGGTGGGGATATGGAATGGAGAAAAAGAAGATTTATTTACTGAATGGGCCGAACCTGAACCGCCTGGGTGTCCGCGAGCCCGGTACATATGGTACCGGTACACTTGAGGATGTGGTCCGGCTCGTTACAGAGACCGCTCAGAAAGCCGGCTTCGAGGTGGAGGCTTACCAATCCAATCACGAGGGGGATCTCGTAGACTGGATTCATCAGGCTGAAGGAATGGCGGACGGCATCATCATCAATCCTGCTGCCTACACCCATACGAGTGTAGCCCTTCGGGATGCAGTGAGTTCTGTTTCCCTGCCTGTCATTGAAATCCACATTTCCAACGTCCACGCGAGAGAAGCTTTCCGGCACACGTCGATGCTTGCTCCTGTCACGGCAGGGCAGATCGTAGGATTCGGAATCGATGGGTATCGACTGGCGGTAGAAGGGTTGATTCAAAAGCTGAAGTGAGAGAGGAGACCACTAATATGATGAAATTGACAGGACTGCGTACAGCAGCTGCTTCAAAAGAACTGGATGGACTATTGATCACGAGTTCGAAAAACAGACGCTACCTTTCCGGCTTTACAGGTTCTTCCGGAGCTTTGCTCATTACAGACCGTGATTCTTTTCTAATTACAGACTTCCGATATACCAAGCAGGCCGCAGATCAGACGGAAGGGTTCGACATTATCGAGCATAAACGTCCCCTGCACGAAGAGGCGGCTGCCAAAGCCAAGGAACTTGGTTTGAAACGGATCGGCTTTGAAAAAGATCACGTTACATATTCGTCCTACGAGCAGTACAAACAGGTGATGGATGCTGAACTTGTCCCAACCTCAGGGCTCGTTGAAAAATTACGCTTGATTAAGACCGATGAGGAGATTAGTATATTAAAGGATGCTGTTAAGATTGCCGATGACGCTTTTGACCACATTCTAAGCTACATAAAACCAGGTGTGAAGGAAATTGATATTTCCAATGAACTGGAATTTTTCATGAGGAAGCAGGGAGCTGTCTCTTCCAGCTTTGACATTATAGTGGCGTCCGGTTACCGCTCAGCTCTTCCGCACGGCACAGCGTCGGAAAAGGAGATTCAGTCGGGGGAACTTGTCACGCTGGATTTTGGTGCTCTTTATAAAGGGTATTGTTCTGATATTACGAGAACCGTCGCTGTTGGGGAAATCAGTGATCAGCTTAGAGATATATATGACACGGTTTTGCAGGCCCAGTTAAGAGGTATGGAAGGAATTAAAGCAGGCATTACCGGTAAGGAAGCGGATGCTCTCACCCGTGACTATATTAAAGAAAAGGGATACGGAGACTATTTCGGGCACTCGACAGGCCATGGTATTGGACTTGATGTTCACGAGGGTCCGGGGCTTTCCTTCCGTTCTGAACAGACGATCCTTGAAGAAGGCATGGTCGTTACTGTAGAGCCGGGGATTTATGTGCCGGATGTCGGCGGATGCCGTATTGAGGATGACACAATCGTAACGAAGACCGGCAACGAGCGTCTGAGTCATTCAACGAAAGAGCTAATTACTTTGTAAGGAAAGAAGGAGGAGCAACGTATGATTTCAGTAAACGATTTTCGTACAGGTTTAACAATTGAAGTAGATGGTGGAATCTGGCAGGTCATGGAATTCCAACACGTAAAACCGGGCAAGGGAGCTGCTTTTGTTCGTTCGAAGCTTCGTAACCTGCGTAATGGAAACATCCAGGAAAAAACGTTCCGCGGCGGAGAAAAAGTAGAACGTGCTCATATTGAAAACCGTAAAATGCAGTACCTTTACGCTAATGGGGACATGCACGCATTCATGGATATGGAAACGTATGAGCAGGTGGAAATTCCTACTGCGACTATTCAGGAACAGCTGAATTATTTGAAGGAAAACATGGAAGTTCAGATTCAGTCATATCAGGGTGAGACGATCGGCGTCGAGCTTCCGAAAAACGTTGAATTGAAAGTAACAGAAACAGAACCGGGCATCAAAGGTGATACGGCAAGCGGAGGTACGAAGCCTGCGACGCTTGAAACAGGATTATCGGTTCAGGTACCTTTCTTCATTAATGAAGGAGAAGTACTACTCATCAGCACAACAGACGGCAAATATGTCTCCCGTGCGTAATGAAATAGATCATCAAGCGTGTTCCCGTTGGGAGCACGCTTTTTTTTATGTCCGCCCTCCTATTAGCATTAGATGCCCGCTCTAGTAGAACTCTAGTACGGGCTGATGTTCTTCTACTTTTATATGATTTGACCTGTCATAAGTATAAACGTGGGACATACATATGAAGTAAACCAAATAAAGGAGTAGGAGAAGGATGAAAGAGATATTACGTCTGTTTCCGCCTTCATTTCAGAAGGTTTTACTAGAGCAGGTGGATTGGAGGAGAGTCCAGGAGATCCGTTTAAGGGTGGATCGCCCCATAGAGATGATCAGCAGTTCAGGCTATTCCGTTATAGAGTCTCTCTCGATGACCGCGGATCATCTCTCCTACGTTTTGAACCAAATCAGCCAGTTTTCTCTCTATCGATTTAAGGATGAACTGAAAGAGGGGTTTATTACTATTGAAGGCGGCCACCGCGTTGGGCTGGCGGGCAAAGCGAACACACAGGAAGATAAAGTAGAGACGCTGAAGCATATTTCTTTTATGAACATCCGCGTCGCTCGGTCCACGAGGGGGCAGGTATCCTCTCTGCTTCCTTATCTTTATGACGATATGGGATGGAGAAGTGTTTTGATTATAGGCCCGCCTCATTCCGGAAAAACGACACTGCTCCGTGAACTTGCCTGTGTTATTGGCGCAGCAGCTGGTTCCTATTCACCGTCAAAAGTTGCCATTGTGGACGAGCGGTCGGAAATAGCAGCCAGTTTACGGGGAGTTCCGCAGCTGGATGTCGGCACCCGCACCGATGTGATGGATGCCTGTCCAAAAGCGGACGGTATGATGATGATGATCCGTTCCATGTCCCCGGATGTTTTAATCGTCGATGAAATCGGCGGTGAAAGGGATGCCCTTGCTGTTCAGGAAGCGGTTTATACCGGAGTGAAGGTCATATGCAGTCTGCATGGTAACGGGGTGGAATCCGTCAGCCGGCGACCGTCGGTTTCGCAGCTTATGCACGACCAGGTATTTGAACGTTACATCACACTCGAACGTCTGCGTGCAGGATCGGTCATTACGTGGAAGGTGTATAACCACCTTGGACAAGTTCTTGGTGAAGGGGAAGGAGGGCGGATGGATGGAGTGGATCGGCGCCGTCATCATTTTAACCGTTACAACACTGGGCGGGTTTGAAATTGCATCCCGGTTCAAAAAAAGACCCGGCCATATTAGACAGTGGAAAAATGCTCTTCAACTGATTGAAGCGGAGATGGTTTATGGTCAGTCTTCACTCTGGGAGGTGTGTGAAACCTTATCGAGGCATCTGCCTATGCCGGTAGCTGGATTTTTTGAGCAGCTTCAAAAAGAGCAGGACAGCTGCCGTGATTTTTCCGTTCTCTGGGAAACCCTCTTGAAAAAACATTGGCCCTGGAATGCCATGGGCAAAACAGAAATGGAAATTCTGCTTCAGTTTGGCCGGACCCTCGGACAACATGATCTGGAGCAGCAGCAGAAACAGATCCAATTGACCATCCACCATTTAGACAGAGTCCTTCATGAAGCATTGGAGGTAGGCGAGCAGTACCAGAAGATGGCCAGAGGGATGGGGGTTTTAAGCGGTCTTCTCGTCATCATTTTAATTATATAGAAGGGGGAAGGACCATTGTGCTCCAAGATGCCACAATCCTTTTTCAAATAGCGGGAGTAGGAATTATCGTCGCCATGATTCACAGTATTCTAAAACAAATGGGAAAGGAAGAGATCGCCCAGGCTGTCACATTGACAGGATTTATCATTGTACTGTTTATCGTCCTGCACCGTCTGGCTGACTTGTTCCAACAGATCAAATCCGTCTTTCTCTACCAGGGATAGCTTTATGGATATTATCCAGGTTGTTTCGCTGGGGCTTGTTGCGGCTATGCTGATCATTCTGCTGCAGGAACAGAAATCATCAGCCGCTTTTCTTCTTCTCCTTTTTACCGTCATCGTTATTTTCCTGACCGTCCTCGATCAGCTGACTTATGTATTTACATTGCTTTCCTATATGGCTGACCAGGCCCAGGTGGAACCGATGTATTTCAAAACGATTTTGAAAATCATCGGTATTGCATACATTGCTGAATTCGGTGCCCAGCTGATCCGGGATGCCGGCCTCAATGCTTTGGCATCGAAAGTGGAACTGGCTGGGAAGTTATTCATTTTGATGCTTGCGATCCCGATTGTTACAGCTGTTATTGAAACCATTCTTCAATTTATACCCGGAGGTTAGGGAGGCGGGGAGCAGATGAAACGTCTATGGATGTGGCTGTGTGCAGGAATCATCGGGGTTATCCTTTTTCCTTCGGCTTCTTCGGCATCCCCTGAAGCTCCGGAAACGACAGGACCTTCCATGTCGGAATACATTTCAACAGAAGATATGGAAGCGAACTGGGAGGACCTGCAGCAGCAGTATGGAGATTATATTCCGACTTTTCAACATGACAATTTTATGGAGTTTATTCAAAAGGAAGGGGCGCTCGAATCCTCCGACTGGTACTCCGGAATGGTGGAATTTTTCTTTCACGAACTTCTTTTAAACGGCCGGCTGCTCTCTTCTCTTTTATTTCTAACCTTATTCAGCACGCTCCTGCAGTCTGTGCAGTCTGCCTTTCAAAATTCAGTCGTAAGTAAAGCAGCGTACATGGTCGTCTATCTTGTCCTGCTGACTCTTGCATTGGAAAGTTTCAGGCAGGTGATTGTCTATACATTGGATGCGGTGGAGCGGATGAGCAGTTTCATGATCGGTCTGATCCCTCTTCTTCTTGGTATCATGGCTTCCTTCAGTCATCTCATGTCCATTTCTTTTTTCCATCCCATCATTATCGCTCTCGTTCAGTCCAGTGGTCTGCTGGTCAAATACCTGCTCATTCCGTTATTTACATCATCAGCTCTTTTATTGATTGTCGGGAGTTTGAATGAAGACTTCAAGGTCGATCACTTAGCAGAGCTCTTAAGGAAGACGGGGATGGCTGTCATGGGGATCTTCCTTACCGTTTTTCTTGGTGTCATTTCCGTCCAGGGAACCGTTACGGCTGTACAGGACGGCATCACGATGAAAACAGCCCGGTTTGTGACCGGAAATTTTGTGCCTGTTGTCGGGCGTTTGTTTACAGATGCCACCGACACCATCCTGGGGGCTTCCCTTGTATTAAAAAACACCCTTGGGATTGCAGGAGTGGTCATTCTCCTCGGTATTGCTGTTTTTCCGTCAATCAAAGTCCTTGCTATCGCGATTATCTATAAATTGGCGGCTGCCCTGCTGCAGCCTCTCGGCGATGGACCGGTCATCCAGGCGATGGATGTAGTCAGCCGGCACATTTTCTACATTTTTGCCGCGCTGCTTATGGTCTCCATGATGTTTTTCCTTGTCATAGTCATTATGGTGGCGGCAAGCAATATTACAATGATGATCAGATAGGGGGGAGCGGTAATGGAATTATTTATTGAGTGGATTACAAGAATTGTATTATTCCTTCTATTGGCAATGGTCGCAGATGCGCTCCTGCCATCGGGTGTCATGAAGAACTATGCAAGGCTTGTGATGTCCATTTTACTGCTTCTTGTTTTCCTTGGCCCCCTGCTTCAACTCCTGCAGATTGACCCTGAGCGTCTGTTGCAGTCGGCCGATCAGAAAATGGAAGAACAGTGGGATACCGACGGTTTGGATGACACTATTGAATCGAAGAAAAATGAAATACTGCAGGGACAAGATGCATATAGATTAGAACAGGTTACCCAAGCTCTATCTGCTGAACTGCAGCCTTCGTTGGAAGAAGAGAAGGATGTCATGCTTCAGGATACGTCGATGACTTTTACCGGACAGCCATACAGCGTGAAAACTCTTGAAAAGGTGACACTGACGATATCACGGAGCCAGGAGATGGGGGACGTGGAGAATGTCGATATCTCCTTTATGGATGAGCCCTCCCCGGCAGTCTCTTCAGAAGAGGATGCGGAACTGGTGAACTGGGTGGCTGGCAAACTGGACTTGAAGCCTGAACAAATAGAAATCCACTGGGAGGATCAGGATGAATAAATGGTGGAATAAGATCACTCTATCGTCCGATAAGGAAGGGAAGAAGGTGAACAAGACCAAGTATTTGATTGGTCTTGGAATGATCGGGGTTCTTATCATTCTTGTCAGCAGCTGGTTCCAGCCGGATGCAGAGCCGCGCACCCCTCCCGCGGCAGGGAGTACACAGGAGCAGGCGGCATCGGAAACTTCTCCATCTCTGGAACAGACCGATTCCATCACACAGCTGGAGGGAGAATATGAAAAACAGCTCAAGCCGCTTCTTGAAAATATTCAGGGTGTCAGCGCTGTGGACATTATGATAAATCTATCATCCACACACAAAAAGGAGTATGACAAAAACTTAATCATAGGCAAACAGAACACAAAAGAATCCGATAAGAATGGAGGAGAAAGAGAAATTGAAGATTATACGAGAGAACAACAGCTGGTTCTAGTCCGACAGGGCGACCGTGAAGTTCCGCTGCTCACCCAGACATCCAAGCCTGAAGTCAGCGGAGTTTTCGTAACGGCCAAGGGGGTCGATCAAATTCAGGTGAAGGAATGGGTGGTCGAAGCTGTTTCCCGGGTGCTTGATGTACCGACACATAGAATATCAGTTCTGCCTAAACAATAAGGAGGGATTACCTTGGTAAAAAAACAAACGGTGTGGCTGTTGACAATGTTGAGTCTTTTGATTGTGCTGAGTGTTTACTACATGACATCCCCGGAAAACGGAGAAATGGCTTTTATTCAGGAAGAGGACTGGGCTGAAATGACCAGTGAAGAAGCAGAAGGGGAAAATGTTGAAACAGCAGGAGACGGGACAGTGATTTCTCAAATTTCCACCGATGAATTATTTTCAGCTATCCGCCTGGATATGAAAAACCAGCGTGACCAGGTCCAGGAGCAGCTTTCCGAAATTGTAGCGTCCAGTGATTTCACGACTGAGGAGAAAAATGAAGCACTGGAAAAAATGGAAACGATTAAAACCAATCAATCAAAAGAATCCATCATCGAAAATACAATTCTGGCAAGTGCCCAGTATGATGATGTGCTCGTCCGTGCTGAAGATGATGTCGTTCACGTAACCGTCAAAGCCCAGGAGTTATCCAAGGAAGAAACGAACCAGATTATCCAGATGGTCTCCGATGAATTCGGACATAAGCAGGTCCAGGTTCAATTCCAGCCTGCAGGCTGAATAAAAGAAGCTGCCGTTGAAAACGGCAGCTTCTTTTTGTGCATGGTTAAAAAGCCGGCTGTATGGAAATAGTGGTGGAGAAAGAAATCCACAGACCTATAGAACTGCCAATTGTTAACGGATAAGGTCTGTCTTTCTACCTTCTTTCAGGAGGTTCAGTTGCAGGGAAGCAGGAATTTATAATAGAATGTTAAGAGGAGTTATTAGTACCAGTTATAAAGCAACTATACATAAAAGGGGTGCCAGCTATGTTAAAGGTACAGGAAATCAGAGAAATTATTAAGCTGATCGATCAGTCTTCCATCGATGAATTCAGCTATGAAGCTAATGGGACGAAAGTTTCGATGAAAAAACAACAGGAGCAGGTTGTTACAGAAGCTGTACAGCCGCAGCAGGCGGTCCAGGCACAGCCTAAACCACAGACTCAGGAGCCTGCACAGAGCAAGGAAGTAGAACAGGAGCCCGCTGTAGAGGAAGCACCTAAAGCAGATACATCCTCCAGCGATTACGATGCTGAAATCAAGTCTCCGATGGTTGGAACATTTTATGTATCTCCGTCACCGGACCAGGATGCCTACGTGAAACTCGGCGACGATGTCAAAGAGGACTCTGTCGTATGTATCGTGGAAGCGATGAAGCTTTTCAATGAAATTGAAGCGGAAGTTTCTGGTGAGGTTGTAGAAATTCTTGTTAAAGACGGCGAACTGGTCGAATATGGACAGCCGTTGTTCCGAGTGAAGTCTAAGTAAGCGGGGGATGAGACGTTGATAAAAAAAGTTTTAATAGCCAACAGAGGTGAAATTGCTGTCCGGATCATCCGTGCCTGCAAAGAGATGGGCATCGAGACGGTCGCCATTTATTCTGAAGCAGATAAAGAAGCCTTGCACGTCCAGCTGGCGGATGAAGCCTATTGTGTTGGACCTACATTAAGTAAAGACAGTTACTTGAGCTACACCAATATTTTAAGTCTGGCGACGCTGACGCAGACGGATGCGATCCATCCAGGATACGGGTTCCTTTCTGAAAACGCAGAGTTCGCCGAGATGTGTGAAGAATGTAACATCACTTTCATTGGCCCATCCGCCTATGCCATTCAAAAAATGGGGACGAAAGATGTGGCCAGAGAAACGATGAGAGAAGCAGGGGTTCCGGTTGTACCCGGTTCCGCTGGAATCATCAACAGCGAGGAAGAAGGCTTGAAGGTAGCGGAAGACATCGGATACCCGGTCATCATCAAAGCGACAGCCGGCGGTGGAGGAAAAGGAATCCGTGTAGCCCGTAATGAAGATGATTTGAAAACAGGAATCCGCATGACCCAGCAGGAAGCGGAAACGGCGTTCGGCAACCCCGGCGTCTATATTGAGAAGTTCATAGAGGATTTCCGCCACGTGGAAATCCAGGTGCTTGCCGATAATCACGGGAATGCTGTTCACCTGGGAGAGCGCGACTGTACGATCCAGCGCCGTCTTCAGAAGCTCATTGAAGAAACGCCATCTCCGGCTATTTCCGAAAAGATGAGGAAGAAGATGGGGGATGCTGCAGTCAAAGCCGCTCTTGCTGTCAATTATTCAGGGGCCGGTACCGTAGAATTCATTTTCGATAAAGAGTCGGACTCCTTCTACTTTATGGAAATGAATACGCGTATTCAAGTGGAGCACCCGGTGACCGAAATGGTAACAGGCGTAGATCTTATTAAAGAGATGCTTCTGGTTGCCAACGATGAAAAACTTTCCTTTAAACAAGAAGACATCGAGTTTGAAGGCTGGTCCATTGAATGCCGGATCAATGCGGAGAATCCTTATAAAAACTTCATGCCTTCTGCAGGTAAAATTGATATGTACCTGCCGCCGGGTGGTCTCGGCGTGCGTGTGGATTCTGCAGCTTACCCGGGTTATACCATCCCTCCCTATTATGATTCTATGGTGGCCAAGCTCATTACGTACGGCCGTGACAGAGATGAAGCCATCCGCCGTATGAGACGTGCTCTCGATGAATTTGTCGTAGAGGGTGTCCATACAACGATTCCGTTCCATCAGCGTATGATGGAGCATGAAGTCTTTGTAAATGGCGACTTTAATACGAAATTCCTTGAGAAGTATACGATTATGAAAGATGAAGCTTAAAAGGAGTGGTCATAAATGACTGATAAGCAATTGTTGAATGTGACAGATGGATCGACATTAGGCAATATTGAGATTGCTCCTGAAGTAATTGAAGTCATCGCGGGCATTGCCGTATCCGAAGTGGCTGGAGTTGCTTCGATGCGGGGGAACTTTGCCTCCGGTGTTGCAGAACGACTGGGTAAGAAAAATCACGGCAAGGGTGTCAAAGTGGAGCTGACAGAAAGCGGCATTTTGATTGATGCCTACGTCGTTATGGATTATGGCATCAGTATTCCTGATACCGCCCAGAAAATCCAGGACAATACCCGCCAGGCATTGAAAAATATGACAGCTCTTGAAATTAGTGAAATCAACGTGCACATCGTTGGTATCCAAATGGATGGAGCAAAAGAAGAAGAAAACGAAACGGAAGCCTATTCATAGGAATCAGAAAGGGGAGACCCTTTCTGATTTTTCTTTTTGCACAAAGGAAACACCAGGCTGTATATCCCTGTTATCATGGCTTTTATCCAACTAAAATGTTATGATTCTAACGGATATTACCTTAAAGGAGAATGAACATGAAACGACGCACAGCACGAGAAAAAGCATTTCAGGCGCTTTTTCAAACGATTACAGAGGATATTGATACGGATGAGGCCATCCAGCACGTGGTAGAAGATCCGGAGGTTGATCCATTTTTGCACGACCTGGTTCACGGAGTCATGGACTACAGGGATGACCTGGATCAGTGGATTGCCGACCATTTGGACAACTGGACGTTCCCACGTCTTCCTAAAGTAGAGAAGACCGTTCTTCGAATGGCCGCGTATGAAATGAAACATAACGAAGATGTCCCGACACAAGTAGCAATCAACGAAGCAGTAGAACTTGCTAAAATCTTCGGTGAAGAAGATTCCGGGAAGTTCGTCAACGGCGTTTTATCCAAGATGATCTAACTTTGAACAGGGGGAATCGGAGATGGCAGCAGAAGTTATTTATGGAAAACAGTTAGCGGAAGATTTACGGGAAGAGATGAAGCAGGAGGTGGCGGTGCTCCATGAAAAAGGTGTACACCCTAAACTGGTTGTCGTCATTATCGGAGAAGATCCTGCCTCAAAATCTTATGTAAAAGGGAAGCAGCGGGCTTCTGAAAAAATCGGTATGGATTCTGATCTCATTGAACTTTCTGAGGAAACCTCCGAGCAGGAGCTTCTGGATTTGATTCACCGGTTGAACCAAGATGATACGGTTCATGGTATTCTGGTGCAGCTTCCAGTTCCGGAGCATATTTCTGACCAGAAAATAATTGAAGCAATCGACCCTGGCAAGGACGTGGATGGCTTCCACCCTGAAAACGCAGGCAGGATGCTGACAGGCCAGGATACCTTTTTCCCCTGCACACCATATGGGATTATGGTGATGCTTGAACGTGCGGCTATTGATGTGGAAGGAAAACACGCCGTCATTATAGGACGCAGCAACCTCGTCGGCAAGCCTGTTGGACAGCTTCTTCTCAATAAGAATGCAACGGTCACCCACTGTCACTCCCGTACAAAGGATTTAAAATCCCATACGAAACAGGCAGATATTCTGATTGTAGCCGCAGGCAGGCCGGGACTTGTATCCGGGGAGCATGTGAAGGAAGGCGCTGTCGTCATTGATGTCGGAGTCAACCGTGTCGATGGGAAATTGACCGGCGATGTTGACTTTGAATCAGCAAAGGAAGTGGCCTCCCATATCACTCCTGTTCCAAAAGGGGTGGGGCCGATGACCATTACCATGCTGCTCCACAATACCATTAAGGCGGCGAAGCAGATTCACCGCGTGTAAGGAGGCGTTGTCGTGCAGGATCAGTATTTGACGGTAACGGCTTTAACCAAATATATCAAACGGAAACTATCCGGTGATCCTCATTTGAAGACCGTATGGCTCAGAGGAGAAATTTCCAACTTCAAACATCATTCCAGAGGGCATATGTACATGTCCTTAAAAGATGATCAGGCAAGAATTCAGGCGGTTATGTTTGCCGGAAGCAACCGCTCGCTGAAATTCATTCCTGAAAACGGTATGAATGTCCTCGTAAAAGGTGAGATCAACGTATACGAACCGATGGGGCAGTATCAGCTTTATATTAAGGAAATGCAGCCGGATGGAATCGGTGCCTTGTATTTTGCTTTTGAACAGCTGAAGGAGAAATTGGAGAAGGAAGGTCTGTTTGCTGAAGAACGTAAGAAAAAGCTTCCTACATATCCAAAGCATATCGGTGTGATCACTTCTCCTACCGGTGCGGCCGTCAGGGACATTTTGACAACGATCAAGAGACGCTATCCGATTGTGCCGGTATCTATCCTTCCGGTTCTTGTCCAGGGGGAGCGCGCAGCAGAATCGGTTTCCAACGCCATAAGGTACGCCAATGAGCATCTGGATTGCGATGTTTTAATCGTCGGCCGCGGAGGTGGATCTATTGAAGATCTCTGGGGATTCAATGAAGAAATAGTCGCCCGGGCGATTGCAGCATCTTCGATGCCCATTATTTCTGCCGTCGGTCACGAAACGGATACAACCATCAGTGATTTTGCAGCTGATTGGAGAGCTCCGACGCCTACCGGGGCTGCAGAAGTAGCCGTACCTTCCATTACGGAACTGAGAGAACAGGTGCAGCAGTTCAGACAGAGGCTCATAAGATCCATGGACGGGCAGCGGACTGAATCAAGGCAGAAGCTGAACCGATTAAAAAAATCCTATGCGTTTAAGTATCCGGAACAGCTGATGCGTCAAAAAGAACAGGACCTGGACCGAGTGCTGGAGCGTCTGACCAAACAGATGAACCGTCAGCAGTCGAGCCGGCGTGAGCAGCTGGGTTATTTAACCAAACGGCTGGAGCAGCAGGGACCGGATAAAAAAATCAAAGAAGGAACAGAGGCTCTTCAAAGGGATACGAAACAGCTCCAGAAAGCTTTCGATACCATCGTCTCCCGGAAAAAAGACCGTTTTCATTCGACGCTGGATAAGCTGACCCTGCTGAATCCACTTGAAATTATGAAACGCGGCTATGCCATTCCTTTTGACGAGGAAAATAAGGTCATTAAAAAGGCTGCTCAGGTGTCGGAGGGAAACAGTCTTTCCCTTCAAGTCCAGGACGGTTTCATTCAATGTCAGGTTACATCGGTGAAGGAGGATGAACATGGAGGAAAATAAACAGGAAATCAGTTTTGAAGAAGCCATGAATCAGCTTGAGGAAATTGTCGAGAAGCTAGAAACCGGCGAAGTCCCTCTTGAAAAAGCTATTCAATACTATCAAGAGGGGATGAAGCTTTCAAAGGTATGCAGTGAAAAGCTCGGAACAGTGGAAGAGCAGATGCAGCAGATTATGAATGAGCATGGGAATTTTGAACCTTTCACCGTACAGGAGGAAGAATAGCCTGTGGACTTGAATGCTTATTTAAAAGATAAACAAACATTCATTAACGATCAGTTGACCATGTATGTGAGAGATTATACCGTGCCGGGCAGACTTCAGGATTCGATCCTTTATTCCATTGAAGCCGGTGGGAAAAGGCTGCGTCCTATTCTGCTTCTGGCCACAGCGGAAGCCTTTGGCGCGCCGGTGGGAAAAGGGCTGAGCGCCGCCGCCGCTCTTGAAATGGTCCACACGTACTCCTTGATTCATGACGACCTTCCAGCTATGGATGATGATGATATCAGGCGCGGGCTGCCTACCAATCATAAAGAATTCGATGAAGCAACAGCTATCCTTGCCGGAGATGCCCTGCTCACCATGAGTACCCAGCTGATTGCAGAAGACCCATCCCTTGAACAGGAAGAAAAAATATTTCTTATTCAGGAGCTGACTAAAGCCGCCGGTCCAAGAGGTATGGTCGAGGGTCAGATGCAGGATATGCTGAGTGAAGGAAAAGAGATTTCTCTGGAATCTCTGGAAGCTATTCATAAGAATAAAACCGGCGAGTTATTAAAATATGCGATCCGTGCAGGTGCAAAGCTCGGAAAGGCCTCAGAGCAATCCATGCAGCAGATGAGTGAGATGGCGGAAGCGCTCGGCCTTATTTTCCAGATTCAGGACGACATTCTGGATGTGACCGGCGATGCAGAGGTGATCGGTAAGCCTGTAGGCAGTGATGTGGTGAATGATAAAAGTACCTATCCGGGTCTTCTCGGTCTGGACGGTGCAAAAGAGCAGAAGAATCATTACGTCAAAACAGCTGAGTCCGCTTTAACGGAAGCAGGTGTTAAAGGTACGGTTCTGTCACAACTTATTCAATATTTGAGCACGCGCGATCATTAATCGGAAGGATTTCGATTGAGGTGTGTGCTGAAATATGATATATTATTTTTACAAAAGGAATGGTGCAGTATTCTAGTCGGTCCTCCGTTCCTGAAGGCGGGCCTAAAAATCCGCCAAAGGGCACATCGATGAAGTTCCTTGTGTTGGCTTGAGGCGCCCAGCCTTGGGTCGATGCTGGGAGTTAAGGTCGCAGGGCGATCCACAAAGGCATGTGGGCGTTGACCCTGCTTCCGCGGAGGCCCATTCTTGTAACGGGCTCTGAGCCAGATACCGTTATGAAATGGGGTATGAACCTGCAGCATATGGAGTAACATCTATATGCGCAGCGTAGCCTGCCTTGAGTGGTTTTTGAGGGGATTACAGTCCATGAGCCCCTGTGACTACAGATGGCCACTGTGGTCCTGGGACGTAAGCTGTATGAAATCACAACTGCAAAAGAGGCTAAGGAACGGTCAAAGGCTGTCGGGGAAATCCCCTAGACTGTTCTATGGACATAAAACGGGAATTATAGTGCGGACTAAGTGGCAATCTAGTCCAGTTATCGGAAACGAGGCTGAGTCGAGTTTAAAGGGGAACCGCCAGAGTGGTGACACTCGGTACTTGATTGGGAAAACCTACTAGACCTAAGCCGCAATTTTTACCCGTTTTGTGACCATTCCTTTCTGTTTACATAAACAAATTATGATTATATATAGATATAGAGGGTAAGAATGGATAATAAATTAAAAAAAGCCGTAAATTTCAGTTTGAGCATTGCCGTTATCACATTTGTGTTAGCGGCTATTTTTTCAGTTATCTCTTCTTCCGTTTTAAGTGGAGTCATGTGGGTCATTGGACTGATCATTGTATTTATCATCGTGCTTACCGGTGTAGTCTTTGATATGCTTGGTATAGCAGCTACAGCTGCTGAAGAGAAGCCCTTCCATGCGATGGCTTCCGAGAAAGTCCCGGGCTCCAAGGAAGCTATTGCGATTGTCAGAAATGCGGATCGATTCGCAAGTTTCTGTAACGACGTTATAGGGGATATATCTGGTATAGTTAGTGGTACGGCCTCCACTGTCGTCGTACTTCAGCTCGCTTCGAGTTTCGGGTATACAGAAGGGTCTGCCGTCCAAATCGGTATTAACGTGGCCCTTACCAGTATCGTGGCAGCAGTGACGGTGGGAGGAAAAGCCATTGGTAAATTCTTCGCCATCAATAAATCCACGCAGATTATCTTTTTCGCTGCCAGGGTGATTGCATGGTTAGAAACCAAATTAAATGTAAGAATATTATCAAATGTCATGTCGTCCACTAAAAAATCAAGATAATTACAAGGGGGTCCTTCAATGGATCTGAGCAGAATCAACGACCCTTCGTTATTGAAGGATATGAATACGAAACAATTGGAAGAATTTGCAGCAGAAGTGAGACAGTTTTTAATTGAAAACCTGGCCACAACAGGCGGCCACCTCGGTGCGAACCTGGGGGTAGTGGAGCTGACCCTGGCTCTTCATAAAGTATATAACAGTCCCGTCGACCGTTTTATTTGGGATGTCGGGCACCAGTCGTATATCCATAAGATTCTGACCGGCCGTGGAGGGCAGTTCGACACACTGCGGCAGTATAAGGGACTGTGCGGGTTCCCGAAGCGGGATGAAAGTGAGCATGATGTATGGGAAACCGGCCACAGTTCAACTTCATTGTCCGCTGCCATGGGGATGGCTATTGCGCGCGACTTGAAAAAACAGGATCATTCCATCCTTCCCATCATTGGTGATGGAGCCCTGACAGGGGGGATGGCGCTGGAGGCGCTGAACCATATCGGGCATGAGAAAAAGAATGTAACCGTTATCTTGAATGATAATGAAATGTCGATTGCCAAAAACGTAGGAGCCCTGCATGGTGCGCTCGGACGGATGAGAAGCGCAGGGAAGTACAATCGTGCCAAGGATGATCTCGAATGGCTTCTTAAGAAGATTCCCGCCGTTGGAGGAAAGCTGGCGCAGGCAGCAGAGCGCTTGAAGGACAGCATGAAGTACTTTGTTGTTCCGGGAATGTTCTTTGAAGAGCTCGGGTTTACGTATTACGGACCGGTGGATGGGCATGATTTTGAAGACTTGATGGAAAACCTGAATTATGCAAGAAAAACAGACGGACCGGTTATCGTTCATGTGATGACCAAGAAAGGGAAGGGGTATCATCCCGCCGAAACCGATGTGAAGGATAAGTGGCACGGTGTAGGTCCTTATAAAATCGAATCAGGTGAGAAGATCAAACCGGTCGATGCACCTCCCGCGTGGAGCTCGGTCATCAGTGATGCGCTGATTAAAAAAGCGCGTGAAGATGAGCGCATTGTGGCTGTGACTCCTGCCATGATTCTCGGGTCCAAACTGGAAAAATTCGGTGAGGAATTCCCGGACCGTTTATTTGATGTAGGCATTGCCGAACAGCATGCTACGACGATGTCCGCTGGCCTTGCAACTCAGGGCATGAAGCCGTTTCTGGCCATTTATTCCACCTTCCTGCAGCGTGGTTATGATCAGGTGGTTCATGATGTGGCCCGTCAGAAATTGAATGTGATTTTCGGTATTGACCGCGCAGGACTCGTCGGAGCTGACGGAGAGACCCACCAGGGTGTGTTTGATATTGCATTCCTGAGGTCTGTTCCGAATATGATTATCAGCATGCCAAAAGATGAGGATGAAGCCCAGCACCTCGTTCATACAGCTGCAGAATATGAAGAGGGGCCATTTGCGATCCGTTATCCGCGGGGTAACGCGAAAGGGATCGATACGGATAAACATATGAGGTCCATTCCCGTCGGCAGCTGGGAAGTCCTGAAAGAGGGGACAGAGGCTGTCATCCTTACGTTCGGGACGACCATTGATGCAGCCCTTGATGCGGCGGGTCGCCTGGAAAAAGAAGGACGGTCTGTGCGGGTGGTAAATGCCCGTTACATCAAACCGATGGACGAGTCTATGCTGCATGATATGATGAAGCAGGGGCTGCCGATTCTTACGGTAGAGGAAGCGGTTCTGCTGGGAGGATTCGGTTCAGCAGTGCTTGAATTCGCTGAGGAAAACAATTACACCTCCCAATGGGTGCGCCGGATGGGCGTTCCAGACCGGTTCATCGAACACGGCAGTGTACCGAAACTCTGGGAAGAGATCGGGTTGACCCCGGAAAACATGGTGAAAAACCTAAAAGAATTGATACCTACAAAACAACAGAGGGCATAAATCATATGGGCAGAAAAGTACGTTTAGATGTTTTACTTGTAGAAAAAGGCTATATAGAAACGCGTGAAAAAGCGAAACGGACCATCATGGCGGGACTTGTTTTTCATGAGCAGGTCCGCCTTGATAAACCCGGCTTGAAAGTGGATGAGGAACTGGAATTGATTGTTAAAGGCCGTCCCATTCCGTATGTCAGCCGCGGCGGATTAAAGCTTGAAAAAGCATTGAAGCACTTTGATCTTTCCGTTAAGGACAAGATTATGATTGATATCGGTTCATCCACCGGCGGTTTTACGGACTGCGCGCTTCAGAACGGTGCCAGGCTCAGCTATGCCGTGGATGTCGGATATAATCAGCTTGACTGGCGTCTCCGTAATCATGACCAGGTGGTCGTTATGGAACGGACCAATTTCCGATATGTGACGAAAGAGGATCTTACACACGGTCAGCCGCAGTTTGCTTCCATCGATGTCTCCTTCATATCCCTCCGTATCATTCTGCCGGTTCTTGCTGAGATTCTGGAGCAGCAGGGAGATGTGGCAGCACTAATAAAACCACAGTTCGAAGCAGGTAGAGAACAGGTAGGGAAAAAAGGAATTGTAAGAGACCCATCGATTCATAAAGAGGTCGTAAAAACAATTCTTGATTTTGCTTCTGATCACGGATATTCTGTTTATGGACTCACTTTTTCTCCGATTACCGGCGGGGATGGGAATATAGAATTCCTCGTCCATCTGCGGCTTGATGATGGCGGCAGCAGTGGAGAACAGGTGGATATCGATGCTGTAGTCAAAGAAGCGCATGAGGCGCACAGCAGAAACGCATAATGAGTGTAAAAGGGCTTAGCACAGGCCCTTTTCTTATGGAAGGACTTGAAACGGAGGATGGTCATGAACAAAGGACAACGTCACATCAAAATCAGGGAACTGATCACAAACGACGATATTGAAACCCAGGATGAGCTGGTCGATCGATTGAAGGGTATGGGATACAATGTCACTCAGGCAACCGTATCCCGCGATATCAAAGAACTGCATCTTGTAAAGGTGCCGATGATGGATGGCCGGTACAAATACAGTCTCCCTGCAGATCAGCGCTTCAATCCGTTTGAAAAGCTGAAACGGCTCATGATGGATGCCTTTGTCAGTATAGATCGGGCCGGACATTTTATTATTTTGAAAACTCTGCCGGGAAACGCCAATGCTGTAGGTGCTCTCGTGGATAATCTGGAATGGGATGAAATTATGGGGACCATCTGCGGAGATGATACCTGCTTAATTATCTGCCGCAGTGAAGATCATACGGAGTCAATTAGTGAGCAGTTGCTAAATATGCTATAACTGAGGTGGATGGTTTCATGCTAACAGAGTTGTCTATTCGTGATTTTGCAATCATTGATGAGATCTCAATCACGTTCAAAGAAGGGTTAACTGTACTGACCGGTGAAACAGGTGCTGGTAAATCCATCATTATTGATGCGATCCAGCTTCTTTCCGGTGGTCGGGGATCCGTTGAGTTTGTTCGTCATGGAACAAAAAAAGCTGAAATTGAAGGGTTGTTTACCGTGCAGCCTGACCATCCGATCTATAAGGTCGGACAGAACTATGGTGTCGATATTGATGAGGACGGCATGGTGGTGCTTGAACGGACCATTACCCATCAGGGGAAAAGCATCTGCCGGGTGAATGGAAAGCTGGTTACACTCGGAATCATGAAGGAGTTCGGACATTCCTTGATAGACATTCACAGCCAGCATGAGACGCAGTCGCTTATGGATCCTGACCGGCACGTCGAGCTTCTTGATGTATTTGCCGGTGAAGAGCTTCGCTCGGTCCTGGACGAGTATGTAAGCGTTTATGACAAATACAGAACGATGAAGAAGCGTTATAAAGAATTGAGTGAGAATGAACAGGAAATGGCTCAGCGTCTGGATCTGCTTGAATTTCAGCTCCGTGAGCTTCAAGGAGCTGAAATGCAGCCGCTTGAAGATGAAGAGCTTTCCGAAGAGCGGAAGAAACTCATGAATTTTGAGAAGGTGTACCAAGGCATTCATGATGCGTATTATTCTTTGTACGGGGAACAGCGCGGAATGGACTGGCTGAGTCATGCAATGACCTCTTTGGAAAGTACATCCGATGTGGATGATAACCTGGCAAAACTTTCGGAAGAAATGACGAACACATATTACCTGATGGAAGAAATGACGTTTAAGCTGAGTAATCAGATGGCAGAGCTCGAATTTGACCCTGAAAGACTCAACCAGATCGAATCCCGGCTGAACGAACTGAACCGTCTGAAGAAGAAGTACGGAGCTACGGTGGATGATATGCTGCAGTATGCTTCACGGATTGAAGAGGAGATTGATGAAATCCGCAATAAAGATTCTCATCTGAGTAAGATGGAGAGTGAAATTGCCGAATTGTCCGAGGATGCTCTTCTTGAGGCGCAGGGGATGCGTGAAATCCGTGTGAAAGCTGCAGATCAGCTGGCTGAATTCATTCATGTAGAATTGAGAGATCTTTACTTGGAGAAAGCAGCTTTTGCTGTGGACCTGCAGACGAAACCGGGGAAACAAGGAGATCCGGAACTGGATGGTACTCCTGTCCAGCTGCTGCCGAACGGTATTGATTTAGTGAAATTCCTGATCACGACCAATCCCGGAGAGCCGTTGAAGGAACTACATAAAGTAGCATCCGGGGGTGAGATGTCCCGGATTATGCTTGCGTTGAAGCGGATTTTCTCTCGTCATCAGGGCATTACAAGCGTGATTTTTGATGAAGTGGATACGGGTGTCAGCGGAAGAGTGGCCCAGGCAATTGCTGAGAAGATTTACGGGATCTCAGAGGGATCACAGGTGCTCTGTATTTCCCACCTGCCACAGGTAGCGGCTATGGCGGATACACATGTCCGCATTGAAAAACGTGTGGAGGATGAGCGGACGTCGACAGCAGCCAAGGAACTTTCAATGGACGAAAAAGCTGACGAAATCTCCCGCATGATTACCGGAGCAGAATTAACCGCTACAACCGTTGAGCATGCGCGGGAACTGCTTACGATGGCAGATAAACATAAAAGTAAATCATAATGATGAACCTAAGCGCATGGACGAGTCCATGCGCTTTTGTTTGTTTTATCATTTCCACCGACACACCTCTTTATACAACGTTTACCTATACGTTGGAGAATGTTTCAAAGCAAGGCAAACGGTACTATAATTACTCAGATTATGCTCGTTTAAAAAGGATTAAGGAAGACCACATTATAAGTAAGCCATTTAGTTGGTACTGGAGTACAAGGAGAGTGAACCCGTGAAAAATCAAGCCTTTAACTATATATGTGGTTCTGTTCTCCTGCTGTTTATGCTTATTTTGCCCTTTTATGCCCCTGTCCAGCACTATCTATCCATCCCGACAGAAGTAAAGGTCGGCGCCAGCCCTGATCAGCATTCTGTTGATCAGGAAGCGTGGACGGCGTTTTCGTCCACAAATGATCACGAAGTGTTTTATGAATTTGCAGGTGTACCGGTTAAGAAAACAAGCCTGGAGCCGTTCAAAGATATCCGGTTGATCCCCGGCGGTCAGTCGGTAGGTGTAGAGCTTCATACGAAAGGTGTGCTTGTCGTAGGGCACCACCTTGTAAACGGCAAAGGCGAACAACGGACTTCGCCAGGAGAACAAGCGGAAATTCTCATCGGCGACATCCTGCTTGAAGGTAATGGAGAGGAAATTAACAGTATGGAGAAATTATCCTCCATCGTAAAGGAAACCGGAGAAAAGGAAGAATCCCTGGAACTGAAAATTAAACGGGGAAAGGAAATAACGACGGCAAGTCTGACGCCGGCCTACAACCCGCGGGAAAAGGAATATCAGATTGGTCTGTATATTCGTGATTCTGCAGCCGGCATAGGGACAATGACTTTTTATGATCCTGAAACGAAAAAGTACGGCGCTCTCGGTCATGTCATTTCGGATATGGATACGAAAAAGCCGATTGAAATCCATGAAGGCACCATTGTCAAATCGCAGGTCACCTCCATTGAAAAAGGAGCACAGGGCGTTCCAGGAGAGAAAAAAGCCAGGTTTTCCTTGAGGAACGACCGCCTCGGAATCATCACCAAAAACACGCCGTTCGGTATCTTTGGAACATTGGATGATGATATGACGAATGAGGAATACCCGGAGGGACTTCCGATCGGTTTCGCAGAACAGGTGGAAGAAGGTCCGGCTCAAATCATGACGGTCCTTGACGGGGAAAAAATGCAGACCTTCGATGTGGAGATTGTCAGCAATATGCCAAAGAAATCTGCGGTGACAAAAGGAATGATTGTTAAAATCACAGACCCTGAACTTCTGGATAAAACGGGAGGAATTGTTCAGGGGATGAGTGGCAGCCCGATCATCCAGAATGGAAAAATCATCGGTGCAGTGACCCATGTGTTTGTCAATGATCCGACAAGCGGATACGGCGTCCATATTGAATGGATGCTTCAGGAAGCAGGTATTTCCCTTCATGAAGAAGAAGGGGAAAAGAAAGCAGGCTAGGAGCTCATAAAGGGCTCCTTTTCCTTTTTGTCGACAAATTTCGACAAAACTGACCGGTCATATGTCGAATACATACGAAAAAACGAGTATTTTTAAGCATTTGCCAGATATTCTCTAATTCCTTATATTTTTTGTTATAATAAAAAAGGAATGTTTCTTATGCCTGTCGAATACGTGTATTACGGAAATAAAGAGGACTATTCTCTTAAGGAGGAAAAAGGAATGGAAAAGATTCAAGTGTGTTTGGCTGATGATAATAGAGAGCTGGTAAAGCTTCTTGAAGAGTATTTTGAAGACACTCACGATATAGAAGTGGTCGGTACTTCCTACAATGGAAAAGACTGTCTGCAAATGGTCGAAGAGAAGAAACCGGACGTGCTGATTTTGGATATCATTATGCCGCATCTCGACGGTCTTGCTGTGTTGAACAAGCTGAGGGATATGGACAAGCATCCTGAGGTCATTATGTTAACAGCGTTCGGGCAGGAAGAAGTGACGAAAAAAGCTGTCGAACTTGGAGCGGCTTATTTTATGATGAAGCCATTCGATCTTGATCACCTTGGAGAGCAGGTCCGCCAGATCAAACATGCCGGCGATCCAATCAATCGTGCCCTCGGCAGCAGTTATTCCTCAGCAAGATCGAAAAAACCGGATCTGGATACAAGCATCACCCATATCATTCATGAAGTCGGGGTGCCGGCCCACATTAAAGGGTATCAGTACCTTCGTGAAGCCATCACAATGGTTTATAAAGATTTGGAACTGCTTGGATCCATTACAAAAGTTCTTTATCCAGATATCGCCACTAAATATAATACGACCGCTTCCCGTGTCGAACGGGCCATCCGCCACGCCATTGAAGTAGCTTGGAACAGAGGCAATATCGATGCTATTTCCTCCTTGTTCGGCTATACGATTTCCAATACAAAAGCAAAACCCACGAACAGCGAATTCATCGCGATGGTGGCTGATCGTCTCCGCCTGGAGCATCGAGCAAGCTAATCCATTGAAAAAGCACGTATGTGACAACATACGTGCTTTTTTATGTCATTAGCTGTTTAATTTGACCTGCGAGTTCTGCGTTATCATAAACCCCTTCGTCAATGGAGAAGAGCTCCTCCTTCAAGAAATCATGGGCTTCCTTATCGACAAAGGCAAGGCCGTCGAGGTTAATCAACCGGTAACTGAAAGGAAGGTCCAAATATTGAATAATGACATATCTGTGTCCTTGATCAAAATAGCTGCAAAGGACAGACATTTCGCTGTTTTCTGGATAATATCGTGTTCCACCGAACCCGTCATTCATCAAAACCATCTGATCACCCTTCCTCCTAGTATCCATAATATAGGATAATGAACAAATATGTAACAAATTTATAAGGAAATTGTAAAAAACTTGTAGAAATATAAGAAAAAAAGTTTTTGAAAATTTTTTGATAAATCTGTTCAACTTTGCACCTCATTTGTGTTACAATTCTTAATTATTAATTACTTTGGTACTCTAATGAGGTGTTGTACATATGAAAGTCGTAAAATTTGGCGGCAGCTCCGTTGCCGATGCAGGACAGCTCCAAAAAGTGAAGAATATCGTTACATCTGAAGACAATCGTCGTGTTGTCGTCGTCTCCGCCCCTGGGAAACGATACAGCGGCGATCAGAAAGTGACCGATCTGCTCATCAAACTGGGCGAATCAATCCAACACGATCAGGTTGACCATGAGGTATATAAAATGATCGTTGACCGTTTTCAATCGATGGTAGATGAGTTGAACCTTCCGCTGAATGTATTGGAAGAAGTGAGGAAGCGGTTGGAGTTCTCAATGGAGCAGGTGCAGAAAAAAGAAGCCAAAGCCATAGACTCCCTGAAATCCTGTGGTGAAGATGGGACTGCATTAATCTTGAGCGCTTATTTAAGACAGGAAGGCTATGATTCCTCGTATGTAAATCCGAAGGAAGCGGGCATTCTGGTTCGTGATGAGCCAGGTGGCGCTCTTGTGTTAGAAGAAAGTTTCGACCAGCTTTACCGTTTAAGGGAGCGCAGGGAAATCCTCGTGATTCCTGGATTTTTCGGTTATACACCTGAAGGGACACTCGTGACCTTCTCCAGAGGTGGATCGGATATTACTGGTTCGATTGTTGCAGCAGGGCTGCAGGCGGAGCTTTATGAGAACTTCACCGATGTGGATTCAGTCTATTGTGTGAATCCGATGTATGTGGACCGGCCGAAGGAACTTACATCTCTGACTTACAGGGAGATGCGTGAATTATCGTATGCCGGCTTTTCGGTTTTTCATGATGAAGCGCTTATTCCTGCTTTTAAAGCTAAAATTCCCGTCTGTATTAAAAACACAAACAACCCTTCCGCCCCTGGTACGATGATTACAGCAGATCTGCCTGACCGTGAATCCCATGTAGTGGGAATTGCCAGTGACAAAGGCTTTCTTAACTTGTATGTCAGTAAATACTTGATGAACAGAGAGCTTGGTTTTGGGCGGAAACTTCTGCAGATTCTGGAAGATGAAGGAGTCTCTTTTGAGCATGCACCTTCTGGAATCGATGACATGTCTGTTGTACTAAGGGATCACCAGCTTCCGCCGGAGAAAGAGAAAGTGGTTGTCGGCAGAATTAAGGAAGAATTGAAAGTGGACACGGTTATCATTGAACGGGATATGGCAATGATTATGATCGTGGGAGAAGGAATGAACCAGACCATCGGAATTGCCAGCCAGGCAGCCTGTGCCTTCAGAGAAGCCGATGTGAACATCGAGATGATTAACCAGGGATCTTCTGAGGTTTCCATGATGTTTGGGGTGAAGACAGAAGGACTGGCCGATGCTGTTCAGTCGTTATACCGTACATTTTTTGAATAACAGATAGAAAAAGACGAAGCCCTTATGACCGGGGCTTCGTCTTTTTTAGACCATCTAACTGCTGGTATAAATCATTCAGCGTGTGAATGCCATGCTGTTCGGTCTTCTCCAAAAGGAAACGGAACAACTCTGCAGTCATAATGGCATCATTCAAGGCATGGTGCCGGTCCCTTTTTTCAATGCCGACATGTTTCAATAGTGGATCGAGCTGATGACGGACATGCGGGAGCAGCCATTGGGCCATCACCTGGGAATCAATCACGTGCGGGTCATAGTCAGGGAGCTTCCATCGTTTCAACATCGTTTTGAGAAAACGCATATCAAATTTAGCTGGATGAGCGACTAAGACGGATCCTTCGCTGAACTCCATGAAAGATTGAAACCCTTCTATAAAGGGGCTGGCGTTTTTCAACTGATCCTTGGAAAGGCCTGTAAGGCGGAGAGTCTGCTTGTTGACAGGCCGGATCGGCCGGATCACTTGATAAAACGTCTTCCTGTGACAGGCATTCCATCCGTTCAGACGAATCGCCCCGATGGAAATGATCTCGTGACCGATCTCAGGAAGAAAGCCGGTGGTCTCTAAATCGAAGATGGTAAAATCGAGAGAGGTCAGCGACTGTTCTTTGAAGTGCGCCTCTTTCCCGGCCTCGTGAAGCCTCTGTTCCAGCTGGTGATACGTATGCCATTTTAAATAAGGCTTTATCTTGTAATAATATAAAGGTTTTTCAAAAAGCAGATACTTTATGATCTGTAAGTCAACAGGTAACATCAAACCACCCGATTTCGGTTATAACTCAGTTCAAGCACCTGCTGCAGCCGCTTCGCAATAATAAGTGCTTCTCTCAAGGAGCGGCGTTCTTCCTTTTTCAGTGGAGCGAGCTTTAAATCATTGGATAAGGTGTCTCCTTCTTCCAACTGCTCAAGGTTGGACTGCAGACGGAAAAGCATCAGCCTGTGCAGGGCTGTTTTTGCGTTTTCCACGTCCCTGGGGTGGAAACGTTCATGTTCGGCCAGGGCGTCCAGGCGGTTGACTGTATTGATTTCTTCAATTCCATATTTCATGCTGTATATGCGTATGGCGTTGACAATCTGCATGATGGCAGATTTTTTAATATTCAAGGTCCGTTTTTTACCGATGCCTGAAATCCTGCCAAAGGGCTGGACGGGTACGCGGAACCGGAGGGTATCCTTCATCAGAAGCTGATGAAGGTTCAAGGATTTCTGAACTTTTTGTGTTACGTATTTTTTTAAATCATAGGCCAGGGAGTAGTCTCCGCTGATAGGTCTGAAATCCATAAAAATAGTGAAGTCGCGGATTTCTTCTGCATCCATCTTGGAGATCCATTGATCGATATCCGCATGCCACTCATCTGTCTGTTTTCTCCATTTGTCCTCTTTGGCCATGATTCCTCCTGTGCAGTACGGATATCCGCACTCATTAAGCATATCATTGATCTTCCTGGAAAAAATGGAGAAATAGGCATCGATTTTCTTCTTATGCTTGGACTTATCGTAATCCGCCATGATCATCGCATTATCCTGATCGGTGGAAAAGGCCTGTTCTTTACGGCCTTCACTTCCGAGCACAAGAAAACAATAGTTCACCGGCGGCGCCCCATAGCCCTCGCGGATCATTTCATCTTCTGCAATTTGAACAATCTGCTTATGAATTCTATCGTTGTAGTTCGTCATCAATTCCGCAATATCATAGGCGAGCATCTTGTCTTTAATCAAGCTGCGGACAAACTGCTGGAACCGTTCATTATAAATCGGGGACAATGACTTGATTTCCTCCACACTTGCAGAATTGGAAATTTTGTAGGTAAGGTCGAAATAAACCGAGTTCTTAATGGTGAAAAACGACGACTGCCTTAAGATGCCGACCACTTTGTCCTTATGCAGGACCGGAATGATTTCCGTCGGATGGTGTTTCAAATAACTAAGCGCATCATAGATGAACTCCTGCTCACTAATTTCATATGCTTCCTCAGACATATAGGCTTGGACGGGGTTGTTATGATCATTTTCGAAGTAGGCCTTTAAAATTTCACTGTAGCCGATCATCCCAAGCATTGACCTTGAATCTTCGCTCACGATAAGCGCTTCAATTTTCTGCTGCTGCAGCATCCGGGCTGCTTTTTCAATGGAGGCCTGGGGATGGATGAATGTAGGGGGCTCCATGTAAGCGTCGGCTCTTTTTTTATATAATTCACGGTCGTCCTCTTCATCTGTGGAGGAACTCTTATATTTGACTTCGTCATACAAGCTTTTCATCAAGTGGCTGATTCCGTCCATCACCACTTTGGAAAACTGGGTGTTGTTTGACATGATCTGCAGGAAGGATTCACGTTCAAAACAGATCGTTTTTATCGGCTCAAGAGCCTGTACAGAGAATCGCATTTCTCCGCTGGTCAATAAGATCATGACCCCGATCAAATCACCGGGGTAATAAAAGCGGACAGACAGCTGCCGGCCGTTGGACCGGTGCATAATATTCTTGGCGAGACCGGAGATCATAAAGTGGATATCGATCGAATCATCTTCCTGATCCTCATGAATGATAAATTCGTTCGTGCTGTATTCCTTTACGGAAGCTTTTCCGAAAACGTCCTGGAATTCCTCCTCAGACAACAGATCAAACGGGTACTGCTGCCTGAATAATTCAAACTCTGTCACAGAGCAAAACTCCTTCATTCTGGATAGTTAGATTGTTTGAACCTTCCTTTAGTCAAGTTCCTTTTTCTGTCCCGGTGGAGAATGAAGCCTCCAATGAAAGCCAGTCCGCCTGCGAAAAATAGAATACCAGCCAGACCCTGGAGGGCAATATGAAAATAAAGATCATGGAATTCCCCGAACAGGGCATCACGGATTAATTTTATGCCGTAGACGGCGATCAAACCCGGAGTTACTAATAGCAGTAGTGCTATGAGGCGCATGGGCATCGCTCCTTTTTATAGTCCATTCACAGTATATCAAATGGGGAAGGAAGTGGAAACAATCCCATGCTTGCTAAAATGTGCAGATTGATATACGATGAAGTTACGCAAAATATTGCAGGGTGTGGTGAAATGAAACGAGTATTGATTGTTGGAGCCGGCAAAGGCGGTACTGCTCTGCTGAAGCTGCTTAGTCAAGTGGACCGTATGCAGGTAGTGGCTGTGACAGACATCAATTCAGACGCTCCTGGTCTTGCTCTTGCGGAATCCTATGGAATTCCAGCGGGCCGGTCCTGGGAGCAGTGGATACATAAAAAGATTGATATCGTTATTGAAGCGACTGGACAGGAAGATGTGTTCCAGTCGATTAGAGAAGAAAGAGATGAAACGACGGTGGTTATTCCAGGGTCAGTGGCTTATGTGACAGCTGAACTTCTGGAAGAAAAGGAAGCTCTTGTTCAAAAGCTGAAACGGCAGACGGATAACCAGCATTTCATTTTAAACAGCATTCACGATGGTATGATTGTCGTCGATCACAAGGAGAACATTACATTCATCAACCCCAGCGCTGCCCGGATTCTGGGCAGAAATCATCAGGACGTTCTCCATTGTCCCGTTCAAGAGATTATTCCTGCCTCCAGACTGCCTTACACGATGGCTTCCAAACAGGAGGAAGTGAACAAGAAGCTGGAACTGGAAAATGGAAAGACGGTGGTGACGACCAGGATTCCAATGATTGACGAAAGTGGAAGTGTCATTGGTGCCTATGCGGTGTTCAAGGATATCACAGAGGTGGTTCACCTGGCTGAGGAAGTCACCGATTTGAAAGAAGTCAAAACAATGCTGGAAGCTATTATACAATCGTCGGATGAGGCGATTTCTGTTGTAGATGAGAATGGAAGCGGTTTAATGGTGAATCCTGCCTACACAAGGATTACTGGTCTCCCGGAAAAAGACATCGTCGGAAAGCCTGCGACAGTGGATATTTCAGAAGGGGAAAGTATGCATATGAAAGTCCTCCGTACGCGCAGACCTGTCCGAGGAGTGCGGATGAAGGTTGGTCCTGCCAGGAAAGATGTCCTCGTTAACGTAGCCCCTGTCATTGTCGATGGCAAATTAAAGGGAAGTGTCGGGGTTCTGCATGATGTGTCAGAGATTAAATCCCTGACGAGTGAATTGAAAAGAGCCCGGCAGATCATCCGAAGCCTTGAAGCGAAATACACGTTTGATGATATTATCGGAGATTCTCCTGAAATGACCCTGGCGCTCGAACAGGCTAAGGTTGGAGCGCGGACTCCGGCTTCTGTGCTTCTGCGTGGCGAATCAGGTACAGGGAAGGAACTGTTTGCGCACGCCATCCATAACGAAAGCGGGAGACGTCATAACAAGTTTATCCGGGTGAATTGCGCGGCCATAGCCGAGTCGCTGCTTGAAAGTGAGTTGTTCGGATATGAGGATGGGGCTTTCTCCGGGGCACGCCGTGGAGGGAAAAAGGGATTATTTGAGGAAGCAGACAACGGGAGCATTTTTCTAGATGAAATCGGCGAGTTGACCCTGCCGATGCAGGCGAAACTTTTGCGTGTGCTTCAAGAAAATGAAATGATTCGTGTGGGCGGAACCAAACCGGTTCACATTGATGTGCGGGTCATTGCTGCTACAAATATAAATCTGGAAAAAGCGATTATGAATAAAAATTTCAGAGAAGACTTGTACTACCGGCTGAACCGTCTTCCTATCTATATCCCCCCTCTCCGGGAAAGGATTGAGGACATCCCATTGCTGACCGCCCACCTGATTCAAAAGCTCAATGAGGATTATGGGCGGAACGTAACGTCCCTCAATGGAGAGGCTTACCAGTGTTTAATGGACTATCCGTGGCCTGGAAACGTAAGGGAACTGGAGAATATTATCGGAAGAGCTATGATCTATATGGAACATACAGATGAAATCATAAAGCCTGAACATCTGCCCACTCTTAAAAAACAAGAGGATGCCGTCGAACCGGGCCGGACAGCTTCCGGTTGGACAGGGGAGACGCTGCAGGAGGCTGTGGACGACTATGAAAAGAAACTGCTCGTCGAAGCGTATCGTTCGCACGAGTTTAATAAGACCAAAACAGCCAAGGCTCTCGGTATTTCCATTAGAAATCTTTATTATAAGCTTGAAAAGTATGGGTTGGATAAAAACAGCATGCAGTATTTTTCATAATGCAGAATCCTGCATGTGCCGAAAAGCCTTGTATGGCTGTCCGGGCGCATCAGACTTTTGGCATGAAATTTGCATGAATGAGATTAGGGATGAGGTGAAGCTTTGAAATCGTTAGATGAACTGGTAGAGACAATTGACCGCACCAGCAGACAAACCGTGGCTGTCGCACAGGCCGCAGATCCAGAAGTGTTAAAAGCCGTGAAAATGGCCTTGGACCAGGATCTGGCTCGTTTTATCCTTACAGGTGAAGAAGCGGATCTTAAAACGTGTGCCGCGGAGGCGGGCCTGCCGCTTGACCACCCGGATCTGCAGTGGAAACCGGCGCAGGCGAAAGAAAGTGCCCTCCTGGCTGTACAGGCTGTAGCAGAGGGGGAAGCGGATGTCCTGATGAAAGGGCATGTAGATACGAAAACCCTCCTGCAGGCAGTGCTCCATAAGGAATACGGCCTTAAAAAAAGAAAGGTCCTTTCCCACGTAGCTTTGTTTGAAATTCCCGGGAGAGACCGATTAATATACTTAACAGATGCCGCTATGAACATTCAGCCAACGCTGGAGGACAAAGTGGAGATTATTCTCAATGCGGTGGAAGTGGCCCACAAAGCAGGGTGGGACAATCCGAAAGTGGCTGCCCTCGCAGCCGTAGAGGCAGTCAACCCTAAAATGCCGGCATCCACCGATGCTGCCTTGCTGACCCAGATGAACCGCCGTGGTCAAATCGCGGGATGTGTGGTGGACGGGCCGCTCGCCTTTGACAATGCGGTGGATGCAGAAGCGGCTGCTCATAAGAACATTCAGTCAGAAGTAGCCGGTCAGGCAGATATCCTCGTTGTTCCTACCATCGAGACGGCCAATGCGCTTTATAAATCGTTTGTATACTTTGCCCATGCCAAAGTGGCGGGTGTGATCAGTGGAGCATCCGCTCCCATCGTGTTAACATCAAGGGCTGATGATGCCCAGAGCAAAATTTACTCACTGGCTTTAGCTTTAAAAGCCAGTCAATCCTAGGAGGAATACAAAATGGAAATTTTCAGCTATATGCAGGAATATGATTACGAGCAATTGTTGTTTTGTCAGGATGAACAGTCTGGTTTGAAAGCGATTATCGCCGTCCATGATACGACCCTCGGACCCGCTCTTGGAGGGACACGCATGTGGACGTATGCATCTGAAGACGATGCTGTTGAAGATGCTCTGCGTCTTGCTAAAGGAATGACCTATAAAAACGCAGCGGCCGGTCTGAATCTCGGCGGTGGAAAGACCGTAATCATCGGTGATCCGAAAAAGGATAAAAATGAGGAGATGTTCCGCGCATTCGGCCGTTACATTCAAGGACTGAACGGAAGGTACATTACAGCGGAAGATGTGGGAACAACGGTTCAGGATATGGATTTAATTCATGAGGAAACCGATTATGTCACTGGGATTTCACCTGCCTTCGGTTCTTCCGGCAACCCTTCCCCAGTAACAGCCTATGGGGTGTACCGCGGAATGAAAGCAGCTGCTAAGGAAGGCTTTGGATCAGATTCCCTGGAAGGTAAAACAGTTGCTGTCCAGGGTGTCGGGAACGTAGCTTTCACCTTGTGCCGCCATCTTCACGAGGAAGGTGCGAATCTGGTTGTGACCGATATTAATAAAGAAGCTGTTCAGCGTGCTGTTGAGGAATTCGGAGCTAAAGCAGTGGAGACGGACGAAATCTACAGCGTGGACTGTGATATTTATGCACCGTGTGCCCTGGGTGCGACCATCAATGATGAAACGATTCCACAGTTGAAAGCGAAAGTCATTGCCGGTGCAGCAAACAACCAGCTCAAAGAAACGAAACATGGTGATATTCTTCATGAGAAAGGCATCGTCTATACACCGGACTATGTCATCAATGCGGGTGGCGTGATCAACGTCGCCGATGAACTTCACGGGTACAATAAGGACCGTGCGATGAAGCGAGTGGAAACCATCTACGATAACGTATCCCGTGTATTTGAAATTTCCCGCCGTGATAATATCCCTACGTATCTTGCAGCGGATCGTATGGCGGAAGAACGCATTGAGCGTATGCGTCGTTCCCGCAGCCAGTTCCTTCAGAACGGCCATCACATCCTAAGCAGAAGACAGAACGGATAACGGAGGTCTTTGTTGTGCACACTCATCGAATCCTGGTTATAAACCCCGGTTCCACGTCAACAAAAATCGGTGTGTTTGATGACCTGGAAGCCGTCTTTGAAAAAACGATCCGCCACAGCGGAGATGAAATCAATCAATTCAAACGTATTATCGACCAGTACGATTTTCGAAAGCAGGTCATTCTTGATGTGCTCGATCAGGAAGGGATTAACATAAGCAAACTCAGCGCCGTCTGCGGAAGAGGGGGACTCCTGCGTCCAATTGAAGGCGGCACCTACGAAGTGAATGCCGCTATGCTTGAAGATTTGAAAAACGGCTATAATGGAGAACATGCCTCCAACCTTGGCGGCATCATCGCCTATGAAATTGCCCGCGGCCTGAACATCGGAGCCTATATCGTCGATCCCGTGGTTGTCGATGAGCTCCAGGAGCTTGCCCGGATCTCAGGCGTGCCGGAAATCCCAAGGAAGAGTATTTTCCACGCCTTGAACCAGAAGGCGGTCGCCCGGCGTGCGGCAGCTGATCTGGAGATGGATTATCCGGAGGCCCGTCTGATTGTCGCTCATATGGGGGGAGGAATTACCGTCGGTGCTCATATTGGAGGCCGGGTGGTTGATGTTAACAACGGTCTTCACGGCGATGGTCCTTTTTCACCTGAAAGAGCCGGTACCGTGCCTGCCGGTGACCTTGTCTCGATGTGTTACTCAGGCCAGTATTACCGTGATGAAGTTATGAAGAAACTCGTCGGGCAGGGAGGCCTCATGGCTTATCTCGATACCAATGACGCCAGGGAAGTCGAAAATATGATCGCCCATGGCGACAAAAAGGCCGAAATGGTCTTCAACGCTATGGCCTATCAGATTGCCAAAGAGATCGGAAGCATGAGTGCTGTGATGGAAGGCCGGGTGGACGCCGTCGCTTTGACAGGTGGACTGGCCTATGGGAAAGCCTTCATCAAAGAGATTTCCAAACGGGTGCACTGGATTGCTGATGTGCTTGTTTATCCGGGAGAAAATGAACTGGAGGCATTGAACGAAGGAACGCTGCGCGTCCTCAATCACGAAGAAATTCCAAAGCAGTATCCGAATTTTCAGGAATAAAAAGGAGCGGTAGATATGGCAGAGGAGTATGATCTAGTAGTTCTAGGAGGCGGGACGGGAGGATACGTGGCCGCCATCCGTGCTTCAAGGATCGGCTTGAAAACAGCGATTGTTGAAAAACGTGAGCTGGGCGGAACCTGTCTTCACAGAGGCTGTATTCCATCAAAAGCATTATTGAGAAGTGCAGAAGTTTTCAAACAAACGAAAGAAGCCGACAGCTACGGCATTACAGTTGAAAACCCTGTATTGAACTTCCAGAAAGTCCAGGAGCGTAAGCAGTCGATTGTGGACACATTACATAAAGGTGTTCAAGGTTTGATGAAAAAAGGGAAAATTGATGTTTATGAAGGTGTCGGCCGAATTCTCGGCCCTTCCATCTTTTCACCGACCGCAGGAACCATCTCTGTTGAAATGAACAACGGTGAAGAGAATGAAATGCTGATTCCGAAAAACGTCCTTATTGCAACCGGCTCCAGTCCAAAAAGTCTGCCCGGCCTGGAAGTAGATGGACAGTATGTGATGACCTCAGATGAAGCCTTGAATATGGAAGAACTGCCATCGTCCATCATCATTGTCGGGGGCGGAGTTATCGGCATCGAGTGGGCTTCCATGCTCGCGGACTTCGGCGTTGAGGTGACGGTCCTTGAGTATCTTCCTCACATTCTCCCAACAGAAGACGAGGATATTTCCAGGGAAATGAAAAAACAGATGAAGAAAAAAGGTGTGGACGTTGTTACCGGTGCCAAAGTCCTTTCCGAAACGCTTGAAACGGATGATGGTGTCACGATCCAGGTTGAAGTTGACGGAGAAACCACAACCTATAAAGCAGAAAAAATGCTTGTATCTGTCGGGCGGTCCGCCAATGTGACCAACATCGGCCTTGAGAATACGGATATTCAAGTGGAGAACGGGTTCATACAAACGAATGACTATTATCAAACAAAAGAAAGTCATATTTATGCGATCGGTGATGTGATCGGTGGTATGCAGCTGGCCCATGTCGCTTCCCATGAAGGAATGACGGCGGTGGAGCACATGTCAGACAACGAGCCCCATCCATTGAATCCCGAACAAATTCCAAGCTGCATTTATTCCAGCCCGGAAGCCTCCAGTGTCGGACTGACGGAAGCACAGGCCAAGGAAAAAGGTTATAACATTAAGACCGGTAAGTTTCCGTTTCAGGCCATCGGTAAGGCACTCGTACATGGGGAAACGGACGGATTCGTGAAAATCATTGCTGATAAGGACACCGACGATCTGCTGGGTGTCCATATGATCGGCCCGCATGTCACCGATATGATTTCGGAAGCAGGGCTGGCCAAAGTTCTGGATGCAACCCCTTGGGAGATTGCTGAAACCATCCATCCTCACCCAACCCTCGCCGAGGCTGTCGGAGAGGCAGCGATGGCTGTTGATGGGAATCAGATTCACGGATAAGAACAAAGGAGGGAAACCCATGGCTGAAAACCGCCATAAGGATTTAGGATTAACGGATGAACAGGTGCTGGATATGTTCCGCACCATGCTATTAGCTAGAAGAATTGACGAACGGATGTGGCTTTTGAACCGTGCAGGGAAAATCCCATTCGTCATTTCCTGTCAAGGGCAGGAAGCCGCCCAGGTCGGCGCCTCCTATGCACTTGATCGAGATAAGGACTATGCGCTGCCTTACTACCGTGACATGGGAGTTGTGCTTTCCTTTGGTATGACGGCACAGGATTTGATGCTTTCCGGTTTCGCCAAAGCGGAAGATCCTAACTCCGGGGGGAGACAGATGCCTGGACACTTCGGTCAGAAGAAAAACCGGATTGTTACAGGGTCATCTCCAGTAACCACCCAGGTTCCTCACGCTGTAGGAATCGCTCTTGCAGGGAAAATGGAGAAGAAAGATTTCGTTTCTCTTGTTACTTTTGGAGAAGGATCTTCCAACCAAGGGGATTTTCATGAGGGAGCCAACTTTGCAGGCGTCCATAAACTCCCTGTGATCTTCATGGTTGAAAATAATAAATACGCTATTTCTGTTCCGGTCTCCAAACAGCTGGCCTGTGAGAAGGTATCAGACCGGGCGATCGGGTACGGCATGCCTGGGTATACAGTCGACGGAAATGATCCACTTGCCGTTTATGAAGCAGTAAAAGCTGCTGCAGACCGCGGACGTAACGGAGAGGGGCCGACATTGATCGAGACGGTTTCCTACCGCCTGACGCCGCACTCCAGTGATGATGACGACCGTGTTTATCGTGAGCGTGACGAAGTGGATGAAGCGAAGAAGAAAGATTCCATCGTTACGTTTGCCAACTATCTCCGTGAACAGGGGATTTTGACGGAAGAGAAAGAAACAGAGCTGAATGACGAAATCAATCAAATCGTCAATGAAGCCACCGACTATGCTGAAAACGCGGCTTATGCCGAGCCGGAATCAGCAATGAAATTCGTGTACGAAGAGTAAGGAGGGGGCACGATTATGGCAGTCATTTCGTATATTCAAGCTGTCACCCAGGCACTTCGGGAAGAAATGCAGCGGGATGAAAAAGTATTTGTATTAGGAGAGGACGTTGGTAAACGCGGAGGCGTTTTCCGTGCAACGGACGGCCTTTATGATGAATTTGGAGAAGATCGTGTACTGGATACGCCTCTTGCCGAGTCTGCGATTGCTGGTGTAGGCATAGGAGCGGCTATGTATGGGATGCGCCCGGTTGCTGAAATGCAGTTTGCTGACTTTATCATGCCGGCGGTCAACCAGATTATTTCAGAAGCAGCGAAGATCCGTTACCGGTCCAACAACGACTGGAGCGCTCCTATCACTATTCGTGCGCCTTATGGCGGGGGAGTTCACGGGGCTCTTTACCACTCTCAGTCTGTTGAAGCAGTATTCGCCAATCAACCGGGCCTTAAAATTGTTATGCCGTCCACACCATATGATGTGAAAGGTCTGCTTAAAGCGTCCATCCGTGATAACGATCCTGTTCTTTTCTTTGAGCATAAACGGGCCTACCGTTTGATCAAAGGGGAAGTTCCTGAAGAAGATTACACACTTCCGATTGGAAAAGCAGATGTGAAGCGGGAAGGCTCGGACATTACGGTCATTACGTATGGATTGTGCGTTCATTTTGCTCTTCAGGCAGCAGAAAAGCTTGCAGAAGAAGGCATTGATGCCCACATCCTCGACCTTCGTACGGTCTATCCTTTAGATAAGGAAAGCATCATTGAAGCAGCTTCCAAAACTGGAAAAGTGCTGCTTGTGACGGAAGATAACAAAGAAGGCGGGATTATTTCAGAGGTTTCTGCTATTGTCAGCGAAAACTGTCTGTTTGATCTGGACGCTCCTGTCCAGCGTCTCGCTGGTCCTGATATTCCTTCCATGCCGTATGCACCAACAATGGAAAAGCATTTCATGATGAATCCTGATAAAGTCGAAAAAGCGATGCGTGATCTCGCAGAATTTTAATGAAGGAGGCGTTCGTCGTGGGCGTAGAAAAAATCAATATGCCTCAACTCGGAGAGAGTGTAACAGAGGGCACCATCAGCACTTGGCTGGTCCAGCCAGGAGATAAAGTAAACAAATATGATCCGATTGCTGAAGTCATGACGGATAAGGTGAACGCGGAAGTCCCTTCCTCCTTCACGGGTGTGATCAAAGATTTAGTGGCATCTGAAGGAGATACCATCGAAGTTGGTGAACTGATGTGTCATATTGAAATCGAAGGAGGAGGCTCTTCCTCAGAACCGGCAGCGGCTGAGCAGAAAGAAGACGAACCTTCAACGACGACTTCAAAGTCACAGGCATCCGAGTCAGCTTCGAATGGGAAAGACCAGGGGCAGAAGAAACGCTATTCACCGGCAGTTATGACCCTTGCTCAGGAAAATGACATTGATTTAAATCAGGTGGAAGGGACTGGACGCGGCGGCCGGATCACCCGCAAAGACATCGAGAAGGTGATTGAAAGTGGAGGGGTTTCAAAAGCCGAAGACCGTCCACAGACGGAACAGAAAGCCCCGTCTGCCGAACCGTCTGCGCCCGAATCCGCAGCAAAGCCGGCTCCATCTGTTCCTGATGTCCAGGCAGGAGAAGGGGATATCGAAATCCCTGTCACCGGCGTCCGTAAGGCGATTGCCGCCAATATGGTGAAATCCAAAACCGAAATTCCACATGCGTGGATGATGGTCGAAGTGGATGTGACCAATCTGGTGGAGCTTAGAAATGCGAAGAAAAATCAATTTAAAAAACAGGAAGGCTACAGCCTGACGTATTTTGCTTTCTTCGTCAAAGCTGTCGCCCAGGCCTTGAAAGAATATCCACAGCTTAATAGTACATGGGCAGGCGATAAGATCATTCAACGCAAGGCGATTAACTTGAACATCGCTGTCGCTAAAGAAGATCAGTTGTTTGTGCCAGTGATTAAAAATGCGGATGAAAAAAGTATCAAAGGCATTGCCCGTGATATTACAGAACTGGCTGGTAAAGCCCGTGACGGGAAATTGACGTCCAAGGATATGGAAGGCGGAACCTTTACTGTAAACAATACGGGTTCGTTCGGATCCGTTCAGTCCATGGGTGTAATCAATCATCCACAATCAGCCATTTTACAGGTGGAATCCATTGTGAAAAAACCGGTTTATCAAAACGGCATGTTCGGTGCGCGTGATATGGTTAATCTCTGTCTGTCGCTGGATCACCGTGTGCTTGATGGTCTTGTTGCTGGTAATTTCCTTGCCCGTGTAAAGGAAATACTCGAGAAAATGAGTGAAGAGAATACTTCCATCTACTAAAGAGGAAAAGCGGCTCCATCGGCTGCTTCCAGGCTGCCTGCTAAAGTTTCAGGCAGCCTGATTTTTATTGGATCCCTCTTTGCCGGAAGATGTTTTATGATCTGCCGGACATCGATATGTCTCTGGGGGAAAAGTATAGTTCCAGGTTCCGGCAGGGGGAAAGGTTTTTATAGACAGGAAAGAAACGGCAGAAGAATTGAAAGCCTTCTGTTATCTTGGTAAAATGTTCATAGTATTTATAAAAAGGGGCCATGTCTAATGGATTTCAATATTTTCATGAATGATGTCGTTACAAAAGCACGTGAAGAAATTACGCAAGCGGGGTACACCGAACTTACTTCACCTGAAGAAGTCGATCAGGCACTGACTCAGGAAGGAACCACTCTTGTCATGGTCAATTCCGTCTGCGGGTGTGCAGGAGGGATTGCACGTCCAGCCGCTGCTCATGCTATTCATTATGATAAACGCCCGGACCGCCTGGTCACAGTGTTTGCCGGTCAGGATCGCGAAGCGACGAACCGGGCACGTGAGTATTTCGAAGGATACCCGCCGTCTTCTCCTTCCTTCGCACTTTTGAAGGATGGGAAAATCCAGACGATGGTGGAGCGTCATGATATCGAAGGCTTTGAACCGATGGAAGTCATCGGAAAGCTTCAGCGCAGTTTTGAAGAATACTGCGAAGAGGTATAATAAAGAAAAGGCTTGGGATCTTTGTGATGAGCAAAGGTCCTTTTGCATTTCTGATTGGTTTTTAGACAGTATTAGGAAGAGAAAGGATTAGACAGACATTGAAGATAGGATACCGTACCATTAAGACAGCGTTAGGCACCCCTTTTGCCATCTGGGTGGCCCAGATGCTGCAGCTGGAAAACTTTGCATCAGCAGGGATCTTGACGATTCTCTGCATCCAGATTACGAGGAAGCGGTCATTTTTAAGTGCATGGCACCGTTTTTCAGCGTGTATTGTAGCTATGGTTTTTTCGTTCGCCTTTTTTGAGCTGATTGGATATAACCCGCTGGCTATCGGGATCATGCTGTTTGCCTTTATCCCTGTGACCGTCTGGCTGAACATTACACCTGGTATTGTGACGAGTTCAGTCATCATTCTCCATCTATACGGCTCAGGCAGTATAGGCTGGGAGATTATTATAAACGAAGTGATCCTGATTACTGTAGGAATCGGTACGGCTCTGCTGCTGAATTTATACATGCCGAGTCTGGAAAATAAACTGGGGGAGTACCGGAGTCAGGTCGAGCATAACTTTTCCCTGATCATGAAGGAGCTTGCTACGTTTTTAAGAGATGGAGACAATGACTGGACAGGACACGAGCTTACAGAAACAGCGGCACTGCTTGAAAAAGCCAAGTCCTTATCCTACAGGGATGTTGAAAACCACCTGCTTCGGACTCATAACCATTTTTATCATTACTTTCACATGCGGACGAAACAGTTTGAGTTATTGGAGAGGATGCTTCCGCTTGTGAGCCGGATTTCCACCTCGAATATGCACAGCTCTAAAATCGCTGATTTCTTTGATGATTTAGCCGGTGCAATTCATCCTGGTAATACAGCGGTCATTTACCTGCAGCGGTTCAAAGAGATGAAGGAGGAGTTCAGGGAGGATGACCTTCCACAGACGCGCGAGGAATTTGAGATGCGTGCCAGTCTTTTTCACCTGCTTAATGAGATTGAGGAATATTTAATCATTAAACGGTCATTTAAGAAGAGTGACGTATAAAGGACATGAGGGCGGGGAAACTTGAATTAAAAAGAAGGGATATGCATGACATTCTTTTTTCTGGTCTTCTCCAGCCTCCAGCTGCTGCTTCCTGCGTCAGCTGAAGAGCCTGTCGTTCTTGTCAACAAAGCCGTACACGAACTCGTAGTGTATGAGGACGGGGAGCGGACATTCCAAGCTCCTGCGGCTATCGGGAAAACCGATGAACTCACACCGGAAGGACTATTCGTAATTAAAGTGAAAGCCGTAGATCCGTATTATCGAAAAAACAATATTCCAGGCGGCGTTCCGGAAAATCCTCTGGGAAGCCGTTGGATCGGGTTTGATGCAGAGGGAACGGACGGCCGGATTTACGGCATCCACGGTACGAATCAGCCGGAGTCGGTCGGAACCTCTGCTTCCGCAGGGTGTATCAGGCTGAAGAATGACGACGTCGAAACCTTATACACCATGATCGAAGAAGAGATGGACGTGTGGATCGTGGACGATCCGGACGTATCAATGGAAGTTTTGTATGAACAGTGGCTGAAAAAGAAATGGCAGCAGTTTCTGAATTAAAAAAAGCCGGGAAGGGTGGAGAACCACCTTGCCCGGCTTTTCCTCTTTTATAGGAAGAAGCTCGCTCCCGCCAGTACCGTAGAGAGAACCATGGAGAGAATCATAATATAAATAACGATTTTCATGCGGCGTTCTCGCTTTGAGCGTTTTTTCGTTTCAGCCAAGGTTGGTAACCTCCTTCTCAGTCGTTCCTGTTCAATATTTTACCGAAAAAAAAGAAAATGGACAAGGGGACGTTTGGATTCACAATTTGTTGTGAATTATGTTAATTTTTAGATAGGTAAGCGCTTCATTTCTGGTATGCTAGAAGAGAATAGACGAAAGAGGAGGCTTTTCCAATGACCCTGTCATCCAATGGACAACATTTCAAGCAGGAATGGGAGAAGAATGTAGAAAAAACCATGCAGCGTTTCCCAGAGCGCCGTCGTTCTTTTCATACGAGTTCGGATATTCCTGTGGATCGTCTCTATACACCCGAATCGTTAAGTGAAGATTACATAAACCAAATCGGTTTTCCAGGCCAGTATCCATATACGCGAGGGATTCAGCCGACGATGTTCCGCTCCCGGTACTGGACAATGCGCCAGTATGCAGGTTTTGGTTCAGCAGAAGAGACGAACGAACGTTTTCGTTACCTGCTGAAACAGGGCCAGACAGGCTTATCCGTCGCCTTTGATCTGCCGACGCAGATCGGCTATGACTCAGACGACCCCATGGCTGAGGGCGAAGTCGGCAAAGTTGGAGTAGCGATTGATTCACTGAAAGATATGGAGCAGCTGTTCCATGAAATTCCACTCGATCAAGTGAGCACCTCCATGACTATAAACGCGCCTGCAGGCATACTCCTTGCGATGTACATTGCTGTAGGGGAGAAGCAGGGGGTGCCGAGGGAAAAGCTGACCGGTACGATTCAAAACGATATTTTGAAGGAGTACATTGCCCGAGGGACGTATATTTATCCTCCTAAACCATCGATGCGGCTCATCACGGATATTTTTGCCTACTGTCAGGAGCACCTGCCTAAATTCAACACCATCAGCATATCCGGCTATCATATCCGTGAAGCAGGATCGACCGCTGTGCAGGAAGTCGCTTTTACGATCGCCAACGGCATGGCTTATGTAGATGCTGCCATTGAAGCAGGATTGAAAGTGGATCAATTTGCTCCCCGCCTGGCCTTCTTCTTTAATGCCCACAATCAGTTTTTTGAAGAAGCAGCCAAATTCAGGGCAGCACGCCGGATGTGGGCGAAAATCATGAAAGAGCACTACAAAGCGGAAGATCCAAAGAGCTGGAAAATGCGTTTCCACACCCAGACAGGTGGAAGTACGCTGACGGCCCAGCAGCCGGATAATAATATTGTCCGCGTAACGATGCAGGCTCTGGCTGCTGTATTAGGAGGCACACAGAGTCTTCATACCAATTCCAGGGATGAGGCTCTGGCGCTCCCGACAGAGGATTCTGCGAGGATTGCTCTGCGGACACAGCAGATTATCGCCAATGAGAGCGGTGTCGCTGATACAGTCGATCCGCTTGCTGGATCCTACTATGTCGAGTCCTTGACTGACCAGATTGAAAAAGAGGCCGGTGCGTACCTGGAGCGGATCAGTGAATTCGGCGGGGCTGTTCAGGCTGTAGAAGAGGGGTACATGCAGCGGGAAATCCATCAGGCGGCCTACGAGGCGCAGAAACGGATGGAATCCAAAGAGGATATCGTTGTCGGCATGAACGAGTATCAGGTGGATGAAGAAATCCACGCGGATCTCTTGAAAGTGGATGAAGCCCTTGAAAAAGGACAGATAGAAAAAACAAAGCAGGTAAGAGAGCAGAGAAATCAGGAAATTGTCGATCGCTGCCTTCAGGAACTCCGCAACGCAGCAGCGAAGCAGGACAATGTCATGCCTCCGATCGTCAGGGCTGTCCAGGCTTACGCCACAGTCGGGGAAATTGCCAACGTCCTGCGTGAGGAATTCGGTGAATATACAGCGATGTAGAAAGGGATGAGTCAGTATGAAGCCAATTCGAGTACTTATAGCTAAACCAGGACTGGATGGGCATGACCGTGGTGCTTTAATCATCGCCCAGGCTCTCCGGGACCACGGAATGGAAGTCATCTATACAGGTCTCAGACAGTCTGCCGTGCAGATTGCCCGGGCTGCCGTGCAGGAGGATGTCGATGTCGTCGGTTTATCTTCGTTATCCGGAGCGCACAAATCCTTGTTTCCGAAAGTAGTGGAAGCTCTCAAGAAGGAAGGGGCCGATGACATCCCTGTCATCGGTGGAGGAGTTATTCCCGCTGAGGATATTCCGTATCTGGAAGGAAAAGGGGTCCATAAAATTTTCACCAGCGGATCGCCGACAGACGCTATTGCCGTTTATATTAAACAGCTGATCCATCAGGAAACGATCAGCACTCCAAAGAAAATTGCCCACATTGGGATTGCAGTGGAAAGTATAGATGCAGCACTTCCTTTTTATCAGCATACGCTGGGGATGGAACTGGAAGCTGTAGAGGACGTGGAATCGGAGCATGTTCGTGCTGCTTTTTTAAGAATTGGTGAAACGAAGCTGGAGCTTTTGGAGCCTCTGAATGAAACCTCCGCCATCGCTTCCTTTTTGGAGAAAAGAGGCAGTGGAATCCATCACATCGCCTTGGAAGTCGATGATCTGCATAAACGCCTCCAGCAATACAAGGAACAGGGAATCCGGATGATACATGACGAACCGAAAACCGGGGCTCATCAGGCCGATATTGCCTTTATGCATCCGAAAGCCTCCGGCGGTGTCCTTTATGAACTCTGGCAGCCAGGGAAGGGGGAGTAGACATGGATATTTTCGATAAAATCAATGAACTTTACGATAAGCGCAGAGAGGTTGAACTCGGCGGCGGGGATGAACGCATCGATAAGCAGCACGAAAAAGGGAAATGGACGGCCCGTGAACGGATCGATCACCTTTTGGATGAGGACAGTTTCATTGAGCTGAACCCTTTCATAGAGCATCGCCATGATGCCTTCGGGATGGACGATAAAACAGCACCGGGAGAAGGGGTAGTCACAGGATACGGGAAAATTGATGGAAGAAGTGTGTATCTTTTTGCCCAGGATTTCACAGTTTACGGTGGAGCATTGGGAGAGATGCACGCAAAGAAAATTGCTGCCGTCATGGACCTGGCTGCCAAAAACGGAACGCCTTTCATTGGTTTGAATGACTCGGGAGGAGCGAGAATCCAGGAGGGGGTTTCATCTCTGGATGGATATGGACAGGTGTTTTACCGTAATTCGATCTATTCGGGAGTCATCCCCCAGATCTCAGTCATCATGGGGCCGTGTGCAGGTGGAGCGGTCTATTCACCGGCCATCACCGATTTTGTCATCATGGTGGAAAAGACGTCCCAGATGTTCATTACAGGTCCGAAAGTCATTGAAACGGTTACGGGAGAACAAATATCCGCTGAGGATCTCGGAGGCGCCGGTGTTCACAATACGCTCAGTGGAAATGCCCATATGAAGACAAAGGATGAAGCGGAGGCCCTGGATGCTGTACGAAAGATCATCAGTTATCTTCCTCAGAATAACGAAGAGAAGACACCAATGATCCAGGAAGAAATGAAGGATCATTTCCGTCCGGACCTGACCGATAAGATCCCTTTTGATCCCATCCGTCCTTATGATGTCCGCGTCATTATTGATGAAGTGGTGGACGAGTCGTCATTCTTTGAAATTCAAAAAGACTTTGCCAAAAACATTGTCGTTGGTTTTGCCCGAATGAACGGCCGGGCTGTCGGCCTTGTCTGCAATCAGCCGAAATATATGGCGGGCGGACTGGATATCGACTCCAGCGATAAAGCCGCACGATTTATCCGTACGTGCGATTCCTTTAACATCCCAATTATTACGTTTGAGGATGTTACCGGATTTTTCCCCGGTATTAAGCAGGAACACGGGGGAATCATACGACACGGAGCAAAAATTCTGTATGCTTATTCAGAAGCTACGGTGCCCAAACTTACAGTGATCACCCGAAAGGCGTATGGCGGGGCCTATGTGGCGCTGAACAGTAAGTCCATAGGAGCGGATCTTGTCTACGCTTGGCCGAACGCTGAGATTGCTGTCATGGGGCCTGAAGGGGCAGCCAACATCATTTTCGCCAAGGAAATCAAGGAAAGTGAACAGCCTGAAGAAACGAGGAAGAATAAGATCAATGAATACCGCGAACGTTTTGCCAACCCTTACGTTGCTGCAGGGCTCGGGATGATCGATGATGTCATCGATCCACGGGAAACGCGGAGCACACTTGTAAAGGCTTTGGATATGCTGCAGGACAAGCGGGAGGAACGCCCTTATAAAAAGCATGGAAATATTCCTCTTTAATTGACATGATTCTTTCGTTCCGCTAACGTACAAAGAGGAATGTGGTTACATATGAAGGAGGAAACATCCATGGCAGAAATCAACAAACAGCGCTTGCTGGACGAATTTTTAGAACTCGTACAAATTGATTCCGAAACAACGCAGGAAGCAGAGATTTCCAAAGTACTCAAGAAGAAATTTACGGACCTCGGACTTGAAGTACTGGAAGATGAGGCGGCTTCCGCGACAGGTCACGGAGCCAACAACCTGATCTGTAATCTCAAAGGCTCGAAAGATGGAGCCGATACGATTTACTTCACTTCGCATATGGATACCGTTGTGCCAGGGAACGGCGTGAAACCTTCCATCGAGGACGGGTATGTCGTCACGGACGGAACGACGATTCTCGGTGCGGATGACAAAGCAGGGATTGCTGCGATCCTTGAGGCCATCCGTTCTCTGAAAGAACAAAGCGTAGAGCATGGAGATATTCAATTCGTTATTACAGTCGGAGAAGAGAGCGGCCTTGTCGGTGCGAAAGCTCTGGACAGTTCCCTCTTGAAAGCGAAATACGGCTATGCGATTGACAGTGACGGGCAGGTTGGAAATATTGTCGTGGCTGCTCCGACACAGGCGAAAATCAATGCTGTCGTCAAAGGCAGAACGGCTCATGCCGGTGTAGCTCCTGAAAAAGGGGTTTCAGCTATCACGCTGGCGTCACGCGCCATCGCAAAAATGCCTCTGGGACGTATTGATGAGGAAACGACAGCGAATATCGGTCGCTTTGAAGGTGGTCAGAAAACCAACATCGTGTGCGATCATGCCGAAATTCTCGCTGAAGCCCGCTCGCTCGACCCTGCGAAAATGGAAGAGCAGGTCGAAAAAATGAAACAGGCATTTTATGAAACAGCAGAAGAAATGGGTGGAGAAGTGGACTTGGATATCCAGGTCATGTACCCGGGCTATAAACAGGAGGCTGGTGACGAAGTGGTCGAAGTGGCCCGCTCGGCAGCCAAACGAATCGGCCGGGAAAGCGAACTGCTCCGCAGCGGCGGCGGCAGTGATGCCAACGTGATTGCCGGCCACGGAGTTCCGACGGTAAACTTGAGCGTCGGTTACGAAGAAATCCATACGACCAATGAGCGCATCTCTGTAGCTGAACTTGAAAAAATTGCCGAATTTATTACAGCTATTGCTGAAGAAGCAGCATCATAACGAAGAGGAAGAGTTCCTTCCCCGGTACACAACCCGTACGGTGATCCACAACCACCGTACGGGTTTTTATTTCGGCCGTTTTTTCAGTTGAATGATGCAGCGTGTCCTCTGCGAGCAGTCCGCTCCATACATCCCGTGGTCTATGCTATAATAAAAGAACAAATGTTCTAATGGAGGAAAGATGTATGGCTTCAAAGTGGTATCCAAAAAAAGGGCGGGTCATTTTTCATGTGGATATGAACAGCTTCTATGCTTCAGTGGAAGCTGCCTTTGATCCCAGCTTAAAAGGGAAGCCTTTAGCTATTGCCGGAAATCCGGAAGAACGCCGCGGGATCATCGTGACGAGCAGCTATGAAGCAAGAAAATACGGAGTGAAAACGACAATGCCGCTTGGAGAAGCCAGAAGGCTCTGTCCGGACCTGATGGTGATGCGGCCGAATTTTGAACGCTATCGCACAGCATCCAAAGAGATGTTTAAAATTCTTGCCGATGTGACCTCTCTCGTGCAGCCTGTATCCATTGATGAAGGCTATATGGACATTACCGAGTGTTCCGACCAAGGTTCTCCTCCTGAAATTGCAGAACGCATTCAGCAGCGGATAGCCGAAGAGCTTGACCTTCCATGCAGTATCGGGATTGCTCCCAATAAATTTCTGGCGAAAATGGCTTCCGATATGAAAAAACCCATGGGGATAACCATTTTAAGGAAAAGGGATCTCGAACATACGCTCTGGAAGCTTCCGATTGAAGACATGCATGGCGTGGGATCAAAAACAGCAGAGAAGTTAAGAAAAATTGGGATCGAAACGATCGGCGGACTTGCTTCGCACTCCGTCATAGAACTGAAAGGGATCCTCGGTATAAATGGAGAGCGCCTGCAGAACAGAGCCAACGGATTGGACGACAGACCGGTGGACCCTGAAGCTGTGCATGATTTCAAAAGTATCGGCACTTCCACGACGCTTCCTCATGACACGACGGACGAGGATGAAATCCAAACCGTCCTGCGCCGTCTTTCCAATAAGGTTGCTGCGAGGATGAACGGGAAAAAGGTCCTCGCCAGGAACGTGCAGCTCATGATCCGGTATCATGACAGGAAAACGGTGACGAGGAGCCGCCAGCTCCAGGAATTCATCAGTAAACCCGATGAACTGTTCCAACACAGCATCCAGCTTTTTGACCAGCACTGGAATCAGGACCCTGTCCGGCTTCTCGGTGTAACCGCCGGTGACCTCGCAGAAAAATCCGAGGTCACCCAGCAGCTTGATCTATTCAATTATGAGCAGTATGCCGGTAAGGAAAAGCTGTATAAAACCATTGATACACTCACGGAGAAATATGGGAAAAACCCTTTCCGCACGTTGACGAATCCGGATGAAACTAAAGTATCCACCAGCTTTCAAAAAGACTTTCTGGACGATTACAAAAAGTGATTCCCAGGCATGACTCCGCTTTTTTGTTTCATACTAAACAGGAAGGGAGGAAGGAATCATGGGTAGAGATCGACAAGAAAAGAAATTGAAAAAGTCCGGAAAGGTCCAGTCCGACCGTGATCAGAGCCTCAGTTATCCAGGGGCGACGATGATGGAGGGGCCGGAGCCTGCTCGAAAACGCAGATAAGGAGGCGGTTTCTTATGGGTGGACGCCGCATGGGACCCAAACAACAAACGCGTCCGGACATTCCTCTCGGTCCGGATCAGGCATATGGCGAAAAGGCGCAGGGCTCACACAAAGCCAAGCAGGCCCGTCATTCCCGTCAAAAACAAAAAACTTCGCACGACATGTAATCAAAAGTAGCCGGAAGCGGCTGCTTTTTCCATTCTTTACTGTTCATAGCTTCAAGGCTGCAGGGGATTCTATAAAGGAGGAGGTTGAGAACTATGCCGGAACGAATTGTCGCTGTAAAAAAGAACGGGCAGGGAAGCATTGTTGAGATGCAGCTGTCGTCAGGACGTGTGGTCGATTATAAACAGGCCCACGATATGGCGCGCAGCGGTGAGCTGGAACACGTGAACCTGATTCGTGGTAAGGATGGGGAAGACCATCTGCGCAGTGAGCCGGATGGCATACAATCCAACAACCTGGACAACCTTCCCTCTTTCTAAAGAAAGCCGGACAGAGCACACAAAGCTCTGTCCGGTTTTTTTGCTTTCAAATATAGAGATCAATGGACAGATCAGATGGATGTGATAAAAATGAAATAAGATCATATAAATATTTCAAAAGTAGTTGACTTTTTTTAGGGGTGTTGTAAACTTAAAATGAAATATAAAACATAAAATATTACAAAACTTTTTAATGGGGATGATGAAATGGCGATCTTCGCAGAAAAGGTAACAAAGACGTATCAAAGCGGAGAGGTGACGGTTAAGGCGCTGCGTGAGGCGAGCCTGACTGTACCGGACAAAAAGATTGTCACAATTCTAGGACCTTCCGGATCGGGTAAATCCACACTATTGAACGTAATCGGCGGCATCGACCGCTATGACGAAGGACAGATTGTAGTGGATGGCCGGACGCTTGATGGATTGAAGGACAAACAGCTGACGGAATATCGAAGAAAAAACATTGGGTTCATTTTTCAACAGTATAATCTTATTCCCACTCTCACTGTCGAGGAAAATGTTGAAGTCGGCCGGGAGTTGAGCAGTAATCCGCTTCCTATGGAGGATACGCTGAAAAAAGTGGGAATGCTTGATAAAAAAGCTAAATTCCCCTTTCAATTGAGTGGTGGAGAGCAGCAGCGTGTGGCCATCGCCCGTGCATTAATCAAAAATCCGAACATCCTATTATGTGATGAGCCTACGGGAGCCCTGGATGAGGATACGGGTAAGAATATTTTGAAGCTGCTGAAATACGTGAACGAAACCTACGGAACGACCGTTCTCATCATTACTCATAACCAGGGAATCGGAGAGATGGCCCATCAGGTGATCCGGATGAGCAGCGGGGAAATCGTAGAGACGTTTGAAAACGAGACACTAGTGGACCCTGAGCAGGTGACGTGGTCATGATTTTAAAAAAATCGATGATCCGTACACTGAAAGAGAAGAAATTTCAATATGCAGGTGTCAGTCTGCTCCTCCTGCTGGCTGTTACACTGTATGTCTCCTTGTCGATGGCTGTGACGACGTTGGAAGAGCGGAATGCCAGGTTTACCGAAGATTATAAACAGGAGACCTTCCATTTCGTACCATCTGAACCTGTGGACTCCTCCAAGCTGCAGGAGTGGGAGGAGGAGTTTGATGTCACCCTTGAGGCCAGGTCCTATTATGATGCTGATGTAGACGATTCAGTACTCAGGGTCTTTTCACAAACAGAAGAAATCAACCTTCCTTATCTATCAGAGGGTTCAAACCCGACAGACGGTAGTGAAATCGCTGTTTCCTCCGTTTTCGCTGAAAAAAATGATCTCCATATCGGTGATGAGGTGGAAATCAGCGGAGAACGGATGGAAGTGACAGGATTTGTTTATCTTCCTGACTATATTTACATGATTGAACAATTGACGGATTTGATCAGCGATGCCGAGAAATTCGGTATAGCCATAGCTTCAGAAAGTGTCATGGATCAATGGTCTTCCCGGTCCCAGACAGAAATCACGGGCTGGACCAGTGATGGAGAGGTTCCTGATGGTTTCATGGAGGCTGTCCGTGCGGAGACGACCATTCTGCAATTTGTAGAAGCCGGTGACAACCCCCGGATTCAGTTCGTGGATACGGAAATTGAAGGCGCAAAAAGTATGAACAATACGCTCCCGCTCTTCATTCTGGCTCTTGCTGCAGCGATGGTCCTTCTTTTAATGAGACGCCGGATCGAGATGCAGCGCAAGGAAATCGGGACGCTGCTGGCGCTTGGCTACCGGAGGAATGAACTGCTTCGGCATTACCTCGGCTATGCGTGGGTCATCGGCCTAAGTGGTACGGTTCTCGGACTGGCAGCTGGTGCCGGCTTATCCGTTCCGTTATCTAATCTATATGCAAACTATTTCAATCTACCTGCCTTATCTATGTTCGATTTTAATCCGATGGTGCTCGTCATTGGTCTGATTATTCCTCTGGTGCTCATGCTCTCATTGACAGCGTGGGGGATTCACAGGGCTTTAAAAGTCGAGCCTTTGACACTTCTGCGCCCGAAAGAAGTGACGGTCGGCAGGAAATCGTGGCTGGAGCGTCTTCCGTTATTGAACAAAGGCAGCTTTATTCAACGGTTCCGACTGCGTCTCCTTGTACGTAACAAAGCGAGGAGTCTCTATATATTCCTTGGTGTCATGTTTTCAACCGTTTTACTGCTGTTTGGTTTTATTACATTCAACAGTATGGATCAACTGGTGGAAACGACGTATGAGGACATTATGACCTACGATTATGCGGTTTATTACCAGTCTTTACAAACGGAAGAACCAGCCGATGGTTCTGATCCTTTTACTGTCGGCGAAGTGAATGTAAAAGGTCAGGATGCAAAATTGACGGGATATGGAATCGAAACAGGCACCCCTTATATCCATCTTCTTTCTGACGAGGAAAAACTCAACTCCGAACTTAAGGAAGGTGCTGTTCTGAGTACACCGGCTGCGGCAGTCCTTGGTGTCGGGGCAGGGGAGGACATAACGCTTACCAACTCCTTAAATGACGAGGAAATGACCGTTCAGGTAGCGGGAGTGGCTGATGTGTATATTGGCAGTCAGATCTACCTGCCCCGGGAGGTATTTAACGAATTTCTCGGCTATCCCGGTGATGCTTACAGTGCCGTCTGGCAGGCTGAAAAACCGGAACGGGGGGCGGATGTTTATCAAATCGAAGATAAGCAGAAGGTGATTGACAGTTTTGAAGCGACATCCGGAGCTACGCGGTCATCGGTGATCGGAATGGCTGTTTTTGCTGTCGTCATCAGTGTCATCGTCCTTACGCTGCTGACGAATTTGATCGTGGAGGAAAATTCGCCTTCCATCTCCTTGTTCAAGGTCATGGGCTATCACAACAGTGAAGTATCCAAGCTTGTTCTTAGTGTTTATACACCTGTTGTTATGCTCTCTTATTTGATTTCGATACCTCTGGCAGGTTTGACACTTGGGCAGTTGATGAATTCCCTCGTAGAGCAGACAGGATTCATTCTTCCGACAGATGTATCCTTGTGGATGGCTGCTACAGGATTTGTCGTCATTATGCTGACCTATGCGCTCTCGATTGCTCTTTCCAAACGGAAGTTGAAGCAAGTCTCCCTGCAGGAAGCTTTGAAAAAACAACAGGATTAATAGAAAAAAAGACACTCATGAAAAACGGAGTGTCTTTTTTTATTGGCTCTGCTGAAGTTTAATGTTGATATTATATACCGCTCGCGCCATCTTCATCGTTGGATGAAGTTTATTGAATGTATGATAGAGGGTTAGCAGCCAAGTTGATGGGAGACGTTATCCACGTAACCTTGTTCTATTGGAGGCACAAGCTTCTTTCGGCATTAAAACAGATGGAAAGTTCAACATTCCAGGGTATCGTTGAAATGGACGAGACCTATTTCCTGTACCTGACTTAGTTTCAGGTGTTAGAGAGTATTTTCGCTAAAGGGCAGGTTAATTGAAGACTCGAATTCAAGATAAACACCTTCTTTTACCAATATTTATGTTATGATTTGGAAAAAGGAGGAGTTTGAATGAGAGATTCTAACCAACAAATTTCTGATGAAGAAGTTGCGACATCAAGACCTCGATTACATAAGTTGAAAATTAAGAATTTCAGAGCAATTGGACCAACACCTGTCACAATCGATTTGGATGAGATTGTGGTTTTAGTAGGACCTAATAATGCAGGTAAAAGCTCCATATTAAGAGCTTATCAAGTAGTAATGTCAGAAGGGTCAAATAATGCAAAGTTATTTATTGATGATTTTCCTAATAAGGTAGTAGATCCTAATAATGCACCCGAAATTGAATTATACTCTATTGTTAATTCAGAAAACTCACCAGGGAAAAGATGGATCGATAATTCATCCGGTGAAATGATAGTCAGAGAAAGATGGAAATGGGCAGAGCCTGGCTCTCCAAGAAGACAAGGTTATGATGCTAATATCAATGATTGGGCTGAAGAAGTACCATGGGGGGCTGCTAATGTTGCAAACTCACGAAGGCCAGAACCTCATAGGGTGGATGCATTTGAAAACCCAGAGGATCAAGCGAAATCAATTATTAAAATATTAGAGTCTATTCTAAATGAAAAAGTGAAGGAAGTAACTTCAAATATAGAAGCAGATGGTGACAAGACTGAATTTGGTTCGCTTTTAGAACAAATAAAGGGAATACAGAAAAAGATTGTTGACGAGTCGGAATCTCAAATAAGAATAGTTGAATCTGAACTAACTAGTTCAATAAATAAAGTATTCCCAGGATATCAAGTTAGTTTTGATGCCAAACCTGAAGATGAGATAGAGAAGTCAATTAGTTTTTTTAAGAGTTCACCTCAATTATTAATGGGTCCTGAGAATGGTTTTAAAAGTGATATCGAAAAGCAAGGTAGTGGTGCACGAAGAACACTCCTATGGGCTGCTTTGAGGTTCATCACAGAGAATGGATATCACAAGAAAAGTAAAAAAGATCGTCAAAGTTCATTAGAGAGACCTAATGTGTTACTAATTGATGAACCAGAATTATGTTTGCATCCAAGTGCAATTAGAGAAGCATGTAAAGTACTTTACGACCTGCCTAAAACTAATAACTGGCAAGTGATGGTGACGACACATTCTCCAGCATTCATAGATTTATCTAGAGATAACACTACAATTGTTAGAGTAGAAAGAGATATTGATGGAGCTATTCAGGGTACTACACTATTCAGACCTGATAAAGTACAACTTGATGAAGATGATAAACGTTTATTGAAACTCTTAAATCAATTTGATCCATATGTAGCTGAGTTTTTCTTTGGAGGACGTTCAATTATTGTTGAGGGTGACACTGAATATACCGCATTTAAGTATGTAATTAATAATGAAGGCGATTTCTTTAAAGATACTCATGTGATTAGAGCGAGAGGGAAAGCAACGATTGCTTCATTAGTTAAAATTTTGAATCACTTCAATTGTAGTTATTCAGTGTTACATGATAGTGATACACCTTTAAACAAAAATAGAGGTAAAAGTGCGGCTTGGGGAACAAATAAAAATATTTTGAATTCTGTTAAGCGACATTCTAATCCTGAAGAGGTAAGGCTTGTAAGTTCTATTAAAAACTTCGAATCTGCTTTCTTAAGCAAGGAAGTAAGTAGTGACAAACCTTATAATGCTCTTATGGAGTTGACTAGGGATGATGAGGCTTATAAAAGCATAAGGGAGCTCTTACATGCTTTGTACAATCATGACCACAACTTACCAAAAGGTGCTATTGAATGGGATCATATTTCTCAACTTGAGGAAGCTGTTAGTGAGATGTAAGTTTATTTGGATTACTTTTCTTAATTTAAAAGGTTGTTTTCATACTGCCAAGTAATCACCAAAGAAGCCTCTGAACTTAAAGATGGTAAGAAAAAAGATCACAGACTTGTGTATAACCCTAATCATTAATATTAAGAATATCTCGTTTTCAAGTCTTCAACTATAGGGGGCGTTTCTTCAATTGAAGGATCGCCTTTTTTACATTGGTATAGTTTGGGAATGTACTCCGCTGGTAATAGAGGTCAGTAAGGACAGAGATTAAATATAGGTAGTAGGAGGAGAATTGCAATATGAATAAAAGAATTAAGGATCGCATTATCTCTGCACTCGCTTATGCAGTCGCTGCTATTCTCTTCGGATACTTCATATTCGGTGAAATGAACTGGTCACTTGTATTAGGATTAACGCTAGGCGGTTTCACTTTTCCTATAACAGGCAAGTTTGGGCGTAGTAACACATCGTAAAAACCACTCGAATTCAAGTCTTAAAGAAACGGGGGCAATTACTCAATAGAGTTTTTGTCTAATGTGTAATGCGTGACATTCTAACTATCTATACTTAGGAGGGCTATTAATGGAGATTACAGCAATAAGTGATATTTCCAAGGCTAAAGTAATTGATTTTTTCAAGCAGCATTGGGGTAGTACAGTAATGGTTATTTCTTCTGGGATTTATGATTGTAGTAAACTGGACGGATATGCGGTATTAGATAATGACGAGGCAGTTATTGGTTTAATTACTTATATAATTACCAACGATACATGCGGAATTATTTCTTTGGATAGCACAGAAGAAAATAAAGGGATCGGGACCTCTCTTATAAAAGCAGTTGAGAGAGGTGCATTAGAGAATGAATGTAAATACATAAACCTTATAACCACTAATGATAATTTATTAGCACTGAAGTTTTACCAAAAACGTGGTTATGTTTTAGCAGATTTATATAGAAATGCAGTTGGAAAAGCAAGGGAATTGAAGCCCGAAATTCCATTTGAAGGTAACGATGGTATTCCTATTAGAGACGAAATTAAGCTCGAAAAATTATTAAGATAATAGCCAGAGTAGTTTGTATTTCACTCTAATCTCTTGAGTCTAAGCCTTTCGCTGGTGTGGGCTATTCTTCAATAAAGACGAAAGCTTTTGTGCTCACAGAGAAGGATAGTTGAAGAAGGGTTTTGATATTTACGAAGGGGGATTAAAATGATCTTTGAGGATATTGATATAAATAAACATCAAGATACAGTAGTTAGATTTCGGAAAGATTCATTTTATGTAAGTTTTGGGGATACTATGAGTTTCGGTGAAGAAGAGGAATATTTAAGCTGGTTAGATGAAAAAATCGGAGATTTTCCTGAAGGTTTTGTATTAGCCAAAGAAGATGGTAAATATATCGGACAACTTGAATTAACTATTCATAAATACGAAGGCAATAAAATTGGGTATGTAAACTTGTATTATTTAACACCGGAAATGCGTGGACAAGGTAAAGGGAAAGTTTTACACCAATATGCAAAGCAATTCTTTAAAAACAATGAAGTTCGTGAGTATCATCTAAGAGTCTCTCCATCAAATAACCACGCGATCAAGTTTTATCGTTCATTCGGAATGGATGAAATCGGTCCAGAAGTTGGTGGAAAAGTAATTAGAATGAAAGGTTATATATGAGATTTTATATAGTTCTAGTGGACGCTTAGTTTAACACTTGAATTCAAGATATTTCGAATTCAAGTGTTAAACAAAAGGGACTTTAGTTCAATAAGTCAATTACCAAAAAAAGGAACCCCATAAAATTGGAAGTTCCTTTTTGTAGTAATATCAACTCTAAAATTTAACAGAGTCTTTTAATTAACCGAAGATCCGCTTCATGATAGCCAGTCCAAGGGATGAACCGGGATAACGGAAGCTTTGATCGAATTTAGTGGTTTGTTTTGTAATGCTCTTCTGATGGGTGAACGTGTCAAAGCTGGCCTGGCCGTGGTAATGACCCATGCCACTTTCACCAACGCCCCCGAAGGGGAGGTGAGGGTTGATAATATGGTAAAGGGTGTCATTGATACAGCCTCCACCGAATGAAATGCGGTTGAGCACCTGCTGCTGTTCGATTTCATTTTCTCCGAAGTAATAAAGGGCCAGTGGTTTTGGACGTTCGTTAATCTGTTCAACCACCTCATCCAGTTCATCATAGGTGAGGACCGGAAGAATCGGTCCGAAAATCTCATCCTGCATCACAGGATCAGCCCAAGTCACCTGATCGAGGATGGTGGGAGCGATTTTCTCCTGGCGTTCATCGACAGCTCCCCCGACAACGGTCGTACCGGACGTTAAATAATTGGAAAGTCTCTCAAAGTGGGAGGCATTCACGATTTTCGTATAGTCCGGGTTTTTGAGAGGATGTTCTCCGTAGAACTCCTGGATGTACTTCTTCATCGATCGGATCAGGTCAGCCTTCACTTCATGATGGACGTACAAATAGTCCGGAGCAATGCAGGTCTGCCCGGCATTGGTGAATTTCCCCCAGACAATCCGTTTGGCAGCAAGGTCTACGGAAGCATCTTTATGGACGATGGTCGGGCTCTTCCCGCCAAGTTCGAGTGTGACTGGAATCAACCGTTGGCTCGCTTTTTCCATGATGATTTTCCCAACCGGAACACTTCCTGTGAAGAAGATGTAGTCCAGAGGCTGGTCGAGCAGCTCCTGTGTCACGTCCTTATCCCCTTCCACAACAGTAATATAGGAGGAAGGGAAGTACTGCTCCACCATCTTTTTCAATACCCAGGAAACGGTCGGTGTCAGTTCGGAGGGTTTAAGGATGACCGTATTTCCAGCCGCAACGGCTCCGATCACCGGGGCGAGGGCCAGCTGAATCGGATAATTCCACGGGGCAATGACAAGGACGGTTCCGAATGGCTCTTTTTTGATGTAGTTTTTTGAACCGGTATGTGTGAGAGGCGCTTTAACCTTTGTCGGCTGCATCCAATTTTTCAACTGTTTAAGATGATGGTCGATTTCACTCTTAAGAAAAGCAATCTCTGAGGCATAGGCTTCATATTCGGATTTGTTCAAATCAAATTTTAATGCATTCAAAATCGGTTTTTCAAAGGTGGTGAGCATCTGTTTCATCTTCTGCAGCTGCTCCCTGCGAAAGGTGTAGCTTCTCGTGTGACCTTCCTGGAACCATGATTTCTGTGCTTGTACAATGGTATGCATCCTAGGGCCTCCTCAATGATTTCTGGAAATATAATGCTGGTAAAAATCCTTGGAAATGGTCGTGTTCGGGAAAATTTCCCTGGCTTCATCCAGCAGCTGCTGGACAGCTTTTCCCTGGTACCTGGATGAGATGTGGTTGAGAATCAACTCGCGCACGCCGGCTTCTTTAGCAAGGGAGGCGGCCTGTTTCACGGTGGAATGGAAATAATTAAAGGCCATTTCCTCCTGATCACCGGCAAATGTTGCTTCATGAACGAGGACATCAAAGTCTTTCAAGGTCCCTGCAAGCTCCGGAAGACAGCGGGTATCACCAAGAATGGCTACTTTCCTTCCTTTTTTAGGGGGACCGGTGACATCGTTCCGTCGAATGATTCGTCCATCCTCGAGCTCTGTTTCCGGCCGGCTTTTAATCTGCTGATAAAGAGGGCCGGGATGGATACCAAGCTCCTGCAGCTTTGATGGGAGGAGTTCACCGAGCTGGTCCTTTTCCTTTAGGAGATACCCAAAGCTCTCAAGCCCATGCTCCAGACGGACAGCTTCAACAATAAACTGTTTATCCTCAAACAACAGCCCCTCTTCAACCTCTTCGACATACAGAGGGTAACGCAGGTGTGTTCCGCTTAATCTCAAGCTGATATCAATGTATTCTTTTAATCCGCGAGGACCGTAAACGGTTACAGGACTCTCGCCGCCCTGGAAGGACCGGCTGCTTAATAAACCGGGCAGCCCGTATATATGGTCGCCGTGCAGGTGGGTAATGAAAATAGCTTCGATTCTGCGGGGCCTTATCGTTGTATTCAGGATCTGCTGCTGGGTGCCTTCCCCGCAGTCAAAGACCCATGTGGTTCCCCGTTCTTCGAGCATTCGTAAAACGAGCGAAGAAACATTCCGCTCTTTTGATGGGACTCCGGATCCTGTCCCTAGAAAAAATAGTTCCATAGCAACACACTCCTACTTTCTCCATCATACCATCCGCGGAAGGAGAACTCACTTCATATGGTACAAAAAACTGCTGGACTTGGATCCGGCAGTTGAGGTGCATCCTTTACCAGGCTCTTGTATACGGCCTTGGTCCTTCTAATGAATAACCAAGATCATCAGCAGCCTGTTTCGGCCAGTAAGGGTTCCTTAAAAAAGCGCGGGCGATGAAGATCAAGTCGGCCCGTTCGTTCTGCAGAATTTCCTCTGCCTGTACCCCGCTGGTGATTAACCCGACGGCTCCTGCCGCAATATCCGCCCCGTGCTTGATCTGTTCAGCAAATGTCACCTGATAACCGGGGTAAGGATCGATGGATGCAGGGACGACGCCCCCTGAGCTGACATCGATGAGATCCACTCCCTGCGTTTTCATCTCGGAGGAGAAATAAAGAAAGTCATCCATGGTATTCCCATCCTCATGATATTCTTCACCGGATATCCGTACAAACAATGGACCGGACCACACTTCTTTGACGGCTTCAATGACTTTACGAAGAAAGAGGTACCGGCGCTCGCGGCTGCCTCCGTATTGGTCCGTCCGGAAGTTGGTGAGCGGGGACAAAAACTGGTTAATCAAGTAGCCATGGGCGGCGTGAAGTTCGATGATATCGAATCCGGCTTTTTCTGCACGTTCGGCACTTTTGCGGAAAGCTTCGATGGCTGATTCAATTTTTTCCTTGGACATTTCCACAGGTTCTTTCATCGAAGAGTTGAATGCTTTTGCACTCGGAGCGAAAATCTCTCCCTGGAGATTCGCTTTACGTCCGGCATGAGCAAGTTGTATGGCGGAGGCAGCTCCATGACGGTGAATGCCATCATTGATCTTCTTCAATCCTTCGATATGGTCATCCTCCCAGATGCCGAGGTCCTCGTGGGAGATCCTTCCTTCCGGTAGAACGGAGGTTGCTTCAATCATCACAAGACCAGCCTGGCCGGCAGCGCGGCTTTCGTAGTGGGCGAGATGGAAGGGCTGGACTCTTCCGTCCTGTTCGTGTGAGGAATACATACACATGGGAGACATAACGATCCGGTTTTTTAACGTGACGTTTTTTATCGTGCAGGGTTGGAACAATTGATGTTTCATTCAGACTCCTCCTTGGTGTCCCGGAAATTCTGTTTCAGTTCACGCAGCGAATACCGGCTTCCCCGCCATTCAATGCCGCCTCTGAACCATGTCAGGATGAGGGCCCGTGTCAGCATGTAGAGAAACAGAACGGCGGACAGCGGGAGGGCAGAGGCAAGCCACAGTGGATACGTTGTAAACGCCCGGGTCGATAAGATATATAAATAAAATAACAAAAGGACATTGATGAAGCTAATCATCTGCACGGAGGAATCGGGATGAAACAAAAGGAAAAAGGGAAGGACCTGGGATAGAAAGACACCAAATAAAGCAGAAATGGAAAGCAGGAATGAATAGTTCAGTCCGGCAAAGGCGTTTTTCTCAAACCCTTTCAGGGCAGAAGGGAGATCTGGATACCATTCAACAGAGAGGTGCTGTGTAGCGGAAACGAACATTTGAGAGTAACGTGCGGCTTTCATCCGCTGACCAAGAGCCAGATCATCGTCCGCCCGCATTTTCATTTTTTCATGGCCGCCGATATTTTGATACGCCTCAGCTCGAATGAACTGGAAGGCACCAATTCCCATCCCTTGATTTGACTCCGGATCATTTGCGGTCCATGGTCGTTTCAAGTAACTGAACCCGAATAAGAAAAAAGAGATTAAACCTTTTAAAAGGAACGAACCGGCCTTGAGATCAGGAGCGGCTGTTACATAGTCGAGCTGATGCTTTTCCATCAGCTTCACGGCATATCGGAGGGTATCCTCGTGGAAATGGATATCCGCATCTGTAAATACTAGATAGTCTCCTCCGGCCTTGGAGGCTCCCAGGTGAAGGGCGTGATTTTTACCGAGCCAGCCTTCCGGGAGATCCGTTACGTGAACAGGGATAATCTGCGGATGACGGGCAGCCGCCTCATCAATCCATGTGCCCGTCTTGTCGGTAGAGCGGTCATTGATGACGATGATTTCATTAGGAGGGAGGGTTTGTTGAACAAGGGAATCCAGCGTCTGGGTGATCGCTGTTTCCTCGTCCTTCGCAGCGATGATAATGGAAATGTCCGCCACCGGCTCTGAATGTGAAAGGCCGGCTGAAGACAGGAAGGGGACTTTCCGTATCCCTGTCTTAAAATCAACAAGTAAAACGAACCATACAACCGCTGTCAGCACGTAGATCCAGAACAGCATTATCGTCCACTCCGTTTATGGTGCAGATCTCTGTATTCAAGAGCAAGGTGCGGCACATCGGTAAAAATGCCATTGACTCCAAGCTTGTAGCATTTTTTCATCAGGGCCGGTCGATTGACGGTATAGATGCGCAGGGCCAGTTTTTCCTTGGCGGCCTGTTTAACGAGTCGTTTGTCCAACAGGCGGTGTTTCACATGAAGGGCATCGGCCTGCAGGGATTTCGCATAGTGAGGAAGCCGCCTCATTTTTGTAGAGGTGAGAAAGGCTGTCTCTACGGAGGGGTTAATTTTTTTCATCCGTTCGATAGAATCCGAATTGAAGCTTGATATGACGGTCCGTTCCAGAACGTGATACCGCTTTAAGGAATCGTAGACGATGCGTTCAATATTCTTGTATTCAATGACATTTGTTTTTAATTCCACATTCAGGAACATCGGCTGGTCCCGAAACCAGCGAAGGAACTCGTCTAGTGATACAATGGATGTATCAGAAAATTCCGGCGAAAACCAGCTTCCAGCATCAAGAAGCCGGAGTTCCGCATATGTATAATCTTGTACGAACCCGGTTCCATTCGTCGTACGTCTCAGGTTTTCATCATGGATGAGGACGGGAACCTGGTCTTTCGTCAGCTGGACGTCGGTTTCAATTCCCTCTGCGCCAGCCTGACGAGCCAGCTCAAAAGCGGGCATGGTGTTTTCCGGAGCCAGTTTACTTGCTCCTCTGTGGGCATAAACGAGTGTTTTTACCAAGGGGGTCACCTCTTCCAAGTGGGCTCTATGAGTCTGATTGTGTTTGATATTCTGTGAAAAGTCAACAAGGAGTGTGGAGTGATGAAGGTATGGCAGACGAAAGAACAATTGACGGATCTGCTCTGTTCGCTGGTGGAGTATCCGAGTATTACGAACAGTGATGAAGAGATCGCCATCATTGAATACTTATATTATATTTTGGAGGACAGGGATTATTATAAAAAGCATCCCGATCACCTCAAGCGGCATCCTCTTGATGATGGACGACAGCTTCTCACTGCGCTTGTGAAAAATGGAGAAGCGGAGGAAACCATCGTCCTGCTTGCTCATGTGGATGTCGTTGGTGTCGAAGATTACGGATCGTATCAGAATCTGGCGTTCTATCCACGTGAGTTAACACAGGAACTACATAAAAACAGCAGCGACCTGCCAAAAGAAGCGTTGAAGGATTTGGAATCCGGAAACTGGCTCTTCGGGCGGGGGACGATGGATATGAAAGCCGGTCTAACCGTTCATTTGTCTCTTCTGGAAAAGGCGATGAATGGTGAATTTGAAGGGAATCTACTGCTCATTGCGGTCCCCGATGAGGAAGTGAACTCTGAAGGGATGCTGGCAGCACTCCCGGCCTTGAGGGAAATCAAAGAACAAGAAAGTCTCGTGTATAAGACCGCTTTGAACGGCGAGCCGATGTTCAGTAAGTATCCTGGTGATCCGGCCTACTATTTATATACCGGTTCCATAGGGAAAGCGCTGCCCGGTTTCCTGTGTTACGGGAAGGAAACCCATGCAGGGGAGCCCTTCGGTGGTTTGAATGCCAATTTAATGGTCAGCTATCTGGCTCAGGAAATGGAGCTGAATGAAGCCTTTATCGAAAAGGTCGGGGAGGAGCGGACACCGCCGCCGATCAGTTTGATGCAGCGGGACTTGAAATTTGAATATTCCGTACAGACCCCGCAGGCAGCTGTGGCCATGTACAACGTCCTGTATATGAAGCAGACGATCAAGGAATTGAATGAGAAGCTGCTGCTGGCCGCCCAACGTGCAAAAGCCAAGATCATCAATCATTATCATCATCAGGCATCGTATTATTTGGAAGGCACCCAGACGTCAGCCTTTCATCCGGATATCACGATCCTTACGTATGACCAGCTTTACAAAGAAGCGGTCGAAAGGTATGGGGAGATGGAAGTGGAACGTCGGCAGAACCGGCTTGTTAAACTGCGTGATCAGGGAGATCGTGATTTCTCAACGACTCTCGTGCAGAGTCTCGCTTCCCTGTGTAAGGATATCAGTCCGATGATTGTTCTTTTTTACAGTCCACCGTTCTACCCGGCGGTTTCCTCGCACCACGATCCAATGATCCAGCACGGAGCGCAGACAGCTATGGATTATGCCCGGACACATTATGGTGAAGAACTCGAAGTGGTGGAGTACTTTACAGGATTGTCAGACTTGAGTTTCATCGGCCCGACATCCGCCCGCTCGTCCCTGACGGATTTGACGAAACAGATGCCGATTCACGGAAATGGGTTTGAATGGCCGGCGGAGGACATGGAATCGATCACAATGCCGATTATTAACGTAGGCCCTCTGGGTAGGGACCCTCACCAGTGGACGGAGCGGCTTGAGTTGACCTACAGTTTTGAAAAGCTTCCAAAAATCGTAACCGAAACGATTCACGAACTATTTAAAGCTTGAAACACATAAGAAAAGCCTGGAATGAAAATCATTCCAGGCTTTTTGATTATCCATTGTATTCGAAACCGGCACCAGGACCGATTGGAAGACCTGTCATCATCCAGATGAGGAGCATAATCATCCAGATGATGAAGAATGCAATGGAATATGGGAGCATGGCGGAAATCAGTGTACCAATGCCCACTTTTTTATCATATTTTTGTGCAAAAGCAATCACAATCGCAAAGTACGGCATCAACGGTGAGATGACGTTGGTCGTAGAATCTGCAATCCGGTAGGCAAGGGTTGTCAGTTCCGGTGAATAGCCGAGCTGCATCATAAGTGGCACGAAAACCGGCGCCATGATGGCCCATTTGGCGGAAGAGCTTCCGATAAACAGGTTGATGAAACCAGCGACAAAAATGAACGCAATGATTAACCCGATGCCTGTAAAGCCGAGATTATCAAGGAATTCCGCGCCACTGACGGCAATGACTTTACCAAGGTTGGTATGGTTGAAGTAGGCAACGAACTGTCCTGCCGTAAAGGCAAGGACGATGTACATGCCCATGGAAGCCATCGTATCGGACATCTGCCCGGCGACATCCTTATCGTTTTTAATTTCCTTCGTCACTTTTCCATAAATAAATCCTGGGACAAAGAACAAAATCAAGATAACAGGAACAAGGCTGTGGAAAAATGGTGAAGCGAGAAAGTCATCCGGATCCCGCAGCGGCCCCCACTCCGGGACAACAAGAAGAGCCATGAGAGCGATGGTCACGATGAAACCGATCAGAGCACCTGTCATTCCTTTTTTCTCAAGGGCTGTTAAGTAGTTGACTTCTTCCTTCACGCCACCCTTATACGTGCCAAGACGCGGCTCAACGATTTTATCTGTTACAATGGTACCGACAATCGTTAAGACAAACACAGAGACAATCATGAAGTAATAGTTCATCGTATACAAAATCGTGTCCGCATACTCCGGATCAATGGTAGCAGCTGCCTGAATCGTTAAATCACCAAGCAGTGGATCCAGAGCGGTCAGCAGCAGGTTGGCACTGAACCCGGCGGATACACCGGCAAAAGCAGCTGCAAGTCCTGCGAGCGGATGTCGGCCGAGGCCGGCAAACAGTACGGCGCCGAGAGGCGTCAGTACGACATACCCGGCGTCTGCGGCCATACTGGACATAATTCCTCCGAAAACGAGGGACGCGGTCATTAATGAGCGTGGCACGGAAGTAACCAGACCCCGGAGCATCGCACTGATCAATCCGGACCTCTCAGCAATCCCGATACCCAGCATCGTGACCAACACGGTTCCAAGCGGTGCGAACCCTACAAAGTTTTCAACCATACTTTCAAACATATATTTAATACCTTCACTGGAAAGCAGATTCACCACCTGCAGGGTTTCACCTGAAGCGGGATCTTCCACTTCAACACCTGCTGTGGAAGCAATCCATGAAGCAATGATAACCAGCAGTGCAAAAACAGCAAACAATGTAACAGGGTGGGGAAGTTTGTTCCCGACACGTTCCACGCCGTCAAGCAGGCGCATTGTCAGCCCTTTTTTCTCCTGTTTTTCCATGATTCTCCTCCTTACAGCTTTTCAAAAAGTTCTTTCTTTTACATAGACGCGTTAAAGTATAAAGAATTGTAAGACTTTTTTGAAGGGTGTTTGAAAAAGTGCTACTAGAAAGAGTATTACGAATTATAGGATATTTAAACATCCGCACACGGGAAATCCGAAAAGAAACATGGTACAATATAAGAAATGAATGTTCATTCAGTTTGGAGGAAGGGTATGAAAACGTTGAAAGATACAATTACTCAAATCACAATGCCGACGCCCTATGCGGTGGGAGATGTCCATACGTACCTGTTGAAAGGGGACCGCCTTACCCTTGTGGATGCCGGTGTCCGTACAGAAGATGCCTGGAACGCGCTTGTCGATCAGTTGAAAATGACAGGGTACCAGCCGGAGGATATTGAGCAGGTGATCCTTACTCATCATCATCCGGATCATATGGGATGGGTGGATCGTTTTTCACGTGTCCAGACGATCGCAGGTCATCCTAAATTGAAGCCGTGGCTGGAGAGGGATGACGGCTTCTTTGAACGGTACGAATCTTTTTTTAAGTGGATGTATAAGGAATCGGGTGTCCCGGAGCGTTTTGATTCCCTTTTGAAAGGACTGAAAAAACCTTTGAAATGGACGGCAGAGGGGAAAATGACGCACCTCCTGGAAGAAGGCCGTCTTCTTCCGGGCCATGACGAATGGCAGGTGCTTGAAACCCCTGGTCATGCCCAGAACCATCTGTCCTTTTTCCGCAAAGAGGACGGTGCCCTGATCGGGGGAGATCATCTTCTTGCCCATATTTCCTCCAACCCTTTACTGGAGCCTGCCTACAGTCCGGGAGAAGGACGGCCGAAGCCTCTTCTTCAGTACCGGGCTTCCATGAAAAAACTGCTTCCTTTGAACATGAACACGGTTTACCCTGGCCATGGGAAGGTGTTCGGTGACGTGAACGCTCTTATACAAACGCGTCTGACAAAGCAGGAGCAGCGGGCGGAAAAAGTTTTCCGCATGTTTAAGGACGGACCGCAGCGTGCCTATGACATATGTGAGCGTCTGTTTCCCAAGCATGTAGAATCCCAGCTTGGGCTGACGATGTCGGAGACTGTAGGGCAGCTGGATTATTTGGAGTCGATAAATCGGCTGAAAACGTCTATCATAGAAGGGGAGAAATTTTACGAAATGAACGGGTGATGACATGAATGAACGTTTAAAGGGAAAAAAGATCCTGATTACCGGGGCCTCCAGTGGAATCGGACAGTTTCTTGCCATCCATGCAGCATCAGAAGGTGCTGTTCCGATTTTGACGGCCAGGTCAGAGGATAAACTTGAACTGATGAGTGAAACCATTGAAAGCACTTTCGGCACATCCTGCCCATGGTATAAAGCGGATCTGTCCAATGATGCAGAATGGAAAGACACGATTGACAGAATCTGCTATGAGCAGGGGTCTGTTGATGCATTGATTAACAATGCAGGGGTGGCAGTGTTCGATTATGTAGCCGATTCAAACTGGCAGGATATTGACCGGATGGTGTCGGTCAATGTGACGTCGTTGTTCCGCGCGACTCATCAACTGCTGCCCCACCTGCTTCAGAACGGGGAAGGGCATATTGTGAATATCGCCTCCCAGGCTGGAAAGATGGCGACGCCTAAATCCGCTGTTTACGCCGCTACGAAACATGCGGTACTCGGGTTTACCAACGCATTAAGGATGGAAGTAGAGCCGCTCGGCCTTCATGTTACGAGCGTCAATCTCGGCCCTGTCCGTACAAACTTTTTTAAACAGGCGGACCCGAGCGGGAATTATGAAAAAGCCGTGGATAAGATGATGCTGGATCCGAATAAGGTGGCAAGGATTGTCATCAGCCGCTTATTCACGAAACAGCGGGAGATCAACCTGCCTTCCTGGATGAATTCAGGAAGTAAAGTCTACGCGGTGGCACCTTCAGCGGTCGAAAAAATCATGCATAAACAGTTTAAGAAAAAATAAGGATATCCCACCTCCGGGCCTGCTGCCCGGAGGTTTTTTATATTCAGGAGCAGGATGACAGGAATTGGAACTTGCAAACACGAACATATATTCGCATAATAGTAGTAAAAACGAAAGGAGAAGGGGCATGAGCAATCCGAATATTGATTACACCCGCTATCCGGATCGTGGAATCCTCTGTGTAGATATGAAAAGTTTTTACGCCAGCTGTGCAGCGATTGACCGCGGGCTTGATCCTTTAACCTGTCCACTGGCCGTCGTTGCGGATATGAACCGGAGAGGGAGCGTTGTTTTGGCTGCTACACCGGCCATGAAACAGAAATACGGCATCCGCACGGGGAGCCGTCTGTTTGAAATACCATCGTCACCGGATATTGTGATTGTGTCCGCTCAGATGAGGAAATATTTGGAGGTGTCTACACAAGTCACGCACCTCTTTCATAAATTCGTTCCCAAAGAGAACATCCATACGTACAGTGTCGATGAAAGCTTTTTGGAAGTTGGGGGGAACAAGGGGAAATTCGGCCGTCCGGATGAGACGGCACGGATGATTATTAATGAATTGAAGGAAACCTTCCATTTGGATGCCGCCATCGGAATCGGACCGAATATGCTGTTATCAAAACTGTGTCTCGATCTGGAAGCGAAAAAAAAGGGCATAGCCCGCTGGACGTTTGAGAACTTCCAGGAGAAACTGTGGCCCGTCGCTCCCTTGTCTGAGATGTGGGGGATCGGGCCGCGGATGGAGCACAGGCTGAACCGGATGGGCATCTGGTCAGTCGGCCAGCTGGCAAAATTCCCGCTGGAACGACTGGAGAAGGCATTTGGTGTGATGGGGAATCAGCTTTATTACCATGCGAATGGGGTGGACTTATCCGATCCGGGAGCTCCGATTATCCATGGCCAGGTCAGCTATGGAAAAAGTCAGATTCTCCTCAGGGATTATCCGGACCCTGAGGAAGTGAAGTATGTTATCCTGGAAATGTGTGAGGAGGTGGCCCGTCGTGCGCGCCGCAAGGGCCATGCGGGCCGGACGATTTCGCTCGGTATCGGCTACAGTAAAAGGGAAGATGGCAGCGGCTTTCACCGGTCTGTATCCATCAACCAGCCGACAAGCATTACGATGGATATTTACCATGCCTGCCTCACATTGTTTCACCGCTTTTACCACGGGGGAGTCGTCCGCCGCATATCCATTTCGCTTGGCAATATTACGGAGGATGCCAGTGTTCAGCTGGACTTGTTTGATCAAGGAAGGGATAAAAAACGTGACCTCGGTTATGTCATGGATGAGATTCGTGAACGGTTCGGCCAGGATATGCTGCTCCGGGCGGTTTCCTGGACGGACGCCGGCACAGCTCGACATCGCAGCCGTCTAGTTGGCGGACATTATGCCGAATAAAATCAAAACGATTGTTCTTTGTCAAAGGATTTTTTACAATAGAAGGACAGGAGGGATGAAAGATGAAACTACGCATCACAGATGAAGCTAAACAACAGCTCGAGCAGATACAGGAAGCCGGCCGGCCGCTTCTCCGTCTTTTTTATGATACCGAAGGGTGCGGCTGTGGAGTGAACGGACTCCCGACCCTTCGTCTGGAGCATGAAGAACGGACGACGGATGAGAAAGTGGAAAATGAGGATTATCCGGTCATTATTGACAACCAGCAGGCCATTTTCTTCAAAAAGGAGATGAAGCTTGATTTTGTCCGTGGCACTTTCCGCCTTTCCAGCCCTGATGGTATCTTGAATCCGATCATCCCGATCAAAGACGTGAAAGAAGGAGCGACGATATGAGTAAAAGGAAACTGGAAGAAGGCTCTCTGGGCTCCCAGCTGAACGCCGATGTTTTATCCAAGCTCAAGTCGAAGCAGAATGAATGGAAACAGCAGGCAGCAGAACGGGAAGAACAGGAAAAACATCGCCGGATGGAAGAAAGAAAGCGCAGAGAAGCCAATAAGAGTTTTGAAGAGCTTCTTAATGAGAGTGAACTCGATTGGAAAAGCTTTAAAAAATAAGCACGCCCTCCAGGGGTGCTTATTTTTTAGTTTGCAGAGAAACCGCATGTTTTTCCAAACGGATCAGGGACCCGGTGATTCCTGCGAAAAAGGAGGCAGTGCAACCACTTTAGACATAAACACTTCTACGGCAGGGACTATTTATTTTTTGATGACTTTATTATATAGTGAATGATTATTCATTCATGTTACAATAGGGAAAGAATCAAAAAAGGAGTGAACCCTATGTTTCAAGTCTTTGAAAAAGAGCAGGTCACATGTGTGGAAATGGTCGTCCCTCATATGGGCAGTGTGTATGCGTATTACGTAGACGGTATGATTGTGGATACGGGCACCCGACATTTTGAAAATGAACTCATTTCGTTTTATGAACGCATGCCGATAGATGTGACAGCTCTGACACATAACCATGAAGATCATACAGGGACTGCTGCGTGGCTGGAGCAGCACCACCGTTCTCCGATCTATGTTCACCCATCTGGTATTGATACGTGTACAGAATTTGCTCCTTACCCGGAATACCGGAGGAAGACGTGGGGGCTTCGGGAAGCCTTTCATCCTGTCCCATACCCGTCTCAGCTTTCCTCCCGCCATTTGGATTGGGAAGTGATTGAAACTCCGGGCCATGCTGTGGATCACGTTTCCCTGTTCAACAAAGATCGTGGTCTGTTATTTTCAGGAGATTTGTTCGTACGGCCGAAGACAAAGGTAATCATGCGGGAGGAATCCATCCCGCAGATCATGGATTCCATACAAAAGGTGCTCACTTACGATTTTGGCCCGATGTTTTGTGGTCATGCCGGTTATATAGAGGATGGGCGCAGCCGCCTGGAAGAGAAACTGGACCATCTGCAGCACCTCTATGGAGAAGTCAAGCACCTTCACGAATCCGGACTGTCCGATCGTGACATTCAAAAGAAGCTGTTCCCGAAGGAATATCCGATTATTTCTTACTCTGATGGAGAATGGGATTCCTTTCACATCATTACGTCCATTGTCGCTGACGTGAACGCCCGTGTGTAAAGGATGAAAACCGACGTTTAACACAAAAAGGCCGGGTTCATCGTGTCCGGAAAATACTACTTATCGCATGACATGTGTGTGGTCGCGTTCCGCTTATCGGTGGATGCTTACGGCGGGCACGGCCTCCGTTGACTTGGAGAGGAAGAACACCTGCCGAAGTGGATCTTCGGCTCGTGCTGTTCCCGCAGGCGTCCCCAACGAACGCTCCTCGTGTACGCAGGTTCAAAAGAACGGCATGGGCTGCGCTATTGCGCACTTGCGTGGAAAACAAAAAGGGAAAGAACAGGCGCTTTCGCTCCTGGCGGTAAGAAAGAAAAAAGCTTGTAAAGAAACAGGGGTTTCTCTACAAGCTGAGACCGCTGCGGGGCAGCGGTCTGTCTTTTTGTTATGTTTTGGAGAGTTCGTTTGATACAGCTTCTCCTGCTTTTTTGAGGAGTTTCTCCCATCTTTCCTGATCAGCCAGGAGCTGATTGGTTTTTGCACCGACGATGGAGAGGGCTGCGGCGGTTTCGGTTTTGCTGAAAATCGGTACGGCCATGCTGATCGACCCATCAATCGGGTCATCCACGCTTTTGGAGAGCCGTTCTTCCTTTACGTGTTCCAGCTGCTTTATATATTCGCTACGATCGACAATGGAAAGGGATCCGTATTTCTCCAGTGGCTGGCCGGCTAAATAATTCTCCCGCTCGTCGATATCCATAAAAGCCAGAAATACTTTTCCGAAATTACCATACGTGACGGGGAGGGTTTGGCCTGCTTTGGAGAAAAACCTCAATTCCTTCGTTCCTTCCACCGCTTCGATGATCAGCAGCTGATCATTTTCCATAACAGCCAGCTGTACCGTTTCCCCCAACCGGTCACGCAGGTCCACCATATGGGGAACGGCTGCATTTCTTAATTCGTGATGAGCCTTTAATTGAACACCGAGTTCAAGAATTTGATAACCAAGAGAGTATTTTTGTGTAGCGCTGTCTTGTTTAACAAATCCTCGGGATTCCAATGTCTGAAGCGTCCGGTGCAGCGTGCTTTTTGAGATATCAAGCTGGCCGCCAAGCTCCCGGATGCTCTTTTCTTTGTTCTGGCTGAGAACCATTAATATGTCAATCGCATTATCAATGGCTGCAATACGCGCAGGCATCGCATGACCTCCTTTACGTAACAAACGCATTTTCCCTCTATCATACCACGTCTTTTTAGTGGATGGACTTTTTAAGACGGGTACCGGGCAGCGAGCTTTTGATAACTGCTCATCATTTCTTTTGCGAGCTGGAGGCTGTCTTCCGGTCTGAAGCTGGCATGATCGAAATGCAGCATTTCTTTCAAAATCTGATGGGTGTAGTCCGAATAATAAATGGCCCCATCCTCGCTGATGTGATCAATCCCATCCAGCTTGGCAGAAGCTTCATTGATCTGAACGGCTTCTTCCAGCGTCAATCCTTCTGGGAGGACGGGTTCAGCCCCTTCCCGGCTCAAATAGACAGGATACCCGCCGGGCAGTCCTAGAGGAGAGGGGGAGTGTGTAAACCACTTGGCCGGCTGGAGGAGGGCAAACATATTTTTAATTGTGGAGCTTGCGGAAACGGTCGTGAATGCTGTGCCCTCCGGATACTGTTTGATGGCGTCCCACAGCAGCTGTTCGGTGTCAAACTGGCTCGTAACATCTTGGTCATGCACCATGATTTTCATATAATGCGGGGCTTTCTGATAGCCGGCTTCTCTTGGATAGACCCACCATTGATGATGGATGACCAGGTAGATCGTTACGGCGTCGGCCGGTACATGAAGGGTTTCAGCAACTGAAAGTTTTACAGAAGGTTCGATTACATCCACATTCCCAATGCCGATGGTAGGGGCAAGTCCGAGTTTCCCAAGGGCAGGATTGACCAGGTCGGATAAAGCTGTATTAATCACGTGCGGGGAAACAGAAGACTGGCAGACGGCCAGCATAAGGTGATAGACAAGGGCGAGCTGGCATGGAAGCCAGGCTCCCAGACTGGCTGCGCTCAACTTTTCATAGATTTCCTTAGGAAGCTTGCGAATGGTATGCCATGTCTGAAGAACGGCGCAGTTAATGATTACGTCTGGTTGCTCTCTATTAATGAGATCAGCTGTTTCGTGGACATTGGTTACGTCCAGCCTTTTGAACGTAACTTCAGGGTACAAACGGTGGACGGCCGCTCCGCTTAAGGCGTTATGCACTTTCTTCCTGCCGTTTTCCTCATTAATATCACAAACCACCAGCTCCGGGCATTTAGGATCACGAACGAGAAATTCCATAATATGACTGCCAACTTCACCAGTTCCGATCAACAGCACTTTATTCATCGTAAAACCTCCATTTTGGGACAGTGTCCCTTTTTTGATATTATACGTACGGAGATGATGGTGGGTCAATAGAGAACTTGTACTGCAAAGATATGAATATTGATTATGAATAAAAATTTATTGTTTTTCGATAAATGTATCGATAAAATAGAAAACAAGAATGGGGGGAGGAAAGTGAAAAAAGGATCGACGATATTTTTAACGGCTGTGATTTATGTGCTGGGACTGGGAGTGCTGATTTTATGCGTGTTTCTGCTTCCTTGGACAGAAGCGGGAGCAAGGGGGATGTGGGGTTCTCATTATCCTGTGCTGATCGGGATGTATGCAGCGGCTGTTCCTTTTTTTACCGCCTTATACGAGGCACTCCGCCTGCTGCGGCTGATTGAAAAAGAAGCGGCATTTTCCGAGGCATCGGTACACTCATTAGCCAAAATCAAGCGGAGTGCTTTTGCGGTCAGTGCGATTTATGTGCTGGTGTTTCCGTTCTTTTACAGAGCAGGGGAAGTGGATGATGCTCCTGGATTGATTGCCGCCGGCCTTGCCTTCATGGCAGCGTCCTTTGTCATAGGCGTTTTCGCTGCGGTCCTGCAGGCCCTGCTTAAACAGGCACTTGAAATAAAAAAAGAAAATGATCTGACGGTGTGAGGTGATGAGATGGCGGTGAGGGTTCATATAGATGTGATGCTTGCGAAAAGGAAGATGAGTGTGACAGAACTGGCGGATAAAGTGGGGATAACGATGGCCAACCTTTCCATTTTGAAAAATGGTAAAGCGAAGGCCGTTCGTTTTTCCACCTTGGAAGCCATTTGTAAAGCCTTGGACTGCCAGCCTGGTGATTTGTTGGAGTATGTAGAGGATGAACGTGATGAAACATAGATGTTTTCATAAGGTGTCAGACGCTGTGCATCAGCTTTTTCACTTTGGCTGGCAGCAGGCACTATCATGCATCTTTCCGGTTATCATTTTTGCAGCGCTTGCAGTTACGCAGGTATTCCCGCTGCCTGTTCTTCCACGTTATGACTGGCTGTTGATCTTCTTCTTACTGACGCAGTGGCTGATGCTTCGGTTCGGTCTTGAAACAAAAGATGAACTGAAGGTGATCACGCTTTTTCACGTCATCGGTCTGGCATTGGAAATCTTTAAAGTGCACATGGGTTCGTGGTCATATCCGGAGCCCGGATACAGTAAGGTCTGGGGAGTCCCGTTGTACAGCGGATTTATGTATGCCAGTGTAGCCAGTTATCTGTGTCAAGCTTGGAGGAGACTGGACGTACAGTTGGTTCACTGGCCTTCCTCCCTGTTGGCCGGAGGTTTGGCAGGGGCGGTTTACCTCAATTTCTTCTTTCATCACTTCTGGATTGATATCCGTTGGTGGCTCGCCTCCCTTGTCGTTCTCCTGTTTATTCGGACACGGGTAACTTATATTGTTCATGGGCGGGAATATTCAATGCCGCTCGTTCTGTCCTTTGTCCTGATCGGTTTTTTTATCTGGATTGCTGAAAACATTGCAACATTTTTCGGTGCGTGGCAGTATCCCGGCCAGCAGGAAGCCTGGACGCTTGTTCACGTGGGGAAGATCAGCTCCTGGCTGCTGCTTGTGATTGTCAGTTTTCTTATTGTTGCTCTCTTGAAGCATGTGAAGGGAAAGCGTTCAGGAACAGGTGAGGAGAAGGAAACAAAGGCTGTATGAGCAAAAAAGAGGAAGCCTCATATTCAGGCTTCCTCTTTTTTATAGTCTGCGGATTGAATGAGCATGTGTGCCGTTTCTTTCGCTCCAGCGGTCCCTCGTTCATAAATATCAAGGGAATAGGTCACCATTAATCCTTCGTGAAGAATAAACAATTGTTCTGCTATAGGATCAGGATTTTCCAGCTGCAGTTGTCCTAAAAGAGAGGCAAACAATTCCTTCAGCCATTTTTTCTCTTCAATAATAACCTTCCGTCCTGGATGGGTTTCTTCAGAAAGCTCAGCCAGGGCATTTACGAAGGCGCAGCCTCTTTTGTTCCGTGTGCTCATCCAGTTTTCAAGGGCATCGAAAATACGCAGGATTTTATCCACCGGCTGATCGTCCGGAACTTCGTCCATGCAGGAGAACAGGTGCTTCCTCCACTTTTGATCCCGCTCTTCCAAGTACGCTACAATAAGCTGATCTTTGGATCCGAAACGGTCATACAAGGTCTTTTTGGTGACACCAGCTTCACTTGCGATTGTTTCCACACCTACAGCATGGATGCCTTTGGAATAAAACAGCTCTGAAGCGGTATCGAGAATCCGCCTGGCCGCCGGTGTCATTTTTGTCGTTTCACCCATGCAAGCCACCTCCATCTATCTGTTTGTATGGATCCGTCTCATAAGGACCGGCTTCTGCCTTTTGAATGACCCATACACCTAGAAAACATATTATCATTCCTAAGAGGGTTAAGAAACCAATTGTATCTCCAAACATAACATAAGCCCAGATCATTGTTACAGGTGGTGTTAAATAAAGGAGACTGCTGACTCTTGTGACACTGCCGATTTTTAAGTTCAACCAGTAAAAACCGTATCCTCCAATGGTGGACAAACCGGCGACCCAGGCGATTGCGAACCAGAAATCAAAGGTAGCCGGGGGCGCCGCATTGTCCGTTACTATCCCAATGACTGTAAAGAAAACTGCAGTTACGGCCGTTTGAATCGGCAGCGCATCCATTAAAGATAAGGGACGTTTGATTGTCTTTTCAAATAGTGTGGCGATGACAAGGGAAATCATGGCAGCAAATGATAGTCCATAAGCCCAGATCGGTACGTCTGAAGCTTTTCCTAGATCACCGTAAACGACGAACAATACGCCTGTGATGCCGATGAATAATCCGATCCACTGTTTACGTGATGTCCCTTCCTTTAAAACAGGTCCCGCCAGCAGTGCCGCAGCTATAGGCTGCAGCGTCGTTATTAAATTGGAGGTCCCTGCTGAAACTCCTTGTTCCACGGAAAGGAATACACAGTATAAGTATCCTCCCTGAGCCAGCAGTCCAATCAACACCTGTGTCATTACACTCTTAAGACTCAAACGGGTACGCTGTTTCCATAACCACCAAATTCCCAAAATAGTAGCGGCCGTTATAAAACGCCACATCAAAACCGTCATAGAAGCTGCTTCATCGGTCCCGAGCCTCGCTCCGATAAACCCTGAGCTCCACATGATTATAAAGCCTGTCGCAGCCAGTATATTTAATTGTTTATTCATGAATCCCCTTCCTTTCAAGTAAACCGATCGGTATATCTTAATACAATATAACCATACCGGTCGGTTTACTGTCAAGAAGAAGGAATAGATGGAACAGTAACGGAATTTTTTGAAAAAAGTGAAACATTTGCAAACGGAGTGACGTAAGGAGGTGTGAAAGGGGAGACGGAAAGTGGACCGCAGTTTACACGTGGCATCCGCGCTCATTACGGGTGATCGTTATTCACGTTACGTGCTTCCTGAGGGAGGGCTCATCAGTGCGGGCGCGGTCTGGTATGTGCTGACTATGAAAAAGCGTACATATACAGCCGTAGGTAAAAATGGATTAATGATCCATGGAGGATAGGGAGGCGGATACCTCAATCTTCCATTTCAAGACATTATGCGGATAACAAAAGTAAAGGACGTCTTGATTATAAAAGGAGGTCGGACCGCGCAGAGGAATTGTATATGGAGTACTGATGTCCAAAAGACCAGAAGTATCTGCTTCTGGAAATTGAAAATCACTGGGACCGGTCCATCCAATGAAAAGGGGAAAAATGAATGACGAAAATTACAAAGCACAACGAAAAAGCCTGGGATCGAAAAGTCGAGGATCAGGTCCGCTATACAAGAGCGGTCGATGCGGAAGTCATTAAGAAGGCTTCTGCTGGTGATTGGTCCGTCGGGGTGACGGCCGTACGTCAGGTGCCGATGGACTGGTTTCCTGCTCCTGTCCATACGTTGAAAATTTTGTGTTTAGCTTCCGGAGGCGGACAGCAGGGCCCGGTGCTCGCTGCCGCAGGAGCTGACGTAACGGTATTCGATTTATCGGCAGCTCAGTTGGAACAGGATAAAAGAGTCAGTGAAAGGGAAGGGCTTTCGCTTCAAACCGTTCAGGGAGATATGACTGACTTGTCCGTTTTTGAAGATGAAACCTTTGATTTGATTGTTCACCCGGTTTCCAACGTATTTGTGGAAAATGTCCGGCCGGTATGGAAGGAAGCCTCCCGGGTGTTGAAAACAAAAGGCACATTGATTGCTGGTTTTATGAATCCAGTGCTATATCTGTTTGATGATCAGAAAGAAGAGCAAGGAAAGCTTGAAGTGGCTCATGCGATTCCGTATTCAGGACTGGAAGATCCTGTTGAGGAAAACGAGGCAATAGAGTTTGGACATACGCTTGAAGATCAGATTCAAGGACAGATCGAAGCCGGACTGTTGATGACCGGTTTTTACGAGGATGATTTTGGAGACGGCCGGACTATCGATAAGTATATAAAGACGATGATTGCGACAAAGGCGGTTAAAGGGTAGGGGACAGAAGGTTTTGGTTGTAGGAGAATAACAGCAGGCAGCACCTTGATCAAGGTGCTGCCTGCTTTACGTACATTAGGGAGAATCTCTGATTACGGAAAAAAGGTTTGTTTCGCCTGGACCGCGGTGTGGACTTCCTCCAGAGACTGGCAGCAGGCAGCTTCTATTTCTCCTGAAAATTTTTCCGGTTTCTTTTTCAGCAGACGAAGCACATGACAATCGGTAAACCAGTCTCCTTCTTCCGCGGGAGGGTGGATCCAGTCATCCCAGGCACTTGTTAGCGCCGGACTGAAAAGCTTGTTTCTCCCAAGCCCTCTGCATGGACTTGAAGATGATACAGGTGTCGAACTGTTCCCTTCCATAAGGAATAACTCAGGCCAGTAATCCGCTCTTGATCCGGTATGAGGACGGGATTCGGCCCACAGAATGATGGATTCCAGCCGTGATTCTATAGAATAGAGGAGGTCGTAGAGGGAACGCCCCAGTGATACGCGTTTATTTACGGAAGTGAAATGGTGAACCGTCCCACCCGTCAATTTTATCCGCTTTTGTACAGGTGTCAGATAAGGGAAAAGGATGTGGTTCATGGACATGAGTTCCTGAAGCTTAAACATGACTTTATCCATCACTGTCTGCATGTACAGAGAGTTGTTAAGTACACGATTTTCAATATAATGCTGTTCGTTTACAATCAGGGCTTTGGTGATTTCTTCACTGCAGCCGCTTTCCCAGAAACGTTCCCAGAAAGGGCGCATGAAGGCGGATACATTCAGAGAGGGTAACAAATGCCAAAGGGGCTCTCCCCGCTTCCGGCTGTATTCATAGAGAAGAAGTTGAGGATAGGCATCCTGAAAAATGAGCCAGTTCCCCCGTTCCAAAAACATATAAAAATCGACCGCTTCTTTTGCTGTCAGCAGTTTAGGGAGATAAGTTCCCTTTAAATCGGTCATATTCCAACCGGCATTTCTCGAGACTAAATGGGCAAGGAGAGCCCAGTGGATTTCTGGGTGAATGAGAAAGAAATCCAAATAGGCTTTTGTACGGGTGACATTGTTCTGATTGGCTTTCTTCGTTTTATATCTGATGGTCTCCAACAGTTTTTTTTCTTTATTATCCAGCTGTGGTGGTGGACTCGATTTTAAAGCATTCTTCAACTGCTTCTTTAGAACACCTGCATCAGAACGGAAATTCACTGTACCCCCTCCCCTATACACAAAAGTGTTGAAGTTTTTCATGATTTTTCTAGTGTATGCAGGAATTTAAACCGTATGTAAAACAAGGAAGGAATATCGTTGGATCTCAACGAATCTTTCTAAAATAAGGGGATAAAGAGGGGGAAGTGTGGCAGCTCAGTGTCGAAATTACAAAGGAGGAAGTCCTATTGGTGCAGCGTATGATGTGGGATCATCTTGATGCCGCCGGTTCGGAATATGTGACGATAGACAAAGGGGCAGATGGTATGGAAGTGAACGGTACCGTGCTGTTGATCAGTGGCAGCAGCCCCTGCCGCATCTCTTATGTTTTAAGGCTTGGTCATGACTGGAAAACGAAGAAGCTGAAGGTTTTTACCAACGAAGAAAAAGACCCGTTCGTTATTGAAGCAGTTAAAGAGGACAAGTGGTGGGTGGGAGGCTGTTATATGGAGGCGCTGGATGGGGCGTCCAATGTCGATATGCCGATCACTCCTGTCACCCACTCGCTTCCGATCAACCGGGTTTCATGGATGGTTGGAGAGAAAAGAACGTTTAAAATGGTCTCTGTACAGCCGCTGAGCAGGGAAGTTATACCACTAATGCAGACGTATACGTATCTAGGGGATTCTGATGGCTGCCGGATTTTCCAGTACAGGTGCCGGAATTACGAAACGGCGCTGGTCGTTGACCAAAACGGATGGGTTGTCGAATATCCAGGATGTTTTTACAGGCAGGGAGTGTCAGATTACACGGGTATTTTTCCCGGGACACAGGTATTTCTCACTTCGGAAGGTAAATCAGGGGGAAGGCTACCATCCTGACGGCAATTCCGTCGGAGGAGAAGAGGATGGATAACTTGCTCGATATCAACAGTTTCTTTACACTTTTTGTAAGCGCTTTAAAATAGGAGGGTGTTAGCATGCATGTACCTTTAGTCTTAACAGATTTTCTGGATCGGGCGGTCGATTTATATGGAGAAAAAACAGCCGTTATTGATGATACCTTTTCCTTGACCTACAGTCAGTTGAATCAGAGGGTCAACCGGCTTTCCCGCGGCCTGCAGTCCATCGGCGTCGGAAAGGGGGATAAAGTCGCTTATCTGGCTCCCAATTCAACAGAAATGCTTGAAGGGTTCTACGGGGTCTTTCAACTCGGAGCGGTCATGACACCGTTGAATACCCGTCTGCAGCCGGCAGATTATCAATTTATTTTGAGACATAGTGAAAGTAAAGTTCTGCTTGTTGATGAAACGTTGTATCCAATGGTTGAAGGCATTGCTGGTGATATTCCTTCCCTGGAGCACGTGATTGTCCATGGGGATTCCTCCGATCAGGGATATGAACATTGGCTCCACTCCTTTTCCGGCGATCCATTTCCACGGGCTGAAGTAGAGGAAACGGACCCGGCCTCTCTCTTGTATACAAGCGGGACCACCGGAAACCCCAAAGGTGTGTTGCTGAATCATCGGTCGAACTATTTACATGCTTTATCATCGATGCACCATTTGCGTGTATCAGATCAGGATACCCTGCTGCATGTACTTCCGATGTTTCATGTAAACGGATGGGGGTCTCCTTTTTACTATACAGCAAATGGGGCGACACAGGTGATGCTCCGTAGAACTGAACCATCCCTCATCATTGATAAGGTGGAGAAGCATAAGGTGAGTGTCCTACATATGGCTCCCACGGTGTTGAATATGGTGATTGAGGCATATGAAGCGGCTGATCCAAAAATCGAGCAGGATGTCCGCGTCGTTATTGCGGGGTCGGCTCCTCCTCCGGCTTTTGTCAGGAAAGTGGAAGAGGGCTTAGGGTGGAAGTTCATTCAAGTGTACGGCATGACTGAAATCTCCCCACTCATTACGACCTCTGAGCTCAAGTCTATGGATAGGGAAAAGGCGCCGGAAGAACGCTATCGATTGAAGGCGAAAGCCGGTTACAGTATGATAGGAAGCCGGGTTAAGGTCGTGGATGAACAGGGAAATCAAGTGCCTCACGATGGAAGATCGATAGGCGAAATCATTACACGATCGAATAATGTCATGGACGGTTATTACAAAAACGAAGAAGCTACGACAGCTGCCATTCGTGATGGGTGGCTGTACACAGGAGATATGGCTGCGGTGGATAAAAACGGTTATATTGAAATCGTAGACCGGAAGAAGGACGTCATTATCAGCGGTGGTGAAAACATCTCTTCCATCGAGGTGGAAGGAACATTGTACGATCACCCCTCTATATTGGAGGCCGCGGTCGTAGCGGTTCCCCACGAAAAATGGGGGGAGGTTCCGCACGCAAGCATCGTTCTCAGAGAAGGGGAAATGCTCACAGAAGAAGAGGTGGTACGTTTCTGCAGGGAAAAACTCGCTCATTTTAAAGTGCCGAAGAGCATTTCCTTTATTGAAGAATTACCAAAAACCGCATCTGGAAAAATACAAAAAGTGGCGATCCGGAAGGAATTCTGGAAAGGTCACAGCCGGATGGTCCATTAATCAGTATCTCCCTCATTAAAATGGGGGGATCTGCGTTGACATTTATACCTTTGGGGGTATAAAATACAACTAGAAAAGGAGGGACGGATCATGACGGTAGTAATGACTGCCCTGGTTATGTTTGTCTTATACCATATCCTCTATCGGATTTGGCCGGTGCACTCGGTTCATAAAGTTCCCATGACTCCAGGTAAATCTTTTACAGGCAGAGCGGTTGTCGATACACGGGATTATCAGATTTCATATAAAGATCCGTATCCTCAGGCGTACTGCCTGCCTCTTGCCTATTTAAAACGGCACGCAGGAGAGCTGCCGGATCAGCCGCTTGTGTTGATCTCCACGAACGAAGTTGAGAAAAACATGGCGGCAAGGGTCCTTAGAAAAAAAGGATTCACCATTGAAGGCTACGCCATTGCCGGCGAGTGTGAAGAATGTTCGAAAGTTCCTTGTATGGCCGGCTCATAAATGTTCATGGTTAACGTAAGTACTCATGACGGATTCTAAAAAACGCTCCATTCCTCAGCTGCCCCTGCAGAGGAATGGAGCGTTTTTTTTTAAAGAGCCGTCCTTTAATCTTCCTCACATAAAACACGCTGCAGCTGCGTCTTCGGTACATTTTGCAGCCCCCAGTCACAGATCAAATCAAGCACAGGAATCAGGGACCGCCCGCGTTCTGTCAGAGAATATTCAACCTTGGGAGGAACTTCTGGATAAACCTTCCTGGAAAGAAGTCCGTCTTGTTCCAGTTCTCTTAACTGTCTTGTCAATGTTTTGTGGGATACATCTTGTATATACTGCTTCAAATCACCGAAACGTCTACAACCGGACTCATGAATTTCATACAGGATCAGAACTTTCCATTTTCCTTGAATGATCTGCAGCGTCGCATCGAACTCATTTAAATAAAGCGCCTTTTCCATACGGTTTCCTTTCCATACGTTACCTTCATGTCACCATCTGACATGAAAGTGCGTACTTTTTTCTGCATGGTTCCTACTGTACACTACCCATGAGTGAAAGAAAAGAAAGGGGAATGAAGATGAAATCGGGATTTATCGCCATTACAGGTGCTTCCAGCGGGATAGGGAAAGCGACGGCTTCATTATTTGTGAACAAGGGTTTTAATGTCCTGCTATTGGCCAGAAGACAGCATCTTCTGGAAGAATTTTCAGGAGATCACGTCATGAAAGTGGAAGTGGATGTTACAGATGAAAAGGCATTGAAGGAAGCCATAGGGAAAGCGGAGGAGCGGTTTGGTGCGGTTGACCTGATCGTAAACAATGCAGGACGGATGCTTCTTGGTGACATTACCAGTCAAAACTCAGCTGAATGGAAAGAAATGTATGATGTTAACGTGCTTGGGGTATTGAATGGGATGCAGGCCGTTCTCCCCTCGATGAAAGAACGGCAGCGCGGGACCATCATAAATATCGGATCGATTGCCGGTAGAAAAACCTTTCCGGATCATGCGGCTTATGTAGGGACAAAATTTGCCGTTCATGCGATGACGGAAAATGTGCGGGAGGAAGCAGCCGGCGACAATATCCGTGTCACGATCATAGCCCCGGGTGTTGTGGAAACAGAATTGCTCGATCATACATCTGATGACGGCATTAAGCAAGGCTACAAGGATTGGAAAGCCTCCATCAATGGAGGTCTTGAGCCGGACGTTGTCGCTGAGACAGTTTACTTTGCCTATCAGCAGCCATCATCTGTAACCATTCGGGAAATTGACCTGGCACCGACGAAGCAACAGGATTAAACAGAAAAAAAGCACAAATTGAAACGGTTTCCTTATCTTTTTCGTACGGTATAGTAGAGGATGAACAGGGAGGCCTATCCAATGATTCAAGTTATTGTGATACTCGTATCAGGTTTCGGTTTGTATATGTTATTCAACTGGCTTATGGGATACCGGAAAGGGCATATCCAAATGGATTTGGATCAGCGGTACTTTGATTTCGGTCCATATGTCAAAGCTGTTCTCGCTGAACTGAAGGATCGCGGATATGAAGCATCCTACGAAGGAAACGGTATATTTTCAATTAATGGAAGACGCTATGTTTTTATGGAACGAAATGTTTCCATGGGCGGCGCCCCTCTGCAGCGGACTATCTTAAAACCGGATAAATAAGCGTTAAGGCTCTCTCCATTTACGGGGGGAGCTTTTTTTCATGGAATAAGAAGGCCGACGCACACACGAGTGTAAGATCATAGATTAAGCCGGTTGAGGACACGTTCTCAACCGGCTTAATCTATGGATCAATAAAGAATGGTCTCATCGTATCTGCCGTAGGATTAAGTAAAGAAATGTAAAGAATCCTTACACAAACAATTGTGTTAACATTCTGACTTTGTTACAGTAGTATATATCATATGATGTTAAGAAATCTAACATGGAGGGAAAAGTCATGGAAGCTGCTTTTTTAATGAACAATCTCTGGATTGTTGTCTGTACGATTCTTGTTTTGTTGATGCAGGGTGGTTTTATCCTTTTGGAGGCAGGCTCAACACGAATGAAAAATGCTGGTCACATTGCAGGAAAGACCGTTTTTACAGTAGGGATCGTCTCGCTTGTTTTCTGGGCGGTCGGATATGGGTTGATTTACGGGGAAGGTAATGCCTTTGTCGGCTTATCCCAGTTCTTTTACGGGGATGCAGAAACAATGGGGGAAGGGTTAGCGGGTTCTGTTGATTTTATGTTCCAGTTGGCGTTCGCTGCTATTGCCATGACCATTGCATTTGGGGGCTTCGCTGAACGGGCGAAGCTGATGGGTTATGTTATTTTTGCCGTCTTATTTTCTATACTTATCTACCCGGTTATCGCTCATTGGATCTGGGGAGGCGGCTGGCTTGCCGAACACGGGAAGCAGGACTTCGCCGGCTCCACGGTTGTTCACCTGACCGGAGCTATGGCAGCTCTTGCCGCAACTATTATCTTAAAGCCTCGGATCGGAAAATATAACAACGATGGGACCTCCAACGAGATTGCTGGTCATAACCAAGTCTTTACAGCTCTTGGTGTACTTATTCTGTGGGTGGGATGGTTTGGGTTTAATGCAGGTAGTACGTTTGGTGTGGCGGATGCCTTTTTCGGTTATGTAGCCTTGAACACTCAGCTGGCAGCCGGTGCGGGTGCCGTGGGGGCCATGCTTATGGTGTGGGCTGTCACAGGTAAGGCCGATGTACCGACAACACTGAACGGGGCTTTGGCTGGTCTTGTTGCCATTACGGCCTCTTGTGCGTTCGTTGCTCCATGGGCGGCTGTTCTGATTGGTTTAATCGGGGGAGCGTTCGTATTTTTCAGTATGAGATTCTTTGATAAGCGGAGAATCGATGATCCTATATTCGCTCTTTCCGTTCACGGGACTGTAGGGGTATGGGGGACGTTATCCAACGGGTTGTTTGCAACGCCGGAACTTGCTGTTGTCGGTCGACCCGGACTTTTCTACGGTGGCGGCTTTGAACAGCTGGGCGTCCAGATTCTGGGGGTTGTAAGTGCAGGTCTCTATGCGTTTATCGTTTCCTTCATCATTCTGAAGGTGATGGATAAGGCGATGGGCGGTCTCCGTGTATCTGAAGAAGAAGAGATTCTGGGTCTTGATATAAGTGAACACGGTGGATATGGGTATCCGGAGAACTTGACCCCGCCGAAATCGAATTCCGGTGCCTGAATGGAGATAAAGGATGGAGTCAAGATGCACGAAAGCTACGAAGACCTGCGTATATGGCGGGACAATGAAATTCCTGGTCTGTTATCCGACTCGGAGCAATTGAACTTGTTCCATGATCAGCTCATTTCCAGAACGATGAGGCTTGCAGAGGAACGGGTGAAACGTGAGCAGGGAAATCCGCCTGCTCCATATGCTTTTTATCTCATGGGGAGCGCCGGACGCTGCGAGCAGTCGATTTGGAGCGATCAGGATCACGGGCTGATTTTTGCAGGGGGAAGATCTGAACAGGATTATTTTCTCTTCCTGGGTGCTGAAATTAAGCGAGGACTCGCAGTGGTCGGTTATGATGAATGTGAAGGCGGAGTCATGTCCTCCAATCCACTTTGGTGTCTGCCGGAAGAAGCAATGAAGCAGCAGGTATCGGGGTGGCTTCAGCAGGGGGACTGGCAGGCTCTCCGGCACATGCAGATTTTCTTCGATTCACGAGTTCTCATTGGTGAAAAAGACATGCTGACCCCGGTGAAAAACATCATATTCTCCACATTGAAGGAGCGCAATGACCTGTATCAAAGGCTTATTGAAAATGTAAGGCTGATAAAAAAAGGAAGGGGCGTATTTGGACAGCTGCTGCCTGAACAGAAAGGGAGCAGACAGGGCAGCCTCGACCTTAAACAAACGATTTATTTTCCTTTTGTCAACGCAGCGAGACTTCTGGCCTTTTATAAACAGCTGCATGTCCCTTCGACCCTTTCCAGGTATGCATGTCTGGAGGACGATTATCCCGCTCTCCGTTTTTATAAACGGCAGTTCAGTGAATTCCTTCAGTTCAGGCTCCAAAAAGTAGAGAAGTCGGACGGGTATGACCACGTGCATTATATTCCTGTACAGTCTTTGAATCCGGGGGAAAAGAAGCAGTTAAAAGCATGGATGAAATACAGTCAAGAAGCCTTTGAGTACGCCGGGAAGATTTTATCTAAAGCAGGTGTGCTATGAATCCATTTGCTCAATTTGTGAAGGACCTTTCCGGGCGGCTGGGCAGCGGTTTTTCATCCCTGAACCAGACCAGCGCTTCCAACCAGGCTTACATTCGAAACCTGGAGCGCGAAATCAAAGAAAAAAACGTGCTGGATCTGTCACTTATTGATCTGCCTGTAGTCGTCTTTGATTTGGAAACGACCGGCTTTCATCCTTACCAGGGAGACCGGATTCTTTCCATAGGGGCTGTAAAAGTCAGAGGTTTGCAGGTGGAAGAAGAACCCTTTTATTCACTCGTCCATAGCGGTGTATCCATATCTGAGGAAATCACCCGTCTCACCGGAATTACAAATGACATGACGGAGGCAGCCCCGTCCCTGAATGAAGTTCTGAATGGTTTTTACAGGTATATCCAAAGTGATGTTTTAGTGGCGCATCATGCCGGCCACGAGCGGAAGTTTATGAACCATGCTGCATGGACGACGATGAAGCGGAAGTTTCATCACCGCCTTCTTGATACAACTTTTCTCACCAGAGTGAATCGTCCGGACCAGGCTCTGAATTCGCTTGATGAATGCTGTGCAGCGTATGAGATATCGATTGATCAGCGTCATCATGCTTTATCGGATGCCAAAGCCGCCGCTGCTTTATGGATTCAGTCTGTCAAGGAAGCACGAGAGAACGGTTACCGGACGCTCGGGGAAGTCTATACAAAACTTGCTTCTTTAAAATAAGGCACTCCTGATTGTGAACTGTACCCCATAATATGGACAGTTTATAAAAAGAGCCTTAGGCAGCTAAGAGATGGCCTCGGTATTGTACCGGGGTCATCTTATTTAAATTCCACTGATATCTCTCGTTATTATATTTACTTATATAGTTGTTCACTTCTTCTTTTAGTTGGTTAAAGCTCTCACATGCTTTATGATCCACCATATCTTTCAAATGACCAAAGAATGATTCCATTGGGGCGTTATCCCAACAGTTTCCTCTGCGGGACATCGACTGGAGAAGGCCAGCTTTTTTCACTCTAGATTGAAAATGAGGGTGAGTGTAATGAAAGCCTTGATCTGAATGAATCATGGCTTCCGG